>NZ_CP008877.1:0-88439 GCF_000725365.1 Terribacillus saccharophilus | reverse complement strand
ATGCTGCTAAAATCTAAATTCAGGGGTTTCATGTTGCTAGCACTTAAACTCAGAGGTTTTATGCTGCTAAAATCTAAATCCAGGGGTTTCATGTTGTTAACACTTAAACTCAGAGGTTTCATGCTGCTAAAATCTAAATTCAGGGGTTTCATGTTACTAGCACTTAAACTCAGAGGTTTTATGCTGCTAAAATCTAAATCCAGGGGTTTCATGTTGTTAACACTTAAACTCAGAGGTTTCATGCTGCTAAAATCTAAATTCAGGGGTTTCATGTTACTAGCACTTAAACTCAGAGGTTTTATGCTGCTAAAATCTAAATCCAGAGGTTTCATGTTGCTATCTAATCCTCTTATACCTGGCATAGTGCTAAGCTCACTTTTAAATGGATCGGCTGTTAAATTATCTTTTACCGTTTCAGTAGGTATAGTATTATCTTCCGTTTCACAATTCATCTTTTTTTTATTCAATAGAGTTCCTCCAAATAAACTATTTCAATACATTAAACATAACAATTAATTATAATCAGTACAATTAAAATTTCATCTATCACCCTCGATAAACTTCGAATCTTGCGTTTGTATTATTCTGTCTAATGAATATAAATTAGTTAAATATTCGCTATAATTATAGATAAGGAGGAGGAAGGCATTTGATATCGAATATTATTTTCTTTCTATTAGGAAGCGCCTATAGTTACTACCTTCATAGATTGTCTAAGAACAAACATCAACTTAGCTATATTAGCTTAGTTTCTGACAGTAATTCTAAAATTAGTTATCACTATATATGGAATTCAGGAACTGATGCAATATTAAGAGAAGATATTATAAGCACCGGAAAATGCCTTACAATCCGAGCATATGGAGACATCGCATTTACCAACTTAGATCAAAAGACAGCTGCTTTGAAAGATGTATATTTGTTTTCAGATAACAAAACCATTAAGGTCTTCTTTAATCAACTAAGGCCCAATGAAGGCTTTGTAATACAGAGTTATGATGATAATTTTATAAGTATTGATTTGCAGCATAGGCAGCGCGTTAATTTTATAAGAAGGCCTATAAGAGTGAGACAATTCGGTGCTGAGGGAATAGTAAATCTCCTTAACCAGTATTTATCATTACCTATAGCTGTGTTTGCCGTACTAACCACCCTTAGAGAAACATATTACTATTTCTCTGGTGCAGAAGAATATTCAACTATATCCTTGTTCACCTATCTAACAATTACTGTATTTATAGTTGCCCTACTCCCCAAAGTAATAGAAAGGATAAGAGCTCCTATCTTACCTGAAGGACTTTTTTTACCTAGATACTTGGAAAAAAGGTAGTAATTAAACTGCCTTTTCCTTATAACACTTTTTCTTTAAATGAGCTACAGCGTTATCATGGACAGCCTTCCTTTTGGAAGGCTGCTTTTACTATTCATATTTCTGAAAATAGATTCTAATATAATTCACTCTTATTACCAAATGTCGATAATATAGATATATTGCATTGAAGAAAGTGAAAGATTGAAAGTAAGATCTTAACACACTTTGGCACATCGAAACGTTAGCTCCTGTTGAAGTTCCTAATACAGGTACTATAAGCAAGAAGTATACCAACCAAAAGGTAAAAAATTATAAGGGGGTTATTTATTATGAGAGGCGCTGTACAAGACTATAAAAATTCTGAAAAAACATTGAAAAGTTTAGAGGATGATCTCCGGTCTGAATATAAGTCTGCCACATGTATAGATATAAAGAGAAAGGCTCTATACCACTGTAAAGGACAACAGGAACGTTTAAAATATACGGGTGGTAAGTATCTTAATATTACGCTGTTTATTGCTATCATGACGCTTTTTGCTAATATCGTTCTTAAACTTTTTATATCTAGTCCCACAGTATTATGGGTTATTTTCAGCATAATTACTTCAGGCGTGATACTAATTTCTTATTTAGTAGACCTACAACATGGACAAGCAGAAAATGGAATATACCAGGCGACTACCATGATTGAATTACTGGAAAACCAAATTGAAGAATTACATTCAGATAATAATGAGGATAAAAAGGAATCACCTGCGGACATCAAACAGAAACCTAGTGGTCAATAATTGATATGGTTCTTTCAAATCCTTACCAAATACTTCATAGATTATTCTAGTTCAACAAGTTGGGTTCTTTACAAGCCCATTCAGCAGCACTTAGTGTAGTTGCATCTGTACCGGTAATAAAGTATATATATCAGCTTCTTTTCCTTGGATTGTGTGTACTGTGCCAACATTAATCTGTACTCAAACTTTATATAAGTATTTATCAGGGATAACGAGCTATCCTAGAATAAAGGTTGCAATCGTCTTAATCAGTTGCTTATCGCATACAAAACTATAATCGTTACAATATCCATTTTTTATGTAATATAATAAGCACAAAGGAGTTGAAGTGAATATGAAACGTTTATGGAATATTTTATCAAAATATAGCTTTCCGGTATTTATCATTCTTTACCTAATACAGCGTGACTATCCTTTTGGAGGTACGTTACAAACTATAACTGACATTGCTCTTTCATTGACGCTCATATTGACTGTTGTGAATTGGATTTTGGGTTGGCAGCTCAAAAGGTTAGATGAATAAGTAAACGTAAAAAAGTCACCTAATGGGTGACTTTTTTACGTTTTTAATAAGCTAATTTCTATTAAGTCCAGGCATTAGAAGCAAAGGTCTTATAATCAGTATTCTAGTTAGGCAACAGTTCCTCTCAAAAGATAAATTCAATCATTTAAACTAGTAAAATTTACCTGAGTATTATGATATAGTAATATGTGTATAATCCTTACTAATTTGTCTACAAATTAAATAATAATTAAGGTTTAGAATTTAGCATAACAGGGGGAATAATAATGTATGCAAAGTTTGATTTACAAAACATACACAGTAGATTTTTCGAAGATTATCATTATGAAATTGGCAATAGAATCTTTGACGAACTTAAAATTGAGATTGAAAAGACTCTGGAAAATTTCATATCTGTTAATGGGAGTATAGATGCTACAAAATTAAAAGATAATTGGTTTCCCACAGTAGATGCAGATATCTTTTTATCCCATTCTCATGCAGATAGAGATAAAGCCATTACATTAGCAGGATGGTTATACAAGGAGCTCGGTTTAAGAGTATTCATAGATTCAAGTGTGTGGGGATATGCTAATGATCTTCTAAAAACTATTGATAAAGCGTATTGTTTAAATGATGACCAAAAAACATATAACTACGATAAGAGAAACTACTCAACTAGTCATGTTCATACAATGCTCACTACGGCTTTAGTGAATATGATCGATAATTCGGAATGTTTGTTTTTCCTTAACACCCCGAACTCAATAAATGTTAGCGATGTTGTAGAAAGTAAAACATCTTCTCCCTGGATATTTATGGAACTAGAGACCAGCAAGATGATACGAAGGCTTAAGCCAATAAGACTTGAACCACTTAAGAAGGCTTTTGCGCAAGAGTCTGCCTTCCCTAAGTTCGATTACAGAGTAGATTTTAAAGATATGAATCACGTTGATGAAAGTGTTCTTTCGGATTGGAGAAAAAAATTCACAGTAACTCGATCAGAAATTCACGCATTAGATATCTTATATGATCATTTTGGAATAATTCAAGAACAAACAATAATAAATGAATAAAAAACAGCGACAGTTAGGGATGGTACTAAATGGAATCTGAATCTAAAATCCGATATCTTGAGATGATACAAAATGTAATTAATCGTATGGCATCTAACTCATTCTTATTAAAGGGTTGGACTGTTACAATAGTTGCTGGACTATTCGTATTTGCTAATACAAGGGAAATGGATTCAAATTATATATTGATAGGGCTGATCCCTGCAATCTTCTTCTGGATCTTAGATGGCTTTTTTATTCATCAAGAGAAATTGTTTAGAAAGCTTTATGAACATGTAACTACTATTAACGATTCTGGTATCGATTTTTCCATGGATACAAGTCCATTTATAGAAGACGTGAAAAATTGGTTTAAATGCATCATTTCAAAAACCCTTTTAATTTTCTACTTACCAATTGTGGGTGTGATCGCTATAATTTATGGATTTATCATATTTTAAGTCACTAATAAAAAGGAAAGGTAAATATAATACCTTTCCTTTTTGTTTATTATTAGCAATTTATAGCCACGTAAACGTCTTACTTAATCTTGAGTCTCTAAGACTTAAGTACAGCTAATAATGCTATTACAGCACTTAAAACAGCTACGATCAAAGTAAGTTTTTCATTAGGTTTTAAAGGTTTGCTAATTCTTCCAATTATAAAGTTTAATATAAAAATAATTAGAGCAGCGATTCCAGCCCCAAAACCACCATTAATAATTATAAAACCACTGACCCATCCATGACTCGTGTCCATCTGAGTAATATCCACACCTGTAGCTATAATTACAAAGTCTAATACAAGAATAGATATCATCAATATAAACAGCACGTTATATATCGTCTTAATGTACCAAGCTGCTTCTTTATATTTGAACTCTTTTTTAGCATAGTACATAAACGAACCTATAAATATAATCAGGACCACCACTATGCATAATACACCTATTCTTTGTAATGAATTCATGTGACCAAATAATGATACGATCTCTTTACCAAACAACAGCAACGTCGCTCCAACAAGTGACAAAACCGCCATCACTACTGAAACTACTCTTACATTTTGAGATTTAATAAGATTACCTCCACCTCTTAAATAATAAATACTAAGTAATTTTACCTAATGTAAAGTAATATTACTAGACAAAGTTTCGATTTGTAGTTTTAAAGGTTTTTTTGTTGTAAATAAAGCGGATAGTTTCTTACAATAATCTTTCACTGCAAGTATATTTTTTTTGCATATACTTCTATAAGCTTTAAAAAGATTAAGGATATATTTAGAGGCATATAAAAATTTTAGCTGCATAAAAAGAGGATAAAGCAATGTGGGTTTTTATAACCTATTTTGATTAGTAATTAATAGGTGAATAGCACGAACACAAACGTTTACGTTTATGTTTGTGCTATTCACCTTTCTTACCAAATGCCGATATAAGGTATATATTGCAATAAGGAAGTGACGTTTTGAAAGTAAGTAATATATTAAAAGCACTATGGCATATAGAAACATTAGCACCGGGGGAAGTTCCTGCAACGGGTACTATAAGCAGAAAATTTACCAACTTAAAGATAAAGAATATACATAAGTTAGAGCATTTAAGGTCAGATTCTCTTCCTAAAGAATGGTCAAAATCTAACCTCACTTTAAAAAGCAGTAGCATGAAACCTCATTATGGGTTCTATGGATATTGTTTTAGAGAGCATCAATTAATACAGTTTCAGAGAGATAATTATAATGTTAAAGATGAAATACATAATAAATCAATGAAGAATTGCTTTGGATTCTACGCCAACTTTGATGAAAGTAAAAAGTATATCAAGGATTCACTTTTTATACCCCATCTAATGTTATATATTAATTTGTTTCTGAACAATAAATCTCCTTTTAAAGACAACTTTTTCGATAGCTACAAAGAAGCTTGTACATACTTAGAAGACCAGGCAGCAAGTATTAATGGAGGAGTGCTATCTCCAGAGTGGTTAGAAGCATTTACTAGAGAATTCAATACCATGTTTGCAATCCCACCAAATGCAGAAAAAAATCAGCATTATATGGAACTAACGATAGTAGATCGTAAATCAGAACAAAAAGATAAATTTAATAGCTTCTACTCCGAAGATATACTAAGAGCCATTCAAGACAAAAGTACAACTGTAGAACAATTTTTCAGAAGACCTAAGCGTAAAATAGATATTAATGAGAATAGAGAATTCATTGAGGAATCATTACATCCCCTTAATACACCTCTAGGAAGATGGCCATCAAATATTGCGCACAGAGCTTCATTAATGCAGCAAGTAGCTATCAATGAGTTCTTCAGAAGTGATACGCGAATAAGTTCCGTGAATGGCCCTCCAGGTACAGGAAAAACAACATTATTAAAAGATATATTTGCTGAAATAGTGGTTCGGAAGGCTATAGCTCTTGTAGCTTTCCGTAAAAAACCCGATAAAGCTCTAATAGACAGCGGTACCAAGGTTACTATTAAAAATAGGTTTAGATTTAAAGGAAGTGACGGAGAAACTGTATCAAGAATCGTATACGATATAGATCCTTCGATAGCAGCTCACGCTGCTGTTGTAGCTTCAAGTAATAATACTGCTGTTGAAAACATCTCTAAAGATCTACCAAAAGAGAAAGAGATTCATTCAGACTTTATAGAAGAGATGCAACCACTAAAGTATGCAAGAGCAATAAGTAAGGAAATTGCTGGTGACGAATCGTGGGGTATGTTTTCGATTCCTTTAGGTAAAGGAGAAAATATTAAGAACGCGTCCAATCTACTTACACATGAGAAGTTCAGCTTTATGAATAGCCTCACAAAGTCAGGTGGAAAAAATGAAAATAGAATCAAAGAATGGGAAAAAGCATGTGACGATTTTAATCAAACATATAAGGAAGTACAAAAACTAAGAAAGTCTTTGGCCAAGTCAGCCGATAAATATTATAAATACCCTATCGAAAAAAACCAAGAATTCATTAATTCTACAGATGACTATTGGGAAATTGCTAACTATGAAAGCAGGCAGCAAAATGTTTTATTCCAAACAAACGAATTAAACACTTTAAGATCACGACTATTCATTAAGGCACTAATTGTACTTCGTCATTTTCTATCTGTTAACCATGCAAAAATTGAGGCTGCTTTATCGCTACTCAACGAAAACAGAAATGAAATTGATATTAACAATGAAAAAGGAATAGCTGCAATGAAAGCTATGTGGAACACCATACATTGCATTTGTCCCGTAATTAGTACAACCTTTGCCAGTTTTGCTTCAATGTACCGAGGAATGCCTAAAGACTTTATTCCAAACTTATTTATTGACGAAGCCGGTCAAGCGACACCAGCTCAAGCAGTAGGAGCAATATGGCGTTCTAGAAGAGTTATGGCTGTTGGAGATCCCCTACAAATTGAACCTGTACAGTCAATTGAGGCTTCTTTACTGGAAGACATATGTGGATACAATAAAGTAGAGAGTGATGTGTTAAACATCAAAAGTTCAGTTCAATCACTTGCCGATAGATCCAATCCACTTGGAACCTTCATTAACGAAGAAAGTTGGATTGGTGTACCCTTATGGGTTCACAGAAGATGTATAAACCCCATGTTTTCTATAGCCAATAAATTAGCTTATAACGGAAAAATGGTGCTTGCTAAGGATCAACAGAGTAAAACAAACGGTATTGGAAAATGGTTGAATACACAGGGTAGTGTAACGGCTAAGCAGTATGTACCCGAACAAACAGAGGCTCTAAAGCGCACTATCAAAGAAAGTATGGCTAGTTATTTAAGGAAAAAGCTGCTGGATTCCATTAAGGCTAAATTAGATGACAAAAGCCAAATGAAACCATTATTAGAAGGTATACTAAAAGAACAAAGAATGGATCGGAATTGGGAAACGCCCAAACAGCAGTCTTTTGATTTAATGCATAAGTATTTTGAATTAAAAAATGGACGTAATAAGACTCAATTACTTGAAGAGATAGACGATTACATAAAAGGAGACTATTCTTATCCAAGCGTATTTGTCATAACGCCTTTTTCTATTGTGAAGAATGAGATTAAAAAGGAGATAGTTCCTGGTTTATTTGAAAATATGAAAAATTGGTTAGGTGTAAATTTACGAAACAATATAGGTTATACAAGCGAATTTAATTTTAATGACATGTTAAAAACAGAAATAGAGGAATTTGAGACCTTTTATAAAGATTGGGTACAGAATAATATTGGCACAGTACATACCTTCCAAGGGAAAGAAGCTGATATTGTATACTTTATTACCGGAACAGATGCAACTACACTAAGCGCTGCTGAATGGGCCTGTAAAGAACCCAACTTGTTAAATGTTGCAGTAACCCGTGCCAAAAAGGAATTTTATCTAATTGGAGATCAGAACTTGCTTGAAAGATTTAATAACTATAAGACTATAATTAAAGAAATTGAAGAACATGAGACAGAAACACTGTATTTATAAAATGAGTTATTATAGAAGGTCGTTAAGGGGAGAACATGAATGAAAGATTTAAAGGTATTTGGTAAATTTAGAGGCGTAGATGTGGTTCTAATAATAAAAGCTCGTCTTAAGAGAGATACAAGAGACAAGGATCTCTACTATTACGATATACGACATGGAGATGATTGGACAACTCCAGTTTGTCTAGAAAGAGGTGTCATGGCAAATTTTTATGGGACTATGGTTACGCTGCAGCCAATTAAAGAATTACATAAAACAGATGATAATTTCCCAGAGTTATTCCTATCTAAAGATGAAATCAAATTCATTTGGGATAACGAGTTATCTTAGAATAATTCAGAGAAGATAGCATCTAACACTTACGCTCGCAAAGCAAATCACTTATTTTAAGCTGATCATCCCATCTAGAAGCAGAGGGACCTTAAAGAGATTATCCCTATAAGGGTTAATCTCTTTCTTTCGAACTTGACATTCCCATACCAATTGAAAAAGGAGTGTTAGAGTCGATCCATTCCTAATTATATCCCTAACATAACTCCTAAATTAATGGAGTATAACATTTACGTAAACGTAAACGTTTATAATTGGTGCTTGGACAGGTCTGCATGCTGGAGGTTACACGAAAAGCAACAACCGGTAGCTTGCACAGGGTCGGTGCATCAGCGCTACAAGAGCCAAAAAAACACTGATATCCTCAATGTTCTGTATTGCTTTGCTCTTTACAAATCAGTATAAACAAAGTCAAAAGTACGAGGTAGAACCATATAGAACCTTCCGAACCAACACCATTTATAGGAGCATGTGGTATAATCTTCTTGCAGCCGATTCAGGAGGTGAAGAGAGCCATTGGCTATGCTATCCCGTAAAAAACGTAAGCAAGAGGAAAAGAAAGCTCACAACTTCTTTTCCAAAGCTTACAAAACAGTTCAGTCCATCAATGCCTTGCACGCATTGATTAAGGCTGGCAAGTGGGTGAAGGACACATTCATTTCGTAATTTAGCCTCACCTTTATACACCAAGAGGTTTCTAGCACTGTATAATTCCATCCGTCGTGTATCTCTAAGGCTGGTTACCTGAGAGATACCCTCCTGCGCTTTACTGTGCGCAACACTGCGCAAATAACCTAATGCAATCGGGGATGGATGAAGTCAGCGTGACGTACCTCAGTTCAAAACGAAGGGAACTTGATCCCTTCGTTTTTAAACTTTACATCTATATCCATTCCTATGCCTGGATATACTTATATGTACCCTAATTTCACAAAAAGAAAAAGGACAACAGCTGGTTAGGCTTGTTGTCCTCTTCGTGGTGAACTTTTAAAGTCACGATATTAATTACGTATCCGGGCTTAACTCACAATTAAGCTTATCGGACGTCCGGTCCCAAAAGAACCATTGCGCTATACATTTAAATCCCGTAAATGTTACAAATCAATAATAATGTATTACTTGCTTATATGCAAGTAATACTACCGAAAAAAGACAGATTAGGCTGTTTAATTTACTTAACTAAGGGGTTTATCGAGGAGAAACTTTGTATCTATCCAAGATAAGATACTGATATCATCAAACGTTTACGTAAACGTTTGCGTATGATGACTACAAGGCCATAATTTTCATATTGAAAAGGAAAATGTTTATGTAGCCAGCAATGTTATTCCAGCCAAAGAAGATGTGATTGGCTGATTGGCTTTGAAGTAGAAGTGGTGTCAGTCATTGTGGCTATGGCTTTACAGGAAGGAAAGCTGTGGTAAGAGAAATCCAAAAGATGGAAGGCTGACATGAACATCTATACCTGAACAGTATTGATGGTCCAATTTGGATTCCACAACTAAGAAGAGAAGGCAGGATAACCAGTCCTGTCTCTATTAGAGCCCTAGAGGTAGGTGCTGAGCATCCTCCGATATATATTTTCATTTTTCATTATCCTATCTTTTTCCATGTTGTTATGACATTCTACACAAAAGATCATAACTGTGTTATCACCATACTTATGAATCCTTTGCAACCACACATGTAACATAGTTTTCCCAACAAAATACTAGAAGCATTCATATCCCCCTTTTGACAAAAAAGTATCCTATCCTGATATGATTAAATTATCAAATATTAGGAGGTTTGGATATGGAAGTAAAGAAGGCAAGTAACATGGTTGATAAGATTGGAAATCTTAGTGAAATGAAAGGACAGGCTAAGCTAAATCTGAACCATTTAATAGGTAAAAGAGAGAACCTGTTTTATGCAGTGAAGAGAGGTCTCCCTGATAATGTAGAGAGTGTTACTAGCCAGTATCTTGCTGGTACTTATGGCAACCATATTGGAGCTTCCTTAGTTGATTATGCTCAGCAATTAGAATCTGTACAGAGAGATATTGATAGACACCATGCCTTCATTGCTACCTGCCAAGTTGAAATAGATAATTTGAAGAAAAACATCTGAGATCATGTCCTAAATAGCATTAATATTGCAAGTAACTAACTGAGGAGGTGATTCTATGCCAACATACTCTGAGAAATGTGGTTGTGGCCAACCATACAATGTCAGCAAGGATGGAGATTATCCTATGAAGGATGTACTTACAAGAAAATGCCCTTCTTGTGGTACAATGCTTTCCATTAAAGCTTCTTGGTTGGATGCAAAGTGGGATTTTGATACTGATTTCAAAGGCAGCAAGTAATATGAGGGTGGCCAACAGCCATCCTTTTCTTGTACCCATACCAGAATTTCGCATTACTTTGGACACAAACCTTTTTACCTATGTTACGCTATATTTATCCATTAGCATAGGGGTGAAATCATGATAGCAGAAGAAGTATTGGATGTAGATAAGGGCAGGGTAGAAACCATAAAATTGCTGAAGGAAAACATTGCAGAAAGCAAAGCAACTGTTAGAAAACCGGAACTAAGACACTTTCTGTTCTATGCAGTATACAGGGGTATGCCACTTAGCATCAGGAATATCACATCAAACTTCTTAGCAGGACACCATGATAAACAGAATGTAATGCCTTATCTCATTATGTTTTAGAACTGCGAAAAGCCCAGAAACAGCTAGAAAGCCTTCATCATTACAATTCTTTTTGTGAAAGGGAAATTGAGAGCATATTGGAAAGCCAAAGCAGTGGAGATAAGAAAGTTCCATCATAGGCTATACCATCAGGGCTGCTGTAACTGGACACTCAAAATGGGTGTCTTTTTTAATGGTAGTATTATACATAATGCATAATAGTGGAGGTATTTTGTTTGGATTATTTTATGGAAACATGGCAACAAGTAGTTAGTGACTGGGAATTATTTAAGTCAGCACCACCTGAATATTTTCATAAATTTTGGATTGATATAGCAAGGCATATAGTTTTAATTTCTGTTTCAATTCTCTGCATTCTCACTCCATTTGTACTCAGTTTAGGAAGGGTAGGTTGGAGAAAAACATGGAGAAGTCTTATATCACAGCCTAGAGAACATATGAGAATCATTTATATATCATATGGTTTGTTTCTCTTTGGTGTATGGATATTTGTATACTATCTTATAGATAAGGACTGGACAGAATTATTTGAGAATCTGTTGCCTAACTTTATAACAGAATTATTTTTTATTCCTATCACTGTTATTTTGATAACTAATATTATAAATAAAGCACAGGAAAATAAAGCTAGGGAGGATGCATACCATACAATAGGTGCTGTTCATCTTAACACTATAAACCCCATAGTTATTGACTACATACAGCTTGTCACAGCAAGACCATATAAGGATTTATACATGAATAATTCAGTCATTAGAGAAGAACTACTTGATACTATAGACAATTTAGAAAGTACAATTACTGGTGATCATATAAATGGAATAATCACTTACTACAAATTTGATGAAGACAAAACTGTAGCAATAAAGAAAAGACTGCACCATAATCAATTTCTAGCAATCTATAAGGAAAAGAGTACACAAAGACTGGATAAATATCTTACTAAATATGTTGCAGTTATCCCTAAAGATTTAACCAAGAAAATAATTAGGGTGGAACAAGCATTCTTACACAAAAAACTAAAGGTTTACTATAACAACTTAGGAAAAGCAATGAACTGGGAAAGTACCATTCTAACAACTGAATTTTATGCTGCTTATAAAGAATTAGGAGATGCATTATATGACCTAGTTACTTATTTTAAGAAGTATGAATGATGTAGGTTAGTAGAGAGGTATACAACTGGATACTTATATCTTAATTATAGCTGCACTTGGTCTGTTCACTATATATATGTTGACATTTGTTTATCGCTTTAGAGAAAATAACTGGTCAGGTTTAGTAGAAAGTCTTTTACCTAACTTCATTGCTGAATTACCGTTCATTCCAATAACTGTCTTAATAATCTCTTACCTTGTAAATAAAGCACTGGAAAAGAATTCAAGAAGAGAGTCATTCCATACTGTAGGTGAACAGCATTTTAAATTAACAACAAAGATGGTTGCATACTATTTTATTGTATTAGAGATTGTTATTATTAGTAATTGTATACGTAAACGTTTGTGTTTGTGTTTACGTATACCTTAATTTGAATTCCGAAGGTTTTAAACCTATCAGTGTAAATAGTTGAGTTCACTATGGAAATAAGGAATGATATAGCCAATAAAGTATTTGCTTTGATGTCTTATAAAGAGTTATAGTAAACGTATACGTATACGTTTACTATATAAAGGTAGGTGCATAAAATGGGTACCACAATAAGTTTTGGCATTCAAAAAGGTGGTGTAGGAAAGACTACCACTACAGCAATCACGAGCTACTTGTTATCAGAAATGGGTTACAAGACCTTAGCAGTTGATTTTGATTCACAAGGTAACCTTACTGGTATGCTTACACAACGAAACATATATGATTTCACGGATCATACTGTACTTCAGGCCGTGAAAGAGAAGGATGCAGCTAAGTACATACATAATGTGTCTGAGAACCTGGATATCTTACCTGCTGAAGATTTTCTAGCTTTACTGCCACAATTCCTGCATAGAGAATATAAAGGAAAGCCTGCTACCGTGTTGCGTGAAACACTAGAGCCTGTTAAGGACCAATATGATTTCATTCTTATTGATTTACCACCTAACCTGGGGGATCACACTATTAACGGCTTAACAGCTTCGGATTACGCTGT
Source organism: Terribacillus saccharophilus (assembly GCF_000725365.1). Lineage (NCBI taxonomy): Bacteria > Bacillati > Bacillota > Bacilli > Caryophanales > Bacillaceae > Terribacillus > Terribacillus saccharophilus. The sequence continues at coordinate 75,148 of NZ_CP008877.1, read as the reverse complement.
AGTTATGCTGCAGTCTGAACCATTCTGCTATGACGCCCTAGAAAGGTATCTAGAGTTCTTACAAGGAGTTAAGACCAATGCAAACGATGAGCTAATGCTAGGTGGAATATTAACCACTATGCTTGACTCAAGAGCGACACTGGATAATTCGATATTAGATCAGGCTAAAGAAGACTATGGTGATTTACTATTCGCTTCTGTTATAAAAAGGAGAAGTAGAATTAAGGAATTTACCATAGAGGGAATTCAAAATAGATTAAAGAATGATCAGGTAGCATTAGAGCCATATAAGAAATTTATTGAGGAGCTGATACAGCGTGTCAACTAAGAAAGATAAGTTTAGTGGCCTATTATCCAAGAAGAACATGGGAGCAGAAAAGAATGAAGTACATCTTCAATCTGCTCACCAATCCTTGTTTAATGAAGAACCAGAGATAAAGAAGACAGAAGAGAAAAAAACAGAAAGTCCTCGAAAGAAAAAGCTATTTGAGGAAGAATACTCCCGAGCAACTTTTTATATCGAAAACGACCTACTTAAGCAAATTAAAGATCATGCTGGTAGAACCAAAGGTGAAAAGACTAGGATTGTTAATGAAGCCATTCAGCAGTATTTAGATAATCATTACAAATAAAAGGATATGTTTACGTGTACATAAACGTATACGTAAACATATCCTATTTTAATTCTTTTAAATTAGATCTATTATAACTCTAATATCTTCGGTTATTTAAGTTCCCTCATTTTCTTCAATCGGTAAACGTAAACGTTTTTGTTTACATCCTAAAAAAGTAAAGTTAGTTCTTTATTAATGGTTGCCTAATAAATAAGCATTGTGTGTCTTGTAGCAAATGTCATCTTTACCTAACTGGCAGCTTAAATGGAATTAGCTTACAGAAATTAAGAAATTGTAAAGTTGAAAAATAGCTAACACCTTTTATGCCTATTTACCGATTATAAGAATGAAGGGAGATGATCAGGATGATTAGGCCGGAAATGTACTCAGAGTATTTGTTGGTGAGGCAGAAAGTAGTATTCGACTTTATCGCATATGAAGAAGGTTATGACTTAGAAAGAGCATTAGAATGGGATCACAGGTTTTTAAGGTTTACTGATGAGGAACGAAGAATGTTTGAAGAGATGTACATGGATCATGCATCAATAATATTTGGCGAATATCCAAATAAATTATATTAGATACTATGTCATCGAAACACAAATAGTGTATACGAGAGAAAGAAAATACTGATACTTAGATTACCGAATATGTCGACCAACATGCTTCAGTTTTAAAAAGACTATAAGACTAAGTTTACGTGTACGTAAACGTTTACTAGAATAATTAAGTATACTAATCTCGAACAACTCTTTGACCAAAAAAACTAGGATTGTTAGTGCAGCAATTCAGCACTATATAATAATATGGTTAAGATCATGTTTACGTGTACATAAATGTACACGTAAACATTTGATTTATTCGCTTTTGAATTTGTTAGTGAACTCCCAATTATTAACCTTAACACTATATCCATTATGATGTCTGACTTCTTCTGTAACTTGAATCTCACCGTTCTTCTCTAGTTCCTCCATGGATTCATCGTACATTGACGTATACTCTGCAGCATCACCTTCCTCTATGATATTCCTCTCCATCATCCTTTCGAAAATATAACCTTCAAAAGTTTCGGATTTATACCAATCAATGCTATGGGTGTATTCGTATATTGCCTTTAATACATTATGCTTTTTAGAGGCCTCTTTTAATGCACCATCAAATATAACCCTACCTTCAATATGAGCATAATAGTTCCAGTAGTTTTTACCATCTAGATCGTCTTTGGTTGCCTTTGCAATTTCATTTTTTAGAGTTAGTAGAAAGTCATCTGTCAAAAGCCATTTTTTACGATTAGGTACTTTATATTCCTGATACAATAGAATCTCTCCTAACTTTTACATTTTATCTACGGTTCGGATCTCAACATTATAGATCAGCTACATAATTAAACGTTTATGTTTATGTTTACGTTTACGTAAATAAGTCAATTTATCCTTTTTATTTCTAATAAGGTGGAATTGATGGGAATAATAGCACTAGTATTTTATACTAGTAATTGCGATTATACCATACATATCCAGAATAGGGGTTGACAAGGAAAATGAACAAACTACTGATGTCATCATTTTTGATAGTGATGATTGTCCTTAGTGCATGTGGAAAAAACGACAGTTCTGACGATACTGATGCAGCAGCTAAACCAGCAGATACTCCCGAAGAAGTCATTCCACAAGCATCAACATTAGAAGAGCCTGTAACTGAAACTACTTCAAAAGAGGAAGACGCAGCTTTACAGCAAGATGCTGCACCACAAACCTTAACATTACAAGAAAAAGTAGACCAGGTTGGAAATTCAACACTTTTTAGTAGTAATGCTCAAGATTACAAAGGATTTGAGATTATCGAGAAAGACGGCTATACATATTTTATCTACGATTCTAAAGACCATGACCTTGCTGTATCTGTAGAGAAGGATAACAAATGGGTTGCTGAAGACGTTCCAATAAATATAACTGATAGCAGCCTGCCTAAGGACAGTTTAGGTGATCGAGAACTTATCAGTTCTGGTGATTCTTTATTGTACAATCTAGAAGTTGTTGGAGAATCGGATTACCATGTGGTTTATAAATTAACGTTTGATCCGACCGGATCGGTAACGGCAGAACTAGTAAAACAAACAGAAGATGGAGAAGACGCAGATTTAGTTCAAGGCAGTGATGGTAAGGCATACATATTTAATCACATACAAGACTCTTCTGATTACTCTTACGAGCGTGTTTTGATGAATGATAAGGGTGAAGAACTGTATTCACTCAAGAACATGGAAGATGGAGTAGTAGACTTACTGGATGTTCACAATGGAGTTATCTATCAAGAAGATACTGTTTACGATATCAAAGTGGATGATTTCATATGGGATGAACATGGACAAGAAATGAGTTTTGATTTGAATTTTGATGTCGCACCAAGCAATGTCTACAAGTCAAACATCGCAGACCTATATAAATTAGACACTTATCTTTGTGCAGGATGCACTGATGGGATGGCAGCTAGAGCAGATCTTTCATATTCTACTAATGGAACATATGAAACAACTGAAATAAGTAAGTATACGCTCCCTACAGAGGCTGCTGTATATGATGCGACTATGGTTGTTGGAGAAGACTCTATTAATGTTTACTCCATAGTAGAATTCAAAGGTAATCCTACTTTACAAAAATATACTATTGGCAGAATAGACCAACCAATATCACTGGAATAGGAGAGTAAAAATGAAAAAAACAATTATCTCATGCTTTGCCTTTTTCACTATCTTTCTACTAACAGCATGTGGAGCTAGTACTCAGGATAATTTACAGTCTCAAAAATGGAATGTGGTTGCAACAAATGGAGAAGCATATACGGCCAGTTTTGGTCAGGATACTATCACTTTTACTTTTGCTGGCATAAGTATGGGATTCAGCTATAGCATCGACGGTGACGTACTCACAATGGAACGCCAAGATTCAGATGAAGGACCGATTTCCTTTAATATTGAAAAGAATAGTGATGAGTATACCTTCACTGCACAAACAGAAGATGTAAAGGACCAGTATGGGGATCTGACTCTATCCGAAGCCAAATAAGATCATTTTATAATTATGTACACGTAAACAAAAACGTTTACGTGTACGTTTAAGTTGCACATTTATTATTTACTAAGAACCAAGTTAGACACAGGTAGAAGTGCCCCTTAACACATTAGATATTACGTTAGCAGGAGAGTATATTATGGATAAAAATAATAAATTAGCTTTAATTGTAGCCTATTATTTGTCTAGGTTTTATGTTGATGAGACGGATCGTACACCACTTGAAAACATTGAAATCTATACGGGAATAACAAGAGCATTTGATGAAATCGGAAAAAGGTTGAATGTCAAACCGAAAACGATAAAGAATATGAGAGATCATTTTGATCCTTTACATGGACATAGAAAGGGATGGCATCAAGACGTTCTTGGTCCGTCTAAATTAGAAGTCTATGAGAAATTTAAAGATCTAAGTGAAGAAGCACTAGTTGATATTGTAAGAGATATTATAGACGTTAACGGCTCTAAAGACGAAATTAAACAGAACATAGATATATATACAGAAACTATTGATGCAGATGATGACGATGGGCATAAATCAAAAAAGAAATTTGGTACACGTGGAATAACTGGTAAGAAAGCTGAAGAGATTTTCTTAAAGAAATATAATGCTGGAGAAATTGATAGATTAAATTCTCCAATTATTGATTGCCGTGATAACGGCTGCGGGTACGACTTTGAGGTGGATGTTAAACCAAAAATTGTATACGAGGTAAAAGGATTAGCCGGATCAAAAGGAGGAGTAAGTTTTACTGATAAGGAATGGAGCGTTGCAAAGAAGTTAAAAGATAACTTTAACTTAGTCTTAGTAAGTAATGTGAATGATGAGCCTCATATTCGCATAATAAAAGATCCATATAAACATTTAACTGCAAAGAAAAGGGTGACAAAGACTGTAGCAATTAGCTGGTCTGTTGACGAAGTATAGGGGAACGGAAGGGTGTTTGAAGAAATGTACATGGACCATGCTTCATTGATATTTAGACAATATCCCCTAATAATTAAGTAGTGTAACTTGTAGGAAAAAACACAAACGTATACGTTTGTGTTTTTTCCTTTTAGTGTTTAGATCTCTTGTACTTTAGCTTACATAATCAATGTTATCGGAAGTGACTATGAGGGGTGCCGGTGGATTCCAGCACCGTATTCTTACAAAGGTGTTTCAAGATCAACAATTTTGCAAAACAATAAAGGTATACGTAAACAGAAACGTTTACATAGCTAACTTATGGCATTAGAGCTTACATACAAAACATTCTCCTTCATCGTTCAAATAATATAGAAAACGCTCACCATCATTTAAGAAGATATGAATAGATTAAGCAATGAGACACTCTTATAGGGTGTCTTCCTTAATGATAGAACCATTTATCATTGATGAGGATGATTATTATTAATCATCCCCTTTCTTATATCATAACAATTACAACTTAATTTGTTGAAGTAAATCACTCATACCTATACCTAGCGCTAAACAAATTTTATGTAAAGAAATAACTGTTAATGTTTTTTCTCCTCTTTCTATAAGACCAATAAAATTATGATGTAAACCTGACTCCTCAGCTAAAATTGCTTGAGTAAAGCCATTTCTTTCCCTCTCAATTCGAATTGCTTCCCCAATCATTAACTTAAGCCTTTTATCTAGTTCCTTATCCATAAAATCACCTCTAAAATAATTATAAGATAACTTACAAATACACACTATAGTGTGTTTATTTTTATTTGAGGGTAATTTATTATGTAATTAGTTACCAATTATCACGGCTACTGCCCCTCAGCAGTCAGCTAATGAAAAAATTGCGAGGAGAATGCAATATGCAAAAATTGAAATTTAAGGTAGAAAGTTTTAGGAAAATTCCAAATCCATATGGTATTTTTATGGATGATACTAAGAAAAAAGCACCAGAAATGATCTTTGCTATTGTGGATGTAAGAGAGCTTCCTGAAAGCATTCCTACTAAGACCAATCCACGCGAGCAAAATATGAGAACGAAAGTCGCTGGACGTATAAAGGATGGTCTATTATCAGATCACTCTCCATTCTTTATATTAAACAGAGGTATTTTATTGTCAGCCAAGGATGTAAAGTTTGATAATACAAACTCAGAGTTAACTATTTTCATAGAAGATGAGACTGTTCACGGAAATGTTGATGGTGGACATACTTATAAAACAATCCTTGATTACCGTGATAGCCTTGGTGCCAATACTAAGCAATTTGTTAGAATTGAAATTCTAACTGGTATTGAAGATATTTTCGAAGATGTTGCTGCAGCAAGAAATACCTCAGTTCAAGTTCAAGATAAAGCAATTGCAGAACTAAAACAAAAGTTTAATATGATCAAAGAGTCCATTGAGAGTGAGCCGTTTAAGGATGATATAGCGTATAGAGAAAATGAAGATAAGAATATTGATGTTGCTGATATTCTAACTCTTCTATACATGTTTAATTTAGAGAAGCATGACAATCGTGAAAAAATGGCTGTAAGTGCTTATAGTTCTAAACAAACTTGTGTTAAGGACTATACAACCGCTTATGATAAGTATGAAGACAATGTTGAAAGTAATCCTTATTACAAAATGAAAAATGTAATGACAGATATATTTAAATTATATGATCTAGTGGAAACTAGCATGGCAAGAAAGTACCGTGAAGTTAATAGTGGAGGAATTTACGGAAGAGTAAAAGGTGTTGAGGTTCCAAAATACGAGACTAAATTTAAATCTAAGTTATACAAAAAGAACATGGAACACCGTACGCCTAAAGGCTTCTTGTATCCTATAGTAGGAGCTTTCCGTGCACTACTGGCTGAAAAAGATGGAGTTTACTATTGGAAAGCAGACCCAATAAAATATTTCGAAGAAATTGGGAAAAATCTCGTAGGTGATACTGTAGAAAGAAGCCGAACATTGGGTAATAACCCAAATGCTGTTGGTAAAGATACAGGAACATGGAAACAATTATACAACAATGTCTTGACTCAATACCTTCTTAACCAAGCGGAGTAATTATTTATTAAAAAGCAAAAGATCGGCTGCGGGTACGACTCTGAGTTGGAACTAAACTCAAAATTGTATTCGAAGTAAAATTGGTTATCAGCCATAAAAACACTAGGGGGTCCCATAATGAATCAGCATTTAGCAGAACAGTTCGCCTTAAGAAACGCCGAGTTGCATTTGAGTGATACAACCAACCTATCTCCTGAGGAGATGAAAGAACTTATTGAAACTGTTATTGAAGAGGTATTTAACCATCAAAAGGTAAGCGAATCGGAAATAAGTAAAGATGGTATTAGAACTTCACTACAAGATTTCTTACGAAATTACAGAGAATATGACGACAATGAAACTGGAATATTAACTAATGATAACGTTAGTAATAAGTGGCTGGAGGAATACCAACCAGATAACACATGGGAACGATGGTGGAGATTCAGGAATTACCTTACTAGTCATAAAGATCGTTCTGCCTTTCAAATAAATCAACTTTATACATTAACTCATAGAATTCTTTCTAACATAGGTAACCCGGCATTGGAGAGCTTTGATAAGAGAGGACTAGTAGTGGGTTATGTACAATCGGGGAAAACCGAAAATTACATAGCTTTAGCAAATAAAGCGATTGATTCTGGATATAAAATAGTTGTAATCTTATCCGGAATTCACAATGATCTTAGAACTCAGACCCAAAAGCGTGTCGATGAGGAAATAATCGGGACGAATACTGAAGATTTTAAGACAATCTTAGGCGTAGGAAAAATAAAACGGTTAAGTATAAGGCCTGTAACTCTTCGTACTAAAGAGGGCGATTTAAATAGTACTAAAGCGAAATCTGGTATTCATCAGCTAATTACTAATGAAACTCCATCAATTATCGTAACCAAAAAAGTAACTAGTGTGTTAGAGTCATTAAAAGAAATCTTAAGTAAAGTCGATAAAGACTTACCAATTCTTTTTATAGATGATGAAGCTGATCAGGCGTCGATAGACGTAATGAATTCTAATATTGATAGAAACGACATTAATTATAAGCCTTCGACTATAAATAGGTTAATAAGAGAAAACTTCCTACTATTTAGTAAGCGATCTTATGTTGGTTACACAGCAACACCATTTGCTAATATATTAATAGATCATCGCACAAATCACCCAACTTATGGTCCAGATCTATTTCCTAAAGACTTTATCATAGATTTGCCAAAAAAAGAGGAATACTTAGGTCCAGATGAGTTATTTGGTTTCAAAGATGGTGAGAGCCTGCCATTAATTAGAACAATAGAAGATGATAAATCAGAAAAACAGGTATATGAGGCTACAGAAGTGCCTGATGATCTCTCTAAAGCGATTAAATCCTTTATTATTTCTGTAGCGGTAAGAAAGTTGAGAGGGCACGTAAAAGAACATAACTCCATGTTAATCCATATTAATAGATCCGTTGACTCTCATGATAAGATTGCTGAAGTAGTTAAAAAGGAATTTAACCTGATAACTGACAGATTAGCGAGTAACGAAGATGAAATCATTAAAGATTTCCTTAAGCTCTGGAGAGATGATTACATCCCTACTTCTTTACAAATGCAGATCTTTAATGAAATTGAATCATGGGAAGAAGTAATTTCTGAAATAAAACAATCTATAGAGTCAATTAAGATAATGGTTATAAATGGTGAATCTGATGACAGTCTTGATTATCAAAAGAATAAGGATAATGGCTTAAATGTAATTGCGATTGGCGGCGATAAGCTTTCACGAGGGTTGACACTAGAGGGGCTAACTGTTAGTTATTATCTACGCTCTAGCAACACTTATGATACATTAATGCAGATGGGACGATGGTTCGGTTATAAAAAAGATTTTGAGGATCTTTGCAGAATTTACATCTCTTCTCAATTAGTAAAAGATTTTAGAGCAATTGCAGTCGCAAATTTTGAGTTTAGAGAATTGTTGCAGACAATGAAAAAATTAGATAAAAAGCCAATTGAGTTTGGCTTACGAGTAAGATCGCATTCAGTCATGAAAGTAACAAGTCTATTGAAATTAAAAAGTGCCACAAATGATCTAGAGATGAAATCGTATGCCGGTACTAAACCACAAACTATCTTCTTTAATACAAATGATGAGATAATAGAAAAGAATTATTCCAGTACAGAAGCGTTCTTAGATAGTCTTCCTAAGCCAGATCACAACTTAGGAACTAAAGGTAAGGTTCGACTGTGGGAAGAAGTATATGCAAAAGATATCATTAATTACTTGAAAAAAATTGAGGTTCCGGAAGATGTTATATCCGGTTCTCCTGAAAGATGGCTAAAATATATTAATCACGAAATCTCGAAAGGGAATTTGAAGACATTTAGAGTTTTCCTTATGTCAAACCAATTAAAGGGAAATGTTGCTACTGTCGGTAAGTATGATTGCAATAGGCCCGGGAGACAAACATCTCGCGAAAGGGGCTTAATTGATATCAACGTATTGAGAAGTGGGAATGACTTAAAAGAAATCAGTAACCATCTTAACGAAGACATTCATCTTATTGAAAAACCTATTTTATTAATTTATCCATTTGTGGCAACTGAGAACAAGAAACCTATCGAAAGTATTAATCAAAAGCTAATAGGTTTATCCATAGTATTTCCTCATAGTGAAACAAGGGATATAGAATACACTGTAAATACAGTGGAAGAATCAGCTAATTAACTTAAAAACAGGCGCATTTTAATCTGCGCCTGTTTTTAAACGCATAAAATCTATACTACGAAGACTTGAAATTAGATTTATATAGATAAATCTAATTAATAACAACCTCTTTTAATTGCTTCTATTTTAACGTATCTCCTAAGTATACATATTCCAAACACTTTTCCAACTCTGTGCGCTGCTACTTCCGTCCGACCAATAATATTTAGATAATACCCACGATAACATTTATGCTAAATCACAAGAGATTTTCAAACATAAACGTATACGTATACGTTTATGTTTATGTTTTTTTCTTAATGTTATCGGAAGTAACTATTGATAAATATTATGGATTGTTTGAGCCAGACGAAGAAGGAAATGTAAATGTTTAATTCCTAGATTAACAGGTAGTTTAACCTTTGGTGAAGATTTTAGACGGGCATTGAATATGGCCGAAGATACCCTCGGTGGCTTTTTGTTAGTATCAGAGATTGAAAATGATCCATTCAAATCCTAGTGCAATATCTGAATTAGATATTCCGAATGGAATCAGTGCAATTCTTATAGAAGTAAATACTAATAAACTAAGTACCTTTGAATAACAACATAAAAAAGAGGACCGATTAGAGATAGGTCCTCTTTTTAACAATCACTTTTATGGTTCATGCTCAATAAGTATCACACCAATAACTCGATAAAATCTCACAAACATTTACGTAAACGTTTGTAAAAAAACAAAGCGCATCATTTATATTTTTCAATCTAGTTGTGTAAAGAAGAAATAAATAAGTCCGACCTCACCAAGAGACCGGACTTTTATTTTCTCAAGTGATTATTTCTCATATAACACTATATATCTTCCATCTTCAACTTCACCATATGCTGCCACGTACTTATCATGAGCAAGTTTGGCGTCTGTAGTATAATTATTCGAATCTTCCCACTCGCCAAAAGCATATATCGGTTTTTCGTTAGCTTCGATTTCGAATGCAAAATACTTTCTCATAGATTTCACTCCTCTTTTAATTATAGGGAAAGGTCAAGCTCCGGCTGTTCTATGCCACGTTTACGGGAATTGGTATCAATGTTATCAGGAATACCGTCACCATCCGTATCGCGATTAATTGGGTTTGTACCGTCTCTTTTTTCCTGAAGGTCTGTCATGCCGTCTCCGTCACGGTCTCGCATTGCCAGATCCTTTTCCATCTTTTGATGCTCTCCCATGCCAATGCCTCTGGAGACGAGCTTATCAAGTTCTGCTTCAACAATTGCTCTGTCATGTGTCAGACTAGATATCGCTTTAACATTTGTGAAGCTGGCTACGCCAACAAAGTACATGTCCTTTTCAACCTGCTGCAGTGGATCATAAAGCGTTCTTTTGTAGATTTGTACTTTTCCTTTGCTCTCACTAACTTGTTCTACGTGTTGCAGCGGGATATGACCCTTAATAAGCTCAAAGGCGCTTTCTGCTGTCTCTTTTTGAGTGAAGGATACTCCTAGTCCTTTTACTCCTTCTAAGCTGTTGAGGGAGCTCTCTATGAATCTCCCTTTAGCAATAGCAAATGTATCTCCATGTTGCAGCAGCGTCAATGGCAGCTCTCCTTCTTGAAGGGAGCTGGTATTGGTCTGCAATACTGAAGGGACATCAAAAGTGATATTTCGCTCTGTAATGACATCTTCAATCTTTCCTATTATACTTGCACTTTCTTTTTGTATATCTTCCTGGTAGGCTAACAGCACTTTATCATTTAATTCTCGAGCCCATTCTTTTATGTAAGCAAAACTATAATCTCCTGTATCCATCCCAAAACTCTTGGCTGTCAGGTAAGCAACACTCTCGGCCTGAAGCTCTTTTGTTTTATCAGCATAATCACGATACTTACCTGTTTCACTATGAAAGATCGAATGTGCGTACTCATGAATAAGCGTTGCGTACTGACTGGAAATGTCCTTATCCGGATCAGCATTGATAACAATCTTATGTTCTAAAGTTGAATAGAAACCTTTATTATCATGAGCAACGTTCCTATCTAATTCTATTGGTAATTCCTCACGTAATTTATCTACTGTTGCTTGAAAAGTTTTTTCAGCAAATTCACTTTCCTTAACTGACCCCGGGACTAGGGAATGTTGAGGCAAAGGGACTCCTTTTGTATCATTCACATCGAAAACATTGACCATCTTATATCCCTTAATCACATTTTTTTCGACTTCTTTATCTGTCTTTGGGTCAATCTCTTTTTCTATGTTTGTGATAGGGGTAAATACTTTGATTGCTTTGGAACCTTTATTCACTTGTCGCCCAAACTTGTTCCACGTCTTCAATCCTGCGACTAATAGAGCATCAGGTTTCTGCGTATAAATAAGCATTTGATTTCGTAGGGATCTCTTCGGAAACTTACTAGCAAAATCCAAGTATCGTTTGAAATCATCAGCACTGGCTACTGCTTCTTTTACACCCGTTAATAGCTTTTGATAATTATCCTGAAGCTCTGGTTGTCTTTGTGAAGGTGTCTTTGTCTGGTTTCTTTCTGCCAAAATTCTCACTCCTTATTTAGCTTCTACTGTTTCAAACTTATAATGATGGGCCTGAGCTATGAATATTCCGTTTCTTAGTCTTTGATTTGGATTTAGATTCTAAATCCTCTTCAAATTGCTTCTTAGAATCGAAATTCCTTGACTCCAATAGTCCTTGGAACAATCCTCCCGTAAATCCGTTAATTGTATTGGCTGCCTTAGTTAAATCCATCGTAAATTCATTAATCTCTTTATTGATGTCTGAATTTAGAGACTGGATATTAAATTCCCTAGATAAGTTATCGTGAGCTTTAATGTCTGGATTAATAATTTGTAGTAATTGTCGTTCATCATCCGGCAGCTCTTTGATATTTCGTAGACACTCATCTTTAAACAGCAACAAAAATCTTGGATTATCGAATTGGAAATTAGGATATTTAGCTTTATTATGCAACCTTGTTTCCCAATCACTTCCATGAGTATTGGTCAGTATTCGTATTATGTTTACTTGATCTTCTGTAGAGTATCTTCTAAGTACCGGAATTGATTCCAATGTAATTGGTTTCTCGTAATACTCTGTTCCTACAACAAGTAATTCTTTCTGTTCCAATGACATATTTTCGATATTAATTTCTGGATAGTTCTTGCGAATCTCCAGATCGTAGAATTGATGCATCAGAGCATATGCTTTTAATGTATTGTCCTTTTTATTACTGTAAATTACATAAAGTTTATAAGCTTCAGGATTCGCTAATTTCGCTTTATTCAATTCTTTATCAGTTGGTGATTCACTCAACTTCAAAATTTCTCTTGCTTTATCTACGACGGTTGATTGTTTTTTATACTCTTCTTTAACTGTCAGTGTAAAAGCGAATCTATCTTTGATTATGTGATTGATCTCTTTAAGAATATTTTCAGATTCTAATTCTGTCTTAATCTCATTAATCTGATCTAATGACAGGATGCGATTATTTACAATAGTATTTTCAACAACTGCAATTTTCTCATGAGTACTAAACTCACTATAATCCAAATCAAAATAATGCTTGTCTAAGAAACGATTTGCTTCAGTCTCGAAGACTTCTAGTGCTTCGGAAACCAGTATTTCTTCTTTCTCAATACGTTCCAACTGGCTTAATTTTGTTTCACTGTCTTTCCTAAATTGGATAGACCTTTTCCATTGTTTCAGTTGTTGTTTTCGTTCTTCAATCGATTCCACGTTAACAAACATTTTTAGTTCTTTAGCAACAGTTGAGAGAATCCTTTTCTCCGTCGGAGAAAACTTACGAGCAAACTTATTCTGATATTCTCGTACAGATTTTTTCTCTTTATGTTTCTTAAGATCGGAAACAATTTTATTATGTTCTTTGATCTTTTTATTTGTATTTATACGATCAGACTCTTTACCTTCACGTACTCTTTGACGTGCAGCATAACCCTCATGAATAGTAGGTAAAGATTCAATTCCTCTATCTTTATTAGAAAGGTGAGAAATCTTTTCCTTAATACCGTTCTTCAAAAGGTATTCATTTGTTTTATCAGCCCAAAGTTTCCTCCAGGATAGAAATACTTCTTTTGAATCCCAATCTGTAGTAGGGACTTTTCTGAACGATTTTTTTCCTTCTTTGTCTAAGACATGATTACCATCTTTATCATATATGTATTCTCTTTTTGCTTTAATTCCCCAACTTCCATCTTCATTGAATGGACGCGTTGGAAGCATGACATGGAAGTGAGGATTATTATCATCGTCTCTATGTATCGCGATATCTGCAACCATTCCACGATTCACAAAAGCTTCCTCACAAAATTCCAAAGATAGTTCTCTTTGTTGTTCATGTCTAAGCTCAAGAGGTAATCCGATATTGAATTCTCGAGCAAGTTGAGCATTATAATTCTTTTCGATCTTATTTACTTCATTCCACAATTTTTCTCTGTCATTTACCCAATTAGGGGCGTGGGAAGGGGCGAGTATATGAGTTTCAGGCTTCACTTCACGAACGTAATCCCATTTCTTATTTTCTAATTCATCATGTAGCTTTTCACCTGAACGGTATGCAGCGCTTGATACAGGACTTTTAGGTTGTCCATTTTTTGAAATACGACCGATTATTTGCCCATTGAAATGATAGATAGCCAAAACTCGATTCACCTCCTAAATAACATGAGCGTAGCGAATTTTAATAACCACGCCTGACGGAAATCATGTAGAACGAAGTTCGAAATGATTTTAGCACAAACTCGATAGAGTGTATAAGTGCGCCTTTATAACTTCCTTACGGATAATATCCTACCATGTTTTGGGATTTTTGTCGATTTATTTCCTCGTTAATGGTAATATTTGTTGCCCACAATTAAAGAGTTTGATAGACTAACCATAGAAATTACATAGGAGGAAGATTATGTCTGCAACTACACAATCCAAAATACTATCTATAGATGAACAGATTCAAAAATTAAAGGAAAAGAGAAATAGAGAGGTAGCTAAATTGGAGAGAAGCACTGGAAAGAAGTTTCTCGAATCATTTAACCTTGAGAGCAAAACAACAGAAGAAATACATGCATTCATAGACGAACTGATGAAGAAGTATAATCACGAATCGAGTTCGAACAAGACGAGCGATTTAGCTAATGGACAATCAAATCAACAAGCTTAATCAGCAAATAGAACATCTGGAACGTAAGAAAAAGGTATACGAACATTCCCTAAGTCAAGAAAGTAGAAAAGAGAGAACCAGGAGACTTATTCAAATTGGTGCTTTATCTGAAAAGTATTTCGAATTGAATCAAAATGATTTACAAGAGGTAGAAGAAATCTTTAAGCAGTTTTCTGCATATGTAAAGTCAAACAAACTGGATAAACATAAAAAAGAAGGAAGCAATTAGCTTCCTTCTTTTTTATGTCTATTCTTTAACGGTTTACGGCTCGTGGGGTACGGCCGAAGGCAAATGGAACAGGAACCTACGCAATGTAGGCGACACGTTTTTTGGAGCCGTACATTGCGTGGTTATCGAGCCATTTAGTGCCACAGCGACACGTACAGAATGACTGGAAGTGTTTTTTACTTCCGGATCAGTCTGTAGTGCTGCCGTCCAAAAGAGTTGTTATAGTTTGTAGATATTCTGTATTAAATTATCATCATCCCTATAGAAAAACTATATTTAAAGCAGTTTTTCGTCGGTTATAAATTGCGTAGTAATTAATAACCTTCCTTACAGGGGTTCGATGCCCCGAAAAGGAAATGATTTTGCAGATATGGAATAATCACAATTAGTTTGATATAATAAAAAAAGGAAGAAGCTAACTGCGAATTAGCTCCTTCCGAGGATTAAAACATTACTTTTGCTCGTCATCGTTTTTACGATTGGCGAGCTTTCTCTTTAAATCTACGCACATATCAATAAGAGATACAACCTCTTTTAATCCCTTAGCTAATGCAAAGACAGAACCTGCTCCAGCCATTATCCATTTAGCTAAATTTAATATAAAATCCATCATCTTATCATCACCTCCTTCTTGATACACAAACAAGAAAAGGCGCAAACAGGGGGAAGGATCGCTTACGCAGCGTAGCGTAGAAGCGACTCGCAAGTTGAATTTAGATAGACCGAGCGAAGCCCAATGACTTAGGGAGCGTTGGGAAGCGTTTTTTGCTTTCTTACGCTCCCTTAGCCTACTTGGCTTTGCCGTTCTATCTTTATGAAACGTCGTCCTTCCGGCTGTCAAAAGCCTTTTCTTACAATGAGAAGAATAAGGAGAGAGACATACACTACACCCAGGACAAGGATGTAACAGCCAGTTACATCCTTGTCCGACTTCCCGGGTTCGATGCCCGGGAAGTCGGCTGCAAGCGAATAAGCGAAGCGATATGAAGCGTATTGATTCGGTTTTGGAATCAATCGGTTTTGGAGGGCTCGATGCCCGACAAAGGCGCCCAATACTTTTAATAAAACAAAACAATATGTTATAATAATTGTATAGGAAGGAGCTAATTGCCGTTAGCTCCTTCCGGGAATTACAGTTTACTTTTTCTCGTCATCGTTTTTGCGATTGGCGAGTTTTCTTTTTAAATCTACGTACATATCAATAAGGGAGACAACCTCTTTTAATCCCTTAGCTAATGTGAAGACAGCACCTGCTCCAGCCATTAACCATTTAAATAATTCGAATAGAAAATCCATCATCTTATCATCACCTCCTTCTTGATACATAAGCAAGAAAAGGCGCAAACAGGGGGAAGGATCGCTTACGCAGCGTAGCGAAGAAGCGACTTGCAAGTTGCATTTAGATAGACCGAGCGAAGCCCAATGACTTAGGGAGCGTTGGGAAGCGTTTTTTGCTTTCTTACGCTCCCTTAGCCTACTTGGCTTTGCCGTTCTATCTTTATGAAACGCCGTCCTTCCGGCTGTCAAAAGCCTTTTCTTACAATGAGAAGAAGAAGGAGAGAGAGACATACACTACACCCAAGGACAAGGATGTAACAACCAGTTACATCCTTGTCCGACTTCCTGGGTTCGATGCCCAGGAAGTCGGCTGCAAGCGAATAAGCGAAGCGATATGAAGCGCATTGATTCGCTTTTAGAATCAATCGGTTTTGGAGGGCTCGATGCCCGACAAAAGCGTCGTGAGTCAATGAAAATGAAGTTAACTTCTACAGATGTAGAGGTAATCCCTAATAAATACGAAAGACCATTAAAAAAGAAGGGAGCCAATGGCTTCCTTCTTTCATTTTTATAACTCTAGTTCGTTACTTTTTGTTAATGATTTATATCCCTTAATTAGGTCTTGATCTGGTTCATCATTTTGAATTACTTCTTTAAATATAGGAACAAAAGCATCAGAATCCAAAACAGATTTTACAGAGGCATTGAGCATAGTTGCTCTATCAATTTTTGACCAATCTAAGTTGAAACCATTCTTTAATCCCAGTGTCCTCATAAACTCACGCTGAGTTCGTCCATTTCCTTCCCGGAAGGGATGGAGGAAGTTTAATTCTCCCATGTAATAAGATAACCGTTGTGACATTTCATCCTTGTTCAAACCTTTAAGGAATCTCTCGTTTTTTAGCTGCTTATTCAACAAGTCTTTTCCGTTCTGATCAAGGAAGAGGGGGGCAGCAAACGTTGTTCCTTTCGATATGCCTTCCTCACGGAATTCTCCGGCAAATGCATATAAATCTTGGAATATGTACTTGTGGATCTTCTGAAGGTGTTTAACTCCAAAAGATCCAGTCAGTGGTTTCTGGTCTAACTCAGCAAGTCTTTTTTCTGTCAGTGCAGTTTCGACCTTTTCAAGTTTTTTGTGATCTTTTATATCATATTTATTAATCAAAGTATCTGTACCAGGATAGCAATACTTTGATTGCTGATTTTCATAATTACTCATTTGCTAATTCTAATACTTTCTTAATAAATTCATCGTGTGTAATTTCTCCTTCTAAGCTAAGCTTTACCAACTCATCCTGTTCTTTAGTTGAATGCAGCCCTTCTAATGCATTAGAAGCTTTTGCTCTTCTTATCGATTCATCAATACTTCTTTTAGGCAATTGACTTCACACTCCTTAAAGTTATCTACTTTAAAAGTCCATATCGAAATCTTCATTGATTTCTCCAGTAGGTGGGGAATTGCGTACCAACTGTCCTTCTCTAGTACCAAAGTTTTCTTCATTTTGTTTATTAGAACTGTCATCAGAAACATCAGAGAGTAGATTTAAGTTTTTTTGTTCGATCTTTCTATTTAGATGTCTAAACTGACTGTCCATAGCATGTTTAAGTTCAATTAATACATCATAGACATGTTTGTCTTTTCCCTTATTTATTTGACTTTGTTTCTCCTGCTGCATCTCATTTTCAATTAAGTGAAATGCATATTCACGAAAGGTACCATGCTCTTCAAGTCTCTTAAGAACATAATCATACATTTCATCAGTCATCTGTGTTGTTCTAACATTGAATAGGGGGGTTCTTTCACTTTTGTTAGCCATGATCTCACCTTAGTTTTCTTTTAGACTTCAGAGAGTCTTTTAGCTTC
The DNA here is from genome assembly GCF_000725365.1 of Terribacillus saccharophilus. Classification (NCBI taxonomy): domain Bacteria; kingdom Bacillati; phylum Bacillota; class Bacilli; order Caryophanales; family Bacillaceae; genus Terribacillus; species Terribacillus saccharophilus. The sequence goes on along the minus strand of NZ_CP008877.1, from coordinate 57,239 downwards.
TTCAGCTCTACTTAAAACCTCTAGTCCAAATAAATTAAGCATACGTGCATCATCAGCAATTATATGATTAGCTTCTGATATTTCTTGTCCGTATTTTTCTTCAGTCACAATCATGATTGACTCTTTAAGAACTGTTGCCACACCTCCAAAATAGAAGTACTTGTATACTTTATCCTTAGGGGCAGGGAACGTATTCTCGACCTGAGTTATTTTAATTTGTGCATATTCTTTCAATGCTTTTTTTATAGTCTCAGTTAAGTCGAATTTCTGTCCAGTGTTTCCGTCCTTACGCTCCATCTTAGACTTATCAATGTTAGTAAATATAAATGTCTCAAGATCTCTTACAGTCTTAAAGTGTTCGACCAGTTTTTCTTTCCTGAATTGCTCTAAGAACTCAAGAAATGGCTTATCAGCATTATAATCAAACGAATCTCTACTGATTGGCGATTTTAAACCTGCAGGTAACAATACAAAGTCATCGGTTCCTCCACCAAGATCACATAAAACAGTATCATTGCCTTTAAATAGATCAGCTTGCGCATTGTCTTCCAAGTCGAAGTTCTTCTTGATACTCCAGCGAGCAACTTCGGATTCAATCCTACATACTGCTTCTTGGACGTTGATATTTAAGGTTTTTTCCATCCCTGGGGTCAGTATTTTCACTTCATGCTTACCTTTAAAGCGATTGGCGAATGCGCTTTGCATTTCACTGAATTTAGAAGTCTGTTTTAAAAGCCAAATAGGCAGCATAGTAGAAAAATAGTTAATTACAACATCATTGCTTTCATCTTTTTTCAAAGCATGGTGGTAGGATGTAGCTGCTAAAAACATGATATATGTGATATGCGAAGTAGCTTTATTATGTAGTTTTCTGATGTGGTTATTTCCCAAAACCTCGTTTTCGGCAATCTCACCAACCAAGAAGAATTTTTCCTCACCATCAATGTTAGTAGAGATTAATATCCTACCTTTTAATTCTTCAGGTTCCTCTATAGAGGTAGTAAATTTACCCTCAGCGCTCTCACGGCTTATTTCTACTACATTAGTCGGTAATTCAAAGAAATAACCATCTATCATATTCATGTACATGCTATTACCAAAATCAACATTCATACGTGATATTTCCATATAAATCTACTCCTTTTTGATTTCACTTTATACAATTATACCATTTATATTCACGATAAGTCAATGAACTGATTTCACTTATAAACACCTACAAATAAGCATTTATAAGTATTTTTATCATTAATTGAAATCATTGATTTCGCTCTTTTTATAAAAACGACAAAAAAATAGACTCCTAGCTAGGGAGTCTATTGCGTACATTTAATTTAACTGCTATACTTAGCTCAACAAAACGAACGACAAATAAAAAAAGACATCCAGCCATCTAAGTAGTGCGACCAACACTCTTAGACGGTTCTCCCTAACTACACTAGGGAAAACACTGACCAGATAGTCTTTTGAAAATCTCTTTTGTTTATGTGTATATATTACATGAACATCTGCAGAAAGTCAAAAGATTCTCGCGTCAAAATGTCCTTTTTGTGTTATCTTTTTTCGACACTTTAAAGACGGTGTTTTCCTTGAATTTACAGGGATTCATCGTCTTTTTTGTTGTCAGAAAAAGGAGCGCTGCACATGACAAATTTAGTCATGCAAAAACACCCCCAAAAATTTACCATTGCAGGAATTAAATTCTTCAAGAATCACTTGGATAAATTACGCTATGATTCTATGGTGACTGACTACCCGATCACTACATCTGAAATCTCTGTTTTTATGATTCTTCACCTATACACCGATGAAATGGGTCAGATCCGTTCCTTAACAAAAGATACATCGATCAGTGAACGGAAGCTGCTATGCATTTCCAACCTTGCTACGGATCATAACCTTAACTATGAAACTGTTAAAAAAGCATTTGATAGCTTAATAGCGCGAAATTATGTAGCTGAAGTATATTCTGATAAAGGCATGCATTATGAAATTGTCGATTATGGGAAGTACAATCAACAAATCGTCAACTCCGTTAACAAAGAAACAGCAAGCTATTTCCGTATTCCATTAGCTTTATTCCAGGAGAGGATCTTTGGTTCTCTTATCAAGCACCGTTATCATAAAGGCCCTATTCTTTTGCTCGAGCTTTCTCAGTATTTTACGGTTCAATTAGGGACTAACCGTCGAAATGTGGAAGATTTTGAACTCGTAAAAGGCGAAAGAACGATGTCCTACTTAAAAAAGGCACTGAATACAACTGCTAAAAGGGTACGAGACTTCCTAGATACCATACATAATGTGTTTTCATTTAAACCTGTAGCAGAGACTATTAAAAACCCATCCCTACATAGAACACAACGTAAGCGCTCATTTGTTCAAATCTGCATAGAGAAGTTCTCTTTTAGCCTAAATGGTGCTTGCTTTAAGCGAAATGAAGAGCAAAACGAACAGCGATCCTTCGCAAGAGTTCGTAAAGAAATGGCTGCACGTATAAAACATGCTCGAATCCCGGTGAAGTGGCGCGAAATGAAAGATATCGAGAAGTCATTAAGCCGAATGGTGAGGGTTTCTACGCACCTTCAAGTTGTTAATAAAGCTAAATCCATGCTCGATTACACTGTTTCTAAAGTTGCAGATACATTGGAACACTTACATACAAATGGTGACATTAAGTCAATTAAGCGCATAGGGGCATTTGTAAACAAATGTTTCTCTAATGCATTCTCTGACTATAAAGAATCATTCTCTGAAGAAGAGAAAATGAAAATTGAAATTGAGTATCATAAGGTATATGGCGAATATCCGACATTCCTTAAGGTTTAATTGCACTTTAAAAAAGAATACTTAGTTTTACTTGCCTTTTCAAAAGATTAATTGGAAAGGCTATTTGTCATTTTTCCATTTTTCTCCTCCTTAAAAAAACTCTCACTTATTTCGAATTTAACTACTAGACTTACAAGAAAACCGTTTTTTACTTGTACAATTCCATCATTCTCGACAAATTAAACAGTATTTTAAAACATCTATAGTCTAGTAACAGTATTTTAAAGTATGTGGATTATTGGAAACAGTATTTTAGAATATGTAAATAAAGAATATAGTATTTATACATATGTGAACTTGTGAATTCTGTATATCAATAAAATTAAAAAGCGCTGGATCCCTTGTTAGATAAGAGTTTCAGCGCTTTATTTTATGTCCTTATATATATTTGTCTTTTTATATATTCTTGTACTCTTTATTAGTATTTGTACTTTTACTTATAATTGTTCTTTACATGAAATAATAGTCTCCCCTTAATTCATTTTTTTATTTAATAATCTTAAAGCTTCTACAATTCTTTTCTCTTCTTGTTCATCCATATTCATAGATTCCAGCAGGCCAATCCAGGCATCGATTCGTTTACCGTCTCCTGGATCCCCATTGAAGGAATTACTTTTCCCCCTTAGATAGTCCATAGAGACATCAAAAAAATCAGCAATCTTAACGAAGTTCTCATAAGAAGGACTAGCTTTACCTGATGTGTACTTTGTAATAAGGCCGGGAGAAACTTTAATAGCTCTCGCTAATTCAACATTAGTAAGTCCCTTATATTTAATTAATAGTGCCAAACGTTCACTGAATAAGATTCTCGGTTCTAATTTATCTTCCATTTTTTCTCACCACCTCCAGGCTACTTTATCGAAGCAAAATAGGCTTGTGAACCACTTTTTAGTAAATTTTAACCATAAAAATAGGCTAATTGGATGTTTGGTGTTGAATTAAATTCAATCTTATGGTAATTTTGTACCGACAAGGGGGAATTTTCTACTATTTACCAAAGGAGAGAGTTCATATGTCAAAACAACAACTCAAGGATAAACAGGAGATCATTCACTTGCTGAATTTGATTCATTGCACTTCAAAAAGAAAGGAGACAGAAAGCGCACAAGTTATAACAGTTTATGAGGTGCTTCACAACCAAGAAAAAGTCAGCTGCCTATAATTGCATTTATTCTATTTTTTTTTTTTTCATCTCAAACGACATAAGATGTCATAAAAAGAGAAGACATCAAATTATGTCGTCACTGAGCTTGGTGTCATTAAAACAGTATTGTGATGTAGATTTAAAGCAACTGAGTTCGTTGCGAACCCAGTAACTAAGCTTCCTAGCATTTTCTGTTTTCGCTGCGACCAACTAAATAATCAAGCGATACTTCAAAGTAGTCAGCTAAAGCAACTAGTGTTGAAAGAGATACATCAGTTTTGTCTGCTTCATATCTTTGGATATGTCTGGTGGTCACGGATAGATACTGCGCTAAATGTGATTGGTAAATACCTCGTTCTGTCCTTAATTCTTTTAATCTAGTTCCTAGGGTTTTCATATTTTACCAACCTTCTAAAAATAAGTTAAATTGTTAAAAACTTCCTTGACACGCTATTATAGGTCGGGTAAACTATACTTATAGCACACGCTCTTATATGTCGTGTAAGAGGAAAGAGGTGGTGATTTGCTGTTAAAGATATTCCGGCAAAAAAAGCTTCTAACACAATATGAAGTTGCTGAGACACTAAGGATCTCAGTGAGGCAATATCAAAGAATAGAATCAGGAAGAAGCTTTCCAAGTGAGTTTGGTCTAGGAAAGCTAGAAGATTTATTCAAAGTACCTCATAGAGTTCTTTTTGCGAAATCTGTTGATGAAATACCAGATTTCCTAAGTGATTTTTTACCTTGATTTTATCACAATAGCACCGTTTAAAGAAAATATCTTGGGGAGGTGAGTGGAGTGCCGAAAGGTAGAGTCCCTAAGATGAATCGATTTCAATTCTTAGGATTTGGTAATAGGGTTACAATTCGTACTTTCAACAAAGAGACTTACATACTGAACAATGGATTAGATGTAAGAAATACCCGTACGAATCGAAGATGTAAGATAGATGACATCTTCTACGATATCCGGACTGTTAGAACAGTCGATGGACATGTCATTGCTAAACGCAAGAATAAGATAAGCGAATTGTATGAAGTAAGTTAACAATTATGTAATCTAAACGTTATGATGTTTGCGTTCTATTACGCAAAAATGATCCTTGAGAACTTGATATTGCGTGGTTCCCGATGAAAAGTCACTATTCGGGGTAACTATACGACTTGGAAAGGAGTATTCATTTTATACTCCTGCTAGATTGTGGACTCAGAGCTCAAAATCCACTTGTGACTTAACGTTGACCTTGATTAATAGCCTTGATTCAATTTAAGAGTCTAAAATATTAATCATGAGTCATTAGGGCGTTGGGACAAGCCAAAACCCAACAACAATGAAAACCAGAAATGCTGATTCGAGCCCTGCGTTTTCGACCATGTTTTTTAACATTGGAATATCTCGCAAGTGATTGCGATTTTAATAGGGGGGAGGCTGCTTCATCAGGTAGTCTTCCCATAATAGATTGTAAACATGATAACGTTTATCCTAAAATATCCTTTAATTTGTTTTATCTGGTTCGATAATAATAGTAAAGGGGTGTTGGAATGAAAAAGAAAAAGCTGATAGTCGGTGTTGCAACAGCAGTCATTTTAGCCGGAGGAACTGGCACAGGCGTTTACGCTTATAACCAAAATGTTGCTGAAAAAGAACGACTGGAACAAGTACAAGTACAAAACACTGAGAGCGCACAAGATGCTGTAGATGCTTTGTACAATAAAGACCGTACAAGATTGGCTGACGACATCGAAGTGAAGATCAAGAAAGCTGAAGATGCTGTTGCTAAGCTGAACGGAGATAAGAAACAAAGCTTATCGAAGGAAGTAACAACAGCGAAAGACATAGCTGACGTACAAAAAGATGTGTTAAGCACATTGAAAGATGGCGTTTTAGTAGACAACGTAACAAACGAACAACTCGATACAGTAGCTGGTAATCTTAACGAAATCAAAAACAAGAATCAAGCAATCTTTACATACCTAGTTGATTACTTAGCTGACGCGAGTACACAGCTAAACGCAATTCAAACTGCTTCAGAAAAGGTTGCAGAAGCTGAGAAGTCTCCAAGCAGAAAGTCATACGATGATGCTATTGCCTTAGTCGAGGACATTAAAACCGAATCGAAGAAGGAAGAACTGAAAAAAAAGCTTTCTGAAGTAGAGAAAACAGTAATTGCTGCTGAAGAAGATGCGAAACGTAAAGAAGAAGAGAAAAAGCTTGCTGCTGCTGAACAGGAAAAAGCCCAACAGGAAGCTGCACAAGAAACGGCAGCCGTTACTTCTTCCTCCAATGGTTCTTCATCAAACAACACAACACAGTCAAACTCCGGTAGCGCAACGTCAAGTTCAAACCAAGCAAGCTCCGGTAGTTCTTCATCAGGTTCAAGCAGTTCAAGTAAGTCATACTCAAGTGGTTCATCTAGTTCAGGATCTAGTTCAAGTTCCAATAAGTCGTATAGCAGTGGCTCTTCATCGAGCTCCGGCAAATCAAGTTCTGGTAGTTCTAAATCTACTAATTCACAAAGCTCATCTAGTTCTAGCAAGTCCTCTGGTGGTTCTAGCAATTCATCGGGTTCTAAGTCTAGTGGTGGTACTTCTACTTCAAACGGTAAGAAAACTGGTGGCGGTGAAATTAAAAACTATGGTGGCAATGGTGAGAGTGATTACACTTACGATAAGCACACCTATAACGAGTCTGATTTAAGCGGTGTTCCTTGGGATGACCTTGGCTCGACTCCTAATTAAATAATATAATATTAAAAGCTAGTCTACTGATGGGGATAATATAATTCTCAACAGTAGACTTTTTTATTTAGAAAGAATAATTATGAGGTGGGGTTTATTTGAAAGGCAGTAAAAAACTGAATAAGCAAATATCCTATGTACTTGTTTTTCTTTTGTTGCTAACTGTAGTTCAGTCATTTCCTATCTTCAATTACACTTATTCGGACAATGCAGAAGCTGAATCTGAAATAGGTACTTTTGGGGTAAATGATGAGGGTAACTTAGAGTATGCTGGAGAGACGCTATACATGACCGTTAATGGTAAGTATGAAGTAGCTGATTTTCAGAAACTACTTGAGCATGGAGATGAAGGGCAGTCACTTGTATCTAAATCTGAGGCTAAACCTAGTGAATCTTCTCTTATATCATCTATTATAGATGCGATAACTCCTAACAAGGTTAAAGCAGCACCTAAAATAGAGTACGTGAGGCAAATTGTTATGAGTGATAAGTATGCAACACATAAGGTCGGCGAGTTCGAGGTTGATGGAAAAACAGCCTTTTGTTTTCAGCATGGAGAACAAACACCAGGCGATGGGGCAAAGTATCACGACCCTGACCCTTATAATAACGAAAGAGCTCAACGTGCGTTGTATTATGGATATAAGGGTGCAGAAAGTATCTTTAGTAGCAGCGAAAAAGATTTAGGTATCGTAGTAACTTCTCTAATCATGGATAGGATCTATTCTGGAGGTAGCTCAGGTCAGTCTTTACCTAAATATGATAAGCTCTGGGATAAAGTTGTTAATGGGGATGTACCGGATAACCGAGTTAGATTCTCAGATACTAACCTAAGTGTTAGTGTTAAAGGCGATAAACAGGTATCACAATCAACGACCTTCATAACCGACAAGAACAATAGCATCAAAGTTAAAGTTCCTAGCAAGGTTACAATTGTTAATGAAACCACAGGTAAGAAGGTTACTAATGGCACAATGACAATTAAGGGTGGAGAAAAAGTACACTTAGAAGCAGGTTTAGACGTTGGAGTTAACTTTAAAACTGGTGATCTACAGGGTGCGAATACAGATAGATATCAGCCTTTAATAACTAAGCCTAATGGGGGTAACACTCAGGTACTAGGATTCTTAGATGTCTACACAGATCCTGCTAATAAAACTTCTTTACAAGCCAAATTCGAAGTTCGCGAAAAGAACATTGATGTAACCTGGAAAGACAAAGATTCCAAGAAAGTCTTCAAGCATGTGAATGAAGACAAAACGATTGGTTCGAAGTACAAATACACGCCACCAGCCACTTTTAAGGATGGTGATAATACGTATGAACGGATGACAGACAAGCCTTTTGAGGGAACTGTATCCAAAGACCTCACACATGTCTTCAACTACAAGTTGAGACGAACGGTCACCGTGAATTATTACGATAATCGAACGGGTGAGAAGGTAAAGGATACGAAGAAGTACACCAAGTTACGTGGTGATAAGTATTCTGAAAGTCATCCGACCATCAAACAAGATGGCTACACGATGCGTTATGTGAAGAAAACGGGTGATGCAGAGTCCGGCACTATCGACACGAAGAACATCACCGTCAATTACTACTACGACAAGCCACTTGCGAAGGTGCAGCTAGACAAAGTACAGGTCTACACGGCTATGGCCAGTGAAGGAATGCCTGTCAGGGTGTATCTAAGCAAGGACTTGAATTATAAGTCCAGTGTGGCTGATATGAGTAAGAAGAAAATTGCCGTTGGATTGTATTTAAACAATGATCTTATCGAGAAGAAATCCTATACAGCCAACAGCTTACCGAAGCAATTTGATTTCAAAGTGCCGTCCAGTAAGCTAAAGGTCAACACCAAAGATCGTTATGCAGTGAAGTTCCTGGACTATGACGAAGCTGATTTTGATATCAAAGACGGCTACTCAAGGCTTGCTTTAGATGGCTGGTCTGCCAATGAAGGGACAATCAAACTCGATGTAGAAGAAGATGCTGACCATACTGGCTCTAAATCTTACGTTGTCATGACAGAAATCACACCGACAACCAATATGAAGAAGTACGTGGAACGCTTTACCTACAGTGCAACACCGTTAGCAGATAGTAAGTCAGGATATGGCGTGGAAACAGACTTCAAGATTGAATACACAAATGACTTAGGCAAGGATTGGGAGTTTGCAACGGACATCAACGACAGTGCAGCTCATTATTATGCACCGGAAGGCTTGCTTGACCCTAGCCTGGAATACGAAATTACCGACGGAATATTCGAAGCACCTTTGGTGAAAAGCACGGATAATCGTTCCACTGCTTCCAAAAAGGAATGGACAGACAGCTTTGTTTTTCCTCATATGAACGTCGAAAGACAGACAGGTGACTTATTCACAGATGAAGAAGTCGAAGCTGGTGATTCGGATATCGAACATGACCTGAAAGAGGGTGGAGATAAGTTTTACTCTCCAATCTGGGCAGAGATTACCGACTACGACGTGCAGTACAAGACCAATAAGATGGGCGCAAACAAGATGACCGTCGAGCTTTCCGACAACTGGAATATCTACGCGCAAATGATTGCGACGATGGATTCTAAGACCATTGATAAAGATGCTATTCTCTTTATTCCGGTCAACAAGGAAGACCCGTTCCCGGATGGTGATTTACCATATGGATTTACAGAAGAAGATGTGGAATGGATCAAGAATCAATAAAAATTAAAAACAAAAATATGAATGCAGAGAAAGAGCCCTTGAAGGCTCTTTTTTTGTTGGGAGGAAAAAGAAATGATTGAACTAGTTAACCAGTATTTTATCCCTTTTATCGTAATTGTCCTGGCATTGTTTGCTTTGACGATTGTTATTCGTGTGAAGAGTGCCAAAACCAAAAAGGATAAGGTCATTTATAACTCATACAGTGTCATCCTTGGCGTGTTTCTGGTGATGTTGGTTGCTTATAAATTTGTATAAACCATTGGAGGAAAAGTGAATGCAGCATATTCCAAAATGGATAACGCTCCTGATTATCGGCTTCATGTTCATCGGTGTGGCTGCCACATATACGTACCAGAGTTACCGTTATCATGATGTATCGAAGCTGATCAAAGAGGCAGCACAAGTGGCTCTGACGGAAAGCACGGATTACAGCGCCAGATCAGATGCAGAAGTGGCAGGAATCACGGAGTCAGTCTTTGAACAACGTTTTAAAGACCAATTCGAAGAATTAAGTGACAGCTTTGACGTGAAGAGTTATTCCTTTAATTACAAAAAGGATGGGGACTATTACAAGTCCATCCATATCAAAATCATTGATGACCAGGATTCGCCCCATGAAGTGACATGGGTAACGGACTTAAGTAAGAATCAGTGAAACTATTGAAAGGTGCAGCCACATGACAGTACTGAAAAGAGGGGTTTTATGCAGGAGAAAGTAGTGCTAATTCAGCCGGAAACAATCGAATTAATCCAAACAAGGCTGAAACAGAACCATGCAGAGCTATACTTGGATTCCTTTGGAAACAGTGAAGCGAAGGAAGTGTTCCGGAAAATCATCAAAGACGAATTCGGAGACTTACTGAAGACAGAAGAACAAGTCGAATATGTACTTCGGGAATTAATCGGTCTAAGCTTCATCGAATACCTGGTAGAAGATAAGCGTATTACCGATATCGGATTCGATGGTGAAAAGCTGATTGTAGAAGGAAATGGAGTGGACAAGTACACCCTGGATGGTGTGACGGAAGATGATATCAATAAGCTCATCGCCAAGTTCTCCAATACAACGGGTAAGGAACTGACGGCGAAAGACCCTATCTTGAACACCAGTAAGACACATTTGCGACTGAATGCTGTTCACCCGGAAATCGCTGTGAATGGTACGACAATGGCTGTCCGGGTTTCTCGTCCAGGATTGGCACTGACAGAAGAAAACTTTGACGCTTTCGCACCAGATTATGTGCTGGACTTTTTGAAGGCTGCTGTAAAATCCCGTTCAAATATCCTGATTTGTGGGGAAACGGGGACAGGAAAAACGGAATTTCAAAAGCTGTTGATGAGCTTTATTCCCTTCAAAGAACGTATCGCCTTGATTGAGACAAACAAGGATCTATATGCGAAAGAGAACTTCCCGGATAAGGATATTTTCTATTGGGTTGCCAACGGTACGACAACAGTGGAAGACCTTATCGCGTATGCAGGCCTGCGAAGCCATCCCATCTGGATCATGGTCGGAGAGGTCTTGGGACGTGAAGTCTACCAGATGATACAAGGGATACTGACGGGACACAAATTCACCACAACGCTTCATGCAGTTGATGCCAGGGCTATCCCGAAACGACTCCTTGGTATGGCGAAGATGGGTTATAGTATCGACGAAAACATGTTCCTGGATGACATCTACAATTACGTAGATTTCGGTATCCATATCAAGAAGGTCGACGGTGTACGTTACCTAAGTGAGATAGTCGAATTCCAAAGCGACCATACGGCAACGACGGTATTCAAACAGCTTAAAACGAAAAATGGATTTGAGATACAGACGGGTGAACTTAGCGAGAAATTCTTTGAACGAGTTAAAGAAGTGGGCTTGGATTACCAAGGAATAAAGGGGTGATGGGATGTTAGGTCTTGGGAAACAAACCATCATGACGATTGACCAGATGAATGCCTATAAATCGGCATACGGCGACCCTCTTCTGAAGAAGGATATCTTCATTGCCTTGGTTGTTCCTTTTATGGTCGGTTTTGTCGGTGTCATGATTCTCTTTTATTACTGGTGGCTGGCTATCATCGGAGGCTTAGTAGGACTTGCTTACGGTTACATCGTTTTGATGAAACATAACGTCCAACGGGTGTATCACCAACGAGCCAGAATACAGCGAAATCGTTTCGTGAACAACATGACGCAGCTGTTAACCAATCCGAATGAAACAGTTGTTTCAGCACTGAAATGGTGTGCACAGGATATCGTGGCAGACGGAGAATTCAAGCGTGATTTGGATTATCTGATTGTGGAATTGATGGATGCAACGCCATCCAAGGTACAGGCTGCATTCGACCGGATGGCAACCAAGTACAAACGAGATTTTGTCTTCAGTTTATTTCTGGACAACCTGATTACAGCAAGTTTAGAGGGAAGAACAGATATCAAGAAATTGAAAGATTTGAAATCTTGGCATAATGACGTGATGGAACAGACAAGCATCTTCATGAACAACAAACAAGGTGCAGTCCGTCAATACAAGATCACCGTCGGATATACCGTTGGTATCATAGCGATTCTGACCTTCGCTTTTGGCTTTGATGGTTATCTTCTGTATTACGGGCACAATCCGATAGGATGGGCGAGCTCCATCATTCTCCTTACCCTATCGTTTGTGTATTTCCATTCCTTCCGGAAGAAGCTGGCAGATGATGAAGTGATGGAGGTGAAGATATGGAAGAGGTAGTCGAGATAAAATCCGAAAAGAAAGGCTTTTGGCATTTAGTAGCTGAGCCGGACTTATTCGAGATGGTAGAGAAGTCTGGGTATGGCGAATATGAGTTTCAAGTTTTTCAGAAGAAACGGTTCCGGAATGCCCTGATTGCATCTCTGGCAGCCGTTGTCCCAGCCATCTTCATTAGTCCTTGGCTGGCTTTCCTGGCAACTATCTTCTTTGTTTTACAGTGGAGAAGTGCTTATACGAAAGAGAAGAAGGAATACCAAGACCTTTTGTACGACAAGCAAATATCCTGGTTCAGCTTTCAGAGGCTGGTCGTGAGTTATTTAACAGGGGACGGTAAAAGCGACTCAATGTTTGTAGTGTTCAAGAAGATTCTTTCCCGGTTGGAAGAAGGGGAGTTCAGAAGGAATCTTCAGCGATTAATCATCGAGATAACAGAAGATCCCGAATCCGTTAGGCCTTTCCTGACCTTTGCGAACAATGCAGCTGGTGGAACGGATTCAGCATTGACCTTCATGACAGCTCTTTACAACTTTAAGAATCATACGCATGACAACTCCGTTATTGACGAGTTAAGTGAGAAAGCCAGAAACGAAATGATTCGAGGGATTCACGAGATTCGTCAGAAGAAGGAAAGGGACTTTTATTACTTCCCGACCAAACTGACGATGCTCAACATCATTCCAATGTTTGGCTTCATGATTGGCGTTGTCGTCTATGTCTTCACCAATAACATGAGTTTACTGTGAGAAGGGAGGAATTACGATGCACGTAGAAGACGCTTCCGGAGCGTTTACGCTTCAGATCATTTTTATGCTGGTCATCTTCTTTCTCCTGGGATTCTTCCTTTTTGGAATCCAGAATGTCCAGACGGTAGATTTCAAGAATTACGTGGATGGTCAGATAGAGAAAAACGGTGGTTTCACCGAAGAGGCAGCATCGAATATCGAAGCTTATTCGGATAAATATTATGAGGGCAGATACAATGTCACGGGTTTATCCAGCACGGGTCAGCAGCCATATGGCACACCTATTGATTATGAGATTCAAGGTACTGTGAAAGTCTACTTCATGGATTTACCGAATCAACTGACACTCAAGCAAGGAACCACAACGAGCTTAGTGAGGTGATAAGGTGAGCAGTGGTGTAAAAAACATGTTGTTTATATTCGGTGTAGCAATCATGGCTTCTGTGCTGGCTCTTTCCTTCAATTACATGGATGTAGTGAAGGATGTAGTCATTACCAGTTATAGAGCCATTACAAGATAATCAACTTCTGAGAGGTGAATGATGATGTCCAGAGGAAAAGTTGAACTTACAGGGAACTACTCTTGGAAGTATTCAGTTTTCACGACGGGCGAAAAATCTACTACAGGTTTTTATCTCCCGGTTGTTGAGGATGTGGATGGTGATAGACGTTTCATCAAACATTCGGCTTCCAGGTTTGGCGTAATTGCCACTTCCAGTATAGAAGAAGCTATCATGGCAGCCGAAGAGTACCTGGAACGAGTTGATGTGAAACGCATGTCCCGTTTGAGAAGCGAAGATGCAGAAGATGATGAGTTTTAAGGTTCATCATTTTCCTTCTATAGATATTTCATTTCAAGGAGGTGAGAGATTATGAGTTTCGAAGCTAACTCCGACCGTAGTATTAACGGGATTTACTCCCTAATCATTGGTGTGGCAATTGGTTCTTTGTTGTATGTAGCCTTGCCGGAAGTATTCCAATCCTTAATAGACGTGATGAACAATAAAATCGCTACTATCGGTAAGTAAGTATCTCTAATACCAACTTAAGGAGGTGAGAAGATGAGCTTTGAAGCTAACTCCGACCGTAGTATTAACGGGATTTATTCCTTAATCATTGGTGTGGCAATCGGTTCTTTGCTGTACATAGCCTTGCCAGAAGTATTCCAATCCCTAATCGACGTGATGAACAACAAAATCGATACTATTGGTAAGTAACATTTTTAAAAGATAGCAATACTGGCGAGGACATCTTATCGGTGTCCTTTTTAGTTTGAGGAGGGTGAGAATGGCGAAGAAGCTTTATGACATTCCTTCAATGGAGAATTTCATGAAGGGTATGGAGAATATCAAATTCCAACAACTTGCAGCAAGGGAATTGATACAAGCAGGTGACAAAGCCTTTGAAGGTGATACTAGCCATTATTCATCCGGAATTGTTACACCAAATGGTAAGCACAATCAAATCGATAAAGATGGTGAAATTAGCTTTACAGGGACAACGAACCTGATCTATCTCGATAGAGAAGACTATCCACCATTTAGTGCAGCCGAACTACTGTTGGATGCAAAAGACGATTTTGACATTGATTATGCCAAAGCGTCAGACTACTACAATCAACAAAAGGAACTGGCAATGAAGGAGAATGAAAACATCCTTTCATCCAGGGAATACAGGCCTGAACATCCGATAGCTGCCACCATCAAGCAGGAAATGAAAGAAGTCCAAGACATGATTGGTAGCCAGGATGAAAGTTTTGTCAGCAGATCTGAAGTAACGGCTTTATTGAATTTGCATTTCGATAAGGTATCCAAGCTTTTGGATGACTTCTCGGATAGAATTTCGCAAGCGCCTGCGAAAGAACTTCCTCAATTGGAGGAAAAACTGGAAGACAAAGTCATACGGATCTTCGCCGACCTGAAAGACGGACTGAAGCAATTATTCACCGATATGAAAGACCAAGCCCGTTCCAGTGTCGAGAATAAAGTGAATGACGTGAAAACAGGCATCAAGAACACTGTCCTTGGGGTGAAAATCGACATTCACAATGCGATTGCAACACCTATTCAAAACGTTAACAATAAGCTCAAGCATGTCACGGATAGCTTGGATGTGCGATACCGGATTATCGACAAAGAAAAGGCTCTTGGTAGAGCACCTGAATTAGTTGAAGAAAAAACTACTACCTTCTCGAAGCGTGAAGCTGAAGCATTAGTAAAGTCATATATGGATAATCACAAGGATCTTCGTAGCGAGATTGGTGGGGAGGAAAGCCTTTCCCTTCGAGACGATAAGTTGACCATGAAGTTCCGTCCACAACAAGGTTCAGGTCAGCACATAGCGACAGTCGACTTGAATTCAGGTGAGAGTCGATTGGAGTTCGAATATCAGGGAGAACATCGAAGCGAAAAGGATTATCTGGAAAGCTTCAACCTGCATGAGGTACGGGAAGTGAGTCAGGTGCAACAAGTGGAAGTTGCAAAAGTGCTCGGTGTACTGGAGAATTCAGAAACAACCGTAGCACAGGGAGCGCCTGAGAAAGCGCAGGTGCAATCGGAGATAGTGGAACCTGCGATGACAGAGAAGGAAGCCACCGACATTCTCAAGCCGTATATCGAAAAGCTGAAACCGGAACACGCTAACCTACATAACGATAAGGAAAGCGTAAAAGTGAAGGAAGATGTACTTACGATGAGGCTGTTCCCGAAAGAAAGCTCGACTAACTTCCATGAAGCCAAAGTGGACTTGAAGACAGGGGAAGGCAACCTGGCATATCACTTCCTGGATCAGAAGAACAGCGTAAGTGGTGTCAACGAGGTGGATTCCTTCAACCTGAAGGAACTTCGCCCGGCTTCACCAGCACAGGAAAAGGTACAGGAAACACCGGAGCTTAAGAAAACAGAATTCCTTTTAACTGATAGAAAAGTTACTCCGGAATCTCCTGAGAAGCCTGTACAGGTCAAAGAATTGAATGATTTGACTAAAGAAAATAACGGTCTTAAGACAATAGTCAATATGGTGAGGTCAAAACATCCTGACGTCTTTGAGACTATCAAAAACGAGCTTCAAGGCGTTCCACAGCCGAATCAGGCAAGAGAAGAACCGACAGTGGTTGCCAAAAAGCCGAAAGTAAAAGAAGAATCGTTGGATTTATAAAAAAGAGGATGCAAGCACTCCCAGGGGTGCTTGCTTTTAAAGGGGAAGAAAAGATGTTATTAGTAAATAAATTCGAAATGCAAGTTATCAAGGCTTTCGCCTTAATCGTGGCAATGCTCAATCCACTGATTGAGAAGTTTAACAAAATGAATCTGACTAGATTCAAGAAATTCATGCCTTATCTAAAGACGGCTGGTGTTTTAGCATTCACAGCTGGTTTATTCTTAATTGTTCCTGATATCTCCTTTGCAGAGTCTGACTCCAGTATTACAAAGAGAATTAATACTGGTGTGAAATCAATTCAGACTGTTCTTACAGGTATCGTGGTTGTAGTTGGTATCGTGGCTGCATTAAAAATCATTATTAAGCACCTTCCAGGCATTGATGACCCACATGTAAAAAATGAAATGTGGAAGAGCTTGGGTGGCGTTTTATTGGCAGTAGGTGCAGCAGCTGCTGTAATTTGGCTTCTTCCTTGGATCTACGGTCTATTCAAATAATAAGGTACTTAAGAGAAAGCTTCATTGCTTTCTCTTTTTTCTTTTTAGAAAGGAGCATGAACAATGGATCAGGATCAAATCAAACAAGCATTACTGGAATTGATTGACTCAGATACTAGAAAAGGTCGGAAATGGTTCTTTCCAAAAAACGTTGATAACCAATACAAAATCTTTATGAACATGACCTTTAAAGAACTGGCTTTGTTTGTTCTACCATCCCTTTTACTTTCGGGTGGTATTGCCTTTATCCCTCCGTACAGTTCAACGGTCTTTTGGTTTATAAAATCGTTTCTGATTGTATTCATCCTTGTCATTCCAGTGTTTTATGTGAACTACAGACCCGTTAAGTTCCGGGAAAATCTTCGGGCGAAGGATTTCATCAAAGAAATCTTGGATTTCCGGAAGAAAAAGAAAATGTACTTTGTGAGACCAAAAGACAGGTCTTTAATCAAATAGTAATTAGGAGTGAATGAGTTGAGCGAAAAAGAAATTTCCTTCAATGATATCAGCCCGATTGAGGGCGTATATTCGGACTTTGTTTATCTAAAGGAACATGCTCTGGTCACCTTGATAAAAGTAAAGGGCGTGAACTTTGATTTACTCTCCCTTTACGAACAGAATTCTATCTTTGATGAATATGGAGCATTTTTGGCTCAAAATATTCACTATCACCCACAGACGGTGTCCATGACGATTCCAATCAAAATGGGGGATTACTTGAGGAAGTGGAAGTGGCAGCATATCAAGTCGGCAAATGATCCGGATGTAAACGAGCATGTAAGGCAGTTACGAGCCAGTTACTTATACGAGTATCAAAAGACAGAGACGGATTTGAGTATGGCTGTAAAAGCACACTTCATCGTTCTGAAGGAGAAGCTGAAAAAGCCAACGCTTGAGTATCTTCAGGAAGCAGAAAACAGACTGACAGAAAAGACAGAAGAAATCATGCGAGCCATTCACCAGGTATTGAATGCTTATGATAGCCAGCAAGAAGTTCTTAGTGCGAATGAAGCATTGTCCGTTCTGCATCAGTTCTTAGATTATAAAACTTCTATCTATCACAATCATTAAAGGAGTGGTTAGGTTGGCAACACACGAAAACGACTACAAACCAGTTACACAGGAAGAACTTGAAATGCTACTTGAAGATAGTGGACTAATGTGAAAGGAAGGTAAATAAACAACATGAACTTATTGTCTACACTGTTAGGAAAAAAATCAGAAGAACCGAAGGTAAAAGAAGTCAATGAAATCGCAGGGTTAATTGACAGGGACGTTATCGAAAGCCGATATCCTTTCGTCTTTGAACTGAATCGAGAGTATATCGCTGCCAGTGGCAACTACATCAAACCCTATGTGATTCTGAGCTATCCTTCAGAACCTACAGGGAATTGGCTTTCCCCACTGAAACGATTGAAGGGGAATATCACCATTTCACAACACCTAGAGCCAGCCAATGGCGAGATATTGAATAAACACTACAATGACACAGTAAAGAATAAAGAAGCCGAATTGCTGAAGACATTGGATCACTACCGAAGAGAGCAGATAAAGAGGGAACTGAAGACAGCTAAGAAGCAGTTAGAACAGTCTTTGGATGAGAAGAGTGCCTTTATCTATCTTTACACATATGTGCTCTTACAAGCCCATTCTGAAGCTGAATTACGTTCCTTGGAAGAGGGATTAAATCGTGTCCTAATTAAGATTAATCTGAAGGGAATTTCACCTTACAGAAAGTACGACGAAGCTTATTTTTCGACTTTCCCATTAGGCATCAACAAACTACCGGAATATACGTATGCGATGACAAACACTGTCAGTGCCAGTTCCTTCTTTCCCTTTGATGACAACGAAATTTGTGACCTGACCCCGACGGCTACCATCGAGGGAATGAATAAGGAAACAAACTCGTATATCGCAATTGATTATCGCGATAAGGGAAGAACGTTGAACCGGAACAAAATCGTGTTGGGTACATCAGGTGGGGGGAAATCAACCTATCAGAAAAGCAATATTTACAAGAAAATTGCCGAAGGGATAGACAACATCTACATCATTGACCCGGAAGATGAGTATTCCAAAGATGTGAGGAAGTTTGGTGGAACGGTCATTGATTTGTCCAGTGCAAGCCCTACAAGGATGAATCCGTTTGAAATTTTATCCCAAGCAATGGATTCTGACGACGATGATGTTCTTGTAGGAAGTAGAAATCTTACTGATACTGACGTAGATAATCTCATTCGCCAAAAGGTCAATCGCTTGAAAGGATTTCATAAGGTCAACATGCCGGATATGGATCAAGTGCAATTATCCATCATATCGAACGTGTCGATGCAGTTATACGGTACATTCCGGGAGAAGAAAGATTTGGATGGCATGCTTCATGAAGATTGGCCGATACTGAGCGACCTTCTTCAGGCACTAAAGGAATTGAAGGAAATAGACCTACAGAAGTTCGAGCTTATCGAACGTTATTGCTTCATCCTGGAAGACATGGTGTCCGGTTCAAGTACGTTATTCAACGGACATACAAACGTAGATATGAGTGCCAAAATCATTTCCTTTAATCTAAAGCCACTCCAGACGGAGAAAGACATGCAAACTGCTGCTTATTTGAACACGTTCAGTTACCTGTGGGAATTGTTCACGAGTAACCCGAACCAATCGGATGAACTTTTCTGTGATGAGTTCCACTTCTTGTTGAAGAATGAAGAAAGTGCCGACTTCTTCTTCCAGGCATATAAACGATTCCGGAAATACAATGCTGGCGCTACGGTTACGACGCAACAGGTGCAGGATCTCTTGAACGCACCGAACGGCATGGGGGAAGCGATTGTCGGTAACAGTTACACGAAACTGTTATTCGGATTCGATCCACGGGAAGTAAACCAGATTATCGAACGGCTGAAGATTCCGTTATCAGATAAGGAAATCCACTTCCTGCAAGCGAAGAAGCAAGGGGAAGCACTTATCATCTACGGAGCACAGCGTGCTTTATTAAAGGTTAATCTTACTCTGGAAGAGTATCGTCTACTGAATCCGAAAGTGTATGAAGAGAAAACAGGACTGAAAGCTTCGGAATTACCAGACTGGTCGGAGAAAGTTCTCCTTTCCCAAAACGAAATCAGTCAGATAACGAACGAATTGAACAAAATCGAGGGATTCTGATATGAAGAAAATCACGATGATGGACAACCTCACCTTGTATATCAATAAAAAGGAATACAAGTTAGAGATAGATGAAAAATTCACCAATGTACGCTCATTGGAGGATATTGAAGACCTGGAGGAAACCCTGCCAGGTTTTTTTGATGTCGAAAGTATCAGTCGACAGCATGGAAAGGTGTTCTTGGTGTACGAAGTACCGGAAGGATACGAGCCGTTAGAGAAGGCGAAGAAATACGTTCCGGTTATCAAACTGCAATTAATCAAGAATCTCCTGGATGCTGATCCCTTGTTGGAAGCAGACGGCATGAGTTATTTGGATTTGAACAACATCTTCTTCAAAGACTTCAACGATATCAAGATGCTGTACCGTTCCAACGGGTTTCTTCCGTTCCATAAAGGCTTAAGCACCCTGGATCAATACAAGCTATTCATCATGGGATTCTTTAGTGACAAATACAGCTATAAACGATTTATCGTCAATAAGGATAAGCTCTTGTTGAAGGAAAAGAGTGAATTTCTGTTTGGGGTGAATGCTGCCACTGATTTGGCGCAACTTCGGACGTTGGTCGATAAGGAATTAGAGAAAGAACAAAATAGTTTTTACGAAAAAGTGCAGTTTCAGGAAGTAAGCAAGAAAAAGGGATTCAAGCGAAAAATCTACACATGGGTTTTCGGTGTATTGATTGTAGGTCTCTTGTTTGCTGGAGCAGTGAAACAGAATGAGAAGAACATCGCTGCCGATTATGAAGACCAATTGGCTGCAGCCGAATTGGACAATGAACTGACCATCGCTGTATCTGGTGGCGACACGGAAAAAGCGACGAAGCTTATGGAAGAAAAGGGCGAAGATCTAGACAAAGTTACTGACATGCTTATAGAAGCAGGGAAGTTCGATGAAGCCATTGCCTATGATAAGGATTCGGAGAAAAAGGTCGTTTCCTATCTCTATAAAGTGGATCAAACTGACAAGCTATTAGAACTGAAATCCAAGTCAACATTTTTAGACTATGAGAAAGAGATTGTTCTATACGATGCCGATGATTTGAATGGCAAAGCATCATTGATTGAAGACAAGGGCACGCTTAAACGCTTGGCTTTGGCTTTTATTAAACATGAGAACTTTGACTACGCACAAGGTGTGCTGACAAGTCTAAAGGATGACCCATCAGGAATTTATGGTCTGAGTAAAGCAGAGAAAGAAGAAGTGTCTCAATACCTGGATAAAGCCGATTTGGAAATGAACGTAATAGATTTAAATGACCAAATTTCAGCCTTGAAAGATGAAGATCCATTAGATGAAACAGAAGAACAGTTAAAAGAACGAGAAAAAGAGATTGAAGAGTTGGAAGATAGCCTTGTTGAGACCCAAAAGAAACTTATTAAACTGGATGAGAAATTGGGGATGGATGCATAATGGCTGCCATTACCACAACAAAGGTTGTTCTTACTGCTGGTAACTTTGCTGCTAAACATAAGAAGAAGATAGCTATTGGAGTTGTTGCTTCTTTTTTGGTTGCTACTATGGGACTTGTCATGATGACTGGTAGTGACATCAATGTAGAAGTCGGCACTGCTAAAGTGAATGAAGCTACTTTGGCTCATAGACCTGTTGTAGAAGAAATGGCTGAGAAATTCGGCATACCGGAATATGTAGATGTCATACTCGCTATCATTATGACGGAAACTGGTGGGGATGACCTTGATGTCATGCAAAGCTCTGAATCTCTAGGGTTACCACCAGGTACTATTACAGATCCAAACTATTCCATTGAGGTGGGTGTCAGTCACTTCGCAGAAGTGATTCAAAGTGCCAGGAAGATGGGGTTGGATTTCTGGACTCCGGTGCAAGCCTATAACTACGGTGGTGGATTCAACAACTACGTTGAAAAGAATGGTAAGAAATATTCATTTGAGCTGGCAACGAGCTTCGCGCAAGAACAATCCGGGGGAACGAAAGTGGATTACAGTAACCCCGTCGCTGACTTCAATGGAAACTGGCGTTATAAGTACGGCAATATGTATTATGTCAATTTGATTCAGTCCTATCTCTCTGCCCCGAATGGTGCAGGTGGTGACATAGGGAATGCAGATGCTTCTCCTTTAGGGATGCAAGACTACCAATCCTTGATGAATGAAGTACAGAAATATAACGGCTGGGCGTATGTGTGGGGAGGTTCGAAACCGGGTGTTGGTTTTGATTGTAGTGGTTTAACACAATGGGCATACGGTCTTCTGGGTTACAAGTTGCCAAGGACGGCTGCTGAACAACACCAATCAGCTGTCGCAATATCAGATCCACAACCGGGAGATTTAATCTTCTTCAAAGGAACGAATCCAGACCGTCCGGCAAATTCTGTTACGCACGTTGGAATCTATGTAGATGAAAATCGGATGTATGACGCCAGCAGTAGTGGTGTCGGTTACCATACCTGGAGTTCTGGATACTGGAAAGAGCACCTAGCAGGCTTTGGTCGTGTAGCGAAATAAAAGTAGCACGCCACTGAAAGGAGTTGGTTAACCAAGAATCAGCTTGTTTCAACAAATCATCTATATTAAGGAAAAGGGGAAAGAAGATGAAAAAAGGAAAAGGATTCATAGCAACTTTACTTGTCGGCGTACTTAGTCTTTCATTCGGGACTGGAGCTTTTGCAGCCACAGAAACTAAGAAGGATGTAAATGTGCAGATTCAAGGGGGAGAGTTTTCACTGGCAACTTCCGATATTGCGACTTTCGGAAATGTAACGCTAAAAGACCAACCTGTCACATACAATACTTCTTTCAATAATAAATTCACGGTTAAAGACTTACGGGGAACACAAGCCGGATGGCGTTTGGATGTCTCGGCAACGCCATTCACCGATGGCAAGAACACCTTGCCAAAAGGTTCCTTAAGCCTGACACCATTATCCAGCATCAGTCGAGTGGGTATTGGACAAGGTGCAGTTCCTGTTAAAACGACTACTTCCAATAAGGTGATTGATGACGGTGCTGTAACGTTTGCTAAGGCAAATGCAGGTGGGGGAATGGGCGTGTTCGATATGAGCTTCCCTCAAAACGCATTATCCGTTGTCATTGATCCGACCACTGCGAAATTAATAGATACAAGTGCTAACTACAAATCCACTCTGACTTGGAACCTTGTACAAGCACCTTAATAGAAACTTGAACCTTTAGGGATAGCTCTGACGCTATCCCTTTTCTCATTAGTAAAACAAAAATCTGAAAGGGGGAGTCATCATGAAAAAGATAGGGTGGGCAATCGTCCTCTTACTCTGTTTAGTATTCCAGTTCAGCATTCCGGTACATGCTGAAATCCGAACGGTGGGCGATAACGATACGGAATTCACCGAAGGCAATCGTCTATTGTTGTTTAAGAATGCCGATATAAAGGGCTTCTCCATCACTACGAATATCCCAAGTAGTCGATTGACGACGTATACCAAGACGGTGGCGAACGGATATTTCAGCACCGGTGGTGCCCGGTATATCACAGAAGAAGGCTATAAAACGCAAAACTATCCGTCGTTCCAGAGGGACTATGGCAGTAAGACACTGGCGATTGATAACTTGAAATTGGGAGATCGAGTAGATGTTAACTATAAAAATGTCGGTACTTATAATGGTCAATCAATAGATGTGAAGTTAACAATCTCGAATGTAGAATATGCGCGAAGAAGTTCCCTTCCCGATAACGGCATCAGCTTACTCGACTTTGGCGAAAATCCCTTTTCAGGTTTTTATTTTGCCAATATAGAATATGGCACACTGGAGTACACCTTCTACTATTCAAGCAGTGGAAAAACAGTATCGTTAGACGGTAACTCATTTCTAAGCTTCAACTCCCTGAATGGATATAACCTTTCATCAGGATTAGTTGAATTCGTGAATTATCTGAACTATGACACATCAAAAGCAGGGAGTGCCGTAGATGCTTATGTCAGGTCTGACACCAATGTAGAGTATCAAACCAAAATAGCGAACGTGGGCTATACCAGACCTGCATATGTCGGGATATCCAATGACTTTACAGATGTTATTGGAGGAAAAACTTTCACCAAGAATACCGTTTCTTTTCAGATAAAAGGGACGACCCAGAAATTCATCTTTGGTGGGGGATATCGGACGGGATGGACTAATGTCTCCACCGGAGTCTTATTCAATGTCACAGCAGTGGAACCGACTGTGACTGTTCGCAATGCTTCTGGACAGGACATCAATGGTAGATATATCGGGGCAGGGCAGGATCTGATTTACTTCGTCAATCAGGAAGTGAATACACTCGGTCAAGATGTCTTGGATAAGTATTCAGATTGGGCAGTGGCTGCCAAACTGCCAGCCAATTTGACTTACTCCAAAGCAGAACTTGTCAATGCTTCCGGAAACGTAGTGAAGGATGCAGGTACCTTCGCTTATAACAGCTCGACAAGAGAAGTCACTTTCAAAGCAAGTGACAATCTCCTGAGTAATGTCATGGATTATACAGGTGAAACGTACAGCCTGAAGATTTACACAAAGGTGAACACATCCGTTGGTAACGGGGTGAAGCTTCAGAATCTGGCTACATCTTCCACTATAAACGGTGTTTCCAAGCAAAGTGGAACGACAGTCGTCACGGTAGATAAAACAGCTCCAACAGTAAGCGTAAGCGCGAATACGACAAGTACCGTACATGACAGCGTGACCCTGACTGCGAAAGCATCAGACGCCAATATTGGCATGAAACGTATCAAGAAGCCGGACGGCTCCTGGGTAAATGGAGACACGGCTACTTACAATGTGACGGACAACGGTACATATACGTTTGTTGCTGAAGACGTTGCCGGGAATCAGGCCAGTAAGTCTTACGCAGTAAAAAATATAGACAAGACTATCTCCTTTAATAGTCCATCTATCTCTTCCATCACTGCACCTATTACGATAACGGACAAAGCACAGGCCACCGGAACCAACGTTTCTGCCTTCACAGTCAGCGACTGGAGAAGTGATGGCTCAAACAAATGGCGTGTAGATGTCTCTGCAACACCGTTAACCATGGCAGGCTCGTCTTACAAGCTGCCAAGTGGCTCTTTACAGCTGAATGCACTATCCGGAATAACCAGATTGGAAGGCAGTGGAACGAATCCTCAAAAAGGATTCAATGGCAAGAAAGTCATTGATAACGGCAAAGTGAGCCTGGTACAGGGCAATGGCAGCCGTGGCGTTTACCAACTGTCATTCCCTAACAAGGCACTGGAATTCGTAGTTGATCCGACGACAGCGAAACCTGGCAACTATAGCACGACCGTAACCTGGGAGCTCGTACAAGCTCCATAAAAAGAAAAGGGGGAGAAGGATGAAGAAGTTAGTCTCAATTCTGTTCACTTTAGCCATAGCATTCACAGCTGTAATTACAAGTGGTAGTAATCACGTATTCGCTGAAGAATCCAGTGGAATGCCATTTACAGTGGAACCTGTCTTGCCAAGTAATCAGGACAAAGGCATTGAGAATTACATTTCGGTAACTACCGGAAAAAAATCTATTTCACAGGAGTTACGATACAAAGTAAGAAACACGTCGGACACCACTCAAGTAATAGATGTCAATATCCTAAACGCCTATACCTCGGCTAATGGCGTGATTGAGTACAAGGCTGAAGAAACAAAGGACAACACAATAATCGACGAGGATTATGAGTTTCAGAGATACGCTGAAGCTCCTGAAACCATCACCTTGGAAAGTGGGCAAACGAAAGTAGTCAGTGTAAATGTCCAGGCTGATAAACGAGAGGGAACATTGCTTGGAGCTGTAAGCTTTCAATCAGAAAGTGGCAAAGAGAATGCCAATCAAGGTGGCATTTCCTTGGAGATTACCAATCAAATAAACAGCGTGTATGGGGTGGCGATAAACTTCCCGACTAAGGTAGTTGAGCCTGATTTCAGTGTAGGAGACGCCTTCCTGGATACCATGCCAAGTTATTATGTTTTCCGGCTGCCAATCACACTGAACAGTCCTATCCTCATGCAAGACATCAATCTTGAATACGAAGTGGACCTTGAAGGAAAGAAACTGTTCTCTTCCGAAACGTCATTTGACTATGCACCGATGACAAAGACAAACTTTGCGATACCGTATGAATACGAGGAACTGTTGAAGGACAAGCCGTATACCCTGAAAGGCGAAGTAACCTATACGGATCAAAACGGGGAAACACAGGTGCAGCAGTTTGAGAAGGTCATCGAGTACAAGGATGAAGAAGCCGGACTCGATGCACTGCTTACTACATTGAAGATACCTTTAGAGAAGAATGGAACTGCCTATTGGGTGTTGCCATTCTTTTTAATTCCTTTGATATTCTTTATTTTCTTCCTGATTTATAGAAGGAAAAAGAAGAAAAAGGACAAGGAAAATGAAAATCAGGAAAAAACGGAGGAAATCGCATGAACTTAAAAGTTGTCGTGGCGCTATCAATAGCGCTTTTAATCTCACTATTCGCCAATGCTGCACTCGGCTTCAATGTAAGTGACAAAGGAAATCAGGTCGAAGACTTACAGAATAAGAATGAGGAACTTACTTCCAAGGTGGATGAGGTTCAAGAAAGCCTAGACAAAGCCGAAGGTACACTCATCAATAATCAACTGGAAACTGATGGAGACTCAAGGAAGGTTGTAGAGGATTTCTTCCAAACACAGTTTGATTACAACAATGCTAGTTATGAAGCGCGTTTTGAGAAGATAAAGCAGTATGTCAACGATTCCGTTTATGGACAGTTAACAGCAGCCGGAATTCCTTCTACACCAAAGGCAGAATTTCAGAGTGAGGTCAGTGATCTAAATCTTTACTTGAGCACGGATAATAAGGTACTAAGTGGACTGGTTTTATTGGAGACCGTGTACACGATTGAAGGGGTGGAAAACCCACCTGTGACCTCGTTATTCCAAGTCGAAGTCAAGGAAGTTGACGGAAAACAGAAAATCGTACATTTAGAATCCTTGGGAACATTTTCTCCCATGACGGAAAGCTGAGGGAAACGATATGAAACTTAAAATAGGCATCTTTACTTTTCTTTTTGTTGTCCTTTTCTATCTTGCTTTATTCATTGTAGGCTTCATTCCTTTTATAGCTGAAAATAAGCAAGATTTTAGTGGAGAAGCTGTTACGGAATATGCTTTAGATATTGTTTTGCATCCAATCGAAAATATTCAAGAAATGCATGAGGCAGCCAATCCCTTGTTGTATATCTCTTTCGGGGTAATGCTTGGACTGTTTATTTACCTTATATATAAAACGCGTCACAAAGACTATCAGAATGTCGGAGAGAAATACGGGGTGCAAGGTTCTTCCCGTTGGGCGAAGAACGAAGAGATTTTCAAAGTCCCGGAACAGATAACCGTTCTTCCTTCCAATCAATTAATGAACGAAATACAAAAGACAATGGATGAGGTGAAGTAACATGGCAGAAAGCAAAGCAAGTGGAATCGTGATGGGAATCAAAGATGGCAAAGCCCTGATTCAACACGAGGCAAGCAAGTTGGCTAATCGAAATATGTACGTGGTAGGTGGGCCTGGTTCTTTCAAGACACAATCTTTTGTGTTAACAAACATGATGAACATTTCGGATGCGAGTATCGTGGTAACCGACCCGAAGGGTGAAATATACGAAAAGACAGCCAAAATCAAGGAAGCGCAAGGATATGAAGTAAGAGTCGTGAACTTCAAGAACATGGCGATATCCGACCATTACAATCCTTTTGGATATGTCCGGAAGGATTTGGACGCGACGACGGTAGCCAACACGATTGTCAGTGCCAAGAATGACGCGAAACGAAAAGACATCTGGTTCAACGCCCAATTAGGTCTACTTAAGGCGTTGATTCTTTATGTCCGGACGGAGTTCCATCCGGATAAGAGGAATATGGAGGGGATTTTAGACTTCCTCCAAGAGTTTGATCCGGAAATGAACGAGGACGGAGAAAGTGAACTGGACGAGAAGTTCATGGAACTGGACAAGATGCACCCAGCACGTCGGAGTTACGAGCTGGGCTTTAAAAAATCGCAAGAAAAGACCCGTGCAAGTATCATCATCAGCTTACTTACAACGATCGGAGATTATGTGGATGATGACGTTGCCAACTTTACGAAGAATAATGATTTCTTCTTTGAAGATATCGGCACCAAAAAGGTTGCGCTTTATGTGTTGATTCCAACGATGGACACCACATGGGAAGGGCTTATCAACCTTTTCTTTACGCAGCTGTTCCAGGAGCTTTATATCCTGGGAGACAAGAATAACGCGAAGCTTCCTGTTCCGGTTGTATTACTTTTGGATGAGTTCCCTAACTTGGGGAAATTCGATAACTACGAGATATTCCTGGCAACCTGCCGGGGATACAGAATTGCTTGTTGCACAATCTTACAGAACAACACGCAGTTGATGGATAAGTATGGTAAAGACAAAGCCGAATCCATCCTGGGTAACTGTGCCATCAAGATTTGTTTAGGAAACGTCAACGATACGACAGCCAATTACTTCAGTAATTTAATGGGGAAAACCACGGTCAAAGTAGAGACTGGAGGAAGGTCGCTTTCAAGAGGTCAATCTGGAAGTTCATCCAGTAGTTCCAACTATTCCTTCTCTCAACGATCATTGATGAATTCTGATGAAATCCTGACGATGTCAGAGGATGATAGCTTGGTACTCATCGCTGGTAAATATCCGATTAAGGCGAAGAAAGCCAAACAGTTTGTGTTATTCCCTGGTCTGGCTGACAAGTATGAAGTGTCCCAGATGGAGTATCAACGGAAAACAAGCCAGGCATCCATCGAAGAATATGAAGAGACAGTGGCAGCCTATGAAGCTCTCCAAGAGAAGAAGGAACAAGAGCACCAGGAGAAGTTACGCGAAGCACAGGCGATAGAGCAAGAGCGTCAGGAAAGAATGCTTCAGGCACAAGCCGATGAAGAGCTTGATATTGACGGGCAAATAGATGATGCACAAGATGATGTGTTGGATCAAGCGCGATTTAAGGGGATGTATGATAACACAGAAGAAGCGCTCAACGTGTTAAATGCTATGTCAGAAGAAGACAGTGAAGGAAAGGTTGGGTGATTTAAGTGGGTTTTTTAGATTGGGCTTCAGATAAGGTCGGAAGTAAGTTCCAAGAGGTTATAGAAGAAACAGTCACTGGTTGGGTAGAAGATGTAATGGAGTGGAGCCTGGGCTGGATGGTTAAATTAGCTTACAATCTTCCGGAAAATGCATTCGTTAAAGAAGTATTAGATTATCTTGGAGGGTTAACGAGTATATTTGCCGTTGTTCTTGTACTCTATAAAATTATTGAATACATCGTAAATACGCAGAATGGAACACAACAATATCCCTTGGATGAAATACTGTTACGGACGGTTAAAAGTGCAGGAGCTATAATGATTCTCCCGTGGATTCTACAAAAATTATTTGTAGATATATCGCTTCCGATAGCACAAGACTTTGTAGATATGACAACCAAAGACTTTGATCCAACGAAGACACTTACAGTAGTGGGAGCGCTCTTGGGTGGAGGAGGAATCGTTCTAATACTAGTAGGGATTTTCTTCTTGGTGGTCTTCATTGCCTTCCTATACTCGCTATGTATTTTCTATGCCGATTTTGTCATTATGATGATACTGACGGGGCCTGTTGCACTATCCTTGATTGCTGATGACAATAACTACTTCTCAGTCTGGTGGAGAGAACTTCTTTCCATGGTCACAGCTATGTTAATAAAAGTATTTCTAGTAACACTTATCATCAATATTATTTTTGGAGAACAGCCACCAGAAGCTGATTTACCTGCTACTTTACTTTTGGCAGTTGGTGCAGGAGCTTTAATTATCAAGACACCTTCTGTTCTAAAGAACATGTGGTACGGAGGGGGCAGCGCACAAGGTGTTCAAAGAGGTGCTGGACGGATGGGCTCTATGGCTTCCAGTATGCTAATGTCGAAGTTCATGGGTGGCATGAAAGCTCCAATGAAGTAAGGAGGAAACAATATGTATCTAATTACCTTACGGCAGATGTCGGAAGTTGAGATACCGAAGATGGAATATGACCATCCTTTGACCTTCTCTAAGGCGAATGACATGCTGCTTGAAGCAGTTATGAAATATAAACAAACTGGACAACAAATCAAATTGAGATATCGAATCATCAACATCGAATCGGGCGAAAGTATCTTTAACGCCCGATTCACGATTAGTCAGGATACGGATAGCCTGTTTCAAGTAATCCGGGGATCAAATAGTATCCCGAAGGAAGTCGTGGACTATGTATCAGGCGTGGAATCAAAATCAGTGGAGGAAACGGAAGTCGATATTTCCTTCAATAATCACGTCGAGGAAAAAGCCAAACTCGAACAACTGAAGACAGAGAAGAGCGATATCCAACAACAGCTCAAGAACGATGAAAAAGAGCGCATGCAACGGGATATGGAATACCAACGAAAGATGAAAGCCATCCAGGACGAAAAGGAAGCCTTGGAGAAAGCTCTCCAACAGAAGGAAAAGGAAGAGGCATTCAAGGAATCACAACGCCTGGAAGCCTTACGGCAGCTCGAAGAAGAGAAGCAAGAATATCAGCAGCGCATGGAAGAAAAACGAGCCCAGGATAAAAGGAAACAGGAAGAACATGAAAAACGTTTAAAGCAGGTTGAGGATGAAGCAAAAGTTTCCGAAATTGAACTTGCCAATATACAAGCTGAATTGGACAAGGGCGTCCTGGAACGTAAAAAGGAACTCCAGGAATTAGAGGAACAAAAAGCAGAAATAGAACGCCAGGCAAACTTACTGAAAGCAGAAGGTGAAGTCGAAGAAGTACAGCATAAGCAGAGACTTCAGGAGCATATGCCTTCACAACAGCCGATTCCAGGCTCTATAGATGTGCCAATCCATCCACCAGGTGTTGCTTCAGCAAGTATGAAAACGGCAGCCACTGTGGTTCCTAAGTTGACGATGAAGGAAAGGCTTCAGGAACTTGATTTTGAGGCTGTAAAGAACTACTCCGGGCAAGCGATCAAATTCACAGCAAAAGCATCTGTGAAGGGCAGTAAACGGGCTTATAAGCTTGCGAGAGACCACCGGGAAAGCCGGAAGGCTGCCAAGCAGGAGAAGCAGGAACAGTTAAGCAAGAAGCTGGATTTCGAAGAGAAACTGACCACGGAAAAGATAAAGTTCATGGATGAACTGAAAAAAGATAAGTTGATGCAGGAAAAGGAATTGAAGAAACAAGCCAGGCAACAGGCCAGGGAAGCTGAAAAGCAGGTGCGCATCGAAGAGCGTTATCGGGCTGAGAAGACCAGGAAGTTCCGGAGTCCTTCCCTGAAGCCTT
This sequence comes from Terribacillus saccharophilus, assembly GCF_000725365.1. Classification (NCBI taxonomy): domain Bacteria; kingdom Bacillati; phylum Bacillota; class Bacilli; order Caryophanales; family Bacillaceae; genus Terribacillus; species Terribacillus saccharophilus. Next base: position 26,181 of record NZ_CP008877.1, on the reverse strand, counting down.
TGAAGAATGTCCTTGCCCTTGTTTTGTTTGTCACTTTGATATTGGGTGTGGTGTACTACTTCGATTTGGGGAATGGCATCCCTATTGTTGACAGTGTGAAAGCTCAAATTAACGGTCTGGTGAATCAATTTTAAGGGGGATTCTAGATGGCAGCAGTGAACCAAGAAAAGCTTTTTGTGACGGCTGAAGAAAAGGAGCGCGCGAATAGCGTCAATATCCTAGAATACCTGCTTTCCATCGGGGAGCCGTTAAAGAGCCAAGGGAATAAATTTTATCGACATCAAGACCATGACAGCCTTGTAGTGAATGCAAAAAAGAACTATTTCAGCTGGAATAGCCGAAGTGTTTCGGGTAATGCCGTTACTTACTTAATGCACGTCCATAACGTTTCTTTTCAAGCAGCCGTGAAGCAAATCAATAATGATTTGGGAGAAAAGGATCTATCGGCTTTCGAAGCTCCGAAACATGCTTATTCAGATAAATTCCTTTATGACGTGAAGGAAGTCAATGGCAGCGATAATGCCTATAACTACCTGGTGCATGATCGGAAAATTGACACTCAAGTCGTCCAGCAGTTCATGCAGGCTGACTTAATCAAGGAAGACAGTTATAAGAATGTCGTCTTCAAGTGGAAAGATAAAGGGGAGCTCATTGGCGCTACTTTACAGGGAACGAGGGAAATCCCGGAAGAGAAGCGTATGCATGCAGACCGTCCTTACTTCAAGAAGGTGCTACCCACGACAGAAGAAGCCACCTTCAGTGGTTTCAACATCACCAGGGGATATCCGAATAAATTGTTTTTCTTCGAATCTCCGATTGACCTGTTAAGCTATTATTCCTTAAATAGGACTAACCTAATGAACTGTCGATTGATAAGTATGGACGGACTGAAGGAGAAAACAGTCCTTAAGACGCTGGTGAACACCATTAAGGAGTTGAAGGAAAGTGGCAGGTCATTACAAGGTGTGACTCTCTGTGTGGATAATGACCAGGCAGGACGCGATTTCATAGACAAAGTGAATAATCTTGGGCTGAAAGTTAAAGGAAAGGACGGAAATAGCTTGGATTTCCAAGTGGATATGCCGGATCTTCCGAAAGGACAAGAAAAGTGGGATTGGAATAACGAACTGAAAGCACAAGTTGCTTCAGCGGCCGTAAAAAAAAACATAACTAACGACATTGAACTATAAAAAACAAACACTAAGGCACTCATTTGAGTGCCTTTTTAATTTCCAGGGGGTTAACAGATTTATGAGTCATCTATTTGTATGTGAGAAACCAAGTGTAGCAAGCGATCTAGCAACAGCGATATCCGGAGGATATGAGAAAGCGCAAGGATACTTAATCGGGAAAGACGGGAAGATTTTTACCTATGCTTTCGGACACCTGGTGAGCTGTGTAAGCCCGGAAACAATCAATGAAGATTGGGGCTGGAGAGGTAACGTACATAAGCTGCCGTTCTTCAAGAAAGACATCCCCTTGGCAGTAATTGATAATCCTGGAGTGAAGAAGCAATACAATGTGGTTGTGTCCCTCATGAAAAAAGCAGACCTCATCTATATCGCGACAGATGCTGGAAGAGAAGGCGAGCACATCTTCCGGAAGATTTACGACTTGAGTGGCGTGAAGAAGCCGTTGAAGCGTCTCTGGATTCAAGATATGACGCAAGAGGGACTTCAAAAAGCCTTCCACAATGCGAAAGACGGTGCCGAATATGAAGGATTGGCGATGGCAGGAAAATTGCGTGAGGAATCGGATCTGATGATTGGCATGAATGCCACGATGATGGTGACGAAATTAAGCAAAAGTTCGAAAGTCCTTTCCCTGGGACGTGTACAGACACCGACTTTGGCAATGGTGGTAAGTCGTGATAAGACGATTGAAAACTTCTCCAAAGTGGTGCATTACACTATCGCTGCCATGGATAAGAACGATGAGAAATATGAACTTGTCTTGGATAAGGATACGCATCTACCGAAAGGAGAAGCGCAAATCATCCTGGATTCCTGTTCGAATCGCACCAACTTCTCTATTACATCCAACCTGAAGGATGAGAAGCCACAAAAGCTGTTTAGCTTAACGGAGCTTCAGAAACATATGAACAAAAAGTACAAGTGGGGTGCAGAACATACGCTGAACATGACACAGAAGCTGTATGAGAAAAAGGTGGTCACATACCCACGTACTAACTCCCAATACATCGCCAACGGTTCTGAGCTACCTGCATTGCTTCAGAAGCATAGAGGTAACGAAATAGTAGACACGATTGTGTCCGAAGGATACGAAATGGAAGCATCCTTCATTAATCCAGCCAAAGTCACGGACCATGAAGCTATCATCATTACGTCCAAGGTGGCTGAAAACCTTGCAGGAGATGAGGCCATTCTCTATGATGTCATCCAGACACGTTTCTTGGCTGCATTCTATCCATATGCACAGAAGGAAGAAACAGTCGCAATCTTTAAGGATGGAGAACATACCTTCAAGGCGAAGGAAAGTGTCCTGGTTAAACTCGGATGGAAGGCACTGTATGGCGAAACACTCCAGGAGGCTTCCCTGAAGCACACAGATCTGTCGGATGTCGGAGAATACATGCTGGTTGAGAAGGAAACAAAACCACCACAACGCTACACAGAAGGAACACTATTGAATGACATGGAACACGCAGCCAAGTTCCTGGAAGGAACGGCAGATAAACAAGTCATCAGAACTGTAGAAGGAATTGGGACTTCAGCAACCAGGGCAGCCATCATCGAGAAGCTGGTGGAACGTGGCTTCATCGAGAAAAAGAAGAATCAAATTATTTCCACACCTCTTGGTCGGGAACTCATCGGCATGATGCCAGCTGATTTCTCCTTATATAGTGTGCAGCTAACAGCATTCTTCGAATCAATGTTGGCACAGATTGAACAGAATGAACTGTCTCCAACGGTCTTTTATGAAGAACTGGAAGGGCTGGTACAACAGACAGCACGTGAAATTAAAGGAAATGTGAAGACCCTAGCTTCAGCTAAACCTGCCACAAAAGCAGTGATTGCCGAATGTCCGAAGTGCAAAAAACCAATTTACGAAAACGGCAAGGGATACTCTTGTTCTGGATACAAGGAAGGTTGCAAAATAACGGTCTGGAAGAACGGATTAGCCAAGTTAGGTAAGAGTAACATCACGAAAAATGAAGCTATCAAGCTCCTTTCCGGAAAAGTCGTAAAAGTGACGCTTAAAAGTAAAAGAGGTTCTTGGAAAGCTGAAGTAAAACACAACATAGAAAACAACTGGATCGAATTTGCAGAATAACTGGAGAAGAGGACGAACAGACCTCTTTTTTACATAATGATTTAACATTATAGATAGGAGGAATATTGTGTCGAATAATGTCGAGGTCAAAGAAATGTTTCAAGATGTAGCATTACCAGCAAGCCTTCAGAATTTTGCTTATGGAATGCTGGCGCTTGTTTTTCTTATCCTTGTCCTTGGTGTAGCATTTCAAATGTTGCAACGCTACAAAAGGGAAAGCAAATTAGCGAAATCGGGCATGAAGGATATTGATAAGATGGACGGATTCCAGTTCGAAGAGTACCTGAAGGTACTTTTCAAGAAACTCGGCTACAGATCAACGGTAACCAAGAAGAGTGGAGATTTCGGAGTGGATCTGTTGCTGAAATCGGAGAACAAGACTATTGCAATCCAAGCCAAACGATATGGATTCAAGAACAAAGTCTCACTAAAAGCTGTACAAGAAGTATATGCAGGAGGGACGTACTATTTAGCTGATGAAAGATGGGTTGTCACCAATGCCTTCTTCACAAAGTCAGCTTTGGAGCTTGCGAAAGCTTGTAATGTTCGGTTGGTGAATCGACATGAGCTTCAGGAGCTTATTCTGAATCTAAAGCCTGAGAAAACAGCAAAGCAGGTACGTTCTGAAGTAACACCTGAAGAAAAGACATGCCCAGAATGCAAAAATAAGCTGAAATTGCGCACTGGTCAGAATAACAGCGAATTCTATGGATGCAGCAACTATCCGATTTGCACGTACACAGCCAGCATTTATGAAGTGATATAATGAAGAGGACGCTTAATATTGAGTTAAGCGTCCTTTTTTAGGAGGAAAATATATGCGATGGATATTATTAGATGTGTTTTTAACGTTAGTATTTATTATTTTAGCTTTTTCTTTCTTGGATTTTTGGGGATTATTACTCGGGATGCTTCTTTTAACGGTGTTTAGAATATGGTATATCGTTAGGTGGATACGCTCTAAAGCACGTCGTGCAAAAATTAGGAGAGAAAGCCCCGTTAGTAGATACTAGTTAATACATAGAAATAGACCTCTGAAGCCGTTTAAGGCTCCAAGAGGTCTATTTTATCTTCAAAATGACGTTATTCCTCATCATATGGACGAAACTTTTTCCGAAGCGAATCCTGTTCCTCTAAACGCTGCATAATATCCTGTTTTAGATACAATTTAGCCCCACGTTTATCAATCTGTTCAATCTTTCTTCTTTTCACGAGTGACATGAAGGCTGGTTTTGTTATACCTAACATTTCATAAGCTTCAGTCGTCGATAAAAATTCGTTCTCCAAAATCTCCAGCAGCTGTTCACGGCTGAATTTAGTCATGAGATTTAACTTTCCTTTCCAGGAAGACACGTACTGCCGTAATGATCCAGACGATGGCAATAAGGACATCCATTATCTTCAGGAATGTGCCGGAATAGACATAGTTTCTGAAGAGCAAATATAACACTGTAAAAGTAAGGAACCCGGTGTCAAACTTTTTCATCACATTGGATATGATGCAGAATATGGTGTACAATAGAGTGAAGAAAAGGGGATTAAGCCCCTTTTTCTTGCTCTTGTTTTTTCAGCTCTTTGAGCTTTAACTTCAGGTCTACACATGCACTCAAGAGTTTTACAATTTCTTGTAAGCCCTTGATAACCGCTAGGCTGCCACCTGCGACTGCGAGTAGACCTGAAATCCACCAATTCCAATCCATCATATCTTGTTTCACCTCCTTTTCTTTATACTTATATTATACCAACCTATAGACAAAAAGTAAATAGGTTTATTGTTGTTTTAATAGGTTTTTTTAGTTTTTTTCTCTTTGTTTTGCCTCTAAAATTCCCTATATTGCAGAGTCCTTTCCTATTTTCCTTCAATATGTTTTTCCTTTAATAGTTTTTCTGTGTAGTAATACTTAATGAATGAAGTGGTCTATATTTTTCTGGGGCATATAGAGTTATATAATAATTTGTATCACTTGTTAAATAGCAAGTGTAAGTGGTATATTGTTGGTAGATAATGAATAACATAAAAAACCAGGGAGTTGTGTCACCAACACCCTGGCGCTGACTCAAATAGGAATTCTTTGCGAATAGACCACCCTTAAACTGTCCAAGGCTCAAGGGGGTCTATTTTTTGTCTATATAAGACAACAGGGCGATAATGAATACGCCAAAAGCTATCATGAGAGATAGACCTTCAAATGTTGTCATAAGCCTCACCCCCTTTAGGGGAATGAGCCAGACCGCCCTTGAGTGAGCCGAATACTTGTACAAGAGTATTATACCAAAATTAAAAAAAGAATCGGTGCTATAGCCGATTCTTTTTCTATATTTAGCCCTAAATTTCTCGTTTAAAATACATGACAATTTTATATGTACGAGTGAAAGATCCTATAGCTGTTGTTTCGGTATGAGGCACGATATTCACTAACTCCCATCCCTTTGCACCATGCTCATTTATACATTGATGCATGAATTCCTCGTTGTTAAGATGCTTTCGAAATATCATAATGTCATATTCAAATTTTCTCATAAAATACTCCTACCTGTATGTTTTTATATCTTTTTATCTTATATTTATATATCGGCTTTTTCGTACGTAATAATAAATAAGTCTTGGATATTGCAATCCAATGCAGCAGCCAATTTGAATAAGACAACATCTGCATGTCTACTCTGTTGATCAAATCGACTGATAATAGATTGGTCTATGCCTGTTTTCCGGGCAATTTCTGTTTGAGAATAGCCATGTTCCGTTAATAATTCTTGGAGACGAGGTGTAACAACCAATTTATATTTTGGCTCAATATCTGGCATAGGGAACAACTCCTTTATATATGTATTATGGCATAATGCATATATAATGAAAAGCAGCTCCCTGGCAATATTTTCATCATATACGCTTAGTAGTGAAATATCTGTTATCAGGACTATTTAAAGGATGGGGAATGGTACGATTGAATCCTTCGTACATAGGATATATTTCAGGGCTGCTGTTACTGAACACTTTTATCCGGGTGTTCTTTTTTAATTTTCAGAACGTCAAGTGACTCCTTTTCAGTATTGCAAAGTCCCATTTCTTCGAGACATTACTATCTTCATGGAAAATAAAAAGGTGTACGTAAACATTTACGTACACCTTTTTATTAGAAGAGGTATTTATGGAGACTTATACCTTGGAATGATTTTATAGACTTACATCCCAATAGGGGGAGGATAAATAAAGCTCTTTACCTGGGTTTGAAAAGAACTAGCTAATACTACTTATGGGGAGCCCTATACGACAACAATCAAAAAGACAGTAGAAAGAGCAAAAGATGAATTAAAGAGCTTTTTATTGAGTACAATTTGAGAAAACTATAGTTGTTAAGCTTCTAAATTTTTCTTGGAGTAACAGAGGATAAAGTGTAGAGTTATGTATCTTACTCTTGTGACAGAATGTAATTACAGAGATGACCTGCTATTCAAGCGAAGGAATCTGTGAATATATAACACAAGGGGAGATATACATGGCAGATGAAATGTTAAGACAAACCCAGATTTGGTTAAACAAGACGTACTCAGGAGTAAATGGATTCAATAAAGTACCTGAGGATGGACAAACTAGGAATAAAACATATTACGGTTTAATTCGTGCTGTACAAATTGAGTTAGGAATTACAAATTTGGCCGATAGTTTCGGACCAGCGACAGAACTTGCTTTCAAAGCTTTATTCAAACAAGGTGAAAAAGCAGAACCTAGAAATTTGAATTATATTCTTCAAGGCGGTTTCTGGACTAAGGGATACAGTCCAGGTGGATTCAACGGTATGTTTCTTGACGATACAGAATCAGCAGTAAAAAGGTTCCAAAGAGATATTGGGATAGAGCCCACAGGCGTTGTGACAGCTCAAGTTATGAAAGCATTGTTGAACACCGATGGATATACACTATCTTCTCAGGGTACCTCTGATATGCGTACAGTTCAGCAGTTTTTAAATGCAACGTATGGTGGTAAATATTTTACGTATATTCCAACTAACGGGGTTTATGAACGGAATACAAACAAAGCTCTAATTTATGGCTTGCAAGCTGAAATGGGAATGAGCACAAGTGTTGCGAACGGGAACTTTGGTCCAGGCACTACAAACGGATGTCCAGTATTGTATGAAGGTGATAGTGGAAACAACGTTAAACTACTTCAGGGGGCATTACTCGGTAACGGTTACGATACTATTGGTATTTTAGGTCTCGATGGGAGATTTGATAGTGGGTTAAAAAGTAAAGTTATCCAATTCCAGAAAGACTTAGTACTTCCTCAAACAGGAATTGCTGATATGCCTACGATTAAACAGCTTTTAAGCAGTGCAGGTCACACAGGAAGATCGGCAACAGTCTGTGATACAGCAACTATCCTCAATACATCAAATATTCAAACCGTTATTAATAATGGTTATAAAATGGTAGGGCGCTATCTAACAGGAACTGTTGGAGGTACGCTTTCCAAAGCACTTACTGACTCGGAGCTAAACCTAATCTTTAGTAAAGGGTTAAAAGTGTTTCCTATTTATCAAGATGGTGGGTACTATTCTGACTACTTTGTTTCAGGACAAGGTAATATTGATGCAAACAAGGCTCTTGCAGCAGCGCGTGCTTTAGGTTTTCCATCTGGTACTACTATCTACTTTGCAGTAGATTTTGATGCTTACGACTTTGAAGTTAAAAATAAGATTCTTCCTTACTTTAATGAAATTTTCTCTACCTTTGCAGAATTGAAACAATACAATGGCGTACCAGATTACAAGATAGGAATTTATGGACCACGGAACTCTTGTATTCAAGTTGCTAATGCAGGGTATGCAGACAATAGCTTTGTATCTAATATGTCCACAGGATTTAGTGGTAATCTAGGATTTCCTATGCCAAATAACTGGTCATTTAGTCAGTTCTTTGAGCAAACAATTTACTCAGGAACGAATACAAGCATACCAATTGATAAAGTCGATACTTCAGGTAGAGATCAAGGTGTTTCCGCTGTAACTCCACCAAAAGATTTAGAGGAGGATGTTCTTAGACAAGCTTGGACTGAAGTCGGCAGCAGGTTGCCTTTTGTGAGTACTACTCCATACATGTTTTCAACAGAATTTATATTTGATAAGAGTTTCAGAGTTATAGAGATGGCGACGCTGTCGGTAGATGTGGTAGTATCACGCGTAGTAAAACTAGGAGAAAGTAATAATGCTGTTACTGTACAAGACGGTAAAATTGGATTATCAGTCGCAGTAGCCGCAGAAGAAACTCAAACGAAATTAAGTTCTTCTCGCCTTGATACAGCGCAAGGATTCTTGGATAATCTTGCTTTAGGAATTGGTAATGGTGAGATTGAAGTTGAGTCAAAGATAGTAGCAAATGGCCTTGAAATGAAATTAATTGGTAAGAAGTTTGACTTGCCTTCTTCTGTTGGATCTAATGTCGCCTTACAAGTAGCTGTCACAATAACATTCAGTAATGTTCAATTACCTTCACCTATGGAAAGTCTGAAAAAGGCATTAGAAGTTACAACCTTTGCAGTTGCTGCGTTTGCAGTAGGCTATGCAACATTACAAACCGGAGGATTGGCATTACCTGTTGTATCAGAAGCAGCAGTAGCTTTACTTGCTTTTCTCGGACTATCTGACGACGAAAGCGATGATGATCCCACCTAATAATATGAATCAATAATGCTAATGTCTATCAGATTGTAGAGAAACTTCCGTTTCTCTACAATCTTTTTATTTTAGGTACCAAATATGTATTCTAAGTTCCGTCCTTGCTTCACTGTTTCAACCAGGATTGCTATTATATTTTGTGTTACCATTAGATGAGAAAAGTTTCTAAGGAGTGAGCAACATCGTAATTAACTTTGAATTAGATGACGACGCATATATTAGAAAACAAACCAACTTTGTCAAGAATTCGAGATTTTATAAGTTAAGAAAGCTCTATTTCATAATGCTACCTATTTTGGCAATCATCGCTTATAACATACGTCAGGTATATATTGATGAACTAACTACCGGTTTACTTACTTTTTCAATTGCACTGATAATTGTATCGATTTTTATATGTAATCCACTAGCAGACAAGTTAAATGTTCAAGCTGTTCTCAAGACAGCTTACAGAAAAGGCATGAACAAGAAATTTGGAGGTCCATATACAGTTACAATCACTGAAGAAACTCTCGAAGTGCAAACAAAGGAGAGTAACAGATGTTGGCGCTGGGAAGAGCTTTTAAAAGCAGATGATGATGAATTTTATATTTATATCTATGTTACTAAAGATTCTTCACTCATGATTCCTAAGTTTCAAAATGATCTTACATTCGAAGAACAGAAAGATTTTAATAGAATATTAACAAATACATTTAATCTCAAAGCTTAAGCTTTGAAGTATAGATAAGATTTAAAACATAACAAAGAGCACTTACATTTAGTAAGTGCTCTTTGTTATGTTTAACTTTTAGCTAAGTTGACTTCTTGTAGGACTTCTCTCTGCTGCTTACCTTTACTAGTGACGTAATTGTTCTTGTACCAAGCAATGAGTGACACTACTAAAGTAAATACCGATGATAGAATTTGTTCTAATTCTTCATTGCTTATTGGCAGAGGAGATTTGTTAAAAATAACAAGGAATTGGTTTAGCAAAGCAATTGCCAAAACAATAGTGCGTATTATAGTTCCCTTATCCATAAATTTCACCTCCTTACATCAAAGCTACACTGCCAAGGCTAAGCAATAACTTATCCATGACTTGATTACGAATGACAAAGAGGGCTTTGTCGCTATATCCAATGTGCATGGCACTTTTCTCAATAGACCATTTATTGAAATAGCGAGTCTCAATGAACTTCTGTTCGATATCAGTTAGTTCTGTTAGAGATCGATCAATCGTTTCAATGACAATCTGTAACTGACTGAACTCTGACTGTAGTAAAGCTAATGATTCATTGTCGGGTATATGCAAGGTGACATGACCAGCTGGAATTTGTTTTAACTGCTTATTGTCAGATATAAATTCTAGCTGCTTATGCAGGTTTGCAGAGGCAATCTTATAGTTACTGTAGTTGCGAAGATGTTTTTCAATGTTTTTAATGAGTTTCTTTCGTTCTGATTTAGAGCTTTCTAGTATTGTTTGCATGATGTGTTCCCCTTTCAAAATCATATAGCGAACGTATGTTCTTATTATACCCTAGATTTAGGCATAATACTTACATTTTTACTGATTTATCACCTTTTCTTTGTGGTCTCATTTTAGTATTTTTTTGATCTAATTGAGTAACCCTTTCATGCAAGGAGAGTCTTCTTTTAATCCAAAAATTGGGTTTGAGGTTGTGGGATGGGAAAATAAAAAGCATTACTCCATTAGAGTAATGCTTCAGGGTCCATTAAAGTAAGAAATGGCTAGTAATCCTGAGACTAGATAAGGAATTAATGCTGCAATGATGGTTCGCTTGAACCACTTTTGCTGTTCTTCTTTATCAGCTCTCTCTTTTAAAAATAAAGCATGAGTTTCCTTGGCAAGCGTGTAAGCCTGTTGTGCTATTTGTAAGGCTTCATGGCTCTTCTCCTCGGATTTCAGAGCTAGCATGGACTTCTCTTCAAGTATAGTAAATTTACTTTCCATTCTCTCTAAAGCATCCCCAACTATTTGAACAGAATCATATATCTCCCTCAATGTAATAGTAATACCAGGTTCATCTTTCAAAATTTACCCCTCTTTTCGAAGTTATAGATTAATACTAACCTTGTTTTCCTACTTTGTAGTTACAGGTTAATCTAATTAAAATACATTCTTTAACTTGATAATATTAAATGGATCTTAGAATAGGGGCCACCTCACCATAGAAACACTAATGCAATAGAAGATAATAATCTATCCGGTATGTTACTAGCGTTTATCCTTAAAAGCTTAAATAATAAACTTCTACGTATACTTCCAGATGTTTTACTTATTTATATTAGACTTTCATTAGAATCCAACTCACAATTTTATACCTATAATTAAGTCATACAATCGATTGTAATAAAAATAAAAGGAGATTGATATTTAATGGCACTATGGAGAGGAAATGGCATGTCCGGGGGAACAGATGCAAATGTGTATGGAAAGAATGCAACTTCTATTGATGTAAAGTTAGCTTATATCTGTAGCGAAACTTGGTACTTTAAGATGTCACTTTATCGCTATAATGAAAGCAGAGATCAATACGTTAAAATCGAAACTAAAACAGGTAATCTTCCAGTGAATTGTAAGATTGTAACAACTAAATTTTATCTAAAAAATAAATTAGCAGGTAATTATTATGTGGGGGTAGAAATATTTAAGAATCAGTTGAATAATTCACCTTACCATGTAACCAGAACTAATGCATTTGTTGTTAAACGATAAAAGAGAAGGCGCACTAAAGTGCGCCCTTTTTTATAAGAGCACATAAACAATTACTAAACCCCTCTTAAGGTATCTCGAAGAATCCTAGTGGGGATTGGGCTTAAGAACATGTAACAGATCCATTTGTAGTCGAACGTTAATTAGCTAAAGGGAGCCTGGACACTTATGTTCCAGGAGCTAGCTAGGTTACAATGATAAATCAATACATGCTGAAATTGAGGAACACCTAAGAAGATAAGGTCAAGTTAATAGAAGTTCATTATTATTAAACGGCCTTTATATGAGAAATAAGATAGCTAGAGATGAATACACAAATAAAGGTATACGTAAACATTTACGTATACCTTTATTTCATTTGTATAGCCTAACTACATTAATCTAGAGTAGGGTATTTTGATTAACACACTAGTGTTAAAAATAGTGGATTAAACTGCATCTTGTGAATTCAAAGGTGCAGCTTCTTCTTTTCCTGTATTTAAGAATATCTCTTCTAGGGATGGTTCATATACTTGAATTCGATATACGTCTATATCCAAGCCAGTAAATAGACGATTCACAGAAGGGATCTTCTTCTCTTCAGTTACAACTAAACGTACATGTTCTTCTCCCCATTCTACATTTGATGCTAGGGAATCGAGTTTATACTTTAATTGCTCTTTATGTTGGGAAGGTATAGGACCATGTTTAACAGTAACAGTAAGGTTTTTTTGGAATTCTTTCTTTAATGAATCAATACTTCCTTGGAGCTTTATGATACCTTTATCCATAATGGATATCTCATCACATAACTTCTCTACCTCGTCTAAGTTATGTGAGGTTAAGAATACCGTAGTACCATCACTCGAAATATCTTTAATAAGGGAATGTATAGTTAAAACAGAATTAGCATCAACTCCGGATGTCGGTTCATCTAAGAAGATAATATCGGGGTTATTCAATAAAGTCTGTGCAATCCCCAGCTTTTTTTTCATACCAAAAGAGAACTTTTTAACCTTTAGGTTAGTGTCGTTTTCTAAACCAACCCTCTGAAGCAGCTTGATATAATCTTTCTTCTTCATCTTTAACCCCAGAATCTTACTGAAATATTTTAGATGTTCTAATGCAGACAAATCATCATAAAAGGAAGAATAATCAGGCATTACTCCAACCTTAGTTTGAACTTTCCTTTTCGAATCTGTATCTTTTAAGTTCAATTTGAAGGATCCTGAACTAGGGATTGCTAAACCCGTTAACATGTTAATCAAAGTAGACTTACCAGCGCCATTTTTCCCTAGAAAACCAAATATCGAGCCCTTTTTGACTTTCAGATTAACTTGGTTTACGACTGTTTTTTCACCATACTTTTTGGTAAGGCTATTAGTTTCTATAGCGTACATTATAGATCCCTCTTTCTAATTGTAATTAGGCTCATAACTAAGAAAATAATCGGGTAAATCAAGACTATGTAGATGTACGAATCATTGTCGTGACTAAAGAAATAGTATGGAGTAATGTAGCTATAAATCTTAAGGAATATATTTTCTGATGCTATACTCCAAAGGCCTACTATAGGTACGATTACCGCAATAGCCATTCCTAGAAAACCAGTTACTCCGGGTTTAGGGATAAGGGTTGATAACAATGTGGACAATCCTACAAAGTAAGATACAAAAACTATTCCTTCCATCAATTCTGATACGTGAAAGGCTTTAGAGAAGGGGGTAATCAATAATAAGGCGATGAATAAGCAAACAATCCAGAAGAACAAATTCCCCAGAAACTTTCCAAACACAATGTTTTCTCTAGAGGTTTTAGTCGCTATAAATCTAATGGTTCTGGATTTAACTTCTTCATTTATCGTATTGTGCGTTAGAGTAGATACAAATAGAGGACTAGCAATGAGAATTAAGATTAATAAGCCTGTTGCATATGCGCTGTCACCCAAGCCGAATTCTTGAAGTTGACTTTGGAATGAACTGACAAGTTTGGCTGCTCCAAGGGTTACCCCGAAGATGACACCTATAATAATCAATGAACGGATACTTTTGAATAAGCTTTTAAACTCTCTAAAACAAACAGCGAACATAGTTAGTTTCCTCCTTTAATCACTTTTATAATTAGAACTCCAAGGGTCCTGACAAGGACATGGTACCAAATTATTCAAGTTATATCCATAGTTATTTGAATAAAATTAAACCCTTTTTAAATAAAGTTAAACAAATTATTCAAAAAGGGTTTAATTTTATTTAATTAGTGTTATTCTTATGACTAAGGGGGGAAAGAGATGAACAAGAAGGATATTCCTTCATGGATCTTATCGTTGGATTCCGAAGACCTTGAGTTTATACGTAAGTTCATCCTTAATTCTGGTTCATTAAAGGATTTAGCTAAAGCGTATGAAGTATCTTATCCAACTGTACGTTTGAGATTGAATCGACTTATACAAAAGATAGAATTAGTGGAAGACAGTGAATCTGAACAGTTAGTTGGTTTTATAAAGAAATTAGCAATAGAAGAACGTATAACACTTGAAGATGCTCGACAAATTATCGAAAAATACAATAACGAAAAGGAAGGGATTTAAATGCCTGAGTTATCCGTATTCTTAATAATCTTTGTTATGTCAGCGATTCAGTATCTAATGGCAACTAGAAGTAGCTTTATCTTTGGTTTTATCATACCTATAGTATTTGTTGCTGTTATGTCTTGGATGTTTACCACAAACAGAATTGAAAGTGTCACTATGTTTGTTGTACTTCTCATCATTGGCTTAATTCTATTGATAGAAGAGTGGGTAAGAGGTAGAAGATCTCTTCAAAAACGACGTAAAAAAGAAATGGATATCATGAAAACAAAAGACCTTTAAACGTCATATTAAATGTTTTGAAGAATATACATGGTGGTACAGTTATAGTATAATAGATGCACCCATGCTACAGTTTTCATTCTTCTATACAATATATTCTCTAAAGCGAAAGCTGTTGAGACAAATCTTATTTTGGTCGTGGGGACCTTATAAGCTATGTATGGAAGGGTAATAAACAGCGCCCACTGTTTATTACAAAAAAGACAGGGATAGAGGTTACGACTCTATCCCTGTTTTTTTATAAGTATTAGTTAATGATAGAGTCAATTTTATCGCTAATCCACTCGAAAGTTGCACCATTTTTGATCCAGTTCCAAACTGTACCGATATTTCTCGCTGCCCAGCTATATGCTGCCCCTGATAGTCTTGCGATTAGCGCCCATGCTGCTGCCATAATTTTCATTCTCCTTTTAATTAAGTATTTTGCAAGCTTGCACAATCAATATAAAACAGCAAAATACATTATACAACCACTTTTTCCAGAAAAATCTAAATTCGTACTTTCATAATGGTACTAAATTCCTCTTTTTGGAAATTTATTAACTAAATGTAAAAACCGGGTTGTTTATCTTCATATTTTCTTTATCATTATTAGGAGAAATATGGTGCTATAATTCCAGTATATTCAAATTATCATGACTTATAAGGGAGATTTCTATGAATATAACTCTTAAAGAACCTTCCAAGAAAATATCTCCACTTGCCATTAAGTATTGGAGATTGGTCGACGTTATAGTTTATTCGATCCTGTTTGGCATATTAGGAATACTTTACTTTCTAAGCTCTAAATATAACTGGTCAGATTGGTGGGATACTGTCTTTATTTTGGGAGCTGTCCTTTTGGTACTTTCCTTCATAATTGAGTTCTTCTATGTACCAAAATACAAGCAAAAAACATGGAGATATGAAATTACGGAAAATAGCATCCAACTCAAATATGGTCGTCTCCTTAAGAAGTCTTATAAAATTATCCCTATGAATAAGGTCTACTATGTAAATACATATCAGCACCCTCTGCTAAAACGATATAATTTATCCACTCTAAAGATCGGTACTATAGCTTACGTACACGAAATTCCAGCGCTGCCTGAACAAGAAGCTCAACACATTCGTCAATTGATATCTGACTTATCCGGAATTAGCTTAACCAATTCCAATGAGGAAGAGAGGCATATCGATGGATAGTATAAACAATGCAGAAACAGTCTATAAAAGGCTCCCTCCGTTATGGATGGGGTTAAAAGCCCTCCGGTCACTCAAAGAAATAATCTTCTTCTCAATCTTTTTATCAGTCGTCTCAACCACTAGATTTTCACCTTTCCCTTTCGATTATGTCAAATGGATAATCGCAGCCTACGGCATCTATAAAGTTATTTCAATAGTTTTAGAGTGGAAGCATTTTGGCTACTTCTTTGATAATGAAGGCCTACATATTAAGAGTGGTCGATTTATAAAAATGAATCGACATATTCCATATCAACGAATACAAGGAATAAATCAATATACTCCCTTCTTTCACCGATTGCTAGGACTGACTATTCTTTTATTAGATCTAGGAACAAATGATAAAAAAAGCTCAGTGAAATTAGACATGTTAACTAAGAATAGTTCTGAAGAGATTAAGGATAGTCTTATAAAGCACGGTTCTATACCAAAGGGCAATGTAAATATAGAAGAGAAGGAACAAGAAGTAATTACAAAAGAGAATCCATTAAGGAAAACCATCTATCGTATCTCTAATAAAGAGATTGTTATTGGATCCGTTACATCCTTAAAACTTATCTTGTTCTTCACGTTACTTTATTCAGTTTATGGAAATGTAGAGAGGTTTTTTTCCGTCGAATTAAATGTGGAACGTGTAGTAAGCTACTTTACTAGTAGCTGGTGGCTTATCTCTTTAGGGGTAGTAACGTTGATTGTCCTATCGACAGCGTACGGTGTCCTTAAGACTTACCTTAGGTATGGGGGCTTTTCTGTAGCGTCTGATCAACATAGAATCTACATAAGTAAGGGGAGAGTTAATAAAACAGACTTTTCCATTCCAAAAAACAAAATACAAGCTGTTAGTATCAAGTATTCTCTATTATATAAACTTACTGGTCTAGTTAAGGTGCGAATAATCAGTACTAATGATAGTGATAATCAAGAGGTCCAGACCTCCAACGTCTTGTTTCCTTTTATTAATGAAAAGAAAGCAAGGTCACTTATTGGAGGAATGTTGCCTGAATTTCGAGTGCATGATTCTATAACTACAGTTCCCAAAAAGTCGATAATTCCAAAGCTTATGCGAACTTGTTACTTATGGTTAGCTGCAATAGCAGCAGTATATCTCTACTTACCTACTTTTTGGTACATAGCCTTTGTATTAGTATCCTATACCTTGATTAGTCAAATACGAAGTGGATTATTCAGTGGATACTCTTTTGAAGGAGATAGTATTCAGTTAAAGAAGTGTAGATTATCGAGCAGTGTTATTATCACCTCCAGGTCAAGATTGGAGGAGTTAAGATTTTCACAGACATTAATGCAAAGAATGTTTGGATTATCTTCTTTTGCTATGGTATCGCGCTCCAATCCTGCGAAGACTACAAGAATGTGGGACGTTCCTTTTAAAGTATCCATGGAATTATACACAATGTTTAAAGAGGATGCTGTTAGAAAAGGGAAACTCTCTGCATGACATAATGAAAGCCAGATTCTAAGGCGTCAGGAGTGATCGAGATATCTATTTATAAAGAAGTGGCAGAAGATATTAAGAGGAAGATCATTAGTGGAAAGTATGACCCTGGTCAACAACTACAAAGTATCTTGTCTCTAGCAGAACTCTACAATGTAAATAAGAACACTGTACAAATGGCTCTTGTTAATCTTAGAGAAGAAGAATTAGTAATAACAGTTCGAGGAAAAGGAAACTTTGTAACTGATAGCATAGAGAAAATAGAACTAATTAAAGAGTGTGAAAAAAGAAGAAGATATGAAGAGTTCCTTAGGGCAATGAGCAAACTAGGCTACAATGATAAATCGATACAAGCTGAAATTGAGGTACATCTAAAAAGACATGGTTAAGTTTGTAGAAGACCATTTTAATTAAGACTTTTAGATAGAGAGAATACAATTCTATAAAGAACAAAAAGTAGATGAATAGTATAGTGACACTGTAGTTAATTATGGTGTAATGTTAATATATGTAATAAATAAGGAGGTTTCATATGTCATCAGATTTGCTTCACTTACATGTTTATGCTCAACATTCTAACCATCAGGAATCCTTTATTGTTGGTAACAAAGAAGCTCTACTAGAGCTTAGAAATTTAATTGATAAAGCTCTTATGCAAGGAACTGCTGCTAGTGGAAAATTCTTCTCTTCAGATAATGAAGGATATGAAGTGTATGTAGGAATGGTAAATGACGAAGATGTGTTTAATTCCTTAGAAATGCCTTACACAGAACAATTCGGGGACAAAAATGATCATAGTATGTTTCTCAATCTGAAAAATGATCCAAACGCACCTTATGATGTGGTAACAATATTTGAAAACACAAAAAGAGAGGAGGAGTGACTTGCACTCCCCTCTCTTTCATTTTTAATACAGTGTTGTTTGACTTGTTGGTTTATGTTTAGAAGGTACCAGCGCTCTTAATGAATAATGATGCTTCATTTTAGTAGCAGTATTACCAATGTGATAATGCCAGTACCAACTTGAGGATCCAGGTTTCAAAGGAATTGTTCCATTATCAACTCTGAATATAATTTGCTTTGTTGGTTTGTATTGAATTTTAAGTAATGAGGTGATTTTTCCATTTTTATTTTTCGCATTCCATATCAAAGTGTAATTCTTTCCAACCTTTTTAAGCTTATTTTTTAGGTATTTTGACGCTACTTTTGTTCCATGCTTTGCAGCTGCTTGAATAGCAAATCTACCAGCTGCTGCAGCTATCGGAATAAGAATTGGAGCTATCATAGGCTTCATCATTCCTGCTTCTTGTTCAGCCTCATATTCTGCAAATTCTTTATTGTATTCCTCTTCTAAACTTAAAAACTCTGAGCTAAGATAGATATCTTCATATGCCTTCTCAAATTCTTCCTCACTCATATTCTCAAAATCTTGTTCAGTATACTCAAATTCATCGAGGTAATGATTTATTTCCTCTTCTAGTTCAATGATTTCTGTCGGCAGTTCCTCGTCAACTAACTCACTATCCTCATTAAGATACGTAGATTCATCCTGTATGTATTCGGGTTCACTTGATACACTTTCACTTGATGAAGCGCTTGCAAAACCTGGTAAAACTGCACTTAATAGAAGTAAAAGGCTAAGAAATAATGGTACCACTTTTAAATAAGATCGCACTGATATAACACTCTCCTTTTGATATATATTCAATTGTAATAATATCACATTTAATCTATTTAATTACATATCTTTTAAAAACTTTACATATAAACTTCCTATCTAATAGGTATACGGTCTATGGCATCTAATAGGTTAATAGCACTCACAACGCATTTTTATTTCCTGTATAATTAATGAGAAATAAATACCTTACAGAAAGGTACGGAAATTTAGAGTAACAATATTTAAGGTTATAATTCCGAGACTTTTAGAGTGTTTGATATGAAACTTATGGGAGAGTTCTAAAATGAAAAAGAAAATGAACTATTTAGTCTTACTTTTAACAATCATCTTTATGGTTGGCTGTACCAATGTAGAAGATGCGACCACTACCGATAAAGAAACCGACCGAAAAGTAGCAGCCACAGAGAATTCAGATACAAAAAGTGAAAAGGAAGAAGCTGTTGCAGAAGTTGTGGATGAAGCAGAAGGAGAGGAGCCTGAAGTAGAGGAAACCTCAACCGAAGGAGATAAAGAAGAGTTTCCGGGATACGATATCCTTGAAGTCGATGGTGGTGATTTGTCTGGATTTCGACAACCGAACGTAGTCGTTGACATTGGTTTTGGGGAACGTGTATATTGGGCGTTTACTAACGAATACGGGCAATTGGTACGTGTCATTGCTGACGAAATTATTATACAAGATGACAGTACCGAACCTGTAAAATCGTCTGGCAGATACTACTCTGATGAAGCAAAAGTTCCTGGTGTCGAAAAAGCAGATTTAGATGAAGGACATATTATAGCTGATTCTCTCGGAGGGGTTTCGAATGCTTATAATATCACTCCACAAGAAAGTACGCTTAACCGACATGGTGATCAAGCGTATATGGAAAAAAGTATTCGTGATGCAGGTGGAGCCACTAATTTTGAAGCCATTATCACCTATCCGGATACAGAAACGCAGATTCCTTCAAGTTATCAGTATATCTATACTTTAATGGGTAATGAAATCGTTGATACATTTGACAATGTGAACCCTGATGAAGTAAACGAATCACTTGGGCTAACCAGAAATAAGCCTTCCGAATCGAACAGTTCAAACACAAATGGTGATATTTCTAGTGTTGATACAAACGGTAATGGACAGGTTACAATCGCAGAAGCAAAAGCAGCAGGGTTCAGTATGCCAATAACAAGTGATCATTGGTTATTCCCATATATGGATGATCGTGATAATGACGGAATGGTAGGTGAGTAACACCTAGAACTTTTAAAGCGTTTAAGATCCTATATACCTACAGATAACTTTGGATAACTTGAGCCCTCTCTTTTAAAAGGAGAGGGCTCGTTGTTTGATATCAAAATAATGTAAACAGCGTTCATAAAAATACACTTATATGTACACTCTCATTACAACCGAATAATAACTAATTTAACTCTCAAAAACATGTATAATTAGGAGAATATTTTCGGATTGATTCTCGAAATAACGATTTAAATTCTTGCATAAAATTATGTCGAATAGGAAAAAATAGTATTATAGATAATAAAGAACTATTGGGGGCGCTTTTTATGGTTAATGTTGAAAGAGTAAAAGAAGCATTTGAATTATTAAGAAAACCTGATAATATACCTTTTCCTTATATTAGTGAGCATCTAAATGTGGTCAAAAGAAGAGAAAACGCATCTTTTGAAACATTTAGACCAAACTTCAATCGTGTAGAATATAACGCAGTAATAGGATGGGAAGGACAATCTTATACATACGGTTATAAAGAAGGTTTTTTTAACATCGCTCATGCAGCGATAGAACCGGCTGCACACATACCCGATACTTTGGTTTTTTCAATAATATTTAACTATAGGCAGTACCTTGAATTGGTGCTTAAAGAGAACATAACGAGATTCGAGATCTTATGGGAATGCCCTATGTCTAATAATAAAACTCATGATCTATCAATACTGTTGGATAGGCTGCTGGAATTGCTCAAAACAAGAGATTATAACTTCCTTATTAGTGAAGTACAGAAAAAGGTTATCAATGATTTCATGGAGATAGATAGTAAGAATGATGCATTTAGGTTTGTCTATGATTTTGAAGGGCAGCTTAGTCATAAGTACGATCATAAGATAATTAATTTACTTGACCTACACTATACAATGAACGAGATTTATAATGACTTTAATGCAATAGATTATCTATTCGGAGCAGATGAAGCATTAGAGAATCGATACTCACACCCAAGTATTGAGGGGTTATTAGTAGCTTTAAATTCGTATTTAACAAATGGAAAAAACAGAAAAGGTATCAATTCATTGGCTAAGTTGAAGCACCTAATATTCGAATTTACCTTTGCATTCAATGAAAAATCCACTTTAAAATTTGATGCAGATGATACTAATGTAACTGAAATGAATGAAACCGAGTACGGAGTTAGTAATGACTATTTCACCATTGTCTTACATGTAGATAATGAAGAAATTAAGTCTATGCGAGTAAAACATTAAGCTATTATTAAACAAGATTATAAAAAGATGAAAGAAGTATAAAAATAGATAAAAAAGACGGCTCAAGCCGTCTTTTTTATCTATACTTCTAAACCGAATAGCGATCATTGCTGACTCTTATAATTAATTATAAAGACATGCCCGCATCAACAACTAATTCTGTTCCAGTAACACGGCCTGCTTCGTCTGATGCTAGATAAAGTGCACCATTTGCAAGGTCTTCAGGCTCTACAACTTCACCTAATGGAATTGTTTCAATATACTTTTTCGCTAACTCTGGATTATCAAAAATTGCCTGCACCATTGGTGTTCTTGTTGTTCCAGGAATTAATGTATTTACACGAATTTTATCCTTAGCAAGGATTCCAGAGAATGTAAAGGACATTGTTCGCACTGCACCTTTAGAGCTCGCATATCCAGGATAATCTGTCGGTGTCAATGTACTATTAGAACCTACGTTTACAATACTTCCGCCTTTGTTTTCTTGCATATACGGTACCGCGTGCTTAATCATATAAAAAGTCCCATATGCATTTACTTTAAAAATTTTATCAAATTCCTCTGAATTAAATTGCTCGGCTGGGTCACTTGGTCCTGCATAACCAGCATTATTAACCAAGATATCCAGTTTCCCGAATTTCTCTACTGTAAAATCATTAATTTTTTTGGCATTTTCCTCTTTTGAGATATCACTAACAATATATTCAACAGAACCGCCAGCTTGCTCAATTTCCTTCTTTACTAGGCTGACGCCCTTATCACTAACATCAGCAAGCACCACTTTTGCTCCTTCTTCCGCAAAACGCTTGGCAATTGCTGCCCCAATTCCGGAACCACTTCCAGTTACTATTGCTACTTTGTTTTCTAATCTAGACACCTTTAAATTTCCTCCTATTTAACTACACATACTTATCTGTCTATTCCTACTATAGTCTTAATTCAGAATAAAAGTATATATATATGCTTAAAAAGGATATATGAAGAGATTCCACCTGCAGGCGGAAAGAAAGACTTAAAGTTAGGTTTGGTACAAATTTAGATATGTAACGGAAAAGGACGGTGTACACCGTCCCTTGTGATTCAGTAATCCGGGTAATTACCCTTAAAACAAATTATAAATGCGTCTGAGGGCTTTGTAGCAACATCCAAATTTTCACTTATGAATTATATAGACTCCATTATCGTAGAATTTTTCCAAGCATGTCCAACATGATTTCTTCTTGTTGCATGTCGTTCTAGATATATAAAGGTGGTCTCGATTTTCTTATGTCCTAGTGCCTGCATTATCCTAAAGACATCTTCACCTTGTTCTGCACTTATGATTGCAAATCCGTGCCTCAATGTATGAGCTCTCACGGTCTGTTCCTTGTAGTTCAAAAAAGGCAGATCTGTACGGTCAATTGACTTTCCTATATAGTTAGAAAGGTATTTATATGTGTATGGCTTTCCATTAGCTGTAGTTAGAAGAGGACTATCATCTGAAGGACTAATTAAAGTATCTATTCCTCTTCTTTGCCGAAATCTTGTTATTGTATCGAATACATTCGGATGAATTAGAAGGTCTCTTTTTTCTCCCCCTTTTCCTAAGACATTTAACCAATACACACCTTCATCATAACTAAGATCCTTTACCTTAGCCTGGCATAATTCTCTTACCCTGGCCCCAGTGGTCAATAATATTGAGAATAAACAATGAAGTATCGGATGGTCCTTATAATAGGAAATAAGTTGAAGTGCTTCTGTTGAATTCAAGTCTCTATTAGGTCTGTCTTTGTGATTTACACTAGCTGACTTAAAATAAGTGTGTACTGGATCCTTCACATAACCAATTTTGTGCGCAAAGCTTAAAAAGCTCTTGAAAATGCCTGTTTTCCTCGATATTGTAGCTACAGAATATGGTTTTCCACCTTTCCCCGATGGCGTCTCACGCAGCCACTCCTGAAATAACCTTATATTCCTTCTATTTAACGAATTAAAGAGTTTCTTCGCATCATTACTTGTAAAATCGAACAAATCTCCTTTTTCTACAAATAAGAAATAGACATTCAATAGTTCACGTAGATATTCTCGCTTAGTATCGATTGTTCTATTTTTACTCTTATCTTGATCTTTTTCATCATGCACAAATATGTAGATCATCTCTACATCACTGAACGCCGTATAATCATGCTCTAATTTATCAGCAATATTTAAATAGGAAGAAACTAGACTTTCATCACTCATCTTATCTATCAATCTCGGTACATTGTTACTTGAAATATTATTTATGCTGTTTACTAAGTTACTCATAATACCTCCCATAGTATGAAAGATCATTTAATCCTTTAGTAATCATAAGCTAAGTAGTAATAGATACTTTAATGATTAGAATGTATATACTAATTATAGTTTTATATGTATCATTTTTGAATAGATAATAGAAAAATGGTCAATTTGTCTATATACCTTTCCATTAGATATATTCAATATTATAATGTTATATATGAGTAGTGAAAACAAAAAATGCAGTATGTCTTAGTGATTATTAAAGGAATAAATATTAATTGAATACTACATTATTCTTTCAAATACAGAGGTGTTAATAGAATGAATGGCGATAATTATATGACGACTAAAGAAGTTGCCCAAAGACTTAATAAATCCATTTCTACAATATACAGGTATGTGAATGAGAAAAAACTACGCCCTGTATATGAAGATAAGTGGCAGATTGATTCTTCTTTGTTATTTAGAGAAGAAGATGTGGAACGGTTATTAGAGGATCAACAAAATAAGCCTGGTTATACAACCGGAGAGGTGGCAGCAAAACTTTCTAAGCACCCTTCGACGATTGCAATGTATATTAAAACGGGAAAATTGAAACCTGAGAAAAGAGAATACAACGGGAGAATACTTAATTTCATTACAGAAGAAGAATTAGTTAGACTACAGAAAGAAATCGTAGAGAAGGAAACAGGATATCTAAACATCTACAATAAACAATACAATATCCATTTATATCAATCCTTTCACGACAGCAATGGAAACAGAGCACGAATAATGAACGTGGATGATCCGGGATTCGCAGAACTAGAGAATGGTAACAAGATAAGTATTGATAAGCTATACCAACTCGGTTACATGCCAATATACGATGTTAAACCTCAAAGATATATAACTAAGAAAGGGAATATACAATTACAATTTAAAGAAGTTACTTCTAATTCAAAAAAACTGGATATAATAGAGAGCTTAATAATAACCATGGGACAGCAGAATGTAAAAATTCGTGTAGAGGAGAGGGGTTTAACGGTATTTGTTAAGCCTGGACTTCTAAGAATCCCCTATTCTTCCCGAATTAGCATCGATTTATTGAATACACACCTTACATCTGGAAGTTTAGTTCAGCGACATGATGGAATACTCTTGCAAACAGATTATCTTCCAATTCTCACCCATGTAAGAAAAGATATAAAAGATAATCTAAAGTATCATTCAAAATTAGAAAAGATCTCATTGGATGATTATGTAGAAAGTATATTTGAAAAACATCTTAAACAGTTGAAAAATGAACAGTCACAATCTAAGGAGTAGCCTAAATCAGCTACTCCTTAAAAAGTATACTAAAGAAAACGTAAATGTTTACGTAAACGTTTTAAAGATTATCTACCTTTGTGTAATCTGTGTTACTAAATACTAATAATAGTAGAAACATGCAATAAGTATAGTAGAACATCTAAAACATAAAAATAGACCAGGCAATATAACACCCTGTCTATTTTACGTTTCAAAATCATTTATGAACTTAGAATATCACTTTCCAGAGATTCAACCTGAAACCAGGTATTCTGAAAATCATAAAATACGTAATTATATTCACTAGTA
Organism: Terribacillus saccharophilus; assembly: GCF_000725365.1. Taxonomy (NCBI): domain Bacteria; kingdom Bacillati; phylum Bacillota; class Bacilli; order Caryophanales; family Bacillaceae; genus Terribacillus; species Terribacillus saccharophilus. The sequence continues at coordinate 939 of NZ_CP008877.1, read as the reverse complement.
TTATGAACACTAGCATATCGAATACCTGTTATATTATGGTGCTTTACACATTGTGCGATAAAATTAGGCACAATGTATTCTTGGTTGTTATTAGCTACCTTTTTAAAGTTACAATATTTAGTCAGGGGAGAATTATACTTTGATAGATCTAGCAGTTTTACGGTATGTTTTAATTTCCACTTAATTCGATCATATTTAATGGAAGGATCACCAGTTGCCACTTCTCTGAGAACCGTATCCTCATTTTCTCCAACATATAGTTCCCCCTGTCCATGTACATTATACCTACCATGGCTTGCTAATCCATATGGAGCTTCAAACATCTCTAATTCACTGAAAGGGATCTCTCTATATTTGGGGTCTCTATCCCTTACTCTAAAAAGGCTCAAGCTACTAAAATCATCTAGTTTAATCTTTGCAATACCATCGAATATTCTTCTCCCTACATCGTGAGTCAATCCTAGCATCGGATATTTGATAAGGAAGTTATAAAATTCTATTACTTCTTTTGTCTCCAAGCCTTCTATAATATCCGTGACTGCGACTGTAGAAGGTATATCTTTCATAGGAATAGAATTATTAGTCTTCTTATCCTTTAGTCCATACTCTACTCCATTAATGCCATTAAAGTCCTTCGTTAGCTCAAACTCTTCTTGGCTCACCTTATTAAAGATATAATCCGAATCATATCTACTATTAATTAATGACATCTCTTTAATATAAGGTTCAGTTAATATCCACTTTGAACTGACTGATTTCAAAGAATCAACTGCAGCACTCAGGGGTTTCATGTTGCTAGCACTTAAACTCAGAGGTTTTATGCTGCTAAAATCTAAATCCAGGGGTTTCATGTTGTTAACACTTAAACTCAGAGGTTTCATGCTGCTAAAATCTAAATTCAGGGGTTTCATGTTGTTAACACTTAAACTCAGAGGTTTC
>NZ_CP008876.1:360000-3488643 GCF_000725365.1 Terribacillus saccharophilus | reverse complement strand
CCTATCTACCTCATCGTCTCTGAGGGATCTTACTCATTTAAAATGATGAGAAGTCTCATCTTGAGGGGGGCTTCATGCTTAGATGCTTTCAGCACTTATCCCTTCCGCACGTAGCTACCCAGCTATGCTCCTGGCGGAACAACTGGTGCACCAGCGGTGCGTCCATCCCGGTCCTCTCGTACTAAGGACAGCTCCTCTCAAACTTCTAACGCCCACGACGGATAGGGACCGAACTGTCTCACGACGTTCTGAACCCAGCTCGCGTACCGCTTTAATGGGCGAACAGCCCAACCCTTGGGACCGACTACAGCCCCAGGATGCGATGAGCCGACATCGAGGTGCCAAACCTCCCCGTCGATGTGGACTCTTGGGGGAGATAAGCCTGTTATCCCCGGGGTAGCTTTTATCCGTTGAGCGACGGCCCTTCCATACGGCACCGCCGGATCACTAAGCCCGACTTTCGTCCCTGCTCGACTTGTAGGTCTCGCAGTCAAGCTCCCTTCTGCCTTTGCACGCTACGAATGATTTCCAACCATTCTGAGGGAACCTTTGGGCGCCTCCGTTACTCTTTGGGAGGCGACCGCCCCAGTCAAACTGCCCACCTGACACTGTCTCCGAACCGGATAACGGTTCTGGGTTAGAATGTCAATACAGCCAGGGTGGTATCCCACGGATGCCTCCACCGAAGCTAGCGCTCCGGCTTCTAAGGCTCCCACCTATCCTGTACAAGCTGTACCAACATTCCATATCAGGCTACAGTAAAGCTCCACGGGGTCTTTCCGTCCTGTCGCGGGTAATGCGCATCTTCACGCATAGTATAATTTCACCGGGTCTCTCGTTGAGACAGTGCCCAAGTCGTTGCACCTTTCGTGCGGGTCGGAACTTACCCGACAAGGAATTTCGCTACCTTAGGACCGTTATAGTTACGGCCGCCGTTTACTGGGGCTTCGGTTCACAGCTTCGGGACGAAGTCCCTAACCATTCCCCTTAACCTTCCAGCACCGGGCAGGTGTCAGCCCCTATACTTCGCCTTACGGCTTTGCAGAGACCTGTGTTTTTGCTAAACAGTCGCTTGGGCCTTTTCACTGCGGCTTCTCCTTAAAAGAAGCACCCCTTCTCCCGAAGTTACGGGGTCATTTTGCCGAGTTCCTTAACGAGAGTTCTCCCGATCATCTTCGGTTACTCACCGTGCCTACCTGTGTCGGTTTGCGGTACGGGCACCTATTTCCTCACTAGAGGCTTTTCTTGGCAGTGTGAAATCAGGAACTTCGGTACTAAATTTCCCTCCCCATAACCGCCTGGAATTAGTGTTGAGTGGATTTGCCTGCTCAACTTCCTCACGGCTTGGACGCGCATAACCAGCAGCGCGCTTTCCTTATCCTCCTGCGTCCCCCCATCGTTCAAGCGGATTTAGGTGGTACAGGAATATCAACCTGTTGTCCATCGCCTACGCCTTTCGGCCTCGGCTTAGGCCCCGACTAACCCTGAGCGGACGAGCCTTCCTCAGGAAACCTTGGGCTTTCGATGAAAGAGATTCTCACTCTTTTTTCGCTACTCATACCGGCATTCTCACTTCTAAGCGCTCCAGCCGTCCTCACGATCGACCTTCACTGCCCTTAGAACGCTCTCCTACCACTGACATCGTAGATGTCAATCCGCAGCTTCGGTGGTGTGTTTAGCCCCGGTATATTTTCGGCGCAGCGTCACTCGACCAGTGAGCTATTACGCACTCTTTCAATGATGGCTGCTTCTAAGCCAACATCCTGGTTGTCTAAGCAACGCCACATCCTTTTCCACTTAACACACACTTTGGGACCTTAGCTGGCGGTCTGGGCTGTTTCCCTTTCGACCATGAACCTTATCACCCATGGTCTGACTCCCAAAGTAGATTGATTGGCATTCGGAGTTTGACTGAATTCGGTAACCCGATGAGGGCCCCTAGTCCAATCAGTGCTCTACCTCCAACCATCATCCTTTGAGGCTAGCCCTAAAGCTATTTCGGAGAGAACCAGCTATCTCCGTGTTCGATTGGCATTTCACCCCTACCCACACCTCATCCCCGCACTTTTCAACGTGCGTGGGTTCGGGCCTCCAGTCAGTGTTACCTGACCTTCACCCTGGACATGGGTAGATCACACGGTTTCGGGTCTACGACCACCTACTATATCGCCCTATTCAGACTCGCTTTCGCTGCGGCTCCGTCTATACAACTTAACCTTGCAGGGGATCGTAACTCGCCGGTCCATTCTACAAAAGGTACGCCGTCACCCATTAACGGGCTTCGACTACTTGTAGGCACACGGTTTCAGGATCTATTTCACTCCCCTTCCGGGGTGCTTTTCACCTTTCCCTCACGGTACTGGTTCACTATCGGTCACTAGGGAGTATTTAGCCTTGGGAGATGGTCCTCCCGGATTCCGACGGAATTTCACGTGTTCCGCCGTACTCAGGATACACTCCGGAGGAAACCACATTTCAAGTACAGGGCTCTTACCTTCTATGGCGGGCCATTCCAAGCCGCTTCGTCTATATGGTTTCTTTGTAACTCCAAAGGAGTGTCCTACAACCCCAGAAGGCAAGCCTTCTGGTTTGGGCTAATTCCGTTTCGCTCGCCGCTACTCAGGAAATCGCATTTGCTTTCTCTTCCTCCGGGTAATGAGATGTTTCAGTTCCCCGGGTCTGCCTCGTATTACCTATGTATTCAGTAATACGTACTATCCAATAACGGATAGCGGGTTCCCCCATTCGGAAATCTTCGGATCAAAGCTTACTTACAGCTCCCCGAAGCATATCGGTGTTAGTCCCGTCCTTCATCGGCTCCTAGTGCCAAGGCATCCACCGTGCGCCCTTCTTCACTTAACTAATAACGCATGATAAATCTATAAATCGCGACAATAAATTGCCGGCTTTAAAGTTTGATGTTTTGGCATTGTTGTTTCTTATCTAGTTTTCAAGGTTCACATAAAAAAAATGGTGGAGCCTAGCGGGATCGAACCGCTGACCTCCTGCGTGCAAGGCAGGCGCTCTCCCAGCTGAGCTAAGGCCCCAGTAAAAATATAGATGGTGGGCCTAAGTGGACTCGAACCACCGACCTCACGCTTATCAGGCGTGCGCTCTAACCAGCTGAGCTATAGGCCCATCTAAAGGATATGCTATTTACAGCTTGATCCTTCAAAACTGAACAAACAACCAATCACGATATCTACTACGAAGTAGTAGTTCCAATTATCCTTAGAAAGGAGGTGATCCAGCCGCACCTTCCGATACGGCTACCTTGTTACGACTTCACCCCAATCATTGATCCCACCTTCGGCGGCTGGCTCCTAAAAGGTTACCTCACCGACTTCGGGTGTTACCAACTCTCGTGGTGTGACGGGCGGTGTGTACAAGGCCCGGGAACGTATTCACCGCGGCATGCTGATCCGCGATTACTAGCGATTCCGGCTTCATGCAGGCGAGTTGCAGCCTGCAATCCGAACTGAGAATGGTTTTATGGGATTTGCTTAGCCTCGCGACTTTGCTGCCCTTTGTACCATCCATTGTAGCACGTGTGTAGCCCAGGTCATAAGGGGCATGATGATTTGACGTCATCCCCACCTTCCTCCGGTTTGTCACCGGCAGTCACTCTAGAGTGCCCAACTTAATGCTGGCAACTAGAATCAAGGGTTGCGCTCGTTGCGGGACTTAACCCAACATCTCACGACACGAGCTGACGACAACCATGCACCACCTGTCACGCTGTCCCCGAAGGGAACGTCTTGTCTCCAAGATTGTCAGCGGATGTCAAGACCTGGTAAGGTTCTTCGCGTTGCTTCGAATTAAACCACATGCTCCACCGCTTGTGCGGGCCCCCGTCAATTCTTTTGAGTTTCAGCCTTGCGGCCGTACTCCCCAGGCGGAGTGCTTAATGCGTTAACTTCAGCACTAAGGGGCGGAAACCCCCTAACACCTAGCACTCATCGTTTACGGCGTGGACTACCAGGGTATCTAATCCTGTTTGCTCCCCACGCTTTCGCTCCTCAGCGTCAGTTACAGACCAGAGAGTCGCCTTCGCCACTGGTGTTCCTCCACATATCTACGCATTTCACCGCTACACGTGGAATTCCACTCTCCTCTTCTGCACTCAAGTTCCCCAGTTTCCAATGACCCTCCACAGTTGAGCTGTGGGCTTTCACATCAGACTTAAGAAACCGCCTACGAGCCCTTTACGCCCAATAATTCCGGACAACGCTTGCCCCCTACGTATTACCGCGGCTGCTGGCACGTAGTTAGCCGGGGCTTTCTGGTTAGGTACCGTCAAGGTGCGAGCAGTTACTCTCGTACTTGTTCTTCCCTAACAACAGAGCTTTACGACCCGAAGGCCTTCATCGCTCACGCGGCGTTGCTCCGTCAGACTTTCGTCCATTGCGGAAGATTCCCTACTGCTGCCTCCCGTAGGAGTCTGGGCCGTGTCTCAGTCCCAGTGTGGCCGATCACCCTCTCAGGTCGGCTATGCATCGTCGCCTTGGTGGGCCATTACCCCACCAACTAGCTAATGCACCGCGGGCCCATCTGTAAGTGACAGCCGAAACCGTCTTTCCATTTCCAATCAGGAGAAAGGAAATACTATCCGGTATTAGCTCCGGTTTCCCGAAGTTATCCCAGTCTTACAGGCAGGTTGCCCACGTGTTACTCACCCGTCCGCCGCTCATTCCGCCAGAATCACCCCGAAGGGGTCATCTGGTTTCCTGCGCTCGACTTGCATGTATTAGGCACGCCGCCAGCGTTCGTCCTGAGCCAAGATCAAACTCTCCATGAAAGTTTTGATGCTTTTGCTCGTTAGAGCTGACGTTGATCTTACGATCTTGTCGTTTAATTCGTAATTGGTTGTTTTGTTCAGTTTTCAAGAATCAAGTTGTTGTCGCTTGTTTCGGCGACTAGAACATCTTATCATGTCTCGGTTGTTTCTGTCAACAACCTTTTTTAAAAAACTTGATAATCTGTTTGGCGTGTTTTTTCGTCTTATCTTAGCGCCGTTTAACAGTATACGATCTATTTCGATATACGTCAACATCTTTTTTCTATTAAAATTCAAAAGCCACCGAGAGACCCTTCTACGGGGCTCTCAAGCAACGGATCGCAGCCTCGTTCCAGGCACACATTAACCCATTTTATCACAAAGAAAAGCCCCGTTTAGAACGGAGCTTTCCTAGTTATTATCTTCTATTACGTATAGCTTTTATAATCTCCATCAATATGACAGCCGCTAGAGCAAGCCCAGTTGCGATGGACCAGTCTCTCCAACCAAATGCATCCGGAATGGAAAAGATACTGCGTACTCCTGGCAATACTGTGACCCCATAAAGCAGAAAACAAATTGCCACTGCACCGAGTACATATTTGTTAGTAAGAAAACCAACTTTGAAAATGGTCTGCGTATTGGACCTCGCAGAAAACGTTTGTAGTGTTCTGGCTAAGATAAGTGTCGTAAAGGCCATCGCTATTCCCATTTCGGTAGAATGCTGCAATCCAATATAGAAGGAAACAATGACTGCCGCTCCTATCAGCACTCCTCGAACGATTACACTTTGCAGCGTGCCGCCAGAGAATATTCCCTCGTTTATATCACGAGGTTTTCGTTTCATCACATCTGGCTCTTCCTTCTCCATACCAAGAGCTAGTGCCGGTAAAGAGTCATTGATTAAGTTAATGAACAGCAGCTGCAAAGCTGTGAATGGATTTGGCATATTGAGAAAGACAGCGAAAAGGATAGCGATAATTGCACCAAGGTTCCCAGCAAATAAATAGCCTATCGCCTTTTTGATATTATCAAACACCGTGCGTCCTACTCCGACAGCATTGACTATAGAGACAAAATTATCATCTGCAAGTACCATGGCAGATGAATCTTTAGCTACATCCGTTCCGCTTCCCATAGCTATTCCTATATCTGCTTGCTTCAGTGCAGGTGCATCATTCACACCGTCTCCGGTCATCGCAGTAATAGATCCTTTATTCTGCCACGCTCGGACAATTCTGATTTTGTTTTCCGGTGATACACGGGCATAGACAGAGATTCGACCAAGCTTCTCATCCAATTCTTCTTCAGATAATTTATCCAGCTCCTTACCCGTAAGAGCAAGATCTCCTTCTTCCATCAATCCGATTTCTTTCCCGATTGCCTGAGCTGTAGTTTTATGATCACCGGTAATCATGATACTGCGTATACCCGCACTTCTTGCTTCCGCAATGGATGCAGGAACAGCTTCGCGCGGAGGGTCAATCATAGCCGTAAGTCCAACTAGTACAAGATCTTGTTCATCCTGTTCCTCCAATGAATGCTTATCGTCAGGTATCTTTTTGTAACCATAAGCCAGTACACGAAGCGCATTATCGGAGAATTTTTCGTTTTGATCCATTACTTCTTTAAGACGCGTCTCATCCAATGATTGTTCTTCTCCATCAATTAGGATGTGGGTGCATCTTTCGAACATCACATCCGGTCCGCCCTTAGTCAGCATCAGCCTATCTCCATCTAAACGATAGACAGTGGACATCATTTTTCGATCCGAGTCGAAGGGCAGCTCCATTTCCCGCTCCTTCTCTTTTCGCAGCCGAGCTGGGTCCAGCCCCATCTTCTTTCCAAAGTGGATCAACGCTGTTTCGGTCGGATCTCCGATTTCCGCGCCTTCCTCACTGACACTAGAGTCGTTGCAAAGAACAGCGATATTTAGAAGTAACTGCTCCGATTTGCTCCGTGCTGATTCATCTTCTGATATCCCTTCACTTTTACCAGGGACGAATGTATCTGTTACAGTCATCTTGTTTTGCGTCAGAGTTCCTGTCTTATCTGTACAAATTACACGAGTAGAGCCTAGTGTTTCTACTGCCGGCAGCCTGCGAATGATTGCTTGTTGCTTAGCCATCTTGGTCGTACCTACTGCCATGACGATCGTAACTATAGAAGATAGTGCTTCTGGAATTGCGGCCACCGCCACTGCTACAGAGAAAGTAAAGGCATTAAGAAAGCCTTGGGTCATATCAGCCTGACCATCTCCAAACCAAAGGCGCGCGGCTTGAGCTGCAAAGATCAAGATACACAGCACCAAGACACCAATTCCGAGTCTTTTACTGAATTCATCCAGCTTTTTCTGTAAAGGCGTCTGCTTGGATTCTGCTGTCTCGATCATATTGGCAATCTGTCCAATTTCAGTTTCCTGGGCAATCGCTGTCACGATGAAGCTTCCTCGACCGTTCACCACCAGCGATCCGCTATGTACCATATTGATACGATCTCCAATAGAAGCTTCTTCCTCAATCACTTCTATCTTCTTATCCGCAGCCTCTGACTCTCCTGTCAGCATCCCCTCGTTGATCTTTAGAGATTCGCTGCTGATTAGTCTACCATCTGCTGGTACATAATCCCCTGCATCCAGCTGCACAATATCTCCTTTTGTCAGTTCCTTAGCCGGCACCGTCTTACTCTCTCCGCCACGCACCACTTTAGCTGATGGAGCTGACATCTCCTGCAATGCCTCTAATGAACTTTCCGCCTTCTTTGTCTGAACAACACTGATAACACTATTGAGCAAAATAACCAGAAAAATAATAATGGATTCTACCACTTCTCCAAGTGCCAGTTGAACAGCTGCCGCTACAAGCAGAACAATGACCATAGCATCCTTGAAAGTGGCAAGAAATAGCTTCCACACTGGATCCTTTTCCTTACTTTTCAATTCATTGTATCCATCCGCTTCTAGTCTCCGCTGAGCTTCTTCCTGCGATATACCGTCGTGTGAGGTCCCCAGTTCCTTTAAAACCTCTTCTGCATCCATGCGGTAAGCCTTCACTCCACGCGCCCCTTTCCAGATTCTTTCCTAATTGGTTTCCCCCAAATAAGCATAATGGAATCAGTTTTTTTGTAAAAATGTTGTCATTTCTATTAACAGATAACAGACAAGCATCATGTTCACGGACAGGCATGCATAGAATGGAACTACATTACGGAGACAGCGAAGGGAATGATAAGCATGCAGCACTTTTATGTATTCCGTTTCAACAAATGGAAAAGGTGGGCATTTGTCGTAGCAGCAGCAATGTTCACAGCCTTGATCATCTGGATGGAGACGAGCAGCTCGCTTTCCGTCTTTTCCTCAAAGGAAAAACCAGCAGCATTGACACAAGGGAGTAAGGAAGCTCCTAATATTGCACTCACCTTCAATATAAGCTGGGGAGATACGCAAGCTATTCCTATATTGGATGAATTGAAGGAACAAAATGTAAAAGCAACCTTCTTTGTGAGCGGCGAGTGGGCCGAACGCCATCCGCAAATCATTGACCGGATTGTCGAGGATAAGCATGAATTGGGAATGATGGGCTACCGGTATAAGAGCTATATCGATCAAGAGCCTGCTCAAATAAGAAAAGACCTCTCTTATGCAAAAGAGATATTCCGTAAACTCGGTCATGAAGATATTGAGCTGCTCCGAGCGCCGACAGGAGATTTTAATACTGAAATCATCCAGTTATCAGAGACACTCGGATTAAAAGTCATTCAATACAGCGTTAATCCGCAGGACTGGCGTAACCCAGGAACACAGCTTATCGTAGATGAAGTCATGGAAGAAGCAAGTAATGGCGACATCATCCAGCTGCACGCTTCCGATTCAGTCAAACAAACGGAAAAAGCTCTAGAGACTATTCTGCCCGCACTGAAGAACAAAGGATATCATTACGTAACTGTCAGTGAACTGATTGCTGGAGGAACCCCTGAATTGAATGAAGTGAATTAATGCATAAACACTGCTCCTTCTGCGCAAAGTAAGGGTACTTAATACAGTGGAAGGAGCACATGTTTATGTTTGTACGGTTAGTGCCGATCTTGTTATTATCCCTATTCGTGCTTACTTCATGCACGGGCGGGCAAGCCGCAGAAAGCAGTCAGCCGGATTATGATACGACCAAACAAATGGTCGCCGATATATTGAAAACAGACGAAGGCAAAAAAGCCATCTCGGAAGTAATGTCTGATGAGACAATGCAGGATTTGGTCTCCTTGGATGCCAGCAAAGTAGAAGATGCTATCAATAAATCATGGACTTCAGGAGAAGGACAGAAATTCTGGAAAGAGCGTTTTGAAGATCCGGATTTCGTCGCAGCCTTCGCGAAAAACATCGGACCTGAGCAGAAAAAGCTCGTTAAAGATCTGATGAATGATTCCGATTTCCAAAAGCAGATGCTGCAGCTCTTACAGGATCCAAAGGTACAAGAGCAAATGCTCAATGTCATGAAAAGTCAGGATTTCCGCAAGGAGCTGGAGAAAACAATCCAGGAATCTGCGGAAACACCAATGTTTGAGCAAAAGCTAATGCAGACTGTCCAAAAAGCATTGGAAGAAGCCCAGTCCAAACAAAAAGAAAAGTGATTCTAAAAGCCCTGTAGCAGCAAGCTCGCTCAGGGCTTTCTCTCTTTTCTATTCGCTCAAGCCAGAGTGACTCAATACTCCATCTGCTGTGTCAATTCTTCCCAACGAAATGATTGAATGTGCGAATCACTTCTATATTTGGAGGAAAATTGCCCTGCCTCTTGTGAAGCCGGCACTGGCAACAGTAGCCATCTTCTCCTTTAACGGTGCATGGAATGACTTCCTCGGTCCTTTACTATACGTGAATGATGAAAGTCTTTATACGCTGCAAATCGGATTGCAAGTATTCAAAGAGCAGGCGAGCACGCAATGGAATTACCTGATGGCTGGTTCCTTGCTTGTATTGCTGCCTGTAATTATTCTATTCTTCGTCTTCCAGAAGTACTTTATCAAAGGTGCGAATATTACAGGATCAAGCAGCTTCGACAAATAGAAAAAGCTGAGAGCAAATGCTCTCAGCTTTTTATTGCATGTATTTCTCTAAAATCGCTCTTGCCAAGTCATCATACGCATCTCCGAGCGGATGACTTTCTTGATAAACAGCGGGAGCAAAGACTCCTTCTTCTTTATATGGCTGTGCGAGCGGCAAGCGTCCGATAACTTCTGTTTCAAGTGCATCCGCTAGCTTGTCTCCCCCACCTTGGCCGAAGACGTATTCTTTCTCACCAGTTGCCTGTACCTCGTAGTACGCCATGTTTTCTACAACACCAAGGATTTCATGCTCTGTGCGAAGCGCCATTTGACCAGCACGCGCAGCAACAAACGCTGCATTAGGATGCGGCGTTGTGACGATAATTTCCTTAGAGGATGGCAGCATTGTGTGGATGTCTAAAGCCACATCTCCTGTTCCCGGCGGTAGGTCGACAAGCAAGTAATCCAAATCATCGCCCCATTGTACTTCTTTGAAGAAGCTTGTCAGCATTTTACCGAGCATTGGTCCGCGCCAGATGACTGGTCCGTTATCTTCCACGAAGAAGCCCATCGAGATAATCTTCACGCCAAAACGCTCTACCGGTGTAATTTTGTCATCAACCACTTCCGGCCGTTTCTCGATACCCATCATTTCGGGAACACTGAAGCCGTAAATATCCGCATCAATGATACCGACTTTGAAGCCGATACGCGCAAGCGCTACTGCCAAATTGACTGTAACAGTTGATTTACCGACACCGCCTTTACCGCTGGCGATGTTGATGAATTTCGTCTTTGTATCCTTGTCCAGTAAAGATTTCTGTTGCTTACCGGAGGATTGTGTCTGGCTGTAGCGGTCCACAATCTCCTGCGGCAGCTGATCAAAGCGCAATCCTACTGTTGCAGCCCCTGCACTCTTCAGGACATTGACAATTTCTTGCTGCAGCTGCATCTGTTCTGCAGTATTCGTCTTACCAACCAAAATCTTCACGCTGACATGCCGTTTCTCTTCCTTGATCCGGATGTCCGCGATAGCGCCAGTTTCTCCTAGCGTCGTATGTAGAAAAGGATCTTCGATTTCATTCAGAAGCTCCCGTACTTTTTCTTCTGTTACCATGTGAACGCCCCCTACCTAGCTTGTTCCGGAAAACGTTTTCCAGATTGCTTTTACCGCTAGTATAACACATTCTCAAGACAGCTAGGCAAGCGGCGCTCGGTCATTCATCTTCCGGTATCTTTTCGGTTGTATAACGAAGGATTCCCTCATAAATACTGAAAGCCATCTGGTCCTGATAAGGGGTATCTTTCAAGAGCTCAAGCTCCCGCGGATTTGACATGAATCCAATTTCGACAAGCGCGCCGGTCGGCTTCGTATGCTTCAGCAGATACATCGTATTCAACGCCAGCGGTACCCGCGTCGTATTTTCCAAGTTACGTTTGATTTCATCCTGGATAAAAGTTGCTAATGCTTTACTGCCTGCATTATCTTCATTGAAAAACGTCTGAGCTCCGGACCATCTGGAAGAAAGCAATGCGTTCGTATGAATGCTAATATAAAAGTCTGCTTCCTTTTCTTCTATGAAGGCTACCCGATTCCTTATGTCTTCTGATTTCCGACGGGAAAGCCCTTTTGTCTCTTCATCCGCCAGATCCACATCCTCTTCACGTGTTAGATAGACGAGTGCACCTGCCTGCTGCAAATAGTCCCGCAGCATTTTTGAGACTGCTAATGTAATTCCCGCTTCCTGTGTCCCATCAGAACCTTCCGCCCCACCATCGACACCACCATGCCCCGGGTCTATTACAATCGTCTTGCCAGCTAACGGCAAGGACCAGGAATGAGAAGATTCCTGTGTGGTGACAATCTTCGGTACGTAGTAAGCGAGCAGCATAATAAACAGCGCAGCTGCTATTGCTCCTGCAATCCATCTTCTAGTCATTCGTGCTTCCTCCCATACCGCGCATTTGTACACTATATGGGACAACCAATCCGGATATACGCTCTTCTTTTGAATTTATGCGAGCACTGGTATAATGAAGCTAGTAATACAATTAGAGCTAATAATACAATTAAAGCTAGCAATACGATTAAACATAGCTATACAAAGTATGACAGAAAAGGACGTACAAAATGAATTTCGATAATCAGACGAAACGCTTATATTTGAATGTTGGTATTTATATCGTGCTGGGTGGAATAAGCGCACTGCTATATTTGCTTCATCACAATCTAATCATTATTGGCATCTGCTTACTCGTCAGCTACTTGATCAGCTACGGTATCTCCAATACTCTTTTCCCTCGCAGCAAAGATACCTTCTACCCGAAGGATGAAAGGAAGTAATACGTTGGCCAACTATATTATGGACTTACGTGAAACAGTCGGAACCCGCCCGCTAGTCATGGCTGGTGCCGGCGTCATTGTACGGAATGAATTCGGCCATCTGCTCTTACAGCTCAGAGCAGATACAAAAGATTGGGGACTTCCAGGCGGCGCTTTGGAGCTCGGAAAATCACTGGAAGACACAGCCAGACGAGAGCTTTTTGAGGAAACTGGACTGCATGCAGAGCGCTTCAGCTTCCTGCGTATGTGTTCAGGATCTGAGTTCTATGCCAAGTATCCAAATGGTGACGAGGTGTATAATGTCATCTCTGTTTATGAGGCTTACGACGTTTCAGGAGAATTCACTATGCTTGATGGGGAAAGCCTGGATTTGCGGTACTTCCCTCTAGATGAACTGCCCGAACTCAACCACATCACCCAGAAGATGCTTTCTGGCCTACTTATTCCATAAAGGGGCACGATTATGACAAGAAAAACCTGGATGTACTTATTCATTATGCTAACCGGCTTATCCATTGGAGTGTACAACAATTTCACCAATATAGGTACGTTGCTGCTGATGACCGTCCTTATTGCGGCTGCAGTGATAATGATCCTCTTCAACCTCAGCGTATGGCTCAAAAACCGGAGTCGAAAAAAACAATAGGAGTGTGTGCCGAAATGAACCAGATCAATTTAATTTGCTTAGGTGTTAACGACATGCAAGCATCACTTGCATTCTATCGCGATGGCCTGGATTTCGAGACGAGCGTAAAAGAGAACTCACCGAATATTGTCTTTTTCAACAACAGAGGAACGAAGCTGGAGCTGTTCCCGCTTGATGCATTACGCAAGGATATCAATGCGGATAATCCGCCAGAAACAGGAACCGGATTTCCTGGATTTACACTCGCTTATAATGCCAAGACGGCACAGGAAGTCGATTATGTAATCGAAAAAGCGGCACGAGCTGGTGCTACAATCGTCAAACAGCCGCAGCGTGTCGATTGGGGCGGCTACAGCGGTTATTTCACTGATCCTAACGGCTATTATTGGGAAGTAGCGTTCAGTGAGCATTGGAAATTCGATGAAAACAACATGCTCATCATTGAGTAAAGCAAAAAAGCCAGAAGCATTCGCTTCTGGCTTTTTATTGTGGTTCAACATGGACATTTACCCAATAGACGTCATGCTCTCGCTTCAGCGTCTTCTCGACAGTTGTTGCTACATCATGGGCTTGCCGGATGTCCAGCGTGGAATTGACCAAGATCTCTGTATCGACGATGGCATTATTGCCATAGCTTCTCGCTTTCATCGTCTTTATACCTTTTACACCTTGGATTTGCATTATCGTCTCCGTATACGAAACCATTAGTGTTTCGTCAAATCCATCGGTCAGCTGATGGGAAGAAGAAGTGAAGATTTCCCAAGCTGTTTTACAAATAATCAAACCAACAATGATTGCTGCCAGCGGGTCCAGCCAAGGCAAACCGAGCTGAGAGCCAACGATACCAACTACAGTACCAACACTTACAAGTGCATCTGATAGATTATCCTTTGCTGCAGCTTTTACAGATTGACTGTTTATTTTCGTACCCAGCCGCATATTATATCGATAGACAAAAAACATAACGATTGCCCCGAATACGCCTGTCCAGGCTGCCATCATATCTGGTGCCTCATTAGAACCATCAAATACATTCAGCACAGCCGTATACAGTACTTGCAGACCGACTGTCATCATTATGAAGGAAGCAATAAGACTTGCGACCGTCTCTGCTTTCCAATGACCGTATGGATGATCTGCATCAGGTGGCTTCCTCGCCAGTTTCAGCCCAATCAGTACAGCAACAGAAGCGACGATATCTGTAGCATTATTTAAACCGTCTGCCCGTAAAGCAGCCGATCCACTTAAAAATCCAACAATTAGTTTCAAAGAGGACAAGACAAGATAAGCACCGATACTAATATAAACTCCGCGCTCTCCCATCTTCAGTTCCTTGTATTTTTCATTCTCCAACGCCTCGTCAGCCCTTTCATTCCAGTTCCATCATCATATCAGCCCAGCATTGGGTGGGTCTACAGCAACGTTTTTTCAAGATGCCATATGAATAGCCGCAAGCTAATAGTTTTTCCCTGAGCAAAAGCGCAGATAATTCACAAAAGGGAAGCTAATCAAACGATTGATCAAGATAGGCACCATCCGCCCATAGGTGCATAAGCTAGCGTGAGGAAGGAGCGATGATAAGTTGAATAACTACAATAACAATAACAACGATGCTGTCATTGTCGAAGAGGAAAGATATGAGTTCATCGCCACGGTGATATCTTATATAGGTCTAATTCTATCCCTGATCGGAGCAACAATTGCACTTTACATTTCTTACACATCCTATAAAAGATCTATACAGAATGCTGGAAGCGGAAACGGATATGGCGCTGTTACAGCTGCTGTTATTGCATAAGCATGAAAAAGCCTCTGGGTTACTACAATGGTACAGAGGCTCTTTTATTAAGAGTTCTGAAGACAAGCCTAAGGAGGATGATGGATGAAAGAAGATCTGGATCAGCGCATCCGACTGCTCGAGCTGGAAGTGGAAAAAATAAAAGAGGAAAACAAACGATCCGGACACAGCTGGATATGGGCTTTCGTTCCGATACTTGCGTTGCTTATCCCGATAGCAGCCATCCTTCGCGATACATTCAATTAAAAAAACCTAATTATTTTAGGCTGCTGTCCTGCGCCTTCCGCTCTTGCCCGTCATACACTGGCACAGAAAGGAAGGTGTTTTTCATGCAAGAACAAAATCAACATCTTGTACCTTACCAAGCTGACGAGCAAGTTCAATATTCTTATCCTGTTTATACGGATGAATACCGACGCCGTCCTGGATTTGGCTTCGGCGGCATCGGTCGCCCTGGATACGGCTATGGCCGCCCTGGGTTCGGCTACGGCGGCGCACCATTTCTTGGAGGTGTCGTCGGCGGACTGATCGGCAGCAGTTTACTTTATCCGCCTTATTATAACCGTCCTCGACCTTACCCATACCCATATTATCCTTATCCGTACTATCCGTACTATAACTATCCTTATTACGGTTACGGGTATTAATATACGAAGAGGGATGACAATCCCTCTTTTTTAGTTTTGTGTTGTGTTTATGACTTTGTCCAAGACATGCCCCACGTTATTTAATTCCCTAATAACGAATAGATGATCTGCCTCATCTGCAGAAGGTTCCTCCATCCTACCTATCCTCAACTGTCTATCCAGGACCTGTTCAAAACTAGAAGATGTCCGGAGTATGCCCATATCCCTATTCCCTATAGCAATCCGCTTTCTTAACAGACTTTCAGGCAGGTCAAAGTAAACAATTATACTGGTGAAGCCCCGATCCAGATAATAATTAAGGAGTCTTGTACGTGATGAGCGGTTAAGGTTAGCGTTGCTTAGTATAAGATGAGCGTCTGTATCATTTACAGTGTAATCGACTATAGTTTGAGTGATTGCATGTTTTAGATCATTTGGTCCTGTCTTAGGAACCAGTTTTTGATAATGATCTTGCAGGAATAAAGCATGTGTATCTTGGTCAATCATAACAGCCTGCTCTACCCTATCTTCTAATTCTTTCGCAAATGACGTTTTACCACTATGTGTTTTTCCGACCATCATGATGACGAATCGTTTCATATGTCACCCTCTCTCAATCCGGACTTATTATCCACTATTTGGTTTTTAATGATATATTTAGTGTATCAGAGAGGGGAACACCTATGAAACGATTTCTACTATTCTTTATTCCATTATTCTTGCTTGCCACGTACTTAGGTATTGGCAGCCAAGATCTTGCATACTGGATGCAAGACCATGTATATGATACATGGCCTCTTTATTACGTAACAGCTTTCAGTATTATGAGTATTGCTTTGTATTTAATCACAATGCTTATTGTAATTTTATTCTCGCGCAAAAAGAAAGGCGATACACCTGCTTACATAGTATTAATGTTATTCATAGCCGGACCTGTCTCTCTATGGTCTACCTTTGTAACCCTAATGTGGTGGGGATAAGGCCATGCAGCAGCTGTTTATCAACTTTGATTTCAGATCGGATTTTAAGCATCTATCTGCCCGAGAGAGAAGACAGTTTGGTAACTTCCTTTATGTAGAAGGCTTGTTGGAAATTAAGATAAATGGTGCCACTTATTTTTATGAGGAGGCTTGTCCTCTATTGGAATTTTATCTTCAATTAGAAAAGTGGCTAAAGAAGCCTTTTTCGAAACGTGGGGACTTTCTTTATCATACTTTGGAGCTTGATGAAGAGGTACCTTTTTTAGCTGTTCTCCACTTTCAAGATCTCGCCCGTCTGCGTGTCATTTGGCCAGAAGCTGAATTGTACAATGTTTTTCCTGTTGGTTATCTTCATAAGAAACTGGAAGAACTTCGAGACCGACTCGGGCCCGCAATAGAGCAGCATTATCAACTCAAATTAAAGCATTTCTACTAAAGAAAGCACACCGCGGATAGCGGTGTGCTTTCTTTAGTAACGGCTTCCTTTGCGCGTCATTTTGACAAATGCAGCGATAAGCATCAGTACACCGGGTAAGAGGAAATATAATAGCACTGCATATATACCTACTGCTGCCGCTACAATGAGGAGAACACTAGCAAGCTTTGATTTCCGGTCAAGCAAGAATGCAGCAACAATACCTAGGATACCAGCTGCAATTCCAAGTAATCCGAAGTTCCCGACTGTATACGTATTTTCAATTAAGGTAAAGAACATAGCTAGAAGTGAGGCAATGATACCAAAAATGCCTCCTACAATTGCGATTGTTTTCATAGTTAAAACTCCCTTCATTGCTGCATTGACTTCTTATCTCTATATCACCCCAGCATGAAGCTAAACATTTGGACGCAAAAAAAGGAATATATCACTAGTTGTGATTACTCCTTCTTCTCCACTTTACTTGCCAAAAAGGCCGGATCATCTGAGAAAATGCCATCCACTTCATATTGAAGCATCTCCTCTGTCCATTTCCTTTCATCTCCTCGGTAATAGGCATGGATTTCGAGATCACGATGTTGTATCTGATTTACCGTTGTTTCTTCTAAAATGCCAGCGTAGATACCTACGCCCATCGCTATATCTTTTATTTCCTGAAGATCTTTCTCATCCAGCTTCTCCACATTTTTCTTCTTCAGCAATTGGACCAATGTAAGGTCGGGATCTAATTTGTGCAGTGCACGAATGCTGTCTTTGCTGAATGATTGCAGTATGACTTGTTCCTTCGGGATAGCATACTGCTTTAGCAATTGCAGTAGTTGCTCCTCCATGACAAGCTCTCCCTCATCATCTTCGCGTGTCTCGATATAATAATGTACTTCGCTGCCATACCGTTTCAGAATCTCTTCCATAGTAGGTACTGTCTGCCCTTTTCCAGCATCAAGTGCCTTTACCTTCTTCAAAGTAAGCTCTTCGACCAATCCCTTTCCCTCAGTTGTCCGATCCACCGTATCATCATGCATTGCAACCAATTCACCATCCGCTGTCCTGCGCAAATCGATTTCAATATAATCCGCTTCATCATCCAATGCTTTATCATAGGAAAGAAACGTATGCTCAGGTTCTACAGCTGATGCTCCTCGATGGGCGATGATTAGTGGGCTATAGTCAGAACCATTGGCAGCTTCTGTATGGATTGATGAGCAGCCCGCCAGCAACAGCATACATACCAATAAAAATGTAATAGATTGTCTCATACAGCTAACTTATAGGAGGTAGATATAGATTACCATGCAGCTATTGTTAAGAATAAAAGCAAAGATCGATTGCCTATTTACACTGTCTTTATGTTTGGATGGTATGTATCGACCCATGGGGAGAACATGGTGCAAATTCCCCCTAACTTCTTCTGGTCTGTCATGACCAAATCGAACACATCCGCACTTATATATAAAATACGATCCTCTGTGCAGAACATAAGATTGGAACATCTCCAGCCCTGAGCAGTTTGTTTACACAATGCAAACACATCCTGTGATGTAATATCCTTCACCGTCATGGCCATGTATTGTGTTCCTTCCTCGTCCACCAAATATGTTTCCTTCCAATTAGAAAGTCTGACCACACCCTTCAAGTGCTGCTTATCCCAAATTCGTGTCGAGCCAATATAGTAACCAATAATGCCTGTCATAGTTATTTGTGAATGTACAGGAAAGATAGAATGAACAAATTCCCGTAGAGTAGGCAAATTCAAATTATTTTCGAAATCGGAAGTCAGTAGCCGCAGCCGGTGAGAAGCTGGTGTTTGGAAATAAATTGTAGAATCAGTATTGAATAAATCCAGTTGTTTGATGGAAAAGTTCATATAGGACTCCTTGTTAAAGTAAAATATATTATGTTGCTAGTAAGGGAGAAATGATCCTGACCACGTCCGAATGCTGCAAGCTCAAGGGCTTAATCTGAGACTGTGATAGCGCTATGAACAAGGTTTGTTGAATGAGGAACAGTTATTGATACTAATGCATAAGCATTTTCCTCAGAAAATTTACCGCACTTCTTCAGAGCTGACACTGTACAACTTCAATAAACTTCTTAAAGACAACATTATTAGCATTGATGGCCGAGAAATCATCCGCCGATACAAAGATCAGGGATTTTGCATAACATTTACTTCTACACCCCTTTGAGATAAAATTTTCGGCCTGAGAAAAGACATCTTTTTAGACTGCTTCAAAAGAAAGCCGTCAAACAATCGGTCGACAGCTTTCTCAGTCCCTTCATCATATTAATATGTACACCAAAATACACTATCAGCTCTTGGATGTTCCGATGTAGACTTCGATACCTTTTTGAAAATCAGCTGTATGTCTACATCACTCCGCCCTGTATATTCGTCATTATCAACATCATAATATTGCACAACTTGCACTCTGTAATTGCCCTTTTCAATAGGGATGTGGTATCTTCTGCAATTCTTATCGGGTACTTTATGTTGTCGAAATTGTGCAGCCATTGTAAGACAATCATAATCAACTAAGTATAGTTCATTACCGGTCACTTCCATGTAACCATCGGCTGTTCTATAACAGTCTGGATATACCAATTCTTTATTTACTTCTACATCCACTTTCCAGGAATGTTCAATACCTTCCTCAGTCATTTGAAATATTAAAGCATTCCCGCGTCTCATCTCTTCCCCGAAGTGTTTTAAAAGGGCATCAAATTCCCAATCCTGATCCACAAATGAGTTGTATTGTTCTGCATTTGCTACTCCAATGAAATTGGTATCGCCAAAATTCATCAAGTATTCCATCTTCATCCTCCTTAAAAGTAGTTATAGTACCGTACTCCCCCATATTTAGGATGGCATAGCGACTTTATCACGTCCAGCAAGCAGCCTTAGCCTCAATAATGTTGCTAGCTGTTTAAAAATACAAAAATGCCCTACATCCTAATATGTTATATGGGTTATTAATTAAATACTTATATTACGTTGAAAATCCTATTGACTATTCAGTTCAACTGTATTACCTTATTATTAAGTTGAACTATATAGTCGAACTGAATAAAGGATGAGAATATGAAACACAAATTACTACCGTTGTCTGAAACCATGCACTATATTTTATTAGCTCTGCGTGAGCCGCTCCATGGCTACGCTGTAATGCAGAAGATAGAAAAAACAAGTGACGGTTCAGTCATTTTAGCAGCTGGAACGTTATACGGCGCAATTGAGAACTTGCATAAGCATGGTTGGATTGAACCTGTTGGAGAGTCAGGCCGGAGAAAAGTCTATATGATAACTTCAGAAGGACGTAATATTTTGAAAATGGAACAAAACAGGCTATTGCACATTTTATCTCTTTACGAAAGAAGTGAATAGAATGAAGAAATTCAAGATGTTTTTAGATATTGAAAAAGCAGAACAATGGCTGAACAAGCAGTTACAAAAAGGATATCGTTGTACCCATATTAGCGGATTAGGAATATACACGTTTGAGAAAACCGATAAGAGATATGTAATACGACTGGATTATCAAGACCACTTATCAAAGAAAAAGTTTAAAGATTATAAAGGGTTATATGAAGACTTTGGTTGGGAGTATATAGGTGGCTCTTGGCTTGGTGATCGGTATTGGCAAAAAGAAGATGGTAACCAAAATGAGATTTTCTCGGATCGCCAATCATGGAGTAATCATTATAGAAGGTTGATGAACTATTCAGCTAGCTTTGGTTTAATGTTTCTATTCATTTCTTATTTAATCTACAATGATTCAGGATTATATTTAACCGAGGGTCTTTGGAGTATGGAAGGTGCATTATTTTGGTTAGCGTTATTATTTGAAACACCATTTGTGCTCTTGAGATCGCTTCCCTTCCTGATGGCTGTTTTATTAGGCTGCAGTTTCTTTAAAGCTTTTCGAAAGTATTCTATGTTAAAAGAAGCATGATGCAATAAATTAGTTAAGCACGCATTTTTTTGGTTCTCGTTGTATTAAAAAAAGACTCCCAACCAATAGGTTGAGAGTCTTTTGTAAGTGCCCAAAATTAACGTTTTGAGAACTGTGGAGCGCGACGTGCACCTTTAAGACCGTATTTTTTACGTTCTTTCATACGTGCGTCACGAGTTAGGAAGCCAGCTTTTTTAAGTGTTCCGCGGTATTCTGGATCTGCTTCAAGAAGCGCACGAGAGATACCGTGACGGATAGCACCTGCTTGTCCTGTGAATCCACCACCCTGTACAGTTACAAGAACGTCGTAGTTGCCTGCAGTTTCTGTTGCAACTAGAGGTTGGTTGATGATTGTACGAAGTGTTTCGTATGGGAAGTAATCTTCCGCACTACGGTTGTTTACTGTTACTTGACCTGTGCCTGGTACTAGACGTACGCGGGCAGTAGAGCTTTTACGGCGACCGGTGCCGTAGTATTGTACTTGTGCCACTATCGTTTACCTCCTTTTTAATTAACCGCGAAGTGTGTAAACTTCTGGTTGTTGTGCTTGGTGTTTGTGCTCAGCGCCACGGTATACGTGAAGCTTTTTGATCATTTTACGTGCAAGTGGTCCCTTAGGAAGCATGCCTTTAACAGCAAGCTCAAGCATTTGCTCAGGGTATTTTGTACGCATTTCGTCAGCTGTACGTTGTTTCAAACCACCTGGGTGGTTAGAGTGACGGTAGTAGATCTTGTCAGCAAGTTTGTTACCAGTAAGTTCGATTTTCTCAGCGTTGATGATGATTACGTTATCACCAGTGTCGGCATGTGGAGTGTAAGTTGGTTTGTGCTTACCACGTAGGATAGCAGCAACTTCACTTGCAAGACGACCAAGAGTTTGGCCTTCTGCATCCACAACAAGCCATTTGCGTTCGATATTGCTTTCGTTCGCCATGAATGTTGTACGCATGTCATTTCCTCCATTTTTTCGATTGAATCGTTCATTTATTATTCTACACAATTAGTCTTCCGGGGCTAATCGTGGTATAGAAATAAAATGCCATAAACCATAGTATATCATCATAGACCCTCATGTCAAGAGCATGTAACACCCGAATGCGTTGTTTTACAAAAAAGTTTTCAGTAGTCCACTTTCCAAAGGCAAAGTCCGCTCGCAGCAGCGGTTTTACTCGCCAGCTTCCGGTCCTTCGACTCTAGTATTCTAGCCATATCTTCTGGCTCCTTGCGTGCGTTTGCAATGTCGATTAGTGTACCAACAAGTATGCGCACCATATTATACAGAAAGCCACTTCCCGTGAAGGTAAAAACAAGCATGTCGTCCTGCTTTTCACACACAGCTTCATAGATGGTCCGGATCTTGTCGCCTTTGACTCCTGTACTTGCGGAACAAAAAGCGCTGAAGTCATGCGTCCCCTCAATAGCTGTGATAGCTTGCTGAATCCTATCTAGCTCAAGATTATAAGGTACATGATGCACATAATGACGCTTGAACACATCTTGTTCAGGAGCATTGAGGACAAAGAACTTATACTGTTTCCGCTTTACACTATATCGTGCATGGAAATCTTTATCCACTTGTGCTATGTCTATTATCCGCACATCATCCGGCAGCAAGGCATTGAGCGCCTTACGCCAATTATACTCTCCCATACGAAGTTCCGTATCAAAATGAATAATCTGCCCTCTGGCATGCACGCCTGCGTCCGTACGACCCGAGGCTTGAATCCTTATTGTCTGTCCTTTATGAATCGTCATAAGTGCCTTCTGCAGCTCTCCTTGGACTGTTCGTTGGTTGTCCTGGACCTGGAAGCCAAAAAAGCGTGTCCCGTCATAGCTGACAGTCGCTTTTATACGTTGCGTCATCTTTGTAACTCCTAACTATAATCTCTCGTTATCAAGGCTGCTGCAACCACTATAATGAAGATGACGAGTGCCGCAACATCCCGCCTCATCACTTGCAACTCCCGAAGCTTCGTACGTCCTTCTCCGCCACGATAGCCTCTTGCTTCCATCGCCATAGCAAGCTCCTCTGCCCGTTTAAAGGCGCTGACAAATAAAGGCACCAGCAATGGAATTACAGCCCGTACACGCTCCCTGAATGGCCCTGTACGGAAATCCACACCTCTGGAAGCCTGTGCGTTGGAAATTTTCTCGGTTTCCTGGAGCAAAGTCGGGATAAAACGTAATGATATAGACATCATCAGCGCCAGTTCGTGTACAGGGAACTTGAATCGGCGCAGTGGTCCGAGTAGGGACTCAACTCCGTCTGTGATTTCTATCGGTGTAGTCGTTAACGTCAGCAGAGATGTCAAAAGGATAAGCAAAAAGAAACGCAACGAGATGACAGCTCCTTGTTCCAGTGCTCCGCTGTAGATCGGCAATCCGAATACATTTACCAATACAGTGCCTTCCTTTGTAACGAATAAGTGCAAGATAAACGTAAACACAATCAGAAACCATACTGGTGTCAGCCCCTTGGCGATAAACCGCCACGGTACTTTCGTCAGAAGTGTACCTCCAACCGCAAACACTGTGAACAGCGCATAACTGACGATGTTATTGGCAAAGAAAATGAAAATCACATAAAAGAAGATGATCAGCATTTTGATTCTCGGATCCATCCGGTGAACGATGCTATTGGTCGGAACATACTGACCGACAATCAGCAGATTATTCATGTTTATCACCTGCCAAATCTGCCAGCTGCTCAGCGAGCCTGTCAACGTTCTCTCCCTCATAAGCTACCTGTTTGCCGAAGCGCTCGGATGTCTTCTGAAGAAACTGGAATATCTCCGGCACATCAAGCTGAACTTGCTGAAGAGCTTGCCGATCTTGAAAGACTTCAACAGGAGTTCCTTCCATATACTTTTCCCCTTTATCGAGTACAAGCATATGATCGGCATAAGTCAGCGCATCCTCCATACTGTGTGTTACCAATATAGTTGTCAGCTGCTGTTCTTTATGAAGCCGGTAAAACATATCCATAATCTCCTGCTGACCGCGTGGATCTAACCCTGCTGTCGGTTCATCCAGAACAAGTACACGAGGTCGTACAGCAAGCACACCTGCAATCGCAACACGACGCATTTGCCCCCCACTTAACTCAAATGGCGATCTACTTAATAAAGATAGATCCAAACCTACCGCCGCTGCGCTTTCTTTAACACGCTTGGCTATCTCTTTCTCTGCTACACCGAAGTTACGCGGGCCGAAGGCGATATCCTTCTCTACTGTTTCTTCAAATAGCTGATGCTCAGGGTATTGGAATACAATGCCTACTTGTTTACGCAGCTCTTTTGCTTGCTTAGGCTTCTTCTTTGGCTCCAACGTATGCTCACCAATCTGTACATTTCCGCTTGTAGGTCTGACTAGTCCGTTCAAGTGCTGCAATAGAGTAGACTTACCGCTGCCAGTATGACCGACAATAGCAGTGAAGCTCCCTCCTGGCAGATGGAATGACAGATTCTTTAACGCTTTATGCTCAAACGGGGAGTTTGCCTGATACGTATAATCTACTTGTTTGAATGTAATGTCCATAATGCATCTAACAACTCCTCGTGATCAATCGGCTGCTCATCCAGGGTAATACCTTGTCTTTCCAAAGCATGAGCAAGCTGCGTTACAAATGGCACGTCTAAACCGATCTGCTGCAGTTCGGTCTGCCTTTTCACTAATTCCCTCGGTACAGTAGTCGTCCATATTTCTCCATCATTCATAACCATCACCCGATGCGCCTGCATCACTTCATTCAAGTCGTGAGTAATAGTAATTAGACCAAGCTGCTGCGCTGCTTGAACACGATGAACAGTATCAAGGATTTCTTTCCTGCCAAGTGGGTCCAGCATCGCTGTTGCTTCATCCAGGATAATAACACTAGGAGATATAGCAAGTACACCTGCTATAGCCACACGTTGCTTCTGACCGCCAGATAGTCGGTATGGTTCATGTAGCAAGTAATCCTGCATACGTACCTGTTCTAATGAAGAAGTAATTCGATCCATCATTTCCGCACGAGGCACACCACAGTTCTCCAAGCCAAAAGCTACATCATCACGAACAGTCGTACCAACGAATTGATTGTCTGGGTTTTGAAAAACCATGCCTACTTGGCGTCGTATCTCCCATATATTCTCTTCGTTCAGTGGTATGCCGTTAATAATGATTTCCCCTTCAGTTGGAAACAGCAGTCCATTCATCAGCTTGGCAATCGTCGACTTGCCTGAGCCATTGTGACCGATGATTGCCAGCCACTCCCCCGCTTCTACTTGGAAACTGACATTGCGAAGTACATAGGGCTGCTCTTCCTCATATCGGAAAGAAACATTCTTAAATTCAATCGCGTACATGCTTTTCGAGCTCCTTCGTCATTACCCGACTATTTCCGGGGAAATACTAAACGTGTTTGTCCGTTCCTGTCATTTCTATAGCTAGTATAAAGAATCCAGACAAAAAAGAAAAGCAAGCGCTAGTAGTGGCGCTTGCTTTATCTGCAAAAGAAAAAGGGCCGGAATACACCTCGTGGTAGAGATTTTCCTGCCCTTGTTAATACATTATACTAGTTCAATGATTGCCATAGCGGCACCGTCACCACGACGCTGTCCAAGTTTCAACACGCGTGTGTAACCTCCTTGACGTTCTTCATAACGTCCGGCGATATCGCTGAATAGTTTTTGAACTGCATCTTGGTTCTCGTCCGCTTTAGTACCGTACAAGAATGAAGCAGCTTGACGACGAGCGTGAAGATCTCCACGTTTGCCAAGAGTGATCATTTTTTCAACTGCAGAACGAAGCTCCTTAGCTTTCGCCTCCGTTGTTTCCAATCTTTCGTGAACGATAAGATCAGTTGCAAGGTTACGCAAAAGCGCCATACGAGCATCCGTAGTACGTCCTAACTTTCTAGCCATAGGTTATCCCTCCCTTTCCTGGTGTCAAATGCTCCGCTAGGCGGGATCAGTCTTCTTTACGAAGACCAAGTCCTAAATCGATTAGTTTCTTTTTAACTTCTTCTAATGATTTACGTCCTAGGTTACGCACTTTCATCATGTCTTCTTCAGATTTATTAGCAAGTTCTTGTACCGTGTTGATTCCAGCACGTTTCAGACAGTTGTAAGAACGAACAGACAAGTCCAATTCTTCGATAGTCATCTCAAGAACTTTCTCTTTTTGGTCTTCTTCTTTTTCAACCATGATTTCGGCATTCTGTGCTTCATCAGTAAGACCTACGAAGATATTTAAATGCTCCGTATAAATCTTAGCACCAAGAGACACTGCCTCTTCAGGTCGGATACTGCCGTCAGTGAATACATCTAACGTCAGTTTGTCGAAGTTAGCCAACTGGCCAACACGCGTGTTTTCCACTTGATACGTCACTTTTGAAACTGGCGTAAAGATGGAGTCAATTGGAATGACACCAATCGGCTGATCTTCATGGTTATTCTGATCAGCTGGACGGTAGCCACGGCCGCGTTCTGCCGTAAGCTTCATATGCAAGTGAGCATTCTTGCCCAAAGTTGCAATATGAAGATCCGGATTCAGCACTTCTACATCACTATCGAAAGTGATATCAGCAGCAGTTACTTTCCCTTCACCTTGTACATCGATCTCTAATGTTTTTTCTTCATCAGAGTAGATTTTAAGAGCCAGTTTCTTCAAGTTCAAAATGATGGTTGTCACGTCTTCTACTACGCCTTCAATCGTAGAGAATTCATGGAGCACGCCATCAATTTGAATGGAAGTTACAGCAGCGCCAGGAAGTGAGGATAATAGGATACGACGCAAGGAGTTTCCTAGTGTAGTACCATATCCACGCTCAAGCGGTTCTACAACGAACTTTCCAAATGTAGCATCATCGCTGATCTCAACCGTTTCAATCTTTGGTTTTTCAATTTCGATCATTATAAAGCCCTCCTTTAAAACGTCGAAACCCCGGTTAGAATTACTCCTAACCGAAATTCCCCATATTGGTTCCCGTTTCTGCATCTTGACGATACGTTTCTTACTGTATGACCTGATCGCTTTTAAGCTATCATAACCCATTATAGACAGGGATACAAATTCTATACAGCAAGCAGGAAAAACTTATACGCGACGACGTTTAGGCGGACGGCAGCCGTTATGTGGAACTGGAGTGACGTCACGGATCGCAGTTACTTCAATACCTGCAGCTTGAAGTGAACGGATCGCAGCTTCACGGCCAGCACCAGGGCCTTTAACTGTTACTTCCAAAGTCTTCATGCCGTTTTCTACAGCAACTTTGGCAGCAGCTTCAGCAGCCATCTGTGAAGCGAATGGAGTAGATTTACGGGATCCTCTGAAACCAAGGGAACCTGAGCTGCTCCAGCTGATTACGTTACCTTGTACATCAGTAATCGTAACGATTGTGTTGTTGAAAGTAGAACGGATGTGAGCAATACCAGTTTCGATATTCTTTTTCACACGACGTTTACGAGTTTGTTGTTTACGAGCCATGTTTGTTTACCTCCTTACTTATTTTTTCTTGTTAGCGATTGTACGGCGTGGGCCTTTACGAGTACGAGAGTTGTTCTTCGTTTTCTGACCACGAACCGGCAATCCACGACGGTGGCGAAGACCACGATAAGAACCGATTTCGATTAGACGCTTGATGTTAAGAGATACTTCACGGCGAAGATCCCCTTCAGTAGTGTAGCTGTCAATTGTTTGACGAATTCTGGATAGTTCGTCTTCTGTAAGATCACGAACACGTGTATCTTCAGAAACGCCAGCTTCTTTTAGTACCTTTTGCGCTGTGTTTTTTCCAATTCCATAGATGTATGTTAGGGAAATAACAACGCGTTTGTCACGCGGAATATCAATACCTGCTATACGTGCCATTAGCTACGTGCACCTCCTTGTATTATCCTTGTTTTTGCTTATGCTTAGGATTTTCACAGATTACCATTACTTTGCCTTTACGACGAATGACTTTACATTTTTCGCAAATCGGCTTTACAGATGGTCTTACCTTCATCATCTATTCCTCCTTTAGTATCGGAGCTAGTCAAATTATTTATAACGGTACGTAATACGTCCTTTAGTTAAGTCATAAGGGGAAAGCTCTACCGTTACTTTATCTCCAGGAAGAATTCGAATAAAGTGCATACGAATTTTACCGGAAACATGTGCTAAAACGGTGTGGCCATTCTCTAACTCCACCTTAAATTGCGCATTAGGCAATGTATCGGTGACAGTTCCTTCTACTTCAATTGCATCATCTTTCGCCATCGGTCTATCTCCCTTCTTCAAATCTCTTCACGGTATGATTGACATAAGTAGATATCGCAAATCGCAGTTTACCATTGGTTACGCGACCAGCTTCTAGAAGGCTGCGGCGAACTTCCGGTGATACATACGGCAGTGGATCCACATGACGCAATGCTTTGCGCTTCGGTGAATCAAACTTTCGTTTCTCTCCGTCAGCAAGCAACACAAAACGACTGTCAATTTTTCGAATGACAATCGCAAGCTCACCTGCTTCTCGCCCATGTGCGATACGAACAACCTGACCAATCCGTGGACTTGTATCCGTTTCGCTCAAACATGATCACCTTCATCATAGCTTATTTCGAAGCTGTGCGTAAGTTAGCATTCTATGCTGCAAACAAGGAGCATATTCTACCACTTTTCTGTCTGAAAGTCCAGGTTAGAAAAGCTGCATGTTAGGGAATCTATATTAAGTCCACAAATTGAGTCACAATTTGTTTCATGATTGTTCATATTCAGCCTTGTCAATTAGCGTCAGGATATCAGTAAGGCACGGTTCCGATGATGGAAGCTTGAACGAATTGCGAAAGCAAACTCGTTTCAACTCTACCACGAGGTCTATTATACTCTATCAAGGGATAGAATGCATCCTTACGCTATCTCGAGCCTAAAGAGCAATTCCACCCGTACTAAAAGAGTATAGCTTGCACACCTGTATCAGCGAAGATTATTCAAGCGCTGATCGATGTCGTGGAAGACCTGATCGATTGCTTGGTCACCGTTCACTGTTACAAGATAGCCCTTATCGTTGTAGAAGTCCAATATCGGTTTCTGTTGCTCGATATTGACTTCCAAACGTTTTTTCACCGTTTCCGGCTTATCGTCGTCTCGCTGGATCAGCGCAGTACCATCCTTGTCGCATACCCCTTCTTCTTTCGGAGGGTTATAGACGGTATGATACGTAGTGCCGCATGTCGGACAAACCCATCTGCCAGATAAACGCTCCACCAAATTCTCCTGCGGAACTTCTACATGTAAGACGTAATCTACATTAGCATCCAAATCGTCCAGCAATGCGTCAAGCGCTTCTGCCTGAGCAAGCGTACGAGGAAAACCGTCAAGTAAAAATCCGTTGTTGGTGTCATCCTTACCTAAACGGTCACGGACTATACCAATTGTTACTTCATCCGGAACTAGTTTCCCCTGATCCATGAAAGCTTTCGCTTCACGGCCAAGTTCCGTTCCTTCTTTTATTGCAGCTCGGAACATATCTCCTGTTGAGATATGAGGGATGCTATATTTATCTACAATCTTCTCTGCCTGTGTACCTTTACCGGCACCCGGCAGACCCATAAGAATTAAGTTCAACGAAATTCCCCTCGCTCTCGTCTGTTTGTAGACTGTTCTCTATTTCATGAAGCCTCGGTAATGACGCTTCACTAACTGGCTTTCTAGCTGTTTCATCGTCTGCAACGCTACCCCTACCACGATCAGCAGGCTCGTTCCTCCGATTTGGACAGAAGTCGGCAAGTTGGCAATAGAGCCTAAGATAATAGGCAATACAGCTACAGCAGCCAAGAAGAGAGACCCAACGAAGGTTAAACGATACATCACACTGGTGAGGTACGTTTCCGTGCTTTTCCCTGGGCGAATACCCGGGATGTAGCCACCTTGCTTGTTTAAGTTCTCTGCCATTTGTTCCGGATTAACCTGAACAAATGTATAGAAATAACTAAATGCAAGAATCAGGACTACATAGATTACCATCCCAATTGGTTGCGTATAATCGAATACGTTCTCGATCGTAGTTGCTACATTTCCTTCAAAGAAACTCGCGATTGTACGCGGAGCATAGATAAAGGAAACTGCGAAAATTACAGGGATTACTCCAGCAGCGTTTACTTTAATCGGCAAGTGAGTGGATTGACCGCCTACTTGTGAACGACTAGTGGTACGCTTCGAATACTGGATTGGAATTTTACGAAGTGCTTGTGTGATATAAATCACACCAACAATTACGGCAATGATCACGATAGCGATAATTGCAACGATCACGACATTTAGGAATAAATCATCACCAGGATTGCTGAAGTACTGCTCCCAAAGCTGGTTTAAACCATTTGGAATTGCTGCAGCGATACCGGCGAAGATAATAATGGAAATACCATTACCTACACCATGAGCTGTGATCTGTTCTCCTAACCACATCAAGAATGCTGTTCCTGCAGTCAATACGATTGTAATGACAGCGAACTTATAAAAACTTGGATCGGAAATGAGCATACCGCCGGATAACTGATTGAATCCGATGGACATACCTACCGCCTGAATTAACGCTAGCACGATAGTGGCATAACGAGTCACCTGTGCCAACTTACGACGTCCCATCTCTCCTTGCTTTTTCCACTCACTGAATGTCGGAATGACATCCATTTGCAGAAGCTGCATGATGATCGAGGCAGTGATGTACGGCATAATACCCATCGCAAGGATGGAGAAGTTCTGCAATGCACCTCCGCCAAAGGTATTCAGAAATCCGAATACGTTCTGCTGATTCATAAAGTCGATCGCGGAACGATCGGTAAATGGAACAGGGATGAACGTACCGAGTCTGAAAATGATCAGCATAAGCAATGTAAAGATGATTTTATTTCGTATATCTTTTACACGCATAAAATTGGAGATTGTACGAAACATTAGATCACCTCTGTTTGACCGCCCGCTGCCTCAATCGCTTCTTTAGCAGAAGCAGAGAACTTGTGAGCTTTAACAGTAAGTTTCTTTTCGATGTTTCCGTTTCCTAGAACTTTAATACCGGCTCTCAATTTGCTAACAACTCCGCTTTCAAGTAGAAGCTCTGGAGTTACCTCTGTACCCTCTTCAAAGCGGTTAAGGGTTTCAAGGTTAACAATTGAGTACTCAGTACGGTGGATGTTTGTGAATCCACGTTTAGGAAGACGTTGGAATAGTGGCATTTGGCCACCTTCGAAACCTAGACGTACACCGCCGCCAGAGCGTGCATTTTGTCCTTTATGTCCACGGCCGGATGTTTTACCGTTACCTGAAGACATACCACGACCTACACGATTGCGAGTTTTACGTGTTCCTTCTGCTGACTTCAATTCATGAAGTTTCATAATGGCACCTCCTCTTTTACATTTAAATCATTATACTTCTTTAACTGATACTAGATGAGAAACTCTGTTGATCATACCGCGAACAGTTGGATTGTCTTCCAAAACAACTGACTGACGGATCTTTCTAAGGCCTAGAGCTTGAACAGTTTTGCGCTGTTTTTCTAGTCTTCCGATCGTACTGCGCGTGAGGGTGATTTCTAATTTGTTAGCCATGTGCTTTCCCTCCTTATCCTAACAGTTCTTCTACAGACTTTCCACGAAGTTTCGCAACTTCTTCTGCACGTTTCAATCTGCTAAGTCCGTTAAGTGTTGCACGAACCATGTTGATTGGAGTGTTAGAACCAAGTGATTTAGAAAGGATGTCTCCGATACCACCAAGCTCAAGTACGGCACGTACAGGTCCACCGGCGATAACTCCAGTACCTTCTGCAGCTGGCTTCATCAAGATGTTGCCGGCGCCGAATTCACCGATGATTTCATGTGGAATAGTTGTACCAACGATAGGTATAGTAATAAGATTTTTCTTCGCGTCTTCGATAGCTTTACGGATCGCTTCTGGTACTTCTTGTGCTTTACCAGTACCGAAACCTACATGGCCGTTTTTGTCGCCTACTACTACAAGAGCAGCGAAACGGAAACGACGACCACCTTTTACTACTTTAGCAACACGGTTAACCGTTACTACGCGTTCTTCAAGATCAAGTTTGTTCGGGTCAATTGTTGTACGCAAGTTGTGTCCCTCCTTTTTAGATTAGAATTTAAGACCAGCTTCACGAGCTGCTTCAGCCAATGCTTTAACACGTCCGTGGTAAAGGTAGCCTCCACGGTCAAATACAATAGTTGTTACGCCAGCTTCTTTTGCACGGTTAGCAACTGCTTCTCCGACCTTTTGAGCTGCTTCAACATTGCTTGTAGATTCTAGGCTAAGGCTAGCATCCTTAGTAGAAGCACTTGCAAGTGTTTTACCAGTTGTATCATCAATCAACTGTGCGTAAATGTGCTTGTTAGAACGGAAAACGTTCAAACGTGGACGCTCAGATGTTCCTGAAATGCTTTTACGAACACGATTATGTCTTCTCTTACGCGATTCGTTTTTTGCAACTTTTGTAATCATTCAGGTCACTCCTTTCTGGTTTAACGAAAACCTTATTTCGCTGTTTTACCTTCTTTACGACGTACGAATTCGCCTTCGTAACGGATTCCTTTACCTTTATAAGGCTCTGGAGGACGGATTGCACGGATGTTAGCAGCTACTGCGCCAACAGCTTCCTTATCGATACCTTTAACAACTACACGAGTGTTAGAAGGAACTTCGATTTCAATACCATCACGGTGTTCAACTTCAACTGGATGAGAATAACCAGCGTTGATCACGACTTTGTTGCCTTGTTTAGTAGCACGATAACCTACACCGATGATTTCAAGAGCTTTCTCATAACCAGCGTGTACGCCTTGTACCATGTTTCCAAGGATAGAACGAGTAGTTCCGTGAAGAGCACGGTGTTCCTTGCTGTCAGTTGGGCGTTCAACAGTAAGAACGTTCTCTTCAACTTTGATCACCATATCTTGGTGGAATGTACGAGTCAATTCACCTTTAGGACCTTTTACAGTCACAGTGTTGTTTTCATTTTTGAATTCAACGCCTGCAGGGATTTCAAGAATCTTTTTACCTACGCGGGACATATGTGCACCTCCTTACTAATTGTTGGGAATTACCAAACGTATGCTAGCACTTCGCCGCCGACAGCTTGCTCACGTGCTTCTTTATCAGACAATACGCCTTTAGAAGTTGAAACAACTGCGATACCAAGTCCGTTAAGGACACGTGGAATTTCAGTAGATTTCGCGTAAACACGAAGACCAGGTTTACTGATACGTTTGATACCAGTGATAACACGCTCGTCGTTTTTACCATATTT
Source organism: Terribacillus saccharophilus (assembly GCF_000725365.1). Taxonomy (NCBI): domain Bacteria; kingdom Bacillati; phylum Bacillota; class Bacilli; order Caryophanales; family Bacillaceae; genus Terribacillus; species Terribacillus saccharophilus. Next base: position 3,455,772 of record NZ_CP008876.1, on the reverse strand, counting down.
CAAAAAGATGCGTAGAACACCTTGTTTATCATCTTCAACGAATTCGTAATCGCGAATAAAGCCTTCACGTTTAAGGATATCAGCAACATCCTTTTTCAACTTAGAAGCAGGAAGCTCCAGTTTTTCATGACGAACAGTGTTTGCATTACGAATACGAGTTAGCATATCTGCGATAGGATCTGTCATAACCATTAATCATTACCTCCTTCCCTGATTTAGGGGATTACCAGCTTGCTTTTTTAACGCCAGGAATTTGACCTTTATAGGCTAGTTCGCGGAAACAAATACGGCATAGCTTGAATTTACGTAGTACAGAGTGTGGACGTCCGCAACGTTCGCAGCGTGTATACTCTTGTACTTTAAATTTCTGTGGGCGTTGTTGTTTCACGATCATAGATTTTTTAGCCACAATATTCCCTCCTTTTTACCTTTATTTTTGGAAAGGCATGCCTAGCTGAGTAAGTAGCTCACGAGCTTCTTCGTCAGTGTTGGCTGTAGTTACGATAACGATGTCCATTCCACGTACTTTGCTTACTTTATCGTAATTGATTTCTGGGAAGATTAGCTGTTCTTTAACACCTAGTGTATAGTTACCACGACCATCAAACGCTTTGTTTGAGATACCACGGAAGTCACGTACACGTGGAAGGGAAACTGCGACTAGTTTTTGAAGGAATTCATACATACGCTCTCCGCGCAATGTAACTTTCGCTCCGATTGGCATACCTTCACGAAGACGGAAACCTGCGATAGATTTCTTAGCTTTCGTGATGATTGGCTGCTGACCAGCAAGCAAAGACAATTCCTCTACTGCAGAATCAAGTGCTTTAGAGTTTTGAACGGCGTCACCGACACCCATGTTAATAACGATCTTTTCGATCTTTGGTACTTGCATTACAGATTTATAGCTGAATTTTTCCATTAGAGATGGAGAAATCTCGCCTTGATATCTTTGTTTCAATTCATTCATCGAGTAGCCCTCCTTTCAGAAGAAATTATTTATCGATAGCTTGACCGGATTTCTTAGCGATACGGACTTTTTTGCCGTCTTTCACTTCGTAGCCTACGCGAGTTGGCTCTCCAGTTTTAGGATCGATCAGCATTACGTTAGAAACGTGAATCGCTGCTTCGATTTCAAGGATTCCGCCCTGCGGGTTATCCTGAGAAGGTTTCGCGTGTTTTTTGACGATGTTTATTCCTTCGACAAGAACACGGTCTTTCTTCGGATAAGCTTCAAGGATGGTACCTTCTTTACCACGATCTTTACCAGTGATTACTTTAACTTTGTCACCTTTTTTAACATGCATGTGTACTGCACCTCCTTAACAAGGCATTGAGAGTTTTTACAATACTTCAGGAGCAAGGGAAACGATCTTCATGAACTTAGCGTCACGCAATTCACGTGCAACTGGTCCGAAGATACGAGTTCCTCTTGGGCTCTTGTCATCTCTAACGATAACAGCTGCGTTTTCGTCGAATTTGATGTAAGAACCATCTTTACGACGAACACCGCTTTTCGTACGTACGATTACAGCTTTAACAACTTCACCTTTTTTGACAACGCCACCAGGTGTTGCTTGTTTCACCGTACAAACGATTACGTCACCAATGTTAGCTGTTTTACGACCAGATCCGCCTAGCACTTTAATTGTTAGGACTTCACGAGCACCAGAGTTATCAGCGACTTTCAAACGAGTCTCTTGTTGAATCATACGAGTGGTACCTCCCTTCGGAATCCTTCCGAGCGATCTTAAATTAGATAATTACTGCTTCTTCTACTACTTCAACCAAACGGAAACGTTTCGTTGCAGATAAAGGACGAGTTTCCATGATACGGACCAAGTCACCAGTTTTTGCTGTACCGTTTTCATCATGCGCTTTAAGTTTTTTAGAATACTTAACACGCTTGCCGTACAGCTTGTGAGTTTTGTAGGTTTCAACAAGAACAGTGATTGTTTTATCCATTTTATCGGATACAACACGTCCAACGTAGACTTTACGATTGTTACGTTCACTCATGTCGCGAACCTCCTCTCGGAATTTAGTTATTTACGCTTAATTCTCTTTCACGAACAACTGTCTTCATGCGAGCAATTGTCTTACGGACTGTGCGAATACGTGCTGTATTCTCAAGCTGTCCAGTAGCTAATTGGAAGCGCAGGTTGAAAAGTTCTTCTTTAAGAGACTTAACTTTTTGTTCAATTTCGGCAGTGGTCAGTTCTTTGATTTCATTAGCCTTCATTGATTTCACCACCAATTTCTTCACGTTTTACGATCTTAGTTCTAATTGGCAGTTTATGAGAAGCAAGACGCAATGCTTCGCGAGCCACCTCTTCAGATACTCCAGCAATTTCGAACATGATCTTACCAGGTTTCGTTACAGCAACCCAGCCTTCAGGAGAACCTTTACCGGAACCCATTCGGACTTCTAGAGGTTTTTTAGTGTATGGCTTATCTGGGAAGATTTTAATCCATACTTTACCGCCACGTTTCATGTAACGAGTCATAGCGATACGAGCAGATTCGATTTGACGGCTAGTGATCCAAGCTGGATCAAGAGCTTGTAAACCCCATTCACCAAATGCGACTTCTGTACCGCCTTTAGCACGGCCATTCAATTTACCACGGTGTTGTCTACGATATTTTACGCGTTTAGGCATTAACATAATGCTTTTCCCCCTTCCTTATCGGTTGTTTTTAGTTGGAAGGACTTCGCCACGATAGATCCATACTTTAACGCCAAGCTTACCATAAGTTGTATCAGCTTCAGCTGTGCCATAGTCGATGTCAGCACGTAGAGTATGAAGTGGAACTGTTCCTTCGCTGTAAGATTCTGCACGAGCGATATCTGCTCCGCCTAGACGACCGGAAACTTGTGTACGGATACCTTTAGCACCAGCACGCATTGCGCGTTGCAATGTTTGTTTCTGTGCACGACGGAATGAGATACGGTTTTCAAGTTGACGAGCGATGTTGTCTGCTACCAATTTAGCATCAAGATCTACACGTTTCACTTCAACGATGTTGATGTGAACACGTTTGCCAGTCAGGCTGTTCAATGCTTTACGAAGTGCTTCTACTTCGGAACCGCCTTTACCGATTACCATACCAGGTTTACCAGTGTGAATAGAGATATTTACACGGTTAGCAGCACGTTCGATCTCCACTTTAGAAAGTGCAGCATCTTTCAAACGTTGTTCTAGATAATCACGAATTCTGATATCTTCATGTAGTAAATCAGCGTAATCTTTGCCACCGTACCACTTGGATTCCCAGTCACGGATGACGCCGACGCGAAGACCTATCGGATGTACTTTTTGACCCACTGCTTAACCCTCCTTCTTTTCTGTAACAACCACTGTAATGTGGCTAGTACGTTTGTTGATTTGGCTTGCGCGGCCTTGAGCGCGTGGACGGAAACGTTTCAATGTAGCACCTTCGTTAACGAATGCTTCAGAGATAACAAGGTTATCCGTATCCATTTCATAGTTGTGCTCTGCGTTAGCAACTGCAGAACGAAGTACTTTTTCTACTGCCAATGATGCACCACGCTGAGTGTGACGCAAAATCGCAACAGCTTCTCCGACATTTTTTCCTCGAATTAAATCAACAACTAAGCGGACCTTACGAGGAGCAATGCGAACTGATTTTGCCATAGCTTTTGCTTGCATTTAGGATTGCCTCCCCTCTTAGCGTTTTGTTTTCTTGTCGTCCGCTGCGTGTCCTCTGTACGTGCGAGTTGGCGCGAATTCACCAAGTTTATGACCTACCATATCTTCAGTAACATAAACAGGTACGTGTTTACGGCCATCGTACACAGCGATTGTGTGTCCAACGAATGTTGGGAAAATAGTAGAACGACGGGACCAAGTTCTGATAACTTGTTTCTTGTCGTCTTCGTTCAATTTGTCGACTTTCTTAAGCAAATGATCATCTGCGAAAGGTCCTTTTTTCAAACTGCGACCCATACATAAACCTCCCTTTGCGATATCGAGACGGGTGATAATCCCCGCCTTGCTACCACATTATTTTTTACGCTTACGTACGATAAATTTATCGGACTGCTTATTACGTTTACGTGTTTTGTAACCAAGTGTTGGTTTACCCCAAGGAGACATTGGTGATTTACGTCCGATTGGAGCGCGTCCTTCACCACCACCGTGTGGGTGATCATTAGGGTTCATTACAGATCCGCGGACAGTTGGGCGTTTGCCTAACCAGCGAGAGCGTCCTGCTTTACCAATTACGATTAGTTCATGTTCCAAGTTACCAACCTGACCTACTGTAGCACGGCAAGTACCTAGTACTAGACGCACTTCACCAGAAGTTAGTCTTACAAGAACATATTTACCTTCACGGCCAAGGATTTGAGCTTGTGCACCAGCAGAACGAGCTAGCTGAGCACCGCGGCCTGGTTTCAATTCGATGTTGTGGATGATCGTACCAACTGGGATTGTAGCAAGCTCCATAGCGTTACCCACTTTGAAGTCAGCACCTTCACCAGAAATGATCTCAGTTCCTACTTCCAAGCCTTTTGGAGCAAGGATGTAGCGTTTTTCACCATCAACATAGTGAATTAGAGCGATGTTCGCAGTACGGTTTGGATCGTACTCGATTGTAGCAACGCGTCCTGGTATTCCATCTTTGTCGCGTTTGAAGTCGATAATACGGTATTGACGTTTGTGTCCACCACCTTGGTGACGTACAGTCAATTTACCTTGGTTGTTACGTCCGCCACGTTTGTGAAGCGGTGCAAGCAATGATTTCTCAGGCTTGTCAGTTGTAATTTCGGCAAAATCCGATACAGACATGTTACGACGTCCGTTAGTAATCGGTTTATACTTTTTAATCGCCATCGTTGTTTCCCTCCTTCTCTATTATTTCTTAAACACCTTCGAAGAAGTCAATTTCTTTGCTGTCTTCTGATAGTGTTACTACTGCTTTTTTACGATCTGGGCGGTATCCGCCGTAACGACCTTGACGTTTGAATTTACCTTTAAGGTTTTGAGTGTTCACTTGTTCCACTTTTACACCAAAGATTACTTCAACCGCTTGTTTGATTTCGATCTTGTTAGCACGTTTGTCAACTTCAAACGTGTACTTCTTATCAACCATTAGGTCGGAAGAATGTTCCGTAATTACAGGGCGCTTAATAATATCACGTGGTTCTCTCATTATGCAAGCACCTCCCCTGCTTTTTCAGCTGCCTCTTTCGTTAAGATCAGCTTATCATGCGTAAGCAAGTCAAGAACGTTAACTTCGCTTTGTTTCAACACTTTAACATTTTTAAGGTTGTTTGCAGAACGTACAACAGTTTCGTCTTTATCTGCAGTAACGATCAACACCTTTTTATCAACGTTAAGTGCATTAAGCATAGCAACGACATCTTTTGTTTTAGGAGCATCAAATGCAAGGCTCTCTAGAACTACGATGTTTTCTTCTTGTACTTTAGAAGATAGTGCTGATTTAAGCGCTAGACGACGAACTTTTTTAGGTAGTTTGTAGCTGTAGCTGCGTGGAGTCGGTCCGAAGACTGTTCCACCGCCAACCCATTGTGGTGAACGGATGGATCCTTGACGTGCGCGGCCAGTACCTTTTTGACGCCATGGCTTTCTTCCACCGCCTCGTACTTCAGAACGTCCTTTAACTTTATGCGTACCTTGACGCATAGAAGCACGTTGCATTAGTACTGCTTCGTGTAATACATGTGTGTGTGGCTCGATACCGAAAACGGAATCGTTCAATTCGATTTCTCCGACTTGAGATCCGCTCTGGTTGAATAGTGCTACTTTAGGCATGATATATCCTCCCTTCGTATTGTGAATTAGTTACCTTTTACGGCACCTGATACTTTCACGTAAGATTTTTTCGCACCAGGTACGTTACCTTTAACAAGGATAAGGTTGCGCTCAGCGTCAACTTTAACGATCTCAAGGTTCTGAACAGTGATTTGCTCTCCGCCCATTTGTCCTGGTAGTGCTTTACCTTTGAAAACGCGCATAGGGTCAATTACACCCATGGAACCTGGTCTTCTGTGGTAACGTGAACCGTGTGACATAGGTCCGCGGGATTGGTTGTGGCGCTTGATAGAGCCCTGGAATCCTTTACCTTTAGAAGTACCTGTTACATCCACTACGTCTCCAGCTGCGAAAATCTCTACGCTAACCTCTTGTCCAACTTCGTGTTCGTCAAGAGCAGCGTCACGGATTTCACGAATGTAGCGCTTAGGTGTTGTGTTTGCTTTCTCAGCATGGCCTTTAGCAGGTTTGTTAGCGTTGTTTGCTTTCTGATCAGCAAATCCTAGTTGCAATGCGTTGTAACCGTCAGTTTCAACAGTTTTCTTTTGAAGAATTACGTTTGGTTCAGCTTGGATAACTGTTACAGCTTGAAGTTCACCACTTTCAGTGAATAGCTGTGTCATGCCGATCTTGCGTCCCAAGATTCCTTTCGTCATCCGTTACACCTCCTATTTTGTGTAAAATTATAGTTTAATTTCGATGTCCACACCGGACGGTAAGTCAAGTCTCATCAATGAATCAACTGTTTGCGGTGTAGGACTAACGATATCGATAAGACGTTTGTGAGTGCGCATTTCGAACTGCTCACGAGAGTCTTTGTATTTGTGCACCGCACGTAGAATTGTGTATACAGATTTCTCTGTAGGAAGCGGAATCGGACCTGATACGTTAGCACCAGAACGTTTCGCTGTATCTACGATTTTTTCTGCAGACTGATCAAGGATTCTATGATCGTATGCTTTTAGACGGATTCTGATTTTCTCTTTTGCCATTATTTTCCCTCCTTTATCGCCCTTATTCTTTAGGACATTCTCAGCGGAAATTAACTTGACCACCCTGCCATGGCAAAGGGGCCTGGTGTGCCAACAACCTCCCGCATCATCGCCTTTAAATGACCAACATTATAATTATATAGAAAAAATGCGGTCAATGCAAGTCTTATCTAGTTTTACAGCTTAAAAGTCTGTATTCCTTCATAAGATGACACTTTATGTATTATACATAGGCTTTATACTGTTTTCAAGTCATTTCAGCTTTTTTTACAATTTACTGGCGCTGCCAATCTTTGGGACTAAGTATATAAAAAAACAGACAGCACGTCTGCTGTCTGTTTCTTCTATATTGTTATATCAGCTTACGCTTCGATAACAGATACAACGCCTGATCCAACAGTACGTCCACCCTCACGGATAGAGAAGCGAGTACCATCTTCGATAGCGATTGGAGAGATAAGCTCAACAGACATCTCTGTGTTATCGCCAGGCATGATCATTTCAGTACCTTCTGGAAGGTGAACTACGCCAGTTACGTCAGTTGTACGGAAGTAGAACTGTGGGCGGTAGTTAGTGAAGAATGGAGTGTGACGTCCACCTTCTTCTTTAGAAAGAACATAAACTTCAGCTTTGAACTTTGTGTGTGGAGTGATTGTACCTGGTTTAGCAAGTACTTGTCCACGGCTGATGTCATCACGGGATACACCACGAAGTAGAGCACCGATGTTATCGCCAGCTTCAGCGTAATCAAGAAGTTTACGGAACATTTCTACACCAGTAACGATTGTTTTCTTAGGAGCTTCGTTAAGACCGATGATATCAACTTCGTCTCCAACTTTAACTTCTCCACGCTCAACGCGGCCTGTAGCTACAGTACCACGACCAGTGATAGAGAATACATCCTCAACTGGCATCATGAATGGTTTTTCTTTGTCGCGTTCTGGAGTTGGGATGTACTCATCAACAGCGTCCATAAGTTCGAAGATTTTAGCTTCGTAATCAGCATCACCTTCAAGAGCTTTAAGAGCAGAACCTTTGATAACTGGTACATCGTCACCAGGGAAGTCGTATTCGCTTAGAAGATCGCGAACTTCCATTTCAACAAGTTCAAGAAGTTCTTCATCGTCAACCATGTCGCATTTGTTTAGGAATACAACGATCGCAGGAACACCTACGTTACGAGAAAGAAGGATGTGCTCACGAGTTTGTGGCATTGGACCATCAGCAGCAGATACTACTAGGATAGCTCCGTCCATTTGTGCAGCACCAGTGATCATGTTTTTAACATAGTCAGCGTGACCTGGGCAGTCAACGTGTGCATAGTGACGAGTATCAGTTTCGTACTCTACGTGTGCAGTAGAGATAGTGATTCCACGTTCTCTTTCTTCTGGAGCACCATCGATTTGATCGTAAGCCATAGCTTGACCAGAACCTGATTTCTTATGAAGTACAGTTGTGATAGCTGCAGTTAGTGTTGTTTTACCATGGTCAACGTGTCCGATTGTACCAACGTTAACGTGGGATTTGGAGCGGTCGAATTTTTCTTTACCCATTAGTAATTCCTCCTTAAATATGGAAATATCTCATGTATTAGATAGTATGTTTCTTGTACTGCAGAAGCATGCGTGCACGCACGCTTCCAATACAAGTTATACTCGATTACTGGCCAAAAATCAATTATTGTCCAGCGTTTTTCTTGATAATTTCTTCTCCAACGCTTTTCGGCACTTCTTCATAGTGGTCGAATGTCATTGTATAAGTTCCACGGCCTTGTGTGTTGGAACGCAACGCTGTTGCGTAACCGAACATTTCAGCAAGTGGCACAAATGCATTAACTACCTGAGCAGGTCCGCGTGTATCCATACCTTCAACACGTCCGCGACGGGAAGTGATATCGCCCATGATGTCTCCCATGTATTCTTCTGGGATAACAACTTCCACTTTTACAAGTGGTTCCAAGATGACAGGGTTACATTTGTTCTTAGCGTTTTTAAGCGCCATTGAAGCAGCAACTTTAAATGCCATCTCGTTGGAATCGACATCGTGATAGCTTCCATCAAATAGTGATGCTTTAACGTCGATCAGCGGATAACCAGCCAATACACCGTTTTGCATTGATTCTTTGATTCCAGCTTCAACAGATGGGATGTATTCACGAGGAACTACACCACCAACGATTTTATTCTCGAACTCGAAACCAGCGCCTTCTTCGTTTGGCTCGAATTTGATCCAAACGTGTCCGAACTGACCGCGACCACCGGACTGACGTACGAATTTACCTTCGACTTCAGCAGATGCACGGAATGTTTCACGGTATGCTACCTGTGGAGCACCTACGTTAGCTTCTACTTTGAATTCGCGACGCATACGGTCAACGATGATATCCAAGTGAAGCTCACCCATACCGGAGATGATAGTCTGACCAGTTTCTGGGTTAGTTTCAGTTCTGAATGTAGGATCTTCTTCAGCTAGTTTACCAAGTGCAACGGACATTTTATCTTGGTCCGCTTTTGTTTTTGGTTCGATCGCTACAGAGATAACTGGCTCTGGGAATACCATAGACTCAAGGATAACTAGTGATTTTTCATCACATAACGTATCACCAGTCGAAGTATCTTTCAAACCAACTGCTCCTGCGATATCACCAGCGTAAACTTTGGAAATCTCTTCACGAGTGTTTGCGTGCATTTGTAGGATACGGCCTACGCGCTCACGCTTGTCCTTCGTAGAGTTTTTCACGTAAGAACCTGCTTCCAATGTACCAGAGTACACACGGAAGAAAGTAAGTTTACCTACGAACGGGTCAGTTGCAACTTTGAAAGCAAGTGCACTGAATGGCTCGCTGTCGCTGGATTTACGTACGATCTTCTCTTCAGTACCAGGAACGATACCTTCGATAGCTGGTACGTCAGTTGGTGCCGGCAAGTAATCAACAACACCGTCGATTAGAAGCTGAACACCTTTGTTTTTGAATGCTGAACCACAGAATACTGGGTAGAATTCAACACTTAGAGTAGCTTTACGAACAGCTTGTTTAAGCTCTTCGTTAGAGATCTCTTCCCCTTCAAGGTAGCGTTCCATAAGATCTTCATCTTGTTCCGCTACTGCTTCGATAAGGTTTGTACGGTACTCATCCACAAGATCTTGCATATCTGCAGGGATCTCACGAGTCTCGTACTTTTGTCCAAGATCATCAAGGTAAAAATGAGCTTCCCCAGTGATTAGGTCGATGATTCCTTCGAAATCATCTTCTGCACCGATTGGGATTTGTACTGGGTGCGCGTTAGCGCCCAGACGCTCATGCATCGTCTTAACTGAATAAAGGAAGTCTGCACCTGTTTTATCCATTTTGTTGACGAATACGATACGTGGTACACCGTAAGTTGTAGCCTGACGCCAAACAGTTTCTGTTTGAGGCTCAACACCAGACTGTGCATCAAGCACAGCTACCGCACCATCAAGTACACGTAGGGAACGTTCTACTTCAACAGTGAAGTCTACGTGTCCTGGTGTATCGATGATGTTAATACGGTGGTTTTTCCATTGAGCAGTTGTTGCAGCAGATGTGATAGTGATACCACGCTCTTGCTCCTGCTCCATCCAGTCCATTTGAGAAGCACCTTCGTGAGTTTCTCCAATTTTGTGGATACGTCCTGTATAGAATAAAATACGCTCTGTTGCAGTTGTTTTACCGGCATCGATGTGAGCCATGATACCGATATTACGCGTATTTTCTAAGGAGAACTCTCTAGCCATACGGTCTTTCTCCTTCCTAGAGTGAATTTAAGATATATTTTACCAGCGGTAGTGAGCAAACGCTTTGTTTGCTTCCGCCATTTTATGCATATCTTCACGTTTCTTAACAGCAGCACCTGTGTTGTTAGACGCATCAAGAATTTCGTTAGCAAGACGCTCTTCCATTGTTTTTTCACCGCGTAGACGGGAATAGTTAACAATGTAACGAAGACCTAGTGCTTGACGACGCTCTGGGCGTACTTCAACTGGTACTTGGTAGTTGGAACCACCAACGCGGCGTGCGCGTACTTCAAGTACAGGCATAACGTTCTTCATGGATGTTTCGAAAACCTCCATTGGATCGTTTCCACTACGTTCTTTAACTAGTTCGAATGCTGCATAAAGAATCTTTTGAGCTTTACCGCGTTGTCCGTCAACCATGATTTGGTTGATCAAACGAGTTACCAATTTAGAGTTGTACAACGGATCTGGCAACACGTCACGTTTAGCTACAGGACCTTTTCTTGGCATATATTCTCCTCCTTTCTGATGATGGTTATATTATGTTAGTCTTATTTTTTAGGGCGTTTAGTACCATATTTAGAGCGACCTTGTGCGCGGCCGTCAACACCTGAAGTATCAAGCGCACCACGTACGATATGGTAACGTACACCCGGTAAATCTTTTACACGTCCGCCGCGGATCAAAACAACACTGTGCTCTTGCAAGTTGTGTCCGATACCAGGAATGTAGGCAGTAACCTCGATTCCGTTTGTCAAACGTACACGTGCATATTTACGCAATGCGGAGTTTGGTTTCTTCGGAGTCATTGTACCAACACGAGTACAAACACCACGTTTTTGTGGAGAAGACTGGTTAGTCAAAGATTTCTTGAAACTGTTGTACCCTCTGTTCAATGCTGGAGAGTCAGATTTCTTTGTTTTGCTTACGCGACCTTTGCGTACTAATTGGTTAATAGTAGGCATGTTTTTTCCTCCTTTCAAAGCTTTTTCGTAATACCACACATCCAGGTGGTTCATTTTTGGGCAAAAAACAAAGCTTTCACGAGCTGAGCTAGCATCAGCTTCGCCAAAACTATCTTTTAATTGCCACAGTAGCTGTCCCTACATCTATGCCACAAGCTTCACCTAAGCGTTTCATAGAATCCACTTGGATCGCTGGTATGCCTAATTCTTCTGCCAGCTTTCTTACCTGGCTGGTAATATGCTCGGCAGCGTCATTTGCAATGACAACTGAGTTCACTTGGCCTTGCTTCATGGCCTTGAGTGTTTGTTTGGTTCCGATAACGATTCCCGTATTAGCTTGCGCTACTTTTTCATAAGACATATGCATATCCTCCAAAGTAAACAAGGAGAATCGGAAGCACCTTGATTATAGTATCACTCTAGTAAGCTGATGTCAATCACCTTAACAAGAGATTTACAGTGCTTCCGACAAATTATTTTGTTTCCTTGTGTATTAGGGTCACCGTTATGGTGTTACAGATTCGATTTCCTGACCTTCTGTTACTTCTTCAGGTGTATCAAGTTTCGCTTTGATTTTGCGATACTGCGGCATACCAGTACCAGCAGGAACAAGCTTACCAATGATAACATTCTCTTTCAAGCCGAGAAGTTCATCGCGCTTACCTTTGATAGCTGCATCGGTAAGGACACGAGTTGTTTCCTGGAAGGAAGCGGCAGACAAGAAGGAATCCGTTTCTAGAGAAGCTTTCGTAATACCAAGCAATACTGGTTTACCACTTGCTGGCTGGAAGCCTTCTCTTAGTACTTCACGGTTTGCTTCCCGGAATTGATGGATCTCAAGAAGTGAACCTGGCAATACATCTGTTTGACCAGAATCGATAACACGTACTTTACGAAGCATCTGGCGAACCATTACTTCAACGTGTTTATCGCCGATTTCTACCCCTTGCATACGGTATACTTTCTGCACTTCTTTTAATAGATACTGCTGAACGCCAGCTACACCACGAACTCGAAGAAGTTCTTTCGGATCTACAGAACCCTCTGTCAGCTCTTGACCAGCTTCGATTGCGTCACCTTCTGCAACACGCAAGCGTGCACCATAAGGAGCTGTGTAAGTCTTCGTTTCAACTGTACCTTGAATCGTAACTTCTTGTTTCTCTTTAACATCATTTACTTCAATAACTGTACCTTTGATCTCGGAGATGACAGCTTGACCTTTAGGGTTACGCGCCTCGAACAACTCCTGGATACGCGGCAAACCTTGTGTGATATCGTCACCGGCTACCCCACCTGTGTGGAACGTACGCATTGTAAGCTGTGTTCCTGGTTCACCGATGGATTGTGCAGCGATGATACCGACTGCTTCGCCGACTTCGACGTCACTGCCAGTTGCAAGGTTACGGCCGTAACATTTCTTACATGCACCATGCTTCGTGTTACATGTGAAGACAGTACGGATCGCCACTTCTTCGATACCAGCATCTACGATTAGTCTTGCTGTATCTTCGCCAATCAATTCGTTCTTAGCAACGATTACATCACCTGTTTCAGGATGTTTGACATTCTCGAACGCTGTACGTCCTACAAGGCGGTCATACAAAGGCTCGATCATTTCAGTTCCTTCAGTCAGGGCACGGACTCTTAGGCTGCGGTCAGTACCACAATCTTCTTCACGGATGATAACATCCTGTGCTACGTCAACAAGACGACGAGTCAAGTAACCGGAATCGGCAGTTTTCAGTGCTGTATCGGCAAGACCTTTACGCGCACCGTGTGTAGAGATGAAGTACTCGAGTACTGTCAGACCCTCACGGAAACTGGACTTGATCGGCAACTCGATGATTCGTCCAGCCGGGTTGGCCATTAGACCACGCATACCAGCAAGCTGAGTGAAGTTAGATGCGTTACCACGGGCACCGGAATCACTCATCATGAAGATAGGGTTACGGTTGCTCAAGGATTTCATCAGGCGCTCCTGAATATCATCCTTCGCTTTAGACCAGATAGAGATAACACGGTCATATCGCTCTTCTTCCGTAATCAAACCACGACGGAACTGTTTCAACACTTTATCCACGCGGGATTGTGCTTCATCAAGAATCTCTGTTTTCTCTTTCAATACGACGATATCAGAGATACCAACCGTAATACCTGCTTTAGTGGAATAACTGAATCCAAGATCCTTCATGCGGTCAAGCATTTTGGACGTTTCACTGATCTTGAAGCGTTTGAACACTTCTGCAATGATGTCGCCCAGGAAGCCTTTCTTGAACGGGGAGATAATGTCGCGTTTTGCGATCTCCTCTTTGATATTCGCACCCTTCTCAACGAAGTAGTGAGCAGGTGTTTTTTCTTCTAAGTTCTCACGAGTCGGTTCGTTCATGTAAGGGAACGAGCTCGGCAAGATTGTATTGAAGATAAGTTTACCTACTGTTGTAAGCAGGATTTGGTTTTTCTGTTCTTCTGTGAATGTTTCATTGTTCAATGAACCGGCATCTACTGCTACACGAGTGTGCAAATGTACATAACCGTTCTGATAAGCAAGCATTGCTTCGTTTACATCTTTGAAGACTTTACCTTCGCCGATAGCATCTTCACGCTCAAGTGTAAGGTAGTAGTTACCTAGTACCATATCCTGAGATGGAGTTACGACTGGTTTACCGTCTTTCGGGTTCAAGATGTTTTGTGCAGCAAGCATAAGGATACGAGCCTCTGCCTGTGCTTCTGCTGATAAAGGAACGTGGACAGCCATCTGGTCACCATCGAAGTCAGCGTTATAAGCTGTACATACTAGCGGGTGAAGACGGATTGCGCGACCTTCTACCAATGTCGGTTCGAATGCCTGGATACCTAGGCGGTGAAGCGTAGGTGCACGGTTTAAGAGTACCGGATGCTCACGGATTACTTCTTCAAGCACATCCCAGATTTCCGGATGCAGACGTTCGATTTTCCGTTTTGCAGATTTGATGTTATGAGCAAGGCCTTTTTCCACCAATTCTTTCATGATGAATGGTTTGAATAGCTCAAGCGCCATTTCTTTCGGAAGACCACACTGATACATCTTCAAATGCGGACCTACGACGATTACGGAACGTCCGGAATAGTCTACCCGTTTACCAAGCAAGTTCTGACGGAAACGTCCTTGTTTACCTTTCAGCATGTGAGAAAGAGATTTCAATGGACGGTTACCAGGACCTGTAACAGGACGACCGCGACGACCGTTATCGATTAACGCATCAACAGCTTCCTGAAGCATACGTTTTTCGTTTTGTACGATGATGCTAGGTGCACCAAGGTCAAGCAAGCGTTTCAGACGGTTGTTCCGGTTGATCACTCGACGATAAAGATCATTCAAGTCAGATGTAGCGAAACGTCCACCATCAAGCTGTACCATTGGACGAAGCTCAGGAGGAATGATTGGAAGTACATCCAACACCATCCAAGAAGGTTCGTTTCCAGAGTGACGGAATGCTTCCATTACTTCCAAGCGCTTGATCGCACGCGTTCTGCGCTGACCTTGTGCTGTTTTCAATTCTTCGCGAAGTGCTTCCACTTCTTTCTCCAATTCGATATCTTGAAGAAGTTTACGAATTGCTTCCGCACCCATTTGAGCTTGGAACGTATTACCGTATTTTTCACGATAGAGGCGATATTCTTTCTCAGAAAGAAGCTGCTTCTTCTCAAGTGCTGTATCACCAGCATCTGTCACGATGTACGCTGCGAAGTAGATAACTTCTTCCAACGCACGAGGAGACATATCCAGTACAAGACCCATACGACTCGGAATACCTTTGAAGTACCAAATGTGAGACACAGGAGCTGCTAGCTCGATGTGTCCCATACGCTCACGGCGTACTTTGGCTTTGGTAACTTCTACGCCGCAACGATCACATACAACGCCTTTATAACGAACGCGTTTGTATTTACCGCAATGACATTCCCAGTCTTTTTGCGGACCGAAGATGCGCTCACAGAACAAACCGTCTTTTTCAGGCTTTAACGTACGGTAGTTGATCGTTTCTGGCTTTTTAACTTCTCCGTAAGACCATGAACGAATCTTATCAGGTGAAGCCAAACCTATTTTCATAAACTCAAAATTATTTACATCTATCAAGGGGCCTACCTCCCTTTTAGTATCCCGTTACTGCTATGCAGTCGATGTTGTGCCGCCTTAGCCTTCCTGTACATCAAGATTGATGCGGTCAGGTGCTTGCGTCTCGTCTTCATCTTCGAGTTCTCTTAATTCTACTTCTTCTTCTTCACCGTTGAGGATTTTAACATCCATACCAAGACTCTGAAGCTCTTTGATTAATACTTTGAATGATTCTGGTACACCTGGTTCTGGTACATTATCACCTTTAACAATAGCTTCATAAGTCTTCACACGACCAACAACGTCATCGGACTTAACTGTAAGAATCTCTTGCAAAGTATATGCCGCACCATAAGCTTCAAGTGCCCAAACCTCCATCTCACCGAAACGCTGTCCACCGAATTGTGCTTTACCACCAAGCGGCTGCTGCGTTACTAGTGAATATGGACCTGTAGAACGTGCATGCAGCTTGTCATCAACCATGTGCGCAAGCTTGATCATGTACGATACACCGACAGAAACACGGTTATCGAATGGTTCACCGGATCTTCCATCATAAAGAACTGTCTTCGCGTCACGCGGCATACCAGCTTCTTCGAGCGTTTCCCAAACATCTTCCTCACGCGCACCATCAAATACTGGTGTTGCAACGTGGATGCCCAGCGCACGAGCTGCCATACCTAAGTGAAGCTCAAACACCTGTCCGATATTCATACGAGATGGTACCCCTAGTGGGTTAAGCATGATATCAACTGGTGTGCCATCTGGCATGAATGGCATATCTTCTTCTGGAAGTATCTTAGAGATAACCCCTTTGTTACCGTGACGTCCAGCCATCTTATCCCCTTCAGAAATCTTACGTTTCTGAACGATATAAGCACGTACAAGCTGGTTTACGCCTGGTGGTAATTCATCGCCATCTTCACGGTTGAAGATCTTAACATCCAATACGATACCGCCGGCACCATGAGGTACACGAAGAGAAGTATCACGGACTTCACGAGCCTTCTCACCGAAGATCGCATGCAATAGACGTTCTTCTGCTGATAGCTCAGTTACACCTTTAGGCGTTACTTTACCAACAAGCAAATCACCATCGGAAACTTCGGCACCAACACGGATGATTCCACGCTCGTCAAGGTTCTTCAGTGCGTCTTCCCCTACGTTAGGGATATCGCGTGTGATTTCTTCTGGTCCTAGCTTCGTATCACGTGCTTCAGACTCATATTCCTCGATATGGATAGATGTGTAAACATCATCTTTCACAAGGCGTTCGCTCATGATGATAGCATCCTCGTAGTTGTAACCTTCCCATGTCATGAAGGCAACAAGAACGTTACGTCCAAGTGCAAGCTCTCCATCCTGCATGGAAGGTCCATCAGCAAGGATTTCACCTTTTGTCACACGGTCGCCTACGCTGACGATCGGACGCTGGTTATAGCAAGTTCCTTGGTTGGAACGATTGAATTTCTGCAGACGATAACGATCTGTATCGCCTTTCACTTCACTGCCGCCTACTTCAGTTACACGGCGTACAATGATTTCTTTTGCTTCAACGCGCTCTACAATACCTTCTGCGCGGCAGATAACAGCTGCACCGGAGTCTTTTCCGGATACATATTCCATACCAGTACCTACGATTGGTGCTTCTGGCTGCATCAACGGAACTGCTTGTCGCTGCATGTTCGCACCCATCAATGCACGGTTGGAGTCATCGTTTTCCAAGAACGGGATACATGCTGTCGCAGCAGATACAACCTGCTTCGGTGATACGTCCATGTAATCGATACGTTCACGAGCTACGATTGTGTTCTCCTCACGGAAACGAGCAACGACTTCTTCGTTTGCGAAGCCGCCATCTTCTGTTAGCGGAGAGTTTGCCTGTGCGATAACATAGTTATCCTGCTCATCAGCAGTAAGGTAATCAATATGTTCCGTTACAAGGTTCGTCTCCGGATCAACGCGACGGTAAGGTGTCTCGATGAAACCGAATTTGTTCACTTTCGCATATGTTGAAAGGGAGTTGATCAAACCAATGTTCGGACCCTCTGGCGTTTCGATCGGACACATTCTTCCATAGTGGGAGTAGTGTACGTCACGCACTTCAAAGCCAGCACGTTCCCGAGTCAAACCACCAGGTCCCAAAGCAGAAAGACGACGTTTATGCGTCAATTCACCAAGCGGGTTTGTCTGGTCCATGAACTGAGAAAGCTGGGAGCTTCCGAAGAATTCTTTAATAGATGCAATCACTGGTCGGATATTGATCAGCTGCTGCGGCGTGATAGCTGACGTATCCTGAATAGACATACGCTCACGTACCACACGTTCCATACGGGATAGACCAATACGGAATTGGTTTTGCAGCAATTCACCTACAGAACGTAATCTTCTGTTACCAAGGTGATCGATGTCATCTGTGTCGCCAACTTCATACAATAGGTTAAAAAAGTAGCTGACTGCTGCCACAATATCGGCAGGGTCCAGATTCTTCACACTGTCATCTACTGTAGCATTACCAGTGACACTTAGTGTACGTTCGCCTTCTGGATCAGTTGGGTCGACAATTTTAATTGTTTGCACGACGATTTGATCTTGTACTACGCCATCATGCGGCTCCAAAATATTCTCGCCGAACTTGCCGTTTGAACCGTCAAGATAAGGAAGAATCTTATCAAGCAGACGACGATCTAACTTGTCGCCTTTTTGTGCAAGAACTTCACCAGTCTCTTCATCAACGATTGGCTGTGCCAATGTTTGGTTGAACAAACGGTTTTTAATATGAAGCTTTTTGTTCATTTTGTAGCGGCCTACATGTGCTAGGTCATAGCGTTTTGGATCGAAGAAACGGGAAACAAGCAAGCTTTTCGCGTTCTCTACAGTAGGCGGCTCTCCTGGACGAAGACGCTCGTAGATTTCAAGCAATGCTTTTTCAGTAGTTTCCGTGTTATCTTTCTCCAATGTGTTACGCAAGTACTCGTTTTCACCGATCAAATCGATGATTTCCTGATCACTTCCGAATCCAAGCGCGCGAAGCAGGACAGTGATAGGAAGCTTACGCGTACGGTCGATACGGACGTGGACTACATCCTTCGCATCCGTTTCGAACTCAAGCCATGCACCACGGTTCGGAATAACAGTTGCCGTATGGCCACGTTTTCCGTTCTTGTCGAATTTCTCACTGAAATAAACACTAGGGGAACGAACAAGCTGTGATACGATAACGCGTTCAGCACCGTTGATGATGAACGTTCCTGTATCTGTCATCAATGGGAAGTCACCCATGAATACTTCCTGTTCTTTTACTTCGCCTGTCTCGTTATTCAATAAACGGACTTTAACACGAAGCGGAGCGTTATAGGTAACGTCTCTTTCTTTTGCTTCATCTACTGGATATTTCGGTTCGCCAAGGCTATAGTCGACAAATTCCAGCGATAAATTACCCGCGAAATCCTCGATCGGGGAAATATCCTGGAACATCTCTCGTAATCCTTCTTCTAAGAACCATTCATAAGAAGCGGTTTGAATCTCGATAAGATTCGGTAACTCTAGCACTTCACTAATACGTGCATAGCTTCTGCGCTGGCGGTGTCGTCCATACTGAACTACTTGACCTGTCAACAGCTTCACCCCTCAAATCAAACATTAGTAATGTATTCAAGCTGCAATCCGTAGACTGCAGTAAATCAACATCCTGCAGCAGAAATCTCCTGCTGTGAGTCTCTCACTTGACCAACCTTTTTCGGATAAAGGTCTGCCTGAATTGCCGGAATGCCGATTGACTTTCCAGGCAATAAATTATATATTGTAGCTAACATAAATGAATCGCCACAATATTTGCATTGTTCACATCTTCTGTTTACATAGAAAAGCATTCGCATAAATACGAATGTGATGTGAATGTTGTAATGAAACGGGCTTCCCTTCCTGTTTAACAAAAATCAGAAAGTGGTATAGTTCCAACAGCGTAACTCTCCTATTGTCCTTCCTGCGCCGCCTTCAAGCTAAAAACGAAAAAGGTTTTTACATAAAAACCGTTAAAAATTCAGCTTGCTAGCTCCTCCGAATGGCGACATAACCCTGATCATACATATTTAGATAAAATCGACGAAGGCAAAAACATAATAATGATAGCAGTCTTGCCAAGCGGCCGACAGTTTAAACACGATTCTCTAAGAAAATTATAATCTTCTCCGAGTATCGTTATCTATTGGCATTTTACAATACTACCACAAGCTTTTATGCGAGTCAATCTTTTTTGGCTACTAGAATATAATAGCCTTTTTCCTTCTTGACGATTTCACACGAGCCGAATAGCTGATTCAATTTTTCCTGAGCAGATGGGGCACCTTGTTTCTTTTGAATAACAACCCAGAGCTCTCCTTGAGGAAGCAGCGCTTGGTAACTTTCTTCAAATAACTGATGTACAACCTTCTTGCCTGCTCGGATTGGAGGGTTAGTAGCAATTGCCGCGAACTTCCGGTCCGAATAAGCGGTTAAGCGATCACTCACATAAAAATGCGTGTTATCTGCTCCATTCGCCTCAGCATTCTGTTTCGCAAGTGATACTGCGCGCTCATTGACGTCACTCATCACAATCGCGCGATTTGCGAATGCTTTCGCAAATGAAATGCCGATCGGTCCATATCCACAGCCAAGATCCAGTATGTCCCCTTCTATTTCAGGCTCCCTGAAGACATCAATCAAAATCCTGGAACCGAAATCCACTTCTTTCTTGGAAAATACCCCGGTATCCGAAGTGAAAACAAGTTCATTGCCTTTTAAAGTGAATCGCCATGTAGTAGGAGCACTTTTAGATTGCGGCTGATTGGTATAATAATGATCCGACATAATTGGTCACCTTCTTTATTCAGGATCCATTCACGATTGCCATGGAGAATAGATAAAAGGAAAGCTCGCCCGAAGGCGAGCTTTCTTTTTATTACTTAACTTCTACAGAAGCTCCAGCTTCTTCAAGTTTAGCTTTAAGTTCTTCAGCATCAGCTTTAGAAACGCCTTCTTTGATGTTTCCAGGAGCGTTATCTACAAGATCTTTAGCATCTTTAAGACCTAGGCCAGTTGCTTCGCGTACAGCTTTAACAACTTTGATTTTAGAAGCGCCAGCGCTTGTAAGAACAACGTCAAATTCAGTTTGCTCTTCAGCAGCTTCAGCAGCACCGCCACCAGCAGCAGCTACAGGAGCTGCAGCAGTTACGCCGAATTCTTCTTCGATAGCTTTAACAAGATCGTTCAATTCTAGAACGGACATACCTTTAATCTCTTCAATGATTGTCTCTTTAGACATGATATTTCCTCCTTGGGGAATGTTTTATTTTGTTTTGAAGCCTCAGGCAGCCTTAAGCGCCTTGCTCTTCTTTTTGTTCTGCGATTGCTTTCGCAGCGTAAGCGAAGTTGCGAACTGGTGCTTGTAGCACGCTAAGCAACATAGAAAGCAAACCTTCGTAGTTCGGTAGATCTGCAAGTTCTTTAACTTGTTCTACAGAAGCCACGTTGCCTTGGATGACACCAGCTTTGATTTCTAGTGCTTCGTTCTTTTTCGCGAAGTCGTTCAAGATCTTAGCAGGAGCAATTACATCTTCATTACTGAAGGCAATAGCAGTTGGGCCTGTCAAGTTCTCGTCTAGTTCTGTCAAACCAGCAACTTCCGTAGCACGGCGAGTCAATGTGTTTTTGTAGACTTTGAAATCCACACCAGCTTCACGAAGCTGTTTGCGTAGTTCAGTCACCTCAGAAACAGTAAGACCACGGTAGTCTACTACGATTGTAGATTGGCTCGCTTGGAATTTCTCAGCGATTTCAGTTACAACCTGTTGCTTTTGTTCGATGATCTTGGACATATGTTCCACCTCCTGTTAGCTTGTTCACCATTATACCTGGAGTTAACATGAAAAATGCCTCCATTCGACATGGAGGCATGATCACAAGGAACAGTCGGAACAGACTGCCTTTATATCTCACACACCTCGGCAGGAGATTAAGCCCTAGGGCACCTGCTGTCTTAGGTATAACGTTTATTAGGTTTTAACCACAGTTGATTATATAGTGTTTCCAATTAGATGTCAACAGACAATTAACGGAATGGTGCTACGTCAACTTTGATTCCAGGACCCATAGTAGAAGCGATTGCTACGTTCTTCATGTAAAGGCCTTTGGAAGCTTGTGGTTTAACTTTAATAAGTTGTTCAATCAATGCAACAAGGTTTTCTTCCAATTTCTCTTCAGAGAAGGAAGCTTTACCGATTGGTACATGGATGTTGGACTGTTTGTCAACGCGGTACTCAACTTTACCAGCTTTGATTTCCTGGATAGCTTTTTCTACGTCAAATGTAACAGTTCCAGTTTTAGGGTTAGGCATAAGACCTTTTGGTCCTAGTACGCGGCCCAATTTACCAACTTCAGCCATCATGTCCGGAGTTGCAACGATAACGTCGAAATCGAACCAGCCTCCGTTGATTTTCGCGATTAGATCTTGTTCGCCTACGAAGTCAGCGCCAGCAGCTTCCGCTTCTTTTGCTTTATCGCCTTTAGCGAATACTAATACGCGTTGAGATTTACCAGTACCGTGTGGCAATACCATTGCTCCACGAATTTGCTGGTCAGCTTTCTTAGGGTCTACTCCCAAACGGAAAGCAGCTTCGATTGTTTCGTCAAATTTAGCAGTAGCTGTCTTTTTGACAAGCTCAACAGCTTCTTTTACTTCGTACAAGTTCGTACGATCAACAAGCTTAAGTGCTTCTTGTTTCTTTTTGCTTTTTACAGCCATTTCCTTTTCCTCCTCGGATTGTGGTTTTAACGGTAGGACCTCCCACTTGTTAAAGCGGAGCGGACGAGTGTCCGCTGATAGCCGGGAAATGCCGGCTTTTAAAAAGGCTGCGAAATGGTATACTCCATTCACGCAACCTCGTCAGTTTCTATGATTGAATCAGAATTAGTCTTCGATGACAATTCCCATACTGCGAGCAGTACCTTCAACCATACGCATTGCTGATTCAACGTTTGCAGCATTCAAGTCAGGCATTTTAGATTCCGCAATCTCTTTTACTACATCGCGTTTAACTGTAGCAACTTTGTTACGGTTCGGTTCGCCTGAACCTGATTCGATACCAGCTGCTTTCTTAAGCAAGACTGCAGCAGGCGGAGTTTTAGTGATGAATGTAAATGAACGGTCTTCGAATACCGTGATTTCTACTGGAATGATCAAGCCAGCTTGCTCTTGCGTGCGGGCGTTAAATTCCTTACAGAATCCCATGATGTTCACACCTGCCTGACCTAGTGCCGGTCCAACTGGTGGAGCTGGATTCGCTTTAGCTGCAGGGATCTGCAATTTTACAACTTTGATTACTTTTTTAGCCACGAGACACACCTCCTTAAGTCCGTGATGTGGTAATAGGGTTTTTCACCCTCCCACTCAACATGTCTGTATAGCTATATATTATAGACTATAGTCATTAACATTAAGATTCTAGCATTTATCTATAAACAATGCAAGGGGCTTCCAAATAAATTCCGATTACCGGATTATAATTTTTCGATTTGGGAGAAATCAAGCTCAACTGGAGTTTCCCGCCCGAACATATTAACATGAACTTTCACTTTCTGTTTATCCATGTCGATATTTTCGATTGTTCCAGTAAAGTCGTTGAACGGTCCATCAGTAACACGAACACTTTCCTTCTCTTCGAAATCGAATTCTGTAAGTGTCTCTTCCATGCCCATACGTTTGAGGATTACTTCGACTTCTTCCTCCAAAAGCGGTGTCGGCTTGGAACCTGAACCGGTGGATCCGACGAAACCAGTTACGCCCGGTGTATTACGAACAACATACCAGGAATCATCCGTCATGACCATTTCAGTCAATACGTAACCAGGGAAGACTTTCTTCATCGCTGTCTTACGTTTACCGTTCTTGATTTCTGTCTCTTCATCCTCAGGAACAACGACGCGGAAGATTTTATCTTCCATTCCCATGGAGTCGAGTCTTTTCTCAAGGTTGGCCTTTACTTTATTTTCATATCCAGAATAAGTGTGTACGACATACCATCTTTTTTCCATGATTTCAGGACAAGCGCTTGTCCTTCCCTCCCTTTGGTTTAGTTATTGTCGATGCTGGGCAAAAAGACCAATTTAAAAAACCCGTACGGAACGGGTTTTTTTCTACGAGCAATATTTAATACCATTATAGCATATATCAGCGGGCATTATTCAAAAGAATAAATTTAAAATCTCAGAGATCCCTAAATCAACTAAACCGAAGAATATAGCAGCGAACACAACTGTTAAAACTGTCACGATCGTATAGCGATATAGTTCTTTACCGGTTGGCCAACTGACCTTCTTCATCTCTTTAGATACATTTTTCAAAAACGTAACAGGATTCATGGTACTACCCCCAAACTCTCGCCGACAGGCATTGTTGTCTATTTCGTCTCCCGATGGACAGTATGCTTGTCGCATCGTTTGCAGAATTTCCTAGTCTCTAAGCGTTCTGATTGATTCCCACTTTTTGCTGTGGAATAATTACGGCTCAAACATTCCGAGCACGCTAATGTAACTGATTTACGCAAAAATCTCCACCCTCTCGGGTATTTTGACACAATTTTACTGTAGCACGCATGAAAAGGCTTGTCAACGAAGCTTATAACGTTACTTCACTGATTTCTAGATATCGCTCAAGCTTTCGCTTTACACGCTGGAGGGCATTATCAATCGATTTGACATGCCGCTTCAATTCCTCAGAAATCTCTTGATAAGATCTGCCGTCCAGATAGAGAGCCAATACCTGTCTCTCTAGTTCACTGAGCAGCTGTGCCATCTTCTCCTCCATATCAAGGAACCGCTCTTGATTGATCAAGACGTCTTGCGGATCACCTGCTTTGGAGCTGACTATGATATCAAGCAGAGTCCTATCGGATTCCTCATCATAGATTGGCTTGTCCAACGATACATAAGAATTAAGCGGAATATGCTTCTGTCTTGTCGCCGTCTTAATTGCTGTAATAATCTGCCTGGTTACACAAAGTTCGGCAAACGCTTTGAAGGAAGCGAGCTTCTCTCCATTAAAATCACGAATGGCCTTGTAAAGGCCAATCATCCCTTCCTGGACAATGTCTTCCCGGTCGGCTCCAATCAGAAAATACGTACGAGCTTTCGCTCTGACAAAGTTTCGATACTTGTTAATCAGAAAATCTAGGGCATCAACATGACCTGCTTTAACTAAATCTACAAGAACACTATCTTCCATCACTGCGTAATCCTGGCCTACCGTCCGCTGTTTGACAATTGTCACTTAAGGATTCCCCCTGACCATATATACCGCGAATTTATAGGGTCATTATACAGGCGGTCTAAATAACCGTCAATATACTACTTTGGCTATTTCTTCCTTCTGCGCCATGCTTCGAGTGTTTCCCTCACTTCGGGTTTTAAGGGGATTTTTGGCGGAAATTGTCGAGTATTGTACTCCCTGATTTCCTGGTCTATCTCCCGCTCGATTTGCTTTATCTCCAGATATAGTTCTCTGGATGATTTACGAAGTGCCCCTTGCCCAAATATAGTACGCTGTTCTGCATAATCAGAAGTTGCAACGTAAACTTGCGTCTTGACATTTTTCAACGTTTTAATCAGTTTTTCGATACGGTCATCTGCGGTCTCTTTTTCTTTTGTATAAAGAACTTCTACTTTATAATTTTCGTATTTTTTCTCCAATCCCCTCACATGGTAGGCATCGAATACGACAATTACCCGATGACCTGTGTAAGCCTGATACTCGGCCAGCTTCTCAATCAGCAGCTGGCGGGACTGTTCAAAATCTTTATCGCGGAGTGCATGCAGTTCTTCCCATGCCCCGATGACGTTATAGCCATCGACCACTAATATGACCATCCTTATTCCCCTAGAGGATGACGCTGACGGTTTACTTCATACATGAGAAGACTTGCCGCGACACTTGCATTAAGGGAAGTGACTTTACCATGCATAGGAAGCGAGACTGTCCAATCACATTTCTCCCGGACAAGTCTGCTGATACCTTTTCCTTCATTTCCGATTACAAGGGCAATTGCTCCGACTGCATCCAGACGGCGATAATCAATCGCACCTTCTGCTGCCGTACCAGCAACCCATACATTCCGTTCCTTCAAATGATCAATTGTCTGCGCCAGATTCGTCACGCGGGCTACAGGAATATACTCGATAGCTCCTGCAGACGTCTTGGCTACCGTAGCTGTCAGGCTGACTGAACGCCGCTTCGGAATGATAACGCCATGAGCTCCGACTGCATCTGCTGTACGCAGTATGGATCCAAGATTGTGTGGATCCTCCATTTCATCAAGGATGATGAAGAACGGCTGCTCTCCCCGTTCCTCCGCTACACGGAATAGGTCATCCACTGAGCTGTATTCATATGCTGCAACCGAAGCAACAATGCCTTGATGAGCTCCCTCGATCAACTGATCTAATTTACGTTTCGGTACTTTCTGTACGATTGTACCGCTTGCTTTTGCAAGTTCCTGTATCGACTGCCATGTTTTTGGCTGCAAATGCTCCGAAACCATGATTTTGTTAATTGAACGGCCAGACCGCAATGCTTCCGTTACAGGGTTTTTCCCGATTATCCATTCATCTGCCATGCTGCTGACTCCTTCCTTCTACATGTTTGATAGCTGCTTGTATAAGGGTTTCCAGACGATCTGTATCTTCTAGCAGATAGTGATACCCAATAAGTGCTTCAAAGCCTGTGCTGTATTTGTAAGTCTGTACATCCGTATTTTTAGGCACTGTACCGGACTTGGCATTACGCCCTCTCCGAAAGACCGCCTGTTCTTCCTCTGACAGCATGTCATGCTCAAGCCAATCCCGGACCACCTTAGCTTGTGATTTTGCAGAAACGAAGGTGACCGCTGCGTGATGCAGCTGATTCGGTTTTACCTCTCCTTTTTGAAGGAGATGCCGGCGAACATAGATCTCATAAACAGCGTCTCCCATATAAGCGAGTGCCAGACTTTTCATTTGTTTCACGTCCATGAGTTATCCTCTTTTCCAGCGCGTACCCTGCGATGTATCCTCAAGGATGATATTTTTCTCCTTAAGCAAATCACGAATTCGGTCTGCTTCCTGGAAGTCACGATTCTTACGGGCTTCCACACGCTGCGTGAGCAAGCCTTCAATTTCATAATCCAGCAATTCTGCCTCTGCAGCGAATTTGATACCAAGTACACTGCCAAGCTCTTCGAATACTTTTATAAAAGCTTCGATAACCTGCTCGGATGTTTGCTCCTGCTGCAAGTAAACATTTGCTTCTTTAGCTAAATCGAATAAAACGGAAATAGCGTTGGCAGTGTTGAAATCATCATCCATTTCTTCCTCGAAGCGAGTTCTAAGTTCCTGGATCGTTTCCATTACACCATTCGCATTATTATCTTGATTTGTGCTCGCTGCTTTTCTGTGCTGCAGATTATCATAAGCATTTTTAATTCGTGCCAAGCCAGTCTTTGCGCTTTCCAATAATTCATCTGTGAAATTGATTGGGTTGCGGTAATGAACGCTTAGCATGAAGAATCGCAATACTTGCGGATCATGCTTTTTGATCAAATCATGAGCAAGGATGAAGTTTCCCAGTGACTTGGACATTTTCTCGTTATCAATGTTGATGTGCCCATTATGCATCCAATAGTTCGCAAATGACTTCCCATTAAGGGCCTCTGATTGAGCTATTTCATTTTCATGGTGCGGGAAAGTAAGATCAGTTCCGCCTGCATGAATATCAATTGTGTCACCAAGATGCTTTTTAACCATCGCGGAGCACTCGATGTGCCAGCCCGGGCGCCCTTCGCCCCATGGCGTTTCCCAAGAAATCTCTCCCGGCTTTGCATTTTTCCATAGAGCAAAATCAAGAGGATCGTCCTTCTGCTCACCAACACGGATGCGTGCACCTGAGCGCAATTCATCGATGGACTGATGCGACAACTTACCATAACCATCAAAGGAACGGGTGCGGAAGTAGACGTCACCTTCGGATACATACGCATACCCTTTATCGATCAAGCCTTGCACAAAATCTATAATCTCTTCCATACTCTCTGTTACACGAGGGTGGAGCGCACCTTCTTTGACTCCAAGTGCAGATGTATCTTCTTGATAAGCCTGGATGAATTTCTCTGCAACCGCGTAAACATCTTCGCCCATCTCTTTCGCTGCATTGATGATTTTGTCATCAACATCTGTGAAGTTCATGACATATGTGACATCAAAACCGCGATATTCAAGATAGCGGCGTACTGTATCAAATACGATCGGTGGTCTTGCGTTACCTATATGAATATAGTTATAAACAGTTGGGCCGCAAACGTACATGCTTACCTTTCCTTCTTCAAGCGGAACGAATGGCTCCTTCTTACGGCTCAATGTGTTATAAATTTTTACCGACATGCTGCTTCTCTCCTTTTGCTGCGGCTAATTCCCGCTGTAATTCTTTAATTTCCAGATCCATTTTCCTTAGCTTCTCCGCAACTGGGTCCGGCAAATCCTGATGATTTAGATCTCTTCTAATACGTTCACCGTCTTTGATGACGACACGTCCAGGGATTCCGACTACAGTCGAACACTCCGGAACATCATGCAGGACAACAGAACCTGCACCTATCTTTGAGTTTGCGCCAATCGTAATCGAACCTAACACTTTAGCTCCTGTCGCGATTAGTGCATTGTCTTTGACGGTTGGATGTCGTTTGCCTTTTTCTTTCCCCGTACCCCCTAAAGTCACGCCCTGGAAGATCGTTACATTATCACCGATTTCGCACGTTTCACCTATGACAACACCCATGCCATGATCGATGAAAAATCGTCTGCCGATCGTAGCTCCAGGATGTATTTCGATACCGGTAAAGAAACGGCTCACTTGTGAAACAACACGGGCAAGGAAATAGAATTTATGCTTGTAGAATTGGTGTGCAATTCGATGTGCCCAAATGGCATGCAAGCCGGAATACGTTAGGATAACTTCCAGATAAGAGCGAGCAGCTGGATCCTGGTCGAAGACTACCATAACATCCTCTTTCAGCATCTTAAAAAATCCCATTTTCCCCTTCCTTTCCGCTTCTACCGTTTCACGAAAAAAAGCGCCCCTGTACAATGACAGAGACGCTTTTTGCGCGGTTCCACTCTATTTGGGCGAGCCCATATGGCTTCCCCAGCTTCACTCAGATAACGGTGAGAACCGCTTTTACCTACTGTTATTTCGGCAAAAGACTCCGAGGCGCATTTCAGCAAAAGCTCTCCAAAGCCGCTCGCAGCGTGTGCGGCTCTCTCTGAATGGAAAGGCAGATGCATACTTCTCCTCTTCTACGTTCGAATGTGTAGTACTACTATATTATATTTCAGCAAAAAAGTGAATATTTTACTTTGTCAGCTGTTCGATTGCTGCAGAAAGACGATTTTGGACAACTGTCTCGCCAAGCAAGTGAATGGAGTCAGGCAGCTCTGGACCGTGTGTTACACCTGTTGTAGCAACACGGATCGGCATGAAGAGCTTCTTACCTTTTTGACCAGTCTGTTTTTGAGTAGCTTTAATTGCACCTTTGATCATATCAGGCTGGAATGCTTCCAACGCTGAAAGTTGTTCGGAGAATGCTTTCAAGACTTCTGGTACTTGTTCATCCTGAAGTACTGCCATTGCTTCTTCATCATAAGTGATTTCTTCTTGGAAGAATAACTCCGTCAACTCGACGATCTCCGCACCATAGTTCAACTGGTCTTTGTAAAGAGCGATAAGCTCAGCTGCCCAGTCACGGCGGGAATCTTCCATGTTCTCAGGCAGTTTGCCAGCTTGAATCAAATGCGGCAATGTCAATTTCTCAATACGACCAGCATCTTCTGATTTAATGTATTGGTTGTTCATCCATTTCAGCTTCTGCGGATCGAAAATTGCAGCAGAAGTGGAAAGACGATTCGGATCGAAAATCTTGATGATTTCATCTTTAGAGAAAATCTCTTCTTCTCCGACTGGTGACCAGCCAAGCAAACTGATGAAGTTGAACATCGCTTCCGGCAGGTAACCTAGGTTCTTATATTGCTCGATGAACTGCAGGATATGCTCATCACGTTTGGACAGCTTCTTGCGGTTTTCGTTAAGAATCAATGTCATATGTCCGAATTGCGGCGCTTCCCAACCGAATGCTTCATAAATCATGAGCTGCTTCGGTGTATTAGAGATATGCTCTTCTCCGCGAAGGATATGTGAGATCTCCATTAGATGGTCATCGACTGCCACAGCAAAGTTATACGTTGGGATACCGTTCTTCTTCACGATAACCCAGTCGCCGAAGTCACTGGACTCGAAACTGATCTCATCACGTACAATATCATTAAATTTGTATGTTTTATTTTCCGGCACTCGGAAACGGATACTCGGCTGTCTGCCTTCCGCTTCAAATTTCTCTTGCTGCTCTGGTGTTAGATCACGGTGAACTCCAGAATACTTAGGAACTTGTCCATTTGCCTTTTGTTCTTCGCGCTCTTTCTCTAATTCCTCTTCTGTCACGTAGCATTTGTAAGCAAGGCCACGATCCAGCAATTCATCTACATACTTTTTATAGATATCCAGACGCTCCAATTGACGGTATGGTCCGTATTCGCCGCCGATATCGGCACCTTCGTCCCATTTGATACCAAGCCATTTCAAATAGCTGAACTGGCTTTCCTCGCCGCCTTCAACATTTCTTTTTTGATCCGTATCTTCTGTGCGGACGATGAATTTACCATCATGATGACGGGCATATAAGTAGTTGAATAGTGCAGTTCGTGCGTTTCCAATATGCAAATGTCCAGTCGGACTCGGCGCATAGCGCACACGTACAGGTTTTGACATATGAATAACTCCCTTTCGATTATGTTAGGCTTGCTGCAGGAGGACAACTGCTTGCGCAGCAATTCCTTCCTTACGACCAGTGAAGCCAAGCTGTTCTGTCGTTGTTGCTTTCACATTGATCTGACCCGGTTCTGCATCGAGCATCCCCGCTACGTTTTCACGAATCTGATCGATATATGGTGCCATTTTTGGCGCTTGTGCAATAACTGTGCAATCCAAGTTACCTAGTTTATATCCTTTTTCTTTTACAAGCTGCCATACATGCCGCAGCAATACTTCTGAGTCTGCATCCTTGAAAGCAGGATCAGTATCCGGGAAATGCTTGCCGATGTCACCCAGTGCCAAGGCACCAAGACACGCATCCGCAATCGTATGTAATAGTACATCCGCATCTGAATGGCCTAGCAATCCAAGTTCGTAAGGGATTGTAATCCCGCCGATGATACACGGTCTATCCTCTGCAAATGCATGTACATCAAAACCTTGTCCAATTCGAAACATAATGTGACCTCGCTTTATTTACCATTTAAAAATGCTTCCGCTTTGTATAAATCCTCTGGTGTCGTAAGCTTCATATTATCATAGCTGCCTTCCACGATGAACACATCCTGATCGAGGCGTTCCACTAATGAGGCGTCATCCGTTCCCAGCACCCCATCAACTTTAGCCGATACATGCGCATCATATATAAGCTGGTAATCAAAAGCCTGCGGTGTTTGAGCAGCCCACAGAAGCCCTCGATCCATTGTTTCCAAACGATTACCCCGGCGGAGCTTGATTGTGTCTGTAACAGGCACCGCAAGAATTGCTCCGCGATGCTCCAGACATGCCTCAGCCAAGGCATGAAGTCTCTCGATTGTGACAAATGGCCGTGCACCATCGTGTATGAAAATAATACCGGACTTATCAGGCAGTGCTTCCAGACCCATCAGGACACTCTCTTGCCGCTCGCTTCCGCCTTCTGTTAGGTTGATCGGCTTAGTCCATTTCTGTGCAGCCAATAGCTGCTGCATCAATTCACGATCTGATTTGCTTACCACAAGCGTGATTGATGCACACCATGGATCCTGATCGAAAACATTCAGCGTATGAACAATGAGCGGCTTTTGCCCGATTGTAAGGAATTGTTTGTTATGACCTGCCTGCATCCGTTTTCCTTGCCCAGCAGCTAACACGATAGCTTGATAGTGCATCTATTTTACCGCCTTATTTAAAGTCGAATCCAAACAAAAGCGATAACATCCCATGTTATCACTTTTGTCTACTTCTATCATGTTATACTTTTTTACAATGCTTTTTCAAGTAATTTCGGCTTAGCAAAGATCATTCGGCCGGCAGAAGTCTGCAATACACTCGTGATGAGAACCTCGATTGTCTTACCGATATAATTCTTGCCTTCCTCAACGACGATCATTGTACCATCATCCAAGTAAGCCACACCTTGATTATGTTCTTTCCCGTCCTTGATTACCTGGACAGTCAATTCCTCACCTGGAATGACGACTGGCTTCACGGCATTCGCCAAGTCATTGATATTCAACACTGGCACGTTTTGGAACTCACATACCTTGTTCAAGTTGAAATCATTTGTTACGACAATACCATCGATAACTTTTGCCAATTTAACAAGCTTGGAATCCACTTCCGGAATATCCTCGAAGTCACCTTCGTAGAATTCCACTTTTACACTTGGCATTTCTTTTTGGATGCGATTCAGGACATCGAGACCGCGACGGCCGCGGTTACGCTTCAATGCATCAGATGAATCAGCGATATGCTGGAGTTCATTCAATACAAATTGCGGGATGACAATCGTACCTTCTAAGAAATTCGTTTCGCAAATATCTGCGATACGTCCATCGATGATAACACTCGTATCGAGCAGTTTTGACTTAGGCTGAACAGCCTGGACACTATCTTCTCCAGCTTCTTGCTCATCCGCAGTCTTCTTCTTATCCTTTTTCGCCAAAGTCATCATATTCAAGAACTCATCTCGGCGCTTGAATCCGACCTGGAACCCGATGTAGCCAAGGAAAATTGTAACGAACAGCGGCAGAACCTCTGAAACAAGCACAAAACCAATACCGCGGATTGGAATCGTAATCAAGTAAGCTACGACCAATCCGATAATGAGCCCGATGCTGCCAAAGAATAAATCAGCAGCAGGTGTCTTGACTAGTGAGTCCTCCACCCAATGGATGAAGCCGACAATATAATCGACCACCCAAAACAGTAATAAGAATAATAGAATAGCTCCGCCAATCAATCCGACGATCGGGGAATCCAGCCAACCAATGTTGGTAAGGTTCACTAGATCCATCAATCTAGGAATGTAGAGAAACCCAACCATACCGCCTGCAACGATAATAAATAATTGCACGATTCGCTTTAACATTACTGTCACCTCCTAACAGAAAGTATTACCTGAAATAAAATATATTAGACGTAAAAATAAATAATTGCAGTTTAACCGTAGCATGTTTTAGATGCCTAGTCAATTTAGGAAACATTACATAGTAGCATAGTTTCAGAGAAAATGTCAAAAAATATTACCAATTAAGGAGAGGTTAATCCTCTCCCAAAACAATATGAAGTGCTTCACTAACAGAGTTGACTCCAACTACTTTAATACTTGACGGGACCGTCCAGCCATCCAAATTCTTCTTCGGTACGATTGCTCGCTTGAAGCCGAGCTTAGCCGCTTCTTGGACACGCTGTTCAATCCTGGATACGCGTCTCACTTCACCTGTCAAACCCACTTCCCCGATCAAGACATCATCTGGCTTGGTCGGCTTGTCCTTAAAGCTGGATGCGATACTGGCAGCTACCGCCAAATCGATGGCAGGCTCGTCCAATCGCATACCGCCGGCAATCTTGACGTATGCATCTTGATTCTGCAGCATAAGTCCAACCCGTTTCTCAAGCACCGCCATTAAAAGCGGCACCCGGTTATGATCTGTACCGGTAGCCATACGGCGTGGGTTTCCGAAGCTTGTAGGAGAGATAAGCGCCTGAATCTCGACAAGAACAGGGCGTGTCCCTTCCATCGACGCTACAACTGTAGATCCAGCTGCCCCCTGCGATCTTTCCTCCAGGAAGATTTCAGACGGATTCGTCACTTCCCTTAATCCTTCTTCCTTCATCTCGAAGATACCCATTTCATTCGTACTTCCAAACCGGTTCTTTACACTTCGCAAGATTCGGAATGTATGATGACGTTCCCCTTCGAAATAAAGAACCGCATCCACCATATGTTCAAGCATTCTAGGACCGGCGATGGCGCCTTCTTTCGTTACATGACCAACGAGGAAAATCGGAATGCCATTTGTCTTAGCAACCCGCATCAGCTCACTTGTACATTCCCGTACCTGCGTAACACTTCCTGGTGCGCTGGTGACTTCTTCCCGATACACGGTCTGAATGGAATCGACTACAACAAACGCCGGCTTCACTTCTTCAATATGCCGTGTGATGTCCTGCAGATTTGTCTCTGATAACACATAGAGCTGATCTGCCTTTACACCGAGACGATCTGCTCGGAGTTTCGTCTGACGGGCTGATTCCTCTCCGGAAATATACAGAACCGGCAATTCCTTCTCTGCCAGCTGTGCACTGACTTGCAAAAGCAAGGTAGATTTACCGATACCAGGGTCACCCCCGATAAGCACAAGCGATCCTGCTACGATTCCGCCGCCGAGCACCCTGTTGAACTCCGGGAGATCCGTTGTTACTCTTGGTTCCTTTTCGGAGTGAATAGCTGTAATCGACTGAGGCTTTGCAGCTGTTGTTGTTGTATTTGAATGACGGAAGGCTGCGCTGCTAGCCGGTGTAACAACTTCTTCCGTAAAGGTATTCCAATTATTGCAGCTCGGGCATTTGCCCATCCACTTGGCGGATTCATATCCGCATTCCTGACATACATACTTTGTCTTTCTTTTTGCCAAACCTATCAAATCCTTCTTCATCATTTTATACGATAATTACGGCATAAAAGTTACAGAAATATATCAAACAAAATTATTATTATAGAAAAAATTACACAAATCAAAGCAAAAAGGGAGGCGAAAACACCTCCCTATTCATTATTTGCCGGTAACGACATACTTACCTTCTTTATCTACATCAATATTCACTTGTTGTCCTTTGCTGATGTTCTCGCGCAGGAGTTCCTCTGATAATAGATCTTCGATATTCTTCTGGATTGCACGGCGTAATGGTCGAGCACCATATTCCGCATCGAATCCGTCATTAGCGATCTTCTCAATAACAGCATCAGTCAGCGTGAATTCAATATCTTGCTGAGCAAGACGTTTCTTAAGCTGATCTGCCATCAACGTCACGATATCTTTCATATGTTTCTTCTCAAGCGGATGGAATACGATCGTTTCATCAATACGGTTCAAGAACTCTGGACGGAAGGCTTTTTTCAGCTCTTCTGTCACTTTCGCTTTCATATCCTTGAAGTTCTGATCTTCGCTATCCATTGTGAAACCAAGTGATTTGCTGCGTTTCAGCTCACTAGCACCTACATTGGAAGTCATGATCAGAATCGTGTTGCGGAAATCGACTAAGCGACCTTTTGAATCTGTCAAACGGCCATCTTCCAATACTTGAAGCAGGATGTTGAATACTTCAGGGTGCGCTTTTTCAACCTCATCAAGTAATACAACAGAGTATGGTTTACGACGGACCTTCTCAGTAAGCTGTCCGCCCTCTTCATACCCTACATATCCTGGAGGAGAACCGACAAGACGTGCAGTGGAATGACGTTCCATGTATTCCGACATATCGATACGAATCATCGCATCTTCATCACCGAACATGGAATCAGCCAAAGCCCGCGCCAATTCCGTCTTACCGACACCTGTAGGTCCAAGGAAGATGAATGACCCTATCGGGCGTTTCGGATCCTTAAGACCAGCACGTGCACGACGAATTGCTTTAGAGATAGCAACAACTGCTTCGTCTTGTCCGATGACACGTCCATGCAGTGTCTGTTCCATATTAAGCAAACGTTCTGACTCATCCTTAGTCAGCTTGGCAACAGGTACACCAGTCCAGATGGAAACAACAGAAGCAATATCTTCTACAGTAACTTCACTGCTCTCCTGACCTTGCTTTTCTTTCCACTGATCCTTCGTCTGATCTAGCTGATCACGCAAACGCTGCTCTGTATCGCGCAGCGAAGCCGCTTTTTCGAATTCCTGACTTTGGACAGCTGCGTCTTTCTCTTTGCGTACTTCCTCTAGCTTTTGCTCAAGCTCTTTCAAGTTTGGCGGAGCTGTGTAAGAGCGCAAGCGCACTTTGGAAGCTGCTTCGTCAATCAAGTCGATTGCTTTATCCGGAAGGAAGCGGTCTGTGATATAACGATCAGAGAATTCCGCTGCTGCACGGATAGCTTCATCCGTAATCGTTACACGGTGATGGGCTTCATATCTGTCACGCAGACCAGTAAGGATCTGAACAGATTCTTCCACAGATGGTTCATCAACTTGGATCGGCTGGAAACGACGCTCAAGCGCTGCATCCTTTTCGATATATTTGCGATATTCATCCAGTGTAGTTGCACCGATACACTGCAGTTCACCGCGTGCAAGGGATGGCTTCAGAATATTGGAAGCATCAATTGCTCCTTCTGCACCACCTGCACCGATAAGTGTATGCAGTTCATCAATGAAGAGGATGATATTCCCCGCCTGGCGAATCTCTTCCATGACTTTTTTCAAGCGATCCTCGAATTCCCCGCGATATTTCGTACCAGCTACGACAGTACCCATATCAAGCGTCATGACACGCTTATCCCGAAGAATTTCCGGTATCTCGTTATTGATAATCTGCTGCGCAAGTCCCTCAGCTACTGCTGTCTTACCGACACCCGGCTCCCCGATCAAAACAGGGTTATTTTTAGTTCGGCGGCTAAGTACTTGAATAACACGCTCGATTTCTTTCTCACGTCCGATAACTGGATCGATATTACCTTCTTTGGCAATCGCCGTAAGATCCCTTGCCAAGCTATCCAGTGTAGGTGTATTCGCTCTAGCAGACTGGCTGCCACGCTGTTTCCCAGCAGAAGACTCATTGCTGCCCAATAGCTGCAGCACTTGCTGACGAGCTTTATTTAAGCTTACACCAAGGTTATTCAGCACGCGTGCTGCAACACCTTCGCCCTCGCGAATCAAACCTAGAAGGATATGCTCCGTGCCCACGTAGGAATGACCAAGTTTTCTTGCTTCATCCAATGAAAGCTCAATTACTTTCTTCGCACGTGGTGTGTAATAAGGTGTACCTGTGATTTTCTGGCCGCGCCCGATCAGCTGCTCGACCTCTTCCTGAATACGTTCTGTTTCCAATCCTAGTGTCGTAAGAGCTTTAGCGGCAATACCTTCCCCTTCGCTCACAAGACCCAATAGGATATGTTCTGTACCGATATTGTTATGTCCCAGACGCACTGCTTCTTCTTGTGCCAGCGCAAGGACCTTTTGTGCTCTTTCAGTGAAACGTCCAAACATCATAGGAATTCCTCCTTGGTCAGTCAGTTATTTTCTAAATGCAACCTCTCTCTAATGAGGGAAGCACGTAATACATCTCGTTCTCTGCCAGATAAGCTTCTTTTTGCATAATGCTGCAGGAAGCCTGGCTGTATTAATACCATTAATTCATTAAGTATGGATTGAGGCATATCTTGTATATACCCAATATCAATGCCTAATCTAACATCCGATAAACAGGTTGCTGCTTCTTTTGATTCAATAATGCGGCTGTACCGCAATGTTCCATAAGAACGGAAGATCCGATCCTCCAGCTGGATACTCAGCTCCTCTGTTAAAGTCTCGCGAGCCTGCCTTTCCTGCTCAACCAACTGACTCACTACACTCTCCAGATCCTCGACGATATCCTGTTCTGATTTCCCCAGAGTAATCTGATTGGAAATCTGATAGATATTGCCTTGAGCTTCGCTGCCTTCACCATAGATACCGCGTACGACAAGTCCCAGCTGGTTAATTGCTGGTGTCAGACGATTCATTTGGTGTGTCATGGTCAATGCTGGCAGATGCATCATTACCGAGGCCCGCAGTCCAGTTCCTACATTCGTTGGGCAAGTAGTAAGATAACCTCTTTCCTCATCGAACGCATAAGTTATCTTCTGCTCAAGCCAATCATCCACTTCAAATGCTTCTGAAAGTGCTTTTCGCAGCTGGAAGCCTGGCAGATACAGCTGAATGCGCAGGTGATCCTCTTCATTTACCATGATAGAGACTTGTTCGCTTTCGGATAGCAAAACTCCTGCCTCCTCCGCATGTTCTGCTAAATGAGGACTTATCAAGTGTTTTTCGACGAATACCTTCTTCTCAATCGGGGACAAATCTGCAATACGTAAGAATTGCAACTTCCCTCGATCATTAAAATCAGCATCCTGATAGCTTTCCTGGAAGAAATCAAGTACGTCATCCAAATCTTCTGCCTTAGCAATCAAAGGAAAAGTGCGATTTTCAAAGTTTCTGGCCAGTCGGATTCGGCTGCTCATGACAATATCACAGTCCGGTCCGTTTTCTTTCATCCAAGGGCTGATGGCATCACTCATAAAATTCTCTAGTGACATTAGCTATCACCCTCTTCCTGTTCATCTGACTGCTGCTCCAGCAAACGAATCTTATCTCGGAGCTCTGCTGCTTTTTCGAATTCTTCTTCCTGGATGAATTGCTGCATAGATTCCCGGTACGCTGCGATCTTCCTTTTTTTCTCTATACCGCTGCCCATCCGCTTCGGTATTTTACCTTCGTGCTTTGTGTTGCCACTGTGTACACGGCGGAAGATAGGATTGAGATTGTCTTCGAAAGTTTCATAGCAGGAAGCACAGCCAAATTTCCCTATTCGGGTGAACTCATTATATGTCAGCCCGCACTTCGGGCAAGCAAGTGCTGCTGGTGCTTGGGAGAAGTGTTTATGTCCTTGAACAGTAGATGGGTTCATATGGAATAGACCAGATAATAAGTTATGCAGGGAATACCCTTCTTGGCCGTAAGAGACATATCCATTCTCTTTCGCACAATGCTCGCAAACATGCATTTCCGTCTTCTGTCCGTTTACGACATTTGTTAAATGCAAGGTTGCTGGTCTTATATGACACTCTTGACATTCCATCCTAATACCTCCTTATCTGACTAGTACTTGATAGCAGTCAGCATTGAAACCAAAATACGGGTCCTGACTTCATCACGAAGCGGGAGAGGGAAGGCTAGTGTCTCCCGGCTGGTTGCTCTAATCATGATCTTCGCTTCCCGTTCAGTCAGTATCTTCTCTTCAGCAAGCCGTTCGATGATACTATTAGCAGTCTGCTGTGAAACTCGTGGCTGTATCATATCAATTACGTCGTCTATCAAACTTGCTTCTGTATGATGCTTTACCCGAATGATACGAATATAACCGCCGCCGCCACGCTTACTCTCGACAAGATATCCTTTCTCAACAGTGAATCTCGTCTTTATTACATAGTTGATTTGTGAAGGCACGCACTGAAAACGATTAGCTACTTCACTTCTCTTTATTTCCACTTCCTGCGCATCTGTTGATTGGAGAATCTGCTTTAGGTAAGCTTCAATTATGTCCGATATATTGCTCACACAAGTCGCCTCCCTTCCTTTGACTTTGACTATCTTTGACTTTATTATATACATTTTGAAGGAGGAATGCAAAGCTCTTCTCCCCTAGCATAGCCTCTAATAACAGAAAAAAACCCTTAAAAGGGTTTTAACTTTTTACTGTACTAACTGATCGGATATTTGATAGGTTAGTTAGTTCCTCAAACAGTTCCATTTCATTTATCGCGTAACGTGTTGCCAGCTCAACATGTAACATCCTGCTGTCATGATGATGTTTCCTCATCTTCATGTTAGTTAATGCCAGATGATGACGTTCAAGTATTTCCATGATAGGTGCTACACCTTCATCTCTATCGAGTTCAATTTCCAGACGATATGCTTTTTGCTTTTTACTTGATAAAAACAGCTTCTCAAAATTATTCAAGAAAATAAGAATCAGTAAGATGATAATAGTAGTGAAAACTGCTTCCATGTACATTCCTGCACCAATAACGAGTCCAAGTCCTGCTACCGTCCAGACCGAAGCAGCTGTCGTAAGCCCTCGCACTGTCGTACCATTTACCAGTATTGTTCCAGCACCTAAGAAACCAATACCGCTGATTACATATGAAGGTATACGCGCGGGATCAAATTGTACATAGTCATGCTCCTCGCTGAAGGCTGTAAAACCATATAAAGATAGAATCATCATCAGACAAGACCCTACACCAACAAGGATATGTGTGCGCAAACCAGCATGGTGATTGCCCAACCCTCGTTCCATCCCGATAGCCCCGGAGAGGAATACTGCTATTATAATTTTCATCATTACAGTTAAAAATTGATCATCAAAGTATTGCTCCATCTGTGCTTCCCTTCTTTCTCTCATTACATTATATGAATATCGACATATTAGTATGAAGTATTTATATCCCCTAATCACCAGAAGTATAAAGCAAGACATACAAAAAGCTCCTGATAAGTTATTGAATAACCTATCAGGAGTTTTTATTCTTGCCTGGCAACGTCCTACTCTCGCAGGGCGAACCCAACTACCATCGGCGCTGAAGAGCTTAACTACTGTGTTCGGCATGGGAACAGGTGTGACCTCTTCGCTATTACCACCAGACAATTCAAGAATTCAATTGAATGAACCCTCAAAACTAGATAAGAAACATGTCTTGCCAGACATCTCATGCGGCCAAGCACCGGAGTGCTTGGACTTTGGCGTTGACTTAAGTTTAGTTAAGTCCTCGATCGATTAGTATTCGTCAGCTGCACGTGTCACCACGCTTCCACCTCGAACCTATCTACCTCATCGTCTCTGAGGGATCTTACTCATTTAAAATGATGAGAAGTCTCATCTTGAGGGGGGCTTCATGCTTAGATGCTTTCAGCACTTATCCCTTCCGCACGTAGCTACCCAGCTATGCTCCTGGCGGAACAACTGGTGCACCAGCGGTGCGTCCATCCCGGTCCTCTCGTACTAAGGACAGCTCCTCTCAAACTTCTAACGCCCACGACGGATAGGGACCGAACTGTCTCACGACGTTCTGAACCCAGCTCGCGTACCGCTTTAATGGGCGAACAGCCCAACCCTTGGGACCGACTACAGCCCCAGGATGCGATGAGCCGACATCGAGGTGCCAAACCTCCCCGTCGATGTGGACTCTTGGGGGAGATAAGCCTGTTATCCCCGGGGTAGCTTTTATCCGTTGAGCGACGGCCCTTCCATACGGCACCGCCGGATCACTAAGCCCGACTTTCGTCCCTGCTCGACTTGTAGGTCTCGCAGTCAAGCTCCCTTCTGCCTTTGCACGCTACGAATGATTTCCAACCATTCTGAGGGAACCTTTGGGCGCCTCCGTTACTCTTTGGGAGGCGACCGCCCCAGTCAAACTGCCCACCTGACACTGTCTCCGAACCGGATAACGGTTCTGGGTTAGAATGTCAATACAGCCAGGGTGGTATCCCACGGATGCCTCCACCGAAGCTAGCGCTCCGGCTTCTAAGGCTCCCACCTATCCTGTACAAGCTGTACCAACATTCCATATCAGGCTACAGTAAAGCTCCACGGGGTCTTTCCGTCCTGTCGCGGGTAATGCGCATCTTCACGCATAGTATAATTTCACCGGGTCTCTCGTTGAGACAGTGCCCAAGTCGTTGCACCTTTCGTGCGGGTCGGAACTTACCCGACAAGGAATTTCGCTACCTTAGGACCGTTATAGTTACGGCCGCCGTTTACTGGGGCTTCGGTTCACAGCTTCGGGACGAAGTCCCTAACCATTCCCCTTAACCTTCCAGCACCGGGCAGGTGTCAGCCCCTATACTTCGCCTTACGGCTTTGCAGAGACCTGTGTTTTTGCTAAACAGTCGCTTGGGCCTTTTCACTGCGGCTTCTCCTTAAAAGAAGCACCCCTTCTCCCGAAGTTACGGGGTCATTTTGCCGAGTTCCTTAACGAGAGTTCTCCCGATCATCTTCGGTTACTCACCGTGCCTACCTGTGTCGGTTTGCGGTACGGGCACCTATTTCCTCACTAGAGGCTTTTCTTGGCAGTGTGAAATCAGGAACTTCGGTACTAAATTTCCCTCCCCATAACCGCCTGGAATTAGTGTTGAGTGGATTTGCCTGCTCAACTTCCTCACGGCTTGGACGCGCATAACCAGCAGCGCGCTTTCCTTATCCTCCTGCGTCCCCCCATCGTTCAAGCGGATTTAGGTGGTACAGGAATATCAACCTGTTGTCCATCGCCTACGCCTTTCGGCCTCGGCTTAGGCCCCGACTAACCCTGAGCGGACGAGCCTTCCTCAGGAAACCTTGGGCTTTCGATGAAAGAGATTCTCACTCTTTTTTCGCTACTCATACCGGCATTCTCACTTCTAAGCGCTCCAGCCGTCCTCACGATCGACCTTCACTGCCCTTAGAACGCTCTCCTACCACTGACATCGTAGATGTCAATCCGCAGCTTCGGTGGTGTGTTTAGCCCCGGTATATTTTCGGCGCAGCGTCACTCGACCAGTGAGCTATTACGCACTCTTTCAATGATGGCTGCTTCTAAGCCAACATCCTGGTTGTCTAAGCAACGCCACATCCTTTTCCACTTAACACACACTTTGGGACCTTAGCTGGCGGTCTGGGCTGTTTCCCTTTCGACCATGAACCTTATCACCCATGGTCTGACTCCCAAAGTAGATTGATTGGCATTCGGAGTTTGACTGAATTCGGTAAC
This sequence comes from Terribacillus saccharophilus, assembly GCF_000725365.1. Taxonomy (NCBI): domain Bacteria; kingdom Bacillati; phylum Bacillota; class Bacilli; order Caryophanales; family Bacillaceae; genus Terribacillus; species Terribacillus saccharophilus. Next base: position 3,413,475 of record NZ_CP008876.1, on the reverse strand, counting down.
CCGATGAGGGCCCCTAGTCCAATCAGTGCTCTACCTCCAACCATCATCCTTTGAGGCTAGCCCTAAAGCTATTTCGGAGAGAACCAGCTATCTCCGTGTTCGATTGGCATTTCACCCCTACCCACACCTCATCCCCGCACTTTTCAACGTGCGTGGGTTCGGGCCTCCAGTCAGTGTTACCTGACCTTCACCCTGGACATGGGTAGATCACACGGTTTCGGGTCTACGACCACCTACTATATCGCCCTATTCAGACTCGCTTTCGCTGCGGCTCCGTCTATACAACTTAACCTTGCAGGGGATCGTAACTCGCCGGTCCATTCTACAAAAGGTACGCCGTCACCCATTAACGGGCTTCGACTACTTGTAGGCACACGGTTTCAGGATCTATTTCACTCCCCTTCCGGGGTGCTTTTCACCTTTCCCTCACGGTACTGGTTCACTATCGGTCACTAGGGAGTATTTAGCCTTGGGAGATGGTCCTCCCGGATTCCGACGGAATTTCACGTGTTCCGCCGTACTCAGGATACACTCCGGAGGAAACCACATTTCAAGTACAGGGCTCTTACCTTCTATGGCGGGCCATTCCAAGCCGCTTCGTCTATATGGTTTCTTTGTAACTCCAAAGGAGTGTCCTACAACCCCAGAAGGCAAGCCTTCTGGTTTGGGCTAATTCCGTTTCGCTCGCCGCTACTCAGGAAATCGCATTTGCTTTCTCTTCCTCCGGGTAATGAGATGTTTCAGTTCCCCGGGTCTGCCTCGTATTACCTATGTATTCAGTAATACGTACTATCCAATAACGGATAGCGGGTTCCCCCATTCGGAAATCTTCGGATCAAAGCTTACTTACAGCTCCCCGAAGCATATCGGTGTTAGTCCCGTCCTTCATCGGCTCCTAGTGCCAAGGCATCCACCGTGCGCCCTTCTTCACTTAACTAATAACGCATGATAAATCTATAAATCGCGACAATAATTGTCGGCTTTAAAGTTTGATGTTTTGGCATTGTTGTTTCTTATCTAGTTTTCAAGGTTCACAAGAGAGGTTGATCTCTCAAAACTGAACAAACAACCAATCACGATGTCTACTACGAAGTAGTAGTTCCAATTATCCTTAGAAAGGAGGTGATCCAGCCGCACCTTCCGATACGGCTACCTTGTTACGACTTCACCCCAATCATTGATCCCACCTTCGGCGGCTGGCTCCTAAAAGGTTACCTCACCGACTTCGGGTGTTACCAACTCTCGTGGTGTGACGGGCGGTGTGTACAAGGCCCGGGAACGTATTCACCGCGGCATGCTGATCCGCGATTACTAGCGATTCCGGCTTCATGCAGGCGAGTTGCAGCCTGCAATCCGAACTGAGAATGGTTTTATGGGATTTGCTTAGCCTCGCGACTTTGCTGCCCTTTGTACCATCCATTGTAGCACGTGTGTAGCCCAGGTCATAAGGGGCATGATGATTTGACGTCATCCCCACCTTCCTCCGGTTTGTCACCGGCAGTCACTCTAGAGTGCCCAACTTAATGCTGGCAACTAGAATCAAGGGTTGCGCTCGTTGCGGGACTTAACCCAACATCTCACGACACGAGCTGACGACAACCATGCACCACCTGTCACGCTGTCCCCGAAGGGAACGTCTTGTCTCCAAGATTGTCAGCGGATGTCAAGACCTGGTAAGGTTCTTCGCGTTGCTTCGAATTAAACCACATGCTCCACCGCTTGTGCGGGCCCCCGTCAATTCTTTTGAGTTTCAGCCTTGCGGCCGTACTCCCCAGGCGGAGTGCTTAATGCGTTAACTTCAGCACTAAGGGGCGGAAACCCCCTAACACCTAGCACTCATCGTTTACGGCGTGGACTACCAGGGTATCTAATCCTGTTTGCTCCCCACGCTTTCGCTCCTCAGCGTCAGTTACAGACCAGAGAGTCGCCTTCGCCACTGGTGTTCCTCCACATATCTACGCATTTCACCGCTACACGTGGAATTCCACTCTCCTCTTCTGCACTCAAGTTCCCCAGTTTCCAATGACCCTCCACAGTTGAGCTGTGGGCTTTCACATCAGACTTAAGAAACCGCCTACGAGCCCTTTACGCCCAATAATTCCGGACAACGCTTGCCCCCTACGTATTACCGCGGCTGCTGGCACGTAGTTAGCCGGGGCTTTCTGGTTAGGTACCGTCAAGGTACGAGCAGTTACTCTCGTACTTGTTCTTCCCTAACAACAGAGCTTTACGACCCGAAGGCCTTCATCGCTCACGCGGCGTTGCTCCGTCAGACTTTCGTCCATTGCGGAAGATTCCCTACTGCTGCCTCCCGTAGGAGTCTGGGCCGTGTCTCAGTCCCAGTGTGGCCGATCACCCTCTCAGGTCGGCTATGCATCGTCGCCTTGGTGGGCCATTACCCCACCAACTAGCTAATGCACCGCGGGCCCATCTGTAAGTGACAGCCGAAACCGTCTTTCCATTTCCAATCAGGAGAAAGGAAATACTATCCGGTATTAGCTCCGGTTTCCCGAAGTTATCCCAGTCTTACAGGCAGGTTGCCCACGTGTTACTCACCCGTCCGCCGCTCATTCCGCCAGAATCACCCCGAAGGGGTCATCTGGTTTCCTGCGCTCGACTTGCATGTATTAGGCACGCCGCCAGCGTTCGTCCTGAGCCAAGATCAAACTCTCCATGAAAGTTTTGATGCTTTTGCTCGTTAGAGCTGACGTTGATCTTACGATCTTGTCGTTTAATTTGTAATTGGTTGTTTTGTTCAGTTTTCAAAGATCAACAACTGCCTTACGACAGTAACTAAATACTATCATCATATTTCGCGACTGTCAACACTAGTTTCGAAGAAAGATAGAATATTAAAGAGGAAAACGTCGGAACGCCTTCCTCACTCAGGTTCTCTATGCCTTATTTAAAGACAAGTTCACCTTTCCATTCTAGCATTCCGCCATCCATATTAATCACGTCATAACCTTGGTTTTCCATAAACGCAGCAGCATTCATGCTTCTGTGACCGCCACGGCAGACAAGTACATATGTGTCATCCGCCGACAATTCAGGCAGCTTTTCAGGTATTTGCTGCAGCGGGATATGAATCGCACCAGGAATCATACCTTGCTCTACTTCTTCATCTTCCCGAACATCGATTACTTTATAGGAGGAAGTGCCTTTTTCAATTAGATCATCCAATTCTTCCGGTTGTATATTGCGCATTTATAGTTCCCCTTTATTTAAAATAGAATCCCTTCCGTAAAACAGAAGGGATTCGCCGCCAATTAATTTGCTACTACATTAACTAGCTTGCCCGGAACGACAATCACTTTACGGACTGTCTTTCCTTCCAGCCAGCTTTTCATTTGTTCGTCGTTTAATGCGATTTTCTCAAGCTCTTCTTTAGAAGCATCATGAGGCACCATAACTTTTGCACGTAGCTTGCCCATGGCCTGTAATACAATTTCAATTTCCTGTTCTACAAGCTTCGACTCATCATGAACGGGCCATTCAGCGTACGTAATTGTTTCATCATGACCAAGCTTAGTCCATAGTTCCTCCGCAATATGCGGCGCAACTGGGGAAAGTAACTTCATGAATCCTTCCGCAAATTCGCGCGGGATGACAGGTGCTTTGTAACAATCATTGATGAATACCATCAATTGAGAGATACCTGTATTAAAGCGCAAAGCTTCAAAGTCCTCTGTCACTTTCTTCACAGTTTCGTGATACGTTTTTTGCAGGTCTTCAGATTCTGTGTCTTGTACTTTCTCTGAAAGTTCGCCAGTTTCTGTGATGAACAAACGCCAAATACGATCAAGGAATCGACGGGAACCATCTAATCCATTTTCAGACCAAGCGATGGAAGCATCCAACGGCCCCATAAACATTTCGTATAGACGAAGTGTATCTGCACCATGGGATTCGATAACATCGTCAGGGTTAACCACGTTACCTTTGGATTTACTCATTTTTTCATTATTTTCTCCAAGGATCATCCCTTGGTTATATAACTTTTGGAAAGGTTCTTTAGTTGGTACAGCACCGATATCAAATAAGAATTTATGCCAGAAGCGCGCATACAGCAAATGAAGAACAGCATGTTCTGCTCCACCGATATATACATCAACCGGCAACCATTTTTTCAGTGTTTCAAAATCAGCAAGCTTCTCTGGATTCTTCGGATCGATATAACGAAGGAAGTACCAGCAGCTGCCTGCCCATTGAGGCATTGTATGTGTTTCGCGTTTCCCTTTCTTGCCTGTTTCAGGATCAGTGACATTCACCCAATCCGTAATATTTGCAAGTGGAGATTCACCTGTACCTGATGATTTAATTTCATCGGTTTTCGGCAAAACAAGCGGAAGCTCTTCCTCCGGCACACTTGTCATTGTGCCATCTTCCCAATGGATTACAGGAATCGGCTCACCCCAGTAGCGCTGACGGCTGAAAATCCAGTCACGCAGACGGTAGCTGATTTTTTTCGAACCTTGTTTGTTTTCTTCCAGCCAAGCGATTGCTGCAGAAATTGCTTCTTGTTTATTCATACCATCAAGGAAATCAGAATTGATATGTGCTCCCTCTCCAGTATAAGCTTCATTTTCTATATCAGCACCTTCGATGACTGCTTTTATCGGCAAATCGAAAGTCTTCGCAAATTCATAGTCGCGTTCATCATGCGCAGGTACTGCCATGATAGCTCCGGAACCATAGCTCATAAGTACATAGTCTGCGATCCAGATCGGCATTTTTTCGCCATTAACTGGGTTGATTGCATACGCACCAGTAAAGACACCTGTTTTCTCTTTTGCAAGATCTGTACGCTCCAAATCACTCTTCGCTGCCACTTCTTGTTTGTAGCTTTCAACTGCTTTCTGCTGCGCATCAGAAGTAATCTTATCAACTAGCGGATGCTCTGGAGACAGTACCGCAAATGTAGCACCAAACAAAGTATCCGGACGAGTTGTAAACACATCAAAACTTTCCTCAGTTCCTACTATACGGAAAGTCACTTCTGCACCTTCCGAGCGTCCGATCCAGTTGCGCTGCATTTCTTTCAAGCTATCTGGCCAGTCAAGTTCATCCAAGTCTTCCAAAAGGCGATCGGCATAGGCAGTAATACGAAGTACCCATTGCTTCATTGGCTTGCGGATAACAGGATGCCCGCCGCGTTCGCTCTTTCCGTCGATAACTTCTTCATTGGAAAGTACAGTACCAAGAGCAGGACACCAGTTCACTGCTACTTCATCCACATAAGCAAGACCCTTTTTATACAACTGAAGGAAAATCCATTGTGTCCATTTATAGTATTCTGGATCTGTTGTATTAACTTCACGATCCCAATCGTAAGAGAACCCAAGTTCCTTGATCTGTCTTGTGAAGGTTGCGATATTCTTTTTCGTAAATTCTTCTGGGTCATTCCCTGTATCTAGCGCATACTGCTCCGCAGGTAATCCGAATGCATCCCAGCCAATTGGATGCAGCACTTCAAAGCCTTGCATTCGCTTCATACGAGACAAAATATCTGTAGCTGTATAACCTTCAGGGTGTCCTACATGCAGACCTGCACCTGACGGATAAGGAAACATATCCAAGGCATAAAACTTTTCTTTTTCAGAGGAAGTATCTGTTTTGAACGTTTTGTTTTCTTCCCAATAAGCTTGCCATTTCTTTTCTATTTCATGGTGATTGAATGACATATCGTGTGCCTCCTGTACTCTCTTCAACTTGAACAATTCTGACCGTGAAGCAAAGAAAAAAGCCCCTCATCCCAATAATGGGACGAGAGACTTCTCCCGCGGTACCACCCAACTTTAGCGCAAATGCGCTCGCTCGACATTCCTTAACGCGGAAAACGGCAAAAAGTACTGGTAGTTCCCTTTTGCAATTATGAAGGCGAGTTCACAAGATGCCGGGACGGCTTGCACCAAAATGCCGTCTCTCTTAAGCCAAGCAGAGCTTGCTACTACTCCTTCTCCTCATCGTTCACAGTATTGTTGTGTCCAGTGTACGGAAATGCGCTGCATTTGTCAAGATTCGGCAGCTTCCGTCTGGAACACCGAAACAGCATCCTGCAATTCGCGTGTAACGCGGTCAAGCTGACGGACTGTCATTGCCAACTGTTCATAAGCACCATACTGTTCATTGGTAGAATGATGTACTACATCTATTTTTGCAGTATTTTCCTGAAGAGTACTGCTGATTTGTTCTACCCTGCCAAGAACCTCTGTACCCAATCGCTCCGATTGGACACTGCCGCTTTGAATTTGGTGCAGTCGATTCGAAATGGACTGAAACTTCTCTTCTATTTCCATAAATGAGCTTTCCATACTTTCCATAGAAGCAGTTTCTGCTTTGGCCACCTCATGACCAAACTGCACAGCTTCGGATAAACTCATCGTACCCTGGCGAATTGCTCCCACTGTTTGATAGATAGCATCAGCAGATGATTTGGACTCATCCGCAAGCTTGCGAATCTCATCTGCTACAACAGCAAAGCCTTTCCCTGCTTCACCAGCTCTTGCAGCCTCAATTGCGGCGTTTAGCGCAAGCAAATTGGTCTGTTCAGCAACCGAGGATACCGATGCTACCATTTGCTCGATCTGCTGAGAATATTGGATGAAATCTCGCAGCGACGCTTCCATCAAATCTCTGCTCTCTCCATTCTTGACCGTGAGCTGCTGCTGGTTATGTACAGTTTCCCTTCCTCGTACCGCTGCTTCTGATGCAAGCTTGCCAAGTGCGACTGTTTCGGTTGCAAAAGTACTGTTAGCACTTCCTTGCTTGTCCATTTGTTCTATTAGTGTCACCGTTTGCTGCAAATCTGTAGAAATAAGCTGCGAACCGGATGTGATTTCCCCAACGGAAGCAGCAATTTCTTTATGCAGCCCCTGCAGATTCTGATTGTCCTTATCAATTTCAGCAGACATTCCAGCTACTTCATCGCCTGCCTTTTCTATAGAGCCAATCAAGTTCTTCAGCTGTTCTGTCATTTGCCCAAAGGCTTGATTCATTTCACTGATTTCCAGACTGCCCGTCTTTTCTAACGGCTCTACCGTTAAATCACCTGCTGCAATTTGGTTCGTTCTGGACGCAAGCGCCAATAAGGGATCTGCAATCGATTTACTTGTTCTTCGAGATGTATAGTTAGTAATGAGTATGAGCAGCAGCACTCCTATAACAGAAACCACAATTACAAATGTAATCTGATTTTGCAAAGCAAGCTGTTCATCCTCATATGCTGCTGTACTATATGCGTTCGCCATATAAATATCATTCAGCAGCCCTTGAACACGGCTTGATAACCGCAGCGCATCCATCTCATTTACATTAGTCAAAAGACTCGTAACTTCCCCTTGCCAGTCATCATACTTTGCTTTTCCTGCTTCAAGATATGCTGCTGATTGTCCTTCTGATGATTGCAAAAGCTGTTTGAAGCTCGAATTGCTTTGTTCCATATAAGACCGTAAATCCGCTGCTGATGAATCGGTACGGATTGTAGTTGTATTTCTCAGTACCTGTCCGGCATTGTTCAGCTGGCTGTCCAGCTGCTGAAGCTGGAGAAGATGCTGAACTTGCTCATAACTTGAAGCATTAATTCTTATCATACTGAAAATGATAAAAGCAATGAGCACCAATGCTAATGCACTAGTCCCTGCTGCCTGCAGGAATAGTTTCCGTGTCAGTTTCATTTAGCTCACTCCGATTCTAACAGCTTTTGTGTCGCTGTGTGGACTTTCCCTTCAACTGTGTCTGTGATACTGACAACAGCAACAGGGCTTAAAGCCACAGCCTGCTCCTTCAAGCCGATCATATTGTCTTCAGGCAGCTCATTGCCTTTTGAGTCCTGTTCCAGAAAATCGAATATGACATGATCAATTTGCAGCAAAGCAGACGTGACGACATTATCAGGAGCGATATAGCTCTGGTCACTTCCAGCACCGATTGCATAAACATCCGCTAGTGATGCTTGCTCCAGTACTGCCTTTCCAGCTTCACCAGGCTCGGCAAAAAGAATCTCCGCTTCCTCTGCAATCAATTCCTTCGCGACTTTGCTGCCTGATGATGTATCGTCCGGTGATGCCTCTCCAACGAGCAGTTCAGTATCCTTGGATGTAGCTGCAATTCCTTGTTTGAAACCTTCAAGGTAAGCACTGGAAGACTCCCCAATGAAACCTGCTTTACCAGACTGCGATACAGTAGCAGCTGCCACCCCAGCTAAATAACCTGCCTGCTCTGTATCGAAAGTGTAGCCGAATAGATTATCACCTTTCAGCTCTGTCTCAAAAGCTATGTATGTAATAGAAGGATTGGCCTTTGCCTGGCTTGTTACAGCATTTTCTGCCGCTGCTTCCAAAGTGATAATCGTATCCATTCCTTCATCGGCTAAATCCTGTAATGCTTTCTCATAAGTAAGTTCTGGAGTAATTTCTTTATATGTATAGTTAATATCAAGCCGGTCTCTCGCTTTCGTCAATCCTTCGATCGCCAAATCATTCCATTCCTGATCTCCGAGTCCTACTTCTGTCAAAACGATACCGATGCGTTTTTCTTCATCCAGCTTGGCTGCAGCCGGGTTTGCGGCGCACCCAGATAAATAACATAAAATCAAGGCACAAATAGGTATTAAGATGCGCTTATACATGTCGATATACTCCCTTCTCTTTCTTCACACTACTACTATGGTCCTTATATCGACATGTTTCTACATTTATTTGGTAAATTAATTGTAAATTTTCCTTTACATTAAAGAGATTTGATTTGCTAAATAAGCACAGGTAGCGTAAAAATAAGAGAGAACAATTTGTTAGAGAGAGGATTCAAGAAATGCTAAAACATGTTATCGCTTATGCACACGAACTGATGGAGCAAGTGATTCATCCAGGAGATACAGTCATTGATGCCACATGCGGCAATGGGAATGATACACTCGCACTGAGCCGTTTTGTCGGAGAAGAAGGTAAGGTGCTAGCATTCGATATACAGGAGCAAGCTATCGAAATGACGAGCAAGCACTTAAGCCTGCATGATGTAACGAATACGACTTTAATTCTGGACAGCCACCAGCGTGTCGATCATTATATAACACCCGAAGATGAGGGAAAGCTTGCTGGAGCCATTTTCAATTTAGGCTATTTGCCCGGTAGCAATAAAGCCATTACCACTAATGCAGAAAGCACGATTACTGCAATTGAGAAAATTCGCCATGCGTTGAAACCCGGCGGAAGAATCGTGTTGGTTGTTTATCATGGTCATCCGGAAGGCGCTATTGAAAAAGAAGGATTGCTTGCCCACGTAAAAGATTATGATCAAAAACATTACGCCGTCTTGCAGTATCGCTTTCTAAACCAGAAAAACACCCCGCCATTCATAATTGCTATCGAGAAGAAAAAATAAAAGAAGCGCGAGCCCCTAACTAACCGGGGTACGCGCTTCTTTCATTTTGTTATATGCTTTTATATTCAAATGGAAAAACTTCGATTTGTTTCCACTTGCCTTGAGCAGTGTTTTGATCATCTGCTTTCCATCTGAGAGGAGACTTACCTTGCTATCCGCCAAGTACAGTCCAACAAGTCCGTGATGGACCATTTCATGGAATGAAGCATGCGGAAGGCGCTGCACGCTTTCGTTCGTCCGCTCTATGAAGTACAGAAGTCTTTCACGCATTTCCTCTGCATCTCGGTAATAATGGCAGAAATTAAGATCCCCTTCTTCTTCATCTTCCATCTGATCGATATAGTAATCCAGCAAAATGTGCAGACCTTGCATATACGGGAAATAGCTTTGATAGATATCGTCGGCCAATTGGTGGTCGAGTTCCATCCCCATTCCATAAGATACGAAACAGAAGATGCCGAGCGTTGATCCACTGCACGCCGAGAATTCATACCACGTAAGATCCCGGTGCTCTTCTTGATGATGTGAAAACCAGGTTGTCAGTCTTTCGATCCGCTCTTCCTTTGCCACATGCTTGTGTACTTGTAAATCTCCGTATAAACCGGAAAGTTTCAATAAATACGGCTGCAGAACTTGCAGATTTGACTGTTTGCTAAGGATGGTCTGACAAGTGAAAACAAGTGAGTGCAAGTATCCGCCGTCTTCCCGCTCGTCACGTAATGCGTAATAATCCTTTAGCTTTTCACCGGGCTGAAGTGCATCGAGCATTGATTGATGTAATAGACGAAAATCTTCTGGGTCAAGAGAAGTACTGCGATCACATAGATTATCAAGATAGTCACTGATAGTTTGATAGGCAATAATGAATTTTATCGCTTGCTTCCACGCATCTCCAGCAAGCAGACTGTATACAGCCCCGCCCTGACAATGGAAGCGTTTGGTCCGAATACTCTCCAGCGCCTGCTTGCGCAGTTCCGGATCCGGTATCGCTTCTGCCCGCTGCGTCCATAGTTCCAATTCTTTATGTACTTCCGGGAATATTTTCCGATATACTTGATGCATAAGTAAAACTGATGACTTTGGTATTTGTTGGGCCATAATGTGATTTCGCTCCTCGAATCCGGGATTGTCTTCTTTCCAAAAAATCTATTAATTCTATAAGAACATAAACGAAGGGAGTATTCAAATGATATACGAATACGACAAGAAACGTCCACATGTTCACAAAGAAGCTTATGTAGCTCCTGACGCCGTTATTACAGGAGACGTCACGATTAAAAAAGATGCCAGTATCTGGTTCAAGACAGTGATACGCGGTGATGTTTCACCAGTTATAATCGGAGAAGGTGCCAATGTGCAGGATCTTTGTGTTCTTCACCAAAGTCCTGACCTTCCTCTTATTATAAAGCAAGGAGCTACGATAGGTCACCAAGTAACGCTGCATTCTTGCACAATCGGAAAGAATTCCCTTGTAGGCATGGGGTCACTTGTACTTGATGGTGCGGTTATCGAGGACGGTGCTTATGTAGGCGCAGGTTCCCTAGTTCCTCCAGGCAAGACGATTCCTTCCGGCAAACTCGCATTCGGCAGACCTGCCAAAGTAATACGTGATTTGACTGAAGCTGATTTCCAAGACATGGAGCGTATACGAATGGAGTATATTAAGAAAAGTAAACAGTATAAAGAAACAATATAAAAAGCCGTTCCTCTCACAGGAACGGCTTTCTTATTATGTGGTCTGCAGTTTGCTTTCCACTCTGTCGACTTTTTGGAATTCCGCAAAGTCATACTTACGTTCAACGTAAATCTGATGCCATAGCATGAAGGCAAGTACAGTCCAGATTTTACGGCTGTAATCCCCTTTACCTTGACAATGTGCATCTAACAGATTCAGGATATAGTCTTTATGCAAAAGATGGTCTGTTTGGCTTTCATGGATGAGTGTCTTCGCCCACCCATTCAATTCATTTTTCAGCCAGTGACGCATAGGTACTGGGAAACCAAGTTTTTTACGATGCAAAACATGATCCGGTACAATACCTTCTACTGCTTCACGAAGTAAGCTCTTCGTTGTGTTGTTGGCGATTTTCAAATCTTCCGGAATCTCGCGGGCAACACGGAATACTTCTTTATCCAAGAATGGTACACGAAGCTCGAGTGAATGTGCCATTGTCATCTTATCTGCTTTTAAGAGAATGTCTCCGCGCATCCAAGTATGGATGTCGATATACTGCATTTGATCAACAAGCGATTCTTTTTTCACATTCTCATACAATGGAGCTGTGATCTGCTGGTAGTGGACCGCATCATTGTATGTTTTCAAAAGCTTCAGCTTGTCTGCATCCTCAAACATTTTAGCATTACCGATATAACGATCCTTCAATGGTGTTGTACCACGCTCTAGGAAGCTCTTACCGCGTACACCTTCAGGCAATATTTTAGCTACTCTTGCAAGCAGTGCTTTTGCAGGTCCTGGAATACTATCGAACATGCGCAAGGACTCAGGTTCACGGTAGATATTGTATCCGCCGAATAGTTCATCCGAACCTTCACCGGAAAGTACAACCGTTACATGTTTGCTAGCTTCCCTTGCAACGAAGTAAAGTGCCACAGCAGATGGATCCGCCAATGGATCATCCATATGCCACATGATTTTCGGAAGTTTTTCTAAGTATTCTTCAGGTGTAATGATATGGGAATAGTTTTCTACGCCGAGTTTCTCAGCTGTTTCTTTCGCCACATCCACTTCGGAGAATCCTTCACGTTCAAAACCGACAGAGAATGTCTTCAAATTCGGATTGAATTGCTTCGCAATGGCTACAATGATGGAAGAATCAATTCCACCAGAAAGGAAGGAACCAACCGGAACATCACTTCGCATATGCTTGCTTACGGAATCATGAAGAACATCCTGGATACGAGTGATCCAAGCTTGCTTGTCCATGATTTTCGGTGAGAATGTCGCATGCCAGTAACGATGGAATTCTATCGGTTCACCTTCACGCTTCACGAAGTAATGACCAGGTTCAACTTTCTTAATACCTTCTGTCATCGTGAACGGTTCCGGTACATACTGGTAGCTCAAATAATGCTGCAGCGCTTCTGTATCGACTGTCTCTGATTCTTCCAGAAGAGTGATGCTCTTCTTCTCAGATGCGAAGAAAATCTCATCATCTGTCTCTTTATAGAAGAGTGGTTTAATACCAAATGGGTCACGTGCTCCGAAAAGTGTCTTCTTCTCTTTATCCCATAGCAAAATGCTGAACATACCGCGAAGCTCTTTGAATGCTTCCGTCCCGTATGTATGGTACATCGCTGCGATGACCTCGGTGTCGGATTCTGTCTTGAACTCAGCGCCTTTTTTCAGCAATTCTTCACGAAGCTCTACATAGTTGTAGATTTCCCCGTTGAAAACCATCCAGATTCTTTCATCATCATAGCTTAATGGCTGAACACCAGCCTCGATATCGATAATACTCAAGCGGCGGAAACCGAATGAGACATGTTCGTCATGATAATATCCTTCATCATCCGGACCGCGGTGCGTGATGATGTTGTTCTGTTGTTTGAATTTATCCTTATCAGCTTGCGTTAATTGTTTTACGTTTTTTCTGATTACGCCAATCAAACCACACATTTAATGTTAGCCTCTCTTTCATTACTTCTAGCCATTAATTATAGCATAAAACAATTCGGTTCTTGAAGGGAGATTATGGGTGCCGACACAAAAAAAGCAAGAGCGAAGTTAACGCTCTTGCCTTCAAGCAGCTTATGCAAATGTATAGCTTTCCAGCTGTACTGCTTTGTCAGTCTGCTCCCAAGGGAAGTTTTTATCTGTACGTCCAAAGTGACCATATGCAGCTGTATCTTTGTAGATTGGCTGACGTAGGTTCAGCATTTTAATGATGCCGGCAGGACGAAGGTCGAATAAATGACGTACTGCTTTCACCAATGCTTCTTCGGACTCTTTACCTGTTCCGAAAGTATCTATACTGATGGAAACTGGTTCAGCAACACCGATCGCATAAGCAAGCTGTACTTCACATTTCTCAGCAAGACCTGCTGCCACGATGTTTTTCGCAACATAACGTGCTGCATAAGCACCGGAACGATCTACTTTTGTAGCATCTTTTCCGCTGAATGCACCGCCGCCGTGACGAGCATAACCGCCATACGTATCAACGATAATTTTACGTCCAGTCAGACCTGCATCACCTTGTGGCCCGCCGATAACGAATCGTCCCGTCGGGTTGATGATGTACTTTGTATTCTCATCCAGCAATTCAGCTGGAACGACAGGTTTGATAACAAGCTCTTTCAAATCGGAATGAATCTGAACTTGCTCCACTTCTGGGTGATGCTGTGTGGAGATGACAATCGTATCAATCCGTACAGGTTGATCGTTTTCATCATATTCTACTGTTACTTGTGTTTTCCCATCCGGGCGCAAGTAATCGACAGTTTCATCTTTCCGTATCTTCGCCAATTGCTTGGATAGACGGTGCGCCAATGAAATTGGCAGCGGCATATACTCCGGTGTTTCATTGCTTGCATAACCAAACATCAATCCTTGGTCACCTGCACCGATTGCATCGATTTCTTCATCCGTCATCAGCCCTTCACGAGCCTCAAGCGCCTGATCGACACCGCCTGCAATATCAGGAGATTGCTCATCGATTGCTGTCAATACAGCACATGTATCAGCATCAAAGCCATATTTCGCACGTGTATAACCAATTTCCTTGATTGTTTTACGCACGATGCTTTGGATATCTACATAAGCGCTTGTTGTAATTTCACCTGCAACGAGTACAAGACCAGTCGTAACTGTCGTTTCACAAGCAACACGGGCATTCGGATCTTTAGCTAGGATTTCATCTAATATAGCATCCGAGATCTGGTCACAGATTTTATCCGGATGACCTTCAGTAACGGATTCTGAGGTAAATAATCGACGATTAGCAGTCATTCTGCCAAATCCCCCTTCAACTACGATTAATACGGAAGTTTTACTCTTTCCAAGGTATGTTATTAAGAAACTTGATAATGGGTGAAGGTTGAAAGAGCACTATCAATAGTATTGCTCTTTTTCAGTTATTAAGCCGTTACATGAAAAAAACCTTCCATCATAACAGAAGGCTGGCTTATTCCCTCTCTTATCGTTCAAGGTATCCCTTGCTCAGGTTGAGCACCATTTCACAAAATGTGACGGTTGCCGGGTTTCTTAGGGCCTGTCCCTCCGCCTACTCTGAATAAGAGTGTTTTCCGTTCGCAACTATGTTATCGGAACAGCCTCCAGAAGTCAACAAAATCATGTAAATACCGACTAAAACTCTCGGGATTATTTACTAATAAAGCACGCACTTATTGATTGCATTTTATAATAGTATGTATTAATATCTTAATGTGTTATACTAATTTAAAACTTCTAAAAAAAGGCGGGATCCAGATGCGAATGATGCACGCGTTAACAGCGCTAGAAGAAATGCGCTCCCAATCCAATGTAAGAAAAAACCTATCCGCGGCTCAGCTGACGGAGGCGGCATTGTCCCGCCAGGAAGCTCGTTTGACAAAGACTGGTGCTTTACGAGCTGCGACTGGAAAATATACAGGCCGCTCACCAAAGGATAAATTCATCGTTAAAGACGAGCTTTCCGAAAACAAAGTAGACTGGGGAATAGTCAACCAGCCTATCAGCGAAGAAACATTCGAGCACTTATTAGGTAAAGTCGTCGACTACTTACAGGCACAAGAAGAAGTATTCTCATTCCAAGGTTTTGCCGGAGCTGATGAACGCTACCATCTTCCTATACAAGTAATTAATGAATACGCTTGGCACAATTTATTTGCTCATCAATTGTTCATTCGTCCGAGCGAAGATGAGCTGGCTGCACATAAACCTGCATTCACTGTCATCTCTGCTCCTGGTGTAAAAGCAGATCCGTTAGTCGATGGTACTAATTCAGAAGCATTTGT
The DNA here is from genome assembly GCF_000725365.1 of Terribacillus saccharophilus. Lineage (NCBI taxonomy): Bacteria > Bacillati > Bacillota > Bacilli > Caryophanales > Bacillaceae > Terribacillus > Terribacillus saccharophilus. The sequence continues at coordinate 3,398,118 of NZ_CP008876.1, read as the reverse complement.
CATCGTCTCCTTCAAACAGCGCGTAATCGTGATAGGCGGTACGGAATATGCTGGAGAAATGAAGAAATCCATTTTCTCCGTAATGAATTTCCTCTTGCCGCAGCAGGAAATCCTGCCAATGCACTGCTCTGCTAACGTAGGAACTGATGGTGATACAGCCCTCTTCTTCGGTTTATCCGGAACAGGTAAAACTACGCTATCCGCTGATCCGAACAGACCTCTGATCGGAGATGACGAACATGGCTGGTCTCCTGATGGCATTTTCAATATTGAAGGCGGCTGTTATGCTAAATGCATCAATCTGTCAGCTGAAAAAGAGCCAGAAATTCATGGCGCCATCAAATTCGGTACAATTCTTGAAAATGTAGCTGTTGATGAAGCTGGCATTTGTAACTATGATGATGGTTCTGTGACAGAAAATACGCGTGCAGCTTACCCGATTGATTACATCAAGGGCAGCCTGTCCAAGAGCTTAGCTGGTCATCCAAAAACAATCGTTTTCCTGACCGCAGATGCTACTGGCGTGTTGCCGCCAATCAGTAAATTAACAACCGAACAGGCGATGTACCACTTCCTAAGCGGATATACGAGCAAACTTGCCGGAACAGAGCGCGGCGTAACAGAACCTGAAGCTACGTTCTCGACTTGCTTCGGTGCTCCTTTCCTGCCGCTGGCACCTTCTGTTTATGCAGAGATGCTCGGCGAAAAAATCAGTGAACATCAAGCCGAGGTGTATCTCGTTAATACCGGCTGGACTGGCGGAGACTACCATACTGGTTCCCGTATGAAGCTTGCCTATACAAGATCCATGGTTCAGGCTGCCCTCAGCGGAGAACTGCGTGATACAGAAACTACTCAAGATCCAATTTTCGGTCTGCATGTTCCTGTTTCCATTGCAAACGTCCCAGCAGAGCTACTTATGCCGGAGAATGCATGGGAAGACAAAGCCGCTTACAAATCGACGGCACAAGAACTTTCGGTGAAATTCCATCAGAACTTTTCAAAATTTGATTTCATCGATGATGCCGTCCGCCAAGCCGGACCATTATATAAGTAAAAAAAGAACTGCCCCGAAAGCTGTTATTAGCTTCGGGGCAGTTTTGTTACATTGTCTTTTCAAACTTATCTATATGATGCAATGCACTAGGCAGCACCTTATCTTTCATCATAAAGCTGTATTCAGCATGCTGCGCCAGATGGGAAGGGAACTTTTCGACCAGAACCGGTCCATATGTTTCCATGTAATTGGATTTCTTCTTCAGTTCTGAGATGATGGCATAATAGACGTTCTTTACGATATGCCCTGCCTTGCCTGCTACGAAGTACTGACCGACATACTTCAATTGCTGGACTACACCGCCAGTCTCCTCCATTACTTCCCGCAAAGCCGCATGCTCTGCCGTTTCCCCTTTTTCCACCTTGCCACCAGGGAACTCCAATCCCCGATCCTTATGACGTGTGAGCAACCATCTGCTTCCGTATCTGCAAATCACCCACACATGTTTAGGATGATCAGAAAATGGATGATCGGCGAAAGACATCTTCACTTCATTATTGTAGTAATCTCTGAACGTAATCATCTTCCCACTGCCTTCTTCACATCAAACCTACAAGTATTTGACTGCTGCTATCTTCCAGCCTCCGTCATACAAGAATTTGATCTCGATTGTATAGTTACCGTGCAAATCATCGGTATTGCTTTGTGTAATTGTAACATACTTATCGGAGTCTGTTTCCTCTTTGTATGAATTATCAGGATTGAACCAAGCTGGAGTCTCAGTCGGCAGAATGTACAAGCCATCTTCTTCCTCTGTGAAATAAAAATCAACGATCGGTCCGCTTACATCTCTTGTAGCCACTTCGTCAAAACTTTTTAGTAAATCTTCCTTCGTATTATAATTTAGAACTTTGTAATTTGTATCAATGTCTTGTGTGACTTTATCCATAAACGCAGCTGTCAGCTGTTCAATTTGTTCTTTATCAAGCTCCGGCTGCTCGGCAGCCTCATTTTTTTCTGCGTTTACTTGTTCAGCTGTTACAGCAGATATATTGTCTGATTGGTATGATAGCGCGAATGTAAATGGGACTAGGAGCGTGATGATAGCAGCTATTGCTTTTTTCCAAGTTGGTTGAAGCATAATTAGTCCTCCTTATGTAGTCATGTTATAGGTATTCCTCATCTGCCAGCTTTTAAAACCCCGAATATTTGTAGGATTTTCTTACTGTTTGTCGGTTTCTGACACTTCACTTCAATTTAGTATTTATTTACAAGTGTTACCCCCAAAATAAAAGAGATAAGTTTCATTTGTAAATTTAAGGGAAATAAGCATACGAATTACAAATGGCTTGATGAAGAAATACATACAACACGTCTAACTTAATATCCTCTCTATCTGGCCAATAAAATAATATTGGAGGTTTAGCCTTGAAAAAGAACTGCATCTAAGTTGGTTAATACCATTCATCGCCGAAGCTAAAATCATTCGAAGTAATGGTAATCGTCGAAAACAATTGAAGGATCGGCAATTCACTTCAACAAAAGAGTGGACCTTTTTCTCCCTAGTACTGACGTCTCATTTCCTTCTGGGTATTATGCTCCTCTTTTGTAAACATTTGAAAAAAAATCGTAGTAACTTCTTACTGAATGTAGTTTTTTGTAGGAAATTGTGAAGCAAATTCATGTAAAATACGTAATGAATTGATAAGCTTTCCATACGGACTAATTTTTTACATCTAAAGTAATAAGACATACTCTGTTTCTAATAAGGTAACGGGGTCCGTGAAAAGCAAATTATTTTGGAGGGATTAGATGAAATCGGTAAAACACCTTGGCTGGTTAGTATTAGCACTAGCACTATTTTTAACAGGATGCGGAACAGACAGCGCTTCGACAGACGCTGAAGGGAAAGAGCAACAAGGCCCAACGCCGGAAGAAATTCTGCAAAAATCCGCCGAAGCTAATGAAGACTTGAATAGCTATGATATGGATATGACAATGGATATGGACGTCAAAGCTTCCGGACTGGATCAAACCATGACTACAGCAGCAGACGGTACTATCGTGATGGATCCACTTTCTTCAAAACTTAGCATGGAATCCATGGGACAGCAGTTCGATATGTATATCAAAGACAATATGATTTATATGTATGAGCCCGCATCTGATATGTGGATGAAGATGGATGCTGAATCAGAAATCGGCGCTTCGCTTGGAACTGATCAAGTTGCTCAGCCTTTGGATGAGCAGGTTCAGCAAGTTAAGGATCTAGCGGAAAGTATCAAAGTATCTGAAACTGATACTGAATATGTACTTGATGTAGTAGTAGCAGAGGATAAAATGATGAGCTTTATGGAAGAGCAGATGGGTGCAGCAGGCGAAAGCCTTGAGAGCATGGGTAACTTCACTTTCGATAAATTCAACTATACAATCTCCATTGATAAAGAGACAAATTATCCGAAGAACATCAAATTGGATATGGTCATGAAAATGGAAGAAGCTGGTGAGGAAGCAACTGTCAATGCATTGATGGATATGAACTATGAAAACTACAATGCAACAGACAGCATTGAAATTCCAGCTGAAGCAGAAAGCGCAGTAGACATTTCTGATCAAGCAGCTGCAGCTTACTAAAAAAAGGCACCAGGATATCCTGGTGCCTTTTTTGCTTAAATATTATATTTCACATCTGCATCTTTCTCGAGCTCGTCCACTTTATCAAGCATAACAGTCTGCAAGTTCTGCTGTTCCATTGTCGCTTTCAACTGATCCTTGATGTCATCGTATTTCGGCAGGCTGTCTTCTTGATTACTTTCTTTAGCCTGTTTTTCCATCTCTTCGTAATATGTCTTCATATCGTCTTCTGTCACTTCTTTCGGTGACAGCTCGCTATCGACATATTTCGTTACAAGCAAGCCTTCCTTCAGCTGCTGCTTATACTCATCTTCTGTAGAGCCTGTAGCTTCCAGTGCTTGATTGAATTGGTCTTCATCTTCAAACTGTTCTTTAGCAGATTTAAGTTCATCATCCACTTCTTTATCAGTAACCTCGTAGTCTTTATTCTCTGCTTCCTGCAAAAGCAGTTCATTCCCTACAAGACTTTTCAATACTTGATCCTTCATTTCTTTCGCAGCATCATCCGTTGTCGGATCAGAACCGCTAGCTTGTGATTGCTGCTGAGCAGAGGATAGAAGGGAGTTATACTCTTCTCCTTTGATCTCGGTGCCATTAACAGTCGCAACTGTTTCGTCCGGATCTACTTGCTGTTCTTCCATCTTCTTCTGCATTTCTTCCATTTGCTTTTGCGCTTCTTCCTGGTCAGCATTGGAAGCATTATCAGATGATTTATCCTCATCATTCCCGCATGCAGCCAATACAATAGCTAGTACTAGCATCAGGCATAGGGTTGTAATACGTTTCATAAAATAGAAACCCCTCTCTTCGTGTATGGTTACGAATGTAACATCTATTAGCACTCAACTCAAGTATACCACGTATTTTTAGTAGAAAAGTAAGAGAAAGGCGCCCGGGTAAAGGGCGCCTTTCTTACGCATACTGCTTCTTGCTATTTTTATGGTCTTTCACAACCAGGGCAGCATGTACAGCTCCCGGAACGAAAAAGATTAGCGTTAAAACTAAATTCAACAGCGCCTTAAATGGCTTACCGGTAAACAATACGGCCACAGGCGGCAATAAAATCGCCAATAGGTACATAAACATAGGTATTCCTCCTCTAAAGCTCCATTACTTTAGAAATACCCTTATTTGGTTCATTTGACACCTATTTTCCTTCTAATACCTCACTGGATACATAATGTAAAAATTCCACATCCACGTCTACCCCGATACCTGGTCCATCTGGGATTTGAATGCTTCCTTGTTCCACTCGCAGAGGCTCGATGAGCAAGTCACGCTCAAAATAACGGTCAGATCCAGACAAATCACCAGGGATTGAAAAGCCGGGCAAGGAAGCGAGCGCGAGATTATGTGCCTTTGAAATACCTGTTTCCACCATTCCGCCACACCAAACAGCTAAACCAGCTTGATGGCACAAATCGTGAATTCGGATAGCTTCCGTCAAGCCTCCTACCCTTCCAATCTTAATATTGATAGTCCTACATGCACCTAACTCGAGAGCCTGCCAGGCATCTGAAAAGCTCTCCACTGTTTCATCAAGACAAATAGGTGTTTTCATCTGCTGCTGCAATCGATGATGCAGGACAAAATCACCTGGAAGAAACGGCTGTTCAATCATCTGCAGGTTCAAGCTGTCCAATTCGGCAAGTAAGGAGATATCCTTTTCCGAGTACATGCCATTCCCATCGATCATGAGCGGCAGTTTCAGATCGATTTCCTTAACCAGCTCAATAGCTCTACGCTCGTTATATTTTGTCACTTTCAGCTTGGCACGCTCAAAGCCCTGGCTGCGTATCATCTCAATTGTCTGTTCTAGATCATCAGACAGACTTATGACCCCTCCTGCTTTTGCTTTTGTTCTTGTACCGCCGATACAAGAAGCAAGGCTCTTGCCCTGCTGCTTGGCGTATAAATCCCATACAGCACCTTCCACAGCAGCCTTAGCCATTTGGTTGCCGACGATACCAGCAAACAGCTGTGGAACCTCTGTTGGATGATTTACTTTTTTAGCGAAAAGAAGCGGAAGTAATGTTTTCTGCAACAAAATCCAGCTGGATTCAACTGTTTCACTCGTATAAAAAGGAATCGCAAAAGCAACACCCTCACCAAAGCCAAAGCGACCATCATTATCCTGCAGCTCGACAATGATTCCTTCTCTTTCATTCAGCGCACCGGCATGTGTCGTAAAAGGCTGTTTAAGCGGCAGCGTGTATCGGAATAAACGATAGCTTTTTAGCTCCATCACGAACTACCCTCATCGAGCAGCTGCTGCAGCTTATAGCGCATCAGTTTATTACTGGCGTTACGAGGAAGCTCATCCATCCAATGCCAGTACTTCGGAATTTTATAGCGGGCCAGTTTTTCCTGGCAATACGCCTGTAATTCTTCGACACTCACTTCTGCATTTTTCACAAGGTATGCAACAGGTACGGCTCCCCATTTTGTATCAGTTTTTCCGATGACAGCTGCCTCTTGTATGTTTGGATGACTCGATAATATGCCTTCCACTTCAGCAGGATAGATATTTTCACCGCCGGAAATTATCAGATCCTTCCTTCGGTCAAGCACATACAAATAACCATCTTGGTCTGTGTAACCAACATCTCCTGTTGCCAGCCAGCCTTCCTGGAAAGCTCCTTCTGTTGCACCTGGATTCCGATAATATCCTTTGGTGATCATTGGACCTTTCACTTGAATCTCCCCGGGCTCTTCTGGCTTGGCAAAACCATTTTCGGTCATAATGCGCAGCTGGGCAGGAACAAGCGCTTTACCGGCAGATCCTAGCTTGCGAATGCTATCCTCAGGGCTTAACGTCACAATTTGTGACGCAGTTTCGGTCATCCCATACGATTGAAATACAGGAATAGCACGGGCCTTTGACTCTTCCAGCAGATGGAGCGGAGCAGGTCCTCCTCCTAAAAGCATGCAGCGGAACTTCTCGGGATATGTGACACCGTCTTCCTCTTGCAGCCGCAACAAACGCTGTAGCATGACCGTCACCACAGAGACTATTGTCACACTACGCTCAATGATTGCCGTCTGTACTATTTTTTCATCAAAGCTTTCGGTCACGTAAAGCGGCATCCCATAAATGGCGCTTTTGAAAATGGTCGATAACCCACCCACATGGAACATTGGCAGAGGAGACAACCACTTATCTTCCTGTGAAAGACCAAGATTCAAGGCAGAACCAATTGCACTCCACCAGTGATTGCCGTAAGTATGCTCGACACCTTTCGGATTACCTGTTGTACCAGAAGTATAAATGATACTGAACACATCATCTAATCGAAGCTCTGTGCAGCTTGTATACTCCTTTTCAGGTAGTTCGTTCAGCATTTCAATTGTTTGTAAAGCTACACTAGTATCCATCGCCTGTTTCTCGAATCTTTCCGCTGTGAGAAGTAAATCCGCTTCACTATCTTGCAGCTGGAATGACCATTCAGACGCTGTCAGTCTCGTATTAAGCAGGATCAGTGTTGCTCCAATATAGCTAAGCGCATGGACAAGCACCACCATCTCCACGCTGTTGTGAGACAGCACAGCAACACGGGATCCTTGCTGAACACCTAGAGAAGCGAGCTTACGCGCCCTGATATCGACAGCTTTATGCAAATCGCCGAAAGTAATCGTCGTGCCCTCCGGCGTCTCTAAAGCTAAGCGCCCCGGATTAAGGTCGGCCTGCTTCTGCAGCCAATGCGGGATGATTTCCGTCATGTTACATCCATTCCTTTCTGTCATAAAGAAGAACCTTTGCAATATGCTGCAAAGGTTCTTGATGGTATCTATTAAGGGAAACGCGGGAATTTCTTGAAGTCAGGTGTACGTTTTTCTTTGAACGCATCACGGCCTTCCTTCGCTTCATCCGTTGTATAGTAAAGCAATGTTGCGTCTCCGCCCATTTGCTGCAAACCAGCAAGTCCATCTGTATCTGCATTAAGAGAAGCTTTCAAGAAACGCAATGCTGTTGGAGACATGGAAAGCATCTCTTCACACCATTTAACTGTTTCTGCTTCCAGCTGATCCAATGGAACGACTGTATTGACTAAGCCCATATCCAATGCTTCTTGTGCATTGTACTGACGGCATAGGAACCAAATTTCGCGAGCTTTCTTCTGACCGATATTACGCGCTAGAAGACCAGCACCGTATCCAGCGTCGAAGCTTCCGACACGAGGACCTGTTTGGCCAAAGATTGCGTTATCAGCAGCAATAGTCAAGTCACAGACTACATGAAGAACATGTCCGCCGCCAATTGCATAACCAGATACTTCCGCAACAACTGGTTTAGGGATTACACGAATTAAACGCTGTAAGTCAAGTACATTCAAGCGAGGAATTTGGTCTTCTCCCACATAGCCACCATGACCGCGTACTTTTTGGTCTCCGCCGGAACAGAATGCTTTATCGCCGACACCAGCAAGCACGATAACACCGATGTTAGAGTCGTCACGAGCGTATGTAAACGCATCGATCAGTTCATTTACCGTTTGCGGACGGAACGCATTGCGAACTTCCGGACGATTGATCGAAATTTTTGCGATTTGATTGTATTCTTCGTACAAAATATCTTCATACGTACGAGTAGCTTCCCATGTAATTGCCATTATGATTCCTCCAATATATCCGCTTCAATATGAAGCAAGTATCTTCTTACTATTTTATCAAAGATTCGCGGTTGTTCAACATGGACACAGTGACCGGCCGCCGCAACGATGTGTAATTCTGCTGCTGGCAGCCGTTTTTCCATCTCCTGATTGATACCAACGAATTTATGATCCATTGATCCAGCAACTAAAATTACTGGTTTATCCAAGTAGGACAACTTGTCCCAATAGGAGTCTTGTTTGCCTGTTCCCATAGTCCGGAGTGAACTTGCCAAACCGGTCGCTTGCTGCGATAAGCGTTCTTCCCTAATGATCTGCTGGATAAACTTCGGCAAGTTTTTTTGTGTATCAAACAGCGGGATGTTCTCCCAGAAGTCAATAAACTGCACTAGACCATCCGTCTTAAGCCGACTGGCCAGACGCTCGTCCTGCATTTGCCTGGACAGACGTTCCTCTTCTGTTCGCAACCCGGGTGATGCACTCTCCAGCAACAGCTCGCTTATTCTGTCAGGATAGCGGCAGGCAAAAGCAAGAGCTGCTCTTCCTCCCATTGAATACCCGCACAGCTTGACGCGAGCAACTCCATGTTGATCCAGAAATGCAGCAACATCATCCGTGAAGCGGTCCATGGTCAGGTCATCCTGAATGGCTGTCTGACCATGGCCTGGCATATCTACAGCGATTACGTGATGTTTTTCACTCCATGATTCCAAGAAAGGCAGCCACGTTTGATGAGTGCCAGTAAATCCATGAAACAGCAGGAGTGTATCTGGTGCATTAGCACTGCTACTTTCGATATAGTGAAACTTAGGCATGACTAGCATCCAAATAATCCATCAGCTGCCTCTCGGCTTTATGCCATTTTTCACGGTGCCAGCTGACATTGGCATCCCGTTCGGTACGCACCTCGATGATATGCATTCCTTTTCTATTATAACTCTCCTGCAACGCATCGGAAAATGCTGTACGATCATCTGCCAGTGTATAAGGCAATTGATATAGACTAGCTGCATGCGCGAAATCCATGTTCGTTGGTGTTCCGAAAAGCGCCTCGAAATGAGCTGCTTCTTGAGCCTGCGGCAGGAAGGAGAAGATGCCTCCTCCATTATTATTGATTACAACAATAGTGAGATCGAGGCCGTAGTTACGGCCTAGCATCAGCCCGTTCATATCGTGATAGAAAGAAAGATCTCCGATTACGAGTGTAGTGCGTTTACCACTGGCTGCAACACCTAGTGCTGTTGAAACAACACCATCAATTCCATTAGTTCCGCGGTTGCACCATGGCTGGATTTGTTTATCTGTTGCAAAGAAGAAGCTGTCCAAATCACGGATCGGCATACTGTTACCAACGAACACGTTACTATCCTCCGGTGTTACACGAAGCATGTCCTGCACAGTTATTCCCTCAGTCAGCTCTTTACTTTCCATATCGTCATGCAATACTTCTTGCGCAATTCGGTTCATTTCCTGCCATGTTGGCAGCCATGTTTCTGGCTTAGCGGCAGGAATTGATGCTAATGCTTCGCAAAGCATAGCCGGATCTGCGTAGATAAATTGTGTGTCCATACCAACTGGTTCACGATAGCCTGCGTGTTTCTCCACGACAATATGATCATTGCCGGTATATTCTTTCATAAGAAATAGATACGGCTTGGAAACAGGCATTGCACCAAACCGAATAATAAAGTCCGGCTGCAGTTTCGCACGTACAGATTCCGATTTCAGGATCGTATCATATGTCTCAATAATAACATCCTTCGCGTGTGTTCCGCTTCGCAATTGTGATAGTGGATCTGCCAATATTGGCAACTGCCATTTTTCTGCAAAATGAACAACTGCATTCGCAAACTCCTTATCCTCTTGAGGACCGACTACGATCAAGCCTTTTTTAGAGGTTTCCAGCATTTCAGCAAGCTGCTGTATGTGGTTTGCATCCAATTGTGCTGTACCATACAGAGAAGGCTTTACAGCTGTTTCTCCTGAAGACCACATGTTCTCGATCGTAAAGTCAGGCGTAAGCGGCTCACGGAACGGAAAATTAAGATGCACAGGTCCTGGATTTCCTTCCATTGCCTGCTGCATGACTCTGCCTGCTTGCTGCTGTACATATCGCAATGCTGCTGGATTCGCTTCCGGCAGCATCATCTCATGGAACCATTTAACGAAGCCACCATACATTTGAATTTGATTGATGGCCTGCGGCGCACCTACATCCCGCAACTCATGCGGGCGATCGGCTGTCAAAAGAATCAAAGGGATTCGACTGTAAAAAGCCTCGACAACAGCAGGCATATAGTTCGCTGCTGCAGTTCCTGACGTACAAACAAGCGCTACTGGTTTTTGACTTTCCTTCGCAAGGCCAAGCGCAAAGAATGCAGCAGATCGCTCATCCAAATTCACCCATTGTTTCATTTGCGGATGCTCTGTCATCATAAGGGCCAGCGGAGTAGAACGAGATCCAGGTGAGATTACGACCTGCTCCACACCATTTCGCCAAAGTGCATCCACAAAATGTCCGACGTATTTGGTCAGTGTTTCTATATGACTCATTCTGATACCTCCAAAGCTTCCAGCATTGGACGGAATTTGATTGCCGTCTCTTCGAATTCCATATCTGGATCCGAATCCTTCACGACACCGCAGCCTGCAAACAACACAGCCTGCTTCCCGTCCAGCAGACCAGAACGGATGGCAACGGCGGTATCTCCATTACGATAGCTGTCCATCCAGCCTACCGGCGCACCGTACCAGCCCCGTTCAAGCGGTTCTTTATTTTCAATAAAATCCAACGCTTCCTGCTTAGGCAGACCGCCTAAGGCAGGTGTTGGATGTAGTTCCTGTACAATCTGCTGCAGCGAGGCTCCAGGCAGGAGTGTGGCAGAAACCGGAGTATGCAAATGCTGAAGCTGCCGCAGTTTTAATAGCTGCGGTCCATCAGGCAGAAGCAAGTCCTTACTGTATTTGCCGATCACATCGGTAATCATTTTTACAACGTATTGATGTTCTTCACGATTCTTACTATCTTGAAGCAGCGCATCTCCAATCATTTGATCATCGGTCTCGTTGTTACCACGCGGTGCAGTTCCTGCGACACAGCTTGTATGCAGTATGCCTGACTCAACACTCACTAGACGCTCCGGCGTTGCCCCAAGGAAACACGCTGATCCATTTTCGACAGCAAAAATAAAACTGTCCTTTTGGGTGTCCAGCAAATTGCGAAGCACACCAGCTGCCTGAAGTTTCTCTTCAAATTCAAGTTTCATCGCCCGTGCCAGCACGACTTTATCCAATTCAGTCGACTTTATTGTATCCGTTGCTTCTTTTACTAATCGCTTCCACGCTTGTGACTCCAGCTCTTCCTTGCTAACGAGCTCTGTCTTTAAAGTTGGAAGACTTTTTTCAGCGAACAGCTGCTCTAGCTTCCCAAGTGTATTAGTGATTTGACTCTCAATATTTGAACCATCCACTAACTGATTGATTGTTACATAATATTCTTTCTCCGTTTTGGTCAAAGTAAAAGCAGGTATGCGATATTGTGTTGCAGGAAAGTCCTGCCACAGTTCACGTTCACGCTCCTGCTGAAAGTTCATTCCACTGAAAGCAACAGGGCCTGTTCCAGCTTTAGAAGAAAGATTGTGAACAACTGCACTTTCTATAACATGCTCCCATTCCTCAGCAGTACGCATATCCAATATTGCCGGTCCTGCACCAACCAAGCAAAGATCATCTTTTTGGCTGTACCAGAAATGGCGGTTTCCTTCTAAAGAAGAACCATTGGCAAAGAAGCGGAGTGGATCTATCGCTCCGACTTTCTCAGTCCAGCTGACCAGTATTTGCTGTTGCTGCTCATCAGCAGCTTTACGAAGAAAAGACTCGAAATCTGTCTTATATTGTTGAATCATATTTTCCGACCTCCACATTACTGCAAGGACAATTAAAGTTCGTTTACGTTCATTTTCTGATGTCCTTCCCTATTCTATTCCCTTTTTCGCCGATAAACAAGGAGTAGCACTTGATAACTTATTTTAAGTAAGCAATTAACGTTGACATGCTATCTTTGTTTCCCTAAAATTAATATGATATAATGCCCTGCATTTTTAAGGAGAGAAAGTATTATGCAATCTATCGGGAACGATAACGTGCGACAAGCACTTAATGAGCGCGAAGGCTTCCAAATATGGTGGCGCCTCATGCGTCCTCATACTTTGACGGCTTCATTCGTGCCTGTCTTTATAGGAACAATGCTCGCTGCATTGGATGGCAAGATTAACTGGCTGCTTTTCGGAGCTATGCTGCTTGCATGTATGTTGATCCAATGTGCGACGAATATGTTCAATGAGTACTATGATTTTGTCCGCGGACTGGATAATGAGCAGTCTGTTGGAATCGGCGGAACGATCGTACGCGACGGTATCAAGCCGAAAACCGTTTTGTCACTAGCACTGACGTTTTATGCTATCAGCATGCTGTTAGGCGTATATATTTGCATGGAATCCAGCTGGTATATCGCATTAATCGGACTAGCATGTATGCTTTGCGGTTATTTGTACACTGGCGGTCCTTATCCGATTTCCTATACACCTTTCGGGGAATTGACATCTGGGGTTTTCATGGGTGCCATCATCATTTGCATCACATACTACATCCAGACACTGACACTTACTGGTAATGTCGTATTAATCAGTATTCCAGTGACTATTTTCATTGCGTGTATCAATTTCGCCAATAACCTGCGCGACCACGACGGTGATAAAGTAAACGGCAGAAGAACAGTTGCTATCCTACTTGGCCTTAAAAAAGGTGTTACCTTCCTTGGAATTTGTTTTATTATCAGCTATGTCATTACTGCTGTATTTATCGCTGTTGGATTACTTCCAATTTGGGCTGTTATCACATTCTTAAGCATTAAGAAAGCTCGTGATGCTTACCGTGGTTTCATTGGCAAGACAATGCCGCTTGAAATGATGCCTGCGATGAAAGCAACAGGACAAACAAATACGATTTATGGTCTATTGCTTGTGATCGCTTTACTGATCCAGCAATTCGTACCACTTTCATTCTAATTTTAAAAGCGGGCATCCAGCCCGCTTTTTTATATAGGTTTAATACATACTAGTACGGGAAATACATTACATACAGAAAGCAGGTTACTATTATGAACTTCTCAGATACATTAATGGAGCAGCTGCAAATGCGGGTGGTCGAAGCAAATAAGGATCAGGTTGTAATGGAGATGCCCGTCGGACCGCATAACAGACAGCCCATGGGATTTTTGCACGGTGGCGCCAGTGTAGCACTTGCAGAAACAGCAGCAAGTATCGGCGGCAACCTGCATGCAGATCCTGCAACTCAGGCCGTGTTTGGCCTCGAGATTAACGCAAACCATATTCGCAGTGTTCGATCTGGCATCGTAACTGCGGTTGCTTCCCCGATTCATGTTGGAAAATCGACAATGGTTTGGCAAATATCCATTTCGGATGAGAACGAGGACCTGCTCTGTATCGCCCGCTGTACGCTGGCTATTAAAACGAGAAGGCAATAAAGGAGATGGATTGAAAATGGATAAAAATAAATTGGATTATTTCCGTAATCAATTACTTGCAATGAAGGAAGAAGCAGAAGAACAAATTAAAGGGAACGATAGCTATAATAGCGCAAAAGAATTCCCTAATGATTCTACTGGTGAGCTTTCGACAATTGTCAATCACCCAGGCGATCTTGGCACAGAAATGCATGATCGTGAAACAGCCGAAACATTAAAAGAAGCAGCACGTGAGCGACTTCGCGATATTGAAGATGCACTAGATCGAATTGAAGAAGGTACGTATGGAGTAAGCGAGAAATCCGGCGAACCTATTCCAGAGGAACGGCTGAAGGCTGAACCTACTGCCCGCTTGCTTGTAGAGGAACAAGCTGAAGTTGAAGAGACAAGAAGAGCTTAAAAAAATGCATAAGAAAAGGCACCCTCGCAGGGTGCCTTTGTTAATTGCGGCGTGTAAAGCCGTGCGGCCACATCCACACGTGTCTAAGACGCGCTTTACCGACTTATGCAATTCAGCTCATCGCTAGACTATTGTAGCATGGACTATCTTTCTTTGCAACAACTGTTTTTAGTCATATAAAAAAGCTACCTAACCGGGAACTTTTCTTATGCTGCAGCTGTTCTTTTTCGCTTCGCGAACCAAGGTTTCAGTTTTGCAAATAGCGGAATGAAAACAATCGCAATAATGATACCTTTCAAAAGGTTGAAAGGCAGAATACCACCTATGACTGCTATCCATTTCGCATCAGCACTCATTACAGGAGATCCTAAGAAAATGCTATATAATGGCAGAACAACAAAGTAATTCAGTACACCCATTCCGACAGCCATAGCAACTGTACCTGTAGCCAATCCTGACACGAGTGTTTTTTTGCCTGCTTTAAATTTATGATAAAAATATGCAACTGGCATTACGAAAAGCATGCCTGCCAGGAAATTCGCCACGACGCCTACCGGGTCTCCAGCTCCTGTGAAAATAAGATACAATAAGTTCTTGATTGCTTCGACAGCAACACCTGCAAGCGGTGAAAACAGCAGTGCTGCAATCAGTACCGGAATCTCACTGAAGTCTATCTTCAAGTAAGGCGGCAGGAATGGAAGCGGGAAATTCAACAGCATAAGCACCATGCTGATCGCTCCCAGTAAAGCGAAAGTAATTGATTTTGTTAACTTGGATGAACGCATAATCGTTCTCCTCCTTCATCTTGTTTATCGATTCTAACTCTTGATGAAGGGGAAGCAGCCTATCTACGTTAAAAAGCCCCGGAGCATTATGCTCTGGGGCTTGGAATATACGCAAATAAGCATGAAGATGTTAAACATACGAACATCGTATGGAAACAAGGATAGCCCGTTCGGCATCCCTCTTCTGCTTCGTATCTTCTCCCATCCAGACTTTCACTGTCGGTCCCGGACTTACACCAGATCAGCCGCAGAACTAAGTTCTGCGGGTCACGGACTTCAGCAGTATTTCCTGCTGTCACCGTCGGTCGGGAATTGCACCCTGCCCCGAAGATAGAATCGATTTAGTTTTGTTATTATATTATAACTGCTTTCTGTGCATTTGCAACCCTTATGCTCACAAGTCCAATGGATTCAAGCTTTCTTCACCTGTCAGGTTTGTCAGGAATTTTACCAAAAGATCAATTTCCTGCTGAATAACCTGCAGACTGACTGTTTCTACCGGCGAGTGCATATAGCGAAGCGGCAAAGATACAAGCGCTGTTGATACACCTTTTCCTGAATAGCGCATCTTATCAGCATCAGTACCAGTAGCGCGGGGCGTTAATTCGTATTGCAGCGACATATCTAGTTCCTTCGCTGCTTGCTCAAGCAAGATATTAGCTTTTCGGTTGATTGGTGCCCCTTTAGCCAGCACAGGACCTCCGTCCAAGCTGACATCCACTGCTTTCCGTTTGTTAACACCTGGATGATCGGTTGCAAATGTAACGTCGCAAGCAATTGCTAAATCCGGCTCGAGACCAGCTGCTGCGAAATAAGCACCACCCATATTTGTTTCTTCATTCACTGTGCTGACTGCATATACACCAACGTTGACTTTCTCTTGCTTAAGCCGGCGGACAACTTCTCCTACGATGAATGAACCTGTACGGTTATCTAATCCTCGTCCAGTCAAATAACGGTCCATCAACACTGAAGGCTGTCGCTGGTAGACGATCAAGTCACCTACTTGCACATATTGTTCCATCTCCTGCTTAGACTTTGCTCCGCAATCAATATACAGATCCGGCAGTTCAAAGTCTCCCTTCACTCCTCCAAGATGCATCGCATTTACACCAACCACACCTGGAATCGTCTTGTTGTAACCTATAACCTGGACGGTCATACCCAATGCTGCTTTTGCATTAAAGCGACCCATCTCATCAATTTGCAGGAAACCATTCTGATCGATTCCGGTAACGACCATTGCGATTTCATCACAATGTCCAGCAAGAAGAACTTTGAACTCCGCATCTGGATTTACGACCGCAATGGCATTACCTGACACATCGGTACGCATTTCATCTGCATACGGAGCGTATTCTTTCATCCACTTTTTCTGTATGTCCATTTCATAGCTGGACGGAGATACCGTCCGCAGTAATTCCATTAAAAATTCTTGATTATCTAGTTGCATATCTATTCCGCCTTTGTATGTAGTCTTCTATCACTGTAGCATAATCAGAGGCTTATTTGTTTAGTTTATCCTACCGCTCGGGTAAACTAAACATCAGAAAGGATGAGACACATGACGACATTAAATGAATGGTTCGAAAAAGGAATAAATATCGATGCTTATTTGGACTCCATGCAAACACATAAAGAAAATACAATGCATATCTACGATCACTACGAGCTTCCAGCCGACACGGAATTTTTCAACACACTCCGTTCCCAAAAACTACGTGCTATCGTACTGACAGAAGACTGGTGCGGCGATGCTATGCTAAACCTGCCAGTCTTTTATCATATTGCACAGGCCGGAGCTATTGATGTCCGCATCCTACACCGTGATGAGAACCTGGAGCTGATGGATCAATACCTGACTAACGGGAAAAGCCGTTCCATTCCAATCATCATCTTTATCAACCAAAATGGCGATGAAGTAGCGAAATGGGGTCCCCGTGCTCCCGAACTACAAGTATATATAGATGAATCCTTCAGCAGTCTGCCCGATAAGGATGCACCCGAATATGAAGAAAAGCGCAGCCAAATGCTCACTTTTATTACAAAATCCTATCGTGACAATACAGACTTCTGGCAGCGCGTCTATGCAAGCCTGAAAAGAGGCCTTGAAGAAGCTTAAAAACATCCATTATGGATGTTTTTTTGTTTTGCAGATCTTACACACGATATGTGTTGCACCTCACAAACTGACGCTCCATCTCTGCTGCTAGCTTACAGCTAGGACCATATTCGAGCAGCTCATAATACAGCCCTAATTTAGCTAGTTGGTCTGCCCGCTGACAGATTTCCTCCTTATTAGCAACATCATACTTGCTCAGTACTTGATTTAAGAAATCTGAGCTTATCTGGCTGATTCCTACAAAGTCGATGGCAGGATCACCTACATGCATATCACTAAAATCGATGATTCCGACCTGAGACGTCGATTTCTCCCACAATATATGCGCCGACCTTAAATCACCATGTACCACAGCCGTACATACTGGCTGCAGTTCAGCAAATAATCTCTCCGTGTGTTCAATGACGACAGCAGGTAAATCTGGATAAAAGCTTCTTATTTTTTCATAAAGCGCATCATAATATAATCTGTCTCTTTTTGGCAAGCTGTAACTGGCTGCTTCTAGTTGATGGAGATTTGTGAGAAAGGCGCCTAGCTGACTGGCAGCAATTTTAAGTGCTACATCCGACATATTTAAAGAAATCGGATCACCTGATATGTATGGATAAAGCATTGCTTCGTTGCCATCCGGAGTCGTACAGATAGTAAATGTCGGCAGCACAATATTTGTTTTGGACTGCAAATTCTTCAGTAACTTCTCCTCTTCCCGGTTAACTGTGATAGCTTTTTTTGGCACTCGAAATACCCAGCTGTCATTCAATATACACACATCATGATCCCATCCAGTATGGACGGCTCTTACTTGTCTGATTGGTTCATGCAAGTGTCCTTCCAGCCATGCTGCCGTCATTTTATCCATCCCTGTTCCCTCCTGTTCGTTTAAAGCACGTGAATATACATATACTAACAAAAAAGATGAGGAGGGATAATATGGTCACACAGTTTCTGCGACGTTTTTATTTCCGCCTTCCTATTTTCATTCGCCTCTTCTCTACTGTGCTCGTGGTAATGATATCATTCGGTATCTGTATGCATCATATAGAACCAAAACAATTTCCTACTTATTTTGATGGTATTTGGTGGGCATTCGTGACTGCCTCCACTGTAGGCTACGGTGATTTGATTCCTGAAACGCTTTATGGCAAAATCCTTGCCATTGTGCTCATCCTTTCAGGTGCAGGTCTTGTAACCTTTTATTTGGCTACTATCGCTGCTGGGACTGTTAAGTATACCCAGGATCTTTCAAAGGGACTTACCCAATTCAAAGGGAGCAATCATATTATCATCATCGGCTGGAATGAGCGGGCCAGGACATTACTTGGAAAGCTGAACGAAAAACACCCGGAACAGTCCGTTGTTTTGATAGATCAGTCATTGACTATGCTCCCCTATCGAGAACATCCTTTACACTTCATTCGCGGTGATGCATCTGAGGACAAAACTCTGCAAAAAGCGAATATCAAACATGCTAAGACTGCAATCATTACTGCAAACGCTGGTAAAAATGAAAAACAGATTGATTATATGACGATTTTGACAACGATTGCCTTGCGCGGCAACAATCCAAATCTTCATATCGTTGCTGAAGTGCTGACACATACGCAAAAGGAAAATCTCCGTCGTGCAGGAGCAGATGTCGTCATCCGGTCAAATGATTTTGTAAGTACATTGTTTTTCCACGAAGTGTATCACAAAGAAAAGAAAAATCACCTAGAACTGCTGCTTCATTTTCTGAAAGAGCAAGAAATCCGAGTCATGTCTTTACCAGATGAACTAGTTGGTAAAAGTTTCTTTGAAGCTAGTCGTTATTTTGCACGCAAGGAAAAGACCGCGATCGGCTATATGCGCGGAGAAAGCATGGATATGAGCCCAGACTTCCAGGAATCGATGCATCAGGAGGACTGCATCATCACCTTGCAGCATATCGAATAAAAAATCCCTTCTGCCAATAAGGCCAGAAGGGATTTTTTATTATAATCTTTTTTCTAGTTTTGCTTTTTCTTCTTCATATCCAGGCTTGCCAAGCAGAGCAAACATGTTCTTCTTATATGCTTCTACTCCTGGCTGATCAAACGGATTTACACCAAGCAAGTATCCGCTGATTGCGCATGCTTTTTCGAAGAAGTATACCAGATACCCGAAGCTGAAAGAATCCAGCGCCGGAACTTCTACGACTAAGTTCGGTACGTTACCGTCTGTATGAGCAAGCAGTGTACCCTGGAAGGCTTTGTAGTTCACTTGATCAACTGTCTGACCTACAAGATAGTTCAATCCATCAAGGTCTTCCTCTTCCGCTTCTATGGTCACATCAGATACAGGCTGTTTCACAAGTACGACTGTTTCGAACAAATCGCGGCGGCCTTCCTGTACATATTGACCAAGAGAATGTAAATCTGTAGAGAAGTTAGCAGACGCCGGGAACAATCCTTTCAAATCCTTCCCTTCACTTTCTCCGAACAATTGCTTCCACCATTCACTGAAATATTGCAATGACGGCTCATAGTTCACAAGCAGTTCGATATTCTTGCCTTTGTTATAAAGAACATTACGTATAGCTGCGTATTGATATGCCGGATTCTCCTTCAGATCAGATACAGACAGTTCTTCCTGCGCTTTTTGTGCACCTGACATGATGCTGTCGATATCGATACCTGCCGCTGCAATTGGCAATAGCCCCACAGCTGTCAGCACAGAGAAACGGCCGCCAACATCATCAGGAATGACGAACGACTCGTAGCCTTCTTTGCTTGCGAGTGTTTTCAAAGCGCCTCTTTCTTTATCCGTTGTAGCATAAATACGTTTGCGCGCTTCATCAACTCCGTACTTCTCTTCCAGATACTTCTTGAAGATACGGAAGGCTATTGCTGGTTCAGTTGTTGTACCACTTTTAGATATAACATTCACACTGACTTCTTTACCCTTAATTGCATCAAGCAGCTGATTCAAATATGGAGCACTGATGCTATTTCCGACAAAGAATACCTGTGGTGCTTTTCGGTCTTCTTTAGAGAGTACGTTGAAAAAGCTGTGCGTCAGTGCTTCAATTGCCGCACGAGCACCAAGATAAGAGCCGCCGATTCCGACAACGAGTAAAACATCTGAATCAGATTTTATTTTTTCTGCTGCCTGCTTGATACGAGCAAATTCTTCTTTGTCGTAATCAGTCGGCAAATCAAGCCAGCCTAGAAAATCATTGCCGGCACCTGTTTTATTATGTAATTGTTCATGCGCAGCCTGCACGAGCGGTGCAAGGTAATCCAGTTCCTGCTCCCCGATATATGGTAACGCTTTCTTATAATCAAAACCGATGTGTGTCATATTCATCCTCCTTGAAACTGCTTACTACTGCAACTTTACCGAAACTGGACAAGTAAATCAAGAAATGTTGTAGGAATATAATCGGCTAACAAAGGCATGCTAAGAAAGATTTATCATCTCGCTTCATGAAATGGAGGTTATGCAGTTGAATATGGTACAGCGTATCGCTCTTGTTCTTGTCATAATTGGCGCGATCAACTGGGGACTAGTCGGTTTATTCAACTACGACTTGGTTGCAGGTATCTTTGGTAATGGCAGTCAGGCGGCTGCTTTCCCACGGATCATCTACAGTCTTGTTGGCTTGGCTGGTCTTGTGTCAATTTCCGCTCTGTTCCTAGAGCGTAAAGAAGTGGAAGAAGCGACAACAACCAAGGCATAAATGGATAAATCAAAAAAAGACCCCCTAATATGGGGGTCTTTCTAATTATTTACCTTCAGTTTGTTTGATCCAATCCTGAAGTTTGTCTTTCAACGTATTGAATCCTGCTGGAGCATCCTCAGAAACAGCTTGCTTTTGAACGTTAGCTTGCTGCTGTTTTGCAGGTGCTTCTTCTGTAGCACGGATAGAAAGGGAATATTTACCGCTTTGTTCGTTAATATCAAGGATTTTAACTTTAACTTCATCGCCTACAGATAGGTGTTCATTGATATCTTTTACGAAACCATGAGTCACCTCAGAAATGTGAACCAAACCTTGAACCTGCTCATCCAATGCAACAAAAGCACCGTAAGGCTGGATTCCTGTTACTTTACCTGTCAATACTTGTCCTGTTTCAAACTTCTCTGCCATACTAAACAACTCCTGATTTTTTCTACTTTTATACGCAATAAATAATTCTATCACAGTAAGTTGGTTTCGGCAAAAATTTATATATGTATATTTTTTTTATTAGAATAGGTTTGCTAGTAAGCTTTTTTGGTAATACATAGTTCTGTAAGACTTTCTCGTATTCCCCCTGTAGGCAAAGCGATGCGTATCGCTTTGCTATTTTTTTTGCATATAAAGTCCAATATGACTGAAACTAGAACTAATTGCAGGCAAAGGGGCAAGCTAGAATGTCTTACTCGAACCATACCTTCTATTACGAAAAAATAGCTATAGATTATCGCATTTATTCTTCATACAGTCATGACAACTCCCGCACAATCCTACTTCTTCACGGTTTCCTTGCCTCCGGAAGCTGCTTTCACCGTATGATTCCGGAGCTGCGCCGACGTTACCAAGTAGTGACATTAGATTTTCCTCCCTTTGGAAATAGTCAAAAATCAGCTGAAATAGCTTTTTCCTATGAGGACTATACCAGTCTTGCCGCGTCTCTTCTTGATCATTTGCAGATAGAAAAGATAGATATTGGCGGTCATTCAATGGGTGGTCAAATTGCCATGCGCCTTGCGTATAGCTACCCAGATCGGATAAATAAACTGTATCTGTTTGCACCATCAAGCTATATGCTGCCGACAGACGCATTCTCAAGCTTGATCGCTTCGGCAAGCATCTTTCCTGCAATTATGCAGCTTGCTTTCGAAGCCAGCAGTGTAGTCGGTTTCCTGCGCCATCTTGTTGCTGATCCTGAAAAAGTTACGCTGCGGATGGTAGTTGCGTACAGCATTCCCTTTATGGCCAAGGAACTTTTTCCAAGTCTGGCTCATTTTATTCGATCTCGTGGCGGTGATTTGCCGAATGACAGCCTCCAGCAAATAAAAGCACAAACAATCATTTTCTGGGGAAATGAAGATCCGTTATTGCCTCCATCTATTGGTTATCGACTGCTCGCCGAGCTGCCCCATGCGACGCTCCATATCCTTCCTGATGCCGGGCATCTTTTGCCTGAGGAAACGCCGGAAACAATTGTCTCGTATATACAATGATCAAGCCTTTCGCTTTTCGAAGCATTTCTTTATATAATGAAAAAAGAAATGATGAAAGGAGTACGGACTATGCATAATTTCGAAACAGTTCATGACCGCAGAAAGACTCGTTCCGTGAAATGGGACAATCTTAAAGCATTATATGGAGGAGAAGATGTTCTGCCGATGTGGGTGGCAGATATGGACTTCCAATCACCTCGATCGGTAATAGACGCCTTGAAGAACAGAGCTGAACACGGCATCTATGGCTACACAATTACTGATGCGAGTATTTCTAAAACAGTATCCAATTGGGTTGAAAAACGTCATGGCTGGCGCATTAAGCCAAGCTGGCTTCTATACAGCCCCGGCGTTGTAACCAGTCTGCATATGGCTATCCAGACGTTTACAAAACCTGGTGAAGAAGTCGTCATCCAGACACCTGTTTATGCCCCTTTTTACAGCGTAGTCACTGCACATGATCGCAAAATCGTCGAAAATCCTTTGCTAGAAGAAAATGGTACATACCAGATGAATTTCGAACACTTGGAGACATGTTTCCAAGAAGGCGCAAAGACGATGATACTTTGCAATCCACATAATCCAGTTGGGCGTGTTTGGACAAAAGAGGAGCTGGAGCGCTTAGCGAAGCTGTGCCAAACGTACGATGTTTTACTTCTGTCAGATGAGATCCATGCCGATTTGATTCATGAAGGATATCAGCATATACCTGTTGCTTCCTTGTCTGAAGACATGAGCAAACGAACGATTACATTCCTGTCTCCGTCAAAAACATTCAATTTAGCAGGATTGCAGGTATCTTACAGTATCGTGGAGCAGGAAGATATGCGTCTGCAGCTGCAAGAGACATTCTCGAAGCAAGGTTTCCATATGCTGAATACGATGGCAGTTGCTGCAATGGAAGCTGCCTATACGGAAGGTGAGGAATGGCTGGATGGTCTGCTGGACATATTGGCAGTCAATCGGAAGCTGACGGAAGAAGCATTAGCTGATACTCCTTTGATTCAGATTGCCCCGCTCGAAGGCACCTATTTGATGTGGCTGGATTGCCGCCAGATGCAATTGGAACAAAAAGAACTGATGGACTTTTTTGCCCAAAAAGCGAAACTCGGATTCAACGATGGCATTCAATTCGGAGAAGCAGGTGCTGGATTTGTTCGGATGAACATTGCCTGCCCGCCTGAAACGATGAAAGATGCCCTTTCTCGGCTGACAAACAGCCTCAAAGAATTCGAGGCAGCAAAATGACGATAGATATCGGCAGCGTTGTCAAAGCACGCTATAAAACTGGTTCTTATGTCGGAAGAATCAAAGAAGAACGCGGCAAGTTTTATTTGGTGGAGATACTGGCTGTTCTCAAGCATCCGCAGCAAGGTGATTTACATCATCCAAAGGAAACAGAAGATGTTTTCTTCCATGAACGCCGAGCGCTCGCCCAGCACGAAAAAGCGAATATACCAAAAACTGCAGTCTCAGCATATATGGATACTGTACCGGATTATTCCGATTCTTTGCGGGCAGCAGTTCAGCAGCTAAAGCACGATTTGGAGCAACAGCCCGCCTCACGCTATCAAGAACTCGCTCTAGCAAACGTGGAGACACTGAAGAAGGATTACTTCAAATAATACGAAAAAAGGCAGGAAGCCTAGCTCCTGCCTTTTTTCATTATCCTGTGCTATTATGCCGATGATATAGGATTATTCAGTTTGAAAATAACTTATAAGAGTGACTATAATCAATGCAGCTATTGAGGAAATTAACAAGGAAGAGCTTAATGCTATCATTCCAACTCCACCCCATCCTCCAATAAAGAAACTACTCATAAATAAAATCATACTAATTGCCACTAAAGAGATAGGAACCAAATACATAAAGGGTTTCTTCTTAATAAAAATCAAAGAAATACCTATAATCACTACTGTTAGAAGTACAGTTGCAAAAAAGAAGTTCATGAATTAACCCCCTTGGTAAATATAATATGATTTTATATGCTCCTTTAACTTACCATTTTCATGCTCTTTGTGGAAATTGATTACAACCTTCACTTTTTCTTACACCTATTAAAAGTATAAAAAAAGCCGGAGAAAATCTCCAGCTTCCTCAATCAGCTCAAATGGTTTTCCAGGACTTCCTGGATACCTTCTAATGCTGCTTCCTCATCATTACCATCTGCTGTAATAACAACCTGTGCTCCTTGCGGGACACCTAGTGACATGACACCCATGATAGATTTTAAGTTCACTTTTCTTTCTTTGAATGCAAGTTCAATCTCAGAGTTGAACTGGCCGGCTTTATTAACAAGCAGCGTTGCAGGTCTAGCATGGATTCCTGTTTCGCTTGTAATAGTGAATGTTTTTTCTTGCATCGTAATTCCCTCCAAAGCATATTGCTCATGTATGTAAATGTGAAAGTAGTAACATAATTATTATAGGAGAAAAGAAAGCGTTTTTAAATAAATATCCCACTTTTTTAAGTTTAAAAACAGCTTTACGGCAGAAGATTGAGTTTATCTTGTATTTATGGTAATTTTGACACATCTAGCAAAAAGGAGTGCTGTCATGAGTGTACATATAAATGCTGAAGCTGGCCAGATTGCAGACAAGATCCTGCTTCCAGGCGATCCGCTTCGTGCAAAATACATCGCAGAAACATTTTTGGAAGATGCAAAGCTATATAACGAAGTAAGAGGAATGTATGGTTATACTGGTACATACAAAGGAGAAAGAATCTCCGTTCAAGGTACAGGTATGGGTGTCCCTTCCATCAGCATCTATGTGAATGAATTGATTCAAAGCTACGGCGTGAAAAAACTGATCCGTGTTGGTACTGCAGGCGCTATCCAGAAAGACGTAAAAGTCCGTGATGTGATTTTAGCGTCTACTTCTAGCTCTGATTCCCAAATAAACCGTCAGGAATTCGGTACAGTCGATTTTGCACCTACAGCCGATTTTGATTTGCTGCTGAAAGCATATCAGGCTGGACAAGCAAAAGGCTTGAATATCCGTGTTGGAAACGTCTTTACAAGCGATCGCTTCTATCGTGACAACACATTGGAATTCTACGGAAAATTGGCAGATTACAAAGTCTTGGCTGTCGAAATGGAAACAACCGCACTTTACACAATAGCTGCGAAACATGATTGCCAAGCACTATCTGTGCTTACAGTGAGCGATCACATCCTCACTGGTGAAGAAACAACTGCCGAAGAGCGTCAGACTACTTTTGGCGATATGATGGAAATTGCATTAGATGCAGCAATCCAGGCATAAAAAAAGGCTTTTATGCCTTTTTTTATGCCTACATTGTAAACCTCGATAAAAATTAAGTTGACAATAAAGAGGGTGTCGTTTACTATTTCTGCAAGGAGTTGATAAGTTATGAGTCGTACTGGTAAATTGACTGCAAGCGCGATGTTTGTTGGTCTGATGACAGTTGGAGCAAACATATCGGTCTGGCTTCCTTTTCTTGCTGTACCAATCGGAGGTCAAACTGTGCCGTTATCATTGCAGCCGTTTTTCGCATTACTTGCCGGTTTGCTGTTAGGTTATAAATGGGGAGCCTACAGTATGATCTGTTATGTACTGCTTGGACTAACTGGTCTGCCGATCTTCGCAGATCTTTCTGGAGGATTTGGTGTCTTTGCCGGACCTACCGGCGGTTTCTTGCTATCTTTCATACCTATTGCCTTTATTGCTGGTTTTATTATGGAAAAAACATCTATGCGTTATCGCGTTTTCGTGGCGGTAATCGCTGGTATCATTGTCAATTATCTCTTTGGAGTCACCTATATGTATGGCGCCATGCAGCTGTGGATGGGTGTGGATATAAGCTATTTGGCCGCTTGGATCAGCATGATACCGTTCTTTATCAAAGATTTCTGTTTCGCAATACTTGCAGCCTTGTTTTACCCTAGAGTGGCTCATGCTTTCAGAAAAGGTAAAGTGACATATAATACTTCGTTTAAATGACATTTTATCAGGGAAATTTAGTTATAATGAGTACATCATATATTATAGCTTTTTCTCTGAAAGGATGTAGCAGTACATGTCATTGTTACAAAATATGCCCCTATGGAGTGCGCTGATTGCCATCGTTTTCGCACAAATAATAAAAGTGCCCATCCGTGCGATAGCAGATAAGCGCATCCAGGCCGACCTTGCATTCAGTACGGGCGGTATGCCGAGCAGTCATTCAGCAGCCGTGGCTGCCCTGACAACCTCGATCGGTTTCGAAAGCGGACTTGATTCCCCTATTTTTGCCGCATCCTTTGTCTTTAGCATCATCATCATGTTTGATGCATCCGGTGTAAGAAGACAAGCCGGTGAACAGGCAATATTGCTGAATCTGCTTCTGAAGGATTTCCAGCGCTTTGTAGATGAAGCGAAAGTGTGGGGCAGTAAGCAGGAGTTCGAAAAGAATCGCGAAATCCGAGAAATGCTCGGACATCAGCCGATCGAAGTCTTTTTCGGCGCTCTAACCGGCATCGGTATTTCTCTAGTCATCTATTTGCTGTTTTAATTGCAGATGCAGCTGCTTGCTTCCGAAATCACGCACAGGAAGCTGCCGCTGTTCATATTGGATGACGTCCTCTGCTGTTAAATTAGTCAGCTGGCTCCAGGTCACATACATAGCTGTTAGCCAGAGGGTACAAAGCAGTGCTCTTATGCACCATCGTCGCATCATATCTTTCACCTCTGGTAACAGCATCGACAAATGAGATTAACACTATACAAAAGAAAAGCAGCCAGATGGCTGCTTTTTGTTTAGCTAAATATATTGAACTTCCCTTTTTTCAATACTAGTCCAACACCGCCAAGCTGATAGAGATAGCGATTATCTGACGCTTTCTTCATGACGTCTGCCGGTTTTCCGAACAGCTTCTTACCCATTACCATCCCCATGGCATCACCGCCCCCTAAGGAAGCGAGTGTACCCTTGATATCTGGCACGAATTTCTGAGTGTTGCTTTCCTTGCGAATGAGTGCTTTTAGATTATGGGCACAGTTATAACCCATCTGTGTAGCTATTTGCGCTGTTGGCGGATATGGCTTGCCGGTTTCGTCATTTATAATTGCAGCACAATCACCGACAATGAAGATATCATCATGGTTCGGATCACGCAGATCCTCTGTCACCATCACCTTGCCGCGGTTTACTTCGAAACCGGATTCCTCCAGAATTGAGTTCCCTTTCACACCAGCAGCCCATACCGTTGTATTAGTTTTGACCGTATGTCTTTCGCCAGCTTTTTCATAAACGATGCTATTAGCCGTAACTTCTTTAAGGAAAGCATTTGTCTGGAATTCGATTCCGCGGGATTCTAAGGAATTCAAAGCATATTCTACAAGCTGCGGATCGAATCCCATCATGACGGATGCGCCAGCCTCTACAACTATGACTCTTACTTTATCTCGGTCTATATCGTATTCCTTGCACAGTTCTGGTACACGTTCTGCCAGTTCTCCGGCAAACTCGATGCCCGTGAAGCCGCCTCCGCCAATAACGATATTAAGGCGCTCTTCTTTCTTTTCCGATTCATTGTTATACACTGCAAAATTGTGCTCGATATGCTCTCGAATCAAACGGGAGGAATTGATGCTTCGGATCATATATGCATGATCCAGAAGGCCTTCGATTCCAAAATTCGCTGGCTCAAAGCCTAAGCCTACAACAAGATAATCATAGGAGATTTCACCGTTTTGCATAACTAGCTTTTTTTCATCTGGTTTGATTTTCGTTACCGTATCTTGGACAAAATTGACTTTTTTTGCATCAATAACGTCCTTGATTGCAATCCGCGTCTGATCATGATGGCGCGTCCCTGCCGCATTCTCATGGAGCCATGTTGTCTGATAATGGTAGTCATGCTTGTTTACGAGCGTGATGCTCGCCTCGTCCGCTCCAATCAGTTTCTGAAGTTTCACTGTCGTGATCAGGCCACCGTAACCAGCACCTGCAATCACAATTTTTGGTTTGCTCATCTTCGATCACATCCATTAATATAGTTTGGTTTTTCCTAAGCTTGTTGCAACCTAACAACTCATTAATTTTTTTGTTTGTGATACTATTCACTTTATAATGCAGATGAAAACATAAAACTGTCACAAAACCGTCATCAATATTATGGTAAACGTTTTCTTTCCTTTTATCAACCAAAAAAGGGGAAGCTTATCATGTTCAAGGGCATACTACTATACATTAAAAATCCTTCTTCTTACTCATATTTCAGCAACTATGATAAAATACCAATTGTTACGTTTAAAAATACTAGGAGGAACCGGTATGTCAGATCAAATATATGATGTGACCATCATCGGTGCAGGTCCAGTCGGACTTTTCACCGCATTCTATGGTGGGATGCGTCAGCAAAGTGTCAAAATCATTGAAAGCCTTCCCCAAGTGGGCGGACAGCTTTCTGCTTTATACCCAGAAAAATACATCTATGATATAGCTGGCTTCCCCCAAGTCCGCGCACAGGAACTAGTGGACAATCTTATGGAACAGCTGAAACGCTTCGACCCTACTATCGCACTCGGAGAATCAGTCGATAAAGTCGAGCGTTTAGAAGATAATACATTCCGCATCGAAACAGATAAGGGTGTACACTTCTCAAAAACAATCATTATCACAGCAGGAAACGGCGCCTTCCAGCCTCGTCGCCTGACAGTTGAGCGATGTGACGAATTCGAGGGTGTTAACTTGAATTACTATGTGGATAATATGCAGAAATACGCTGGCAAGCGTGTTCTATTAGCAGGTGGCGGCGATTCGGCTGTTGACTGGGCGCTAATGCTTGAACCAATTGCCAAAGAAGTCATTCTCGTGCATCGCCGTGATGAGTTCCGTGCTCATGAGCACAGTGTAGAACGACTCATGCAATCCAATGTAAGAATCATGACTCCTTATACACCAGTTGAGATGCTGGGTACGGACCGCATTGAACAGGTTGTTCTGCAGAAGGTAAAAAGCGAAGAAACTGAAACGATCGATGTGGACGAAGTTCTCGTCAATTACGGTTTCATTTCTTCCTTAGGACCAATCAAGCAATGGGATTTGGAAATCGAGAAAAACAGCATTGTTGTTAATACAAAACAAGAAACAAATATCCCTGGTATTTACGCAGCTGGTGATATTTGTACGTACCCAGGTAAAGTCAACCTGATCGCCTCTGGTTTCGGCGAAGGCCCGACTGCTATCAACAATGCCAAAACATACATTGATCCAGACGCTCGTGTACAGCCTAAACATTCCACAAGCATGTTTTAATTAACACCGCACCGGTTACCTTTATGGAAACCGGTGTTTTTTTATACTTTTTGTATAAGGAAGCCCGTCTATCACACACTAGTATCGATAAAGGAGGAGCTGTATGGAAAACGAATATGAACATCGCTTAATTCCGCTTGCCTCAATAAAGAGCGGAAAGGAAACAACCGTCTCCCCAACTGTTCATGGCTATCTAGACAGAATAGTAAATGTCTTTTTCATTGAGAATCCTGATACAAAAGAATGGGTGCTTGTAGATGCCGGTGTTCCTGATACAGCAGGCAATATTAAGCAAGCAGCTGAAGAACTATTCGGAGAAGGCGCTAGACCAGCATGCATTCTCCTCACACATGGTCACTTCGACCACGTGGGCAGTATCGTCGAGCTAGTGAAGGAATGGGATGTGCCTGTTTATGCGCATGAACTGGAGCTTCCCTATCTGACTGGACAGCTTGACTATCCAGAAGGAAAGACAGATGCTGGCGGGGGACTTATTACTAAGCTGTCCAAGACCTTTCCGAATACAGGAATCGATTTAAGCAAGCATGTAAGGCTTATACCGCTTGACCATAAAGTACCGCACCTGCCAGGCTGGGAATGGATCCACACACCTGGGCATACTCCAGGGCATATCAGCTTATTCCATACAGAAGATAAAGTCTTGATTGCCGGTGATGCGTTTACGACTGTACAGCAGGAATCTCTTCACAAAGTGCTTACGCAGCAAAAGGAATTCAACGGCCCACCACGCTACTTCACAATGGACGAACAGGAGGCCTTCCGCTCTATCCGCAAGCTGCAGGAGCTGCATCCGCAAGCTGCTGGTACTGGACATGGAATGCCTGTCTTCTTCGATGAATTGGAAACAGGCTTAAAGAAACTAGTTGAAACAAAAAAATAGGAGAAGGGATTATACCCTTTCTCCTATTTCTGTTTTCTTCTTCAATTTTGGTACTGTTTTGCGAATAGTCATCTGACGGAAATCCTGCTCCAATTCTTCCAGTGTTCGATCCTTTGTTTCTGGAAGGAACTTTTGTATAAAGAGAATTGCAGCAATCCCCAGGACAACGAAGATTAGGAACGTACTAGATAGACCAATCGCACTTAAAAGCACTGGGAAAGTCAAACTGATAGTGAAGTTTGTCATCCATTGGAAGAATACAGCGATTCCCATCCCCATACCGCGCAGCCTGGAAGGGAAAATCTCTGCTAGCATCAACCATGTGACTGGTGAAACAGCCCCCTGCTGGAAGGCAAGGAATGTGACTGTCAGAGCTAGTACCATATACGGAAGAGCTGTTGTCCCTTCAAAGAAAGTAGCAGCAATCGTAATAAGCAGCAGCGCACTCGTTGTTCCGATAAAACCTACCGTCAGCATCTGCCTGCGTCCTACTCTGCCTAGCAGCCAGATACCAACAAATGTAGCAAGCACCGAGATGACACCATTTGCAATGTTACCAATCAGTGCTGCTTGTGTACCAAAACCAGCATTACTCAGAATTTCTGTTCCATAATACATAATGGAGTTAACACCGGTGATCTGCTGGATAATACCTATACCCATACCGATAAAAACAATTTTTCTAATCCATGGTATCGCAAGGTCTTTGTACGAAGCCTTATCCAGTTTCTCTTCTTTTTCCACTGTCTTGCGAATTTCCGCCATTTCTTGTTTTGCCTGATTTTTGCGGCGAATCTTCGAAAGAATTTGGAAAGCAGTTTTCAGCATACCTTGCTGTGCAAGCCAACGCGGACTTTCCGGCATGACCAGCATCCCGAACCAAAGTATGATAGCTGGCAAGGTTGCGATAACCAGCATATAACGCCAAATATGACCTGTATCGGCGAATAAATTTCCGAGTGCAGCATTGGATGTATAAGCAAGCAATTGACCAGTTACGATCATCAATTCATTTTGTGTTACCATACGTCCCCGTTTTGCTGCTGGAGACATCTCAGCGAGGTAAGCCGGTACAGTTACAGAAGCACCACCAACAGCCAGGCCAAGCAGCACTCGGAAGACAACCATCGTCTCCGTATTCGGTGCGAATGAACAGCCTAATGTCGCAATAAAGAATAAAACAGCAAGATACAAAATGATACGGCGACGACCTATTTTATCAGAAAGCTTTCCGCCAAATACTGCACCAAATGCAGCTCCTAGCAACAGAGAGCTTGCAACAACACCTTCTGTCAGCGGTGTTAGATTCAGCTGATCCTCCTGTCCCATAAACGGCAGTGCACCATTGATGACACCTGTATCATATCCAAACAATAATCCTCCGAAAGTAGATATGATGGCAATCCATCTCAGCCTCCGCTTCGAGCTTTTTCCATCATCCTCAATCTGTGGGACATGCCCTTTTCCAGCCTCATGTTTGTCCATATTTTTCTCCTCCATTTACGCATTTGACTGCTGAATGAATAAAGCTTTTACCCTTGTGTATGTATTGGGTTGGTAAGATTTATATACCCGTCTTTTGTCAAAATAATCACTTTTGTTATATTACAACTCTGTTTCAACTGAACAGTTGTACCACAGCATTCATGATTATCACCATTTTCGCCAATGAAGACAGCATAACAATTTCTTTCTTTATACAAGAAAATCCCTTCCTGTCAGCCAGGAAGGGATCGTTTAGTTTACACTCTTTCACTTAGTTCAGTTTTCTTGTTCAACTTTGGAACAGTTTTGCGGGTCTTCTTATCACGGAAATCTTGTTCCAATTCTTCCAGTGTGCGACCTTTCGTTTCCGGAAGGAATTTCTGGATAAAGAGAATCGCAGCAATACCAAGAACAACAAAGATAAGGAATGTGCTGGATAGACCAATCGCACTAAGCAATACTGGGAATGTCAAACTTACTGTGAAATTTGTCATCCAATGGAAGAAGATCGCAATCCCCATCCCCATACCGCGAATACGTGACGGGAAAATTTCAGAAAGCATTAACCATGTGACAGGTGATACAGCTCCTTGCTGGAATGCGAGGAAAGTTACCGTTAGACTCAGCACTAAGTATGGAAGTGCAGCGGAACCTTCAAAGAATGTCGTTACAATCGTTAGCAATAGCAATGCCGTTGTTGTACCTATAAATCCGACCGTCAGCATTGGTCTGCGTCCTACTTTACCTAGCAGCCAGATACCAAAAATAGTAGCTGCTACGGAAATGATACCATTGGCAATGTTACCTACAAGAGCCGCGTCTCGACCGAATCCTGCGTCACTTAAAATTTCGGTACCATAGTACATGATAGAGTTTACACCAGTTATCTGCTGGATTACTCCAATCCCTAAACCTATAAGAACAATTCTTCTAATCCAAGGAATAGTCAAATCTTTGAAAGAAGCTTTGTCCAGCTTCTTCTCTTTTTCTACTGTTTTCTTAATTTGTTCCATTTCTTGCTTCGCACGATTTTTACGGCGAATCTTCATAAGAATTTGGAAGGCAGTTTTTAACATGCCTTGCTGTGCAAGCCAGCGCGGACTCTCTGGCATAACAAGCATTCCGAACCAAAGTATAAGAGCTGGTATTGTAGCAATAACAAGCATATAACGCCAGATATGCCCAGCATCTCCGAACATATTCCCAAGAAATGCGTTAGAAGAATAAGCAAGAAGCTGACCAGTAACAATCATCAAATCATTCATCGTTACCATTTTTCCGCGTGACTCGGTAGGAGAAACCTCCGCCAAGTAAGCAGGAACAGTCACCGAAGCACCACCGACAGCTAGTCCAAGCAGTACGCGGAAGATAACCATTGTCTCCACATTAGGTGCAAAAGAACAACCTAAAGTTGCTAAGAAGAATAATACAGCTAAGTATAGAATCACACGACGTCGACCGACTTTATCTGCGAGCTTCCCGCCGGATACAGCACCGAACGCTGCTCCTAGAAGCAAGGAACTTGCTACCATTCCTTCTGTTAATGGTGTTAGATTCAATTGGTCTTCCTGCCCCATGAAAGGCAATGCCCCATTGATTACACCTGTATCATAACCGAATAATAATCCACCGAAGGTAGAAATAATAGCTATTAATCTTAATCTTCGCTTCGAACTTCGACCATCGTCCTCTGTATGAGGGACATGCCCTTGTCCATTCGCTTGTTTGTCCATCGTTCTCTCTCCTCCATTTTATGCATGTTGACTATTGTACAAACAATGCTGTTACCCTTAGTTTTATGTAGGGGTTGGTAGGAGTTATATACCCGCATTTTATTAATATAATCATATTTATTTTATTGGATTTTGTTTTTACGCTTAACAATGGCACTACGGAGCGTTTTTACTATGTTATAGCTTTTTGGTCATAAGAGCTGTTTCTACTTGTTTCCCATCAGATTTTATAACCGTTCTCTTCTCACTTATATAAAATCCGTTATTTTTGTATAATGCAATATTTTTAGCAACTGACAGTCTAACTTGACACTGAAGCACACCAAAATTGTGAGTTATAGCATACTCCTCCAGTGCCTGAAGCAGCTGCCCTGCTATTCCTCTTCCTCTTTCTTCTGGGCATACAGACAAACGGAAGAAATATAAAGCCTCATCCTGTTCCTTAAAACGTACAGTTCCTACCGCTCTATCATTTTTCCAGTATACAAAAGCTATTTCTTCTCCCTCTACCAAGCTAGTTCTGATTAACTCCACTTTTTCCTCCAAAGCACTGGAAGGAACCGACGAATTCTTATACTCTTCAAATGCAGCGAGCATAATACGATGAATTTCTGATGCATCTGCAGGTGTGGCAAGTGTGATCATATTAGTCCTCCTGTAAAGATGTTATTTTCATTAGTATAATCAAGACTATTTTGCTGTGGTATCTAGTATTTGAAATATCTGATAGACGATCACGCCAAGTACTCAAATTAAGTTTATTTCCCATACAAGCATTCTGCGTTTTTATGATACGATTTCTATATAAAAAGGAGGCAATAACAATATGAAAATCATTGTTACTAGTATCTTCGTACAAGATCAAGAGAAGGCTTTGGAGTTTTATACAAAAACGCTGGGCTTTGTAAAAAAGCATGACGTTCCTGCTGGGGAATATAGATGGATAACTCTTGTTTCTCCAGATGACCAGGCTGGTACCGAGCTTTTACTCGAACCGAATGTCAACCCGACCGCTAGAGAGTATCAAGAGAAGTTATTTGCCGAAAACATCCCTGCAACAATGTTTGGCGTTGCAGATGTTCGTGAAGAATACAGTCGATTAATAAATCACGGAGTGCGCTTCACTACAGAGCCGACAGAAATGGACCAAGTCACATTGGCTGTCTTCGATGATACATGCGGCAACCTTATTCAGATTGTGCAGAACTAACTTAATTTCCCTATTATTGAATGACGTCGACATAAATAAAGATTACTAATACTTTGTATAAAAATACGACCTTCTTAACGAAAAATAATCCGTTAAAAAAGTCGTTAATCTCAATTTAGAACAGTCCAGCTTGGGCTGTTTTTTATTCGTTTTAAGATTGTAATCTGTAATTATCAGCAATTCTCAGGCGTTCCGGCATTCGTCGCTGTCTTAAATGACGAACCGCACCCGCAGCTGACGATAGCGTTCGGATTTTCGATTGTAAACCCTCCGCCCATCATATTTTGTTTGAAATCGATAGTAGTTCCTTGGATAACCGGAATATCCATAGAACGGATGATGACCGGAATATCGTTGACCTCTTCGAATGTATCTAACTCTTCATTCTTTTCATATTCAAAGCCAAGGCTGTAGGAAAGGCCGCTGCAGCCGCCGCCTTTTACGCCAAAGCGCAGCAGGACTGTTTCTGCTTCTTCTTCCTTCATCATTTCCTTGATCTGAAGGCTGGCAGTGTCAGTAATATTCAATACCATTTTATGTTACCTCCCCATTTTAATCTTACTTTCAGTATACGCTCCTATTCACCGATGCTCAAGCACTGTGCTCCCAATGGAAGATCCCGGTTACTGTCTTTTCCGCTGCACCGCGCATCCAGACAGAACCATCTTTTTCCCATCGGATGAACAGATCACCGCCGCTAAGATGCACGGTCACTTCTTCTCCGTATGGTGCTTTGTCATTTTGTATAGCTGCAACG
Organism: Terribacillus saccharophilus; assembly: GCF_000725365.1. Lineage (NCBI taxonomy): Bacteria > Bacillati > Bacillota > Bacilli > Caryophanales > Bacillaceae > Terribacillus > Terribacillus saccharophilus. Next base: position 3,362,486 of record NZ_CP008876.1, on the reverse strand, counting down.
ACTGCCGCACAAGCGCCAGTACCACATGCCTGTGTAACACCAGAGCCGCGTTCCCATACACGGAAATGCATTTCTTTATTGGAGACCATTTCGATGAACTCGACATTAACTCCTTCTGGGAATCGAGGATCATTCGTAATAACGGGACCTTGTGTATAAAGCGGTGCATCATCAATATTATCAACAAAGAATACTGCGTGAGGATTTCCCATGCTTACTGCTGTAACATGAAGCTGTTCTTTTCCTGCTTCAAAAACTTCATCGACGACTTCCTGTCCAGCCTCACCGAGCATTGGAATCAGTTCACGCTGTAAAATCGGCGCTCCCATATCAACTGTCACTTCATGTACATGCTCTTTTGTTCCATGCACTTTCGCTTCTACTTGGCCTGCCTTCGTTTGAATGGTGAATGTATCACTATTCACCAAATCATTTTCAAAAACATATTTGGCAACACAGCGCAGACCGTTTCCGCAATTCATCGCTTCGGAACCGTCCAGATTGAAAACGCGCATGCCTACATCACATGTTTTGCTTGGGTGAATAAGTATTAAACCGTCAGAGCCGATTCCAGTATCTCTGTCTGCGACAGCTACTGCAAGCGGCGCGAGCATTTCCTCCTCCAACTGGAATTGGAACAAATCCACGAAAATATAGCTGTTTTTTAAGCCATGCAGTTTTACAAACGGTATATCCATTGTCTCTTCTCCTCTACTATAAAAAAAGCCGAGGCCTGCGAAATGCAGACGCACGGCCAATTAAAATAACGGATTTTCTTCGATGAACTTGTAAACATTTTCGACAAGCTCATCAGGTGTCTCAGCTGTCACTGGTTCACCGTTCACAAGAGCGAACATGTGCTGGGCACAAATGCCGCAAAAGCTTGTACAGCCGTATTCTATCACATCAAGACCTGGGTCACTGTCCAGCTTTTCAAAAGCCGCCTGCGAGCCGGAGGCCAGATTGTTTACACAAAACTCAATGATCGGATTCATCCCGCTCACTCCTATTCTAGGATGTAACACTATCAAGTGATAATCCTACCATAAGGCGGGATATCAGCACAACTAGGTTGCGCTGACTGTCTCGACAGCTTTTGTAACTGCCTTAAGGGAAATGATTCCTTCCCCTGCTATCTCACCGTTAACGAGTACAACAGGATAGAACAGATCTTCTTCTATCACTTTCGCTGAGAACTGTTTATGCTTTTCTACTTCAGGCGGTTCATTAATGTCGATGTACTCGAATTGAAACTGCTTGTTTTCGAACTTCCTTGCCAATGCAGCCTGCAGCCATTCATACGTGTCTTTAGAACTTGGTGCATTCACACAGCTTGCACAGATGATATCAGCTCCATAAACGGTAATATTAGTGGTCATTCTGCTCCATCCTCTCGTATGCTGTTAGCTTCAGTTTACCGTAACAAGCACAATGTTGGAATTTATTTTTTAATTGATAGAATTTCTCAGTTAGCCAGCGTGGATTTTTTCCCGGAAAGGATTTATAATGAATATATAATCGTAAGGGGGATAATGGATGATGGAAAACCAAGTACAAGAAGTTTTGAATAAATTGCGTCCATTCTTGCTGCGTGATGGCGGCGACGTCGAGCTAGTCGATGTTGATGAAGGTATCGTACGTCTGCGTCTTATGGGAGCATGCGGTAACTGCCCAAGCTCTACGATCACATTGAAAGCCGGAATCGAACGTGCCTTAATGGCAGAAGTTCCTGGAGTGCGTGAGATCGAGCAAGTATTCTAATATAATGATAGAACCACGGAAAAGTGAAAACTTTTTCGTGGTTCTTTATTTACGCAAGATAGTTCTTGAATTAACAACCCACAGAAATCAACTGGTTTCTGTGGGTTTTATTATGCTTCGACAGCTAACTCTTCTGCGCAACTCCCTTTTGCAGCACAAGAAAGTAAAAGCCATTCAAAGTTAGGGTACATATTCTGATAGTAGGCGTGGACAGCATCTGCTCGGGTTTCATCGATTAAAGCTATCATAGTGGGGCCAGCTCCGCTTAAGTAGACGCCGTATGCTGCTTTCTGGAGAGAAGCAGCAACCTCCTCATAATGAGGAATCATTGACTGCCGGTAAGGCTGATGAAAAAGATCCTTCGTCATCATTTCTCCGAGCAGCTTCCAATTTTGCTGCAGCAGAGCAGCAACGGCTACATTTGCAATACCGCTTGCCTTTACAGCATCTTTATACAGGAGCTGATCGGGAAGTACAGCTCTAGCATCTGATGTTGCAAGTTTGAATGATGGAATAACTGCTAGAAAGCGCACATCTTTAATTGGTGTCTGTATATAATGAACTTTGTCATCATAATAGCCAATCACACATCCCCCTAAAATGGATGGTGCTGCGTTATCAGGATGTCCTTCCAAGCTAACAGCGATATCTAGCTTTTCTTCATCACTCAACTGAAGGGACAAAAGACAATCAGCCAGTTCAATACCGGCGACAAGAGCAGTAGCACTGCTGCCAAGTCCTCTAGCTAAAGGAATATCACTATTCATGCGTACCGTACATGCTGGCAGATCACTATATCCATAGCGATCTGCTACATAAAGGGCTGTTTCATAGATCATATTGTCTTTGCCAGCCGGAAGACCTTGAACGGCATCTGACATCGGAATGAATTCCCACTCAGGCCCAGCTTGGACTTCCAACTCCAAATAAAGATCCAAAGCGATACCAACTGAATCGAAGCCAGGTCCGATATTAGCAGTGCTTGCGGGTACGCTTATTTGCCAGCGTTTCATTTACATCCGCTCCCTAATAGCGTCTGCAATTACCTGTTCTTCATTCGGTAGGACAACAGGCTTGATTGTACTGTACTCGATAGCTGTGTTCGGATCCTTCAATCCGTTTCCAGTCAGTACACTCACAACTGTTGATCCTTTAGGTACTTCCCCTTGCTCTAATGCTTTTAGCAAACCAGCAAATGAAGCACAAGATCCTGGTTCAGCGAAAATACCTTCCTCACTAGCGATTTTCTGATAAGCAGCGATTATCTGCTCATCTGTCACTTCGTCAATTGTTCCGCCTGATTCATCCCTTGCAGCAGTAGCTTTCTGCCAGCTTGCAGGATTTCCAATACGTATAGCAGTACCGACGGTTTCAGGATTTTCGAATACCCGGTCATGCACGATCGGAGCAGCTCCGCTTGCTTGGTAGCCTTTTAAAACTGGAAGACTGTAGCCTTTTTCTACCTCATATTCCTTGAAGCCTTTCCAATAGGCACTGATATTACCTGCATTGCCGACCGGAATGAACAGATAATCCGGTGCTTGTCCTAATTGTTCGCACAGCTCGAAGGCTGCCGTTTTCTGCCCTTCGAGACGATATGGGTTGACGGAATTAACTAGCGCCACCGGCTCCGTTTCACTTAAGTTTCGCACCACACGCAATGCGTCGTCGAAGTTGCCCTCTATTGAGAAGATTTCCGCTCCGTACATAACAGCTTGCGCAAGCTTCCCTTGTGCAATTTTACCTTCAGGAATAACAACGAAGCAGCGCATACCAGCGCGGGCTGCATAAGCAGCTGCTGAAGCAGATGTATTGCCTGTTGATGCGCAAATGACTGCCTTAGCCCCTGCTTCTTTTGCCTTGGCAATTGCCATGACCATACCGCGGTCCTTGAAGCTTCCCGTCGGGTTTGCTCCTTCGATTTTGGCGTATGCCTCAATACCGTATGCTGCTGACAGCTTTTCAAGTTTTACTAAAGGTGTATTTCCTTCTCCCAGACTTACGGCAGGTGTTTCCTCTGAAAGCGGCAAATATTCTTTGTATGCTTCTAAAAGTCCTTTCCATCCCATACTTCTCAATCCTCTCCGTCTACACGATAGCAGCTGATTACGCGTTTTACGACGCTCAATTGCTCGAGCTGCTGTATGCTGTTTTCGATTTGCTGCTTGCTATGTTTATGTGTCACCATGACGACTTCTGCTGTTTTCGATTTGCTATGAGGCAGCTGGAGGATTTTTGCAAACGAGACATTCTGACCCGCGAACACATTTGTGACGGCGTGAAATGCACCTGTCTGATCCTCTGCTTCAACACGAATGAAATATTTGGCGTGCTTTTCGGTATTATCTTTTAAGGCAGTTTTATATTGCGGCTGCACATAAGCCTTACCGCTGACACCTAAGCGGATATTCTTGATGACTTCCATCAGATCCGAAACGACGGCTGTCGCTGTCGGTAGCCCGCCAGCTCCCGGACCATAAAACATCGTCTCCCCTACTGCGTGTCCATACACATAAACAGCATTGAACTCATTTTTCACCTGCGCCAAAGGATGTGCTTCCGGCAGTAAAGTAGGCTCAACGCTCACTTCAACTTTCCCCTCATCAATTGCAGCGATACCGATCAGCTTCACAATATAGCCTAGCTTTCCGGCAAACTCGATATCTTCCTTAGAGATGGAAGTGATACCAGCAACTTGGACATCGCTATATGCCACAGGCATCTTGAAAGCTAAATTTGCCAGCAATGTCATCTTACGGGCAGCATCCAAGCCTTCTACATCCGAAGTCGGATCAGCCTCTGCAAATCCAAGTTCCTGCGCTTCCTTTAGTACTGTTTCAAAGGATAGGTTTTCATCTGTCATTTTTGTAAGGATGAAATTCGTCGTTCCATTGACGATCCCCATTACTTTTTCAATCTTATCTGAAGCAAGACCATCACTGAGTGAACGAAGAATCGGTATGCCGCCGGCCACACTAGCCTCGTAATAAATATCCGTATCATATTCCTGAGAAAGTGCAAACAGCTTTTCACCTTGCTCTGCCATCAAGTCCTTATTGGCAGTCACGATATGTTTGCGATTGCGGATACTGCGTTCCAGCAACTGATACGTGTCTTCCATACCGCCCATTACCTCGACAACAATATCAATTTCAGGGTTATCTGTAATATCAGCAGCCTCCGTCGTAAGGATAGAATCATCTTTGATATATTCTCGTTTCTTCTCCTTATTTTTAACGAGCACTTTCGCTACTTCTACTTCACAGCCAAGCTTATAACGAATCTGCTCCTGGTGATCCTGTAAAATCTGAACCACACCGCTTCCGACTGTACCAAGGCCGCATAAGCCGATTTGTACCTTTTGTTTCATCTCATTCAGCCTCCTGTCCACCTCAAATAAACAAATGTTTTTATATAAAGGACATTATAACTCTATCAATCTACTATCGCAACCAACTTTACAAATAATTTTCCAACATAGGTATCTCAAGAGAGCGCGTATCGACCTGCATCTGATCGAATAATCCGGCTAGACGCTGCTCATACCTGCTTTGCTGCATGATAAGTGTTTCATACGCTTTTCCAGTCAGACCTTTCTCGATTTGATCGAAAAGATGAAGTGGCATAATCAGCCTGGCATACAACAGCCTCATTCCAAACACAGAGAGCGGGCGCTGCTGCATATAAGATTGCAGAAATTCACCCGTTTCCTTGTCTTCCTCCTTACAAAAGGCATTCCTCATATATTCGGCCAAGTCACGAGCTGGATGGTCATAAATGATGCTGTGAGGCAGCACATATGTATCTGCCAGTTCAGATTGATATTTTGTGAATACTGTGGTCGGCTGATCATAGTCTGTGAAGCGGAACTCATTGCTTGTTTCATTCAAGTATTGAATGGCAAGCTCCGTCCTGCCGATTACATAATAAAAGGTGTCCAGAAATACTCGTTCTTCATGAACAAGTGGCCGTTTTTGATAGATATCCGAATAAAGCCTTTCCGCCTGCGACAGACGCGCAGTCCATAAATCACTCCATTTCCCGTAGCTGGATAGTGTATCTGGTGCAAACGGACAGCCGGCACCTAGCTGATGGAAGGCAGCCAACTCTGCACCATGCGCATCAAGGCTCCTTGAATAAGGCGGCGGCATTTCTACCACGAGATAAGCTGTATTTTCATAAACCGTTAATATCTGTCCATCTGTTGTCAGCATCGGCTGAGCTAGACGCGGAAAGCCTGCTTCCTGCATATAAACGGTGATAGCAGCCAGTTCATAATAACTGTCTTGATCCGTCCTTGCTGGTATAATGACATATAGCCGATCTGTTGTCTGATAAGCGTGATAATTCCGGTAAGAAACCGGCTTCCCGGTGAACCCTGGTATATATTGCTGCATCAACTGCAACACGAGCAAACACCTCCTGATACATTTTATGAAGCATCGGTAAAAAACATGTTCCAGAGCTGACGGTTGGCGCATAGGTTAGAAGGGTATACTGCTAACAGAATTATACATAGGAAGGCGAAGTGATTTTATGACTGCTGAATTAGAGAAAAAAGCGCGGGAATGGCTTATCGAACGGGGTGTACAAGTAGAAGACATCGCGGAGCTGGTACTTTTTTTGCAAGAGAAATATTATCCTGGCCTAACAATGGACCGGTGCATTTATAATGTGGAACGCGTATTGTCAAAAAGAGAAGTACAAAATGCCATCCTGACAGGAATCCAGCTTGACGTACTAACCGAACAAGGAAAACTGGAACAGCCGCTGCAGGATAATCTTGCGAGAGATGAGAGTCTGTATGGGATTGATGAAGTAATTGCACTCTCCATCATTAACTTATATGGATCAATCGGATTCACGAACTACGGCTATATCGACAAACAGAAACCCGGTATCTTGGCCAAGCTGAATGATAAAAGCAGCGGAGAATGCCACACTTTCTTAGATGACATAGTAGGCGCTATCGCTGCAGCTGCTGCCAGCAGACTTGCGCACAGTCAAAACGAAGAAGAAAATATTGATGGTTAAATAAAAGGAGCAGCCTTATCAAAGGCTGCTCCTTATTTGAATTCCCATTCAGTTAACGTATCAATCGTATATGTTGGCTTCGGATTAAGTAAAGGAAGTTCCTCTCTTCTTGTAAAACCGGTACAAACCATCAGTGTATCCATACCTGCTCGGATACCTGCGGTTATATCAGTCAAGTAGTTATCCCCTACCATAAGAACTTGTTCCTTGTCCAAATCCAATAGTTTTCTTGCTTGTTCCATCATGATATTCTCAGGTTTGCCGATGAAAGTCGGTTCAATACCAGTACTGACAGAAATGACAGATGTAATCGCTCCATTACCCGGCATCAAGCCGCTATCAGTAGGAAGTGCTCTGTCACTGTTCGTAGAGAGGAAAGTTGCTCCTGCGCGAACAAGCAAACAAGCCTTCGCCAGCTTCTCATACGTAATCGATGTATCAAGACCGATAACAACATAATCACAGTCTTCTTCCGCTAAAGTAAGCTCCTCTTTCGCCAAGGCATCAAACAAACCTTCCTCACCGATGGCAAATACCCGTGCAGCTGGATTATGTTCTCGTATGTACGCTGCTGTTGCCATACTCGTCGTAAACACATCTTCCGGATTTGCTGCAATATCCATTTGGCGAAGCTTAGCAGCTACTTGCTCCTGTGTACGTGTTGAATTATTCGTCACGTAAAGATGCTTTTTACCAGCATCCTTTAGTCTCTGAATGAATCCCGGGGCAGCTTCAATCCGCTCCTTACCAAGATACATCGTTCCATCTAAATCAATCAGATACCCATCATATGCTTTCATCTTGGCTGCTCCTTGCAAAAGCGGAAGCTGTCCGCGTCTCGTCCACCAAATATGCTCTTACCCACTCTACGTATTGTCCAAGCAAATCATGATGTTTTTTCATCGTATCTGAAAGTCTTTGGTAATCCACTTGCTGATATTCTGCGGTCAGCATTTTACGCAGCGCAATCACTTCTTTAAAGGCTGGTGCAGTATCTTCCGCAATTACCTTTTCATCAGCAAGGATATCGATAATATCATCATAGCTGCCTGGATCACGCATAATAAATCCGTCAATTACACTGTTTCCAGTATCAAGTATACCTTCAATCAAGAGCTGCGCCCGCCGTTCTGCAGCAAGCTTGTCTGTTAGCCCTGAATGGTGTATCTCTACTGCAAGCAGCTCTTCCATATATGTAAGGATCGCTTCTATTTTTCTTTTATCCACAAAGTACATCGTATATGCCCCTCTCTTACACATTCACTTTGCCGAAACTTTTTTCACGACAAAGTATGCGCAGCCAAAATTGCAATACTCATACAAATAATCTTCCAATGTGCTGATTTTAGTATCGAAGGTGGATTTTGGGTTATCGTCATCAAAGAATCCTTTTAGACGAAGCTGCTCATATCCCCAGTCACCGACAATGTAATCATATTTCGTCAGGATTTCGCTATAGCGGTTTTGGAATGCCTGTTCCTGAAAGGCTCCCTTTACATCCTGCACCACTTCATAGTGCTTGCCTTGTACTGTTGTTTTCACCATCTATCGACTCCCCTATCTTGCTTCTAGTGTAGCATATTTCTTTTATATTTTCGCATTCCTTCCTCTCAACTAATGAATAGTACTCATGAAATTTTGATCTCTGTACAAACTAACAGCAAACGTGTAAGGAAAGGTGAGCAGCACATGAAAAAGATACACATTGCCATGTTGCTAATTCTACTGTTAAGCAGTTTCCCGTTCTCCGCCTCTGCAAAAGGAGAAGAAAACGTGAATAAAGCAAAACAGGATCGCATGGCGCTTTATAAGAAAACAGCAGCTGCCACAGGACTTCCTTGGTATTATTTAGCTGCAATCGATCAGTACGAGCATAATCTCCCGACACAATCCAAAGAAGAGAAACTGATTGCGATCGAAATCCCTGAAGAAAAATGGTTCGGAGCTGCTGCACACGGACAGCTGGCAGACGAATCCTCTATTCTTTGGTTTCAAGGATTAGGGCGTGATGGGGATGGAGACAAACAGGCTGATCCAGATAATCCAGAAGATGTACTCTACACGATGGCCTCTTTTATACAGCAAACTGGAACTACGAAAAACGATATTAAGATAGCCCTATGGCATTATTATGAGCGTGATCTTACTGTACAAACGATCATGAATACTGCCAAGCTGTATGAGAAGTTCGATACAATAGAGCTGGATAATCGTTCATTCCCGCTCCCACTCCATCATAATTATAGTTACCGCAATACATGGGGAGATGCACGCGGATTTGGCGGCAGAAGGATTCATGAAGGTACAGACATCTTTGCTAACTACGGAGTCCCCGTTTACGCGACCACATATGGTGTTATTGAATTAAAAGGCTGGAATTTATATGGCGGCTGGCGTATTGGTCTTCGAGACAGCAATAATATTTATCACTACTATGCCCATTTGAACGGATTTGAAAAAGGTGTATCCGTCGGGAATGTTGTTAAACCTGGAGATGTAATTGGGTATGTAGGCGCCAGCGGCTATGGCCCACCAGGAACATCTGGCAAATTTCCGCCGCATTTACATTACGGGATGTATAAGGACAATGGACGCTCGGAGTTTTCCTTTGACCCTTATCCTTATCTTCGAATTTGGGAACAAAAATCTAAACAGCAAAAAAAGGAAGGCTGAATTTATTCGCCTTCCTTTTGCATTGGGATGGAGAAAGATGGAGATGATCCGGACTCTCCTCCATTGTTATAAAATTCCGGCACTTGCCCTTGGATGACTGTGCTTCCCAGCAGCACATCCTGCGTTACAGTTGTTGTCTTCGTCGAAAATGGAATGATGATCCGAACATTCGCTTTGATTTCGACCATGAAAACAAACATCGCATTGTTTATGCCATATTCCTCCACCTTTACATCAACACCAGATTCTACATAGCCGATCATTTCGAATTTCACCGGAATACGAGGACCTAAGTTAGCAAGCAAAGCATTATTGCTTGCTTGACCGAGCGGTATATCGACGAGTGTCGGATCCTCCTCCAATTTCTCTTGAATAACGTCAGCTGCTGCTTCCTCAGCCAGCTGTTCCTCGCTGACAGCCGGCATTTGGCCATCCTCCATCAGCCGAAGATAGTTCTGTACACGAAAGGTCACTTTCCGCAGTACTTCGTTCACCGTTGCCGCATCCCAGCTGGCATGTGTTACATTTCCGTTGGTATCCTTCTCTACTTGTACAAAAGCATTCAAGTCCAAATCAGCTTCCTTCTCTGCCTGTACAGCCTGGTTTATAGCCTGTTTGGCAAACTGCTCTGTCTTTGTTTCTGCAATAGCCATAAGTGTCGGCTCCAAGCCCCTATTCACAAGCCAAAGGCTTAAGCTAGTGAACAGCAGGAAAAGCAGCAAGCTCATCAGGAGCACATGACGAAAGGAAGGTGATGCTTTAGAAGCTCTACGCTGCCATGGACGCATGAAAAAAACCCCCTCGATCAAGCATATGCTTGACCAAGAGGGCTTAGAATAAGCTAGTTCGTCTCAGCTGATGTCGAACAAGCTACAACTGTTATATTCAAATGCTCATATAAGTCCACTTCATACGGTGCAGGTTCTGTACCGTCCGATTCTTGGAGAATCCGGATAATCGGCCTCGTATTGATGTCCTCATTTTGACGGATCACGATACCCATACGCCCATCACTCAGGCGGACAGTAAGTCCAGTCGGATAGATTGCGACGCTTCGCTTGAAGGCCTCAACCATCTCCATATCGAACTGATCCCCTGCACCTGCAAACAATATTTCCAATCCTTCATGTGGCAGCATGGCATCCCGGTAAACACGATTACTCGTCACAGCATCAAAGACATCTGCTATGCCAATGATTTTGGCATATAGGTGAATATCCGACCCGCTGATGCCGCGTGGATACCCGGAGCCATTCATCCGTTCATGATGCTGATACGCACAATGCGCGACCACAAGTGGAATATTGTTCATCTTGCGCAAATAATGGAACCCCTTTGTCGTATGTTCCTTTATTTGCTTAAATTCCGAGTCAGTCAGTTTGCCGGTCTTTTGTAATACTTCCTGCGGGACAAACATCTTGCCCACATCATGCAGGATTGCGCCAAAACCAATCTCCTCTACAACGGAAACAGGAAGTTTCATTTCATTAGCGATAGCCATCGCATATAATGCGACATTTACCGAATGAGAGAAAATATAATCATCATATATAAGCATATCGGAAAGAATCGTCAATGTTTGGCGTTTCGGCCTTAGATTGCTGACCATCTCTTGGATAGAGCTCGTAATTTTATCAGTCATTTTTTCGGTCAAATATCGACCATTATCATTCTTCTTGATTTCCTGAAAGCTCTTATGGATAACTTGCATTGCTTTAAGTCTTTTTTCATTGGAAGTGGAGAAGTAAAGCTCGATGTCCTGGAGTCTGTCATCTCTGATATAGACATAGGTATATCGCAACTCTCGTAAGCGATCGATAATATTTACGGTCAACTCCACATCCCGCTGGATGAGAACACTGCCTTTATCATTATAAACGGGTTGAGCGAGCTTACTGCCGGGCTTTACCGATTTTGTCGAAACTAGTCTCATTGACGTACCCCTTATCTTCTCCGACATTCCATTCTGATAAAATAGTACCAGAAAATCGGAAAACAATCTAGATTGAGGGGCACACTTCGACATTTTTTTTAAGCTAAGAGAAGTAAAGCGTCTTTTCCTTTGATCCCTGGTTTCCAGCCATACGCTGCTGATGCTTCTGTCACCTTTTCAAGCGGTGCTGCTAGCAGCTGCTCAATCGTCTTAACTCCGACCGCCCTGCCAGATATAATATTGCGATCTGCAAGCTTTTCATTCAGCAAATCTACATCCAGGGCACCGCACATAATATATCCGACATCATTCGACACAACGAGCAAGGTTGTTTTCGGCAATACGACAGTCACAGCAGTAAAAGGCTTGCCTTCTAGAAATAAAGGTTCAACAGTCATCAATTTAAATACACCTCCGTTATATCCTATGTAGGAGTAACGGAGGTGTTTGCTTATTTTTCTATTTCTTGAAATGCTTCCAAAAGTAAATCCCGCAGCATTTCCGGCATGAAATATTTCTTGCCTTCTGCTTGCTTTATATTGGGCAGCAAGCTGCCGAAAGTGAAGGTATCCGCCATTGCTGTTGTATAAAGCTTCTTAGGATCCAGCGGCCTACCATGTATCTTCAAGTTCTTAGCCACCGGTTTTGCTTCTGTTCCTGTAATATCAAACGTCAATCCGCTGTAGATCATCTTTCCAATTACCTTTCCGCGGAATCCAAAGCCTTTAAGAGGGAATGAAACGAAATCAGGCTGCAATGCAGCATTTACGATTTGCTCCAATGATTCTCCAGTTAACGGAACTGTTGCCGGATTAATCGGATGCGGGCAGATCCGGTGAATATCCATATAAGAAACAGCTCCTGCCGGAAAGCTATCCAGCAGCACCCCTGCGTTTAGAAAAGCAAGATCTGCCTTCGTCCATCTGCGCAGATAATCGGTCAACAGATCCATTGCACGAGAATCTTCATAAGGACCACAAGGCATCGGATCTGGCAGAACGACGGCAGGACGGTGCATTGCTTTTGCTGCGTTTTCCGAATAGACAGCAACCTGCTCAGCTGTGTCTGCATCATCCTCCAGATCTGCTACAGGAATGGCTCTGGCATGCTTCCCGGTAATGCATTCCTGCTCTGTATCCCAGATAATCTCCACTTCACCCATGTAGAAGCCCTGCTTACCTGCAGTCGTAATCAGACATTGGTTCACGTATTCCCCTTCATGAAGCAAATGATGGGTATGACCACCAATGATCACATCGATCTCCGGAAAAGCAGCAGCTATGTCTCTATCAGCATAAATTCCGAGGTGGGAGAGCAAAACGACCACATCACAAGAAGACCGTAGCGGACCAATCTCCTGCTTCAGAATTTCCATCGGATCCTGAACATCCCAGCCAATCAGATTATAGAAATCCGGAAAAGGTGCAGTCAGGCCTATCATGCCGACTTTTACACCACCAGTTGTTTCGACCACCCAGGACGGCTCCATCCAGCTCGGATCCTTTCCAGTCTTTGTATGAAGATTTGCGACTGCAACACGGAATTCCGCTTCATCGTATAAATGATAAAGGTCATCATAATCAAGTGTGATTCCTTCATTATTACCGATTGTTGCGAAATCATAGCCGGCTTCATTCAGCAGGCTGATATTCGCCTTGCCTCTGAATGCCTCAGCAATCGGGCGTGACCGATCGACATGATCGCCGATATCAACCAGCCAGCACGTCTCACCTGCATCCTGCAGCTTTTGTTTATTTCCCTTCAAGTACCCGGCAATCTTCGGCCAGTTCTCGAAATAGCTATGCAAATCATTTGTGTAGTTGATAGTCAGCTTTTCCTGCATCCTTCTCTACTCCTTTATGACGACAAACCGTCCCAAATCAAACGGACAGCAACTAATACGAGCATGATGCGCAATATCCAGACGACTGTATTCCCCTTCAGCATTTGGTTGATCTTTGCACCGAGGAACCCTCCAATAATCGCTCCTGGAATAAAGGCCCATACAACGTTCCATTCCACATGTCCAAGGGAAATATGCATAACGGTACTAACGATACTGAGGAAAAATACCATAAGCATACTTGTGGCAACAGCAATATGTGCTGGAAATCCGAATAAGAGGATCATCGCAGGCACCATAAAGCTGCCTCCGCCAATTCCGAACATACCGGAAAGCAATCCGACGAACAAGGACAGCACAAATGCCGCCATGAACCGGAAGCTATATGTATAAGTGGTACCGTTAATCTCTTTTGTAACAATGATACCTTTTGGATTAATCATTTCACGTTCCTTACGTTTTACGAAGAACATGAAGAAAACAAGCAGCACAAGTATGCCAAAGTATAACGAAAAACCATCACCCGAGATAAAACGATTCAGGAAGGAACCAAGAATAGCTCCTGGCATTCCTCCTGCCAAGAAAATGAGTCCGCTCTTGTAATCACCCCGTCCGCTTTTCATATATGTCAGCGTAGAAGTCAGGCCAGTAAAAATCATAAAGATAACTGAAACGCCAACAATCGCTTGCGGTGTTGCCCAGCTGAATGCATCCCAGAAGCTGCCTAGAATCAACAGCGACGGAACGAGGATGATTCCTCCCCCTAAACCTACAAGACTGCCGAGTGCTGCTGCAAGAAGTCCTATTAGTAAACTTACGGCAAATACCATGTGTATCCCTTCCATCTTTTCAACTGTAATAAAAAAAGTATGACTGCATACCGCAGTCATACCATTATAACAGAATTTATTTATATTTGACCGACCCGCCGTTCACCGGAAATTCGGCTCCAGTGACATACGTCGCTTTGTCAGATGCTAGAAAGACGATAACATTGGCAATCTCTTCAGGTTTCCCAATCTCCCCGCGCGGAATCTGACGGACTTCTTTCGCGAAGTAGCTGACAGCTTCCTCTCCTTCTTTATCGAACATATCACTGAGCATATCGACCATGCCGCCTGGTTTATTCCACATCGTTGTACGAGTCGGACCTGGGGACACGACATTCACACGAATATCTCCGCCAAACTCATCTGAAAGGGCTTGTGTAAGATTCAGAATAGCTGCTTTACTACCGCTATAATCAATCGCAAACGAATCAGGCACATGTCCGCTCTCAGATGCCACATTGACGATGCTTGCTCCTGGCTGTTTCTTCAGCTCAGGAATAGCGGCTTTTGTTAATGCTACAACCGCAAACACATTCGTCTCGAAAGTCTCTCTCCAAATATCCAATGTTACATCCATGAAACTATCTTTATAAGTTGCAATCCCTGCAACATTCGCTAAGATGTCAAGCTTTCCAAAATGAGAAACAGCTGCTTCGACCACTTTGTCAGCAGCACCTTCTTCTGTCAGATCTAGCTTCAGTGGCAGAAAGGAAGAACGATCTGCGATGTCCTGCACATCATCCAGTGTCAAACTGACACCAACAACCTTTGCTCCCTCATTTAAGAATGCTTTCACTGTCTCCAATCCGATACCATCGTTGGCACCAGTCACGATTGCTACTTTGCCTTGTAAATTATAACTCATGGACTTCATCTCCTTTGATACATTACATAAAGGAAATGTTCCCAGTAGAAGGTATAGCCAAACATTTGCTAAATAAATTTATGTGGTTCTCCCCTTAAACTTTTTCAGCGTCGCTACAATAAGGAAGCTGACTATCACCAATAAAAGCCATGAACTCACCTTGCCTAAATGAACAAGACTCCATGCTTCCGTTTGATTCGGATATTCCCAAGCTCCGAAGAATGTAGCAATGTTCTCAGCTACCCAGATAAAGAAGCCAATGAGTACAAAAGATAACGCCAGCGGCATTCGGTAACGAATCCCGCCAACCTCATAGGTAACCCAAGCCCGCCAAAAGACGATAATAACCAGTGCAGATAAGACCCATCGAATATCTAACCAGAAATGATGCGTGAAGAAATTCAAGTAAATTGCAGCTGCAAGAGGAACAACAACGAGATACGACGGCCACCTTACAAGATCGACTTTAAGCCTTCTCCAAGCCTGGCAAAGATAACTCGCAACACTTGCATACATGAAACCACTATATAAAGGAACGCCGAATATTTTGGAATAGCCTTCCTCAGGATAAGACCAGGAACCCATATGTACCTTGAATAGCTCAAGCGCTAGACCAATTAAGTGGAACACCGTAATGACCTTCAGTTCATCCCGCGTTTCAAGTCCAGAACGCAACATGAGCCATTGCATGAAAAGACAGATGATTAAAAGCCAATCATATCGCGGCAGAAAAGGCAGCGGAATAATTTGAGTTAAAGCCAAAGAAGCAAAAATCACGACAGGAAACAAACATGATAAAGCCTGCCCCCAACCAAAACGTATAAGCTGAGTCAATGCTCCAAGCATTCTCGAAGCTAACGTTCTCTTTTGGAATGCCGGTAATTCCTGTCCTGCATAGTAAGTTATGTTTCGGTTTCTATACATAGCTATATCCCTCCAATACTTTTTTCCGCTTACCACATCTTCGCTATTTCATTATTCTTCGTCACTTCTGTATTCCAGGATATCTCCAGGCTGACAATCCAAAGCCTTGCAAATCGCATCTAAGGTTGATACTCGGATCGCCTTTGCTTTTCCGTTTTTTAAAATGGACAGGTTCGCCATCGTAATTCCGACCTTCTCTGAAAGCTCCGTTACACTCATTTTCCTTTTAGCGAGCATTACATCGATGTTGATTATAATAGCCATGTTGTTCACCTCAGACCGTCAAGTCATTTTCAGATTTTATATCGATGGCATTTTTCAATAGCTTCTGCAGGACAGCAGCAAATATTGCTACCACTAACGGTGCGAAGATAAGCGCTATTCCTACCAAAATAAGTCCAGGGGCATCGTCTCTCTCAGCAACTATATAAATTAGCGGCAGAAGTATTACGTAAACAATACTTATCGTTATGGCACATAGTTTAATTTTCTTTAATGCCTTAACAGACAAATCGGAAAAAGCTATATTTTTGTCAATATAACCAAGCAACCGGAAAGACTGATAAAGAGCTAGAAAATACGCCAATGCCGTCATATACAATCCAACCAAAGCAGGATATTTTAAAAATTCTACTTCTGGATAATAATCTGCCGAACCAAAAGCTATATTCGGAATTGCAAAAATACATAATGCAAGAACCGGCAATGCCATTAGAAAGACAGCTAGCTTTAAGAATAGCGTTTCACGTTTCATTAATAAGCACCTCACTTGTTTTCTTATTTACGATTCTAATATATAATTTATTGTTTTACAATAAATACTTATCGTTTTATAAATTATTAGTTTGAGATTCACTTGTTGCTTTAATTTGTTCTAAAATTACAATCCTAACTATCACTCCTCTTTGATATAAGATATTTGTTATATAAAAAAAGTTAAAATTGAGTTCAAAAAAAAGACAATACCGAATTGTTCGACATTGTCTTTTTTAAAAAATAATAAATAATTCACTTCAAAACTATAATGACCCGAAAGATTGAATTTCTTAAAATTAGAATTCAAACAATATATTACTATTAGTCTCCTTTAGGACCCATTTTTTTTTGAAGTCATTATAGTAAGTCCTAGAGGAATATTTTCATGTTGTTTCAGTATTAAATTTTCTTCGCTTGTAGTTAAATCATAAATAATCATTCTACCTTTAGGTGTCCCTTTAGATATATAAACTTCTAAGTCAATATTATTGTCATTCACAAATGAAAATTGCTTTATCCATTTCATAGAAACTTTTTTAAAATTGTCTATATCCTTATAGGTTTGCTCTTGTTGTTTAATGTAGGATTTATTAGACAACCAATAATAAACTCCAGAGATTATAATAGTTAATATAGGTAGTATGACCAGAAAAATTACATCCACACTTTTTAAAAGACCAAAATAATAAAAGGTTATACCCAATAATACCGATGATAACAGCCAACACAATGGAAGCAAATATAAGAACAATATTTTCATGGAAGTTTTTTTGTTAAAAGGCGCACTAAGTGTCCAGGATTTATTGTAATAAACAAAGAAATACAAACATCCCAAAATAACCAATAATATCCCATGAATTAACATCCAATTTGGCATAATTATCACCCTTTATTCATTATCCTCATCTAACAAGAGCGGGATTTCTCTTAAAGGAGGTGTAATATTTTTAACGTCAGTTATTATTAACTTATGTTTATAATTCTGAAAGTTGTTACCAACTGTGAATTTCCCACTGAAAACTCCATTCTCTTCAACTAAATGAATAATGTCGTCAGGGAGACTTGGAGCTCTTAATGGGTGCAACTTAGCCCTTGGGTTAGTAGTTGTCACACTCTCATTAGTTCTCTCCGTTTTTAACTCAAACGAAAATTCATACTCCTGCCCTAATTTTAACAGCTCTGTTGGTGGTCCACTAAAGAATAAGGAATATTTTTCTGAAAACATCACTTCAACGGTAAGTATTTCTGACTCGAAGCAAATACCTTTAACATTATTACTAATAATATCATCGATTCTAATATCTGTGTACTTCCTATGAATTAATTGATTTACCTTGTATTCACTTAGACTTAACAATCCGTGCTGGAAAATATTCTGCCAAATTATTGAAGGAGACACAGTTTGATTTGTATCTTCCCACATTAATCTTGGGATTTCACCTAAGTTGAATTCCAGTATATTTTTAGGTTCTTCAAATCCAAATTCAGTATTAATAGTATAAAATTCTATTTTTATCTTATTATTAGGATCTTCAAGTAAATATGAACGGTGCGAACTTGGAATAGCAATATCAATATTCGTTCCTGTAGAGTCCCACTCAACATCATCTACATTATTTTCATCTCTAATAAAACGATAGAATGTTTTTACATTTGAATTATTACTAATTCCCTGAAATGAGCAAAAAATACCTTCTGGTTCAATTAATAATTTTGCTCTGGTTCTAGGAGCTTCATTGTCAATATATAGCTTTGCAAAACTAGAAATTAAAGGTCGACTGTAAATATCTTTCCCAAACAGTTCAATATTATGTTCACCACTACTTAACGATATAATAGCACCTTCACTATATTTTTGTATATTTTCCCCATCGACAGAATAAAAAAGCTCTTCAATATTATCTTTAAAATCTGATTCAACTGTTAATATTACAGGACCTGAAAATGTTGTTTTATACGGCACCTTTTTAACACCTTCAGTGGGCTCAAATCCTATTTTTATTTTAGGTATTGGAACTTGCTGAACAATGTCATTACCAACAACATTTTTTTCAGTAGGTTTTATTTCTTCACCCTTATAATTAAGCACTGCATTTTCAATATCTTCTTCAGCAGGAATAATTAATTTCGCAGAACTTCTATTATTGACTGGTATAGTTTCAAAGTTTAGTTCGGTACTTCCTTCTTCGTTAAATACTTGGATAGAAACTGATGCGATTCCTTCTTCATATGCACGAATATCAAAAGTTAAATCTTGTTCTTTTTGATCAGCTAGGTAAATGTGCTTAGAATCACCTATACTGAAGAATTTAACATTTTCATCCCCAGCTAAATCACTAATTGCGCTTATACTTGTATCAAAAACACCAGCTATATATTTGCCATCTTCGTCAAGAATAGTAGATTCCACAGGACACATTATTTTAGCAATAAATCCAGCCTTCAAATTGGAATTTACGGGTAGTTGTTCCTTTGTGCCTGCAATAATTCCTGGTGGCATTGCATCTTTGTCTTCTTCAATCACCCATTTTATAAACTCTAATACCTCTGGAGAAGAACAAAGTTTAGAATGTTCGCCTTTTACAAAATACAAATTTGCATCGTGATCAGGAACAGCACTATGTATTGGTACAACTCCGTCTCCGTTCATAAAACTGGAAGATAATTTATATCTCTTTATACCAAGACCTATTTTGCTAGTATCGGGCACTTTGTATAATGTAGGATTTGAGTGACCAATTAAACATTCATGGACTACGCCAGGAGGCAAGCTAGCTTGCATAGCTTTATGAAGAGGCTCCATATATGTGTTCCATGCATCGAGATAGTCATTTGCATCTTTATCTTTATCATGAATATAGTTAATATTTGTTATAAACGATTCATAAGTCATATCGTCCATTTCCTGGGACAAAATAAATTTCCCATCTGGATGATCAAAATACTTTCTAGAAGGTAGTAATTGATATACAGATGGCATATTTCTTGCTAATTCTCTAGTATTCTCAACTTTAAGAAATTGTAATATCTCCTTAAAATTCTCAAAAATACCAGGCTCACCATATAATAATGCTTTATATGAATCCGGTGCACCGTGCCAAGGAGTTCCTACTGTTACAAACTTCTCTAGTCTTTCTATTTCTCCCCGACTATAAATTTCATTAATTGCTAATTTAGAGATCATTCCACCCATACTATGAGCGATTAATACAATTTTTTCGCCACTTGTCTCCGATAAGTTGATTATTCTGTCTACTAACCTATCAACGTGTGTAAACACTGAAAGGCGCCAGTCATACGGAAACACTGACAATATACTAGGATCAAACTCATCCAGAAGACCCTGATAAATTACGTGATCTAATTTCTCTATGCCATATGGTCTTACTCTTCCTATAATGGATTCAGATCTCAATTCTTTCTTTATATCTAATAAGTCTACGTCTTTTTTTGTAGAAGGGAACCACCTTTTATTATCTCCTTCATAAAGTTCACTTCCCTTAATTCCTGGTACAAAGATAATCATCTTTATCCCCCTAAAGCAATTTTATTATTCCACTAGATATATAATACTACATTTTTTATATTTTTATCTAAATCATGCATTTTTTTCTATGTAATTATTCCTCATATATATACGCTCAAACTAAAATTTCACTTCATGCATATTCTATATAGCAAGATTACTATTTACATAAAGCAGTAACAATATAAACCTGAAGAAATAAAAAGACAAACCCTTGTATTTTAAGGGTTTGTCTTTTATTAACCGATGGAACCTTCCATCTCGAATTTAATCAGACGGTTCATTTCAACGGCATATTCCATTGGAAGTTCTTTCGTGAATGGCTCGATGAAGCCCATTACGATCATTTCTGTTGCTTCTTCTTGAGAGATACCACGGCTCATCAAGTAGAACAATTGCTCTTCGGATACTTTAGAAACTTTCGCTTCGTGTTCCAAAGAGATGTTCTCATTGAAGATCTCGTTGTAAGGAATCGTATCGGAAGTGGATTTGTTATCCAGGATCAATGTATCACACTCAATGTTAGAGCGTGCGCCGTCTGCTTTCTTACCGAAATGAACGATTCCGCGATACGTTACTTTACCACCTTGTTTGGAGATGGATTTCGAAACGATCGTAGAAGATGTGTTTGGTGCCAAATGATGCATTTTCGCACCGGCATCCTGATGCTGCCCTTTACCTGCAAGTGCGATGGACAATGTCATACCGCGTGCGCCTTCACCTTTTAGGATGATTGCAGGGTATTTCATTGTAAGTTTGGAACCGATGTTGCCATCAACCCATTCCATCGTACCATTTGCATCAACGGTCGCGCGTTTAGTAACTAGGTTATATACGTTATTTGCCCAGTTCTGGATTGTTGTATAACGGCAGTAAGCATTTTTTGCTACATAGATCTCAACAACCGCACTATGCAAGGAGTTCGTTGTATACACTGGAGCAGTACAACCCTCAACATAGTGTATAGACGCATCTTCATCAACGATGATAAGCGTACGTTCGAACTGACCCATATTCTCAGAGTTGATACGGAAGTATGCTTGCAAAGGAATGTCTGTCTTAACGCCCTTCGGTACATAGATGAAGGAGCCTCCGGACCATACTGCTGAGTTTAAAGCTGAGAATTTGTTATCGGAAGGCGGGATAAGCTTACCGAAATATTCACGGAACAAATCTTCATTTTCTTTAAGCGCAGTATCTGTATCTTTAAAGACGATACCCATATCCGCCAAGTCTTCCTTCAGGTTATGGTAAACAACTTCTGATTCGTACTGTGCGGAAACACCAGCAAGGTATTTCTGTTCAGCTTCTGGAATACCTAGTTTATCAAATGTGTTCTTGATTTCTTCCGGTACCTCGTCCCAAGAACGCTCGGAACGCTCGGATGGTTTCACGTAATATGTGATTTCATCGAAGTCAAGCTCAGCAAGATCTCCGCCCCACTGTGGCATTGGCTTCTTATAGAACTGCTCCAAAGATTTAAGACGGAAGTCAAGCATCCATTGTGGTTCTTCTTTCATCTTAGAGATTTCTTCAACGATTCTAGGTGTAAGGCCTTTTTCCGTACGGAAAATGGAAACATCACGATCACTGAAGCCATACTGGTAATCTCCAATTTCAGGCGCTTTTTTAGCCATGGTAAAACCTCCTTATAGGATTACATCTATATTTCACACGACAGTGTTCAAGTATTATTTCTTTTCGACGCCTTGCTCCATTGCCTTCCAGGCGAGTGTCGCACATTTGATACGTGCCGGGAATTTCGCAACTCCCTGCAATGCTTCCACATCACCCATTTCCAGGCTACCAGGGTCAATTTCCTTCCCTAGCATCATGTCGGAGAACAGCTGTGACATACGAAGTGCATCTTCGACGGATTTGCCTTTGATGGCTTGTGTCATCATAGAGGCAGAAGACATGCTGATAGAGCAGCCCTCTCCTTCGAATTTTGCATCCTTCACCTTGCCATCCTCCACCTGGATTTGCAACTGGATACGGTCTCCACACGTCGGGTTGTTCATATCGACCACAAGTGCGTCTTCTTCCAGCTTACCACGATTCCGCGGATGTTTATAGTGATCCATGATCACTTGACGGTAGAGTGTATCAAGGTTATTAAAAGACATTTCCGAAAAACTCCTTCGTTTTTGCCAGTCCGCTGACAAGTTTGTCGATATCGTCTTCGGTATTGTAAACGTACATGCTTGCACGGGCAGTAGCTGTGACATCAAGCCAGCGCATAAGCGGCTGCGCACAATGATGTCCGGCACGGACAGCGATACCTTCTGTATCAAGTGCAGTCGCTGTATCATGCGGGTGGACACCATCAATATTGAAAGTGACCACTGCAGAGCGTTTATCTTTTGAAGGACCATAAATGGTCAGTCCCTCGATTTCGCTCATCCGTTCCATTGCATATGCAGTCAGTTTTTGATCATGCGCTTCAATTTTATCCAGACCGATTTCAGTTAGGAAGTCAATCGCAGCGCCAAGTCCGATTGCTCCTGCAATGATTGGAGTACCTCCTTCAAACTTCCAAGGAAGCTCCTTCCATGTTGAATCATACAGATGTACGAAATCAATCATTTCCCCGCCAAATTCGACCGGCTCCATGTTTTCAAGCAGTTCCTGCTTCCCATAAAGCACACCGATTCCAGTTGGGCCACACATCTTATGACCGCTGAAGCAATAGAAATCACAATCGATATCCTGCACATCTACTTTCACATGCGGAGCACCTTGTGCGCCATCAACGAGAACGACAGCATTCTGCCGATGAGCAAGCTCGACGATTTCTTTTATAGGATTAATGGTTCCAAGTACATTAGAGATATGAGTCAAAGCAACGATCTTCGTTTGAGGACCAATTGATTTCTTCACATCTTCCATGTTCAAAGTTCCATCTTCGTTTAGTTCAAAATATTTAAGTGTTGCTCCAGTCGCTTTGACCGCCTGCTGCCACGGGATAATATTACTGTGGTGCTCCATCGGTGTAATAATTACTTCATCACCAGGTTCCAAGTTCGCACGGGCGTAACTGTGAGCAACCGTATTGATCGCTGTCGTTGTACCGCGTGTGAAGATTACTTCCTTGGTGCTTCTGGCATTAATGAATTGCTGCACCTTTTCTCTGGCACCTTCATATTTATCCGTAGCCCGGGTTCCTAGCGTATGCACACCGCGGTGTACATTGCTGTTGTCATTCCGGTAATAGGCATCCACAGCTTCCAATACCTTAATTGGCTTATGGGAAGTTGCGGAGGAATCCAAGTAGACCAGCGGATGTCCGTTGACTTCCTGATGCAGGATCGGGAACTGTTCACGGATAGAGCGGGCATCCATTAGTTTACTTTCCCTTCGATCACCTGAGTCAGCTGATTTTTAACAGTTTCAATCGGCAGCTGATTAACAACAGGTGCTAGGAATCCATGGATGATTAAACGTTCAGCTTCATGCTTCGTGATTCCGCGGCTCATCAAGTAATAAAGCTGAAGCGGATCAACACGGCCTACAGAAGCAGCGTGTCCAGCAACTACATCATCTTCATCAATTAGAAGAATCGGGTTAGCGTCACCACGTGCACCTTGGCTAAGCATTAAGACACGTGTTTCTTGAGTGGCATCAGATTTGCTGGCACCATGCTCAATTTTACCAATACCGTTGAATACAGAGCTTGCCTGGTCTTTCATAACACCATGGGACAAGATGCTTCCAACAGAATTTTTACCGAAATGCACGATATTCGTTGTGAAGTTCTGGATTTGTTTCCCTCTTCCAACAACTACACTTTTCGCTTCGGAACCGGAGTTATCACCAATCAAGTGTGTGATATGCTCACTGATTGTGTTACCATCGTTCATTTGACCGATAGCCCAGTCGATGCGAGCATCACGGTAAGCTACACCGCGGCGTTTTGCATAGACAGTCGTACCTGCTGCATAGTTATCAACCGCGCCATAAGAAACGTTAGCATTGTCCGCTGCAACGACTTCTGTTACAACATTTGCGAATGTTGCTTGATCTGCGTTATGAGAGATGCTGTTTTCAACATATGTTACAGCACTGTTCGCTTCGGCAACGATCAAAATATGATTAAAGGAAGCGACTTTATCATCTTCCTGCCAGAAAATAGTTTGAAGTGGTTCGTCCACTACAATATTTTTCGGAACATATACGAACACTCCGCCGTTCATCAAAGCTGCGTGCAGAGCAGTCAAACGATCTTCATCAATGCTTACAGCATCCTTCATATAGAATCGCTTCACCAAATCACCATGCTGCTGCAGAGCAGTGAAAATATCCGTGAAGATAACACCTTGCTCGCTCCATTTTTCATTAAGGGCAAGGTATGCTGCACTATTATTGCGCTGAATGTAAAGGTTTGGAGCATTATCCGCATCGATAAGTGCCGCCACACTTGCTGGCAGGCTACCCAATGAGCTGATTTTCTCCCCTTCTACTTCATGCACGTACGTATCAAAATCCCAGTTCTTAATCCCAGTCTTATCAGGCTTTGGCATGTCCAAAGATTCCGATTGGGAAAGAGCTTGCTGGCGAAGTTCCTTCATCCATTCAGGCTCGTTGCGGGAACTGGAAAAACGGCTGATATATTCATCATTATATTGTTGCTTCGTTTCAACAGTCATAAGATCCCTCCTCCAGTTTACGCGTTAATTGTTTCGTCTTCGATGTTTAGCTCTTTTTTAATCCAATCGTAACCTTCCGCTTCCAAACGCTGAGAAAGCTCAGAACCACCGGATTTAACAACACGGCCTTGCATCATAACGTGTACGAAGTCAGGCTCGATGTAGTTTAGCAAACGCTGGTAGTGGGTAATAATTAGGCAACCGAAGTTTTCGTCGCGCAATTTGTTGATACCTTTTGCAACTACTTTCAGTGCATCAATATCAAGACCCGAGTCGATCTCGTCAAGAATACCAATTTCAGCTTTCATCATCATAAGCTGAAGGATTTCGTTACGCTTCTTCTCACCGCCGGAGAAACCTTCGTTCAAGTAACGCTGTGCCATGTTCTTATCCATTTCAAGGAAGTCCATAGCTTCGTCCATCTCTTTGATAAATTTCATCAATGGAATCTCGTCGCCTTCTTCGCGGCGAGCGTTGATAGAAGAACGAAGGAAGTCAGAATTTGTAACGCCGCTGATTTCACTTGGATACTGCATTGCAAGGAACAGACCAGCACGAGCACGCTCGTCCACTTCCATTTCCAAAACATCTTCTCCGTCCAAAGTGATGCTTCCGCCTGTCACTTCGTATTTAGGATGTCCCATGATTGCGGATGCCAACGTAGATTTACCAGTACCGTTTGGTCCCATTACCGCATGGAATTCCCCGCTCTTTATCGTAAGGTTTACACCTTTTAGAATTTCCTTATCTTCAATCGAAACATGTAGGTCTTTAATTTCTAAAACTGAACCTGCCATTTATAAACCCTCCGATAGCTGCTATTTTATAAGTTTCGATAATACGTTATTTAAACACATTATCAATTTATTCTCATTACAATCTTAAAGCATTATTCGACCATTATCAACTTTTTTACTGGATAAAAACACAGTTTTAACATGATCTTCTCCTATTGTATCACACATCCATTTCAACCCAAAAATAAAGCCTCTGCTGAGAATTCCAGCAAAGGCATGAGAATACTAATTTTTATTTATCGACAGGAAGAATTGCTCCGTCATAATTGTCTTCGATGAACTTTTTGATTTCATCAGAATGAAGTACATCCATCAATTTCTGCAATGCTTCATTGTCTTTATCTTCAGCACGTGCTGCTACGATGTTGCCGTAAGGTGAATCAGTACCCTCAAGGATCAATGCGTCCTCAGAAGGCGTAAGACCTGCTTGCAATGCATAGTTCGTGTTGATTACAACAAGCGCATCCTCTTCTGACTCATACGTATCTGGCAAGAAAGCAGGATCAACATCCATGCTGAATTTCAAGTTTTTCGGGTTATCTGCAATATCATCCAAAGTAGCATCTACAGGCTCAACACCATCTTTGATTTTGATTAGTCCCGCTTCTTGGAAGATGGATAGGATACGTCCTTGCTCGGAGACGTTACGTCCCATGATTACTTCTGTACCATCTTTAATATCGTCGACTTTCGCAATGTTCTTAGAATATACACCCATTGGCTCCAAGTGAACTGCTCCAAGGCTGATCAAGTCATAGCCAGTATCTGCGTTGGAAGTTTCTAGATAAGGGATGTGCTGGAAGTAGTTCGCATCCAAGTCTCCGCTTTCTAAGTCATCGTTCGGAAGTACATAATCCTGATACTCTTCAATCTCTAGATTAACGCCTTCTTTTTCGAGGATAGGCTGTGCTTCTTTAAGAATTTCCGCGTGCGGTGTGCTGGAAGCACCTACTTTGATTGTTGTTGTTTCTTCATCGCCTGAGCCGCTGTCAGATGAACCGCAAGCTGCCAGGAAGATCATGAATACTGCCGATAGGATAACTAATAATGACTTTTTCAAATGAATCTCTCCTTTATCGTTTATCTAATTTATTTGAAATCAAGTCTCCAATAAATTGGAAGACAAATACCACAATAACGATTAGTAGCGTACAGATGAATACAACATCAAACTGACGACGCTGGAAGCCATAGAAGTAAGCAAAGTCACCTAATCCGCCTGCTCCGATAACGCCTGCTACTGCTGTAGAACCGATTAGCGCAATTGCCGTTACAGTAAGACCAGAAACAAGTGCCGGCATAGATTCTTTTAATAGTACTTTGAACATAATCGTACTGTTCTTTGCACCCATTGCCTTAGCCGCTTCTACTACTCCGTTATCTACTTCCTTCAATGCAATCTCAACTAATCGAGCATAGAAAGGTGCAGATCCGATGATAAGTGCAGGCAATGCTGCCTCTGGTCCGCGGATCGTACCGACGATAAAATCGGTAAACGGGAATAGAAGTAAGATAAGGATGATGAACGGAATCGCCCGGAATATGTTTACAACCGCCGCTACAATACCGTAGACAACTTTATTTTCCCAAAGCTTGCCCTTACTAGTCAGGTAAAGCAAAAGGCCTAGGATAATACCGATGATGAAAGTACCGATCAAGGAAAGGATCGTCATATAGAATGTCTCATAGATGGCTGTGTTCAAATCTGCAATATCTACATTCGGAAACCACTTCTCAAACAAGTTCCTGCACCTCCGCTTTCACGTTCGCTCCGCGGATGAAGTCCAGTGCCTTCTCCACTTCCGATTCATTACCCACCAGCTGTAAGAACAGGTTTCCTACTGCTCCGGTTTGTGTCTGCAATACACTGCCCTGCAGGATGTTGATATCAACATCGAATTGTTTAGCAGTCTGACTGACAACTGTTTGATTCACGTTTTCTCCAGAGAAGGAAAGCTTCACGATTGTGCCTGTACCTTCTTTTACTACTGCAGCCGATAAGGAATTATACTGTTCGCTTCCATCCAGCTGCTGAACGAAGCGTTTCGTGATAGCTTGCTGCGGGTCCTGGAATACATGCGCTGCATCGCCTTGTTCTACAACTTTTCCGGTATCCATAACAGCTACACGGTGGCAAATTTTTCGGATAACATTCATCTCATGTGTAATCAATACGATAGTCAGTCCGAGGCGTTTGTTAATGTCCACGAGCAAGTCAAGGATAGAGTCAGTAGTTTCCGGATCCAGCGCAGATGTTGCTTCATCACAAAGCAGAACTTTCGGATCGTTGGCCAATGCCCTTGCAATGCCGACACGCTGTTTCTGTCCGCCGCTCAGCTGAGATGGATACGCATTTTCGCGCCCTTTTAGTCCGACTAGCTCAATCAGACGATCAACTTTTTCTTTTCTTTCTTTTTTCGGTACACCTGCGATTTCCAATGGAAAAGCAATATTTTGATGTACAGTACGGGACCATAGCAGATTGAAGTGCTGGAAGATCATCCCGATTTCTTGTCTGGCTAGACGAAGTTCGTTTTTACGCTGTTTAACGATATCCTTGCCATTGATTATTATTTCACCAGCTGTCGGTTCTTCTAAGCGGTTTAAAAGGCGAACAAAAGTACTTTTTCCAGCACCGCTGTAACCAATCACGCCGAAAATCTCACCTGACTCAATTGTAAGATTAAGCTCATCGACTGCTGTAATATTCTGTTTTTTTGTGCGATATATCTTGGAGAGGTTTTTGATGGTGATCAATATCCGCTCCTCCTTCCTCGTGTTGCTTTATAAGCATAAAAAAGCGCCTTTTTGTTCTGAGAACAAAAAGACGCAGTTGCGTTCGATAATTGTTCTCTCATCTGTACAGGTTTCCCTGCAGGAATTGGCACCATACAGGAAAACCTGTGGTTGCCGGGCTTCATCGGGCCAGTCCCTCCGCCACTCTTGATAAGAGTTTGGTATATGATTGCTAAAAGGAGTTTAGCATCTAGTCAATATTCTTGTCAACATATTTCACAGACTTCCTTTACCTCCCAGAAATAGAAGGGCCTCTACAAGCAGAATATGCTGATAATCGCCGTCCACTACTTGCTGCTTGCGGATACTGCGAAGCTGTACCTCACCATCAAGAAGCTCCTGCAGTGTCTGCTCATCGGTACGTATATGTAAAATACCATAAGGCTTAGAAGCTGGGGTCGTGAGGCTGCTTCTATCTATATGCAAATCGAAGTGTGCATCTCCCCATTCAATGAAGACCTTGAGCCGCTTATCATTACATAAAGGCAGCAGATCCTCTCTTACCTCGATCTGATGCTTGAGCTTTGTCAGTTTTTCGATGATCATCCGCCATTCCCCCCTACACTGTATTTGGCTCTTCTTGTTCTGATTTCCTGCAAGAAAAAACAGCTTTCCAGATTGGAAAGCTGTTTTATTCGCTCAGCGTCTTCGCCAGCATATGCTGAACGGAATGAAACGCATATATTTTTTCCTGAACTTCTCCCTGTTTGAAGGTAATGAGACAAGGTACACTTTCAATCTTATTCTCCTGCATAAAATCAGGAAAAAGAGAGGCGTTCAGTTTGTGATAATATTCCTGGCCTGTCACGGCCTCCACTGCAAGGAGCATTTTTTCTGCAAGCTGACATGTACCGCAAAAAGGCGTGTGTACAAATATTCTTGCTTGCTCCTGTTGTGTGACTGTCTGGACCTCGGTTTTAATAACGTTGATATTCATCCCTTCTTTCTTCAGACGAGGAAGAATGGATGCACCATGATACTTCTGCTAAGCAGGGCTGTGGCCAATTCAGGGGCCGGGGTCGCCGCTACCTCTCGATAGGTTCTGTCTACGTAAATATGCTGGGCATGCGGCAGCTCTCGTGCTAACTGTTTTCGCAGCTTATGACCAGCGCTATCCTCATCCACCATAATATATACTTGCTTGTGATCCAAGTCATAGTCATACAACAGCTGTTCCAGCCGCTCGATGCCCAATGTGCCATTGGTGCAGATGATCGTCACTTCCTCATCGATGATCTTCCTTATCTGCTCTTTGTCCGAGCGTCCTTCTACAATAATGACTTTTTCTTCATCACCCATACTGGCATCACCTATTCTGATCGATATTTGATTGCTTCCTTGCCCGTGCCCCGATAAAGGCTTAGCAACGAACGCTTGCCATAGTATATGAAAAGAGACCGCTGCCCTTGCTAACAGATATCAACAAGGACCCAAAAAATTAATCCTCTTTAATCCGTCCTTCGTAATCTTCTACAGATAGCAAGCTTTCATAAGCTGCATCGTCATCTGCTTCCACTACAATCATCCATGCTTTCTCGTATGGGGATTCATTTACGAATTCAGGGCTGTCGTCTAAATCATCGTTCACAGCTACGACTTTTCCGCTGATCGGAGCATACAGCTCGGACACTGTTTTTACAGATTCAACGCTTCCGAATGGCTCGTCTGCTTTCAGTTCGTCACCGACGGACGGAAGTTCCACGAATACGATGTCTCCGAGTTCATCCTGGGCGAAGTCGGTAATACCGATTCGGTACTGATTGCCATCTTCTTTTTTAATCCATTCATGTTCCTCAGTGTAACGTAGATCTTTCGGTAAGTTGCTCATTTTTATTCCTCCACCTATTTTCTACAAGAATAGCTAACATATTTACTATAAGAGGTAATAGATAAAATTACCACTGTTTCAGCTTAATTCGAAGCAGTTACAGTCTCATATGCTTCTGGCTTGAAACCGACTGCCGCTGACTTCTCACCAATTAAAAGCGGACGCTTAATCAGCATACCGTTTTCGGATAGCCATGACTTGAGCTGGGCATCATCTGCTTCTTTGATTTTCTCCTTATAGCCGCCCTCTCGGTATACTTTCCCGCTCGTATTAAACAGTTTCGTAAGCGGCAATCCGCTTTTATCCGCTGCTTCCTGCAGGATTTCCGGACTCGGCGGATTCTCTACGATATGTATCGCTTCATAGGATACGTCATTCGCATCCAGCCAATTCTTTGCATTTTTGCATGTACTGCAATTCGGGTACCAATAAAATCGGAACATACAGATCACCTTCCTTTTCATACTGCTATTTTAGCATAGTCCTTTACATCTTTCTCACAGAATAATCGACAGGATCCCGGGTACGATAGAAAGGAAAAAGAGGAGGGATCCCATGCCAGCAGAAAACCCGCAAAATGTTATGCTGCAGCCGCCGGAGATGATTTCAGGAAAAGATTTGCTGTACTTGAGTGATATGTTGAACTGGAACTTGAATGCAGCAAAAAAAGCACAGCACGCTGCCGGTGAAGTGCAGCTGACAGATGCCCAGGAAGCACTGCACACTATCGGCCAGATGCATCAGCGCCATTATGATATGTTACTGGAGCATTTGCAGACAAAACCGCTTAATTAAGGAGGGAACGCTATGCCAGAGAACCAAAAGATACAAAACCCCCAGACACCAGTCCCGACAACGCAGGAAATGAATGACAGAGATCATGTGACTGATTTGCTTGCTACGGAAAAATATATGACAGCTTCTTATAGTACGGCGCTAAATGAGATGAGCAATCAATCGTTATACGAAACAGTAGCGCGTATATTCAAGGAAACACAGGATTCACAGCGCAATTTGTATAATCTAATGTTCCAGCATGGATGGTACAGCTTGGAACAAGCACCACAGCAAAAAGTAGAACAAGCTTATCAGCAATTCAGCAAAACACGACAAGTGCTTCCATATATATGAAACAGACGGACAATCAGCTGCTGGTTGTCCTTTTTTGAGCTCAATCCAAAAAAATTATTGACGTACCGATTTCAAATTTGTAATATACTTGCATGTGCAACTATTTGAGCTATCTGAAAGGAGCGGACCATGAGCAGAACACAAGACGAGTTAGGACTGCTTTTATCCCGGACTTACCTATCCTTGAAACGGGAAACGTCCCGCATGCTTCAGGAGTTTGAACTGACACCGGAACAATTCTCCCTTATTGCTGAATTGGACAAGCAGGATAACATCACCCAAAAGGAACTTGCCGACTTAACGGAAAGAGAACAGACAACCGTTACGAAGATTGTCGATAAGCTTGTCAAAAAGGGACTGGTCACCCGCGGACATGACCCGCATGACCGAAGGGCTATCCGCTTGCAAATCACAGCAGAAGGCCGGGAACTGGTTAAAGATATCAAACCGAAGATAGAAGAAATCGAAAATCATGCTTATATAGGTTTCCAACGGAAGGATATAGAATTGCTGCATACTCTGATTCGAAAGCTGCATCAGAATTTGCAGTGATTTTTTTCGCTAAATACATGCACGTGCAACTAATATAGAATGGAGTTTTTTATTTTGCGTTTACAACCTTTAAGGGAAATGCTTAAAATCCCGAATACGAAAGTGGGCATGGCTTTTGCCATACTTGTCCCATTACTTTTTTCCATCATCTGGCTGACAGGCTATCATAATGCAACAGATCACCTGGATCGTTTGCATGTTGCTGTTGTCAATGAAGATGGCGAACAAGCCAATGCATTAGCAGAACAAATGATGGATAATATGCCATTTGATGCGGACCTTGCTTCTTATGATGAAGCAAAGGAACAGCTCGCTCAAAATGATATTACGATGCTGGTTGTTATACCAGAGGCCTTCACAGAAAACTTGTCTAAACAGAGCGATACATCATTACAATTCTACTTGAACAGCTCTAACTCACAGGTTGCTTTGTCGATAGCTGAAAGTACAGCAAGACAAATGACAGACTCAATAGCTGGTGGCAATGTACAAGCAGAAATCATTAAAGAAAATCATATCGGCAATTTCGCAACCAGCATGGTACCGATGATCCTTGGATTCATTATTTTCATCGCTGTTATGACGATGAACATTCAAATGAACATTGTCACACAAATTCTAAGCCGTAAATTCGGTAAATGGCAGCTCTTCTGGAATAAGCAGTTGCTTTTACTAATTATTGGTCTTGTCGTAACAACGATTACCGTCACGATCCATGCACTTGCAAACGACACTGCTGCTTCCTACATGCAGCTATGGGGATTCGAGCTGCTAGTTGTCTTTGCTTGCATTAGTTTCACACAAATGAGCTTTGCTATTTTCGGCAATGCCGGTGCTTTGTTCAACGTTGCCATGATTCCGTTCCAGTTAATGGCTGCTGGAAACATCATTCCGACAGACCTATTGTCACCTGTATTCCGTGTCATAGGCTCTGCACTGCCAGCTTCTAATGGAGTGCAAGGCTTTACTCAGCTGATTTATGCTGGAGAAAGTGTTTCATCAGCTATTCTCCATCTAGTATTGATTTTGGTTATCACCTTCCTGATTACTTGTTTAGTTTTGAAACTTAAGAAACAGCAGCCTGTTCAATTCGTCAAAAAAGACGAAAAAGCTGCAGCAGTATAAAAAGAAGACCTCCGCATTCTGAATACGGAGGTCTTTCTTATGCCACTACATCATAGCCTTGTTCTTCGATTGCTTCTTTCATCTCATTTTTCGTCACAAGTGAGTCATCATACACGACGTCGACTTTACCGCTGGCCAAATCCACGTCTACTCCTTGGATTCCTTCTAATTCACCTAGAGCTCCTTTGACTGCTTTCTCACAATGTCCGCAAGTCATCCCGTTTACTTGTAATGTCATTTCCATATCTTATCTCTCCTTTAATTGTCTTTTCAATCGTAATGCGTTTGCTACAACACTGACAGAACTAAAGGCCATTGCTGCTCCTGCAAGCCATGGTGCCAGCAGCCCGATAGCTGCTACTGGTATTCCTGCACTGTTATAGGCAAGCGCCCAAAATAAGTTCTGCTTTATGTTCCGAATTGTTTTTGCACTATATCCTAATGCTTTCGGTACAAGTCTCAGATCTCCTCCAAGGATGGTTACGCCTGCTGCTTCGATTGCAACATCTGTTCCAGTGCCGATGGCAATTCCGATATTTGCTGCTGCTAAAGCAGGTGCATCATTGATCCCATCCCCTACCATCGCAACTGTAAACCCTTCTCGCTGCAATGCAGCAATTTGACCTGCTTTACCAGCTGGAAGCACCCCAGCGAATACTGTGTCAATGCCAACTTTGGCTGCTATACTGTCAGCTGTTCGCTGATTGTCTCCTGTCAGCATAACAGTTCGGATACCTTGCGTTTTCAATAGTTTAATTGCTTCGGCAGCATCAGGTTTGACTGCATCACTTACGGCAATGATTGCCTCGACTCTGTCTTCTGCAGCAAGATACATGACAGTCTTTCCGTCTTTTTCTAGCAAATCAGCCTGCAGCTTAAAGTCCTCGAAAGGCAACTTCTGTTCCGACATGAACGCACTATTTCCTATCAGAATAGCAATGCCTTCTACTATTCCTTTGATACCCCTGCCAGGTATATTCTCAAACGTTTCCACTTCCATAGCTAAAAGACTATGTTCTTCTCCATATTGAACAAAAGATTGAGCGAGTGGATGCTCTGATTGCTTCTCAAGCGCAATTGCTTCAGACAAGTGCTGCGCGTCGCCATAAATATCTGTCACCTGTGGTCTTCCTTGGGTGATTGTGCCAGTTTTATCGAAGACGACAGCATCTACTTTATATGCAGTTTCCAGTTGTTCGCCGCCTTTGAACAGTATACCCGCTTCCGCTGCTTTGCCGGTACCGACCATGATGCTCGTCGGAGTAGCAAGTCCCAGCGCACAAGGACAAGCGATTACCAGTACGGCGATAGCTGCCGTCAAGGCCTGAGCCATCTCTCCTGGATTCACTAGCAAGATCCACACAGCAAAAGTAATAATACTGATCACGATAACTACAGGAACGAAAAACGAAGACACACGATCAGCAAATCTTTGGATAGGTGCTTTTGAGCCTTGAGCACGCTCTACTGCTTGAATAATTTCTGCTAGCACGGACTCTTCATTTGAATGTGTCACCTGTACTTGAATTGTTCCATTTGCATTGACTGTAGCACCTGCTACATTGTCACCAATATCTTTGCTGACTGGAATACTTTCTCCTGTGAGCATCGATTCGTCAACATGGGTACTGCCCTTCACGATGATGCCATCTGCTGGAAGTTTCTCTCCTGGACGGACAATAACGATATCACCCTGAACTAGCTCTGCAGCCGCAATTTTCTGTTCCTTAGCCTCTCGCAAAACGGTCGCTTCTTTCGCTTGTAAACCGACTAAAGCAGTGATGGCTGTAGTTGTACGTCCTTTTGCCACTTTCTCCATATATTTACCGAGAAGAATTAAGGTGATTAAAATGGCACTTGTCTCGAAGTACAGTTCAGGCATGTGACCGCCGCCTTGAAAACGAATCACTTCATATAAACTGTAGAAATATGCCGCACTTGTGCCGAGCGCAACAAGCACATCCATATTGGCTGAACCGCTGCGCAAGCTAAGATAGGCTCCCCGGTAAAACTGCCATCCGATTAAAAATTGAACGGGTGTTGCCAGCAATAGCTGTACCCATGGATTCATAAGGATATGCGGTACTTCATATAAACCTAAATGTCCGCCCATTGTTGCGAGCAGCGGCAAAGACAATAAAGCAGATATCAGAAGTTTCATTTGCATCAGGCGGATACCTTTATCCTTGGCTTTCGCATTTTCTTCCCTGGATTTTCGCAGACTTGCGTCATAGCCTAATTTCCGGATACGTCCGATAAATTCATCTGTACCTGTAAGCAGCGGATTATAGCGAATGCTAGCTGTTTCTCCAGCTAAGTTGACAACTGCCTGCTGGATACCTTCCTGCTTGTTCAGCACCTTCTCGATTCTTGCTGAGCAAGCAGCGCAAGTCATTCCTGTTATATCAAGGGAAACCTCCTCAGATTCCACCCCATATCCAAGCTTTTCGATCTTACCTGTTAAATCTGTTTCATCCACCTGGTTCGGATCAAAAGAGATTGCTGCCTTTTCTGTTGCCAGATTGACATTGGCCTCTACCGTATCCATCTTGTTCAGCACTTTTTCAATACGGGTGGCACATGCAGCACAAGTCATACCAGTAATAGGTACTGTTACTTGCTTTTTCTCCATATGGACCGCCTCCTATTTGCCGAATTGCTGCAATACTTTCATCAATTCATCAATGGCCTCTTCGCCATCTCCATGCTGGATTGCATGGGAAACGCAATGCTTCATATGTCTTTCGGTTACTGCGGCTCCTGTTTTCTTCAGTGCTGCCTGAATAGCAGATATCTGAACAAGGATGTCCACACAATATCTATCTTCCTCGACCATATTCTGAAGTCCTCTAACCTGTCCTTCAATTCGTTTTAGACGATTAACAAGGGCTTGCTTTTCTGTCGTAGTTCTTGGTTTGACCGGCTTTTTATTTGAATGCTCCATAGCGCACCTCCTTCATATACCCCCTATAGGTATACATTCATATTATACCCCCACCAGGTATATGTCAACAGATTGATTTTAAATCGAAACGATTATGATTTACAAATCGAAATGATTACGATAGAATAGTTCCTTGTGAAGAAGTACGTGATTAGAAAGGTGATAGAAAATGACATCTATCCTTCAAATAGATACTATTAATTTCTCATATGAACAGAAGGCTGCCTTGCGAGAGGTATCTCTTCAAGTTAAAAAAGGTGACTTCCTCGGTCTGATCGGTCCAAATGGCGGAGGCAAAACAACATTGATCAAGCTGGCACTCGGCATGCTGCAACCGAATAAAGGCTCCATCGAGCTATTTGGACAGTCTATATCCTCCTTTAAGGATTGGAATAAAGTCAGCTTTGTATCCCAAAAAGCGAATGCATTCAATAAAGGTTTCCCAGCTACTGTTTTCGAAGTTGTCGCAATGGGACTTACCCCAAAAATCGGTTATTTCCGCAGATTCTCTGCTAAGCACCGGGCAGCTGTTAAGCAAGCTGTAGCTCAAGTGGACATGAGTGAATATCTGCATGAAAATATTAGCAGTTTGTCCGGAGGTCAGCAGCAGCGGGTTTTCATAGCCAGAGCGCTTGTAAGCCAGCCGGAATTGATCATACTTGATGAGCCGACTGTTGGGATCGACCACGCCAACGTGAAAGGCTTCTATGAATTATTGCAGCGACTTAATGAGGAAAAAGGACTTACCTTAGTGATGATTACACATGATTTAGCAGGGATTGCACAATATGCATCCAAGCTGGTTTATTTAGATCAGCAAGTCCAATACGAAGGCAGCCCAGAACAATTCAGCCTGCCTGAGTCCGATTTACATGTATTGCGAGGTATTCATGCATGATTGCCGATTTCCTTCAATTTGAATTTTTACGAAACACACTATATACCGGTCTGCTGATCGGCTTGATTGCCCCATTACTGGGCTGTTTTATCGTCGTACGCAGACTATCCTTGATTGCAGATGCACTATCGCACGTAACGTTAGCTGGTATTGCATTTGGTCTGTTGCTGGAGAAGAAACTGGCAACACCTGTGATTTCCCCGTTTTATGCAGGCCTCGGGTTCTCAGTCCTTGCTTCCCTGCTAATTGAGAAGCTTCGGAATATGTTCCGCAATTTCCAGGAAATTGCGATTCCGATCATCCTTTCTGGCGGAGTTGGCTTGAGTGTCATTTTCATATCTTTGGCCAATGGTTTTACGACAGATCTGTTTTCCTATTTATTCGGTTCTGTATCTGCTGTCAGCAGTGAAGATTTGCGTGTTATTGTGATCATCTCGGTCATTGTCCTGCTTGTAATCGGTGTTCTCTACAAGCAGCTGCTCGTGCTTTCCTTTGATGAAGAGCATGCGCGCGTCAGCGGTTTGCATGCTAAAGCGATCCATTTCATCTTCATGCTGCTTGTTGCGCTTGTTATCGCAGCGAGCATACGGATCGTAGGTGTGCTGCTTGTCTCTGCTCTAATGACAATACCTGTAGCAGCAGCCATCCGGCTGGCCAAAGGGTTCAAACAGGCAATGGTACTGGCCATTATCTTTGGAGAGACTTCCGTAATTGTCGGTCTGTTTTCTGGTTATTATTTCGAAATACCACCAGGGGGTACCATTGTTGTCGTATCCATCCTGATTCTTTTGTTAAGTTTTATCGTTCAAAAGCTGCTGCTTGCAAACAAACGAAAAACTGCATTCGAGAAAGGAGTTTCCTAAAATGCAAGTGAACGAGGGAATTGCAATTCTGAAAGAAAACGGTCATAAATATACCGATAAAAGAGCGGATATCCTCACCTATTTCATTCATGCCAAAGGCTATCGAAGTGCAAAAGCCCTTCTTGCTTATATGGAAACCAGCTATGCTGGCATCAGCTTGGATACCATCTATCGCAATCTTCGGCTTTTCGAACAACTGGAGCTGTTGGAATCTCGTGAGAAAAACGGAGAGAAGCTGTTTAAGATCGCTTGTAAAAGCGGTACGCACCACCATCATTTCATCTGTGAAAGCTGCGGGCTGACCAAACCGCTCCAGAAATGCCCGCTGCCAGTTTACACAGAAGAACTTGCAGATTATCATGTAAATACACACGCTTTCGAGCTTTATGGTCTTTGCCCGACGTGTCACAATCGCTAAGGAGTCGATATATATGCCAATCATTACAGTTAAAATGCTGGAAGGCCGTACGGATGAACAAAAAGAACAAATGATCAAGAAAATGACCGACGTGATGGTTGAAACAACAGGCGCACGTGCCGAAGCAGTTTCTATTATCATCGAGGAAATGAACAAAGCAAATTATGGTGTCGCAGGAAAGCGTCTATCTTAACGAAAAAGCAGCATACCCCTTGGGCATGCTGCTTTTTTTATAAAATCACTTCCTCCAGCACTTTCCGTTCCTCTTGCTCGAACAAGTTCTTACCTTCTGTGCGCTGGACCTGTTTCTGCATATAGCTTTCAATCAATTTGGCTTCATCTTTATTTCCGACGAGATGGATGCTTTTCCATTCTTTATCTTTTGCAAGCTTATCAAGATCTGGTGCCAGCGATTTATACCAACGCTTCTGGTTAGCTTCCAAACGGTTTTCGATCGTCTCCTTCTTCGATCCTTTTCCGCCCTTACCTTTAATAGATAACGCCCGCTGCGGACTTGCTTGCACCTTCCATTTCTCTGTATCTAAATCCATTTCATATAGCTTTGTATCATTTATTTTTCCTAAAACGGCATCAATTACTTTGACTTGATTTCTCTGTACCAGAATGACTCCTGATTCCGGGAATTTTTCATACAACGTTTGGAATTGCTGGAGCTTCGGCTCATCTTCCCAGTGAAACTCAGTCGTCACTGGCATCTGGAGACATTCAGCAAACCAAATATCATCCGCAGATGCAAATACGACACAGCTTTTCTTCATACTTTGGCCGTTATCCTCCAAGAACAATTTCACCTTTTCTTTTACTTTCAAGAATTGCTCCAGCTCATCAGGGTCATTCTTGAGATATGTTTCGAAATTCTTCAAACCATTCTTTACGTGAATCTTCCATTCGCCACCCGTCTGATCGCGGTTGGCAGGATCGGTATTCACATACATACTAAGTACTTTCTGAGGATGGCGCTTGGCTTTTTGTGCGAGAGTCTCCATATTCTTTGCGTAACACAAACTGCAATCACTCCTCTTACAAATTTGCTTAGTGAAGTAAAACTAGCATATAGCTCTACATACCACATATAAGCTGCTTGAAACGTTAAAAAGGAATGAAATAAGGGAATGATGTTAAGATCGAACTATGTAACTCGAAGGCTGTGATAAATCATGTTAAAGAGAACCCGTACACAAATCCTGCAATTTACGTCTATTGGCGTATTAAACGCTGCAGTCGACCTAGTCACGCTCAATTTATTACTACTTATCTGGCCAACGAAGAATAATCTCCTGCTGCTGCTCTTCAATACGATCAGTTATTTAGTTTGTATCTGGAACAGTTATTATTGGAACACAAGATTTACATTCCGCAAGCAGAAGAGATCTAGTAACACCGAAAAAGGTCTGTTCTTCGCCCAAGCGTTGGTTGCATTAGTAATCAGCAATCTTGTGTTCATTGCAGGTCTAGCTGTCCTGCGCTCTATCACATTCGTGTCCTTCCCGGCATACATTGATAATAATATAGCCAAAGGAGCAGCGATGTTCCTCTCGTCGGCCAGCAGTTTTCTATTTATGAAGTATCTTGTGTTTAAAAGAAAAAAATAAGTTGAACTTAATTAAAATGAAAGTAACACTCCTTAGCACCACTCCGGCAGAACACTCCGCTTTCCACGGGCACGGCCTCAGCCTCCTCGTGGAAAAACACCACTGTGGGGTCTTCAGCTCGTGCTGTTCCCGTAGGACAAGGAATACTTCGACAGCTTTACATCGCACGAAGAAAATTGTTTTGTATTTTTGAGGAGTCTCCGTATTCTGCCTACGCTAGTATAGACTAGCATCGAAAAAACCCGAACTAACGAAAATCTTTGTTTGAAGATTCACGTTATAGTTCGAGTTTTCTAGCTGAAGAACTTTTGCCCCAGGCTTATTTTCATGCTTGGATATAAGTTGCACGTCGATCGACGAGTGCCTGGCTTGAATGGTCGAGATTACGAACATCTACTTGAATGCCGTATTCTCGGTATTTGAGCACTATCTTGTCTAGTGCTCCTACAGCTGAATCGTCCCATAATCTTGCTTCTTGGAAGTCCAGGACGATATGCTTGGTATTTTCCTGCTTCGGATCAAAGGAAGCAATGAAGTCGCTCACTGACACGAAGAACAGTTGTCCTCTAACGATATAGACCTTTTGTTCTCCTTGTATCGTTTCTTTAATATCCACTTTTGATATTTTGGCTGCAAAGAACACAGCGCTCATCAGTACTCCGATAATAACACCGACGGACAAGTTGTGTGTCCAGAGCACTGCTGCTACTGTCACAATCATGACTGCGGCATCTGTCAGCGGCATCCGATGCAGATTACGCACCGATGACCAGTCAAACGTTCCGATACTGACCATGAACATGACTGCAACGAGTGCGCCCATCGGGATTTGGACCAAAACATCCTGAAAGACAATTATAAGCAGCATAAGAAAGGCACCTGCAATAAAGGTAGACAGACGGGTTCGGCCTCCTGCTTTTACATTAATGACAGATTGTCCAATCATCGCACAGCCAGCCATTCCGCCGAAAAAGCCTGCAGCAATGTTGGCAATACCCTGACCGCGCGCTTCACGATTTTTATTACTGCCTGTATCTGTATATTCATCGAGCAGCTGGGCAGTCAGAAATGTCTCCATCAGCCCTACGATTGCTAAAGCAATAGCATACGGAAAGATAATCTGCAATGTTTCCATGTTAAATGGAACGTCCGGAATCAGGAAAGAAGGCAATGCTTGCTTAAGCTCGCCCATATCCCCTACCGTTTTTGTCGAACTATGTGTGAGTGCCGCAATTATAGTCATAATAACAATTGCAATAAGCGGCGATGGAATAGCTTTTACAAAACGAGGCAGTACATAGATAATGACTAGTGCACCTGCTACGAAAGCATAGATTTGCCATGACTCTCCCTCAAAATGGACAAGTTGCGCAATAAAAATCAAAATGGCTAAACTATTAACAAAGCCAATCATGACTGGTCGAGGAATAAAAATCATCAATCTAGAAACTTTGAAGACACCAAAGAAAATTTGGATGATACCGGTCAATATTGTCGTTGCAAAAAGATATTGTAACCCATGATCAGCGACAAGACTCCCCATTACGAGTGCCATCGCTCCAGTGGCTGCAGATATCATCGCTGGACGTCCGCCTGCAAACGCAATAACGACCGCAATACAGAAGGAGGCATATAATCCTACCATCGGATCTACGCCGGCAATAATGGAAAAAGCAATTGCTTCCGGGATAAGTGCTAAAGCAACTAAGACACCTGATAAAACATCCTTCGGGACATTGGAGAACCAAGCTTCTTTTATATTTGTAATCATGTACGACATAAACTCCTATCTCTTAACTTACAGCAGGTTATTATACCATATTCTCTAGAACTGTTGCAGCTGTGTATACCAGTTACCGAAACTGGACATATTGTATAAAAAAAGCAGCAGGTGAACAATGATGAAACATGTCAAAGCCATACTTCTGAAAGGAATATTCGCCTTCGCGATCCTTTATCTCTTCGCAGGTTTAATCTATCAATTATCTTTTACGAAGGTAGTCCAGCTGACAGCGGTTCTGACTGTTATCAGCTACTTGATCGACATGCTATTACTGCCAGGCAAAACAAACAAGGCGACTGGATGGCTTGATTGTATTTTCTTTACCATTGTCAGCTGGATGCTCATCGTTTTAGCGGCTGATGGAAGCGTACATCCATTGATAGGCGCAATTCCAGCAAGCTTGATCCTAGCTTGGATGGATGGGACATTTTTGCATGCTTACGTACGTAAATATGTGATCAGAAATGGCAGAGACCAATATTATAATGTCATATTTATGGATCAGTTTCGTGCGAAAATCGCTGGGGATCTGCCTATACGCGGTCCACATAAAGATTCCTGAAGCAAGTGCATGAAGAAAGCCCGTGGAGATTACTCCACGGGCTCTTTTTTATGCTTTTGGATCCCATTTGATGATGATACCACATTCGGTTAGACCGCCGCCGAATCCGTATAATAACATTGTATCGCCATCTTTGACTTTGTTTTCCTGTAAAGCGAAATCAAATGCCAATGGAATTGTCGCAGAAGATGTATTACCTGCGTATGCCATACTTGTCAGTGTTTTCTCAACTGGA
Source organism: Terribacillus saccharophilus (assembly GCF_000725365.1). Lineage (NCBI taxonomy): Bacteria > Bacillati > Bacillota > Bacilli > Caryophanales > Bacillaceae > Terribacillus > Terribacillus saccharophilus. Next base: position 3,320,150 of record NZ_CP008876.1, on the reverse strand, counting down.
TAGTCCAGACGATCACAGATAGATTCTACCATCCGCATATTGGCGCTATGCGGGATGAACCAATCAATATCATCCAGTGACATATTTGCTTCTTCAACTAGTTTCTTAACACCCTTTGGCACACCAGAAACGGCCCATTTATACACTTCACGTCCGTTTTGAACCAATTTCCCTGGGTTAGTAAGCTCTTCACCGTTCAATTTTGTGGACAGGCCTGTTTGGTAGAGATGGCGGCCGCCCTCTCCTTTCGTTCCCATATGGAAACCAAAGAAGCCAGGATTTTCAGCATCGTACTCTACTAATGCAGCTCCAGCGCCGTCTCCAAATAGAATACAGCTTGTACGATCCGTATAATCTGTAATTTTAGACAATGTTTCTCCGCCCAATACAAGCACTTTCTTATGCAAACCGGAAGTTACTAATCCGTTAGCCATATGCAGACCGTAAACAAAGCCGGCACATGCGCCGCCCAAATCGATGGCACCCGTGTTTTTCAATCCAAGTCTTGCTTGCAGCTGACTGGATACACTAGGGAATTTATATTCACCTGTCACCGTAGCAACAAGGATTAAGTCCACATCTTCTAGTGACTTGTTGAAGTTCTTAGCAAGGTTTCTTGCAGCATTTTCACATAGATCTGTTACATATTCATCTTCAGCAGCAATTCTTCTTTCTTTGATACCTGTACGCTGCACAATCCATTCATCGGAAGTATCGACCATTTTTTCAAAATCTGCATTGGTCAATACCTTTTCCGGGATATATGTTCCTATTGCTGTTACACGTGCTTTGGATTCCATATTATCTGCCTCCTTCACATCTGCCTCTATTATACCATCTAGTTTTAATACCTGGTACTAAAAAGCGAAATTTAATTATCTTTTTTCTCGGCATGGGAAGCCAGAAGCTCTAAAACTGCATCGTCCATTGGCGGGTTATGCAATCCAGCACGCACGTCTCGATAATGCTGTTCAAAGGGTTGAGTCTTGGAAAGTCCTCTGCCGCCAGCAATACGCATTGCCAAGTCAACAACCTTAACAGCAGCTTTTGTTGCATTCACTTTTACTGCTGCAAGCTCCGGCCCCATTGTATGCCGCTTCTCAGGATAGCTATCCCACAAGCTGGCAACATGATACATAAAATGTCTGGCTTGCATTAGTTCTAAGTCCATTTCTCCTATTTTCTCACGCACATGAGCTACGCTGATAATTGGTTTATCCAAAGTGTTTGGCTGAAACTCTTTAGCAAATCGGACAGCTTCATCGCGTGCACTTTTGGCAATACCTAAATAACAGGCTGGTATATGCAGTAATGATCCCTTGGGTCCAGGTTTTTTTCTGCCTCTTTCTACGTAGCAATCTGCCGGTACTCTTACTTGCTCTAAAATTAAATCGTCACTACCGGTTGCACGCATACCCATCGGGTTCCACGTTTTTTCGACACGAACACCATTTATTTCCCTGGCAATTAAAAAGCTTCCGACAGCATCATCTTCTTCTACATAAGCTGTAACTAAATAATAATCCAGATCAGCTGCCATAGATGTGAATGTCTTACGTCCAGTAAGTATATATTCATTGCCTTCCCGTACTGCTTTCGTTTCAGGAACACCGCCTCTTGTAGGACTTCCTGTTTTCGGCTCGGAGGCTGCACGATTGACAATTTTACGCTCTTGAATAACTTCTTTCAGGAACTTTTCAAACATACCCTCTGGCCAATTCGAATTTTCGCATAAATCCTGCATCGTACTCAAGTGCCACCCTATGGATAGTGCTGCAGCTCCATCACCGGTGGCTACTGCCTCCTGAGCTAATAGAAAATCATGAAGATTCGCTCCATCTCCTCCTTGTGCTTTCGTGACAGTCAGCAAAGTATAAGCTGTTGTTCGGAAAGCATCCACCACTTGTGGCGCCAGCTGTGCCTGTTCATCACCTATCTGTTTATATTTCTTTGCCACCTCGGCTACTTGTTTCGCTTTAGTAAGTATATGTTCTTTATTAGCAATAATCATACCGAACCTCCTCATCTATCTTCTCTATTTTAGTGAAAAGAATAAGAGAATACAAAAAAACCCGCTCAAGAGAGCGGGTTTTATGTGTTACATACTCATACCCATGTGCATGTGACCAGAAGTCATCAGCCAGTATGTGCCGACAATGATGACGATAGCGATGAAGAATCCGAAAAGTGTGTTCCCGGAAATCAAACCACCGTCTTCTCCTTCAGTCATGTGCATGAACATAACAAGCTGCAAGGCAGCCTGGATAACAGCGAAAATCAAGATAATGATGAAGATCGTTGTTGATGACCAGTCTGTCCATAGCGCTGTTGCGAAGGCTACAAGTGTCAACGCGATTGAGATCAAGAATCCGATGATATGCTTCCAAGGGAAATGTCCTTTTTTCGTTTGTTGACTCATATTAATTCACCATCCCCATCAAGTAAACGCATGTGAAGATAAAGATCCACACAACATCTAAGAAGTGCCAATAGAGACTAGAGATAAAGACTTTTGAAGCAGTTTTTGGTGTAAGTCCTCTTCTTGCAAGTTGGATCAAAAGAAGAATGATCCAGCCAATACCGATTGATACGTGTAAACCGTGCGTACCAAGTAAGATGAAGAACATAGACCAGTGTGCACTAGTTCCTAGTGTAACACCTTCATGTACGTAATGTACGAATTCATAAAGCTCATAGCCAATAAATCCTGCACCTAGGATGAGTGTAATGATCATCCAGGCAATAACGCCTTTTACATTGTTCGCACGCATTTCGTGAATCGCTAGTCCGCAAGTGAAGCTACTTGTAAGAAGCAACATTGTCATAATCATGACTAGGCCAGCTTCGAACATCTCAATTGATGTTGGTCCGTCGCCTACACGTGATTGTAACGCGAAATAAGACGCGAATAGTGTCGAGAACAAGGCGATCTCTGCACCAAGGAAGGTCCAGAAACCGGTGATGTTCAATCGGCCGGCTTCTGATTGATATTCCAATGGAGCGTTGGGGTTCACATTGTGATCATGTGCCATTTCTTCACAACCTCCTTTATTTATTCGCTTTCGCTTCTGTTTCTTTTATTTCTTCCACGCTGACATAGTAACCATCATTGTAATCGAATGAACGTACAATCATTGTGATGAAGATACCGACAGCACCTACGATTCCAACCCAGTACCATTGGAATACAAGTCCGAATGCAGCCATACCCATCAATGCAGACATGATTGCCGGTGTAGAAGAGTTGCTAGGCATGTGAATCGGTTTATAATCCGTGTTCTTCTGTTGATCAAGACCTTTTTCCTTCATATCCCAGTAAGGATCAAGACCTGTCACTTCAGGAAGTACAGCGAAGTTGTAATGCGGCGGGATAGACGATGTTGTCGCCCATTCCAAGTTACGTCCAAGACCCCAAGCATCACCAGTTTTCTCTCTTGGTGAATATCTCCAGCTATAGTAAATGTTATATACGAAGATAAGGAATGCAAGACCCATCATGAATGCACCGATTGTGGAGATCATGTTCAATCCTGTCCAACCATCTTCTGGCAAATAAGTAGAAATACGTCTTGGCATACCGTCCAACCCTAGGAAATACTGAGGGAAGAAACATACGTTGAAGCCGATAACGAAAATCCAGAATGCCCATTTACCGATTTTTTCGTTCAATTTATGACCGAACATTTTTGGATACCAGTAAATCAAACCTGCGAAACAAGCAAATACAGTACCAGAGATCAGCACATAGTGGAAGTGAGATACTAGGAAGTACGTATTATGGTACTGATAGTCAGCTGCTGCCATCGCAAGCATTACTCCTGTTACCCCACCGATAACGAAGTTCGGGATGAAAGCAAGGGACCATAGCATCGGAGTCGTAAAGGTAATACGGCCTCGATACATCGTGAATAGCCAGTTGAATATCTTAACCCCGGTCGGGATAGAGATAGCCATTGTTGTAATAGAGAAGAAACTATTCGCTTCAGCGCTATTACCCATTGTGAAGAAGTGGTGAACCCATACAAGGAAGCTCAATACAGAAATTGTCACAATGGACACAACCATCGCTTTGTAAGCGAAAAGCTGTTTTCTTGCGAATGTCGAGATGATCTCAGAGAAGATCCCGAACGCAGGAAGAATAACGATATATACTTCAGGGTGACCCCATACCCAGAATAGGTTGACCCAAAGCATTGGGTTACCATCACCTTGTAAGGTGAAGAGTACGGAACCGAATAAACGGTCAAATGTCTGCATAGCAAGTGCAACTGTAAGCACTGGGAATGCGAAGATGATGATCAACATAGTGATCAATGATGTCCATGTGAACATGGACATTTTCATTAATGTCATACCTTTCGTACGCATCTTAAGGATGGTAACGAAGAAGTTAATACCTGTCATCAATGTACCAATACCAGCAATCTGGATAGCTAGCAAGTAGTAGTTCTGACCAGGTCCTGGGCTGAATTCATTCGTCGCAAGCGGCGTATAACCAGTCCAACCAGCATCAGGTGAACCACCGATGATGAAGGAGATGTTGAATAGAGCCATACCGACAAAGAATGTCCAGAAGCTCAAGTTGTTCAAGTAAGGGAATGCAACGTCACGTGCACCGATTTGCAACGGTACAATATAGTTGATCAAACCGATCAAGAATGGCATCGCCATGAATAGAATCATGATTACACCGTGCGTAGAGAATACCTCGTTGTAATGCTGCGGATCAAGGAATTCCATACCTGGCTTAGCAAGTTGCGTACGGATCATCAAACCATCGATACCGCCGCGGAAAAGCATTAATAGGGCACTAAGGATATACATGATACCCAGTTTCTTATGGTCAACAGAAGTCAGCCATTCTTTCCATAGCCAGCTCCATTTCTTAAAGTAAGTAAGGGCAGCTACAACGGCGATTCCACCAAGCAAGATGCTGATTTGGGCACCAAGAATCAATGGGTCGCCGGTAATGATAAACTCATTCCATTTTAAGTCCAAAACTCTTCCCCCTCTCTCTGTTACTCATGACTCGCATGTTCTTCAGAGTCCATGTTTTCATCCGAGTAGTCTACAGTATTGTCTTGCTGATAGTAAGGAATTTCGTCTTCAGTCAAGAGATTTTGAGATTTGTCTTTTGCATGCGGATTCTTCGGCTCATAGCCTAAGCGATCCCACGCTTCCAATGTGTAGTTTGCATCTTTAGAATGGTCGATCCATTGCAAGTGCGTACCATTGAATTCAGCTGTTCCATCATCTGTTTTATCGTAGACACCAGGAATCAGAAGATTGTCATACTCGTATTGTGTCAGTTCTGGAGCGGAGTTCTGTACGTCTTCCACCCACTGTTGGTAATCCGCTTCTTCATCAGCGTAGACTTTGAATCGTTGTTCATTGAAGCCTTCACCTGTGAAGTTAGCGTTTCGTCCATCGTACGTGCCAACGTGGTCTGCTTGCAGATAAAGAGTTGTCTGCATGCCTGCCATGTTATATTTCTGACCGCCTAGGCTTGGTATCCATAGAGCAGCCATAGAATCAGCAGATGTCAATTTGAATTCCACCGGACGGTGAATCGGAATGTGCAGATAGTTCACTGTTTCGATGTCTTCATCTGGATAGGTGAATACCCATTTCCAGTTGATGGATGTTGCATGTACTACTAGAGGATCTTCATTCGCTGCTTCTGCCGTTTTCGGCTGAGGCGCTTCCTCCAATGAATAGATCGTTCTGACAGTTGGAACAGCCAAAATGACTACGATGATAATCGGGATGATCGTCCAGATTGTCTCAAGCAGCATGCTGCCGTGTAGTTCAGGGCTGTACTTGTCGTGATCCTTTCTTTCTCTGTACTTGACAAGGATAATCGTCAAAAGTACGAATACAACCGCAACGATTGTAAGCATAAAGATGATTGATAGAATAATAAGGTCACTCTGCTGACTTGCCACTGGTCCTTTCGGATCAAGCACTTCCGGTGTAGAACAGCCGGCGAGCATTAGCGGCAGGGCAAGGAACAATAGAAGACTTAAGGGTTTCAATTTTTTAAGCATGCGCCTGCTTCCCTTCCTTTCTTTACCTGAATTCACGAAAACGCTTGTTTTCCCTCTGCATAGGAAAACAACCATATCCGCTATAATAGGGTTTTGATAAGTATTTCACAATGAGGCTTCGCAATTCCCGCAGGAGTGGCAAAATCTCAGCTAGAAACACACTATCCCACTGTCTAATAGACAGCGTCTGACAACAATCCAGAAACTAGTGTAATACAAAGCAGCCAAAAAGACCAGACTTGCCTGGTAAGTAAACAGTTCAATTTTCATTCTAACACCGGCCAAAAGAGAGGATAAGAATAAGTAGTGAACAAAATTTGAACGTTTTATGTAAATCGCCAATAATTTTTGGTTTACTCACCATTATCTGGTCTTGCTGTAATACGCCGTATTGCGAATAGTCTTTCCATCTACATGAAGGCTGTCAAAATAATGTATTCCTTCCAACTGATAGCCGAGCCGCTCTGGAACAGCCCGGCTTGCATTGTTGTCTTCGTCACAGAGTATCTGGACCCGCCGTACACCGAGCTCTGAGAAGGCATATTCCGTCTGAGCCTCAACGGCTTCCGTCATAAATCCCTGACCGGTATGACGAGTGTCCATCCAATATCCGATTTCGACTTTCGGAACATCCCAGTCTATCCCGTGAAACCCACTAGATGCAATAAATTCTCCTGTATCTTTGCGGAAAATGAGCATGCGCAGATTAGTCCGATTAATCCAGTTAGCAACTGACTGTCGGATATTTTCTTCTGTCTCTTCCGGAGTGGGCAATTCCTGCGCGAATGGCATCCAGAGCTTCAATTCCGCCATGGAAGCTTTAATTGCATCATTTACTGCTTTTCCGTCGCCAATTTTAGGTGCCCTAATGAAAAGACGATCTGTTTCGATAGTAGTCTTGAAGTCTCTTAATATTGGATTCATACCCTGCTTCCCTCCTAGAAATTTATTCTAGTATGAAGGAAGATATTGGGACTTGCAATACAATTTAGGCTACTTCTGGGTGCTTCTTCTCTTCTCGATAAGATAAAGCGGATAACAGAATTCCAATGATAGAAATGCCAGCTCCAATGACAGAAAGCCATGTATAGCCAAGATTTGCATCCAGTACAAGTCCGCCTATATAAGCACCTCCCGCATTCGCCAGATTGAACGCTGAAACACTGGCTGCTGCCGCGATTGTTGGACCTTCTTTTGCTGCCATGACTATTTTCGACTGCAATAGTGGTGTTGTCCCGAATGCACCTGCACCGAACAGACCAATTATTAAGACAGCTGTTATGCTATATGGTGTTGCCAGCGGGAACAATAAGAGAATGGCAGTCAGCGTTGCAAATACATAGATAAGTGTTTTAGTCACATTACCCGCAGCTAATCGCGGCGTTGAAAAGTTTCCGATTACGCTCCCCACTCCAAAGAAGAAGAGACTGATCATAATGCCGACGCCTCCGAAGCCTGTAACTGACCGCAGTAGCGGTTCAATAAACGTGTAGGCTGTGAATACACCTGAGTAGCCAAAGATGATAATAGCAATCGTTAAAAGCACCTGCTTATGTTTGAATACACTAAGCTCCTGCTTGATACGCGGTGTTTCTGCCGGTTTTGTATTCGGAGCAAAAATAAGCAGCCCGATTAGGCCTATTACTCCAAGCACTACAATCAGCCAAAATACGAGACGCCATTCAATGAGTGAGCCGAGATAGGCTCCGAATGGGACGCCAATCATAATGGCAATTGTGAGCCCGCCATTGACGGCTGCAATTGCCTGTACCCGTTTGCGCGGTTCCACGAGATCACTTGCCATGACAAAAGCGAGCGCAAAAAATGGCCCATGCATGAACGCGGAAGCGACACGTGAAACAAGCAGCACTGTAAAACTTGGTGCTGTCGCACTAATAATATTACTGATGATGAATAGCAGCATAAACAGAAGCAGCATCGGCTTCCTCGGCAATTTGACAGATAATGTTGTCATAAGCGGACCGAATACCGCCACTCCAAGTGCATACATGCTGACAACAAGACCCGCGGATGCAATCGTCACACCGAGATCCGACGCAATATGAGTAAGTACGCCAGTGACAACATATTCCGTCGTCCCGATGGAAAAAGCACAGATCATCAAGACTGCAATCACTGTCGTTGGTTTAAATTGTCTGCCTGCTAGAGACATGATAACTCCTCCTTTTATCTGACATAACATCCGCTAACGATACAATAGAAAAGCCTTCTATTCAAACCATAACATGGTCGATCAACAAAAAAATTATAGGAAGCGCATCCAAATAATTTAACAGGTTTTGAGTGTATGCCAGAGGGGTAATCTTTAAAGTTTAATAGCATTTAATACTGGAAGTATTTTTAAGATTAGTATATAAAAAAAGCGGCTCGCTGGCCGCTATAGGATTACTTCGTGAAGTTTTGCTGAATATCCTGTGTGATGGCAGTCACTTCCTGCATACTCGCTGCATTCTGTTCTGCAACAGATACAATACTATTGATACTGTCTGTTACACCACGAGTGTTATCGAGAACCTCATACATTGCTGCGGCAATCGTCTCGATTTGATTGCTGGTTACGGTAATCTCTGTATGCAGTTGATCAAACGTATTTTGGGTAGTAGTGATTTTATCTGATCCTGCAACAACTGCTTCCTGACCTGCATCAAGAGCATCAACAGCTTCCTTTGATTCGGTCTGGATAGCTTGAAATACACCTGTTATATCCGCTACAGCAATACGTACTTGATCAGAAAGCTTGCGTACTTCATCTGCCACTACTGCAAACCCGCGCCCTTGGTCCCCTGCCCGGGCTGCCTCGATAGCAGCATTGAGCGCAAGCAGATTCGTCTGTTCAGCGATATCCTTGATTGTCTTCAGCAACGTACTTATTTGATCTGTCTTACCATTCAGTCCTCTGACTTTCTCATAAGAAAATGTCATTTTGCTCGTTATCGTCTCCATATGACTGACAGAATCATGCATATGAGATGCACCTTCTTTGGTCAATGCATCCATTTCGACAGCAACCTGTTTCGCATCTTCCCCTTTAAGGGCCACCATCATGACATTCTCAGCGAACTTCTGCATCGTTGCAGCTAACTCTGATGACGCTTGAGACTGATTTTCTGAGCCGATAGTCACTTCCTCTAAAGCGGTTACAATTTGATTCAGAGCTTCACCTGTCTGTTCTAGCTTAATCAACGCAGACTCTGTTTCTGGTTCAACTACTGGCTCAACTGTCGCTGCTGCTTCCTGAGAAATAGGAATTTCAACTAGTTGCTCAGCCGGCGGCTCAACTGCTTCCTTCATATATAATAGAACATATATAATGCTTCCCCCTACCAAAATGAGCCCTATAATAAGATTAATCCACCAATCGAATAAGAAAACCCTTTCATTTTGAAGAAACAGCAAACCCGTATAAAGATATCCCGCAATCAGCAAACTTAGAACATGGCTTTTTTTCATCATTATTCTCCTTTCCCCTCTTTTCTTTTTATCGGCTACTATTCGACGTTCATGAACCTTTTTCTACATTTTCTTCCTTATAACGTCTTTTAACTTCACACATGCTATACTACTAGCTGACTAAAGGAGGCAGCTGCCTATGAAAGAACTATTGCAAGAAGCTACAGAGTTTATTCAAGAAAGCTATCAAGAACTCGGGAAATCAGATATAGATATGCACCAGCGCCTGTCACACATCAAAAATGAAATAACCGAAACCTCTACATATACCCATTCGACAGAAGAGCTGACACATGGTGCAAGAATGGCGTGGCGAAATTCAAATCGCTGTATCGGCCGCTTGTTTTGGAATAGCCTTCATGTTATTGATGCAAGAGAAGCTACAGAAGCAGAGGAAGTACTGGAGAAGCTGCTCAGTCATATTGAACAAGCAACAAATGCTGGAAAAGTAAAGCCGATGATCACTGTCTTCTCACCGAATAATAATATTCGTATTTGGAATCATCAATTACTTCGTTATGCTGGATATGAGACAGATCATGGTATTATCGGAGATCACGCTTCTGTACGTTTCACAAGTGTTTGCAAAACTCTTGGCTGGGAAGGCAAAGGAACGATGTATGATATTTTGCCACTCGTCGTGCAAGTGGGTGATCAGCCGCCTGTACTTCAAGAAATACCAGCAGATCTAGTGAAAGAAGTTCATATTGAACATGAGGAGTATCCTGCAATTGCTGACTTAGACTTACGTTGGTATGCGGTTCCAATTATTTCAGATATGAAATTAGAAATTGGCGGTATTACTTATAACGCAGCCCCCTTTAATGGCTGGTATATGGGAACCGAAATTGGCGCGCGAAATTTGGCCGATGAAGACCGCTATCATATGCTGCCGAAAGTAGCAGAGGTCCTTGCACTTGATCAAAGCAAGTCGTCTACACTTTGGAAAGACCGTGCACTAGTTGAGTTGAATATCGCTGTGCTGCACTCATTCCAAAAAGCAGGTGTTACAATTGTCGATCACCATACAGCCGCTAAGCAATTTGCTCATTTCGAAAAGCAGGAACAAAGAGCGGGCCGTGATGTGACAGGTATGTGGAGCTGGCTCATTCCTCCAATGTCGCCTGCAGCGACGCATATCTTCCATAAACCTTATAAGAACAAAATCATCAAGCCAAATTATTTCCATCAAGAAGATGTATACTGAAAAAGCGCAAATGCTGTGTGGCATTTGCGCTTTTCTTCTTTTCTTATTTTAATGCATCAGATACTTCTTTCACTTTCTCCATTTCAGACTCCAAACCGCCACCGGATAGGTACCAGTAATCCGGACTCAAGTACGTGATATGGTTTTCTTTAGCCGCATTTGTACCGTTCACCAATTCATTGTCTAATACTTTTTCAGCTGAAGATGTTTCGTTACCTACAACTGCTCCGCGATCGACCACAAACAGATAATCCGGGTTCTTATCAGAGATATATTCAAAACCGATGCTTTGACCATGAGTTGAGGATTCAATCGTTTCATCAACAGCAGGTACATTATAAACATCATGGATTACACCAAAACGGGAAGCTTTGCCGTAGGCACTCACGCTGCCGTCATTCACAAGTGTAATCAATGCTTTACCATCTATGCTCTCTGCCTTCGTTTTCAGGTCAGCAATAGCATCATCAATTTCACCTAACGCTGTTTCTGCTTCTTTTTCTTTACCTACGATTTGTGCGATTGTTTCTGTGTTCTTCTTAAATGAGTTCATATAATCTGTCGTATCAACACCGATGTAAATAGTCGGTGCAAGTTCACTAAGCTGTTCATAATAATCGCTTTGACGTCCTGAAATGAAGATGACATCCGGCTGCATTTCAGCAATTTTCTCTAAATCCGGCTCTTTCAGACCGCCGACATTTTCATAGTCGCTACTGCTGTACTTGGAAAGATAATCTGGGAGGTTCTCCTGTGGAACACCTGCTACATCAGCACCAAGCTTGTCCAATGTGTCCAAAGCCCCCATATCGAATGCAACAATCTTCTCGGGATTTTTTGTTACTTCAGTTTTCCCAAGCTCATGCTCGATTGTTAGTTTCTCTTCCTCTTTATCTGCACCGCTTGCACTATCGGAATTACTTCCGCATGCTGCTAGTAATAGAACGAATAGTAGACCTGTCATTAGCAAAGTTAGTTTTTTCATTTTATCTGATCTCCTTTTTCTTTTTTGTGTATGATATGCTGGCCAAGAAAGGCAGTTAGCTTCATAACGGCATCACCCCTTTAACCTGTACGGGTTTTAGAAATAGACACATATACGATTACAGCTTATATTGTGGACATCGATATCCAAATCATAAATGGATTTAAGCACATCAGATTGAATGATATCTTCAGTAGGACCTTCTGCTACAATCTTGCCATCCTTCATTGCCACGATTCGGTCTGAATACACAGAAGCGAAATTAATATCATGGATAACAAGCAATATCGTTTTGCCAAAATCCTCTACCAGCTTCCGTAGCAGCTTCATCATTTGAACGGCATGCTTCATATCAAGATTATTCAGCGGTTCGTCAAGCAGGATATAATCTGTATCCTGTGCCAGCACCATCGCGATGAATGCCCGCTGCTTCTGACCGCCGCTGAGTTCGTTCAAATAGTTATCTTCCATTTCCTCCAGATTCACGTACGCAATAGCTTCACTAACCTTTTGCTCATCTTCATCAGTTAGACGCCCACTGGAATAAGGAAAACGGCCAAAGCTTACCAACTCACGGACTGTCAGTCTCATCTGGACGACATTGGACTGACGCAGAATAGCAATTGTTTTCGCTAAGTCCTTGCTCTTTTGTTTATGTACGTCTTTTCCATCTAAGTAGACGATGCCATCATCTTGTTTCAATAACCGGCTCACCATGGAAAGTAAGGTACTCTTCCCTGCACCGTTTGGACCAATGAAGCTAGTGATCGCACCGCGTTTCACTTCGATGGAAACATCCTGAATGACTTTCTTAGATCCGAAATACTTGGAAAGCTTTTCTGCAACAATCATATTTTCTTACTCTCCCTTACTAATAAATAAATGAAATACACGCCACCAACAAAATTGATGATGACACTGATTGGCGTAGAGAAGGAAAAGATTCTTTCAACAACCAGCTGGCCACCAAGCAATGCGATAACACTGAGCAGACTTGCTGCTATCAGCAGGTACGTATGCCGGAATGTTTGGAGGAATTCTCGTGCCAGATTGGCAGTCAGTAAACCGAGGAATGTAATAGGACCGACTAATGCAGTAGACACGGCAACTAGTACTGCAATCACTAAGAACATCCGTTTTACGATCTTTTCGTATGGCACCCCTAGATTCACCGCATGATCGCGACCAATGGACATGACGTCAAAATAATGACGATAACGGAATATGTAAATACAAAGCACAATGATAATCACTGCTGAAATAAGCAGGAGATTCGTGTTTACATCCGTGAAGCTTGCGAACATGCTATCTTGAATCAGAAGAAACTCGTTCGGATCGATTATCATTTGCATGAATGAGGAAAGACTGCTGAAAAATGTCCCTAGCACCAAACCAACAAGCAGCAGTAGAAACAGATTACTTTGTCCTCTGCGGAACAGCAGCTGATAAAGTCCGAAAGCAAATCCGACCATCAGCAGAATAGTAAGGAAGAAATACGCATCACTTTGCATGATTACAAACGTTCCTGAACCAAATAAGAAAACGACGATTGTTTGAATAAACATATAGACACTATCCAGCCCCATAATGCTCGGCGTCAGGATTCTATTATGCGTTATGGTCTGGAACACAACAGTAGAAACTCCAATCGATACAGCACATAAAATCATGGCTAGTATTTTTTCTAAGCGTGTGCGCATCAGGTACTCCATCGCTTGGAAATTCATATGAATAAAAAGGTAAAGACCAGCTAAAGACAAGGCGATAACGACAAGTAATATAATCTTTCGTTTAAGCATAGGCGTTTCTCCTTAACAGCATATAAAGGAAGATACCTGTGCCAATGACGCCAACCATGAGACCTACCGAGATTTCATATGGATAGATGATCAAGCGCCCTGCTATATCACATACGAGCAGGAATGCTGCACCAAGAACAGCTGTATGCCAAATGCTGTTCTTTAAATTGTCACCGCGATATATACTTACGATATTTGGGACAATCAAACCGAGAAAAGGAATGACACCTACTGTCAGAATGACCACTGCTGTAATAATTGCGACAATAATCAAACCTACGTTCACTACATATTTATAAGGAAGACCAAGATTTGTAGCGAAATCTTCTCCCATTCCGGCAACTGTGAACATATTTGCAAATAAAAAAGCAATAATTAGAAGCGGTACACTTATGTAAAGAAGCTCATAGCGTCCTTCCATAATCAAAGAAAAATCTCCTTGAAGCCAAGAGGACATATTTTGAACCAGATCAAACTTGAGTGCAAAAAATGTTGCAATGGAACTGACCACATTTCCCAGCATAATTCCGACCAGCGGTATGAAAATCGTATCCTTCTGCTTCAGTCTCTGGAGAATTCCCATAAAGAGCAAGGTGCCGAATAAAGCAAAAGCAGCTGCGATACACATTTTCCATATCGGGCTTGCATCGGTGAAGAATAGCAAGGAAACAAGAATTCCTAATCTAGCCCAATCCATCGTCCCCGCAGTTGTCGGAGATACGAATTTGTTCTGCGTAAGCTGCTGCATTATCAGTCCGCATATGCTAAGACTTGTACCAGCCATGATGATGCTGAGCATCCGCGGCAAGCGGCTGATCATAACAATATTCCAGGCTTCCTCATCCATGTTCCACAATGCAGAGAAGGATACGTTTTCCACTCCGACAAACAGGGAACAAACTGCTAATAGAACGGTAATAATAAACAAGTAAATCAACTTCATACGCGTCAAACCTCTTTGGCAGCATCAATGATACTGATATTCATTATCAATTAGATTCTTGCTTTAGTATAGTAAATGGAAAAAGACACGTCAATAGGATTTTTGTACTGCCAAAAATGTCACGATAACTAATCATCTTAAGGAGTGTATATATGCTGCCGCTTTTAAAGAAAGAAGACATCAGTACTTCAAACCAACAACTTCCGACCTGGGCTCTTGATGCTTACCAGCCTTTTGCTGATACAGTCGCCAAAAAGGATTTCCCTTGCTATTTTGGGATTGCTGCCCAGAAGAAAGGTGATTTGCGTTATGGATTTGTCCCTCACGACAACTGGGATGATGCACTACAAATTATCAATGACTTCACAAAACTGATGCATACACAGGAAAAAGCTGTACGTCGAGGTTTATTCCTTTTCTTTGAGCCAGAGGAAACTGAACAGGATTTGGAATATTACCGAGATTACTTCTGGCGTTTTCTTCAGCGTTTGCATGAAGTGGACGACATAGCTTGGCCAGCAGAACGCCCTCGAGATCCAGATCACTTTCTCTTCGATTATCATATCGGCGGGGAAGCTTACTTCTTATTCGGGAATGCTCCAGCATATAAACAGCGAATCACACGTGATTTGGGTCCTTCTCTTGTCATAGGACTGCAGCCCCGCAGTATCTTCGACGGGCTGGAAGGCGACAAACCTGCCGGTACGAAATCTCGTGGTTCCGTCCGGGACCGGGTAGAAAAATGGGATCAGCTGCCAAAACATCCGGATATCGGACACTTCGGTGATCACAGCCACAATGAATGGAAGCAATATTTCATTGGAGATGATGCAGAGCCAATAAAAGGCGGATGTCCTTTCCATCACAAAGAGCTAAAGCATACATAACTTCTCTTTCGAGGCAGATACTATTTTATATCTGTTCTGAAAAGGAGGTCCATGAATGCCGAACCCAGATAATCGCGCAGATAATGCGGAGCGTATTGAGGATACAATCCAGCATACCCTGCAGAATGTTCATCAAACAGAGGATTTTGTCAAAGCGAACAGTGAGCATTTGACAGATGAAGAAAAGTCATTTCTGAAAGAAAAGAACGAGCGACGTGCTGCAAGTGTAGACAGTCTTCGTCATGAGTTAAAAGAAGAAGCAAATTATCAACAGCAAAAAGACAAATAAAAAGGTCCGCCATTATGGCGGACCTTTTTATTAATGCGTTTGATTCAACGGAACTGTATCATAGCTCTGCATCATCGCTGCCTGATCGGCTGGCTGCAGCTGCGGCACCTGATAATAATGGTGTTTGTTTTGATACAAGAAGATTTCATAGCTCATTTCAATCAGGTTCGGTACAGTATCTGCAACAACGCGACGAAGAACCGGGTTCGTGATTTCACATGCACTCATTGCACACAAGGAAGACATCCCTTTTACTTGTGCCAGCATATAAGCAGATAAACCTTGCTCATTTACTTCGCTAACAGAAGTGTTAGGCTTTTTCGGCTGAGATGGTGTAATACCATAAACAACATCATTACCTTGCTGCATATTGTATTGTTTAGTCGGCTGGGTTGGATCCTGACCTGTTTTAAACGCCTCCACCATTGTGTTGTACGTCTGCTTCAGAAAATCGCACTGATTATGCGCAATTGTTTTCAGCTCCTGATCCTGCATATGCTGCTCAAAGATTTGATATTGGTCCATCACACTAATCATACCAGCTAAAATTTCATGTGTATCAAAAATTTCATGACCACCATGGTTTTGCTTGCCATGCAAAGTTGTCGGCTGATTCATCTGTGCAGTCTGCATCTGGTTTTCCAATGTGATAACCCCCTATGAAATGTCGTGCCTTCTTAGTATGCTATCAGGACCAAGCACTTATGACCGGTTATTTATGCCTTTTGGCTACTCGAGCATCTGCTGCATCGGAACGAGCCTGCGCTTCTAAATCATCAACATCTGCTTCCTCTTGGGAGAAGGAGATATCTTTCCCATCCCCATCTAAATCGGTATAACGCATATAATAATCTTCCAATGATTTATCTTTGTCATTCACGGGCTTTTCCTCCTTAACGGTGCTTCAGATTTTCTTCCGCCATCCTTACAAGTTCACGAACCATATTACCGCCAATGCTGCCGCCTGTTTTGCCATTCTGCCTGCTCGTTCTATTGCCAAGATCATCCGCCTGCTCTGTCTGGTAAGACTGGTTCGCATTCTGAATAATCTTATGTTTAAGTTGATCAAGACCTTCTCGCGCCTCGGGCACGAGTATTTTGTTACGTCTTGTCATCGATAATGCCCCAGTGTATGTGCGTCACCTGTATCGCCTTCATAGTCGGCACGCACATGCTTCTTGTTTGAATCCTGTTCATCTCGTTTGGCTGTAAGACCTTCTTCCATGCCTGGCTGATACGTATCGTCAATCCAGATTCCGCCGTCAACACGATGCTTTTTCATGATGCTTCTCCTCCTTTCTGCATTAGTTTCTGTCTTTGACGCCATAATATGAAAGGCACTTCTAGCCAAAAAAAAGACCCCTGTACAAGACAGGGATCAGTTAATGATCAAGAAAATCACGATTACGATCGCCAAAGCAATACGGTAGTAGGCGAAAGGAACAAGCTTATATTTGGAAATAATTTTTAAGAACGTACGGATAGCAATTAGTGCAAAAACAAATGCGCTAATGAATCCGACGATAAAGAATGGAATTACATCTGGCGTGAAAGCATGCAAATGGTTACGCAGTGAGACAAGACTCGCACCAGCCATAATAGGAACTGCCATGATGAAAGTGAAGTCTGATGCAACACGGTGGTTCAATCCAAGAATGACACCGCCAGAGATAGTTGCTCCGGAACGGGAAAAACCAGGCCATAAAGAGATACACTGGAATAACCCAATCAGAAAGGCTTTCTTATACGTTAGGCCATCCAATGAATCGATTGTTTCTGTCTTTTTGGATGATACTTTATCTGCAAAGATCATGAATAGTGCTCCAACGACCAATGCTACGATAACGTACCATACGGAAAATAGATACTTATCGATTACATCATCGAACAATAGCCCAAGAACCCCAGCCGGCAGCAAGCCAACAATAACGATTCCAAGATTGAACTTGTTTTGTTTCCCTGGCATCGATTCTGTTTTTCCTTGCAGCTTGCGAATACCAAGAATTTGCATGAACTTGTCCCAAAAAACGATGACAGAGGCCAAGATGCTTCCTAGCTGAATAACGATAATAAATGTATTCGCTACCTCGTTGTTAAACAATTCGTGGATCTTCAACCACATATCATCAATGATGATTAAGTGACCTGTAGATGATACCGGGGCGAACTCTGTCAATCCTTCGACCAGCCCCATGATCAAGGCCGAAAAGAACTCAATGATACTCATGCCTCTACTCCTCTAGCTACTTTTTTTCTTTTTATTCCGTCTGATGAACCAAATGACGAACAAGACAATAATAATCGCCAGTACTACGATAACGACATCCTGATAATAACCAAGATATGTTTCCACTGATGTCCAGGACTCACCAAGCCAGAAACCGAGCAGTACTAATACTGTATTCCAAATGAGCGTTCCTAATGTCGTAAAGATAAGGAACAGTGGGAAATTCATATTAGACATCCCGGCCGGTATGGAAATCAAGCTCCGAATCACGGGTACAAATCGGCAAAGGAAAATTGTCCATACGCCATACTTATCGAACCAAGCATCCGCTTTATGTATGTCTTCTTTTTTAATTCGTAAAATATGTCCCCAGCGATCTACGATTTTCTCCAGACGTTCAACATCTAAAAGAAGCCCGATGCCGTAAAGGATAATAGCTCCAATGACTGCACCGATCGTTGCTGCGATAATAACACCGACTACAGTGACACTACCAGAAGTGGTTGTCAGGAAGCCGCCGAACAGCAGGATGATCTCTGAAGGAATTGGCGGGAATACGTTTTCGCCTGCCATCAGCAATACGATCGCAAAATAACCGAATTGTTCCATAAACTGCGTTATCCAATTATCCATTTTACAACTCCAAACGTAAATTATTTACCAAATCATTATAGCATCCTGTACCCGAAAAGGTGGATTTTTTTACGTATTATTAACATTCTAACAGACAGCACTCAAGAGGTTAATAGAAACAGAGACTTAGTTTCCACTAGGCTCAAGTCCTAGGTTCGCATTGTCGCGCCTTTTACCTTATCTGTGATATAGTCTATAGGAAGAAAATGATTATTATATATAGGGGGGAATACGATGAAAATCGTGACAATCGAGCCTACCCCGAGTCCATACTCGATGAAGATCGTAGTGGATGACATGCTGCCGATGGGCAGCAGTTTCGATTACAAACGAGAGACCTATTCTTCTGGCGATCCTGACTACGTCCAGGCGTTATTTCAAATCGAAGGTGTGAAAGGTATTTACCGTGTGGCAGACTTCCTTGCACTGGAAAGAAGCCCAAAATCAGCTTGGGAAACCATATTGCCTGCTGTACGCGAAGCATTCGGTGAGAAAAGTCAAGGTGCATCCGCAGAAGCTGGCATCCAAGAGCCGCATTTTGGCCAAGTGGATGTTCAGGTTCAGACAATTCATGGTGTACCGATGCAAATTAAGCTTCTATTTGATGAACAAGAGAAGCGGATTGGACTTCCTGCATTGTTTACGGAAGCAGCGATGGAAGCAGCCGGGGACGACAATATTGTGTTTGCCCGCAAATGGGAAGAACAGTATCCCCGCTATGGTGATCCGGATCAGGTAGGACAAGATATTTATGAAGAATTGCTCGCAAGCTATAGTACAGAACGGCTGCAGGAACTCGTAGCACGTGCTAAGAACCCCCAAGCTCCAGCTGCGAAACGACAGCAGCCGACGATGGATGTTTGGAATGAAGATGATTGGCGCGTACGCTATCGCGCATTGGATACGCTGGAGCCTAGTATTGAGTATCTTCCTTTCTTGGATAAAGCTCTGCAGGATCCGAAAGCATCCATTCGCCGGCTGGCAACTGCATATCTCGGTATGATAGAAGATAAAGCTGCATTGCCGCTGTTATACCGCGCTTTACAGGATAAAGTCGTAACAGTTAGACGAACAGCCGGCGACTGCCTATCCGATCTTGGGTTCAAAGAAGCTACACCGGCGATGGAAGCAACACTTGCCGATTCGAATCGGATCGTCAGGTGGCGAGCTGCAATGTTTCTATATGAACTTGGGGACAGCGAAAGCCTGCCGATGCTAGAAAAAGCAGCAAGACAGGAAAATGAATTCGAAGTTAAGCTGCAGCTTAACATGGCAATTGAGCGGATAGCCGGCGGCGAAGCGGCCAAAGGATCCGTCTGGAAACAAATGACGGAAGCAACCAAACAAAAGGAGGAATAAAACATGAATGCATACGAAGAATATATGCGCGGTATTGTCCAGCCAATGCGGGATGAGCTGACACAGGCAGGATTCCAGGAACTAACAGATGGTGAACAGGTTGAAAAATATGTAGATCAAACAAAAGGCAGCACACTAGTAGTTGTCAATTCTGTATGCGGCTGTGCAGCAGGTCTTGCACGACCAGCAGTAAGAGAATCTTTACAGAACGCTAAAAAACCAGATAATCTTGTAACTGTATTTGCAGGCCAGGATAAAGAAGCTACAGAAAAGATGCGGGAATACTTCACAGATCAGCCGCCATCCTCCCCTTCTGTCGCATTGATGCAGGACGGAAAATTGGTTCATTTCATCCCTCGCGAGCAAATTGAAGGCTACGATGTAGAAGAAATCGTAGAAAATCTTACAACTGCATATAATAACCATCTGTAAAAAGCTGCTTTTGCAGCTTTTTTTTGTTCATCATTCAGTTCATAATTCTTTGTTTCATTCCCCTTTCCTACAATGTGTTAAGAATCAAAGAAAATGGAGCTTTCTGTCTGGTTATGTAGTACACTATCTAAAAAAAGTGAAGGAACAATTCATGAAGCAGATAAACGTTTTCGATACACATCATCAGTTACTCCTGTCACACAGGCTAAAGCTGAGTTCCATTACACTTCTTGCTTGTTATCCGCTATTCCTTATTGCGGATATCTCTCTATATAGATCATTAGATAATCCAAATTACGTAATTCCACTGGCTCTTGTACATCTAATTGGCATGCTGATGTCCGCTTGTTACCTTCTCTTTTTCAAATCAGTACATTCAAGGTTTCTAAGTGTCAGTTATATAGGGCTGTATATCGCCCAAGGTGCGTTCTCTTCCTTCAACAGCTTTCAGCAAGAAGGAAATATGTATGCATATCTCATCATCCTGCTTGCCTGTGCCTCCCTTTTACCGATACAGCCGGTAATTTATGCTCTCTTGGCAGGTATTGCACATATCATGCTGCTGGGCGGTCTGTTCTACTTTCATCCCGGTGCTGTTTCGCTTATTATGCTTATCAATTTCACAGGTGGATTGGTCGTAAGCGTAGTGATCAATCTCAGTTTCTATCACTACTTGAGAAAAGACTACAGCAGCCAAGTTCAATTGGAGGAAGAAAAACGCAACTTTAAAAGCCTGTTTTTTGCCAATCCACAGCCTGTAGTACTCATCTGTTTGGATAGCGAAAATATAATTCTTTACAATAAACAAGCTGGACATTTTTTTGGTATTAACCCACAAACTGTCAGCAGTTTTTCTCTCAATTCCTTCTTTCCTGACAAAAAAGAGCAGGAAGCATTATTAGGAAAACTAAAAAATGAAGTAAAAATTGAGAATTATATCACCCATAATCTGGTACATCATGCAAACTGGATGATGCTGAATTTTGAGTTGCTCAGCTATAACAAAAAAGATGCGCTTTTAATCAGTGTAACGGACGTAACAAGCTTTAAACGGATTGAAAAAGAACTCCAGGAGCATGCCAGCCGAGATGTGTTAACAGGGGTATTTAACCGTCGTGCCGGTATCCAATTTATCGAGGATCTTCTCCAGCAAGGCAAGGACCCATTCTGCCTCTGTTTTGTAGACGTAAACAACTTGAAACGCGTCAATGACGAGCATGGTCACAATGAAGGCGACCAGCTAATTCAGCTTATCGCTTCTACAATAACCTTGACCTTGACAGAAGATGAATATCTTTTCCGACATGGCGGTGATGAATTCATTATCTTGCTGCCGCAAACAGTTCGCCAGCAAGCAGAAGAATTCCTCGTTAAACTGCACGAGAAACTAACCCGGTTGAATGACTCAAAAATAAAAGTTTATCCTATCGCAGCAAGCTTCGGCATCCATGACTATGCACCAGGCTCTACCCTGACAGTCACAGAAATGATAGAAATCGCAGATCAGGAAATGTACAAATCCAAACAACAGCTCAAAGAAGCTCAATTCCAATAATTGGGCTTTCTTGCATATTGAAAACCCTTTCATATTTTGATAGAATTAAGTTATCGAAGGAGGAGGGGTGCCAATGTGGAAAACAAACTTGTTAATCAGCGGTAGCATAGTAGGATGTGCTTTAGTCACATGGGTAGCTTCTTTATAATATTAATTGAAAACGGTATCATTCAGATAAAAGGGTAAACCAGCCAAAAGGCAGGTTTACCCTTTTTTATTTATCCTTATAATAACTTTATAATAATTATAAATAAGTATTGATTTTTAATAAAAAGATGTTACTATGTTTATAGATTTACTAAACAATACTTTTCTGAGGTGATTTTCTTGGCAGACAAAAAACTAACTACTAGCTGGGGTGCTCCAGTTGGAGATAACCAGAATTCACAAACTGCTGGCTCACGTGGACCTACACTGATCCAGGATGTGCATCTTCTTGAGAAACTAGCACACTTTAACCGTGAACGCGTTCCTGAACGTGTTGTACACGCAAAAGGTGCCGGTGCACATGGTTACTTCGAAGTCACCAATGATGTTTCTAAATATACAAAAGCAAACTTCCTATCTGAAGTTGGTAAAAAAACAGATATGTTCATCCGTTTCTCTACTGTAGCTGGTGAGCTAGGTTCTGCTGATACAGTACGCGACCCTCGCGGTTTCGCTGTTAAATTCTATACAGAAGAAGGTAACTATGATCTAGTCGGTAACAATACACCTGTATTCTTCATCCGCGATGCAATCAAGTTCCCTGACTTTATCCATACACAAAAAAGACATCCGCAAACACACTTAAAAAACCCTGATGCGGTTTGGGATTTCTGGTCTCTTTCTCCAGAGAGCCTGCACCAGGTTACTATCCTTATGTCTGACCGCGGTATTCCGGCAACATTGCGCAATATGCACGGTTTCGGTTCCCATACATTCAAATGGGTTAACGAAAAAGGCGAAGGCTTTTGGGTGAAATATCACTTCAAGACACAGCAAGGCGTTAAAAACATGGATCCGGCTGTAGCAGCTAAAATTGCTGGTGAGCATCCAGATTATCATACAGAAGATTTATTCAACGCAATCGAAAACGGCGATTTCCCTGAATGGAAGCTTTATGTTCAAATCATGCCAATGGAAGATGCAAACACATATCGCTTTGATCCATTCGATGTAACAAAAGTATGGTCTCAAAAAGATTACCCGCTAATCGAAGTTGGCCGCATGGTATTGAACCGCAACCCTGAAAACTACTTCGCGGAAGTAGAACAAGCTACGTTCTCTCCAGGAACACTTGTACCGGGTATTGATGTATCTCCTGATAAGATGCTTCAAGGTCGTCTGTTTGCTTACCATGATGCACACCGTTATCGTGTGGGTGCCAACCACCAAGCACTTCCGATCAACCGTGCGCGTAATGAAGTGAACAACTACCAGCGTGATGGTCAAATGCGTTTCGATAACAATGGCGGAAGCGGCGTTTACTATGAGCCGAACAGCTTCAACGGTCCGAAAGAAGACCCTGCAAGCAAAATTGCTCCATTCGAAGTGTCCGGACAAGCTGACAGCGTCGGTTACGATGAAAACGACCACTACACACAGCCTGGTGATCTTTATCGCCTTATGACTGATGATGAAAAAGCTCGTCTTGTACAAAACTTCGTTGATGCAATGAAGCCTGTTACAAGAAAAGACATTCTTGAACGCGAAGTAGCTCATATCTACAAAGCAGATAAAGAATGGGGCCAACGTGTAGCTGACGGCCTAGGAATTGCACTTCCACAGGAAGTTTAATAAAGAAAAAGGGTAGCTGAACAATTATGTTCAGCTACCCTTTTGTTTTTATATACCCATATAATTCTGAAAGCATGTGATGTAAAACTAGAATCACTTCTTCTCTTTGTTTATAAACCGATGTGTAGAAATTAATCTTTTCAATCTCTTGCCTTGCTTTATCAACGGATTTCTCCATATGATCAGGTACCTTGCATTCAGATAACCGTTTATCAAGTTCATTTATAGAAATGTTACTCTCTTCAAAGTTATTACATATTTCCCTGACGTGAGATAGATTATCCTTAGCAACTCTCCAGGCCGGATCTTTCTTATCATGATTATATGGTTCTCTAGTATATGGAATAACTCGCCTTTCACAAGCTCCAAAATCCATGTAATTCTTTTGCGCCTCTATAAGAGAAACTGTGTTGGCACCTCCTGCTTCATAAACATGCGCATTTTGGTAAGGATCATCCTCCCAAAAGCATATTGGACATATATCATATGAACCTTCATCATCTTCCAAAGTTTTATACCCGCAGCAAGTACACATATATAACATAATTCCTAATCACTCGCTTTCATTAGCTCAATTAAAAAAGTACACCACTCTAACGTGATGTACTCTTTCTCATTTATCTGGAGAATCTCCTATAATCCGTACTTCCCGGTGAAGACTCACATCGAATTTCTCTTTGACTGTTTCTTGTACGTGTTTGATCAGATTGATGTAATCTGATGCTGTACCATTGTCTACGTTTACCATGAAGCCTGCATGTTTACCTGACACCTCTACACCGCCGATTCGCGTCAGCTGCAGTCCTGCATCCATGATCAACTTGCCAGCAAAGTGACCTGGTGGGCGCTGGAAGACACTGCCGCAGGATGGATATTCAAGCGGCTGCTTTGATTCACGAAGGAATGTTAGTTCATCCATCTTCGCCTTAATCGCCGTTTGGTCACCATTCTCTAATACGAATGTTGCTTCTACAGCGATGTAATTATTCTTCTGCAGAAGGCTGGTACGGTAACTAAGCTCTAATTCTTCACTTGTCATTACCTTACGCTCACCAGTATCCGTTATGACAACTACCTGCTCCAATACATCCTTCACTTCTCCGCCATACGCGCCAGCATTCATATACAATGCTCCGCCGATAGAACCAGGAATGCCGCAGGCAAACTCTAATCCGGTCAAACTAGCATCTAGTGCAATTCTGGAAACATCTATAATCGCTGCACCTGACTGAGCTGTAATCCTGTTACCTTCTACTTTGACTTCATCGAGTTTCGTCAGGATCATGACCACTCCGCGCAGCCCGCCATCCTGTATAATGACGTTAGATGCATTACCGAGGATCGTCAGCGGTACACCATTTTCTTTTGTATAAGCAACAACCTGTTCGATTTCCGTGTAACTTCTCGGGAAAACGAGTACATCCGCTTTTCCGCCTACTTTTGTATACGTATAATCTGCAAGCGGCGCTTCTATAAGTACATCTGCAGCCTCTAAAAATTGCTTTATGTCTCTTTCCAATGTATTCACATTCATCATATAATCCCTCATTATTGTATTAGCCGCTGTAAATCAGCGTGCCCCAACCTGTATTGTATACCACATTTCGCACACGTGACAATGCCCTTATTTACCTGTTAGGCCAGACACCTATAGTTTATGCAAAAAAAGAACAAATGCGCATCATTTACAGCTTAGTACAATGTCCCGTAATCACTTGGTATTGCTCACCGATCAGCTGCCATACACGTGTATAAATAAAGTCACCACTGATTTTCTCGTCTCCCTCTTGTCCTTCCAAGTGGATACGGGAAATCGTTACGGCTCCATCCTTTGTCGGTTTGATTTGCAGATCGGAACAAGCTACTTTTGTAAAGCGGACAGCAAGTGTCCGATGTGCCTCCAAATCCATTTCCTTGGTCACATAGCTGCCTTCATGATTGATGAAAACAAGATCATCATGCAAAAATGTATCCAATGCAAATATATCCCTCGTCTGCATTGCTTCCCGAAGCTCCTGCTCCAGAAGTTCAAACTGATTAGGACTCACGATTTCTTCTGTTTGTTCAATCTGTTTTGGAGTCACGTTAAGATCTGCCTGTTCAAAACGATCAGGTCTCTTAATCACGTCTACAATGGATTGAATCTTAACTATATGAGCGGTAGCAATATGTACGTCCCCAATTACGATAAAAGCTTTATTCATCATGCCTTGGTTGTTCGTTATATGCTCTAGTATTTGATGTTCAGGCGCTTCTGTTCGAATTTGCTCACCTGTTGATAGCGTAATAATTGTTTCATTCATGAGTGTTCACTCCGTTCTATTTTTCTTCCGACATAAAGTAACTTTCATAATTGTATCGCGATACGAGCACTCAAGGAAATCATATGGTCTATTTTCGCTGACGCCAAAAATAGGAAAAGCTCCTTGGACTGTTTAGAGTAAGCCCTAAAGGGAAGGGATAAACTATATATGTAAATCTGGAGGTGTACAAAGTGAGTAATGATACGCGCGAATTCCGAACAGGACAAGGTGTACCGCAAACAGGTGTGTATATCTGTCAGTCTGGTGAAAGAGTTGAAATAAAAGAAAACGATGTGTTCCCTGTATGCCCGACAAAGGGCGAGGAAACAACGTGGAAACAAGAAAAAGCGTAATAGGGTGCTGAGGACTTCTCTCTCTGCACCTCTTTCTTTTCTGGAACAAATTTAAAACTAAATATATCAAGCAGATAAAAGGCCGAATCCCAAGTGGGAATCGGCCGTAAATAATTCTCTAATGTTCGTTAGAGAGTGACGATAATCGGACCATTTTTAGTAAGAATAATCGTATGTTCCACTTGAGCTACAAAGCTTTTTTCTGTAGCATAGGTCCAGCCGTCATTCTTTTGGAATACTTCTTCCTCAGAAGTTGAAATAAATGGTTCGAATGCAATAACCATCCCATCCTTTAATAATTCATCATCAAATGTATCCTTATAATTATAAATATGGTCAGGTGCTTCGTGAATTGTGCGTCCAATTCCATGTCCTGTAAGATTCGTGATAACAGTCAAATCATTCTGTCTTGCTGTTTGGAATACTGCTCTTCCGATTCCGCTTTTTTTGGAACCAGGTTTAGCTTTCTTAAGGCCTGCTTCAAAGGCTTGCTTAGCAACGTCACATATTTTCGTTAAAATTTCTTCTCCTTCACCTACTACAAACGAAATCCCTGTATCCGCGAAATAACCGTTTTTAGACCCAGAAACATCTACATTCACTAGATCTCCTTCAGAAATAACACGGCTTCCTGGAATACCATGTGCCACTTCATCATTCACACTAATGCAAGTATGGCCAGGAAAATCATATTCACTTTTCGGAGCAGAAACTGCGCCTTCTTTCTCGAACATCTCTCCGGCAATATCATCAAGTTCTTTCGTTGTTATGCCAGGAACTGTTCTTTTTACCAATTCATCTCTAATGGAGCCAACAATCTTACCAATTTCCTTCAATCCATTAAAATCTTCTTCTGTTTTTGCAATCATTTTTTTACCTCACTTTGATCATTAACTGTATAAGTGCTATTTTCTCGAAAAACACAAGTAATGTAAATCATAGTGTTTAAAGAGATGAAACAGTCTATCAAGACATTAATCTGAACTCTTATCCTTGTGCTTAAAAAAAGCCTGGAACGTTTAAACGTTCCAGGCTTTACTCCATTCCTACTATGTAAGGATGGAGACGGTGGGAGTCGAACCCACGTCCAAAGATAACGGCACTCAGGCATCTACGTGTGTATTCGCTATATTATAGTTCGCACACGCTTCGGCCTAACGACAGGCTTTCAGCGAGGCTAGCTTGATTGTCTTCTTCCGATTATCCGCAAGCCGAGAATAATGGCGTAGCCCACTTAAGTTTGAGACCCTCAAATCTGCCACATGGGCGATAGCAGCAAGGATCCACTAGTGCTGCTTACGCAGCTGCTAGAGAGTAGTTGTTGTTAGTTTTGCCAGTTATATTTAGGCGTAACGTTTTACGAGCCGTAACCTCGACACGCAGCCTGAGCTCGAACTATCCCTGTCGAATCCGTAACGTCCCCATGATATGGGGGCTACAGGAAGTAACCCGTTCTAAATCAGGATAATCAAATCCCAGACAACTTCCATTATATCATCTTTATTCGAAAATGCAAGTTTAGTAATCGCGGTCACGCATAGCACGATCTACATCGCGTTTCATCTGCTTTTGCTTGAGGTCTTCACGCTTATCATATTTCTTCTTCCCTTTACCGACACCTAATAATATCTTCGCAAAGCCGTCTTTGATATACATCTTTATCGGCACTAAGGAATAACCTTGCTGCTGCGTCTGACCAATTAGCTTATCGATCTGTTTGCGGTGCAATAATAACTTCCTTGTCCTTGTCGGATCATGATTAAATCGGTTCCCTTGTTCATAAGGGGAGATGTGCATATTGATGATACGCACCTCGCCACGGTCAATCCTTGCGAAACTATCCTTTAAATTTACGCGGCCGGCACGAATCGATTTGATCTCAGTACCTTGCAGGACGATTCCTGCTTCCATCGTTTCCTCAATCGCATATTCGAAATTAGCCTTCTTATTCTGTGCGAGTACTCTACCTTGTCCCTTAGCCATAGACTTCTTCCTCCTAACTACGAGCTTTATTTTATCAGAAACTGTATGATAATCCTAACGATTCATATACTGAATCGGGTATAGACAAGTGAACCCGATCGATTGGAGTGTACATAAATGACAACCATTAGACAATTGACAATAAATGATTATCAGGCAGTGCTTGCAATGCAAACAGGTATTGAGGATGACTATGTCCTCCGTATCTTCCCACAGCTGATTGAGAATTCAGCCCAAACTTTATTTGGCTTGATAACAGCAGAAGGTATTGCTGCAGTAGCCGGGGTGTACCGTTTACCGAATGGAAATGGGATACTCGGCCGATTGCGGAGTGATATACGTTTTCACTCCAAAGGAAATGCTACTTCTTTACTTCAGCATATTATTGCGTATTGCGAACAAGATCCAACTATGAATTGGCTCGGTGCTATCACCCTCAAGTCCAATCTACCTGCGCAGCGGGTGCTTGATAAACTTAATATACAGCCTGAGAGCTCCTTCATCAGTCTGTTGATGAAAGCCCCTGAAAGATTTATTGTCCCTTCTGCTGCACCTTGGGAATTGATCGAAGGAATAGATAGGAAGCGAGCTGTAATTGAACAAGCAGCTGTTGAAGCAAAAGCGGCTTTCTATCCATATGAGGCATATTTCCCGATCCCTTACGCTTCAGCCATATTAGAGGATGACTATATAGAAAAATTAGCTGTATTTCGTGATCCTAAATCCAGCCGCATCATGGCGATTCAAGAAGACTATAAGGGGCAGGATATAGCACAAATCCAATATTTCTGGCCAGATGTATTTCAACAAGACGGCTTATGGACTACTGTGTTCAACTATCTCAAGCAATCGGACAAGCAGCTGGTACCGCAGCTGGACGTGTCTCCCGAAACTGCCTCCAGCATACCTGCCGCCTTTCGCGACAGCTTCACGGAAAATAATGATCCTTGGCTCATTTATGGAAAATATATCAGATAACAAACGCCCCGACAATAAAGTCGGGGCGTTATTTTTATGGTCTTTTTCTTGTGTTGCGTTTCTTGCTTTTCTTTCCTCTTGCCGGTGGCTTCTTTTTACCTTTGTTCTTCGGCGGACGATGATCACCTGGTTTGTTCTTCTTTTCGGCTTTAATAATTGTAGGACGGTCACGATTCTCTCGCGGCTTACGCGGCTTCATGCCGACCACTTCGAAATCGATGATACGCTCTTCAATATTTACCTTCACAACGCGAATTGTGATTTCATCCCCGATACGGAATTGATTGCCTGTCCGTTCCCCGATCATCGCGTAACGCTTGTCATCGAAGTGGTAGAAATCATCTGTCAGGTAACTGACATGAACCAGACCTTCAATCGTATTCGGTAGCTCGACGAATAATCCGAAGCCTGTGACAGAGCTGATGACACCATCAAATTCCTCACCGACTTTATCTTGCATAAATTCTGCCTTTTTCAGATCATCTGTTTCCCGCTCTGCATCGACAGCAGCACGTTCTCGTTCCGAGGACTGTCTCGCGATCTCAGGCATCCGTTCTTTCCAGTGATCTTGTGTCTTTTTGTCCAGCTGATTGTTGACAATATACGTACGAATCAACCTGTGCACGATCAAATCCGGATAACGTCGGATTGGCGAAGTGAAATGTGTATAGAATTTCGTCGCCAGACCAAAGTGACCCAAGCCTTGCGGATCATATTTCGCCTGCTGCATTGAGCGCAGCATAAGTCGGTTGATGATCATTTCCTCCTGCGTTCCTCTTACCCGTTCCACGATTTTCTGCAAAGTCTGAGGATGAATATCCGAGGATGATCCTCTGACTGTATAGCCTAAACTCGTAATAAACTCGAAGAAATTCTGCAGCTTATCTGGATCCGGATCAGTATGAATCCTGTGGATAGCTGGTACATCCATCCAGTGAAAATGCTCCGCAACTGTTTCATTGGCAGCAAGCATGAATTCCTCAATCAGCTTCTCTGCAACAGAGCGCTCCCGAAGGATAACATCAATCGCCTTTCCTTCTTCATCAACAGCAACTCGCGCTTCTGGGAAATCAAAGTCGATTGCTCCCCGGTCCATCCGCTTCTTACGCAATGCAGCGGCGAGATCCTCCATTTGCTGGAACATAGGAACAAGATCCGAATAGCGGTCTTTCAGCTCCTGATCATCCTCTAGCAATATCCGGTTCACATCTCCATATGTCATCCGCTCATTCGTTTTGATGACACTTTGGTAAATCTCATGTTCCACCACTTCTCCTTGTGGTGTGATCTGCATATCACATGTCAAGGTAAGCCGGTCCACTTGTGGATTAAGAGAACAAATACCATTGGAAAGACGATGAGGGATCATCGGTATTACACGGTCGACAAGATAGACGCTCGTTGCTCGTTCCAAAGCTTCTTCATCAATTGGAGAGCCTTCTTCCACATAATAAGAGACGTCCGCAATGGAAACAACAAGACGATAGTTCCCATTTTCAAGACGGCTGACAGAAACCGCATCATCTAAATCCTTTGCGTCTGCACCATCTATGGTAACGGTCATCATATCTCTGATGTCCCGGCGGTTTTCTATCTCTGCAGGATCGATTGTATCTGGTGTATTCGCCGCCTGTTCCAGTACTTCCGGCGGGAATTCAGTGGAAATGCCATGCTTATAAATGATGGATAGTATATCAATACCCGGGTCGTTCTTATGACCAAGTATGCGAATAACTTCTCCTTCTGCACTCATGCGTCCTTCCGGATACTTTGTGATTCTTGCGATGACTTTGTGTCCATCAGTCGCTCCGCCTGATGCTCCACGCGGTATAAAGATATCGTTTGGGATACGTTTATCATCGGCAATAAGGAAGCCGAAACGGCCATTATCTTCATATGTACCGACAACCTCCGCTATTGCTCGCTCTAGTATCCGAACAACTTGTCCTTCGCGGCGCTGTCCGCCCTCGGCCTGATTTTCGATGCGTACCAGCACTATATCATTATTCATGGCAGACTGAAGATCGGAATAGTGGATATAAACATCAGCTACTCCCTCTTCATCTGGTATGAGGAAAGCAAAGCCTTTTGCATGCATCTGGATCTTTCCTCGCACGAGATTCAATTTTTCAGGCAGACCGAAGCGGTTGCTTCTCGTTCTTACAAGCTGTCCTTCTGTTTCCAGTTCATTCAGCCCTTTGACAAGGACAGTGAACTCACTTGCTTCATCGAGCGTTAATTGCTCCTCGATTTCTTCTACTGTTAACGGCTTAGCCGCATTTTCTTTGAAATAAGCCAATATTTTCTGTTTGATTTCTTCCATTATTGCTTCACCTTCTTTTCGGCTCTTTTTTCATCTAGTATGAACTATTCCCAATCAAGTGATTCGAGAAACTGATACACATCTTCATGCAGCTGTTCCTTTTCTTTCCCCATCGTAATAACGTGAGAAGAGTTATCGTACCACTTGATTTCTTTCAAATCTGACTCTGCGTGCTCATAAATGAAATTCGCACTTTCCGTGTTGATCATTTGGTCTTCTGTCGCTTGCACAGCGAACAGCGGTGCATAAATTTCATCTACATGCTTGCTCACATCAGTTATAAATGCTCCCAGACGCTGGAACATATCCGCAGTGGCAGGTGCCTCCATCAATTCAGCTAGTTCCTGCTCTATCGCCTGATTATCTTTTCCTTGCAGCTGTTTATGTTGTCTTGCATATAGCTTGAATCCTTTATTCAACTGGGTTTCGTTATCAAAGAACATCGGCGAACACATTGTTATAATGCCTTTTACAGGATACGAATAGGCAAGTTTTAAACCAAGTACTCCGCCAAGGGACAATCCAGCTACAGCTATTTTTTCATAACCTTTATCCTTCAGCTCCTGGTAAGCTGCCTGAACGTCCTCCCACCACTCATCAGAATTCGATGCAACGATATCATCAGGTGTTTTCCCATGACCGCGATAAATTGGAGCGTGAGCAGTGTACCCTTTCCCAGCAAGAAAACGGCCCATCATCCGCACATCAGCTGAATGACCAGTAAAGCCGTGCAGCAGCAGAACAGCTCGATCTCCTTTCCCCTCAAATGTGAACGGCTCTGGCTGTTTCATTGTGACCATATGTATCTCCCCTGTTATTTCTATATTATATAGTAGGTTTCCGCATTAGTTTTCCCTTCATCGGGAATAAATAATCCCCCACCACAGAAGTTGTGACGAGGGATGAAATTGGCTATTTGATTATTGCAAGACGTACGCCAAAAGGAACGTCAAAATGAAAAGAATTACTCCTGTAACAATTGTTCCACGATGGAGGAACAAGTCCAGTCCACGGGCTTTCTGTTTACCGAACAATTGCTCTGCCCCGCCAGATATCGCTCCGGACAAACCTGCACTCTTACCAGATTGTAAAAGGACTAACGCGATAAGCGCAATGGCATCGATTATTAATAGAACTACTAAAGTTGTCTGCATCCCAGCACCTCCTATAACAGCAAATACCTATGTCAACTGTAGCATACGTGTCAGATAATTGGCAAGATGTTCTTGTCCAATCGACGATATGCGACAAAACTATGAACTATTATTGCAGAAAATGAATTTATATGGAGATTTTTGAACTTTTTTGGTTGCAAGCTGAAACCGTTTCCTTTATAGTGTACTTAAGTTCAGGAGGAGGTTATGGAAATGCTTACACCTGAGCGGCAGGAAATGCTCTTACAGATGCTGCAAGAGCAGCGCGTTGTAACAATTCCAGAGTTCGTGAAAGCAACAGACGCTTCCATCTCGACAATACGCCGAGACCTGATTGAACTGGAGAAGCAGAAGCTGCTTCAGCGAGTTCATGGCGGAGCAACGATTGTTTCTTCATTAAGTTATGAAATGAGCTATACGGAAAAAGAAACACAAAACCAAACTGGAAAGCAGAACATCGCCGCTTATGCTGCAAGTCTTGTCGGTGAAGATGAATGCATCTTCTTGGATGCAGGTACGACAACATATCAAATGATTCCTTTTTTATCTGGCAGAAATGTAACCGTCGTCACAAATGGTTTGACACATTTGGAGGCGCTGTATGAAAAGGACATTACCGTGTATGTAACCGGCGGATTAGTAAAGGATAAAACGAGGACTTTGATCGGCCGAGGTGCAATGACAGCCCTCGCTCAATATCGTTTTGATAAATGTTTTCTCGGGACCAATGGTGTTCATCCGGAAAACGGCTATACAACCCCAGACCCGGAGGAAGCGGCCATTAAACGTCAGGCATTGCTTCGATCAGATGAAACTTTCGTTTTAGCTGACCGCAGTAAACTGGACAAGACAACCTTCGCGCATATAGCGGATCTGACAGAAGCGACACTTGTCGTAGACACTGTCAGTTCAAAACAGCATACTGCTTACAAGAAATTTACATCAATAAAGGTTGTGGACTCATGAATTACACATGTACGCTGAACCCATCCATCGACTATATCATGCATGTGGACGGCTTCAAGGCAGAAGATTTGAACCGTGCCACAGAGACAGCATACTTTGCTGGCGGAAAAGGTATTAATGTTTCCCGCTTGCTAAAACGATTGGATGTGGACACAACAGCATTAGGATATATCGGTGGTTTCACCGGAGCCTTCATTAGGGAAACGCTTGAAAGTGCTGGCATTGAACATCAGTTCATCGAAATCAATGAACCGACACGTGTTAATGTGAAACTTAAGTCCGGCGGAGAAACAGAGATTAATGGACCCGGACCATCCATTACAACAGAACAGCTTGCTTTGCTTTTTGAACAAATTAGAAGCCTCGGGAAACAGGATGCTCTGGTTGCAGCAGGAAATGCCCCCGGCTCCGTTCCGGCTGACATCTATGCAAGGATGGCTGATATCTGTGAAGAGAATGGAACTAGATTCATCGCTGATACATCGAGTGCTGCCCTTCGTGACTTAATCGGCAAGCGTATGTTCCTCGTAAAGCCAAACCATCATGAATTGGGTGAGCTTTTCGATACAACAATCTCTTCTATTGAAGACATTGTCAGCTACGCACGTAAGCTGCACGAAACAGGCATCGAAAACGTTATCGTTTCAATGGGTGGTGAAGGTGCCATCTTTGTGAACAAGGATCATGCTTGGAAAGCCCAGACACCAAAAGGAACAGTTAAGAACTCTGTTGGTGCTGGCGATAGTATGGTGGCAGGCTTCTTGGCCGCATATGAAAAATCAGGTGATTACAAACAAGCTTTCACCTACGCAGTAGCAGCAGGAAGTGCTACGGCATTCAGTGATGACCTCGGCGAGAGACAATATATAGAAGAATTAGTCAGCCAAGTCAAACTCACATCTATTTAAGAGGGGTGTTAATCATGCGCATTACAGAACTACTTACAAAAGATACGGTTATTTTGCAGCTTCAATCCCAATCAAAAGCAGATGTGATTGAAGAGCTTGTTTCCAAACTGGACCAAGCTGGCAAGTTGAATGATAAAGCAGGATTCAAAGATGCAATTCTTGCTCGTGAAGCACAATCTACCACAGGAATTGGCGAAGGAATTGCTATTCCGCATGGTAAATCCGCTGCCGTTAAAACACCGGCTATCGCTTTCGGTCGTTCTAAGGAAGGCTTGGATTATGAAGCGTTGGATGGAAAGCCATCCCATCTATTCTTTATGATTGCAGCTTCTGAAGGAGCCAATCAGACGCATTTGGAAACATTGTCCCGACTTTCTTCTTTCTTAATGGATAGCACATTCCGCTCTAACATTGAAAATGCTGAAACGGAAGAACAAATCATGTCTATCATCGATGCGAAGGAAAAAGAAGAGCTAGGTGAAGAAGAGGAACAAGAAAATCCAGCTGTAGAATTGGCACAGGATGCACCAGGCACACAAGGTAAAGTACTAGCCATTACTGCTTGCCCTACTGGTATCGCACATACCTTCATGGCTGCAGATAAGCTGAAGCAAACAGCAGCCGAGATGAATGTGCCGATTAAAGTACAAACAAATGGAGCTGGCGGAGTCAAAAACCGTCTGACTGATGAAGATATTAAAGATGCAACTGCTATTATCGTTGCAGCTGATGTCAATGTCGATCTTAGCCCATTCGACGGCAAACACGTTTTGCAAGTACCAGTTGGACGTGCGTTGAAAATACCAAAAGAATTGATTGAAAAAGCACTTTCTCAAGATGCACCAGTACATCATAACAGTGGTGGCGGCTCAGAAGCAGCTGCAGAAGGCGGACAGAAGAAAGAACAGCGTTCCGGATTCTACAAGCACATCATGAATGGTGTTTCTAATATGCTTCCATTCGTTGTCGGCGGCGGTATCCTGATCGCACTAAGCATTCTTTTCGGTGAGTTGTTCCCAGACAGCCGTTTTGCAGAGATGCTGAATGAAATCGGAAGCAGCCAGGCGTTCTTCCTGATCGTACCTGTACTTGCTGGTTTCATTTCCAGCAGTATTGCTGACAAACCTGGTTTCGCACCTGGTGCTATCGGCGGTTTGATTGCTGTTACTTATGGTCATGGTGACGCGACTAGTTCCGGATTCCTTGGCGGGTTAATTGCAGGTTTCCTAGCTGGTTATGTAACACTTGGTATTAAAAAAGCACTATCTGGTCTTCCTCCTGTATTGGAAGGGTTGAAAACGATTCTCTTCTTCCCTGTATTAAGTATTTTCATTACAGGTATGATCATGCTATTGATCAATCCTTCTTTGACACAAGTTTATGTAGCACTTTCTAACTTCCTGGAAGGTCTTGGAGGCACGAATTTAGTTCTGGTAGGAATCGTTCTTGGTGCCATGATGGCAATTGATATGGGCGGTCCGATCAACAAAGCAGCTTATACTTTCGGTATCGCCATGCTTGATGCGGGCAACTTGGAATTCATGGCTGCTGTTATGGCCGGTGGTATGGTACCGCCGCTAGGACTAGCGCTGGCAACTTCCCTATTCCGCCACAAGTTTACGAAACAAGAAAGAGAAACAGGTAAGACAGCATACGTGCTGGGCGCATTCTTCATCTCAGAAGGTGTTATTCCATTCGCAGCTGCTGACCCGCTTCGTGTCATTCCAGCAACAGCAATCGGTGCTGCAGTAGCAGGAGGTCTATCTGCCTTCTTCGCAATTGGTCTGAATGCACCACATGGCGGTATTATCTCAGCAAGCCTGGTAGATGGAAATCCATTGCTTTACTTCCTTTCCATCATTATTGGTGCATTTGTCACAGCTATTATTGTAGGACTATTGAAAAAAGACCTAAGAAAAGTATAAAATAAGATAGAATGAAAGCATTCACAAAAATAAGGATGAAAGCATTCACATAACAAAAACTTTGGAGGTATTTACCATGGCAGAAAAAACAATGACTATCACAGATGAGACTGGCGTTCACGCTCGTCCGGCAACAATCTTAGTAAATAAAGCGGGCGGATTCAAATCCGACATCCAGCTTGCATACAACGGTAAAAGCGTTAACCTTAAATCTATCATGGGTGTTATGAGCCTAGGTATTCCACAAGGTGCTGAAATCACGATCTCTGCTGAAGGCGACGATGCAGAAGAAGCAGTCAACACAATTGCGGAAACAATCAAAAGCGAAGGCCTAGGAGAATAATTCCGATGAGCATGATAAACGGAATTGCAGCTTCAAATGGTATTGCTATTGCAAAAGCATACCATTTGGCTGTACCAGACCTCTCTTTCGATAAGACAACTGTTGCGAATGCGGAAGAAGAGATCAGCCGTTTGGATGCTGCCCTCGAGATCAGCAAAAAAGAGTTGGAGAAAATCCGCGAGAATGCTCGTGTGTCACTTGGCGACGAGCATGCCGAGATTTTCTCGGCTCATTTGCTTGTCTTGGCAGATCCAGAACTGATCAATCCTGTGAAAGACAACGTTCGCAATAATAACATTAATGCAGAAGCTGCTCTTGATGAGACAGCTACAATGTTCATCGACATGTTCCGCAGCATGGACAATGAATATATGAAAGAACGCGCTGCTGACATCCAGGATGTTACAAAACGCGTTATGGCACACCTTTTACAGGTATCCTTCCCGGATCCTGCACTTATAGACGAAGAAGTTATCATTATCGCTGAGGACCTGACTCCTTCTGATACAGCACAGCTAAACAAACAGTTTGTGAAAGGGTTTACAACTGATATCGGCGGACGTACTTCCCACTCTGCCATTATGGCTCGTTCCCTTGAAATTCCTGCTGTTGTTGGTACGAAGTCCATCACATCTTCAGCTGCAAATGACGTTATGATTATTGTTGATGGTATTGAAGGTACTGTTATCATCGATCCAACAGAAGATGAACTAGCAACATACAGAGCAAAACAAGAAGCTTTCGAACAGCAAAAGCAAGAATGGGCGAAGCTGAAGAACGAACCGACTATTACAACAGACGGTGTTCATGTAGAGCTTGTTGCTAATATCGGTACGCCAGAAGACGTTATCGGCGTTCAAAACAATGGCGGCGAAGGTGTTGGCCTTTACCGTACAGAATTCCTTTACATGGGTAAGAGTGAGCTTCCAAGTGAGGACGAGCAGTTTGAATCCTACAAAGCTGTACTTGAAAACATGGGAGACAAGCCTGTCGTAGTTCGTACATTGGATATCGGCGGCGACAAAGAGCTAAGCTACTTGCAGCTTCCAAAAGAAATGAACCCGTTCCTAGGCTACCGCGCTATCCGCCTTTGCCTAGAGCGTGATGATATCTTCCGTGTTCAGCTTCGTGCTCTACTGCGTGCAAGTGTATACGGTAACTTGAAGATCATGTTCCCTATGATCGCTACATTGGAAGAGTTCCGCCAAGCAAAAGCTATCCTACTTGAAGAGAAAGATAAGCTTGTAGCAGATGGCGTGTCAGTCTCTGATTCTATCGAGATTGGTATCATGGTTGAGATCCCTTCTACTGCAGTTGCTGCGAAGCAATTCGCGAAGGAAGTTGATTTCTTCAGCGTTGGAACAAACGACTTGATCCAGTACACAATGGCAGCTGACCGTATGAATGAACGCGTAAGCTACTTGTACCAGCCATACCACCCAGCAATCCTGAACCTAGTGCATAATGTTATTGAAGCAGCACATGCAGAAGGCAAATGGGCTGGCATGTGTGGTGAGATGGCAGGCGATGCAATTGCAATCCCGCTTCTTCTAGGTCTTGGCCTTGATGAATTCAGCATGAGCGCAACAAGCATCTTGCCAGCAAGAACACAAATCACGAAGCTTTCCAAAGCAGAAATGCAGGAGCTAAGTCAAGAAGCATTGACTCTTAGCACTGCTGATGAAGTGGAACAGCTTGTCCGTCAAAAGACAGGCCAATAAGAAACAGCTCTCCGTAATGGAGAGCTGTTTTCTTTATAGATATTGTGATACTACTTCCACCGTTGTCTCTTTAGCCTTCCTAATTACATCTTCCGCTTTCATCTCATAATACTCCGGTCGAAATAACTCTACAGTTACTGCCCCATCATAGCCTTTTTCCTTCAGCACAGATAGAATTCCTTCCAAATCAATCGCTCCGTGTCCTGGCCATACACGATCTTCGTCCACAAGGTTTCCAATCGGAAAGTCTTCTGTATCATCCATATGAAGAATGAAAATCTTAGATATATCCGCCTGTTTTAGTGCATCAAAGCTTGAACCCATTGCGTGGAAATGGAAGCAATCTAGAACTAAACCTACGTTCGGGTTATCAACCGTCTGAATTATATCGTAAGCTTGCTCGAATGTATTGATCGTACACTCTGGGTGGCCGACAAATTCCAATGCCAACTTAATCCCGTACGGTTCTGCAAGACCGGCTAATTCATTCAGGACATCCACACTGCTCGCTTTGATATCTTTCTTAAGTATTTTTTCCTTGGTTACTAGCGGAACTACAACGATGTAAGGCACTTGTAATTTGTCCGCATAATCCAGCATTTGCTTAAATTCATTTAGCAGTACCTGATAATCTTCGTTACTGCGATTATTAAAGTATACAAGTGCATTGAGTGCCAGCGGTTTTATATGATGCTCCTTGAAATATTCTGCTAATTGATCCAAAGAATGCTGCTCCAGATACTCTGGTAGCTTGTCCATCGTACGGATTTCGATATAGTCATAGCCATGCTGTTCACATAAATCGAGGTCAGTTGCTAGATTTGAATTTTCCAGTGTTGTAGCTTGATTAAAACCTAGTTTCATCATAATCCTCCTATTTCATTCCTACATCTGCTTGTAATATCTTCATAGTTGTTTCCAATTTATCTTAAAGCTTGAGCTTCTGCTGTTTCTTCCTTACTATAGAAAGCAGGCATACTCTCCAGCTCTATCGGCTCTCTCTGACCGGATTCTTGCGCTTTCAGACATGCATCAGATGTAACTGCAGCTACATACCCCTCCCAAGCAGAAGGACCCTGCAACGCCTCTTGTTTGGCTACCTGATTGATAAACGCTTGTATTTCCTTATCATAGGCATCTTGGAAACGCACCTTCCAATCTTGTAAGACATCCGTGCTTTGTTTTCCATTATTGCGTATGTTAAGGCTTTCCGTCTCGGGCAGACTTACGATTCCCTCTTCCCCTACTACTTCACATTGAATGTCATATCCGTATTTGATATTAACAGACACTTCTGCTTGGATAAGTACACCGGATTCCGTTTCAAGTAAGATGACTTGCGGATCACGCAAATGTGGGAGTGCATGTTTATTTTTTCGTGGATATAGCACTTGAACAGAGATATAATTGTCTCCTAACAGCCAGTGCAGAATGTTTATTTCGTGGATCAAGGTATCCGTAATTGCCATATCTGTGGTGTAGGCCGCATCCACTTCTGGAGCACGATGAGCGCATTTAATCATGAGCGGTTCCCCTACCAATTTGGAATCAACAGCTTGTTTCAGCTGCTCATAGCCTTTGTCGAACTGCCTCATAAAGCCAACTTGCACAATACGCTTCCCATATTCCATTTCATCCTGCATGATTGTTTTGCAGCCTTTTGCGGTAACGGAAAGAGGTTTTTCGCAGAAGACATATTTCCCGGCTTCTATTGCTTTACGGACTGTTGCTTCGTGTGCTGGTCCGATGCTTGTGACAAATATCGCATCTACTTCCTCTGCATCTATCAATGCTTGATCATCTGGATAAAAGTTTGCTTCAATACCTAGTTCATTAAGAGCCTCTTCTGCTGCTGCAGGATTAACATCTGAAACAGCCGTAATCTTCGCTCCTGATAATCTTTGTTCCACCCTATTCATATGCTCTTTTCCAATAGCACCTGTTCCAATTACTCCGATTCTTACTGTCATCTTGTTCTCCTCCTAAATGGCATGTTCCCCTCCGAAAAGGAGGTCATGAGCGAGTAGCATTTCGCCTTCTATTTGGGTTAATAGCTTCTTATTCTAAGTAAAGAATTTCTTTCTCTTGCTATACCCGTTTTCGCCTTTTAGAACACTAGTGACCAATCTAACAACGGTCAAAGAAAAAGCGGGACATTCGATTAATCTATCGAAAGTCCCGCTTTAGTATTTATATCTTAAGGATTTGTTGACCACAGACCAGCAGACTTAATAAATGTGCGGCTGTTTAATTTCAGCTGTGCCACGACAAACTCTGCAATGTCCTCAGACTGCATCACTTTTTCAGGATTGCCATCTGTCAGCTTGTTTTCAAATGCCAAGTCGGTTGCCACTGTACTTGGTGTCAAGGCTGTTACTCGAATGTTGTGCTTGCGCACTTCCATTGCAAGTGATTCAGTCAATCCTAGCACACCGAATTTCGATGCACTGTAAGCACTTGTAGCAGGCGCACCTTTTTGACCAGCTGTAGATGATATGTTAATGATGTCTCCTGATTTTTGCTCGATCAAGTCCGGCAGTACTGCGCGTGTGACGTTGTACACACCCATCAGGTTTACATCAATGATATGCTTCCATTCTTCCGGATCAAGATCCATGAATCCGCCAAACTTCGCGATACCAGCATTATTGATTAAGATATCAATGCCGCCTAGTTCGTCTTTCACCTTGTTGACTGCTGCTGTGACATCTTCCAAATTGGAAACATCCGCTGCAGCATAAGCTGTTTTTACTTCACCAAGATTTTCTGTTACTGCTTTAATATGTTCTTCAGAACGGCCAATTAAGCCGACATGAGCGCCTTCTGCTGCAAGTGCCTCTGCAATTGCTTTCCCAATGCCGCGTCCTCCGCCTGTAATGATAGCTTTTTTACCTTGTAATGATTGTGCCATTATGTATTTCCTCCTTCAATAAAACCATTCTTTATATTATCAGCATGATGCAGGCTCAACAAGAGTTTTGCTCATCACTGATAATATGAGATTGGTTCAATAAACACTGTTCTAAAATCCTTTTGTATTATTCGTCTTTTCACCAAAAACATACCTTGATAGTCACTAGTAAATTCCTATTCAAAAGAGGATAAGTTATAAGCCTTTTCAACTACATCATAAAAAAAGATAATCTGCCTTTGAAATAAAAAAAGCCAGCATTATATGCTGGCCTTATACTATTATTTTATGGAGCAATTAACATTCAAATTTATAATGTTGATTCAATAAATTCCAGTGTTTTTTCGATAATAATTTGCTGGTCAAAATCAAGGGTTGCAACATGATAGCTGTTTCTTAATGGATATAATATCTTTCTTTCAGCTGCAATCTCATCATGGATGAGCTGCGCATTTGCCGGTGGGACTACATGATCCTCATCTGATACAAAAATTAATGCAGGACATGTAACCTTGGAAAGGTCCCTTCTCACCTTCTCCATTAACTGCAAGATCTCTTTAACAGATTGAACCGGCGTT
This sequence comes from Terribacillus saccharophilus, assembly GCF_000725365.1. Classification (NCBI taxonomy): domain Bacteria; kingdom Bacillati; phylum Bacillota; class Bacilli; order Caryophanales; family Bacillaceae; genus Terribacillus; species Terribacillus saccharophilus. Next base: position 3,278,091 of record NZ_CP008876.1, on the reverse strand, counting down.
TTTTCATAAGCTAGCTCTTTTACTTGAGGATCTTTTATATCAGAGCCAATAGCATCAAGATATCTTACTTCTCCTAACTCATGAACATTTTCCATCGATGGTACGGTTACTGCTGCATTGATTGGAATGATTGCATGAATATCCGGATACTTCTCCGCCATATATAGTGTCAGTGTGCCTCCCATCGATAGTCCTGTGACAAAGATCGTATATACTTCATTCCTATTCCTCCAATAGTGTATATCACTAATGTATTGGACAAATAGAAATCGTAAACTATTATAGTTCGTCAAATATTGCAGTCTGATGATAAAATGAAATTATTACCAATTTACTAGGAGCTGAAATAGATGGAAGAGTTATTAAAAGCATTACCCTCACTGCTTGGGGTTCTAATCGGGGGATTAATTACATTTTTTGTTCAGAATACAACCGTACGCAAACAGCAGAAGTGGGAAGCAAGAAAAATAGAAATAGATATATATTATAAAGAACAAACTCTAAAGTTTCAGACATTCAATAAAATCTTACAGCTAAATAGATTTTGTAATGTTCTTGAGTATGATATACATTACGGTCCTGAATTGAATGAAAAAAACTACAGAAAGCATATTAGACCACTACTTTTCGATATTTTTCATTTATTAGAGAATAGTTTAGCAAAAGACATAAATAATATTGAAGAGATTTACGAGAGACAACATGCAGTAGGAGAAGAATACTCTGAAGATAAAAAAGCTTTAAGTGAAAGTTATCAGAACATAATAAAGTCAATCAATGGGCAGTTTAAATTGTTAAGAGAATCAAAGCATTTGAGCCGAGGGCATAAGAATTATTCCTAACTGAGATACTATTTCGTTTAACAATGATCTGTTCGATTTAGTGCGGTGTCTTTTGTCCGTATTATGTACCCACTGTATAAATATTCTAGTATTGGTAGAATAAAAGCACAGGAGGTGAGAATATGAAAACACAAATCTATCTAAAAAGCGCAGTTAACATAACTGAAAGACCTACTGAGATTGAAGGAGTTTCTGCTGAAGCTGATAAGTTCATAAGAGACAACCAAGATAAAATTGTTGAAGTAGAATTGGCCAAAGTTAAAAAATGGGAAACATTTTGGTATGCAATCACAATCCATTATATAGATGAAGAATAATAAAAAGGTACTCTATTATGAGTACCTTTTCTGCTTATGAAAATATTAGAGCAGCTATAAGTAGATTCAGTCCGTTGTTTTCTACAAGAGCTTTTCTTCTGTAATCACTGCCGTTATACGTGTGAAACCATTCCTCGAGGTAATCCTCAGTTTCTTGTTTCTTTGCGAAATCTGCTAAATCTGGCATATCGTATTTTTCGCCTAAGTACTTGAATAATGCTCTGTTCAAACATTTTTCTTCCACTAATGAAATTTCTTCTTTGGCACCTCGGTCTATCAAATGATTGATAAATAAAGTTGGTGTTTCTAAATGTTTACTACTATTCATATGTACTCCCCTTATTCTTTTGATCGTTTAAACATTAATGCGTAACGTGCTAATTTGATTTCTTCAATTTGATAATCACTATTAGACATACTATCGTATTCTGGAACTACGTTCACCAATTCCCAACCTTGGTCTCCATATTTATTAATCAAATCTATTGCGTCACTAGAAATTATTGATTCAAATACTTTATCAGATGTATATTCCCATTTCGTCATAATATCACTTCCAATGTATTAATTCGACATATGGTTACATTTTCCTGCATTTAAACAACAATAGTTCGTCACTGGTTACTTGCTTGTTGTTTTTGTGATGATCCATTCAAAATATAAAGAAAACCGCCTAGCTCGTTAAAGCTGACAGTTATTTAAAAAGTTCATTATAAGAATATTCTTATTGTGGTAATCTGTATGAAAAGGGATAATTTTGAAGAGGGGGATATCTAATGAATATGAATAGCTTTAATGCCATTCAAATTGCTTATACGAAAACGTATCATAACGCTTGTGATTTAATCGAGGAATCAAAATTGCTTCTGGACAACGAAAGATATGCAAGAGCACATCTGTTAGCTCACATTGCGATAGAAGAAATGGCTCGTTGCGTTATGCTTTCATCCGCCATTATGAAATTCAAAATAAGGTCATTAAACGTCAAAAAGCTTAGAAACAGGGAAACGAATCATAAAGATAAAATACAGCTTGCTTATTCCATGGTCGAACACATGAAAGGCTATACTAGTCCTTTAAGTGAGCAAGACCGTTTGGAAATATTGGCTAAAAGTGCTGTTGCTCTTATCGGTCAACATATTATTACTGACCAAGAAATAGATAAGCTGAATGATCTGAAGAATTCTTCATTTTATACCGACCATTACGGAAATGAGACCAAAAAACCAAGTGAAGTAATTACAAAAGAACTGGCAACAGAAATGTTTAATTCTGCAGCCGTATTCAGAGATTATATTTCCTTTAATAATTGGCATGAAGGAAATGGTCTGATTGATCTTGTACGAAATATGGATAACGAAAGTTTGACATCCGTAAAAAACATATATTTCGAAGGACATAAAACTTTTTAAACGGACACTGCTCGATTTAGGGCGGTGTCTTTTCTGTATCTATACGAACAAAAAGAAAACCATACTAAACACAAAAGAGACTGGGGAGGTCCCTCGTTAATTAGTTATTGTATCCATGAAATCTCATGGCACAATCATCCTGATCTTTGCATACCCAAACTTTTTTCTGAACTTCTTTCCAACCGTCGTCAAGAGTTACCGCCTTATACTCAATCTCTTCTTCGTTCGTGTTTCCACATGCAAAACATTCCTTACTCATTCTATTCGTGCTCCTATTCTATTTGTTTTGAAAATACATATTTTTATATACATGATTTTAGCATACATCCTATTGATTGGTTGAACTTAATTACTCCGTTAGTTCATTATATGAAGCGTAGTTACGTCTTCAATATCATTGATTTCGAATTCATCTTCCAGATAATAAACTAATTGAGAACAATTGTAGTTGTATGTATCAATGGTTCTTTCAGCGTAATTCTTAATTTTTAAATCAAGTACAAATTCTTTCAGCAATGAAGACAGCATAAAAACCCCCGTTCATATGAGTTTTAATCACATACAAACAGGGGTTTCTGCTCCAATATTCTGTATTGCTAAAGTTTAAGTCGTTGTACGACTAAGTTTAGCACTCAAAAAATTGGTCTGTACGACTTAGTTCAGCCGTTTTATAAGCGTTGATTCTTATTTATTCAAGTTGTAGAAAGATGCAAGTCCGCCGTAGATGCCGGATGCTTTCAACTCGTCTTCGATACGAAGAAGTTGATTGTATTTCGCAACACGGTCAGTACGTGATGGTGCACCAGTCTTGATTTGGCCAGCGTTAGTCGCTACAGCGATGTCAGCGATTGTTGCATCTTCAGATTCACCAGAACGGTGAGAGATTACAGCTGTGTAGCCAGCGCGTTTAGCCATTTCGATTGCATCGAATGTTTCAGTAAGTGTACCGATTTGGTTAACTTTTACAAGGATGGAGTTACCAACGCCTTGCTCGATACCTTGTTTCAACCGTTTTGTGTTTGTTACGAATAGGTCATCACCAACAAGCTGAACTTTGTCGCCAATGCGGTCAGTCAATAGCTTGTGACCTTCCCAGTCGTTTTCGTCCAAGCCATCTTCGATAGAGATGATTGGGTATTTGTTTGTCATTTCTTCGTACCAAGCAACCATTTCTTCAGAAGAGCGAACTACGCCTTCACCTTTAAGGTTGTACTTGCCATCTTCGTAGAACTCAGAAGATGCAACGTCCATTGCAAGCTGTACTTCTTCACCTGGTTTGTAACCAGCAGCTTTGATTGCTTCTACGATTGTTTCAAGAGCTTCTTCGTTAGAAGAAAGGTTTGGTGCGAAACCACCTTCATCACCTACACCAGTGTTCAAACCTTTAGACTGAAGAACTTTCTTCAGACTGTGGAAGATTTCAGCACCCATGCGAAGTGCTTCTTTGAATGTAGGAGCTCCTACAGGCATGATCATGAATTCTTGGATATCAACGTTGTTATCCGCATGCTCCCCACCGTTAAGGATGTTCATCATTGGTGTTGGAAGTGTTTTGGAGTTGAATCCTCCAAGATAAGTGTAAAGTGGTACTCCAAGGTGATCTGCTGCTGCATGTGCTGCTGCCATGGAAACACCTAGAATAGCGTTGGCACCAAGTTTACCTTTGTTTTCTGTACCATCAAGTTCAATCAAAAGCTGATCGATGATAACTTGGCGAGTAACATCGACACCGATCAATTCTGGAGCGATTTTTTCGTTTACGTTAGCAACTGCTGTTTGAACACCTTTGCCAAGGTAACGATCTTTATCGCCATCACGAAGCTCAACTGCTTCGTATTCACCAGTGGACGCACCACTTGGAACGATTGCAGAACCGAAAGCTCCGGATTCTGTTAATACTTCTACTTCAATTGTAGGGTTACCGCGGGAGTCAAGGACTTCGCGTGCATATACGTCAGTAATGTATGGCATTATTTTTTCTCTCCTCTTATTTTTGGATTAGGCTTGTGCCTGTCATTTCTTCTGGTTTCTCAACATCCAATAGATCCAGTAATGTTGGAGACAAATCAGCAAGAATACCGCCGCTGCGAAGTTCTGCGCCTTCTTTTGTCACGATTACAGGAACCGGATTTGTCGTATGTGCAGTCATTGGCTTATCTTCAAGCGTAACTACTTCATCCGAGTTACCATGGTCAGCCGTAATAATAGCATGACCGCCTTTTTCAATAATTTTGTCGACGATTTTGCCGAGGCATTCATCAACTGCTTCAATCGCCTTCACAGTCGGTTCCAGCATACCTGAATGTCCAACCATGTCCGGGTTAGCGAAGTTCAAGATGATCGCTTGGTGTTTGTCCTGATCCAAGTCATCAAGTAACGCGTCCGTCACTTCGTATGCACTCATTTCAGGTTTCAAATCATATGTCGCCACTTTCGGGCTGTTAATTAGGATGCGATCCTCACCAGGGAACTCTTCTTCGCGACCGCCGCTCATAAAGAACGTAACATGCGGGTATTTCTCTGTTTCTGCAATACGCAGCTGTTTGATATTGTTCTGAGAAAGCACTTCGCCAACTGTGTTATCCAAATTGACTGGCTTATACGCTACATCACCGTCTACCGTTTCACTAAAATTCGTCATGCAGACAAATTCATTAATCGTTGGCGGGTGTTCACCACGATCAAAGTCACGGAAGTCTTTGTTAGCGAAAGTCCGAGAAATCTGGATAGCTCTGTCTGGGCGGAAGTTATAGAAGATGATTGCATCATCATCCTGTATTTTCGCTACCGGTTCACCATTTTCCTCTGTGATGACAGATGGAAGAACGAATTCATCATAGATTTCATTTTTATAGGAATCTTCGATGACGTCATAAGGACTCTTATAGGCAGGGCCTTCTCCGTAAACCATCGCATCATACGCTTTTTTCACACGATCCCAGCGTTTGTCGCGGTCCATGGAATAATAGCGTCCTGTAACTGTTGCAATCTTACCAACACCAAGTTCTTTGATTTTTGCTTCAGTCTGATCAATGAATTCTTTCGCGCTTCGCTGACCAACGTCACGACCATCAAGGAAACCATGGATATAAACTTTCTCCAGTCCATGCTTCTTCGCAAGCTCAAGTAGAGCGAACAAATGCTCAATGTGACTGTGTACGCCACCATTGGATAAAAGACCGAAGAGGTGCAGACTCTTATCGTTCTTTTTCGCATGGTCGACAGCTTTAAGAAGCACTTCATTATCATAAAAGTCGCCATCTTTGATGGATTTATTCACGCGAGTCAGGCTTTGATACACGATACGTCCAGCACCGATATTCAAGTGACCTACCTCAGAATTCCCCATCTGACCTTCCGGCAAGCCAACAGCCTCTCCGCTAGCAGTAAGTTCGTTATGCGGATACTTGTTCCAGTAACGGTCGAAGTTCGGCTTTTTGGCATGCTTCACTGCATTACCCTTTTCTTCACCACGGATTCCGAATCCGTCGAGGATGATGAGGGCAGCTAGTTTGTTCTGACTCATTTTGCACCAGCCTCCACAAGCGCTAGGAAGGAATCAGCTTCCAGGCTTGCACCGCCGACTAGAGCGCCGTCGATATCAGATTCAGAAAGTAGTTCGTCCACGTTTGCTGGCTTTACGCTTCCCCCGTATTGGATGCGTACAGCGTCAGCTGCTTCAGCGGATACTTTCTCATTTACAACATTACGGATGAAGGTGCAGACTTCATTCGCTTGCTGTGCTGTTGCAGTTTTACCAGTACCGATAGCCCATACTGGCTCATAAGCAAGAATTACTGTTGAAACTTGTTCAGCAGACAGACCTTCCAAAGCCTTTTCGACTTGGCCGCCGACTACTTCATTTGTTTTGTCAGCTTCACGCTCTTCAAGCGTTTCGCCGATGCAGACGATTGGAGTAATACCATGCTGTAATGCTGCATGTGTCTTCTTGTTAACAGACTCGTCTGTTTCGTTGTAATATTCACGACGCTCGGAGTGTCCGATTACCGCATATTCCACACCAATGCTTTTCAGCGCTGTTGGGCTGATTTCACCAGTGAATGCGCCGCTTTCTTCATAATGCATTGTTTGAGCAGCAATCTTAAGGTCCGTACCCTCTGTAAGCTTCACTAGCTCAGTCAAATACAATGCCGGTGCACAAACAATTGCTTCTGCTTTGTCACTGGATGGAATCTTCGCTTTCGTCGCTTCGATGAATTCTTTTGCTTCAGAAATTGTTTTGTTCATTTTCCAGTTTCCTGCGATGACGTTTTTACGCATAGTTCTCCATCCCTTCAGTCTTTTTATTTGTCGTTCAATGCAGCTACACCAGGCAGCTCTTTGCCTTCCATAAATTCAAGGCTGGCACCGCCGCCAGTGGAGATATGATCCATTTTGTCAGCAAGACCGAATTTCTCTACTGCTGCAGCAGAGTCTCCGCCACCGATGATAGAGAATCCTTCTCCTTCTGCCAGTGCTTCCCCAACTGCTTTTGTTCCTTCAGCAAATGCGTTCAATTCAAACACACCCATTGGTCCGTTCCAGATGATTAGTTTGGAATCTTTAACGATTTGCTTGTAAGTTTCACGAGTTTTTGGTCCGATGTCCAACGCTTCCCAGTCAGCAGGAATTTCTTCGATGCTTACTTCGCGCTTGTTGGCATCTTCGGAGAAATCATCAGCAACAACAACATCCTCAGGCATTACCATATTGACGCCTTTGTCTTTTGCTTTTTGCATGAATTCTTTCGCCAAATCGATTTTATCTTCTTCAAGCAAGGATTTTCCGATCTCATAGCCGCGTGCTTTAATGAATGTATAAGCTAAACCGCCGCCGATGATCAAATTATCAACCTTATCAAGCAAGTTATCGATAACACCAATCTTATCTTTTACTTTTGCACCGCCAATGATGGCAGTGAATGGTCGTTCCGGATTAGATAGTGCTTTACCAAGTACTTCTAGTTCACGCTCCAAAAGCAAACCTGCAACAGCTGGCAGATGTTTTGCTACTCCTTCTGTAGATGCATGAGCACGGTGTGCAGCACCGAATGCGTCATTTACATACACATCAGCTATGGAAGCAAATGCTTTTGCTAATTCTGGATCGTTTTTCTCTTCACCAGCTTCAAAGCGTACATTTTCGATAAGAAGTACATCACCATCAGCAAGACCTTCTACTGCTTGGTTCACTTCTTCGCCTTGTACTTGATCAACTTTAACGACTTCCTTATCAAGCAAATCGCTAAGACGCTGAGCAACAGGGTCCAAACGCAAATCTTCTTTTACTTCGCCTTTCGGGCGGCCAAGGTGGCTGGCAAGAATCACTTTTGCTCCTTGTTCGACAAGATGCTTGATTGTCGGAAGGGCAGCCTTGATGCGTGTATCATCAGTTACAGTGCCATTTTCCATTGGTACGTTGAAATCCACACGGCAGAAAACTTTCTTACCGGCTACATCAATATCGCGGATTGATTTCTTGTTCATATTTACGCCTCCTCGAATACTTGTTACCTATGTATCTGTTCTCTTTATTCACCCATCACGACAGGTCTGTTCCTTGTGTTGACTAACTAACTATCGGCATTAGCTAGAACCAGAAACAAAAACTACAGTATAAGCAACAGCCCTTCAAGAGTAAAAGTCCTCCTTAAAGGTCTCTTACTTATCCTTCTGACGTCAGTTAGAAAAAAAGAACAGGCATAGGTTAAAAGGGAGGGAGGTGCTCCTCCCTCCCTTTCTACCATTGCTTATTTAAAAATTAGATGCCTTTGCTTTTCAAGAATACAGCCAAGTCTACGCAACGAGTGGAGTAACCCATTTCGTTATCGTACCAAGAAACAACTTTTACCATGTTATCTTCCAATACCATAGTAGAAAGTGCATCTACTGTAGAAGAGTTTCTGTTTCCGATGTAATCGGAAGAAACAAGCGGCTCTTCGCTGTAACCAAGAACGTGGCTAAGTTCGCCTTCAGCAGCTTCTTTCAAAGCAGCGTTAACTTGCTCAGCTGTTACGTTTTGGTCGAATTCAGCAACCAAGTCAATAAGGGAAGCATCTTTAACTGGTACACGCATTGCCATACCATTCAATTTACCTTTAAGTTCAGGCAATACTAGAGAAACTGCTTTAGCAGCACCTGTAGTTGTAGGAATGATGTTTTCTGCTGCTGCACGTGCACGACGGTAGTCTTTGTGCGGCAAGTCAAGGATTTGCTGATCGTTTGTGTACGCGTGAACAGTTGTTACTAGACCACGTTTGATTCCGAATGTGTCATGAAGTACTTTTGCAACCGGAGCCAAGCAGTTAGTAGTACAAGAAGCGTTTGAAAGTACAGTATGCTCAGCTGGATCATAGCTGTTTTCGTTAACGCCCATTACGACAGTAAGGTCTTCGCCTTTAGCTGGTGCAGAGATGATAACTTTTTTCGCTCCTGCTTCAACGTGTTTCTTCGCATCTTCACCATTTGTGAAAATACCAGTAGATTCAACTACTACTTCTACACCAAGATCTCCCCAGCCAAGGTTAGCAGGATCGCGCTCAGAAAGAACTTTGATCTCTTTACCGTCAACAACTAGGTTAGTGCCGTTAACAGATACTTCTGCATCAAGAGTACCGTGTACAGAATCATACTTTAACAAATGGGCAAGCATATTCGCATCAGTAAGGTCGTTGATTGCAACTACCTCTGCTTCGCTGTTAGCTAGCGCTTGACGGAATACGTTACGTCCAATACGTCCAAAACCGTTAATACCAATTTTTACTGTCATGAAAATTTCCTCCTTGTAATAACTAAATGATTAAAGGGACTAATTACCCTTTATTAACTGGTTCGCTGCCGCCTCATCCGTCACTAGGATATTGTTCCTTCCAAGCTTGAAGTATGAGGCGATTGCACGAGCTTTCGAGGCACCGCCTGCAATAGCTATTACATGTTCTGCTTTATCTAAGTCCTCTAACTGCAATCCAACCGTCCGTACACGGTGGACTACATTCCCCTCAGCATCGAAGTAATAACCAAATGCCTCACTTACTGCAACACCGCTCTTGATTTGCTCGACAAGCGGCGCAGGCGTCCGTCTCCGTTCCGCCATAGTCATGGCGTCACCGATACCGTGGATAACCACGTTCGAACGGTTGATGATGGACAGAACTTCCTTAACGGAAGGCTCTTCGATAATTGTCTGATAAGATTCTTCCCCGATAGGGTCAGGAACATACAACAGTCGGTACTGACTCCTGGCTCGCTTCGCCATAGCAGCACAAATCGTGTTCGCTTCATTTTCCACCTGCTCACCAATACCGCCGCGTGCAGGTACGAACATGACATTTTCAGCTGTATGAATCGGCGGCATCGCTGCTGCCAGCGCGGCCATAGTGGTGCCTCCTGTTACTGCAACCGTATAGTTCGGATGCAGCATACCTTCCAGAAGTTGTGCACATCTTTTTCCCATCTCTTGTTTTACCCAATCTTGGGTATCACTATTACCGGGAACGACAATACAATTATCTATTCCTAGTCTTTCCCGGACACGCTGTTCCAAAACACTTATTTCAGAGGCTTCGAGCATAAAAGCTTCTAATTGCTCGTGAACTTCCAATCCTTCATCGGTAATCTGTACCCCTTTTGTGGTGATATAGATCATTCCTTGGTTCTGAAGGAAGTCAATTTCACCTCTGACTACCCGTTCTGCAAGATTCATGTTTTCAGCAAGTGTGCGACGTCCCAGCGGTCCCATTGTTTTGACAAACTGCAGGATTCCGTATCTTCGCTGCATAATTGCCAGAACATCCGGGAAAAGCTTCTTTTGTAGATCTATTACCGATCGCATAACATACCCCTTCTTCATAAAGCTTAATGGGTCAAAAAAGTCCCAGTATGTCATTTATTGTCCCACTTGCTATAAAAAAAATTCCTCTTGCAAATTCATCATAACAGTAAGGCTACATATATTCAACTTAAAACAACCGAAAAAACAATTAATTCACATATTTATTTAACTTAACAATTTCATAACAAAAAGGCACCGACAAGTTCGTCGATGCCTTTCTTCTATATATTACGTTAATGCAGTTTCCGGAACTGCTGCCTGTTCTTTCTTTTCCCATGGACGGGAACGCCATCTCCGGTAAGCGAAGAAACCGCGGAACCATTCATCTACGCCCATCGCAATCCAGACTCCAAGTAATCCGAGACCAAACGATACGCCTAGTGTGTAGCTAAGAAGTACAGCAATACCCCACATGCTAATGACTCCGATAATCGCCGGAAATTTTGCATCACCAGCTGATTTGAGTGAACTCATTAAGACAATATTCATCGCACGGCCAGGCTCAGTGAAGGCAACTGCCCATAAAATCGGTATACCCACTGCCAAAATAGCCGGGTCATCTGTGAACATTTGCAGAATAGGTGCTCCAGTTAATGCAAAGCCCATTGAAACGATGAAAGACGCTATCATAGCAATTTTAAGTGTACGCAAGCCACGCTTCAATGCTCGATCGTACTGCTTACCGCCGATGTAGCGGGATACAAGCAGCTGCGTACCTTCTGCAATAGATAGTGTGAACAAGTAACAAAGCATGGATATATTATTGATATATACACGAGCAGCAAGTGAAGCATCACCAAAATTCGCTACGATTGCTGTAATGACAATCTGGGAATATTGATAAGACAAGTTTTCTGCCGCAGAAGGAACACCGATAACTAGGATGTCCTTGATATCTTGCATGTTTAACTTAATTAAATGCGTACCTGTAAAACGAATTGCTAGATAACGATAAACAAAGTAGAACAATACAACAACTGCAAAAATACGTGCAATCACGATTGTCCAGGATACGCCGACAACACCAGTGATTGGTAAGCCGAACAATCCAAAGATGGCAACCAAATAACCGAATACACTTAGTACGTTCATCAGAACTGCAACAACCATGGAGACTTTAGTCCGGCCATTCGCACGGAGTATTGCACTAAGAGTTAAAGATAATGATTCTAAGAATAAAGACGCACCACATATTTTCACGAAGGTGGTCGCATAAGCGAGTGTCTCACCTTTCAAATCGAAGAAGCTTAAAAATACAGAACCGAACAGAACGACGACAGCAGATACGATCAAACCAAACCAGAAGTTCATACCGAACGCTGTCCGAGCAGTCTGTCGAGCATGCGCCAAATCCTCTGCACCGAGCTTCTGGCCAATGATGATCATAGAAGCAATAGAAGTGACGTTAAAAACCAAAATAAAAATGCTAATCAGCTGATTCGCTACGCCCACTCCGGCAGCAGCTAAATCTGAGTAATGACTCAGCATCAGTGTAGCAACAATACCCATTCCCATATGAAGTGCTAATTCAATAAACAGCGGCCAAGAGATGCGAAACAACGTCTGCTCAGATGTAGAAGTTGGGTTACCCAACAGACATTCTCCTTTTCGTTAAAATCAAACTCACTCTATATTAATCCTTTTTTTTGGAATGTAAAGGGCTTTGACTAAAAAAGATGAAATTATTTTTATGACACATTTATGTGGACATGACACGCTTTTTTAATTGGAAATCAGCAGTTATTGCTGTTTTTGAAAAAACCAACATTTGAAATCGCTTCCAATAATATTAATAAGATATTCAGGTAGATTTTGTTAAGTCCTATGCTATTACCGCTTAATGAATAACAGCATTCACTACAAAGGGCCGATACAGGATCGCAAGACAAAAAAGAACCTTCCTGAGGAAGGCTCCATTAACATCACTATCTTTACATTATAAGATTAAGATTCGGTATTTCGTTTAGGTGCCAATTCGATAGCAGAAGTTATGGCGGCTTTCATGCTCTTGGAGTCGGCGATGTTCTTTCCTGCTATATCAAAAGCTGTTCCATGATCCACTGATGTTCGGATGATACCGCCTTTGAGTCCGACCGTAATATTGACTCCTTCTTCAATCCCCATTACCTTGATGGGAGCATGACCTTGATCATGATAGCAGGCCACTACGATATCAAAGTCTCCTCTGCCAGCACGGAAAAACAATGTATCAGCCGGATACGGTCCTGTGGCGTCAATTCCTTCTTCACGAGCTCTTTGTATACCAGGAGCAAGCTTTTCCTCTTCTTCCCCGTTTCCAAACAAACCATTTTCCCCTGCATGAGGATTAATACCACAAACTGCGATTTTAGGCTGCTTCTGACCTGCTGCCGTTAGGGTATCGTGTGCCAGTTTAACTACTTTATAAGTTCTTTCTGGAGTGATTCGCTCAATTGCTTCTATAAGACCGACATGCGTTGTTAAATGAATGACTTTCAGGTTAGGCGTAGTGAGCATCATCGAGAAATCCTCTGTATCCGTCAGCGCGGCCAGTATTTCAGTGTGCCCTGGATAAAGGTGCCCTCCTTTATGCAATGCTTCTTTATTTAAAGGAGCTGTACAAATCGAATCAATTTCTTTCGCTTTCGCTAATTCAACTGCTTTTGCAAGATACTGATAAGCAGCATCACCAGCTTCACTGGAAATGACACCGAATGCTAAATCCTCCGGAAGTAGGTTCAAATCAATTACATCAATTACACCAGGTATGTTTTTTGCTTGAGAAACTCTTAATATGGAATGTATTTCACTTGTCGATCCAACTACTGAAGCTGCACGCTTTATTATCTTTGCATCACCTATTACTATAGGCTGACAATCAGCATATATGCTTTCATCCATAAGTGCTTTGGCTATTATTTCAGGACCAATACCTGCTGCATCACCCATAGTGATTCCGATAACTGGTTTTGTAATCATATATGAACAACTCCTCTAAGTTTTTTAATGGCATCTATAAAGACGGTTTCTTTACCAAATCCACCAGCTTTCGTTATGACAAACAATGTCTCTTTGCCGATAAAGGCAGAGATAGGAACACCTATTTCCAGTTCATCATACAAATGAAATCCATTTGTATCCAAAAGGCTGCAAACTTGTTTGGCAGTGTCTCCTCCAGTCATAACCAAACCATTGAACAATTCTTCCCTTATCAATTTTGCTATAACTTCTCCCAGCATTTTCACAATTTCATTACTCACTTGAGTCTCATTCAACCCCTGTTTTCTACCTGTTTCCCTTGCATGGCTTATATCTTCCTTACTTCCGGCTGTATAAATAGCTGTATCCAATCCTCTGGCAGCTGTAACTTTGGCAGCCTCAACGATTCTTTTGATTTCTTTTTCTCTTTCTTCTATAGAAGATACAGCTTTTGCGGAATCCAGACAGATACCTACTGTAGACGTTTCCTTCAGCAGCAAGTTCAATTGATTTCTTGACTGCTTGTTTACACTGCCCACAACAGTCAGAACCGGTTTATCGTGAGAAGGAATCAACAGTTCCTTGTTTACTTTGTGCTGGATACCATAATAAGAAGGCAGATAACTAGCCAAGCCTGCTGATCCAACCCAAGCAATGGAATAGGACGAGTTATTCGTAAGCTCTAAAAGACGTTGAAGATCTTCTTCTGCATCTGAATCAGCTACTACGTACTTAATATTTTGTTTTTTGAATTCATGTAACAAAAGCTGCACTATTTTTTCATTTGACCTAATCACTTCGAGCGGAATCAACCCTATTTCCTCATCAATCTGCCCTCTCAAAAGCGTAGGGATGTGAGCCTCATGCACAGGTGTTTTTGGATCGTGAGCAATTTCAGTTTGATTCAACAGCACCCCATTCAAATAGTGGTTGCCATCTATTACGGTTCGGCCGTTTTTCGGATATCCAGGTGCAATAATAACAAAATCTGTCTCTATCGTATCACCGAATGCTTTTATTTCGTTTCCGATATTTCCGCGCATCGTAGAATCTATCTTCTTGTAAATGGAATGAAACCCCGCCTGCAGCAAAAACTCCGTAATAGATTTAATTTTGTTATATGCCTCATTTGGAGCAATCGAACGACTATCAGTATCGAACACTATAGCCTCTGCTCCTTCGGCCGCCGAATAGTCCTGTTCCAAAAATACTTTTGTCTCCAACCCGGCTCTTGCCAGCTGAACACCGCTATCATTAGCTCCTGTAAGGTCATCTGCTATAATTGCTAACTTCATATATGCCACCCCTTAGTTGGTACCGTTTTCAATTTGTATCTAGTGTCATTGTAATAGCAAGTGATTAATTTCGCAACATTTTTATTTCTTTCAGCTTAATTCAGATAATAAAAAATGGTAATAATACATAAATAACGAAGAAAATCATTTTATTTGGTGCATTTTAAAACAAACTCATAAACCTTGCATTAATAACCTCTACTTATTCCAACAATATTTTTTTCTGCTGTGAGTGAAATATTTTTCTTCCTGTATTATGCTAAGAATATAGAGAAAGAAGTAAGACTGAGATGGCAAAAGGAGAACATATGACCATAAAAATATTGTTTATCGCACCCTATAACGGTTTAAAAGAACTGGTTAATGGTATGAAAGGCAACTTTCCGAATTTAGATATAGATGTACTTGTAGGTGACTTAGACGAAGGAGCACGTTTTGCCAGACAGACATACGAACAATACGACTTGATTATAAGCCGCGGAGGAACCGCTCAGTTCATAAAACAGAGCGTACCCATTCCTGTAGTTGAAGTAAAGGTTTCTGGATATGATGTACTGAAGGTTTTAACACTAGCCGAAGGGTATCCCGGCAGGACTGCAATTGTAGGATTCTCCAATATCTCAGAAGGCGCCCGTACTATCGCGGCACTTTTAGACTTGGATATCAAGACAGTAGAAATCAACAGCAGCGCAGAAGTCGAAACCACTTTAAAGGATTTGCAAAAAGAAGGCATCAAGTCCGTAATTGGAGACACAGTAACCATTGAAACTGCTAAAAAGACTGGATTGAACGGTATATTAATCACTTCTGGTTCAGAAGCAGTCAGCGAATCCTTCCAAGAAGCCATTCATATAAATGAATTACTCAACAGGTTAAAGGAAGAGATACAGCAGTACAAAAAGCTCCTGATACATGAAAAAAATGCATATATGTTATTTGACAGCAAAGGTAACGTCATAGAACAAAACCAAGCCTCTGAACAACTGTCCGAGAAGCTGGGAAGAGAATTTGAACAACTAAAACAATATGCCCTGGAAAGCATTCAGTCTAATAACACACTTTCCAAAATCGTTATGAATAACGGAAATGCCTTTGAGGTTTTCTCCAGCCCATTCAAGGATGACCTATGCTGGATTCGGGTTACGGATACAATCAGCGGAGAACAAGATAACCAAGGAATCCGTGTAGAAGATATTACTGACAGGATGGAGATGATAGGATCCAGCAGTAAAATCCAAACTGTTCACGAACAGATCAAAGCGACAGCCAGCCACACTGCACCTATACTATTAATCGGAGAAAAAGGTGTGGGCAAACTGACAGCTGCAAAGGAAATTCATAGACATAGCCCTCTCTTCCACCTGCCATTCGCAACAATATTATGCGATGCCATTCCATCAAAAGAATGGAAAACGAAGATGGAATCAATTCTAAGCAGCAACCATTTTGGAACTTGCTATTTAACGAATCTAGAATCGCTGAGCACAGATAGTCTAAAAGGCTTGTTACAGGTGTTGAAAAATAGGAAAACAGGTCCTAGAATTTTATCAGGAATAGAACCTGACAAATATGAGTTATTGAATCAAGAAAGCACTACAAAGGAACTCCTTACAGAATTAGCAGCGTACGCTATTGAATTACCATCACTAAAAGACAGAATAGAAGACATTGAGTCGTGGGCTCATTATCTTATCTCCTATCACAACACGGAATTCGGAGGACAGATAGTAGGTTTTAGAGAAAGCGCCTTATCCCTGTTGAAAGAGTTTGATTGGCCAGGTAATATTGATCAATTAAACGCTGCTATAGAGCAGCTTATTGTAGAAACGAATGGCTATCATATTGAGGTGGAGACGACAGAAAAAGTAATACAGAACCTACGGGATCATTCAAAGCAAAATGTCCATTTCCCATTAAAAGGTACACTTGAGGAGATTGAAAAAGAGATAATAAAAGCTGTGTTAAAAGAAGAAAACTATAACAAATCAAAAACAGCATCGCGTTTAGGAATCAATCGATCCACTCTATGGCGTAAACTGCAATCCTAATAAAAAAGAGACAAGTCGACTAAATCGACTTGTCTCTTTTTGCTATTTATTGCAACACAAATTAAAGGATAACTGATTCTAATCATTAGTAAATGTTTGTTTTTGCAACTTAATTATAAAATAACACTTGTAAAATGCGTTGTAAGCATTTACAATTAGTAATTGAAAGCGGTTTAATGTACTGTGTGTTTAAAAATGAAACTAAAGAAGAGGGTGTCAAGATGAAAATTAAAGCTACATTGGAAAGAATCCCAGGGGGAATGATGGTCGTACCATTATTGCTTGCAGCTGTTTTAAATACATTCGCTCCTGATTTGCTTCGAATAGGAAATTTCACACAAGCATTGTTTGTTGATGGAGCCTCCACGTTAATTGCTTTATTCTTATTATGTACAGGGGCTCAAATCAATCTGAAATCATTCGGTCGTTCTTTAGGAAAAGGTGCAACATTACTTGTTACCAAGTGGGCTGTCGGGGCAGCATTTGGTTTACTCGCAATCTTATTTGCTGGCGAAGACGGTTTATGGCTTGGAATTGCGCCTATCGCTATGATTGCAGCTATGACAAACAGTAACGGTGGTATGTTCGTCGCACTTGTCGGCCAATACGGAAGCAAGGAAGATAGAGCAGCATATTCTTTACTAGCTTTAAATGATGGTCCTTTCCTTACAATGGTTGCATTATCCATCTTTGGCGCAATGGGATTTGTAAACGGTTTATTTTCTATCACTTCTTTCATAGCCGTTTTACTTCCAATTGCAGTTGGTATGGTTCTTGGTAATTTAGATGAGAACATGAGAAGCTTTTTGGAGCGCGGCAGCTCCATGCTTATTCCATTCTTTGCATTCGCCCTTGGTATGAGCATTGATTTCAAATCCATACTTTCCGGTGGATTAAGCGGGGTTATCCTTGGTCTGTTAACTGTATTTGTCACTGGTACAGCTGGTTACTTTGTATTCAAGGCCCTTAAATGGAATCCTATCGTTGGTGCAGCTGAAGGTTCTACAGCAGGTAATGCAGTAGCAACACCAGCAGCAATAGCAGCAGCTAATGCGAGCTTTGCTTCTGTTGTTGATATTGCTACAGTTCAAGTAGCGGCCTCTGTGGTTACAACTGCAGTTGTCCTTCCGATTTATGTAGGCTTCTTAGTGAAAAGGCTAGAGAAAAAAGGTTATCAATTTGAACAGAATCAAGATTCAGATATAACGGACGAGAATTCGGGAAATGTTTCGAAACAGATTACTAGTAATCAAGCTTAGAGAAAAGAGGAACTGCCATATCAATTTGTGGCAGTTCTTTTTTTATCCATAGTATTTACTAGCTTTAAACCTCTTTGAGTCAATCAATACTTACGCTTCAATTTAGTCCAACTTCAGTTTAGACCATATAGTCAGTGTATGGTCACAGATATGTCGAAGCATAAAAAAACGCCCTCCTCATTTGGAAGGCGTTTTTAATGCTAATTGTTTTTCTAATTCACGCTGCTTCAATTCCCGACGCAGGATCTTTCCGCTGATTTGTGTTTTCGGCAGCTCTGCCATTACTTCGATTTCCCTTGGTGCAGCATGAGCAGCCAAATTCTTACGGACGAACAATCGTAAAGATTCCAGCAGTTCCGGTGTCTCCTCATAGCCATCACGCAGTGTGATAAAAGCTTTAACGATTTCCCCGCGAACAGGATCCGGCTTCCCGATTACTCCCGCTTCTGCAACAGCAGGGTGTTCAATAAGCTTACTTTCTACTTCAAATGGACCGATCCGTTCACCTGAGCTATTGATCATGTCATCGTTCCGGCCTTGGAAGAAGATATAACCTTCTTCATCCTTCAACGCTAAATCACCGGAAATATACCAGCCAGGATAAACAAAGTAACTTTCATATTTCCCTCGATCGCCCCAGATATCCTGCATAAGACCCGGCCATGGCGTTTTAACGGCAAGCTGACCAATTGAATTCGCTGGCAACTCATTCCCTTCATCATCCAGGATACCAACCTGAATGCCTGGGAATGCACGTCCCATTGAGCCCGGTTTGATTGGTTCGGAAGGCAGATTGACGATAATATGTCCTCCAGTTTCTGTCATCCACCACGTATCGTGGATACGAAGCTGTAAGTTATCCCATGCCCATGTGATGACTTCCGGATTGAGCGGTTCTCCGACACTAAGAATATGACGCAAGCTAGTTAGATCATAATCCTTGTACAAATCTCCTTTTGCCTTGAGCAGGCGGAAAGCAGTAGGTGCACTATATAGTGTTGTCACTTTAAGCTCTTCAATGATTTTGTACCAAGATTCAGCTTGGAAACGTCCTCCTTGGATAACAATAGTTGCTCGGTTCAACCATGGCGCGAACAAGCCATAGACACTGCCAGTTACCCACCCAGGGTGTGACGTACACCAATACACATCATCATCTTGAACATCGAGCACCCATTTCCCGGATACAGCATGGTGGATGAAGGAACGATGGGCATGCAGGACGCCTTTTGGCTTACCAGTCGAGCCGCTCGTATAATGGATCAGAAGACCGTCTTCTCTGTCGACCCATTCTACTTCTCCTGAAACAGATGCATCCGGCTCAGCTGCATCAATTTCTTCTATTAAAAGAATTTCCTGCAAGGAAGGAATATCCTCGGCTGGAACTCTGTTAATCAAGTCCTGATCTGTTATCAGCAATGTACCACCGCAATCATTAATCCGATCACGTACAGCATCTTCCATGAACGCTTCAAACAGCGGACCTGCAATCGCTCCAACACGGATGGTTGCCAGTATAGCAATGTAGCATTCAGGATTTTTCGGAAGAAAGATAAAAACACGGTCTCCCTTCTCTACTCCACGTGAACGAAGGACCTTCGCATAATGCTCAATTTTCTGCTGCAGCTGTTCGAATGTCAAACTGGATTGCAGCACCCCATCTTTCACATAATGCAAAGCAGTTTTTGATCCATATCCGTCCTCTACATGGCGGTCGACAGCTTCATAGGATGCGTTACACCTACCATCTTTTCTGCCGAGAAGCTCCTCTTCTAGCACTTTCCAATCATGGTTGTTCAGTGCTTCTTGATAGCTTGAAAGATTATGCTTTTTGTCCGATTTCGGTGACAAGCTTGTAGTCATATGTCTGTTCCTTCCCTTCCAGTAGATCTAGTATGTCTTCTTTCCATTTTCCGAGCGCTGCACTTCCGCGAGAGCGCGGTCTTGTTAAAGCTATTTTCAAATCTTTGGCCAAAGTTGATGGTCGTCCTTGCAGGAGCAAGACACGATCACTCAAATATAAGGCTTCATCGATATCATGCGTAACGAGGATGATTGTGGTACCAGTTGTTTCCCAAATCTTCAAAAGAAGCTCTTGCAGCTGCATTTTTGTGAATGCATCAAGTGCACTAAACGGTTCATCCAGCAGAAGGATATCAGGCTCTGTCACAAGCGCACGTGCAATAGCTGCCCGCTGTGCCATACCGCCAGAAAGCTCCCGTGGATAGAGCTTTTCGGCTTCTTTTAGTCCGACAAGCTCCAAATACCGCCGTGCCTTCGCCTCATTTTCCTTGCGGTCTCCCTTCAAGCCGAAAGTGGCATTAGCTAAGACCGTTTTCCAAGGCAAGAGCCGCGGTTCCTGAAAGATAAAGCCAACACGCTGATCGGAAGGAATGCTGATGTTCCCTTCATAATCGTTATCAAGACCTGCCAGCGCCCGCAGAACCGTACTCTTACCGCATCCGCTCGTACCGAGCAGACTTACAATTTCTCCTTTTCCAACAGAGAAATTCACTTGCTGCAATACTTGTTTTTCCCCGAAGCTTCTTCCCAGCGCCTTTACTTGTAATGTCATGCTGATTCCTCCCTTGTCATTTCGCTAATGCGGTATCCTGCCAATGAAGCGACCGCTTCTGAATGAGCTTCAGCACCCAATCTGTCAATTTACCGAGCAGGGCAAACAAGAAAATACTGGCGATGATTACATCAGGAGAGTAAGTGTTCTGCCCTAAAATAAGAAGGTAACCCAGCCCTTGGCTAGCACCCATGATTTCTGCAGCAACAACGAACATCCACCCTAAACCGAGACCGCTTCTCAAACCGGTAAGGAAAGACGGCAGAGATGCCGGAAGAATAATTCTTCTTACTAGTGCTACTCCATCGAGGCCATACATTCTGCCCACTTCAATCAGTTTTCTATCCACTCCGCGAATACCGTCAACGATATTCAAATAAACAGGGAAGAACACACCGACTGCAATCAATGTCACTTTTGATGTTTCGCCAATCCCCATCCAAAGGATGAACAGCGGAACCCATGCCAGCGACGGGATGGAGCGAAATGCTTGAATCAGCGGATCGAAGAATCGTTCCGCAAGCTCGGAATAGCCGACAAGTGTTCCCAAAAGAATAGCTGCGATTGTTCCAATGATAAAACCAACAAACAGCCGATAAACAGTAAGTAATACATGATCCTGCAGAGTACCATCCTGCAAGTATGTAATGATGGTCGACAAAATAGCGCTAGGCGCAGGCAGTTGATAAGCAGGAATGACTCCTGCCCTGCTCAGAATCTCCCATGCTGCCAGCAATAAGATTGGCAGCAGTGAACCGAGCAGTACAGGATGTGTCCGTAATTTCTTCCACATAAATCATCATTCCTCTCCAAGTTCTTGTGCGAATTTCGGTTCAATATAAGCATTAACCGTTTCCGCTACATCTTTGTTGCCTTTCCATAGATTCGCCTTTTCCAGAACAGCACCTGATTGATTCAGAATCTCCCGCTGCGTATCGCCTGGGACAGATTCAGAGAAATCATTTCGTTCCAGCTGCTTTGCTGCAACTTCTTGGCTGATTCCTGCCTCTTTAGCAACAATCTCCGCTGTCTCTTCCGGATTCTCTTCTATCCATGCTCTTGCTTTGTCATAAAGTTTCAAGACTTCTTTTACTTCTTCAGGATGATTTTCAGCGAATTCTTCCCGAACGTTCAGGAAATTATATGTGTTGAAGTCTTCATTCCGATAGAAAAGCTGTGCGTCATTCTCTAGTTCAAGCTTTGCCATATGCGGATCAAGTCCTGCCCATGCATCTACATCACCTGAGAGCAAAGCGCTCGCTCCGTCGGCATGCTGCAGGTTGACGATTTCGACATCCTGCTCATCTAGACCAGCTTCCTGCAAAGTACGCTGCAAGAAGATATACGGATCTGTTCCAACAGTAGCGGCGACTTTCTTTCCTTTCAAGTCGGCAGGCTCTTTAATGTCGCTGTCCTTTGCCGCAACCAATGCTGTCCATTCTGGTTTGGACGCCAGATATATACCTTGAATCGGATTGCCATTAGCCTTGGCAAGCAAGGCGGCACTGCCAGCTGTAGAACCAAAATCCACGCTGTTACTGTTTAAAAATTCAAGTGCCTTATTACTCCCTTGGCTAAGTGTCCAAGTCACTTCAATGTCAGAATCCTTGAATGCTTCTTCTGCCCATCCTTTGTTCTTTATCACCAGACTTGCTGGAGAGTAGTAAGCATAATCCAAGCGAATTTGTTTTAATTCACCAGATGCACTGCTTGAGTTCCCGCAAGCTGCCAGAAATACGATTACAACTAAACTAAGTAAAGCTAGTAAACTTCTTTTATCTATAAGGGGAATCTTATTCATCAATCGTTACTCCTTTGTTATCCAGTTCACAGGCATAAGTACTTATTGTTCCGCGCAGGCGCTGTGCTTCTTTGTATGTGCAGCGATTGTGAACAACTTCCAATCCTGCTTCCCTGGCGATAGCAACAGCTTCTTGCGAAACGACACCTTCTTGGAGCCAGAAGATTTCTGGACGTACTTCGGCTGCTTCCTTAGCTAGCTCCACAGCTGCTTCGGGACTGCGGAAAATCTGAGCAATATCGATTTTCTCAGGCACGCTTGTCAAATCGGGATAAGCTTTTTCTCCCAATACACTCGTTTCAGCAGGGTTAACCGGAATAATTTTGTAGCCAAGTCGCTGCATCTTGCGAGCCAAACGGTTGCTTGGGCGCTGTTCCTTACTGCTCAAGCCTACTACTGCAATAGTTTTTTGACGGCCTGTCGCATCTGTCGCACTGCCGAGTGCTTCCCGGATAACGGCTTCATCATTGATGACGATTTTCCGTGATTCAGAACGGATTCCCGTCGCTTTTTCCAATGCTCTGTCCAAATCATGAATAAGATCATCCACTGACTCAATTCCAACAGACAAGCGTACCAATTCCTCTTTCACTCCCGTAGCAGCGAGCCCTTCTGCATCCAGCTGCAGATGTGTCGTTGATGCAGGATGTATAATCAATGATTTTGCATCTCCGACGTTGGCAACGTGTGACCAAAGTGCAACATTATTGATCAGTGTAGCACCAGCTTTTCTGCCACCCTTAATACCAAAATTAACAATGGAACCAGTACCAAATGGAAGTACTTTCTTTCCTAATTCATAGGATGGATGGCTGCTGAGTCCTGGATAAGCAACCCAATCAACTGCGGGATGCTGCTCAAGATAGTTCGCAAGCTTTTCTGCATTTTGGACGTGGCGTTCAACGCGCAAGTGCAAAGTCTCTAGCCCCTGAATCAGCTGCCATGCATTAAACGGACTAAGCGCAGCGCCTAAATCACGCAGTAATTGCACACGCAATTTTGTACTGAAAGCAAGGGTTCCGAAATCAAATGCATAGCGGATGCCATTGTAGCTCGGATCCGGCTCTGTAAATGTCGGAAATTTCGGTGAATTCCAATCAAACCTGCCTCCGTCAACAATCAATCCTCCAATAGAAGTACCATGACCGCCAATCCACTTCGTCGCACTGTGAACAACAATATCAGCACCTAATGTGATCGGTTTGCTCAAAATAGGTGTAGCAAATGTACTGTCAACGATTAGCGGAATACCCGCATCATGCGCCACTTCGGCTACGGCTTCCACGTCTAGTACATGCAGACTCGGGTTTCCGATAATCTCTGCAAATACAGCCTTCGTTTTGTCTGTAATCGCTGCACGGAAAGCTTCCGGATCAGTTGGGTCGACGAATTTTACGTTGATTCCATAACGCGGAAGTGTCGTTTGGAATAGATTATACGTTCCGCCATATAAGTTGGTCGCTGCTACGATTTCATCTCCAGCTGCAGCCAGATTTAGGATGCTGTAACTGATTGCTGCCATTCCAGAAGCAACTGCAACTGCTGCAACGCCGTCTTCCAGCAATGCAATCCGTTTTTCTAATACATCGACGGTAGGGTTACCAATACGGGAATAAATGTTACCTGGTTCATCCAATGCGAATAGACGCTCAGCATGATCTGTATCATGGAAAAGGTATGAAGTTGTTTGATAAAGCGGTACTGCTCTTGAACCTGTTGTCGGATCTGGTGCTTGACCACCGTGTAATGCTAATGTCTCTGCTTTATATACTTGATCTGTCATTTTGTCATTCCTCCAATTTTTATATAGATGAAAAAAGCAGCTTCCAGTAAGAAGCTGCTGCATAAGCATGAAACTTCTTATCTCTCAAACTCTTTGTTTGCTGGAAGTAGCACCTTCCAAGCATTGCTGCTTGCAGGTTGCCGGGCATCATAGGACCAGTCCCTCCGCCTCTCTTGATAAGTTATTATGAAATTTTCATAGGCTGCTGAAGCACCTCACGGATATGATGTCCCCATTTTTCAAATTCGAGCAGAAAGCCATCATGTCCATAAATTGTTTTAACGTCTATATGACGGGCACCCGGAACTGCCGCTGCAAAGCGTTCAATCTCTTCCGGCGGAAACAGCAGATCTCTGGAGAAGCCGAATGTCAGTACAATCGCTTTTATACTTTGAGCAGCAGACTGCCATCCTCCTCTTCCCCTTCCGATATCATGGCTGTTCATCGCTTCTAATAATGTCACGTAACAATTGGCATCAAAGCGATTGACGAGCTTCTCTCCTTGGTAGTTCAAATATGATTCCACTTCATAAGCTGCATCGTCCCTGCGGGAGGCAGCGCGACGGAAGCGTTCATTATATTGGTGATCAGAGCGGTAAGTAAGCATTCCTACCATCCTTGCAAGTCCGAGACCCGCAGCAGGTGGTTTATCTGCTGTGTAGTTACCATTGTTCCAATCGTGATCGGAAGTGATAGCTGTCTTGGCTAAGTGATTATAGGCAATTGCGTAATCACTTACATAAGGAGTTGCCGCCAAGGGGATCAGCACATCCATGAAATCTGGATACATGACACCCCATTCCAGTACTTGCATTCCTCCTAAAGATCCGCCGATCACAGCCCTTAAATGAGAGATTCCTAGCTTCTCCAATGCAAGGCGCTGAACCGAAACCATGTCACGGATCGTAATAGCAGGAAAAGCTGCCGCATACCTATCACCTGAAACTGGATCTGCCGATAAGGCACTTGTTGTGCCATTGCAGCCGCCCAGCACATTACATGTAATTATTTGATACCGGTCGGTGTCGATAAACCCTCCAGGCTTCAGCAATCCGCTCCACCAGCCTGGAACTGTACCATTACCAGCCGCAAGTTGATCTCCTGTCAGCGCATGGCAGATCAGCACCGTTTCTCCTGATTCGGGTCCGCTTCTTTCATAAGCTACTTCCACCTGTGAAAGGATTTCACCTGATTCAAGCTCGATATCCCCTATTAGAAGTTTTCCGGTTTGGTATGACTGTTGTGACCCCATGTTCCGTACACTTCCTCCCCTCAAAATAAAAAAACCACCCTGAGAGGACAGGGTGGCAATATGTACCGACATGTCTCTCTCATCTCTAAAGTGCATACGCACTTTCAGGAATTAGCACCTTATAAGCATTTCTGCTTGCAGGTTGCCGGGCATCGTCGGGCCAGTCCCTCCGCCTCTCTTGATAAGAGCTTGCTATTTATTTGTTAACAGGATTGTAGCATGGGTTAAAATATGAGTCAACTATAAATTCTGAAATTTCCATTTACGCTGTAAAATCCCCCAGAAATTTGGACGCCCCGCATCAGCTAATGCCAATGCGGGGCTAATAATGTAACTTTTCTATTGTAAGTAGAGGATACCTAATACATCCTCTTGCCGCGGTACTTGTTCCACATGGTAGTTTACACTTAAACGATGCAATCCCTACCTCTATTGCATCCTCACGGCTCCTAGGCCGCTCCAGTCTGAATAAGTACTTCTAATTAAAACTATAGCAGAATGCCAATGATCTTCGATAAAGTTACTTAAACATCGAAGACGTTAACTATCTTATCATGCTTTACAATTATTGTCAAACTCCCGATGGAGCGCCTATCCGCAGCTATCTATCTATTCCCGCTGTAACACCGCGCAAACTACTCCAAATTTCCCATATTTCTTAAATTCGGCACTATTTTAGTAACGCTTCATGACAAAAGCCCTGAAAACACTTACACGAGTTGGTCAGAAATATTCACGTAAGATAACCTGACAAGTTTGTTACATTTTTTTGTCTGGCACTTATAATGAGAAAAGATTTAAATTTTCAAACAATAAAGATAAACACAGGGGGTAGAGAAAATGGATATGGCTAATACGGTATTCATGTTTGTCGCAACTGTCTTGGTATGGTTGATGACACCAGCACTCGCACTCTTCTACGGCGGGTTAGTAAGAAGCAAGAACGTACTGAGCACAGCGATGCACAGCTTTACGACTATGGCAATCGTATCAATCATCTGGATTATTATCGGCTTTTCCCTGGCGTTCTCACCAGGTAACGGAATTATTGGAGGATTAGATTTCTTCGGACTTAATAATGTTGGTTTCGAGCCGACTGAAGGACACACTATTCCATTCAATTTATTCATGATGTTCCAAATGACATTCGCGATTCTGACAACTGCAATCGTATCTGGCGCTTATGCAGAACGTATTCGTTTCCCGGCATTCATCTTATTTACAGTTCTATGGGTCCTCATCGTTTACTCCCCACTTGCACACTGGGTATGGGGCGGCGGCTGGATCGCTGAAATGGGCGCTCTAGATTTCGCAGGCGGAAACGTTGTCCACATTTCCTCCGGTCTTGCAGGTTTGGTTGTTGCAATCGTTATTGGTAAACGGAAAAATGCAGGCACCACTGCACCGCATAACCTGATCTTCACCTTAATTGGAGGCGCACTTCTATGGTTCGGCTGGTTCGGATTCAACGTCGGCAGTGAGCTTGCTTTCGATGACGTAGCAATGTATGCCTTCATCAATACAAATACTGCTGCTGCTTCTGGTGTACTAGGCTGGATGATCATTGAATGGGTTGTCAATAAAAAGCCAACACTATTGGGAGCTGTATCCGGTGCGATTGCCGGTCTTGTAGCCATCACTCCTGCTGCAGGTTTCGTCTCCCCTATTGCCAGCATTCCTATCGGCTTCATCGGCGGTATCGTTTGCTTCTGGGGTGTCGGCTGGCTGAAACAGAAGCTAGGCTATGATGACGCACTCGATGCTTTCGGATTGCACGCAGTCGGTGGTACTTGGGGTGGTATCGCAACAGGCTTGTTCGCTAGCGATTCCATTAATTCAATCGTTGAGCACAATGGTCTTTTCTACGGTGGCGGTATTGATCTATTATGGAGACAGGTGGTTGCCATCATTGCGACATTTGCATTCGTCGGCGTTGTGACATTTATCCTCATCACAATCGTCAACCTTATCTTCAAAGCACGTGCTACTGATGAAGAAGAAGCAAAAGGCTTGGATTTGACAATGCATGGCGAGCGCGCTTACCAGGATTAAACTAAAAGGAGGAACGGTATATGAGTGACATGTTCAAGGTTGAGATTATCACTAGAAACTCAGCGGATCTTGAGGCATTTAAAATGAAAATGGCTGAAATCGGGGTATCGGGCATGACTTTCTCCCATGTGCAAGGCTGCGGCCTTGAGGAAGGCTACACTGAGCTATACCGCGGTGTCAAGAAAGTGCAGAACGTATTCGATCGGCTTAAGATTGAGATTGTCGTCAGTGCAGTACCTGTCGATGATGTCATCAAAGCAGCTACTAGTGCACTTCATACTGGTAAAGCTGGTGATGGAAAGATATTCGTCTATCCGGTCCAACAAACGATTGATATTAATACAGGAAAACAAGGTCCTGCAGCCTTGTAAAAAAAGCGCTCCTTTTAGGGGCGCTTTTCCTATGTAAAAAGCCAGCCTAATTTCAGGCTGGCCGGGAGAAGAACATGAGCTGCAATTACCACTAGATCATCAGTAAGCATATTATAAGCAGAAAACTGTAGTAGCAATCCCGCTTGGAGAAAGCAGGAGAGCTAATCTATAGCACTATTCTATATGATAGATTTTAGCTGTATTCGGGTCATTATCATTTGTGAGACGATCTTCTTCCACAAGGCTTTTCAAATTCTTGATAGCATCTTCGAATTCAGTTAGAGATAACTGATTGGTTGCGTAAAGGGAACAAAGCATAGCATATGCAATCGGCATTGTATTCACTTCTACAATAACATCGACATCTGAGTTACCACTATGGGCAACTTGGGAATTGTTATCGTTTCTGCTGGCAGAAAACGGGTTTTGATATTTTCTTAGATTGCTCATTGTTCTTCTCCTTTCTTAATAATTAATTAGCAAGGTCTTCTTTTATGTCTACGTTTTTTCTTACCTTTGCCGCCGCCATGATGACCATGGCCGTTGTCATCGTCATCATCTTCAAAATCTAGATCAAAATCTTCTTCAACTTCAGCGTCTGCTTTTGTTTTAACCCAAACATAAGAGTTGCCGCTTTTAACGACTTTTGCTTCATTGTGGTTTTTGGATTTGTTTTTAGCTGCGCTTTCCACTTCTACTTCGTCGAAGTTTTCATCGTCGTGTTCTTTGTCATGTTTGTAGTAACTCATTTCTTGGTTGCTCCCTTCATATTTGTTCTTCTTTTCCCATCTATCACCCATAAGTGATTCCTCCTTTAAATTTGTAATTAGCTTACAGTTATAAACTATGCAGCTGAAACCGTATATGTATGGTCAAACTGTTCAGGGGCAAACATGGAATTTGGTGATATAGTAGAGGAAAAGGAGGGGTGCGCGATGACTTTTGATTATATAGCGCATGCAGATGGCATTATAGTGCGGCCATTATGCGAAGAGGATTACACCAAATGGTTCAGCGGATTCAGCAGACGTAAACTGTCCCAGCATACCCATGATCCAGGGCTGCTCGACATGACAGATTGTACCGATTCCTGGTTTTCTGCTTTAGTAGACAAGCATCAGCAGCTCGCCGCAGAAGATAAAGCATATGTTTTTGGTGTATTCCGGGAAGCAGATGGTGCTCATCTTGGTATGATTGATTTTTCTACATTAGCGCGTGATGACTTTCAATGGGGAAGAATTGGCTATACAATCCACAATCAATACTGGGGTAAAGGATACGGTAAAGCAGCAGTCCATATGGCACTTGAAGTCGCTGTTTCTCAGCTCCGCTATCAGCGAATTGAGGCACATATAAACTTGGATAATCCCCAGTCAATTGCCCTCGCCAAAAGTGTTGGAATGCATTTTGAATGTATTCGCAAAGGCTTTATTTTCGAAAACGGGCAATGGACAGACCATCTTGTTTTTATACATACAGCACAAAAATGACGGGCTTCTGCTGAAGCCCGCCGAAATCTTTATCTATTCTCTTCTTCATATTCCCTCGTCAGGTTCTCTGCTTCTTCTGGCATTCCATCGTGTCGCTCGTACGTATCTGTACCTGTTTCTTCATATACTGCTTGCTGTTCTTCACCAGCAGCATTATCATAACGTATTTCCACGTATCCTCCATCAGCATATACATAAAGATCTGAAGTGTCACGAGTCAAATCCACATCATCTCCTAGATCAGCAAGATGCTCGTTCTCTAATTCGATAACCTGTTCAATCTCAGGATCATACTGCGATCCGCAGGCAGTCAAGAATACTAACAAAAGAGGAAAGGCTAAGAATAGTTTTTTCATGAATAAAACCTCCATCATCAACTTGTACTATCCCTTAGCCTATTTGGACCGTGTTTAAACTATTTATCCGGCGGATGTTTTCTTGAGGAGAACGTATTGTACAGACCCGCACTTGCCAGCCCGGCTATACCGCCTGCCCAGAGCCTTGCTGTAAGTTCAAAGTCTGTAAATGGATATGCTGCTGCACCCAGCAATGCACCGACAAAGAGGCTAAACAGCGCATGATAGGGTTTCGCTCGAGGAAAGCTCCGCTTCAGCAATTCCATCATTGCAGTTACAATCGGAGCGAGGATGGTTGCAAACACAAGCACTTGATACATTGTTTCATTTTGAATTGGTTCCATAAATCACACCTCCCTCTTATACTGCATACTATGCGGACAAGAAGAAACGTGCATTTGATACTAACCTAATAAAAAAAGACGTACAAGCTTCGCCTGTACGTTTACCTTATTACATCATCGATTTTGGAGGCATCGTATCATGATAGAGAAACGGAGCTGGTTTTAGTTTCGGTGCTCCGGCAAACGGTTGTGGCTCTGCTACATAATTAAACTGCCCTCTTCCGTCCATACTTGGCCCGCTTGCCCAGCGGCCTTTTGAGCTTTCACTGCCTCTGGAGAAATTAAATAGCGTGTACGCAACTTCTTCTTTCTCCAGCCTGCGAGGAAAAGTAGTCGGAACCACAATATCGTTTTCTCGTTCTTCCAGTTCCCGTACTGCTGCATACCATTGATTTTGATGCATTGTATCACGTGCAATAAGGAAGGAAAGCATATCACGGACACCAGGATCATCTGTCATACCATACAAACGTACTACCTGAAGCCGTCCCTGTGACTCCGCATTCAGATTCGCACGGAAGTCTGCCAGAAGGTTGCCGCTTGAGATGATATATTTTGCATTCCACGGATAACCCGCTGCATCCGCTGGCAATGCACCTAATCCCGACACAATCGCATGTTGCGGATTCGTTCCTCCCATGATCGCAGCAATGGCAGGATCACTATCATAAGCGGCTTTTTGATCCTCAAAAGGTGCATCATCAAGCAACCGCGCAATCATCGTCGCGAACATCTCTACATGACCAATTTCCTCTGTACCTGTATCAAACAGCAAATCACGGTATTTCGGATCTGCTCGGGAGTTGAATCCCTGCCATAGGTATTGCATCATTACACTGATTTCACCGTATTGTCCGCCTAAAGCTTCCTGCAGCTGTCTAGCAAAGACCGGATCCGGCTTAGATGGCTTAGCGTGATATTGCAGTTCTTTGATGTGAAAAAACATGCGCTGCCCACCTCTTTCGTTTTTATCCAACGCAGAATTATATGAGCGCCAGAACGAAAATATGCACATAATCCCACATGAGGACTATACAAATTGCAGCAAAATCAAGAAAAAGCGAGTCTTAATCCTCCAACATTGATTCCTGCTGGTTGTTACTTTTCCATATGAACGTAATAGCAAGACCAATAAACAAAATCACTGCCGAAAATAGATATGGATAGTGAATGTTTATATCGAATAATATGCCACCTAGTGCAGGACCAATTATGTTCCCTAAACTTGTATATGTTGAATTCATTCCGGCTACAAAACCTTGCTCCTTACCCGCAGTTCTAGATAAGAACGTTGTCAATGCCGGACGCAGTAAATCAAACGCAAGGAAGATTAAGCAAGTTACTGCAAGTACTAATAGGAAGCTAGAAATCACTGTCGATACAATTGCTAAAATACCACCGATTATCAGGCATAGCTGTATCAGCTTCTTCTCACCCATAACATCAACCATTTTTCCAAACAGCAGCACTTGCACAATTACACCGAAGATGGAACTAACAGTAATTATTAACGCTATGTCTTTTGGTGTAAAACCAAACTTGTGATCAGAAAACAGACTGAACACAGTTTCATATGCCGACAAACCGAATGCGAGAACAAATACAATGAAAAATGCAATGAAGTAGATTGGATTCAATGACTTTTTCAAGTCACCTAAGAAACTAGTTCCTTTTTTACTGTCTGCAATTTCAGCAAGCTGCTCCTTGGACAATGGCTCTTTAAGTATGAATACAGATAATAAGCAAGCTAAAAATGCGATGACTGCCGCAACATAAAAAGGCATTCGAATACCATATTCGGCGATGTAACCACCAAGCCCCGGCCCGATGATAAAACCTGTACTAATAGCTGCCGACAAATACCCCATCGCTTTCGGACGGTCCTTATTTGTCGTGATATCTGCTACATATGCAGTAACACCTGGCATAATGAAGGAAGCACTAATTCCCCCCAGGATTCTTGATAAATATAGTAAAGATACATGTGTTGCCAAGCCGAAAATCAGCTCAGAAACGGCAAAAAGAAACAAACCTGCTGTAATGAGTTTCTTTCTGCCATAACGGTCTACCCAACGGCCAGCAAATGGAGACATGATCAATTGTGCCCCTGCGAATGCTGCAACAAGATACCCCATCGTCTTGCCTGACAAATGCATAATATCCATGAATGACGGCATCACGGGAATGATAAGCCCCATCCCTAAAAATGCGATAAACAAATTGCTTAACAAGATTATTAATACGGATTTTTGTTCTTTTATTGGCTTCTTCAAAATCATTTCTCCTTTTGCTGCAGAACTATGCTAGAAGCTTTCTTAACCAATAATGCTTATCTGCACAAAAACATTCATTAAAAAGTTAAGTTAAGTTAATTAATCTATCCTCATTATAATTGTTTACTTTACTTTGTAAAGCTGCTAAAACCTGATTTTCTGAAAAGGTAAAAAGCAAGGCTGGCAAACTGCCAGAACCTTGCTTTTTACGTTACGTTATACTTCTTTACTTTATATAACTTCGTTTTGTTTCAGTGCCTCTATTTCTTCTTGAGAATAACCTAAGTCTTTTAATATCTCTTCATTATTCTCCCCTAGATCCGGCGCAATTGACCGGATGCTGCCTGGTGTCTTTCCGAATTTAGGTATAATCCCTGGTACTTTGATTTCTCCCAGTCTCGGATGCTTTACTTCGACAATATTTTCGCGAGCTTTATAATGTTCATTTTCAAAAATATCAGCGATACTCAGCACTGGGCTGATCGGAACCCCGTGTTCATCTAGCTTATTCAATAACACTTCACGCGGATGCTCGCTAATCCAATCAGCGACAATTTTGTTGATGCTATCATTGTTTTCCAACCGGTTTGCATTAGTATGATAACGTGGATCCGTCAACAAATCCTTGCGATTCATTGCAGCCGCAAGCCGATTGAAGGTTGTATCAGTGCTCGTAACAAGTACAACCCAGTGTTCATCTTTCGTCCTAAAGGTTCCGGACGGAGAGGAATGGCCGGCTAAACCTGGTGATCGCTCACGTATTTTACCAAGCTGATCATATTCGGCTACAAGAAATTCCATCATTCGAAAAACCGATTCATAAAGCGCAACATCTATCATCTGCCCCGATCCCGATTCCTTTGTATCTCGGTGATAAAGAGCAGTCACTGCCGCAAAGGCCACATAAATTCCGCAAATATAATCTGTCAGTGAAAATGGCGGACTTACCGGATGACGATCTGTGAACCCTTGCAAGTACGTATAACCGCTGAAGGCTGTCGCTGGCGTGCCAAATCCAGCCTTTTCCCGGTATGGTCCTGTCTGGCCATAACCTGAAACGCGGATCATGATTAAATCTGGATTGATCTCTTTCAACACATCATAGCCGACACCCCATTTTTCCAGTGTCCCAGGGCGAAAATTCTCCACCAGAATATCATGTGTTGCTGCCAGCTTCTTCATAATTTCCACACCCGCTGCTTTATGCAAATCAAGTGTTAATGACTTTTTGTTACGTGACAAGCCCGGCCAGCGCAGCGGTTCATCTCCTTTAAATGGTCCAACACTTCTTGATGTATCTCCTCGTCCAGGTATCTCGACCTTGGTAACTTCCGCACCAAAATCCCCCAGCAATGCCGTTCCGAACGGCGCCGCGATCATTGTGGAAACATCCAGTACTTTTACACCTTCTAAAGGTGTTGGCATGTTATCCCCCCTCCTTTCTCAAGGAATGCTCACATGTGATTTATCATTGTCAGGTGAATAAATATCATTGATATTCCATTTCCCATCTGTGGGAACTGGCTCATTTTTCATTGCTACATCGATAACAACAGGTTCGTTTGCTGCAATTGCTTCTTTTAATGCCCCTTTGAATTGCTCGGCATTTTCGATTTTTATTCCCTTTATGCCATAAGCTTTTGCAATAGCGGCGAAGTCAGGTGAGTAGCTATTACCGTCAATTTGAAATCTCGTTCCGTATGTTGTGTCATAATGCGCCATCTCCAGACCAGCGATTGTACCAAAAGCACTATTATTCATCACAACCCAGACAACCGGGATGTTTTCTTCTTTCGCTGTTGCAAGGACAGAAGGATTTTGTCCGAATCCGCCATCGCCTATCAGAGAAACGACCACTTTTTCCGGGGCAGCAATCTTTGCTCCAAGAGCCGCTGAACTGCCGAAGCCCATTGTTGCAAAACCGCCAGGTGTCAAAATGGAACCTGGCGTGTAAATAGGAAATTGCTGTCCCACGCCGTTTTTATTCCAGCCAACATCAGTTGTAAGATACGCATCCCGCGGAAGAACATCACGAACCTCAGCTAATATACGTTCTGGCTTCATCGGGAAGGAATTGCTGTGTACATTTTTTGAAATGCGCTCGCTTAATGATTTGCGATAGGATACGATTTCTTCTTTTAGCTGATGGTTACGATCAATACCATCCGGATACAGCCGACGTGCTACCCGATTTAGGGCATGGAAAGCTTTTTTCAGGTCAGCAACCGCCCCTATCTCTGCCGGATAGTTACGACCGATTTCATTCGAATCTATATCAATATGAATCAATTTCGTTTTTGGAAAATGAAAGGTTACATCATCATACCAACTGCTTGAATCTGCTTCAGAAAAGCGGGTGCCTGCCCCGAAAATATAATCAGCATTTTTTGTTTGTTCATTAATAAAGCTTGTGCCCCAGAAGCCTGTCATGCCAAGTGTCAATTTATGGTCATCAGGCAGGACACCTTTGCCCATCAAAGAATGGGCTACCGGTATGTTCATATGCTCCACAAATTCCCGCAGCTCCTCAGCCGCATCGGCTAGTACCACACCTCCGCCTGCATATAGCACTGGACGCTTCGCATCAGCTAATTTCTTTACAATATGTTCAGCTGTTTCTTCATCTAATGAAGGTTTTTCTACCGCTTGCGTATGATGCTGAATCAGCTTGAATCCGTCTTCTTCTATCTTCTTCGAGAATATATCCATCGGCACGGATATAAGAACGGGACCCGGGCGGCCGCTTTCCGCCAGCTGGAATGCTTTTTGAAGTATTTCCGGAAACAGCTCAGCCTGATCAACACGCCATGCTCGCTTCACAAATGGACGATAAATTTCATATTGTGCGCCGTCAGCATGCATATTCACTTCCTGGTGCGGGTGCTTTCCATAATAATAACTTGGCACATCACCTGCGATAACAACCATCGGAGTAGAGTCTAAAGCCGCATTAGCAACTCCTGTTGCGGCATTCGTCAATCCAGGTCCTAAGTGACTCAGTACAACAGCAGCTTTCTTCGTTACCCGGGCATATCCATCTGCTGCATGAGACGCAATTTGCTCATGACGCACGTTAATGAACTTGATTGAGCTTTTTTCTAATTCCGCTAAAACCGCTATGTTCGTGTGTCCGCACAGTCCAAATATATGTTTCACACCGCGAGATTCCAGATATTTGACTAACTGCTCCGAAACCAACTTTTTCATGATAAGGTATCCTCCTAGCTCTTGTTCTTGCTTACAATAAATCCTGAAGCACGACCATTTTCATCTCCGTCATTTCTTCCGCAGCAAAACGTGGACCTTCTCTGCCGATACCACTATTTTTGATTCCGCCATACGGCCAATGATCCAAACGGAAGTTAGAAGAACCATTTACAATAACACCGCCGACCTCCAGTTCTTTTGCTGCCTTACGGATCACTTCCAGCGAGTTCGAAAAAATGCCGGCTTGTAGGCCGAATTCCGACTCATTCACTTCTTTGATTGCATCGTCTAAATCATGATAGGGCAGCACACTTACTACCGGTCCGAATACTTCCTGGCACACAACTTTGCTTTGCTTTTTCGGTCGCAGAAGAATTACCGGTTCTATAGAAGCTCCGTTCGCATTTCCGCCATGGATAAGCTCTGCACCTTCTGCTAAAGCTTCGCAAATCCAATCATGGATTCGCTCTGCTGTTTGTGTATTTACGACACACCCGACATCTGTGCGCTCTTCTTCCGGATTTCCAACAATAAGTGCAGCCGTGCGTTGTTTTAGTTCCGCAACAAATCTGTCCAAGATCTGTTCATGAACATAAATACGCTGGACGGAAATACAGCTTTGTCCAGAATTGCTGAAAGCTGTTTTCGCACAAATGACAGCAGCACGCTCGACATTGGCATCTTCATGGACAATAGTTCCCGCATTTCCGCCAAGCTCCAATAACACTTTTTTCATGCCTGCTGTTTTGCTGATTTGCTGACCTCCTGGAACGCCTCCGGTGAACGAAACGAGATTGACTCGATCATCCTGGACGAGCTTTTCGCCTATTTCTTTTCCGCCTAGAATCATGTGGATTGCCTGCGTCGGCATTCCAGCCTCCAACAGCAATTCAACAAGCGCAGTTGCAATCAAAGGTGCTTGCGGAGCTGGCTTTAAAATGGTGACGTTACCCGCAGCAAAACTTGGTCCGATTTTATGACATATCAAATTGAGCGGTGCATTAAAAGGTGTAATAGCTGCGACGACTCCTACAGGAACACGGAAAGTCAACGCCATGGAAGATGCTCCCCGCTCTGATGCCCCTCCCGGAATTGTCTCGCCAAAAAGCCGTTTCACTTCCTCTGCTGACAGCTGTAATGTTTCTATCGATCGAGCCACTTCATCCCGTGTATTTTTCAGCGCCTTGCCTACTTCTTTTGCAATTAAAGCTGCAAATTCTTCTCTGCGCTCTTCCAGCAAAGCAGCAGCTTGATACAGCACCTTAGCCCGGAATGCCTGTGAAAGAGAAGCAATTTGCTTTTTATCGCTATGCGCTGCTGCCAGCGCTAGGTCAACCTCTTCTTTATTCGCTGTTAATTGAACTCCAACATTTTCATTTTTATATGGACCCACAACTGGGATAGGTTCACGATCATCGTCAATCCATACACCATTTACAAAAGGTCTGGCCTTTCGCATTGCTTATCACTCCTTCTGCAAGTCTTCTGGTATATCTCCTGTATATTTAACGAGCTTTTCTTCATTAGGACATGGACCTTTGATCAATGTGCCCTGCATTAATTCTTCGTAGGCATGCGCAACGATTCCCATTCCTCGCGAAAGAGAAAAAATCCCTTTTGCTGCTTCTGCCGGGATACTGAGCTCACATTGAATGGCTGCAGAAATACCATCAACATTAATCGTAAACTTGCGTTTCTTAACTACTGACATCGTTTGTCGGTAATCCTCTAGAATCGCAAGATATTCTCCCGTTATTTCTCCGCTATCAATCACCTTCTGCGCCAAATCGTACAACCTATTAACTCGCGGATCTTGATCATGCAGCTGATGGCCAAAACCAGGAAGCTTCTTTCCTTCAGTTAGGAATCGCTGCAAGGTATCCGCCACAGCATTTTTATTTGAAGCCAGTTCTGCATTCGTTTTGTATAACAATTCCATTGCGCCTTCTACTGCTCCTCCATGAATGTCTCCAAGCATATTAATCCCTGTAGCAACAGCGGAATTAAAACTAACACCGCAAGTAGCCGCCATTCTTGCTGCCGCTATCGAAGGAGCGCGCGGACCATGATCCGCACCGGCTACTAGCACACTTTCAAATAATTTAGCTTGCTGCTCAGTTAACTCTTTACCGACCAGCAGAAAAAACAACATTTGGCTGTAAGATATGTTTCCAATCAGATTCTCAATCCGTTTTCCACGAAGAATAATTGAGTTTTTCTTTATGTCGCTAATCTCTGTTTCCCACCAAGCACCGCCATTTTTGTAGTGCTCCAATGCACTTCGTCCACTCATTCTCTCACCTCGCAAAATCTTGTATACTAGTATATGTTCACGTCATCCAGATTCAGACTTATATATTCCTTAGCAGAGTTTAAGCATCTTCTCGCATATTCTTCGAACCCTAATTCCTTTGTTCGCCGCAGGTGAGGTATCTCTAAAGAATATGGGATCTTCGGAATCTCTTTTAAAATTTCTTTAATAGGAATACCACCTTCTCCAAT
This sequence comes from Terribacillus saccharophilus, assembly GCF_000725365.1. Lineage (NCBI taxonomy): Bacteria > Bacillati > Bacillota > Bacilli > Caryophanales > Bacillaceae > Terribacillus > Terribacillus saccharophilus. The sequence continues at coordinate 3,240,124 of NZ_CP008876.1, read as the reverse complement.
GTAAAGGCGTTCTTCTCTCATTATCTGGATCATTTGTTCTCTAGATGCTGGAATTTCCTTGCTTGCATCACATAAATGAAACATGTGAAACCAATCGGAAGGTATTTTTCTGAGATCGTTTACATTTTCCTTTGAACGATGAAAGTGGTGGCTATCTATCATCAGTCCTGCATTATCCTGAGCAGCAGCTGTGAGCATGCTGACAGCTTGCGCTAATGTAGCCACGGAGGCAACAGGCACAAATTCCAATTCTACCGTCAATTGATAGGGTTTTGCTAATTCACATAATTGGATAAAACGTTCGGTTGCAAATACTAAATCATCAGTCCAAACGCTGCAAAGCACATGTCGAGCTCCCAGCTCTGCTCCGACTTCAAAAGCTGTTTCATACTGTTTCGGATCCATACCATCCACTATTTTGGCTAGCTCTATATCTAACACTTGGATACCAGTTTCACGAAGTGCTGTTTTTGTTTGTCTAAGCATTTTTCGGTTGCTAGCCAAGTTATAATTCGGTTCATTTTTCAGTCCCATACAAATCGGTCTGATGCTTACAAAATCAAAGCCTGCCCTGGCTGCAATATAAGTTAGTTTTGGGGGAGGACATGCTAATGCTGTCAGATGCGCTAAAGAAAATTGATCCTTCAAAGTGATCAACCTTTCTGTATTCTTTCTTCTGAGCAAAACCCGCCATTTTCCCACCTGCTTTTACTTCTCCTGAATAGAAACTATTTGTTCTCAGGATTACCTTTGCTTTCTCGAAGTGTCACTCGCCTTTTTTCTCTAATAGATAGATTGATTGCCTCCAGTATTTCTAACGTTCTTAAACCTGCTTCTCCAGGGACACGCGGCTCTTCGCCTTCTTTCAGTACCTCCATAAAATGGTGAAGTTCTGCTGCTATCGGATCAACAGTAGCAGCGGGTGGAAAATGCTGTTCTACCAAAGCATGTTTCCATCCATACTCACCCTCACTGTACTGATAACAGCGAAAGCTCGGAAAAGCCAAGCTCCCTTTTGTTCCGAAAAAGTAATAGCAATCTTCATCATAAAAGTTATAAATTGGGTTCTCTTTTACATTGAATTCATAAGACCACGGAGAAGGTACTCCGTCTGTCAGAAAGTATTGAATGACTGTCCCGTCGTCAGCTTCTAAGATAGCTGTTACTGAATCCTCTATTTCCAACCCGCGTATTTTATTACGACTAGTAGCGTAAACGCTTTCAATATTTAAGTTAGTCGCATAAAGCAGATTATCTAAATCATGAATGCCATTGATTAATAGTGGTCCGCCTCCTGCTTTAACACGCCAGGCTTCCTTGTAATAGTCTTTATCCTTGGCAAGGACCCACATCATATTTACGCCAACCAGATCTCCGATGACACCACTTTCTAGCAAGTACTTCAAGTGATTGATTTTTGCAGAAAAGCGTCTATGATGACCAACCATAAGCTTTACTTGCTTATCGTGGCAATATGCGATCATTTCATGAGCCGCTTCCGTTGTATCGGCGATTGGCTTTTCCACCAGACAATGCAGTCCTTTATCAGCGCAGTACGTAACTGCTTCTTTGTGTAAGTGATTTGGCAATGTAATAATCACGCCGTCCAAGGGGCACGTATCAATGAGCTCCTTATAATCTTCGAATAAAGGTACAGCCAGCTCATTTGCCCGCTCCATTGCACTCGCATTATTACCCGCTACCGCCACCAATGTGAGATCCGCCATATTTTTCGCCTGCTGTGCAAATGTGTATCCATGATTCAACCCCAGCACTGCAATTCTCATCCAGCTATTCTCCTTTTAACATACTAGTATACAAGTTATGGTTGATTCCGACTCTTTTACTGAGATTGCGATTCAAAGTAATCAGCATACTTCTTAATGATGTTTCCATAGTGATCGGCGGCTGTGTCCAGATGCTGATTTAGTCGTCTTACAACTCCAATTGCATCATTTTTTTGTATCAGCGTAATCAATTCTTTGTGGTCAAGAATGACCCTGCCCATTTCCCGTGACTCAAAAAAATCCAAATAACTGACCCTGTTCACATGTCCCCTTACCTGACGAACGATAGCCGCTAAGGTCTGGTTGCCGCATATTTCAAGGATCTTGTCGTGAAACTTCTCATCATACTCGTAAAAAGAAATAACCTCCTGCTTTTGTGCAGCAGCTCGCTGCTGATCCAAAATATGCATCAATTCAGCACTGTATTTACTCACTTGTAAATCAGATTCATCCCACACGACCGCAACTTCCCGAAACGCAACTGCTTCCAGACTTTTTCTAACCTGAAACGCTTCCTGCACCTTTTTCTTTGAAATATATTTCACCCTGATCCCTTTTTGAGGAATAATCTGCAGGAACTCCTCTGAAGCAAGTAAGTGAATGGCTTCCCTGACAGGTGTTCTGCTTAAGCCTAGTTCTTCTGCAATTGTGCTCTCAAAAATCATCTGCCCCGGCTTGTAATCTAGCGTGATAATCTTGTGGTATAAGTGTTTATACACTTCATAGGCTAATGTTTTACGCTGGACAGTAAATTTGTTCATGCTCATCAACTCTTTATCATCTGGATTGTTTAATCGAAAATGATACTAGTATACAAGTAAGAAATTGCGCTTCATGCTTCCACTGTATGCTTCTGAGTGAGATATATTTCCTTATTATATTCATTTATTTATACATACAAAAAAACAGCAAGAGTGGCATATAGCCAACCTCTTGCTGTTTCATGTATAGTAGCGCGCTCGGAGGGATTCGAACCCCCGGCAGACGTGGTAACGAAACCAATTTTTAATTATGAGCAGATAATAAGAGGTATCACCACTATGCTTTTCCTTGTATTAACGCACGTCTTACATCAGTAACTTACATAGCTTTCTCCGTATGTTGGCTCAGTATGTTAGCCTTCCAATTCATCGAGAGGAAAGGCTGAGATTGAGAAGTCAATTCATGATTCAAAGAAAATGAAGAATCAACAATTCAATCCCCGACTGATTTGATCGCAACTAACCGAATAATCAGTGACCAGTCAAGCTGGCCGCGCGCTCCCAACTCCAGATGCTACCCTCGTTAACCAGGCACCTTCATAGTCATGCAAAATCAGGCGAGTACGTCTTGATAAGGGAAAGGCGCTTCTCCCAGAGGACTGTTTGCCTCTGAGAAAAGTTTATAATTTTACGCACAAAAAAAGGTACCCATATTCTCCGGAATTGTTTACTTTCTACTGGATTATAGATTAATACTTACGTTATCTCAGTCAATACAAAATGGGAAATTTTACTTATTTATAATATTTTTTTCTATATTAATTCAAATTACCCAGGTCTTATGATTTAATAGAGATAGATGGGAGACAATTACATTTATGAAAAATAAATTCCTTATTTACATATTATTAGTAATGTCCACTTTAATCATTTCTGGATGTAGTACTAAGAATAACGATAAAGAGAATAGTAGTAATCAAGAGTCAGAACTATCTAATAGTACACATATTGCTGTAATAGATAGCGGCATAAACTCTATTAACAGTAGTTTGGAAGAAACTATTGTTGAAACGAAAAGTTTCATTGAGGAAACTAACGATGATATAGATCATGGAACACCCATTAGCGCTATAATCGTTGCCAATAAAGATGCGCTCAATAAGGATGTTTATTTACATTCCTATAAAGTGATTGATAGCGCCGGCAAAGTCGATAAGCAAGCTTTTATTAATGCACTGCAACATATAAAAATGCGCGACGACATTGACATAATTAATATTAGTTTCGGTTTTAGAAACGATTCTTCAGATATTATGGCGGCTATTAATGAACTAGTAGAACAAGGAGTAGTAATTGTTGCATCGAGCGGAAATACATTTGGCTTAAATGCAGACTATCCAGCAAAATACAGCAATGTAATTTCTGTGAGTTCTATAGATACTAATAATAAACCACTCAGGTTTAATGCTAAGGGCAAAATTGATTTTGTAGCTCCTGGATCAAACATAACTTCAATTAGTTCTCAAGGAGAAGAAGCCCAATATAACGGCTCCTCTTTCGCTGCCCCATATATAACTAAAAAGGTACTAGAGATATTAGATAAAAAAGATATTCCTAAAAATAAAGATAGGTATACGACTGTACATAAAGTATTACAAAGTATGTCTACTAATTTAGGTAAAAAAGAAATCTATGGAGAAGGAGTGCCAGAAAAAAAATAAAGGAATATCTTTTTAAATAAAATAGAAAGAGTGATTAAATGTATTCAAAATTTACTAAGTTTGTAAGCGTCCTATTAGCTGCTATTCTTATTTTCAGTGTTTTACCAATCTCACAAATTAAAGCTGAGGCTAGTGACGAAACAGACAATATTAATGCACCTATTGATGAGACAAAATTAGAAGATGCACTTAATGAAGAATTAGCAGATCAAAATATTAGCGTTAATGAAGTGGACTTTTCCAATGAGGATGATATAGTTACAATTGAAACTGAAACTACTGATGAAGAAATAGGATCAGTACAGGCACGATTTGAAATAGAACCTGGAGCAGACAATTTCAGCGTTTTTATCACTGAAGGTAACGTTGAAAAAGAATACAATGTCGAGCTTACTGAATTATCAAGTGATGTTGTTGAAGGTGATTTTACCGATGTAGAAACAGGCGAAACTTATGATCTAGATTCAACTGAAGGACAAGCTTCATTTGTATTTTTAATTCCAGTTGGCATAGTTATGACTGAAGCTGCATTGACTGCTCTTTACGCCACAGGAGCTATGATCATTGTTAGCGGAGCTGCATATGTAGTAGCAAATAAGGCTAAAAAAAGTAAAAAGTATAATCATTTTAAAGCTACTGTAAAAGGCGGGTCTGTATATATAGGTGCCGGAATGTCACGTAGCAAAGCCGTTTCATGGTTTAAGAGTAAACATGATGTATATTCTGTATCCAAAAATCAAGCAAAAGAAGTTGCAGCTGCAGCTAATAGAAGTGGAAAACCATATCATGAAGTTGATCAAAGATACGGTAAAAATAGAAAAGGTCACTATTGGCACTGGCATGCCTACAAGAAGAAACCTACAGACAAACACTCTTTTTACGGTAGCCCTGTAAAATAAAGGAGAAACTATATTGAACTTAGAATCTTTAATGAATAAATATGTCCACAAAAAAGATCAGTTATTTTTCCCTCGTGAACATATAGTCGAGATTTTAAAAAAGAAATTTAAAGCAGAAGTTTTCAACTATAAAGAATTATTAGATCTTCCTACTGGCGATACTCTTGATTACGATCGTATTTACATGGCTCTTTCTATAACAGATAGCAAGGTCCTTGCCAACATTTTCAATGATAGTGAAATAGAAGCACACAGAGAAGAGATAATAGACAATAGAGAAAACCCATTAAATTTTAAACGAATCAAAAAGAATAAAGAAGAAACTTACAATCATATTTTATTGGATGAGCAGGAAGGTCGCAGAATAGATATTGTTTTAGAAAGTGATGGAGAGATTGTTACTGAATTCGAGGTAAGGGAACAAGCGCTCTACATTAATAAGTACTTAAATGCCCTTATTGTAGGAGCATTATTATCTAAAGGAGCATCAGATATTAAGGAAGATTTAGATGATGAGGATTTTACATTCTACCTTGAAAACCTATATGAATTTGGTTTTATCTAATGATTAAAGGCAGCCTCCCAGGAGCTGCCTTTTTATAATAGTCCAGCAGCTGTAGCAACTCTTAACAATTTAGTACCTAGTTTGTCTGTTATTTATTCTATATTTATATATTAATCCTTTGTATATTCTGTTATGGTTTCCATGTATTTCTTAGGGGGGCAATAGTATGGCTCAAAGCACCAAACTTTGGCAGAGCATTGAAACAGAAAATTATTTTCCAGAATTAAAAGTTTCTGCTTCAGACTTAAAAAAATATGAAGACCAAAGAGGCATCCTACTTCCTTCTCTATATAAATCACATCTAATCGAAAAGAATGGCGGCAGGCCTGTATTAAATTCGTTACCTACTGATGTTCCTACAACATGGGCTTATGATTACGCAAACGTTTATCTCATCTTTGGCCTTAGAGATGAGGAAGGGATTCTGGATACCGATTATCTTGTTAAAGAATGGGAGTTCCCTGCAAAGAAAATTGTTATTTTCGCCATGAGTGAAGATACTGCCTTCTACTACTTTGATTATTCGAGTAAGAATGAGAATCCATCTGTAAAGATATTCGAACCAGAAGGCAATCTTAAAGGACATCTGGTAGCAGATAACTACGAGGAGTTCATAGCAAATCTCTATCAAGAAGATAGTTATGATTTCTCAGATGAAACAGATGCTGCAAACTTAGAAGAGCAACAAAAATGGTCAGATACAAAGATATTTGACAAGTATATTGAAGAGGATAACTTAGAAGAGTTATTACATGGAATTATCTTTTACAGCACCTCAGACGATTATGATTGGGTTACCGAGAAAATAATAGACCTCAGTAAAAGTAACCATTCTGACATTCGTATTAGAGCCGCTGAATTACTATTAGACATCGTCGAATACAGCTCCGAAGAAGTCGATTCAAAACTTCTTATGAAAGCAATTGTAATTTACGATCGTGATAATGATCCTGATGTTAAGTCTTATATGGAAGATATTAAAGAAAATATGCAATAGCATATTTTCTTTTTTTACATCTATGGTAATATCATCTAATGTCGGCAGCTAAAAAAATTATGAGGTGTATGATGAAGTCAAAGTTTAATAAGCTCTTTTCTCTATTTATCAATAGTTTTATTTCTAGGATTTATAGGTCCTACTTATGCTCAATCCAGCGAGAGCAATGTAGGTACAAAATCAGTTGGAACACCGGTCATTATTGTAATTGGCGATTCAGATGATGAATTTACACTAGAGCAACCTGAAGAGGAACTTACTGAAGATGAAATAAGTGATGAAGATTTTCAGAATGGTAGATTCTTGAAAGATGATAATTCCTCTCTTGAAGGTCAAGAAATTTATCCTGTTGAAAGCGATAGAGTAACAGCTTCATGGGCTTTCTTAATCCCTCCTGCAATTGCTATTGTTAGTAAAGTAGGCGGCAAGCTTTTTGGTGAATTTATTTCGGAACAAGAAGGTTTGCAAAATGTTTGCAACTGCTTTTAGACAAAAAAATAGCAAGGGTGGCAAACTGCCAGAACCCTTGCTATTACTGTATTTATTAGCGCGCTCGGAGGGATTCGAACCCCCGGCAGACGTGGTACCGGAAACCACCGCTCTATCCGACTGAGCTACGAGCGCATATGTAATTAATGTGACAACGATTATTATACGTTAAACTGCAGGTATAAGCAAGTTCTTTTTAAATAGAAAGAGGCTGGGACAAAAGTGTTTAAACCAGATGAAAACCCGAACTATATTACAAGTCTTCACACGAAGATTTGTATAAGTTCGGGTTTTTCATTTGTACAATTAATTAGCGTAGGCAGAACACGTAGACTCCTCGAAAATACCAACCAATTTTCTTCGTGCAAAGTGAAGCTGTCGAAGCTTTCCTTGTCCTACGGGAACAGCGCGAGCTGAAGACCCCGCAGTGGCGGTTTCTCCACGAGGAGGCTGAGGCCGTGCCCGTGGAAAGCGGAGTGTTCTGCCGAAGCGATGCTCAGGAATATTATTCATTTTTTTGCATTTATGCTTTAGCTATATTCTAGCTTCTGCTTATTTTGGATACATAAAGTCTGGTGCTGGATTTAGCTCTTGTTTTTCACCATGGGCTGTTGGAGCTTCTTCGTAGTTGAATTGACCACCATCAGGAGCTGTACCGGTTGCCCAGCTGCCTTCTTTGGACTCTTCACCTTCTGAGAAGTTGATCAGGCTATGAGAGAAGTTGTCTGCTTCGAGTTCTTTCGGGAAGGAGCCAGGTACGATGATACCGTTCTTCTCTTCCAGTTCACGAGCAGCAGCAATCCATTGGTTTTGGTGCATGGAGTCACGAGCCAGAAGGAAGGATAGCATGTCGCGAACACCTTTGTCTTCTGTCATTTCATATAGACGTGCAACTTGCAAACGACCTTGAGACTCTGCATTGATATTCGCGCGCATGTCTGCGAGCATGTTGCCGCTTGCGATGATATACCCTGCATTCCATGGCACACCGTTGCTATCTGTCGGACGAGGCCCTAGGCCGGCAACAATCGCATGCTGTGGGTTCATACCACCTAAAATGGCACCGATAACAGGATTTTTCGCAGCTTCTTCTTGTTCATTTACTGGTGCACCTTCAAGAAGACGAGCAATCATTGTTGCAATCATTTCAACGTGACCAATTTCCTCAGTTGCTGTATCCATGATCAAATCTTTATATTTTTCTTCACCACGAGCACTCCAACCTTGGAAGAGATACTGAAGGGCAACGCTAATTTCGCCATACTGACCTCCAAGGATTTCCTGCATTTGTTTTGCAAACAATGCATCTGGCTTGTCTGGTTTCGCTGGGTACTGAAGTACTTTCTGATGATGGAACATGTTGTTACCTCCTAGGGTTTAGTTGGTTTCAGTTGTTTACATTCCACCTTGGTAAATTTTCTAAACTATTTCCTAATGATGTAATTTAAATGAAAAATAAACCAGCTTGCAGGAGTTTATCTATTGAAAGTCAAACTTAACGAGAGACTCTATTTCTAGCGTTTATTTGCCTTCTAACTAGGGAAGCATGGAATAGGCGAAAGAAAGTAAGTATTTTGTTTGACCTTTATTGACCTTTTAGGTAATATAAGGTTAGTCATTACTTAGAATAATGAGCTCATATCCAAAGGAGGATCTACCATGAATCTAATTCCTACAGTTATTGAACAGACAAACAGAGGAGAACGTGCTTACGATATCTACTCCCGTTTGCTTAAAGACCGGATCATCATGCTTGGCAGCGCAATCGATGATAATGTTGCCAACAGCATTGTTTCCCAGCTGTTATTCCTAGCAGCAGAGGATCCAGAAAAAGATATTTCCCTATACATCAACTCACCAGGCGGATCTATTACAGCAGGTATGGCTATCTATGATACAATGCAGTTCATCCAGCCTAAAGTATCTACTATCTGCATCGGTATGGCTGCATCCATGGGTGCATTCCTATTGACTGCCGGTGAAAAAGGCATGCGTTATGCACTTCCAAACAGTGAAGTTATGATTCACCAGCCGCTAGGTGGTACACAAGGACAAGCAAGTGATATCGAAATACATGCTCGTCGTATCATCGAAATGAGAAAGAAATTAAACGAAATCATGGCAGAACGCAGTGGACAGCCGCTTGAAGTAATCGAGCGCGACACAGACCGTGATAACTTCCTTACAGCTGAACAAGCAGTAAACTACGGCTTGATCGACAAAGTAATGGAGAAAAAACCTGTTTAAGACATAAGAAAAAGCCATCCAGCAATTTATGCTGGATGGCTTTTTTCATTCATGGATAACAAGTGTGTCAGCGAACATATCGTGCAAGCCTTGCTTCCTTGGTGTGAAAGCTACTACTGCATAAAGGAAAAACAGAAATAGCAGACGATGAATAAAACGACCGACTACTTCCCGGATAAGTGTATCAGACCAGGACAGCCGCTCACCGTCCTTCCGAATAACTCGAAGGCCAAATATCATTTTGCCTAGTGTCTGTCCGCGCCATTTGGTCATGAACAGGAAATAAGCAAAGAATATTACTCCGCCAAGCAAACCGCTGACACTCCAAAGCCAAAGCGTAGCTTCACGAAATGAATCGATCATAGTGAATGGTTTGACGATCAAACCCGTCAAACTGAATACAACTATAAGGTCCACAATATAAGCCCAAAATCGCATCCAAAAGCCTGCATATCGCTGTTCACCTGTTAGTGGAGATAAAGGAATCTCTTCTTGTCGGTGATTCTTTATCTCCTTATCAGCAACTCGATTTTCTTGATACGTATTTTCATAGGCATCCGATGTATTATCTGACGCTGTATGTTCGTCAGTTTCCGTTGTTTCAGGTATCTCTGTTCTGGAATAATCCTGATCGGATGACGTCAGTTCTTCTGGATGCTCACGTTTCTCTTTATCCATAATCTAACGCCTCCTATTCCGTATATAGATACATTGCTTCAGGTGAGTTCGATTTGCCCATCAGCTGCTTGATACCGAGCAAATCAGAATCGGAAACAAACAGACCTTCAGCTGCTGTTGCCCAGAAGGAGCCCATACCAAAGCCATCTCCTGTATATTCGAATACTTCCGCATTTTCAAGTCCTTGCTCTTCTTTCATCATAGCGATAGTATCTTCAAGATCTCCAAGATCATCGACCAGACCATTTTCCATTGCTTGTTTACCGGAATACACACGTCCATCTCCAAGTTCACGTACTTGATCTTCCGGCATACCGCGTCCGTCTACAATGACTTGGACGAAGTCAGCATACATATCATCAATGATGGATTGCAGGATATCCCGCTCTTCGTCCGTCATTTCTCTTGCTCCAGACATGATGTCTTTATGCTCAGCGCTCTTGATAACTTCCTCTTTGATACCGATTTTATCTGCAAGCTCTGCGTAATTGAGTGTAGACATGATAACGCCGATTGATCCTGTCAGTGTAGCTGGGTGAGCGACGATTTTATTTGCACTTGCCGCTAAATAATAGCCGCCAGATGCCGCTGTATTCCCCATCGATACATACACAGGCTTTCCGTATTCCTCTTGTACTTCTACTACTTTATCGTGAATTTCAGCACTTTCGACGACACCGCCTCCAGGACTGTTCACTTCGATGATGACACCGCCGACTGTGTCATCCATACCCGCCTGTTCCAATTGCTCTAAAAAGGCTGTATGGTTATATGTAGCGCTTCCCAATAGAGAAGATTCTTCTCCAGTATCTTGAATTGTGCCGTCTACTTTCAGCACCGCTATCCGATTTGTCATATCTCCGTCTTCAACAATTTCTTCACTCATAAAAGTGCTTCCTGTTGCTGAATCAATCGCTTCTGTGAAGTTGCTATTAATCACAGCGAACAAGGTTTGGAAACCGACCGATGCGGCGAGCAGCCCAGCTGCGATTCCGATTGCGATCCATCGTTTTGCGTTCAAAATATAAACTCCTTTCCATCTTATAAAAATCTTACAATACATAGCCTACACTAGGATAGCTTCAGTTACCACATATTAGCAAAAAAAAAGCCCTGAATAATTCAGGACTTTTCTGTGGGAAAATCAGCTAGCTGCCGATGGCGTGGTAATGAAGGCGGTGAGCTCCTCCATTGCTTCCACCTCATCTGAACCGTCGATTTTCAAGGTGATCAATTCTTCTTGGGCTATAGCCAGGCTCATCAAACCCATAATACTTTTTGCGTTTACCGATTTGTTCCCTTTTTCTACAAACACAGAGGCATTGAAACGATTGGCTTGCTGGACGAAGCTTGCTGCGGGTCTGGCTTGCAAACCAGTATCCAGGGTGACACGCAAGGTTTTTTGGATCACATGTGATTCCTCCCATCTTCCAAGTAAGCGCTATCAAAACATTGAAAAAGAAAACACCCATTTGAGTGTCTTCTAAGTATACCACATGCTATATCCGCTTTATACCTGCTTATGCTTTTTTTACTGATGTCCCATTACGAAGTCTGTCAGCGAATTCATCTATTTTACGCAGGCGGTGATTAATACCGGATTTACTGATCTTTCCGGTGGAAACCAGTTCACCTAATTCCTTCAGTGAAACATCTTGATGCTGGACACGAAGCTCAGCGATTTCCTGCAGTTTATCCGGTAATGCGCCAATACCAACTGTATTTTTGATGAAATTGATATTCTCGACTTGGCGGAAAGCTGCGCCAATCGTCTTGTTGAGATTCGCTGTTTCGCAGTTAACAAGCCTGTTAACAGAGTTGCGCATATCTCGTACAATACGCACATCTTCAAACTTAAACAAAGCGCTGTGAGCACCTACGATATTGAGAAATTCCGTGATTTTCTCCGCTTCTTTTAAGTAAGTAATAAAGCCCTTACGACGCTCCGTACTGCGGGCATGCAAATCGAATGTATTCATCAGCTCGCAAAGCGCATCACTATGTTCTTTGTGTGTGTTGAATATCTCTAAATGGTAGGAAGATGTTTCCGGATTATTTACTGAACCTCCTGCAAGAAAAGCACCACGCAAATACGCCCTGCGCTTCTCAGCAGTATCAGTGAAGGATGTGCTAATTGTGCGGACAAAAGTGAATTTGTCTTCCAGAATTTCAAGATTGCGCAGCAGGTCATCCACTTGTTTATTTAATCGTACGATATAGACATTATTTTTCTTCAGCTTCATCTTTTTACGAACGAGCAGTTCGATTGGATGCTGATAGATTGCCTTCAGTAGCGTATAAATACGCCTTGCGATGGCCGCATTCTCTGTCTGGACATCCAGCATATATTCCTGTCTCGAATAGGAGACAGAGCCGTTCATCCGGATCAAAGCTGCAAGCTCACTTTTTACGTCCGTCATTTCGATTGGAATGGTCGTCAATTCCTTCTTTATTTCTGATGCAAAGCTCACGAAGCTCTCCCCCTTTCTCGTGCCTCGCTTTTACAGCATTGCGTAAAGCAGCTTAGCAATTTTATGTGTATCATGCCGGAGCTTGCGCTGATCATGATCGATAATATCCGCTTCGACCACTTCAAGTCCCAAAGACTTTAAGCGGCTGATATCATAAACGACTGGTTCAGCATGCTCTTCTGCATAATTTTCACGAATGTCTTGCTCAATTTGACTATTGTTGACGACGATCGTCGAGACAATATCAGCTCCAATATGATCATGTATAGCTTGAATATGATCTCCTGCTGTATAGCCCGTCGTTTCGCCGTATTGCGTCATCACATTACATACGTAGACAACCTTGCCTGGTGCGTCTCTTAAGGCATTCTCAATCTCCGGAACAATCAGATTCGGCATAACACTCGTGTAGAGACTTCCTGGACTGATAACGATTAAATCAGCTTGCTTGATTGCTTCAATGGCATCCGGCAATGGCTTGACCGGCAGCGGACTGACAAATACTCGTTTAATCTGTTTATTTGCAAGAGGAATATTAGATTCCCCTGTCACAATCTCACCGTCTGTCATCTCTGCATGCAGTACGACGTTCTGATTGGCAATCGGATAGATATTGCCCTTTACTTTAAGTACGCGTGATATTTCTTTGATACCATTATAAAAATCTCCGGAAATAGAGGTCATCGCTGCCAGCAGCAGATTTCCCATCGAATGACCTGACAATCCATTTCCATCCTTAAATCGATGCTGGAACAAGTCAATCAGCATCGGTTCTGCATCGGCCAATGCAGCAATGACATTCCGGATATCCCCTGGTGCCGGCATTGCCAGCTCGGTACGCAGTTTACCTGAGCTGCCGCCATCATCGGCTACCGTGACAATTGCAGAAAGATCGACAGGAAGCTGTTTTAGTCCTCGCAGCAGAACAGGCATGCCTGTTCCGCCCCCAATGGCAACTATTTTCTTCCTTGTCATCAGTGGCTTTTCCTTTCTACATCACGATGCGTCACATGCGTCGCATAGTTATCACTGTATCGTTTAGCCAAATACTCTGCGATGGCTACTGAACGATGCTGTCCGCCTGTACAGCCGATAGCTATAATAAGCTGACTTTTACCTTCCTTCTTGTATTGAGGCAGCATGAAAGTAAGCATATCCTCAAGCTTCTGTAAGAAAGTATGCGTATCAGACCACTTGAATACATATGAGGAAACAGGTTCATCCAAGCCCGTCTGCGGTCTAAGATTCTCCACGTAGAAAGGATTTGGAAGGAAACGGACATCAAAGACGAGATCCGCATCAATTGGAAGCCCGTATTTAAAACCAAAACTCAGCATCTGCACCGTGAACTCTTCATAATTGGTATCCTTGAAGCGTCTCATAATCTTCTCGCGGAGCTGCTTTGGCTTCAAAGTCGATGTATCCACGATGAATTGTGCTCTGCCACGCATTTGATCAAGCAATGCACGTTCCTGTTGGATACCTTCAAGCGGAAGACCTTCCGGCGCAAGCGGATGCGTCCTGCGCGTTTCTTTATATCTGGTTACGAGCACTTCATCCTTTGAATCGAGGAATAATACTTGCGGTTCCAACCAATTCTCCTGTGTCAGCTTGTCCAATGCTTCAAATAAAGAATCGAAGAATTCCCTGCCTCGTAAATCCATGACAAGCGCTACCTTTTTAATATCATTAGCAGCATCTCGCATCAAATCAAGAAATGTTGGCAATAGTGCTGGAGGCAAGTTATCCACACAATAGTAACCCAGGTCCTCGAAGCTTTGAACGGCAACAGTTTTTCCTGCTCCGGACATGCCTGTAATGATGACGAGCTTGGTTTCATTTAACTGTTTCTCCATACGTATCCCCCGTTTTATTCTGGTGTCGTAGGATCCAGCTTTGATTGCAGCAGCTGGCGATCCTCCGTGTAGACGAATGTGCCGAACAATGGCTCATCTGTGTTGAACATATGGGCGAATATATCACGATCTCCCTCAGCCATCGGCAAATCCTTGATTTTCTTTTTATCTATCCATTCCAGCTTACCTTCCTGGCTTTCTTCAAGCAGATTACCAGTATATTCCTCAGCGAAGAAGGTGAACATCATCCATTCATGTACAACTTTTTCGCCTTTCTTTATAACAAAAGTAAACGTACCGCGAAGCTCGGGTTCATGTATAGTCAATCCTGTTTCTTCCCAAAACTCCCGGACAGCTGTTTCTTTGACGGACTCGCCCAGCTCCATCTTTCCGCCAGGTGCTGAGTACCATCCTTTACTCGGTTTCTTCAATAAGAGAACTTTGTCATCAACTGCCAAAATGCAGTTTGCAACACGTTGCATGCTTCCACCTCTTTCTCTGTGTAAGTGGACATGTTGGTTCGTTATACACATCACTCTATATTATACTATTTCTGTTTATCTTCAAACAGTATTATGTTTCCTAAGTCTTTACCAAAAATCGCCGATAATCCCTAAAAGAACAAAAAAAAATGCATAGGTGCCGAGACACCTATGCCAATAACTAATTTATCTATTAAAAGGGGGTCAATTAGTTAAAACCAGTATAGCAAATGATTATGTCGCCCATGTTACAGCAGCATTAAGAATCATTTACAAGGAATGGCCGAGCCTATTACTTGCCGATTGCGTTCAGCTCTTCTTTTAGAGTTTCTACATAACCTTGAGCAGCTTGAGCAGCAATACTGCCGTCTCCTGTTGCTGTCACGATTTGTCGAAGCTCTTTATCACGAATATCTCCAGCTGCGAAAACGCCAGGTACAGCTGTTTCCATACGTTCATTCGTATGAATATAGCCAAGATCATTTGTGATACCAAGAGATTGGAATGGTTCGCTCAATGGTACCATTCCGACATAGATGAACACACCATCAGCAGATTTTTCATATTTTTCTCCAGTGCGCTGATTCAAAAGCGTTACGCTGGATACTTTATTGTTTTCGCCATTGATTTCCTCAACAGTTGTATCCCAAATGAACTCAACTTTTTCATTTGCCATAGCACGCTGCTGCAAAATTGGCTGTGCACGTAATTTGTCACGCCGGTGTACGATTGTAACTTTCTCAGCAAAACGAGTCAGGTAAACACCTTCCTCGACAGCAGAGTCTCCTCCGCCCACTACGATTAACTCACGGTTTTTAAAGAAAGCTCCATCACAAACAGCACAGTAAGAAACACCGCGTCCGCTCAATTCATCTTCGCCCGGTACACCAAGCTTTTTCCACTTCGCACCTGTCGTGATAATAAGAGAGCGTGTTTTATACTCTTTGTTTCCTACAACCACTGTTTTATATTCCTTGCCGTCCTTCACTTCCTTAATATCTCCGTAAGCATATTCTGCACCGAATTTCTTCGCATGCTCAAACATCTTATTGGAAAGATCAGGTCCTAGGATGGAATCATAACCAGGGTAGTTCTCTACATCTTCTGTATTCGCCATCTGACCGCCCGGA
This sequence comes from Terribacillus saccharophilus, assembly GCF_000725365.1. Taxonomy (NCBI): domain Bacteria; kingdom Bacillati; phylum Bacillota; class Bacilli; order Caryophanales; family Bacillaceae; genus Terribacillus; species Terribacillus saccharophilus. The sequence continues at coordinate 3,224,101 of NZ_CP008876.1, read as the reverse complement.
ATACCTCTTTCCAGCATAAGCGTATCAAGATTCGCACGTGAAGTGTAGACTGCTGCTGTCATACCAGCTGGTCCCGCACCTGCAATGATTACGTCATAAATTCTTTCTTCAGTCATATAAATTAACCCCTTTCCTCTTTATCAGTCGTTTTATCTACTCGTTAGCATATAAGATTCTGTGCGTAACGTCCATCTTTCTGCCTATAGCTTTAAGACAGCCAATAAAAGTCTTCTTTTGTCAGATGGCTGAATCTGCGGCTGCCTTCCTGCCATAGCTTTTCAGCATATGCTCCGTTGCCAGCTTTCTTCGCGGCCAAGCTGAACCACTTATAATAGGAAGCATGTCCTTTCACACGTCTTTTATCCAGGTGAAGGAAGCGTTCGACAGCGTCTTCATAGTGCCCTGTCATAGAAAAAGTGCACGCAATACGTAAATGCTGCTCTTCATGGATAGGAAAAATATTGCGAAGTAAGCGCAAATGTTCATCTCTTTGGTCGAATTGATTCATTTCATGGTAAAACATAGCAAGATTCACATGTGTGTAGACAGAGACTTGCTCACTCAACAGGTGCTCTTCTTCCATTCGCACTGCTTCCTTTTGATTACCAGAAAAGAAAAGTGCTTTGGCAAATTCATGCTTCGCCAGCATATGTTCCGGAAACATGCTCATCATTTCTTCCAGAATCGGCAAAGCAAACTGCCATTCTTCCCGCTCTAAATAATAAAATGCCGATTCCTGGAACATGATGAGCTCATCTTCTTCCTCTGTTGTCCATAGCTCATCGTCCTCTTCCTCAGCTTCCACATACGTCAATAGTTCCTCAGCTTGCTCCCGAAAGTCTCCCTCCGGATCCATTTCCAAGTACAAGTTAGCGTACTTTTCTGCGTCGTGCATATATCCAAGCTTAGAATAATTATGGGCAAGCAAATAAAAGCATTCCGCGTAATCGTCTCCATGCTCTTTAATGATGTCATCTAGTATATAGATCGCTTTATGGAACGATCCCATTTCCGTAAAAATAACCGACTTCTGGCAGTGATAAATCACTTCCGTCGGTTCCATTTCGATTGCTTTATTAAGCCATTTCATAGCTTTGTCCAGCTTACCGTTCCGATAGGCTTCTACGCCCTTTTTATAATAGAAATCTCCTTCAGGAATGAAGGGGATGATATTTGACGGTCCTGCCTGCTGCTCTGCTGGTTCCAGCGTTTGCATGTGTTTCCTCCTACTGCTTTTAGATATCCCAAGAAGTATACCATATTTCCACATCTGCTCCTACACTTGAAGAAAAAAAGACTGCTCCCCCTAAGGGAAACAGTCTATTCTTGATGAGAAAGATTACACAGTTTGCAAGTCGTCTTCTTTAACCGGTACAACTGCTTCTTTCGCCAATACATCTAGCTCGCGAGTGTACTCAGCTTTTTGCTCTGCAGAGTAGCCTAACGTTTCAGCCAAGTAATCGATAACAGCATCTTTGTTTGTATGAACAAAGTTGATGTTGAATAGCAAAGCACCTGTGCGTCGAACAAAGAAGTCGACTGGTTTGAATGCTAGCTCTTCTTCGATTGCATAACGAAGCTGTGCGAATACAAGCGGATCGATGTTAGCAGCTTTTGCTTCATCTTTCAGTGTTTCGAAGCGTTCGAATACTTTATCTACGTTCGCTCCGTAACGGCTTACCATCTTAAGTGCATCTTCAGCAGAAAGACCGATAGCTTTTCCTTCATCCACTTTACGCTCTTTAAAACGTTCAAAGCCTTTGGATCCGCCAACTTCTCCTCCGGAAATTGGAAGATGCTTCGTATCAGCTTGGGAATAAAGAATGCCTTCTTCTTTCTTGAACTGATCAGCAACAATGTTTACTGCTTCAATTGCCATTTTACGGTAACCAGTTAACTTACCGCCAGCCATAGAGATCAAACCACTGTCAGAAACGAAGATCTCATCCTTACGAGAAATCTCACCAGGTTTTTTGTTTTCTTCCTGGATAAGCGGACGAAGACCTGCCCAGCTGGATTCTACGTCATCTTTTGTGATTTCAACTGTCGGGAACATATAGTTAACGGAATCAATGATATAATCACGATCTTCAACAGTCATTACAGGGTGCTTGATATCACCTTTGTATGTTGTATCTGTTGTACCAACATATGTCTTACCTTCACGCGGTATTGCGAATACCATCCGGCCATCTGGAGTATCGAAGTATACTGCTTGACGCAATGGGAAACGCTCGCCATCAAATACTAAGTGAACACCTTTTGTAAGATGCAACGTTTTACCTTTTTTAGAACCATCTTTTTCACGTAGTGTATCAACCCAAGGACCGCCGGCATTTACAATTTTCTTCGCGAAGATACGATGCTTTTCACCAGTTGTAAGGTCTTCTGTTACGACACCAGTCACTTTACCACCAGCATCATAAATGAACTCAGTTACTTTCGTGTAGTTAATCGCATGAACGCCTTTTTCCACAGCTTTTTTCAAAACTTCAAGAGTCAGACGCGCATCATCTGTTTTGTACTCAACATAACGACCGCCGCCAAGAAGGTTTTCTGATTTAACTAGTGGTTCTCTTTCCAATACTTCATCACGTTTAAGCATTGTGCGACGTTCTGCTTTTTTAACGCCTGCAAGATAGTCATACACACGCAAACCAATGTTTGTCATGAATGGACCCATTGTTCCGCCTTTGTGGAAAGGAAGCAGCATCCATTCTGGTGTAGTTACGTGAGGACCATTTTCATAAACGATTTCACGTTCCTTACCAACTTCAGCAACCATTTTCACTTCAAATTGTTTCAAGTAGCGCAAACCACCGTGAACCAATTTTGTTGAACGAGAAGAAGTTCCCGCTGCGAAGTCCTGCATTTCAACAAGACCTACGTTCATTCCGCGCATTCTTGCATCAAGAGAGATACCTGAACCAGTGATCCCCCCACCGATTACAAGAACATCTAGAGGTTTATCAGTTAAATTTGCATAAATTTCATTACGTTTTTTACTAGAGAAAACAGTCATGCATGAACACTCCTTTTTAGATTCAGCGCTCCCATTATTTCTATACCCCAATAGTGTAGAAGTCATGTATAGAAAGCAAAAAGAGACCGCAAATAATCCATACTATGTATAGATATTTACGGTCTCTCCAAAGTCTCGGGCCGAATCATTAACTTGTGAATTCAGTATAACATGCTCAGTCCGATTTGAAAAGTTATATTACTTGAAAGTACGTGTCGCTTCCACAGCTTTTTTCCAGCCTGCGTAGAGCTGATCTTTTTCTTCTTTGGAGCGATTCGGTTTGAACGTGCGATCGATCTGCCATTTGTTGGCGATCTCATCGCGGCTTTCCCAGTAGCCGACAGCCAAACCAGCCAAGTAGGCAGCACCTAAGGCTGTTGTTTCCTGAATGACTGGACGTTCTACATCTACATCAAGCATATCGCTTTGGAACTGCATAAGGAAATCGTTTTTCACGACACCACCATCAACACGAAGCTGTTTCACATCGATACCGGAATCCTCGATCATCGCGTCAACAACATCCTTGGATTGGAATGCAAGAGATTCCAATGTTGCACGTGTGATATGCGCACCAGTTGTTCCGCGTGTGATACCAAACATAGCACCGCGTGCATCACTATCCCAATATGGTGTACCAAGACCAACGAAGGCAGGCACTACATAAACACCGCCATTATCGGTAACACTAGTAGCTAGACGCTCACTATCTGGAGAAGACTCGATGATTTTCAAGCCATCACGCAGCCATTGAACTGCAGAACCTGCTACGAAGATACTTCCTTCTAGCGCGTATTCTACTTTTCCATCAAGGCCCCAAGCAATTGTAGTCAATAGCCCATGATCAGATTTTACAGCTTCTTCACCAGTATGCATAAGGACGAAGCAGCCTGTGCCGTATGTGTTTTTAACCATACCTGGCTCATAGCAAGCTTGACCAAATAAAGCAGCGTGCTGGTCACCAGCGATACCAGCGATTGGTACCTCTTCACCGAAGAAGTGATAATCGATTGTGTTAGCATACACTTCAGAAGAAGGTTTTACTTCTGGAAGCATTGATTTAGGTACTTCAAGGATATCTAATAACTCATCATCCCATTTAAGTTCGTGGATGTTGTACATCAATGTACGAGCAGCATTGGAATAGTCAGTAACATGCGTTTTACCGCCGGAAAGCTTGTAAACAAGCCAAGTATCGATTGTACCGAACAGCAAGTCACCATTCTCTGCTTTTTCACGTGCGCCTTCTACATTATCCAGGATCCATTTCACTTTCGTACCGGAGAAATAAGCATCCAACAATAGACCCGTTTTTTCACGGAATAGATCGTTGTGACCTTTTTCGATCAATTCATTTACGATGTCAGCTGTTTGACGGGATTGCCAAACAATCGCTTTATGAATCGGACGGCCAGTGTTCTTATCCCATACGACTGTTGTTTCACGTTGGTTCGTAATACCGATACCCGCAACTTGTTTCGCGTCGATATCCGCTTTACGAAGTACTTCTGCCATACATGCAGAAATTGATGTCCAAATTTCGTTCGCATCATGCTCAACCCAGCCGGATTGCGGGAAGAATTGCTCGAACTCCATTTGTGCTGTTTCCACAATGTCCCCATTGTGGTTGAAAAGAATCGCGCGTGAGCTTGTTGTACCTTGGTCAAGTGCCATGATAAATTTTTCCATTACTTAATCCCCCTTGTTTTTGCACCATTAGTCGCTGCTGCTTCTGCATTAGCTTTCGCAAGTTCCCCTCGGACTGCAACGATAATGATAGCTAAGATGACAGCAGATAAAATCCAGAAACCTACTTGCAAGTCTTCCTTGAAAAATCCGATATAGAAATATGCACCGTATGCACCACCAAGCAATGGACCTACGACTGGAACCCAAGCGTACTTCCAGTTAGAAGAACCTTTGCCCGGAATCGGCAGCAATGCATGCGCGATACGCGGACCTAAGTCACGGGCAGGGTTGATAGCATATCCAGTAGGACCACCAAGCGCCATACCAATAACTACGATGAGTAAACCTGTCAATAATGGATTAAATCCTTCTGCTAAAGAGTTGCCTCCAATGAATAGAATACCAAGCATTAGGATGAAAGTGCCAATGATTTCTGTCAACATGTTCGAAATAGGACTATCAATTGCCGGATCTGTAGCAAAAACAGATAGCTTTGCCATCGGGTCTGACGTTTTCGCCCAATGCGGTAAATATACTAAGAATACGAGTACAGCACCTAGAAATGCACCAACCATTTCACCTGCGAGATATGTCGGTACGACATTCCATTCAATAGCTCCGTTAATCGCTAAACCAAGTGTTACTGCTGGGTTTAAATGTGCTCCCGAGAAGCCGCCTACTGCATAAGCACCCATTGCTACTGCAAGACCCCATGCGATAGTAATTACAACCCAACCTGAGCCTTCTCCTTTGGACTTGCTCAAGTTACTTACTGCTACTACTCCTCCCCCGAAGAGTATTAGTACCATTGTGCCGATTGTTTCAGCTGCAAAGATGCTCATTGTGATTGTCCCCTTTATTGATAAATTTTTTCGGAGAGCGCTTTCATTAAGCGTCCAAATCAACCGCACCCTAGAAGCATGATAGAAAATAGCTACAATCACCCTAAAAATATTACCAGGAAGCGCTGTCTTTTGGATAAGAAAAATCCATCACCTAATATAACATAGTATGCCCCTTGGCGTGTACTAAAAAGGTAATGGATTCTCCGTATCTCCGATCATTGATATTAACTTATAGGTAGACTTTACACCTATTTGAAAGCGGTGTCAACAACTTACCACAAACTTTTTTTAGAAGTTGAAACCGCTGTCGCACCTGCTTCCAATGCAGAATCCACATCTTCACGGGTCCGAATGAGCCCACCTGCGATGACCGGGATGCCCACTTGCTCGGATACTTCTTTTATCATATGAGGAATTAACCCCGGTAAAACTTCTATAAAATCCGGCTGTGTTTTCTTGATCAAAGAAAGATTGTGATCCAATGCATGGCCATCAATTAAGAATAATCGCTGAACTGCAGTTATCTTATATTTTTTAGCTGCATGAATTACATTCGTTCTCGTCGATATGACGCCATCAGGTTTCAGACGCTGACAGACAAAGTCCATACCTGCGTCGTCCGTCTTCAATCCCTGTATCAAATCCACATGCAGAAATACCTTTTTACCCGCTTTTTTCGCATATTTGATTTGAGAAGGAAGCTGTGCAATTCTTGTTTCGAGCAGGACCATCATCTGCATATCTTCCCGATTAAGCAATTCGTCAAAATCTCTTTCATTACGGGCTGCAGGCAAAATACGCTGTCCTAAATCCATTCTATTCCTCCTTATAAAACAAGCAGACACACTAAGTTGTCTGCTTGTTCTTTCGTTGTTCTGCTGTATAAATCACTTGCATCGGATTTCCGCCAACCATCGCACCAGGAGGCACATCCCGATGTACAAGTGTGGCAGCGGAGACGATCGCTCCATCGCCTATTGTGACACCTGGCAGTATCGTCGTATTAGCTCCTACCATCACATTATCCCCGATGATGACGTCACCTAGACGATATTCAGTAGTTAAATACTCGTGCGCCAGTATCGTCGTATTGTAGCCGATAATTGTATTCCTACCAATCGTGATCCGTTCCGGAAAGAGAAAATCAGGCACAACCATGAGAGCTAGCGCTGTTTCTTTACCTATTCTCATCCCTAGGAATGTCTTATACAACCTACTCTTCAAAGCAAGGAAGGGTGTATAGCGGCCGAATTGGATCACAATGAAGTTTCTTACTACTTTCCAAAAAGAAACTGTTTTATAAAGCTGCCAAAGCGAGTTCGATCCTTTAACGGGATAGCTTTCCGTTTTCCGCATGCGCTTCTTCCTTTACGATATCGAGTAGGTCACGGATATCCTCCAGCATATAATCCGGCCCATAAGCCAGTAAGGACTGCTTGCCTTTGATCGACCAAGCTACGCCAGCAGTTTTCGTGCCAGCATTCTTACCAGACTCGATGTCATGATAATTATCTCCAACCATAATCGCTTCCTCAGGCAAGCTTCCGAGTGCATCAAGACCTTTCAGAACTGGTTCTGGATGAGGCTTTGCGTGTGTGATATCATCATACCCGATTACCACATCAAACAATCCTCCAAGCCCACATACCCGAAGACCACGCTCAGCTGTGTCGCGCATCTTCGTAGTTACGATACCCAGCTTAAAACCTGCCTGCTTGAGCTGCTGCAGAGTTTCAGCCACATACGGATACGCTTCAACGTAAGCATCATGATGCTTCAAGTTATGTTCCCGATATGCTGCAATCATTTCTTCCGCTCTCACAGGATCGATATTTTCAAACACATCCTTCAGAGGAGGACCAATGAACGGAAGCAGTTCTTCCCGTTCATACGTCCGCCCCGTATACTGCTCCAGAGTAGCAGTGTACGAAGCTAGAATCAGACTATTTGAATCTATCAGCGTTCCATCAAGGTCAAACAACAATGTTGTAATTGACATTTCGCACTCGCCTCTCTATTTCTTAATCTTTATAACGAGGTGTATTCGCACCAGGGCGTCGGCGGATAATAACTATAATTATCGCAATGGCGATAGCCACGATTGAGACGATTTGCGCTGCACGCAATCCCTCAGCTACAAGACTATCTGTCCGCATTCCTTCGATAAAGTAGCGTCCAAGGCTATACCATGCGAGGTAGAACAAGAACATTTCCCCACGTTTCAGGTTTACTCTGCGAAGAATGAGCAAAATAACGAAACCAAGAATATTCCACAATGATTCGTAAAGGAATGTTGGGTGATACAGAACTCCATCAATACACATTTGGTTATTGATGAAATCCGGGAGATATTGAATATAATTCTGGTATGCTTCTGCTGAAACAGGTCCGCCATGAGCTTCCTGGTTCATGAAGTTGCCCCAGCGTCCAATTGCTTGTCCAAGTATTAAACTCGGAGCCGTAATATCCGCCAGCTTCCAGAAAGGAATTTTCTTTACTCGGCAGAAGATGATTGCCGTAATGATGGAACCGATCAAGGCACCATGGATAGCGATGCCACCTTCCCATATTGCAAACACTTTCCAAAACGGACCATCCGCATAGCTTTCCCATTCAAACGCAACGTAATAAATACGCGCAGAAATGATGGCAGCCGGAATAGCGAATACAAGGAAATCTACGAAAGTATCTTTATGTAATCCGCGTTTTTTTGACTCGCGGATAGCCAGCCATAGTCCAAGCGCCGCACCGACTGCGATAATGACGCCATACCAATAGATAGACACCGAACCGAGCTGCAGAAATACCCGATTAAGCGGTTGTACTTCACACATTTCCATCCATCATGTCTCCCTCATCATCTTTTCCTGTTTCAATCATCTTGGTAAGACGCTGTGAAAATTCTTCAGCTGCATTCACGCCCATACGCTTCAGACGGAAGTTCATCGCAGCTACTTCGATTATGACTGCCAAGTTACGTCCAGGACGAACTGGTACTGTCATTTTCGGTACGTTTACATCCATGATTTTCATCGTGTCTTCATCAAGACCGACTCGATCATATTGTTTCGATTGATCCCATGTTTCCAAGTTGATGACAATGGAAATTTTCTTGTGACTGCGTACAGCACCTGCACCAAATAGCGTCATCACATTGATGATGCCTAGGCCTCGAATCTCCAGTAAATGTTCGATTAACGACGGAGAATTTCCGATAAGGGTATCATAATCCTCCTGCCGGATTTCAACACTGTCATCTGCAACGAGACGGTGTCCGCGCTTGACGAGCTCCAATGCTGTTTCACTCTTACCTACACCGCTTTGTCCTGTGATCAGAATGCCGATTCCATAGATATCTACCAATACACCATGCACTGCGGTGAACGGAGCAAATTTCGCTTCCAGGAAGTTCGTAATCCGACTGATAACACGCGTCGTCTTATGTGGTGAACGTAATATCGGAACACCAGCAGCCTCTGCTGCTTCTTTCATCTCAGGCGGAACTTCCTGACCTCTTGTGATAATCAGACCTGGCGTAACGTCAGAGCATATTTTCTCGAAACGGTCTCGCTTCTGCTCACTTGTCAGCTCCTCGAGAAAGGAAAGCTCCGTCTTTCCGAACAGCTGCAGCCTATCTTTCGGATAATATTTAAAATAACCAGTCAACTCTATACCAGGACGGGAAATATCACTCATGAAAATCTCACGCTGTACGCCTGCATCCCCTGTCAGCAATTCCAGATTGAAACGATCTAATAAATCTTGAATGACCACTTTTGCCATAAGAACCCTCCATCCTAACAATTCTTGTTTATTCTAGCATACTTCCAGAAAAGATAGATACTTAGGCACAAAAAAGCCCTGCAGCGATATGCCGCAGAGCTTCTTCAATTTGTAATCCGATCACGGATGAGCCAATTCAGTATAAGATTCAGCAAAGCAAGGATAATTGCCGCGATAATCGCTGTACCAAATCCCTCGATAACGAAACTATCACCAATCAGACCTTGTGTAATCATCAAGGTAACTGCATTGACGACAAACAGAAACAATCCGAATGTCAAAGCAGTCAATGGCAGCGTCAAGACAATCAGCACTGGACGGACTAGAAGATTAAGAACTGACAAAATAAAGCTAGCCAGGATGGCAGTACCAAAGCCTTCTAGATAAAAGGAATCAAATAAATGACTGACAATGATTAATGATACGCTGTTCAGTAATAGTGTCAAAATCCATCTAAGCATAATTTATCTCCATGTTAAGGAAGCACCCATACAGAACCTGTCTTTGTGTTTGCTTCCAAGTGGAGTTTTTCTGCTGCCGCTGGATACGTCTCGAATTTGAGAGCTTTTTTAACGACTTCCTTTGATTCATCAATAACAATATATTCATCCAAATCACAATGCAGCGACCCGATATTCGTCGTAATTCGTCCATTAAGCGGGATTGCCGCTAAGGACTTCAATCGGATACTGCCATTCGTAGCTTTGAAGAAAGCACTGTCTGGATCATCGTTATGCCACTCGCAATGGATGCTGCCATTGAAAGTTTGCGCATCAAGCTTTCGGAAATTCCCTTCCAGTCGGAGCGAGCCGTTAACGGACTCACACAGAAGATCCTTCGCAGCCACATGTTTCAGCTTGATACTGCCGTTGGAGGTTTCAGCACTGACGATAGAACCGCCGCCTCCTTGCAAATCGATGCTGCCATTCGTCGTTTTGCAATATATATTCGTGCTGCTCACAGAATCCGTACGAATCGTACCGTTAAAAGTTTTCAAAACACATTCTTCATACACTGATTCTGGAACATACAAAGTAATTTCAGGCTTGATCCGTTTATCTTGTAAGGAAAACTGTAGTTTGCCGTCCGCAATCGCGAAATAAGCTTTATCAGTAAACCGCTTCCTAGCAGCCTGCTCATCTTCCTCCTGATAGACCTTCGCTTTCGTCTCGAGCCGTGCGAAAGGCTCATTCCAGCTCTTAACCGCAATCGAGCCATTATATATTTTCAGCTCTAATTTCGCGAATGTCTCATCGGCCTGAAAAATGTGATCGACTGTATAATGATCGCCAAAGTTTAAATCCAAATCAGCATTCTTAATCTTACTGAAAGCTTGTTGGACATATTGAAGCACTTTTGGACCGACATTCTTTTTCTTGGCTGTCTTGCTGCCGGTACGTTGCGTTTTAGGATCCTCACCAGCTGTTACAAGCTCCTGAACCACCAGTTCCTTCTCTTCGTTGATATCCTGTTCCTGCACAGCACCGAAAGCCCGCTCATCGAGAGCAGCAAGCTGCAGCTCTGCTTCTTCAGCGGTAAGCTTTCCCTCTTCCAGCTGTTTCAGAATCTTCTTTCTCTCTGTTCTCATACATAGCCTCCTTTTCACATATACGGATTATATGTTTTCGAAGTTCCAAGTATAGAATGTTTCCTCTTTGAAATGTTCCAATGCGATAGCTTCCATGTTCTCTTCTGTAAGTTCTTCGCCAGTGACATTTCCAAGCACGCCTTGCGCTTGAGATTTATGGCAAAGAATCGTCTTCACTTTCGTTTTTACAAAAGGACGGATATCCTGTACGACATCAGGTTTTCCTAAGATCTCCTGGTATCCGCGCATAAACGCCTGCGCCCAAACTGTCGGACGAGTACTTTCCTCCATCCGTGACACAGCATCGATCGCAGCTGCACCAAGTGCATTGTGGTCAGGATGAACTGCATACTCCGGATAGTGCGTGATTACAAGTGTTGGTTTGATTGTCTCAAGCAACTCTTTCAAATGATCGCTAACTTTAGATAGATCTTCGAATTCCAACACTTTATCTCGGTAACCAAGCATTTTCAATTCTACATCCATCACTTTACAAGCATCCTGCAATTCTTTCTTACGAATTTCAGGTAATGACTCACGAGTCGCAAAAGTAGGATTACCCATATTGCGCCCCATTTCTCCCAATGTGCCGCACAAGTATGTTACCGGCACACCTTCCTGTCTGAACTTAGCAATTGTACCAGCAGCTCCGAAAGCTTCGTCGTCCGGATGCGGGAAGATAACTACTACGTGTTTTTCCATGATTATTGCTCCTCCTTAGAACGCTGTCTCGCTTATTTCCAATGAAACCATCAATCGACCTTCACGATCATGACCAGCCATGAGCAGACGATTCTTCTCATCCAATTCCCATGCATTCAGTCCTTCTGCGTAAACCCAGCCGTTTTCTGTTTTCAATCCAACGCGATAGGCTGCTCCAGCACCTTTTATCTTGCCATGCTCGTAAGTCACCTGTGCATTCCGGATAAAAGCACCAACATTGTACGCTTTTTCATTTACATGATTAGCATATGCACCATTTGTCGTTTCCAGATGTATAAACACTTTTTTTCCAGCAAATGCATCTATTTGTTCTTGCACTTCATTCAAATCAATCGGCTTCACCGTAAGTCGCTCCTTCCAAAGCTATATCTAAACAAATATTTTACTACAAATTCCCCTGCAATGCTCATTTGGACGTTTTTAAGGGATTAACATATGTAAAAAAATACAGCGGGCAATAGCCTCGCTGTATCTTTTTAGCGTTCTGCAACATGCGTTGCATACTCTATTTGGCTCGTCGTACGTTCACGATCACGCTCAAGAATCGGCTTCAAGTACTTACCAGTGTAAGAAGCAGGAACTTCTGCTACTTCTTCTGGTGTACCGGTTGCTACAATCTCTCCGCCTCGATCTCCGCCTTCGGGACCTAGATCAATAAGGTAGTCAGCTGTTTTGATAACATCGAGGTTATGTTCAATAACGAGAACCGTATCCCCATTTTCCACAATGCGCTCAAGTACTTTCAGCAATCGTGAAATATCGTCCACATGCAAGCCTGTTGTCGGTTCATCCAGGATGTAGAATGTCTTACCATTACTGCGTTTATGCAGTTCACTGGCAAGCTTCACGCGTTGCGCTTCACCACCGGATAATGTCGTTGCAGGCTGTCCTAGTTTTACATAGCCAAGACCCACATCAGAAATCGTCTGCAGTTTACGCTTGATTTTCGGGATGTTGGCAAAGAACTCCAAGCCCTCTTCAATCGTCATATCCAGGACATCTGCAATACTTTTACCTTTATATTTAATCTCAAGTGTTTCCCGGTTATACCGTTTACCATGACAAACTTCACAAGGTACATACACATCGGGAAGGAAATGCATCTCAATCTTGATGATTCCGTCTCCGCGGCAAGCTTCACAGCGCCCGCCCTTGACGTTAAAGCTGAAACGGCCTTTTTTATAGCCGCGAACCTTTGCAGCATTCGTGCTTGCATACACATCACGAACATCATCGAAAGCACCAGTATACGTAGCCGGGTTAGAACGAGGAGTCCGTCCGATTGGAGACTGGTCAATGTCGATAACTTTGTCCAGATGCTCCAAACCTTTAATCTGTTTATGTTTACCAGGCTTCACTTTGCTCCGGTTCAGCTTCTGCGCTAGAGTTTTGTGAAGGATCTCATTTACGAATGTACTTTTTCCGGATCCGGATACACCTGTAACCGCGGTGAAAAGACCGAGCGGAATCTTCGCAGATGCTTTTTTCAAGTTATTTTCTTCCGCTCCGACGATTTCAATGGAACGCTGCATATCCGGACTGCGGCGTTCGAATGGCAGCGGAATAAATTTCTTGCCGGACAAATATTGTCCAGTTAGTGACTTTTTATCTTTCATCACTTTTGCAGGTGTTCCCTGACTCGTGATTTGTCCGCCATGCTCACCGGCACCAGGTCCGACATCGATAAGCCAATCGGCTTCCATCATCGTATCTTCATCATGCTCAACGACAAGAAGCGTATTGCCGAGATCGCGCATCCGCTTCATCGTTTCGATCAGCCTGTCATTATCACGCTGATGCAGCCCAATAGACGGCTCATCCAGCACATACAATACACCAGTCAAAGCCGATCCAATCTGGGTAGCAAGACGAATACGCTGTGCTTCTCCTCCCGACAATGTGCCAGCTGCACGGGAAAGCGTCAAATAATCCAAGCCGACATTATTCAGGAAAGTAATCCTATCTATAATCTCCTTGGTGATCATAAAAGCAATTTGTCTTTCCTTCTCGCTCAGTTCAAGGTCTTCCATGAAGTGTTTCACTTCAATTACTGATTTAGCAGTTACATTACTGATGTGATGACCGTTGATAAGAACTGCGAGCGATTCTTCGCGCAGACGATGACCTTTACATTTCGGACACGGTCGGTTGTTCATATACTTTTCCATCTGTTCACGGATGAAATCGGATGTTGTTTCCCGGTAACGCCGAGCAATATTAGTTAAAACACCTTCGAACTCGATATTGCTTTCTCTTACGCGGCCAAAGTCATTTTCATAGCGAAAATGAATCTTGTCCTTTTTCTTTCCGTTCATTAGGATATCAAGCTGTCCCTCCGGCAATTCGTTTACCGGTACATCCATATCGATACCAAAGTGGCTGCAGGCAGCTTCCAAGAGCTTCGGATAATACTGGGAGCTAGTCGGTTCCCACGCTGCAATTGCGCCATCGCGCAGTGTCAAATCCTTATTCGGAATTACTAGATCAGGATCGACCTCTAATTTAGTACCAAGTCCGTCACAAGTTGTGCACGCCCCAAATGGATTATTGAAAGAAAACATGCGAGGCTCCAGTTCTCCAATAGAGAATCCGCAAATCGGGCAAGCATGGTGCTCACTGAAAAGCAGTTCCTCGACATCCATCACGTCCACGATGACTTTGCCGTCTCCCAGCGTAAGTGCCGTTTCCAATGAATCTGTCAGACGACCAGTAACACCTTCTTTGATAACAATACGATCGACAACAACTTCAATAGAGTGTTTCTTTGTTTTCTCCAGTTTGATATCATCGTGAATCTCCATCATTTCACCATCAACGCGAAGACGGATATAGCCTTCCGCTTTAAGCTTTTCAAGCACCTTCACATGCTCGCCTTTCTTACCGGAGATTACAGGTGCAAGTACCTGTAATCGAGAACGCTCAGGAAATTCCAGAATACGATCGGCCATTTGCTCTACTGTTTGAGAACTGATTTCAATACCATGACGCGGACACGTTGGACGTCCGACTCTTGCATACAGAAGACGCAGATAATCATAGATTTCCGTAACTGTTCCGACAGTGGAACGCGGGTTCTTGCTTGTTGTTTTCTGATCGATACTGATAGCTGGCGACAAGCCTTCGATAGAATCGACGTCAGGCTTATCCATCTGACCAAGGAACTGGCGGGCATATGCAGACAAGGATTCTACATAACGCCGCTGCCCTTCTGCGTAGATGGTATCAAAAGCGAGCGAGGATTTCCCTGACCCAGACAGTCCAGTCAATACGACTAGACTATCCTTTGGTATATCAATATCGATATTTTTTAAGTTATTGGCGCGGGCGCCTCTGACTGAAATATTTTTCTTCGCCACTTTCTTCACCCTTCCACTTTTAGTTCCAATACAAGATCACGAAGCTCGGCAGCGCGCTCGAAATTGAGATCGCGTGCAGCCTGTTTCATTTCTTTTTCCATCTCGGCTATGACTTTTTCTTTTTCTTTCTTCGTAAGCTTCGTCAAGTCCGGTGTATCTTTCTTATTTGTTCCGGACTCTTCAGAACTAATCGTTGCTTTAATGACATCCCGCACTTCCTTCTGGATGGTACGCGGTGTAATGCCATGCTCTTTATTGTAAGCCATCTGAATCTCACGGCGTCGTGCCGTCTCATCCATCGCTTTTTGCATGCTATCGGTAATTTTATCTGCATACATAATGACATGGCCGTTTTCGTTACGAGCGGCCCGGCCCATTGTTTGAATCAATGAACGCTCGGATCTCAGGAATCCTTCCTTATCCGCATCAAGTATGGCTACAAGGGAAACCTCCGGAATATCCAAACCCTCTCGAAGCAAGTTGATTCCAATAAGTACATCGTATTTACCTACCCGCAAATCACGGATAACTTCAATTCGTTCTAGCGTTTTAATTTCTGAATGCAAATACGCCACTTTTATACCGATATCCTTCAAATAATCGGTTAAATCCTCAGACATTTTTTTCGTTAGCGTAGTGATTAATACACGTTCATTCTTTTCAGTCCGTTTATAAATTTCACTGATAATATCATCAATCTGTCCTTCGATTGGACGGATGTCGATTTCGGGATCCAGCAATCCTGTCGGACGGATGATCTGTTCAATCATTTCCGGTGTATGCTCGATTTCATAAGGACCAGGTGTCGCAGATACATAGACAAGCTGTTCTGTCTTCTTCTCGAATTCCTGGAATGTGAGCGGCCGGTTATCCATAGCTGATGGCAGACGGAAGCCATGGTCTACGAGCACCTTTTTCCGCGCTTGGTCACCATTGTACATTCCCCTTATCTGTGGCAGCGTAACATGGGACTCATCTGCGACAACTAAGAAATCATCGGGGAAGAAGTCCAGCAGTGTATAAGGCGTGGCCCCTGGTTCGCGGAAAGTAAGCTGAGCTGAGTAGTTTTCGATACCTGAACAAAAACCCATCTCCCTCATCATTTCCAAGTCGTAATTTGTCCGCTGTTCAAGACGCTGTGCTTCCAGCAGTTTGCCTTGCTCCTTGAAGACTTTGAGCTGGCCTTCAAGCTCTTTCTCAATATTGACGATTGCTTTCTTGAGATTCTCCTCGCGCGTTACGAAGTGGGAAGCAGGGAAAATAGCAACATGCTCCCGATCTCCGATTATTTCGCCAGTCAGGGCGTCCACTTCACGAATCCGATCTATTTCATCTCCAAAGAACTCAAAACGAATGCAATGTTCTTCCTTTGATGCCGGAATTACTTCAACTGAGTCACCGCGAACACGGAAGGTTCCGCGCTGGAAGTCAATATCATTCCGGGCGTATTGGATATCCACTAAGTTGCGGAGCAGGGCATCTCGGTCCTTCTCCATTCCAACTCGGACAGACAGCACCTGGCTTTTATATTCCTCCGGGGAACCCAAGCCATAGATACAGGACACACTTGCCACAATTAATACATCATTACGTTCAAATAACGCAGATGTAGCGGAGTGGCGCAGTTTATCAATCTCATCATTGATGCTTGCGTCCTTCTCGATGAATGTATCTGTCTGTGGTACGTACGCTTCTGGTTGATAATAATCGTAATAGCTGACGAAATACTCCACTGCATTGTTCGGGAAAAATTCCTTAAACTCACTGTACAGCTGACCAGCCAGTGTTTTGTTATGTGCAATGACAAGTGTCGGTTTATTTATCTCCTTCACCATGTTCGAGATGGTGAACGTCTTACCGGTACCAGTCGCGCCGAGAAGTGTCTGATGACGCTTGTTTTGATGGATGCCATCGACAAGGGCGTCAATCGCTCTAGGCTGGTCACCCTGCGGCTCGTATTTGGATACTAACTCAAACGTTTCCTTTTCTTTCAATGCCAAATTCCTCCGTTCTGTATGCTAGTTTCATCATAGCATAAAATATATAAAAACACGAACAAACATTCGTTTAAAATTCCACACACCTGCTAGTATAGATGTTTACCTAATATACAAAACATAAACAAATAGATAGCAAAAAGCCGCCAAAAATTGACGGCTTTATTATTAATTAGAAGCTTGATCGTATTGGTTGACCTCAAATAGATCAATTAAATCGACTTTTGGATTTTTATCCGTGAACCAGCGGAGGGCAAAATCATTCTTGAACAATGCCAAGTAATCCCCTTCGCGATCCTGTGCGAGCAGACTGCGCTCGTCGAATAGACGTTCATCCACTTGGTCGGCTTTCAGCCAGCGTGGAATGCGTTCTCCCATCGATTCCAATACCACTTCTACATTATACTCGTTTTTCATTCGATATTCGAATACTTCGTACTGAAGCTCTCCGACTGCACCCAAAATATAGCTATTGTCGCGTTTACCACGGAACAGCTGGATTGCTCCTTCTTGAACAAGCTGCTCAATACCTTTTTGGAACTGCTTAGCTTTCATAACGTTCTTGGCAGTAACTTTCTTGAACACTTCCGGCGGGAATTGCGGCAGCTCATCAAATTCAAAGTTCGCTTTTCCTTCAATGAGGGTGTCGCCGATTCGGTAAATATTTGGATCATAAATACCGATGATATCACCGGCATATGCTTCTTCGACCGTATCACGGGATGATGCGACGAATTGCTGTGATTGGGAAAGCTTGATCGGCTTCGCAGAGCGGGCTAGCTGAACGCTCATACCACGCTCGAATTTTCCTGAGCAGACACGCAGGAAAGCAATACGGTCACGGTGAGCTGGATTCATATTTGCCTGAATCTTGAAGACGAATCCAGAGAACTCTTCATTCTCAGGAGATACGATACCTTCTGTCGTACGGCGGCTGCCTGGCGCAGGCGCTAAATTAACAAATGTATCAAAGAATGTCTGTACACCGAATGGTGCAAGTGCACTACCAAAGAACACAGGTGTCTGCTTACCAGCAAGCACACGATCCAACGAGAATTGATCGCCAGCTTCTTCTAATAACTCCAGCTCACCTTTTGTATCTTCAAATGTAGATTCACCTGTTAAATCAGCATACTGCGGATCATCCAGCTGATCATAAGGAATGAATGTTTCTTCCTCATTACCATTAAAGCGGACAAATTGCTTGTTGTATCTATCAAAAATACCTAGGAAACGCTTGCCCATTCCTGCTGGCCAGTTCATTGGATATGTCTCGATATCCAATACACTTTCGATTTCCTCCAATAGCTCAAGTGGCTCCCGTCCTTCACGGTCAAGCTTGTTAATGAAAGTGAAGATTGGAATACCGCGCATACGACACACTTTGAATAGTTTCAATGTCTGTGCTTCGATACCTTTTGTCGCATCGATAATCATTACAACACTATCCACAGCCGTTAGTGTACGATACGTATCTTCACTGAAATCTTCGTGTCCTGGTGTATCCAGGATGTTGACTTGATAATCTTTATAAGGAAAATTCATTACAGATGATGTAACGGAAATTCCACGCTGCTTTTCGATTTCCATCCAGTCAGATGTAGCGAATTTGCCTGATTTCTTACCTTTTACCGTACCTGCAGTACGAATTAGATTCCCGAAAACGAGCAATTTCTCAGTCATTGTCGTCTTCCCGGCATCCGGGTGGGAGATGATTGCGAAAGTCTTGCGTTTTTGTACTTCTTGTTTTATTTGCATCGGTTCATTACCTACCGTTCTATTATCATTCGTATAGCCTGATTGTCTTTGTGATTGATTTCTTATATCACACTGCGTCAAACCTCATTTCCGCTCAAAAAATCAGTCTTTCTCTACTATACCTAATGTTAGCGCTTTTAGGCAATATCCAACTGACTGGATGTTTTTCGTTGACCCGCAGGGAGAAAACGCTTTAATATGATACTAATAAGATTTTCATCAAAATTCGATCTATTCCGAGGAGAGACATAATATGCTAAAGAAACTATTCGGTAAGAATATTACGGAAGAAAGTTTTGTAAGCCCTGTCAATGGAAAAGTAGTCCCGCTTGAAGAAGTGCCTGATCCAGTGTTTGCCGAGAAGATGATGGGTGACGGTATCGCTATCGAGCCAACAGATGAGACAATCGTCAGCCCTATTGATGCAGAAGTCGTTCAAGTGTTCGAAACAAAGCATGCCATCGGCTTGAAAACAGCAATGGGATTGGAACTGCTTCTCCATATCGGTCTGGATACTGTCAATCTCAAGGGAGAAGGCTTCGAGACTTTTGTCAAAGCAGGCGATAAAGTCTCTGCTGGCGATAAGCTCGTCACTTTCGAAAAAGCATTTATCGAAGCAAATGCGAAAAGCAGCATCACTCCTGTAATTATCACCAATTACGAAGCAAGTGAGTATACATTAGAAGCACTCTACCCGGATCAAGCTATTGCTGGAGAAACCCAGATATTCCAAGTTAAAAAGAAATAAACTGAAATGGCAGCCAAGTGCTGCCTTTTTATTTTGTCCTATTTTTATCCTATTAGGGAAGGCTATAGCTATATCTGTTATAATGATAGGATAATGATTTTTTTAGACTGGAGACTGGGCTTTCATGCAATCTTATTTTCTCGACAAACAAGATATCATCAAAGTGACAGGCGATCGATTCTACCGAAGAGGATTGGACTATGTCAATAAAGGGCGCGTACAAGGGCTAAGCTTTACGCCATCCATTAATCAATGGAAGGCTGTTGTCCGTGGCACCGAAAACTATCCTGTACGGATTTTCTTCTTTGAGGATGACGATCTCGATGGTGTCTGCAGCTGCCCCGCCTATCACACCCATTATACATGCAAGCATATTGCTGCCGTCCTGATCGCAGTCAGCCGGAATCGTTTCGACAGTAACGGATACACAGTTACGGAAGAAACAGCTGCACCGACAGCAGCTCGTCAAACCGATTTTACTGATCGTCTTGTGCAAGCCTTCGTATCTCCTTCCGAACGCTTGACATCCAAGCCTCCGGAAACATTGAAGCTTGAATACAAGGTCGAACAGCGCTTTATGCAAACAAACGGCAATACAGTCTTCGAGGTTGAACTGAAAGCAGGTACTGCCCGTACCTACATCGTGCGCCTGGCTGAAGACTTTCTTCGAAGTGTGCTGCATCAAACCCGCTATCAGGTTACACCGAGTTTCGCTTTTGATCCTCGTGTACATATTGTTACACCTGAGGACAAAGCTATCCTGGAGCGATTGCTGGAAGCTTGTGAAAACAGTATGATTCATGATTTCACAGCTTCTTCTCTACAATCGGAAAAACGCGCGATCAAGCTGACGCCATCCTTAGCCAAGAATTTGCTGCCGCAGCTTGCAGATGCTGGAGCGTCGCTTCACTTGCTGCATACAGACCCAATGGATTCATTTCAAGTGAGCAGTCAGCCAGCACGGCTGGACTTTTATTTGTCTACTGATGAAGACGAAATGCTGCAGCTAGGAGTTCAGGATATCGCAGCTTATGAATATATCAAAAACTATCACTACTTAGTCAAAGACGACACGCTATACCCTGTACCTCCTGAACAGCGGGAATTGGTGAAAGAATTGTTCACCATTCTCCCCTATCGGCATGATACACCGCAGACCGTATCAGATAAGAATGTCGACCGTTTTGTGTCACAGGTTGTTGGCAAGCTGGAACAAATCGGCCATGTACATGTAGCTGAAACAGTTCGCAGCAAAATTGAAATGGCTCCTCTCGTCGCAAAAGTCTTTCTGGATGAAACGGACGATGTACTGCATGCCAGTGTATCTTTCCATTATGGCGATCACGTCATCCAGCCCGGACAACAGCAGACAGACATGCCAGTTATCAAGCGCCAACCTGCAAAAGAAGATAAAGTTCTTCAGCAATTGCATGCCGCTGGATTCCGCTTTTCAAAAGGCCGATTCCATTTGCTTAATGCAGAGTATATGTATCTGTTTCTTCATGAGCATCTGCCAGCTTTACAGGAAACTGCTGAAGTGTATATTTCCAATCGAGTGCAAGCCATGCAGGCAGATGATCAGCATGAGGTATCCTCATCAGTCAGACTGCAACAGGAAAAGGGAATGCTGGAAATCAGCTTTGACGTGTCTGGTTTATCAGAAGCGCATATAAGTAATGTGCTGCAGGCAATGGTAGAGAAGAAAAGATACTACCGTATCCCTGATGGTGCATTGCTCGATCTCGAGCAGGAATCTATGGAAGACTTCCAAGACTTCCTGGAACAGATGCAAATCAAAAAGAACCAGCTGAATAATCAGCATATTTTCGTACCGATTGCCCAAAGCATGCAGGTAGAGGAGTCTCTGCGCGGAGCTGAAATGGAAGCTGCATTCCGCACACTGATTGAGCGGCTTCGCCATCCGGAACAGATTGAGTTTGACTTGCCATCCGGACTGCAGGCAACCCTGCGAGATTATCAGTTGACCGGCTTCAAGTGGATGAAGACACTCGCTTATTACGGACTAGGCGGTATTTTAGCTGATGATATGGGTCTCGGGAAAACATTGCAGACGATTACTTATCTCACGTCTGAACGAGAAGCTAATCCAGCAGCGCGTCCAGCGCTGATTGTTGTACCTTCTTCTTTGCTTTACAACTGGCAGAAGGAATTCGAGAAGTTTGCTCCAAACATGCGTACGCTTGTTATTTCCGGCTCAGCAGCAGAACGGCAGGAACAGCTTTCCCAGATGGAAGAGCATGATATTATCATCACGTCTTATCCGTTATTGCGGATTGATAATCATGTGTACAGCGGGCAAGTATTCGATAGTCTGATATTGGATGAAGCGCAGGCAATTAAAAACCATGCAACGCAGACCGCCAAAGCAGTGGGACTGATTCAAGCAGGTAAACGATTTGCACTGAGCGGCACCCCAATTGAAAACAGGCTGGAAGAGCTATGGTCGATTTTCCATACTATTTCACCAGGTCTATTCCGGAGCCGTAAGTCATTCACCGATATGGAACCAGAAAAAATCGCACGGATGACACGTCCATTCATACTAAGACGCGTAAAAACAGAAGTGCTGCACGAACTTCCTGAAAAGATCGAGACAACGAACTATTCAGATCTTACTCAGGAGCAAAAAGAGGTATATGTGGCTTATTTAGATCGAATCCGAAGGAAGATTGATCAGACAATCGCCGAGAAAGGCTTCGATCGCGGTAAACTAGAAATATTGGCTGGGCTGACACGATTGCGCCAAATCTGCTGTCACCCATCACTATTCATCGAGAATTACAGCGGACAATCCGGTAAATTAGAGCAGCTGCTCGAGGTTATCCGAGAGCTGAAACAAAGCAACAAGCGATTCTTGATCTTCTCGCAGTTTGCCAGTATGCTCGGAATCATCCAGCAAGCACTAGATGATAAGGACGTCTTCTACCTGGATGGCAGTACACCTGCCAAGGAAAGAATGCGGATGGCAGAAGCATTCAATGAAGGAGAAAAAGACGGCTTCCTGATCAGCTTGAAGGCTGGAGGAACAGGACTGAATCTGACAGGCGCAGATACAGTTATCCTCTTCGACTTATGGTGGAATCCAGCCGTAGAAGAGCAAGCTGCCGGTCGGGCACACCGCATCGGTCAGAAAAACGTCGTCCAAGTGATCCGACTGCTTTCGCGCGGAACAATCGAGGAACGAATCTTTGAATTACAGCAGCGTAAACGGGCTCTTGTTGATCAAATCATTCAGCCTGGTGAAACGATGCTTAATACACTTTCAGAAGAAGAAATACGCAGCCTGCTATCCATGCAGGATGAATAAGAAAGGAGCAAGCCATTTTGGCTTGCTCCTTCTTCTTATAATACAGATTGAATTATCTCATCGAACTTATCACTTACAAGACTTCTGTTATTTAAGATTTCTTCATTCTTGAACGTAACGCTGCCCCTATGTTCATCTAAATTCAAGTTCTCGACTAACGAAGAAAACATACCTTTGCTTCGCTTATCTATTTCAAAATAAATAGTTGTCTCATAATCGTTCTGATGGATATAAACCTCTAATTCATCGAGCTTCTTTAAGTATCTTCCATGTGTAGGAATAAATTCGTACTGCTGGATATATGGTCTAGCTACTTTGATTCCGTATGGCGGCTTCTGGTTTTCCATTTGTCTGAACCTGAATCCGATTACCTTTATCGCGTCGATGATATTTTCATGTACTTCTGTCGGCTCAATCGATATATGATCTACGTCACTTAAATCAACTGCGTTCTTCACATCTACATCCGTATCGATCCAAACTGGCGGTACATTTTTAAATGTTTTAGGATCTTGCATTGTGATTGGTGTATCCAAAGGAATTCGAAAAGCGAAAGGAATCTCTTTTCTCTCTCCTTTTGAGATAATAAATGGCTCATTCACCTTATGCATAAACACAACCGCCTGCGACAGACGATCACTATCCTCATGTCCGTACACCGTCATCAGCTTCAGTTTTATAGAGTCAATCTCCTGATCGGTTACGCCGCCTTTAATTTCAACGACACCATCCAGAATCTCTCCCTGAACGAAATAATTATTCCTAATCTTTGTATCCACCTTAGCAGAACCAATTCCAACACTGGCAATCAATTTATTAAAAATAGACAAACCCCATCACCTCATATTATTGGATAGACTGTATACGCATCGTTTGGAAAATAGTTTCGATTAGATTCAGTCAGCATCAATGAAAACAAAGTGATTCTGGTTTCTTCCCTTCATATTGCTTTTAAAAAATAAAAGGAATAATTTACTTTTTATGGTACTATCAATACTAGCACTTCACTTAAGCCAGGAGAGTTTAATAGATTACTGTAGCAAATTTATAAAAAGAAGGTTACACAATGGAGATTATAACTGAAAAATTACTGTTTATCGCTTTATTTATTTTCATCATTCATTCGATAGAAACACTTGCTTATGCTGTAAGGTTATCCGGTGCAAGAGTCAAAATGATCGCATCAGCACTATCTCTCTTTAACATAATGGTTATCGTATCAAGATTGTCTAACACGATGCAGCAGCCATTCTTAGGAAGTTTAATCGATAATGCACCAGCAGAAAATAAGTTCGAGTTTGTAGAGACTCAATTTCGTTTCCTTATTGGAGCATCAACAGTTGGTACAGCGCTTGGCATTATCTTACTTCCTACTTTCATCGCTCTATTTTCAAGAGCAATCATTCATTTATCAGAGGAAAAAGGTTCTGTCCCATCTTTAATGAAACGGACTTTTTCATTACATTACATAAAGCGCAGCATAACGCATTTTAGTCTTCCGAAGTTTTCTTATTTACAGGATCTAAAAGTGAAAGATATTCCAATAAGGCTTTTCCTCGTAAATATGTTTATTACTTCAATCTATACAATTGGTGTGTTAGCTGCTTTATATGCGGCTTTATTAGTTCCAGAAAGAGGGACTACAGCAATCATGGCATCAGGATTGATAAATGGAATGGCGACAATATTATTGGTTGTTTTTATTGATCCTAAATTGTCTGTAATAGCAGATGATATCGTGAATGGCAGAGGCAGCTATAACAAACTAAAAAGCATGTCACTGATGATGGTAACCTCCAGACTGTTGGGAACATTACTCGCTCAAGTGTTTTTCATATGGGGAGCAGAATATATAGCTTGGTTCACAAAATTCATTGCATAAGTGTTATTCCATTACCGAGTTCTTTAAATAATAAAAGCCCGCATAACTGTAATCAGCTAAGCGGGCTTTTATTTTAAATTAACAAGATTAACTGCTGATAGGCACAGCTTTCTTCTTATGCTGTTCTTGTACAAAGATAATACCCAACTCATGCGGCTCACCTTCATACATAGCACGTTGTTTAATCCGGATTTCGCCTTGTTCGTCACGGATTTCCATTTTGCAATATTGACTGTTAGACTGTACTGCTTCATAAAATGCTCGTTCCGTTGTTATACGGACGCCATTCACTTTTTCAATTTGTTCACCTGGTAGCAGACCAAGCCTGTCAGCCGGACTTTCAGGAATAACAGCAAGAACAAACATTCCACTGCTGCTCTCTGTGTAATACATCGCACGTTTGCGATCTTTGTTCCGGAAGGAGAGCGTGATAGCCTCTCTGCCGATAAGTGCGATAACGAAAGCTGCAATCGCGAAGTAATAGGAGTACATACTCGCCACGCTCACTGCTAGGGTAAGAAGCGCTAACAGCAAGACCATTTTCCCTTGCTTCCGTGCTTCAATGAATGCAGGACGGCCTTTGGAAAAGCCATCTACACCAGTTAGCAACGGTACTAGCAACAGTCCATAGCTTGTCCCGTTCAGATGGAAGAAAGGCCACCATGGAGCGAAGGGTTCAATTGCGCCAGCTGGCACTAACAAGAAGAAAGGAATGAACAACAGCTTACGGAAACGGTGCTGACCGATCCAACGACCGCGCGGACCTTTCACCAGCTCTGGCAACGTATCCTCTTGTTTGGTTGTGAGCAGCAGCACAGCTTCCGCCAGCATTACGATGCTCATGATAATCGCAAAGCTGATCCAATTAAGACCTGCCAAATCATCTGCCCATCCGTTCGGCAAATAATCAGCAGCGTATGGTGCTGCACCCAAGGCTAGCAAAAAACTGAATCCAAATATATAAGCTGATGACAGCCATGTGAAACGAAGCAGCAATGTCAGCAGAATCGTAACAACGCTGACTAATAATACAACAGCGGGCGCAATGACGATTCCCGCTCCTACACTTACAGCGGTAAGTAAAAGTCCGAAAACGAGCGACAGAACCCATGTGCCTGTCCACTCTTTGCCGAAACCAAATACCTTCGTACCAAAGTTGTTCCGCTCTTTTCTGATTCTGCGGTTGGAAACGAACAGAGTCAGCAGCACTGCCCAATAAAGCAGCGGATTTAAAAAGAAGTTTCCGATCCCATAAAGCAGTTCGGTCAACCAATCATTCACCATTATGTGTCTCTCCCTATAAACCAACTCTTATGTATATTGTCTATTCTAACATGATACTCCCTGTTTTCCTATGACAATAGAAAAAGCCTCCCGTATGAAGGGAGGCTTCGTTTTAATTAGCAAAGAGCTGCTGCAGCGCTTTGTCCATTTGGTTATCATGCTTGCCATCACGTACTTGTTCGATGATTTTCGTTTGAAGCAAATCTGCTGTTTCCTGATTGACTTCGCCTGATGCCTGCAAATCATTATCCTGCTGGAACTGCTTGACTGCTGATTCCGTTTTTTCATTGAAATAACCGTCTTTACGGCTCGGGTCATATCCAAGACCGTCCAACATGATTTGCAGATTCTTGATCTTGTCATTGTTATCATTGAATGCCAGCTTTTCATTGTCATCCAATTGGATTGGAGAGCTGTAGAAATACTCTGGCTGATTAACTTCGACAGTTGGCTTGATACCTTTTTCATGGATCCAATCTCCATTAGGCGTCAGCCATTTGTATAGAGTAAGTTTGAGCATTGACTCATTCTCTAATGGTACAGTTTGCTGTACAGTACCTTTTCCGAATGTTGTTTTCCCAATCAGCTCATAATCGCCAGCCTGATTCATTGCACCTGCAAGAATTTCGGATGCGGAAGCACTGCCTTCATCAATTAGAATATTGATCGGGTAATCTTTCTTCTCTTTCAATTCTGTATAAAACTCTTGTTTCTCACCATTCTTATCTTCAATCTGCAAATATGGTTTGTCACTTGTCACAAAGTTCTTCAGAATATCTTCTACAGTCGTCAGAATTCCACCTGGATTACCACGAACATCGATGGTCAAACCGTCGATACCTTCTTGCTCCAGCTTATCCAGCGCTGTCTTGAATTCATCAGCTGTGCTCTCGGAGAATGATGTAATTTCTAAGACACCAGCTTTTTTGCCATTCACTTCTTTTGTATCTGCATAGACAGTTTCAACTGGAATTTCATCCCGAGTTACATCAATTTTAAGTTCTTCCGAAACACCTGGTCTCTTCACAGATAATGTAACAGTTGTTCCTTTTTCTCCGCGGATTTTATTAACTGCTTCCTGCAGATCCAGCCCCTGCAAGGAATCACCATCCACTTGCAGTACTTGGTCGTTCGGCCGTAACCCGGCATCTTCTGCAGGCGAATCCTTGATAGGTGCCACAATGGTCACCTGTTTATCCACCATACTCACTTCTGCCCCGATACCTTCAAATGAAGACTCCAGCTGCTGATTCAGCTGCGTAGAGGATTCTTCATCCAGGAAAGAACTGTACGGATCATCCAGTGTTTCCAGCATTCCCTTAATCGCACCGTCCTGAAGCTGCTGTGCATCTGGTTTGGCTAATGCATTCTCCTTAATAAGTTGGTACGCGTTCTCCACCTCAGTTAGATTACTATTATCTTCCGAAGCAGATTGGATACCAGTACCTTTGTTATACACATATGATGTAAAGGCATAGCTACCCCCTGCCCCAACTACCAATGCCACAATGATTGCTATTATCAACGTCGCTTTTCTTATCTGCACGTTCGCTTCTCATCCTTTCTCCACTTGTCCAATCCGTTAATCCTACTATTATGCTTGACTCCCTCTATCTTATCACTAAAAAGAGTCAGATGATGTGAAAAAGACATCCTCCACTATTGGAGAATGTCTTTTTTAATCCGGTATTAGAAATATTTCATCGGGTCTACTGCGTTACTCTTAGCACCGTTCCATGTACCTTCATGTATTTCAAAGTGAAGGTGAGAACCTGTTGATGCTCCAGTGTTACCCATTTTTGCAATTTCCTGTCCTCTGGAGACTTTTTCTCCTACAGATACTTCACGGCTGTCCAAGTGTCCGTATAATGTTTCATACGTACGACCATTAATGGAATGCGTAACGATGATTACATTACCGTAACCACTCATCGTACCACTGCGGGAAACCCTACCATCTGCTGCTGCATGAACGGGTGTACCTGTTGCATTAGCGATATCTTGTCCATAGTGGTTTCCAGTAGATCCGCTTCCGAATGGATCATTACGTACTCCGAATCCAGAGCTTAGGCGACCTTGTGCTGGCCAAGAGAAGATACCAGCTTGTGCTGATTTCGCACTGGATGAGCTGCTAGAACTGCTAGAGCTACTTTCACTGCTTGAGTTACTTGACTTACTTGAACTGCTGCTCTTAGAAGAACTGCTTGCTTTAGAGCTAGAAGAGGAAGACTCTTGCTTGCTCTCTGCTGCTTTCTTAGCCGCAGCTGCTGCAGCTTTTGCTTCTGCTGCTGCTTTCTCCTGCGCTGCTAAATCAGATTTCTCAGATTCTGCATCTTCCTGTGCTAGACGAAGTGCTTCAGCCTGGTTAGCTGCAAGCTCCTTTTGTTCTTCCGCAGAAAGAATTTGATCTTCAAGCTTTGAATATTCGTCTTCAAGCTGTTGTTTCAAATCTTCTTGCTCGCTAGCTTGAGATTTTAAGTCAGATTTGATATCTACAAGTTTATCTTTTTGATCCTGCAAGTTCTGTTTTTCATCTTCACGCTGCTGCTTTTGATCTTCAAGCTTTTGCTTTGCTTGGATGTAGCCGTTCAACAATTCCTTATCAGAATCCATGATAGTAGTAACCGCGTTCAGACGGTTTACCATATCACCAAAGTTTTTGGAGCCCATCAATACTTGCAAGTACTGAACATCTCCACCGTTTTGCTGAATGCTGACTAGACGGTCAGATAGTTTATCTTCACGTTTGTCGATGTCATCTTCCGTTTCTACGATTTCACCAGAGATCTTTTCGATTTTCTCGTTTGTTTCAGTGATTTCATCTTCTTTATCATTCAATGCATTTTCATTTTTGTCGATCTGGTTGTTCAAATCATCCAGCTTCGCCAAAAGATTATCCTGTTCAGCTAGGTTATCAGACTGCTCGGACTCTGCATTATTAATTTGACCTTCGATTTCGCTTTGCTTATTGCTGTTTTCCTCTTGCTTCTTTTGCAGTTCATCTATCTCGCTCTGCACATCAGATGAGGATTTCGCGAACGTTTGAATCGGAGTATGTAGGATTGCTCCTGCAGCTAGAACAGCTACAAGAACAGGCTTGATCATCTTCTTCATTCTTCTCTCATTCCCTTTCTTCCTTTAAAAGCGTATATGGTAGGTTATTTAGACTTTAAGAAATTTACGGACACTCATAACACTTCCCCAAACACCGATGATCGCGCCGATTGCCAGCAGTATGCCTGCAAGCTGGAAAGCGAATGGTGCGTAAGGGAGAATCTCGACGAAACCGATACTGATGTTATCTGTCAAGTTGTTCGACAGGTAGTAGTAACCGCCGAGCACTAGTGCGACTGGAACGATAGCGCCCAATACTCCGAGTAGCAGACCTTCAATAAAGAACGGCCAGCGGATGAAGGAGTTTGTTGCACCAACCAGTTTCATGATGCCGATTTCTCTGCTTCTGGCAATGATTGTTATCTTAATTGTATTTGAAATCAGGAAGATGGCCGTGAACACTAGACCAACGATCAAGACCGCACCGATAATCCGAGCGTACTTGTTTACAGCAAAGAGATTCTCTACCGTTCCTTGTCCGTAATCCACTTTGTCTACTCCATCCAGTTCCGAGATCTCATCTGAAACAGATGCAATATCATGCGGGTCGGACGTTTTGACAATATATGTGTCACTCAATGGGTTGTCTTGTTCAAACAAATCCCATTCTGTTTGTCCCATATCTTCCATGAGCTGGTTTAACTGCTCTTCTTTTGAGGAATAAGTTACAGAACCAACCTTATCGATCGATTCGAGTTGTTCTTGAATCAATTGTACTTGATCCTCAGCAAGAGTAGGGTCTAAGTAAACGCTCATTTCAACATCTGATTCGATATTGGAAGCGAATTGATTTAAGTTGAATACTACAGCTAGGAAAACACCGACCAAAATCAATGTTACCGTTACTGCCCCAATCGAGGCGATGGTCATCCAGCCGTTACGGAAAATGTTCTTCGATCCTTCACGCAAATGGCGTTTCGCGGTATTAAATTTCATACCCGTAGTCACCTCCCGCTTCGTCACGGACAATGCGTCCGTTTTCGATGGCGATGACACGTTTCTTGATCGTATTTACGATTTCTTTACTGTGTGTAGCCATGATGATTGTCGTTCCTTTGTTGTTAACATCCTCTAGCACCTTCATGATGCCCCATGATGTTTCTGGATCCAAGTTCCCTGTCGGCTCGTCAGCTATGACGACCTTCGGGTTATTTGCAATTGCCCGGGCAATTGCCACACGCTGCTGTTCCCCGCCGGAAAGCTCATCAGGAAACGATCTAGCTTTATCTTTTATTCCAACAAGATCGAGTACTTCCATGACGCGATCTCGGATTACTTTAGGAGACTCTTCTATTACTTCCAGAGCAAAAGCAACATTTTCATAGATTGTCAGTTTCGGAAGCAATTTGAAATCCTGGTACACAACGCCGATTTTCCTTCTTACTTTTGGAATTTGGCGTTCTTTATAAGTACTCAAATCTTTGTTATCTACTTTCACGATACCGGTGCTCGGTTTCTCACCACGGAAGATCATCTTCACGAAGGTTGATTTTCCGGCTCCGCTCGGTCCTACTAAATACACGAATTCCCCACTGTCGATATGCACGTCGACACCATTAAGCGCAGTAACGCCATTGGAATACGTCTTATGCACACCCTTCATATCTATCATGTTTAACTCACCTTTGTTTTTATTCTAATCTGCTAATTTATCAACTAAGTATGTCGAACATTGGCGAAAGCAATCGAAAAAGCTCTCAAACCTGAAACCATTATAACATCTTATTCCTGTTTTTTTAGACATAATAATATTACATTTATGTTTCAATATATGACAATAGGCTTGGTTTTTGAAATATTTTGCGTAGTATCTTGTCGTAACCACTCGTTACTGCATAGGAAAAATACAACAAAATACCCATACAGCTTGTGTATGGGTATTTGTCATTTAATTATTACTGCTGCTCCTGGAGCCATTCAGCGATTTTTTCCGCTTCTTCTCCTTCAGCTTGCCCGGCAGGCATACCGCCTTTACCGTTTTCCATGATATCCACTAGTTCTTCTTTTGTATACTTAGATCCAAGATTATCAAGCGGAGGACCGCCATTGCCGCCGCTCAAGTCCTGACCGTGGCACATGGCACAGTTGTTTTCAAACGCTTCTTGCGGTGTTTCAGCCGTATTATCGCTATTACCGCAAGCAGCCAGAAAAAGTATAAACAAAAGACTGGAGCCAGTTAAAGCTAGCTTTTTCAAGAGAATCGCATCCTTTTCTTTGAGATGGAATAACGGTTCAGCTTGTTATGTTACAGGAACATTACAAAATGCCCTTAAATTGTGGAACGCAAGTATGCATTAATGAATGGATCCAGCTGTCCGTCCATTACAGCTTGTGTATTTCCGGATTCTTCATTCGTCCGATGATCTTTTACCATGGAATATGGATGGAATACATAAGAACGAATTTGGCTTCCCCAGCCAATTTCTTTTTGTTCGCCGCGAATTTCGTTCAGCTCTTGCTGCTGTTTCTCAATCTCAAGCTGATACAGCTTCGCTTTCAGCATCTTCATCGCATGCTCACGGTTTTTGATCTGAGAACGCTCAGATTGGCATGTAACGACAGTATTAGTCGGAAGATGCGTAATCCGTACGGCAGAATCCGTCGTATTGACGTGCTGTCCGCCGGCACCGCTGGAACGGTACGTATCGATTTTCAAATCTTCTGTGCGGATGTCCACATCGATATCATCATCGAATTCTGGCATTACATCACAAGATACGAACGATGTATGACGACGGCCTGAGCTATCGAATGGAGAAATACGTACAAGACGGTGTACGCCTTTTTCTGCTTTCAAATAACCATATGCGTTCAAACCTTTGATCAACAGCGTTACACTTTTCACGCCAGCTTCCTCACCAGGAAGGTAATCAAGCGTCTCCACTTTGCAATTATGCTTTTCAGCCCAACGTGTGTACATACGAAGCAGCATACTTGCCCAGTCCTGAGACTCTGTTCCGCCGGCACCTGGGTGCAATTCTAGAATTGCATTGTTTTTATCGTATGGCTCACTTAGAAGCATGAGCAGTTCGAATTCATCAAGCGCTTCACGCATCGAAACGATTTCTTCTTCCAACTCAGCGCGAAGATCCGCGTCGTCCTCTTCTTTTACCAATTCGAAACTAACATCCAAATCTTCATGCTGTGATAGTAGCTTTTCATAGCCATCCACTGATTCCTTCAAGCCATTGGATTCATTGATGACTTTTTGAGCTCCTTGCTGATCATCCCAGAACGTTGGCTCAAGCATCCGATCCTCTAACTCGGCAATACGGGCTTTCTTCTGATCTAAGTCAAAGAGACCCCCTAAAGTCAGTTAGTTGTTTTTCCATTCGATCAAGTTCATTTCTGATTTCTGCTAATTCCATTTTCTCTCACCTCATATAAGTCTGTAACAAACACTATTATACTCTATGACCGTGGCAGAACCCGCGCAACAATTTGCACGGGTTTGTCAAAATCACTGACCATGGCAGTTCTTGTATTTCTTACCGCTGCCGCATGGGCACGGGTCATTCCGTCCTATCGTGTCGCCTTTGACGACTGGAGCTTTTTTCTTTTTCTTATCCGCTTCTGTATCATCACCACTGACAGCTTGGACACCTTTCGCAACTTGTTCGCGCTGCAGGTTATCGCGAATTTCTGCTTTCAGTACGTAACGAGTGACTTCTTCCTTAATGGAAGTGATCATCGCTTCGAACATATTGTAGCCTTCCAGCTGATATTCACGAAGCGGATCGTTTTGACCATATGCGCGCAAGTGGATACCCTGGCGAAGCTGATCCATCTGGTCGATATGATCCATCCATTTCGTATCAACCGTACGAAGCAGGATAACTTTCTCAAACTCACGCATTTGATCGGGAGCCATTTCTTCTTCTTTCTGTTTCAAATGCTCGCCGATTTTCTTAAGCAGCAATTCTTCGATCTCTTCTTCGTCCTTGTTCTTCAGCTCATCGACTGACAGCTTGTCCTGTGGCAGCAAGTTAGCATGTGCATATTCCACCAATGCATCCAGCTCCCAAGTCTCATCTGAATCGTCGGCAGTATGCGCCTGGACAACCATATGGACTGTATCCCGGATCATTTCATCTACTATAGATTTCAGATCTTCACTGTCGATAACCTCAAAGCGCTGTTTGTAAATGATTTCCCGCTGTTCGCGAAGCACATCATCATAAGAAAGAACTGTTTTACGAGAATCGAAGTTGTTACCTTCTACTCGTTTCTGAGCTGATTCAACAGCACGTGATACCATCTTGCTCTCTATCGGCGTGCTGTCATCCATACCAAGACGATCCATCATGCTGCGCATGTTGTCGGAACCAAAACGACGCATCAGTTCATCTTCCATAGACAGATAGAACTGTGTCACACCAGGGTCACCTTGACGTCCAGCACGACCGCGAAGCTGGTTATCAATGCGGCGAGATTCATGACGCTCTGTTCCGATAACAGCAAGACCGCCAAGCTCCAGTACACCTTCACCTAACTTGATGTCAGTACCACGACCAGCCATGTTCGTTGCAATTGTTACCGCACCTTTTTGACCGGCATCTTCGATGATTTCCGCCTCACGATGGTGATTCTTCGCATTTAATACGTTATGCGGTACACCAGCACGTTTTAACAGCTTACTAATCAGCTCAGAAGTCTCGACAGCTACTGTACCGACAAGCACAGGCTGACCAGTTTCGTGGCGGGCTTTGATTTCTTCCACAACCGAACGGAACTTGCCTTCCATCGATTTGAAGATGTAATCAGATTTATCCTGACGTGTGATGTCTCTGTTCGTCGGAATCTGAAGAACGTCCATATTGTAAATATTGCGGAACTCTTCTTCCTCTGTTTTTGCTGTACCAGTCATACCGGCAAGCTTTTTGTACATACGGAAGTAGTTCTGGAAAGTAATCGATGCCAGCGTCATGCTTTCATTCTGGATCTGAAGGCCTTCCTTCGCCTCAATTGCTTGGTGAAGACCGTCGCTGTAACGACGTCCCTTCATCAGACGTCCCGTGAAGCTATCAACGATGATGACTTCTTCGTCTTCTACAACGTAGTCAGTATCGCGCTGCATCGTTACATGTGCTTTTAATGCCTGAT
This sequence comes from Terribacillus saccharophilus, assembly GCF_000725365.1. Taxonomy (NCBI): domain Bacteria; kingdom Bacillati; phylum Bacillota; class Bacilli; order Caryophanales; family Bacillaceae; genus Terribacillus; species Terribacillus saccharophilus. Next base: position 3,189,881 of record NZ_CP008876.1, on the reverse strand, counting down.
TGATATGATGCGTGATAGATACGTTCTTCAAATCAAACAAGTTTTCCAGGCCGAAGAATTTCTCCGCCTTGTTGATGCCTTCTTCAGTCAGAAGTACAGATTTAGTTTTGATATCGTTCGTATAATCTTCTTCCATCTTCAACACACGCACAAAGGAGTTAGCTTGTGTGTAAAGACTTGCAGATTTTGCGGCTGAACCAGAAATGATCAGCGGTGTCCGCGCCTCATCGATCAAGATGGAATCGACCTCATCAATGATGGCAAAATTAAGCGGACGCTGCACCATTTGATTCTTATAGAGCACCATGTTATCACGCAAATAGTCAAAGCCCAGCTCGTTGTTCGTGCTGTATGTGATATCAGCGGCATAAGCTTCCTGCTTCTGTTCACGTGTCATACCAGCACCGTTTTGTCCGACAGTCAGACCGAGGAATTCGAATAACGGACGGTTATTCTCTGCATCACGACCGGCAAGATAGTCATTGACTGTAACAACATGCACACCTTCACCAGATAAAGCGTTCAAATAAGCTGGAAGCGTACTTGCAAGTGTTTTACCTTCCCCTGTTTTCATCTCAGCGATGTTACCGCCATGAATAGCAATACCACCTAGCAACTGAACGTGGAAAGGACGCATGCCAAGTACACGGTCAGCAGCTTCTCTTACGGTTGCAAATGCTTCTGGCAGCAAGTCATCCAAAGACTCGCCATCCTGATACCGCTTTTTGAATTCATTTGTCTTCTCTTTTAATTGTTCATCTGTATATGCTCGAAATTCATCTGCTAATGTTTCTATTTGTTCGGCTGTTTTCTGGGCACGGCTGACCTGCTTTTGCGTACCGTCTCCAAACACCCGTTTAAGTAGTCCACGCATAATAACGCTCCTCTTTTAAATCAAAAAAGTATAGTCCAAAAATAATAATAACATTGAGTTTAGCGGTTTACAAGAAAGGGAAACCAGCTCCTTCCAAAAACAAAAAAACAGCGGCGCCCAGTCCCGGGACGCCGCTTAACATGGAAGGAGTGCCATGTCAGACATTCGCAATATTGTAATCGCTACTCCAGCCGCATGATTGCCACCATCAGCAGGAATGCGCAGCCCCAAGGGAGGAGGCTGCGATCATCCAGGTGGAGTCTTGCGGGGAAAAGGAAGACCGCCCCTCAGAAGACACGTGATCTGGAGGACAGATCCCGCTGCATTTGTTCGATACACCAGCGTTCGAGCTGCTCTTGCTTCCATTGAAGTTCCGCCAGCCTTCGATTGGTCGCTGCGATGATCTCGAGCAGCTGCGTGATCGTATGCTCATGCTGTGTGAGTTGGGAATGGGAGACTCGTTGGACAGCATAATCTGATTCTCTGATGGTCAGTACCTCCTTTTGTTGTAGCTGACTTATTTATATCATGCTACTTTTGAAAGGAAAAACGACCGTTTTCGTAAAACGACTAAGGACTTTCTCCATAAAACACAAGAATTCGCCATCATCCGACAGCTTTCATCCCGAATTCTAACTAATATTGAGATATTCCATCTGCGTTTTTGCAAAACGAACCAAATTATAAAAGGCAGACGCAAATGCGTCTGCCTCGTTCAATTTCTTTTTAATTAGGCTCAATAAGCCCGTATTTTCCATCTCTGCGCTTGTAGACGACATTAGTGTCTCCACTTACAGAGTTTGTATATACGAAGAAGCTGTGACCCAGCATATCCATCTGCAGAATCGCTTCCTCGGAATCCATCGGTTTCAAGTCAAAACGCTTGTTTCGTACAATCTCGAACGGACTCAGATCTTCCTCTTCCTCCGTCGCGACGACAGCACTTGCTGCACTTTCATTCTCCATTGCAGCGAATGCATGCTTCGGTGCATCTCCGCTTTGACGGGAGCGTCGGTTCACTTTCGTCTTATGCTTCTTGACCTGACGTTCCAGCTTCGTTACAACCAGATCGATTGCAGCATATAGATCGTCATGACTTTCCTCTGCACGCAATAGCAGATTCTTCATCGGAATCGTCACTTCAATCTTCGACTCATTATTATGCACACTCAAGTTTACGTGAGCCTCGGAATCTACCGGGGAATCAAAATATCTCTCCAGTTTGCCTACCTTCTTCTCGATGTAGTCCTTGATTGCTTCTGTAGTCTCGACATTCTCGCCACGAATATTGTACTTCATAACAAGTGTCCTCCTTTCATCCTTATGAGGATACTTTCTACATTCCCTTTACAATACCTTCATAAACAAGAAAAAGACTCAGAAAAATAAGAAGTTTAATCGAAGTTTGTCACGATTTGGTCATCAAAACTTTACATAAGAAAAGCACCTGAACCAGAATCGGTTCAAGTGCTTCTTATTTCCGTTTATCTAAGAATCTCCCATCAAGTGTCTGCATACTAGCATACGGGTTTATATATTTCTTACCCGACTGTTTCTGTTTCTTAATTGTACGAATATCAACCTTTAATTGATCGAAAATATGCTGGACTTGCTTGCTGATTCGTTTATTCATCGGCAGAAGCTCTTTGCCCAAAATATTTTCCTCAGTTGTAAAAGGCGGCTTCAGCTCTTCCATCTGACTTGAGCGGACTTCGAGAAGTGCTGTAAGAGATTGGACGACTTCTTCCCGGTTCTCTGAAGTTACTGGCTGGCTGACAAGCGTATCCAGTTGGGCGGTCGTGTCATACAGCGCCTGAACTCTGTTCATTAGACAGTTGCTCCTGTGCCAAATTGCTGTTTGCGCGTTTGTTTCACGACTTCTTTCCATGTGTCGCGGAAATCAGTAATAAGATCCAATGCGCTCTTTAGAGCTTGTTGATCATTATGCGTATTTGCTTGGATAAGCTGCTGATTGATGAAATCATACAAAGGCATGATCTCATTTGTAATTGGAACTTCAGGATCAAGTGTAATCATCAGTTCACGCACGATGTTCTGCGCTTTTTGGATATTCGTATTCTTCGCTTCAATATCCTTCTTCTCTATTGCCTGCTGTGCAAATTTGATGAACTTGATACAGCCGTTGTACAGCATGAGCGTTAGCTCACCTGGAGAAGCTGTCTGGACAGAATTCTGTTGATACGCCTGGTAATTTTGTACCGACATGTTTGTATTACTCCTTTAGCGCTTATCCAAAGTTAGATGTCAGATAAGCGGATTGTTGGTTCATTTGGCTGATGGCTGTCTCCATGGCAGTGAATTGGCGCCAGTAGCGGTCTTCTACTTGTACAAGATAGTCTTGGAAGCTATCAATTCGGTCCTGAACATCATTAAGCTGTTTACCTAAAGTAAACTGATCATTAGTGTATGTTGACTTCCCAGCTTTTTGATATATGTTTTCCATCGTTGTTTTTAACGTATCTTCAATACGATTGACAATCCCTCTGCCTTCACCTTTTACGTCATTAGAAAAAAGCTTATAAACTCCATCAGGATTTTCTGTCAGTGCTGCTTTCAGTTTTTCTTCGTCAATGATTAGCTTTCCATTGTCTAAGTAATTGTTGGAAGTAGTGATGCCGATTTGTGCAAGCTGACTATAGGGTCCGTCATTTTCCACATTATTGTACCAAGCAGAGCGCAGTGAATAGAGACTGTTTTGCAGTACAGAGTCGCCTTTTAACATGCCGCTTTTTGCTTTTTCATCCCATAACTTGATCTCATCTTCTGACATTTCTTTTTTCTGATCATCTGTCAACGGCGGATAGTCCCGATATACCTTCTCACTGAGTTTCGAATTCACATCTTCTACTATCTTATTATACGAATCAACAAAGTCTTTGATCTTGTTAAATGCCGCATCAACGTCATTAGAGACAGTAACCTTGACTGGTTTCTCCGTTTTTTCGGTAAAGTTGAATGTTACCCCACCAAGTGTGTAGCTATTACTATGAGACGTTATCGGCAGTGCGCCGTTGTATGTGAATTGGGCATCTACGCCGCCCGTCTCCGCAGATTGATCAAGCCGTAAGACGTTATTAAAAAAGTTATTACTAAACTCAATTTCTTTACCATCTTTATTAAAATCACCGGTATCCTTTTTTTCTAAAATCACTTTTTTTGACTGTTCATCATAAAAAGCTCGAACACCCGCGTCTGAATTTGAGATATCTTTCAAAATTTTATTTAAACTATCAGTTGTGTTAAATTCAAAATCAGTCGTTTGAGCTGCTCCATCCTTATCATAGGTAGTGATAGAGAATTTTAGGTCATTAGCGGTAACAGCACCATTTGTAAAATTCTGGTCACCGATAGCTGCATTAGGATTGAAGTCTGTTCCAGCAATTGCTGCTTGACTTACATTGATTGCCGAAGTTGCAATCTCATTAACTTCAAGGGAATACGTCCCATTTGCGCTAGAGGAAGTTGCAGAAGCTGTTACAGCAGAACTAGTAGATGACGCAGTTTTCACGTTATAGGTTGTGGATAATTTCATGCTAAGTAAACTATCATCGAAACTAGCCAACGACGTATTCACTTCACGATAAGTATCCTGCTGCCAATTCAACTTTGTCTGTTGTTGCTGAAGTTTATAAAGCTTTTGACGTTCAGCGTTCATTAATTGTTCTACTAGAGAATCTGTATCCATCCCGGAAGCTAGTCCTCCGACACGCAGAGAGTTGCTGCCTGAAATACTATCTACCATATAATCACCTGCTCCTTATATTTTCTTATCAACGAGAAGTCCCATGAATTCTGCCATTTTGGCATACCCATCCAAAAGCTTCTTCGGTGGAATTTCTTTTATTACTTCCTGTGTATCTGAATCAACCACTGTTACAAAATATCGATCTAACTCTTCATGGAGTTCGAATTTCATATTCGTATGGGTTGGTTCTAGGAATTGATTCATTGATTCAATCACTTTTTCGATATCCGATTTATCATAATCGTTATACGGTTTGGAGGAAGCTGAAGCGGCCTCCTGTTTATGTACTGTTTCGCTCGCTACGGGACGATTTTCTCCCGACGGTTGTGTAACATGTTGTGAAGCAGAAGATAATCTATCAATCATCAAATCCCAACTCCTTGCACATATATGTTTCTTCTTATATCGGCAAGATGGGAAAGATGTGAAGAGATGTAAGATAAAAAAACACAAAAAAACAGGTACAGCAACTGCACCTGTCCTCGTAAAATCAATTGTATACAATACCACCATCAATCAGAATAGCTTGACCTGTCATATAATCTGCATCCTCAGAAGCAAGATAGGAAACGAACTTCGCCACATCCTCTGGTTCCTCACTGCGGCCAAGCGCAATATCATTCGTGAACTTCTCGAATGCCTGCCCTTTTTCGAGACCCATGTAATCCACCATCTTGTCATCGATACGTTCCCACATACTTGTACCGACAACTCCTGGACAGTAAGCATTAACCGTAATTTTATCCTGCGCTAGCTCCTGGGCAGCAACTTGTGTCAAACCTCTGACGGCAAATTTAGTAGCTGAATATGCACCAAGCAGGCTGAAACCTTTGTGACCGGCAATGGAACAAGCATTGACGATTTTCCCGCCGCCCTGTTTCTTCATCTGTTCAGCAGCTGCCTGCATACCGAATACTGTACCATTCACGTTGATGCTGAATATTTTATTCAGATCATCTTCGTTCACTTCTAAGATTGGAGCAACTTGGTCTACACCTGCATTATTGACGAACACATCAACAGAACCAAATGCTTCTGTTGCCTTCTCCACAAGCTGGAACATATCGTCGCGTTTGCTTACATTGGCTGGAATACTGATTGCTTCAATTCCGTTATCTTTCAATTCCTGTGCTGTCTCAGAAGCTTTGTCTTCCTGCAAATCACTAATAACAATTTTAAAGCCATCGTTCCCAAGCCGAGTTGCAATTGCTTTCCCAATGCCTTGTGCAGATCCTGTGATTACTGCTGTTTTTGCCATTTCTACCAGCTCCTTTTTAACTAATCACTAGTCTTTTTCCACTAGTAGAAAAGGATGAAACGTCGAAATGTAAGCAGTTTCACATTATTTGATAGAAATACGATTGCTTGTACGGATTGCCTGCGTTAATGTTGCCGTTGTTTTGGCGTTAAAGCTTACACCGAGCTGAACCGCAGTCTGTGCGATTTCCGGACGCATTCCAGAAATCACTGTTTCCACACCTACTAGTTTTAATGCATCAACTAAATAGAAGATTTGCTGAGCTACCATTGTATCGATTATTATCACACCGGAAAGATCAATAAACAATAAATCAACATCCTGTTCCGTACATTCACGCAGTGTGTTTTCTAAAATAAGCTTTGCACGATTCGTATCAATGTCACCAACCAGCGGCAATAGAGCTGTTGTATCATTCAATAAAATAACAGGTGAGCTAAGTTCATTGATCATTTCTTGCTGCGCTAGCAATTTACGATTTGAATAATGGTGCATCTCTTCTGTAAATTTCAGAATAACATCATCAAAAGCTTTAATGATTTCGCGATTCCAAAGCTCAAACATATCTTGATCAACAGTAGCCCTGTTTAAATTATAGAATTCACGAATCAGATCTAAATGCTGACCACGAGTAATCATAAACTCCCGGATAATCTGATGAGTTGGTGTACTCAAATGATTCTCGTCACGAGCTGTTGCCACAATCCATTCCTGAAAATCTTTTTCGAAAGCCTCTTTATCTTCTATAAAGATTCGGAAGAAATGAAGATGAAATTCGTAGTTTTGTAATTTGAGGTTATGTATGGTTTCTGGATCGGTAGAAGCATAAACGCCTGAACTATTTGTTTTGTCCAGCTGTTCATACCAATTCTCATTTAGGTCTTTTGCCTTTTGTTCTAAAAACAAATACAAGTCTTTATTCCTATGCATTTTACTGCTCCTCCTAGGGGTTCAATTAACATCTTCATGTATAAATATAAGTAATTTCAGCTTTTTTGTAAATTTATAAGAGATTTTCTGAAAAACTTTTTATCACTCCTGACTTGGGAGAATTTCCCCACTCTATACCCACTTTATTTTTACTTAAAACCTCTTTTTTTCAAAAATAAAAAACCGTCATCTAAAATGACGGTTTACACAGGTTGGGTATAAGCAGAGATCTTCTCCTGAATAAACTTCCAAACTCTATCAGACGACTTACTGTCTTGGAAGTGATGCACTTGATCTCGAATTTGCTTACGCTCAGCACCATACCAGGAAGGGTTCTCCAAAAATGACGACAGTGCATCTTGCAGCGCTTCCTGCGTGGTCACTTTCGGCCCAGGCGTCCAATTTGTATATGAATCGAGGATGAACCCACGATTTTGCTGGTAAGATTGTAAATCTACTGGAGAGAAGATAATAGGCTTATCCAACAACAAATAATCAAAGTATATGGAGGAATAATCTGTAATCAGCATGTCTGCCAGGGGCATGATTTCATACAAATCCATGCCATAACGCGTCAGCATCTCATCCGTCAGCAAATGAACACGCGTTTGCATCTCGAAATGATTTAGAAATAGTTTTTCCTCAGCGGGGTGCAGCTTCACAATCAGCTCCAGATTTTCTTTTTCTAGAAAGTCGTAAAATTGATCATTATCAAAGCTTTCCATTCCGAAAAGATTATCCCGATTTAAATTTGTATCCGCACGATCATTATGAGCTACTTGACGATACGTTGGCATAAAGAAAATCATCCGACTTTCACTTGGATCTATATCAAATTCTTCTTTAAGGAAATGTGTATCTGGTCGTTGCAAAAGCAAATCATTACGAGGAGCACCCGTCAGCTGAATATGTTCCGGATTAAGCTTGAAACAACGAGTCATCAAATCACTGAAGAAATCTGAGTACGAACATACATAATTAATGCTTCCCCAACGATCTGCCAGTACATGTTTATTCTGTTCGTTTTTATCCTGAAAGCCCATTGCTTTCAGCGGGAAGCCATGCCATGTATCGATAATCAGCTGATTCGGATTGTAGAGCTTCTTATTATGCTTGATATTTGCTTCTGTGATGATTAATACATCAGCAGCTTTGACTTTTTCTTGGAATTCTTGTGTTTCTTGCTGCTGAAGCAGCTCTACATCGAAGGACTCTTGTATTAAATCGGGGATGTGTTTAGCCATAGCATACGTATTTGATCCGCTGCTGTTACGTGCTACCATCACAAGCTTTTTACGTCCGGTTGTCGAAACAGATAGTTCTTCTGATCTGTAAGGAGCTTCTCTATGCAACTGATCGATTTTCCACGTTCCCGCTTTATTGATCAACTCTAGTCTGCAATATACTTTCTCAGACCAATTTTGGTCCACCCACTGTTGAATCAGCAGCAAGCGTACCGAAGCTTTAATATAGTTGTAGTCAACAGATTCTACTTTAGGAAACGCAACCTGTCTTGTTACATCTGCCTCAACTGGCTTGAACTCTTCCATAATGTAGCGTTGTGTGAAGAAACTCGCCATATAATCTATCTCTTCTTCAGTTTGAATTACCAACTCTGCTCCATCTATTGAACAAGTTAAGATATCATTCAACACTTTATAGTAGAGATATTGCGAATCATGGATTGCCTGCAAAGGTATCTCAGTATCACTTTCGTCACTCAAAGCATTTTCTAAGTTATCCACTACAGTATTGATGTAATATGGCTGGACCATTGCCTGACATGTCTCAGCCGAAGGCAATTCATACGCACCATCAGCAATAGCTGGTAAATCATCCAAACTAGGCAGATCTTCACTATATCCTTCAACGACTGTTAGAATTCCTCTAGATAATGCTTCAATTGTTAGAAAGTGAGATTCTTCATAGTTTCCATTAACGATAATTGCTGTTGCCGATTCTACATGTTGCCAAATATCTTCCGCTGCGTCTTTCCAATCAATTGTTTCGATTCCCATTTGCTTTGCCATGTTTTGAATTGCTACCTTATCAGAACCCTCACCTATTATCGTCAAATGAGCCTTATGCTGCACACTTCTAAAGGCACAAAAAATACGTTCAAAATAGTTATCAAACAAAGAAAGTTCACCCACGGAGATGAAGTGCGCTTTATCTGCAGGACGAGGAATTATATCATGTTTCTCCTGCAATATCGGCTCACCAATCATATGCAGCCATTGATCCTGAAAAGCGTATCGCTGAACTGCTTCCTCTAGCTGCTCATTCATTACCAAATGTCGATCGGCAAATTTTAGAGCCTCTTCATAGCCATACTCCTCAGGCACTCCTTGTAACCATGAGTAGATTCGCGGTGCTGAGCCGTGAAGCTGGGCTACAGCTGTTCGGCACACATAATTCAGGAGCGGAGCTCGTACTGCAACAATCACATCTGGCTTACCGTGATGACGTAAACTATTTGTATAACCTTCTATAAGTGAATCGGGATTCTCGTACTCTAGCCCGCTTTTCTCTCCATAATAATGGATTTCAGGCAATACAGACTCCCATTCCGTATTCTCAGGTCGATATGATTGAAAAATACGCACATGGTGGCCACTCTTAGAGAGCAAACCTGCTGTCTTTGTTAAAGTCTGTTCCAGCTGACCATTGCCATTTGCGTAAATGAGGGCGAAATCGATGATCATGGTAAATGCTCCTTTATTTTTAAAAGATTCGTTTTACCTGCCAAGTCCCACTTTCGTTCACAATTTTTACTCTTACTTCTTCTATACTATCATGACTGTCTTTTCGATAGCTAAAACGAATGATAGCTCTTGTATAAGAATAATTAATGATATCGATTTTCATATCATACCAGTTAAACGAACTTTCCCCTGATAACAATTTTTCTACTAACTTGGGATAAATATCCTCTATTATGAATTTACAAGTAACGACATCATCTAACTGACTTTCATTTACAACTTTTTCGTTTAGAGTAAACCCATCATTTTTAATAACATTTAGAATATTATTTAATTTCTTCACTACTCTATCCGCTTCATACTCTAAAACGGAATTGACACACTGTTGTGCATTAGGCAACGTAACTTTTCCAGTTTGAATAGCGTTAAGAAGATCTTTTAATTTATTAATATCTCCTTTCGGTACAATCCAGCCATTAATACCGTTTTTTACTATGTCAATGGGTCCATCACAATCTGTCGAGATAACGGCGACGCCGCGGGAAAGTGCTTCTACTAAGACTAATCCAAACCCTTCAATATCAGATGGTAATACCAATACTGACGCTTCATCTATCTCGTCCCAGGGAGCTTCCTTCCAACCTAACCATGTTATTCTTTTATTAATATGTAATTCATCAGCTAATTCATAGAGCTTATTTTTATCAGGGCCATCTCCAATACAAGTTAAGCTCCACTTGTCTTCCACGCCTTCCAAAGCTTTAAGTAATAAATCTAGTCTCTTTTCCTTATTACTCAATCTACCTATGAATATAATCTTCAGTGCATTAGGACGTATTATTTCATTCTGATTGATGTCTACAGGGTTATTCACTAAATAGATTGGCTGTTCTTCAGCAATATCTTTTATTGTGCGCCCTATGCTTGATGAAATCGCAAAATGCGCATCACTGTATTTTAGAAATTTCCCGCCTCCGAAATAAGCAGGCGGTCCATGGAGCCAAGATACCACAGGAGTTTCAGGTTTAAAGCGCGCAATAGCTGTCCTGCAGATGTAACTTAGTATAGGAGCATGTGTTGCTATAATTACATCAGGAAGCTCCGCACTCTTCAAAAAGTTTGTATATCCAGTCTGCATTGAAGATACAGTTTCTTCCTCCACCTTTCCTTCCTGGCCATAATAATATATTTCGGGTATTGTGTCTGCCCAAGATTCGAATTTTGGAGCATGCGTTTGTAATACACGAATCCTATGCCCCTTACTCACAAGCCCATTAACAACAGTAGTTAATACGTCCTCTAAACCTCCTTTTCCTTCTGCATGTCCCAAAACTATATCAATTAGCATTATATTCAGCCTCTTTCCTTTTACATCATAAAAAACACACCTTTGAAAGGTGCGCTCTTTTCTTAAATTCTTAATAGTTTCTCTTCCAGCCATATACTGTCTTTATATAAGTTCAATGCTTCTATTAGATACGGCTCTGGATTCTCATCCGTCTCAATTATCTGTTCATAAAATACATAATCATCTTTAAATTTCATTAATGCTTCTTTTGATATCCTGTTCGCTTCTGCTAAATTGCCTTGCGCCTTCAGCCATAGAACTATATTTAAATAATCTTGTTTCTCTAAGTTATTTTCATCTGATCTCTCATACATTGTAATAGCTAAATCTTGTTGCGATAATTTAAACAGTATTCCTCCTAATTTTGCATATATAGAAGGTGAGAACAAAGAAACTTGTTCCAGTAACTCATTGGCAATTTCAAAGTTTTGGTATTTGACTAATTTCTTAATCATATAACAGAATTCTAGAGTATACTCTTCTTTTTTCAGTTTGTCTTTATCATAATGGTCGTCAATTGTGAAACCTAATACTGAATTTAATATTATGTTGCGGTATACGTCGCTTAATTCCTGGGTTGGTTTAAGAAGATGGAGTAAATAGATGTCCCCGGCATCGATAAACCTAAGTTTCAGTGCCTTAGCTAATTTTTGTTCATCCTTTTCAAGCCAATCCTCTTGAATTTCTGTAAAATTAATTATTGCTGTTTTTACACCTATAATATCTATTATATCTTTATCCAATGTACTGTGCTGTACAATCTCGCTTAAAAGTTCATGCAAACCTTCGTTTAGCAGGAAGCGAATGACATCGTATTTATTATATTCAAGATAAGGTCTAGCAAGCTCGAATGTTTCTTTTGCAGAAGTATGAACTGCAAGTATCTTCACAAGACTTGTCAATGAATCAAAGCAGTGATTATTAATGTTCAAAGCTTTTGAATAATAGGTTACGGCTTTTTCAATGTTATTCTCTAGTTCATAAATTTTACCTAACCTTAGGGAAGGGAGATATTCTATAGAATCAGAACTCTTCACAACAGTTTTAAACGTTGATTTCTCATTTAAGATTAGTGTGAAAACTTGCTTAGCATCTTCAAGTCTACCTTGGGATAGATAAATCGAACCTTTAACAAAAAGGAAATCAGCTGAATCTTGATAAATTCTTATTGCGTCTTGTAAAACATTAAGCGCATCATTATGTCTGTCCAACAATATTAATGTTTCTGTCATATTTAGTAAGCAAATTGGAACCCAATTAATAAATGGATCTATCTTTTTCTTATATGCAGTTACATAGGCATTAAGTGCTTGCTCGTACTTCTTTTCAGTCTTCAACTCATTTCCGAGATTATAATAGTCGAAGCCATCCTTTTCTTTCTTAAGTTGTAGATCGATTAACTTTTTATTTCTTTTTGTCTTTTGCTTATTCTTAACTACTTCTTCCATGTATCCAGAGTGATATGCAATTAGCCCTGATAATTTGATAGTGAAGTTTTTATTATCTTTGTGTGTTATTTGTTCATGTATTGCTCTAGTGTATTTATAAACACCAGAATTTTTGTACAATCTAACATGTTTATTTTCTATAATACGGTTCCCATCGCTACCCACAAAATTAACAATATTTATTGCATAGACATCGTTCTTACTATTTTTCAAATCATCTATTACAGCACGTGCATTTGTTGGCTCAAGAAATTCATCTGCATCTAATACAAGTATCCATTCACCCTGTGCATGACTTGCAGCGAAATTCCTGGCATCAGCAAAGTTATTATTCCATTCAAAACTAAATAATCTAATATTCTCGTACTCTTGAATCATTTCTATTGTACTGTCAGTAGAACCAGTATCAACTATAATAATATCTTCAATTAAATCCACAACTGAATCTAAGCAACGTTTAATTACTTTCTCTTCATTTTTAACAATCATACAAAGAGAAACATTTGGTTTTGTCTTCACAGTTAACACCTCACTCTATAAAAATACTGGTCCAAAATTAATTGGACCAGTATTTTTATAGGCGAAAATAATTTCGCCTATAATGAAATTACTGAAGAAGTTGCAATACACCTTGTGGCTGCTGGTTAGCTTGTGCAAGCATAGACTGTGCAGCTTGAGAAAGGATATTGTTCTTAGTGAATTCCATCATTTCAGAAGCCATGTCAACGTCACGAATACGAGATTCAGATGCTGTTAGGTTTTCTGAAGATGTTTGCAAGTTGTTGATTGTGTGATCCAAACGGTTTTGGTAAGCACCAAGTTTAGAACGCTCAGCAGATACTGTAGAGATCGCTGTATTAATTGTATCGATTGCAGCATTAGCATCACTTTGAGAAGAGATGTTAATACCTTCAGTTGTTGAAGCACCTTCAACACCTAGTGCAGAAGCGCCCATGTCTTTAATGTCAAGAGTGATATTCTGATCTTTGTTAGCACCAATGTGGAATGTTAGAGCAGTTCCAGCATCAGCAGAATCGATGTCACCGTTGATTAGTTTCTTCGTGTTAAATTCAGTATCTGTAGAGATACGAGTGATTTCCTGAGCCAACTGATCGACTTCTTTTTGAAGTTCTGCACGATCATCATCAGTGTTTGTGTCGTTGGAAGACTGTGTAGCTAATTCACGCATACGCTGTAGGATAGAGTGAGTTTCGTTCAAAGCACCCTCAGCAGTTTGGATCAAAGAGATACCATCTTGTGCGTTTTTAGAAGCCATGTCTAAACCACGGATCTGTCCGCGCATTTTTTCGGAGATTGCTAGACCTGCAGCATCGTCTCCAGCTTTGTTGATTTTAAGACCTGAAGAAAGTTTCTCCAAAGATCCTTGTGTTGCAGATGAGTTAGCACTTAGTTTGTTGTAAGTGTTAAGAGCAGCGATATTATGATTGATTCTCATTTTAAAATTCCTCCTTGAGTGTAAGTACAGCCCACATCCTTGTGGTTTCACTGGTTTGCAGCGGTCGGCCGCCCGCGCTTACCTTTGCTGTACTATTTATATCGGAGGATTTCACCATATGTTTAGCTTTTTCTTTATTCTTTTTTTAAAAAATTAAGTAAATCCAAAGAAGTATCAGCAGCTGCACTATTTTCTTGTTCAATTGCCAGATAGACTTCTTTCCGATGTATGGCAATCTCTTTTGGAGCATCGATACCAATCTTGATCTGTTCACCATCAATGCTAAGAACTTTCAATTCGATATCATCACCGATTTTAACTGACTCTCCAACCTTCCTTGTCAGAACAAGCATTATTCCACCCTCGCTTTCTCAGTTTGCAAAGGTGTGCGCGCGGAAAAGTTATCTGTAAGAATGATTTGCTGCGCTTTTAATGCATCAACATTAATAATAATTGGAGCTTGTAAATTAATTGTGCTCTTTTCAAAAGGTTTCCGTAACGTCAGTATAGATAAAACCTTCACATGATCTGCTGTTGTGATTGCCAGCTCTTCTTTAGTTTGTTCTCCCAAATTGAATGTATATTCTTCACGGAAATGGTATGGGCTAGCTACTACAAATGCAACGTAGGCTGTTACAGTACTTTGCAAAATTTGAAATAAAGGGTTGTCAGGAAAATCTATCAATACAAACTTCTTTTCATCCTGGAATCCCGGTAGGCCTTTAACGAAATGAATCACTTTATTCTCATCTACTAACATACTTCCAAAATATTTTGTTTCAATATTCATTTTTAAACTCCTTATATATTAAGTTCGAAACCATTAACGCCATAGAATTTCAAGTTTTCAAAGTCTACCTTAAGAGACTGATATTGCATGATACCTGTATCCACTTGTCCGCGTTCATAAGCAATCTGCGGCTTATTTGGGGTATTCTTTATTTCCGGAGCATTGATATTCACATCAATTTCCAAATTAGATGGCTTGTAATCGATTTTTACAGAAAAACGGGATGGAATCCACCCAATAGCAAAATCTTTCAATTTCCTTTCATCTATTCGTTTCGCTTGGGCAACTATTGGATCGCCTCCCTTTTCAATTTCCATCATTTCTTTGCCTTCCTGAACCCGACGCGCTATGCCCTCCAAATTTGATTTCTTACCAAGGTTAGCAAAATCCTCTGTCCGCTTAAAAACAGATTTCAAGTCCATATCATTCCAAGCTTGTGTCTGATCAATAGTAAGCTTTGATGGTGTCGTATGCATTGTGATTTCCGCTTTCGGCTGGCGGATGGTTTGCTCTGCTTCTGGCTGTTGAATATTCACGGAAGCATCTGTCGTATTAAGGCTTATCTTAGCTTGCTGGGACTGTAATCGTACCTGTGGCATTTGCATAAATATTACTCCTTTCTACACAAAAAGCTCCGCCAACTGGCAGAGCTTTATCTATTTTTATCGTAGGAAGTCCATAAGGGTTGGTTGAATAATTCGTGCGCCAGCTGACATCGCTGCACGGTGAACTGCTTCTTGGGAAGTAAGGTTCATAATAACTTCTTCCATTTCGGCATCTTCATTATTGGACATCAATTCTGTCGCTGAAAGCTCCTGATCACCTAAGCGGGATTCAACAAGATCCATACGATTCATCCGAGCACCTATATCAGCTCTTTCGTTGACAAGATTGTTGATATTCTCGTCAATAAGCCCGATATACTGATCTAAGTCTTCATCAGAACCATCAGAACGAAGTGCTGCAGAGAAATTATTCAAGTCATCGAATAATTTATTTCCGAATACTGCACCACCATCGACATTGATCTTTACATCAACACCTTTGGATAACGTCAGATTAACAGCATTAGAATTGAAATCTACAGTAGTGCTTCCATCGTCATTAATTGTAACTGGAGCAGTATTAGTGGTGGATCCATTAAAGATATATTTCTCATTCACCTGTGTATTTGCAACTGTCGCCAGTTGTTCTTTCAGTTGATCAACTTCCTCTGCAATATTACCGCGCTGTCCCTCTTCATAAGTACCATTACTTGCTTGGACAGCCAGTTCACGTAGTCGTTGAAGAGCACTAGTAGCATTGCTTAAAGCGGAATCAGAGTTATCAATCCAACTCTGTGCCTCTGATAAATTCCGCTTGTATTGTGCAACATCACGAACCTCAGTACGATAACCCATACCCTTCGTAGCAACCACCGGGTCATCGGAAGGCTTTGTGATTTTCTTTCCAGAAGATAGCTGTTCGGAATACTTATTCAAGTCACTGTAGCTATTACTCAGGTTACGCAGCATACTGTTAGACATCATACTTTGTGTTATACGCATGTCTTACTTACCTCCCTACTAATCCCATGTTATTAATAATTGTATCGAGCATTTCGTCCACGGCTGTCATGCTGCGGGCTGCAGCATTATAAGCATGCTGGAACTTGATCATATTAGTCATTTCTTCATCGAGTGACACGCTGGAAACAGATTGGCGCTGCAAATCAGCTTGATCTACTAATGAAGTAGAGTTCGTTGCTTGTCTCTTCGCTTCCTGTGCATTTACTCCTAATGTCCCGATCATACCTTCATAAAAGCTGCTGACAGAAGTGTTGCCTAGTCCTGCTAAAGGTGAACGCATTGCTTCTGAAAGCTTCTTGGCGTTTTCACCATTACCGGAAGTACCGTCTGCACTTGCTGCAATTAGGTCAGGCTTGCCTTCAATAGCAGCCGACAAGCTAATTTTTGCTGCTGCACCATACTCAGACCCACCAGCATCAAAGAAATCAATTCCAGACACTGTGCCATCTTTCGTATAGCCAGTTTGCTGTACAGCATTCATCGCCTGAGCAAAGCTGAACGCCATTTTATCAAGGTTCTTCATCATTTCCGGATAGGTACCTTTAACAGCACCGTCTTCCAGATAGCCATAAGAATCTATAAGTCCTTTAAGTTCACCTTTAGATGTAAAGTTCTCTACCGAAATCTCTGTATCTCCAAATGTGATACTCTCAACAGCTTCCATGCCGTTTTCATCTTGGCCATACTGAATGGACAATGGCTGATATGTCTTTGAATCTGGATCAACCAACACTGCTTGTGCAGCACCTTGATCGTCCACCAAAGTAATCTTAGCTATACCTTGTGCTGCTGTCGGAGCATGACCGCCTGATTCCTGGTATTCTACTTTAATGTTGACCATTGATGATAGCTCATCAATCAGTACATCTCGTTTATCATACAGATCATTTGTTACCATGCCGTGTGGCTCCATCTCGGCGATCTGTTTGTTCAATTCATTGATTTGATTCATATAAGAGTTGATGCTTTTCACGGATACATTATCAATTTGATCACGAAGATCGCCTCGGACATTGGTCAGGCTGTCAGAGATATAATTAAATGTCTCTGCAACTGCCTGTCCTTTTTGTAAGGCTACAGAACGCGCTCCGGATTCTTCCGGTGTAGAAGAGAGGTCCTGTAAGGAGCTCCAGAAATCATCTAATACTGCGGACAATCCAGTATCGGATGGCTCATTAATGACGCCTTCCATACGGTTTAGTGCTTCTGATTTCATACTCCAATAAGCAGCCGTACCAGTCTGCGAACGGTATTGCGCATCCAAGTAGCTGTTGCGGATTCGTTCAATCGAACCTGCTTGGACACCTGTTCCCTGCTGTCCGACTACTTCTGGACGGTTACGTCCTGCGGCTGGATATGGGGAGATTTGTTCGAAGTTAACGCGCTGTCTTGTGTAGCCTTCTGTATTTGCATTTGCAATATTATTGCTTGTCGTATATAACGCCGTCTGCTGCGCATAAAGCGCAGAGCGGGCGATTTCTAATCCTTGGAATGTTGATCCCATGTATATTCCCCTTTTACCGATAGCTTTTCCGTATCTGTGTTATGCTTTGGAGTCAAATAAGGTGCGATTCTGTGGTCGCTGCTGATCTTGATTAGGTGTACCGTAATTCAATGACTGAATGGAGGGAGCAAGCATATCCAATGAAATCTGCAGAAATTGCATCGATTGCTCCAGCAGCTGCTGATTGAGCGCTTCCTGCTTCTTGAGCTCTGTCACCGTCTCAGTAAGGCCGATCAGTTCGTGTTCAAACCGAAGCGCTAACTTTTGATCTGTGATCTGTTCCAAAAGCTCAGAAACAGTCGACGGTACCGGAAGCCCAGAAGCAACAGCATATGCTTCAGTTTGCTTGATTCGCAATTTCTCGAGTTGGGCTACTGCTTGCACATGCTTCTTCTCTGCAAGCAGCTGCTTTTGCAGACCGTCCATATCATTTGCCTTCAAATGATCGGATTTCCGCTTGCTGATTTCCAGTAGACTCCGATGCAATTTATGCAGTTTTTCAATCGTTTCTAATAAAGCTTGTAAAGCTTGTAAAGCCATGGTTGCTCCTCCTTGGTCTTATGACCAAAAATCCATCATTTTCTTAGCGGTTTTCTCTGCATCGACTTTATATTCGCCATTTTGTACTGCGGCTTTTATCTGTTCCACATGGCTCTGACGGCTAGCCTGGATTTTGTCGCCTTCCTGAAGACGTTTCGCCTCCGGGGAAATTTCCAGCTTATCCTGGCGCTGACTTGCTTTTTGCAAATCAGCTTGCTGCTTGAGCTGTTTTGTGTACGGATTGAAACCGGATTGGTTCGGACCTTGAATTTTCAAAGATCTACACCCCTTTCCAACTTCTTAACACTCTTACAGATAGTATCGGTCAACATCGGGGAAATGTTAAGCGATTTAACGAATTATTTCGCAGAACGGTCTGCATTGTAATAGACACGCTGCTCTTTAACACCGGCAGCTACCCGTTTATCATCCAATTCGCGGGCAATATCCAAGTCTTTACGCATTTGGTCTTTGCAATCTGTACAGATCTCACCTTCTGTAATCTGATTGGAACAGTTACGACAGGAATAAGATAGCATCGGGAATTGACTTGGCTGCAGTCGTTTTTCGCGGACAAATTTAATGATCAATGATTCTGGTACTGTTGTTACTTCCGTAATTTGCTGGATGGTTGCTTGGCGATTTTCACGTTTGCGCAGATATTGATGTACCATTTGAAAAGAACGCTCTTCCTCTCGATGGCAATTCGGACAAATATCTCGGTAATCTCGTGCGAATACGCTTCCGCAGCGGACGCAATTTGCTAGTTCTAACATAGGCTAACGCCCTCCTCCTAGTATAATAGGTACACTCATTGGTGACCTGTTTAGTATAATTATAGCATGCTAATGTGGCAATCCTGCGGTTTACGCGACATTTGGCATATGGGAAAGTTACCCCCTAATTAGCGTACAGGCAGCCACAAAATCGGTACCATTTTCCTGCAATACCTGAGCAGCATGCCTTAGCGTTGCGCCTGTTGTATAAATATCATCGATCAACACAGCGTATTTGGGCGGCTCAACTAACAATTGAAAAGGATTTTCTGCAGTCAGCCTGTGCAATCGGCTACGCTTTGATTGCTTCTCTCCGTGCTTTCTTCCTAGTACATCTTTCCGCTTGGCCCGTGTAAAAGCTGCTAACTCTCCAGCTTGGTTAAAGCCTCTTTCCGCCATCCGTTCTGCACTTAACGGAATAGGAACAACCTCATACTTAGTATCCTGGAAATGCTGATAATAGAGTTTCTGAAATTCTACTTCAAAAACTTTACCAAGCACATAATCGCCGCGGTATTTCCATCTTGCTATATAATCTTGCATAAATGGCTCATAGCTGTACAAAGAAACATTCTTCTCCAGTACACCCTGATAGCTCGTTTTCTCCCACTCCAGACAATCCGAACAAATACTAGAACCGGTCTGCTTCATGCAACTTGGGCAACCTGACTCCTTCAGTCTTTGAAAAGACCCTTCGCAATCCTTACAAAGAAATGAAATCCGCTCCGACCAAAAGAAAGTGGACCAGCTCGGACGGGAAGTATACGATTCTCCGCATCCTATACAGAGGTTCATAGACGCTTTGCCCTTCGATTCATAACTTGAATGGCCCGAACTGCTTTATCCATAGCGTCACTTCTTCCTTCATGGAAAAAGATGACCTCTCCCGTCGGATCGGCCGGACTTCTGCCAGCGCGACCAGCAATCTGCACCAATGCCGCCTCATCAAACACATCATGAGCAGCATCCAAAATTGCCACATCTACAGAAGGAAACGTGACACCCCGCTCAAGAATCGTCGTCGTTAAAATAATGGCTGTTTCCCGATTTCGGAACGCCTGCACTTTTGCCTCTCTGTCTTTATCGGCAGCATGGACGGTTCTGATTAGTGTTTCGGCTTCTCTTTTTGGAAGGATCTTATGTGCAAATGGAAGCAGCACTTCTATTGCTTCTTCTTGCAGTCTATCAGCAAGCACAACGGTAGGGAGGAAGATAAGTACCTGCCTAATCGGATTTCTTCGATTATTGAGCCAACGCAGCAATCCTTTTGGAAGAGTTCCTTTTCGCAATTGCTTATGCAGACCAAAGCAGAGCTTTGAAGCAGGTACTGGAAGAGGCTGTCCATGAAACCTTACGGGAACGAAAACATGCGGGAGGGTTTTAGCGGCGATTTGCCGCTTTTCTTTTTGCCTTGGTGTTGCGGTGAGGAAGATGGAGGCACATGTCTGTTTCTTAGCTTTTTCCGAAGCGACATGGAGCATCGGATCTGCATGAAATGGAAAAGCATCGATTTCATCAATTATGAGTACATCAAAAGCGTGATAAAATCGCAGCAGCTGGTGTGTGGTTGCCAGAATAAGCTGACCGTCACCGGTTTTATCCGGACTGCCGCCGTACAATGCTTGAACGGTGACTGTCGGGAAAGCCTGCTGAAATCGCGGCAGCAATTCCCGGACAACATCAGCTCGCGGTGTTGCGAGACAAATTCTTTTGCCTTGCTGAAGAGAAGTTGCAATTCCTTGGAAGAGCATCTCCGTCTTCCCTGCTCCGCAAACGGCATGTACCAGTAGCTTTCCATTCTGCTTCATCGTCTGATCGATTGCATCTGCCGCAATCTGCTGATGTTTGGTCAGTTCTCCTTCCCATGCACAAGGATTATTGTGAATGTGCCAATCAGGATTTGGACCGGCCCATTCATAGAAAAACTCACAATAACTCACTCTGCCCATCTGGATGCAGTTTCGGCAATACAGATGTGTGCTTCCACAATTTTGACAGTTAATATTTTGCAAATGAGGCTGGGTAGCATTGCATCGATTGCAATACAGAATGTTTTTTTCTTTTCGTAGTGTTGGAATCTGTTTGAAGTATTGGTGTTGGAGAGCTTCTCGGAGGGCAGTTGTTGAGAGGGGTATTTCACGGCGTAATAATCGCTTGCCAGCATAGCGTTTTGGATCAAGTTCCATGCACTCGCTCCTTTCTATAAAAAAGGGAGAGAAATTCTCTCCCCTTTAAACCTTGTACCACAAAAGTCCAATTGCACCTTCCCCAAGATGAGTGGCGATAACGGGACCGAAATAAGAAATTTCCACTTCTACATTCGGAAATTCAGCTGCCAGTTCTTGACGCAGAATTTCTGCTTCTTCAGGTCGGTTGCCATGAAGTAAGCATGCCTTCATTTTCGCACCATCTGCCGCTTGCTCCGCTAACAATGCTTTGATTCGGCTGATAGCTTTCTTCTTCGTACGAATCTTTTCAAACGGTACAATCTTTTTATCCTCAAAATGGAGAACTGGTTTCACCTGGAGCAAACTGCCGATAATGGCTTGTGCCCCATTCAAGCGTCCTCCGCGCTGCAAATTGGATAAATCATCAACGATGAAGTATGCAATCATCGTTTCTTTCATTTCATCCATTCGCTTAAGAATTTCTTCCACGCTAGCGCCTTGCTTCACCATACGAGCAGCTTCCAAAGCATAGTAGCCCTGAGCCATACAGCTCAGTTCGGAATCATACGCATATACTTCAATTCCTTCGACCATATCATTAGCAGCAACCATAGATTGGTACGTACCGCTAATACCGCTGGAAAGATGCACACTAATAACGGCATCGTAGGATTGGCTCAGCTCCTCTAGTTTCTCGATTACTTTGCCGACCACTGGCTGCGACGTTTTAGGCAATGTCTTCTGCTGCTTGACCTTCTCATAAAATTCCGAAGCGGTAATATCCACTTCTTCTTCATAAGTTGCATCGTCGAAAACAACCTGCAACGGGATCATATGTATGTCAAACGCTTCTCGCTGTTCTGGCGTAAGATATGCTGTACTATCTGTCATCACAGCAATGTTCATGCTATCGGTCTCCCTTATGTTTTTCTGCTTTTTATCTAATCTTTTCTGCCTCTATCTTACCCTATGCCTGTCCTTTTTGCATCATTCATTTAGGAATTTCAACTCATGTGAGTAAGGAAAGATTTAGAGATTACCTGCTAAAAAGAGCGAATTTCGCCCCATCCTTTAGTAGAAAAACAAAAAAAGTCCGGGCTTATCACCCGGACTTTCAACTTATAATACTTCGACCCAGCCGTTGCGGATTGCTGTTACAACTGCCTGCGTACGGTCATTAACATTCATTTTCTGCAAGATATTACTAACGTGGTTCTTTACTGTTTTTTCACTGATATATAATGCTTCTGCTACGCCGCGGTTGCTCTTACCGTCAGCAAGCAGCTGCAGTACTTCACATTCTCTGCGTGTAAGCAAATGCAAAGGACGACGGTGTTCGCCGATTTTGCTGGAAATGGAAGAATTGCTTTCTTCTGAAAGGCGTCGGTATTCCTTTACAAGATTGTGAGTGACTTTCGGATGCAAATAGGATCCGCCTTCACTAACGACCTTAATAGCATCAATCAAAGAATCTGCATCCATTTCTTTCAGCAGGTAGCCTTGTGCGCCTGTTTTCAAAGCATGTGTCACATAGTTTTCATCATCATGGATAGAAAGGATGATAACATTGATATCTGGACGGTGCTTGATCAAGTCTGCTGTTGCTTGTACACCGTTCGTAGTCGGCATATTAATATCCATAAGAACAACGTCAGGATTAAACTTTTCAACTAGCTCAAGTGCCTCTGAACCGTCGTCTCCTTCTGCTACAACCTGGAAAGCTGGTTCGAATTCCAGGATCCGTTTGACACCCTCTCGAAATAGCTTATGGTCGTCAATCAATAATATTCCAGTACTCATATGGTTCGCTCCTCCTACAAGTTCTTGTTATTTTTCATCTTTTGCTGCATGTTTTAAGAAATTATGAGTAAATTGTCAATATAAGTGCGTTAACAAGTCCCGTCTAAGCGGTTGACATTAATGCATGCATCTAATTATAAGCATAATTACCTGATTATCGCCACTGAAATCCTTCTTTTTATCCCTCTGTAAGCGGTACCTTGATTAGGACTCGAGTCCCTTTTCCAATTTCGGAATGGAAGGCAATGGTACCATCTAGCATCTCGACACGCTCTCGCATTCCGATGATTCCAAAGGAGTTTTCCTTCTTCACCGTAACGTCAAAGCCCTTGCCATCATCAATGATGCTGATAACAACCAACTCCTGCATAACTTCAAGGCGAACCTTGATTGTGCTTGGCTCTGCATGCTTGACCGCATTTTGGACTGCTTCCTGCGTAAGACGGAACAAAGCCACCTCATACTTCGGATCTAGACGTTTTTCTGCCTTCAGTGCTGTGAAATCAATATGGATATTATTGAATTCTTCGATATTGGCCAAATACTTCCTTATTGTAGGCAGCAAACCAAGATCATCCAGCGCCATCGGGCGTAGGTCATAAATGATGCGGCGCACTTCGTACAGCGAGCTACGGACCATCTTACGCATATTCTGAATCTCAAGCAGCGCTTCCTCTGTACTTCTTTCCCGGAAGGTACGGTCAACAAGTTCGGATCTGAGCAGGATATTCGCCAGCATTTGAGCAGGGCCGTCATGCATTTCCCTGGAGAGTCTGCGGCGTTCTTCCTCTTGCGCTTCGATGATTTTTAATCCGAATTCCTGTTTTTCCTTCGCATCAATAATAAGCTGGGAAACTTGCTTGAAGTCATCATTCAGATAATTGAGGACAACGCTAATCTTACCTACAAGACCTTCCGCACGCTTCATTTTCAGTTCCAGCCCCTGCAATCGACGCTGGATCTCATCACGGCGTTCCCGCAGGAGCTTTTCCTTTTCACGTGACATGCGCAGCTCAATTTGCAGCTTATGGGTCTGCTCGTACACTTCCCGGATCTCTTCTTCCGAGTAGCGATCAAAATCACGGCTCACATCGGACAAGCGCATCTTGGAATAGCGGACCTTCTGTTCCAGCTGATCACCTTCCTTGATCATATCGCCCACTTTTTCTTTCGTGAGCTGCAGATCAGCGAGAAGCTGCTCATATTCCATGCGCGACTCTTCCCCTATGTAAAAAATCTCATCCTTGCTGTTCTCGACAGCTTCCACCATTTCATTGATGATCCGGTCGAGCGCTTTGTCTTCGATTTTTTTACCCATTTCATTTCTCCAATCTTGTATGCTATATCATTCGAATTACCCAACTGCTTTATGGGGTTTGCGGGATACTTTTCTATGTAATTCGTCATGTTTTCTGCTATCTTTATATAATGAGTGCTCAAGGAGGTAAAATGCAAGATGCTTACAACTTATTTTACCGTAAAAACGGAAGGTTCACACGAAATTGTCATTCAAAAATCCCGTTTTATCGGTCATGTGAAGCGCGTTGAGACAGAAGAAGAAGCAATCAATTTTGTTCAAAAAATCAAGAAAGAACATAAAGACGCCACCCATAACTGCTCAGCTTATATGATCGGCGAACACGACTTGATTCAAAAAGCCAGCGATGATGGTGAACCAAGCGGAACTGCTGGAGTGCCGATTTTGGAAGTATTGAAAAAGAAGGGCTTGAAGGATACTGCTGTGGTCGTCACAAGGTATTTTGGCGGCATCAAGCTTGGAGCAGGCGGTTTAATCCGCGCTTATTCTGGGTCTGCATCGCAATCAATTGACGAAATCGGTGTTGTAAAACGGCAGCTCATGCAGCTGGCGGAAATTCATATCGATTATACATTACTCGGAAAAGTCGAAAATGAGCTGCGGCAATCTGCCTATACATTGCGTAATATTGATTACGCTGACCGTGTCGTGCTTCATGCCGCATTCCAATCCGGACAGGAAGAAGAATTCCAAGCATATGTTACAGATATGACGAATGCACAGGCAGAAATCAGATTAGGCAGTCAAGAATATATAGAAGAAGATGTGTAAAAGTCGGACCGGCTTCTACACATCTTCTTTTTTTTCGACAAATTTATTACCCGGGAAATCACTTCCCGGTCTGATAATCTGCCGCCTTCAATCCGCTCAGTGCTCCTTGGTCAGCAATAATCGTGACATTCGGATGGTCTTTGATAATGGATGCAGGAAATGCTTCGGTTTTATCACCGTATACTAGCCTCTCCAATACAGAAGCTTTTTGTTCCCCTGCCA
Source organism: Terribacillus saccharophilus (assembly GCF_000725365.1). Classification (NCBI taxonomy): domain Bacteria; kingdom Bacillati; phylum Bacillota; class Bacilli; order Caryophanales; family Bacillaceae; genus Terribacillus; species Terribacillus saccharophilus. Next base: position 3,164,639 of record NZ_CP008876.1, on the reverse strand, counting down.
CAAGCAGAAGCAATTCTTTACTTTCCATTATATTTTGGATGCCCATTGTAATAGCATGTGTCGGGACAGCTTCTAAGCTCGGGAAAAAGCGCGCATTCGCACTTCTTGTTGTCTTATCGAGCTCCACAACATGAGTCCGCTGCTCAAATGGTGTATGTGGTTCATTAAAACCGATATGTCCATTCAAGCCGATACCGATGACTTGTAAATCAATACCGCCTGCTTCCTCAATCAGCTGCTCATAAGCCTGACACGCTTTGTCCATATCGTTCGCTTCTCCATCTGGGAGATGCGCTTTTTCTGGGGATAAATCAATATGTTGGAACAGATGCTGGTTCATATAGTAGGCATAGCTATTCTCGTCGTCGGATTGGAGCCCTACATATTCATCAAGATTGAATGTTGCAGCTTCTGCAAAAGAAATGCGTTTTTGATTATACATCTCGATAAGTGCGTCATACATGCCTTCCGGTGTTGAACCGGTCGCAAGCCCCAGCACAGCATCCGGTTTTTTAGAAAGCTTCATAGCGATGCGTTCAGCAGCCATTACACTAAGTTCTTTATAATCCTTTGCTTTTTCCATTGTCAGCATGATTCTTCCTCCTTCTGATAAGCCAAGTTCCCTTTGCAATAGGTTGCTTGCAATGTCAGCTGGTCATCCAGCAAAACGATATCTGCATCTTTTCCTATAGCTAGCGAACCTTTTCGGTCATAAATTCCATACTGCTTGGCCGGATTTTCCGCCGTCATCTTGGCGATATCTGCAACAGATACATCTGCAAATGTTGCCATGTTCCGAACTGCATCCTTCATCTGCAGCATGCTTCCAGCGAGCGTCCCATCCGGCAGCAATGCTTTACCATCCTTCACAGTGACAGCCTGCCCGCCAAGATCATACGTGCCGTCTTCTAAACCTTTTCCGCGCAAGGAATCTGTAATCAGAATCAACCGGTCTGGACCGACATTCTGATAAACCAAACGCAGCATCTCAGGTGCTACGTGGATACCATCTGCTATTAGCTCCGACATGAGCTCGGGTAGTAAAAATGCTGCACCGACAGCCCCCACATCACGATGATGAATTCCATTCATTTGATTGCACAAATGAGTCAGCTGCGTAATTCCCTGTTCAGCAGCATCCTTTATTTGTTCAAAAGAGCTATCTGTATGTCCCGCCGATGCTACAATCTGTTCCGAAGCTAGCAGCTGCGTCAACTGGTAGTCCTCGTCACATTCAGGCGCAAGCGTCACGACCTTAATTTTATTTCCTGATAGCTTCTGCCACTTCCGGAAAAGTTCTGTGTCAGGTTGGCGGATATGAGCTAATGGTTGTGCGCCTGCTTTCACCGGATTAACAAACGGACCTTCCAAATGGACGCCGATAAGTTCAGCTTCTCCCGCTTGATGTATAAACAAACGTACTTGTTCCAGAGCTGTCTCAATTGCCTCTTCTTCTTGGGTAATTGTAGTAGCTACGAAAGTAGTTGTTCCTTCATTCGGCAGCCAGGCAGCCATTTTGTGCAGGCTTTCCTGTGTCGCATCCATCGTATCTGCCCCTGCAGCTCCATGAATATGTCCATCGATAAAACCGGGCAATGCATATTGAAGTAGCCCATCCACTTCCTTACCATACTGCTGGGATGGTTCACCTTCTCCTATTTCTACTATTTCCCCATTTCTCATACCGAGATAACCCGTCACCAACTTTTCTGGCAGACAAATCCGGACATTGCGAAGCAAGATGTCACCCATAGCAAGATTCCTTCTTTCCTTGATAGTACCATTAGCTTAGCATAAGGTATACATATTGTCTAACACTATAGACAATATGTATACAATTAAAAATCAACATGTTATACTTAGTGAAATAAAACGACAGAGGAGCACTAGCATGATCGACAAAAATTCACCCATTCCGCTTTATTTTCAGTTGGAACAGGCGATTCGTGAGCGCATCGAGTCCGGCAGCTTGCCTTCTGGGGAGATGCTGCCGCCTGAAAGGCATTATACCGAGTCATTAGGCATCAGCCGAATGACAGTAAGGCATGCAATGCAGGCTCTAATTGAAGATGGACTGCTAGAAAGAAGAAAAAACAAAGGTCTTTTCGTGAAAGTGCGTCCTTATCATCAATCTTTATCAAAATTGACAAGTTTCAGTGAAGATATGCAAGCCCGCGGGCTCTCTTCATCCAGCAGTATATTGGAATGGAAGGAAATAAAATTAAGCAGTATGACTGCAGACAAATTACAAAAGGAAATCGGTGCAGCCGCAATCCGAATCAAACGTTTACGATCCGCGAATCAGGAACCGATTGCTGTCGAAACAATAACATCTCCACTGGAAATGGCTAAAGATCTGACAGAGAACAAGCTTAAGGAGAGCTTTTACGCTTATTTAGAAAGTGAAATGGGGTTGACGCTTCACCGTGCTGAACAGGAAATCGAAGCTGATTTGGCAGACGAAGAGCTGGCTAGATTGTTGAACGTAACGCGAGGCGATGCAGTTTTACGCATTCATCGCTTGTCTTATCTGGAGGATGGTCGGCCCTTTGAGTATGTAACGAGCACGTATAGAGCGGATAAATACACGTTTACAAGCAGTTTCTATCGTTAAGAACACACAAAAAGAGCAGCGCCGGTATCCGGTACACTGCTCTTTTAACTTTGGCTTACTGTTCGATATGATTGTAGTTCTTGAATTAGCTTTGTCATCATGTCTTCTGTATTGTTGATCTGTTTGTTTTCCGTCTGGGATATCAGCTTTACTAGGATATTCTTATATATTTCCTGCTCTTTCACTATGTCACCTCTTTGGTAAATCGATACATTACGATATGTACGTAATCTGAATCGTGTGAATCATAGTGAATATACCACATTTTTCGCAAAAGGATGTCTATTTTTGCCAAAAATAAGGATTTCGTAGCATTTATGAACGTTTCCAGTAAATGTGATACAGATTCCTTCCGATTATTACCACTAACAGTCCCACACAAGCACCGATTGTATCAATAACCACATCCCCGACATATGGCGTCCTGCCGGGTGTAAGGCTTTGATGGAATTCATCGAAGCAGGCATATAGGATTGATATCACCAATGCTATACGCAATGATAGTCGGTATTTCAAACCAAATCCTTTATAAAGTGCCGCAAATGCGAGAATCGCCAGACAGAAATAGACACCAAAATGGGCCGCTTTCCTTATAAAGAATTCCACGACAGAGTACACACCTACCGCCTGTACACTGACCTCCTGTCCATGATAGGTAAAATGGATAGGTGAAAGAAATGGTTCAAGCGGACTTAAATCTATGTGGGAAGCAAGCATAGGCTTGATGTCCTGCTCCTGGTAAGGGGTAGCGGAAAATAGGAAGATGATGATGATGCAAGCCAGCGGCAGCATACCATAGACCCATTTTTTCAAACTCATCTTCTCCCCTCCCTTTTTTTAGATAAGCTTCGATTATATCATAGCAGCATATATAAAGGCAGTTTATCCCGTGCTTTGCTTTACTAAACCTTTACAAGAAACAGCTTCCGCGCTGGAAATTTTTTATATATAATATATGTTAGAAATTATACAAGCCAGCTTGTACATAAAGGAGAACATATGAAACGATTCGCTGTCATATTAGTTGTTGCAGGGCTTCTATTGGTAGGATACGGAGGATATGAATGGTATACAACCGCAAAGGCACAGAAAGATTCCCTGTCCAGTGCGAAATCGATGCTTCATGAAGCTCATGCAGCAGAGAAACTTACCCCTGAGCAAGCAGAAAAGGAAGCAAGCAGCTTCGAGCCTGGCCAAGGAGATGTAGTTGGTGTACTGCATGTACCGAAGCTAGATGCAGATTTGCCGATTGTTGAAGGAACAGATGCTGATGATCTGGATAAAGGCGTTGGCCATTATAAAGGAACCGCCTATCCGCTCCAAGATGATCAGATTGTTTTATCCGGCCATCGTGACACAGTGTTTCGCAATATGGGAGAAGTGAAAGTAGGCGACACCTTTGTCGTTGAAATGCCGTACGGCTCCTTCACCTATAAGGTTGAGAATACAAAAATCGTCGATAAAGATGATTTGACGGTTATCGTTCCAACTGCTCCAGAGGAAGTTTTAACTGTGACAACATGCTACCCGTTTTCTTATGTAGGAGATGCTCCAGAACGTTTTGTCTGGACAGCAGTACCTGTAGAAACAGAATAAACCGAGCAGCCCTTGACTGCTCGGTTTTCTATTGAACTTGTTTGTAAGTTGATTTACCGATTTCCGCAGGTCTGTTGAAAATTATCCACCATTCTGCAAGCAACCGGTCCTCTCCCCTTTATCAGCTGTCAGGGGTCAGCTTCTTCTCAACATTCCGCAGATGAATCAAGCATTGCAAACGAGCAAGCTCTGCTTCCCCTGCCTGGATGGCTTCATAAATTTTCTCATGTTCCTTATAAATGATTTGCTTATTGCGCAAAAGATCTTGTTTTTCTTCAAAAGACAGATCTAGCGCTTTCTTATAAACAGTGTCTAAGTTAGCAAAGGTCTGAATCATGACCGGATTATGTGTTGCTTTCATCACAGCAAGGTGGAAAGTAAAGTCTGCATTGCGTCCTTTATATGAATCAGCGGTATCAACATCCACTTCCTTCATCAACTCAAGCGCAGAGCGCATTTCTTCTAATTCTTTGTTTGTCCGGCGTTCTGCTGCCAGCATGGCTGCTTCGGGCTCCAAAATCTTCCGCATTTCAAAAAGATAGCGGAAGCTGGCAAGATTCGATTCATCGACCATCACTTGGTGGAAGAATTCACCATGAAATGCTTGTTCCACGTACGTTCCGCCGCCTTGCTTTGATGTGACAGCGCCTTGTGCTTTCAACTCGCTCAATGCTTCCCGGATCGAAGCACGACTGACGCCATATTTTTCACATAGCTGCTTCTCTGTAGGCAGCTTCTGTCCCGGTTTGATATCTCCTTCCACTATTTGTTCCAATATTTCAGCCGCAATCCGATGCGACATTTTCTCCTTTTTCATGTTGTATGCTTCTTCTCCTTTTTTGTCTGACAAGTACTTAACTATAAAAATCACAAAACATCTTACTAATCAGGTTATTCACTTTAAAACTATTGATTTGTCTAGGTTTCTTTGACTCTCTCATTATTCTATCATCCTAATAATTATCAGCAAGCATTTTTTGCCTTACAACTTTATCTTGCCAACACTTATCTTTTATGTTTACAATCACAGTAGCGAAGGGGGTACGTGTATGGAAAACGAAAACAACCCAATGGCGCCCGCCAGTCCTACTCCTCCTAAGACCTTCGGCCAGAAGCTCCGCAATGTCGGACCTGGCTTTGTCACCGCAGCAACGGGCGTCGGAACTGGCGATCTTATCGCCGCTTTAGTAGCCGGATCAGGCTTTGGCATGATGCTCGGCTGGGCAATCATTTTAGGTTCTATCATCAAATATTTCCTCACCGAGGGAGTCGGCAGATGGCATCTTGCAACTGGCAAAACCATCCTACAAGGCTGGCACTCTCTTGGCAGATGGGCAACCGGCTATTTCGGTGTCTACTCAATTATCTGGGGCGTCCTTTATGGTGCCGCAGCAGGATCCACTAGCGCATTGATGATGCGTTCGATGTTTCCTATCATGCCGCTATGGGCATGGGCCATCATCCATCTTCTCGCGGGATTTGCCTTGATTTGGACAGGTAAATACATGCTGTTCGAGAAAGTGATGCTCGTTTTCATCGGTATCATGTTTGTCACTGTAGTAGGAACTGCCGTTATCTTGCTTCCTGATATCGGGAATATCGTTCGAGGTATCGTCATACCAAAAATGGACGCTGGCAGCTTCCTGCTTGTCATGGGTCTGATAGGTGGCGTCGGTGGAACGATTACGATGGCTTCCTATGGCTATTGGCTGCAGGAGAAGAAATGGAAAGGAAAAGCTTGGGTCTCGATGATGCGCGTTGATAATAGCGTTGCATACATCGTGACAGCGATCTTTACACTTTCCTTGATGGTCATCGGTGCAGAATTCCTGCACAGCTCCAATATCAAGATTGATGGAGAAGAAGGCTTAATCACACTGTCTGGCATGCTTGGGGAAGAATTCAATGGAGTTGTTTCCTGGATGTTCATGATTGGTGCATGGTCAGCTGCATTCTCCTCATTAATCGGGGTTTGGAATGGCGTTCCATATCTGTTTGCGGATTTCATTCGTACCGTACGAAAAAAAGGGCGGTCAGAAGACAAACCGGTCTCTGAAAAAGATCCTGCTTATCGTTTTTATCTTGTTTGGCTTACATTTCCGCCAATGCTTTTGTTATTCTTTGGCAAACCGGTGGGACTTGTATTGATTCAAGGAGCGCTGGGAGCATTGCTCATGCCGTTCCTCGCAATTACACTTATATGGCTGCTCAACTCGAAGCGCGTCGAACCTGATTACAGGAATGGCTGGATCACAAACGGCGTATTGGGTATCAGCATTTTGTTATTCGGTGCACTAATGGTCAACGAATTAATCAATTTGTTCTGATTTACCGCGGAGGGCACACAATTGTGTCTTCCTTTTCTTTGTTAGGAAAGTTGACATGATTCTAGTAAGCTATGCTATTATTACATTTATGAATTTATTAATCTTACAACGTGGGGGTACATCATGAAGCGTTTTAAAATTGGACTAGCCTACCAGATTTTAATTGGTTTAGCGCTAGGTGTTATTGTTGGTTCAATCTTCTACGGCAATGAAACTGCCGTTTCTATTCTACAGCCTTTGGGCGATTTGTTCTTACGTGCGATTAAGATGATCGTTATACCAATCGTCATCGCCTCTATCATTGTCGGTGTAGCCGGCACAGGTGATGGTAAATCAGTTGGTCGACTAGGTTTTAAAACACTCGTCTACTTTGAGATTGTTACGATCATTGCGTTAGCTATCGGTCTTATATTCGCAAACGTTTTCCAGCCCGGAGAAGGTATCGACCGTTCTTCTCTAGAAACATCAAGCATTTCACAGTATGAAGAAACTGCAGAGACACAAGAAGATCGTACTATTGTAGATACAATTCTTGAAATCATCCCAACAAACGTCTTCCAAGCAATCGGTGAGGGTGACATGCTCGCTATCGTATTCTTCTCCGCACTATTCGGTCTTGGGGTAGCAGCTATCGGTCAAAAAGGACAGCCTGTGCTGAACTTCTTCGAAGGTGTCAGTCAGACTATGTTCTGGGTAACAAACCTTGTTATGAAATTAGCACCAATTGGTGTATTCGGACTTATCGGTGTTACAGTATCGAAATTCGGTATTTCATCTTTGGTTCCATTAGGTAAGCTTGCACTTGTCACATATGGTGCGATGGCGTTCTTCATCCTTGTCATCTTCTCCATCATTGCAAAAATCGTAGGCATCAACTTGTTCAAGATGCTGAAAGTATTGAAAGATGAACTATTGCTTGCATTCTCCACTTCCAGTGGTGAAACAGTATTGCCGCGCGTAATGTATAAAATGGAACGTATGGGTGCGCCAAAATCCATTGTTTCCTTCGTATTGCCGACTGGTTACACATTCAACTTGGATGGATCAACCATGTATCAAGCTCTTGCATCTCTATTCATTGCACAGATGTACGGTATTGATTTGACTATCTGGCAGCAGCTTGGAATTATGGCATTGCTGATCGTTACATCTAAAGGTATCGCAGCGGTTCCAGGAACAAGCTTTGTCGTATTACTTGCAACATTGAGCTCTGTGGGGTTACCAGTTGAAGGTCTTGCGTTCATAGCTGGTATTGACCGTATCCTTGATATGGGACGTACAGTTGTAAACGTTGTTGGTAACAGTCTTGCAGTTATCGTTGTTTCTAAGTGGGAAGGCAAATTCAATTTGAATAAAGATTACTTGGAAAACGGCGGTTCAGAAGAAGTAAAAGTAGGTTGAGGATTTTCCTCACCTACTTTTTTTATACCCATATATTCCTGAAATGCTTGCTACCTTCGATATAATTTAATAGAGGCACATCCTCTGGTACAATCTGTCCAATCACATTGACTTTATCGTCTTGAGGCAAGTTACTCCTAGTAATTTGAATTTCACCTTTGTAACGCATATACAGATTGTTATCGATAGTTACGCTTCCTTTGTTTCGTTTGATGCAATTGAAAGGTAACACCTCTACATCTTGGAACATTCCGCTCATCCTAGACTCTTCCGAGCGTATTACATCTCGCGCCCGATCCGGGCGATTATGTGTCCCCTTTTCCAGCAAACGATGTGCTTCTGTTAGCTCCCCATAAGGCTCTGCACGGAGCGTAATTGTATTTGATGAATCTTTCAGCTGCATTAATGCCTCATCTGTCACGTCTGGATCTCCAATTAGAACTTTGTCCACGTTATATGCTTTCAGCTCTGTGAAGGCAGCAAAAGTTCCATACTCACGATGCTGTTCCAATGTTGGCAGTCCTTGATGCAACGGCCCCCGCAGATTACGGTCACCCGGTATGAAAGCTTGCACCTTCAAACCATATGTTTGGAATAGGAGATTTTTCGCTAGAAAATCGCTGAGTGCAAGACCTGTTTCCGGCCGGGGGTAGAAATTATGCCAAACCTCCGTGTGGGTAGTACGCAAACCCGCCTCAATCAATCGCTGTAGCTGTTCTTCTGTGAGTGTACTTGCATTCAAAGCGACCTTCATCTTTTGCGATAACCGGACAATAACATCATCCTCAATTCCGTAATCAATCCGCAAACCAGTTAGTCCCCAATCCAGCACCGTCTCAGCAGTATTCCAGTCCAAATCAAGCTTCTCCATTGATGCTGTCGAAATATCCGCTATCAATTCCATCTCAAGAGCAGAAGCGATTGAACCAAGAAGTTGTAATTTAGTTCGATACGCGGAGGCATCTTCTTCCGGAATGTGAAGTGATGTAAACAAACTCCGGAATCCAGCTTCATAAAACCTTCTGATTTTCTCTTCCTCTATACGTTCCTGTAAATACACAGATATCCCTAACACCTTATCCCTCCTATGTACAAAAAAGGCGTCATAAAGACGCCCTGATAGTTATATATCCTTTGCCATGTCTTCCTTAAACCCGAAGAAGTAAGTAAATAGGAAGCCGGCAATATAAGCTACAAAAATACCAATCAAGTATTGCAGGTACTTTCCTTCAGCGATAAGCGGCGTTAAAGAAAGTCCAGAAACACCGATAGAAGTCGCGCCTGTTGCAAACAGTGCCTGTGTAGCTCCACCGACAGCAGCTCCAAGACAAGCTGTTAAGAACGGACGTCCGAGCGGTAAAGTTACCCCGTACAATAGCGGCTCGCCAATACCAAGGAATCCGGCCGGCAAGGCACCTTTGATAATATTCCGCAGACGCTTATTACGTGTTTTGACGAAAACAGCGATAGAAGCTCCGACCTGTCCGCCGCCTGCCATTGCTAGAACAGGAAGCAATGCTGTAAAGCTGAACGTCTGGATAAGCTCCATGTGAATCGGCGTTAATCCATGATGCAATCCCACCATGACAAGTGGCAGGAAGAATCCAGCAAGCAAAGCACCAGCTACGACACCGCCGACATTAAGAATTGCATTAATTCCGGAAGTAATTCCATCTGACATCACACCGGCAACGGGCATAATGACAAGTAAAGAAGCAACACCAACAAACAGAACAGTTAAGATAGGAGTAAAAATAATATCAATACTATTAGGCATGAATTTTCTTACGCGCTTCTCGATGAAACTCATCAGCCAAGCAGCAAAGATGACGCCGAATAATCCGCCCCGGCCAGGAACGAGCGCTTCACCGAATAACGTAATATTCGCCAGCGCCGGATTGAACAAAATCATACCCGCAATGGCACCAAGAACCGGAGAACCACCGAATTCCTTCGCCGTATTCCAACCGACTAGAATCGCTAAGAAACTGAACAAACTTCCGCCAATCAACTGAAGAATCTGGATGATACCGAGTGTAGGATCTGCACCAGCATTGACAGCGAAGCTGACACCACCATTGATGATACCGGAAGCAATCAACCCAGGAATCAGCGGAATGAATATATTACCGATACGTTTTAATAGAAACTTAATCGGCGTTTTATTCTTTTCCTTCATGTTCTCCCGTTTGAGCTGGGCTCTTTCTTCAAAGGTAAGATCGTCAATTTCTGCTGCTTCTTCTTCGACACCGAGACCGGTGATTCGGCTGATCTCATCGGAGACTTTATTAACAGTCCCAGGTCCGACTACAATCTGAATTGTATCATCTGCTACTACTCCCATGACGCCTTCGATACGCTTTAGAGCATCAAAGTTCACATGATTATCATCCCTAACCCGCAACCGCACTCGTGTCATACAATGTGTCAAAGAAACTACATTCTGCTCTCCGCCAACTTCACGGAGAATGTCTTCTGCCAATTGCTTCATCTTCGCCATTTTGATTCCTCCCCTTTACGCTTTTATCGCTGAACGGACAAATCCCTCTGCATTACGAAGCTTCTCCTCTGCCTCCTCTTTTGGAACATCAAGCAGCAGCATGACAATTGCTGTCTTGACCTGACCGTCTGCTTGATCAAAAATTTTCTCTGCTGCATCATAGTTCGCACCGGTTGCTTCCATGATGATGCGTTTAGCACGCTCCTGTAATTTGTCATTCGTCGGCTTCACATCAACCATCAAATTCTTATATACTTTTCCGACTCCTACCATACTGGCAGTAGATATCATGTTCAGCACCAGCTTCTGTGCAGTTCCGGCTTTCAGTCTTGTCGAGCCTGTCAGTATTTCCGGACCAGTTTCTACCTCAATGCTGATCTTTGCATGCTTAGATATAGCTGAGTTTTTATTGCAAGCAACGCTAACTGTGGCAGCTCCTACAGCTGCAGCATAATCCAGCGCCCCGATCACATACGGTGTTCTGCCACTTGCCGCAATACCAATTACAGTATCTTTTGAAGACAAACCGATTTCCTCGAGCTCCCTTGCCCCTAAATCCGGATTATCTTCAGCCCCTTCCTTCGCTTTACGGAAAGCAGACATTCCTCCAGCCAGCAGTCCTTGCACCATATCATCTGGTGTGCTGAATGTTGGCGGGCACTCCACTGCATCCAAAATACCAAGTCTGCCGCTTGTGCCTGCACCAGTGTAAATGAGTCTGCCTCCAGCCCGAAATGTTGCAATGACTTGTTCCACAGCCGCTTCAATTTTCGGCAATGCTGCCTCCACCGCGTCTGGCACTGTTCGATCTTCCTTATTCATCAGCTGAAGTACTTCCTTTGTAGTAAGCTGATCCAGCTTCATCGTACTTTCGTTGCGCTTCTCTGTCGTCAGTTTATCTAGCATTGTTTTCCCTCACTTTTGCTCTGTTTGGAATGCTTGCTGAATTGCCAGCCGTGATTTTTCCAGTGCGTCGATTGTATGATCATAATTCTGTCCCGCTACCGCTGTGTAAATGATATCCATTAAATACATTTGGACAATCCTGGAGCTTGTAGCCGCGCTGCGGATGCGGGCTTCTTTTGCCACGGTGAACAACTGGATATCAGCCAGCTCTTGAAGTCGGTTAGGACCTAACTTCGTCATCGCAATCGTCGTTGCTCCAGCTTCCTTTGCCTGCTTTATGACAGACAGCAGCTGGTCGGTTTCACCTGAATAACTGATAGCAAATGCAACATCCCCATATGTTAGATTCGCCGCTGAAGCCAGCTGCTGATGGGCATCACTGTAGGCAGTGCACCATTTGCCAATCCGGCCGAATTTCTGCTCGCCATCCTGTGCAACAAGATAGGAAGCTCCAACTCCATAAAAATCAATCTTTCTTGCTCTGGAAATCATAGAAACCGCCTGTTCAATTGCCAACGCTTCATTAACCTGCATTGTCTGACTGATTGACTGGGTATGCTTCTCAGCAATTGCTTCCATCAAATGCGCAACCGTATCATTCGGTTTGATTTCACCAAACGCATTTTTGTTACCGCTTTCATTTTGCAAATCTCCCGCAATCTTCAGCTTCAGTTCCCGGTACCCTGTCACACCGATTGATTTACAAAGACGGATAACGGCCGCCTCACTGGACCCGCTTTTCACTGCCAGCTCCTGTACCGAAAGCTTTACCACCTCAGCTGGATGGGCAAGTATGTAGTTAGCTGCATTTTTTTCAGAGGGCTTAATCAAAGGTAAGCTTTCTCGAAGCAGTGTTAAACCGCCCTTCACTGTCAGGATCACCTGCTCTCTATATAAAATTTTAATTCATATTTAGATTATATTACTAAAATAAAATTTCATGAAGTGTTTTGTGAATAAATCTTACGGAATTTTCCATTAAATATTCGATAATATATGAGTTCTTATAAAATAGATATTTTTTCAAAGATTACTAGATCAAAATACATAACAAAAGACCCGCCTCCCAGCGGGTCTTCTCTATGCCAAATATGCTTCCGTAATCGTTGGATCGGCCAGCAGTGTCTGGCCTTTGCCGCTGCGCCAGATGCTGCCGGTTTGGAGGACGTAGCCGCGGTGGGCGACTTTGAGTGCTTGGAAGGCATTTTGTTCGACGAGCAGGATGGTCATGCCGTCGTCGTTGAGCTCTTTAATAATGTGGAAAATTTGTTCGACGATGATTGGGGCTAAGCCCATGGATGGTTCGTCGAGCATGAGCAAATCAGGATCCATCATTAGCGCCCGGCCGATAGCCAGCATTTGCTGCTCGCCGCCGCTCATCGTACCGCCAAGCTGATGAAGCCGCTCCTTTACTCGTGGGAAGTAGCCGAAAACACGCTCCATCCTTTGCTCGATCAGTTTTTTATCCTTTACACCAAATGCGCCAATTTGTAAATTTTCCTTCACCGTCAGCTTCGGGAAAATCCTTCTCCCTTCTGGTACATGTGCGACACCAAGCTTTGTCGTCTGGTGGGCTTTTCGGGAAGTGATATCTTTTCCTTTATACAGAACCGTACCTTCCTTTACAGGTACGAGTCCGCTGATTGTTTTCAGAGTAGTAGATTTCCCAGCTCCGTTACTGCCAATCAGCGTAACGATTTCCCCTTCTTCTACTGTCAAATCAATTTGTTTTAAGGCTTGGATAGCACCATAAAAGGCAGTCACTTGTTTCAGCTCCAGATAGCTCATCCTTTTGCCTCCTGTTCCTCGGCTGCTCCTTTACCCAAATACGCCTCGATAACCTTTTTATCATGTCTAATTTGGGCCGGCAGTCCTTCTGCAATCAGCTCTCCATGGTCCAGTACATAAATATAATCCGAAATCTCCATGACGAGCTTCATATCATGCTCAATCAAAATGATTGTCATATCCATTTCTTGTTTGATTTTCTGGATAAGACCTGTCAGGTCTGCTGTTTCTTTTGGGTTCATTCCGGCTGCCGGTTCATCAAGCAGCAAAACAGACGGCTTAGTCGCAAGTGCCCTGGCAATCTCCAAACGCCGCTGACTTCCATACGACAGGCTGGCAGCTTCATCATTGTAATGCTCTTCCAGTCCAACATACTCCAGCAAACGATATGCTTCCCGTTCAGCAATTCGCTCTTCTCTATCCACTCCTGGCAAATGAAAAATCGTCCCGAAAATACCTGCTTTCAAATGTGTATGCATACCGACCAGCACATTCTCCAAAACCGTAATTGGGCCGAACAGGCGGATATTCTGAAACGTACGGGAGATTCCTTTCTTAGCTACGGCATGTGGTTTTAGACCACCGATTAATTCGCCGCGCAGTTTGATAGAACCGGATGTTGGTTTATACACACCGGTAATCATATTGAAGAAAGTAGTTTTGCCAGCACCATTCGGTCCGATAACTGCTGTAATTTTATTTGCTTCAGCTCGGAGGCTGATTTCCTTATTGGCAGTCAGTCCTCCAAATGTTTTAGTCAGTTTCTCAACTTCCAGTATGGCCATGTTCATCCTCCTTTGGTGCAGCAACAGATTGCAGTCGTTTCTTCGTGCCCTTCTCAGAAAGGAATTTCTGTTTATCATATACAACATTCTTTGCCGGTATCAGCCCTTTCGATCGATACAGTGCAAACAGAATGAGTAATGCACCAAAGAAGAAGCGCTGCATTTTTACAGGAGACATGGCATCCGGCAAGGTGATGATGCCTGCAGTGCTTAAGCTGTTAAACCACATTGTCAATTCATTGAGTACTTGGGCATTTAGGATCGTCACGACGGCAGCACCAAGAATGACACCAGGCACACTGCCCATCCCTCCAAGAAGAACCATGACAAGAATATTGATTGATTGGAGCATCGTGAAACTGGTCGGATCAATGAATGCTTGCTTGGCTGCAAAAACGACACCCATCATACCAGAGAATGAAGCGCCGATTGCGAAGGCCATAAGCTTTGTTTTTACGAGCGGGATTCCCATCGCTTGAGCAGCAATTTCATTCTCGCGGACAGCTTTCCAGGAACGCCCCAGCTTGGAATGCTCCAGACTGCGAACCGCAAAAATGACGAAAAGCAAAATGAATAGAACGACAAAATAAATCTGATTGGAATACAGCAGTTCAATCCCGAAAATCTTAGGCGGTGCAATTGAAGATAGTCCTAGCGCACCATTGGTAATATTAACTGGCTGGTCCAAGTTGTTGAAAACGATCCGGATGATTTCCCCGAAACCGAGCGTAACAATGGCCAGATAATCACCTTTCACCCGCAGCACCGGAATCCCAAGCAGCACACCGAACAATGCAGCGACGAAACAGCCGAGGATGATGAAGATCCAGAAGCTGTTACCCGATAATGGATACGTTCCGAACGGCATGAAGTTGGACGCCTGCGCTGTGGCGAAAATACCGTATGTATAAGCACCGACGGCAAAGAAGGCCACAAAACCAAGATCCAATAAACCAGCCATTCCGACGACGATATTCAAGCCAAGTGCCATGCTGACGTAGATACCAACAAGTGTTGCTACATCCATATATTCCTGATATGCAGGTCCCTGCATCGCAGAAAACGGAAGGATAAAGAACATGATGGCAAGACCGATTGCCCATTTTGACCAGTTTGGCAGCTTTGTGTAATACAGCAGCAAAAACGATAACAGCAGCAGCAGAAATGCCGCAACCGAACGCTGAGCCAAAATCAAACTAAGAGAAGTGAGCGCGATATAACCGACTAAAAGTCCGAGCTGGAGCCATTTGTTTCCACGTATTTGTTCCAGGATTTTTTTCATATGTCACCTACACTTTCTCGATTGCGGCTCTGCCGAACAAGCCCTCAGGCCGGAATATCAATACGAGGATAAGGATGGCGAAAGCAAACACATCTTTATATTCTGAACTAAGCAGACCCGCTGTTATTGCAGATAGATTTGCCGCTGCGAACATTTCCAATAATCCCAGCAGCATACCGCCAGCCATGGCACCGCGGATATTCCCGATACCGCCCAATACTGCCGCAGTGAAGGCCTTCAAACCAAGGATAAAGCCGATGTACGGGTCAATTGTGCCATAATGGATGGCGAACAATACTCCTGTGGCACCACCTAAAGCTGAACCAACAAAAAAGGTGACGCTGATCACTTTATTTACATTCACACTCATCAGTGAAGCAGTATCCTGATCCTGTGCTACAGCTCGCATGGCCAGTCCCCACTTTGTCCGGTTTACGAAAAACTCCAATGCGATCATCATCAGGATTGCAACGATGATAACAACAAGGAAAGAGTAGCGAATGTTCAAGCCGCTAACCGATAGACTGCCCGGGAAGAGCGATGGTGTATTGACGATATAGTTATTCTGCTGTGTCTCCGTAATAAAGCGGACAATGTCCTGGAGCAGGAAGGAAACGCCGATTGCCGTAATCAAGGTAATCAGCTTGGATGCTTTTCGGAGCGGGCGATATGCGAGTCGCTCAATTCCCATGCCGAGCATACCTGTAAGTCCCCCTGTAATCACTAGGACAATTAGCAAAACGAATATAGCTGGCATGACAGCAACCCAGCCAAGACCAGTCAGACCGATCAGGACTGCTGTTCCGATAAAAGCTCCTGCCATGAATATTTCTCCGTGAGCAAAGTTAATCAGTTCCAAAATCCCGTAAACCATCGTATAACCGAGAGCGATGATTGCATAAATAGCTCCAAGTGTCAGGCCATCAATCAGCACCTGTGGCAGTGTATCCCACACCTGTGTCATCATTCCAACTCCTTTCTTTCTGTAATGAAAAAGGATATGGTATCGTGACCATATCCTTTTCACTTCTTACTGTGAAATTTCGCCTTGGATTTTGGCTGGATAGCTTGCTTCATCGAATTTATAAATGAATATTTTAGCGAATTCGTTGTCGCCTTTATCATCAAAGCTGACCTGGGTCATTTCGCCTTCATAATCATCGATTGCACGTACAGCAGCTGCGACTTTATCTTTAGCAGGAAGCTTGCCTCCGTTCTCCTTTGCTGCATCGAGTATGCCTTCCATGAGCACCTTGGCTGAATCATAGCCATAAATGGAGAAGGATTCAGGCTTGGCTCCATACTCTTCTTCATAATTCTTGGCAAATTCAGTCGCGCTAGAATCGCCGGCTACTGAAGTCAGATAAACATTGTTGATTGTGTCACCAGCAATCTCAACAAGTGTGGAGGAATCAAGTCCGTCACCGCCCATGAAGGCCGCATCGATACCATTGTCACGTGCCTGCTTGATCAGCAAACCACCCTCTGAGTACAGGCCGCCAAAATAGACAAGATCCGGATCAGCCGATGATACTTGATTCAATACACCGTTGAAATCTTTCTCTCCTACCGTGATTCCAGCTTCTCCGACGATTTCAGCTCCTTCTTCTGCTGCAGCCTCAGCAAATGCCGTTGCCAATCCCTGCCCATAAGCTGTTTTATCATTAATGACGAAGATTTTCTTTGCACCGATTTCCTGGACGGCATATTCCGCCCCAGCTGGTCCTTGGAAATCATCACGTGCTACTATCCGGTTGACCGATTTCAAATTACGGTCGGTAACATCCGTTGCTGTTGAAGCCGGGGATACAGAAGGAATATTATAACGCTCATACACTTCACTCGAAGGTATAAAAACACCAGAGTTCAAATGGGCTACGACGCCGTACACTTCCTGATCGGAGCCGATGATTTGTGCGTTGGAAACCCCTTTCTGCGGATCACCTTGGTCATCGTATTCCACTAGCTCCAGACTGAAACCGGCTTCCTCGAAATCAGCTTTTTCCTCTTCCACTGCCATAGCAGCTCCATTCTTGATTGCTTCTCCTAATGTCGCACTGCCGCCCGACATTGGCGCTTGGAGTGCAATCTTCACTGTTTCGTTGCCTCCACCATCTGATGCAGATTCCGTATTACCGCATGCTGCCAAAAAACCAAGTGCCAATGTACTCGTCATCGCTAAAGCCATTACTCGTTTCCCCACCTGTTTTCCCCCTTTGCTTCTTTCAGCGTTTGTAAGATTATGTACGTGCCGCCTCGAAGTTAGGTCTAATAATATACAGGCAATTGTGGCAAGTCAAGATAGTTTTTAGAAAATTAATAATATTATGTATATTTGTCAGAAACCCTGACACACCGCGGTTTTTGGCAGATGTTAGCGTATCTAACAAACAAAAAAGCACCTGCCATAAAGGCAGATGCTAAAAAATTTATGACCACCACATCGTAGTGGCAGGTTCATTAATCACGACATTTTTCAGATTATCGACAGCTCGCTGGAACCCTTCTTCTATCGACATCAGCGAATCTTCATGCTCAATGCTGATAACATAATCGTAGTCATAGGTGCGCAGTGCACTGATCATTTTGTTCCACTCTTCCTGGCCGTGGCCGAGTCCGACTGTACGGAAGTTCCATGCCCGCTGTTTGATATTGCTGTATGGCTGCATATCAGTCAGGCCGTACATATTCACATTATCAGGGTCGATGTACGTATCTTTAGCATGGAAATGATGGATGGCGCCAGCTTTTCCGAGTATTTTAATGGCTGCAGTTGGGTCGATTCCCTGCCACCACATATGACTTGGATCAAAGTTGGCTCCGATAGCATCACTCGTTAGCTCACGCAGTTTGAGCATCGTATAAGGTGTGTGAACAAGGAAGCCGCCGTGCAATTCCAGCGCAATCTTCACCTCATGCTCCTCTGCAAATTTGCCGAGCTCCTTCCAGTAAGGAACAAGTTTCTCTTCCCATTGCCAGTTCAAGACATCTCCATACTCAGTCGGCCAAGCTGTAACCGGCCAGTTCGGCTTTGTGGCGCTCTCTTCGGAACCTGCCACACCGGAAAAACAGTTCACAACCGGAACACCCATTTTAGCAGCAAGCTTGATCGTCTTGCGCAATAGCCAATCCGATTCTTCGGCAAATGCTTTGTCTGGTGAAATAGGGTTGCCATGGCAGCTGAAAGCGCCAATCGTAACACCATATTTCTCAAAAGTTGCTTGATATTGCTTCAACGCATCTTCACTTTCAAGCAGTTCATCAATTTTACAATGCGCATTGCCCGGATAGCCGCCCGTGCCTATTTCAACAGTATCCAAACCTGCTTGCTTCACGCGCGCAAGCATATCCTCAAGTGAAAGCTCCTGGAACAGAACTGTAAAAACGCCTAATTTCATACTTGTTCCCCTTTCTCTACTGCTTCTGGTGCAAGTGAGATTATTTTTTTCGTACCATTGGAATCCAACGCTGCCAAGATGACCGCCAATGCAGATCGTCCTTTTTCTGCTGTGATTGGACAGTTAGATGAATTCTCTAGCACACAGCTGGCAAACGCGTCCACAACGCCCGAATTCGATTGTGTATCAGAATCATTTGTCTGAATTGCTCCAAGCGAATGATTACTGCGGTCACCGTTATGATATTCGACAACCAAGCTGTATTCAGGGCTTTCCTCGAGACGAATAACCCCTTTCTCACCGTAAATGATCGTGGAATTATCTTCTTCTGCCACATATGACCAACTGGCAGTAAGTGTACCAATAATTCCTGACTTCGTACGCAGTACAGCGACTGCATTATCATCCACATCTGCGTAAGGCTTTGCCAACGTATCGACAAAAGCCGCTACCTCATGAATTGGTTCGTCGAGCAGGAATTCAATCAAATGGGATTTATGCACACCCAGATCACCAAGTGCTCCGATATAAGCTTTGTCTTTATCAAAGAACCAGCTGTTTTTCCCATCAATGCTCCACTGCTCTGGACCTCCGTGACCGAATGTCGTCCGGAAGCTGAATATCTTGCCGAGCTCACCGTCTTGAATCATCTTCCGCGCCTTTTGATGAGATGGGACAAAGCACTGATTATGCGCTATTAGCAGGAGCTTGCCGCTCGCCTTTTGTGCTGATATCATTTCATCTGCTTCCTCCAGTGTCGTGGCCATCGGTTTTTCACAAAGTACATGCTTTCCTGCCTGCAGAGCAGCGATTGATACTGGTGCGTGCAAATGGTTGGCCGCACAGACGATGACCGCATCGATGCGCGGATCCTCAATTAGTTCTTCGTATTCGGTATATGCTGTTGCGTTATATTCTTTGGCGATTTCCTCTGACCGGCTCGGCACCACATCACAAACAGCAGTGATTTCAGTATTTGGATTGTTTTCAAGCTCCGGCAAATGACGATTGCGTGCAATACTTCCTAGTCCGACTACTCCTACGCGTAAGGTTTTCATTATCTAGAAGTACCTCCAAGTTTATTATTCTTTGACAGATCCACTTGTCAGACCAGCAACAATACGACGCTGGAACAAGAGTACGAGAATGACAATTGGGATAGTTACAATGACGGTGGCAGCAGTGATATCTCCCCACGGAACGGTGTATTGGCTTTGATAGAATGAGATACCGACTGGTATTGTGCGCCAGCGATCATCGGTGTTGATGGTTAAGGCAAATAGATATTCATTCCAGGCAGCGATAAACACAAGGATGGCTGTCGTAAAAACGCCTGGCGCTGCCAGCGGGAAGATGATTTTACGGAAAGTCTGGAACGGAGTCGCTCCATCCAGCTTCGCTGATTCTTCCAATGCCAGCGGAATTTTGATGAAAAATGTCGATAGAATCCAGATTGCCAGTGGCAAACTGATCGTAATATACGGGATTACAAGACCGAGATAGCTGTTGCGCAAGCCTGCATCGGTGACAAAGTTGAAGATAGGTGATAGGACTGCGATTTGCGGAAACATGGATGCTGCCAAAACCAACCCTAGAATCAAACCTTTGAAACGGATTGGCAGCCGCGTGACCGCATAGGCTGTGAATGATGCGACAATGATGGAAATAATCGTGGTGAGAGTTGCAACAACAAAGCTATTCAGCATGTACATAAGCAACGGCCTTGTTTCCAATGCCGATGCATAGTTATCCAATGTCATATTGCTTGAGAACCATTGGAAGGAGGAAAAAATTTCTCCCTGTGGTTTGATAGAGGTCAGGAACACCCAGATAAACGGGAACATGACCAGGAATACAAAGATAATCAAGAAAATGTAGAAGCCGACTCCAGCACGTTTTACCATATTATTCTCCTCCTCCGTCCTATTGTTTTAGCCTTCCGCTGAACAAATCCGAGCCGATCAGCTTGATGAAAATCGTACTGAGCAATGCGACACTCAAGAATACAATTACACTCAAAGCAGAACCTGCACCGAAATTCTGTTGTTCAAACAGCAATTTGTAAGCATAGACGCTGATTGATTCCGTCGAGTTGGCTGGACCTCCGCCAGTAAGGACGTAGATAAGGTCGAACACACGGAATGCGTCCAATGCACGGAATAAGACTGCAACTAGGATTGCCGAACGAATCATCGGCAGAGTGATGGAGATAAACTGCTGGAATTTATTTGCGCCATCCACTTCTGCTGCTTCATACAGTGAGCGTGGAATAGTTTGCAAGCCAGCTAAAAGTAAAAGTGCCATATACGGTGTCGTTTTCCAAATATCTGCGAACATGATAGAGAACATACCGCCTGCTCCAGTCGAAAGCAGTGCACCTGGGTCATCGATGAGACCAAACTGAGCCATATAATGGGCCATGATACCGGACTGACCGTCAAACAAGAATGTCCACATCATAGCTGCTACCGCTGTCGGAATCGCCCACGGTACTAGTACAGCAGCTCGAACAAGCCCGCGTCCAATGAAAACGCGATTGATCAGTAAAGCAACAGCCAAACCTACGGCAAGCTCAACACCTACAGTAACGACGGTGAACAATAGCGTGTTCAGCATTGCTGTCCAAGTCCGTCCATCACCAAGGTAGGTCGTATAATTCTTTAACCCGACAAAGTTTGGCTCCAGAATTGAACCTTGCGTATTCGACAGCTGTGATTCCAGATCCGTCAGTGGCTGGAAAGCTTCCTCAGGAGCACCGTCCCGCAAAGCCTGGACAGCGGCTGTCTGCTCATCCAACGTGTTGGCAAAACCATCTGCCCATTCCTCTGGTACATCTGCCAGCCGAAGCTCTTCATCATTCACAGGCTGGAAATTCTCCAGCATAGTGTTGACTTCTTCATAGCGACCTGCAAGTCCTTCATCAGTATTCAATAATGTTTCATGCTGTTCATCCAATGCTGTTGTGATGTCATCCAATGCGCCGCCTGCATCAGGCATCGCATCTCTGACTTCATCCATTGTGTCGTACACCAAATATCGGTTATCAGCATATGTTTCGAGATTGATGCTTAAAGATGAAATCCGTTCTGCTTTGGCCGGGTCATTCAAACGATAATCAAACAAGCTATTCCAGCCTGACAACATAATAGGCCAAATGATGATGACGGCAATAAGAATGATAGACGGTGCGACCATCGCGTAACCAAGCTGCCGTTCACTCAGCTGAAACCGTCTTTTTTTCGGTTGCTTCATACACTCAGCTCCTTTAATTGGTTACGGATTCCAACGCAGCTTGCATTTTTGTTTCCATACGTTCTACCGCTTCCTCAGCAGTTATATCTCCTGCCATCGCACGGGAAAGCTCAATTTGCATGATATCGGAAATCTCTGGATAAATTGGTGTGATCGGGCGCGGTATCGCATTTTGCAGAGAATCATAGAAATCCTCGCTTGCAAGCACGGCACTGACATCCGTAATCTCTTTATCATCATATAAAGCTTCCAATGTCGGGGCCTTACCGCCTTCAAGAGCGCTGATCTTCTGCCCTTCTTCTCCGCTCATCCACTTCACAAAAGTCCAGGATGCTTCCACTTCATCTGAGTAGCGGTTAATCATCCGCATCCATCCTCCTAATGAGGATGCTGCTCCGTCACTTCCGGCCGGAAGTGTGGCAATGCCAACATTACCTGCTACTTTGGATATCTCCGGATCATTCGCTGTATCATTCAAATATGGCCAGTTTCTTGCATACACGGCATTTCCCTCATTAAAGGAAGACTCTGTGTCGATTTCCTGGAAGTTAAGTATATTGTTCGGTACAAAATCACTATTCGTTATGTCAATCATCTTCTGCAAGCCTTCTATTGCTTCTGGACTATTAATGACAACGTTTCCATTTGCGTCCAATACTTGCCCGCCGTAGGAGTAAATATACTCAATGGCGTTGGTCACGATGCCCTCATATTGAGCTGCCTGCATGAGGTAACCAAATTTGGAGCCTTCCTTCCCCATGTTTTCTTGAGCCAACTGTTCCAGCTCATCCCATGTTTCAGGAACCTGATCAGTTATATCAGTCCGATAATAAAGCAATCCTGCATCGGCATAGCCAGGCATGGCATACTGTCTGCCATTATAACGGCCAGCCTCTACCGTAGCCGGGAAGTAAGCGTCCATATCCACCTGATCCCGCTCAATCAATCGGTCGAGCGGAAGCACATAGTTTGCCTGACCGAACTCTGCAGACCAAACAATATCTGCATCGAATACATCGATTTCCTCACTTCTGCCACTGAACATCGTCACATATTGATTATGTGATTCTCCAGTATCAGATGGCATTTCTCGAACCTCCACATCAATTTCAGGATGCTCTTTTTCGAATGCTTCGACTAGTATATCCGTGGCACCAGTCGTATCCGTCCCCCTCGCGTATGTAATCTGAACTTTGTCATCACTCGCACCATCTCCGCTCGTCACGGCTGAGCAGCCTGCCAGCCCAAGACCGGCAAATAAGGCAACCATCAGAAAGCTTCGCTTCATCACAGCTCCTCCTCGCATTTTGGTAAACGCTTTCTTTAGTGCGGTTATCTCATTCCCTCCTTTTTGTTACATTAAGCCTATCCCCCTAAATTTTGTCTTTTCTGCAGAAGTTATAAAAAGTTTATCATAAAAATGCAAACGCTTTCAATGATATTGTATATACAAGTTTCGCCAAAGAAAAAAACACGCCTGTCTCAGGCGTGCTCTGTTCCGCTTATTCATATAGTATGCAACAGCATATCAAGTAAATCATAATTCGGTTGTTTATCAGTCTTTTCATCGAGCATCGTACGCAAATCTTTCTCAATTAGCTGATTGGCTTTGATTCCGATTGCATAACCGGACTGCCCTTCCATCAGCATGTTAACTGCTTTGACACCCATCTTGTTGGCAAGAATCCGGTCAAATGCGGAAGGTTCGCCACCGCGCTGGATGAATCCGAGGACTGTCGTACGCACTTCTATATTCATCTGTTTCTCGATGAATTGCTGCAGCTCATCCAAATCATACATTCGTTCCGTGACGACGATGATGTTATCATTCCGGCCTTTGGAAATTTTGTCTTGAAGTTTTTCACAAATCTGCTCAAAACTCAGTTTAAGCTCCGGCGTAGAAATGATATCTCCTTCTCCTGCAACAGCAGTAAACAAGGCCAAATCACCGCAATGTCTGCCCATCACTTCCACGATGGTCGTCTTGTTATGCGATAAACCAGTATCCTTGATTCGTCCGATGGAGCTGAGCACTGTATTCAATGTCGTATCAAAGCCGATAGAATAGTCAGTGTAATCCAGGTCATTGTCAATCGTTCCCGGAATGCCAATCACACGGATACCCAATTCATGCAGCTTTTGTGCACCTTGAAGTGAACCTTCCCCACCGATGACAATAACATCAGCAATACCATAATTGCGAAGTACTTCCACTGCCTGTTTTCTCCCAGACTCATCCATGAAAGCAAGCGAGCGTGACGTTTTTAAGATCGTTCCGCCTTTATTGGCGATTGTTTCTACATCAGGTGTACGAATGATTGATAATTTATCCTCAATCAGGCCCTGATAACCGCCTTCCACACCATAAACTTCAATATCATGATAGTTGGCCGCCTTAACAATGGCTCGTATGGCCGCATTCATGCCCGGTGAATCACCACCGCTTGTGATAACAGCTACTTTATGTAACATCGGTTCACCTCTCCACCATATATGTCTTATTTTCATTATACAACAGAATTGTCAGGAAACAGAACAAAGACAGGCATAACGCCTGCCTCTATCATACAGAAATGACAAGTTTTCCGATCATACTGCCATCTTCCAATCGCTTATGCGCTTTTTGCACGTTCTCGACGGTAAGACCCTCGAGCTCCTCTGCTTTGGTTGTGCGAATGCGTTCGCTCTCTAACAGCTCTGCTACTTTGGACAGAATTTCACCTTGCTTATATCTGCTAGGTGTCTGATGGAGCGTACGGGTAAACATATACTCCCAGACAAGTGTCAGGCTCTTGGATGTCAGATCAGTCAGTTTGATATTTTCAACTGGACCTGTGATGGCACAGATAATACCTTCTGGTTTCACGACTTCAATAATGTCATCCCATGCCTTGTCCAGCTGGTGCATACAGAAGACATAGTCAACACTGTCTATTCCTAACTTTTCTAGTTGTGGATGAAACGGTTCATGATGATTGATCACCCGCTCGGTGCCGTGCTGCTTAGCCCATGTAATCGTCTCTTCTCGTGAAGCAGTTCCAACTATATTCAGACCATATAATTGCGCAAACTGGGAAGCAATCGAACCAACACCTCCAGCTGCGTTAACCAGCAAAATTGTCTTGTCTTTATTCGCTTCCGCGTCTAGCGGGATATGCATCTTTTCAAACATAGCTTCCCATGCTGTCAATGCTGTCAACGGCAGGGCTGCAGCTTCAGCAAAACTGAGATTTGCTGGTTTCTTGGCGATAACTTTATAATCAACAAGCTGGAATTCACTATTGGAACCTTGACGGGCAACGGATCCAGCATAATATACTTCATCCCCCGGCTGAAATCCCTCTACATTCTCTCCAACTTCCTCGATGATTCCTGCTGCATCAAAGCCGAGGATGCGGAATTTACCATCGTCCTCTTTCAGCTTTCGCTGTTTTGTATCAACTGGATTGACACTGACAGCTTTTACTTTGACAAGTACATCATCACCTGCTGCAGTTGGCTTATCCACCTGTTCTTCTGTAAAGCTGTCTGCCTGATCCACGGATGTTTGTTTGTATATCCCGATTGCACGCATCTATTTCTCCTCCTCTATTTTTGTATCTCTTTATGTAAAAGCCGTCGAGCTGAGACGGCTTTATACTCATTTCTTCGCAAGGCGCAGTATCGGCTCCAAGGCTTCTGACTTTCCGTAGTGCGGGACGACAGCTGAGGGTGCTGCTGCCCACTCGCATGCATTTCGGATAACAGTCTGCACATTCTTATCATAGTAAGTCGGGTACGTTTCATGACCGGGTCGGAAATAGAAGATTTTCCCTTTTCCTCGATTGTACGTGCAGCCGCTGCGGAAAACTTCGCCGCCTTCAAACCAGCTGATGAACAGCGTATGATCAGGTTCTGGTATATCGAAATGCTCACCGTACATTTCTTCTTCCGGAAGCTCGAAATACTCACCTAGACCTCTCGTAATCGGATGACTTGGCTGAACCACCCAAATTCGTTCCTTCTCTCCATCCTGTCTCCATTTCAGGTCACAAGTTGTGCCCATCAAATTGCGGAATATCTTGGAGAAATGGCCGGAATGGAGGACAATCAGTCCCATACCTGCCAGAACACGCTGTTTCACTCGCTCAATTGCATAGTCATTCAGTTCATCATGCGCCTTATGTGCCCACCAGATCAGGACATCCGTTTGCTCCAGCGTCTCTTGGTCCAATCCCTGCTCCGAATCATCAAGTGTCCTTGTCTGTACAGCAAATCCAGTGTCCTCCAGGAATTCGGCAATTGCTCCATGAATGCCTCGGGGATAGATGCTTCTCACCTGGTCGTTTTCCTTCTCATGACGGTATTCGTTCCATATGGTAACGCGCATAAGATGCTCCTTCTTCATTTTTTATCCTATTCCCCATGTTAAGTAGCTACCCGGTTCCCTATTAGATTATGCAGTGAATTTTATTTTACTAATTACATTAGCCCTTTTCCTTACATCTCCTGCCCAGAGAAAAAGATCCTGCAAAAAATTTGCAGGATCTCATCCGAGAAGCAGAGCACCATAAACCAAAGCACCAAGGATAACAAAGGCAGGATGCACCTTCCATCTCTCCATAAGTAAATAGCTTAGTACAACCAAGATGATCGTATGTATCCAGCCTGCACTTTCATAAGAAGTGTGGAAAAAGCTGATTGCCATGCCTGCCAGCAGCACAGCGATTGTCGGTCGGATATATGCTGTCATTCTTTTTACTCGAGGAGAATCCTTGAACTTCGCTAAAATACTTAATAATCCAATCATTAAGATGAGTGAAGGCGCTACTGTAGCGAACAAACCGATTGTAGCTCCAAGCACACCCGCTTGCTGAAAACCGATCACACCTGCCAGCTTCGTCGCAATCGGTCCGGGAAGTGCATTTGCCAGTGCCAGCATCTGGCTGTAATCAGCTGTTGTCATCCAGCCATATCTATCCACCACTTCATTTTCGATGAGCGGAATAGTTGCTGGGCCACCACCATATCCAACAATTCCAGGAATGAAGAAGGCGAGGAATATCTGCCAATAAATCATGCTTTCTCTTCCTCCTTCCGTTTCTCCGGTTTTACAAGTGCAAACAGAAGAAGCGCCAGGATAAGGAATGCTGGATGGATATGAAGCAGTTCAATCAGCACAACAGATGCAGCTAGCAAAGCAACAATCTGCCAGCTGCTCAACCCATTACGGGACTTTTTAAGAAAATCCAGTGTCATCACTGCCAGCATGACACCAACAACAGGTATGACAGCTGTTGTCATACCGCTGAGCCAAGGCTGATCGCTCAATGCATCAACAAAATAAAACAGGACAATGAGCAGTACGACTGTCGGAATGACGGTAGCGATCAAAGCGCTGACCATACCAATAAAGCCGCCGACACGATAGCCGATGTATCCTGCAAGCTTTGTTGCTATCGGACCGGGCAAACTGTTGCCAAGTGCCAGCGTGTTACCAAACTCTTCATCATCCATCCACTTATACTGTTTGACGACTTCCTTTTCCACAAGCGGGATCGACGATGGACCGCCGCCGTATCCTAGGATGCCGACACGGAAAAATGCCATAAATAATTGCCAGTAGATCATGTTGTTCAACCTTTCTAATACGAAGCGATGCTGCCGTCTGCTCGCGCTTCTGTTCCTCCGTATAATGTTCCGTTCTCTGGGTCGCGCCAAATAACTTGTCCGCGCCCGAATGTGGACCTGTCGGCTTTGACCTCGATATCATGCCCTTTACGGATCAGTGCCTCCGCGATATGTTTCGGGAAATCTGCTTCTACATGGAATGTCTTGTCTTTGATCCACTGCCAGCGTGGAGCGTCCAGAGCTGTTTGCGGATTAAGTCCGAAATCAAGCATATTCATAACCACCTGAGCGTGCCCCTGTGGCTGCATGAATCCGCCCATTACCCCAAACGGTCCGATAGCTTGATTTTCTTTCGTCAAAAAGCCCGGAATGATTGTGTGGAAAGACTTCTTCCCGCCTTGCAGGCTGTTTGCATGCTCAGGATCCAGACTGAAATTGTGTCCGCGGTTTTGCAGCGCAATACCTGTTCCTGGTACGACCAGCCCGGAACCGAATCCATGGTAGTTACTCTGAATGAAGGAAACCATATTTCCCTCACTATCTGCTGTAGCCAAATAAACCGTTCCGCCTGCTTTCGGTTCGCCCGCCTCCGGTTCCTGCGCAGTCTCTCCGATTTGGTCTCTTCTTTTGGCAGCATAAGCATCTGACAACAATTCTTCCACAGTGACAGGCATATGCTGTTCTTCGGTTATGTATGCATGTCCATCGGCGAATGCAAGCTTCATCGCTTCCATTTGCTTATGATATGTATCAATTGATTCTTTTTCTTGGAAAGAGAAACCTTTTAATATATTCAAAGCTGAAAGAGCTACTAGCCCTTGCCCGTTCGGTGGAATTTCCCACACATCGTAGCCACGGTAATTGACAGAAATCGGCTCTACCCATTCCGGCTCATAAGCTGCCAAATCCTCTTTTGTAAGGAAGCCGCCATTATCAGCAGAAAATTCCGTCATTTTAGCAGCTAGTTCTCCTTTATAAAAAGCAGCCGCATCTGTACGCGCTATTTGCCGAAGTGTTTCAGCATGATCAGGAGATCGCCATATGTCTCCGATCTTCGGATACTCTCCATTTGGAGCGAATGTGTCAAACCAACCATTGTACATTGGTTCTGTACATGAAGTCCTGAATTTCTTATAAGCACGTTCCCACAGCTTAGCAACTGTCGGAGTTACCGCAAACCCGTTTTCAGCATAATATATTGCTGGCTGCAGCACTTCTATTAATGGAAGCTTACCGAAGCGCTTGCTAAGGGCAGCCCATCCGCCTGGTGCACCTGGTACAGTGACCGGCAGGAAACCTTGCAAAGGCATTTCATCATGTCCAAGCTCTCTCACTTTATCAATGCTAATTGATTGGGGTGCTGGGCCGCTAGCATTCAAACCATATAACTTGTCCTTCATCCAAACAAGCGCGAAAGCATCGCCGCCGATTCCATTAGAAGTCGGCTCCACAACTGTCAGCATGGCTGCAGTTGCAATCGCGGCATCGACTGCATTACCGCCTTTTTTCAGCATATCCAGTCCTGCTTGTGCAGCAAGCGGCTGTGACGTGGCTACCATTCCCTGTCTGGCAATGGTCGTCATACGCTGTGAATGATATGGGTAATACAAATGATCTGTCTTCATTCTGTCTCCCCCTTATGTAAGAAGCCCGGAATACCCGGGCTTATGACCATCCTAGCAGATGGTGGATCGCTTTTGCTACCCCATCAGCTTCATTTGTATCAGTTTGATAGTTTGCGACTTCCTTGACTGCATCCTGGGCATTGCCCATCGCTACGCCGCAACCAACAGCTTCAATCATCTTGATATCATTCAGGCTATCACCCATTGCAATTACTTGCTCCATTTTAATACCAAGTCTATCACAGACTTTTTGCACTGCTTCTGCTTTGTTAATTCCCACTGCATTGACCTCGATATTTGTTGGACTGGAATTGGAAAGCTCCAGTTCATTTTTATCGGACAGAGCTTTGACGATCGCTTCCCGTTTTGCATCATCAAATGTATCAAATCCGAATTTCAGCCAATCATATTCCTCCATATTTGCTGGGAAATTACCGCGGAACACATGCTCCGTGCTGACTGCCCAATAATGTGTGTCATACTCATCAGCCAAGCTCTTCATCTTTTTGATCAAATCATCCTCGATCAATACACGCTCGAGCAGTTCGCCGCCAGCGGTCCAGATTTCACTTCCGTTTACTGTCACCAAAAAAGATCGCAGCCCAAGATCATCAGCATAAGGCTTACATGTCCGAATACCTCGACCTGTGCTAAGGATAACATCGACACCTTCCTCTTGCGCCCGTTGTATCGCCTGTCTATTCGCATCCGATACCTCTTCACGCGGATTGAGCATTGTACCATCCATATCAAGTGCGATCAGCTTGTAATCCTTTTGTGTTACGTTCTCAGCCATCCAATCTCCCCTTTATGTAAATGCTTAGTCCATGTCCATTATAGTATAGTCGTCTTTATTTTTCCTTTCAGACCGATTCCAGTTGGCCAAGAGAGCTGGCAGCACTCGCCAATCAGAGAAACTCGGCACCCCTTCCAGCTTACCGCCGAAAAATACCGGCTGTAGACCTGCGCTTTTGCTGCCTGCTACATCAACCTCTGCATGATCTCCGACAAAAACGGCTTCTGATGCTGCTGCCTCCACCTCTAACAGCGCCATCTCAAAGATTGCAGGATCCGGCTTTCGCAAGCCGACTGCTTCGGAAATGATCAAGCTTTGGCAATGCCAGTACAACCCAAGCTGTTCAATCACCTGCTGTTGAAGCAGGGCCGGTCCATTTGTGACAACGCCTAATGTATAAGACATACTTAGTTCCTGCAAAGTCTCAAGCGCTTCCGGAAATGCGACCGCAAACTGTGCTACCTTTTCAAAATAATCAGCAGTCAATACAGGCTCCAAGCCCGTATCTAAAGAAAATTGATTTAATAGCTCATGATACACAACTGGCTTCTCCACATAACCATTTTTATCCAATTCTAGAAATGTTTCTGTAAAATCCGATTCACTCACTCCTGGCAGCTTAGATTCATACCGTTGGAATTGATCAGCCAAAAACCGCTGTAATGTAGTATGTCTGTCATGGATCGTTCCATCCAAATCAAAAAGAATTGCTTTCATCCTGTCTCTCCCGTTTCTCTTTTTCTCCATCATACGCCTTTCAAGAAAGATTGTCAGTACTCCGCTATACTTACATTAAGAGGTGAGGAAAATGAAAATAACTATCTATCATGAACATCAGGAGCAGACACTGTTATTCCTACATGGAGGCGGTGTTGGTGGCTGGATGTGGAAAGAGCAAATAATGCATTTTAAAGACTACAGATGCGCCGTGGCGGAGTTGGACTTTGAGGTAGCTAATGCAACAATAGAACATCTAGCGGATCAGCTGTTGAAATGGGCAGAAAACAATATGCGTAACGGTAAGCTAGCTTTAATCGGGTTTTCCATTGGCGCACAGATTGCCTTGCAGATGGTAAGCAAGCGCCCAGATTTGTTCTGTTTTACCATGCTTAACAGCCCGCTTACAATTCCGGTAAAGCTACCGAGAAACATTATTCAATGCGCTGTCAGTTTAACGTATCCATTGGTTAAAAAGAGGAGTTTTGCAGCTTTGCAAGCGCGCGCTCTCTCAATTCCTGCCGAAGACTTTGATGCGTACTACCAATATAGTTTGCAAATATCCTCTATGGCACTCACTAAGATGCTCGAAGAAAATATGCAGTTTTCTATTCCCCAAGATTTCTCTAACATTAAAACCGATATTCTTGTAACAGTAGGTGAAAAGGAAAAACAAATCATGAAACGATCCGCAACTGAACTAACAAACCGTAATTGCTATTGCAGCAGCCTCTTAATTGCTGATATTGGACACGGCTTTCCTGTAGAACAGCCTCAGTTATTCAACCTTTTGCTGCGCCAAAAACTAGCTACTCATCAATTCTGATTCCGATAATCCCATAAAATACGCCATTCTCCCTTTTCCTTTGTTACGTAGACATACTGCACAAAGGAAAAACGTCCGTACTTTCCTTGATAATTCTGTTTAACTGTATAAGAATAGACGTCTTTATAGGTCTGTCCATTTGGTTCTGCTCGCCACTTTTTATGCTTTTCTCCCTTTTCTATATCAAATGAAAAAGTGTCTGCACCAAAATGACCCATAAATACATGAGAACGATCCGTCACATAGTCTTTAAGCGGAAATCTGGCCTGTACATCCTTATGCAGCAAACCCCAAGAGGCAGCAAATTCGCCCTTCTGTTCTAAAGTATAAAAATCTTCCACAGTCTTTTTAGCCTGATTGGGAGAAGCGCTGTTAAACAAGAGGGCAAACAGACAAAACAGCAGCATAATAAGGAAGCATATCGCCATCAGTTGCTTACGTTTGATTCTCCGGTAATGATGCATAAACATAGCCCCCTTCAGGACTAGCTTATTCACCAACTGCTGAAGGTAGTATGAAAAGAATGTATGTGATAAAGGTGTTTAGTCAAAAAAATCCAAACTACGCAAATTCTTAAATAGAAATTCGCATGAATTTGGATTTTATTTTTTTAATAAAGTCTTGTTTGTCTTAAATAATATGTCCAAGCTTAATGCTTCTCCATCTGACCGTATGATACATTGGTAGCATAAAATCCACTGCCTTTACCGGTATACAGCGATAACTCCTCTTCTTCCTCTTCCGTTGCTTCTCCTCTGAGGCTAAGGAAATAAAGGATACTCACGTCCATCTCTTTATCCTCTGCATCGCCTTCTGGGCCTGGATGATGATCGCGAAGTTCATCAGCATCTGCTTCCATTCCCCATTTTATATGATGGTACAAGTTCTCGAAGGTTCTTTCTGCATCTGGTGTGATGTTACCCGCCATATACTCTTGTTTCACTTGTTCAAGGTCATGTGTCCGGAAGTACTCGATTAACTCTTTTCCATCACCATATTGGAAAAATTCTCCCCAAATGGTCGGTGTCTGTTCTCCTAATTGAAACAGCATCAAGTACTTGATCTCGAAACGTTCTCTTTCCTCAGGATGTCGTTCACCGCGCTCAGAAGCATCCTCGGTAATTTCTCCTTCAAAGACCTCCAAACAAAACTTCTTGTATTCCTCATCAAATTGACGCATCACTTCCCACAGACGATGGATATCTTTATCAAATAATTCCTTGCTGCGGAAAATGGTTGCAAGCATGATGAAGCGGAATAACCCTCGTAAATGTGTATTGATTTTTTTCTGGCTCCAATCATAATGCTCTTTGCGAAAAGCATCATTGATCTTATCCACATAGTCAAAATTCAGTGCCTGTTTCAGCCTATCAAAATGCTCTTCATCTACTATTCCTGTCGGACGCAGCCTTAACGTATCGTACTGGAGCTTCAACTGCTCCCGGTGCCGATCGGAATTCTGCATAGGGCGTTTACGCGCTCCCGTGTTGTAGAAGACAGCTATCCCGACAAGTATAATGACAACTGCTATCCCTATAATCGTAACAAGTCCATCCATCTCTTTTCCTCCTGCCCATGACAAAATAGAGCTGACTCACTCGTCAGCTCTATTATAATTCGTTTAGCTCTGCAAAACACGCAGCAGCTCTTGATTGAATTTTTCTTTTTCATCGAACATAAGTCCGTGGCCGCTGTTTTCAAAAGGAATAATTGTTGAATTGACGATACCGCCTGTCAATTCAGCAGTGAAATCAAACGGACAAATCTCATCCTTTTGACCATGGAAGATATATGTCGGTGTGCTGATCTGCACCAGTTCAGCACGAAGATCTTCATCACGAAGAGCTTCCATAGCCTGAATGGTACCATGCCCGCTAGCTTCCAAGCCTAGATGGAAGAACCATTCCTTAAAAGGCTCAGAATGTTCTTGAGCGAAGAACATATCTCCAAAGTCTTGCAGCGTATTTGGACGATCCGCCTGAATCTGCGCGATCATATCATCTGCTTCTTCCTTCTTCATACCAAACGGATATGCATCACGCTGCGTGAACACAGGAGCTGCTGCAGATAAGAGAAGCAGCTTGTTCACTTTAGCAAGACCGTATTTATTCATATAACGAATGGCAATCGGACCACCCATCGAAAAGCCAGCTAAAACAAAATTATTTAGTCCCAGATGCTCGACAACAGCATGTACTGCTTCTGCCTGCGCATCATAGGTGTAGCTGTCCCATGGCTTATCCGATTTACCAAATCCAAGCAAATCGATACCGACGAAACGGTAGCCTTGCTTCGGAAGCTCATTCATTTGATATTCGAACATCTTATGGTTTACCGGCCATCCGTGTATAAAGACGACAGGAATACCTGTCCCGATATCTTCCGCAAATACGTTATATCCTGATTCTGTTTTAATCACATGTCCCATTATTATCTCCCCTTGCGATTATAGTCTCGTTCTCTTGGTTCTTTCTTTTCTCTTTTTCTTAATTCTCGGAATAAGAAAAATGCCCCTACTACACCTGAAAGAATAGTGAGCAGTAGAAAAATCGTATTGATAGTGAATGCATAGATAAGTAGGAATACAAGCGCTAGGATGAAAAATCCGAAATAGCCTGCTATCTTCATACGCCCCACTCCTTCCATTTATGTTATTGCTTCTGTATACCCTTTAGGTACCACGATTAAGCAAAAGAAAAAAGCATGCCTCCGCAGCATGCTTAATGAGTGTGCAAAATAGTGCCTTCTGGTCCGATTAAATTGACCTCCAGTTCGATTTCACGGTTGATGTCATCTTCTAGATTATGTGCTTCCACAACATCCGCTGCTTCTCCTTTCACTTCTTCCCAAACAGTCTGCATATGATGATCGACTTCCTCTCCCTCGTTCTGAATGCGCAAACTGATAATGCCTTCGGGCTCAAAACCAACTCCCAGTACTTCATACGTATCATAAACAGCCAGCTCCTCAACTGCTGTATTGTTCACTTCCTCCAATGCGTGACGGATCATCTCTTCGTGGACATCATTATACGGAACAGGATGGGTAGATCGGTCGGTGAAGAAAAATAGCAGGCCAGCTATTACCATTGTCCCAGCCAAAACAAGACGCAATCCAAGGCTTCGTTTCATCTGCATACCTCCATTCCTTGCTACTATATGCAGCATGGTACGGAAACTTGTCCATTTAAAAAAGAGCACGCCTCGCGGCGCACTCCTTTTACTTATTTATCTTCTTCTCTTCGTTTACGTTTGAATGGCCACCAGTTCAGTTCGCCAAGTGTTGTAGCGACTGCTGGGATAAGCAGCGGCAGAATCACGAGTCCGTACAATAACAGACCAATGATGATAACTGTTGCTACTTCCAGAAGCGTCAATACACCTGATGGCATCATCGCAGCGAACGTACCTGCCAAAATGATTGCGGCGGTAATAATAACTCCGCCCATTTTCTTCATGGAGTGAACCATGCCAGCCTGCAGATCATCACGAGCTTCTTCGGTAAATCGATCAAGCAGGAAGATGGAATAATCGACTCCAAGTGATATCAAGATAACAAAGCTGAAGAACGGAACAGCCCAGCTTACACCTGCATAGTCCAAACCATTGACAAAGATCAATTCGGTGATGGAAATAGCAGTATAGTAAGTAAGCAGCAAGGAACCAATCATGTAAGCCGGAATGACCATAGAACGGAACAGCAAAGTCAAGATAATGAATAATCCGACCATCATGATGACCATTGTCCGAGAAAGATCAGATGTAGAGAGATCTTCCAAATCGGCGTTGGTGCTCGTTACGCCGCCATAGACGATTTCCGCATTTTCATAAGGTGTATCCTTCACTTCTGCATCGATACGGTCCTTGATTGTCTGTAGTGTTTGAATCGCTTCTTCAGAGTATGGATCATCACTCAATACGACATCAAGTGTTACACCTTCTCCATCACGGAAACTATACGTATCGATACTTTCCTGGAAGTCACCCTCCAAAGCATCCTCCGGAATATACATACCAGTCTCACGTACTGTCTCGCTATCGCTAATATCACGCAGTGTATCAGATGCCGTTGTCAGTCCATCAGAAACTTGTGTTAGTCCTTCATTTGCCGAACCGACACCATCTGCAAGCTGCTGCAGCGTTTCAGTCAATGTACCAACCTGTTGCTGCTGACCTTGTAATTGTGTATCGGCCTGTTCCAGACCTGATTGAATCTGTGCGAGTTGTTCGCTGATTCCAGCCAGCTGAGCAGTTGCCTGCTGGACATTTCCAGTTTGCTGCAACTGACCAGTTACTTGCTGCAATGCAGTATTAACTTGACCAAGACCTTCTGTCGCATCAGATAGTCCGCCACCGCTTGATGAACCGGCACTGCCAGCTTGACCGGATATTTGATTCAGGCCATCTTGTACTTGCGTCAGCCCATCCTGTACCTCACCAATACCATCAACTGCATCGTTGATACCATCCGCGATTTGACCAGTTTGAGAATCTACATACAAGTCATCAATTTTTTCACCGGTAGGCTGTGTTGCTGTCCGGACTTTTTCCACACCATCAATCTTGCTGATCGCATCACTCAAGTTATCAAGATATGGCAATGTGTTTGCTGTTGTCAGATTCTCATCGTCATTGATGACAACCTGTATCGGCATCGCTTCCCCTTTTCCGATTGCGTCCCCGATAGCGTTAAGGCCTTTGATTGAATTATAATCACTGCTGATTTCCTCGGTAGAGTTGAAGGAAACTTGTTCATCGTACGTAAGTACAAACGGTACTGTTATCGCAGCCGTGATTGCCAGGAACAGCACCGGTCTTGCTACCGAATGACGTCCAAGGAAATGCCATAGCTTATTATCTCCGTGAGAAGCAGCCTTTTTGGAAGGCCAAAACAGTTTCTCGCCCAGCGTTACCATGAACAGCGGCAGTACCGTCACAAGGACAATTAAGAGTACCGCAACCCCTACTGCTACACCAACTGCAGATTGGAAGATAGCAAACTTCGCGAAGAAGATAGATGCAAATCCTACGAATACCGCAATGGCACTGATGAATAATGTACGTCCCGCTGTCCGATAAGCCGTAACAGTCGCTTCGACTTTATCATGACCATTAGCAAGCTCCTCTCGGAAACGGCTAAGCAGCAGGATACAATAATCGGTCCCGATACCAAATAAAATCGCCACCAAGAACGTCTGGGTAAACGTTGAAATCGGAAAGTCCAATGTGTCTACTAAAATAGCTAGAATTCCCTGACTGATCAAGTATGTAATGCCTACAGTGATCAAAGGAACAAATGGTGTCACGATGGAACGGAACACTATTAAAAGAAGTGCTACGATAATAAATACTGTAATTAGCTCTGTCTTTTTCAGGCCGTCTTCTGAAGTATTAGCAAAATCCTGATTAATCAATGACGCACCTGTCACATATGCTGTTTCATCGTCAGGTACAGCATCATAAATCTCCTCGGAGATTCTCTCGGCTTCTTCATCTGACCCTTCAACCGTAACCGGCATCATGACTGTCTTTTTATCCTCTGACATCATTTGATCCTGTATTTCTTGATTATCCGTCAGCGGTGTTGTTATCTCACTTACTCCGTCAATTTGTTCGACTTTATCGATAACTCCCTGAATCATGTCTTCACTGTCCTGATTCAAAGCTTCGTCCAGCTCGAAAACAACACTAAGTGAATTACTATTCTTCCCGGCATCTTCTAAAATATCGCTAGCGCGAATGGAAACAGCATCCTCTGGAAGCTGTGTCTGCCCCTTATCTGATGCAAGCTGGGTCAGATTCGGTGAAAAAATCGTTAATCCAACCGCGATCAAGATAACTGCAATCGCGATGATCCATTTAAAACGAATGATTGTCCTCAATCTTCTCTCTCCCCTTTTTTAAGCTGTTCTTTTACATCTGTAAAAATGCGGATGAATGTTTCTACGTCTTCGTCCTTAATATGCTCGAAAAGCCCGCAGAATCTATCATAAATAGCTTCCTCAGCTTGTTTCAGAATCTCTTCCCCATCCTCTGTAATTTGCACAAGCTTCGTTCGCTTATCCCCTTCTGAATCAACCCATTCCACCCAGCCCTTTTCATGCAGCTTTTTCAGGCGGTTGGAAATCGCACTTTTATGTACTTGCTGCACGATAGCCAAATGGCCAGGTGAGGACGCTCCATACAAGCTCAAGATTTTTATCAACCCAACTTGCTGTGGTGATACCTCCTTGAACACGTCATACGCTGAGCCTTTCTTATGAAACAATTCGGTAGCCATAAATGACACCTCATTGAAGAGATCAATTGCTTCTTTCAATTTATTCACGATGGTTTACCCCCTATACCAATTTAGTTTATACCCTAAACTATATGCAGTCAAACCTTTTTATCTGCTAATAAAATAAAAATATTATCTAAAAATGCAATATAAATGGGTACATATAGGCAGACAGTGTATCAACGACAGAATTACCCAAAATGTAGGCTCAGGAACCCGAAAGAATATATTTCCATTACGGCACGATTACAAATGTCCGTTTATAGCACTGTACTTTTCCTAGTAATACCCTTTTCTTAGTGTAATAGACTGGAAAACATCTGCATAAGAAACAAACAGTTTCGTCTATTCCCTTCCCTCTGCTGTTTCCGTAGCATTATACAAGAAACAGACGCCGCCACGTCTGACAGCTTTAAAAGAGGAGTGGAATACTATTGGCTAAGCTTACACGCTTTCCGATCATCGGATTTATAACTGTATTACTATTTGGACTTATCGCAGCTCCATTCCAAGCTTTTGCAGAAGAAACAGATAAACCTTGGATGAATGAAGATCTGTCCGCTAAAAAACGGACAAACCTGCTGCTTGATGCTATGTCACTTGAAGATAAGGTTAATCTCATCACAGGAAATTTAAACAATTATTATGGATACTACAATGAAGGAATGGAGAAATACGGAATTCCTGAACTGAAAATGGCAGATGGCCCGGCTGGGGTCAGAATTGCTAACCCAGACATACAGAACAAACAATCGACTGCAATGCCAGCACCGCTTGCCCTTGCAGCTTCATGGGATACAGATGCAGCAGCTGCATACGGAGATGTGCTCGGTAATGAAGCCTTCAATACGACACATAATGTGCTGCTCGGACCTGGCCTTGATATCGCGCGGAATGCATTCGGATCTCGTAACTTTGAATCATTAGGAGAAGATCCAGTACTGCAATCCCGTATGGCTACCTCATACATAAATGGTGTTCAAGACAATCATGTAATGACAACTGCCAAACACTACCTGCTGAATAACCAGGAAACATTGCGTTTCACAAATGATTCACAGGCAAGCGAACGTGCAATCCATGAAATTTACGCACGCCCATTCCAAGCAGCAATTGAAGATGCTGACCTTAGCAGTATCATGTGCTCCTTTAATAAAGTAAATACGGAATATGCTTGTGATAGTAAAACATTATTAACTGATCTGCTTCGCGATCAGCTAGACTTTGAAGGCTTTGTTATGAGCGACTATGGCGCTAACATTAGTACGGCTAACTCCATCAATTCTGGACTTGATTTGGAAACGCCAGGAGAACCTGATGGTAAATGGGGCGATAATCTGCTCCAAGCTGTTAAAGACGGTCAAGTTAGCGAAGAAACAATCAATCAAAGCACATACAGACTGCTTTACCAAATGTTCGATAAAGGTTTGATTGATCATCCAACACAAAATGAACAAATCGACACAGCAGCTCATGGACAAACAGCTCGTGAAATAGCTGCCGAAAGCATGGTTTTGCTGAAAAACAAAAAAGATATTTTGCCAATCCAGAACAAAACAGATTCCATTGCTGTAATCGGACCTGATGCTGATAATGCATCTGCAGCAGGCGGCGGAAGCTCGCTTGTGAATCCTACTTATACTGTGAGCCCGCTAGAAGGTATTGAAAGCCATGCTGGGAAAAATACCGAAGTCAGCTATACAGCTGGAACAGACCCAATCAGTGCAGGCGATGTTATGCCTGGACCTGACGCTGTCCCATCTTCCCTGCTGCACACTGCAAAAGATGCATCAGAGAATGGATTAAAAGCGGAATATTGGACGAATAAGAATTTTGAAGGAAACCCGTCACACGAACGTACAGACAGACAAGTTAACATGAACCTTGGATTCTATAACTATGAGGGTTTCAACTCTCAGTCACCTAAACTGGACAAACTGCCGACTAACTTGAACGGTATGATGTCTGCTCGATGGACTGGTGTAATTGAAGCTCCTAAGAATGGAACATATAAACTATCCACTACTAGCTTCGGTACAAGTAAACTTTATTTGGATGGCAAGCTGATTGTCGATAATGAAGGAAAAGAACTTGGCACAAAATCAGTTGAAGTAGAATTGAAAAAAGGCGAACAGCATGATATCAAAATCGAATATCAAACAGATTATGAAACTGGAGATGGCCGTGATTATGGCGGCCAAATGAGATTCGGCTGGGAACCTGCAAAAGGTGCTGTCGATGAACAGATCAAAGAAGCTGTCAAAGCTGCCAAGAAAGCAGACAAAGCTGTCATTGTAACGCGCACATATGATAGTGAAGGTTATACAGACCGTTCCGACATGGAACTGCCAAACAACCAGCAGCAGCTGATTGAAGAAGTGTCAAAAGTGAATAAAAATACGATTGTCGTGAATGAAAGTGGAATCGCAATTGAAATGGGAGACTGGCAAGACGATGTTAAAGCAATCGTTCAAGCTTGGTATCCGGGTCAAGAGCAAGGAAATGCCATTGCGGATGTCCTTTTCGGAGACGTCAATCCATCTGGTAAGCTTCCAGTTACATTCCCTGTCGATGAAGACAAGACGCCAACTAGCAGCGAAGACCAATTCCCTGGTACGAATGGCGTAAACAACTACTCAGAAGGTGTATTCGTGGGCTATCGCGGCTATGACAAACAAAACCTTGAAGTAGCTTATCCATTCGGATATGGTCTTTCTTATACCGACTTCAAGTATCGCAATCTGCATACAAAAGTGAAGCATAAGAAAGATGACACTAGTATTGAAGTAAAACTTAACCTTCGTAATACAGGAGATACAAAAGGCGCAGAAGTCGTCCAAGTATATGCAGGTGAACTACCGACGAATGATGTAGAAACTCCTGAAAAGCAATTAGCCGGATTTGAAAAAGTCGAGCTGAAAGCTGGTAAACAGAAGTCCGTTAAGATTAAGCTTGATCCAAAAGCATTCTCTTATTATGACGAAACGAAAAAAGAATGGGTTATGCCTTCTGGCGAAGTACCTGTCTATGTGGGCAGCTCTTCCGAAGATGTTAGATTAGAAGGTACAGTAACCTTGCCATAACAAAAAGAAAACATCCTGCAGATATCCTGCAGGATGTTTTTGTAAGGAGGAAATATGATGACAAGACTCGCTGCCCTTCTCTTAATCATTCTATGTTTTTTCCTGCTGCTGGATAGGTTTAAAGAACCTCCTCCCATAGCAAACAGCTGGCTGACTACTGGTGATGAACAGCATCTTCTCGAGAAACAGCAAGCTAAGTTATTCCAGGATGACAAGCAAGATATACCAACCATTTATATAGATAAGGATAAAACGTATCAGCAAATGGAAGGCTTTGGAGCGGCGATGACTGGCTCAAGTGCCTATTTGCTGGAGCATAAATTGTCGACACAAGAACGTGACGCGTTATTTCAGGACCTGTTTACCGACTCTGGCATTAAATTATCTTATCTCCGCCACACAATCGGAGCATCAGATTATAGTGTAGATGATACAGGAAATCCATCTTCCTATACGTATGCAGATCAGCAAGGTCCGCCAGAAGATCCGCTGCAGCATTTCTCCACTGCACTAGATCAAACCGTAATGAACATGCTGAAACAAGCAAAAGAAAACAACCCTGAACTACGATTGATGGGTACGCCATGGACTGCACCACCGTGGTTGAAATACGGAGAGCACACATATAATGGATCCTATTTGAATTATACAGACCAACGTACCTATGAGATTTACGCCGATTATTTTGTACAATATTTAATGGCTTACCAGGAGCAAGGACTGCCTGTTGATATGCTATCCGTGCAAAATGAGCCGCAATTTGAAACAGCGGCCTATCCAAGTATGTCTATGGGCGCAGCAGAACAGCAATACTTTATCCAGAATTTTTTAGGCCCAGCAATTCAGGACGCTGGTTTGGAAACAGCAATTCTTGCGTATGACCATAATTGGGAAAACAGCAAGGACTATGCGGAGACAGTACTCAATGGAGCCTCTGATTATACAGCAGGAACTGCTTATCATTGTTACGCAGGCAATCCAGAGGATGCTGAAGAGATCCACCAGCTTCATTCCGATAAAGGCATCTACTTTACAGAGTGCAGCGGCGGAGCATGGAGTGAGGATTTCGGAGACAACTTGAGCTGGCTGATGGACCAGGTGATCATTGGTACCACCCGGAATTGGGCCAAAACGGTGCTTTTATGGAACTTAGCACTGGATGAGACAGGCGGACCGACAAATGGCGGCTGTACGAACTGCCGAGGCGTCGTCACAATCAACAGCCAAACGAGCGGCATCAAGAAAAACGTTGAATATTATGCTCTTGGCCATATTAGCAAGTTTGTCCAGCCAGGGGCAGTTCGTATCTCAAGTACCGAGCTACCGCAACTCTCAACTGCCGCTTTTTGGGATCAAAAAGAAGATAAAATTATCATACTCGCAGCAAATACGAGCAATAATACGCAAACCTTCCAGCTAGCAGAGGAGAACCAATATCTCCAATATACACTCGCTCCTCAATCTGCTATCACTTTTGTTTGGGATAATTGATGATGATAATGTTCAACATAAAAAGGCGGCCTGCAGATGCAGCCGCCTCTTTCATTCTGCTGGAGTTCCTTGATGGAATAACATCCGCCAGCCGCCCGGCTGATAACGCCAAATGGAGCTTCGCAGCTGCTCTCTTCCTGAGGCTGCATCACAAGTCCGAAATGTTGCTAAAACTG
The DNA here is from genome assembly GCF_000725365.1 of Terribacillus saccharophilus. Classification (NCBI taxonomy): domain Bacteria; kingdom Bacillati; phylum Bacillota; class Bacilli; order Caryophanales; family Bacillaceae; genus Terribacillus; species Terribacillus saccharophilus. The sequence continues at coordinate 3,122,187 of NZ_CP008876.1, read as the reverse complement.
TGTCCTCAGATAGAATCCGCACATCAAAATCCCTAATATTCAAATCGACTGAATCTAATCCATTTGTGACAATATCAACTTTACTAAATGATTGGCCGGATGATCCATGTTCCAAAAAGTCTTCTGTCAGTAAGTTGCCGACAGCGTCTGTCGATAGTCTCGTGTCATCTTCCAGCAGGGACCTTTCTAATTGCAGGATTGTCTCTTTCACTTGCAGCTGTTCATCCATCTCGACTCGCCTCGCTTTTTTTCTTAATTATATCCTTACGTCCATTCTATGAAAAGGGTTTCAAAATACAACAAAAAAGACTTGCAGACTGTATTTGTATACAAATGTGAAAACTGGTACAGTATTTAAAAGATGAGGTGACTAAATGGAATTCAAAAGAACACCGCTCGTTGCGGCACTATTGAGCTTTCTATTTGCTGGCTTAGGCCAGTTTTATAATCAACAGAATTTGAAAGGAACCATCTTTGTTTTGGTCAATCTGATTAATCTGTTCCTAATGTGGTTTGTTGTCGGTCTGTTCACGTTTTTCATTTTTTGGATTTATAATATCTTTGACGCCTATAAAATGGCAAAACGCGCAAATATGAAACTTGCCCGTCAGAGCGGTAAAGTCGAACCTTCGACGAACTAATACAGCTGCCCATATGAGGCGGCTGTTTTCATATTGATACTAACGCTTTATGGAAGTCCTCATACGAATGGGCTTCTAACAGTTTTTGAATATGTTCCGGCTCCTCGATGATGCGAACAAGCTGCTGATACATGCCGGTGAAATCCTCATCGCTGTCCTTCTCGATGCATAAAAGACAAACAAATCGCACTTGCTTACCAGCCCAGTCGATCGGCTGTTTCAAGGTGCAGATCACCCACAATGTCTCCTCCACTCTCGCTTCAATGGGATGCGGTACAGCTACAAAATTCCCAAAACTAGTTGGTGCCATAGACTCTCTCTCGTATACAGCAGCAAGAAAATCCTCCCCAACCTTACCATCTGCTTGCAGCACCTTTGTTAAATAGGCCAAAACTTCTTCCTGGCTCCGTAAATCCTGCTGCAGGAATACATAAGATGGCTTGATATAGCGGATTTGCTGACCAAAATGCAGATAAGCTTCCAGTTTCGAAATCGCTTCTTTATCCAAGATGACCGGTACAAGTACGACTGGCAATGGTGTGACCGTCGATTCAATTGGGATTGTACTGATAATCAAGTCAGCTTCCCATTTCTTTTCGCGCAGCAGGCGATAATATTCAATCGTATCAATGATGTCCAACTTGTCCGGAAAAAGAGATTGCAGCTTATAACGAAGCAGCTGCGCACTGCCTGCTCCTGAGGCACAAACTAGCAAACATCTGATTTTCCGTCCGGTTTGCCTGCTCCGCTCTAAAGCTGCACCAATATGCAGTGCTAAATATCCGATTTCCTCTTCTGCCAGCTGAATGCTATTTTCTTTTTCTACTGCACAAGCACCAATGACAGCTGCTTCGAACGCAAGCGGATAGTGCCGCTTAATATCTTCCAGCAGAGGATTCCTTACATTCATACCATACAAGTGGCGATGAACAGCTGGCTTCAGATGCAAACTCAATCCATGCAGCAGCTCTTGATCATGCCTGAGATCCAATCCTGTCTTATCATATATCCTCGCTACAATTGCCGCTGCTAAGTCCGGCATCCCCATGTGACCATCCAATGTACTTTTGGACACATAATCCGTTCCCATCAAATGAATCGTCATATAAGCTACTTCTACCTGTGGGAAAAACAGATGAAGCTCTGCTTCCAGCATAGCCGTGAGCTGTGCTGCTTCCCGGAAGGCTGGCTGCTGGATGATATCTTGCATAGCATCAGGGGCAAGCTCGACATATTGTTCATCCTTGATTCGTCGGCAGGCGATTGCAATATGCGTAACCAAGTTCTGTACTGCTACATCCGATAGCATCAATTCCTTTTCCGTCACGAACTTATGCACAATATCATGCACATAACGAATTTCTGCTTCGGAGACGATAGCATCCGGTAAGCTGTACGGCTTATGCCAACTAGCCTGCTTTGAAAAGAATGAAGACAGGAAATACCGTTTTTCTGTTTCTGTTCCCGCAATACGAATGCCATACTTTGGCTTTTTCTGCAGATCCAGCCCCGATTGCTGTAACAAAGACCGTACCTGCTTGAGATCGTTTTGTACTGTCGGAAAACTGACGAAACAAGCTTGCGCCAAATCTTCCATCTTGATAAAGCTATCAGCTAAGAGCAGCAGCTGCATCAGATGATTCACTCTTTCTGCGGGTGTCTCCACCCGCGTATACAGGCGCTCCTGCTTTGTTCGAATAGTTTCCTGCAAGTACTGCTGAAAGAGTTTTTCCTCAAGGACAATCAACTGATAGCCTTTCCCTCGTAAGGATTCAATTTTTGCGTAGTCCGCCGGCAGCTCCTGCTGCAGCAGCTTGATATCAGAACGCACTGTCCGCTCTGAAACAGCCAGTTTCCTTGCAAGCTCATCTGCTGTCAGCGTACGTGATTCAGATGACAAGAAAGTCAATAATTCCAACAGCCTTGGTTGCAGCATACAGATTCACCCCCATATCCTTCATGCCTATGCAAAAAAGGCGATCAAATGACCGCCTAGCTTCAAACTGAACCTCTAGCTGCTGCCTGTCTGGCCAGCTCCTCCTGCAGATAAATGATTTCTTCTGCCAATTCCCTCACTGTCATGGCATTCATCAAGTGATCCTGTGCATGCACCATCAACAGACTTAAGGTCGTTTGTTTGCCGCCTGCCTCAGCAGAGATAAGCTCTGTCTGAACGTGATGCGCCTGGTTAATTGCTTCTCTGCTAGCCTCGATTTTTTGTCTCGCTTCCTCAAATGCATGCTGTCTAGCAAGCGCCATTGCTTCCATCGCATAGCTGCGGCCATCACCGCCATATAATATCAACTGAAATGCTTTCTCTTCTAAATTCATTACGTACCTCCTTTAGCTGTTGACCGGATCTGTGCCATCTTCTGATGCTGCCACTTCACGCTGTCTTGCTTCCTCTTCCTTCAGCTGGTTTTTCTCCAAAGCACGGAAGAATGGATAATAAATAAGCATCGCGAGCGCTAAGTTGATTAACTGAATAACAGCACCTGAGATTTTCCCTCCTGTTGCCAAGTAACCTGAGATAAATGGCGGCATGGTCCAAGGTACAACGATACCGGCCGGTTTAGCTATTAGACCTGTGCTCATCCCAATATAGGTGGTGATAACCATCACGAGCGGGACAGTGATGAATGGTATGATCATGATCGGATTCAGTACGATCGGAAGTCCGAAAACAATTGGTTCGTTTATATTGAAGATCGCTGGACCAGTCGCTAGCTTACCAAGCTGTTTATTTTGCTTCAGCTTCGCCCGCCAAATCATGATCAAAACCAAACCAATCGTCGACCCGGATCCTCCGACATGAATAAACACTTCAAAGAATTGAGCTGTAAAAATATGCGGAAGCTCTGAGCCGGCAGCAAATGCCGTTGCATTCTCCGCTGTCGCCTTCAGCCAAATCGGAGACATGATACCGCCGACGATATTAGCCCCATGCAGACCGCAAACCCATAGCAGCACAATCATCAATTCTGCGACAAAGCTACCGATGAAGGAGGAGCCAACGAGTGTTAGCGGTGATCCAATAACAGTTGCAATCAAATTATGGATATCACCAAACGATGTTGCTTCTACAAGCAAACGAATAAGCCAAACTAGGATGATGACTGCAAAACCTGGTATAAGTGCAACGAATGACCGTGCAACAGCCGGTGGTACACCATCTGGCATACGAATGACGATATTTCTTTTAACAATGATTCGATACACCTCGGTAGCGAACATTGCTACTAACATTCCGACGAACAAGCCGCCGCTGCCGAGCAAGGAAACCGGCACGAAATTGGCAGTAGCTTCTCCAACTTGAAAAGGACTGTAAGGTGTTGCAAGCAAGAATGCAGACAGTGCAATTGCACCTGAAGACAGCGGATCTACACCATCTGATTCATAAGCCTGTGCCAGTCGGTACGCGATACCGAAACAGGCAAAGATCGCCATAACATCAAACGTCACATTAACGGGATATTGCAGCTTGGTACTCCATGACTCTCCAAAAATTCCAGCCATGAAATCAGCGTATCCCGGTATCGGCAAGTTACCGAGAATAAGAAAAAGTGATCCGACAATGATCAATGGCATTGTCAGGATGATACCATCCCGCAGCGCTACCAGATGCCGCTGTGCTGCGACCTTACCAGCAACCGGCATCACCTTCATCTCAAGAAAATCATTGAATCGGCTCATCTACCTCACCCCTTTTTCGCAAATAGCGATTCAGCATGATGAAGCACGTTCTTTCCATTCCCAGTACCATAATCAACACTATTAATTACATCAACCGGAATACCGCGCTCTTCTCCTAGTTTTTTCATCTGTGGAAGCATGTAGCGTACTTGCGGACCAAGCAATAGTACTTCAGCCTGTTCGATATGTTTTTTCGCCTGATCGGCTGATACAGCTTGGATATTGTAGGTTTTCGATTCTGCTTCTGCTGCCTTTTGCATTTTTGAGACAAGCAGACTAGTAGACATCCCAGCGGCACACACGAGTAAGATATTCATTTTTCTACCCCCTTCGGTTCTTACTCTTAATATACTATGAAAGCGGTTACATTTCCTGCTATTCTTTTGCCGTATCATAACGGAAACTTGTTTAAGTACAAGAAAGCCGGCATGCATGTGCCGGCTCTCCATTACAATACTTTTATATTCAACAATCTTGCCAATTCCTGGCGTAAATCATCCAGTTCCTTGATGCCCTTAAGGTTGGCAGTCAAACCCTGAATGAGCAGCTTTTTAGGCTCTTTTTTCTGCATCTCTTCCTGAATCAGTTCAACTACTCCTTGTAGCTCTTGCACATCCTGTACATCAGCATCAAGGGTAAGAATAATAACCTGCATTCTATCTAAAAGCTGTTTTACTTCCCGTTCCTTCATCTCTTTTTCGAAAATAGAAGCGGAGACCGGTGTAGCATCTGTCACAAGCGGCTCAGCTTTCCTTTTCAAAAGACCTTCCACCATATCATCCATTCGTTCGAGAATATAAGCAGCAGTTTTGTCCAGGTCAAGGATTAGCCCATGAAGTAGCATATCACCAATTATTTGTGCAAGTATCCCTTCCTGTAATATTCTCAGATCCTTTAAATAAGCTTTACTTTCTTCTCCATATAGTTCGAGCAAATCAAGCTCTGTTTTACGTCTTCCTCTTTCCATTTCCTCAAGGAAGAACAGTTCCATCTCTTTCCCAATATCGGAATCAATATCGTGACGCTGCATGATGATGAAATTTCCGCGTTTGACAAGTTCACGCATCATAGTTGCCAGACGAAGCTTCGCTTTCTCTCGGCTGTCCAAATTCAACTGGTCGATTTTTTCAATTTCCTCCGTTATCAAACGGATATGGTAGCGAAGGATTTCAGCCATCAGTTCTTCCTTGGATTTGAAGTAAAGGTAAAATGCTCCCTTGGAAAGCTTGCTTGCTACTGCAATTTCTTGAATACTGGCAGCATGATATCCCTTTTTGGCAATAATCTCAGTTGCTCGTTCAATTATTGTGATTTTTTTCTCCTGCATATTGCCTTTCCTTTCGACTGACCGGTCGGTCATAAGTGTGTTAAGAGACTGTGAATAATATATGAATTCTTTATAAAAAGCTGGATTTATACTATTGAACATCCTTATATCCTTGATATAATTGTTGCATTGTGAAGTGGTTGCCTATATAGTATAGAGGACTAATGACCAGTCGGTCAAATGGAGAATAAAGGAGCTGGATCGTGAGAAAGTTCATCAACTTTTCTTTAAAGAATAAGGTTGCCGTATGGTTGCTAACCATCATGGTTGTAGTAACAGGTATTTATGCTGGAACAAATATGAAACTGGAAACACTACCAGATATCAGTGTACCAGTCCTCACCGTAACGACTACATATCCTGGCGCACCGCCAGAGGAAGTATTGGAAAACGTAACAGAACCAATCGAACAGGCTGTCCAAAGCTTGGATGGTGTAGAAAATATAAGCTCGACATCTTTGCAGAATGCTTCTACTATCCAGTTGGAATACGCCTATTCTAAAAATCTGGATGATGCAGAAACAGAAGTAAAGGAAGCACTTGAAAATGTACAGCTTCCTGAAGATGCAGAAGAACCAGCAGCAGCACAAATCAATTTAAATTCCTTCCCAGTCATCACACTTAGTGCTTCTAATAGCAATCAGACAATCGAAGAACTAACACAGACTGTCGAATCTGATTTACAGCCAGCACTGGAAGGCATTGAAGGCGTCTCATCTGTCGGTATTTCCGGACAGCAGGTGCAGGAAGTACAAATCACTTATGATGAAGATGCATTAGCTGAGAATGGTTTGACACAGGATACTGTCGGCCAAGTCATTCAGAACAGTAGTGACTCTTACCCGCTCGGTCTGTACCAATTCGGTAACACTGAGAAAAACGTGGCTGTAGATGGCAATATTGTTACACTTGATGATTTGCGTAACTTGGAAATTCCGGTTACAGGCGGTGCAAGTGCACAACAGGCACAAGGCGGCCAAGAAGCAGCGGCAGGACAAAGCGGTCAGGCAGCTTCAGGCGGCCAGGCTGATGCTGCAGCACAAGCAGCGCAGGCTGCACAAGCTCCGACAGAGCTACCTACTGTCCAGCTGCAGGATGTAGCAGAAGTAGAAGTAGTCGGTGAAGTAGAATCTATTTCTCGTACAAACGGCGAGGATTCCATTGGGATCGACATTACGAAGGATCCAAACGCCAATACTGTAGAAGTTGTTAATGCAGTAAAAGATGAAATCCAGCAGTTTGAAGACGATAATGATGGTATGACCATCACATCAACAATGGACCAAGGTGCACCAATTGAAGATTCTGTCCATACGATGGTAAACAAAGCACTCTTCGGTGCCATTTTCGCTGTGATCATCATCCTCTTGTTCCTGCGGAATATCCGTTCCACTATCATTTCCATCATTTCGATTCCATTATCGATTTTGATCGGCCTGATTTTGCTATACGAGATGGATATCAGCTTGAACATTATGACATTAGGAGCTATCACCGTTGCCATCGGCCGGGTAATTGATGACTCGATTGTAGTTGTAGAGAATATCTACCGCCGTATGTCATTGGCAGATGAGAAGCTGCGCGGCAAAGAATTGATTATTGATGCAACACGCGAAATGTTTGTCCCGATTCTTTCTTCTACTGTAGTAACAGTAGCAGTATTCCTTCCTCTTGGATTAGTTGAAGGACAAATCGGAGAATTGTTCCTTCCGTTTGCATTAGCAGTCGTATTCGCTTTGCTAGCATCCTTGCTCGTTGCGGTTACCGTTGTACCGATGGTGGCACATACACTATTCCGCAAACGATTGGATCGCGGCACTAGCGAAGAAGAAGCAAAAACGTATGTACACAAAGAAGAAAAACCTAGTAAACTGGCGAATTTCTATAAGCGCGTCTTGAATTGGAGTTTGTCGCATAAAATCATCACTTTTGTTATTGCGCTTGCTTTACTAATCGGAAGTCTGTTCCTAGTTCCTTCGATTGGTGTCAGCTTTATCCCTAGCACCGGCGAAAACATGGTTGTTGCTTCTTATTCACCTGAACCAGGCCAAACACGTGAGGACATTCAGGAAGTTGCTGATAAAGCCGAGGAGATGCTCCTTGATCGCAACGGCGTTGAGACCTTGCAGTACACGATCAGCAGCGGAGGTAATCCACTTTCAGGTTCTACCGGCGATTCCGCCCTCTTCTATTTGGGCTATAGCGATGATTATGAGGATATCCAAAGTGAGACAGAAGCAGTTGTTGATGATCTGCAAGCCCTGACAGACCAAGGTGAGTTTGGATCCATCGACATGACAGGAACAAGCAGCAACACAACAGAATATTACATCTACGGTAATAACGTCGAAGATATCCAAACTGCGTCTCAGCAGGTAATGGATCTTATCGAAAACGATGATAACTTCACTAACGTAGATTCTGATGCTTCTGAGCAATATGATAAATATACAATTGTAGCCAACCAGGAAGAATTGGCTCAGTTAGGTTTGACAGCAGCTCAAGTTACTGCTCAGCTGTCCAACATCGGCAGCCAGCCGTCAATCGCCACTATCCAGAATGATGGCGATGCATTGGATGTTTATGTGCAAGTAGCCAACGAATCCTTCGAGGATAAAGAGGATCTTGAAAACACTACGATCCAAACATCTCTCGGAACAGAAGTAGCTCTGAATGAGATTGCCGAAGTTGAAGACGGTCAGTCTCCGAATACATTGCAGCGCCGTGATGAAAAGCTTTATGGTTCTGTATCTGCTGATATTACCAGCGATGATATTGCAACAGCTACTAGCGGCTTGCAAGAAGAAATTGATGACCTTGATTTGCCTGATGGCGTAAGCATCGATCAAGGCGGAGTTTCTGAACAAATCAACGAATCATTCAGCCAGCTTGGTCTTGCTATTCTAGCAGCAATCGCGATTGTCTACTTCGTACTAGTATTAACATTCGGCGGTGCACTGGCACCATTTGCCATCCTATTCTCCCTGCCGTTCACAGTTATCGGTGCGTTAGTAGGATTGCTCATCGGCGGTGAAACAATCAGCGTTTCCTCCCTCATCGGGGTGCTCATGCTGATCGGTATCGTTGTAACAAACGCCATCGTTCTAGTTGACCGTATCATTCACAAGGAAAAAGAAGGCATTCCGACTCGCGAAGCAATTCTAGAGGCCGGTGCAACTCGTCTTCGTCCAATCCTTATGACAGCCATTGCTACAATCGGTGCCCTTGCACCACTTGCCTTCGGATTCGAAGGCGGCGGTTCCGTCCTTATCTCGAAAGGACTTGGAATCACTGTAATGGGTGGTCTTATCAGTTCTACCTTGCTGACACTTGTTATCGTACCAATCGTGTACGAAGCAACAACACGCTTCAGCATGCAAGAACATCATAAAGCAGAGCGTCAGCGCCGCAAGGAAAGAAAACAGGCGAAGAAAGCAGCTAAGTAATTAATAAACACAGAAAGGCCTGCAGTTGTATAACTGCAGGCCTTTTTATTAGATTGGAGGATTCATATGAAACCAGGACGCATACTGACAGTTGAAGCATCAGATTCTCTGAATTTTCTCTTGTATGTACATAATTATGCTAAACAAGAAAAGCACTGCTTCCCGTACATGCCAGGATATCCTTTGTGAGAGAGGAAATGATAGCAACAATGCAAGATCGCCTAACTCTTAATGGTAATAAATAAGATAGCTTGAGTTAAATACACATTTGCGACTGCGCATACACTTGTAACGCGCAGAGCGGCGTACCAACTACAATAAAAAGCTCCGGCAATATGCCGGAGCTCTCTTTATTCTTCATCAGATATTCTTCCAAGGAAGAACCCATCTACCTCGCTTATCTTTCCGCGCCATAAAAGATCAGCATTAGCTGGTGTAGTTTTATTTTCTGCCAGATACGCAGACATATTTTTTAAATGAATATACTCCGCATTGCTTTGCTTGGTGTCTGCTGATTCCTCCGCTTGCTTCAAGGCTTCCTTCAATTGCTTGGCCACATCATTTTTTTCTGAGATGCTGTCTTTTACATTGGAGAAATAAGATGCTGCTGAAATGATAGTTCCGGTGACCAGCCCACCTTTCACATGCAGTGTTATATCCGTCGAGAAATCATGATGATTAGCTGCTTGTACAAAGAATGATAGAATTTCATCTTTAGCCATTTTCAACCCTCCTACTTACTTCGTTACGTCATCTTGTCTAACTATAGAAATGCCGTTACTATTTGCAGCAACTTCATTTTTGGATGAGTTATCATCCAAGAGCTTGTTCAATTTATTTTCCAGATCTTCAATCTTTTGTTTCAGCTGTTCGTTCTCATTTCGCAGATTCTCAGATGCTTGATCCTGCTGCTCCTGGTTATCTTGGTCCTGTTGGTCATTATTGTTTTGATCCTGCTGTTCTTGTCTGTTTTGTTCATGCTGTTCACTTTGAAGCTGATTCTTCTCTTCTTGATTTTCTTCGTTATTATGCTCTTCTGAATCCTTGTTCTTCTCAAACTTGTCCTGAACCAAGTGAACAGTTTTATCTTTCACCTGCTTCGCTGACTCACCTAGATCCTTTTCTTTTACTTTCGTCTTTGCAGATTTGAAAGTGCCAGCTATTTTTCGGGTTATATTCGGGCTCGAAAGTAGCCCTATTGAAGCTCCGGCTAACCCACCAACAATTGTTCTATTCCATGGATTGTCAATTTGCTTTACCTTATCAGCAGCATTTACTACTGCTTTATCCACTGCTTTATCTGCCACTTTACTTGCTGCTTTTTCTTTAATATTTTCAAACATTTTTTGTTCCTCCTTAGTCTGTTAACTTTTGCTCTAAAAGTTGCAATCGCTTATGAAGCCGTTCGTTTTCCTCCTGCAGCCTTTTCGTATTGCTGTCTGCTGCTTTTGAGGATAGATATGGATCTGATTCCCACCAGTCCAAGCCGATTTCTTTCGCTTTATCGACTGAGGCTACAATTAAACGTATCTTGATGGTAAGCAATTCTACATCCGCTATTCCTACTGTAATGTCTCCGGCAATGACAACACCTTTATCGAGTACTTTTTCCAATACATCGACCAAGTTACTAGTGTTGCTCTGAACGACTTGTTGTTCTGCCATGTTTTCACTTCTTTCCTGGTAAGAGATTTCCTAAAGGTCCAAGGTCGATATTCAAATCTTCATCTTTTAAGTTGAAAATTAGTTTCAATTCTTCCATTTTTAATTCCAAGTTCATCAGCGCCATGCCAAGATCTTCAATTTGCTGATCCGATAGTGTTCCGCCTTCCACCCGACGAATGGCATGACGTTCCACAATCTGGCGAAGCAATTCGATCACTGTCATAACTAATTGTGCCAAACCATGTTCCGCATCATCAGGATCTAAATGGATTCGCCCGCTCTTCGGCTGCTGCACTTCCATGTTCCAGCTCCTCCTTCTGTTTATCGAATGCTTCAGATGTAATGTCCATCCGTGTATTGCCGGATTGATTTTGTACTAACGTTTCAACAGATGAAATCAGCACCCGCAAGTCCAGGTAAACTAAGTCGACCCCGGCAATTGAAATAATTAAATCCCCTTTGATCGCAACTCCCTTGTCGAGAATGACGTCAAGTATATCTATCAAGGAAACATCCTTGTTTCTGTCGATCGTCTCACGTGTATTCATCTTGCGCCTCCATCTAATAGACGAAATGATAAGCCGGCCAAGGTCCAGTTGCTTCGAATCTCCACCCAGATGAAGCACTTTCCTCATTTTTTTGTTCAACAAGCTTTAAGAACGCTTCTACTTGATTTTCCTGAATAAGATAGACACTATTCCAGCTCATTTCCAGCTCGCGACCTGTGACGTCCTTGCTCCAGGCAGTCTTTACTTTCTCTTCTGTAGCAATCTCAGTTAGCTCTGCATGTATTTGTTCACAGAATTGATTTTTCTCTTTTTCCAATTCACCATCAACAAGCTGATCTATTTTCCGCTTTTCAAAGAATTGACGGCCGGGGGACAAACTCTCTAACTCCTGCATCTTTTCTTTAATACTGGGGCTATGCTGCAGGACGTGCTCACGGAGGGGTTCATCATCGCAGTAAATTTTCAGATTCCATTCCTCACTGTCTTTAATTCTGATAAATAGGCTTTGTATTGTATCTGCTTGTTCACGCATCTTTCCTTCCAGACTGTCCTGACTCAGGTAAATCGTACAGAACTTCATCGGAATCAGCGTGTACTTCTTTTGTAGAGAAAGCAGCACTTCATGATGGTGCATCGCACTTTCCTGAAGCCATTCAAGATCGTCTTTCATCCTAGACTCTAATGCTTCACCTTCATACGCTTCTGCATCGACTTCCGTATAAATAGCTGCAATGTCCCCATATGTTGAAATCGCTGCTTTCTGTTCTTTATCGATGCCAACAAAAGAAGAAAATGGCGTTTTATCCAGCTCATAAACAGGTACAATACCGTATAAATAAATATAATTTTCCTTCTGTCCCATATTCCTTACTCCTTATTCTCTTCTTCAGCAAGCTTTTCCCACTCATCCAATTCACGCTGCTTAGCTACTTCATAGCGCAGCAGAAGTTCCTGTTCCTTTTCTTTGTATGCCGCTTCTGAGATTTCCTCCAATTCATACAGCATCTGCAGCTGTATCAATTTTTGCTGTATAACGGAGATATCGAAATACTCCTTATCAGCTTCGCCCTTAATTTCTCGCCCAATTCTTATCAGTAGTTTGATTGGTGCAGAGACTAGAAAAGGCATCATGACGGCTTTTCAACCTGTAAACGGATATTGATAAAGTTATACGCCGGCCATGGGCCGGAATATTTGAAATCGACTTTCTCTTCCCATTTGTCATGTAGCGCATTGACTGCTTCATCAAACTGCGACTCTTTATCCTTATCCAGCAAAAACGCACTGTTGAGCAGCATCTTCTCACTGATCGGTTCATTTGCTTTTGCTGCTGTGGCGAGATTCTGAAGCGGCTTTAGAATCTCTTCTTCGATTTGCCGGCGCTTGTCAGTAAAGAACTTCTGGGTTAGTTCACCAAGTTTCATTCGGTCATAATATCCAGCTTCCTTCGATTTCTTGCTTACAGCTTTTTTCAGTCTAACGATTGCAGGATCTTTATGAATTTCCTCCTCCAGCCATTCCTGTTTGCCAATCACTTTCAATCCTAGCTCGATTTTATTGCGTATCTCTGGAAATAGTTCTGTGAACTGAGGTTCGAGCTTTTTCAGTATTACTTTAGCATCTTCATCCGTTTTAAAAACATTGCCGAAACTGACTGGAATCATCTCATCCTGTTTCTTCATGACAGAAGAAAGGATAGCTTGGTGGGCCATTAAATTATCCTTAGTAGGATGATAAATTTTCTGCGGAACTTTAGCCGCTACAAATGCCATATTTCCATGTGAAATCATATACGTGCTTCCGGAAACGCCATCCAGCTCCACATCTCCGAAGCTCGGCTGAATCGGATTCTGTACTGCGCAAAATACATACGTTCCATCCATTGCTGCTGCCTCCTTTATTAATGATCTACTGCACTCCTATAACGTGTACTTTGTCTTGAATAAGATTCAATTTCTGCTTCTTCATTCAGTGTGACGCTATACACACCAAGCATCTCGTCTTTCGCATACTTCTTCATATAATCCCGCTCTTCAAATACTTCAATAATGACAGTCCATCCGTCTGCACTATCTTCACCTTGTCTCGGTTCCACCGCTGTGATCTTATGGGGCGGCGCGATATATTCTTCAAAGAAGCTGCTTACTTTTTTCATAATATCTGTAATGCTCATATTTCCCCTCCTTTTATTAAATTATGAAAGAGGAAACAGGCTTAAAGCCTGCTCTCCTCATACACTGAATAAGGAATTGCTTCTTTCATTCTTTTGTTCCGGCAATCCTTCGTTCTGTACCTCATCCCGTAAGAGACCGACCGCTTCGGCATATCGCAACCATGTATCCACACTAGCGATTACGACTCTGGCCTCTATTGTTAAAATTTCAATTCCTACTACTGAGACACGTATAAACGCGTCAATTACAATTCCTTTATCTAAAATGCGATCAATTACGTCCGCCAAGCCGGAACTATCTGTACTTTTTTGAACTGCCATGTTAAACACTCCTTCTTATTTTTTCTTCACATCGCTCAATTTTTTCGCTGCTGCCGGTCCCTTCACGTCCCGGTAACTCTTTAATTCCTCAACATGTTTGATTTGAGAAATCGACTTCACTTGCGGGCCTTTGCTGTCAGAACCGCGGTCACCCTCCACTTTGTCCTTCATCTGCGTTGCAGTGTCTTGGAGCTCATCCTTCCAACCAAGCAGTTTCGTCCGCAGCTTATCAGCCGATGCTTGAGCCTTTTCGTGCACATCAGCACTTTTGTTTTCCTTGATGTTTTCAAGTTTCGAAGCGGCAGTATCCGCTTTTTCACCGACCTTATTTGATAAAGATGCCTGCATCTGATCCTTTGCTACCTGCCCGACTTTTTTCTTAAGGTTTTTCTTCTTTTCCTCGGGAATAGCTTTTTTTAGAACACCGGTTACGAGCCGCGTTGCTGTCTTAGCTGCTTTTGTTTTGTAAGCTTTAACGATTGCTCACCTCCTGTGCACATAGAAGCTACATTCCCAGAAGTAATCACTTTTATAGCAAAATAATTGTGAATGAAGATATTGGCATCATTGGTAACAAAAAATAAGAAAACCGCGCTATCTGATGCGATAGCGCGGTTGCAACGTTTCTTATACTTAAAATATTGTTAATCATTGTTGCCGTATAAAAGTGTATAGGTTTTGGTTGACTTTTTGGTTTCTATAATGAGTGCCTTACCTTATGTTCAACACATAATCATGTGCAGTTATTCCATAAACACTTTTAAAATGCTTATTCAAATGAGCCAGGTCAACGAACCCGCAAGCAGCAACTGCTTCATATATATCTTTATGTTTCTCTATTATTTGCTTTGCTTGCTGTACCTTACTATTTAAGAAATACTGGTAAGGCGAAATTCCCGTATGATTGTTAAACAATCTAATAAATTTGTATTTCGAAAGCTGTAATTCATCACATATTTCATCTAATTTAAGTACACCTTGTAAGTTGCTATGAATTATATCCTTAGCTTTCATAACCAATGAGTTATCTTTCCTGCAGCTTGTATCCAGATCAGTCCGAGCAAGTGTATCTGTAAAGGAGACTGCCAGTTCACTGCAATACGCTTCCTCTTTTTCATTTAATATTGCGTGAGATAGATTCAATACCTTCCGTTTAAGTCCAGCATCGTATACAATTGGATCTGCAAAACGAATCAATTCCTTCTGCCCTGTAATTTCCTGCAGCAATTCAGGCTCCAAATACAGCATCACATAATCAAGGCCAGTCTCATCATGTGCCATACCGTCATGTGTCTGTTCTGGATTAAACAGCATTACGCCATTAGGATAAGATAATTGCTTGTGACCATCCAAATTATATTGTTGTATACCGCGCAATGTGACACCCATTGCATACTCTCTATGCGCATGTTTCTTATATGTGAATTCCTTCATACTGGCCGACAATGCTGTGATACCCGCCGACTTCTTATAGATGAACTTTTCCATTTTCGTCACCTCTGGCTTTTTAAATCCAAATCATGCAAGCTGCATAGAGTAAAAAAGCTGCCATAAGTATATTTACTACTTTAGTATGTTTCTGCATGAATCGCTTAAAGATTGTTCCGAAAAGAACCCATCCAATGAAAGCCAGGAAACCAATTATTGTTATAACAGCAACAAAGATCAGTATCACTGTACTTTCCGTATAGTTTTTCATAACGAAACTGGGAATGACAGTAAGCGTAAAGATAATTACCTTCGGATTCAAAAATTGCATTAAGAAACCGGATAGGAAAGTGCCGTTCAGTTGGCCGCTCTTTTTTGAGCTGTCTGACTTATATATTTGATAAGCAAGGTATACCATGTACAGACTCCCGATTATTTGCAAGAGAATTAGTATTTTCGGTAACACAGTTACGAGCACTGAATTCAGTATAGCAGATAGAAATAATAGCAAACCAAACGCGAGAGTCGCTCCATACGTATAATGCATTGCTTTTCTCGTACCGAATTGATTCACTGTTGATAAGATAACGATATTAGTAGGTCCGGGTGTGAATGTAACGATAAAGCAGTAAATCAGAAAAGAAGTGATATTCATGCTGACTCTCCTTTGTCAGTGGTCTTACATGAATATAAACCAAAGTAACTGCTGTTATATAGTACATTATTGCAAATGCTTCCGATTGAGGTGTTTGCTAGTGTTAATTATGAACAATACTCCTGAGTACCGCTTCGGCAGAACACTTCGCTTTCCGCGGGCACGGCCTCAGCCTCCTCGTGAAAAGCACACTGCGGGGTCTTCGGCTCGTGCTGTTCCCGCCGGAGTCTACGCATTCTGCCTACGCTAGTATAGATTATAGTAAAACAAAAAACCTGAACTTACGTAGATCTTGTTTTAAGATTTACGTACTAGTTCAGATTTTCATCTGCAAAACTTTAACCTTACACAGTTTTCAATTTACTTTTCTGTGTAGCCAAACTCACTAATACCATCACTATACAGTTAACTATCAATGCGATAATCCCCGTATTCACATCATTCCATGATTGCGGAAGAGATGGGATTAAATCCACCAATGTTGTGTGACTTGTTGTGATATAAGCGACAACAGCTAGTCCGGCAATGATACCTGCTGCTGCTCCATATTTATTTATGAAGCTACGCTTCCACAAGCTGCAGAATAGTGACGGAGCGAGCTGTGTCATTAGACTGTAGCCCATCAAAATAATATTTGATAAAGTTGCTCCACCATGCAGCGTAAAGTAGACTGCGAGTAAGGAAACGACTGGAACAAATAGTCTAGCCAGTTTTCCAATTGTCCGGTCACTTGTCTTAGGTGCAAACACTTGATAGATATTTTTCGCGAGTAGCGTTGCTGTGTTCATGATCAGCAAGGAGCCTGGTACCAATGCTGTCAGCAAGCCAGCGCCGCCGATGATTCCGATTACCCAAGGGTCGAAGGTCTCAATCGATAATCGCAGTAAGGAGAGATCTACATCTTCTCCTTGCAATCCGGGCACAGCCAAAATCGCAGCTGTTCCGACGAAGAAGACGAATAGAAGCATAAGCGTATAAAGCGGGCTGATAATCGCGTTTTTCCGGAAAACCCTTTCGTTTTTTGCAGTATACGTGGAACTGAACACTTGCGGCCACATATAGAAACCTAGCACAAGCAGTAAGACGGTAGAGATGACCCAAGTCATACTGTAGCCTTCATCCGGGAACTTCAGAAAATCAGGATTTGCGGCATGGACTGCCTCGAACATAGGCTGGAAGCCGCCATAATAATGTATGGGCAGATATATTCCAAGGAAGCAAATGACGACTACCATGACAATATCCTTGATCGCAGCTGTCCATGCAGAACCATGTACGCCCGAAAGCATTACATAAACCGTTAAGCTAATGGCGCCGATCCATACAGCAGTTTCCATAGAAATAGCGCCATACGATGCTTGTGAAACAATGATTCCCAAGCCTTTGAGCTGCACGACGATGACAGGAATCATACCAATCACACCGACTAGTGCAACAAGTACACCTAAATACGGGCTGTTGAATTTACTCACAAAGAAATCAGATTGAGATACTAGTCTATGTTCCTTTGCATACCGCCAAATGACTGGCAAAAGCCAATAAGACATAACATACGACAGACCAATATACATAAGCACATATAAAGCCGGTGCGCCTTTACCATATGCCCAGCCGCTTCCGCCAAGAAAGGAGAATGTTGTGTAAATTTCCCCTGCCATCAATAGGAAGACAAAGATGCCGCTAAATCCTCTGCCTCCGACTGTCCATTGCTCAAGATCCATGTCCTTGCCCTTAGTGGATCGGATCCCTAAAAAGACTGCCAAAAGCAAAAATGCCGATATAATTATAAGTGCAATATTCATTTTTTCTCATCCTCTTTGTTCCGTGGATCTAGTTTGTACATGATGGCCAAAACGACTGATGTAAGAACAGTCCATAGAACCACCCAAAACATGACGAATGGCATGCCGAGTACAAATGGTTCCACTCTATTTGCGAATGGGAGGAATCCTAGCATCCCGATGAAGGGAATGACAGTGAGAAAATATAAACGTTTCATTTTTGATTTCACCATCCAAAATTGTAGTTACAACTGCTTTTCCTCTTGAAAAGCACATGATGATATCATAATCCTTCTTCTCTTGATAAGCAAAATTAATTTAGCAAAGCAACAATAACTCCGTGTACCGCTCCGACAGAATACTTCGCTTTCCGCGGGCACGGCCTCAGCCTCCTCGCGGAAAAACGCCGCTGTGGGGTCTTCAGCTCGCGCTATTCCCGCTGGAGTCTACGTATTCTGCCTACGCTAATTATTTCTTACATTCAGAAAGGTGTTACACAGCTAAAAGTAAAAATCCGAACCTATGCTATTTCAATTAAGAGAAATTCGCATCACTGTTCGGATTTTTATTTAGCTGAAACACATCTGCCCCAGCCTCAATTAAATTAGATTTACTATATCAAACAAATATATCCATAATCAATACGCCGCCGAATGCGACAAACGAAAGGATTGTTTCAAGAACGGTCCATGTTCGGAATGTTTCTTTGACGGTTAGTCCGAGGTACTCTTTGACCATCCAGAAACCGGCGTCATTCACGTGGGAGAACATGAGGGAACCGGCTCCAGTTGCTATAACGAGAAGCTCTAGATTTACGCCTGACATGTGCGCGATGATCGGAGATACGATACCAGCTGCTGTTGTCAGTGCAACTGTTGCGGATCCTGTTGCTATTCGGATTAGGCCGGCAACGATGAATGCGAGTACGATTGGAGAAAGAGATAGATGCTCAGACATTTGCGCGATTGTATCACCAACACCACTGTCGATAAGCACTTGCTTGAACCCACCGCCAGCACCAATAATCAAGATGATGGAACCAACCGGCAGGATGCACTCCTCCGTCATTTTCTTCAAACGATCCTTATTCATACCTTGACGGAAACCTAGGAAGTAGTACGCTGCAAACACTGCAATCAATAGTGCTACTAGCGGACTTCCGATAAAGACAAGCAGTTTTTCTGCTAAACTCGGAAGCGACAGATACGGTCCAATTGCTGATAGAATCATTAAGATAACTGGCAGCAATATAACAAAGAAGCTAATACCTGTGCCCGGCTTGCTATCAGGCTCGGTGATTTTAATGAGGTTAGGCTCACCTACTGGAATAACACGCTTATGCACCCACTTGGCAAATACCGGTCCGCCTAGAATACCTGCCGGGATAGCGATAATAAGAGAGTACAATAATACCATGCCAAGATCTGCTTCGAAAATACTAATAGCTGCAAGCGCACCAGGGTGTGGCGGCACTAGTCCATGTACAATCGAAAGACCAGCGATAACCGGCAGAGCAATCAGCAAGATATTCTGCTTTGTAGTCTTATAGATACTGATAACGAGCGGAAGTACGATCAATATACCTACTTCAAAAAAAACTGGAATTCCGATGATAAAACCTGCTATAAACATAGCCCATGGCAATCTTTTCGGCCCAAACATCTTTACAAAGAAGTCTGCCACCTGATTACCGGCACCGGAATCTGCCATCATCTTACCAAGTATAGTTCCAAGCGCCAAAATACCGACGAGATGTCCGAGCACGCCGCCGACACCCGTTTCATACGCTCCGACAATCTGATCAAATGACAATCCTGCTGTAATGGCAAGGAATAAACTGGCGACAGTCAAGCTGATAAAAGCATGCCATTTGAATAACGTGACACCAATAATGACGATCACGATCGATAACAACGTCATGAGTAAAAGATAGATCTCCATCTCTCGATTTCTCCTCTCTCTATTTAAGCGCTTTCAAACCTATAGGCGGAAGTTGCTGCGTTAGCGCAGCATCCTCCGCTGGAAATCAGCGATTCGTTCATATTCTGTCTGGAAGTTTCTGGACAATTGAATGTAGATACTCATGAGTTCCTGATACACTTCAACACATTCTGGATCTGGTGTATGATGATGCGTTCTGCCAATCATGTCATTCACCACATCAAAGGAATCGATATCTCCTAAGCTGTATAATCCGAGAACAGCTGCACCTAGGCAGGAGCTTTCATAGCTTTCCGGAATATGGACTTCCTGGTCGAAAATATCCGCCATCATTTGTCTCCACAATTCAGATCGGGCAAATCCGCCAGTTGCTTGAATCCGTTTCGGTTTACCAGTCAATTCCGTCAAAGCAAGCAGTACAGAGTACAGATTCAGAAGTACACCTTCCAGTACTGCCCGGATCATATGCTCTTTTTTATGATGCAAACCAAGTCCGAAGAACGAGCCACGTGCATTGGCATCCCAAAGCGGTGCCCGCTCCCCAGCTAGATACGGATGGAACAGCAAGCCGTCTGATCCCGGATTTACCGTTGAAGCTATTTTTGTCAGCACTTGATATGGATCGATACCAAGTCTAGCCGCCGTTTCTGTTTCAGCAGCTCCAAGTTCATCCCGAACCCAGCGTAGCACAACGCCTCCGTTATTCACGGGACCGCCGATGACCCAATGATTCTCCGTCAAGGCATAACAGAAAATACGGCCCTTCGGATCAGTAGTTGGCTTGTCCGTTACAGCACGGATTGCGCCGCTTGTTCCGATTGTCACTGCTACTACACCTTCGTCAAATGCACCTACACCTAAGTTCGATAGAACACCATCACTGGCACCGATAATAAACGGTGTTTGTCGCAGTACTCCAAGCAGTTCAGCCATTTGCTCTGTGAGACCAACGAATTGATACGTCGTCGAAACAGGCTCGGATAACTTGTCTTCCGTAACTCCTGCTACCTGCAATGCTTCCTTATCCCAAGCAAGCTCTTCCAAATTGAACATACCAGTTGCAGAAGCAATGGAATGATCGACCTTATAGCTGCCAAACAGCTTGAAAAAGACATACTCTTTGATAGAAATGAATTTAGCAGCTTGAGCGAAAGTAGCTGGATGCTCTTCTTTGAGCCATCGCAGTTTCGATAGAGGAGCCATCGGATGAATCGGTGTGCCAGTGCGCAAGTAGATGCTATGGCTGTCCGTCTCTTCTTTGATTTTTTCCGTCCATTTCGTCGCTCGATTATCAGCCCACGTAATACATGCTGTTAACGGTTTGTTGTCTGCATCCACTGCAATGACACTATGCATTGCCGAACTGAAGGAGATGCAGCGGATTGCTGCTTTATCTACACCGCTAACCTGGATCGTGTCCCGGATTGCTGTGATAACAGCTTGATAGATGACTTCCGGATCTTGTTCTGCTGTTTCAGCTGTCGGCGAATGCAAAGGATATTCGATACCTTTCTTTGCAACCACCTCGCCTTTGGTTGTGAACAGGACTGCCTTCGTGCTTGTTGTTCCCATGTCCACACCGATCATATAGGAAGCTGCCAACGTCTTCCCCTCCCCTTTTTTTAGCGTTTCACCACTGCATGTCCACCGAATTCATTGCGCAGTGCTGCCACTACTTTTCCAGAGAAAGTATCTTCGTCTAAGGAACGATAACGCATCATAAGTGACATTGCGATAACAGGTGTAGCTGCTTGTAATTCCAGGGCAGTCTCAACCGTCCATTTTCCTTCACCAGAAGAGTGCATCACGCCGCGAATTGCATCTAGTTTAGGATCTTTGCTGAAAGCTGATTCTACAAGTTCCATCAGCCAAGAACGGACAACAGAGCCGTTGTTCCACATTTTCGCAACTTGCTCGTAATCGAAGTCGTAATCACTTTTCTCTAATACTTCAAAACCTTCGGCAATTGCCTGCATCATACCGTACTCAATTCCGTTATGAACCATTTTCAAGAAGTGACCGCTGCCGCTTTTACCAGCATAGTGGTAGCCATTTTCCACGCTGATTGCTTGGAAGATTGGCTCGATCGTTTTGAACACTTCTGCATCGCCGCCGATCATTGTGCAGACACCATTACGAGCGCCATCAGTTCCGCCACTTGTACCAACGTCGAAGAAATGAACGCCTGTTTCAGCGAAAATTTTTGATCTTTCAACGGATTGTTTGTAGTTGGAGTTACCACCATCCAACAGAATGTCTCCTGCAGAAAGATATCCTTTCAATTCTTCGAGTACTTTATCGGTAATCTCACCAGCTGGCACCATTGACCAGACGATTTTAGGGCTTGGCAATTGTTCTACCAATTCTTTCAAAGAACCAGCAGCTGATCCTTTTGATTCAGCGAATTTAGCACGCGCTTCTTCATTTACATCAAAAGCAACAACATCGAAGTTATTATCTAATAAGTTCAAACCAAGATTGAATCCCATTTTTCCAAGACCGACTAAACCAATATGCATAATAATTAGCTCCTTCAAAATAATTTTCTATTTATGATACCATAATACGAAAATAATTTTCATATAGCAACCGCTTTCAATCAATTTGTGCTATACTGCTTGTAACAATTAGGACGAAAGGCAGCTGATTTTCTTGGCACAACAAGGTTTAACGGGGATTCGTTCCCACTATCCAAGATTGAGTGAAAAAGAGAAAAAAATTGCAGATTTCATTTTGGAACACCCGGAAAAAATTGTTCACCAGACAATCAGCCAAGTAGCAGATCAGCTGGAAGTGGCGGATGCTACTGTATCCCGTTTCTGTAAACGAATTGGCTACAAAGGCTTCCAAGCGCTAAAAATTGCTTTAGCACCAGAAATCATCGCCCCTAATAAGATGTTGCATGAAGATGTAAACGATACGGACGAAGCAAAAATAGTTGCGGAAAAGATTTTTCAATCCAATATCCGGACATTGGAAAATACTTTGCAGGTTTTGGACAAGGCCGAGCTGGAGCAAGCTGTCACGTTTCTCCTAGAGGCAAGAAGAGTAGAGTTTTATGGGTTTGGCGGCTCAAATATGGTCGCGATGGATGCGTATCATAAGTTTGTCCGCTCTGGTGTGCCGGCTTTTGCGTTTCCTGATGCTCATTTGCAGCTTATGTCTGCCTCCCAACTGACCGATCAAGACGTTGCTTTTATCTTTTCCCATTCAGGCGCCAGCAAGGATGCGTATCAGCTGCTTCAAACCGTCAAGAAAACGGGTGCCAAGACGATTGCCATCACTGGTTTTCCCAAATCACCTATCGGCCAGCAGGTGGACGTAGCTCTGCACACAAGTTCAGAGGAAACTGATTATCGTTCCGAAGCACTTGCGTCGCGTATCGCACAGCTGAGTATCATCGATGCCCTATATGTGACAGTCATTATGCGGCAGAAAGAAAAAGCCCAAACTTCCGTTGAGAAGGTACGGAACGCCATCGCCGCAACAAAAATGTGACCCGCCAGAAACTGACGGGTCACTTAGCATTTATATTTACTGTTGTAATTTCGAACTTATCAAAACGATGTCTTGCAAAGGAATATTCGAAGGCGATACCGGTATTGAGATAAGCAACCTGCTCAATCACAAGTACAGGCTCATTTTCGGATAGTCCCAGTTCCTCCATGTCTTGTGCTGTTGCTTGCTCTGCTCTAATGCGACGGCGTGATCCCGCTATTTTCAGTCCAAGTTCTTTTTCCATATATGCATATACAGAGTTATGCAAGATTGTCGGGGTAATACCTGGAATGAGCGGTGTCGGCATATACGTTTCCTCGATTACATGGGGATTATCATCGACACAGCGTACACGGATGTGATGATAGACTGGCGTATCTTCCGAGATGGCTAAATACGATGCCACTTCAGCTGTAGGAGCAATCATGTCAAATGATATCAGCTTCGAGGTGACTTTCTTTTCCTTCATTAAACTAGTGAAACCGAGTGTTTCATTCGTTCCTACGTGAATATAGTCCGATTGGAAGGAAGACTGCACAATGAACGTTCCATGTCCGCGCTTGCGGAAAACGATTCCTTCCGATGCAAGTACATCAAGTGCACGCTTAACTGTCATCCTGCTGCAGGAAAATTCTTCGACAAGGCTATGTTCATCTGGTAACGGCTGGTCCAGAGGGTAGAATCCTGATTCGATACGATGTCTGATTTCTTCTGATATCACTTGATATTTCATAGTGTTCCTCCTCTGCTGCCGATCTGTTTGTTGTTAGCTTATCAAAATACTGGAATTGCAGCAATCTGCCAATGAAAATGACGGCCATATTGGCCGCCACTATCAGAAACCGTTGTGCTGTAAAACTTGTTTCATCCATTCGCCGCTTTTCTTAATAGTACGTTCTCCGTCTTTCTCTAGGTTAACCGACACAAAGCCATAGCGATTTTTATATGCGTTCGTCCACGACCAATTATCCATGAACGTCCACAAATGATATCCTTTTACATTCGCTCCTTCATTTAAGGCCTTGTGCACCCACCGTAAATGATCTTTGATGAAATCAATTCGATAGTCATCCTGAATGATTCCTTCAGCATCACGGAACTTCTCTTCTCCTTCAACTCCCATACCATTTTCAGATATGAAACAAGGAATGTTTCCGTAGTTATCACGCAAGTTTACAAGAATATCGTAAATTCCTTTTTCGTAGATTTCCCACCCTCGGTGCACATTCATCTTGCGGCCAGGCATTTCATAGGAATCAAAGAATCTGTCTGGCATGAACGGTGCATCTGGATGAACACTATGTTCCTTTGCCTTCACACGCCGCGGCTGGTAGTAGTTCACTCCGAGCAAATCAACTGTATTCTCACGAATGACCTTCATATCGGCTTCCGTATAAACTGGCATATAACCTTCATTTCGAAGTATGTCTACCAGCTCATTTGGAAATTCACCTTTGACGGATGGATCCAGGAAAGAGCGGTTGAAGAAAGCGTCAGCAATCTGAGAAGCCTGCACATCAGCTGGATTGCTGCTGCGCGGATACGATGGTGTCAGATTCAGAATGATACCAATCTCCCCATCCTGCCCTTGTTCACGGTAAGCCTGAATGGCAAGTGCACTCGAGAGCTGTGTATGATAAGCCACTTGCACAGCCCGCCTGAAATCTACGACGTTCGGATAATGAAAGTCATACAAATAACCGCCCTCTACAGGCACGATCGGCTCGTTATGCGTGAACCACTTCTTCACTTTATCGCCGAACAGACGGAAGCATGCCGCCGCATAATCTCGATAGGCATCGACGACTTCCCTGCTTTCCCAGCCGCCTTTATCTTGCATCACCATCGGCATATCAAAATGGAATAGATTCACGAAAGGCTCGATACCGTTATCAAGCAATTCATCGATTACGTTCTGATAAAATACTGCTGCTTTTTCATTAATTGCTCCTGTGCCCTCCGGTATCAGCCTCGACCAAGATATCGAGAACCGAAAAGAGTTATGGCCAACTTGCTTCATTAGAGCAATGTCTTCTTTGTAACGATAATAGAATCCAGATGTATCGGCAGGGCCGATACCGTTATGAAAACGATTCGGCTCCTGCTCATACCAATAATCCCAAATGTTCTGCGCCTTCCCGTCTACATCCGCAGCGCCTTCCATCTGAGGCGCTGATGAGGAAGAACCCCACCAGAAGTTATCAGGAAATAGATAGTTAACTTGCTGTTGTTTTTGTTCTGTCACTTCCATATCAAATCTTCTCCTTTGGTACTTTTATGTCAGCTGCTGCATTTTTCTGCTCCGCTTCCCTTTCCTGCTTTATATTCATTCGGTCGATAAATTTGAGGAACGGGAACCATATGGCGAATACGATCAAGACGTTGAAGAGCTGCAGCAGCGAACCCGCAATTGAGTTGGTTGCCAGGAATCCGCTAATGAAGATCGGCACAGTCCATGGAATCGTGACTCCAGTTGGTGGCGGCACAAGACCAATAGCCATCGCTATATAGCTGACAACAGTTACTATCATTGGCGCAATGATCCAAGGAAGCAGAATCAGCGGATTCATTACGATCGGCAGTCCGAAAATGACTGGTTCGTTAACATTGAAAATACCAGGCCCGATTCCTAGCTTACCGACCTGCTTCATCTGCTTACTGCGCATGAACAGGAGTATTGCCACTAGTACAGCAAGTGTCATTCCTGTCCCCCCGGCTCCAACAAGATACACCTCGATGAACTGTTTATTGATGATATGCGGTACTTCCCCACCAGCTGTATAAACTTGCAGGTTTTCCAAAGACAACGTGTTCCAAATTGGATCCATCACGGAGTTGATGATGATTTGCCCGTGCAGTCCGAAGAACCACAGGATCTGGATGAAGAATACAGCAATCAATGTAGCCGTAAGCCCTCCGCCAAGTCCGACGAGCGGTGCTTGCACTGTATTAAAGATGACATCATGCAAATTCGTGTTGAAAACTTGTGTCACAACGATATTAAGTATTAAAAAGACAGTTAGCGTAACAACCGCAGGGATGAGTGCAGCGAATGATTTCGATACAGCTGGCGGTACACCTGCCGGCATCTTGATGACAATTTTCTTTTGTGTAATAAACCGATAAATCTCACCCGAAAGGAAGGCGACAATCATACCGAGGAACATACCCTTCGCTCCAAGACGATCGACAGCGAGCACATTACTTACCACTTCGCCGCTCTCTGTTGACACAACAAATGGTGTTAGCAGCAAAAATGAGGTCAATGCTACTGCTCCGCCGAAAACAGCTTCCACACCATAGCTTCGCGCCAAATAATACCCGATACCAAAAACAACAAAGACCGATGCGATATTCATCGTGGCATTCGGTGCTGGCCCGAGCGATTCCTGGATACCTGCGAGCAGCGATTCACTCATCACATTGTCCAGGAACGGTAAGTTAGCCAATACAACCATGATCGAACCGAATATTGTCAATGGAAACGCCAGCATGAAGGCATCCCGCAGCACACCGAGATAGCGATTATTATTCAGCTTACCGGCAATCGGAATCAAAAACTTACTAAACTTATCGAACATTGCCTGCTTCCTCCTTTAGCTCTTTAGCTCTTGGAAAATTGGAATAATTTCTTTGACCATTTCTTTCATCGTCAATGTAGACATAAAATGGTCTTCTGCATGCAAGAACAAAAGAGAAAGTTCCTGCTGTTCCCCTCCCGCTTCCTTCTGCACCAGCTGGAAGTGAACTTTGTGCACGAGAGACAGATCTTCTTCTGCGTCTGCCAGCATTTCATTGACTTTCTCTATATCACCTTCACGATAAAGCCGAAGTGCCTGCAGGACTTTACTTCTGGCATTACCGCTATGCAGGATCATCTGGAAACAAACCTGCTCCTCGGTCAGCTCTTCCAATTTCAGCTCGCTCATGATGTTGCTCCAATCAGACCAAGTGCCTGTTTATATGCTTTTTCTCCATCTGCCAACCCATATGCCATCATGTCGATGACTTCGACCTGGATACCGTATTTCTGTGCTTCAGCCGCAAGTTCTCCTTTAAGAAAGCTCATTTGCGGTCCGATTAGTACAACATCAGCATCAGCCATTTCTTTCTTCGCCTGATCCTGACCAACCGCCCAAATCTTCGCATCTTCTCCAATCGATTCTGCAAACGCTTGCATTTTTGTAACTAAAAGACTCGTGCTCATACCGGAACTACATGCTAAAAGGATTCTGTTCATTGGGTAACACTCCTTGAATTGGATTTATTAAAAGCGCTTTCATTTGTATTATATAACTTAATTTATATTTGTCTAGACATTTAATTATAAATGTTTATACTTTTGTTGAACTTCACCATTTATTTGTTTGGTAATAGGAATAGGCTTCCAATGGCTAAATATGTTAAACTAGCTTTATCTTTTTGGGACGGTATAGCTGCTTTTGAATCAATAAAAGTAGTTTCTTATAATCGCAGTCTATTAACACCACCCCTTACCCGTCCAGCATATTTTGACTAATAGGAGTATTGGTATATGGCTGTTATTGAAAGTGCGGAACAATTTGTTACACATTTACACACATGGCATAAAACAATCAAAACACGCGACCGAGCTCAATCGGCTACGCTACGCGAGGAAGCATATGCTGCTTTGCATGCAGGTGAATTTACAGACGAACTATGGGATCGTTTTTTGCTGCTGGATGCGCGGTTTGATTTTCTAAAGGGAGAGATTGATCTTTGTGAGGAAAAGCTGCAGAGATTGAATCCGGATGAGCTGAATGATTACCAGTCTTTTTTCTACTACAGTTTTCTGGCAATCGTGAAGTACAGCAGAAAAGAGTACTTTACAGCTGTCGAGTTATTGGAAAAAGCAGAATTACATATGCATGCAATTGAGGATGAAGAAGAGCATGCCGGCTTGCATTATAATAAAGCGATGCAGTTCTATTATTTGGACATCAATGCCTTGTCCAGTTTTCATTTGGAACAGGCTATATCCATCTACTCGAAATATCCTCAATACGAATTAAAGGTAGCCAATTGTAAATCCCTTCAAGGATTAAACCAAATCGATTTGCGGGAATTCGATAAGGCAGAGAAAAATCTCCTCGAATCCCTCTCCATTGCTGAAAAACTCGGACAGGATGACTTGGTTGTTGCTTGCGGATTCAATATTGGTCTGATGTACCATAAGCAGCATGCAGATGAGAAAGGTATCCCATACCTGCTGCAAGCTGTTACCCACTCAGAACATCCCTTGTATGTACAGGCACTGTTCACGCTGACTCGTTCTCTCTATATCCTTGGTAAACCAGATCAAGCGGAAGCGTATTACAAAACTGGTATGCATGTTTGTGAAGAAAAAGGAAACCTGGAGTATCGCTGGCAGTTCGCCATTCTTTGGGCGAAATATGTTGAGTGTGACACAATGGATTATGTATACGATTCAGCAATCACTTATTTTAAAGAGAATGGTTTGTTCTACTTGATGCGCCGCTACGCCCGCGATTATTCTCAATTTCTGTGGGAAGGTCAGCAAATCGAAAAATTTCATTATTATCATAAACTGGCATTGTCGAATGACTTCCAATAGAAAAAAGGCTCATCTGCGGATGAGCCCTTTTTTCTATTGTTTTAATTCAGCCTTCCGCCAAAATAGAATAGCGAATGAATTCTCCATCCACTTCTGCCAGCAAGATGGACTCGTTCTCGTTTACAGAATAAATGGATGTCCCAACAGGTAAATGTGTGGAAGTACCATCTTCAAAGGTTGGACCATCAGTGGAAGAACTTTCAATCTGACCAACCTTTTCTTTCTTAGTGACGTCCTCTTCATCCAGCCAGTCCATACCAGTTTGATAGACAGCTCCATTAAACTGGAATATATCTGCATCCTTTTTCATTTCGAGAATTTCCTCTGCTGTTGGATTGCCGATAGTAACAACTTCTTCCTCACTGCAGGCAAATAAGAATAATAGACAGGATAAAAACAACGTATATTGTATGATCCTCATCGTCACCTTCTCCTTCCTCAGAGTTCCATTTATCAATCTGAAAAGACATTAGCAATCTTACTTTTCTACTCTTCCCCTGGTCATCAAATCCAGCAGCAGCTGGAACCTCTGCAGCACATCCGTCAAATCAAGCTGCAAGGCCTCATTGATCTGATTAATCCGATAATTCACCGTATTCGGATGGACAAACAGTGCTGCAGCGGTTGGTTTGATCTTACAGTTGTGAAGCAGATATATTTCAAGGGTTTTCAGGAGTTCCTTCTTATCGTTTGGATCAAGCTTTCGAATCTTTTTCAAATGTTCACTTTCATAGCCTAGCTCGTCATTTTTGTCAGCAATAGCCTGTAAATACCGATATACGTGTAAATCCTTGTAATAAAGAGAAACTGGACGGTGCGTTAGCCTGCTGGCGTGAATAACCTCTTTTGCTTGATTTGCGCTTTTCAGCAAGTCGAGAGGATTTTGATAAATACCGCCGACGCCGCTCATGACAGACGTTTCTTTATCCTTCACATAATCACGGATCCGCTGGATGACCTCCCTAGCTAATGCTTCAATTGGTGCATCAGCTCGCTTTCCGCCGAGCACGATGAGCAGTATGTCGTCTTTTGTGAGCACATGGTGCAGTTTATCCTCAAGCTGCAAGGATGTTTGGGCAATCTGCTGGAGATCGTAAAGGAGCTTATCATCCTTTGTTATCAGCTCAACAGCTGCAACAGCAAAATGCTCAGGCAGCTTCACGCCGAATTCCTTTGCCCCCCACTCCAAATCAGAAGCAGACTTATATAACCTATTAAAAATATTCTGATAAAATTGATCCTCTTTCTCCTCTTGCTTCAGCTTCGACTTTTGAATGTCATAAATGAGCTTGCCTATGTGAAAGGAAATATCATATAGGAAATTAAATCCTTCAACAGGCAAAGATTCCTCCATCTGCTGAATCCAAATATAGCCCATAATGCGGCCTTCATGCTTTGCACTTACAACAATTCTTGTATTCAAGCCTATATCCGGCATTGCCTCCACTACAAAAGGACGCTCATACGTTTTCAGCTTATTAACGACACCTGCATCTATGAAAGTTTCATAAATTGGCAATGTCCACTTCTTCGTGAAAATCGTCTGCTGGTTTGCTTCATCAAAATGTTGGATGTAATGTGAATTATACGCAAGCAACGTATAGTCGGAACTCTCGACAATCACCGGCCGCTCCAGCTCGAAGCTAAGCAAATCGATAACAGCATCCAAGTCGTTTATGGATAACACCCGATCGAATAACTCCATAACTCATACCCCTAAGCATTTTCTTTTATCATACTCCAGCAGAAGAGCTTTGCCTAGATACTTCCTTTTTTTCTATAAAAACCAAAAATATTGATAGTCTTTAACTAAGAAATAGTTCTCTTTAGTTTTTTATATTAATAAACCTACATAATTCTATTTACCTACCGATAAATAGATGTAGCCGTAATACAAGCAGAGAGAGGGACTATAAAAATAATGGAAGAAAATAAAAAAAGAGGTAACTTCTTTAGCAGGAAGATCCTACGCAAAATTATATATCCAATTCTTGCGATGTTTATTATATCTGGAGTAGTGACAGCATCTATGGGTTATGAATTCAGTCGTAACATGGTGCTTGAAAACCAGACTAATCAAATGGAGGATCAGACGGTTGTTCAGCTGAACAGCATTTATGATCTATTCCTGGACAATATCGAGTCTACGTTGGGTAGTATCAGCAGAACCCAATCATTAAGAGAAGATGATATGAGTCGACTAGCTGCAACGATGGAAAGCTATACAAAAGACAACCCAAATATTAGTAGCATTTTCTATCAGCCGATTGATGGAGATATGGTTACTTATCCTGTAACCGATTTGCCAGATGATTATGATCCAACTACACGGCCATGGTATCAGCTTGGTTTGGAGCTTGAAGAACGTGCTGGTTATACAGACCCATATGCTGCAGCTGATTCAAACGAATCTGTAGTTGATGCGGTAAAACCTATCTTTGACAATGACAACAAACTAAAAGGAATGGTTGTCGTCGAATTCAAGCTTTCCCGTCTGAAGGAATTGACAGAGCAAGTTAAGGTTGGTGAAACAGGCTTCGCTGCGGTATTCGATGGTACAGGACATTTCCTATCCCATCCTGATGCTGAAAAACTAGGCACAGATGCAACGAAAGAGAAGTTCTGGGAGAAAATGCAGTCCACTGGTAGAGGTGGCCTCGTTAATTATGAATATGAAGGCGAAAAACGGGTACTTGCCTTTACTACGAATGACAGAACAGGCTGGGCAATCGCAGCAATTGTTCCAAAACACGAGTTCAGTGATTTAGCACAAGGGATCATTCTCCCATTGATTATCACTGTATTGATTGTTCTAGCAATCGCTCTACTCGTTACTTTCTTCGTCGTAAACTCGGTAGTACGGCCAATCAAACTATTACGAGATAAAATGAAACAGGTAGAAGATGGCGATTTAACAATTCAGATGAATAATAAATCTTCAGACGAGATGGGCGATCTATCGAGAAGCTTCAATAATATGATTGGAAACATCCACAGCATGATGCAGAATAATACTACTATCTCAGCTAATGTCCAGTCCGCATCCCAGGCACTGGCTGCAAATGCAGAAGAAAATGCTGCCAGTTCCGCAGAAGTAGCAGCAACCATGGAAGAAATTTCTGCTGGTACAACAAGTCTGGCTGAAATTATGGAGCGTAATACCGTTGCGACAGAAGCGTTATCCGAAAACATCAAACTGGTTAATGCGCACAACCAGCAAGTATATGAAGAAGCGCTGGAAATGACGGAATCAGCTAAAGTCGGCGGTTCTCAGATGCAGCAATTGATTGAGCAATCAAAAGATGCTATCGAAGCAACTGGCAAAATAGAACACGCTGTACAGAACCTGCAACAAAAATCCGCTAACATCAGCGGTATCGTTAATACAATCACTGATATTGCTGGTCAGACGAACCTATTGGCTCTCAATGCCGCAATCGAAGCAGCACGTGCGGGCGAGAGCGGCAAAGGCTTTGCTGTTGTAGCAGACGAAGTACGCAAACTGGCTGAACAGACAGAGCACGCACTTCGCGATATCGGTTCTATCGTACAGGAAATTCAATCTGAAACGGCTGAAACAGCTGCTTTCGCTACGAAGACTGGTGATGTTGTCCGCGGACAAGAAACAGCAGTAAACAATACGAAAGAAATCTTCATTCAAATCCAGCAAGCAATTGCACATAACATGGAATTGACTGCGCGGACGAAGGAAGAAATGAAACTCATGATGGAAAGAGAAGCTACTCTGGCGACCAATACTGGAGAAATCGCAGCAATAAGCCAGCAGACAGCAGCCGGTACAGAAGAAATTACGGCATCTGTAGCCGACCAAACCCATTCCATGGACCAATTGAAAGAGCTTGCTGAAAAGCTTGAGCAGGATGCTAATACATTACAAGAACAGCTGCAGCAATTTAAACTATAATGTAGATTACAAACATATAAAAAATCCCCTCACGACTTGAGGGGATTTTTTATATGTACGCAGAGATAGCATCTTATAAGCCAAGAAAATTTTGTATTAAAGGCTTCTCCTGTTTCAGCAATCTCTCTTGACTTAAGTCATTGGCGTGTTCTCCCCAAAAAACTAAACTTGATCCTTTCACGTTAGGTGTATCCACTTGTTTGTAGTAATCTGAAATGTAGAAAAACTTATTATATGCGTAAGCCCATTTCATATAGTCAATCTGTTCTGTTATATCTTCTTGTGTAAACCGAGTTGATGGCAGGAAATATAAAGAATACGCATTATAGTTATATACCGACAGACCATTTTCTTCAAAGTCTTGTACATCTAAACTCTGCGCTCCGTTTGAGAGTGTGCTTTGCTTCCAATAAAGGATAGAGAAGCTTCTATCCAAATTTTGAATTCCTTCTGGTGTAATGCTGTCATTCCACATCTGCGGTTCATAATTGCTGGCTTTAGCCGTTTTGGCAATTTGATTCATAAATCGGATAAAATCCGTCTGATGTGCTCCACTCCCCGGCACTTCATCCCCGCCAAGTACGATCCTCTGTTTTCCTGCGAACTTGGGCTGATAAAATAAATCAAGTACTTCGTCCAATAGCTGGTTTGCTGTATACAGAGCAACTGCATTATTGTGATAATCCAGTGTATCTTCACTATAATCCGTTACGATGTCTGTATATAATCCACTATCTTTCTCTTTCATTATATTCAGCCAGCCTTTCGAATGCGCTGGTAAATCAATATCAGGAATAACCATTATATTTCTATCATTGCTGTATGCTATAAGCGATAAAAGTTCCTTTTTTGTTAAGTAAGCAGAATTAGGATTTTCACTGTTCTGACCAAGGAATTCAGAGGCAATCGCATAGCTCTCATTATCTGAGAAATGCAGCTGCAAGTAGTCTCCTCCATTAGCGCTTATCTCGTCAACAATTGCTTTTAATGTTTTAATGGAATAGTATTTTCTTGAAATATCAATTGTAATTCCTTTCTCTTGGTCCTGTGCTTGTGCTGTGTTCGCCATCGTTAGAAACAAAAGTATACTAACTGTTGTGATAGAAAGAAATTTAATCAACACCGTTTTCCCCTTTTCTCGTTTAATAAAAAGCATTGTGCGGCTTACCATACAAATAGCATAAATTCAGCTAAGCTTTCCCTTATATCTATTACTTTAAACTTTAAAAGAAAATGTTTTATTCTACATATGAATCATTCCTGCAACATTTTTTACAGATGTATTCTTTTATCAGCAGAAAAAACACCTTCAAGTATTATTTCGGATAAAAATGATCCGTTTTTAACCTTGAAGGTGTTTTTATTTTTCACAGCTTTGAGAGCATTCATAGTGTTTGCTTATGCAAAAGTAGGAAGAGGATCAGAGAATGTCTCACTGTCCAGCAGCATTTCATCTTCTGTCAGCAAACACGCATCGAGATCTTTTATTATCATTTCTTTAGCTAAACCTATCCCGATAAACACTAATTCCGTCATTCTGTCTCCATATAGAGGATGCCATCTTGCTGCTAGTTCCTCGTCCTCGGCTCGCATAACTTCCTGCTCCTCCGGCGAATACGTGCTGATCCATGGTCCCGCAGCCTCGATTGCCAGCGACTGACCCGCCTGGGACAATAAACCGCTTGTATACGGACGAGATGCTAGCCAGAAAAAGCCCTTCGCCCGTACGACACTGCTTGGCCATTTCTCAAGCCACTTCATCCAGCGCTCAGGGTGGAACGGCCGTTGTCTTCGATAGACAAAAGAAGAGATTCCATACTCCTCTGTTTCTGGTACATGCTCACTGTTCAGCTCCTTGATCCAACCTGCAGATTGGCTGGCTTTCTCAAAGGAAAATGTTTTTGTATCAAGGACAAGATTAGGTTCGACTTTCCCAAACTCCGTTTGATGGATATCCGCTTCTGGGTTCAGTGTATGCATCAAGCTGTACAGCTGTTGCAGTTCATCCTTATCCAGCTGATCTGCTTTATTAAGCAAAATTACATCCGCAAATTCGATTTGGTCGAGCAGTAAATCAGAAATCTCCCGTTCGTCCTCTTCTACTGCCTGCTGCTGACGGTCTAATAATGACTCTCCTGATTGATAATCATGCCAAAAACTTCCGCTATCAACAACTGTCACCATCGTATCCAATCGACATTTGGCAGACAGATCAATTCCGAGTACTTCTTCTTGATACGTAAAGCTTTGAGCTACTGGAATGGGCTCAGATATACCAGTGGATTCCACTATAATATAATCGATATCCAAATCCGCCAGCTTGTCGATTTCAATGATTAAGTCTTCTCTGAGCGTACAGCAGATACAGCCATTTTCTAGCTGGATTAACTTCTCATCGGTACGCTTCAATCCGCCCTGCTCTACTAAATGGGCATCAATGTTAATTTCACTCATATCATTCACGAGCACACCAATTTTCAGTTGCTGCTTATTGGCCAGCAGATGATTGAGAAGAGTTGTCTTACCCGCTCCAAGGTAACCGCTCAAGACGGTTACCGGTATTCTTCGATCCACCGTTTACCAGCTCGCTTTCCGCACACCAGGTACTTGCCCTTTGTGAGCATACTCACGGAATTTAATCCGGCTCATGCCGAATTTCCGCATATAGCCGCGCGGACGTCCAGTAACTTCACAGCGGTTTTTCAATCGTGTTGGAGAAGAATCACGAGGCAGTTTCTGTAATGCTTCGTAATCTCCCTTTTCCTTCAGTTCCCTTCTCAGCTCTGCGTATTTCAACACCATTTCCTGTCTTTTCTTCTCTTTTGCGATTTTGGATTTTTTTGCCATTATTAGTTCCTCCTAATTATTGTGCTGTCTGGATGTTCCAGCGAAATGGATCTGCCAGCTGTGACCAATCACCTGCAAGCTCTGATTCTGTCAGCAGGCAGCTGTCCAGCTCCTTTGTTATTGCTTGCTGATCTAAATCTGTTCCGATGAACACAAGCTGTGTTTTTCTGTCTCCATATTCGGGATGCCACTCTTTATTGATGGATGGATTTTCTCTCCGGATAAACTGCTGTCGTTCGTCATCCAAGGAAGCAACCCAATAGGATACTGGTTCGATATTCGCGGCCGGACCAGCTTGTGAAAGCAGCAAAGCAAATTGATTACGCGTCGCACACCAAGTAATCCCTTTTGAGCGGATGATGTTTTCCGGCATCGTTTCAACGAACTGCATGAAGCGTTCTGAATGAAAAGGATGCTGCCGGACATATGTGAACGAACCGATGCCATATTCTTCTGTTTCAGGTGTATGCTGTTCTGGTCCATTCTCCAGTTCCTTCAGCCATCCAGCTGAAGAGCTGACTTTCTCAAAATCAAACAATTGAGTGGACAGAATTTCCTTTGGATTCACTTTTCCATGTGTCGTTTCAATGATTTTTGCCTCCGGCTGTAATAGCCGCAGTACATGCTTCAATTCACGCAAAGCCTTTTCTTCCACAAGATCACATTTATTAAGAATCAGCACATTACAAAATTCAATCTGATCAAGCAACAGGTCGGCAATTTCTCGTTCATCATTCTCAGCAACCTCTTGCTGCCGATCCAGCAAACTCTCGCCAGAACCGAAGTCATGCCAAAACCGGTTCGCATCTACTACCGTCACCATCGTGTCTAGAGTAGTAAAGTCTGATAGATTAATATTCAGCTGCTCATCGATATACGTAAACGTCTGTGCTACTGGTACCGGCTCACTAATTCCGCTTGATTCAATGAGGATATAATCAAAGCTGCCGTTCTTCGCCAGCTTCTCCACTTCAACCAGCAGATCATCCCGCAGTGTGCAGCAAATACAGCCATTCGACATCTCAACCAACTGTTCATCTACTCGTGATAAGGTACCTTCGTTTTCTACCAGTCCAGCATCAATGTTGATTTCGCTCATGTCATTGACAATGACCGCAACCTTCAAGCCTTCCCGATTGTGCAGAATATGATTGAGCAGCGTTGTTTTCCCTGCTCCCAGGTACCCACTTAAAACTGTTACAGGTATTTTCTTTTTCATTTTATCCCTCCTAATTGTAATGGTTACGATTTAAAAATAACGAAATTTTTTTAGCTTTACGCGCCCTTTGTAAGAAAATCGTCAGTATCACCAAGACAATAAGCAAAACCTATCCGCAGTTCTTCTTCATCCAGCTCTCTTCCTATAAAAACAAGTTCATTCTGCTTGTCTTCTCCTTGCTTCCACTCTCTATCAGCAGTACTTGCAAACAACATATGAACGCCTTGGAACAGCACTCGCTTGCTCATCCCTTTCACATGGAGAATTCCTTTATAGCGGAATAAGCTCTCTCCTTTTACTTGAACCAAATAAGAGAACCACATATCTAAGCGCTTCGAGTCGATTTGCCGCTTATCCTTCAGCACAATTGCTTGAATGTCATCATGATGATGGTGATGATGATCCAGCATATCAGGACGAACACTTAATTTTTGATCCAGCGAAAAACTGAATACATCAAGCAGTTTAAATAATGGAACTTGACTGTTTTGAGTGAAGAAAAGTTCCGCTTCTGGATTCATGCCCTGTATGCGTGTAGATAACAGGTTCAGCTCTTCTTCTGATACAAGATCCTGTTTATTTATGATAATTTTATCTGCAAAAGCAATTTGCTCCCTAGCTACTGCATGAGCATCCAATTGTCTGTTGGTATGTAAAGCGTCCACGACTGTACACACACTATCCAGTTCAAACCAATACCGCATAACATCGTCCATTAGGAAAGTCTGAATAACAGGCGCGGGATTTGCCAAACCAGTCGTCTCAATGATCACACGCTGAAGTTCGGTTCCCT
The DNA here is from genome assembly GCF_000725365.1 of Terribacillus saccharophilus. Classification (NCBI taxonomy): domain Bacteria; kingdom Bacillati; phylum Bacillota; class Bacilli; order Caryophanales; family Bacillaceae; genus Terribacillus; species Terribacillus saccharophilus. The sequence goes on along the minus strand of NZ_CP008876.1, from coordinate 3,084,729 downwards.
CTTTATGCGCACGAACGAGCATGTCTTTGAGTATTCTAATCAAATCACCGCGTACATTGCAGCAAATACAGCCATTATTTATTTCAACTATCTCTTCCTTCGTCTCCTCGATAAACTTTCCATCGATCCCTGTTTCACCGAATTCATTGATGATAACGGCCGTATTACTGCTTCGTACATCACGAAGAATTCGGTTCAATAACGTCGTCTTTCCTGCTCCAAGAAATCCCGTCAAAATCGTGACAGGAATTTTGTTTGTTGTGTTAGACATGATACACCTCTCAAACCCAATTCGTAATTGTTACGATTTAAATCATACATGATGTTCAACAGCTTGTAAAGTCTGTATCCTAAAAATTGTTCGGGAGATAACTTTACAAAGTGTTTGTTAGATTGATGAAGAGTCTGTAAAATTGGTTTCAATATATCCTGCATCGGGTATAATCTGGTTGAAACACCTAAAAGGAGAGATGTAACATGTTTAACAAACTAGAAGAAACACCAAAAGTAATTCATTGCAAAGATGATGCTGAGTTCAGAGACTGGCTAACAAGATTGAGTGACCCAGAGAACGAAGAAGAGTTAGACGGCTAATCCCCCTCTCCTCTATCTTCCTTCTTTTTTATTTCTCCATATATAAAAAGCGTGCCTGTGAGGGCACGCTTTTCTTCGTTTTATGGACGAGTATCTTTTACTTAGTGGCGCTGTCCAGCTACAGAAACCAGAAACTAGAGGATAAGCGCTAAATCCCTGCGTAAGGAAAGTTCACCTTACTCCGGGCTTTTTCGCTTATCCTTACTTTTCTAAACGGTTTCTTCCGCTTTTCGGTTTTGTCTAGCTCCAAAGACCAGAAACTGCGGCTTAAGCGATGAATCCCTGCGTAAGGAAAATACGCCTTACTCCGGGCTCCCTCACTTATTCCTCCGTTTCTAAACGGTCTTTTACGCTTTTCGATGTTGTCTAGCTGCGAAAGCCAGGAACTACGCCGGAAGTGATAAATCCCTGCGTAAGGAAAAGTCACCTTACTCCGGGCTTTCTCTCTTCCTTCTCCGTTCCTAAACGGCTTTCTCCGCTTTTCTTTAATACATCTCACTAACAGTCTTCGCCAACATATGAAGCTGCAGATAATCCGGGCCTCCGGCTTTGGAGTCGGTCCCTGACATTTTGAAGCCGCCGAATGGGTGGTAACCTACGATAGCGCCAGTGCAGTTGCGGTTGAAGTACAGGTTGCCGACGTGGAATCGTTCTTTAGCGTATTCGATGTGGGCTCTGTTTTTCGTGATAACTGCTCCAGTTAGGCCGTACTCGGTGTTGTTGGCAACGTCGATTGCTTCCTCGAAGCTGGATACTTTAGAGAAGCCAAGTACTGGTCCGAAGATTTCTTCCTGCATAATGCGGGATGTCGGAGACAGTTCAGAGAAAATCGTCGGCTGGATGAAGAAGCCTTTACTGTCATCACTGGAACCGCCGCTTACGAGCTTACCTTCTGTTTTGCCGACTTCGATATATTCGGTAATCTTATCAAAAGAATCTTGATCAATAACTGGTCCCATATATACATCTGCACTTTCTGGTGCTGCAGTGATGCGGGATTCTGTGATTTCAATTACACGTTGAAGCACAGCGTCGTATACCTTCTCATGCACAACAGCACGCGAGCCAGCCGAGCATTTTTGTCCGGCAAAGCCGAATGCGGAAACTGCGATACTATCTGCTGCAAGTTCGATATCAGCATCTTCATCAACAACAATTGTATCCTTACCGCCCATTTCTGCAATGACGCGTTTAAGATGCTGCTGACCTGGCTGTACCTTGGCTGCTTTTTCGAAAATTCGTGTACCGACATCTCGGGAACCAGTGAACGTAATGATGCTTGTTTTCGGATGCTCCACAAGATAATCGCCTACTTCTGCACCGCTTCCTGGTACGAAGTTAATAACGCCTTTTGGAACACCAGCTTCCTCAAGCACTTCAACGAACTGAGCCGCGATGACAGGAGTTGCACTTGCCGGTTTAAGAACAACCGTGTTACCTGTCACTAATGGTGCAACAGTCGTTCCAGCCATGATTGCAAACAAGAAGTTCCATGGTGAAATAACAACCGTTACGCCCGTTGCTGTGTAAATGTAGCGGTTCGCTTCACCTTCACGTGACATGACCGCTTTACCAGGAGCAAGCTCTATCATCTGACGTGCATAATATTCCATGAAATCAATTGCTTCTGCTGTATCCGCATCCGCTTCTTTCCATGGCTTGCCTGCTTCCTTAACAAGAAGCGCTGAGAAATAATGCTTTTTGCGACGAACTATCGCTGCTGCACGCATCAAAATATGAGCGCGTTCCTCAGGCTTCGTATAGCGCCATGTTTCAAAAGCTGTTGCTGCTGCTTCAATGGCACGTTCAGCATGCTCCTGAGAAGCTTTAGAAACCTTGCCAACTACTTCTTCTTTATTCGCTGGATTGATAGAGACGATTTTCTCATCAGTCGTCACTTTTTCACCGTCAATCACAAGCGGGTACGATTCTCCCATCACCTTCTGTACCTGCTCCAGCGCTTTATGGAAAGCCTGCTGCTCTTTTTCCTCTGTAAAATCGGTGAACGGTTCATGTTTATAAGGTGTCGTCATGATCAATCGCTCCTTTTCCTTTATTTTTGGGTCATGCCTTTAAATGCGAATGCTATATTCGCCGGTCGCTCTGCCAGCCTGCGCATGAAATAGCCATACCAATCATCACCATAAGGCAGGTAGATCCTAACCTTATAGCCTTGTTTGACCAGATCCTGCTGCAGCTGCTGCCGCATGCCGTACAGCATTTGAAACTCAAATTTGTCTTTCCCTATTCCTTTTTCCAAGGCATAATGTTTAGCAAAGGACACCATCCGATCATCATGTGTCGCAATCGCTGTATAGCTGCCGCTGTCCAGCTGCTTTGCAATCAGCTTGCGATAATTCACATCTACATCCCGTTTTTCCGGGAAAGCGACGGATTTCGGTTCTTTATATGCCCCTTTTACTAAGCGAATGAATGGCTGCATATGCTGCAGTCTGTCCAGATCATCACTGCTGCGGTAAAGATACGCCTGTATGACGGTACTAACATTCTGATACTCGGCTTTCAGCTCTTGGAACAAATCCAGTGTCTTTTGACAGCGTTCCGAATCTTCCATATCGATTGTCACCATCACACCCAGACGATCAGCAGCCGTCAGGATACGACGAAGATTCAAACGGACAAGTTCTTCACTGATATCAAGTCCCAATGACGTCAATTTCAAGGATACTTGTGCATCCAGATTCGAAGACTTAATCAACTCAAGAGCTGCAACTACTTCCCCAGCTCGTTCAACAGCTGTTTGAGGATCAGCAACGTATTCGCCAAGATGATCCACGGTCACACTCATCCCCGTTTGATTCAATTGCTGGATGAATGGAACTGCTTGATCGAAGGATACACCTCCGACGATTTTTCCTTTGACCATTTTAATGCCATATAAATTAGCCAGTTTGTTCAACGGTTGATTCTTTGATAAATACAAGAAAAAATTGCGAGATAAAGCTTCCAACTGTGACACCTCCCAATCCACTTGCACATGTGCTATACCTTTATTGTAGAAATCTATTGAAGGGCTTTCAATATGCAGAAAAGACAAACAATTTTCGAGTTTTTGTGTAAAATACACAAAAATAGTCATGTGAGGAAAGTTACATTTTAGGGTCGGCTGGTTTACAATAGGGTACTTTTGGAAAAAGGTACATAATTGCCGATCCCATCCGATAATTACTATATAAATACTGGAGGCCTTCTTGTGAAAAAGCGTAAATGGATTTGGATCGGAGGAGCAATCCTCATTCTGGGAATTAGCATAGGAGGATATCTAATGGAAAAACAGACGCTGCGCAAACTTGCCGAAAACGATGATTTGCTAATTGGATCCTCGATTCGCTATGATGCGCTGCTGGAGGATGATACATATCAAAGACTCGCCACCACAGAATTCTCCAGCTGGACGATCGAGAACGAAATGAAAATGGATGCGATGCAGCCAGAGCAAGGATCCTTCAATTTTGTAAAAGTCGATGAGATGGTGCAAATGGCAAAAGAGCATGACATCAAACTACGAGGGCATGTACTCGTTTGGGGAGAGGCGTTGCCAGCATGGGTATCCCAACAAATCGTGGATCGTGATTCAGCAGAACAAGTGCTCAAAACTCATATCCAGGAGATTGTCACCCATTATCAGGGCAGCATCGACACATTTGATGTCGTGAACGAAGCGTGGAATGATGATGGCACCTTACGGGATACGATTTGGCTCCGCACGATCGGACCAGACTATATCCCCCTCGCCTTCCAGTGGGCTCATGAAGCCAATCCAGATGCTAAGCTTTATTACAATGACTTTGGTAATGAAATGTCTAATACCAAATCAGAAGCGATGCTGGAAGCACTCAGCAATTGGAAGGAAGATGGCATTCCAATTGACGGTATTGGCATGCAAACACATGTAGATGCTGCTGATCCTCGCTTTTCAAAGGATAGCATCCAGGAATGGTTCACCCGTGTAGAAGATGCAGGCTTTGATATTGCTGTTACAGAAATGGACGTGAAGCTGCAGAATCTTAACAATGGGGATGCAAAAAACGTCCAAGCTGACCGATACGGAGACGTAATGGAAGTTTGTTTGGATACACCAGCCTGCGGACAGTTCACTGTTTGGGGCATATCCGATAATCATAGCTGGGTTACCGAGCAGGAATCAGCTAATGGCAAACCGCTGCTTTTTGATGAAAACGGGCAGCCGAAGAAGGCCTATAACACACTGAAACGAAAACTATTATTCTAAGCAAGGAAGTGATACATCGTGCAAACTTCAGAAATCATTTGGCTAGTCGCTTCCACAGCCGTTCTGCTCGTTCTTTATGGTTTAGCTCGGAAACATTTAGCTGCTAAATATTTGCTGCTGGCCGCCTTTTTGGGCATCAACCTCGTTTATTTGATTTGGCGGACTGCATTCACATTGCCAACAGTAGGGATACTCAGTCTAATACTCGGTATTCTGCTGCTTGTTACCGAATGGGCAGGTTATTTACAATCCATTGTCTTTACTATTCTTTCCTGGAAACCGTTCCAACGGAAAACAATTCCGCTTTCGGAATTCCAAGAGCTGCCGACTGTGGATGTGTATATTGCCACCTATAATGAACCTGCTGATCTTTTAAAACGGACAATCGCTGCGAGTCAGATGATGACTTATCCAAAAGACAAGCTCAAAATTTATGTCTGTGATGACGGCAGACGAGCAGACATCAGGAAGATGACTGAATCTATGGGCGCGTATTATCTTGATCGTCCTGACAACAAACACCAAAAAGCTGGAAACCTGAACCACGCCATGACAAAAACAGACGGCGAAATCATCGTTACGATGGATGCAGACATGGTGCCGCGCGCTAATTTCCTTGAGCGCACGCTGGGCTACTTTACCGACGAAAAAGTATCATTCATTCAAGCACCTCAAGTGTTTTACAATGCAGATGCATTTCAGTACAATCTTTTCTTCGAAGATAATATTACGAATGAACAAGACTTCTTCATGCGCCGTTTAGAAGAAGGTAAGGATCGCTTCAATGCGACAATGTATGTCGGAAGTAATGCCTTGTTCCGCCGCAGTGCATTAGAAGAAATCGGCGGATTCGCAACAGGCGTCATTACCGAAGACATGGCAACAGGTATGCTTCTTCAAACAAATGGCCAAAAAACCGTTTTCGTTAATGAAACATTAGCTGTTGGATTGTCCCCTGAGACATATGCCGATCTGCTGAAGCAGCGCGACCGCTGGTGTCGAGGAAATATCCAGGTCATCCGAAAATGGAATCCGCTCACAATCAAAGGTCTTAGCTTCATGCAGCGTTTGTTGTATATGGACGGCATTCATTACTGGTTCTTTGGGATTTATAAGATGGTGTATTTGCTGGCTCCATTGTTGTTCCTGCTATTCTCCATCTATAGTCTGCAGACTGACTTCACAACGCTAGTGATGTTCTGGCTGCCAGCGTTCCTATCATCACAGCTCGCGTTTCGCCGGATGGCAGATAACAAACGTACGACGATTTGGAGTCATATTTATGAAGTGGCACTTGCCCCTTACATGGCTGTATCAGTACTTACGGAACTTTTCTTCCGGAGATCGATTAAATTCAACGTTACTCGTAAAGGAATATTAAATAATCGCCGTCATTTCCTATGGCGGACAAGCACACCATATGTGATTCTACTCGCGATGAGCATTATCAGCATGATCATGATAGCTATTGATCTGTTTACACCAATTCAGATTTACAATAGTGTCGATATGCTTTATATCAATATTTTCTGGGTGCTGTACAATGCAGTTGCACTCGTCATGGCTTTGATTATCTCGGTGGAGCGACCGCGCTTCCGAGAAGCGGAGCGCTTTGACGTGACGCTGGAAGCAGAACTGCAAGACAGTATGAACGAAAGGAAACACCCGATACGAATTATCGATTTGAGCGAATATGGCGCCCGTTTGGAACTACTTGATACGAAAGCTGCTCACCTGCTGTCAGCAGGAAACGCACTGACACTATCGTCAGGTCCGCTCCAAGGCTTGAAGCTCCACAAACATTGGGTGTCCCAGCAAGGAAAGAGCTACTATGCCGGTGTATCTTTTGAGGATGTCACACAAGAACAGTATCGTGCCCTTGTTAAAATCCTGTTCGTTGATGCACCAGACATTTATTCCAGCCGGGAATATGTAAATTCAACCTTATTGAATGCAACATCCCGCTTCTTCCGTCAAACAAAAGCCGAACCGAAACAATCTGAGCGACAAAGCATCAGGGAAACTATCTCGGTACCAGGCGTCCTTTATTTTGCGGATAAAGGTAAAGTAGAAACGACTCTAGTCGATTACAGTCTGAGCGGCTGCCAAGTCGAATTGAGAAAACCAATTAAACCAGGTCAAGTACTGCGTCTGCACACTGATCACAACAGCTTTCGCGAAAGTGATGTCCGCGTCCAATGGGTGCAAAAACGTGGACGCAAATACTTGGCAGGTTTGAGATTCCTGACGGAGACGGCTGATTCGGATACTGCATGATATTTATAAAGATGGTTTTACTAGAGTAAGATAAATGGATTAAAATAACCCTTCCATAAAGGAAGGGTTATTTACATTATTTAATTATATGGTTGGTTTAGCAGGCTTTAAGGTAGAAATCCTTCATCTCATATTGCTCTTGTCGATAACTTCTTACGTAATCACATTTACAAGAATCAGTATATTCAATTTAGTAAGAATGCATCTAAAGTTTTGTATCAACATTAACTTAAATATGAAAAAGAGGAATACCGTTAGCACACTATACTATCTGAAACTAAAAGATATATTGTTCAATAGTTCTTTATCTACAATTCCCTGGAACACAGATAGATCGGATTTCTGATAGAAATTCTCCCTACTCAATAAATATTCATTCTCTCCTATAACACCAGTAACTATTAAGTTCAAATCCCTATCCCCATACATCAACCAATTATGTGATTCTGATGTCCAAATTAACTTATATGAGTTGTACATTATAGCGTCCGCAGGACTATCTAATGGATCACGAGTGATAATATCAAAATACTCATCTTCACTTACTCTTAATGGTATATTAGCCCAGTTGTAATGATTGAAATGAGCATAAAAATAATCTTCAGGGTGTGGGTCTATTATAGCTGTTAGAACATGAGTGTCTCCGTAATGTTTTGCTAGATTTCGAAGAACACTCCAAAATGAAGAACTTCCCCACATGTTAAATTCCGAAAAAAAGAAATTATCATACTGGTTTGGATACATGTTTTCTGGTAATTGTTTTTTTAGATCTATTAGATTACTAAGTTTTCTTTTTTCCTCGTAAAAATCTTCAGGCTGTTTTAAGTAATATGTCGAATTCATTATATACTCCCTATCTGTTCAAATATATTGTTGAATTGATCTTTTACTTCCTTTTGCATGAAAGTCAGAATTCGAATCTTGTCATCCCACGAGATTGGGAAACCACTCTCATTTCGGATACTGTGTGAAGATATATATTTCACAACTACAATTACAGATTAAAATAACCCTCCCAATTAAGGAAGGGGTTATATTGTTTAATTATAAGTTGACTTAACGGGCTTTAAGGTAGAAATCCTTCATCTCATGTTGCTCTTGTCGATAACTTCTTACGTAACCACACTTACAAGAATCAGTAATTGTGTCGATCTTATGCCGCCCTCGCATTTTGCATACGAGTTTATGGAAAAACTTGATACTTACACCCGCTTTCTAGTATATGGTAATATTATACGCTTTTTGTCCTGCTTTTCAAGCAAAATACCCCAACTTTAGTAATGCATTCTTTTGAAAGCCCTTTATTAAAGTGAATCAGCTCTATATTAAGTGTCTTGCCGACTATAAAATATATTCGAAAATAACATAACTTTTATGTATCAATTTCAATAAAATATTCCTTATTCAACGCTTACATTTAGTTATAACGTCATGTTTTCCCGTTTACCAAGACATTTACCTTAAAGAAAAAAAGCAAAAGGATATAATTATCCTTCTGCTTCGCTTATCATCCCTTAATATATGCATACAGCTCCTGCGTTTCCGTCTCTGCTCTAAACGCACATGGTATATATAACTTTGAATTCATACTAAGCTTCCTATCTGTGCATAAGTATTTCTATATCAATTGTATTACTTTGCATAAATGTCTGGCCTAATGCAGATTCATTTTCGTAAATGTCACCGTTCATCTTCCGTATCCACAATAGTAGGTTTAATTTCTTTCATGTAGGGTCGGATAGACTAAGTAACTCATATACTTTCCCTCATCACCCATGTTCACTACTCTGACAGCCCCGTACATTCCGTTTGGAAGTACGAAACAATATAAATCACCAATCTGTACCTTTTTTTCATAAGAAACTCCTCTTTAGTCAAGTAGATTTTACTACTGCTTTCCTTTTTGTAAATCTAGATAAGGTATTATATACTGCTCTTCATTAATTTCCAATAAATGTGATTCAAGTAATATCAATGTATTATGTATTTCTAAAAAAAAGTTTGCATTCGATCCATAGTCATCGAATAAACCATTAGATGAATATAAGCTCTGACCTACACCTTCTTTAATATATCCGATGGAAGACAATTCCCAGAATCTAACATCAGATACTAGGTCAAAATCTAATCTACTTTCTCCTGGACCATTGTTAATATATAAAGAGGATATATTTTTAAAAATTATGCTAAAAACTTGTTCTACATTATCCTCGAATACTTTCACAACTAGTTTTAAAGACTTTTGGAGGAAATCATAGTCAAAAACTACAATTTCTCCTCCACCATCTAAATAGTTAAGTATAATAGAGAGCTTTTTTAGATTCATAACTATAGTCCTTTCTATTTTCGAATCAATACTGATCCAGGCTAATGACTAACGACAAACGTACTCACGTGTCTTAATCAGATATTTCATTCAGAATTATAGATAAAATCATAAGACATTCTTCAGACAAAGAATGGATTTATAAGAAGTTAAAAAAGCAGCAGTGATATAACTGCTGCTTTTCATGTTTTAGAGAACGAGCATTCCACTATAATTTTAATTCAAAGTCAGCCTTAACTTTTAATGGCTCTAATTCTAGACCAATTAATTGTACGTTCCAATTAAGACCTACCATGAGTCCATCTTCATTCATTCCTGTTAACCATTGGTCTATAAACTCTGTCAAAGGGATTTCTTGGGGTGTATAATTACTCCATTCCTCTATAGCACACTGATTGGCATATGCTCTATCAGACCAAAAGAGCATAACATCCGTATCTAAGAAATCGTTAGAAGGGCAAACACACCATCCGTCTTTATTAACTAAACCCCAGACTTCATTTGTTTGAATAGTCCTAGATAGAAATTGCTGGTATCTTCTTTGTGAATCTATCTCTAAGTTCATTTGTATTTCTCCTCGTATCTGTAATATTAAATTTGAACTATACTATTATTACGCCATATTGATACTCAGCATATCGATAAAAGAATGATGCTTATTTTCTGCATCACACTCTCAGTTTTAGAAAGAAATCGATTATCCTCAGTTTTTAAATCATTATTCCAACCTTTAAATCAGGCCCATCCTTTATCATTTGAATATGTTTCGTAATCGTATTCTGATACATAATCGAATGACAGATCCGCTTTTTGTTCATAGGCCTCCTCCGCTATGCTAAGCAGAGCTTCGAACTCTTTATCTTTTGGCATTTCTAAAGGGTTTTGCAGAACCCTTTGGAAAACATTCTTTCCTTTTGCTACAACGTAGCATCTGGCATATAAGAATAGATCCTCTGAAAAAAAGTCATTATCTGTCTTGTAGCTATGTTCACCAATCTGTTCTGCGTGTTGCTTCGTGTCTAATTGGTACAACAAATATGCCAGTGTTTCTTCAAAGACTTTAATTTTTCCCTTGGATTTTTTAGCCAAGTGATCCACTAAACTATCAGCAATATCCCATTCATCGCCCTGTTTCCAGTCCATTTTACTTATCATAGACCAGAAAAATTCTTCATCTCTACTAACATATTCTCTTTCACTTGGAAGATTTTCGTTTACTCCTGCATTCACCTTAGTCTCTTCTTGTTCAATGTCAATATTATTATTTCTTACCCAATCCCAGTATATAGGTGTTGCACAACCTACATCAAAATTGCCACCATAACTCGAACTTTCGAGTTTCATTTCATCTTCATTTAAGGGAATATTTCCTACATACTCAACTGATTTAGAAGGTTCCTTATCCAACCAGTCTAATGCAGGTTGCTTACCATAAATTGCACTGTTCTCTGTAAATATCTCTAGTAGTTCGGTATCTTCAATAGTAGGTTTGTTTTCTTTCATGTAGGTAGTTGTATAGACTAAGTAACTCATATACTTCCCCTCATTAACCATATTCACTACTCTGACCGCCCCGTACATTCCGTTTGGAAGTGTGGAAGAATATACATCACCAAGCTGCACCTTTTTTTTCATAAGAAACTCCTCTTTAAATTTGATTATTTTCTAGAGATCCGCCTTTATGCTTTATAACACGCCGACTAAAATCATCATTACTATGGGTGTAATGCCTTCGATTTAAGAATTGTACATATCTTATGTTTTCACAAGGATATAAATCACCATCTAACACAATTGTATCGAGAAATGTAAAGTGTCGTAGATGCTTTAAATTCCTAACAAATTTAACATCTCTTATTTCACCTAAATGTGTTAAATTCAAATTCTCCAGTTTTCCTAGCTCCGCTATCTTTTCTAAATCATGTATTTTTTTACATGATTCAATATCCAACTTGACTAAGTTTGCATTTTTCTTACTTAGTCCTAAAGTTTCTAATTTCCGAAGACCATATAACTCTAATTCTTGCAAATTGGTAAAATGTTCTATGCCTTCTAAGCTAATAAGCGTACCTTGTGTTAAATGCAATTTGACTAACGAAGTCAGCGAACTTAATTTATTTAGATCTTTCTCTTTATATTGTGTAAGATGCAAAATTTTGATACTAGTTGCTTGCTCCAGCCCTCTTATTCTTTTAGACCAATCTCCACGATATGATTCTAAGTTTAACCTTGATAAATCAAGGCCATCTTTTGGAATCTCAGGTGATATAGTTAATGATCTTAAATTAGGCATTTCATACAACACGTCGAGATTCACTACTTTCTCGGAGTAAATAAGAACATCCTCTACGAGTGGACACTTCCCCAAAAATGAAATATCTTCTGCCCCATAAAAGACTTCATTAATCGCAATATGCTTTATATGTTTCTCATTAATGTCTTTTATACATCTCTCAATATCGTTATATACTCTATATCTCTTATCGTCATCCACCTTAGTTCGCCGCCTTTTTTGCTCATTCTTCTTTATAGTTCTCTCGGATCCGGCTTCTCCAAATTTCATTATCATTTATGTAACGAACTTAATAATAGTTTGTGGAATAGATTTCGACAAGAGTTTATATTCGACAATAAGCGACTTGAAATATGTGAGTATAAATACCCTTCTTAATTAGCTCTTATTTAATATAAAATAACCAAGCTACCATTTGTTTAGCAGCTTGGTTATTTAGGTTAGAGTTTCTAGTATCTTATGCTTCTTTAATTAGTCTCTTATCATCCCTTAATATACGCATACAACTCCTGCGTCTCTGCTTCAGCACCAAACGCTCGCGTTGCACCCCAGATTTTATCCACTTCTGCTCCATTGATTTCTGCGTCCATGTCATGGAAAATCCGATGCACATAACGCAAGCTGTTCAAATCTGCGCTGTCTGTTGCAATTCGCATGAATGCTTCGGCGTTCCACATATCGTTCACAGCTTCTGATGGGGCGAAGCCTTCTGTTCGAAGCCTTTCGACATCCTTCTGCAGCTGCTGCCATTCATCTGATTGAGCCAGATATTCGATGTCAACATTATCGATGTGTCCCCAGCCGGTCAAATCATTCAAATAGGCATGCTGGTCACTAATTATCTGTTTCACTAGTTCTTCGTTCTGGTAAGCTATTTGTTCATCATAGACCTCATATGTGAACGTAGAAAGGAAATCCTTCGTATCGCCAGTTAGTTCTTCCAGCTGAGACGCTCCTTCTCCTTTTTCTACCGGTTTCAGTTCTTTCTCTTCCGGCATTTCAGCAGGCGTTTGTTCTTGCTGTGGTGCCTCATTCTCTTTCCCGCTGGCGGTATCATTTTCTTCCTGTGATAGGAAGAAGTAGATTCCAGTACCAACTATCGCAAGTACACAAATACATAATAAAGTTATGAAAAATGCCTTCACTGCCTTCCACTCCTCTGCTAGAATGAATTCCCAGTTTAAGATTGCTAGAATCCATTATAGCAATAATTCCCAGCAGTTTCTGTCGAAAGGCAAAAAAAATAGGACGCTAATGCATCCTATTCTTATTCCTCGTCATCCATTACTTGATAAGCTTCATTAAATAGAATGAGCTGACTATCCACCAATTCTTCTTTATCGCCACGCGTCACATAATGATAAACGCCGTTTTCATCCTGTTCTCTTGCTTTGCTGTTATCTCGCAGCATGACATCGAGTATTCCGCGGATCCGTCGCTTGATAGGTCCGTCGAAAATCGGGAAAAGTATTTCAACCCGCTTCTCCATATTCCTTGTCATCATATCAGCCGAGGAAAGCTGTATCTTTTCCTCTCCATTATGATGGAAATAATAGATTCGCGTATGCTCCAAATATCTGCCGACAATACTACGTACACGTATATTCTCGCTAACACCCTTAATCCCAGGACGCAGACAGCAGATACCTCGGATGATTAAATCTGTTTGAACCCCAGCAATAGAGGCTTCATATAGTTTCTGAATAATAGGCTTATCAGTAATTGAGTTCATTTTCATAATGATTCGCCCATTACCATGACGCTTATGTAAGCGAATCTCTTCATCTATCATGGAGATGATATCAGAACGGATATCAAACGGAGCTACCGACAAATGATGAAAAGTCGGCTTCTCTGTATAGCCGCTTAGATAATTAAAGAAGTTAGTCGCATCAATCCCGAACTTCCGCTTGGAGGTGAACAGCCCCATATCCGTATACAGCTTGGCCGTCTGGTCATTATAGTTTCCTGTGCCAAGATGAACAAAGCGTTCGATTCGATTATGTCTTTTCCGCACGACAAGTGTTATCTTGCTATGCGTCTTCAGATGTGTCATACCATAGATAACGTGACAGCCGGACTTTTCCAGTTCCTTTGCCCACTGCACATTATTCTCCTCATCAAAGCGCGCTTTCAACTCGAACAGCACGGTAACCTGTTTCCCTTTTTCTGCTGCTCGCTTTAACGCATCAATAATAGGTGAATCACCACTCACACGGTAAAGCGTTTGCTTAATCGCCAGCACATCGGGATCATCTGCTGCTTTTGAAACGAAATCAACAATAGGCTCGAATGATTCATACGGATGGTGCAGGAAGATATCTCGATCATTGATGGCATTGAATAAATCTTCATCTGTCCCGATTTCAGCAGGCGGCTGCGGGATGAGCGTTTCATAAATGAGATGCTCTCGTTTTGCTGCAACAAGCTTATAGAACTGCATCATTCTCGTCATATCGATCGGCCCATCGATTTCATAAACATCCTTCCGGTGAATATCCAATGTCTCCGTCAGGAAGGTGATCATTTTGTAGTCATATTCTTGTTTGGGAATTTCCAGCCGAATAGCTGCTCCCCATTTACGTTTCTTCAGTTCTTTCTCAATTTCCTTCAATAAATCACGTGCGCCTTCTTCATGGATGGTCATATCAGCATTGCGTGTTATCCGGAAGACAGTGACAGACTTAATCTGATAGCCGCGGAATAATTTATGAATATAATGACTGATAATGTCTTCCAGCAGAACGAAATGGAGTTCATCTTCCTTTGTGTCCTCTAGCTGGATAAAACGGTCAAGAACAGCCGGTACTTGCACGATTGCTGTCTTCTGCTGAGCATTTTCATCAAGCTCATGCTCGTCCAGCAAAGATACAGCCAGATTCAGACTCTTGTTCAAGAGCATTGGAAATGGACGATAAGCATCCACTGCCATCGGTGTAAGTACAGGGAATATCTCTTCTTCAAAATATGTTTCCAAACGAAGCAGCTGGGCACTCGACAGCTGCTCCATATTCAATAACTCTACTTTCTCTTCCTTCAACTCTGGTATGATGACATCCCGAAATAAACTGTTCTGCATCTCTACAAGACGATGCGCCTTTGCTCCAATTTTTTGGAGCTGCTGTTTGGGCGTCATACCGGCTTTGTTTTCTGGCCGGTTGAACCCGGCTTTCACCTGATCCTTCAAACCAGCCACACGCACCATGAAAAACTCATCCAGATTGGAACTGAAAATCGACAGGAACTTTAGCCTTTCCAACAAAGGGTTGCGCTCATCAAGCGCTTCCTCTAGCACTCGTTCATTAAAAGCAAGCCAGCTCAACTCTCGGTTATTATAATTTTTCGGGTTATTCAATTCGACCCGCAGCTGTTCCTCAGTTCTCAATTTCCATGCACCACTTTTCGACAGTATTCTTCACTTCTAGTATATCAGTCAGCAAAAAGAGAGATTATGAAGTTATTGTAAATTTTAACTTATATGGGAATGGGAATCTTCCCGGAAAACTAGCTCCACATTCCGACGCAGCTGTTTTTCCAGATGTTTTTTCTGCTTTTCCACTTGGTACCACTCTGCACGCCAGTCTTTGTTACATATTACAGTGAGCAGCAAGTCGTCTCCGTCCTCTCGCAACTCAATGTCAGCTACAATGTTCCGCTTTGTCGTATGCAAACTGTTTGCTAGTTTGATAATTGCTCCAAGCAACCGGTAATGCGCAAGCTCCTCTTCCTTGAACCAAGATTGGAACACTTCTGCGTTGCGATTATAAAATGATTTATTCTTAAAGGAAGCAAGTAGCGCTAGTATGATTCGATCTTTATGCAGCAATCCATCGATCGTCCGGTTCGCCAGCAGATAGAACGTATGCTGATTTCCAGATTCAGTATCGATATAAGCTCCAACATTATAAACATAAGCAGCATACTTCACGAGGAACGTATCATGGTCATTCAATTCCACTAGACCTTTTTTCTCCACTAGCTTCGCCAGCAGTACAGCTGTACTCTGGCGCTGCAATGCTTGCGTACGATCAATCTCAAAATCCTTTGCCAGCTCCTCGAAGCTGCGTTCCTGCACATCTGTGAATAATGTCATCTCATTACGGCGATGCAGCACTTCATACAACAATCCGTCCCGCAATCCTTTCCGGCTGAGGACAAAATCTGTTGTTCCTACAATATCAAGCAAACAGCGGAATACTTGAATCGCTGGCAGGATGATATCTGCTCTATCCTTTGAGAGACCATCCACCTTCTGCAGCTCTGAAAAACTGAGCGGAGCAAGCTCTGCTTCCATGTCTTCGATATCTTGCTTCTTCATTTTATATTGATGTAGTCCAGCTAATGGATAGCCAACTTTTTCTTGATGTATCTGGACAACATTCCGTGCACTGCCGCCAATAGCTATGATCGGCAGCTGTTTGTCCGGCAGCCAATCCAGTGTCTGCAGCTGCTCACATACAAACGTATGGATTTGCTCCAGTTCTTCCTCTGTCGGCTTTTCTTCTGCAACAAATTGCCGCTTCAGCGATAGCGCTCCAAATGGGAAACTGTGGTAGAATCGCAGCTTACGATTCTCGAAATACGTCACCTCGGTGCTGCCACCGCCGATATCAACAGTAATTCCATCCTGGAAAGGCGTGCTGTTCGACACAGCCAAATAGCCGAGATACGCTTCTTCATAGTCTGATAGAACCCTAATAGTAAAGTCAGTTTCTTTATCTACCAGCTCTAGTATTTCCTGCTGATTCTTCGCATGCCGAACAGTTGCCGTTGCTACACATGTCGTTGATTCCAGCTCATAAAAGCGCGTTACTTCCTGGAAACTGTGAAGCGTTTTAACCAATGTCTGAATCCCCTTTTCATCCAGAACACCATCTGTTGTTAAATAATTGCGCAATCGCGCGACAACCTTCACATTCTCTTTTTCTTTAATTCTGCCGCTCTTGTCACGTAAATATACGACAAGGCGCATCGTATTTGACCCTATATCAATAATGGCATAGTACTTTGTCTTCATAACAAATCCCCCCACGTCGAAAGCCTTTCTCTCAATATTACCCAAACTGAAGCTCTCGTAACATTGTCCCTAAAAGAAAAGCCGCACATTTTGTGCGACTGTCTTGTATTATCCTACTGCTTCGATTTCTTCCATTTCATCAGTATCTTCAGTAGGCGTTTCCGGTTCTGGTTCTTTCTCTGGCGTTGGCTCTACAACCTCTTCCGGCTCCTCTTTTACAGGAGGCTTCGGTTTTGTTGTCGGTTTCTCTGCTGATGGTTTATCCTCTTTAGATGGTACCGGCTTCGTATTTTTCGCAGGCTTATTATCCGACTCATTAGAAGAACCATTATTATTGGAAGAACTTCCTCCAGAAGTTCCTCCGCTGTAGCTGCCCGAACTGCTGCTTCCACTGAAACTAGATGAACTGCTGCCAGAAGAACTGCTTGCTGGTGCAGTGTAGCTTGAGCTAGGTGCTTGATAAACAGAATCAGAGCTAAAGCCGACCTCTGAGTCATCTTCTGTAACGACTGGTTCTTCCGTCGTCAGAACTTCTTCCTCGGTTTCAGTTTCCAATTCAACTGCTTCTTCTTCCTCCACTGTGATCATTTCCTTCTGGAGGGCGAACTCGCCGTCTATATGTTCGATTTTTACTTCTTTCGGCTCTTCTGTCAGTTTCGCTTTAGCAACATAAGACTGCTCTTTTTGCTCATTTGCCTTCAAGGAACTGCTTGTTACAGATTTGTTTTGTATATAGAAGAAAGCAGAGACTGCAATAGCAAGGAAAACGATGAAAGAACCAATTAGCACTGTCTCCTTCTTCACTTCTTGGCGGCCTCCTCTTCATACAGTTCAATTGGCAATCCGTCGGGATCCTGGAAGAAGGTGAATGCTTTCTCTGTGAAAGGATCAATCCGAACAGGTTCCGTCTTTACACCCATTTCTTGCAGTCGAGCTACTTCCTTTTCGACATTATCTACTGTAAAAGCAAGATGCCGCAGCCCAGCAGCTTCTGGATAGCTTGGTCGTGCCGGCGGATTTGGGAAGGAAAACAATTCAATAACATATGTATCTCCAAGAGCAAGATCTAGCTTATAAGAATCTCGTTCTTCCCGATATACTTCTCGTATTATTTGTAAGCCTAATATCTCTGTATAAAATCGCTTAGATTCTGTATAATCCGAGCAAATGATTGCTATATGATGCACAGCTTGCAGCACAGTGCTGCCTCCTTCCCGCATTTCCATTTCTTCCATTCTACTACAATTACTTCCACTATTCAGCACCATTCTGCAAAATCATTTGCTTCTTTACAATATGTCGGAAAAATCAAGACCAGCTGCTAATTCCTTCGCCTGCTTGCGGTTTTTCACACCAAGCTTTTCATAGATTCGGTGGAAATATACTTTTACCGTACCGAGCGATAAATCCAGATCTTCTGCTATCTCGTTATTCCGTTTGCCAAGCTGAAGATGATAGATAAGCTGCAGCTCGCGGGTTGTCAGCTTGTTCTGCAGTTTTTGCTCTGTTGTTCCTTCTGACCAGTACGCTAGAATCTGTTCGACGTACTTCTGATGCTTCTTCGGTACTTCTGATGTTTCTATCAATTCATTCAACATATCGCGTACTGTCTCACCGTTCTTCCAAAAGGTGCGCAAATATTTATGATCGGCGCTGAGACGCAGCGCATCTTTCATAGAAAGCAATGCTTGTTCACGATCAGTTTGATACAGAAGCACCGCTTGGATGACATATAATTCGATTTCAGCACTTATACGGTGTCCAAATTTCACGAGCGGCAGCAGCTTTTTAATATAATTCTGCGCCAATTCTACGTCACCCAGCGTTGCGTAAGACCACACTAGGGTTATGTATTCGAATAGACTTTTCTGCTGCATTGCTGGCTCTTGAAGGACGAATAGAGACAACCAATTTTTAATTCGCTTTGTATCTCCTTGATGTATCGCAATACGAGTTCTAGCTGCTTCTGCTTTTTTGAACCAATCTGCTGAAGTATTACTTCTTATCAGCATATCCTTCAGCGCATGAAGCGTGGCTTTGGCTGTTTGAGCATCGCCCTGCTGCTCCATTTCATGTCGCGCTTTCAGAATATATACCGGAACAAGCAGACCAGGCAGTCCAAACAAATCAGCAATAGTTAATGCTTGTTCTAGGTGTTTTTTCACTTTGCTGGCCATGCCCCATTCATATGCAAGCTCTGCCATCGTCAAGTGATAATAGCCACTGAACATAGATTCATTTGTAACGGTATGGGCCAGAGCATCGTATACGCGCTGAACCGCACGTAAATCCCCGCCTCCACCCATAGGAGAATGAAGAATAGTGGCATCATGACGATTATAGTCGACTGAATGGGAAAAGTATCTGCTGGAATTTTCATTGTATATCAATGCCTTGCTCGCATGATCGAGCGTACTCTTCGCATCATCCTCTAACAGAGAGATAAAACTTTTCAATGTATACAAATCAGCAAAATGCTTTTTTTCTTCTTCTTCAGAAAGCTGCAGTTCTCGGCGCAGCAGCTGTTCTTCCATCATATAGGCATGCCGCTGGGCAAGCTCTGGCTGAAAGCGCAGGCATTTAACCCATCCATAAATAATACCTAGCTCCAGCTGGTAAATAAACTTCCGCGGCAGTTTACCAATCCACTCCTGCAACTGGTCGACACGCCCTTCATGCAGAAGGCGAGGAGCCTCCCTAACTAGAAGCTGTTTCACTCTATCCAAGTCATTGGCCTTCCAAGCATATTGAATAGCCATGAGCAGCATCTGCTCGTTTTCGTACCAATTGCTAGCCCGAATATATAGAGTGTTAATATCTGTGGCCTGCATATCAAGCATTTCTTTCAAATAGGTACGGAAGTGCTTATTATAGGCAAACCAGCCAGGCTCTTCCTTATTTTCTATAAGCAATCCTTGCGTTCGTAGCCGCCGCATGATTACTCGGCCACGTCTTGTACCTACGATATAGTCGCATAAGCGAACGTGCATCGTATTCAAAATAGAAGTGCAGAGCAGATAGTTCTTCTCATTGTCAGGAAGACCTTGGACAATCTCCTGAATTAGTTGTCTTGCAACTACTACATTGGAAAACTGAAGTTCAGAATAGTCCTCCCGGAACTGCTCATACATGTGGATAAGCTGAAGACCGGCTGCCCAACCTTGCGTTTGCTGCACAATATTTTGTACATCAGCCTCTGTCGGCTCTTTATGTAAATGTTTTAGGATATAAGATTCAATCTCTTCCTCTGTGAAGATAAGATCCCGCTTTGTGATCTGCAATACTTGACGCTGCCGGATCAGCCGTTTCGTAGAAAGACCTGGAAATACCTGACCTGAAACAATGATGTGGAAAGTGTCTGGCATCTCTTCTAATAGTGATGACAATTCATGCAGTTCATTCGAATTGGTCATCAAATGAAAATCATCGATGATCAGTACACCTGTCACAGAATACTCACGCAAATAAGCACACCATGTCGCAATAAAATGTGTTGGCGAATAGGAAGCCGACTGGATAATATCCAATAGATTTTTCCGTTCCTGCTCGGGCAGACCGGGCATATGTAAAATTGCCTTCTTCCAAAAAGCGACACGCTGGATGTCTTCTTCCTCAAGGCTTATCCAGCCTACGTCCAACTCAGTCTGTGCTGCCCATTCCTGGAGCATTGTTGTCTTGCCATAGCCAGAGGGAGCCGTCAAAGTCGTCAGCTTGCACGTTTCGATCTTTGTCCAGACACTGTCCGGTTTGATCCGTTCTATTTTCATTTGACCGAACTTCAAAGTAGACTCAGCCATTTCGTTCCGACTAGCTTCGTGTTCCCGCATCGCAATCAACCTTTTTCATCTTAGTTGCTTTTAGTATAGCAAAATTTGTAGAATTTTGGTGGTACAATCTAGCACTATTGTATCTATAATGACAAATCATAGTAGTTCAATGGATACGCACCCACAATATACCAAAAAAGCACCTGCTGCTGAGCAGCAAGGTGCCTTTCAAATCAAAGTTCCTGTCCGTTTGTCTCAATTACACGCTGATACCAAGCAAAACTCTTCTTCTTCGTTCTTTCCAATGTGCCATTGCCTTCGTTATCGCGATCTACATACACAAAGCCATAACGCTTCTTCAATTCGGCTGTAGAGGCGCTGACTAGATCAATCGGTCCCCAAGTCGTATACCCGATAAGATCAACACCGTCAGCTACAGCTTCCCTCATTTGTTCGATATGAGCACGCAGATAATCGATGCGGTAATCATCCTGAATACTGCCGTCTTCTTCGACTTTATCTACAGCACCCAAACCATTTTCAACAATGAATAATGGTTTCTGGTAGCGATCAGAAAGAATGTTCAATGTTGTGCGCAATCCCTTCGGATCTATCTGCCAGCCCCATTCAGAGGATTTCAAGTAAGGGTTCTTCACGCCAGTCATAAGGTTCGCCGCTGTTGCTTCTTTCAGCTTCTCTTCATCTGTTGTAGCGATGAAGCTCATGTAATAACTGAAGCCGATATAGTCGACAGTGTGCTCGCGCATAACTTTCTCATCATCTGCAGTAACCTTGAACTCGATATCGTTTTCCACGAAGTAACGCTTCATATAATTCGGATAGTATCCGCGTACTTGCACATCGGAGAATTGCAATGTTTTACGTTCCTGCTCCAAAGCTGCGAAGACGTCATCCGGATTTGGAGTGAGCGGGTATGTTGTCATAGCAGCAATCATACAACCGATTTGCGCTTCCGGGTTGATTTCATGGGATGCTTTTACTGCCAATGCACTAGCCACGAATTGGTGATGCGCAGCTTGATACATGATGTTCAGCTTGTTCTCGCCTTCTTCGAACACTAGTCCGCCACCTGTGAATGGTGCATGCAACACAACATTGATTTCATTGAACGTCATCCAGTATTTCACTTTGCCGTTATAGCGCTCTAGTACTGTTCTTGCAAACTTCTCGTAGAAGCCAATCACTTCACGACTACGCCAGCCACCGTATTTTTTCACTAAATTCAAAGGCATTTCATAGTGAGAAATAGTAACAACAGGCTCCATGCCTTGTTTCCGCATTTCATCGAACAAATCGTCATAGAATTTCAATCCTGCTTCATTTGGCTCTGCATCATCACCATTCGGGAAAATGCGCGTCCATGCGATGCTTGTACGGAAGCATTTAAAACCAAGCTCACCGAACAATGCCAAATCTTCTTTGTAACGATGGTAAAAGTCGATACCGTCATGATACAGATTCAGTTTAGCTGGATCCTCAGATGTTGGATACATGATACCGTCAGGCGACACATCTGCCGTCGACAAGCCTTTGCCGTCTTCTTGATATGCACCTTCGAGCTGGTTAGCTGCAACAGCGCCCCCCCATAGGAAACCTTGTGGAAATTCTTTTTTCACTTCTGCCATGATTTAGTTCCTCCCTATTCTTTCGTGTTCTGTTAAATAATGATATAGCGCTCCATATAAATTCGCATCACTTTGATAATGGCAGCTGACGATGATTGGATCAGCTACGTGGAATGGATTCGCTTGCTTTAGCTCTTTTACGCTTTGCTGAATTCGTTCTGTCACGATTGGCTGCGCACTAATGCCGCCGCCAATAGCAAACACTTCTGGATCAAAAATATATTTTAGATTCAAAATTTGCACAGCAATGCTCCGGCAAAATTCATCAAAAATCTGCTTTGCAGCAGCATCGCCTGCATTAATAAATTCGAATGCCTTCTTTCCATCTGTGACATCCGCAACTTCTTTTTCTTGGTTGATACGTTTGATCATGTTGACCGCAGAACCAGTTCCTCCGAAAAAGCTGGCTTTCTTTGATTCTTCGTCAACTGCTTCCATCACATAACTCAGTTCTCCGGCCAGCAGATTACGGCCGTGATGAACTTTGCCATCCATGAGGATACCGCCGCCTACTCCGCTGCCAAGTACTAAGACAATAGCATCGCGCTTGTCCTTAAGGCTGCCGAGCCAAAGCTCTGCGAGAGCTGCGCAGCGGCCATCATTTTCTACAGCAACTGTCACACCATAGCGCTCCTCGAGTTTTGCTTTCATATTCACGCCATGCTGGAACGGAAAAGACCCACCATTATAAATAACACCGGTGTCAGTGTCGACAGCTCCTGGCGTGCTGACTGCAATGCCACGAACATCCTCGCTGTACATATCATCGATGCTAGCAAACAATATCTTATCGAAAGCTTCGATATTTAACCTGGAAGCTGGTCGACTGTCCTTTTTAATGATTTTGCCGCCTCTATCCATCAAAGCGGTTTTGACCAAGGTTCCGCCGATGTCGACTACAAGATACATGCTTGGCACCTCCTCCAGTTGTCCTATTACAAAACCCCTGCATGTTTATGATATAATGATAACGATTACATTTCTGGTATTGATTTCGTTTTTTTGGTAGTTACTTTCTATTTTCTGCAATGGAGGTTCTGTATGCCGAACGAATGGTCCACTGTCACACGATTACTTCATCAGACTTTTTCTATACCTGTAACATATCAGTCAGAAGGCTCACTCTCTAATGCTCCATATCTCAAAGAAGAAGCTACTGGGTTTTCTTTTTACATACCATTTGAAGATAACGGCGGAATGCTGCAGCTTGGTCCTGCATTAGATTCAAGCCTATCAAAGGATAAATTGATTGATATTGGCTCACTCGCTTATTACATGCTGTACCAGCGAGAACTAGAGGTGGATGCACTGCAAACAACCTCCTTTGAGCTACCAATGATTCAATCAGCTGAAAATAGACAGAATATCACTTTCCATCATCACCCTTATTTAGAGGAAAAGCTCTTCGACTGTATTCGCGCTGGCAAGCCGGAACTCGTCAAGAAACAGCTGCAAAGCTTTCCAGATGAATTAAGCGGAACATTGGCGAAACAAAATGCATTGCGAAACCGGAAGAATCTGGCTATAACAGCAATCACATTAGCAACACGGGCCGCAATCAATGGAGGGCTGGCATCTGAGCTTGCCTTTACGATGAGTGATGTGTATATCCAGCAGATTGAAGAGAGAACAAATCTAGCTGCACTTATACGACTTCAAACTGAAGCATTGTGCGCATTTGCTGAAAAAGTAAGCGAAATAAAAGCAGGAACTTATTCGCGTAAAATTGCGCATTGTGTCCATTATATTTACCAGCATCTTTACGAGGTTCTCACACTGAAGCAGCTGGCCGATATGCTAAAGATGAATCCGACTTACTTATCCGCTCGGTTCAAACAGGAAGTAGGCATGCCCGTGCGAAACTATATCCAGTATTTGCGTATCGAGGAAGCTAAGCTCTTACTGCGGCTGACAGATCAATCACTATTGCATATTTGTGCTTTGCTTCACTTTCACGACCAAAGCTATTTCACGAAAGTATTCAAGAAACATACTGGCCTCACACCTCGGAAATTCCGGGAGCAGGCATAGAAAAAGCCGACAGCAGAAGCTGTCGGCTTTGAATTAGTTTGCTGGCTGATTCGATTTTTTCGCACGGATGACAGAAGGTCGTCCGATAGAATAATAATCGATATTCGCTGTTTCTACATAGCTGAGCGGGTAGCAGTTACGGCCATCGATAACGATCGGCTGTTTCATCTGCTGTTCGAAAACAGTTAGTGGAAGGTCCTTGAACTCATCCCACTCTGTCACGATGATTGCTACATCTGCATCCTGCAGTGCTTCCTTCGTACTCGCTGCATAATGAACTGTCTCTGGAAGCAAACGCTTCGCATTGTCCATAGCGATTGGATCAAAAGCAGAGATGTTCGCACCAAGATCAGTCAATTTCTGTGCAAGAACAATACTTGCTGATTCGCGCATATCGTCTGTATTCGGCTTGAATGCAAGGCCAAGCATAGCCACTTTCTTGCCTTCCAGTCCGCCGCGAAGGACCATTTGTGCGATATCAACAGGAATTTGCTGCTGCTTGTTGTTTACATTAATAACGGATTCCAACAAGTCAAATGTATGATTCACGCCACCGGCGATCTGAACGAGTGCTTTCGTATCTTTCGGGAAGCAAGAGCCGCCATAACCGATACCAGCATTTAAGAATTTATCGCCGATACGTTTGTCCATACCCATTCCCTTAGCAACATCCTCTATATTGGCACCAAGCTTACCACAGATCGTACCAATTTCATTGATGAAACTAATTTTCGCTGCCAAGAAGGCATTGGACGCATATTTAATCATTTCGGCACTTTCGATATCTGTACGGAATACCGGTACGCCGAATGGTTTATTGATTTCTTCAATTAGATTTGCTGCTTCTTCAGACTCTGTACCAATTACGATACGATCGCCATTATATGTATCGTATACAGCAGAGCCTTCGCGAAGGAATTCCGGATTGGAAACAACCTCAATCTGCACGTCCCGATCAAGTGCTTCTGTAATCCAATGCTTCACAAGCTTGTTCGTACCGACAGGCACAGTACTTTTTGTGACAACAACAGCCCCTTTGTCCGTTACATGAGCAGCAATGTCTCTTGCTACTTGTTGGACAAAGTCAAGGTTAGCAGAACCGTCCGCTCTCTCTGGGGTACCAACAGCAATATAGATGGCATCCGCATCATGGAAGGCGATGCTGTGGTCAGTTGTGAAATGAAGATTGCCTCTATCGATATTTTTGGTCATTAATTCTGCTAGACCTGGCTCATAAATTGGAGACAAGCCCTGATTCATCTTGGCAACTTTCGTCTCGTCGATATCCACGCATGTGACATCATGTCCGATATCTGAAAGTGCCACTCCGGTTACTAAGCCTACATATCCTGTTCCAACAATTGCAATTTTCTTCATTTTTACTATCCCTTCTTATTTCGAGGTGTACAAACACTTCTACTAAGCTATAACTTAAGCCATTTTTTTCTAATGATAATGTTAATAGTTTACTATAAAATATCCAATTTGCGGATATAATTTACTGTATTTTTTCATTAAATTTACAATTTTAATGAAAATGTAAAGGGTGCATGAATATGCACCCTTTTATTCTTACTTCTTGCATTCCTGAATGAATGTACTATCCCGGAGCTTACGTTTCACTTCTTTCCCCCAATTCTTCACTGCATCTTCTGTAGTTCCTTCAATCTCGGCAATCTCTTTCACTGCATAACCATGGATTATGTACCAGTACACCCATTTCCATTGCTTATCAGTCAGTGTATGTTTAACACGCTTCCAAAATTCTTGTTTTTCGATTAAGTCGATTTCCTGCTGAATTGCTTCCTTTGTGTGGGCTTCATTGACGATGAGGTCAGTCTTTTCTTGTTCGCGGATGATTTTTCTGAGGTAGTCGATGAGTCGGTGACGGATCATGTGACTGGCATAGGAATCGAAGGTGCCTTTTGTTTCATCATATCCGTTGTAGGCAAAAAATAATGCCATCACACCTTCTTGTAGAAACTCGTCGTGGGTGTCCCGGATACCTAATCGGTGGATATGGTAATGAATCATATTCTTGTACTGCTCGAGAATTTTATGAAAATCAATATTGCGAATGTCCGACATCGGTATCTTCTCCCTTAGTTTTTTATGGGCAGAACAGCTTATCAACCTCTACCCTCCTTGGCAAAATTAGGACTTTTTGTTCACCCCTCGCTATTCTGTCTTATAATCGTATGTTTTGCAAGAAAAGGGTTAATTTACCATATTCGACATCTTGAAGCAGAAAACGCCCATTTTTACAGATTTTACAGTTGCTTAACTGCAAGATCTGTCGCAATAGATAGAATCAAAACGAAAACACGCATTTTCTAAAATGAAATGCGTGTTTCAATCAGTGTATTAAAAAATTGTAAAATAAAAAGTTGGACTACCCTTCCGTCGCTCTGAATAGGCTGTACAAGTCAGCCAAAAGGAGGCCAAGCATGGGTAATATACTCAATTATATATTATTAGGAGTAAGTCTATCCGCACCAGTCGGACCAGTCAATGCCGCTCAAATGGAAAAAGGAATCCGCGGCGGATTCCTGCAAAGTTTATCTGTTGGGTTCGGTGCTATGCTGGCAGATATCCTATATATGCTGCTTGTGTATCTTGGATTTTATCATGTGATCATGATTCCGGTCGTCCAGTCTTTTCTTTATTTCTTCGGCAGCTTTGTCTTCCTTTATCTTGGTATAGAGAGTGTTCTGAAAACACGGACCCTAACTCGTGCCAGTATGACGACAGTGGCTCCGCTCCAAGGGCTTCGTTATGGTTTCTTTCTTGCTCTCGTCAATCCAATCAGCATTATGTTCTGGGTCGGCGTTTATGGCTCTGTACTCGCCAAGATTGTCGAGCGAGGCGAGTCAGACCATTTACTACTCTATACGATAAGCATCTTTGTCGGTGTGTTTCTGTGGGATAATGTGATTGCACTGTTATCCAGCAGTCTTCGCCGTTTTCTGAGTGATCGGCTACTTCGACTTATCACTCTTGTTTCTGGAATGTCTTTGCTTGGCTTCGGGATCTATTTTGGATATTTAGGCATTTTGAGTGTGCTCTGATTTTTTACGTTTTACCCAAATGCCGATAATCAGAATAAGTACAGCAAAGCCTGCACTTACATATAAGCCTGGACGTACTTCGGCTTCAACTGCTGTTCCGCTAATTCCTGCGAGCAGCAGAATACCCCCAAAAATTGTAACTAGCTTATTGCCCATTTTGAATTTCTCGTTTTTCCAAGCAGAAGCTAAAATGAACAACCAATTGTACAACAACAGCAATCCTGCCGCTGTAGTGATGTACTCATAAATTTTCCCGGGCAATAATAATGCTGTGATAATACTTGCAAGCAGACCTACTGCAGCTAGCAACATACTAGCCAAAGGCAAGTCCTTAAACTTCAGCTTTTTGGCAAAAAGCTGTGGCGCATCTTTATCTTTTGCTAACGTAACAAGCAGATTGGTTACCGCAAATAGCGCTGCACATAAAGTAGAGAAGCCTGCGATGATAACAGCTGCATTGAACACATGCGGAAAGAAATCAAGCGGTGTCTTCGATAGTGCTGTAACAAATGGACTTTCATTCATTTTGAAATCGTGCGTTTTGACCATACTGATTGCTAACAGCAGTGAAACGACATAAAGTATCGCCAAACCAATTAGCATGACTGTCCCCGCCTTTGCAGCTTCTTCCTTCTTCTTCAACTGCATGGACATCAATCCGATAACTTCAATACCCCCAAAAGCGTAGAAAGCATAAATAAGTGAAGCCCATAACCCTTTGTATCCATCATGCAAGAAGGATTCTTCAAAAGGCTTATACGTTGATTCCGTAGAGATGACATTAAATAAGACAAGTGCTGCCAACACAATGAACATTGTAATTGCAGCTGTTTTGACAACCGCAAATATATTCTCCATCTTGTTGAATCCCTTAGCTCCTGCTAACACAACGATAATCGCCAGCACTGCGTAAATAGCAGAAAATACCCACAAAGGAACCTTCTCGAACCAGAACTGACTTAGGAGTGAAATCGCAGTCAGCTGACTGCCCATGATCAGGATATTCGAGCACCAATAGCTCCAACCGCAGCTAAAAGCAGCCCAGCCACCGAAAGCTTTGCCTGCATAATAACAAAACGACCCTTCCTGTGGATCATTTGCTGTCATTCTTGCCAAAGATAGAAAAACGATTAGTGTTCCTATTGCAGCAACTACAAATGAAATAATAATTGAAGCTCCAGTCAGATGAATTCCAATTACCGAACCAAGAAAATACCCCGTTCCAATCGTACAGCCAATCCCGATAAGCGACAGCTGCCACCATTTCATATTACCTGTATTCGATGTCTTGCCCTGCCCGTTATTACCTGGATGCTTTTTCAATTCCCGTTCCCTCCTCGTCCTGTTAGTATGAGAAGTAACGTTGGAATTATGTAAGACAAGCGTGGTATGATGTTCTTATTGATTACGCAAAAGGAGCAGTATAATGGATTCTAAACCATCTAAAGGTAAAAAGGCTTTCTTCTACACCATGTTAGTATTACTAGCTGTAATGATGATCTTAACGATTTATTTCGTGATTGACGGATATAGCGATTTGCTTTGATTCTAATGAGCTGTTAAAAGAACAGCTCTTTTCTATTTTCGGCATGACAAACTAAAAAACAGATGTTCAATTGAACATCTGTTTTTTTACAATCAAACCTGCTGCAGTTCTACCTCCATAATGGAGAGATTTTCGTTTGGATTTTCTCGGCTCAATACTCTCTTTATGTGGCCATCAAGATTAAAAATTGTTACTTTCTTTCTCGTACCATTCTCGAAAAAGTCTACTTCCTGCTGCAACGAAGATCCATCTGGATAATATACAAAGCGTTTCACTTGTTTGTTATTTTGAAACTGAACTGCTCGATGCGGTTTATCTTCTTTGTAAAATATCTTTCGGAAGTAAGTTCCATCAGTATTGTACTCTAGTTTCGTGTACAGACTGCCATCCAGATAAAAATCTGTTTTATTCTCCAGATTACCATCTTCATCATATTTATAAGACGACGACATTCTTCCGGCTCGTTTATATCCTTTTGCATACAGTACTTCCTGGAGCTTCCCATTTGCAGAAAATACTCTGGCAGTATGCAGGAACCCTTGCTGGAACTCATGTCTCGCAATTAACGCATTGTAGTTGTAAAGCAGGATAGAGAAATCATCTTTTCTAAATAAAATTTTAACCCGTTGAAGTTTATTGATAACGATCGATACTTCATTAGCTTTTTCGATATATTGACTTCCCTCTCGCAGCAACCGATATCCTTGAGCGCTCCAAGCAATTGCCGCCGCGAATTTACCCGCCTCATCTGGCGTGTAGATATAATGATGTCCTTCTTTAATAATTACTTTCGCTATAATCTTATTCCTTATATAAAACATGTACCCACGTTTTGAACCGTTAGGATAGTAAATCTTACAAATTCTCATACCAGATTTATCATGGAAAAGAGCATCCACTGGCTTATGATCTGGTATTTCTGTTAATAGTAGTCTTCTATCTGTATCAAATCCGGAGGTAATATCCAGTATGTTTTGCTGAAGCTTAAAGAGGTGAAGATTGTCATTAGCAATTTTCACTTGCTTCTCGTTGTCAACTGGATTCCCATTCACAATGCTATCTAATTCGGATAAGAAGTCCTTATAATATGCTTCATTATAATGATAGTAGCCCCGACCATACACGTGGTCATGAGTGGAATAGTAGTCCATATGCTTAAGTTCAATAATATGAATTTCAGGATATTTAGATTCAATGTATTCGTATAACGAACTTAGAAATAAATTAGTCTCAACTGCTCTTCTGGCACTGTATTTCCGATGACCTTCATCAGGAAAGGTATAAGAAAGAGGTACAAGCTGCTCCCCATCTGAAACCTTAAATTGTGCAAAAGCTTTATGCAGGATGACCCGTTCTAGAGGATAATACTTCTGCAGACCTTCGATAAAGGTATCAATATATCCGTATAAATCTTCTGCATTCCCCGGCTCATTTAGAAAATCCACTCCGAAGCTCTCCAGAACCTTCTGTATCTCTGGTCGGCGTTCCACATAGGACTCCCCTATTCTAAGTGTTGGCATCCGTTCATCAATCAAATCGAAAATGAAGTAATCTGCTCCACCAATAATAAACTGTTTTGTGAAGCTATCATCCACTTGCTTCAGTACAAAGTCGCTGACACTTTCATTATTGGTAAGCTGCAGCTTTATTTCTCTGATAATAGCAGCCTCATCATCAAGAGCTGCTGGAGCAGTGGAGATGACTTTTACAGGCTTTTGAAAGATATATTTATTTACTTTGTATGTTTTCTTGTCCTGATAATTGAAGGACTCTCTCGTTACGCAAGAACCTTTTATTTCGATATTCAACATCAGCCAATCCCCTCTCCTTATCGAGAATATTACGTATATAGTTGTATGTTTCTTTCGTATTGTTTCCGTCAGTTCTCTCAACCATCAAACTGAACTTCGATTGGTAAGCAGCTTTTTGCTCCTGTGCATAATTGCTTTGGATAAAAGCATTCAATTGATTGAAATCATATATGATGTCGCCAAATGCATTTTCCTTCTGAAGGATGTTCCGGGCACCATATTCCTTCTCAGCCTTTACTTTATCCTCCCAATAGAAGATCACATTGCTTCCACCAGCAAAAGCGTAGAACGTAACTGATGAATAATCAGAGATGAGCACCTTACTTCTAAGTAGAATATTTTTTATATCTCCTGCATATAGCTTGGACTTTATTTCAGCATAGATATCAGGGAATTGATCACGCAGTATCACTTTTGCTTTCGGGTGCAGCACTACATTGATTTTTTTTCCCTCATAGAAAGGGTCACTGTTAATCATGCGGATGAATTGGATGTACCTTCCCACATAGGATCCCTCTGTTTTGCCGCCTGTTAGATCCCATGGTCTCCATGTAAGCATGAAGGTTATCTCTTCTTTTTGGACTGTCTCTTTTGATTCAACGTACAGATCTAGATTAGGAAGGCCAGTAGGTATAATGTCTTCTTCTGTGTAATTTGCATATTTCAAAAAATTCCGACTTTCTCTTCTGGAACTCGTTACGATATAGTCCGGTGCAATCGGCACTCTTTTATTAAAGTAGCCTCTTTCAAAAACATTTGTTGCTAAAGCTACACCATGCTGCAAAAATATTTTGTTTTTATTATCTAGTATCTTCTTCTTGATCAATCGATCATTGTCGTATAGGCGACGCTGGATATGAGTAGCTAAATCTGATGAAATCAAAGCATCTGCTTTGAAAATATTATAAAAGCTTCTTAGCGTATTTTTCTTGATTATGTATTTGCTGCCAAACTGTTTGATCAATGCTGGGTATAAGTCCGATTTGCTATCAATAATGAACCTTGCCATCGTATCGTTTTGCTGCCTGGCATATTTAAAGATTACATAAGCTGATTCGCTGGCTCCTTCACAAAACTTCTCAAAAAGAAGGATCCGATTATTTTTTCGAGCGAATAGTTTTACAATCACATACGCAATTGCCTCTTTCACTACGATTGATTTATGCAGCTTGTTCGAGTACACAAGCACTAACTGCCCTGTTACGGATTTCCTGATAAATACAGATAAGCTTTTGCTTACACGGTAATTGAACGTATTGTAAAGATAATGCTTGCGGCTGTACTTATCAAAACCATTTTTCTTGAACGGATAATAATAATTCGCTGTGTCGTTATGTATCCGAAGGAACATCGGTAAGTTGATCGAGCTTGTTTCTACGTATATTCTTTCCAAATCCTTGGTTGGTATAATGCAAAAGAATGTATGACATAAAAGCTTCAACTTACTTGTATTGAATGTATTCTTCTCACGTATTCCATTCGAAAACAAATACTTAATTGGATACCTGTATTTTTTGTCATATCCAAGGGCAATCTCATATTCCTGTATATTGGTGTACCTGAATCGCAATACTCCGATAAACAAAATCATATTAAAAAGAGGAATACTTAAGACGCGCTGAGAAGGAGCTAATTCTGCTTTTTCAATAATCTGCTCTTCCGTGAGTCGTTTATGCTTACGAGTCACAATGAAGGACAATCTCATTCGCTTGTCCAAATAAAAGATTACTTGTTTTCCTTTGTGATAGACAATTTCCTTAATCGTAACGTTATGATGGTCGTCGTTCTCTTCCGAAATAATCTGGCCTGCTGCATCATACACATAGTACTTCTTATTCGAGCTTCTCTTTCTCGTAATCAAATTCACCGAACCATTGAAGTCCAGTAAACCATCCTTGAAAACGAGAGAGCCATTAGATACTTCGCTGTAAACGGACAATCTGCTGTCTCCTCTCATCATATCTTTACAAATAATTTACAATTAAAAAAGATAATTTACACTCGCTTAAAATTATAGGTTTATCCTTCTAACCACGAAAGATGACGAAAGTAATGATAATTTTTAGTCGAAATAGATAAAATCAGCAACTTTTCTCCCGTCTTTTTCCTTACTAGTTCCAATTAAATCATTCTTTGCCTTTCCATCTAGGACAAGAGATGTACTGCCTCCTCCATCCAGCACATATGCAACCCGAATGTATTTGATTTTATTTTTGATGATGTGATAAAAGTCCGTATACGTAATTCCGCTATTCTGTTCTGTCCTGCCATCAAATGTATAGATGTATGTATTGTTGTAATAATCCTGCATAATGATTTGCCGAGGATTATCGATCCTTATGTTTGGAATAGAATAAGAGCGATAGTAGTTTTTCCACTCTCCGTCTACAACCAAAGGAAAGAAACCTTGCCACGTATTCACGATATTCTTCGTTTCAATTTCATTATCTGCAGCCCGCGACTGAAACGTATACAGCCGTCCTGCATGATCACTGCCCAGCAGCCAGCTATTACCCAAATCACTATTCTCTCTTTGGAATTCTCCTTCTTTCATTTGAATACCGTATGCCTCGCCCTTCTCGGGGTTGAATACACTGGCATTAATCGCCACACTAGGACCCTGCCGCTCCGAAAAGGATAGTACCTCTTCTAGCCCCTTGCCGAAGCCATCATTTGCATACGCCTTTTTAACCGGTGACGTCTTCCCAATCTCATTTTGATAATAGATTTTCGTTACATAGTATAGCGAATCATTGTAGTCGTAGGAATTAAAAACCACCTTTGTTTTATCATAGGTGGAAGGGGAAAGGTTTATGGGAAGGATGACGAATGATAGCAATAATGTTAAGCAAATTAAACCTATTTTTAACGGTTGCTTCATGCTGTGTGCTCCTTTTTGCAGTCTTTAGTTAGTATGAGAAACATACACAATATAAAGGGTATCATTAAAATTTTGAGGTATAAATAGAGAGATAAGGCTAGTTGATGTGAGAACGGAGCAGCTAAAAACAGTTCAGATAGCACAGACAAGGACAAGGCTTTCTAATCAGATTAAGACAAAATATGGGTGTTAATAGAGATAAAAGAAACAGCCTTCCGATAACTGGAAGGCTGTTTCTTTTTGTTTTTAGGAAATCATATCGTGGACTTTATCTCGTTCCTCTTGTGAAACTTCATAATAATAAATATCATCAATGGTCGTGCCAGCACCCTGGATCTGATAATTCTCAGAGTTCTGACGTACATTACGATAGTTCTTGAACAGGTCAGTCATCGTAGAGAAGTCCATATTTGTCTGAACGTTGTCGCCTAGCGCTCCCAAGATATCGTCAATCTTGCTAACAGAATTGGTGCTTGCACCTTTGTCTATTACCGCTTGGATTACTTGACGCTGACGAGCATTACGTCCGAAGTCACCATCAGGATCCAAGTGACGCATACGAACATAGCCCATTGCTTTTGGTCCATCCAGCTGGATTTCACCTTGTGCATAATGATAGCCCTTCTCGTAGTATCCTTCATCAATCCAGTCCAGCTGGTTATTAACTGTAATACCACCAACTGCATCAACAAAGTCAGACAGACCTTCCATGTTCATCTCTGCGAAATAATCGATATCTGTATCAAGGAAGTTCTCTACCGTATCAATTGCCATATCCACGCCGCCGAATGCATAGGCATGGTTAATCTTATCAGTCGTACCATGGCCTACAATCTCTGTACGGGAGTCACGAGGAATACTTATTAGTTTCATAGAATCATTTGCCGGATCAAGCGACAATACCATCAATGCATCAGAGCGGCCAGCATCGTCTTCACGCTCGTCTACTCCAAGCAGCAATACATTCAACTTCTCTTGATCCTTCACTTTTGTTGCGGATTGTTTCATATCAATCGAGTCTGAGCCTTTTTGCATTGTGTTAACTGTTGTCTTCGCTTTATTGGCAGCGTAGATACCTGTTGCTGCTACTGCAATTATTAATACCGCTATAATACTTAAAGTGACTTTCAGCCAAGTTCTTTTCTTTTTGCGTTTTTCTTTCCTACCCAAAACCATTTCCCCCTTATTCTGCTACCATTGGAAATTAAATTATATCATGAAAAACCTCTTCTTTTCCGTAAAATTGTAAAAAGAAGAGGTCTTTATTACTGATTTAAGAAGGTTTGAGCTTCTTGGGCGTTCTGTTCCAAACCGCCCACATTAAATTCCAACACTGCCCCTACATCATAGCGGGCATCATGATAGGTGTCGTCCATGGGAATGCGCATTGTCTCCATATCCTCGGTTTTTCCTCTGAGGACATCTGTTCCCATCGACAATAACAACCCATTACGGACATTCGTGCTGACATAACCATTCGCAATCCCTATCATTTTCGGCAGCTTTGCAACAGTCGTCACTTCAGCCACTTCTTTTTTTAGCTTGCCAAGGACTTCCTGCTGACGTTGTACCCGACCATAATCACCATTCGCATCATGACGGAAACGGCTATAGGCAAGCAACTCTTTTCCATGCAATTTCTGTGTCCCTTCTGTTAACTCGACACCCAATGCTTTCTCATCAGTTGTCATTTCCGGTGTTACTGTCACTTCAATTCCGCCCGGTGCTACAGCATCAACAAGCTTTTCAAAGCCCTTAAAATCAATTTCTGCGTAGTAATTAATATCAATACCAAAGTTTTCGGTTACTGTCTTACGTACTAGTTCCGGTCCTCCAATTGAATAAGCTGCATTGATTTTGTTATAACCGTAGCCCGGAATGTTCACATACGTATCGCGCATAATAGAGATAAGCTTTGGTTGATTTGTATCAGAACTATAATTAGCAATCATAATGGTGTCGGCCCGTCCACCATCTTCTCCGCGTGAATCACTTCCCATTACAAGTACATTGACATTATCTACATTCTCATCTGAGCCATTGAATACCACATCATCACTTAAATTGTTATCTGCGTTAGCATCCAGTGATGCAGAGATATATTGATATGCAGCATAACCCCCTATCGCTAAGAAAGCGATTAGGAATACCATCATGAACAGTCTGAATTTGCGCACTTTCTTCTTTTTGCGCGTTTGACGTTGTAAGGTCACGTTGATCCGCCTTTCTGAAAATACCTACTAAAGATAATAGCATGAAATGCCTATATGGCATATAGTTTTTATAATTTTTGCAAAGAATATCCAGTATAAATAATCTAATTTCATAACAAGCTAATATGATCTTATTTATACTATTTAGTATGTATAAAAACCGGTATAAATGTACGTGATGTTTTAGCAATTAATCACACTATCTTTTGTCTTATTTTGTCATTTTTCTTATTACTTCCTTAAAATATAGTAATATATTCTTATAGTATTAGTAGATTATAACAGTGAGGGAGGATAGCGTGTGATGGAAGGAATAGTCCCCATTGATCCGGCAGCACGACAAACAGTATTTGTTGGTCGCCAAAAGGAATTAACAGTATTCCAGGACTGGTTAAAAAATAGTAATGCAAGGTCTGCTTTATTCGTTATCTCTGGTATGGGCGGTATTGGGAAAAGTTCTTTACTGGCAAGGATAAACTATCTTGCCAAAAAAGAAAACTTCAGAACTATTTTTCTGGATGGCAACGCCTGTCCGCAAACACCAGCAAGTTTTATCGAATATGTTCATAGCCTGTTACAATCCTTCCATCAAGGGACACCTTTAGATGTGTTGTTCCATAACCCTGCAGGAGTTAGACTACTCATTTGTATTGATCATTTCGAGGAGCTTGCAGAATTAAAAGAATGGTTCTTGCATACCTTTGTTCCTCAACTAGCTGTTAATGGTATTGGAATAGCAATTGCAGTTAGAAAGCCTTTGCCTATATCCATTTCGCATATACAAACGTTCTCTTTCCCCCTGGAATATCTGTCCTATGAAGAATCGGTACAATATATTGAAAAGACAACCTCTTTGTTTCCAAAACAAATTCAAGACTTAGCGAACAATACAGACGGGCTGCCTTTAAGTCTTGCCTTAGCAGTAGACATGTTGACAACGAGTACCAATCCAGATGTACGAGTTGTTAGTCAAACGATCAGTGCTAAAATATTAAAAGAAGTGACAGCTATTTCACTCCATCCGCTACTTGAAGTACTGATTGTCATGGAATATGCCAATCAAGAGATATTGGAAGCTGTACTCGGGCGGCAGGTCAGCCTGCAAGATTATCGCAATCTTCAGATACTGTCTTTCATTGATCTGCACCCTTATGGATTGAAGCTTCATGATGTAGCCAAGAGTTACTTACTCCAAGACTTCCAACTGAGGGAGCCGACAAGACTTTATCAGCTTCATCGATCTTGCATGCAGGCGCTTTATCAAGAGCTTACATATGCTTCCCAAACGGATCGGGTAATTATTGCATCTGCACTGCTCAAGATGAATCAAGCGATATGGCCGAAACATAATGCTTATGCAAGTTTTACGCAGCGAATACATCAGGTTCGAACAGGCAATCTAATTGCTAGTGACCTTCCTCTGCTTCATGAACTTTTGGAGGACTGGTGTTCTTATAGTGTAGATAAAGAACATAACCAGAACTACCATGACTTCTTGAATGCAGTTGTGCATACAGAACCAGACAGTATAACGGTTTTACGCGATTTTAATAATAAGCCCATCGGCATGTTCATCGTGCTGCTTTATACTACGAGAACGGCTCCTTTGCTGCTCCAACATTTTAAGACTGAGCTAAATGCTATTTTTACGGCAGAAAGTTGCCGGCAAGCAGCACTGCAAGCGGATACTTATATCCCTATCCTAGTATCAGCACAGGATAACCTGACTGCTTATACACGGGAGGAACTAGTTGGAATGCTGATTGTCGAACAGCTTGTAAAATTAGAGTCTGGAAGAAGAGCTATAATCGTAGCTACGAATGATTCACTGAAACAGTTCCTGCGTACAATAGGATTTAAGAGCCGCCCTACAGCAGATACAAGCTGTGATACATCTTGGTCTAAAGCAGAAATTATGGAACTGGACCTGCGTACACGCCCTTTCGGTGATTGGGTTTTGCACATGATGCCGGAAGAACAAAAGAATAACAGCTTGACTATAAATCAAGTGCGGCGTATTCTTCAAGCCATTCAGTCGCCTAGCGAGCTAAGCCAATATTGCAGGTTGCTCACAGACTGTAGAGATGGACATGCTGTGCAACAAAAGGTTATGCAAATTCTCCATAATCCAGTCGGCTTTTCCAGTGAACAACAGGAAGTATTATTGAACAGCTTCGTCCGTCACCCAAATAATACAGTTAAAGCAGCAGCCGCATGCAATATGAGCAGAGCCACTTTTTATCGTCATCAGAAGAAGGCGATTCAAAAGCTTACTGATATGCTAGCATTGTAAAAAAGAAGCGACACAGTGAGCAGCTGTGTCGCTTCTTTTTATGTATTATACAAACCGCTTTTTAAGCCCTTTTCTGCCTATTCTCTCAGGCTCTTCCCTTATAACCACTGCGCCTTCTACCATCTTCCAACTGTTATTCATCAACATATAAGCAGCTTGATTGCCAAATTGTTTTCCAACTTCCTGATAAGCCTTCAACAAACCAAAGCCTTTACCAGATTGATGGTTATTTGATCCAATAAAGTGAACCAGATTGGAAGTGATCAGCTGCTGCGTGAATTTTCGAACCTTCCCGCCATAATCCCCATTAATACTGCCTGCAGCGATTTGGACGAAGCAGCCGTTTTTAACTAGTTCATATAGAAATTCCGGCTGTTGATTTACATACACATTTTTCTCCGGACTAGCAATCACCGGATGAAATCCCGAAGCCTGCATCTCCCGTATTAATTGTTTTACATAGCTAGGAAGCGGATTCTCTGGTAGCTCCAAGTAAAGATAGCTTGTATTCGTATTAACCGCAAGCAAGTCCATAAAATCCCGCTCTTCAAGTAAATCATTTGAAACAAGCGTCTCCTGTCCAGGGAGAACCTGTAACGGAATTCCCTCATCTCGTAATACTTCATTAAATTCGTCTATACTGGTATATATCCTCTGACGGTTATTATAACTATTCTTACTCTGGTCATGTGGAGTAGCCACAATCGTATCAATTCCCTCAAATACAGCTTCCACCGCCATCTTCAAGCTTTCCTCCAACGTACTCGGACCATCATCCAGACCATGTAAGATATGGCAGTGAATATCTATCATTATGGATCCCCCATTTCAGTAAACTGTTCTTACTGAAATGGTAGCATGAGAATAGGTGGGGAGTGTCTCATAGTTATCTCACTTTTCAAATAGTATTTGGCCGTCCAGATTTTTATTATGATGCTAAAGATTATTGCAGTGTCCATAGTTTTTTTACCTTATACTATCCTGAATCATATAGGAACGATAAGATAGGTACTTGTGTCTTAAGACAATGTAAATTATCAAGATGTATTTATATTTATATAGGCTTTAACTTTTTCCTTAAGAAGGTTGCTATTAATAAACCTGCGACCGCAATAGCAAAAATAAAATAAGCTTTCCAGAAACCACTAGTTATCATAAACGCCTGCAAAAATGAGTACATAATCATAACAGAACCGATGTCCATAATGTCACTGTTACCTTTACTCATATACTCTTTCATCTTCACATCTAAATATCTAAGTGCAAAACCAATCACAATACCACCTAACATCACACCAATAAACCCAAAATTAAAATAGCTCTCAGCAAATATACCTCCTCTTAATCCAGCGTGGTGGTCAGGATCTATTCCAACAAACTTTAGTGTAGCTCTAGCGTATGAAAACTCGCTTCTATATTCGCTTATCGAACTAGGTAAAAAAGTAAGTAATGCTGCTAAATATGTTCTACCGTTAAGAAAACTATCTTGAAAACCAGATAGCAGCCAAGCAAAGTCCCTTAAATCAGAAAAATTATTACCATACAGAATAGAGTCAAATACGCCTGTTTGTCTTGCATTAGTAGTATTTAAACTTCTTAATTTACTTAACATAATAGCGACTACAAACAATACCCCACCGGTAATTAGTATAGTTATCATTTTAAGTTTGTGCCTATAGTGTATTGCCAATACAACTATAAAATAGACTATTGGCCACAATAGACTACTACGACTCCCTGAGAAGAACGTAGGTGCACAAAAAATTAAAGCATAAAATATATACTTATATTTCTTAGTATAAATATACAAACACAGATTAGATAATATAAATATATTTGCAAAGGTGAGGGTAAAATTAAATATTGGTCGTAAAAGATTGTCATTTAATAAGAATGTACGAAAATTTAAAGTAAAACCATACTTTATTGTAAAAAGACCGTAAATCATTATGACTAACAAAGTCATAATGATATTTATGAGATTTATTGTCTTATAAACAAAAAAAGACTTAATTCCTTGTTTGAAGTTTATGTATACTTTTTCAATTTCAACAATTCTTTTTCTGGCATACATATCATGAATAAATAAACCTACATATAAAAATAGAAACCCTATAATATTTATGAAAGCAGCTTTTTCAACATAAGGCAAAGCACTATAGTATGCCCCCCCAATATATTGCATATTTTTAATATCATAAGTAAAAAAACTAATGACGAAGAAAGGTGTAACAAGAGAAATAATTAAAGCCATGTGCCATAAATCAAACTTATATCCCCTTTTAAAGGAAAGAGAATAATAACTAAAAAGAAACAATATTAATCCAAATATTGATAAGAGGTACACAACATTTCTACTTTCCATTTAAATTACCTCTCTAAATTAATTTTGTAGTGATATTTAGCTAAGCTTGCCCAATCATACTTATCGATTGCTTTATTCCGCATTTCCGTCAAATCTTCATTAATCTTATCAGTAAATTTTTCTGAAATAATATATCTCATCTTACTAAATAGTTCCTCAACATTGTTTTCTGTAAAAATATATTCATTATTACCAATAACATTTGGAATCTCACCACAAGTTGATCCTATAACTGGTCTGCCTACAACTAGAGCCTCTATAATAACCCTACCAAACTGTTCTTTCCAGAGCTTTGTAGATATTGAAGGTAAAACTAGTGCTCTTGCATCTTGAATATAATTCGATACCTCTGTTGAATCTACTCTACTAAAAAATTTCACTCTTTCAGTTAACTTATAATTAATCGTTCTCTCTTCTAATTCTTTTTTATCACTACCATCTCCTAGAAATATAAGATTACCTTCATACTGAGTCTCACTATGTATTAATTCTTTAAAAGCATCTAATAAAGTAAATATTCCTTTGCTTTCTATGATTCTCCCCACAAAAATTATATCATTTTTATTTTGGAAAGGAATTGGAGAAGCTTTGAACAACTTAGTATCTACACCATTTCCAAGTAGGTGAGTTGGTCCTTTATACCCTCTTTGTTTAAGAATTTCAATTACTTCTTTATTCCGTGCAAAAATAAAATCAACATTCTTGTATGTATTTTTTTCTATATAAGAGAATGGAAATAAAGTTCTAGAAAGATTTATAGCGGCTGAATCTACTATTATTTTCCCCCTGTTCCTCATTATTTTCTTACATTGTTTAATTAATTGGAAACAACTGAACGCCCATGGTTCTTCATGTATATGTACTACATCGGGGTCAAAGCTCTTTAGTATGTTTTTCACTTCACGCTTACTATATATTAACGTTGTTTGCTTTGAATAAAATTTAGTTTTTATAGGTATAATTTTGCAGTTATCTAAAAGTTGAATTTCTTTTAAGTTTGTAAGTTTCTTCCCCCCCTCATTCCAATGATTAGGTATAACCACTACAACATCTTTATAGTATTTTGCAAGCTGTTTATATCGTTCAAAATATGAAGGAACTCCTCCAGCATGCCAGAACATTAGAAGTTTCATTGTTTAATCTACCTCTTTTTTTAAAATGTAAGCTGAGTATAAAAAAACTGTGATCCAAAGTATTATTAACAAGTAATGAATAAATTGATTCTCGTTTAAATTAAAGATTATAAAACCAATAAGAACATAAATGATGTTAATAAGTAACAACTTCTTAAAGAAAGTAGAACGAACCACTGATTTAATATTTAACCGAATTCGACAAATTAGAATAAAAAACTGAATAGCATTAAGAATAATAAAGGAATAACCTACAATAATATTCACTTTGTAACCTAATTGGTAACATACAATCATAAATATAAAAGCAATTATATGCGCTGAAATAATAACTAATGATAGTTCTTTATTCCTTAACTCTGCATTGTAAATGCGGTATAAAAATGTATTAACTGAAAAGAAAGCAAACCCAATGATATAGAATTTCAAAATAGATAGTACTAAAGTTAATGATTCTTCATCAAAATTACCTCTATAGTACAACATTCTAATAATGGATTCTTGATTCATAAACAACATAGATGTCAGGCTTATGGATATTAAAGTAACAAAAAACAACATAGAAACTATCTTATTAGTAATTGATCGTTCATTTCTATTGAAATAAGTCAATCCTATAGTTGCTAATGGTAAAGTTAATAAAAAAATAGGCGTATCTATAATTACTTTCGCATACTCGCTTGCTGCAATTAATCCCTTTTCCTTAGATAATAGCCATCTTTCTACTAATATGTATATTTGCATAAATAGTGAATACACTAATAAAGGCATCCATAATGATAAAAATGATCTATTCTCTGAGAATACAAGAGCAAAAGTCAATTTCTTTAAAGATCTTAAAGCTCTTTTAATCTTTTTACTATATTTATAACAAAGTTGAATTACTATAAAAATATTGGCAATAACGAAACTAGCTGGTATAAGATAAATATTTGGAAATAGCAAGAAAATAGCAGTTACGCCTATTAATACTAAATTGAAATTTAATATATTTCTTCCATTCTCTTTAAAGTTCTTATTACTATTTAACGTATAAATTATCATCCAGTTTAATACATAAAATGGAATACCTAGGGTGAAAATTTTCAAGAAATTAATTGCAATATGTACTTCTCCATCTGTATAGCCTGCACCTAAGAATGATTTAATTATCTCACCTGCAAAGATAAAAAGGAAAAGACAAAGAATTATACTCAATATCAGAATCATGATACTAATGCTCAAAACAAATTGTATTTTGTTATCTTTTTTCTTGTAGTTAGGAATAAATACTTGTTGAAGACTATTTCCGACAAATAAATTTAATGGAGTTAATACTAGACTATTACATAATCTAAAGAAATCAATGACAGATCCAGTGCCAAATATATACGCCAATAGAATCTCTCTTAAGAAGCCTAATAATTTCCCGATAGAATTAGAGTACAGTAGGTTTTTTAAGCTATTTATCATTCATATACTTCCTTAGTTCGATGCAAATATTTTTTCTTCCATTTTCATCCATGATGATTCTATAATTTCAATATGTTGATTAGATAAAGAGTCACCCTGTTGCACTTCTATTATTTCGAGTTTTGAAATAGCCTTAACAGCGTGCTCTTCTTCCCCCTTAATTTGTATGATGTCACCTTTGCGTAAAGTTTTTAACACCCCATTAATTAAAAGAATGCCTTCTCCATTAATAACTGTCCAGTTTTTAAAATTACTGTTGTGGGTGTGTAAGCTCAAATTTTTACCTGGTATAATATTCAAATACTTAGTAACAACTTCCTGGTCTCCAAACTTGGAAAAATCTATAACCTTAAAGTTACCCCACGATCTTTCCTCATACATCGGTAGA
The DNA here is from genome assembly GCF_000725365.1 of Terribacillus saccharophilus. Taxonomy (NCBI): domain Bacteria; kingdom Bacillati; phylum Bacillota; class Bacilli; order Caryophanales; family Bacillaceae; genus Terribacillus; species Terribacillus saccharophilus. The sequence continues at coordinate 3,041,376 of NZ_CP008876.1, read as the reverse complement.
GCTGTATGATCTTTCATTAATTCTTTTATCTTAGGACTTTCCATTTTTGTAGTGACTAGAATTCCATCTGGACTAGCAGCAATAATTGCGTTTTCCAATCCCATTACTGAAACTGGAATTCCAAGTTCATTTATCACATGTGTATTCTGTGTATCTAATGTATTGACTATACCCAATGTTGAAGTAGCCATTTCTTCCGTGAGTGTATTCCAGGTGCCTAAGTCTTTCCAATAACCTTCATATTTAGTGACTACTATATTCTCTGCTTCTTCTACTACTGCATAATCAAAACTAGTCTTTACTAAATTCTCGTAGTTTGAGTAAATAAAATCGTAATTTAAGGGAATATTATAATTCTCTAAGCACTCTTCTAGATAACCAACTCTAAAAGCGAAGACTCCGCTATTCCATAGCGCACCCCTACTAATTAAATCTTCTGCAACCTTCTGATTTGGTTTCTCTATGAATTTATCTACAAGAGAATATTTTTCTTCAGTTGATTCTTTTGGTGCTATATATCCGTACTTTTCTGAAGCAAAGGTTGGTTTTATACCAATAAGAGCTAAATCAGCATTACTTGCCTGAATTAGTTCTTCCAAATCTTTAACCTTATTAAAGAAATTTGTATCAACAAAAGGGTCAACAGGTAAAACGGCAACTATTTCATCCTTATCTGCCTTAAGGTAGTCATTAATATAAGCAATAGATAATGCTATGGCTGGAAATGTATCTCTTCTTGATGGCTCCGATATGATTGTAACATCCTCACCGAGTTGATTCTTTATCATCTCAACCTGTGTAGAACTTGTCGCTATAATAGTATCTTTTTCTAGATTTAAAGACCTTAACTGATTGAATACTCTTTGAACCATTGATTCATATTGTCCCTTTTCATTCCTAAGTACCTTTAAAAATTGTTTAGATCTAGCATCATTGGAAAGTGGCCAAAGTCTTTTACCAGAGCCACCAGATAAAAGGATTAGTTTCATTTTGACAATTCTCCTTCTCTTTTATTATATGTTTTATATATATGGTTTTTTAAAGCATTCCTGAAGTTCTCTGGAGAAAATCTCAATGCATTTTCTCTACAATTTGCTGATGTAAATAATTGTTGATTCTTCTCAAATCTATTTACAGCATCAATTACTGAATTTACAGTTTGCTTCTCGAATAATATTCCAGTTGGATTATCTTTATCAATATTTCTTACTGTTTCAAGTGATCCCCCCTTGCCATAAGCAATTACAGGAGTACCACATGCTTGTGCTTCTACGGGCGTTATCCCAAAATCCTCCTCTGCAGCAAATACGAAAGCTTTAGCTTTTTGCATAGAAGATTTTAATACTTCAAACTCCTGATATCCTAATACTTGCACGTTTGAATTCGCTTTTTGTTTTATTTTTTTCATATCTGGTCCATCACCGATTACCATAAGTTTTTTTTCAGGCATATTAGAAAAAGCTTCAACTATTAAATCTATCTTTTTATAAGGTACAAGCCTAGAAGCTGTTAAGTAGAAGTCCTCTTTTTTTGTTTCTTCTAAAATAAAATTAGTAACATCTACAGGAGGATATATAGTTGTACTTTCTCTACGATATACCTTCCATATTCTTCTGCCAATAAAATTTGAATTTGAAATGAATTCATCTACACCATTTGCTGTCCTATAGTCCCAGTCTCTAATTTTCTTCAACATTTTTTTCACTAACAGACTCTTTATGCCTTTATCTAATTTTGACTCTTTTAAATACTGATGTTGTAAGTCCCAAGCGTATCTTATAGGACTATGGACATAAGAAATATGTAATTGATCTGGTCCAGTTATAACTCCCTTTGCAACTGCATGAGAACTAGATATAATTAAATCGTACTTTGATAAATCGAATTGTTCTATAGCAAATGGCATTAACATTAAATAATTTCTGTATCTCTTTTTTGCAAAAGGTAGTTTTTGTATGATACTAGTAAATGCCTTTTTTCCTTTTAACTTTTCTCTGTCTTTATCGGGTAGAAAATCTACTAACGAAAATAAATCTGCTTGAGGGAAAACCTCGATTATCTCAGCAAGAACTTTCTCTGCTCCCGCAAATGTTACCAACCAATCATGAATTATTGCTACTTTCAACTGAAACCTCTCCTATAATTGAGATAATATGTATTTTAAGTGATCACTTGTATTTTTCCATGAATATTTATTTACTACAAAGTCAGAAAATTCCTCATTATCTTGTACTGTATTTAATTTTGCATACAAGTCGTTGTAATCATTAGGATTAAAATAAATTGCTTGATCTTCTAGTATTTCTCTTAATGGTGAAATATCACTTACTATTGGAGGACAATTAAAGAACATTGCTTCTATTGGAGGTAATCCAAACCCTTCAAACTTTGATGGAAATATAAACGCCTTAGCGCCTTTATATAATGCCATTAGTTCTTCATCTTCTACATATCCAAGAGTTTTTATATGGTGTGAGCTTATGTTTTCTTGTTTAAAAACATTATTTTTGCTTCCAACCAAAGCGACATCATACTTTAGAGGCATTTTATTCAGCATTTCAGAAATCAACTTAAAATTTTTGTTCGGGTTCATACTACTGACAGCCAAATAATATTTTTTTTCTCTTAAGTTGTATTTATTTAAAGTATCTGTAAGTTTTTGATTATTTACATTCTCTAGATGTTCTATCCCTAAATGAGCATAAGATACTTTATTCTTTAACACAGGGTAATAATTTATGAGTCTATCTTTTGAATACTTTGAAACAGTTATAATTTTCTTTGCTCGCTGGGATAAAATCTTGTATAAAATCCTATAAACCATTATAAAACGATTACTAAAACCTTCTGGGGCATCTAAAACAGCAGTATCGTGTATATAAACAACTTGATTTCTTTTTAATATGGGACCTGTATTACAGAAGTTAATAAGCATATTTCTTTTTACAAATCTAGGTAGATCTAATTGCTCCCATAAATGGCCTTTAAAATATCCAATTTCTTTAATTTCTATATTAGTTAGTTTAATTTTTCTCTTGTTTGTTTTTGGAGTTACCAGAATGAATCTATAGTTCTCATTTTCACCAAGAGATACGTCCAATTGCTTCACTATTTCTTCTGCTACTCGTTGAACTCCAGTTATGGACTGAGTTAAGAATCTTCCATTGATATAAATTTCCATAGTTTTCTCCCAGATTTTAAAAATTAAAAAGCATCCTTTGAACCAAATAAAACTCTAAAAGTTCTTATAATTAGACTAAAATCAACTATCAAATTACAGTTCTCTATATACCTTAGATCTAAGTTTATTTGCTCTTCAAAACTTAAATTACTTCGTCCCCCTACTTGCCAATAACAAGTAAGTCCTGGTACAACTTTTAACCTTTGCCTTTGATAGTTATTATATTCAGCGACTTCTATCGGCAATGCTGGTCTGGGTCCCACTAGACTCATTTCTCCCTTAAGGACATTTATTAACTGCGGCAATTCATCTAAGCTTGTCTTCCTAATAAATTTCCCTACTCTTGTTACTCTCGGATCTTCTCTCATTTTGAATAAAGGACCATTCGCCTCATTCTCCGAGTAAAGATTTTCCAATAGATCTTCGGCATTTGCCACCATTGATCTAAACTTATACATAGAAAATATTTTCCCATCTTTTCCAACTCTTTCTTGCCTAAAAATAACAGATCCATTCTTATCCTCTAATTTAATTAGAATTCCAACTACAAGGAAAACTGGTAATAGTAATATAAGACCAATAAAGGATAAAACGACGTCTATTATTCTCTTTGAAAATACGTATGATCTGCGCTGATTTACTTTAACAGTGTGCTTTTCTAATGATTTAAAAACCTGTTTTGATTCAGCCATTTACAACTCACCCCTCTAAGAAATTCAAAAGATTCCCAAGAACTTTTTTCGTACAATTGGTTCAGGGATATCTCCAACAATTGTTTCTCCTGCCAGCATCCGTTGAGCGTTCTCCTGATAGGTGTAAATAAGATCTACCCCATATGTTTCTTCCAGTTCCGTCATCGCTTCCCGCATAACAAAACTTCTGTTATTTACATTGTGGGCATCAGATGCAATAAAATGAGTGAGATTTGCTTGTACAATTTCATGACTGAAGTTCTTTATTTTTTTACCAAACTTTCCAAGTAAGCTCGCTGCTGTTACTTGGGTCAGCACACCACCATTAACTAACTCATAGAGCTTATCAGGTTTATTTAATAATTCACTGTTCCGTTCTGGATGGACAATTACTGGTGTGTAACCTTCTACTTGTAGGTCGTAAAGCAGTTTGTTTGTATACTTAGGTACAGTCGAGGTAGGTAATTCAACAAGGATGTAAGGGGTATCTAGGTTAACGGGTAGAATTTCTTTAGCAGATAACCCCTCAGCTAAATCACCGTATATTCTTGTTTCTTGACCCGGCAGGATATTAACCTGTATACTTTCTTCCTCTAAAATTCTGTTTAATTCGTCTACACGCGTAAGGATGGATTCTGGATAATTATCAAATTGATTATTGCGGTGATGTGGGGTAGCGACAATGGTTTGAATACCTTGTGCTGCTGCTGCCTTTGCCATCTCTATACTGTCTTCCAATGTTCTTGCTCCATCGTCAACACCCGGTAGTATATGGCAATGAATATCTATCATACTATCTACACCCTTCCACTGCCCAAATTATTGAAAATAATAATGACATATTTCCTAGTTATTGTGCGAAAATATATCCTCGCAAGTGGAGGATGTATTTTCGCAGAGGTTAACTACCATAGTAGTAATAAGTATTAGATTTCTTTTGTGCTACGTCATTCAATACAATTCCAAGCAATTTAGCATGCGCAGGTTCAAGCAGCTCTTTTGCTTTTTGAATCGCATCGTATTCAGTCTTTTCACTACGCACGACAATTAGAGCTCCGTCACACGTATTAGCTAGAATCTGTGCATCAGTCACAGCCAATACTGGGGGAGTATCAAATATAACCATGTCATACGTTTCTTGTGCTTTTTTAATCAGTTGTTTCATTGCATTAGAACCTAATAGCTCAGATGGGTTAGGAGGAATTGGTCCGCATGTTAATATGTCTAGATTCGGAACATCCGTTTCCTTAGTTGCTTCCTCTAAAGGTTTTTCGCCAACTAATACAGTACTAAGACCAGCACGGTTATCTAATTTAAATGTGTAATGTACAGTTGGTTTACGCAAATCGGCATCAATTAAAAGAACCTTTTTACCCTGCTGCGCAAAGACAACAGCCAAGTTTGCTGTGGTAGATGATTTACCTTCGGATGGACCCGAGGAAGTTATCAGCAGTGATCGCATCGCTGTATCTACAGATGCAAATTCAATATTCGTTCGGATTGTACGATATTGCTCAGAAATCGGTGATTTCGGGTTGAATTTTGTTATGAGAGATCGGACATTTGTCTTAAACTGTTTTTTTCTTTTGGCCACTATACTCTCTCCTAACTTGTCTCTTATCAGTAGGTGCTGCATATTGCTTATTGGTTTTCATGTCTTCCTCGGTCATATGGCTAATGATCCCAATGACAGGGATACCGATACGTTTCTCGATATCAGCTTCTGTTTTAACAGTATTATCAAGATATTCTAATAGGAATGCCAGACCGATTCCTACCATTGCACCCAGTACAAGGGCAATTGCAGTATTCAATAGTATGTTTGGACTAGCCGGCGATGGATCTTCTACTGTTTCAGCTAAAGATAAAGGCTTTACGTTTTCTAAATTCATTAATTCCGGAATTTCTCTTTGGAAAACATCAACTGTAGTGTTGGCAAGCTCTGCAGCTTTTGCCTGGCTTGTATCAGTTGCGGTAACTGTAATGATCTGTGTATCAGCTTGGGAGGCAACTTCCAGCTTCTCTGCCAATTCACTGGAAGAGAGGGATAAGTTCATTTCCTTAGCGACCTCGTCCAGAATAACTGGACTAGTCATGACAATCTTATATGTATTGATCAAGCTGATATTAGATTGGATGGCGTTATTCAGTGTAGAAACATCCACGTTTTCTTCCTGGTTAACTACGACAGATGCACTAGCTTGGTAGGTCGGGGTAATTAAAAAGTAACTGACTAAAAAAGCGATTGCAGCGAAACTGATGATTAAGGATAAAATCATTAGTGTCCGTTTCTTCAATACTGCGAAAATTTCCTTTAAAGAGATTGTCTCTTCCATTCATGTCCCTCCGATGAGATGTACTAAAAAAGATAAGTCCAAAGACAAAGAAAAATGCTAACTTTTAGAAATTTATATGTACTTTTTTATTATATAGGGTTTCCCAAGCCATGCAATGACTGATTTTGTCGAAAATATGTAAGCGCTACAATTGTCACTTGCATCTTGTCGAAACATCTTTATAATATATAGTTCAATTTTCACAGTCAGCGATTAAAAACATGAAAAGTATACCACAAATTTCCCAGATGCAACATAGAATTACCAAATTATATTAAAAAAACCGAACCCACTTGCGCAGGCTCGGTTTCTTCTTATTTATTTTCTGTTACAACACTATTATTCAGATAATCCTGAAGCTGATCTTTTAAATCCGGACGATCAAGCGCAAATTCGATCGTAGCCTTGATAAATCCGAATTTATCCCCGACGTCATAGCGATCTCCAGTGAACTCACAAGCATAAACAGCTTGCTTCTTGTTCAATTCCTTGATTGCATCTGTAAGCTGAATCTCACCGCCAGCACCTGGAGGAAGAGTCTCAAGAATATCAAAGATTTCCGGAGTCAATACATATCGACCCATGATTGCGTAGTTAGATGGAGCTTCTTCCTTCTTTGGCTTCTCAACCAAGTCACTAACCTGCATAAGGTTAGGCTCGCTTGTAGAACCCTGCGGTGCAACAACACCGTATTTAGATACTTCAGATTCAGGTACTTGCTGAACACCAACAACAGAACCACGATATTTCTCGAAAGCCTCTGTTAATTGTTTCAATGCCGGAGTACCGTCTGTTTTCACGATATCATCACCAAGCAATACTGCGAATGGCTCGTTACCGATGAATTTCTTCGCAGTAGAAATCGCGTGACCAAGACCTTTTGCTTCTTTTTGACGGATATAGTGGATATCAGCCAAGTTAGAGATGTCTTGGATTTCTTCTAGCATCTTCATTTTGTCTTTTTTAATCAACTGATCTTCAAGCTCGTAGGATTTGTCGAAGTGATCTTCGATCGCGCGTTTACCGCGGCCACTAACAATAATGATATCCTCGATACCGGATTTAACAGCTTCTTCGACAATGTACTGAATTGTCGGTTTATCGACGATCGGTAGCATTTCCTTTGGCTGTGCTTTAGTTGCTGGCAGGAAGCGTGTTCCAAGACCTGCAGCTGGGATAATGGCCTTTTTGATTCTCATGTTTTTGCACCTCTTTATGTAATATATGTAGAATGCGTGTAGAGTGTTTCGTACGAATTATACTTCCCATAATCAAAAAGATAAAACGTTATCCATGATTAAATAGTTCAACTCGTACAATAGTCCTTAACTGCTTACTGAAACTGTAAAAATAGTAACATATCTAGTTTACTTACTCAATAACATCCATTCTACATTTCCCTACAATATACGAGTTTAATATTACAGTTACATTACAACTGCGTAAATTCTGGTAATCTATGTGCCAAATTATGCTATAGTATGATTAATTTCTATGGATTATGAAAATAAAGGAGAACGTTACTAGAATGAAAAAGACGATTGTTACCCTTGCTGCTACTGCGGTAATTGCTAGTTCATATGCCACAACTGTTGACGCTGCATCTTACAAGGTTCAGAAGGGCGACTCGCTCTGGAAGATTGCTAGCCAAAATAACACTTCCGTTTCTAAGCTGATGGAAATCAATGGACTGAAAAGCTCTATTATCTTCCCTAACCAAGTATTGCAGACAACTGGTTCATCCAGCTCTACGAATAAATCTACTACTAAAACATCTACATCATCTTCTAGCAGTGCATCTACATATACTGTTAAATCCGGTGATACGTTGAGTGGTATTGCATCTAAACATAAAATCTCTTTGAACGATTTGAAAAAATGGAATAATATCTCCGGATACTTGATCTATCCTGGCGATAAGCTGAAAGTTTCTGCAGGAGGTTCTTCGTCTTCATCGAATAACAGCTCTTCCTCCAACTCTGGAAGCTCATCCAACAATAGTAGCAGCTCTTCTTCTTCTTCCTCTTATAAAGTGAAGTCTGGTGACTCACTATGGAAGATTGCTAACAACAACGGTGTTTCTGTTGCGAACCTGAAAAGCTGGAACAACCTTTCTTCTGATGTGATCCGTGTTGGTCAGACATTGAAAATAAATGGTAAAGCAAGCAGCGGTTCATCTTCTTCCACGAAGCCTGCGACTAACACAAAAGTGGAATCCGCAAGCACTTCTAAGAGTGTGGACAAGCTAATCAGCGTTGCTAAAACGCAGCTTGGCAAACCTTATGTATGGGGTGGAGCTACAACTGCTGGTTTCGACTGCAGTGGATTCATCTACTATGCATTCAAGAACGCTGGTTATGACATCTCCCGTACATCTGCGGAAGGTTACTTCAACCGTTCTTACTATGTAAGCTCACCGCAGCCTGGTGACTTGATCTTCTTCAAAGGTACTTATAAAGCTGGTATCTCTCATATGGGTATCTACCTTGGCGGCGGTCAGTTCATTCATGCAGATAACGATGGTGTTCGCATTACAAGCACAAGCAACTCTTACTACGCTAAGCACTTCGATAGCTACAAACGTTTCTATTGATTATAAGAGCTTGGGACAGAACCTTCTGTCTCAGGCTTTTTTCTTTTGTTTTCTACTGTGATAAACTGGCGAAGATCTGTCAGCTGGCGAGCTACTTCAGCCACCAGAAACAGCATAACTACGACACCAATAAGATAGAAAACAATCTGGAACATATCATTCCCTCCTAAGTTTGTTACTTAATAGACGGTTCGGAGGGCAATTTGGTTTCACTTTATTTTATTGGTATGCATATTTCACAATAATGCTCCTTTAGCAGCTTCGCAGTGAATCTTTCAAAAGTAGGTCGATTGTCTAATTCAAACCCGTTGTTTGATAACTCATGGAATATGTCTGTCCATGCTTGAGTCATCGCTTCTGCAGTGTGTTGCACTGTAAAACAGACATACTTCCCTCCCCTTAACTCTCCGATAAATACCTCATCATCCTGCTGGAAATCTTCATTTATAACAAGGGCAGCGTCATATCGACATTTCTGTGGTTCTGTCGTTTCTACATTGTCTTGCGATATGCCAAGAATAATAGAGGTGTCATCCAGCAGTCTTTCTGCCGCTGCCCATTCCTTTAATGTTTGCATCGTTTGATAATTAGCAGCGCCATAAGGTCCTACTCTGCGAAAGTAAGCAATCCGGTAAGTTGGGATGTTTTCGATTTTTACTTTCGTTTTCATCCTTCTTTCCTTATTTGTTATCCTTACATTTCGAATGTAATATGTTATAAAATATTATTCAATTGAATTTTTAAAAAGATGTCGATAAGCACAAAAAAAGCTTATTCCTATACTCGGAATAAGCTTTTAGTATGAATGATCCGGTACTTGGCTACTTCTACTCGTGTACCTTCTGTTGTGGAAGACGTAATATCAAAATTATCCATAAGCCGCTTCACTCCTGGAAGTCCGCGTCCTAATCCGCCACCTGTAGTATAGCCATCTAACATGGCTTCCTGTAAATTGAGTATTCCGGGTCCGTTATCCTTGGCGGTAATGTAGATACCAACCCTTCTTGTATCTTGTTCGCTGCGGATACAAATTGTTCCGCTGCCTGCATATTTATAAATGTTTCGGGCAAGCTCTGAGATGGCTGCAGTGATACGGGCTTGTTCGACCGCACTAAACCCCAAGTCTGCTGCAAGCTTTCTGCCGCATGATCTGCTTGTGACAATATCCTTCTCATTTTCGATCTTCATTTCAGTCACCTTCCCCTCACCAGGAGCTGACGCCGCTTGCTTACATATATTGATAAATAGGTCCCCTTCTTCGGCTGGGTCCAATAAAATAAGCCAAAGCAAAGACAGAATGTCCTTACTTCGGCTTTATCGCTAGTTCCATGCCCAGCTGATTGCTAGCCAATATCATTTAGTTTGGATCGATGATGACGACAATAATGCTTCGATCGGTTTCAAACTCCCAATCTGCGAATACCTCTTGTACAACACCTTCCAGCAGATGACTTTCTTTATCAAATGCCTTGCGGAGCGCTTGCTTTTCCAAATTGCTTTTAGCCCTTCGCAATATCTCTGTCTGATCCAGTTTGTAAATCTCTTTTTCTATGTCTACCAGAATACCATCGCGATAGATAACAAGAGTTCTATTATTCATTGTAACTGTTTTTACTGTATTTGGCAACTTTTGAATCGATTCCGTAACCATAGATACCAGCTCATTGATTTTCTGAGGAAATTCTTCTTGCTCCAGTGCAATGATTGTTTCTCTCGTTGCGACGATAACACCGCCATTTGTCTCAATATCCCAATCATAGAAGAAGTGCTGATATTCGCGACCCGTACACTTTTCAATTTGAATTTTCAATTCAGGAAGACATTTATCCATGAGTGTATCTCGTGTATCGTATACCATGGCGTATTGCTCACGCTCCAAAAGCACCCTTTCAACAGGAGTCAGCAAATCACGCACATATATACAGACTATTTCCTCAGAAATTGAAACAAATACCGATTCAGGACCTTTACCAAAATGTTTTCGCAAAATTCCTGCCGTGAACCCTGCCAGTTCTTTTTGTTGTTCTTTTATATTCATTCTCGTATACCCTGTTCCCGATAGATTTTTTTACTTATATTGTACTTTATAAATACCTTTTTTGGATATAAAAAAAAGCCTGCACTACCGAATTTTAATCGACATAGTGTAGGCCTCGTTGTTCTGTTCCATTGACATGGATAATTCTTCTCCTTCCAGGATTATGCGGGGCATATCGTCCAATGTCCGCTTCGCTTTCGGGTTTTCATAAATGAATGATTGCGGCATAAAGAACAGGCTGTTTTTACCATCCGTTCCTTTTTCGAGTACGATGTCATGCAGATCAGGTAATTCGATCATATGATTGTCTATATATATTTTCGCCACGATCGGCTTGTGGTTGAAAACGAAAAAGTAATTATCGTTTATGGACGAACCTCTTTTTGTTCGCTCGACAAAATCCTGCATACTTAACGTCAATGAAGGGCAAGTCATCTCTTACCACTCCTTTCCTGTCTAAGCAAATGCAATGCTTTTTCTTAGGTGGCTTGCTACTTAATATGTACCCTTCCAGCAAAAAGCTAAACGACTTATCCACAGGCTTTCTGAAACTTTTGCCCCAGGGAAAATATGCTTTAAACTAGGGGTTATGATACACTAGGGGCTGTGGTTTTACTTATTCGACAACTGGGGGCAGACTTATGTATCCTACAAACACGATACGCGAAAAAGCGTCTTTATTCTTTCACATACTATGGCCTATCCTCGTGACACAGATCAGCTACAATCTTATGACTGTGCTGGATACAATGATGTCTGGCCGTGCTGGTACAGATGATTTAGCTGGTGTAGCCGTCGGTTCCAGCCTATGGATGCCCGTCTATACCGGTTTGACTGGAATCATGCTGGCCATCACGCCAATGGTTGGACAGCTGATCGGAAATAACCGTCGGAGTGATGTTGGACGGACGGTAATGCAAGGATTTTATTTGGCAATTGCGATTTCATTGGTTGTACTCGTTATCGGTGCAATTGCTCTGCAGCCTGTGCTCGGGATTATGGATTTGAGTGCAGATGTACATACAGTTGCAACAGATTATCTGCACGGACTTTCTATCGGTATCATCCCACTGTTTGCCAGCGCCGTATTGCGCAATTTCTTTGATGCACAAGGCTACACGCGAGTATCGATGGTGATTTTATTGATGGCACTGCCAATTAATGCAGCTCTTAATTATTTGCTCATTTTCGGTAACTTCGGTTTTCCTGAGCTTGGTGGAGCGGGCGCTGGTTATGCGACAGCTATTACATATTGGTTCATATTCGGTGCAAGTGTATTCCTAACATTCAAGCTGAAGGAAATGCGTACGCACTATTTATTTGTTCGCTGGTATAAGGTATCCTTCCAGGCTTGGAAGGAACAATTGAAAATCGGCGTACCAATGGGGCTCAGCACATTCTTCGAAGCTAGTATCTTTAGTGTCGTTACGCTCTTGATGGGTTCTCTTTTCGACACGACAGTCATTGCAGCCCACCAGACGGCACTGAACTTTACGACACTCATGTTCATGGTACCGCTCAGCATCTCTATTGGGATGACAATTGTTATATCTCATGAAGTTGGTGCACGCCGCATGAACCACGCCAAGCAATACGCCATCCTTGGCGTTAGCTCTGCTTTAGTAATTATCGGTATCTTGAGCTTACTATTATTCATTTTCCGGGAGCAGATCAGCTATTTCTACACATCTGATCGTACCGTCGTACTACTAGCCATGCAGTTTATGCTGTTTGCGATAATGTACCAGTTTTCAGATGCAGCTCAAGCATCTCTGCAAGGTGTGTTACGCGGATATAAGGATGTTACTATTCCGTTTATCATTGCCTTTGTATCTTATTGGATCGTCGGTTTGCCAAGCGGATATTTACTTTCCCGCTATACCACACTGGAACCATTCGGATTCTGGGTCGGCATCACACTTGGTTTGACCTGTGCCGCTATTGGTTTCTTCCTGCGGCTGCGATTCATTCAGCGTAAACAAGAGCAAGCTGCTGTATAAACACCTCCATTTCGGAGGTGTTTTTTTTTACAACTTTCCTAGTTTCCACGAACATCGCTTCCAATCTCAAATTAATGTCTCAAAATTCACCCTACTTTCCCAATAAAAATATGTAATGAAACATGCTATGCTTGATTCAGGCAAAATCTTACAGACTAGGGAGTGTAACTGATGCGTTCTGACGTCACGTTCAACTCAGAAGAGCTAAGGGAACTGCTCAATTTGTGGTATATGAACATCAAATTGAAGAAAGTCGAAGCAGCGGAAAAGCTTAAAACGGAAGTATCCGAACAGCTCGCTAAAGGTGAAGCGAATGACGACGTCGTCAAGCTAGCACTTCTGATCCATAGCCGCCACCACATTCTATGCAAGAATTATCCGGAAGCAGAAAAGCTGATCAGCCAAGTAGAAGGATTTTCTCCTTATCTAAAGGAAGAGCATCTCTACTATCTGCACCTTTTCAAAGGCATGTACCTGTATTCAACAAAGGACTATTACAATGCTATTGAAGAATACGGGGAGGTCGAACCCTATCTCAACTATATCGATGACGAAATAGAAAAAGCGGAGTTCTTTGATCTATTTGCATCTGCTCTCTACTACTTGGATTATACAAATCGTTCTGCTATTTATGCGGAGAAGGCGATTTATATCTATCAGTTGTATCCGTCCTATGAGAAGAAGCTGACGAGAGCGAAAAATCTTATCGCTTTGAACTATATTGATATGGCTGAATACGACCTAGCAGAAGAGTATCTTCATTCTGCTTTGCAGGACACCAATACAAAGCAAAGTATAATGGTTCAGGCGAGCATCTATCATAATCTTGGCTTGTTATATGAGAAAAAAGGTCTCAATTCTGCTGCTAAACGTTACCTTGAATTGGCATTAAAAGATGATAGTTTTGATGATTACCTCTCTGCCCTTTATCTATTGGCAAAGATTTATTTTGCAGAAGGTGATTTAGGAAGAGGCAAAGAGCTTTATGAGAATGCCATGAAGAAGTTAATCAGACAAGAAGATGAAGATTTTTATTGGCATTTCGAAGTGCTCTATGCATCAAATGCAGACGAGAAAAACTACATTACTATTCTAGGAAAAGCGATAGATTACTTCGAGAAACAAAACCGTATTTTCGAATTACAAAGATATGCAGATGAAATGGCTACCTATTATAGCAATGTGAAGAACTTTGAAAAAGCGAATCATTATTATCGATTGGCTTTAGGCTATCAAAACAATATCGTTATGTTTCATTCAAGGAGGTGATATATATGACAAAGAAACGCGTTGCTGCATTTCTAGTACTTGCTGCTATTCTTAGCAGTGTAGCTGGCTATTCCTTCTCGGATCAAGCAGTCATCAAAGGTTCCCTTCCTAACGCCATCAAGCACACGGACTTCTAATACTTAAAAAGCGAAAAGCCCGGCCTAGGCCGGGCTTTTCTTATTTTCCGAATCGGTAGCTTGGTGCCCCGACTACATCTGTCTCGTATACAAAGATACCTCCAGCAAGAGGCTCTTTCTTCAGATCCTCTTCTGTCAGGCTCTGTCTCGCAGTTGTAATAAATAATGTCTTCCGTTCCGGACCACCGAAAGCACAGCTTGTTACTTGGCTGACTGGTAAATGAACGTCCTGGAGCCGCTCACCTGTTTCAGGATTCCAGCGGGACACTTTGGATCCGCCGTAGTGCGCAATCCACAGATTGCCTTCTTCATCAATCGTCATACCATCTGGCTTACCATCCTTGAACGACACAACGGTGCGCGGGTTGCTGATTTCACCTTTCTCTCCATCATAATCAAAACACTGCACCTCTCCAGTCGGCGTATCAATGTAGTAGAAATACTTATGATCCGGACTCCAGGCTAGTCCATTGGAATTTCCGATACCATCGATGACACGTGTGAGCGTTTGATCTACTTCCATTCGATAAAAGGCTCCTTTATAGCCACTGCCTTTTTTAGGCATGGTTCCCGCCCAAAGTCTGCCGTAAGGATCAGCTTTTCCATCATTGAATCTGTTGGAAGGTCTGTCAGTTTCCGGGCTGTGGAGCAGCACCTTCGCTTTCAGCTCGCTATCTGTTTCATAAATTCCTTCCTCCATTGCCATAATAAGGCCGCCATCCTTTTTCAATACGACCGCTCCGACCTTCTGATCAACTGGAATTTCCCGCTGCTCTTTTGTCTTCGTATTGTATACATGAATCGCCTGTCCATTAATATCGACCCAATACAGTTCATCCGTTTCTTCTCGCCAAAAAGGACCTTCGGCCAAGCTCTGTTTCGCATCAATTAATAATTTCGCTTCTGCCATTTTCTCCACTCCCTTTATGTATGTATTACCTGCTATAGTAATAATACCACTATATGGATTACTTATTACCTGAATTACTATCATCTAAGCATGAAAAGGAGGGATTGCGATGATCGAAACAAATCGACTGCTAATACGACCTTATACAATTGAGGATATGCATTTTTTGGAGAGCTTAGTCAGCGATCCGCAGGTGGTTCGCTTTATCGGAAACGGAAAACCGAGAACCAAGGAAGGAGCACGATTGTTTTTCAATTGGAATTTGTCTCATATGAAGGAAGATCAGCTATTTGGTTTACAGGTTTTGGTTGAGAAAACAAGTGGTGACCTTATCGGTCACGCTGGATTGGTCCCACAAGAGGTTGACGGAGTGACCGAGATTGAGGTGGGATATTGGATTGCTCCAGCTTATTGGGGAATGGGCTTTGCTACGGAAGCTGCTGCCGCATTCCGAGACATTGCATTTGAACGGTTGAATGAAGATAGAATCATTGCCTTGATTTATCCAGATAATATCGCATCCTGCAGAGTAGCAGAAAAGCTAGGGATGCATATTTGGAAAGAAATCGAGCGACATAATAAGGAAGTCCTTGTTTATACCAAAGAAAAAACCCCTCCTAAATAGGAGGGGAAGGAATTATGCATCATAGCCATTCGGACGGTTCTGATGCCATCTCCACGCGTCACCGATAATGTCTTTCATATCAGTGCGTGTTGGATTCCAGCCTAGTATTTCTTTTGCCTTCGCAGAACTTGCGATTAAGACAGCTGGGTCACCAGCACGGCGTGGTCCGACTTTAGCCGGGATTTCTTTGCCAGTAACGGCGCGAGCTGCGTCAATCATCTCTTTAACAGAGAAGCCTTGACTGGATCCGAGGTTGAAGACATCGCTTTGGCCGTCTTTAGCCAAGTAATCCAGCGCTAATAGATGCGCATCAATTAAGTCGAGGACATGAACGTAATCACGGATACATGTTCCATCTTCTGTCGGATAATCTTCACCGAAGATGCTGATATGTTCACGCTGTCCAAGTGCTGTCTGCAGAATGATTGGAATCAAATGCGTTTCCGGACGATGATCTTCACCGATGTGTCCATCCGGATGGGCTCCGCCCACATTGAAGTAGCGCAGTGAGACGAATTTAATGCCGTACGCTCCGTCACACCATTTCATCATTTTTTCCATCATTAGCTTAGACTCACCATATGGACTTTCCGGATTTGTATCCAGATCCTCCGTAAGTGGAACAACATTTGTGTCACCATATGTTGCAGCTGTAGAAGAGAAGACAATTTTCTTCACTTCATGCTTGTGCATTGTTTCAAGCAACACCTGCATACCATACACATTGTTTCCAAAGTACTTCAATGGATCTTCTACAGATTCTCCAACAAGAGAGCTTGCCGCAAAGTGGACGACTGCATCTACTTTTTCCTTTGCAAATACATCATTAAGGAATGCTGCATCACGAAGATCTCCTTCATAGAAGACCGCCTTTTTGTTAACAGCTGCCAAATGGCCAGTGTTTATATTATCAACGATAACCGTTTCAAAGCCGCGTTCAACCAATGTCGCTACAGCGTGAGAACCAATGTATCCTGCACCACCTGTGACTAGTACTTTCATATTTTTTACCTCGCTTTTGGGTTTTATCTCTCGATCATTATAACATGCTTAAACGATTTCCTACATCTTATTCCATTCATGCAAATCCAGGCTGCGTACACCATTAACCAAATATGGATCCTCTTCGGCAAGCGCTCTCGCTTCGGCCTCATCTTCCGTCTGATAGATCACCAGACCTCCTGCTCCATCCGCGAACGCTCCTCTGGCGAAAATGAATCCCTTTTCGTCCAAGTCAGCAAGAAAATCCAGATGTGCCTGGCGATATTGCTGGTTTAATTCAGGTTTCTCCATTTTAAGAAATGCTGCAAAGTATTTCATTAGAATCTCCCCTACTATCTTATTTGGCTGTTTTAGCAAGCATGAGTGCTCCGACGATACCAGCATTATCTTCAAGACCTGGCGGAACAAGATAGTTTTCTGGCAGCGGGACATAGCGCTGCATGAGTGTTTCCAGCTCCTGCTGAATCATCTCATGAAGGCCCTCTTTCTTCATGACGCCTCCGCCCATAACGATTTTCTCTGGACTTAGCACCAATGTGTAGCTCATGATTGCCTGAGCCAAATAAAAGGCTTCCATCTGCCATACAGCTTCCTGATGGTATAGCTTTTGTGCTTTCTCCCCCCAGCGTGCTTCAATAGCAGGACCAGCGGCCAAACCTTCCAAGCAGTCTTTATGATACGGGCATTTCCCTGGATATGCGTCATTTGTACTTCGGCGAACTAGCAGATGACCCATTTCCGGATGGGAGAAGCCTTGTAGTGTTTCTCCATTCACAATTGCTCCAGCACCAATACCTGTTCCAACCGTAATATACAGGCAGCTGTCTGCATGTTTTGCTGCTCCGTGCATATACTCCCCTAAAGCAGCTACGTTCACATCGGTATCCAGCTTGACCGGCACACCTCTGCTCTTAAGTTCAGACAGCAGAGGATAGTCCTTCCACTGCAGCTTTGGAGTGTTGCCGATTGTGCCATACGTCGGGCTGTCTTCTTTTACATCAACTGGCCCGAAGGCTCCGACTCCTAGTGCTTCAATCTGTTTGTCTTGGAAGAAGTCAAACACAAGCTGCAGCGTTTCTTCTGGTTTCGTTGTCGGGAAAGATGCTCTTTCTTCTATATTTCCATGTTCGTCACCGACAGCACAGACGAATTTTGTACCACCAGCTTCAATTGCTCCATATCGCATCATCATCACCTCATTTGTCTCTCTTATTCTACTATGGAATTTTTCTCCTTCTGCGTCAACAGTTACCCTAGACTGTACAAATGCGGGAATTGTTATAAAATAGAAATATTGAATTGTATCTAATAATCTTAAAAACTTGATTAGTCTGTCAGAAATGGGGGGATGCATGATGACTGCTCTGCAAACAGTAACTGCATTTGCGCATGAACACGATTTACGTAAAAGTTTTAATAAACTAGCCAGAAAAACTTTTGGCTTTGATTTTGAATTATTATATAAAAGCGGCTTATGGAATGAACGTTACCACACGCATGCTTTCGCTGATAATACTCAAATTGTCGCGAACGTTTCTGTAAGCGCACTCACAGTACATATTAACCAACAGAAGACAAAGGCGATTCAAATCGGAACCGTCATGACTGACCCTAGTTACCAGAACCAAGGACTGGCTACACAGCTGCTGCAGCGTGTCATTCAACAGTACGAAACAGACAATGATCTCATCTATCTGTTTTCACGGCCAGGAGTGGAAAGTATTTACGAAAAACTCGGCTTTACTGCTGTACAGGAAAAACTGTTTTCTATTCCGGTATCTTCTGAACTGCGCCCGGTTCCGGATTATCGAAAGCTGAAACCTGCTGTTAACCCACAGGACATGGTTGTGCTGCTTGACCGTTATGGCAAACGCCATCCGCAGTCTAGTATTCTCGATATATCAGATGCCCAGCATATTCTTGGCTTCCATACATTGTATGAGCCAGAAATAGAGATTATTGAACTATTGGAACCAGCAGCTCTATTGCTTTATAAAAAGATTGGCCAGACACTGCATTTATATGATGTGATCAGCCCAACAAGGCTAGTTTGGAGGCAAATTGCAGATTACGTTGCACAACCAGGTGTAACCGAAGTCATCTTCCATTTCACACCGACTTTTGCGGATTTGGAGCCCCTCTCTCACACGCACACTGAGCGCGATACACTCTTTGTAAACAAACCGGAACTGCTGCCCGCAGACTTCCAGTTTCCCGAATTGTCCCATGCATAATATAATGAGATAAAGCAGTGATAGAAAGGAACGAAAAGCAATGCTAGATTTAGAAATGCTGAAAGACAAGGTAGAGTTCTTCGAAGCACATGACTTGTCCACATTAGAAAAGAAAATCAACGAACAGATTCAACATAACAAAGCAATTCTGCTTGAGCTGCACCACGTAGCTCATAACATGCATGTAGATGAGAATGGTCGACGCTTTTATAGTGCGGTTGCTCATTTTAAAGCTAATTACTGATTTTTATTAAAAAATAGGTTCACTTAAATCTTCACACTAAAATACCGTCCATTACGGACGGTATTTTTATGTTCCTAGAAAATGATACCTGTAACAACCGCAACCGCAATTACAGCAAATGCTGTTCCGGTTGCCCAGAGAATGGTGAATCGCTGGAATTCCCCGAAGTCTACTTTCGACATTCCGACCAGCAAGTATGTAGCCGGAACAAGCGGGCTTAGTAAGTGGACAGGCTGTCCGAGCAAGGATGCACGAGCAATCTCAACTGGTGCAAAGCCGTAATTGGCAGCTGCTTCTGCCAAAATTGGTACAACACCGAAGTAATAAGCATCATTAGACATAAAGAATGTGAATGGAATACTCGTAACTGCAACAATAATACTGAAAGCAGGACCCCATGAATCTGGAATGATGGATATAAGGCTTGATGCCATCGCATCTACCATTTCAGTACCAGAAAGGATACCAGTGAAAATACCGGCTGCAAATACAAGCGATACTACCGCAAGTACGTTTCCTGCATGATCAGCAATACGCTCTTTTTGCAGTTTCAAGTTCGGGTAGTTAATCGTGATCGCTACTGCAAATGCAAGCATGAACAATACCGGCAGCGGCATGACACCCTCGATCAGACCGAACATCAATAGAGCCGTTAATGCGAAGTTGACCCATAATAGGTGTGGACGCTTTAGTGATGCATCAACTGTAGCAGCCTGCTGCTGCAAGATGCGGCGTTCTGCATCATCAAATGTAACAACACCAAGACGTTTCTTTTCGCGGCGTCCCATAATGTAGGCAGTAAAGAAAATCCAGATTGCTCCGCCAATCATAGTCGGAATTAATGGAACGAATACATCGCCCACATCAACGTTAAGCGCTGCAGCAGCACGAGCTGTAGGTCCGCCCCATGGCACCATGTTCGTTAAACTTACACACATAACGGCGATTGCCGGTAATATGAGCGGATTCATTTTTAATCGTTGATACAGCGGGAAAAACGCAGATACAGTGATCATATAACTTGTCGTTCCATCTCCATCTAAGGAAACGACTAGTGCAAGAGCAGCCGTACCGATTACGATCTTCGTCGGATCCCCTTTAACCGCTTTCAAAATACTGCCGACGACTGGATCGAATAAACCTGCATCAATCATGATTCCGAAATAAAGAATCGCGAATAATAGCATAATTCCAGTTGGTGCTAAATCTGTGATTCCCTGCAGTGACATTTCCCCTAAGTCACCAGCATGCCCGGTCAGAACCGCAAAAATCGCCGGGATGATCATCAGCGCAATGAGCGCAGATAGCTTTTTCGTCATAATCAAATACATGAATAGAAAGACCATCAAGAAACCCATTATTGCTAACATCCTAAATCCCCCTCATCGTCTCCTGAAACAATTCCCCCAAACCCTAAGCAGCGTTGAATAATATATTACAACTATTGTATGCGCTTCCAAATATAATTTCAACAGTTTTGTTACTTTTTTAAGTAAGAAAACTCGTCGTAGAATGACGATTGGCTCTATAACAGCTTTTCCTACTTAAAATCAGGTAGAATAACCTATGTTTAGATCATTATAAACACGTTGGACACCTATTGCCGTATAACACAATAGCCTTTTATAAGTTATACTAATTCATCATCTCTAGTTTTCATTTCTAATAAACCTATTGCATTCTGTTACCCAAAACTTTTACCTTTCTCTATCAAAAAATATACCTTACCCAAAAAGAATGCCGGCCATATACACTACAACGGTGACAGTAATACTGCTTAAAATTGTCGTTACAAGAACAGTCTGCGCTGCTAAATCTGGATTGTTATTATACTCCAAAGCGAAAATTGAACTGTTTCTGGAAGTCGGAAATGAGCTGGCAATAAATAATGATTGTGCGACAGTTCCGTCAAGACCAAGCAGCAAAATGATACCTAAGGCTGCAGCCGGACCGATCAGAAGGCGGGCTATCGTACTCAGATAAAGCACAACATGCGGACGCTTCAGCTGAATCTGTGCTACTTGAGCTCCAAGCGTTATCAAGGCGACAGCAAGGAAGGCATCGGCAATTGACGTAATTGGATTCCAGAGAAATGTTGGAATGTCTACATGGAACGACGCGCATAAAACACCGAGTATAATTGCATAAATCATTGGCAGCCGGAGAAGCTCCTTCAAAATAGCATTTCCTTGGCTTTTGACACTCACCATATTATAAAGCCCGTATGTAAAGGTGAGTAGATTCTGATACACCATGACAATCAGCTGAATGGATACCCCGAGCGGATTTGACTGGAAAACGAGCTGACTGACAGGTATTCCGTAATTCCCTGAATTCATCAGTACCACGCTGTTCTTATAAGTAGCAGCCACTCCTCGGTCGAGCTTGAACAGTCTGCTCGTAATCTCCGTAAAGCTAATAGAAAACGCAGTAAACAGCAGCAGGAATAAAATGATCTGACCAAACACGGAAAGCGGCATACTGCTTTGATACATATTGATAAAACCGTTCACGGGCAGGAAGCAATACGTCAACAGCTTGGACAGGGTCCCTAGCTGTAATGAAAATTTTCGCTGCAGGATGACACCGACAGCAAGCAGAACCAATAAAGGTGCAATAACTTCCAGGAAAATCAATGATAATACAGCCATGTGCTCCCTCCTTTTGTAAGCGAATACATGGATATTATACTCCTGCCTTTATTAAAACTCTATAGGAAGCAATTAAAAAAACAGCCACTATGCGTGGCTGCTTTTCTTATGCTCTTTTGCGGAGCTTGTTTATCCCAAAGAAAATGACACCGGCAGCAACAAGCGCAACGCCTCCAAGCAGCCAATTAAACACATTCGTGCTCGTGTTAGGTAGTGGCTGACCTTCTGCATCATCGGTATCCGATTTAGCGGAAGCTGTTGTCTGTACATTGTCCTGCTCATTCGATTGAGGTTCTGTCGTCGTAGTTTCCGTTACCGTTTCAGCTTGTTCTTCTACTTTCTCAGTCTCCTGCGTAGGTTCTTCTTGCTCATTCGTTGTTTCTTCCTCATTTACCGGTGCAGTTGTCTCTTCTGCTGGTTCTTCCTCTTCCGGTTCATTCGGTTCTGTTACCGGCTGTTCTGTCTCTTCTTCTTCTGGAACAGGTTGTGGCTGTGCTTCGACTTTTTCTCCAAGTGCGTAAGCAGCAATCGTACCTGACACTTCATGTGCTGCTAGTAGCAGCGTCTGACCTGTCGGACTTTCTTCTGCTGAAATGTACGTCAGTCCTTCCGGTGCAACATCACCGCTTGCACTATCTACAGCGGCTTCATCTCCTTGGAATTTACGGCTGGAGAAATACGTCGAGAATGATGGGCTGGTTGGATTGGTCACGTCATAAGCCATGATACCGCCAGTCCGCTCCAAACCGATAAATGCATACGTTTTGCCGTCTACATCACCAGTTATAACAGCTTCCGGCTCAGGTCCTTTATCATCACTGCGGTTATCAAGCTTATCTTCATCGTTTGTCGTATTGAAATAATCCGGAATTGCTTCAGCTGTTATTTTCTCAAAATCTGAGCCGCTATCATATACCTGCTGTAAGGAATCTGCATCCCAAATGGAGAAGCTACGCCCGCCGAATCCGTAAACAGCTTCATATTTACCATCAGCATTTTTCGGTGCCACAATACTTGTGTTCAAACGGCCTAGCTTTTCATCCTCAAACAAGCCATCCTGCACAAGCTGATCAAGCTGTTCCTGTGTGTACCCTTCATATAAATCAGCGTTCAACGCGTAAGCATCCTCTGCTGCCAGATCTGCTACCCGCATTTCCTCTGAAAAGCCTTCCCAGTCCTGGGCATCTCCTTCATTGGCTGTAATCAAATACGTCTTACCACCCGATTGAAATGCTGTCATTCCATCCGGCATATACATACTGAGCACCGGCCAATTGCCAATCTGGATACCATCATCTTTATTGGAAGGATCAAGTTCGACGCCCTCTTTAGAAAAGTCTTTGTATCCTAAACTCTTCACCGTCGTGAAACTGTTTGACTGCAAGTCCAGTTTTGCAATAGCATTGCCTTCTTGAATAGCTACATAAGCATAACGATTATCTTTATCTACAGTTATGTATTCTGGTTCCAGATTTTCCGCGTAAGATGAATTTTCCGGATTTGGATTCACTTTACGTACATCAGAATCCACAATGTCGTCGGTGAATGATGCTGTTTCAGCTGTCAGGTTATCCAATCCATTTGCTACATTAATGATGCTGACAGAACCCTCAGGATTGACTGTGTAATCATCAGAAGGCTCTCCCTCATTGGCAACGAGCACTTTCGAGCCGTCATGGGTGAAAGTGACCATATCCGGCAATGCACCTACTTCAACACTTGCCAGCTTGTTGCCATCCGTATCAAGCAGTACAACATGGCCTGGATCGGTCTTTACCGCACTTGGTACTGACACCGCAATATATTTACCTTCTGGATGAATGGCGACACTAGTTACATCGGAAGCACTTACCCCAAAGGATTCCAGAGATACACGTTTTAAAAGCGGAATCTCTCCATTCCCATCCTTCAATCCATTCAAATCGAGAATATCAAGAGCACTAGCTGCTCCGTTCACGGAAAAGGCGCGTTTTGTATTCGCATCATACGCTACAATCTCTGTACCACCTTCACCAATTCCACTCCCGCTGTTATAGCGGCCAATCTGTTCTACTTGAAGTGCTTGTCCTTGATCTCTATTATATACCTTTAATTCTTCTGCATGCCCGACAGCAGGTATTGCCAAACTAGCAGCCGCTAGCGACATCGCTGTCCATTTCTTCCAATTCTTCACGTACGCCACCCCAACTCTATCATTAGTTTATGTATGATAGTTATGATAGCTTATGGCCGTGAAGTAGCTGTTAAAAGTATATGAAGTTCTTGTAATGTTGCAGGAACTAAACATGGATGCCAATTGAATAAAAGATTGTGCACTTAAATTATCTAAATAACAGAAAATACATGCATAATAGACCTGCATAAAATATTCCGGAAATCAGACATGCATTCCACAAACCAACTAAGAAGTCATTTTCTTTAAGGATCATGGGTTTCGCCCTTTCTTCAGTGACAGTAAATTTTCTTATACAACAACTTTATCGGATTAATTCTATTTCTATTAAATCGAATAAGCGAGATATGATATCTAATCTTTAAAGAAATAAACAAGAAGACCAGCTAACGGTGAAATGCCCCCCACGGCTGCTGGTCTTCTTTTTCATTTCAGCTTCTCCGGCAAACTATGAATGGAAGCAATCAGCGTATTCAACTTATTCTCGATCCGGTGCATCAAATAGAAAGTGACAGCTGCCGGAAATCCGAATTCTTTTATGATAGCAAGCCATGGCTCCATCTGGTACGCCTCCTTTCTTATTTAAAAAGGAGTGCAGCTCACAGCAGCTGCACTCCTTGGGGATTAAAATACTTCCTGAACAGTACGATCGACGATACGGGCAGCTTTTTTCGAGACAAGCGGTCCGCCGCTCGATGAAATGACATTCTGCGTGAGAATTACATCCATCGCCTGATTAATCGCTGATTCGTCGAATGGTTCAACGGGCTGCTCCAAGCTGATGGTCACAGTCTTGCCAGCTTCATTTAAAAACTGCAAATCAAGCTTCTTCATGCATTATTCCTCCTTTTTTGTCGAATTAAGATTCACGCAGGATAGAGTGGTCGTTCTTCTCCACTGCGTACAGAGTGCGCTGCTGCAATGGTACCAATGCATCGGCGAATGCCTGAAGCTCATCCGGTGTTGCATCAAGTCTGATGTTGTTAAAAGATTTTGTTTTGTATTTGTCTTTGCCTGTGTCCGGATCCACGCCATCGTACAATACGATGCTAAGGCGTGTTTTGTTATGGGTTGCGGTGACTGCCATGTTTCTCCCCTCCTTTCACAGCTATAATCGGAGCAGACGCCGAAAAAGTGTGGAAAAAGTTTAGAAAAATGATCACAAGCACGGCCTAAGCCCAGCAACAAGAGGGAAAGGCTTGTAATATAATAGTAATTTTACGTTGCTACTGTTTCATAGTACAATTAAGGTTAGCATGTTCTGCTGACAGGTAGACTTTACCAGCAAAATTAATGAATAAACATACAGATATATCAGTAAATAAAGGAGTTTAATCATGAGAAGAAGGTCACCTTACCAACCACAGCCCCCCAGGCGAACAGTGAAGAAAAAAGTAAATAAAAAACGAATTATAATGCTCCTTCTTATCCCCGTTTTAATCCTTGGAGCAGGCGGTGCGGCATATGCTGCTCATCTATTTAATTCTGCAGCCAGTGCCATCGAGAAAGCCCATGTCGCAGATACGCGTGACAAATCAGCGTTGAGAGACGAAGCAGTTGACCCCGTTGAGGACAATGTTTCGATTCTATTCATGGGAGTGGATGACAGTGACACGCGCGATGAAGGAAACTCCCGCTCTGATGCGATGATTCTTGCTACTTTTAATAAGAAAGAACATAGCGTCGATCTTTTGAGCATTCCGCGTGACTCCTATGTGTACGTACCAGAAGTCGATCGTCAGACGAAAATCACCCATGCACACGCTTATGGCGGTGCCCAAGCTAGCGTTGAGACAGTTGAGAACTTCCTTAACGTACCAGTCGACTATTATGCAGAAATCAACTTTAACGCCTTCATGGATATTATTGATACACTTGGCGGTATCGATGTAGAAGTTCCTTACGAGCTGTATGAACAGAACTCAAAGGATCAGAAAGATGCTATTCATTTGGAAGAAGGCATGCAGGAGCTTAATGGTGAAGAAGCACTAGCGCTTGCACGTACCCGTCATTACGATAACGATATTGAGCGAGGTAAACGCCAGCAGGAAATTATCAAGGCAATGATCACAAAAGCATCATCTGCTGGATCAGTATTTAAATACGATGCATTAATTCAAGATGTAGGCGACAACCTAAGCACAAGTCTTACATTTGATCAGATCAAGAGTTTCATCTCTTACGGCACAAGCAATGACCTGAAGATAAACACATTGAACCTTGATGGTACAGGTGGTAAGCTATCTGATGGTATTTGGTATTACCAAGTTGATCCAACTTCTCTGGCAGATATTCAAAAGCAGCTTCGTGAGCATCTTGATTTGTCTGAGGAAGTAGACACGGATAGTGTGGAAACCAATGGCAGCGGAGTTTACGATGATAGCACTGGCACAACGGATAGTACCGGAACGACTGACTCTACTGGTTCTACAAGCAATGCAACCGGAGACACCGGTACAACTGACAGCAGTACTGGAACTACAGGAAGCACTGGTACAACGGACAATAGCACTGGAACTAGCGGTTCCACGACAGATGAAAGCACAGAATCAAGTGAGACTTCAAGCTATGATACAGGCAGCTCTAGCACTGACAGTACATCCAGCAACTCAACAAGTGGTACAACCTATGAAGATACAACAGGTACTACGACAAACGAGAGCACTTCTGTCGACTCTACAGGAAGTACTACAACACCATAAGCTAAACAAAACTGCCACCCCTCTTTTGGGTGGCAGTTCCTTTTGTCATATATCGCTCTCTATTGTAAATGCAGTGTAAATTAAAATTGTTTTCTATTGATGTTGCTAGTATAATTTAAGAGGTCTGAACAAAAGAACATCCTAGCAGGAAGGACTTTTTTATGAAATCAGCAATCACTGTTCTAAAAGAACAATTCAAGCATTTTAATCTCATTCGACGCATATCGCTTTATGAACTAAGGAATAACAATAACGCAAACTATCTAGGATTGGCTTGGGAGATTATTAGCCCTGTCATTCAAATCGCTATCTACTGGCTCGTATTCGGTTATTTAATTAGCGGTGGTCAAGGGCGAGAGATTCCTAACCCTTCTGGCGGTACTTTTGAGTTCTTCCCTTGGCTCGTTTCCGGTCTGATTATTTGGATGTTTTTCCAGCCGGCAGCTACTCAAGGTGCCAAATCAATCTATAGCAGACTGCGACTATTATCTAAGATGAATTTCCCGATGAGCGTGATTCCAAATATTACGATCTTCTCTAAATTCTATCCACATTTGATACTCGTAGTTTTGACAATAATTCTAATGCAATTTACCGGTTATCCCATCAGCGTTTATATGCTGCAACTCCCGTACTTTATGATTGCGACCTTTGCATTTACGTATGCATTCGTACTGCTCATGACAACTTTAACAACGCTTATCAGGGATATTCAGCTGCTTTTGCAAGCAACCTTACGAATGGTGCTATATTTAACACCTATACTCTGGGTTTCTCATAAGCTGCCTGATCCTTTGGTTATCGTAATGAAGCTTAACCCGCTTTATTATCTTGTCGAAGGTTACCGCGCATCATTGATGGGGCAGAATGGCTGGTACTTCATCAACTCATGGGAGTACACAATCTACTTCTGGGTAGTCACTGCAATCATCTTTATGATTGGCGCTGCCTTGCATATCCGTTTCAGAAGACACTTTATCGACTTTCTCTAATTAGAAAGGGATTTTTATGGATAAATCAATTATCGTTGAAAATGTAAGCAAAAAATATAAGTTATATAGCAAAAGCTCAGACCGTATTAAAGACATCATTTTCCCGAAAGAATATGGAGAAGATTTTTACGCATTGCGCAATGTCAGCTTTGCAGCTGAAAAAGGTGATGTTGTTGGGTTCATCGGTATCAACGGATCTGGTAAATCGACTTTGTCGAATATCATCGCTGGTATCGTTCCAGAAACGACAGGCTCTGTCACTCTGAATGGCGATGCAGCTTTGATTGCTGTTTCAGCTGGTTTGAAGGGTGATTTGACAGGCAGACAAAACATTGAACTGAAGTGTTTGATGCTTGGACTTAACAAGAAAGAAATTGCCGAGCTTGAACCGAAAATCATTGAATTCGCTGAACTGGAGAAATTTATCGACCAGCCAGTAAAAAACTATTCAAGCGGGATGAAATCACGTCTAGGCTTCTCTATTTCTGTTAATATCGATCCTGAGATCCTAATTATCGATGAAGCTTTATCCGTAGGTGATAAAGCTTTCGCTGAGAAGAGTCTTGCCAAGATGCATGAATTCAAAGATAAAGGCAAAACGATGATTTTCGTCAGTCATTCACTTGGACAGATGAAGCAGTTCTGCGATAAGATTCTTTGGCTGGAATTCGGACAAGTACGGGAATATGGCTCTATCGACGAAGTTATTCCGAAATACGACCAATTCCTGAACGAATACAAGAAGATGTCGAAGGAAGAAAAAGAAGCATATCGTGAGCGTGCCATCGCAGGTACAGCAAACTAAAAAAGACAGAAAGGCTAATCGCCTTTCTGTCTTTTTATTTGCGTATTAGAACGCGGAACATAAATTCAAATGCTTTTAGAATTCGTTTCCAGCGAAAAGGCTGCTTAATCAAACGGTACAGCCATTCTAAATTCATTTTTATCCAAGCTTGAGGTGCACGCTTCATTTCTCCGGCTAATATATCGAATACCCCGCCGACGCCCATGAATACACCTTTTTCGAACAGATGTTTATGAGCAGCGATAAAGTTCTCTTGTCTCGGGAACCCCATTGCTACAAAAATAAGATCTGGTTTTGTAGCGGCTGCTTGCTCCGCCACTGCTGCTTCTGCTTCAGCATTAAAATAACCGTGGTGACTTCCAGCAATGCGGATACCAGGATACTGAGAGCGTACACGGTTCACCGCTCTTTCGTTCGCTTCCTGTTTCGCTCCAAGGAAGTAGCAGCTAAGGTTATGCTTTTCTGCATAGCTGAGCAGCTTGAACATTAGATCGAAGCCAGTGACACGCTCTTCAATTGGGTTACCAAGTATTTTAGAGGCAATGACGACTCCTGCGCCGTCCGGTATTATATAATCAGCACTTTTGACGCTTTTTTTATATACAGCATCCACTCTTGTCTGCATAACAATCTCCGGATTGGCCGTTACGATATAAGTACGTTGACCATTGTTAATCCGAGGATAAAGATGCTGCTGCAATAGTTCTTTTTGTGTTAATTTATTAAAAGGAATATCCATTATTTCTACGATTTCTTGATTTGACACACTTGTAACAACCTTTCAAGATCAAACCATCAGGTAGGAATCTTCGTATGATAGACTTTCCCATTATGCCACGAAAACAATAACTTTACAATTATTCACATAGAATTTACACAAATAGAAAACAGCCGGTAATATACCGGCTGTTTTTCTTATTTACGGCCAAATCCGAAGAAAGAACGTTTCTTCTCCTGTGACTTATCGTTTTCTGAAGGGGTATATGATTGTCCGAACATTTCTACCCAATCTTTTTTGAAGCTCTCTTCGCTGAATCGCTCAATAACTTCTGGCGCACGCTCGGCTAATCTGTCTCGAAGATTGCTGTCATTCATAATAGCGACAACCTTATCAGCTAGTGCTTTTTGATCGCCTTTTTTGACAAGATAACCGTCGACGTCATCCCTGACGATATCCTTCGGTCCGTACTTAATATCATAGGCAACCGCTGGCGTACCTGCCGCAAGTGTCTCCGTAAGCACCATACCGAAGCCTTCAAAATCAGAAGTTAAGATCGTACAAGCAGCTGACTGATAGGACGCTGTAGGATCAGAGGAGAAGCCTAATAGCTTCACATTCTGCTCAAGGCCAAGTCGTTTAATCTGAGCCTTCAATTCATCCTCAAGCGGTCCAAACCCGTAAATATGATACTCTGCATCCGGTATCTTTTCCACAACGTGTTTGAAGGCTGCAATTCCTTCATCCAGGCGCTTTTGTCCTTCAAAGCGAGCCAGTGTAACAGCTACCTTCGGCTGATAGCTTTGCTGTGCAGGTGCTGTGTCCGGAGCTGCGTGCGGAATGACGTGCAGCTTCGTTGTTACCTCATAACGGGAAGTAATATCTTTTTCCTGTTCATGCGTCAGGAATACAACATGGTCAA
This sequence comes from Terribacillus saccharophilus, assembly GCF_000725365.1. Classification (NCBI taxonomy): domain Bacteria; kingdom Bacillati; phylum Bacillota; class Bacilli; order Caryophanales; family Bacillaceae; genus Terribacillus; species Terribacillus saccharophilus. Next base: position 3,011,152 of record NZ_CP008876.1, on the reverse strand, counting down.
AGCTATTGATACCTTCCACGAAATGATTCCAGGATTTCTTCGTCTTTGCACTTTCGTCATAAGGTGACTCAAAGTGGTTATTGTGCGCAACTGCAACCTTTTCTACATCCGCTTTAACGAGCAAGACAGTTTCATCTGTCTTTCTTGAATCAGACATGATGACAGGTGCTTCGTATTCAAGCGCTGCTGTATCAATCCAAGCCGCATAAGCATGGTTGATGGAATCATATTCTACATCTTCTTCACCGAAGAGAATGGTTCTGCCTTCGCTGCCAGATGGATTGACCCAAACTGTAATACGGCACGTGCCATCTTCGAGCAGATAACGATGCAGTTTTGGCTTATTGGTTATATAATCCATGTGGCTCGTCCTCACAAGACGGCCATCCCGCAGATATTCTGCTCTGCTAAGACGTGTGCGGCTGTCATCCATATAATCGATTAGCTTCAGCGAGCCATCTCCATTAAAACGACGGTATTCTTTATAGACGCCATCCTTATAATAACGAAAAGCAGGCTGCTTGCTTTTCTTATCTTGGATTGCATGCAATCCATCAACTTCTATAGATGCTTCCTTAGCATTGTCAACTTTGCTGATGTGAAGAAGATCTGTATAATAGTTTCTCACTTCGACTCTTCTATCCAGCTGTCCTGACTTATACAATTTTTCAATGATATTCTTGTGGTCCTGCTGAAAAGCCAGTGTGAAGAAAACAACTTTCCCGTAATGGTCTGCGAGAATATTCGCCCGCTTCATCACTGCTTTCGTCAGGCCGCCTCGCTCCACATTCAGTGAATTGAACACGAATATTGGGGTCTTCATCATTTTATCCTCCTACTGGTATGCAATTTCGTTAAAAACGCAGTACCAAACATTCATTTGCTATAATCTAATACTTTTACTTTTTCATAAAACCGAATAATGATTTTTTCTTTTTACTTTGCTCGGCTTGTCCGCTGAATACTTCCATCCAGGACTTATTATAATTGTCTTCACTAAAACGCCCGGATATATCAATTGCCTTTTCAGCCATTTCTCTGCGTAGTTCGGTATCCTCCATGACGGATAATATCCGGTCAGCGAGCTGTTTCTGGTTGCCAGCTTCTACGATGAAGCCGTCCACGCCATCTCGTATGATTTCCCTTGGTCCGTATTTCATATCATAGGTGATAGCTGGTGTACCTGCGGCCATACTTTCTGTCAGCACCATTCCAAAACCTTCGTATTTTGAGGTAAGGATGGAGCATGCTGCTGATTGATAAGCTGCTGCCGGATCAGTGGTAAAGCCCATTAGCTTCACATTATCCTGGAGTCCAAGCTCATTGATCAGTTTCTTCAGCTGTGTTTCCAATGGTCCAAAGCCGTAAATATGATAGCGTGCATCTGGCAGTTTATCAACGACATGCCTGAATGCACGAATTCCCTCATCTACAGCTTTCTCTTCCGAATATCTCGACAAGGAAACCGCAAGATGAGGATCCACGCTATCTACAGCTGCTGGAGCCGTTGGCGGAGCAGCATGCGGAATAACATGCAGCTTTTGTGAATCAACTTGATATCTCGAAATAATATCCTGCTTCTGGTGTTCCGTCAGAACTATTACTTTGTCATACTCATTGATTCCATTAAAGAATGTATGCCATGTGATTTTCGTTTCAGAATCATCCTTATAAGGTGCTGCGATATGAGAACTATGTGCAACGCCCACTTTTTCGAAATTACCTTTTACTCGAAGAACTGTTTCGTCTGTCTTTCTGGAATCGGAAAGAAGGACAGGTGAATCATACATCTTAACCGCCTCTTCGATCCAATCTGCATAGGCATGTTCGATCTTTGCGTATTCCTTATCCAGATCAAACCGAATTGTACGTCCTTCTGTATCTGGTTCATCCAGCCAAACGGCTATCTTACAAGAACCGTCAGCATGGAAGTATCTGTGCAGCTTCGCTTTATTGTTTGAGATATCCATATGACTCGCCTTCACTAGACGATTATTACGCAGATATTCTTCTCGTCGCTGCCTAGTTCGGCTCTCGTCCATATAATCAATCAGTTTTAATGAACCATCCTGTTCAAACCGGCGATATTGTTCATAGAATCCATTGTTATAGTAACGATAAGCTGGTAATTTACTTCTCTTATCGACAATATGACTGTAGCCAGGAAGATCCACCGACGCTTGCACCGGCTCTGTAACATGCTCCATATCGAGCAGTTCAGCATAGAAATTCCTTACCTTAATACGCCTGTCCATCTGTCCGGATTCATATAGCTTTTCAATAATATTCTTATGGTCCTGCTGATAAGCAAGTGTAAAGAAGACAACCTCCGGACAATGATTGACCAAGAGGTTGGCACGTTTTAATACCGCTTTTGTTAAACCACCGCGTTTAACATTCAATGAGTTAAACACGAAAATTGGTGTTTTCATTGCTGTGTCCTCCTAAGCGGAATTATTGTTCATTTAAGATAGCATAACTTAGCCGTTATTTAAAACGATAACATAATCATGCTCTTAGCATCCGCTTGATTTTGTTGACGATACGTTGCTTTTTGCTAAGCTGTTTTGGTTTCTTTTTCGTCGTATCCTGCAGTTTAAAGGATAGGTTCCCGTGCTTTGTATTGTAGGTTGTAATATTAAGCAAATGATTCTTTTTCCTTGAAGATGTAATCTTAGTTGTCGCATGATGAGGCATCTCGCCTAAAATTCGTGCGATAGCTGTGTAATTTTCGATTCTGCTAACAAGATGCAAATCTACGATATCCTTCTCTGCTTCGATTAATTCAATTACAGAGGCAGGGATAACAACATGAAATGTGGAAAGCATCTGCTCCTGCATTATTTCAGGGTTAACAGGTATTGGACTGTCAATATGATAGGCACCTTTTTGGACAGTAAGAGAAGTCACACGCTCACTATCTCTGTCGCTAAGCTTCAAATAAAGCTGTTCCTCAGAGGCATCAACCAGTGAATGATAGCTATAGCCTTCTATTAATAAACCTTCTGCTTTTTTCTCTATACGTGTTACAGCTGCAGCAAGTTTATTTGAACGATGGAAGGATAGTGATTCAGACTTGGCCAATTCGTATGCTTTTTCAGCCTTCGGATAGATTAGGCCATGGAACACTTGCATATTGCCAGGATGACGCTCTGCATACCAGAAGTTGATAAGATCGTCGAGTTCACCTTGCTCAATAATACGCAGCAGAAGCTTTTCCCTTGTGTTGAAGTTCGCATAAATCTCTAAGAAATTATGCTTTTGGAACAAAGCTTTCAGAGAATCAAAAATATATTGTTTATCTTCCATTTGGAAGGAGCGAGTGATCGTTGTGCGAAGCTCGATATTCAATACACGAGTCAGATATTGATAGTATGTACGCAGCTTCTTCTCTTTAGGCAGCTGCAAGCTCTCGACCGCTGCAAGCGTCTCTTCGAATTGATGCATGTAAAGACGGCCGGTGATCGGCTTTTTAGTAAGCTGTTCCCTGCCAACTGTGAGATTATTCGTCAAATAATAGCACGGGTAATCTTTCACAATGGATATAGAATTGGAGTAAGCATATGCCTGGATGATAAATGGCTGATCTTCTCCCAGGGAGTAATGCTCTGGGAACCGGATATTATGCTCTCGAAGCAAACTGACCCGGAATAGCTTCTGTACACTGACTGTGTAGAGCGCATTAGAGCCGTAAAAGCTAAAGTTATCAGGGTTACGCTTGAAAATAGCTTGTGGAACACCTCTATTGATGCCGACATATTGCCCGACAACGATATCGCTATCGTATTGAAGGATCTTCTCCTCCATCCGTTCTAAAGCTTCTTCTCCAAGATAATCATCACCATCAACAAAGAAGATGAAGTCTCCTGTTGCAAGTTCGATTGCTTTATTACGCGGACCACTCGGAGATCCACTGTTTTCTTGATGAACGATGCGGACAAAGTTGTATGTATTGCTATATTCTTCTAAGATAGCTGGACTTTGATCTGTAGATCCGTCATTTACACAAATGATTTCCAGCTTCTCCTTATCAATTGTTTGATTAATTATGCTATCCAGGCAATGCCTGATTGTACTTTCATCATTATAAACTGGTATTGCAATAGTATATTTCATTTGTTCCTCCGATATTTACATTCTTTTTACACTAACTTTATTTTACAACTAATTCCTACAATATGTAACAAAAAATCACACCGCATTATATAAAACGCGGTGTGATCTGGTTATTGCAAATATGCTGAATGAATCCATACTTCTTTTCCAGCTAATATACCTCTATACCATGTGTTATTGCCGACCTTCTCGGTCAAATTGACCTGAAACTCCTTGCCAGCATATCCCTTAAGATCATAGACAAAGTCTTTTGATCCACCCCATGCTTTTGCATATGCACTGCCTGTTCCTTTAACGTGCAGCGTTTTGCTTTTCTTATCAACAGTAACATGGGAATACGTCTTAATCTGTCCTGATTCAACCCAGCCGATAGTACCGCTTGTACTGCTCGGCTTACTGCTGATCAGATAATATGTTTTCTTATTATATACTGCTTGCTTCTTAATATAATACACCTGATTTGTGTAGCCATCAGCTGAATTTTTGGCACCCTTTGTTACGCCAGGCGCCGTCAAAATTACTGCTCCGCCACGCAAATGCCCTAGACGGCTTGTCTTACTTTCTATTTTCGCAGACACATATGCACTATGAAGCCACATTTGCTTCCCATCAAGCGTTCCGCGATACCACGTGTTACTACCGACTTTCTCAGTTAGATTGACATAGAAAGGTTTGCCGCTTGCAGCTGATAGATTGCTGCTAACAAGATTTTTACTGCCGCCCCATGCTTTTGAATAAGATTTTCCGGAGCCTGTTACATAGAGCGTCTGAGCAGTCTTACTGACAGATGTATGATCTCGGACTTGCAGCTGCTCTGCCTTAACCCAGCCAACTACATCTTTTGTTCTGCTTGGAGCATAGCTGATCAGATAGAATAGCTGACCATCTCTCTCAATCTGCTTCTTAATATAATACACCTGATCATAATCCTTGCTTCCTGCATTGCGATATTTAGCCGATGTCTTAGCATCTTGATAAATTCTTGCACCGCTCCGCAGATGACCTAGTTTACTTATATTGCTTTCTTGTCTTCTATCTGTAACAAAGCTAGAATGCACCCATACTTCCTTGCCATTCAATGTACCGCGAATCCAAGTATTATTACCAACAGTTTCTGAAAGATTAGACGTGAATATCTGCCCCTTCATAGAAGCTAAATTATATACTTGGTTTTTAGAACCACCCCACGCTTTATCATAGGCTATTCCAGTTCCTACAATCGTGTACATATATTTATCACGATTGAGACCTTTATGATCATGTACTTTTACATCACTAGCCTTCATCCATCCGATTGTTCCAGATGTAGCACTTGGTTTTGTGCTCAAAAGATAGTAAATAGTGCCGTTAACATTGGCTTGCTTTTTAATGTAATAAACTTGGTCTGTTTTACTGCTTCCTGCTTGTGTACTGCTGGATAGATTTGAGAGATTCGGATAAATTCTCGCGCTCGTAGTCCGAATATGTCCAAGTTTACTAGTGCTGCTGTATTTGATTGCCTTTTGATTGTACTTCTCAGTAACCAGCTTTACAAAGTCGTTCCAGTTGTAACCATATTTTGCAAAGTAACCATGAGGATCAACGTGGTTTGTACCACCCAAGAACCTGCTGACGGCACTGTGTGACCACAATGTCCCTCTCCCGTTTGATTCTGCACTTGTCACGCCAAGATCATATTTTGCCAGCACATAAGCAATATAATCAGCATAGTTGTTGATTGATTTCGCAAAATTTTCGAAGCTGTTTACTTCAACCAATTCGACATGCACAAAGCGCTGATTCGCATAATATCCGGCTCCCCAAGCACCTAAATCTGTTGGGTGGATTTCAATGATATTGTTATGATCAACGAATGCATGAACAAACGCGTTATTATGGTTTGCTGTCATATAATTTATTTCAGATCGAATAGTGGAGTTCGGATTGGCAGTTTCATGTGCTACTACCCCTTCAACTGCACCTCTTCCGTAACGATAATTGAACTTGGCGAACTGACTTTTATGTTCGTACTTAATGGAAGCGGTAGATGGTGAATTCTTTTTGATCCAATCATTTACATTCGGATAGCTTGCCCTGGCATAGAAACGTGGTTCGGAAGCAGATTCTTCTTCTGTTTCATCTACACCATCACGCCAGTCGATTGGAATGTACTGCAGCTCTTCTGCTGAAAGCTTGCTTATATCTATTCCATAGACCATTGTACCTTCTTTAATCCCAAGTGCATTATACTTCGGTTGTTCTTCCACTTGTTCTTTAGCAGCTGATTCCTGAACTTCTGTTTCAGCTTTTTCTTCAGTAGGTGTTTCAGTATCTTCTGACTGCTGTACCGTCTTCTCATCAGTTACCTTTTTATCAGATGATGACGTCTCAGCCTCTTCTTGCACAACAAATTCATCTTCTTGCTGTGCTGGTGAATCACTTTCTGTTTCCGGCGTATCCGCTTCGATCTTATCTTCTGTCACAGTATCTATATTATCTGCCTCTGTTTCTTGAGAAACATCGGGACTATTTGAATCATTACTGATTTCCTCTGTTACCTGATTATTATGCTCCTCCGCAAATACGGTTGCTGGTACACTGCTGAAAAATAGCATTAAAACGACTATCAAGCTAATAACTTTTCTCATTTTTACCCTCTGTCTTATTATTTGAAAATGGTTATAGCTGCCGTTTCAAATCTAGCCTCCTTCTCGGCCTGAATGGATTAGGAAGTAAATGATGTAAAATAATTGCTAAAACCTTTCCCATCTAATATATCGACAAAAAATTTACATTTTGAATACTAATTTACAAAAAAAGCACATTATCCGCATCGGATAATGTGCTTTTCTAATTTAACGATAGTTTGGAATATCAAGATACAAGGTATAAATGCCTATATTTTGATATAAGTTATACATTGTAGAGACTTGCTTGGATGCCCAGCCAATATCAGTAGCGTATTGCTTACCGAATGTACCGGATGCTGCCATTGCTGCAGGGTTCCATCTCATCTTGTACAACGTATTTTGACCTGAATTGATGTAACCATCACCAATGAACTGCGCTCCTCCAACAATAGCAAGATATGGAGAAGTCCAGCCTTCTTCATATGCCCGTTTTGCGCCACAATCTACTGGACATGCGTCAATAGCACCAATACCATACATGTTGTAAACTGTCGTGCCATTATATTTCACTCCTCGAGCCAGTGTGGAAGAACCATTACCTGTCTCAAGTGTAGCATGTGAAACCAAATAAACATCATTGATTCCGTAAAGCTTAGCTGCGTCAATGAATGCTTGGCCTTGTCCGGCTAACGTTCCTTTACCAGCAAGGTATTTATTCAATGTCGCTGCGTCTGCATCACTAGCTCTCGTCAGATCTAGGAATTGGAAACGTTGTCTGTCATCATTGATGAAGTTATTAGGATCCAAATAATACTGGATATCATCGGGACTTGCGTTCACCCATTGACGGGAGTTGGTGAACTCGATTTGATACCAGCTGCCTGTTTGTCCAACAATAGTAACTTTAGCACCCTTGCTTAATGTTCCCACAACCCAGTAGCTTGTACTTGGGCCGCCACGTACATTTAGAAGATCCGCAGTCACTTGGTTATTGCTGTTGATATACTCTGTGGATACATATGTGTTGTATTCGCTATCTGTCTGAGCAGATGCAGTTTTCTGGATCGCTACTGCTTCTTCCAATGTCAGATCGTATTTGGTTTGCTTATCGTAACTTTCGACTACATATGCTTCATGCAGCCACATCGTCTTTCCATCCAGCACACCACGGTACCAGATGTTGTTTCCAACTTTTTCTGTCAGATTAACCTTGAATTGAGATCCTTCATATTTAGACATATCGCTTGCGACTAAGTCCTTCGATCCGCCCCATGCTTTCGCGTAGGAACTGCCTTTTCCATTCGAATAAAATGTTTTTGCAGTTTTGTCGATAGTCGTGTGTTCATGCGACGACATTTCAGTAGATTTCACCCAGCCGACAACACCAGTTGTGCTGCTTGGCTCATTACTGATCTTATAATACGTTGTACCATTCACTTCAACTTGTGCCTTGATATAGTAAACCGCATCAGTCAAACCTGCATCAGCTGCATTTCTCCCTGATGCATCGGACCAGTTATCGTAAACCGTTGCGTTTCCATTCAAGTGTCCGAGGCGACTGATTTTCGTTTCACTCACTTGCTGGACGTATGCACTGTGGATGAATACTTTTTTATCGCCAAGCGTTCCACGATACCACGTATTGTTGCCGACTGTCTCAGTCAGGTCAACACGGAAAACTTCATTTTTATAGTCTGATAGATTATAAACTAGATCCTTGGAACCTCCCCAAGCCTTGGCAAATGCTTGGCCAGAGCCCTTCACAAGGAAGCCCTTCTTCTCTTTGCTGATCGTTGTGTGATCATGCGTAGACAATTGGGATGCTTTCACCCAGCCAACAACACCGTTAGTTGCGCTCGGTTCCTTGCTGATTAAGTAGTAAAGCTCATTTGCAACAGTCGCTTCTTTCTTAATGTAATAGACAGCGTCTGTATAACCGCCATCTACAGATGAAAGTGTAGAAGCTGGATTTTTCAAATCAGGATAAATAACTGCATCTGCATGCAGATGACCTAGTTTACTAATACTTTGTTCAGTTATTTTAGGTTCATATGCTGATAGATAAGCAGAATGAATAAACACTTGCTTGCCATCCAGCATTCCGCGATACCATGTATTGCTGCCAACAGTCTCAGTCAAGTTCACGTAGAAGGTTTTTCCTTCCATGTCACTCAGATTATAAACGAGATCCTTCGATCCACCCCAAGCTTTCGCAAAAGCTTGTCCGGATCCTTTAACAGTAAAGGTCTTCTTGTTTTTATCAATTGTCGTATGAGCATGTGTAGATAATTGGGATGCTTTCACCCAGCCAACAACACCGTTAGTTGCGCTTGGTTCTTTGCTAATCAAATAATGAAGTTCACCATTTATCTTCGCTTGCTTCTTGATATAGTAAACGGCACTTGTGTATCCGCCAGCCACAGCTTCAACTGAAGAAGATGGATCATTAATATCGGGATAAATAACTGCACTGCTCTTTAGGTGACCAAGCAAGCTCGTTTTCTGTTCCTCTTCAATCTTAACAGGCTCATATTCGTCTACATATGCAGAATGAATATAGACAGTTTTACCAGCAAGAGTCCCTTTATACCATGTATTAGCGCCGATTTTTTCTTCAGCTGTTACTTTGAATTGCTGTCCCTTGTACTTGCTCAAGGTATAGACATGATCCTTCGATCCACCCCAAGGCTTGCTGTAGGCGTCCCCAGATCCGCTAATGACAAATGTCTGCTGTTTGCTGTTCACAACCGAATGCTCATGCGTACTCATTTCAGAAGATTTCACCCAGCCGATAACACCAGACGTACTGCTTGCCTGTTTACTAATGAGATAATACGTTTCATTATTCCATTTTGCTTGTTTCTTGATGTAGTAAACAGTGTCTGTATAGCCACCAGCGACTGCTCCTTTAGAAGTACTCATATCGTTTAAATCAGGATAAATGACAGCATTGGAACGCAAATGACCCATTAGATCAATTGCAGTTTCCACAGGAGCAGCTTTAGCAGCACGCATCACCTTCTGCTCGCTTTGTGAATCATCAGCTTCTTCGGCTTCCGTTTCGGAATCTTCCTCAACTGCCGGAGTATCTGTTTCTTCTTCCTGCGTTACAGTTTCATCTTCTATCTGTTGATCTTCACTGTTCGTTTCATTACCTGTTGAAACATCACCCTCATTGTCTTGAGCTTCCTCAGTAGGGGCAGTTTCTGATTCATCAGTCTCATCAACAGTTCCAGTTTGTTCTTCTGGAGCAACAGTTTCTGACTGCTCTGTCTGTGTCTCATCTACTTGCTGGACAGATTCTGTCTGCTGATCAGACTTTATAGTCTCTTCTGCAGATACATATTTGGCCGGAGACACTAAGCTAAACAAAAGCAAAAAGATTAATACATATGCAAATTTCTTCATTTCACCCTCCAAAATATTCAGTTTTCAATGTGCAGACGCCATCGCATCGTTGTTTCTGTATCGATAAACGCATCGACCACTCCTTCGTTTTTACTAGGAATAGGTAACAATGGTATGTAATAGGTAACTAATTACCTATTTATCTATAATTCTACAAAATCAAACAAAGCTTTACAATCTATTATCAAATTTTCATTTAGTTTACAATTAAAATAGTTCTATTGATTCAATCATTTCCATTTTATTGAAATTGACTTTTTTCTTAATTACTAAACGAAATAAATTAATAAAAAAAACCACCGTCAAATTGTGACGGTGGTTCACATTACTTAATCACTTGTTTTACAACACGTTCTGAAGCTTTACCATCTTCTAAGTAACAGAAACGGTTGTAGAAGGCTTCAAATCGTGCATCCGGCTGATAGCCCTCTCTGTCAATCCGTTTTACTTCCTGGATAATTTGCTCTGTTTGTTTCAATAATGGACCAGGAGCAGTTTCTTCAAAATCAAAGTAGAACCCCCGGAGGTTATCTCGATAGTCATCCAAATCATACACGAAGAACATCATAGGACGACGCAGGTTGGCATAGTCAAAGAATACAGATGAATAATCCGTAATTAGCATATCCGCCATCAAGTAAAGTTCACGAATATCTTCGTGCTTGGAAAAGTCATAAGCAAATCCTTCATAGCTGGAAAGGTCTAGGTTTTCTGCAACAAGATAATGCAGACGTAAGACCACGATATATTCGTCACCCAGCTCCTGACGCATACGTTCTAAATCAAGCTCCAAATCGAACTTATACTTCCCTTTCTGATAGAACTGATTATCCCGCCAAGTTGGCGCATAAAGGATAATTTTCTTTTCTTCAGAAAGTCCGCAGCTTTTTTTCAGTGCTTCTATATTCTCCGGCTTATTATGTGTATAAAGGAAATCGTTTCGCGGGTATCCTGTTTCAAGCATGTCCTTTTCAAAACCGAACGCTCTTGAGAAGATTTCACTAGAATATGCATTTGGTGAAACAAGATAGTCCCATTTTGAAGCTTCGAATAAGAAATTGCGCTTATACGCCTCTGTATTCGTACCAGGCATATGAACCTCGTCCATATCCGCGGCAAGGCGTTTCAGCGGTGTACCATGCCAGGTTTGCAAATAGATCGTATGATCGGGTTTTGGTATCCAAAGCGGCAGGCGGCTATTTGATACCCAATATCTTGCCCTTGTCATAAGGAATAGCCAGCGAATAGAGAATCTGCGCACATAAGGAACATCCTTTGTTTCAAAGTAAGGGACTGCCCGACGATCCGAGCTCCAATACATTTTGTACTCAGGATGATGCTCTCGCATGTACTCATAGATTGCCCTTGGGTTGTCACTATATTGTTTGCCCAGAAAGCTCTCAAAAACCATAAGCTTCTTATCAACAGGCAAGATAGCTCCGAATAGCTTAAACACCTGCTGATAACTGTTTTTAAGGAATCTTCCTCTGCGGATATTGACCCACTTGCGTCTTGCTCGTGAGATACTTTCCCGAATAAAGAAGTACTCAGCAGTCTGAACAGAAAGAAACTTCGACTTCTTCGTCAATTTAGCAGTCATCTTGTATTTCTTACCTTTAATAGTCGTTTTCACAGACGCAGGTAAAGTCGAATCTTTTTTCAGGTGGCGCATACGAATACTTCGGATCGTCTGAGGCTCACCATTATGCGAATAAGTTAGCTCGACGTAGAACTTTAAAAACTTTTTATCGGACAAGTCAATATGCGGAGTTATATCAAATACTCCTTCATAACCTGAGTGACGGAGCAGTTCATTTCCTTCATATTTATCTGCTAAATCCTCGCGTTCCTTAAACTGAAGTGGGAAAGTGAGCTCTTCCTCTTCATTCAAGTTGTTTGTTACGACGAGCTTTAGTTCTTCCAGTTTATAGGCATCACTTTGGTATAAAGGAGCATAGTTAATTGAACCGGAAAAATGCAATACTCCCGATTTCTTCAAATGAACCTCTTCCAAATTGGCAAAAAAGACATAATCATTAACGCGGAAAGAGATATTTCCTTTTCCGGTGCGATAAGGATAGAAGACTTTTTCAGTTCCTGGTATGAAATAGGAATGATATTGCAGATGCTCCGGTGGATTAGAAATCCGAGCCCGCTTCGTCTCCCCTTCATTTTCCCGTTCAACGTATAGATCCCACATAACTCCATCCTGGAGCATCTGTGTGTGTTCCTCCGGATCCAGCGTAACTTTACAAATCGTATATTCATCCACGCTATGGTCTTCTTCAAAAGTAAGGTAAATATCTTCGTTTGTATAACGATTCATCAATAGGAATCGATATGTCTCATAATCAGCGATGTAGGAGGCTTTGATTGGAATCTCCATATAGAATATCCCCGCTTCAATTCGAACCGATATGGCTCTCCTATTTCGAAGGCTGATGTTTTCCATGCAGTACTTTCTCCTCTCAACTTGCAAATCCATTCCTTATTATAAATTTCATATGTAGGTAATTCAACAATGCATTTGTAAAGTTCTTTACATATACTTCGTATTTAAAATGAATCTTATGCTCTTCGTTAGCATGTTTCATGCATAGTCATTTATACATTTTCTTACCCAAATGAAGGAAAATTAGGTAAATATGTATGCGTTTTCGACAATTCGCGCATATATTTGCATTCTATTATCATAGCAGACTTGAAATTTAATTAAAATGTAAATATAATGTTAATCAGGTGTAAATATTATGATCTATACTTACACTGTGACAATGAAGATGCAGACAACTTTTATATATGAAAAACCAAACTACAAAGGAAATGAGGCACAACAATGAAGAAAGTAATTACGTACGGTACATTTGATTTGTTGCACTGGGGCCATGTGAATTTACTTCGCCGCGCGAAAGAAATGGGCGACTATCTGATTGTGGCAATTTCTTCTGATGAATTCAACAAACTGAAGGACAAGAAGTCTTATCATAGCTTTGAAAACCGCAAAATGATCCTTGAAGCGATTCGTTATGTGGATGAAGTAATCGCAGAAGAAAACTGGGATCAGAAAGTCCACGACGTTGTGGACCATAATGTTGATGTATTCGTCATGGGCAGTGACTGGGAAGGTAAATTCGACTTCTTGAAAGACCATTGTGAAGTTGTTTATCTTCCACGTACAGTTGGTATCTCTACTTCTAAGATCAAAGACGATCTTTTAGAAGTAGATAATGGTTAGAGAATTAGCTATTTCTCTCTATCTAGCGTTCTTCAAAACGCTATTCATATGTTTCAAGCTATTTCCCCAAAAGAACAAAACCACCTTGGTTTCCTCTTTTGGGGATAATGTTTTGTATACGGCTAAATCGCTTGAAAAATGGAACGCGGGAGAAATAGTCATATTAAAGACTTCTTCCTGCCGGGAAGAATTTACTGATCTAGATGCAGAGATCGTACCATTTGCCATGACGAATATTAGTGCTTTTGTAAAAGGTATCTATCATCTGGCTACTTCGCGCGTCGTGATGGTAGATAACTATTTTGGCTTTCTTGCCGTAACGGATTTCAAACCGAACGTAACCTGCATTCAGCTGTGGCATGCAGCAGGTGCGATGAAGAAATTCGGTTTAATGGATCCTTCTGTGCACAATAGAAGTCCGAAGGCACAGGAAAGATTTAAACAGGTATACAGCCGTTTCACATATGTAACGGTCGGTTCTGAAAAGATGGCCTCCATCTTCCAGCAAAGCTTTGGTCTGTCGAATGCTAACATGCTGCGAACTGGTATGCCGCGAACAGACTTCTTCTTTGATGATAAACAAATCGAGCAAATAGAAAAAGAAATCACCGAGCAATACCCGATTATCAAGAAGCGTAAGGTCATTCTTTATGCTCCAACTTACCGAGATGATGAGCTTGCCAAGCCTAAGATTGAACTTGATATCGAACGCTTATACCGTGAGCTTGGGCAGGAGTATGTGTTATTCCTTCGCCTCCATCCTGCTGTTACATGGGATCTAGCAAACTATTATCCGAATTTCGTAATCGATGTAACACACTACAAAAATATAAACCCGCTTTTACTAGTGACGGATATTTTGATAACCGACTATTCTTCGATACCTTTTGAGTATTCACTGCTCAATCGCCCGATTATCTTCTTTACGTATGATCTGGAGGATTATCAGAGAAAACGCGGTGTGTCAGACGAATATCTCAAATCATTACCTGGACCAATGGTCAGAGATACAAAATCGCTCATCAAAGTGATTAAAAAGAATGACTTCCAGCTGGATAAGGTACAGGCTTTCTCTAAACAGTGGAACCAATATTCGAACGGACATGCTAGTGAGCAGCTCGTACAAGCTATGTACACGTCCAACCCGGCTGTTGCTGCTACAGCCAGTCCGTCCACACAGACTACACGCTGATGTTATCAGCGTGTTTTTTTATACATAGAAAAACCCTTCTCCACTGGAGAAGGGTCTTCATTTATTGCTGATGCTGTTTGCGTCGTTCTTCCTCTGTCACTTTCGGGAAACCTACCATATTGAGTAATGGACGATAGCGATCGCTAATCAATCCAGTAATTTCGACAATCAATTCGATTACTATTGCCAAGGCAATAATCAGGATAGCCGAACCCCACATGGTTGCTTCTGTGTAAAGGACACCTGTAATGCTGAAGATTCCGCTGATTGCATAGATTACTATAACAGTCTGACGATGCGAGAATCCTAGATTTAGTAGACAGTGATGCAAGTGCAGCTTATCTGGTGCTGATAAAGGCTTCTTCTGTACAATCCGGCGGATAATGGCAAATGTCGTATCCAAGATTGGTACACCGAGAATAATAATCGGCACAATCAAGGAGAACAATGCAACGTTCTTAAACAGACCGCTTACGGATAGAACTGCAATCATATAGCCGAGGAACAATGCTCCTGTATCCCCCATAAATATCTTAGCCGGGTGGAAGTTAAATACTAGGAATCCGAGGGTGCTGCCCAATAGCAGTACGCCCATCATTGCAGAAATCGGGTTACCCATGCTGATTGCTATCATAGCGATTGTGAATAACGCGATAGCTGAAACTCCAGCCGCCAATCCATCTAATCCATCAATCAAGTTGATAGCGTTTGTTATACCGACAATCCACAATATCGTAATTGGAATTGCCCAAGCACCAAATTCAATACGTTCAACGAATGGCAATGTTACAAAGTCAATTCGAATGCCGCCCATGACTGTTACAGTTGCTGCTGCAATCTGTCCAATCAGCTTCACTCTTGCGGATAGCATGAACTTATCGTCCAGCACACCAATCAACGTAATCATTGTTGCACCAATCAGTATCGGTGCTGTATTCGAATCATGTGGCATGAAAACCAGATAACCGATGATAAAACTGATGTAAATGGCCAATCCGCCCAGTCGCGGCATAATTTTCTGGTGTACTTTTCTAGCGTTTGGTTTGTCCGTTGCTCCGATTGCGAATGCCAGCTTTTTCACCATAGGCGTCAGCGCTATCGAAAGAATGAAGCAAACTGCCAACGCTATGATTAAAGGCGTTATGTGTACCATTTGTATCCTCCTAAATAGCTTGCAAATCGTTCCAAAAATGCTTTTATAATCCAAGTATCATAAATTACTAGATTTCGACAGTATTCTGCGTAGGTTCTGTACCATTATAATGTTTCTGTTGACAAAACACAATTACACACAATGTAAAGTTTACATCATAACCGGGTCATGTGCCTTTACATTTCATTTACATTTATCAAGCTTCTTTGATGAAATTGCTTAAAATCGTGAACATTCGCTCTTTACCGGATTTGAATGGCTCTGGCTCGAAGCTCTCTGTTTCCTGTATTATCTTGCCCAGGTCCTCTCCTTCTCCCCAACTAAGGATATGCTTTTGTTGCAAGAAGATGGACATTAACTGCAGCTGATGATCATCGTTATGCTCTCCATATTTTTTTAGTCTGGCTGCTGCGATGACCTTTTTATCCTTTTTTAAGGCGGAAATCACAGATCCGGTTCCTGCATGTGTGATAACAAGCCGAGCATCCTCCATCAGCTGATCCATGACCTCATAGTTAACGAATGGTTTAATCGTCAGTAAGTCACTGTCAAACTTCGTGTGTCCAGACTGGACTACAACTTCCTCGGTGATGAACCCTTCCCGTTTCAGCCGTTCCACTTCTTCAAGCAGACGGGTGAACGGTAGCTCGTGGGTACCTAAGACGACCAGTATCAATAGATGGACCCCCCATAGACCGCTTTCGGATAAATTTGTTTCATCGTTTCCCATTGAACAATGAATAAATCGGCAATTGGATAGATCAGCTTTCCAGAAATGGTCGGTGAAGTGGACTTCGCAAAGCTCTCAATGAAAATGACGCGTTTCCCGAACAGTTTGGCGATATAGCACATTGGCACGGATGTATGTGCTCCCGTGGAGATGACGACATCTGGACGATGCTTCAGGAATAAGAAAATCGATTTTATGATGTTATAGCTGAATTTGAATATATAGCGAAAAGGATAATTACGTGCTCCGTAAACAAGGAAGCTCATCGGATGCTTGCCCTTCATTTGCTCCGTGATTTCGGATTTCTCTGTCACGATATGGTAGTCATATTCTTTGAATAGCGGTTCCAGCTGCAAAAGCTGTGTTAAATGTCCGCCAATGGAAGAGATCAGAAGCAACTTTTTCTTTTTCTTTTTCATCACAGATTCGCTCCATTTCAGTTAAGGTGAGATGCTATTGAAAGAACTTCTCCGGCTTCTGCTTGAGCAATCCATACAGGAACCCGAGGAACAATGCCAGATAAAATCCAGATGCTGGTGACGAAAGAATATGGCCGGCTATAAATGCTGCACCAAGACCGATACAAGCTCCAACACCACTGAACAAAGCTGTTCCGCTTACTGTCCGGAATCGCTGTCTGAATATGAATACCAGGATACTGCCGATGACGAACAGAAGTGGCAGTACAAGGATCAATGTTCCGAGATATCCAAAACCGAAGAACCAATCCAGGATATCCATCTCGATGATTCTCGGTTCTGTTCCGGTGTAGTTTCCGCCAATTCCCATGCCGAAAACTTTCTGGATGACGGGTGCCCGTTCAAAGTAATAAAGTACGGTGCCAAAGAATTCTTCCCGGCCATTCAGTGCCATGAGCTGCCAAGAACTCCACTGTCTAACACTTCCAGGAGGTGGAACGTCCCCACCCTCTTCCTCCGGTAATGGCGGAGCTTCTGCTTGTTCCTGCTGTTGTGCCGCCTTTTCATTTGCCATATCTACCGACAACCCGAGATTATTACCTATTGGCATTTCAGGAGAGACGAAGACGGTCACTGCTAACAGAACTAGTACGACACCTGCTTGAATGAAGTTATTGCGTTTGATTATTGCTTGTATAAGAAGCAATAGGAAGGCAATCCCTAATACAAGCAAAGCTGCTCCAAATGCGACTTTCGTTCCGATTGTCAGCATCGCCCATATCATGACGGCTATAAGTGCTGTACAAATAATTTGTGCCACAAGGCCCTTCTTTATGAACAGATAGTAGATAATCGCTCCGCAGAAACCCATACCTAAAATGGCACTGATTTCATTACCAGAAAAGAACCAGCCAGAATGACCTTGCTTTGCCAAGTAATCGTAGCTCCTCTTCCCTGTACCCGTCAGTTCTGCAATAAGCATCACGACACTGACAACACTTGTGTTAATAAATAGATATTTCGGTACAATCACTTTCCATTCCCTATTTTCTCCGATATGACGGAAAATCATCACATAGACGAGTAAAGCAGTGATAAAGAAGAATGTCTTCAGAATGAATGTCAATTCGCCTGCCGCTGAAACGGGATCCTTCCAAATCATATTGACACTGAAGTTGATGGCAAAATAGACAGCCAGCACTAGCATGTAAATGAAAGTATTTCTGCTCCAGCGTCGATCAGGGTAGCTAAGCATGTACAATACTCCTATCGGAATTACAAGGAGTCGAATTGGATTGGAAATCGGTATCGAGAAGTACGACAGCAGATCGAGAAACGGCTGAGCCAAAATGAAGAAAATGAAAAGCTTTTCGAATATATGATTATTGTCTTTGAGTTTTTGTGTCAGGGCTTGCAAATGAATGTCCTCCTTCGTGCCACTCTTGCCAATTACTTAGCAGTGGAGCCGCCTCTTCCCAATAGTATGTAGAATGATTTGATTTTCATCAGGAATACGCAGATCAGAAATACGATGACACCAGCTGCTGAACAGATTAGAATCGTCAGGATAGGCTGTACATCGCTCAAAGTCCCTTTAATCAAAAGGACAGCGATTCCCATGATGAGTACACTCGCAGTTGTCTTGGCCACATCCGCTAGCATCCCTTTAATAGGTATTCCACCCGTGAGCTTCCGGAATATTAGGAAGCAAGATACTGCATAGATTAGACCAGTCACAGATGAAGAAAGCGGGATACCGATGAAACCGAAGCTTTCTGTAAATATGTAGTTTAGCAAGAGCTTCAAACCGATAGATAGGAACCCGAGCCGCATCATGTAATGTCCCTTTTCCATCGTATAAAAACCATTATTAACTATGATGACCAAGCTGTAGAACAAGATGGTTCCGAAGTAATAATAAGCTGCGATGCTCGTCTGTTCTGCATGCTGTGCTGTGAATTCTCCGTTTACAAAAAGCAGGGTGATAATCTCTGGCATCAGCAGCATCATACCGGTCAGAACTGGCAGCAGAACGAAATACATAATCTGCAGACCACGTGTCATATTCTCCTTAAAACCTTTCATGTCATGCTTTGCATATGCAGCAGCAAGCATTGGGAATACGATTGTACCGACGGTGACGCCGATAATATTCTGCGGGAATTGCGTTAAGTTCTTTGCGATATTTAAATATGTAGCAAAGCTTTTGCCAAGCATATTCGCAAATGATGTATCAATCATCAAGGTAATTTGTCCGATCATCGCCGTAAGCGCCACCGGAATGAAGATATGATAAAAGCGCTTGTTTTCTTCCCAATTTATTTTGCCTTTTAAGGTAAGCGTCCGCTTAGGCAGCAGAAGCAAAAGCTTGAAGAGCAAGCTTAGGATTACGCCTGCCAAGTTACCGAATGCGAAAGCATAGGCACCTATATCATCAGCGAAGAGCAAGGCACTTCCTATTGTTCCTAAGAGTACGATTGCTTGTGCCAATACTGATAAATAGTATTTGTTCTCTGCATCGAAGTAAGCTTCCAGCACCGCATTGACGCCGACAAATAATAATGATGAAAGGAAAATGATTGTCATAATTGTTGCCATTTGCGCTGAATCACCTGTTAAATTCGGAAACAACAGACGAATGTATACCGGCGCGATAAAGATGAAAACAACTGAGATCAGAAAACTGAACAGCAGCGTTCCTTTCCATACATCCTGCAGATGCGAAAGCCCTCTGCTCTTTTCTTTGTATTTGATATAACTTGGAACGAATGCACTCTTCATTCCTGTTGTCAGGAACAAGATGAACATATTCGGCAATGCGAATGCCGCGTAGTATGCGTCCGATTCACTGCCGGCTCCGAAATAATTGGTTATCAGCATATCCCGGATCAACCCTGATACCTTCAGCACGAGGGTCACGAACAGCAGCAGTAAACTGGCAATGCGAAGTTTCGACTTCATGATAGGACCTCTCTCTATATGCCCATGCTCACAAAGCTCATGGGATGCGTATTGCTGGCTAAATTATAAGACTGAATAGAAAGGCGTTTCAAGGCAATTTACAGTAACTTAACGTACTGCATAGTATGTAACACGCCCTCACCCCTTCCAGTAACTGGGCTAGGGCATAACTTTACAAAATATTCGTATATTCATACTATTTACAATTACTTCACCATTGGTTAACAGTTGCACAATAATCCTTTGCTAGACTTGGTTCGACATATCCTAGAAAAGGAATGGAGTGTACGTATTGAAAATAGCTGTATTGATTCCATGCTACAACGAAGAACAAACAATCGGTGATGTTATCGATGCTTTCCGGAAGCAGCTGCCAAATGCAGATATCTATGTGTTTGACAATAACTCAAAAGATAAGACAAGTGAGGTTGCCCGGAGACATGGCGCAATTGTTCGTCACGAATACCAGCAAGGTAAAGGACATGTTGTCCGTTCTATGTTCCGCAATATCGAAGCGGATTGTTATGTAATGGTCGATGGGGATAATACATATCCTGCTGAATTCGTGCATGATCTCATTGCCCCGATTCAGGAAGGCAGAGCCAATATGGTCATCGGTGATCGTCTATCGAATGGCACATATGTAAAAGAGAATAAACGCAAGTTCCATAACCTTGGGAATACGATGGTGAAGAACTGCATCAACTTTCTATATAAAAAGAAACTTAGCGATATTATGACTGGCTACCGTGCCTTTGACCGTCTTTTTGTCAAGACAATGCCGATCATGAGTCCCGGTTTCGAGATCGAGACCGAAATGTCTATCCATGCACTCGATAAGCGACTTGCAATCGTCGAAGTACCTATCGATTATCGGGACCGTCCGGAAGGAAGCTATTCAAAATTGAATACGCTGGCTGACGGCCGTAAAGTGCTGTATAAGATTTTCACCCTGTTTAAGGAATATAAACCGATGCTCTTTTTCACAGCCTGGTCCGTTCTGTTTCTGATACTCGGATTAGCTGTTGGTGTTCCGGTCATTGCTGAATATTTCGCGACCGAGTTTATTACACGTGTCCCTTCGGCCATTCTCGCTGTTGGATTGGTCGTCCTGTCGGTGCTAAGTTTCGCTTGCGGCGCAATATTAGATACCGTCGCTTCCAATCAGCGTAAACAATACGAATTAGAATTGAACCGGATTCAGGCAGATAACAAACCAAGACCTGTCCAAGGTATGACCAGAACTGGAGGCTCCATGTAATGACGCGCGTTCGAAACCTTTTGATCAGTGTGGCTGCAGGTCTTGCAGCCACTATTTCTGTATTAGCTATTATGCAGGCAAGGCAGGATACGTCGCTTTTGAAATATGCTGCCCTATCTGTTATTAGTATTTGTTTCTTTTATGCTTTTCTAAAGCTCAGAAAACAAATTCTCCAATCTGTTCTGGAGAAACGCTACATAACTGTAGGCATCATTTTGCTGTCAGTTTATACGCTGATCAGTTTAATTGACTGGCCGCTGTTCATCAATCGTCCTTGGTATGAGACTGTGCTTGTGGATCTTATTTCACTCGCTACGATCTTCTGCTTCTTTTCCTTCATTGCATTTATCTTGTTGCGTTCTGGATATATGTGGAAGAAAACAGCGGTAAGCAAGTGGCAGATCCTGTGGTATATGCTACCGATGATCTTCGTCTGGATGTTCTACTTGCTCGCTTTCTTCCCGGGGAATATGAGTCCCGATTCCTTGAACCACTGGCGGCAAGTAGAAAACATGGAATTCAACAACTGGCATCCATTTGCTTATACAATGGTGATCTTAGTATTGACAATGATTTGGGATTCTCCTGCTATCGTCGTCATATTTCAGATGCTGCTCATGTCGTTTGTATATTCTTATGGAATCTATTCCTTCCGTCAGTATGGACTTGGAAAGGGTATCGCTTGGATTGCAGCCCTGCTATGGGCAGTACTGCCGGTCAACGGCATTTTCTCCACTATTCTTTGGAAAGATGTTGTTTATAGCACCTTCATTGTCTTTTTGACACTGTTTGTTATGAAAACAGTGCTGCAGGAAGGGAAAAACTTGCGGACTTGGAGTGGCCTTGCAACATTTACGATCGTACTTCTCGGCATTGCATTCTTCCGTAATAACGGATTGCCAATCGCTATCTTAACGGCCATTGGCATGCTCATTGCTTATCGACGAAACTGGAAACAGCTGCTCACACCGCTCGTGCTGGTATCCTCGCTTTATATTGTCGTCAC
Organism: Terribacillus saccharophilus; assembly: GCF_000725365.1. Taxonomy (NCBI): domain Bacteria; kingdom Bacillati; phylum Bacillota; class Bacilli; order Caryophanales; family Bacillaceae; genus Terribacillus; species Terribacillus saccharophilus. The sequence continues at coordinate 2,989,062 of NZ_CP008876.1, read as the reverse complement.
CGGACCAGTATTTACGGCTTATAACATCCAATCGGCCAATCCGAATGAATCAATGAGTATTCCGACGCAGCAGATCGCCGCTGTCGTTTCCCAGGATGGAGAGTTGACAGAAGAGCAGCTCACTTATTTGGATTCTATCCTGCCGATTGATGACTGGGATGAATATAATCCATATCTAACAGATCGAATCAAGTTCCATGATAATTTTAAGGATGATGTTATTGTGGCGGATATGGGTAAGTACATATCGGTCTGGTTCGAGATTGTAAAGCAAAATCCTGCTATCGTTGTAGAAGCATATTTGAAGCAAACATCTCTTATTTGGCAAATTAACAAGCCTATTGATGGCTATACAAACCCCTACACAATCGATGTTGATCCAAACAGCATGGGCTTGGAAACAAAGCCTGTGAGTCAGACTTTGTATGATGTAATAGAATATGGACTGGAAACATCCCGTTACCATACCGAAGAGCTCTTCTGGCGTCCAGTTGTGTTCAGCATTCTCATCGTCCTGTTCAGCTTGATAGCTTCCCGTAAACTCGGGGCAATTGCATGGCTACCAATTTTGCCTGTCCTGCTCAATACAGGGACGATGTTTGTCGGGCTGCCGGCTCAGGATTATCGCTATCAAGTCAGCAACTGCATGGTGAGTATCTTCTTCCTTCTCTTTGCTTGTTTGTACAAGAAAGGAAAGGAGCCAACACATGGAGAACACGCAAACTCAACACAACAGTCACAATAAGCAAAAGCTCGGTATAGCTTTAATCTTATTGTCAGCAGTATGCACGAGTGTCGGACAGTTGTTATGGAAAATTGCAGACGGGGAAATCAATATTCCCCTCCTGATCGGCTGTGCCTGTTATGGCGCAGGGGCAGTTACGATGATGATTGCATTTCGTTTCGGCAAGCTTAGCGTACTTCATCCAATGCTGAGCCTTGGTTATGTTTTTGCATTAGTGATGGGCTCCATCTTCTTGGATGAGCATATTTCTGCCATGCATATTATCGGGACTGCGTTAATTATAGTTGGGGCAATCCTGATTGGAGGTGGGAAGAATTAGCTGGATATTGTTAGTTTCCTGTACGATGCTTGGAGCTGGCGGTGGATTCTTCTTCAAGCGAGCGAGTGATCCATCAACGCATACATATCGTACGCTTGTAATCGGTCTCACTTGTTATGGATCCGCTGCACTGATCAACATCTATGTGCTTACATTGCTGCCTTATTCCGTCGTCTTCCCACTGACAGCCATTACCTATGTGTGGACACTATTGCTGTCATATTACTTCTTAAAAGAACATATTCACCTGCGGCAAATATTCGGCGTGGGTCTGCTTGTCGCCGGCGCTGCCTGTCTGGTTATATGAAAAAACGACTCTCATTTAATTCTGGGAGTCGTTTTCCTTTTGTACAGTTGCATTGATTAGTCTATATGGGCGTACCCGAACTAATTCTGTAAATTGTTCCGAAAGATGCAAGGTGGAAAATTTGAAATTCGAGTCTGCCCAGCGCATGATAAAGCCGACAGTAGCTGCCATTTGAAAGTGAATCATCAGGTCATAATCAACCGGAATCCTTGGAGTCTCTGTCTCCATATAAAAATCACCAGATAAGCATTCGACGAATACTTGCAGCATCTTGTCAGCTATGTCAGGATAAAGAATTCGCAGCGCCTGTAATACACGTCTTTCCTCATAGATATGCGTGAATATGCGCATCGTAGACGGAGCCTGCTCCTGTAAATCGACATAAGCACTTTCCTTATAAGGTTCTAACAATGCAATGGAAATGCCATCCAGGAAATCAGTAAGGATACTTTGCTTCAAGCTCTCCTTATCGGCAAAATGCTTATAGAAGGTGCCCCGGTTATAATCAGCTTTATCGGCTATTTGCTGGATGCTGATCCGCTTATCTTCTTCCTCCAGAATCAAATCGATATATGCCTGTTTAAGTGCTTTCACACTTCTTTTGCTACGTCGGTCCGTTCTTAATTTCATCAACAAAACCGCCTTTTTTGTTTATTAATAGCATCTATTTTACAATCTTTTAATCTATTTGTTGAATAGGTTACATTACCTAGATTATTGAGCATTGTTACCTAGTTGTCAATGCGCTAAGATTACTATGACATAACCTTCTCAAAATCTTCAGCTAATATCTTCTACATACAATAAGGGGGCTCGCACAGTGAAAGAATTCCTAGGACAGGTCGTATTAATCACTGGTGCTGCCGGCGGAATCGGGTCAGCTGCAGCCAAAGCTTTTGCAGAAGCAGGCGCTAAGCTTGCGTTGATCGACCTTTCAGAAAAGGCATTGGAAAGGGCTGCGGCAGATATTGATACAGAAAAGATTCTGCTTCCTGCAGACGTTACAAAAGAAGCAGAGGTAGAACAATTTGTTGAAAAGACACTGCATCGATTTGGAAGAATTGATGTGTTTATCAATCAGGCAGGGTTGAGTGGTGATTTTGTTGCGATTACAGAACAGACTGCTGCGAGCTTGGAGGAAGTACTTCAGGTGAATGTTGTCGGGGCTTTTCTCGGTTTAAAGCATGTTTTACGTGCCATGATTAAGCAAAAAAGCGGCGTGGTTGTGAATACTGCATGCAGCGGCAGCCTACTGGGCGGGCCCGGTATGAGCACGTACGTCGCCTCCAAGCACGCTATGCTCGGCCTCAATAAAACAGCCGCATTGGAGGTAGCAGACTACGGTATAAGAGTAAATGCAATTTGCCCATCAGCTTTAGATACAGAATGGATGGAAGCAGTCGAAACCAAAGCAGCTAAAGGGAATGAGAATGCGGCTCGCCGAGGCTTTGAAGCGAGTGTGCCTATGAATCGGTATGGAGAAGTCGAAGAGGTAACTGGATTGATGCTCTTCCTTGCTTCTAATCGCTCCAGCTTCATCAACGGTTCTTATTACCGAGTCGATGGAGGACAAGGCACAACCTCTGTATAAAAAAAGAAAGACGAGCGACAGTTCCTGTCCGCTGCGTCTTTTTTAATTGGAATCAAGTTCTTCTTTTAGTTTGTCAAAGAGGATGCGGGCACCTTCCGGACTTAAATACAGATTGTCTGCATATTGCTTGTTTTCCGGCGTAATTTCTCCCGTTATGGCACAAGTAAAACCAGGCTGATACTTTCGGAAGATGATCTTGTCACCTTCGACAAAAATTTCCACAGGATCTTTTTCTTCTATGCCGAACTCTCTTCTAATTTCTTTCGGCACGACGACACGCCCAAGATGATCGACACGTCTCGTAATCCCGGTACTCTTCATGAAAACGCCTCCTTTACTGTGATGTTAACACTATACTATATATTTCTAATTATTGAAAATATTATTGTCGTAAAAAAGAGCACAAACACTAATTATGTTTGTGCTCCCTTGTGCTACTGAAGTATCCCTTCCAATTCCTTGCGTGTTCGATCCGTGATGGCTGCATCGGAGCCGAGATAGAAGATTTCCGGCTGATCGGTGATCTTGTTCAGGAAAGCTCGCGTTGGCTTCGTGACAGCATCCGGTCTCGTAAGAACGATCGGTGCATCATACTTAGCAGCTAGCGGTGCACCCGACAAACTATCTACAGTCGTTTGACCGTTTGCAAAGAATACTTGATCTGGATTGGTTCCATAATACTTTGTGATAACAGCAGCATTTGTTGAATAGCGATCAGCTCCGTATACGCGCTCCACAGAGGCGCCAAGCTGCTTGACTGCATCCGCTACGCGTTTGGACACTACTATCTCACTGCCGATAATCGTTACTTTTTTGATACTATTGCGTTTGATATAGTTTTTCACTTCATCATGCAGTTCCCCTGTTCTTGTCAGCAAGATAGGAATGCCCTCTTTGCCGGCATGCGGTCCGATAGTTAACGCATCCGGTGATGTCTCATCTCCGACTGCCAGGAAGATCTCTGATGGTTTACTCGCAACAGTTGCTACTTCCTCTGCTACCTTTACGGCTGTCGCATAACGAGTAGATCCGGCTACCCGTTCGATTGTGCTATTTGGAAACTTTTTACGTAAATCATTTTCGACATTTTTTGAAATAGCTGGTTCTGCACCAACAATATAGATGATGGACGGATTCAGTCGGTCAATCTCTGTAACTGTGACTTGCTCCAGCTTATTTTGATCAGTTAACAAAAGCGGTGAATCCATTTGAGCTGCAAGAACGCTTCCTGTGAAAGCATCGATTGGCAAATCACTTCTTCCAAGTACGACTGCTTCAGGAGATTCCAAATGCCAGCCGTAGTTGGAGATACTTGCACTAGTAGCATTACGGCGAGAACCCTCCAGATTGTGCACGACAACAGGTGCCTTGCTCAAATAACCGCTGGCTACATAACCAGTCTTACCGCTGCTTGTTCGTACTGGGTACCAGACATAATGATTTACATTGGAATTATTCGCAGTGTAGCCGCCAGTGATGGTCAGCCTCTCCCCTCGTGGCAAAGAACCGACAGAAGATCCATTCGGGCTATTGCGCAATGTAAGCGCGTCAGCTGTAACATAGACTGTGCTGCCATTCCCATAATTCTGTGTGCTTTCATGCAATGGTCCTGGCGTGGATATTTGGTTTGTCTGGAACGAGAAATAAGAACCTAGTTTTCCGCTAATTCTGCCAGGTGTTAGTAGATGAGTTGGGAAAGGTGTCGTCGTTATCAACGACTGATTCTCCATCTCCTTATAAACGAGCTCCTGGTAAGCAGTTTGCGGATTAGCTATTGGATCATTCCGCTCTAATCGGCCATTATATGCCAGAATAGCAAAGTACCAGTTTTCTAGTTTGTCCGGATTTCCGTCGTTTACCTTCGGAATCAGATTATATGCTAAAGTGGATTCAGCTTTTGAGTTGGCTTCGTTCCATTTGTTTTTTAATATACGCATCCCGCGGTCGATATTATAATCGATATCATGCATTAGACGCTCGATTTCCTCCGTATCATTGCGGTTATAATCGGAAACCTGCATGATTCCAATACCGATACAGTCATAGCCGATCACCACATTGGATCCATCCGCAATGCTGCAGGAAGCCTGATAGGAAGGTGTACTTCCTGTCCAATACTGTTTCCACCCGCTTTCACGGAAAGCGATTGATTTAACGATCTCAGCCGGCACGTCGTATTTAACCGCTGCTGCTGTCAGCTTACGGCTGATCGTATCATAGCTTGGATTTGTATATCCTGCAGCACTAGCACGAAACATGCGCGCTTTTGCAGCACTTGCCGTCAGCTCTGTCCGAGTATCCGCCTTCGTCACCTGTTGCGGAGCTACTGTAAATGCTTCAACATATACTTCTTTAGGCTCTGCAAGCGGTACATCCTGTTCTATTTTCGGGTAGCTGACTTCAAGCTGCGCTCCTTCCTCATCTACAGTGAGTCTCGCTCCTTCATATAAATCGGATTGATAAATGCGTTCCAGTTTCTCATTTGTGACATGCAAAATGTCGAATTGCAGAGCTTGGGCAGTTCCATGAGTACGATACTCTACAATTAAATAAGATGCATTATCCATTTTTGTTTCCTGAATAGAAGCAATATCTGCATCTGGAATCGTGGATTCATAAGTTTTCCCAGAATCCCCTGTAATACGAATTACTCCATTTGTATCATTCGTCACTTCGACAGTTTTACCATCTGACAATTGGACTGTGGCTGCACCCTCTGAAAAAATATGACTGTTCGATTCCGCATAGACATCACCCGGCTGGATGAATGCTAAGCATGCGAGAAAAAGACCAGTAAAAAAGACAAGTGTATACGTCGCTCTGCTTCTTTCCACCTGTTACCCTCTTTCTTTTACTAGATTCACAATACAATATACTTATGTCGAATTTTGTATTGCCTCTTTTAAACTATAAAAAGGGTAGGTGAATTTTACTAGACACTCGGAAGAAACTTAACATTGCAAAACTCGATTTTACAATTGCTTAATAAAAAAAGCCCAACCACAGTTGGACTTTATACAGAGAATATTTTTGAGAGACGAGGCTTGATTGCTTCCACTTCATAAGCTGCTGCCGTCTGTTTTGCCTCTTCTTGCATTATCAGCTTCGCTGCTTCTGGCAGCTCCATATAAGTTTTAATGCATCCAGCCAGCTCCTCAGCTGAGCCTGGTTCAAAAAGAAAGCCATTCCTGCTGTGTTTCATGTAGTCTAACAGTCCTGCCATCCGGCTGCCGATAACGGGTGTCCCGCATGCCATAGCTTCCAGACCTACAAGCCCAAGGCTTTCTCCTTCCCGCATTGTCGGAAAACAGAACACAGTCATACTATTGTATACACTGTTCAGCTTTTGCTGGGACAGAAGCGGGAAATGTACAAGATCTTCTCGTAAACCATAATCATCCACCAAGTTATCGAAGTTCTCTTTTTCCAATCCATCACCGATGAACAACAGCTTATGGTTTTCCAGTTTGCCTTGTTCCTTCAGCAGTTTGGCTGCCTTCAGATAGACATCCCAGCCTTTTCCTCTATCAATTCGACCAACAAATCCGATATAGCTATATGCTGCATTTATCTCCAGCTCCTGGCAAGCGAGCTCTGTTTCCTTCTCATAAAAGGTATCTTTATTAATACCGCCCGAAGGAAATATTTCGATCCGATTCGTCAAACCATATTTCTGCTGCACAAGCTGCTTATAATAAGCGCTCGGTGTAATAACCGTATCAGATACTTCTAACAGCCGCTTCACATAGGGCTGGTATTTCTGCCGTTTCTGAAACTCAGGCACAACATCACTGCCGTGTACATTTGTGTAAACAACCATGTTTTTATTCAATTTCTTGGCAATCAGCACCGGAATTGAATTATGCGTTGCATAATGCACATAGGTAACATCATATTTCCGGAATACTGATTTCCCAATCACGTTGATAAAGTGACTGGCATAAGTAATCAGCTTCCCGATGGAGCTTGATTGCTTTGTGACAACAGTACGGTCGAAAGTTACTCCCGATTGTGCAAGAATCTTCTCGGTATTTTCGACAAACACCCCATAATTGGGGTGCTGCTTACTTGGATACATATTTGCGATCAAATGAACTTTCATACAATGTGCCCCTTACGTACGTGATTGTAAACAAATTGTACGCTGATTCGACATTAGATGCAGTAGAATTATCTACTTCTTTAGAAACAATTTACAATCAATGATCAAGCAAACCTAGCAGAAATTCATAGCTTGTGAAGGAATCACTCCAAGTCGACCAGTTCATTTGCTGAGCTCTCCACGGCGTAACGAAAGGTTCGTTTTGGTAATAATCACCTTGATTTGCCGGAATGAATGCCCCCGCTTCCAGACCAGATGTAATAGCCGCCTGTTTATCGTTCTGCGCCCCGATATCCACTTTGGTGGTGAACAGCTGACCATTTGCCATTTTCCAAACTTGATTGTTTTTCACCTGCGCTGGTTTAACTGCAGGAGCTTGACTGGCATAAGCAAGTAAAATATCCGTATCTAAATGATAGCCAGCTAAGAGCTTATCGGCTTGTTCATATTCAGCAAGATAAGATGCTTCAAACTTATACATACTTTCCTTTTCAGCACTAGTAGCAGGCTGTTCAGCCAACTCCGTGATTTCCCCTTCCAAAGCAGGACCATCATCAAGCTTCGCTTCAATCGTCATAGCATTTTGCACCTGTTTCCGCTCTGCTTCGGTCAGTTCTCCGGTAATAACGAGTTCACTGCTTTGTAAGGTAATAACAGGCTTTTTCCCAGCTTCATCGATGGATTTAACAGTACCTGCCGCTGGACTCGATACAGTCACATATTCACCTGTCTCCTCCAAACCTGCCAGCTGCTCTTCTGCTGCAGTCAGCTCAGCATTTTTCTCGGCAAGTTCTTTTTCCAGACTGATGCGGTATTGCTCCTGCAGTTGAGTAGTCTGTTCTTCCGTTGCTTGCTGCAGCGCTTCCGTTGCTGCAACCGTGTCTTCTTCGTTCTCAGATTCGTCTATCGTTTCTGGAACATTTATATCTTCTGCAAAGGCGGCAGCCGCAAAATCAGACTCACCTGCTTCTGAAATTGCCTGCTCGACTGCCAACACTTGTTCATCCAGCAAGTTAATAGTAGCAGTTAGTTCACGATATGTTTTCGCATAATCAGCTACTTGGTAGGTGAACAGATCAGCTCCCTCTTCTACTGTATCGCCAGGCTCTACAAGCATTTCCGATACAGATCCAGATTCTGACTCCAAATAGACTGGCACTTCATGTGCAGAGTTTAGTACACTCGGGACCGTTAACGTTTCTTTCACATCCTGGGCTGTTACCTGCTCCCACTTATGTATAAAATTTGTCCTGCCTACTCGGCCATCATCATCCAAAAACAGGATAGCAATGTTAACCAGTACAAGGACGATTCCTAACGTTAGTATTAGCTTTTTCATCATCCTTCAAGTCCTCCTATGCGAAGATGAATGCAACAATCTTATTCCCAATCCCGCCAAGCAGTGTCAGCAAAAGAATATAACAGAGATAGATCATACCGACAACAGCCGATACATGCCATCGTTTAGCTGGGAACAGTACAAGCAGGCATCTGGCTTGGAAATACAGAATGAACAGCTGGAACAAAGATACTGCACCAAACAAGCTGATGACCCAGGGTCTGTCTGTAAACAAATCTGAAATAACTCCAAGTGAAAACGGCGATCGATCCCATTCTAAGCCCGCTGCTAGCAATAGAAGCAGCCAAGATAGAGCTTCCAGCAGTAATACAACCCCAACACTTAACTGGATCACAATTAGTTTCTGATAAGGAATTTCATAAAACAGATAAAATACGAGAGAGACAACAAAGATGACGAGCAGTCCGAGTCCGAGTCCCCAGACGAGACGTCCGATGATGAACGAAAACTTCGCGTATTCGTAATCCGAACCTATGTACACTGCATTCAATTGATTAAGTGTCTCTGTCCCGGCACCAACCCATCCTAGTGCAGCATAGACGAGACAGAAAGCGAGCAGAATCAGAACAGTCCAAAGCCAATGGCCACGCAACTGCTCCGCTTCCCGCAGTTTAAATAATGTCTCCTTCGGGTTAGTCAAGAGACGGAAAGGATTCGTATGATATGTCATGTTATGCCATCCTTCTTCTATGTATATAGTAAAAGATTACCGTAATTTTTCAAAATTTGCACATATATTTACAATAAAAAAATAGACTGGCAAAATGCCAGTCTATTTGATAAGGCTGTTGCTTGGCCGAAGTGCAGTACGATGCTTCGTTCGTTTTGGCACAACCGGGTTGCTAAGTTTGCCTTTAATATATTGTAAGCCTACATAAGAAAGCAGAGATAACACATACAGAATAGGTGCATAAAGCAGACCCCAGACAAACGTATGCGTCACAGCTGATTGATCGAGTGCTTGATCCAAGATGCTGCGCCATAGTGTATGAATCAGGTAGATACCGACTACATTCTTAGCGACAATACTAACATAACGATGCTTGCCGATGTTACGTGCTTTCAAGGTGAACAGAAGCAGGAATATCGTCAAAGGAATAGTACTGATAAGATACTCTCCTTGCGGCAAATCCAACCCGTAATAGAGGATCGAACGCTCCATCAGCTGCAGTGCAAAGCCAACAGCAATTATCGCACCGATTGTCCTTACACGAATTGCTTGCGCTGCATAAACTATCTGTTTTTCATATAAACCAAAACAAGCTCCTAATGCTGTATAAAATAAACCGAAGTAAATTCCGTTTCTTGTTGTCTCCTCCATCGTTACATGGAAAAGTGCTCCGTAAGATTGCCCCAAAAGGCCTATCAGGTTAAGCACAAGACCGACTAGCAATGTAATCTTCATTAGACGTAATCTGTACGCAGCATAGATGATGATAATCGAAAAAATCAAAGCAAACATAAACCAAAGCTGAAATTGCGTGTACGATATTCCATCCAATAATGTACGCCATTGGAAGGTATCTTGAAAGTAAGCAGTCAGCTCAGCTTTTTGCTCACTCATCGTTCCGTTTGAAGTAGAAAGCATTTTTATAAAATCATATACCCAATAAAAAGCAAACCATGCTGCAAGCAAGCTGATTAGCTTACCAGTATAGCGTTTGAAGTATGCGAATGTATCATCTGTTCGCTGCAGCTTCATGGCGAATAGATAGCCAGATGCTGCAAAGAAGAATGGTACTGAGAAGCGCGCGATTGTATCGATGATGAAGGCCCATGTTTCTCCGTTTCCGAATGGGACAGCAGTGTCTCGGAATGTGTGTGTATGAATACACACGACTCCGAAGATTGCCAGGCATTTGAAGAAGTCTATGGAGTAATTCCTCGTCATGTGCATCTACCTGCTTTCTTTGTTCTAAGAAATTCTATCCGTCTTTTTCTCTTTATATACCCTGTGATCAGGGTGCCGCAATACTTTTAACAGAACTGTAATGACAACACAATCTGCGCGCAATATGATTACAAACTCTATCCAGTTCGTCCTAATTTTCCCCACAAAAAAAGCACTTACCGCAGTAAGTGCTTAGATGGTTTTGCTAAATGCCTGCACAAGGAGATCTAACTTCTTGGCATCACTTGGAGGCTCATAGCTATGGTCTTTGAAATGCTCATCAAATGCAACAGCCAGTGTGTCGAAACGGCTGTCTTGCAAAATCGATTGGTAAAATTCAAAAAGCTGACCGTATTGTTCGATATAGCGGGTCATTTTCTTATCGAATCCGATTAGGTGATTGGCCGATGGCATACCGAGGAATGCAATTCTAGCTGGATCATATATCGGATAATGCACATTCAGCAGATGCAGCATATGTGTAACGAGGGGAAATTGCATCGAAGGGTTGCCTCGGCGGTTCCTCACTTCATATAACGCTGCTGTCAATCCGACGATTTTCAGCTTGTCCGGCTGACGTGCGGCTTCTTGAAACAGACGGAAATAGGTATGTTCGAATGCCTCTGTCAGATTGGGATTGACTAAACCTATGTAGTGCTTCAATACATATTGAAATACTGGATTATGGTCAGGTCGTCTCGCTTCTTGGCGTAAAAACGCATCGAGGGCGATATCCTCCCGTCTGATTGATGTTAAAAGCTGGTCTTTATGAAGCAGCAGCTGCTCCAGAAGATCGGCTCCGGTGTATGTGTCGCGCATAAGACAGGTTTCCTCCTCCACTCCAAAGCTGGTAATTATAGTTTACATGATAACATAACAGCTTCGGCAGAAGAAGTGATTGATAGTTTCAGGATAAGCTTTGCCCCATGAAGAAATGTTCATTATTGAGTAAGGCAATGACAGTGCCTGTCCTTTTGTACTGCTGGTCGAAGGAGCGTTCAGATGTTTCCACAAATAGTGCAGTACCATTATAGAAGCTGACTTGGGTACGGCTTTTCGTTTCTTTATAGGATTGAATATGATAGAAGGACAGCCAGACGCAGTTAGTGTTCGTAGGTGAGGAAGTTGGGAGCATAAAAACGCCGTGGGCCGGATGCACTGGAATAGGCACCTTCTTGTCCGTCCGCAGAAGTCTGCCAATTGCATGTACCCTGCCCTCATAGGAGGATCCGTACTGCATGCAGCTATGATCAATGATCGAAAGAGGTGATTGTTCCACTAATATTTCTTTATCGGCTTCAAGAACACGGGATTGATACACAGGATCGTGCAAACGAAACACAGCAATAGTGTTGCGAGTAATGATGTACTGTTCCCTTTTTTCTATTTGCATAATTTCCCCCTCCAATATTGACTGATACAAGACTATATTACTATAAACAGCCGCTGCAATATGTTAAGGAGATGTAAAAAATAGTAAAAAAGGACGAAGCATTATGCTTCGCCCTCTTATTTAATTGCAAATGTGATTTCAGCTTCGCAAGCAAGCTCTCCATCAACAGTTGCTGTTGCTTTTCCTTTACCGATTGGTCCCTTCAAACGGACAATCTCTACTTCCAGCTTCAATGTGTCACCTGGTACTACTTGGCGCTTGAAGCGGCATTTATCAACACCAGCAAGGAAGCCGATTTTCCCTTTGTTTTCTTCCTTCATCAGCATCGCAAAGGCACCTGTCTGTGCAAGAGCTTCAAGGATCAAGACACCTGGCATTACCGGATAATCTGGGAAATGTCCTTGGAAGAATGGTTCATTGATTGTTACATTCTTCTTTCCAACAGCGCGTTTGCCTTCTTCAATTTCAGTTATTTGATCCACAAGCAAGAAAGGATAGCGATGCGGGATTATTTCTTTGATTTGTTGAACATCATACATAATATGGTGAGCCTCCTGAATGGTTGTCTTTCCTAACGTATTATACCAAAAATGAGGCTTGCATGTTTAACACGTTTTGCGTTAAGGGTATTGTTCCATAAAACTGCTGGGAGGGAAGCCAATTGCTTAATCTTTTATTATGGATCGGCATCATCGTAGTCGCATTCTGGCTCATTGGTGTCATTTTCAATATTCTCGGAGGAGTTATTCACATTTTCCTTATCATTGCTGTGATCATGTTCGTTATTTATGCAATCAGAAAGAGCAGAGGCAGGAAATAGAAAAAGCTGGTTCCGGAATCCGGAGCCAGCTTTTTTTATGACTTTTGGTTTACCAAGTCATAGATATGTGTCCATGTATCTCGTTTGAGGACGTCCAGTGCATTGCCATCTCCAAGTACACCATACCCGAAGAGCAAACCGAGCAGCAGGAAGATGATCAGGATAATCGGCACTACAAGCAGACGGAGCCATATTGGAAACAATCTTCTCCGCTGTTTTTTCGGCGCCTTTTCTCCTTCTGCCTTCTTCTGTTTATCATGTTGTTCTTTTGTCTGGAGTTTGGATGCATTACTCGACATAGCGTTCTGGCTCCTTATTCTTATCTAATCTGGTTAATGAGTCCGCTCATCTGGTCACTCATGGAAATCGAACGTGCATTGAACTGATAAGCGCGCTGTGTATTCACCATTGCAGTCATCTGTTCACTAAGATCAACGTTTGAGCCTTCCAGGCTGCCTGCCTGAAGTTCAATGTCTCCTGCACCTAGCACTTGGGCAAGAGCAGGATCAGCCAGTTCAAAGGCTGTATCACCTGTACGTGTCAGAACACGTGGATTATCGATAGCTGTAATCTGAAGGTTCGCTTCCACAGCATTTTCTCCATTACGTTCAACAACGATCTCTCCGCGGTCATTGATTGTAATACTATCAAAATCAGGACGTAATGCAATAGGTCCATCGACACCGTTCACCAAATCTCCATCTGCTGTTGTCAACGCAACTGTCCCATCCTGCTGCGGCTGAAGATAGAAATTCCCTGAACGTGTATAGAGCTGCTGTCCATCATCGCCTGTAATCGTGAAGTATTGGTTGTCGTTCACAAGTGCTGCATCAAGATTTCGGTCCGTTGTCTGAATCGTTCCCATTGTCATGAGCGGGTTTGTACTGCTCATATATGCTCCTGATCCGATCCGGATACCATCACTTGTGCTTCTGCTTGTTTCATTTGCCTCGTCATTCGGCGGGTTGTTCATCTGCTGATAAAGCAAGGAAGAAAAATTAGAGGTCTGTGCTTTATAGCCTGATGTATTTGTATTCGCCATATTATTCGCGATTAAATCCAATCGCTGCTGCAGCTGCCCCATTGTTACGGCAGCCTGTGTCATCATCCTGCTCATTTTACTCCTCCTTTACAGCTTCCCGACTTCATTGACTGCTTTTCCAAGGCTTTCATCATATGCTGTCAACACTTTTTGGTTCGATTCGAACGTCCGGTATGCCTGCATCATATCTGCCATTGTCTGCTGCAAGTCAACATTCGAGCCTTCTACTGCTCCCTGGACAATGTTGTACGTTACGCCAGCCGTCGCCCGGGCATCAGCTGCCTGTGCTTCATCACTTGCGGTATAAACGTTTTCACCCTGCTTGTCCAGCAGATTTGCATCCTGAACATATGTCAGTCCGAGCTGAATGTTTCTGCCGTCGGTAAATTGCATAGAACCGTCTGCTGACATCGTATACGTCTGATTATTCGTCTGAATTGGGTTGCCTGTCGTATCAAGGACATAGCTGCCCTGATCGTTCGTCAGAAAGCCTTCTTCATCGACCGTAAAATTACCGTTTCGAGTATACGCTTCGCCATCTGCTGTCTGCAGATTGAAAAATACAGAGCCATTTTCATCCGGATACGTACCGTCCACCAAAGCAGTATCTGTACTGATACCTGTTTCACGTAAATCTCCTTGGACAAAGTTCGGAATCGTCTCTTGTACATATACGCCGGAATTGATGCTGCCGATTTCCTTAGAAGTTGTAACATATCGAGAGTTATCCGCCGATGTCTGCTTGCTCTCCATTGATTTCAAAAGCATTTCCGGAAAAGCTCGAAGCTGCCCTTGATCTGCTTTGTACCCATTCGTATTCGCATTAGCCAAGTTATTAGACAGTACTTCCTGTCTGCGCTGCTGGGCGAGCATACCGGATGCAGCTGTATATAATCCTTTTAGCAATGTTTCGGTCCTCCTAAGGCGGTTAGATTGCCAATTGTTTTGTTTCTATCTATTATATCGGCAGACTCCTAAACAAATTGAACCTCTTCCGTATACAAAAGAGTTCAAAGTATACAGAAGAGGTCAATTATCATACTACTTTTCGTTTTTCTAATTTATCGATGTTTTCAAGCATTATACCAGTGCCTTTTGCTACACAATCCATTGGATCTTCTGCAACGAATACAGGAACCTTCAATTGTTCAGCAAGCAGCTGATCAATACCGTGAAGCAGTGCTCCGCCGCCAGTAAGGATAATACCGCGGTCAATGATGTCTGCAGACAGCTCAGGAGGTGTCTGTTCCAGTACTGTACGCGCCGCTTGTACAATCATAGCTACTGACTCGCGCAGTGCTTCTTCTATTTCTTCCGAATAAACAGTGATCGTACGCGGAAGACCGCTTACCATATCCCGGCCGCGGATATCAATAGATTCCTGACGCGCGCCTTCAAACACTGTTGCAATTTCGATCTTGATATTCTCGGCTGTGCGTTCACCGATCAATAGCTTATATTTACGTTTGATATACTGCAGGATTTCTGCATCGAACTTATCTCCAGCCATCCGAATGGACTGTGCTGTCACGATGTCACCCATGGAAAGAACAGCAACATCTGTTGTTCCGCCACCGATATCTACAACCATATTACCGCTAGGCTGGAATATTTCCATTCCTGCACCGATAGCAGCAATTTTTGGTTCTTCTTCCAAGTATACTTTCTTACCGCCGGATTTTTCCGCCGCTTCTCTAATTGCTTTTTGTTCCACTTTTGTAATGTTCGTTGGGCAGCAAATCAGCATGCGCGGTTTGGATAGAAAACCTTTTACATTGATCTTGTTGATGAAATAGCGGAGCATCGCTTCTGTTACATCAAAGTCAGCGATTACGCCGTCCTTCAACGGTCGAATCGCCTCAATATTTCCAGGTGTTCTGCCTACCATGCGTCGTGCTTCTTCCCCGACTTCTAGTACATTTCCTGTAATTCTGTCCATCGCGACAACGGATGGTTCATTCAGAACGATTCCTTTTCCTTTTACATGTATTAGTACGTTTGCTGTACCGAGGTCAATTCCTATATCTCGTGCCAATATCCTCAGATCCTCCCTGTAAAGATAGAAACTTTGTCGCATCCGTTCGAGAACATAATGCTACTTATTTTATAGTTTAGCACAAAACATGGAGAATAGTAGCAAATTATGAAAGAAAATAAGGATAAAAGTAGGAATATTGGTAAAGGATTGGATGGAATTTTACAGGATGAAAGTTGGGTACTAGGCAGGCGCGTCGGTATTTGTTTCCAGTTTATATTTCAGTTTGGTCGCTTCTCCGCCCCTCAGATGACGTATTGCTTTGTGGTAGTCAAGGATCTCCTTCACTTCATTGGCCAAATCTGGATTGATTTCCGGCAGTCTTTCTGTCAGATCTTTATGCACGGTACTCTTGGATACACCGAATTCCTTTGCAATCACGCGAACTGTCTTCTTCGTCTCCACAATGTGCTTACCTATGCGCACCGTGCGCTCCTTGATATAATCATGCACAGCCCATGCCTCCTTAAGTTGACGGTTCTTGATGTTCATGAGACAAGATGAGAAGCGATGAAGTAATTCGGATATGTATTTTTCTTGTGCAAGTCATAGCTGTTTAGGCATCTGCGGCGTTGAGCGCTTCACACTCGTTCCCTTCAAACACTTGCATTGGTTTGTTTCATCTTATTAGCTGCAAAGCTGTTTTATTCCATAAAAAAGACCCTCTCAGCTGGTGGAGGGTCTGTTGTTATCTATTTTTTGAATGGCATACATAGGTAATCGGGAAAAATAGAAGTCTTTATGTCTGCGGATAAATTGGTGATAGGACGATACTAGATAATCCTTATTCTGGTGGATGAGTCCATAGAAGTACTTATAAAATGCTGTTTGTTTTTCGGGTTTCCACTTAGGATAGCGCTTTCTTGCGCTGTCTACCTCACCAAGCTGAAACTCGATATAAGCAAGAGCAAGCGGATCACTTGTTATATACGTATGCAGAATACCAAAGTGAGCAGCTACAATCGGCAAAACTTGTCGGTCGAGCAATTCTGCAAGATATGTGATGTTATACTGTTTTGCCATCTTGCTCCCTTCAGCAAGATGAGAAAAGCTTGCAATCTTATCATCGAACAGAAAGGTCAAGCCCATTTTATAATGCTGTACGGCTCGCTGGCCTGGCAGATATGTATGTTGGAGAATATTTCTGCTATGTTTTCTGGCAATGATTAATTCGTTTCGTTTCCAGTGATACTGAAACAGCAGCTTGTCCAGCCGGACAGTCATCATGATGCGCAGGAAATAATCTTTGATTAGGATAATTGTTTCCTGTAATTCATCTAGATAATATGCAATAGCATGATAATCATGGCAATGAAAATGCTGATATATCCTGCCGAACAGAACCAAGGCTTTCGCCTCCGGAAAATCAGCTTGATAGCGGCTGATTTGTCTTTCAAACTCATCACCTGGCAGTTTGTACGCTTGATACTGGATTATCAGTTCATATAAATAAGCATACGATCTGTTTCGCTGGTACAATGATTGCTTATTCTTCTGTATCATAAGCTGAAGCTCTTCCTCATAGTAGTTCATCCCGAGGAAATCCATCGCTGCCAGCTGAACTTCGGCAGATGAGGAATGTATACTGAAACTCGCCGCCTGGTCTACAACCTGCTTCACATCATGACTTGCCTCCACTAGCTGAATGAAAGACCAAAGATCTGTCATTCGGCTCGATGCTGCCGAGAGCTTGCCCAAGTCAGTCTCTTCCTTACGCAAACTTGATTGATTCAACGTTCCTTTCTCCTCTCACATTTCCCAATCTTACCTCCATGGAATCACTTGACTTCGACTTTCAATTTGTGTTTTGCACCATTTCATTATTCCATCTTTTCAGATAATTTCAAGCGGTTTCAAGACTGATTCGTTCGACAAATTATTAGGTTTCTTGGTTTTATTGTTGGACTGCTTTTTGCCTAAAAAAAAGCATCCCGTGCTCGGGATGCTTTTGTCGAATCAAGTCTGGGCTGAAGAAGAGGAAGACGTTGCTTCGTCCTCTGGCTGCTCATTTTGTTCTGGAGATTTTTCTTCATCAGATCTGTCTGGTGTTTCTTCTTTATCACCTGATTCGTCTGTTGGAGTTGCTTCAGCATCAGCATTTTCTTCCGCTGGAGCTTCTGTCTCCGTCTGTTCGTTCTGTCCAGCTGTGTCAGCTGTTTCTTCTTGTACTGCTTCTGTTTCTGTTTTCGCTTCCTGCAATTTGCTTACAGGTTGGTTGAAGAAGCTTTCCGGGTTTACAGGTGTATCGCCGTTAAGTACTTCAAAGTGCAAATGAGTCGCTTTATCTTTTGCAAATAGGCTCTGTCCTGCTGTTGCAAGCACATCACCTTGCTTCACTTCTTGGCCTGCTTCTACTTTCACATCTTCCAGACTAGCATAATATGTTGCTACTCCATTTTTATGCTCGATCTGAACAACGTTACCGTGCAGGGCATCTTCCTTCACTTCTGTCACTGTTCCGCTTAATGCGGCCAGGACGTCGAAGGCTTCGCCATCAGCTGCAGCGTAATCCACTCCGGTGCTTTGATAGTATTTGTTGTCGTAGAGTACGAGTGCATTCTCTTGGGCTTCGCTGTCTGCTTTGTGATCATAGAATTTCGTTACGACTGTCGCTTCTGCATCTTCTGCTACAGGAGCTTTTACTACTTCATCTTGTTCTGCTACAGGAGTTGCTTCTTCATCGCTGTTGAAGCCTAGTGAATCGAAGATACCTTTATCTTCTTCTGCCTGCTCAGGTTCGTTAGTGCCGCTCTGATACCACAATACTGCTGTTAAAAGCAAAGCGGAAATACCAAGATACAACGCTGGGAAAAACCATTTTTTACGGAAAAGACGTTTCCATTTAGATTTTGAAACGCTATTTTTTTCCTTCATAGATCATCACCTCTGCAACCATTGTCGTCACAAAGATAGATTCCTATACATGCGTTTCAGAAAATTTTTCCAAACTCATTTAGACACTAGCTTGGCGCCTTCTGCCGGCAGTTTATTAATCTCTGTATCCTTGTAATAGTACGTCAAGATATCCTTGTACGATTTGCCTTCAGCAGCCATGCCATTCGCACCATATTGACTCATTCCAACGCCATGACCATATCCTTTTGTTTGGAAAATCAGATGATTATCTTTCATCGATAACGTGAAATCTGTCGATTTGAGTCCTAGTTTTTCACGAATTTCTCTGCCTGTGAACTTCTTGCCGCCAATTTCTACTTCGGCTACGCGCTGACTGCTATTGCGTTTCAGCTCACCTGGAGGCTTATTCGGATCAATAGCAACACCAAGCAGCTTTTCTGCTTCTTCAATTACAATCACTTTCTGATCTTCGAATTTAGGTGATTGTTCATCCCATGGACTTTCAACTGATTTCAAATATGGCAGCGGATTTTCCCAATAGTCCTCCGCATTTTCCGTATATCCATTGCTTGTGGAGAAAAAAGAAGGTGTAATCGGTTCGCCGTCATACATGATAATCTCTCCGCTTGTTCCTTCCACAGCTTCTGTCAGCTTCGACATTTTTTCTTCATAATCCTTGCCCCATGCCTGGCGGAGCTCCTCTTCGTTCTTATATACTTGGTCACTGGTAGAATCCGATACCTCAATTGCTTCCGGTTTCTCTGCTTGATGATCTTCCATATAACGCACTACATATGTCCGTGCTGCGACAGCTTGTGCCTTTAGTGCTTCCAGTTCAAAATCGGCGGGCATCTCAGAAGCGACCACTCGTGTCACATACGTCTCAAGCGGAACCGTTTCAACTGTATTGCTTGCTGTACGGCTCACTTCCACTGCTACACTTGCTGTTTCCTTGATTTCTTTTTCTTGTTCCATTGCCGTTGCCGTCCTCTCCATTCCACCGGGGTCTATAAATGGTACTACAATCAATGTCGGGAGCGCCACGATGACGGTGAATAAACAGACAATCAAGATGCTGATTAAGACGTGGGACTTGAGGCGTCGTCGTTTAGTGCTTGGCTTCTTGTTTTGCATAGAGGACCTCCTTATCTGCCTGCTGGTCTACTCTTTACTCTATGTAACTTCTATGGATTGCTAGAACATCTACCCATAAAAAAATAGAGTACCCGCAGGCACTCTATTAGCTCCAATATCTTCTAATGGCACAAAGCTCTGTTTCATATACCGTTCCGTCCAAATCCAGCAATTCGATTTGTTTTCCTGTTTTCGGAGCATGCAGCATCTTACCATTTCCATAATAAAAGCCAACATGGTGGACACGTCCCTTACCGTTCTCATAGGCAAAGAACAGCAAATCCCCCGGTTTTGCTTGATCAAAACTAATGGCTCTCCCCTGCAAAGCCTGTGCACTGGCATCTCGCGGAATGACATAGCCCCCTGCAAGGTGCACGTTGTGGGCAAATCCAGAGCAATCATAGCCCCAGCTGCTCATCCCGCCCCATAGATAGTCCAGCCCGATGAATTGTTCTGCATACGCAATTAGCGCCTCTCCGTCTTCCTCACGCTTGGTCCAAAGACTGCCTTCGGACTTGGAGATCCTCCCTCGGCCGTACGGCGTCAACACGGTAAAAGCAGTTCCTGAATCTTCAATAAAAGGCAGTTTTGTCAAAAAGCTGAGCTGTACCACCTCACCAGTATCTTCTACCAGCAGAGTCGCCTGCTTCGCTCGTACCTCAATCATGTAATCTGACTTCGGCAGCGGTGCCGCAAGCTGGCGGGCAGGAATCCAGCCAGGATATCCTTGCTCATTTTTTGGTGTTGACTGGGATGGTATGACTACTTTGACCCAATCATCCTTTCTATCCACTTCCCATACTGTCGTACCGAATAGCACTTGAGACTGAAGCAAATTGTTTTCATGAAGCTCCAATCTGTCAGTATGGGAAAGCGCATGTACCCAGCGTAATGGATCAGATGGATTCGCAACAATTGGTGCATCTACTTGTCTGGAGGAGTTCGGTTTTGTCCACAGATTAGCGACAGAAACAGCAATTACACTTTCTTTCATATGACCTTTTCTCCTTGAACATCCACTGTCAGGATACCAAGTCCTGGCGACGCATTGAGCAGCAGTCTGCTTCCTTCATAGCGGACGCCTCCTGTAACGTTATCCTCCCGGAGCATGAGCGGTGCATCAAAATCGACCCGCGTAATATGCTGCTGACTGGCAGCCAGATGCGCTGCAGCACTGATGCCGATTCTGGATTCAATCATACAGCCGACCATGCATTCTACATCATAAACCTTCGCGATACGGGCAATATCCAGTGCCGGCTGGATGCCGCCTGCTTTCATCAGCTTAATATTAAGCAAGTCAGCCGCACGCATTTCCAGGAGTGTAAGAGCGTCCTGCGGTGAAAATAAGCTTTCATCAGCCATAATTGGTGTCTCAACATTTGATGTGACATACTGCATGCCCTTCACATCTGCAGCCGCCACCGGCTGTTCCACCAATTCAATGTTCAGGCCCATATCCTCCATCCTGGTGATAGCACGGACTGCTGTCTTCCTATCCCACCCCTGGTTTGCATCAAGCCGAAGGGTGATACTGCTGCCAACCGCCTCACGAACTGCTTGAAGCCGTTTTATATCAGATTCAATATCGTCTTTGCCGACTTTTATTTTTAAAGTGCTGAAACCGTCCTTTATATAGCCTAATGCGTCTGACGCCATTTCCGATGGCGTATTGACGCTGACAGTGTAGTCAGTTTCCAATGTATCTTTTGCACCGCCAAGCAGCTGATATAGCGGCATACCAGCATACTGTGCAATACAGTCATGCAATGCCATATCTACGGACGCTTTGGCGCTTGTATTGCCAACGAGACAGTGCTGCAGTTTGTGGAACAATACATCCCGCTCAAGTAGTGACATGCCGACGATGGCTGGTTTGATGACAGCATCCACGGCATAACGAATACTTGCCAGACTATCTCCGGTGATCACATGCGTCGGCGGGGCTTCACCCCAGCCAATTAAACCGTCATCTGTCGTTACTTTTACAACGATCGCCTCTGCTACTGTCACTGTTCTTAGAGCTGTCTTGAAGGCTTTTTTCAAAGGAACAGCTGATTGGTATACATCTATTCGAGCAACTTTCATGCTCTTACCCCCGCACTCACACGCAGGGTTTTCGTTTTTGTATCCATTGTTGCTTCTGTTCCAAGCGGAACCGTGATATTCGGATTGCAATGCCCGATCCGGAACCCTTTGAGGACTGGTTTTTCCAGGTCAGTCAGATAATCAACAAGGACTTGATCAAAGGAAAGCGACGTTTCCGGATCCTTCGCTTCACAATCAGTGAAATCTCCGATAAGGATGCCTTCCGCCTGCTCCAGCTTACCTGCGTGCTTCAGCTGATTCAGCATACTGTCAATTTTATATGGCGGCTCTGCAACATCTTCTAATAATAGCAGCTTGCCCTTTGTATCAATTTCATCTGGTGTACCGAGTGTGCTCGTCAGCAAAGATAGGTTGCCTCCTACTAATGTTCCGGTAGCCTCGCCATGCACAATAGCCTCCAGCGGTGAAATAGCTGTTGTATAGATAACGTCCTGCGGAACGAAGAATTGCTGCAGCAAATCATAACTCAGTTTGGCAAAATCAGATTCTCCCATGTCAGAAGCCACCATAGGACCATGAAACGTAATCAGTCCTGTCCGCTGCCGTATCGCTGTATGTAAATACGTTATATCACTATATCCAAGCAGCACTTTCGGCTT
The DNA here is from genome assembly GCF_000725365.1 of Terribacillus saccharophilus. NCBI lineage: Bacteria > Bacillati > Bacillota > Bacilli > Caryophanales > Bacillaceae > Terribacillus > Terribacillus saccharophilus. Next base: position 2,966,759 of record NZ_CP008876.1, on the reverse strand, counting down.
TTGTTTGATAACTTCATAATCGAGTAATTCGACTATTCGACCAGAACCATAGCCGCCTCTGCTACATATGATTCCTTTTACTTCATTATCTTTGAACATGTCGTTCAAATCGGCAGCCCGATCCGCGTCAGTACCGGCCAGATATCCATATTTTTCATACACATGCTTTCCTAGCTTTACGCGGAGACCCAATGACTCTACAATTTTGATCCCCCGCTCAAGTTCCTCGCGTTTAATCGGGCCTGCCGGTGATACAATCCCGATGGTATCTCCTTTTTTCCATACAGATGCTTTCACAATTATCTCCTCCTGCTCCTAGTCTATATGTATGGTATGACAGACAGAAAAGAAGTGGCTCTCACCACTTCTCCTCTTCTGCTTTATTCAATATCCGCCCATTTCAACTCCAAGTAGCCTACTGGGTGCATGATGACATTCTTTACATTCGTCTTTTGCAAGTACACATGCTGGTAGAAATGAAGTGGTACGATCGGCATTTCATCCATCAAGATTTTCTCTGCTTCCATCAGCATCTCGTAACGTGCTGTCTCATCACTTTGTGTTTTTGAGTCAGCAATCAGCTTATCGTACTCTTCATTGGACCAGCCAGTACGGTTAGAAGAGGATTCAGTTGTAAAGCTCTCCAGGAAGTTAACAGGATCACCATAATCCGCTAAGAAAGATCCGCGGAACAATTGGTAGACAAGTTTTGTCTGCTCTTCACTGAATACACTAGATTCGACTGTCTGCAATGTTACATCCACGCCTAAGTTTTCGGAAAGCATATTTTGCACGCCTTCTGCCAAGCGTTCATTTTCTGTATTTGTACCGTATGTCAGTGTTACAGCAGGCAGCTCATCCCAGCCTTCTTCCTGCATGCCTTCTTCGAGAAGTTTCTTAGCTTCGGCTGTATCATCTTGTACAAGATCACCATTTTCTTCACGGAAATCGCCGCCATCTGGTGTTTCAAAGCCATATGGTACAAAGCCTCGAGCAGGCTGTTCACCAATACCGCGGACAAACTCAACGATATCATCACGGTTCATCGCCATTGCGAAAGCTTTACGGACCTTTTCATTCGTAAATGGTTCTTTTTGTACATTAAAGCGGAGGAATTGGTCACCGGCCTGTACCTCGGTTACCAGTTCATCACTTTCCATCAGTTCCTTCGCATTATCTGCTGGGATGGAGGATCTGTCCAAGTCACCGCTTTGATACATTTGATACTCTGTATTCCGGTCTGCAACCATTGCCCAGTTCACTTGATCAAGTTTCACAGTGTCAGCGTCCCAATATTCCGGGTTTTTAGTCATAATCAGTTCTTTGTCATGCGACCAGCTGTCGATTTTGAATGGTCCGTTGCTCACATATGTGTCTGCTTCGGCGAACCATTCTGGATTTTCTTCTGCTACCTTTTCATTAACTGGGAAGAAAGCAGGGTTAGTCAATAGGTTCAGGAAGTATCCAGTTGGTGCTGTAAGTGTCACCTTGAACGTCTTTTCGTCGACTGCTTCAATACCAACATCATCCGCACTGCCCTCTCCGCTGTTATACGCTTCGGCTCCTTCGATTACATATGCAAGGAATGCCGGCTGATAAGCCTGTTCCGGATCCAGCATATGCTTCCATGCGTAGACAAAATCATTGGCTGTAACATCATCACCATTGGACCACTTGGCATCGTCACGCAGATGGAATGTATACTCCTTACCGTCCTCACTAACATCCCAACTCTCTGCAATCGCTGCTTGTGGCTGGTGACTTTCATCAAGACGAGTCAGTCCTTCCATCAAGTTGTTGACCATAACCCAAGATACGCTGTCAAAACCTTCTGGAGGATCAAGGGATGTAGGTTCCTGGCCGTTATTAAGGCGAAGTACTTTCTTGTCTTCTCCTTCTTCACCACCGCCGCTTCCGCCGGCACTGTTATTGGCTGTACATGCAGAAAGTAAAAGGACTAATGCAGCAAGACAAGCAATCATAGATAATTTCCAGTTTCTATTCATCTCTTTTCCCCCTTAAAAATTTGATCAGACTGGCTGCCGTTTGGCTCGTGCATCCTGCAGCCAGCATTCCACCTGATGTGAATCGGAAAGATAGCTGGTGACAGGATGCACATTCGCGCACACTTGCATCGCATGCGCACAACGCGCAGTAAATGGACAGCCTTGCGGCGGTGCAAACAAATCCGGCGGTGTTCCGTCGATCGGCTGCAAAATATCTTCTTTCATATCCAGACGCGGCACAGATTGCAGCAACCCTATCGTATACGGGTGCTGCGGATGATAAAAGATATCATCTTTATCACCGGTCTCTATGATTTTTCCCCCATACATAACTGCGACCCGATCCGCAACCCGGGCAACGACCCCAAGATCATGAGTGACAAGAATGATAGACACACCTGTTTTTTCTTGGATCTCTTTGAACAGCTCCATGATTTGCGCCTGGATAGTCACATCAAGTGCTGTCGTCGGTTCATCAGCGATGAGCAAATCCGGTTCACAGATCAGCGCCATAGCAATGACAATTCGCTGTCGCATCCCGCCGCTGAATTGATGCGGGTATTGCTTCAGCCGGCTCTCCGGATTGGCTATACCGACAAGACCGAGCATTTCCAAGGCCTTTGCCTTCGCTTCAGCTGAACCCACTGACGTATGCTGCTTCAGTCCTTCCGTCAGCTGATCACCTACAGTCAAGGTCGGATTGAGCGCAGTCATTGGATCCTGGAAGATCATTGAGATGTCGACACCACGGATAGCACGCATTTCCTTTTTCGATGTTTTTACAAGATCCTTGCCTTTGAAACGGATAGAACCTCGGACGATCTTTCCTGAAGGAGATGGAATGAGCTGCATGATGCTGTTGCTCGTCACGCTTTTTCCGCTGCCGGATTCCCCTACAATCGCCAGCGTTTCTCCTTTGTTTAAATAAAGATTCACACCTCTGACAGCCTGGACAGTTCCGCCATATGTCGAGAAATGCACATGTAAGTCATCAATTTCAAGTATCTTTTCCATTCTGTCACCTCCTCAGCTTCGGATCGAATGCATCCCGTAAGCCATCACCCAGTACATTGAAGGCGAACATTGTTAAACTGATGAACAATGCCGGGAAGAACAACAGCCACCAATCTCCAGAAAGAATAGCAGACAGACCATCATTGGCCATAGATCCCCAGCTCGCATTTGGCGCCTGTATACCAAGACCTAGAAAGCTAAGGAAAGCTTCTGCGAAGATTGCAGATGGCACAGTCAACGTGATTTGCACGATGATCGGCCCCATCGTATTCGGCAGTAAGTTCTTGCGGATGATTCGACCGGTACTTGCTCCTAATGTTTTGGATGCAAGTACATATTCATGGTTGCGCAGCTGCATCACCTGGCCACGAACGATCCTTGCCATCCCGATCCAGCCAGTGATAGTCAAAGCCACAATGATTGTGAACAAACTTGGTCCCATTACAACTAGGAGCAGAATTACGACAAGCAGATGCGGCAATCCGTAAAGTACTTCAATGATGCGCATCATGACACTGTCAGTACGTCCGCCTTTGTAACCAGCAACACCGCCATAGATGATTCCGATAAAGAAATCGATCAGAGCAGCAGCTACTCCGACAAACAACGAAACACGCGCTCCGTGCCAAAGGCGGGTGAATACATCACGCCCCAAATTATCAGTGCCGAACCAGTGTGCTGCCGATGGTGCCAGGTTCTGGTTCCGTAACGCCCCTTCTGAAATGGAATAGGGCGAGAATATCGGAGCGAAAACTGCTGCTAGGATTAAGACGATTAAAAAGAATAATCCAGTAATGGCTAGCCGGTTTTGCTTTAATCGCAGCCAAGCATCTTTGTAAAAGGACAAACTCGGACGGGCTACTTCTTCCGCTTTGTTTAGATCCTTCTCTATCGGCTGGAACCAATCATCTGGTATCTGCTGTCCAGTCGTATCAATTGGTCTATTATGATATTCCATATCAGCTGCCTCCTTTTTTGTGCAGCTTGATTCTCGGATCTAAGATGCTGTAAACGATATCGACTAGGAAAAGCATGAAAATGAGAAAGGCACTGTAGAAAACAGTCGTTCCCATAATGACCGGATAATCACGGTTATTGATACTTTCAACAAAATACTTTCCCATACCAGGTATGGCAAAAATACGTTCAATGACGAATGTACCTGTCAGAATAGCAGCAACCAATGTTCCAAGAATAGTTACTACCGGCATCAGCGCATTACGTAAGGCATGCTTGATGACTATTTTGGCTGGTGACAAGCCTTTTGCCCGTGCGGTCTTGATATAATCCTGAGTCAAAACCTCGAGCATGCTGGATCTTGTTAAACGGGCAATGATAGCTGTAGGTCCTGTCGCCAAAGCAATGATCGGCATGATCATATGCATCGGTGAAGACCATGTAGCTGCTGGCAGCAGCTGCAGATTTACAGCCAGCTGTTGAATCAGCAGTGTTGCTAAAATGAAGTTTGGTATGGAAATACCTAATACGGCCAGTGTCATCGCTATATAATCTATAATGCCGTTATGTTTCAAAGCGGCCAGGACACCTAATGTAATACCGGAAATAAGGGCGATTGTAATTGTCCACATACCGAGCTCTGCTGATATCGGGAACCCGCGGCCAAGCAAATCATTCACCGTTTCAGTCGGCTGCTTGATAGACGGACCGAAATCAAATGTTGCCAAGGATTTGAGCCAGATACCATATTGAACGATCATTGGCTCATCCAAATGGTAATGTGCATTCAAGTTTTCCTGAACAGCTTCACTCGTGCTCCGATCCTGTGTTGTGAACGGATTCCCTGGAATGCTGTGCATCAGGATGAATGTCAGTGTCGCGATAACGAAGATGGTTGCTATCATAATTACAAAACGGCGAATCAGATATATCGCCATAAGCTGTCACTCCTAACTGAAGGTCGTATGCATGGCAAGCTCTGTCATGACGAGCATCGCACGATACGCTTCGATGATGTCTTTGGCAGGAAAAGCGACTATGGTTGTACCTGGCTCTATATAAGTACCTGGCATCAAATGGGCCCATTCCGCCTGTCCATAGTTGGTGAATTCGATCCGCAGGACAATTTTTTCCGGCGGAACGAGCGGTTCTGCTAGTGCCACTCTCTCCATCGCTTCTTTCACCTTTTCATGAAGAAGCTTGCTTGCTTTTTTTGGTGTCAGCGTCAAGACTGCAGAGCGGGATAATGTCTGTTTGACTGGTGCTGTTACAACTCCTGGAATAAGCTGCTCTGCCTCCAAACATGCTTGATCATCACCTGCGACCAATAAGACCGGCACACCGTAATGACCAGCAACATAAGCGTTGAAACCCAGTTCTCCAATCGGCTCATCATTCAGGAAAAAGTTACGAACCCCATGAATCATGCTATGGGACATGCCCCCGAACTGTCCTGCTCTCGCGTGATACCCAGAAAACATTACTCCTGAAAAGCTCGCATCCAGACTTCGCATCATTGAAAGCGGTTTCACTTCACCAGATATCAAATAAGCCTCTTCATGTAATTCTTCTACCAATAAGTTGTTCATTTTAGAATGGCTGTCGTTGACAAGAACATATTCTGCACCTGCATCCATCGCCGCATCAATGATGCTATTCGTTTCTGCTGTCATAATCCGTCTTGCCCGTTCATAATTATGTTTTGAGCTGTCCACATATGTATAGTCCGGTAAACCGACGACTCCTTCCATGTCTACCGATAGGTATAATTTCATCCTACCCCTCTCTTCCGAACTTTCTATATTAGTTGAATTTTCTAAATAATTATAGCATAGCCGTATACGCTTAGGAAGAAGAATTACCAATTTGTAGGGAAGAGTTTCTTACAAAGACATAAAAAAATAAGCCCCTTTGCAAAGGGACTTATCCTTAATAACCTTAATATGTTGATGATTCTTCCATTGTAGCCGCTGCTTCTTCGAACACTTCGTCATTAACGCGTTCGATGTCTGCACCTAGTTCTGCTAATTTACCATGGAAATTCACATAACCTCGATCCAAATGCTTAAGCTCTGTAACACGCGTATAACCATCTGCAATTAATCCTGCCAGAATTAGAGCTGCTCCAGCACGCAAATCAGTTGCAGCTACTTCAGCGCCTTGCATGTTTGTTGGACCTTCCATAATGACACTGCGACCTTCGATTTTAATTTTTGCATTCATGCGACGGAATTCCTCCACATGCATGAAGCGATTCTCGAATACTGTTTCTGTAATGATGCTGGTGCCTTCTGCACATAGCATCAAAGCCATCATCTGTGACTGCATATCTGTCGGGAATCCTGGGTGTGGCAACGTCTTAACATCTGTCGCTGTCAATTTGTCAGGACCGATAACACGAATGCCATTTGCTTCTTCCTTGATGATAACACCCATTTCTTCCATTTTGGCAGCTGCTGCACGCACATGCTCCATTTCGATGCCTTCAATCAGTACATCACCTTTCGTGATTGCGGCTGCAACCATGAAAGTACCAGCTTCGATACGGTCTGCAATCATAACATGCTCAGCGCCTGATAGTTCTTCGACACCTTCAATGCGGATTGTTTCTGTACCAGCGCCAACGATTTTAGCACCCATCGCATTCAGATAGTTTGCTAGATCAACAATCTCTGGCTCTTTCGCACAGTTTTCAAGAATAGTTGTTCCATCAGCTAGTGCGGCTGCTGTGATGATGTTCTCTGTTGCACCTACACTAGGTACATCCAGATATATTTTAGCGCCCTGCAGGCGTCCTTCAGTACGTAATTCTACAAAACCGTTGCCGACCTGTACACTTGCTCCCATCGCTTCGAACCCTTTCAGGTGCTGGTCGATTGGTCGGGAACCGATTGCACAACCACCCGGCAGTGCCACTTTCGCATGACCGAAACGTGCCAACAATGGACCTAAAACCAATACAGATGCACGCATCTTCCGAACATACTCGAAAGGCGCTTCTGTCGTCATTTGCTTTGTAGCATCGACAGTAATCGTTCCATTGCCGAATACTACTTCAGCACCCATGCTGCGCAACACTTCATTGATGGTAAATACATCAGCTAAAGCCGGGACATTATGAATAACACTTTTTCCTTTACTTGCAACTATACTTGCTGCGATGACAGGCAGTACGGCATTCTTCGCACCTTCGACCTTGACAGATCCTTTAAGCTGCCTTCCACCACGGACGATGATTTTTTCCAAGTTACATTCTCCTCCGCGTCCAATTTCACTATATTAATATTCAGTCGTTATGATAGGCGTTCCTACAGTTACGGTTGATTGCCCATTCCCATCATGCAGCGCAAGCTGTATATTCATGTTGTCTGCTAAGGAACGGCTGGCTTTCAATTGTGTTGTATATCCTGTTGTCGTAGTGTAAACGTTATCTTGCATATTCGTTAGTGGTTGAACATCTAATTTTTCCATGACATTCTGAAACAAAATACCACCGCTTATTTTATCACCGAAACCCGCTTTGAGACAAGCGAATTTTGTCGCATTATATGTGAAAAATCGCGATTGGGCAGCAGTTGTCATGTCTTGGACAGATTGTTGTACCTTTTCTGTCCATTTTGAACCAGAAATAGTATAGATGACTTCAGCCTGGTATTCCTTATCTGTAGGTACTACCAACAATATACGTTCGGCAATGGTATTTTGTTTATGGGGGGTATGTACCATTAATTTTGTAGCTTTTTCCGTTTTTTCTTCTACAATAGTCCCTGCGTCATTCAAATCCACCAATTTCCCCTTGATATCGTCCCGGGAAATTGTCTCTCGTATTGTGATGTCAAAGGACATAAGCTCGGTCCCTTCACTTTCCAATACATCATACATACGTTCTACATCTTTTGTTACGTCAGAGCCTGCTGCCCCATAAGACTCTAAACTATTACCTAATAGCATAATGATAACTACGATTAATCCAAGATAATGTTTCATTTTTCTTTCTCCCCTGTCCGACCATTTTAGAAACAGTATGAACAGAGATGAAAAAGCTTATACATGTATGCTAGATTACTAGAGTAGATACTGGAGCTGTTTGGTCCAGCTTACTAGTTGAAGGAATACGTTACTTACCGTTGTTCCGATAACTATCGTGAGAAAAATAAGCAGCATCCGGGCTTCGAATACTTTCCCTTTCTTTATTAATGCATCTACATTGACCCCCATTAATATACGCCAAGTAATTGCCATAAAAGCAATGTGGGAAACTATACCCAGCATCGCATCCTGCCCTATTACCGAAAACATTGATATACACTCCTTAACGGATAAACAGGCAAATGCGCGCTCTGTAGCTACATAATACCTTGTTATCCTATTTTCCGTACTATTAAACGCGTTTCCTTCAAATTATAACGGCATTTGCTATGCGCCGCCATTATTATTGCCCAGGAAATGAAATAATAAAAAAACAGCATTCCTTGTCGGAATGCTGTTTTAATTAGCGGGCGTGAGACGCGACATCAAGTCGGTTGATTGCCCGGTTAAGCGCTTGTTCAGCGCGGATTTGGTCTAAGTTAGCCTGCTTATCTTGCAGACGTTTCTCAGCGCGCTGCTTCGCCTGTTCTGCACGGTCTACATCAATGTCACTTGCTCTTTCGGCTGATTGAGCAAGAATTGTGACCCTGTCCGGACGGACTTCAAGGAAACCGCCACTTACAGAAACATAATCTGTGCGACCTTGGATCTGTAGACGAACCGAGCTAACCTTCAATGGCGCTACCAACGGAATGTGACCTGGAAGAATACCAAGTTCACCATTTTCCGCTGTACAGCTAACCATTTCATAGTCTTCTTCCAGAACAGGGCCATCAGGAGTAACAATGCTTGTTGTTACGGTACTCATCAGGAGCCCCTCCTATCCTACTATTACATGATTGCTGCTTATTGGTTAACGCCAGCTTTTTCAAGCACTTCTTCAATACGTCCAACAAGGCGGAAGCTATCTTCCGGAATGTGATCGTATTTACCTTCAAGGATTCCTTTGAAGCCTGCAACTGTTTCTTTAACAGGTACATAAGAACCTTTTTGGCCAGTGAACTGCTCAGCAACGTGGAAGTTCTGAGAAAGGAAGAACTGTACGCGGCGCGCACGTGAAACGACAAGTTTGTCCTCTTCACTTAGCTCATCCATACCTAGAATTGCAATGATATCCTGCAATTCACGGTAACGCTGCAATGTTTGCTGCACTTGACGTGCAACACTGTAATGTTCTTCTCCGACAACGTTAGCATCCAATGCTCTAGAAGTAGAAGCAAGTGGATCTACGGCAGGGTAGATACCTTGTTCAGATAGTTTACGGTCAAGGTTTGTTGTTGCATCCAAGTGAGCGAATGTTGTAGCCGGAGCCGGATCTGTATAGTCATCGGCCGGTACGTATACTGCTTGGATGGAAGTTACGGAACCTTTAGTTGTAGATGTGATACGCTCTTGCAGCTGACCCATTTCTGTTGCAAGCGTCGGCTGGTAACCTACTGCAGATGGCATACGGCCAAGCAATGCGGATACCTCGGAACCTGCTTGTGTGAAACGGAAGATGTTATCGATGAATAGAAGTACATCCTGACCTTCTTGGTCACGGAAGTGCTCTGCCATTGTCAAACCAGTCAATGCTACACGCATACGTGCTCCTGGCGGTTCGTTCATCTGACCGAAGACCATAGCAGTCTTCGCGATAACGCCGGAGTCTTTCATTTCGAAGTACAAGTCATTACCTTCACGTGTACGCTCACCAACACCAGCGAATACGGAAATACCGCCGTGTCCTTGCGCGATGTTGTTGATCAGTTCCTGGATAAGAACGGTTTTACCTACACCCGCTCCTCCGAAGAGACCGATTTTACCACCTTTGATATATGGTGCCAGCAAGTCGACAACTTTGATACCTGTTTCCAGGATCTCTGTCTCTGTTGCAAGGTTATCGAAGTCTGGTGCTTCACGGTGGATTGGGTCTTTTTTGATTTCACCTTGGATAGGCTCATCTAAATCGATAGTCTCACCTAATACGTTAAAAATACGTCCTAGTGTAGCTTCTCCTACAGGTACGCTGATTGCTGCTCCTGTATCCACTACCTCTTTTCCGCGCTGTACGCCTTCTGTAGAAGACATCGCGATTGTACGTACACTGTCGTCACCAAGGTGAAGTGCTACTTCCAATGTCAAAGAAGTAGTTTCGTTCACTTGGACAACTAGTGCATTATAGATGGCAGGCAGGTGGCCGTTCGGGAAACGTACATCCACAACCGGACCCATGACCTGCGTAATGATACCATTGCTCATCTGGACCCCTCCTATCTGTATTCTTAGGATTGCTGCGCAGCCGCTCCGCTAACAATCTCACTGATTTCTTGTGTAATAGCTGCTTGACGTGCACGGTTATAAGTAAGCGTCAAATCATCGATCCGCTCGTTGGCGTTATCTGTCGCATTTCTCATCGCTGTCATACGGGCTGCGTGCTCACTTGCTTTCGCATCTAGCAGCGCGCCGTAAATCAAGCTCTCGGCATATTGAGGCAGCAATATTTTCAAAATTTCTTCTGCGTTCGGTTCGAATTCGTACATGCTCTGTACGGCACGTCCTGTATCTGCAGAAAGATCTGTTAACGGCAGCAGTTTCTGGGAAGTAACTTCCTGGGAGATCGCGTTGTTGTAATGGTTGTAAAACATCACCAATTCATCAATTTCCCCTTCCAGGAACATTTCCACTGCTTCCGATGCAATCTGCTTGATATCAGCAAAGTCAGGCTGATCAGGCAGACCGATGATTTCTTTGGCGATCGGCATGTTGTTCTTCTTAAAGAAGTCGCGGCCGAATCGTCCAGCAGCAATCACCGTATATTCATCTGCAGAAGCGTGCTGATGCTGGATGGTACGGTACACTTCACGAATAACGTTATTGTTGTAACCGCCAGCCAAACCACGGTCAGCCGTGATGACAAGATAACCTGTCTTCTTGACTGCACGTGTTTGCAGCATCGGATGTGTCGCATCATCTGAAGCAGCGATCTGTGACACAACCTCCTGCATTTTTTCGCTATATGGTACGAAAGCTTTTGCATTCTGTTCTGCGCGGCTCAATTTGGACGCCGAAACCATCTGCATTGCTTTCGTAATTTGTTTCGTCTTTTTGGTAGAGTTGATTTTACTCTGGATATCTCTTAAGGATGCCAAAGCGCATGCAGCCTCCCTTCGCTAAGGAATACGTGCAGCATTCCGTAATTTATGAAATGTTAGTTAACGACGAATGTCTTCTTGAACGCTTCGATCGCATTGTTAAGCTGATCGGAATCAGCTGGTTTGCCAGTCTCACGGATGCCTTTAAGCAAGTCCGCTTGATTCGCTGCGAACCAAGTGTGGAATTCATTCTCGAAACGAACAATTTGTTCAACCGGGATATCATCCAAGTAGCCATTTACAAGCGCATAGATGATTGTTACTTGTTTTTCAACAGATAGCGGCTGATGCAAACCTTGCTTCAGTACTTCCACTGTACGTGCACCACGGTTCAAACGAGCTTGCGTGGATGCATCCAAGTCAGAACCGAACTGTGCGAATGATTCAAGCTCACGGAATGCAGCCAAATCAAGACGCAATGTTCCGGCAACCTTCTTCATTGCTTTGATCTGAGCAGATCCACCTACACGGGATACGGAAAGACCTGGGTTGATCGCAGGGCGTACACCGGAGAAGAACAAATCAGACTGCAAGAAGATCTGTCCGTCTGTAATGGAAATAACGTTTGTCGGGATGTATGCAGAAATATCACCAGCTTGTGTTTCAACGAATGGCAATGCAGTGATGGAACCGCCGCCCTTCTCGTCACTAAGCTTCGCTGCACGTTCCAATAGACGGGAGTGCAAGTAGAATACATCCCCTGGGAATGCTTCACGGCCCGGCGGGCGTTTAAGAAGCAAGGAAAGTTCACGGTATGCTGCTGCTTGTTTGGAAAGATCATCGTATACGATCAAGACATGCTTGCCGTTGTACATGAACTCTTCACCCATAGCCACACCTGCATACGGTGATAGGTAAAGCAATGGTGCAGGATCAGATGCACCTGCTGCAACTACGATTGTATAATCAAGCGCGCCATGTTTACGAAGAGTTTCCACTGTTCCGCGGATAGTGGATTCTTTTTGGCCAATTGCAACGTAGATACAAATCATATCCTGATCGTGCTGGTTAAGGATTGCATCGATTGCAACGGATGTTTTACCAGTCTGACGGTCACCGATGATCAACTCACGCTGACCGCGGCCAATCGGTACTAGTGCATCGATTGCTTTGATACCAGTCTGAAGCGGCTCGTCTACGGATTTACGATCCATAACGCCTGGTGCTGGAGCTTCGATTGGACGAGTGTTGCTAGCTTCGATTGGACCTTTACCATCGATCGGCTGCCCTAGTGGGTTAACAACACGGCCGACAAGCTCTTGACCAACAGGAACTTGCATGATACGTCCTGTACGACGAACTTCGTCTCCTTCGCGGATGCCTTTGTATTCGCCAAGAATAACGACACCGACATTTGATTCTTCCAAGTTCTGTGCAAGTCCCATGACACCGTTAGAGAACTCAATCAATTCTCCGGACATTACATTGTCCAGGCCATGGACACGTGCGATACCGTCACCAACTTGAATTACAGTACCAACATCACTTACTTCTATTTCAGCGTCATAACTCTCGATCTGCTGTTTAATCAACGCGCTGATTTCTTCAGCTCTCATGCTCATGCGGTCTCACCTCTATCCTTATTTGCTCACATTTACTAAATTACGTTCGATACGAGTCAGCTTGTTTTTAATTGAGCTGTCGTAGATTGTATTGCCAATCCGTACTTTCAAACCACCTTGCAGTGTCGGATCAATCTTGTTATCAATGGAAACAGCTTGTTTGCCGAGCTTTTTCGCAAATGTCTCTGCAACTGTCTGACGCTCTGCATCGGAAAGCTCACGGACAGAGTAAACTGTCGCTTGTACAGTTCCTTGCTTATCGTCAAACATTGCTTGGAAAGCATCCGCCACTTGCGGGATACTGCTGATACGTCCAGCATCCAAAAGCAGTTTCAGCGTATTGCGAACTTCAATGCTTCCTGCAGCAAAGCTAGTTTCGATCAGTGCTTTCTTTTTATCCAAGCCAATCTTGGGCTCTGAGAGGAACCGGAGGAAAGCAGCATCGTTTTGTGCCACTTGCTTCGCTGTGTGCAATTCCGCTCGCACGGTTTCCACGATATCGCGATTCTCTGCTACTTCGAACAGCGCTTCTGCGTATCGTTTTACAATGGTCACATCACGCATAGCTTATCGCTCCAATTCTTTCACATAGTCACTAATAAGCTTGTCCTGATCGTCGGAAGTAATTTCTTTCTCGATGATTTTGCTTGCGATCTGTACGGAAAGGGATGCCACTTGTGCTTGCAATGCCTGCATTGCTTTTTCCTTTTCGTTGGCGATATCTTCGACCGCTGCGTCTTTCAGGCGCTCAGCTTCACGGCGCGCAATAGCAATAATTTGCTCTTCCTGTTGCTGTCCCGCTTTTCTTGCTTCCTCTATTATTGCATGTGCTTCCGCACGTGTTTTCTTAAGTTCTTCAGCGGCTGTTTTCGCTGCTGCTTCAGCATCTTTACGGCTTTGCTCCGCTGCGTCTATTTCACTTGAAATAAACTCTTGGCGATCTTGCATAACTTTCATTAATGGTTTCCAAGCAAATTTGCCTAAAAGCGCTAGTAAGATGATAAAGCTTATTATCTGAACAAGCATACTGCCTACAGGTGTTCCACCAATAGCAGCACCGATGATAAGTGTTTGCAACAGTTCCACTCCTTTCAAGCTTCTAACCTCAGTTACAGTTAAAACGGCTTCTTCCTTTAATCATGACTTACAAAAAGAATGGCGAATATTCAACAGATAGAATTTCGCCATTCATTCAAATTATAAGGTGAGTAATTACATTACGATGAACGCGATAACTACTGCTAGAATCGGAATAACCTCAACCAATGCAACCCCTAGTAGCATCAAGTTTCTAAGTGTTCCTACAAGCTCTGGCTGTCTTGCTGCACCTTCAACTGTGCGGCTGATGATAAGACCGTTACCAATACTTGCGCCAAGTGCTGCCAAACCTACTGCAATTGCTGCTGCTAATGAACCCATAATATAATTTCCTCCTTGTTTTTACATACATTTTTTAATTAATGATCTTTTGAGACTTTGTGAGACATATATACCATCGTCAGAACGATGAAGATGTATGCCTGAATTGCACCGATGAACAAGCTGAACGCTTGCCAAGCCACCATAGGTATTACAGCTAATATAGTTGTATACGGCGGTGCAGTAAATGCAAGTGATTCACCTATCAAGGATAGTAGAATCTCACCAGCGAATATATTACCAAACAAACGAAGACCTAATGTCAGTACGTTTGCAACTTCCTCGATAAGGTTTAATGGAAGCATAAATGGTATTGGTTTGACGTACCCTTTCAGGTAGTGCTTCATACCATGCATCCGTATACCTGCAAAGTGAGAGAGCAAGACAACCATGAGTGATAGTGTTAATGTCGTGACGGCATCAGAAGTCGGTGATTTCCACCATAGTGTATGGTCACTGGATACTCCCATCACTACGACCCCAAGTATGTTACTTACCAAAATGTACATGAATAGTGTTAATCCAAGAGGTAAGAAATACTTACCGGTTTTCCAATCCATGGAGCCGCCGACTACACCTTTAACGAAATCAACAATCATCTCCATGAGATTCTGGAATTTCCCAGGTCTCTGTTGCAAACGACGACTTCCCATAACACAAATGATAAAGACTATGATCGAGGAAATGATGGTCATCAGGGATGTGGAAAGATTAAAATCAAGCCATTCTATGCCAAAGGCATCATTCCACATTGGTGATTCGTGATTCAATTAATTCACCTCTTTCGTTGCTAGTCTTTAAGCTTGAATACTAGAGAATCTATTAAGATAACAATGTAGCAAGTAGCTATTCCTACAGCTACTCCAATAAGATGGAAATACTCTTCAAATCGATGTGCGATTGTAACAGCAAGTATTGCTGCTGCCAATCGGCTAAAGGTTCCAATTCCGGAAATCCTCTGTTTTTTAGCCGCTGCGTCCACAAACTTTGTAATTTTACTCTGTAGTGACCATAGCATGAAAAGACTAAAAGTGGATCCCAAAAGTAGACCGAGGAAAATGCGTTGGTAGTGCGTGAATGCTGCACCTAGTATAAGAATTGCCAGGAGACAAAACATCCACTTTCTTTGTCGAGCGTCTATCATCTTATTGGTTTGCTGCATCTTCTTTACTCCCATGCGTGAAAGACGTACAAAAAATTGCTGATACTTATGTATGGAAAGCGGTGCAGTAATTATCTCTCAACCTACAAACCACAAAAGTATTTCTTCCTGCGTTAATTGCGTTGGTTGCTGAAAGCTGTCGGTCGAAACGTTGCGCGCAAACTACGTCCCTTACCTGCCAGTTCAATTCCCACCACACGCAATTTATAGAATACAATAGGCCTATTCGCGGTGTCAATACAAGATTGTGAAATAAATTACAAAGTTAATAATTACCTTCCACGACAACGTTGGATGCGCTTCCACGAAAGCAATTAAGCAAAGGACTATCCGCTATTAAACGCATAGGCCTCCGCTTACTATTATAAAGGATAATCAGCTGTTCATATATGACAATTCTGTGACATATAATTCACTTGCTTGTACTATTTCACGAGCATCTGGTCTGACAAATAAAGCGGTAGCTCTGTGCTCACATACTTTCCATCATTCATACGCAGTTGAACCAGAGCGAGATAGACTCCTGGTTTGCCGGCTTCCCTCTTGCTCATGCTGCCCTCTAGCAACCCTGCATCCACTTGTTTTTTTGTCAGTAGCTGTCTCTTATAAATGAGTGTGTCAGGGTCATATAAGTCGATTCTAAGTTCAGCCGCACCTTCAGGCAGATAGATTTGATAGTGGTAGGCACCTTTTCTGTTAAGCGGCTTCCATTCCATTTCGAGTCCCATTGCCTTCGGATAATCTGCTTGCTTTAAAAGAAATAGGTAAGGAAGATGTACTTCTTGTTGACCAAACCGCGCCGATAGATAACCTTGGTGAACACCAGCTTCCTGAATATCAGGATTGACAGAGATACTGATATTTAACCGTTTCGTTTCATGCGGAGAAAGATCCACTGACATTGGCACCTTCCAGCGTATACCGCTCACTGCTTTTGGCTGATCAAATTGCAGCTGTTGCCGGACGTTACTTACATTGTGGACAGTAAGTACATATTCTGCATCTTGCTTTGTATCGATCTTACCAAATCGCAGCAGCGGATTTTCAATAATGACTGGTGTGGAGATTGCTTTGGAAGGCTGCATTTTACCCATACCTTGCTCAATTGGATCGTAGTGCTGACCGTTTGGCTTCTTGAGCAGCTGTGCCGTTGTCAGCAGCGCACCAATCTGTTGCTCATCAGTCCATTCTGGATGAGCTTCTTTAACAAGAGCCAGCGCTCCCGCTACATACGGTGCTGCCATACTCGTACCCTGAAGAGCCTGATAGCCGGATTGGGGCACGGTACTCCATACAGGTGCGCCAGGTGCCGATATCTCTGGTTTGATGGCCCAGTTCCTCGTGACAGGTCCTCTCGAACTGAATGCTGCCATCCTATTCTGAAGCTCGATTTGCTTTGCCGAAAGCTGTGCGGTCTGTTTATTTTTAAGCAGCCATAGCCCATCCTGCCTTGTCACGGCTGCAACAGGGATGGAAACTGGCTTTCCGCCATCCTGGATAGAGGCTTCCAGCGGCCCGCTCCCATCGTTGTAGATTAGGACAGCAACTGCATTCGCACGCTCTGCTATTCTGGCTTTCTCTGCAAATGGTATTTTCCCTCTTTTAAAAATGACAATCTTGCCTGTTGCATCCGGAAGCTGTCTTTCTCCTGTACCACCATCCATAATTGGCAATGATCGACGCTGCTTCCATTCAACGGCTCCTTGAAGCGGCAAAATTGGAATCAATTTTTTATAAAAACGCTCATATAATACTGCTGTTTTTTGCGGAGTTGTTACGGCACCGACTGACAATGCTTTCGTGGCAGTAGCAGGGGAACCGACTGTCCAGTTGGCAGGACCTTCATTACCGTTCGCTGTGACCACACTTACACCCATCTCCACTGCTTTATTAACTGCCAAGCTAGTCGGCCAATCTGGTCCGTTCACAGAGCTTCCTAAAGATAAATTGATAATATCCATCTTATCTTCAACCGCTTTTTCGATAGCAGCAATCACTTGAACGGATGTTCCTGTTCCGCCTGGTCCTAGTGCCCGATAACTATAGATTTCAGCATCCGGAGCTATACCTTTCATCTTTCCATTTGCTCCTATAATACCAGCAACATGCGTTCCGTGAATTGTCACTTCTCCTTCTTCTGGTGTTGTCTCCATCGGATCATCATCCCAATCAACAACATCAAAGCCACCTTTATAATTCTTTTTCAAATCAGGATGCGTGTAATCAATTCCAGTATCGATGACGCCTACTTTTACCCCTTTTCCAGTCACACCTGCTGCACTTGTACCGAGGAACTCCTGCGTCACAAATGGAACGTCTGATTTTCTTGTTTCTGCTTTATAGGTATGTACCTGATGGATATTCAGCAGGTGACTGTGCTCAGACAGTTTACCGAGCTGCGCGTCCGTTGCGCGCAGTGCCAGTCCTTGGAACAAGGTATCGAATTCTTCCACGATCTCAATGAAAGGATAGTGCATCTCTAAATACTCCCGATAGGCAGATACGTCGCCCTCCAGTTCTATAATAACCGTCCTTTGCTCGGCTGCTTGAACCGGCTGAAAACCGATGATGATAAACATGGATATGAATAATAAACTAAATCGCTTCACAGCCTCTCCCCCTTGTGCCATTAGGATGCACGAGTGAAGATTCCCTATACAAAAAACCAGCTGCCCTATTCGGGATCAGCTGGTTGGAAAGGTATAGGCGGCTGCGATTGTAAGCCGAAATAATATTGAAGATAATCAGCAATACGAATCGAAGCTTGTCCATCTCCATAAGGATTGGACGCTTGTGACATTTCTTCATGCGCTTGTTCATCACGAAGAAGTTTGTCTGCCATTTCAAAAATAGTTCTTTCATCTGTACCGGCAAGTTTCAGCGTACCGGCTTGAATTCCTTCTGGTCGTTCTGTCGTATCACGCAGGACAAGCACAGGTACTCCAAGCGACGGTGCCTCTTCCTGGACACCGCCGGAATCTGTGAGAATCAAGTATGCATGGGAAGCAAAGTTATGGAAATCAATTAGTCCTAGCGGTTCTATCAATTGAATTCGTTCATGGTCCCCGAGGATACGATTCGCTATGTCCCGCACGGCAGGATTCAAGTGCATTGGATAGACGATTAATGTATCTGGATGTGCATCTGCGATCCTTCTGATGGCAGTGAACATATGCTCCATGTTCTCACCAAGATTCTCTCGGCGATGAGCCGTGACCAGCACTAGCCGTCTGCCAGCAGCTTGTTCCAAGATAGGATGCTGATAGTTCGGGTCGACAGTAGTCTGTAATGCATCAATCGCTGAATTGCCAGTTACGGCAATCGTTTCTACATTCTTATTTTCATCAAGCAGATTCTGCCGAGCTTGGATAGTAGGTGAGAAATGAAGATCCGCTATAACTCCAGTCAGCTGTCGATTAAGTTCTTCCGGAAACGGTGAGTACTTGTTCCAAGTACGCAATCCAGCTTCTACATGCCCGACAGGGATCTGATTATAGTAAGCTGCCAGCGATGCTGCAAAGCTAGTTGTCGTATCTCCATGAACAAGCACGATATCTGGTTTTATTTCCTGATAAAGCTTGTCTAGCCCTTCCATCACCTTCGTAGTGATATGTGCCAGGCTTTGCCGTGCTTTCATGATATTCAAGTCATAATCAGGTTTGATATCAAATATCTTTAGTACTTGATCTAGCATCTCCCGCTGCTGTGCAGTCACCGCGACAATCGTTTCGAACTGCTCTGGCCGCTTTTTCAGTTCAAGCACAAGCGGCGCCATCTTGACTGCTTCAGGACGTGTCCCGAAGACAAGCATGACTCTTTTTTTACTTAGTGCCATACAAACGATCCCCAGCATCGCCAAGACCTGGTACGATATAGCCGTGATCATCAAGTTTTTCATCCATTGCTGCTAGATAAATATCTACATCAGGATGTTCTTTCTTGATCACTTCCACACCTTCAGGAGCAGCAATTAAGCACATTAGACGGATTTGTTTCGCTCCGCGCTTTTTCAAAGAGTGGATAGCATCATTGGCAGATCCACCTGTTGCAAGCATCGGATCGATAACAATCAATTCACGTTCTTCAATATCAGATGGGAGTTTGATATAGTACTCCACTGGCTGCATTGTTTCCGGATCACGGTACATTCCGATATGTCCGACACGTGCAGCAGGAATAAGGCGCAGGATACCTTCTGTCATGCCAAGGCCGGCACGCAAGATTGGTACAAGTCCAATTTTCTTCCCAGCAAGTACCTTCGTTTTCGCTTCTACGACAGGTGTCTGAATCGTTGTCTCTTCCATCGGCAGATCACGTGTGATCTCAAACGCCATAAGCGCCGCAACCTCATCCACCAACTCACGGAACTCCTTCGTACCTGTATTCTTATCACGTATGTACGTAAGCTTATGCTGAATTAACGGATGATCCAAAACAAAAACATTACCCATTTCCGAACACTCCCTCTAAAAATATTCAAATCTTTAATAGTATACAGAAGATATAGGCAAAAGAAAAGGGACAAAACCGAAAGTCGGAAAAGACCGGTTAGAAACGAAGCGATAAGCGAGAAAGCCCGGAGGAAGATGTCTTTCCTTTCGCAGGGATTTATCGCTTACAGCGCAGTTTCTGGTCTTTGGAGCTAGACACAACCACCGAAAGGCGTAAGTGACCGGTTAGAAACAAAGGTATAAGTAAGGGCGCCCGGAGCCGCTCCGGCCGAATACTCCGCTTTCCAGCGGGCGGCTGGTGAGCCTCCTCGTGCTTTGCACTCCGGGGTCTCACCTAGGCCTTCATCCCGTGGGAGTCTCCGTATTCAGCCTGCGCATCAAGTGTATTTCCTTATCTCTATTTAGACGAGGGTTAAGTGAATCGTAAGGCAGATTTCCTCCAACCACACTCCGATAAGATACAACTCATACAAAAAGACAGCCGCTTATGCGACTGTCTTTCTTCTTTTACTTATAAAGCGGGAAACGATCAGCCAACGCTTTTACGCGGCCTTTGACTTCTTCCAATTTCGCTGTATCATCATGATGCTTCAATGTTGTAGCGATGATAGCGGCAAGCTCGTCCATTTCCTCTAGCTTGAAGCCGCGAGTAGTGACTGCTGCTGTACCGATCCGCACACCACTTGTGATGAATGGACCTTCTTTATCAAATGGAATCGTGTTTTTATTTGTTGTCACACCGACTTCATCCAATGCATGCTCTGCATCTTTACCAGTAAGACCTAGCTTGCTTACATCAAGAAGAAGCAGGTGGTTATCAGTACCGCCAGAAACAAGACGGACACCTTCTTTTGTTAAACCCTCTGCAAGACGCTGTGCATTATCAACAATCTGCTGCGCATAAGCTTTGAAATCATTATCAAGGATTTCTTTGAAACTTACTGCTTTCGCTGCGATAACGTGCATCAACGGTCCGCCTTGCATAGCTGGGAAGACAGCTTTATCGATTTGCTTCGCGTACTTCTCTTTTGTCAGGATCATACCACCACGCGGTCCGCGCAATGTTTTATGCGTTGTTGTTGTCACAACATCTGCATAAGGAACTGGCGATTGATGTACACCAGTTGCAACAAGACCAGCGATATGTGCCATATCAACCATAAGATAAGCACCGACTTCATCAGCGATTTCGCGGAATTTCGCAAAATCGATTGCACGCGGATAAGCACTTGCTCCAGCTACGATTAGCTTCGGCTTTACTTCAAGTGCTTTTGCACGTACGACTTCGTAGTCAAGCTGCTCTGTTTCCTGATCCACACCATATTCCGTGAAGTTATACAGCTTACCGCTGAAGTTCACTGGACTGCCGTGGGTCAAGTGGCCGCCGTGACTGAGGTTCATCCCAAGAACCGTATCGCCTGGTTCCAAAAATGCGAAATAAACAGCCATGTTTGCTTGTGCACCGGAGTGCGGCTGTACATTGGCATGCTCTGCACCGAAGATTTCCTTCGCTCGGTTAATTGCGAGATTTTCTGCTACATCAACATATTCACAACCGCCATAGTATCTGCGGCCTGGATAGCCCTCCGCATATTTGTTTGTGAGTACGGAGCCTTGCGCTTCCATGACAGCCTGTGATACGAAGTTCTCAGATGCAATCAGCTCGATTTTGTCGTGCTGGCGCCCTCTTTCGTCTTCTATAGCCTGGAATAGTTCTGGATCATTCGCTTGAATATGTTTCATAGAAACATGCCTCCTCGTGTATTGTTGATGTATGTCGTAGCCGGTGTTTTAGTCAGGATACACAGCTCTCACGCCGCCGATCAGTTTAGGTCTTGTATAAGCAGTATTGATCCGAGCACCGCCGATATACCGCTGCTTGAGACGGAATGGTACTGCAACATGCTTCAGGTGCATTCCGATCATCGTCTCCCCGATATCAATTCCGGCATCTGCCCGGATATCTTCGACTAACACAGGATCCTCAAACTGCTCATAGGCGCAAGCAGCCATAGAACCGCCGGCTCTTGCAACAGGTTTCGCGGAAACTTCGGTTAAACCGTATTGCCGACTGATATGCTTCTCTACTACAATAGCACGATTTAAGTGTTCACAGCACTGAAATACGAGATTTATGCCAGTTTCTTTTTTCAGCCATTCCAGCTGCTGGTAAAGCAGTTCCGCAATTTCCATATTTCCTGCACTGCCGATCCGCTCACCAGCTACTTCACTTGTCGAACACCCGATCAAGAATAAGTCACCTTTATGCAAATGCCCACAGGAAGCAAGCTCCCTTACAACAGTATTGATATGATCTGCGATTGCTTTCATGTACAACCTCGCTTCTTACTTGTTTTCGTAGTCTGAAATTTTGTTCACGCGGTTCTGGTGACGTCCTGCTGTAAATTCAGTGCCCAGCCATGTTTGAACGATTTCACGAGCAAGACCTGGTCCAATTACACGTTCGCCCATCGCCAGCATGTTGCTATCATTATGTTCGCGAGTTGCTTTTGCACTGAACACATCGTGTACGAGTGCTGCTCGGATGCCTGGTACTTTATTTGCCGAAATACTCATACCAATACCAGTACCGCAAATAAGGATGCCGCGATCAAATTCGCCGTTTGCAACTCTTTCCGCTGCTGGAATTCCGTAATCCGGATAATCTACAGAACCCTCACAATCACAGCCTGTATCCACAAATTCAATATTCAGCTCCGTTAAAAGATCTGCAATTTCCTTACGAAGATTTACTCCACCGTGGTCTGATGTTAGAATTACTTTCATTTTCTTCATCCTCCTTGTTAAATTCCGCATGGTGCACGGATGCTTGTTTTGTAAATTGGAATTGTTTCATTTGGTCTCTGAGTCTACCTGCTTGTTCCTCAAGTGATGCTGATAATTGCTCCAAGTTATGCATGACAGATGCTTGCTCCTGAACAGAGGCACTCACTTCCTGCGCTCCGGCTGATGCTTGCTCAGCAAGCGTCGCCACACCCTTAGACTGATCTGTAACCGAAGCAATTTCCTCACGCTGCTGCAAGGTTAGCTTGCCTATTTCCTGAATCGACGCAACAACATGCGTGATGGCTGCTGTCATTTCTTCCATGACAACACTACTTTCGGAGCCTTTTTCTGCCTCACTCCGTGCCAGTGCCAATTGTTCGTCGATTTCCGTAACAACTTGTCCAATATTCAGCTGAATTTCTTTGATGTTGACAGAAATGTCCTGTGCTGCCTGTCTGCTCTCATCCGCCAGCTTCCGAACTTCCTCGGCCACTACTGCAAAGCCCCGCCCCTGTTCGCCAGCACGTGCTGCTTCGATGGAAGCATTGAGTGCAAGCAGATTTGTTTGTTCCGCTATATCACTGACAAAACGGATAATCTGTTCGATTTCTGAAGCGTTTTTCTCGAGCTGCTTCACATTGCCGATTGAATGCTCCTGTTTTTCTGCGATCATTTGAATTCCCTGTACCAGATCCATTACAACTGTCTGTGAACTGTGTAATTTTCCGACCATTCCATGAGATAGTTCCTGAGACTGATCCGCTTTGGTTCGGACATCCTCAGACAGTGCTGTTGCCTTGTCGAGTGACTGCACAATGCTGCCGACCGCACCTGATGTTGATTGGGCTCCTTCAGCCATCGTCTGCATAATCCCATCAATTTCAATGACTTTTTCAGATGCAGTCATTGTTTCCGACTGGATCTGTTTAGCATATTGATCATTTGCTTTCGCATTGGCATCAATATCTGAGATCATCGATTTCAAGTTATGCAGCATTTTCTGAAAGGCGCGAGTCAGTGCACCAATCTCATCATTATCATTTGAAGGAACAACTTCCCATTCTTCCTCCAAACTGCCGTCAGCAGCTTTTGTTGCAACCTTCTCCAGATCCTTTAAAGGCTTCGTGATAAAGCGGGCTGCAGAAAAAGCTAGTATCCCCGTCCATAACACACCAAGAAATAGTGTGAGAAGAACGAGCACTGGTGCAGCAACATCCCAATATTGCGTAACAAAAGGATGCACAATGTAAATGAACAATGCACTCACACTATAGGTGACTAATGCGAGTACTGTGGCAAAAATCGCCAGTTTGAGACGCAGACTAAAGCTTTTCATGACATAATCCACCATCCATGCTGATATTTTGGTATGAGAGTCTTTTTACCTACTTCTCATTGTGAATCTTTTCTGCCAATTTATCAACATAGAATTCCAATTCCTTCAGCGTCGATCGGTAAACCTCCACAGAACGTCCGAAAGGATCCATTATGTCTGCTGCAGGCATACTTGCCTCGAGCTTCTGAATGTGTGAGATTTCGTGCTGGTGAGCTTGCATGAATTCCATTTGGAATGTATTTGGATCTCCAGAAAAGCTGCTTGCGAACCGAACGCGTTTCGTTTCCAGATCAGCATAAGCTTCCTGAAGTAACTTCCAAGCAGCTGCTGCCTCCTGTGAAGCGTATTCTGGTAGTGTATACAGCTTTCCGGCAGCATGCGGATACTGTTCCAGCAATAATTGTTTATGCTGTTCTGTCATCGTCAGAATCAAATCTGCCCAATCCATACGTTCTCTCGTAACAGGTTTAGATTGGTGACCAAAAAGTACCCCAGCCTCCTCCATGACCGTTACTGCTTGATGAGAAGCCGGTGATCCGTCGTGAGCGAATATACCAGCGGACTGTACCTCCACCTGCGGTAGCCGTTTGCGCACAAGTGCTTCTGCCATCGGACTTCTGCACGTATTGCCAGTACAAACAATTAATAGTTTCATTCAATTATCTCCTTGCTTCTATAATGGTGCTACTTGTAGTATACAACAGGTGAGAGATTCTTACATCGTCAGGGAAATGCAACCTTTTTTGATGCTTACAAAAGGATATAAATATTTCCAGTACCCGTATAATCAGGATATGACCAACCGAATAGCGCAAATCATCTATCTGCCTAAACTCAGCAATATCTTAACACTTAACGTAACTGAAATAGAAAAAGGAACGTCACCGATCGACGTTCCCTTCTGCTTATATTATTCCTGTCGCAGCTTTTTCCAGCCGGTTCATAATGGCCGCACCGACTCCATGCTTCTCAAAGCTTTCACAAAGGATGACCGTTACATCTGATTTCTTGAAATGTCTGAGCGCATCATACAAATGCTCTGCCACTGTGGAGAGATCTCTTCTAGTGCCGCAGATTTGGATCCGTTCACTCTTCAGCATTTGCGCAAGCTCCTCTGTCGCAATAATACCAACCTTCTCACCTGCTTCAGTCAGCTTGTCCGCATGCTGCTGCATCTCTTTGTTTACCAAATACAGCGGCGCCTCTGGTGCATAATGAGTATATTTCATTCCTGGTGCCTTCGGTTTCTCTTTCTCCCCGCCAGCAAGTCCAGGATCCACCATCACTGTTCCGATGACGTCTTGGATTGCTTCAGCTGTCACACCACCTGGTCGCAGTATGACGGGCACTGCTTCCGTACAGTCAACCACAGTAGACTCCAGACCGATTCCAGTCGGACCACCATCCATTATTCCAGCAATTCGTCCATCCAAGTCATGAACCACATGCTCTGCTTTCGTCGGGCTAGGTCTGCCTGAAATATTCGCACTCGGTGCAGCGATTGGTAACCCTACCTCTTGCAAAAGACGTAATCCCACAGGATGACTTGGTATCCGGACACCGATTGAATTTAGTCCGGCACTGACATTAGGAGCAACCGCCCCTTTACTTTTCAAGATAAGCGTAATCGGTCCAGGACTGAATGCCTCTAGAAGTTTATAAGCAACGTCAGGGACCACTTCGACAAGTTCGTTCAGCTGGTCTTTGTCCGCTACATGGACGATAAGCGGATTATCGGACGGACGACCTTTTGCTTCAAATATTTTCCGGACGGCTTGTTCATTTGTTGCATCAGCGCCAAGACCATAAACTGTCTCGGTTGGAAAAGCTACAGCTTCTCCTTTTTTAAGAAGGACTGCTGCCTCTTCTATCGCTTCTTTATCGAAAGACTGCTGTAACACAGTCCAATGCTTCGTTTCCATCATGGATCAGATGCTCCTTTTGCTAAATATCACTAAGAGCTATGATACCACATGGACTGACAAACCCCAATGTCAGAGCGTCTTCTCCCACCAGCCTTGCTTCGCTTCGAATCCATATAAAGCCATGAGCTGATCTAGCGTTTCATGGTGGCTGATAAGTCGCAGGCTGCTTGCTTCACGCCTTCTCGCTTCGATGCTGGCAAGCTCCATACAAGTTAAGATGATCGTTCCGTTGGCTGGGGGCTTAACGTACATAGAATGTACGCGCAGAGACTGGTCATGCTGTTCCAAACAGAAAAAAGCTCGCCAGCCTTCTTCCGCCACTATGATATACCCTTCTTCATATAATTTCTGCTGCTCCATCTTCCACCTGGGCAGGCTATTGCTGAAAAATTCATCCAGCTCGGATAGCTCGCATGCTTGTGCAGGTATCAATTGCATAAAAAGTCCTCCCGTCTATTTCTAGTTACTAGATTATATGAACGGGAGGAATATAATATGATTCTAGCTGAGCCATTCTAATAGAAAGAACTTTACCTTAGGCTTTTCTTCTTCTAATGGCGCGTCCGCTACCACATCTACCGGTTCTGCATCTGCGTTCACTTCCGCCTCTGCTACACTTGTACCGCTGGAGAAATCGAGAAAGCAAAGCGGCGGAAAGAGCACACACCACCAGTTTTCGCCTTCACCTTCTCCAAGTGTGATTAAAACAGCCTCATACTGACCTGCCGGATAAAGATAGGATCCGTAAAGCTTTGCCGGAAAAGAAATCTCATCACTGTACTCTACATTGAACCCCTGGCTTTTTCCTTGCTCATTCAGCACACGTGCAACTGTCTTCTTTATTTCAGGAAGCTGTTCTTCAATAAGGTCCCGAGCCTCTTCAATATCCGTCATATTCTTCACCCAGCTATTAATCTGAGCATTCACTTCGTCTCGGATCAGACGCTTTAGCTGCTGGTCCGCATCGGAATTACTATTAGCCAGAATCCGGAGACGGATTGCTTCATCCGGAATTTCTTTCACTGCTTGAGAACTATTGCTCACCTGAGCCTCTGTGCCACTTCCCGGATATAAAATATATAAAAATAATAGAACGATTGCAGTTAGGGAAAAGAATAGCTTTTTCATATTTGGTACCTCATTTCTTGTGTGTAATGGTACCAGTATGAACATGCTCGAAAGAATTAAACCTATGAATCTAGTTTTTTTCAATAAAAAAAGAACTGCGCCTCAGCACAGTCCTTCTATTCTTGTATCCAAGCAAATACCATACGGTCTTTCCCATTGATATCCTGTCTAACTTCCACTTCTGCCGATGGGAACTTCTCCACTAATAAGTCGCGGACTGCCGTTCCTTGCTGCCAGCCGATTTCAAAGGCAGCAATGGCCGGAAAAGCGAGTACATCTGATAATCCGCTGATGATTTCCTTATAAGCCGCAAGTCCGTTATCGTCAGCGAACAGAGCAAGACTTGGATCAAAATTTTTCACCGTGTCGGTCATGTTCTCTTTATCCGCCTCATCGATATACGGCGGATTGGAAACAAGCACATTCACCCGTTTTTCGAGCTGACGAAGCGGTTCCAGGTAACTGCCTTGCTTTAAGTGGATAGATGCACCTAATGTGCGGCTATTGCTTTTGGCGATAAGCAAAGCCCGCTCGGATATATCCGTTGCGATCACTTCAGCTACAGGAAAAGCAAGCTTCAGAGATGTGGCAATTATGCCACTGCCTGTACCGATATCTGCAATCGTTAAATCCTGTCCAGCAAGCTGCTGTTGAATTAATTTTTCTACACCAAGTACAAGCTCTTCTGTTTCTGGTCTCGGAATAAGGACATCACGATTCACATAAAAACGTCTGCCAAGGAATTCTTCTTCTCCTGTCAAATGCTGGAGTGGAATGCCTGTTTCTACATGCTCCTCCACATCTTTTCGGAATGCAGCATAAAGCACAGGATCCATAGATTCCCTCATATTCATCAGAAGCTCTGTCTTATTCATGCCAAGATGAAACAGAAGCAAAAGCTCCGCTACTCTTTCTTCACGCTGATGCGTTTGCAGAAATGCGATAGCCTCCTGCAGCGCTTGGCTGATAGTCGGTTGCTGCTTATTCTCCGATTTGCTCAAGTCTCTTCGCCTGCTCTTCCATAATCAATGCATCAACCACTTC
Source organism: Terribacillus saccharophilus (assembly GCF_000725365.1). Classification (NCBI taxonomy): domain Bacteria; kingdom Bacillati; phylum Bacillota; class Bacilli; order Caryophanales; family Bacillaceae; genus Terribacillus; species Terribacillus saccharophilus. Next base: position 2,938,745 of record NZ_CP008876.1, on the reverse strand, counting down.
ATGAAGCTTTCCTTCCAGAATCTGATCCAGCTTCTGAATTGTAAGTCCGATTCGGTGATCTGTTACGCGGTTTTGCGGAAAATTGTACGTTCTAATACGCTCAGAACGGTCCCCTGAACCAACGGCTGATTTACGTGCATCATCGTATTCAGCTTGCGCTTCTTGCTGGAACTTATCATAAATACGAGCACGCAAGATTTTCATCGCTTTCTCTTTGTTCTTGATCTGGGATTTCTCATCCTGCATGGACACAACGATTCCAGTCGGCATATGTGTCAGGCGGACCGCAGACATCGTCGTATTTACACTCTGTCCCCCTGGACCGCTGGATGTGAATGTATCCACTCGGATATCTTTGTCTTGAATGTCTACTTCCACTTCTTCTGCTTCCGGCATAACCACTACAGTTGCTGTTGACGTATGGATACGTCCGCCAGATTCTGTTTCAGGAACACGCTGCACGCGGTGAGCACCATTTTCGTACTTTAGATTGGAATAAGCATTAGCACCATTGATCATGAAGATGATCTCTTTGTAGCCGCCAACTCCAGTCGAATTCGCTTCCATCAATTCCGTCTTCCAGCCTTGCGCTTCCGCATATCTGCTGTACATACGATACAGATCACCTGCAAACAGTGCTGCTTCATCTCCGCCAGCTGCTCCGCGGATCTCCATGATAACGTTTTTATCATCATTCGGATCCTTCGGAAGCATTAGAATACGCATCTGCTCTTCCAATTCTGGAAGTCGTGGCGACAATTCTGAAATTTCCGCTTTGGCCATTTCGATAATTTCCGGATCTTTTTCCTCAGCAAGCATCGTTTTGGCATCATCCACTTGTGCGCTGATATTCTTGTATTCGCGATAAGCTTGTACTACATCTGTCAATCCTGCTTGTTCTTTGGAAAACTCACGTAATTTATTTGTATCACTGATCACATCTGGATCACTTAATAATTCATTCAGTTTCTCATAACGGTCTTCTAGTGCTTGTAAACGATCTAGCATAGCGACACCTCTTTCCTTGCTTTATTATAGCTTCTGCCGACAAACCTAGCAATTCATGCTAAGTCTCTGGCGAATCTGTTCTGCTGCGTTTTTCTGAGCTTCTATAACCATGTCACAAAACTGATCGAATTCCGGGTCTGGCCGCTGCCAATCCGGATGACGTTCCATATTCTCAATCGCTTCTCTGACACCTTGGTCAAAGCGCTTTGTCGCTGCAAATGAAGGCACAAGCCGTTTTATTTTACTGTTATCAAAGACAGCACATTCTGCCTTATCTCCAAGCAGTGACCCTTTCAAATCAGGCCTGCACATCACGAGGAAATCTGTTGACACATGCACTTTTTCTACACGCTTTCCTAAAGCATCTCCGATTATGTCATAGATGCTGTTCCACGTCAGGACTTCATCAGAAGTGATATGCACTGTCTCTCCGATTGCTGCTGGATTTCCCATCAAACCAACAAATCCTTTGGCAAAATCCGTATTGTGAGTCAGAGTCCAAAGCGAGGTCCCATCTCCATGAACAAGAACAGGCTTTCCTTGCTTGATTCTCTCTACAATTTGCCAGCTGCCACCTGCGCCATAGAACGCCACAGGAATCTTTTTATTGCCATATGTATGGCTTGGACGGACAATTGTTATAGGCAATCCTGTATCTCGATACGCTCTTTGCAGTACTTCTTCTGCTTCGATCTTATCCTGGGAATATTCCCAGTAGGGGTTCACGAGCGGCGTACTCTCCGTTGTCTTATAGTGACGAGGTGGTTTTTGGTATGCAGAAGCGGAGCTGACAAAGATGAATTGTTTTGTCTTATCTGCAAATAAACGAACATCACGTTCAATATCTGATGCTGAAAAAGAAATGAAATCTGCTACAACATCAAACTGCATATCTTGGAGTTTCGCTGCAACTGCTGCTTCATCTGTAATATCGGCTATGATACTTTGACAGCCTTCTGGTACAGGTTTCGAGCCGCGATTAAGCAAAAACAGCTCCCATCCTTGTTGTAAAGCCAATTCAGTTACGCTTGAGCTAATAGTTCCGGTACCTCCGATAAATAACGCTTTCATTTCTGCCAGTCCCTTCTTTCATTTGGGTAGTTTTAGTTCATTTAAAGGGGCGGATTGGTGTGGCATTTGCGGCATACAGGATAATAGGAGTCATTGCCGCCAATCTGGATCTGATCTCCTGTATACACTGGCTTGCCATCGTCGACCCGCAGGTTCATTGTTGCTTTGCGTGCACAGAACCAGCAGATTGTTTTCATCTCTTCGATTTTATCCGCATAAATAAGCATATAACGGCTTCCTTCGAACAATTCATTTTGGAAGTCATTCTTCAATCCGAAGCCCATGACAGGAATGTCAAATGCATCAACAATTGCTGCCAGCTGGAGTACATGTTCTTTACTTAAGAATTGTACTTCATCAATTAACACACAATGCGGTGTTGGTTCATGAGATTTAACGATTTCCATAATATCTGTTTCTTCGAATATCGGAATGGCTTTTCTTCGAAGTCCAATTCTGCTGGAAACGTAGCCGACTTCATCTCTTGTATCTATGCCGGAAGTGAAGATAAGAACCGATTTGTTTTGTTCCTCGTAATTATTGGCCACTTTCAGTATTTCAATCGACTTTCCGCTGTTCATTGCGCCATATTTGAAAAATAATTGTGCCATGTCATTTCTCCTTATCAAATAAAAAAGATAGTGCCACGTTACACTATCTTTATCCATACTATATCTATCCCACTTATGTATATCTGGATAATCAGTGTACATGTAATGGTAAGCTTTAAAAGGGGTTAGAAGCAGAAAAAACAGGCAAAGGGTGTTTGCCTGTTTTCTTCTTCATATCTTAAGCTATTAGCTCAAGTTGTATTTCTTCTTGAAACGATCTACGCGGCCGCCAGCTTTGTCAGCTTTTTGCTTACCAGTGTAGAACGGGTGAGAAGCTGAGCTGATTTCCACACGAATCAAAGGGTAAGTGTTGCCATCTTCCCATTCGATTGTTTCGTCAGAACTCTGAGTAGAACCAGTCAAGAATTTGTAATCAGAACTAGTATCTAGAAATACAACTTTGTTATATTTCGGATGGATTTGTTCTTTCATGCGTTAGCACTCCTTTTTGCCCTGAATCCCTTGGAAACAGAGTTTATTGTGAGAGACCGATAACTGTCGTGAAAGCTCACATAACGTGATTATAACAGTCTGTCTAGCCCATTGCAAGAGGAAATCCATGTAATCAGACGCGCTTATTCGTGCCTTTTCGTTTCATGTCCTCTTCCATATTCACGAGGAATTCCTCGTTGTTTTTAGATGCTTTCAAACGGCGCAGGAAGCGCTCGGCAAAGTCATGTGAATCCTGCATCGTCTTGCGGATCGCCCACATTTTATCCAATTGACCTTTCGGGACAAGCAATTCTTCTTTTCTTGTACCAGAACGGACCATATCGATTGCTGGGAAGATACGTCTTTCCGCAAGAGAACGATCCAAATGAAGCTCCATATTACCTGTTCCTTTGAACTCTTCGTAGATAACATCGTCCATACGGGAGCCTGTATCAACAAGAGCAGTAGCAAGGATTGTGAAGCTGCCGCCTTCTTCGATATTACGAGCTGCACCAAAGAATCGTTTCGGACGGTGGAAAGCCGCTGGATCGATACCACCGGAAAGTGTACGTCCGCTTGGCGGAATAACTAGGTTATAAGCTCTTGCAAGGCGTGTGATGCTGTCCATGAGCACGATAACGTCCTTTTTATGCTCAACCAAACGCATCGCGCGCTCCAGTACTAGCTCGGAAACCTTGATATGGTTTTCTGGCACTTCATCGAAAGTCGAGCTGACAACATCAACATCCGGGTGAACGGAACGTTCGATATCTGTCACTTCCTCCGGGCGTTCATCTACTAGCAAGATAATCAGCTTGGCGTCTGGATGATTCGTTGTGATGCTGTTAGCAATTTGTTTCAGCAGCATCGTTTTCCCTGCTTTTGGAGGGGCTACGATCAAACCACGCTGTCCAAACCCAACCGGCGTCATCAAATCGATGATGCGTGTAGACAATTTGCGAGTCTCGGTTTCCAATTTCATCTGCTTATCAGGATACAAAGCCGTCAGTGCAGGAAAATGTACGCGCTCTTTCGCTACTTCCGGATCTTCATTGTTTACTGCATCCACATGCAGAAGTCCGTAATAACGTTCGTTTTCTTTCGGCGGGCGAACCTTACCGGAAACTTTATCTCCATTCCGCAAATCAAAGCGTCTGATTTGCGATGCGCTGATATAGATATCTTCTGCACTCGGAGCATAATTAATTGGCCGGAGGAATCCGAAGCCTTCAGATGGAATGATTTCCAGGATACCGTCCATGAAAAGGAAACCATCCTTTTCAGCCTGGGCTTTCAGAATAGCAAAGATTAATTCGCGTTTCGTCAATTTCGCATAATAAGATACGCGGTATTCGCGTGCCATTGCGTACAATTCTTTTAATGTTAATGTTTCTAAATGAGAAATAGATAGTTCAGCCACAAAATCACCACACCTATTGTATTTAAGGACTCGTCCTTATCTGTTTGGCTGTTTATTGTCATTTCCTTCATTGGTGCATCAATACTGGTGGAATCTAATTCAAGCTATTGGTCGTCATTCTTGACCGAAGAGGTTGCAAGGGATTCTTTTTGACCATGCATAGCACTTGGAAGAAAAGGAAGGATGGTAGTGTATAACTAGAATAGAAGATTATAACTATCATTTTTTACCACAATACAGTTTTTTTAAACTTGCTGCGTTTTTTAGCATAACTAATCATACATTTTCGTACTTGAATATTCAACTGTATTTTTAAAGTGTAACGAAGGAATTTTTATATATAAAAAGACTGGCTTCCGCCAGTCTCTTCATCATGAAGGTTTGATGACAAAATTCGATTTCTTTTGCGGGCTGCAGCCGCTCAAGAGTTCTGAAACTGCTCGACTTCCTGCTCGCTCATTTCTTCTCGCCAAATATTGGCACCAAGTGCGACCAGTTTCTCTGTGATACGCTCATAGCCGCGATCAATATGCTCAACGCCGGTGATTTCTGTAACACCATCCGCCATTAATGCAGCAATGATAAGTGCTGCCCCTGCTCGAAGATCGCTTGCTTTTACCTTAGCTCCTTCAAGTTTGACGGCACCAGTAACGATAGAAGCTCCTCCCTCTACCTTTACTTGAGCGTTCATCCGGCGCAGTTCATCAATATGCTTGAAACGAGCCTGATAGATGGTGTCGGTAATAACTCCAGTGCCATGCGCTTTGGTTAAGAGTGCCGTAAAAGGCTGCTGCAAATCGGTCGGGAAGCCCGGATAAACCAGTGTCTTCACATCCACACTATTCAGTCTCACTCCTGGTCTTACTGTCAGCTGCTCCTCGCCTTCCACGATTTCTACGCCCATCTCCCGCAGCTTCGCCAGTAAGGACTCCAAATGCTGTGGTATGACATTGTCGATAATTACTTCTTCCCCTTGTGAAGCAGCCAGGATTGTATACGTACCAGCTTCGATTCGATCAGGAATGATTGTATGACGACACCCATGAAGATAATCAACCCCTTCGATGCGAATCACATCGGTACCAGCACCTTTGATCTTTGCGCCCATACTCGTCAAAAGCGTGGCTACATCAATAATCTCTGGTTCCTTGGCTGCATTCTCAATTACTGTCTTTCCTTCTGCTCGCACTGCGGCAAGCATAATATTAATCGTCGCCCCAACACTTGGAACGTCCAAATAAATTCTCGCTCCGCGCAGTTTATCCGCTCGTAAATAGATGGCACCTTGCTCATTCGTCACCTTTGCTCCTAACGCTTCGAAGCCCTTGATATGCTGATCAATAGGTCGAGGGCCAAGATAACAGCCGCCAGGTAAGCCGATGACCGCCTGCTTGAATCTTCCGAGCATCGCACCCATAAAATAATAGGAAGCCCGGAGTTTCTTCACTTTTCCGTTCGGAAGAGGCATGGACGTCATTGCGGAAGGATCAATCGTAATTGTTTGATCTGTTTTAGATACTTTGCCGCCAATTTCTTCAAGCAAATCACTTAGCGTCTCAACATCTGATATCTCAGGCAACCCTTCTATTGAAACGGAAGATTCAGCCAGTATCGCAGCTGGCAGCAATGCTACTGCACTGTTTTTCGCTCCGCTAATCTTCACTTTTCCTTTAAGAAGGTTTCCGCCCTCTACTAGTATTTTCTGCATAAGGAACTCCTCACATTTAGGATAACAGCAACGTTAGTTTCCTCTATTTTACCATAATTATACTATATACGACTGTTCCAGTCTGCAAGAAATCGTTGAATTCCAGCATCTGTCAATGGATGCTCCACAAGTTTCCGCAGGACATCAAAAGGAACGGTCGCGATATGCGCTCCCTGCTGAGCAGCTTCTGTAATATGAAGCGGATGCCGGATGGAAGCAGCGATGATTTTCGTCTGGATCTTGTGTCGATCGAAAATCTCCGCAATCTTACCAATAAGGTCCATTCCACTATGTCCTATATCATCTAGTCTTCCGATAAATGGCGAGACATATGTAGCCCCGGCACGCGCCGCAAGCAATGCTTGGTTCACGTTAAATATAAGTGTTACATTAGTCTTGATATTTAATTCCGATAAAACCTTAACCGCCTTCAGCCCTTCCAGAGTCATAGGAACCTTCACGGTAATATTTGATTCAATCTTAGCAAGCTCCTTGCCTTCTTCCACCATTTCGTCAGCTTGATCGGAAACAACCTCCGCACTGACAGATCCAGATACCTCTTCAGCTATCTCCCGGAGCCTGTCATGAAACGATGCGCCCTCCTTGGCCACCAATGACGGATTCGTTGTCACTCCAGACAGCACACCCAGTGCATTGGCTAGCTTGATTTCTTCTAAGTTCACAGTATCCACAAAGAACTTCATTTGTTCCACTCCTTAAGTAATTCCGAAGTAGTTTATGCAGGACTCCCTTATATGGCAAAGGATTGAATGAGTTTACGGTAAATTTCTTCGGTTTCTTTTTTGTAAGCAGGAGATACATTCTCCTATAAGTGAAGTAACGTCACTATACAGGTTAAGTTACCGATTTTCTCATTCCTAAACCTTATGGCTTTCTAGATCGTCGCGCTGCAGTGCTGGAGGTTATTGTTTTTTTGTATTGTATTGATTTCCGCTTTTCTTAATAAAAAAAAAGAAAACTAACCATAATGGTCAGTTTTCTCTTTTGTTTTATTGCTTTTACTTACGCTTTGCCTGAAGAGCCGAATTCGCGCATTTTGCCGATTACTGTTTCTTTAATCGCATCGCGAGCTGGTCCTAGGTATTTACGTGGATCGTATTCATTTGGTTTTTCTGCCAATACTTCGCGAACGCGTTTAGCAGAAGAAATTTGGTTTTCTGTGTTCACGTTGATTTTAGAAGTACCAAGCGTGATTGCTTTTTGGATATCTTTTGTCGGGATACCAGTACCGCCGTGCAATACCAATGGAAGACTAGTTGTGTTGAAAATCTCTTCCATACGGTCGAATCCAAGGTTTGGTTCGCCTTTGTAAGGGCCGTGTACGGAACCAAGCGCTGGTGCGAAGCAGTCAACGCCAGTTTCTTCCACTAGCTGTTTACATTCAGAAGGAATCGCGTACGCTGCGTCTGCATCGTCTACGATAAGGTCGTCTTCTTGTCCACCGATGCGGCCAAGTTCTGCTTCAACAGATACGCCGTGGAAGTGTGCAAGTTCTACTACCTTCTTCGTAAGTGCAATGTTTTCTTCCAAAGGATGGTGGGAACCATCGATCATTACGGAAGTGAAACCAGCATGGATCGCTTTTGCACATGTTTCGAAACTAGAACCATGGTCAAGGTGAATTGCTACTGGGACAGTGATGTTATAGTCTTCCAAAAGACCTTTAACCATCAATACAACTGTCTTGAAGCCACCCATATATTTCGCTGCCCCTTCGGATACACCAAGGATGACAGGAGAGCTTTCTTCCTGTGCTGCTTGCAGGATTGCTTGTGTGAATTCAAGGTTGTTGATATTAAACTGTCCTACAGCATAGTGATTGTCTTTTGCTACATCTAGCATTTCTTTCATTGATACTAAAGGCATAACAAAAATCCTCCTTCAAATTTGCACGACGGTCGGCAACTATCTATGTGAAGTCGTGTATTTATCGCTTCCATACATAAGAATACCAACTCACCCGTCATGGTGCAACATTTCCCGCACTTTTATACTTGATTCGACCCTTGTTTTACTGCTTGATTCACCATTTTTCGCACATTAAGTATGTCAAAAGGCTTAGCAAGCACACAAATTAGAAAGTCATAATTATCCAGGAAAGTTTCTGCTTCCTCCGCCAATCCGCTCATCATGATTGTAGGGATAGACAGTCCCTGTTCCTTCAATCTATCCAGCACCGCTGGTCCATCGAGCACCGGCAGCTTATAATCGATTAGCAGCAAATCCGGCTTCTGTCTTTTTATCTGATCAAGAGCTTTTGCTCCTGTGCCGACGGAAATCACTGTATGTCCTTCTTCCCGGATGACTTCCTCCAGCAAAATCCTGATACCTGGCTGGTCATCCACGATCAACACGTGCTTACTCATCCGCTTATCCCCCTAGAAAACGAAGCAAGCACAAGCTTGCTTCGACATAATGTTCACTGCTGTGACCCAATTACACCTTTTTCTAGTAAAAAGCTCCAAATTCCTGCTTCTCCACTCAAAATAATTGTATTTAGATGTGTCAATCAGCTTTCTTTATGCTGTAAAGATGCACCTATGAAGCCATGGAACAAGGCATGTGGACGGTTTGGACGGCTCTTGAACTCCGGATGATATTGAGAAGCTACGAACCAAGGATGATCCTTGATTTCGACAGTTTCAATCAGACGACCATCTGGGCTTGTACCAGAGAATACAAGACCTTTTTCTTCCATTTGAACACGGTATTGGTTATTGAACTCGAAGCGGTGGCGGTGACGCTCATAGATAACATCTTCATTGCCATATGCTTCTTTTGTTTTCGTACCATCCTGCAGACGGCAAGGATATACGCCTAAACGCAATGTACCGCCAAGATCGGAAATATCCTTTTGTTCTGGCAGCAAGTCAATAACTGGATGCGGAGTAAGTGGATCAATCTCACTTGAATGTGCACCTTCAAGATGCAGAACATTACGTGCGAACTCGACAGTTGCCAACTGCATACCTAGGCAAATACCAAGGAATGGGATTTTTCTTGTACGAGCATAGTGGATTGCTTCAATCTTACCTTGGATACCGCGATCACCGAATCCTCCTGGTACAAGAATACCATCTGCATTGCCGAGCAATTCTCCTGCATTATCAGCTGTTACATCTTCCGAGTTGATCCATTTCACTTCGATATCTGTATCATAAGGATAGCCTGCGTGCTTCAATGATTCCACAACAGAAATGTACGCATCCTGCAGCTCCACATATTTACCTACCAAAGCAATTCGAACAGTTTTCTTAAGGTTTGTCACATGTGCTGCCATTGCAGACCATTCTGTCATATCAGCTGCCGGGCACTCCAATTTGAAATGATCGCAAACAAACTGATCCAGGTTTTGGCGCTGCAATGCTAGCGGTACATCGTAAAGTGTATCGGCATCAATACATTCAACAACTGCATTGACTTCCAAATCGCAAGATGATGCGATTTTTTCTTTCATATCTTGACTGATAGGCATTTCAGAACGAAGAACGATTGCATCTGGCTGGATACCAAGTGAGCGAAGTTCTTTTACGCTATGCTGTGTAGGTTTTGTTTTCAATTCCCCAGCTGCCTTGATGAAAGGTACAAGTGTACAATGCAAATACATTACATTGTCCCGGCCGATATCGGATTTAATTTGACGGATTGCTTCCAAGAACGGCAAGGATTCAATATCCCCTACAGTTCCGCCAATTTCTGTGATGACAACATCTGCATTCGTTTGTTTCCCAGCGCGGAATACTTTGTCTTTGATTTCATTAGTGATATGCGGGATAACTTGAACAGTACCGCCAAGATAATCGCCGCGGCGTTCTTTTTTCAATACAGTAGAATAAATCTTACCTGTTGTTACGTTGGAATATTTATTCAAATCAATATCGATGAAACGCTCATAGTGACCAAGATCCAAATCCGTTTCAGCTCCATCTTCTGTAACGAAGACTTCTCCGTGCTGATATGGACTCATTGTTCCTGGGTCCACATTGATATATGGATCAAATTTCTGAATAGTCACCTGCAAGCCTCTATTTTTCAACAAACGGCCAAGTGATGCCGCTGTAATTCCTTTCCCTAGAGAAGATACAACTCCTCCTGTAACAAAGATATACTTTGTCAACGTAATCCCTCATTTCTAGCATTTATTTATAGAATACCCATGTCCTTAAAAAAGTTTAGGAAAAAATAAAAAGCGCTCCCTTTGTTAAGGGAACGCGTCTTCGGACAATTAAAGAGCCCACATAAAATATTACTGATTCTACAGTGTAAAGTCAATAACATTAAGCGATTATTATTCGCTTAGCGGTCTTCCTCTTCGTCGTCGTCTTCTTCACCAGTGATGTGCATATCTTCTCCAACGATTTCACGAGTTTCTTCGTCTGTGTCGTCGCTCTGATAATCACCTTCGTAATCATCTTCCGCTACATCATCGTCAGCTAGATCGTCGTCATCTTCCTCTTCGTCGCCGTAATCTGCGTCAAAGCCTTCTTCGTCTAGTGTGAAGTCTTCTTCAAGATCGTCCATATCCTCATCTTCATCCGCTACACGTTTCTTCCTTTTCTTCGTAGGTTCAACTGTAACGTCTTCGTCGAATTGATCCACTGTATACCAGCTTTTCAATCCCCAAAGATTGGATCCTGCTGTCATAAAACGGCCATCTACGTTCAAGTCCGTATAGAACTGCAGCAAGTATTCATCACGCTGATCGGAGCTCATTTTTTTGATGTCAGCTACTTTATTGAATAAATCTTTATAATCGGTTGCTTTGTTTTCTTCCTCAAGAATCAAGTTCGTCAATTCCACGAGGGAAAAGTCAGCAAGCTCTTCTTTGCTGTATTCTTTCAAACCCACTGTCACAGCACTCCCTTTGTCAATAAGTTGGTTATGTTCACGTCTACCGTTTTAGAACCATACCTTACATTATATTGCCAGGCCTATCAAAATGCAATATTTCTTCAGATCAGCGGCGTTTTTTAACTTGTTTGACTTGTTTTGACAGCTGTTTGAACTGTTTTCTCTGTTCCAGCTGTGCTTTGGTGGATGTCTTACTATCAAGATACTGAAGCTCCCGCTGCAGCTTAAAATAGCTGCGAAGCCGTTCTTCCTCCAGCTCACCATTCTCTACAGCCTCCTGCACACGGCATCCAGGTTCATTATTATGGGTGCAGTCACGGAAACGGCATGTTTCTCCCAGTTGTTCAATATCAGTAAAAGCTGCTGACACACCAGTATGCTGCTGATCCCATAGCTGCAGTTCGCGCATACCAGGGGTATCGATAATCATACCGCCGCCTGGCAGCTGTACAAGCTCACGATGCGTTGTCGTGTGTTTGCCTTTGCCATCATCTTCACGGATTCCTCCTGCCAGCTGTACATCTTTTCCGTACAGCATGTTGACGAGGGTGGACTTGCCCGCGCCTGAAGAACCTAAGAAGGCCGCAGTTATACCGGGGGCGAGCTGCCTGCTGATAGCGTCAACCCCTCTTCTGTCAACCGCACTCGTAACATGGAGGGTCACACCTGGAGCTATTGCTTCGACTTCACTATATTTCTCCTCCAAGTTATCACACAGGTCCCCTTTGCTTAAAATGATGACCGGTGATGCCCCACTGTCATAAGCTGCCAATAAATAGCGTTCCAGTCTGCGAAGATTATAATCCTGATTTAACGCCATAACCAAATACACATAATCAACATTCACTGCGACGATTTGTTCCTTTGTCACCGCTCCTGCCTCTTTACGAGAAAACTTACTTTTTCGCGGCAATAAAGCGTGTATTGTCGCTTTGCCTTCTTCATGCCGCGCATCTACCAGTACCCAATCTCCGACTGCTGGATAATCTCCAGTTTGCCGAAACTTCCCTGACGGTGTCGCAAGCATCTCTCCTCTGTCATCAAGCACTCTGTACATATGTTTATGCTCCAGCACAATACGAGCTGGTGTCCAAGCCTTATCATATGCTTGCTTTGCTGTTTCCAATTGGTCATTCCATCCTAATAAATTCAATGCTTCGTTCATGTTTTCCTCCTAGTGGTAGCTTTTTTAGCCATAATAAAAAGGACTGTTTGCACAGCCCTTCCACTAGAATTTAAAATAGCAGAAATAATCTGCTACTCCAGACGAGCAGAAGGGATGTGCGTAGTGACGGACGGCTTTTTAATCATTGTATATGTCAACATAATCATCATCCCTTTCTGCGTCCGGTTTTACCGTTCGCTCTGATTTGTTTTTATGATACATGATATTGGCTATATTTGTAAAGCCTATTATTACTTCGGGAAAGGAGGTCAGTGTATGTATGTCTTCTTCTTCCTGCTGGCTCTCCTGTTCCTCATAATAGTGCTCGTATGGGTGGACTTGTCGCTTGGCAGGAGGTATAGCAAAAGAAATGCAGTCAATCGGCTGATCGGTCATAAGCATGCCTTTGTTTCCATGTTCGATGATGGAGTCAACTTCTATGACGCGTTGATCCGTGACATAAAAACTGCACAGATGTCAGTTGATATCCAGTTCTTCCTTGTAAAATGGGACGAACCTACACAGCAGTTGACAGAATTACTGCAAAAGCGAGCACAGGAAGGAATCAAAATCCGCTTCCTACTCGACAGAATCGGCGGCTACCGCTTACCACGAAAAGAACGAAAGCGTCTGCGACAATCGGGTGTGATGCTGCGATTTGCTAATATTCCACGCTTTCCTTATTTCCTGTACAACCTGAACTATCGTAACCACAGAAAAGTGACCATCATTGATCAGCGAAGTGCCTATGTCGGAGGATTCAATATCGGAAAAGAGTATTTAAGCAAAGAACCTCGTTTTGGTTTTTGGCGAGATTGTGTCGTCAAATTAGAAGGCGAGGCAGTATACACATTTGTACAGTTATTTGCCTCCGATTGGGGTGTTCCATTTCACGTATTACCCAAACAATCTCCTGCACTTGATGGTGCACAGATCGAAGTTGTTATTACAGCGTCAGATGGATACGAAGATTGGTTGCTGCACCAAATACATCATGCGAAGGAATATCTTTATATCGGCACACCTTACTGCGTACCGACCAGACGTGTGGAAGCTGCCCTCAAACGAGCTGCTGAAAGAGGTGTGGATGTCAGGCTCATGCTTCCGTCCAAAGTAGATCATTATGTTGTCAATCAAGTGTCTTTCCACTTTGCCCGTCGTCTGCTGCAGCATGGCGTACGAATTAACTTGTATCAAAATGGCTTTTATCACGCAAAAATTCTTCTGTGCGACGGATTATGGTGTGCTGTCGGTTCTGCTAATCTTGATGGACGGAGTTTGCTAATTAATAAGGAGCTTACTGTGACTATCAGAGAGAACGACCTCTTTTATGCCCAGCTTCTCGCTCTTTGGAAAAAAGATGAACAATCAAGCATTGTAGCTTCAGTTAAGACTATACAAAAACGCCCATGGATTGCTAAGGCGACCGGTATCATCTTTAGACCATTGCGGAATTACCTATAAAAAAAGCCCGCCAGCACTGCTGCTGACGGGCTTTTGTATTTTTACATTTTTTCTGGTGCTTCAACACTGATGAGACGCAGTGCATTTTTAATTGTAATACGAACAGAATTCATCAACGCAATCCGCGCTTTCGTTAGCTCTTCGTTATCTGGGTTTAATACTTTCTCCGCATTATAGAAGCTGTGGAGTGCAGAAGCCAGATCAAAGCTATATTGCGTGATGCGGTGCGGCATGCGTTTTTCAGCCGCGTCTGCAACTACTTGAGGGAATTCTCCAAGTCGTTTTAGAAGATCCAATTCTTTCTCAGCAGTCAGAAGACTCGCATCATATGGACCTTCAGTCTGGAATCCTTTTTCAGCAGCCTGCGCAAGCATCGTGCTGATCCGAGCATATGCGTACTGCACATAGAAAACAGGGTTTTCATTTGATTGTGATTTCGCCAAATCCATGTCGAAATCAAGATGAGAGTCACTGGAACGCATAACGAAGAAGTAACGCATTGCATCGATGCCGACCTCTTCCATTAATTCACGCAGCGTAACTGCTTTTCCAGTACGTTTACTCATTTTAACCTTTTCACCATTTTCGAACAGGTTGACCATCTGGATGATTGTAACTTCCAGTGTATCTGCGTCATAGCCAAGCGCTTGGATTGCGGCACGCATACGTGGGATATAGCCATGGTGATCGGCTCCCCAGACGTTGATTAGCTTGGAGAATCCTCGATCAAGTTTTGTTTTATGATAAGCGATATCCGGAGTCAGATACGTATAGCTGCCATCTTGTTTAATAAGTACACGGTCTTTATCATCACCGAAGTGTGTTGAACGGAACCAAACTGCTCCATCTTCTTCAAAGACATAGTCAGTTTTACGAAGTGTCGCCAATGCCGTATCGATTTTTCCATCTTGGTACAAAGAAGTTTCTGAATACCACACGTCAAATGGAACACGGAAATCAGCTAGATCCTTCTCCAGCTTTTTCAATTCATAAGTCAATCCATATTGGCGGAAGAAAGCAAGGCGTTCCTCTTCCGGCTTCGATGCATAGCTATCGCCATACTCCTCGGCAAGCTCTTTCCCAATACCAATGATGTCCTTACCATGATAGCCGTCCTCCGGCATCTCAGCATCTTGTCCAAGTGCTTGCAGATAACGCGCCTGCACACTGCGGGCTAGGTTATCGATCTGGTTACCAGCATCATTGATATAATACTCGCGACCAACCTCATAGCCTGCTGCATCAAGAATGTTGCAAAGAGAATCCCCTACTGCTGCACCGCGTGCATGTCCAAGGTGCAAGTCACCAGTCGGGTTCGCCGAAACGAATTCAACTTGGACTTTCTCTCCTTTACCTGCGTCCGTGCGGCCAAAATTATCGCCTGCTTCTAAGATAGTGGATACTAGTTCACCAAGATAGCTGTTACGCATGAAAAAGTTGATGAATCCTGGTCCAGCAATTTCGATCTTTTCTACAGGGGCTTTGTCATAATCGAAGTTATTCTGCAAATCCTCCGCAATGGCACGAGGTGCTTTTTTCGCAACACGAGCAAGCTGCATCGCAATATTCGTTGCATAATCGCCATGCGCTTTATCCTTCGGCTGCTCTAAAATGATAGCAGGAATTGTTTCTTTATCAGCTAAGCCAGCTTTTAAAACAGCATCCTGAATCGCCGCTTTTAATTTTTGTTCTGTTTGTTGTACGATATTCATCCGTTACTCTCCTCCTGCACACGCAACGTCAGTGCATGTCTTCTAGACTGCGCCTGATTTAAGGTTACTGTATAGCTTATCGTAAGTTCCGCCGGGCTGCCAGTTGTCAGTGGCGAGAACGTCATCGCGTGTGTGCTTGTTTCCATATGCATTGTACCATAAGGATGGCGGTATACGTTCTCTGTCGGCTGATTCTTTATGAAAACTTGCTTCATTTCAAATCCGCCTGAGCGTTTGATACTCACCTTATCACCCGTGATTGTAATCAACGTCTTCGTTTCTCCAACTTCTTCGGATTCCTCGGTGAAATTGACGACCGTCAATCCCCCATTTGCGGAATAGGTACCAGCTGCCTTTAAAGTCGTGTACTCCGTATCATCTTCCTCCGTTATTGCCGTATTCATCTCGATCCATACCGGAATTTTTGTCTGGCGCATGCAGCTTTCCCCTTTCAGTAAGAAAAACGCTCCCCACGGAAGCGTCTCTCCATTTTTATTTCAATAAATCCTGTACGAATTTGGGCAGGACAAAAGTAGCTTTGTGAAGCTCAGGTGTATAGTATTTCGTTTCGATCGGCTGGAACTGTTCTTCCTTCACTTCTTTCGGATGATGCACCTTGCTGCCCATCGTGAACGTCCACAGACCACTCGGATAAGTAGGGATATTCGCCGTGTATAGCTCTGTTACCGGGAAGATTTCCTTCACATCTTTGAACACTTGTGAAATCAAGTCAGCTTTAAACCACGGATTATCTGTCTGCGCAACGAACAACCCATCTTCTTTCAATGCCTTCGCAATGCCGGCATAGAAGCCTTTTGTAAACAAGTTGACGGCTGGTCCTACAGGCTCTGTCGAATCCACCATAATGACATCATAAGCGTTCTCACTTTCAGCAATATGCATAAAACCGTCACCGACGCGCACATCTGCACGAGGATCATCCATTTTACCTGCGATGGAAGGCAAGAACTTCTTGGAATACTCGATAACTTTGCCGTCGATATCAACAAGTGTAGCTTTTTTCACTTTGTCATGCTTGAGTACTTCACGGATAACACCGCCGTCTCCTCCGCCTACAATCAGCACATTCTCAGGATTCGGGTGCGTGAACAATGGCACATGCGCTACCATCTCATGATAGACGAACTCATCACGTTCTGTTGTCATAACCATGCCGTCCAATGTCAGCATATTACCCCATTCTTCTGTCTCAAGCATGTCTAATTTCTGAAAATCAGTCTGCTCACTATGCAGTGAACGCTTCACTTTTGCTGTGATACCAAAGCTATCTGTCTGTTTTTCTGTATACCAAAGTTCCATTAGCTGTCAAAACTCCTCTATGTGTAGAATCCTATATCATCTCGCAACTAGTGTTGGTCATTTTTATAGCTTTAAACAATCAAATTATAGAGAAAATCCGAAAAAAAGCAACCCTTTCAGATGTTTATTATCCTACTGGATGCCGATACTGTTTTTGACACCATGAAGGAAGCAGGCGATAGATTTGATTCGGATTCCGATAGCCCGTTGGCAGAAGTGGCTCCGGCCAAAAAGACTGGCTGCCGTTATACTCGGAAGCATGATAACTGCCATCGGCGGACTGCTCCTCATCTGTTATTTGATGGGACCTCCTCCGATGACAAATAAATGGAGTACGACATTCTATGCGAATGACAGCACGATCCTCGGTGAACAGTATGGCAACACACAGAAACGCTGGGTCGCACTGGACGAAGTCTCTCCTCACTTGATTCATGCGACTATTCTGGCTGAAGACAAGAACTTCTACAAACATCATGGATTTGCCTGGAAGCGCATATTCGCTGCTGCCCTGCAGGACATCAAGGCTGGCGCCAAGGTTGAAGGAGCCAGCACCATAACCCAGCAATATGCCAAGAATCTTTACTTAACGAATGATAAAACGTGGACACGAAAATTCAAGGAAGCAATCTACGGTATCCGCTTAGAGATGTTTTATTCGAAGGATGAAATATTGGAAGGATATCTTAATACGATTTATTACGGACATGGGATGTACGGCATCCAAGCAGCGAGCGATTATTATATGGATAAAGATCCTGGCAGTTTAACAGCTGCTGAAGCGGCATTGCTTGCCGGTATACCGAAAGGCCCATCTTACTACTCCCCTTTCCAAAATAAAGAGCTTGCCGATGAAAGGCAGGAATATATTTACGGACTGCTGGAGGATGAAGGTTATATCACTGAACCCGAATCACTTCCAGCTGTATCGCTCTCGACAGAGCAGGAACGGGAAACAGTCAGACGCGCTGGTTATTTCCAGGACTATATTACAGACGAGCTTGCCGATGTTCTGGAGATGGACGAGGATCAAGCTGCAACAGCTGGGTACCACGTCTATACAACGATGGATTCTGATCAGCAGCTCAAATTGGAGACGCAAATAGCAGACACTATTCCGGCTGATACAGAACTGCAGACGGGCGCAATTGCTATGGATCCAGATACCGGTGCAATCACAGCTATGGTTGGCGGAACTGATTACAAAGCGAGTACGTATAACAGAGCTACTACATCCAAACGTATGCCAGGCTCCGCATTCAAGCCTTTTGTGTATTACACTGCCCTGATAAACGGTTTCACACCGATGACACAGCTAAGAAGCGAAGAAACAACCTTTGAACTGCCGGATGGCGGAGAATATGCACCTGGCAATTTTCATGGCTATTATGCAAATGATGAAATTACAATGGTAGAAGCTATCGCAATGTCCGACAATATTTATGCAGTGAAAACGAATTTAATGATTGGTGCAGAAAAGATAGCTGCAGATGCCAAGAAACTCGGTATCACCAGTGAGTTACAGGCAGTTCCATCACTCGCGCTTGGAACTTCTCCGGTGTCTGTCGAAGAGATGGGAGTTGCCTACAGCCGGATAGCAAATGGCGGTAAACAGGTTGAAAGCTATACGATTGAAAAAATCGTCGATCGCAACGGTAAGACTATCTATTCTCACAAACCGCAGAAAAAAAGCAAGCTGGATAAAAAAAGACTGTTTGTGCTCACCGATTTAATGACAGGTATGTTCGATGACTCGCTTAGCAGCTATATGCGTGTAACAGGTGCCTCAATCAAGGATCAGTTGAGCCGGCCATATGCAGGGAAATCCGGAACAACAACAACAGATAGCTGGATGGTTGGCTTCAGTCCTGACTTGGTGACAGCCGTCTGGACTGGCTATGATAATAACCGCTCCATGGAGAAAGTAAAAGAGCTTGCCTACAGCAAAGAAATTTGGGCAGGATTTATGGAAGCAGCGCATCAGGGCGAACCAATCAAAGCATTCCGGCCTCCTGCCGGTGTTCGTGGTATGTTTGTTGATCCTGATTCCGGCTTTCTTTCCACGTCTTATTGCGAAAAGCGCCGATTCACTTATTTTGTTAGAGGTACAGAACCTAAGCTATACTGCCGACCTGATTTAGATGAGTACCCTCTCCATCATGACCAGGAAGAACCTATGAACAGACGCAAACGCTGGTTTGATTGGCTGTTTTAAAAGAAAAGCCGCTGTCC
This sequence comes from Terribacillus saccharophilus, assembly GCF_000725365.1. Classification (NCBI taxonomy): domain Bacteria; kingdom Bacillati; phylum Bacillota; class Bacilli; order Caryophanales; family Bacillaceae; genus Terribacillus; species Terribacillus saccharophilus. Next base: position 2,919,730 of record NZ_CP008876.1, on the reverse strand, counting down.
CTTTTTCGGGAAAGCGGCTTTGATTTATTGGAGTTGGTTTTCCAGATCCTTCGGCGACCTGCTCCAGAATTCCGGTTTATATTCCTTAAGGAACTCCAACAGCAATTCCTTCGATACATCATCCATATGCTCAAGCACATACTTGCCTTTCATAGACTGCTCCATATGCTTCACATGCTCCGGCATAGATTTATAAGCGATACGATTCGGCCGATCAACAAGAATTTCGCTGGCAGCTGCTCCAAAGTAATAAGGGCCTTCTCCGCCATTTTGCACCGTCACCCAGACAATCCAATACAGCTTTCCGTCTTGTACTTTTTCCTTCTCATGCTGGAACCGCACACGTCTTTCCACTTGACTGCGAGCATGCATCGCCGCCATATCCACGTATGCTGTTTTCTCATTCGGATCAACGATGACCGGACTCATATTCTCCAGACTGATCGAACCGACCCCATATCCGCCATGACCGTCCGTAGAATCGTCCTTCATGATCGTGAAAGCATTATTTTTCTTCTTTTCCACATATACCGCTCCCTCGACTTTTGCTTCTATAGTAGCATGTGTCGGATTATCACTTCAATTCAATTGTTTTATCATGGAAACGGAAAGCATCGGGTGATGCAGTTAGACCAGCTGCAGCTTGCTTGTCTGACACTGCTGTTTGCACCCTTCTATCCTTTGTTCCCTTAATACCCAGCCTGCTATGTTCCACTTCTTTCAAACCTGCGACTATTAGCTGTACACAGAATATGAGGAAAAGAAATGCGGCAATGACAACTGCGCTGTAATAACCATCCGGCTGCATGAGCATGTACCGAAGAAACGGTATCTGAGAGGACCACTCCGCTGTGGCTGGATAAACTAGGTCTCCTTTAACAACTGTTCCTCCAAAATATACCCCGAAAATCCCTAGATGAATAAATAAAACAAGCACTTGAGCTGTTTGCTGTCCAAATAGAATGAAACATCTCATGCGTATCTGCGGCCATACATGCTTTCGTATGAGATGCAGTTTGCTTCCTCCAAGTATAGTCCCACTTGTTACAAAAGCAGTGGAAAGTGCATGATCAATTTCTTTGCTTAAAAGCGAGGTTGTAAGCGGGAGTACAAGTAAAAGCAAGATCAGTATCTGCCAAAAGATTTTTTCCGTTATAGTAAGATCATAATAAACACTCGCCCCAATAATTGGGGTTAACAGGAAGAGCGCCAATAATGATTGCGGGATATAATGCAGAGTGTCCGTGAACTTGTCCAAAATTTTCCTGACTTTCATTGGAACTAAGAGCACATAGGGGATAGCTAGTAGAAATCCACCGCCAATCCGTAAAGCCGCGAGAAGGATAGCAAACCCTATTGTGAATTTTGCCCCCGTTATAAGCACATCATCCAGATGTCTTCCGCTTCTGTCAGTTCCGAGCCAGTAATCATCATTAGGTGGAAATGGAGCTTTATCTACCGCTCTCCCATCTTCGTATTGATATTCTGTCACTTGAATGGACGGATCAGCCCAGACAGTATAAAGACAGCTCGCCAGAAACAAAAGCAGAATCAAAGCTGAACCCGTCACAAATTTCCAATTACGGTAAACGGGAGAATGTTTGATATTTCTCTTGAAGGAGAGTACACTCCCTTTCTTCCTTTTTCCGACTAAAGGTACCTTTCTCCAGACCGGCGGCTCCTGTTTAACTGTTCTTTCCCTAACAAGAACTCTGTCAGCAACTCCATAAATAATATAAAAAGGGATAAAGAAAAACACTAATATAAAGAATATCTCGATGGCATTTGATCCGTCCCTTAACAGTAAGTCTTTTAAAATACTAGTAATACCGTATAAATTCATAATATATTCAATGGCTGGAATAGTAGACATTGTTGCCCATGTAATTACCTTCGTATGCAAAAAAGCAGTAGGTAAAATATTTCGCAGCATATGTACAAAAAGAATATAGCTTTTACTTAATCCCTTGCTTTGCGCCAGGACGACATAGTCTTTTTGTTGTTCTTCCTCCAGCATAGACAAGACTATCCGGTAAAAGGAAAAGAACGGTAAGATAGCGATAATAAGTATTGGCAGGATATAGATTTCATCGCTGCCAACTGAACTGAATTGCAGCAAGAGAAAGCCGAATTGTTTGTACAGGAAAACAACAAGCAGCTGGATTCCAAAAGCTATAAGTATATCAGGGATTGATTCCGCAAAATTACCTAATCGTTTCAATGGCTCAACTACCCTTTTGGGCAGCAAAAAAGAAAGCACTGCAAAAAGCAGACCACCACCAAACCCTGTCACTAAAGCAAGAATTAGTATTGTCATGGAATAAGATATAGCATCACCAAAGAAAGAAGTTATAGAATAGGTCCTGTTAAATGGTGTTGTATACACCCACTGAGATGGATCCATCACTTGTTCAACTAAGTGAAAAACATTATGCCAGTATCCGAAAAAACCTGCGGAAAATACCGATGGAATACAACTTACTAGTAATATAGCTACCAGTCCTAATACTAGATAGCTGAAGAAAGAAACTATGCGCATACATGACCCACTTTCAATATACGTTTTTTCTATTATATTACAATATTCTGTAAATTTACCAGAATATTTAAGTGTCGGAATTCTACAAATCCATCCAAGTACGGAACTATTACCACCCTACAGCCGATTAGAGAGTATTCTATCCGGGAAGAGTACAGCAGCAAATATCGAAAGGAAGATTTCATGTATTTTTGGCTTAGTTTGATTTTCGCAGCAGGATTCGCACTCATCCATTACTTCTCTAAGTACATGAGTTTTCTGAAGGAAACACCCCGAAGTAAATTCTTGTCTGTTTCTGCGGGAATAGCAGTGGCCTATGTGTTCGTCCATCTTCTTCCTGAGTTAAATTCTTATCAGGAACAACTGGAAGCCGAACTAGGAGATAGTATCTGGCGGTATGCAGAACATCATATTTATATTGTTGCTCTGATCGGGTTGGTACTTTTCTATGGATTGGAAAGAATGGTGACAGTATCGAAACAGACAGACAAACTCAAAAATCCTGAAGCGGCGGGTTCCGGTGTTTTCTGGCTGCATATCAGCTCTTTCTTTTTATATAACGCTATTATAGGCTACCTGTTGATACGGGAAGAATATGAATCTCCTCTTGGGATGCTGTTCTATTTTCTCGCTTTAGGTGTCCACTTTATTACCAATGACCGGAGTCTGCGGAGTGATTACAAACATATCTATGATAAGTACGGAAGATTACTTCTTACAGGCGCCATTATTTTAGGCTGGTTCATTGGCGTTTTAACCGAATTGAACGAAGTAGCAATCTCCATTCTTAATGCTTTTATTGCAGGAGGTATCGTATTGAATGTACTGAAAGAAGAGCTTCCTGAGGAAAAGGAAAGCAGTATCGGAAGCTTCCTGTTTGGCGCAGCCGGATACACCATATTGTTATTACTTGTGTAATTAAAAGAGCGAAGGATCACGTGGATCCCTCGCTCTTTTTCATGCTTGCTGTTGTTTCAATGATTTGATGAACTCCCAAGCTTGGGTCATCTCTTCATCGGTATAATTTTGTTTTTTCTTTACTGTCCGTACTTTATCTTCCACTTCTTCCTGCGGCAGTTCTTCAAAATACAGCATCGTGGAAACTAGCTCCAGGAAACGAGAGCTTTTTTCTTTCAGCAGGCGGATAGACGCCTGGTAATCCGGAAATTGATTATCGTAATGTGATAGAAACTGTTGGCCTTCCTCCGTAATTGTATAACGGTATTGGAAATAGCTGCTTTTATCCTCTTTTGTCTCTTTGATCAAACCGAGGTTGCTCAGTTCATCCACACGCAGGGACAATTCCTCCGAATAGGGACCGAATAGATGGAATTCATATTTTTCACCGAACGGAATACCATTTTTCTTCAGTATGTAAATCATCTTTTGCAGTTTCTTTCTTCCTACCACTTCTTCCACGGAAGAAAAGAATTGCAGGAGATTTGCGTGGTTGGCTAGCATAGCTGCTCCTCCTTATTGGAATAAAATCTCATAGATCCGTTGCTTCTGTTGACTGTCATCCGGCAGGGCTTCTAGAATGTCCTGAGGGAAATACAATTTATGGTCTGTTCGTTTTTTACCCGAAATCGCTTCGACAATATCCGATTGACGTGATAATTCCTTCAATTTTCCATTTGGCAACTGTAAATGGATCGGCAAACGCTCTTCTTCCTCGCCTGGACGATAGAAGTCATAAGGCAAATCAGATGACGAATCATCAATCAGATAATATTCCGGATCGATGCCTACTTCACTGAAGAGCCTGGACAGCTCGACCATCTCTTTAACATGCAGAAGCGGATTGAACTCGATATACTTAAATAGTCTGCGATTCAGGAATCTTTCACACAAGTCCCTTAGTATATCATCTTCTTCTTCAAGCCAAGCCTGGAAATAGAAGGATGTTACATTTTCATCAAGCCGTATATAATCTTCTAAGGTGACATTTTCATCAAACAAGGAAATAAAATGCTGCGGTCGCAACTTGAATGTATAGTCACTTTTATAAAGTGCTTTTGCACGATGCAGGATTTTCGTCAGAATTACTTCCGCACTGCGTGTTACTGGGTGGAAATATACTTGCCAATACATTTGGTAGCGGCTCATGATATAATCCTCGACTGCATGCATGCCGGATTCTTTGATCACGACCTGATCCTCACGAGGGCGCATTACCCGAAGTATTCTTTCCATGTCAAAATGGCCATAGCTTACACCTGTAAAATAGGCATCACGCTGCAAATAATCCATCCTGTCTGCATCAATCTGGCTTGAGATGATACTGACGATTAATTTATCACCATATGTCTTATTGATAACCTCAGCTACCTTTTTCGGAAAGCTTGCGCTAACTTTTCGCAGCACATGATTGACTCCAGTATTTCCAAGGATAATCTTGCGGGTGAACTCTTCATGATCTAAGCCAAAAACCTTTTCGAAGGAATGAGAATAAGGTCCATGACCGAGATCATGGAGCAAAGCTGCGCAGAGAAGCAGCAACCGCTGTTCCTTTTTCCAGTTCTTCCGGTTCTCGAAATTATTTACAATCCGTCTGACAATCTCATAGACCCCTAAGGAATGATTAAAACGGCTGTGTTCGGCACCATGAAACGTCATATAAGAGGTTCCAAGCTGCTTGATCCTGCGAAGCCGCTGAAATTCAGGCGTTGCTATCAGATCCCATATTACCCTGTCACGGACATGTACATAGCGATGCACCGGATCTTTGAAAACTTTTTCTTCATCTAGCTTTTCATCTCGATACGCCATTTCCTTTGCCTCACTTTATGTCATTCTGTCTCGTATTTTTTTGTCCAATAGACTTAGTTTATAAAATATCAGGTCCCCCGTAAACAACTAAAAGTAATTTTTACTCGTTTCTTGTCTACCCTATTCTTTGCTATACTATGTATTGGCGTTTGACGCCATTCAGCTGAAAAGGAGCGCGTTCTACGTGTTACATACATTATTCAAAACACCTGAATTCCGCATTATCGATCATTCCGGTGAAGACGGTCCGGAACAAGCTATGGCCTCCTTCGCGATAGATGATGCCTTAGCCATTTCTGTCGGAGAAAATCTGGCCCCGCCAACTGCAAGACTGTGGATCCATGACCGCACGATTATGCTCGGCATACCTGATTCCCGTCTTCCTTATATAAAAGAAGGAATATCCTATTTGCAGGAAAAAGGCTACAAAGCTGTTGTTCGAAACTCTGGCGGACTCGCTGTCCTGCTCGATAAAGGTGTTGTCAATCTATCCTTTATCTTCCCAGATGCCAAGCACATCGGGATTCATGATGGATATCAAGCGATGGTTTCCTTCATCCAATATATTTTCCAGGATCTTACCGATAAAATTGAAGCTTTTGAGATAGTCGGTTCTTATTGTCCTGGGACCTATGATTTGAGCATAGACGGTCGTAAATTTGCCGGCATTTCCCAGCGCAGGGTAAAAGACGGTTCTGCTGTCCAAATCTACTTATGTGTAGATGGAAGCGGCGCGGCGCGTGCCGAGATCGTTCAAGGATTCTATGAAAGAGCTAAAAAAGATGCGGAAACTCGTTTCACCTTCCCTGATGTAGTGCCGGAAACGATGGCTTCGCTGGAAGAATTGCTCCAGGTTTCCCTTACAAGTGAACAAGTGTGTAAGCGGATTGTTGATGGACTAGCCTCTATCACACATATCGATCCTTCCTCAGAAATGACAGTACAAGAGATTCAGCTGCAGCAGGAACGGATGAAGCTGATGCGTGCTCGAAATGAGAATTTCCAATAAAAAACCGCTGACCGATTAATCGGTTCAGCGGTTTTCTTTTTCCAGAAACGCTAAAGCTTGTTTCACTGTCGAATAGAACGTGATGTTTTGATCACTGAAATCTGTTTGACGAACACTTTCCATAGCCATCTTCGGGTGGAATCCCGTAATGATCATGCGCGTGCCCATCATATCAAGCAGTTGGTGAAGTCGCAGTACACCGTGATGAACACCGCTATGGAAGCGACTGATTCCTTGCAGATCAAGAATGAAATTCCGTTCCCCTGTCTGCTGGACGTGCTCACCTACTCGCTCCAGTATCTGGTTCAGCCTGCGATCATCAACATCCCCAATCAACGGCAAGATGGATGTAGTGTCCGTAATCGGGACAATCGGCGTGGACAATCGGGATACTTCTTCCAGGTAATGAGAAACAAGTTCTTCACTTTGCTTTCTCTGTGTTACATCTTTCTGTACACCGACGAAGAAAGTCTTCTGCTCACTTTCCAAATAAATCGGATAAATCTCCAGCTCATTCCAGAACATTTCACCGTTTTTGCGATAGTTCTTCAGCTCTACCACGACAGTCTTTTTATCACTTATTGCATCACGGACGGCTGCAACATCTTCTTTTCTCGTATCTTTACCTTGAAGAAAGCGGCAGTTATGGCCGAGAATTTCTTCTGAAGGATAACCAGTAAGTTCTTCGAAACCTTTGTTTGTATAAATAATCGGATTATCAGGAAGTGAGGGGTCTGTGATTACCACTCCTGCTCCTACGTAATCGATGGCATGCTTCACAAACTGATCTGTTACTTCGGATGAATAGCGGATATCATTGCCCAACAAATACTCACTCCTTTTGCATCTTAGACAAGGCTATTTTACTATAATTAGGCAGGAAAAACAAAACAAACAAAAAAGACACCTTCCTTTGAGAAAGGCGTCTTCCATATTTGCTTATTCTACAGATTGAGCAGCAGTGATAAGTGTAAGCTTGTACACATCATCTGCATTACAGCCGCGGGACAAATCGTTTACTGGTGCGTTCAAACCCTGTAGGATTGGACCTACAGCATCGAAATTACCAAGACGCTGAGCAATTTTGTACCCAATGTTACCTGCTTCTAGGCTAGGGAATACGAATACATTCGCATCACCTTTCAATACAGCATCCGGTGCTTTTTTCGCAGCAACAGATGGTACAAAGGCTGCATCGAATTGGAATTCGCCATCTACAACAAGGTTAGGATTTTTCTCTTTCGCAATCGCTAGCGCATCCGATACTTTTTCAGTTTCCGGAGATTTAGCAGATCCTTTAGTCGAGAAGCTAAGCAATGCTACTTTTGGATCGATACCGAACATAGCCGCTGTTTCAGCACTTGCTACAGCAATTTCCGCAAGATCCTGGCTGTCAGGTGCGATGTTGATAGCACAGTCACCGAAAACATAGCGCTCATCTTCTCTTACCATTACGAATGCACCAGAAGTCTTCTTGTATCCTGGTTTCGTTTTAATGATTTGAAGAGCTGGACGTACTGTATCAGCAGTAGAATGTGCTGCCCCGCTCACAAGACCGTCAGCTTCGCCTGTATAAACAAGCATAGTACCGAAGTAATTTTCATCTTTTAGTAATTTCTTTGCATCTTCTTCTGTCGCTTTGCCTTTGCGGCGTTCCACGAACGCTGCAACTAGCTCATCGAATTTCTCATACGTATCCGGGTCAAGAATTGCTGCACCGTGCAAGTCGATAGACAATTCTTTTGCCTTTTGTTCCACTTGCTCTTTATTGCCGATCAAAATCGGTGCAATAATCCCCTCTTCGGCAAGCTTTGCTGCTGCTTCCAAAATACGCTCATCCAAGCCTTCCGGCAAGACGATCTTTTTATTTTGGCCTGTTACTTTTTCCCGCAATGTTTGAAATAAATCACTCATCCTAAAACCCTCCTAGAATATGTCTGCATTTCTATAGTAAATCTTTTTGTTTTACTTTTAAAGTCATATCAGTCGCTGCTGATTTTTTTAATTAAAATAACCGCTCCTTTAGATGTTCCCATTTCTGTCAAAGTATACACACGAAGCATACTGAACAGTTGATATAATAGATATGGGAACTAGAAAGCAACGACAAGCATGGTGTGATGTCGTTTGTGTTACACTATACAAAGAATGTGAACGAAAAAGGAGTGTTTAGGCATGGCAGAAGCAGTAGAAACCATGGATGGCTGGTATTGCCTGCATGATTTCCGTGTAATGGATTGGACAAGCTGGAAACTGGCTTCCGAGGATGTGCGTCAAGCAGCGATCGAGGAATATCAGAACTGGCTTTCAAATATGGAACAAGTTGAGGAAGCAAATAACGGCAGTCAGCTTGTCTATAAGATTATTGGTCATAAAGCTGACCTGATGTTTATGATTATGCGTCCGACTATGGATGAGTTGCAGGAGATAGAAACAGCTTTCGATAAAATGCAGATCGCATCTTTCATGACGAAAAGCTTCTCTTACTTATCTGTCGTTGAGCTCTCCAAATATATGAGCAAACCTGGTGTTGATATTGAACAAAAACCAGAAGTACAAGCACGTCTGAAACCAATTTTACCTCGTTGGGATTATATGTGCTTCTATCCGATGGACAAACGCCGGGTGAATGAAGACAACTGGTATTCACTTGAAAAAGACGCTCGCTCGAAACTTATGTATGAGCACAGCAAAACCGGCCGTAAATACGCTGGTCAAATCAAACAGATTATCACAGGATCGTTCGGTTTTGATGACTGGGAGTGGGGCGTAACATTATTCGCACACGATCCACTGCCGATCAAGAAACTAGTATATGAGATGCGTTTCGATGAAGTTAGCGCACGGTACGGCGAATTCGGTGACTTCTATTTCGGAAATAAGTTGGATAAAGAAGCAGTATCCGACTACTTCCATATTTAATGAAAGCTGGACCAACTTGGTCCGGTTTTTTTTAATCCCCTTGTTCTACTCCCCTTCCAGGCTTCATATCATGTCAAAGAACAGGCATGAGTTCCTTAGACATGAGGTAAGGCGATAACGGTTGTGAAGGCGCAGCGTGTCTTGTATTCATACTAGTCGCACGATATAACTCAATTCCCGCCTTCACAGTTTCAGCCAGCCCGATTGTCTTTTGAAAGGATATAGGAAAGGGGAATGAAAATGAGCAAGAACCCGAATCAAGAAAACCAGTCTCCGAGCACTCCACAGTATCAGGAACAGAGCCAGGCCTATACTTATCCGCAAGTCCCGAACTATAGCTACCCAACTCGTCAGCAAAACCAACCGTTTTTCCCGCAACAGCAACAACAGCAGCAAGTTCCGTCACAAGTTCAAGGCGGAGGACCAGCCGGACCAGGACTGCCAGTTGAGCAATCTTATATCGAAAATATTCTGCGTTTGAATCGAAACAAGCTGGCCACGGTGTATATGACCTTCGAAAACAATGACCGCTGGAACGCAAAAATCTTTAAAGGCGTGATCGAGGCTGCCGGTCGTGACCATCTTATCTTACGTGATCCAGAGAACAACCGACGTTACTTATTATTGATGGTCTACCTCGATTATGTAACATTCGATGAACCGCTTAATTATAGTTACCCTTTTGGAAATCCAGGCGGCACTGCAACTTATCCACCACGATAAAAAAACCTCTGCTGCGGCAGAGGTTTTTTTCTTATAAATATTTGATTGCAGTATAGCCGAGCAATACCCATCCGATCAGGAATGCCACTCCGCCTACTGGCGTAATGATGGCAAAGATCGTGATTCCGCTGACAGCATATATGTAAAGTGTTCCTGAAAATAGCAGGATCCCCGCAATAAAGAAACCGCCCGCAGTTGTCAAACTGCCTGCTTGGATCTTTTGGAGCAATAATGCTACTCCGATAATGACCACGGTATGGAACATTTGATATTGAACTGCTTTCTCCCATGTGGCTATTGCCTTCTCAGACAATCTCCCTTCTAGTCCGTGCGCTCCGAATGCTCCAAGTGCTACCGTAAGGAAACCACTTATAGCTCCGATTATGAGTAATGCTTTCATTTTTCTGCTCCTTTATATCAAAAATCGAACAATGACTTACCATTCGATTCTTCATCATCATCTTCAAATGCTTTCTTAGGCGGCTGCTGGGCTGGCCATTCCCCTGTCATCGCTGCCCATTCTGCTGCTGATGGGCTTACTGCTGCTTCTGACGGTTTAGACACCTGCGTTTTGACTGGACGCTTTGAACGCTCACTTTGCAAAAACAGGTCACACATCGAACGAACTGCTCGAACGTGCTCCCGCTGCTTTTGGACATCATCAAGGTCTAACGCCCGTTCCAGCTCCTCTTTCATATGCCGAAGCACTGCTTCTTCACTTAACAAGTCGAACCCCTCCATCGTTTTACTGCTACCTGCATTATAGCAGATATAAAAGATAAAAATTAACCCCAACAACAAGAACATTTGTTCCTTTATTTTGAAAATAGGTATACTGTTCATAACATATTCAAAAATTGGAGGTTAAGCAATGAAGACAGACGATATAGCAGAACTGATGCTATTGAATGGAATTACAGGTTTCAGTATGGCTTATATGGAGGCTGGTCATTCTTTACAATCCTTTTGTGCCGGTTATAAATTAGTGATAAAAGAAAATAAAAAGAGGCTGGGACATAACTAAAATTCAAGTGCTTAAAATTGAATAATATTCTTGGGCGCCGCTTCGGCAGAACACTCTGCTTTCCACGGGCACGGCCTCAGCCTCCTCGTGGAAAGTTCGCCACTGCGGGGTCTTCAGCTCGCGCTGTTCCCGTAGGACAAGGAATGCTTCGAGAGTTTCACCTCGCACGAAGGAAATTGGTTTGTATTTCCGAGGAGTCTCCGTATTCTGCCTACGCTAATAAAGTGTACAAATAAAAAACCCGAACTTTTACAAATCTTCGTATGAAGACTTGTAATATAGTTCGGGTTTTCATCTGGCTAAAACACTTTTTTGTCCCAGCCTCTTCTGTTATTGCGCTTGCTTCAGTATATCTGATTGTTCGGCGACATATTGTTCATGCATCCATTTCAAAAAATCGTATTCTGTGGCTGTGGAAGGGCGTTTCATTTCCTGTTCCACTTGGTCGACTAAAGATAAAAAGCTAATCATTGCTAATTACCTCCTCTGGTTATACCTCTACCATCATTCTAATCGAGAATTGGACGCATGACAACAAATTTTCAAAATATTCACGACAACTTAATAGTTTCTGCTCAAATCTATTAATCTTCCTTATTCTGCAAACGTAACTCCAAATGACTGATCCTCTGCTTCAAAGCATCAACATCCGCTTTCGTAGCAAGTCCTAGATCGTTAACTTTTTTCTGCATGTTCTCTTGATTCTTCTCATTCCACTCATTGGATTTCGCTTCTCCTTTATCTACAAAACGCTGAATCAAGTCCTTTGCTTGCTGTGGTGTAATCTCTCCCTTTGCCACTAACTCTTTCAATTTGGCATCCAGCTTTTCCTTCCCAGCCAAAGCAGCACCAACACCTAAAAGAAATCCTTTACGTAACAAATCTGCCATTATCATAACCTCCTAGTTTTATTTATGGATCTAAGCAGCAGAACATGCTTAATGAAGAGAATTAACCATAGTCCAAAGAATATGAATGTCAGGATAAACCCGACGAGAACGAGCCATAATGTATGCTGAATGATTCCTTGGATGCCCGTGTATGCCGAACCTGCTGTCAAGGCGAGTAACAGAACCGTGTAAAAGAAGTAGAAATGGTGCAGCAGCTGGTTCTTTTGCTTATCCCTTTCCCAGCCGCGCTGCTTCTCCCCGTCAGTGAGCCAGTCAACGAGTGCTCTAGGCATCGACAGGAATGGACGAAGTGAATTGGTGATGATACCAGTATAGATAGAACTATGTTTTTTCGATCCTCTCATCCAGCGCAGGATGACAGGTTTTCCCCATTCTACTAGATCAGCTTGCGGATAAATGACAGCTACCAGGCCAATTGCCAAGAAAACTGCCCGTCCGAGGAAGGCAAAATCTGCCGGGAGCTGTATCGGCTGTTCCTTTACGATCACTTGCAGCTCCTCCATCAGCTGCAAGAAGGATTCCGTGTCTCCTACATCAAGCTGACCTCCCTTGTATAAATCCACTGTTTTCCTAATAATCCGTTTTACTTTCTCCGAATCTGCGGATGGAAGCAAAAACTCCATGTTGTAGAGTGCTTGGATGACAGCCTCATAATCATCTAGCACAATTCCCTGAATTGCCTCCCGTAAGTATTCGGTATCCGCTGCTCGGATTTCACCGACCATACCAAAATCGAGCAGTACGATTTTCCCGTCAGGCTGGACCATGATATTTCCTGCATGAGGATCAGCATGGAACATACCGCTGTTGAGAAACTGATCAGAAAAGAATTGAAAAAGTGCTTTAGCTACTTGCTCACGAGGGATTTTCTGGGCATCCAGATAGTCTGTATCCGTCACTTTCCGTCCCTCTACCCAATCCATCACAAGTACCTTGCCTGTGCAGAGTTCCGGATAATAATCTGGCACTTTAATGTCCGGATTTCCTTTGTACCGCTTCTTGAAATAATCCGCATGCTCCAATTCTTTTCGGAAGTCCAATTCCCGGCTGATGATTGTGACTACTTCCGCGTACAGAGCCTTCATATCCGATTTCTTTCCGATACTCGTAAACTTGCGGAGCAGGAAAAAGATGATTCGGAGCGCTTTGAAATCCATATGGAATATCTGTCTGACATTGTGCCGCTGGACCTTAACCGCAATCTTCCGGCCATTTTGTAAGTATGCTTCGTACACTTCACCGATAGAAGCAGAAGCAACAGCTTTAGGGTTCAAATGCACAATCTCCGTCTCATAACGGCTGCCAAGCTCTTCCTTTAATATTGCTTCCGAATGTGTAAATGATGTCGGCTTTACCCTGTCTACGAGACCTTCCATCTCCCGAATGAATATCTTTGGCAGCAAGTCAGCACGCGAACTGAGAAACTGACCTAACTTGATCAGCAATCCGCCTTTTTTCTCCGCAGTTTTCCGATACTCGCGCGCCTGCTTAGTCAGTAATGCTTCCCATTCCTGTTTATCCTGTTCGTCCCACACGCGGCTATGCAGCAAATAAAACCAGTAGATCTGCAGCATAAATCGGATGACCATCCAAACGATAGCCATAATACGACGGGTGGATTTGACACGCATTTGCACACCTCATTTTCAGACAATTGCCTTCTTTCTTGCTATTTTCTATTATAGCTAGTACTTCTCTTGCTTGTCTATTAACCTGCGGCTGTGTCGAAAAACGTAAAAACAGCAGTTTTATAAATATTTTTTAATAAAACAGTTTATTTTTTCTCGGAAAACGCTTACAATATTGATATATAAGACTGATGGTAATATCAATAACCCTTAACGGAGGTATAGTATGTCTAGCATATCTAAAAATGCTGTTCTGCCTGAAAAACGTTCCGTCGAAAATAACAAGTCTAATAAACAATTTTTGTACCCTTCTTACCTGCTTGAAAACCAGCTAATGGATGCTGTATCCGATGGTGATTTGAATGGGGCATTATCTATAATTGAGAGCCTTTCTACTTCTGAACGCCCGAAGTATGCCTTCCAACCGTTACGGTCAGCGAAAAACCAATTGATCAGTATCTGCACGCTGTACACGCGCGCTATCTTGAGAGGCGGCGCTTCTCAAGAAGTAGCATCAAGCCTCAATATGACTTATATGCTTGAAATCGAGAACTGCCAGACGGAGCAAGAACTTTCCGAATTGGAATATGATATGCTTGTCCGTTTTATCGAAGGCTTGAATAAGAGCAGAGCCACCCAATACTCCAACATCATCAATGAAGCTATCGGCTATATTCAATCACATATTTTGGAGGATCTGAGCTTGCAGGCAATCAGCACTCACTGCAATGTGAATCCAAGCTACCTTTCCCATTTGTTCAAAAAAGAAGTTGGTGTTTCCACAGTGCAATTCATCAATCAAAAGAAGATTGAGGAAGCTAAATACTTCCTGCTTCATACGAACCAATCGATTGCTGACTTGGCTAAGAAGTTTAACTTCTGCAACCAAAGCTATTTCACCGCTCAATTTAAGTTCTATACATCCATGACTCCAAAACAATTCCGCGACTCACGCGCAATTTAAAAAACACCGCACAGGCTTACCTGTGCGGTGTTTTTTTATGGGCTTTTTAGCTCAATCAATGGTTTCCATATCCGGAGCATCCAGCGCTGGGAAAGCACCAGTACAATGGTTAGAGTGACGATTAGGAGACCTAATACATCCAGACTATTGCTTACCTCGAATAAATCATCCACCCTAATCCACTGGATGAAGAATCCGTGTAAAAGATAGACATACAATGTCCGCTGTCCATACTTTGTAAAAGGCATCTCTTTATTTGGAACAAGCGCCAGTATACTAATCATCATTAATCCCGAGAACAGATAAACTAGTAGCCGAATCAGTCCGCCTGCTTCCCCGGCTCCTAAAACTGCATATGATTTCGATCCGAGCAGCCAGTCAGTCGGGATGTCAGGATAAAGATAGAATAAAGCACCCGCTGCAATTAACAGCAGTCCACCGCCTATCCTTATAGGCATTCGTCGAAGAACAGCAAGCTGATCTTTTGTCACCCAATAACCGACTAAGAAAAACGGAAAGAAAACAAATGTCCTGGAAAGGCTTAGTGCTCCTCCAATTTCATTAAAGTATCCCACTAACAAACCGATGAATACAGCTAGCGGAATACCGAGGCTAGGACGTATCCTTTTGAATGGAATGAGCAGTATATGCCAGCAGAACAAGCTAAGCAAAAACCACAGTGCCCATTGCGGCACAAGAATGGATTCCATCCAGCCATCTTTTCCGATCATAAAATAGTAAATCGTGTAGATTACTTGGAAAAACAGAAATGGTAAAAGCAGCTTTTTTGCCAGCTTTTCAACAGCAGCCTTACTTCCAGCTCCCCTGGCAAAGAAACCAGCTAAGAAGATGAAAACAGGCATATGAAAGGTATATATCCATGTATAGCTCATTTGCAGGAACAACATGTCCTGATATGGCTGAATTAAATGTCCAAATACAACAAAGGCAATCATAAGCAGTCTTGCATTGTCAAAATACGCTTCGCGTTCCATACTATCGCTTCCTTCTTCAGGATGTATTCTTCCATAGTAAGGAGCATTGAACAGAAACGCTATAGCATAAGCCCTTTCTTCATTGACTTGTTAGCAAGCTGTCAAGGTGCTGTCACAAACGACATGCATGTGTAAAAAGACGGGCAGAATTATCCAGCTTCCGGTTTCTTTTTAGGTCGGCTTGCAGTTTTCTTCCTTGTTGTCTTCTTGGCTGCCGGTTTATCTTTTTTCGCTTTGTCCAATGATGCCTGCAATGCGTCCATCAAGTTCGTTACATTACTTGGCTGTTTCTTAGCTGTCGGGATATGGACTTGCTCATGATCACGTTTTGCCTGAATTAAATCGAGCAAGGCTTCGCGGTAGTCATCATTATATTTCTCCGGATCAAAGGTAGCTGTCAGCTGTTCAATAAGCAGCTTAGCTGTTTTGAGTTCTTTATCAACAATTGCATCTTCAGCAGGGATGTTTGGCACATCAGCAACGTTGCGTACCTCATCCGGATAATGGATGGTCTCCACAACTAGGACATTTTTATACACCCGGATGACAGCTAGCTGCTGCTTAGAACGTATGACCATAGAGGCAACGCCAATCTTCCCTGTATCCTCAAGCGCTTTCCGCAATAAACTGTATGCTTTTGTTCCGCCTTCATTTGGAGACAAATAATAACAGCGTTCAAAATAGATAGGATCGATTTCCTCTAAGCTGACGAAGTCAACGATCTCCACCGCTTTGTCTTCCTGCTCTTTCTGCAATGCCTGTAACTCATCTTCATCCAGAACCACAAATTTATTCTTCGTGTATTCATAGGCTTTGACGATATCCTCTGTCTGTAATTCCTTCTCACAATGAGGACAAACTTTTTCATACTTGACCGGTGTGTTGCACTCTTTATGCAGCTGCCGCAACTTCACATCTTTATTTTCCGTAGCAGCATGCATTTTTACAGGAATATTTACAAGCCCGAAGCTGATTGTTCCCTTCCACATCGTATGCATGAACTGTTCACTCCTTTTAAGTCTAGTTTGTACGTCTGTTCCATGTTTAATTCCGGTGCAATGCTTCAAACTAGAAAGAAAGGAGAGAGATATAATGCAGGTAATGAAACCGATTTATCGGGATGTCTGTCCTGTCGGGGATGGATGGATATACGAAGTGAAGTATGATGGGTTTAGAGCTGTTTTAACGGTTACAAATGACAGTGTGACGCTGACAAGCAAGAATGGAGTTGATTTATCAGCCCAATTTCCGGAAATCATCATGTATGCTGAACAGCAGAAGCAATTAGCGCATAAGCACATTCCTTTCTCGATTGATGGTGAACTAATTGTGCCGAAGAATGCAAAAAGCGGAGATTTCGGCTTGCTCCAATCACGCGGCAGATTGAAAGCAGCTGAACGAATCAAGCAAATTGCTTCTAAACGTCCTGCTGTGCTGATGGCTTTTGATCTTCTGGTTGACGGTGGGAAAAGTCAGGAAAAGCGACGGTTATCCTCCCGTAAACAAGCATTGCAGGAGCTAGTCAACCTATTTGTTGATCAAGCAGGAGCTATACAATTCGTGGATTATTCCTTAGATCCAACAGCTCTGATGGATTCTGTTGTTTTACATCAAGGAGAAGGTATTATAGCCAAACGCTCAGCCAGTACATATAAGACCGGTAAACAGCACCATGATTGGTACAAGATCAAAAATTGGCGTACAATCACCGCTGTCCTGACAGCTTATGATAAGGAAAATGATTATTTTCATGCAGAGATGGCAGATAGTACAGGTCATTTCGTACCGATAGGTAAATGCAAGCATGGGATGGAAGAAACAGAACGAAGCACTCTTACTGCTTTCTTTAAAGAAAATGGAAAGGTAGAAAATAACCTTCTTCTTCTCCCTCCAGCAGTTTGTGCCAAAATAAATTGTCTTGGGCAGGGGGACGATGAATTACGGGAACCAAGATTCCATAGTTTAGCCCCATCAGTAATAGCAGCAGATTGTACAGAACAACAAGCAGTCATAGATCTTGCTCAGTTTCCGCAAACAGTCGAACTGAGCAAACTGGACAAGTTTTATTGGGAGGAAGCACATATTGATAAGCTGCGTTATCTGCTTTATATTCGGACGGTTGCGCCATTCATGCTGCCTTATATGGAAAATCGGGAGACGACAATTATCCGCTGTCCGGATGGAATTGAAGCTGACTTTTTCTATCAAAAGCACAGACCCGATTATGCACCAGATTTTATACCTGATACGAAATCATTGCAGTGCTCAGATTTGCAGACTTTGATTTGGTTTGCAAACCATGGAAGTATCGAATTTCATGCACCATTTCACCATATCGGAAATGATTTTCCGCGGGAAATCGCGATTGATCTTGATCCGCCAACAGATGATGCACTTCCACTGGCTATCAAGGCCGCCAATTTACTTAAAGAATGGCTGGATCAAATGCAGCTCTCTACGTTTATTAAGACTTCCGGCAGCAAAGGGTTGCAGCTGTACATCCCGTTACCGGACAACCAGCTATCCTACGAACAAGCAGGCACCTTCACGGAAGCATTGGCAAGATTACTCGTTCAGCAGCATCCAGATCTTTTTACAATCGAAAGAATGAAAAAGAATCGGCAAGAGCGTTTGTATATAGATTATGTCCAGTTCGGGATGGGAAAAACATTGCCAGTTCCATACACGGCTCGAAAACGCAGCAGCGGTACCGTTAGTACTCCTTTGTTTTGGGAAGAAGTGAGACAAGGCCTAACGCTAGAAGACTTCACCATTTTCACTGTACCGGAGCGTTTACGCCAAAAAGGCTGCCCCTTCGCTTCCTATGAGGAAGTCAGGAACAGCCAAAGGCTGGATTCTATTATCCAATTGGTATGATCACTTGAATTCGAACGCCCATGCTCCTTGGCGGAAGACTGCAACAGTAGTGCCGTCTTCTTTCACACCGTCGATATCAAGATCAGCAGATCCAATCATGAAATCTTCATGCATGATACTATCATTCACGCCAGCTGCTTCAAGTTCTGCAGCGGTCATATCATTGCCGCCTGCAATACAAGTAGGATACGCTTTTCCTAATGCAAGGTGGCAAGAAGCATTTTCATCAAACAATGTATTATAGAAAATCAATCCGGATTGTGAAACTGGAGACTTATGCGGTACAAGTGCTACCTCGCCAAGTCGTTTAGCACCAGCATCTGCTTCCAGAAGGTTTTTCAACGCTTCCTGACCTTTTTCTGCTTTATAGTCCACCACTTCGCCATCCTTGAAAGTCAACTGGAAATCCTCAATCAGCTGGCCATTGAAGTTGTATGGCAATGTACTGGACACAGTGCCGTTCACACCATTCTTATGCGGCATTGTGAATACCTCTTCAGTCGGGATATTAGCGTTGAAATCGACACCTGCTTCTGTCGGACCAGAACCACCGCTCCAAATATGTCCTTTCGGAAGCTCGATTGACAAATCCGTGCCTTTTGCTTTATAAATCAACTTAGTGAACTGCTGCTTATTCATATAATCGGCAGCTAGGTGCAGTTGTTTATTATGCGCCTTCCATGCAGCATTAGGATCCTCATTTCCAGTCACTCGGCTGATGCGAAGGATTTCTTCCATCATTGCTTCCTGTGCTTCCTCAACCGATTTTTCTGGGAACACTTTCTTGGACCATGCTACTGTCGGATAAGCAACAATCGACCATTGCATCTTATCTTTCATCATGTAATCACGATATGGAGTTAATCCTTTTCCGGCAGCTTTCATATAAGCCGCAACTTTAGATCCATCTACTTTCTCCAAAAGATCCGGATTCTCACCAAGGATATTTAGAACTGCGTAATTGTCCTTAACCATTTCATTACGAGCATGAAATTTCCATGCAGGTACATTCTCTAAAGCTTCGATTGGAGCATGTGTATAACGCTGTACAACCAGCTCATCATCTAACCATTCTGTATGTACATCTTTAGCACCTGCTTTATACGCCTCTTCCGCTACCATTCGAGTAAAACGTACAGATTCAATCGGAGCGACAAGCAGAAGTCCTTGTCCTTTTTGAAGATTAACACCGGTCTGGATAGCCAGTTTAGCAAATTGTCGCAGCTGTTCTTCGAATTTTTTCATTTGAATACCCCTCCATAAAAACAAATATACCCACCTATTATAACGTAAAATTAGAATATTCACGAAACATAAAGAGAAGCTGAGTTATAACTGCATGCGATTACAAATAACGAATTATATTTTGAGCATCAAACAAAAACCCGAACTTACGCAGAATTCACGTAAAAGTTCGGGTCTTCGTTTAGCTGAATCTTTTATCACAGCCTTTATTCGTTCGTCAAAGCTTGCTCCAACGTTTCAATATTTTTATCCATCAGACTGAAGTAATCTTCGTCTGCATCAATTTCATCCTCGGTGACTGTCTCTAAGTTATGAATTCTGAGTACGTCTGCTCCGATTTCATCTTGAACAATGGTTGCAACCTTCGGCGAGATGTTTTGTTCGAACAACACATAGTTCAATTTATTATCTTCTGCAGTATGGATGATTTCCTCTAATTCCTTTTGCGAAGGTTCATTTGTCGGTGATAGACCAGTTATAGCAATCTGTTCAATACCATAACGGTCCTCCCAGTACCCATATGCTGCATGAGAAACAATGATTTTCTTGTTATCTTTGCCTTCTACAGCCTGCTGGAATTTCTGATCAAGCTCGTCCAATTCTTTTGCTACAGCTGTAAAGTTGTCTTCATATGTTGCCTTATTATCTGGATCAAGCTCAACAAGCGTGTTTTTCATATTCTCAGCCATTTGCTTCGCACGCTCTGGATCAAGCCAGTAATGTGGATCGATACTGCCATGGTCGTGCTCTTCCTCTGTTTCTGCAGCCTCTTCTTCATGATCATGATCATGTTCTTCTTCTGTAGCTTCATGACTGTGATCATGTTCTTCTTCCGCAGCTTCATGACTATGATCATGCTCTTCGTCAAAAGGAAGTAAGTTAATACCATCTGCTAATTGCGCTATCTTAACATCTTCGTCTCCAACTGCATCAGCAATTGTTTTAGCATATGTTTCTAATTCATCACTGGAATACAGGAACGCATCCGATTTAGCAATATCCACCATCTGATTCGATGTTGGTTCGAAGTTATGTGCGTCACTTCCTGGTGGCAGCACAGACTCTACTTCTACTTGGTCCCCACCAATTCGTTCAGCAAAATACTGAATCGGATAAATCGTTGTATATACCTTCATTTTCCCGTCTTCACTGCTATCCTGACTGCCGCCATCAGAACAAGCTGCAAGCAGAACTAAAATTAAGGCTGTACTGATTAAAAGTAATGATTTCTTCAAAATAATTTCCTCCCGTTACATATAAGCTCTAATCGAGATTATATCGTAACCATTACTATTTGTAAACAGTAGTAATTACGTTTCTTTCATCCACAAAAAAATACTGCCTATCAATTATTGACAGGCAGGGCAAATACCATACACTTCGAAATTATGATTTTCTATTGTATAGCCACCCGGCAGCACTGTTTTCACATCTGCTATCGGACATACATCAATTGCTTTCGTAATGCCACATTGTTTGCAGATAAAATGATGATGATGGCCTTCTATATTGCAGTGGAAACGAAAATGTTTATCTCCGTCAATTGCTGTCATCTCCAAGATACCAAGTTCGGCCATTGTATAAAGATTACGATACACGGTATCATAGCTGGCACTCGGAAAATCCTCACGAAATTCTTTCCAAAGATCGGTCACCGCGGAATACTGGGATCGTTTCTGAAAAATATCCAGCAGTTTTTCGCGCTGCTTTGTCTGTTTAAAGCCATTTTCTTTCAGAATATGCATCGCACGTTCACTATTCATACGCTTTCCGTCCTTTATCTTACAAGATTATTAAGAGTTTTTCTCGATATTTAAGTCTGCCTCTAAGCTGACTTCTACATTCCCTTTGATCGCTCTTGTGATCATACAGCTTTCTTCTGCCTTAACAGCAAGCTTCTCCAGCATCTGGAATTGCTTCTCTGTCGCTTCTTCTTTCAAAAATACTGTTGGCCGATGGATGATTTGCTTGTAGGTAATCACACCATTCGTTTCGTCAACAATACCTTCAGATTCCAATTTCATGGATGATAACGGCAAATGAGCGCGTTCAATCATTGCTGCTAACGTGATGATGTAGCAAGTAGCTGCTGCACCGAGCAGCATCTCATCCGGATTCGTACCAATACCAGGACCACCCATTTCTGGCGGAATGCTGATTTCCGTCTTCAGGTTACCTGCTTCAATTGAACCAGAGCTGTTTCTTCCTCCCGGCCAGTCTGCTGCTAAATGAAAGTGATGTTCTGACATGGTACTCGTCCCCTTCTACTATCTGTATACTACCTCTATTTTAACGCTTATGAGCAAGAAAAACAAAATGTCTGTTCAAAAAAACCTTCTACCAAAAGGTAGAAGGTTTTTTAAAATTATTCAGTTCCGCCAGCGGAATCCTCTTTTTTATGATCTACTTTGTTTTTACCGGACACAATCCAGCCGACTACTGCAATTCCAACCAATACACCATAGAAGATTAGTTTCCAAGTAGTGGAATGAGCAAAGTCATGTGGCAACACACCCACCGCATCATGAGCAAGTGTACTAACTGTAAGCTTAACCCCTACCCAACCTACGATAATAAAGGCTGCAATCTCCAATGCTGGTCTAGAGTGGAGAAGATCCACGAAAATGTTAGCTGCAAAACGCATAATAATCAGACCAATGATACCGCCTGCAAAGACTACATAAAACTGTCCGCTATCCATGCTTCCTACTTGGCCCCAGCCAGTGGGAGGAAGTGCAACAGCGAGTGCTACTGCAGCAAGAATGGAATCAACTGCAAAAGCAATGTCAGCAAGCTCGACTTTCAAAACAGTCATCCAGAAGCCACTCTCTTTTTTCGGCTTCTTGTTAGCAACATCATTGTTCTTGGCACTGAATTTGTCGTACAGGTTTTTTATGGATATGAACAATAGATACGCAGCACCAATCGCCTGTACTTGCCATACATCGACAAGGAAAGAAATGACGAATAGGGATAAGAATCTAAATACAAATGCTCCCATTAATCCATAGAAAAGTGCTTTTTTACGTTGTTCTTCAGGCAAATGCCTTACCATGATTGCGAGTACTAATGCGTTATCCGCTGCAAGTAGTCCTTCAAGTCCGACAAGGACAATCAGAACCCAGCCATACTCGAGAAGTAATTGTGCATCCATGTAGTTACGCTCCTTTAAGTGTAGTATGCGATTTTCTTTGCAATCATACCCCACCTTTGTAAAGGCGTAACACTTTTTACTAAAAAAAAGCGAGACCTTTACCAAGATGGTAAAGGTCTCGCTAACAACGTCTGAGTTGCCAATAAAGCCGGAGATTTCTCTCGGAATGACGACTTTACTGTACAGCTACTCCCCTTTAAAAGCATATTGCGCTTATCACACATTCAGTCTATTTGAATATCAGAAGAATGTCAACATTTTATTGCAAGTAATTGGCAAGATCTGCTTTCAATTTCTCTAACAGCTCTAGACTGCTTTCGCGGCTTGCACTGTTAACGCCATAATAGCTCTTAATTTTCGGTTCTGTTCCAGATGGACGAAGACATACCCAGCTATCCTTCTCGAGGAAGAGCTTGATTACATTTTCCTTCGGAAGTGTCATTTTCTCTTCTGTGTCAGAATCTAGATTGCGGCGTGTTTGTGTAGAATAATCCTCCACTGCAAGTACATTCAGGCCACCAAGATTTTGCGGTGTGTCTGCACGGACAGCGTCCATCATAGCGGCAATCTTCTCAGCGCCATCTTTACCTTTTAGCGTAATGGAATGAAGATCTTCCAGGAAGAAGCCATGCTTCTCATACAATACATGCAATGCTTCAAGCAACGTCTTGCCTTGAGCGCGCCAATGAGCAGCCATTTCACAAGCAATCATAGCAGCCTGAACTGCATCTTTATCGCGGACAAAGTCACCAATTAAATAGCCATAGCTCTCTTCGTAACCAAACAAGAATTTCTCGTCTGTTGTTTCAAATTGCTTGATCTTCTCTCCGATATACTTGAAACCAGTAAGTGTATCAATTGTATCGACGCCATAAGAAGCTGCTACCGCACGCCCCATTTCAGTCGTTACGATTGTTTTGACAAGTTTCCCATTGCGCAAATCCTCTTCTGAAGCATTCGCCAGCACGTAATCAAGCATCAAAGTACCAAGCTGGTTCCCAGTAAGCACTTGATATGCACCTTTTCCATCCTGTACTGCAACTCCTAGGCGGTCTGCATCAGGATCTGTTCCAATTAGTACGTCCGCTCCAACTTCCTGTCCTTGCTCCATTGCAAGCGTGAATGCTTGATGCTCTTCAGGGTTCGGAGATTCAACTGTAGAGAATTCCGGATCCGGCTGAGCCTGTTCTTTAACCACATGTACATTTTGGAAGCCAAGCTGATCCAATCCGCGCAGAACAAGATCATGAGATGTACCGTGCAGCGGAGTGAACACGATTTGAAGCTTGTCCAATTGCTCTTTCGCAGAATCAGACATATTCGAGATCGTTTTCAGTTCTTTCAGGTAAGCACTGTCCACATCTTCTCCTATAGAATGCAGCAATCCGTTTGTACGGATAGTTTCCATTTCTTCCACTTCTACAGCCAGTTCGTTTTCGACTTTCGCAATTTCAGCGATGATAGCTTCTGCCTGCTCCGGAGGAATTTGGCCGCCGTCTTCGTTATAGACTTTGAAGCCATTATATTCAGGTGGATTGTGGCTTGCTGTAATCATAATACCAGCAGCAGCATTCAGATGCCGTACGGCAAATGAAAGTAACGGAGTCGGTCGCAGGGACTCGAATACATGCGCACGAATACCATGCGCTCCAAGAACGCGTGCTGTTTCATCCGCAAATTCCGGTGACATATAGCGGGAATCATAAGCAACCGCCACGCCGCGATCCTTATAATCAGAAATGTTCTTTTCCATATATACTGCTAAACCTTCTACAGCTTTACGGACAGTATAGATGTTCATACGGTTCGTTCCCGCACCAAGCACACCGCGCATACCGCCTGTACCAAATGTTAATTCTTTATAGAAAGCATCTTCCAAAGCAGCTTCATCATCAGCGAGCTTTGTTAGTTCTTCTTTATATTTCGGATCAAGTGCTTTAAAAGTACTCCATTTTTTATATGTATCTTGCCATACCATGAGCTTTCCTCCTGAAAAATAAGTATAGTGATATCCTACCACATTATAGGTGGAAATGGCGCAGAATCCCATACTGCTGGAAATTTAATAAATACTTGTGGAAAGGGTTACGCCATAGCCCGGCTATGCTATGCTTAGCTATATCAATAACTGGAAAGGATACTGATCTAAGTTGACTCAGAAAAAATGGTTCCAAGGCCTTGTGGCCGCTGTTCTGACTTTCACACTAATACTGTTGATTGCGAAAGTCGATTTCATCTTCCAGCCTCTGGCTACATACATAGGAGCGATTGCATTCCCAATGATTGCAGCCGGCCTCTTATTCTATATCACAAAACCGCTCGTGCGGCTCCTGGAGAAGATCCGCTTCCCGAAATGGGTAGCTATTCTAACGATATTCCTGCTCTTGATTGCTCTGGTATATTTCGTCTACAGATTCGCTGCACCAATCGTGCAAACCCAATATCAGGCATTGGTGAATAACATTCCTGGCATCACTAACCAGCTCACGTCGATTGTGGACTATTGGGAGGAGAATCACTCTGCATTGCCTGATCAAGTGGAGGAATCCATCCAGAATTTCGCAACAACCTTACAATCCAGTTTGCAGGATATTCCAGGTTATCTGATCGGATTCATTTCCAGCCTGGTCAACTTCTTGTTCACATTGGTTTTGATACCCTTTTTCTTATTCTTTATGCTTAAAGACGGAGAGAAATTGATTCCATTTATAACAAAATTTTTCGATAAGAGAAAAGGTGCCAGTGTTAAGAAGCTGATGGAGGATTTGAATCATACGTTAGCATCCTTCATCCAAGGTCAGTTCATTGTATCAGTGTGTGTCGGCACGATGCTATTTATCGGATATGCGATTATTGGGCTGAAGTATGCCTTCACTCTCGCTGTTATCGGACTGGTCTTTAACGTCATTCCGTTTCTCGGTCCATACCTAGCAGCTGTACCTGCAATTTTAGTTGCTTTCTTCCAAGAGCCAAAGCTAGCTATCTTAGCAGCAGTCGTCATGCTTATTGCCCAGCAGATTGAAGGAAACCTTATTTCTCCAAATGTCATGGGAAAAGCACTAAGTATCCATCCGCTGACAGTTATTACACTCATACTGGCAGCCGGAAACATTGCCGGTTTTCTCGGTCTTCTGTTCGTCATCCCATTCTATGCGGTGTGCAAGACTATAATCTCCCACTTCTATCATGAATGGGTCGATTATAGGATGAAGAAAAAATCTGCTGCTGGAATTCAGGCAGACTAGGAGGCTACACTAATGGTAAACAAACAGCCTCCTTTATGGACGAAAGCCTTCATTTTCTTATTGATAGGCAATCTGTTCACTTTTATGAGCTTCCAGATGCTGCTGCCGAATCTGCCGCCGTACATCGCTTCGATTGGTGGTAGCAGCTTACAGGTAGGATTGGTAACAACGGCGTTTTCGATTGCCGCTATTCTTATCAGGCCATTCATTGGTCATATCCTGCTGACGAAGAAAAGGAAAATGCCGATATTGATCGGTTCTTTCCTTTTGCTCGTCTGTGCAACTCTTTATCCCTTCACTCAAATCGTTACGCTTCTGTTAATTTTCCGCTTTCTGCATGGAGCAGCTTGGGGATGGAGCACTACAACAAACGGCACAGCCGCGGTTGATCTTGTACCAAGGAGACGTGTCGGAGAAGGCATGGGTTATTTCGGCCTCTCTATTACAATCGGTATGATCATTGCACCAAGTGTCGGTATCTTCCTCTATCAGACTTATAACTTTCAGACGCTCATATTTGTATCTATCGCACTTGGCATGATTGCTTTTCTATTCTTGGCATTAACACGTTATGCTGAGCCGGAGGCATTGTCACGGAACCAAGCTGAGCCACCGAAATTTTCTTTTTTTAAGTCATTAATTGAAAAGAAAAGTGCTTATCCTGTATTTATTACATTCCTTACATCATTCGGGTACGGTTCCATCGTCACTTATCTTGTTCTATTTGGACAGGAACAGAATCTGACAGGAACATTCCTTTTCTATTTGGCCAATGCTTTGTGCGCAACGGTTTCGAGACCATTCACAGGTCGGTTGTTCGATGCCAAAGGACCATGGGTGCTAATCATGGGTTGTTCCGTTATTGCATTCGTTGCCATGTGGATACTCAGCATAGCAACCGCTAACTGGTATTTCATTGTCTCTGGTGCCTTATTCGGACTCGGTTATGGGTCTATGATCCCCGCTTTGCAAGCGTGGACAATTTCTAAGACAGATGTTGAGAGAAGCGGTATTGCAAATGGTATGTACTATTCATCTATCGATTTTGGTATCGGATTGAGCGCCGTCATCCTTGGAATTCTGCACCAATTTGTTTCGACATCTTCTCTGTTCCAAATGTCGAGTTTCTTATTTTTACTCGTATTTTTGTTCACGCTGACCGATTTTGTTATCAAGCGTCGGAAAGATCGGCAGCCTACTCTAAATGTAAATAAATTATAAAGAATACAACAAAAATGAGATAAATAGGCAAACGCGGGTAAATAGGTACTATCGTCCTTTTTTCTGCATACTTTGGAGCTTTCATTTGTATTTATTTATAAAAGCATGTAGTATAGGGATAATATTTTCAACATTGTATTTATTTCGGTTAGCGATGTTGATGTTGTGTTTCTTCCATAACCCGTTTCAGTGCGGCAGCGGTTTGCAAGGTATTCCCCGGGAACCGGGAATTCAGGCTTGCAAGATAACTGATTCCGGCTGAATGGGCTATTGAAGGCGATTTTGGGGTATTCCATACTTATAAGGAGGATCTACTTATGCAGACTACAAATGTTTTGGAGCTGAAAAAACAGTACGAACAAACACATTTCGAGCTGTTGAAATTGTTGAACGAACAGGCAAGCCTTAAGCAGCAGCTGAAGGATCTTCCTGAAAGTGACCGCAGCCAGTCTGAAAAACTTCTTCTGGCAGAACTAAAAGCACAGAATGAAGCTGGTGTGCTTGGAGATTCCACAATGGATGCTATCTTCAAGGCCGTCATGCAAGCTAAGACGAAAGAAGAAGAAGCTGCAAGCAAGCGTCCAATGCTTGTGTCCCGTGCTTATAAAAACGAAGATACAGTTATCGACTTAAAAGGTGAAAAAGTCGGTACTGGCAAAGCAAGCTTCGTCTTTGGACCATGTTCTGTGGAAAGCTACGATCAAGTGGCTGCGGTAGCGGAATCCTTGAAAGACAAAGGGCTTAAATTACTTCGCGGCGGTGCCTTCAAACCACGTTCTTCGCCATATGACTTCCAAGGTTTAGGCGTAGAGGGCTTGGAAATTCTGAAGCGTGCGGCTGATGAATATGATTTGGCTGTCATCAGTGAAATCGTCACTCCTCATGACATCGAGAAAGCACTTGATTATGTCGACGTTATCCAAATTGGTGCTCGTAATGCCCAGAACTTCGAGTTGCTGAAAGAAGCAGGACGCACTAATAAACCTATCCTGCTTAAACGTGCTTTGTCTGGTACTATTGCAGAATTCATTGCAGCGGCTGAATATATCCACTCCGAGGGCAATGGTCAAATCATCCTTTGTGAACGTGGAATCCGGACATACGAAACAGCGACACGAAATACACTGGATATTTCGGCTGTACCAATATTGAAACAAGAAACTCATCTTCCTGTTATGGTTGACGTAACACATTCTACTGGCCGAAAAGACATTATGCTTCCATGTGCGAAAGCTGCATTAGCTGTCGGTGCAGATGGAGTAATGGCTGAGGTTCATCCGAATCCTGCTGTGGCATTGTCTGATGCTGGTCAGCAAATGGATATTCCAGCATTCGATAAATTCTATAGTGAACTTGCTGCTTTCCAAGGCAAGATCTAATACTAAGAGGGCCGTCACTTTTTGTGACGGCCCTCTCTTACTTAAAATCGATTGCACAGCTTTCTGCCACGCGTCGATAACCGATTTTCTGGTACAGCTTATTAGGGCCAGGATTATCCGCATTTGTGAACAGACAGCAGAATTGCTTCCCTTCATCTAGCAACTTCGATGAAAGTGCAGCTACGAGTGTCTGGGCATACCCATTTCGTTGCTGTTCCTCTGGAGTGAATACAGCGTTAATCACAATACCATTGCGGCTTTCCCTTGAGCAGCCTGCCATACTCACGATGTTGCCATCGACCGTCAAAACGTACATCCGCTTTTGCGCGATCATCCTGCCGATAACCGCGTCAGCTCGTTCCTCTGGCATATGTTCTCCAGTAACTTTTCCAAATCGAATGAGCCAATCACGCAACAGGGCAAAATCAGCGTTTTGGGCCGCCCTCATCTGCCCTCTGGCAGAACCTTCATCTTTTACTTTATCGAGCTGATAGATGAACTGATTCATATGGACCTTAATTTGTTTCCCGTTAAGCCGCTGCCAAGCTTGCGCAAACTGATTGGCCTGTTCCACAGGTCCGATGACACCTGGAAGATCTGGCGTCAATGTTTGTACGAGCTGAGCGAGCTCAGCTGCTTCTTCATCAGTCCATACTGTTTCATGAGAAAGAATGATTCGATTCCCTTTGGTATGCAAGAAGACTGTGCGAATTCCGTCATGATCTTCTCCATATCCAAAAACTGATTCCATATCTCCTCCCTCTGCCATTCTGCCGAGCAAACCTAAAAGTAAGTTATTCTCTGCTTCATGCTTCAACAATATCGGTTCCGTAATTGACAGCAGCTTATTCACATCCTGCTCCAGAATAAAACGCATTCTTTCCCCTCCCGCTTGACGTTTAGACTTCTTCTTTTCTATTCTAAGTGTAGAGGTGATGATATGAATAAACAAGAGCTGGAAACCAAACTGGCTGAATTGAAAATGACGTATGCAAGTGTACAGGCCGACGCCGATAAACTGGCATCAAGCGGTGCAGGTGCAGCCCACATGGAAAGGCAGCTTGAGGCGATGGAAATCGAGATCAAATCGCTTCGCCAGCAGCTCCGGGCATTGGAATAATTCCCAAGTTCCCGGATATACTAATACATGCACAGTATTTGGATTACATATAAAAAAAGCGTATAATGGATATAATGAAAACGCATTTTTTGCGTTTATTTTTTTAAGGGAGAGATTTTATACATGAATAGTCCGGATGATCCTGGGAGTCCAGTTTTACTCCAACTCGTATTGATTGGTATTTTAACAGTTCTAAATGCTTTTTTTGCTGCAGCAGAAATTGCATTGGTCTCACTGAATAAGAACCGCATCTCACAGCAAGCAGATGAAGGTGATAAGAAAGCAGCACTGCTGCAAAAGCTTATTGCTGATCCGAGTAAGTTTATCGCTACGATCCAAGTAGGTATTACGCTGGCAGGTTTCTTCTCGAGTGCCTCCGCTGCTACCGGACTTGCAAATCGATTCGCTGGTGTTTTGGGAGATATTCCTTACGCACAGCAAATTAGCGTTGTGGTCATCACTATCTTGCTGTCTTATGTAACACTTGTGTTCGGTGAATTGTTCCCAAAAAGGGTTGCCCTTCAAAACGCGGAGAAGATTGCAAGATTCTCTGTCACACCGATACTATTTATAAGTAAAATCGCAATGCCATTTGTTAAATTCCTTTCCTTCTCCACGAATGTACTTGTGAAAATCACTCGTGTAGGAAGTGATGCAGAAGCTGAGAAGGTCTCCAGGGAAGAAATCAAGCTTCTCGCACAGACTGGACAGCAGGAAGGTATTTTGAATGCGGATGAGTTCGACATGATCAAAGGGGTTTTTGACCTTGATGATAAGATAGCACGCGAAATCATGACACCGCGAACAGATACATTCACACTGAGCATTGATACCCCGGCAGAAGAGCTCGCAGATATTCTGCTGGAGCAGAAGTACTCCAGAATTCCAGTCTACCAGACAGACAGCGATACAATCGTCGGTATATTGAATATGAAGGATTATTTCAAAGCAGTACGGGAGTATGGATTCGATGGAGTCCGACTCGAAGCGATTTTGCGCGAAGCACATTTTGTACCTGAGACAAAATACATTGATGATCTTTTAAAAGAATTGCAGCAGACTCATAATCACCTTGCAATCCTGATCGATGAGTATGGCGGCTTCTCTGGTATTGTCACAATGGAAGACATGATTGAAGAGATTGTCGGAGATATAGATGATGAATATGATGAAATCGAAGGAGAGCTGACCCGTATCGATGATAATACGTATATGGCGAGCGGTTCCCTGCAGATCGATGAATTCAATGATTTCTTTGATACAGATATCGATGTTCCGAACTTTGATACAATTGCTGGCTTCATTCTAAGCCGTATCGGATCGATTCCAGATGAAGATGCCGATACGGTTGTGGAATATGAAAACATGCTCTTCACTGTAGAATCAGTACGAGACAATCGATTGGAAAAAATCAAAATTGAATTGAAACGCCCTCATAACGAGGCAACTGTTTAAAATAAGAAACTGCCTGTTCCAATACAGGCAGTTTCTTATTTTTCCGACTAAAAAGCGATGAAGCACCTAATCATGTTATGCTGTACATAATGAGAAATAAGAAAGGATTTTGAACGTGGAAGCTACAGCGCAGCAAATATTGAAGGATTATTACGGCTATGACACCTTCCGAAGAGGACAAGCCGAAGTAATCGAGCATGTGATGAAAAATGAAAATACGTTAGCAATCATGCCGACTGGCGGAGGAAAATCGATCTGCTATCAAGTGCCAGCATTAATGCGCCAAGGAACTGCACTAATCATCTCTCCACTTATTTCCTTGATGAAGGATCAGGTCGATGCACTGACGGCAATGGATATACCTGCTGCTTATATAAACAGCACACTGGAAGCTGCTGAATTGGAATGGACGATGCAGCAAGCCGCACAAGGTGCCTTCACCTTCCTTTACGTGGCACCAGAACGGCTGGAAAATACTCGTTTTCTGCAAATGGTTCGCCGCCTTTCGATAAGCTTGATAGCTTTTGATGAAGCACACTGTATTTCCCAATGGGGTCATGATTTTCGTCCAAGTTATCGATCTGCTACCAGCATATTGGATAAACTGACAGATACACCGCCTGTCATGGCTTTGACCGCTACTGCAACGCCGCAGGTAGCAGATGATATCCAGAGACTGTTGGATATCCAAGAAGACTTTACGACTCGTACAGGGTTTGCTCGTGATAATCTTCGCTTTCAAGTAGTTAAAGGCGCAGATAAAGAACGCTACATCCTGGATTTCATTCAAAAACGCAAGCAAGATACTGGTATCATCTATGCACCAACTAGGAAGCTAGTCGATCAGCTTTCCTTGTTCCTGGACCGCCAAGGAGTCAAAACAGCCAAATACCACGCTGGTATGAGTGAGGCAGATCGCCAGGCAGCACAATCTTCCTTCATCCAAGATGAAGTCAGTGTTATGATCGCAACAAATGCTTTTGGTATGGGCATCGATAAAAGTAACGTGCGTTATGTACTGCACTATGCCTTGCCTATGAATATGGAAGCCTATTATCAGGAAGCTGGCCGTGCCGGACGTGACGGAGAGCCGAGTGATTGTGTTCTGCTCTTCTCCGGTCAGGATGTACATTTACTGAAGTTCC
Source organism: Terribacillus saccharophilus (assembly GCF_000725365.1). Lineage (NCBI taxonomy): Bacteria > Bacillati > Bacillota > Bacilli > Caryophanales > Bacillaceae > Terribacillus > Terribacillus saccharophilus. The sequence continues at coordinate 2,887,405 of NZ_CP008876.1, read as the reverse complement.
TGATTGAAAACTCTTCTTCCGATACACAGGCTGAATATCAAAAGCTGCAGCAGATGATGAATTACTGCCATACGCAGAGCTGCTTGCAGACGTATATGCTTCACTATTTCCAAGATCCGCATATACCAGAGGATTGCGGAAGGTGCAGCAACTGTCTGAATGAATTTGAAAAAACAGATATGACGCGAGAAGCGCAAATGGTACTTTCCTGTGTCAAACGAATGGATGAGCGATTTGGTGCCGTGTTGGTTGCAAAGGTACTAAAGGGGTCCAAGGATAAACGAATCAAACAATTCGGACTCGAGAGTCTTTCCACTTACGGCATCATGAAAAACCGCACGGAAAAAGATATCACACAATTCATCCATTATCTTTCTGCCGAAATGATTCTTGCACCAACCGATGACAAATATCCTGTTCTGACACTTACAGATGAAGCAGTCCAAATTCTCAAAGGCGAAAAGAAAGTGATGATGCAGATTGCCAAAGCGACTGAAACAGCTGAAGCGGATTATGACGAAGCATTATTCCAAGAATTGCGGGAATTACGCAAGGAGATTGCCCAGGCAGAAGGACTTCCACCGTATGTTATCTTTTCAGATGCGACACTAAAGGAGCTTTGCCGATATATTCCGCATAGTCAAAGTGAGATGCTTGGAATTAAAGGTATTGGAGAAAGACGGATGGAACAGTATGGAGAGCAGTTCCTTGAAGTACTAAAACAGCATGAGCAGACAGCAACAGCTCCTAACCGGGATCAAAAGCCATTGCTACAAGAAAAGCAAGATACTCCAAGTCATCTAATTAGCTTTGAAGCGTTCGAGAAAGGCAGTTCCATGGAAGAAATAGCGAAAGAGCGCGGCTTGACTCCGATGACTGTCAGCAATCATCTGTTCAAAGCATACGCAGATGGAGAACCGCTCGATTTGCAGCAGTTTTTCACAGCTGAACAGGAGACAGCTATTCTGGATGTACTGAAGCAGCATGATGAACTTCCAAAGCTTCGTGATATCAAAGAACAAATGGATGTAGCGTGCGACTATCATGCCATCCGCGCTGTACTCGTGCACCAAGGTATTTTAGAACAATGAAAAACCCGCATTACTGGTTAAGTCCAGTAATGCGGGTTTTTATTTAGTCGAACTTGATTGCCCAGCTGCCGTCACGGAAAACGGGTTCGGATGAGTCATCCGCAAAAATACCATCAATGGATAAATCAGCTGATCCAATCATGAAATCAGTATGTGTCAGACTGTCATTAACTCCATGCTTATCAAGCTCTTCCGCATTCATGGAAGCTCCGCCTTCCAGTGTAGTCGGATAAGCTTTTCCTAAAGCAACGTGACAGGAAGCATTTTCATCATACAGCGTATTGTAGAAGATGAGACCAGACTGAGAAATTGGAGATTCATGCGGTACCAATGCGACTTCTCCAAGACGCAAAGCTCCCTCGTCTGTTTCCAGCAAATGCTTCAATGTCTCCTGGCCTACCTCAGCTTTGTAATCCACTACCTTGCCTTCCTTGAAGGTAAGAGTGAAGTTATCGATCATATTTCCATCATAAATCAATGGTTTTTTACTTGTAACAGTTCCATCCACATCGTATTTATGCGGCATTGTGAATACTTCCTCAGTCGGCATATTCGGATTGAATTCAGTACCGCTTTCGGTAGTAGAAGAACCACCTTTCCAAATATGGCCTTCTGGTAAGCCAATCGTCAAATCTGTTCCTTCAGATTTGAAATGAACCTTTTTGTATCGTTTGCCATTTAATACGTCGCGTGCATTATGCAGCGTAGCATTATGTTCTTTCCACGCTTGAATTGGATCGTCCTGATCAACCCGGACAATTTTAAAAATGGAATCCCAAAGAAGTTTTGTTGCTTCCTCAGCTGATTTCCCTGGGAAGATCTTCTGCGCCCAGGCATCTGTCGGAATAGTTATAATCGTCCATGGAACAATATCATTCATTGTATAATGGCGAAGGTGCTGCAATGCTTGTGCAGTAGCTTTCGTTGCTTGCGCTACTTTGTTTCCATCCACATCTTTGAGTAGATCAGGGTCAGTGGAACGGATTTGCAGAAGAGCTGCACCCTTCTTCATATAATAAGCACGCTGCTCTACCAGCCAATCAGGAATATCTGTGAGTACTTCCTCGGATTGATGTTCATATTTCAAAAGCATGAGGGTATCGTCTGACCAATTGATATGTACCTCACTTGCGCCTAGCTCATAAGCACGCTTTGCAATCAAACGGACAAAATCCGCTCCATCGATCGGCGCCATGATAAATAGAGGCTGATCCTTTTGAATATTCACACCTGTACGTAAGGCGACCTCTGCATATTTTTCTAATAATTCCTTATCTGGCATTGGAATCAATCCTTCCCATCATTGAATTCAGACTATTCTTCCATTCTAGTAAAGTATGTGCAAATTGGCACGAAATATGCCTTGCATGTCTAAATGTGTTGCCCTTCGCTTTTCGTGTTGTCTAGCTGCGGTGACCAGAAACTGCGCTGCAAGCGATAAATCCCTGCGTGGCTTAAAACGCCCACTCCAGACTTTCTCACTTACCGCTTCGTTTCTAACCGGCCACCTTCGCTTTTCTATTGTTGTCTAGCTCCAGAAACCAGAAACTGCGCTGTAAGCAATGAATCCCTGCGTGAGGAAAAGCATCTCACTCCGGGCTCCCTTACTTACCGCTCTGTTTCTAACCGGTTTCTTACGCTTTTCTATTGTTTCTGACTTTCGATTTCTTCTACTAGCAGGGACAATGCTTCCCATCGTTCCATCTTTTGTTCCAGTTTTTGTTCCAGATTCTGCTGTTCGGTAAACAGTTCTTGGACGCGTTCACTGTTACTGCCTGCTTCGGTTATTCCTTCGGCACATGCTTCCAGTTTTTCCTCCAGATCAGCAATTTCATCTTCTATCGAATTCCATTCCTGCTGTTCCTTGTAGGAGAGCTTCTGCTTTTTCTTTTCTTTCTGCGCTTGAACTACTGGCTCCGACTTTGTCTGCTGTAGTTTCGGCTGTTCCTGCATCTTTTCCCGGTACTCACTATAGTTGCCATAGAACGTTGAGACCGCTCCTGCTCCTTCGAAAAGGATTAACTGATCCACTACTCTGTCAAGGAAATAACGGTCATGGGATACAGTGATGACGACACCAGGATAGCTATCTAGATAGTCTTCAAGAATGCCTAATGTTTCTGTGTCCAGATCATTAGTCGGCTCATCAAGGAATAAGACATTTGGCTCCTGCATCAATACACGCAGCAAATACAATCTTTTTCTCTCTCCGCCAGACAAACGATGGATATACGTATATTGGTGATTGCGCGGGAATAGGAATTGCTCCAGCATCTGTTCTGCCGTAATGATATTTCCATCTGCGGTATGAATGACCTCTGCTACTTCCTTGATATAATCAATGATGCGCAGCTGCTGGTCCATATCCTGCTGAAGCTGTGTATAATACCCCAGCTTAACAGTCTCTCCAGTCTCCACTTCCCCTGCTGTCGGCTGGATTCTGCCGGCAAGTGTATTCAAAAGGGATGTCTTCCCGCTGCCATTAGGACCAATGATACCGATGCGATCACCTGGTTTGAAGAGGAAATCGAAATGACTGAATAACGGTTTATCATCGAATTGAACCGTTACGTCTTTTGCTTCCAGCACTTTCTTGCCTAAACGGGCCGCTCCGACCTGGAGGTCCAGCTCGTTATCCTGTGTCTGGAATTTGGTTTCTTTCATCTGTTCTACCCGCTGGATCCGTGCCTTTTGTTTAGTTGTCCGAGCTTTTGCTCCGCGATGCAGCCAAGCAAGCTCCCGGCGCAATGTGTTTTGATGCTTCTCCTGATCCAGGAGCGTCTGAGCTTTCCGCTCTGCTTTTTTCGTCAAATATGTTTCATAGTTTCCTTCATATTGATAGAGACTTCCCATCTCCAATTCAAAGATATGGCTCGTTATCCGGTTCAGGAAATACCGATCATGTGTTACGAGCATAATAGCACCAGGATAGCTAGGCAAATAACCTTCCAGCCATTCGATTGTCTCGTTATCCAGATGGTTTGTCGGTTCATCCAGCAGCAACAAATCCGCAGGCTGAATAAGCGCCTTCGCCAGCGCTACTCTCTTTCGCTGACCACCTGATAGAGTATCGACAGAAGTCGTATAATAATCGACCCCAAGCTTCGTCAGAATTGTTTTCGCCTGAGTACTTGCATCCCATGCATCTTCTGCATCCATTTTAGCTTGAAGGGTGAACAGCCGATTTTGAGTCTTAGCGTTATCCGGCTCCTTCTCCAAGTTTGAGAGTGTTTCCTCATATGCACGAATTGTCTGCAGAATTGGACTAGTCCCGCTAAAAACTTCCTCCAGTACAGTTTTACCTGGAGTCAGTTCTGGCTCCTGAGCTAAATAAGCCAGCTGAAACGTTTTGCTGTGGTCGATGTTTCCGCTATCTGAACTCTCGATACCAGCCAGGACCTTCAGCAATGTCGACTTTCCAGTTCCATTGACGCCTACCAAACCAATTCTCTCTCGGCTTTCAATATGGAAGCCGATTTCCTGAAACAGCTGTTTATCTCCATATGTTTTTGTAAGATTTTCTACACTGTAAATACGCATGTGCTTCTCCTTCCCGGACAAGGAAAAAGCCGCCCGTACAGGCGGCTTTTCCTCATCCATCCCTGCTTATTGCTGTGGCATGGACTTTCTGGCACCATGATTGACAGGGCCTACGTATTGATTAAGCTGGAAGCCTCCGCGAATCGCTTCTGTAATGAATGTCTTCGCTTCATAAATTGCTTCTTTTACACTGCTTCCGTTTGCCAACAGTGCACAGATAGCTGCAGAACTTGTACAGCCAGCACCGTGTGTATAAGTCGTATCGACATTCTCACTTTCAAGAATTTCGAAGCTTTCTCCGTCATAAAGCACGTCAATCGCTTTATCTGTTTCAAGCTTGCTGCCGCCTTTGACAAGGACATATTTTGCACCAAGCGCATGAATCTTCTGCGCCGCTTCTTTCATTTCTTCCACAGAATGAATCAATGGCATTTGTGCCAGTTTAGCAGCTTCGAACAAGTTCGGTGTAATGACAGTCGCAAGCGGAACCAGTTTCTCCCGAAGACTAACTGTGTTTTCCGGCTGCAGCTCTTCATCCGCACCTTTACATACCATAACCGGGTCAATGACTACATTTGGGATGTTGTTTTCTTTAATCATGTTTGCAGCCAATTCGATGATTTCTGGAGAACCTAGCATTCCTGTTTTCACCGCATCAACACCAGCTCCCACTACGATCGTGTTCAACTGTTCTTTTACTGTATTCACATCAACTGGGAATACTTTATGATGCCAGTTATTATAAGGATCCATTGCAACGATTGTCGTCACAGCAGACATTCCATATACGCCAAATTCCTGCATCGTCTTCAGATCCGCTTGGATACCCGCTCCGCCAGAGGAATCTGAGCCTGCAATTGTTAATGCTTTTTTCATGTCCCTTACCCCTTTTGCACACATGCTGTCATTTTTTATCACTGGTTGTATTATACTCCTTTTCCTCCATCTCTATCAACCAGCCTGCATACCTGCATAGTGAAAGAGTTAACTTTAGATGAATTCTGCTTTATATAAGGTTTTTCGTCAATATTCCCTCCTTTTACTGGAAAACTATGTTGGATTTGTAATACAATGAATCTAGTTGTTTTTACCTATTTTTTTAGGAGGTTTTCCCTGTTGGAAGAGTATGAATTAGAAGAGTCATATTTAAATAAAAGCTCCGCGCTCCATCGTCGGCATTATGGCCAGTATTTCACTCCCGATAATATTGCAGACATAATGAAACAGTGGGTGTTGCATAATTTGCAAGGTACTCGGCTACTTGACCCTGCTGTTGGTCTGGGGAAGCTAGTCAAAGATATACCAACTACATATGATATTGATGCATACGATGAAGACTTAGAGATACTGGAAGCTAACAGGGACTTTTTCTCATCCCACCCATCCATTCAGTTATACACACATGATTATCTTGTGGATAGCTGGGACAAAACGTATGACGGTATTATTTGCAACCCCCCTTATATTCCTTTTCGAAACGAAGATGAAAAGGAGATCTATTTAAACTTATTCCGGCAGAATATAGGCGTCTCGCTTTCTACATATACTAATTTGTACGGTCTATTTATATTGAAAGCTCTGCATCAATTGGATGAAAATGGACGCGCTGCGTTTATTGTACCCTCGGACTTCTTGAATGCTAGGTATGGGACGAAAATAAAAGAGTATCTTCTGCAAGATAGCAGCCTGGAAATTATCATCAACACCGATATTCAAATGGGTTGGTTCAAAGGAGCAGCGACAACTAGCTCTCTGCTGCTATTCGATAAGTCAAACAGAAGTGATACGATTGAGTTTATCCGTACGCAATCCAATGAAGAGCTTCAGCAGGCAGCAGTTTATATGTTATCTGATCGGAAAAAGCCTCACGGTATTCTTCATCATCGACAGGAATTGGTTCCCTCTGATAAGTGGAGATTGCATTTCTACCAGGAAGACCAGCAACGTTTTAAGAACGTGCAGCCGCTCAACCATTTCGCTGCTGCTAAACATGGTATAAAAACTGGTTCAAATCAGTATTTTTGCTTTAACAACAGTAAGATGCGTCAGTGGAATATTGGCAAGCAGCACTTTCTGCCTTGTATTTCTAAATCAGCTCAATTAAAGGACCCTTTTTTTACGTACATTAATTACAAGCAGCTCGTGCAAAAGGACGAACAAATGCTTTTGCTGTACGCAGATGATGAGCAATTAGAGGATCATGCACTGGTACAGTATTTGGAGGATGGAAAGGCCCATCGAGTTGATCAGCGGCATCTCATCCGCTCCCGCAAACCTTGGTACCGGTATCCTGTTTTGGATGCAGCGCCTATCTTGGTAAGTGTGTTCAATCGGAAGCAGATACAGTTTGTCCGAAATAAAACTAATGTACGACATCTGGACCAGTTGATCGGTATTTATCTTTATGAGGAATATGAAGAGGATGCAGACCTTTTCATGGCTTATTTCCTCAGTGAAAGAGCGCAAGAGCTGATGGCAAATCCTCATAAAGAATATGGTAAGGATCTGAAGAAACTGGAACCAGATGATCTGAATTCATCCTTAGTCCTGGATGTTCAAGCACTTTCGGAGGAACAGAAACAGGAAATACGCAGTCTTTATGAACGGATTGAATATTTAACGACACATGACGGAGATCAGCGTGAATTGGAACATCATTATCAGCTGCTGAATGCATTATTTCATGATTGGATACAACCATATGAGGAAAAGGAGCTGTAAAACAGCTCCTCTTTTTTTGGTTGAAAACGCTAAACTATTATTAAATTTTTCCGATAGTAGAAATGTAAATGTATAGCTACAAGGGGGATTACATTGGAAAATAAAATCGAAGCAATAATCACAGCAGTTCCATATATGAAAGCAATCCTTAGAGAAGAAGCAATGATCACTATTTTTGATGCAGAGCATTATCTGTATTATTCTCCAAGTGCAGATCTAAACTTCCACCACCAAGCTGGAGATTCATTACCTGAAGACTACAAACAGTTCAAGCAAGTCAATCCAGACGGTGTTACTATCGTAAAAGTACCGAAAGAGCAATTCGGCGTACCATTTGATAGTATCTCTATACCGATAAAAGATGATGCCGGAAAGATAATTGGCGGAATGAATTGCGCAGTGACGACAGCTAAACAAGATTTGTTCAAAGCCATTATCAGCAGTATGGAAAGCGCAACCGATGCTTTACTAGGAAAGATACAGCATATTGCGGCACATTCTGAGGAGCTGTCCGCAACGACAGAGCAAATCTCTGAAAATACACGTAATACAGTGGCACACTCTGCCAAAATAACTGATATTGCCGGCACGATCAAAGGTATCAGCGAGCAGACGAATCTTCTTGGCCTCAATGCAGCCATTGAAGCAGCGCGTGTCGGCAGTGCTGGTGCCGGATTTGGTGTTGTGGCTACAGAAGTTCGCAAGCTCAGTATTGAATCAAAGAATGCAACCGTCAGTATCGAAGAAACACTTCGCGCAATAAAGGATTCCATCAACCGGATGCAAAATGACTTCCAAGAGATTGCTAGTTCTTCCCAAGAAGAAGCCAAACTAGTAACTGAGTTTATGACGGAAATTGAAACGCTGACGAAAACAGCTGCTGACCTGCGTGAATATGCAGAAAAAAATATATTGACATAAAAAAAGACGAGCCTAGCATTAAAGCAGGCTCGTCTTACTTTTTATTCTTCGAAATTACGACCGTCGTTACGATACCATGGATAGTCAGTTCCGAATGCCACTGCCATTTCCTTGGAGCGTTTCAAACGTTCCTTACGGTAAGCAGCACGCTGTGGTGCACCATCGTGCAGCCACTTCTCTTCCGGGCTCTCCGGAAATACTTCTGGTACTACAATCGGCTGTTTATTGTCATCCAGCGCAACCATCGTTAAAAACGCAGTTGCCGATACCTTTCTGTCTCCTGTGCGCAAATCCTCTGTCACTGCCTTGACGAATACCTCCATAGAGGTATTATTTGTCCACGTAACAAATGCTTCTACACAGATTGTATCTCCTACTTTTACAGGTGCAAGGAAATCTACACTGTCAGTTGAAGCTGTAACAACAAGCTGTCTAGCATGGCGGTATGCAGCAATTGCCGCTACGTCATCAATATGAGCCATAAGCGTTCCTCCGAACAGTGTACCGTGATTGTTCGTATCAGGAGGAAGTACATGGGACGTTTTAACTGTCAAAGATGCGATACATGGTTTCGATTTCACTATGGGTTCCTTCTTTCCGCCAGACTTTAGGCTACAAGATCGGGGAGATCAAACGCGAAAGGGATTCTTTAAAACGGATCCAGTTTGACCTCTGTTTATATAGTTTATGTGAAAGCTGTGTTGATAATAGGATATCCTCTTCAAATTTTTCTTTCAATACCCCTGCCGTATTTTGATCATATAAAAATGCATTCACTTCAAAATTCAGGCGGAAACTTCGGACATCAATATTAGCTGTCCCGACAGAAGATATCTTATCATCTACAACAATCGTCTTCGCATGCAGGAAGCCATTTTGATAAATATAAACTTGGGCCCCTGCCTTGATTAAGTCGCCTGCATTCGAGTAAGTTGCCCAATAGACGAATGGATGATCCGGCTTGTTAGGTATCATAATCCGGACATCAACCCCTGACAGCACAGCAACCTTCAGTGCATCCGCCAGACTCTCATCCGGTATGAAGTATGGCGTTTGAATATACACATATTTCTTGGCTGAGAGAATCATCTTGATATAGCCATGCTTGATTTGCTCCCATTCCGAATCAGGTCCGCTTGAGACAATCTGTACCCCCACATTGCCGGCTGGTTCTGACAAATAATAGCGATCTTCATACTCAATATCATGCCGGGATGCTTGGTTCCAATCCAGAATAAAGCGTGTCTGCATTGCTCTTACGGCTTCTCCGGTAATCCGCAGATGCGTATCACGCCAATAACCGAATTTACGATCATATCCTAAATACTCATCCCCGATATTAAAGCCGCCAATATAGCCGACCTTTCCATCGATGATTGCCAATTTCCGGTGATTTCGGTGATTGAGCTTCAGATTGATCTTCGGTATGAAGGACGGGAAGAAAGCCTCGATCTCAACACCAGCTTTCACGAGCCTGCGAACATAGTTCTTTTTGATGCTTCGCGAACCCATGTCGTCATACAAGAAGCGTACTTTCACGCCTTCTTGCGCCTTCTTAATCAGTACATCTGCCAACCTTTCGCCAAGCTTGTCGCTTCGCACAATATAATACAAAAGGTGGATATGGTCCTTTGCCTGTGAAAGATCATGCAGCAGCGCATGAAACTTCTTCTGGCCATCCGTGAACAGCTCCACATCATTCCCCTGAGTCAATATCGCATCATCGTTACGCAGATGCATGTAGGCAAGGTCTTTGTATTCCTTGACGGCCTCCTGTTTATAGACGAATGTATCTTCCTCGATGGCACGCAATTGGGCCTGAACTTGTTTCTTAACCCCAAGTCTGGATTTCGTATCCCAGGTGAATATCTTGCCCGAGAGCTTGCGGCCAAAGAGCAAATAAATCACGAAGCCCGCAACCGGAATAAAAACGAGTACGAGCAGCCATGCCCATGTAACACTGGCATCGCGCCTTTCCAGGAAAACAATCGCTAGTGCCAGGAGAATATTTATGATAGTTAATAATCCTAATAAATACGCAAATATATGCACATGAGCGTCTCCCTTCATATGTAGCATATTTCCAATTACCCATACTAATATATAGTATTACATCAAGCATTGACAACTTCTTGTAATCCAAAAGGAACAAAAGTATTGAAAAGCGTCAAACCCAACCTTACACTTAAATCATACAGAGATAGAAAGAGAGGCTCATAATAATATGCAATCGCAATCATCCAAGTCCGGTGTCGTGTATGCAGCAATCGCATACGTGATGTGGGGCGTACTGCCGCTTTTCTGGAACTTACTAGGGGAAATAGATGCAGGTCATTTGCTCGCTCACAGAATCGTCTGGTCCTTTGTCACAATGATCCTTGTAGTCCTTTTGCTAGGGAAAATCCGTCCCTTTTTCAAACAAGTAAGAGATTTATTTTCAGATAAACGCGCGTTCTGGGGTCTGTTCGCAGCTTCCTTGACCGTAAGCGTCAATTGGCTCGTCTTTATCTGGGCGGTGAATTCCGGACATGTTCTGCAGTCCAGCTTAGGTTATTATATAAATCCGCTGATCAGCATTTTGCTTGCCATGATCGTCCTGAAGGAAAAAAGCACCCGCTTGCAAATTGTAAGCTTTATCCTTGCCGCTCTTGGCGTTCTTTATCTGACCATCAGTTATGGTGTGTTTCCTTGGGTATCATTCCTGCTGGCAATTAGTTTCGCTGTTTATGGCCTATTGAAGAAAGTCGTGACAATTCCGCCGATGTTCGGTTTGACAATCGAGACGATGTTCGTCACTCCGCTGGCCATTTTGTATCTGCTATTTGCGCCTGCAGCGCATAGTGATCCTATTCCGACAGGTACAGCTATCATTCTATTCTTGTCTGGAGCTGCCACAGCCGCACCGCTTCTGCTGTTCGCCCATGGAGCCCGCAGACTTTCTTTAACACAAATAGGCTTGCTTCAATATATCGCACCGACACTCATGCTTCTCTTAGGTGTCACTTTATTCGGCGAAGCATTCACACATGCACATCTGATTGCTTTTTCATGTATTTGGGGCGCTCTAGTCCTCTATACCATTTCGGGCATCCGGCTGAAGCGCCTGACCACAAAGCAGCTCAAACAAGCCCAAGCTGCAAAATAAGCCACCTTTATTTACGAAAAGGTGGCAAGAAAAGCAATAACACAAATAATCCACATAAGATAGTAGCAAAGATGTATAATGTCCCTTTGATGATCTCCTCCTGAAACAAGAAGGAGAATATACTGGTGACAAGCAGCAGTAATGCTGTTATAGCGGCTGGGATGAATAAAACGAACGGGTTCTTCGTGAAATGTCGCAGTACTCCGATACTAAGCAGTGCAATTCCAGAAAAAGCTAACAGCAGCAAGGAAAAATCCATACCTGCACCTCCTGCTGTTCAGCTTATTCAGGAACTGCCCAAACGGTTATAAAATACCGGCAATTCCTGCCGGTATTTTTTTAAAACTGCCGTTCTTCTTCTACTTCTTGTTTTGCATCATAGATGACAAGTTTGCTAGGCGCATTTTCCTTAGCAAGTCCTTCCGCTTCCAAAACAGCATCATCGCGTGTGCTATGGTATTCCATTGGTGCTACATTTTCGATTTTCACGTACCAGCCAGATACATCTTTATTCGGGACAACACTGTATTCTTTCATATTATGTTCCTCCTTCATGCTTTTATAGGTTTTGTTCCCAGCTGCCCATCTCGTGAAACATTGCGTGCCAGCTGTTCCCACTATTCAACTCCTTTTAAATCTAGTAAGATATACTTTTACATCTAATTTACAATCGTATTTTACCGTATGCTCCTGTCTAAGTAATTTAACAGCGGGAATACGTAACTATATTTCTACCAAACGAGGGTGATGATGCTTGCAAAAAAGAAAGATCTACCTGATTATCGCATCGTTCCTGCTCGCTATCGTCATCGGCGCAGTGATTATCTTTGCTGCATCCGATCAAAAAGCAACAGTCACCAATGCTCCTACAGAGGTCGTTCCAAGTGAAACTGATTCCTCCGAAAATGCTGATGAAGACCCTGCTGCATCTGAAGAAGAAGCAGATACTTCTTCCGACATAAAAGATGCTTTCCAGCGATTGCTTAAGGATACGCTCGGTCTCTTTATCAAAGAAGATCTGCATATTACAGCTGTCGGTGATAGTTTGACCCAAGGAGTCGGTGATGAGACGGAGAATGGCGGCTATGTCGGAATTCTTCAACGGACCTTTGAGCAGACTGACGATCGTGTGAAAATTGATAATTTTGGTAAGCGCGGTAATCGAACAGATCAGCTGCTGAAAAGACTGGACGATCCCGTCATATCAGCCTCCATTGAGAATGCTGATGTTGTCCTGATTACAATCGGCGCCAATGATATTATGAAAGTGACGAAGGACCACTTCACCAACTTGGATTACGAGGACTATAGTGCTGCCATGCCGGACTATGAGGATCGAATGAAAGATATCTTCAATAAAATCGATCAGCTTAATCCAGATGCCGAAGTATATTTGATTGGTTTTTATAATCCATTTGAGGATAATTTCCCTGAACTCAAAGATCAGCTCGGTACGATCATCAATGAATACAATGATATCGGGGAACAGGTTGCGGAAGAAAACGACCAGCATTATATCGAAACAGCTGATTTATTCCAAAACGAAACAGCAAACTTATTATCAGAAGACTTTTTCCACCCAAATGAAGTCGGGTATGGAAAAGTTGCAGAACGGGTATTGGAAAGCATTAAGCCCGTTATACAGGAAGACGACGAATAGGCAGGTGATGTATCGTGGAAAACAGGAAGAACGAATCTCAGCCACCGAAACAGCGTGACTGGAAGAAATACTTTAAAATATTAGCTATTGCAAATGGTATCATTCTGCTGCTTTTATTGCTGCTCATTTTTCTTCCGGCATTCAGTCCAGCACCCGATCCGCCAAAGGAAGCACAATTTGACAGCTCTGACTCCTCTGAGTTCACAATCAGCTCAACAAAAGCAAATGTCAATGAACTGATAAACGCATATATCGATAAAGAGCTTAATGATAATTCCGATAATTATTCTGTCGTATTAGGTGATGACGCGGTGGAGCTAAGCGGAGGTATTACTGCATTCGGCGTGCGAATTCCACTTCAGATGACGCTCGAGCCACAAGTACAGGATAACGGGGATCTTTTGCTTGTACAGCGAGATATCTCACTCGGCAGTCTTTCCCTGCCAAATGATAAAGTACTCAAATATATAGATAGATATTATAAGACACCGGAGTGGGTAACTATTAATCCGGATGAAGAATCCATCTATGTCGCTGTTACCCAAATGGAATTAGAGAACAACTTCCACGTAGAAGTTGAGCAGTTCGATTTACCGAATGATAATCTCAGCTTCAAGCTGTATATTCCGAATGATACTTTCGGCTTGTAAATAAAACAGGGCATCCTTTTATAGGGATGCCCTGTTTTATTGAAGAAGCCCATTCTCATGAACATAAATTGCCGCTTGTGTCCGGTCCTGTACTTCAAGCTTACTGAGGATATTACTGACATGCACTTTGACTGTCTTCAAAGCAATGAACAGTTCTGAGGCAATCTCTTGATTCGATCTGCCCTTCGCGATTAAAAGCAGCACTTCCTGCTCTCTCGCTGTCAGCGTATCATGCAAAACGGGAGTTTGAGGCTTTCGCATGCGCGCCATCACTTTATTCGTCACTTCCGGCTCGAAGACTGCTGTGCCATTATATGTAGATCTGATTGCCTTCGCAATCTCAGAGGCTTTGGATGTTTTCAGCAGATAACTGGCAGCTCCCGCTTCTAGAGCTGGATAAACTTTATCATCATCCAGGAAACTTGTGACGACGATTACTTTTGCTTCTGGCCAGGCAGCAACAATTTGTCTGGTTGCCTCAATTCCATCCATCCGTTCCATCACAAGATCCATCAAGATGATATCCGGACGCAAATCAAGTGCAAGCTGCACCGCTTCCTCACCATTATCCGCTTCTCCAATTACTTCAATATCGGCTTGGGTGGATAGATAGGCGGAAACACCAATTCGGACCATCTCATGATCGTCTACAAAAAGTACCTTGATCATGCTTCTTCTTCCTCTCTGTCAAGCATCGGAACGCGTACCTCTAAGCGTGTGCCTTGCTTCGGCACACTTACCACCCGCAGATGGGCGCCGATTTCCGCTGCCCGCTCCTTCATATTTTGTAAGCCGTATGCTCCTGGCTGTTCTGTGCCCATTTCAAACCCGATGCCATCATCTGCAACAAGCAGGATAATAAAGCTGTCACGCTGCAGCAGTTTGATGGACAGACTTTCCGCTTTTGCATGACGCAGCGTATTTGATACCGACTCCTGCACAATCCGGAACAGCTGATCCTCGATACCTTTTTCCACAGGAAATGTATCCAGTTCCCAATCGATTGATAACGGTACCTTTGCCCGTAAATCTTCCAGGAGCAGCTCCATTCCTTCCTGTACGGTCTTCCCTTTCAGCGCAGCTGGTCTTAAGTGAAGTAGCAGTGCCCGCATCTCCAGCTGTGATTGCTGAACCATTGCCTCCAGCTGCTTCAGTGCTTTAAAGAGCGCTGTCTCTTCTTCCTCTGATTCTGTCAAAGCAGAGATCAGCATAGATGCTGCAAAAAGCTCCTGACTGACTGAATCATGCAGCTCTCTTGCCAGGCGATTCCGCTCCTCAGATACAATACGCTGAACTTCTTCTTCGCGGTCGATTACCCGCTCATTTGTCAGCTTCTGTGCGAGCTTAGCCTGTTCATTCATATAAGTCTGAAGTCTTTCCAGTTCAGCCCATGTCTGCTGCAGTTCGGTTAAGCTGAAGCTGCGTTTCTTCAAGGGCTGCTGACCTTCTCGGATGCTTTCCATTTCCCTTGTCGCCTGAAGCCAGCGCTTACGCCAATACAGCCCGGAGAATAATCCGAGAATAGCTCCAGAAAAAAGAACAAAAAGTGGCGCTGCAACTAAAAATGGTACGTTGCTTTCATGCTTCGTCCAAATATCCTTCCAATCATCCATCGGAAAATCAATAATGTACAATACAGCTAATCCAGCCAATAAAAGCAGACTGTACAGCATGCCGAAGCCAACATGGCGTTTCACGATATTGCTCATACGCGCACCACCTCCAGCTTACCGGCTACTACACTCGTAACGATCTTAATGCGCTGGGATGATTGCTGATAATCTTTCGTACGCATATGGATTACTTTATTCCAGCAGTTCTGTTCTCTGTGATCGAAAATCGTGACTGATCCATAAACAACAGAATGATGAACATCCACTTCGATATCATATGGCACAATGATGCGTACATTTCCAAGCATTTTACGTACCATCAGAACCGCCTCTTCTTTTGGCAGCACTGTATAATTCAAATCGATGATTGTATCACCGATGAAGGACTGTATATTCGTATCTTGCCACTCATAAACATTGCTGCCTGCCGACTGTGCACCAAACCAGCTGTTTTGGAACAGAGACTTTTGTTCGAAAACTTGTTCCTCTGAGGCATCCTGGTCAAAAGAAGGCTGATAGGTTTGCGGTTTATCTGTCGTACTATCATGGATCTTCGTAAAGTAATAGATGATACCCGCAGTCAAAACAAGATAAAAAGCGAATGATTGCAATAAACTCATGGCGACTATAAATATACCTACCCAAAACAAAATAGTTCCTTTACGACCGGATAACTGCCACTTTCCCAGATAGATGAACAGAATACCAAAGCCAATTCCGATCAGCACACCTGTCCCCGACAGCAGTAATTCAGCCACAAAAACTACAGCTGCTGTGATCAGCAGCCAGCGGATCATATCGTTAGGCTTCAACTCCGAGGCACTCCTTTCATGCGGCAAGTGTAAATAAGGAAGCACACAGCCGCCTGTGTCCTTCCTAGATTACCATGATGTGCCTATTTTAACTAGATTTCTTCTCGAGCTCTGCAAGCTTGGCATCAAGCGTCATTTTCCGATAATCCGCGTCTACTTTCCGTTCTAAACGGTCTATATAGCCTTCCAGATTGTTGAACTTGTTGGACGCAAATTCGAATTCCGGTTTATGTTTTAGAACCTCATTCATTCCTCTATGCGCTTTTGCAACATTCTCACGCTCTGAGAACTCCATTTTCTTTACATAAAGGTCTTTTAGCTTATGCTTCATCTGCACGTATTTCTTCTCAAGCTCTTGCAGATCTGCGCTCGCTTTTTCCATCATCGCCTTAATTTTATCTGCGCGTTCTTGATATTGCTCACGTTCGTCCTGCGCTTGTTCAGCAAGTTCTGCCTCTCCCTGCTCAGCAGCAAGCTTCGCCTGTCTCTCGCGCTTATCCGCCATTGCCTGCGCCGCATGATATTCCTTCGTGAAATCATGCTTGAGCTGATACTGCTTTTCGATCAATTCGCGAATCTTTTTTGCTTGCTGCTCGCATTGTCGAATATATTGACTCAACTGAACTGTCGGATTCTTTTCTTCCTTCTTATCTAAAATCTCGTGAAAATCTGCTGCTACCGCCTGTTTGATTCGAGTAAAAATGTTTTCCATGTGTACCTCTCCTTTTTTTGTTTAAAATATATCCCCTACAAGGGCTAATACTGGGATGAGCAGTGCCAAAATCGGGATAAATGCCCAAATCCATGTATTATCCTGCCGATTCGGCTTCGCCTTCTCCTTGAGTTCCTCCACTTCCAATTCCAGCACACGTATTCGCTGCTCCAAGTAATCGTCCACTATGCTCCTCCTTTCAATCACAGTGTATAATCGAACTTCTCAGATTCCTTATCCTTCTTCCAAGCTCGGTACAAGTAATACAAAGCCGCTAGAGCAACCAAGCCCATCAACGCCGGTAGATTGGATAGTGAAATACATACACCAATCCCGATTACTACACCCCAGCCAATCTTGGCACCGACGCTATCTGTGAGGATAAACCTCCTCAACCCGTAATAACCAATTGCCACACTGATGGCCAGCACAAGCAGCGAACCCAAATTCGCCAACAGTACTGCTGCAGCAATAACCGCACCGATGATCAATAACACCTTCTTCATCAAGCCTCTCTCCTTCCTTTCATACTCCTAGTCTACCGCTATCCCCGCTCCCCCATAACGACCCCCAGCCATAACTTGAATAAGACTTTGGTCTTACGAAAAGCGGAAAAGACCGGTTAGAAACGGAGGAATAAGAGAGGGAGCCCGGAGTGGGTGTCCTTTCCCACACAGGGATTCATCACTTATACCGCAGTTTCTGGTCTTTGCAGCTAGATCACGAAAGGCGTAAGAAACAGTTCAGAAACGGAGCGGTAAGTGAGAAAGCCCGGAGTGGGCGTCCTAACCCACGCAGGGATTTATCGCTTACAGCGCAGTTTCTGGTCACCGCAGCTAGATCAAGAAAGGCGGAAAAAGCCGATTAGGAACGGAGAAGTAAGTGAGAAAGCCCGGAGGGAGGCGATCTATCCTTCCGCAGGGATTTATCGCTTCCGGCGCAGTTCCTGGCTTTTGGAGCTAGATCACAAAAGAAAGGCGGAAAAGACCGGTTAGAAACGGAGCGGTAAGTGAAAAGCACGGAGTGGGCGTCATAACCCACGCAGGAGTTTTGCATATTTATCTAATTAATAAAGCAAACAAAAAGGACGCTCGTAAATTATCAAAAATAATTCACGAGCGTCCTTCATAAGTTTTTGAACGAACTCTCTACTTTAGATATGAAATTTCCGCTTCAGCTTTTCTACCCACTTTTTAGGCATCCTATACGAAATCAGCAGTAAAATAGAACCTAGTAAAGTAGACGGAAGAAGCTCATCCACAGAATGAAAAACGATGTTTTCCGTGTTTGAATACCTGCCTACTATTAATTCAATTCCGATGAGGAGTAAAAGAATAGAGAAAATAATATAACCGCTTTGGCGAAACCAGCTTCTGTTCCTTTTAAAGATAGCTATATTTATTTGCATTAATATCAAGGTGATAACCAGGAGTGGGAATGCTGTCTCGACAGACCATCCAGCATATCCATTGATGAGATCAAATCCTAGAAGACCTACACATATTGTAATCAATATGACGATAATTTTATCTCTCTTTCCTTTTACATAGCCAAAGGCAACGTACAGAAAGCTCCAGGTTATAAGGATAGATAAATTGCTATATAAAGACCAGGTCAACGCTTTATTCAATATGACATCTATGAGTGTAGGAATAAGGAAACCCAGAATCATCAGAACACAGAGAACACGATACACAACACGTATGAAAAAATTCACTAGGTTTTCATATAAGCTATAGTATGTAGGAAATCCATTTTCATCTAGCAGCTCTTCATCGCTTACTATTTTCGGTATATATGTAAAGCATAGCGGACAAGGAACTTGGTCTTTTTCAACACTTACTCCGCATTTAGGACAGTAAGCCATTAATATGCACTCCTGTTGGTTTCGATTTTTATTTGTACGCCTTCTTTAACTAATTTTCTAAAGAACGTTCTTTCTACTAATCGATCGTTCGACAGATTACCAAAAGTAATATACATATCATCCTTATAACTTATTACTCCTGCTTTTATCTTGTTACCGATACTTGGCGGAGGATAAAATTCAAACCGCTCCACGTGTTTTTCTAAATCATCATCAAGTGATATTACTCCTAAATTAGAGATAGAGCTTGTATATAAATTTTCTCCAAATCTAGCGTGCACCATTGGAGAAATCCAGTCTTTTACAAACAAAGGCATCGACCTGAGCAGGAAATTCCGTTCTCCCCTTACACCGCGGGCAATCAGTGTTTTTAACTGTTTATCATTTAGATATCGCTTCAGCTCTATACTGATCGTTTCAATGATATCTTCAAAAGTATATGTTCCCAGACGTGGATCTATCGTTACTGGAACACTTACAAAAAAGTTCTTCAATGTATTCGTTTCAAAGAAATTACGCAAGTTGACAGGAACATTTATTGTGATAGGTTTTCTTGTTTTTGAATTTTGTGCTTGAATATCGATCAATATTTCAGCATATAACGCCAATAAATAAGTGGTTATACTTGTTTGATATTGCTTTGCTATGCTCTTTAATACCTGAATCTCTAACTTACCAGTCGTAACATGATACACGCCTCTTTTGTCCAATCTCAAAGGCAGCTTATAGGCTTTATCCAGAGTGTCCTGCCAGTTTGGCACCTGCTTCTCATAATGCTGAAAAAAAGCATTATCAAAGTTAAATCCGTTAAGCTTTTTTCTTATACAGGGCAGGTTGACGCCTTCTCTTTTCAAATAGTTTCTTACTAACAGCTTTAAGAATTCTATTCCTCCAGTGCCATCGGTCAACATATGGGATAGCTCTAAAGAGATTTTTTTATTATAGTACAGCACTCTGTAAGGAAATGTATTGCGACCTCTGAAAAATAGATTGGAACAAGGATAAAAATGCTCTTCAGATACAGTAGGAATCGTTGCTGTTTTCTCGAAATAGTACCAAAATACGCCTCGTTTTACGATAACTTTAAAAGAGGATATTTCTTCTAATGTTTCCTCTAAAGCTTCTTGAAGAAAAACTGCGTTGACAGATTTGTACATACTTACAGAAAGACGAAAGACAGTGGATACCCTGGAAGAAACAGTTGAAGCATAAAGCTTACCAGCACTATCTAGTTTGTACCAATCTGTTTCCATGCTAATTTCCCCTTTTTGTGCTCGGTTTCTCGGTTTATAAATAAGATGATTACTTCTTAAACAATAACCATCAAATTGTACTATATTCTACATAAGATTATTTTAATAACGTGTTTTTTTATGAAGTTTACATATCTTATAGATTAACTAAAGCGGGCATTAAAAGAACTCCGCTGATTATTTTGGACGGCATTCTTCGTGAAAGAAATATTTCCCGATAGCAAATAATGCAAAAATTACACCTAACAACAAAATACCGATACCAATAGAGGCAACAATAACTTCTAAAAGGGCGATCTTCGTAACATGGAGGATGTGATACATCGCAAGACCTCCCAAAGGAAAAATCATGAATAGACCTGTTACAATGCCAGGGGAGTATTTCCTCTCCACAATCGTTGCAACGATATGGGGTACGATTACATTTAGGAGCATAGCGCCAATCAAACCCGATTGAAGGTATTGAAAATATGTATTGGATGGCCAAAGCAGATATAGCATACCAATTAAATATGCAAGTAATGTTATTATAGTCACCGCAAAACGAAATACCTTTGGTTCTACTGTCTTCTGAAACCTGCTTGTCTTAGACCATGCAGGCAAAAAGATAGCCTCCTCCAAATTATGTAAAGTAAATGCGATAAGGAAAAGTAGGATTTCCATATTTAACCCCCTCTCTTCATTATCGCATATTATCACGAATCAGTTGTTTAACTTCCGCACATCAGCCAGTATCATCTGACTCTTCGGCATGCTCGGCATGGAGGAATGACTATAGCTATAATCCTGATCCGCTACATTATATTGCATGCGGCTTACAAGAAAATCAATGCTCACTTCCAACACTTGTATTGTGACCCATTCTCCTGCACAGCGATGCCCCATGTCAAAGTCCCCGCCGCCCTGTGGTATGAAATCAAACGGGCTTTCTTTCCAGTCAAGGAACCGGTCGGGACGGAATAGATCCGGCTGTTCCCATAAATGCGGATCATGATTGTTACCGTACAAATCCAGCAGAGTCATAGTGCCTTCCTTGAATTGATAACCTTCCCACTCGAAGTCCTGTTTCACTTTCGCCATGGTAGCTGGGAAAAATGGGTAGAAACGACGTACTTCCTGCACAAACCGTCGGATACTGCCATCTCCTTTTTTCAGCCCTTCTCTTTCTTTAGGAAATTGGTGAAGAGCAAGTGCAGAAAATACAATATAAATGCTGATGGCGACAATCGGTCGCAAAATATTCAGCACCTCTACAGCAACTATTCTTTCGGATAGAAGTTTCCCATCAAGATCCCGATGCTCGGAAAAGACTCGGAGTGCTCCTCCCTTGGTAGCATGCAGATTTCCGTTCCTTACTTGCTCGACCAGTCCAGCAATCCATTCCTCCGCATTGGAACGAGAGGTTCTCCCTTTCCAGTGTGCAGGGCCTACGGCTGCTGGTGACTCGAAGAGGTAACGCATTTGCTCTGTCCTTTTTTCCTCATCGTCTAGCGGAACACCTGCCCAATCACATGCTGCCTTTATGAGGATTTTCTGTGATTCTTTATATAGCGTTATCCGATCAGTTTTTTCCCACTGCTTGCTTGCCTTCTCCCATTCAGATTCCAGTAACTTATCGAGACGCTCAAGCTGTGTCTTTGTCATGATGGACATGAACATCGCCTTACGGTTACGGTGCTGTTCCCCATCCAGCGTTTGCACGCCGCCTTCACCGAACAGTGTTTTAACAAGCCGATTTGGAGCAGCTCCCGCACGAATGAACTTATCGTTATTATAAAAAAGTTCTGCCCCTTCTTTCCCGCCAAGACAAATTGCCTTTTTACCGAGCAGAGTAGTCTCAAATATATTTGATTGGAAGCTTTTTCTCCGATGTAGAATGAACTCATAGCCTTCCTTTAGAAATGCAAGACTATGATCTAATCCTTCTTCTTTCGGCATTGACATATAATGTCACCCTCCCCTGTTTTGCTTGTCTCTTTCCCCTGGATCACAGCCAGGAAACCGAAAAGCACCTTGCTTATTTTCCCTAAGCAAGGTGCTTCCTATGTATTAAAATGCTACATAAAATGGGTGCTGTTCTTCATCGAGGCAGCTCTCGATCCGTTCCAGAAAATTTCCCCAGTTAACCATTGTTTTGACTTGTTCAAGTGGAAAATTACCAACTTTCAGACTTTCTTCCGAAGGCGTACAAACACCGCCAATCGGTTTACCGAGGAAGAGTGTATTGCAGATACTGCTCTCTGTATTCTGATAGATTCCGCAAAACTTAGTCACTTCTATCACAATTCCGCTCTCTTCCATCACTTCCCGAACCGCCGCATCTGCCAGCGATTCTCCTTCTTCTACCTGACCGCCTGGCATTTCCCAGCCTCTTCTTGGTCCTTTAATTAATAGAATGTCTCCGTGTTCATTCCGCACGATTGCTGCTGCAGAGACAATATGTTTTGGCGGCATCTTCATCCCTCCCTTTTTGTTTCATTCCATTAAATTAGGGTCTGTTCCTGCCTCCATAAAGAATTTTTATGTGTATTATTTTTCCATACCAGCAATGTTAGAATCTTTGAAAAAGGAGGCTTTCTAATGCTTTATGAATATTCTATTTGGATTTGTCTTCCTCATTTATCGCGGAAAGATTGTCTGGGATGAAGTTTTACGCAAGATCATCTTCTCAGAGCATTCTTCTCTCCCCCTGTATTAAAAGAAGCCCTGCCATCCGGCAGGGCTTCCTCGTTTTATTGTTTCTTAAATTTCGCTAAAGCGTCCGCTAATGCAGTATTGGCGAAGCTATCATCTTGCTGATTCTTCTTCAAATATTTCTGTACATCACGCTTACTCGCTTTATTGGTTTTCTCTTTCTTACGGCGGTCGTTGAACGTACTCAGTTTTTCGCGATGTCCGCATTTACAGAAGAAGATCTGGCCTTCTCCTTCGCCGCGTAGTTCCAACCGTTTATGACAGTTCGGACAGCGGGCATTCGTCGTTTTGGCGATATTTTTCTTATGTCCACACTCACGATCCTGACAGACGAGCATACGGCCGCGTTTGCCGTTCACTTCAAGCATTAGCTTTCCGCAATCCGGACATTGCGTACCAGTCATATTATCATGTTTGTATTTGTGGTCACTGTTCTTTATTTCTGTAACCACTTCTTTAGCATACTGCTTCATTTCGGAAATGTATTGCTGCTGATTCAGCTTGCCTTCTGCAATAGCACTTAGCTTCATTTCCCATTCTGCAGTCAATGCAGGTGATTTCAAGTCTTCTGGAACGAGCTCAAGCAGCTGTCGTCCTTTGGAAGTCATCTTCAAATACTTGCCTTGTTTCTCGATATAGAATGTATTGAACAGTTTATCAATGATATCAGCACGTGTCGCAACTGTACCAAGTCCGCCAGTCTGGCCAATCGTCTTGATAAGGTCTTTGTTCTCACCAGCCATGAAGCGGACCGGATTCTCCATCGCATGAAGCAAAGTACCTTCTGTGAAACGTTCCGGCGGTTTTGTCTCGCCAGTTGTCATCCGATACGTTAGCGCCCATTGCTCGCCTTTTTCTACATTTGGCAATGTTTGATCGTCATCTGCTTCCTCGTCATCAAAGCGGTTTGCATAGACTTCTTTCCAACCCTGCTTTTGTACGATTTTGCCTTTGGCAGTAAAGGTTTCCTCTGCTGCTTCAACAGTCAATGTTGTTTGTTCATATTCAAACGGCGGGAACAGAACGGCGAAGAAACGTTTAATTACCAAGTCATAAATTTTCCGTTCCTTATCGGAAAGGTCAGCGCCATACGCATTTTGATCTGTTGGAATGATCGCGTGGTGATCGGATACTTTCTTATCGTCCACGAATGCCTTTGTAGCTTTGATTGGTGCATTCGTGATTTTCGTTGCTAGACGGCCATAGCTTCCTACGCCTGCAGCTTTTACTCTGTCCTTCAGCGTTGGGACGATATCAGATGAAAGATAACGCGAGTCCGTACGCGGATATGTGAGAAGCTTGTGACGCTCATAAAGCTGCTGCATGATATTGAGTGTCTCTTTACCGCCAAAGCTGAACAGACGGTTAGCATCACGCTGAAGCTCTGTCAGATCGTACAGCTGCGGAGCATAGCTCTTCTTCAGCTTCTTCTCCACTTCCTTCACTGTACCTTTAACCGAATTCAGCTTCTTGAGCACCTGCTCTGCCTTATCTTTCGAGAACGTGCGTGTACTGTTATGCTTTTGATCTTTCCAGAGCAGGCGTAAGCCTTTCTGAGTCTTAGCTTCAACGCCATAGAATGTCTCTGGCTTGAAGTTCTTAATCTCTTCTTCCCGCTCATGTATCATCGCAAGTGTCGGCGTCTGCACGCGTCCGCTGGATAGCTGTGCATTGAACTTTGTTGTTAGCGCTCTCGTTGCGTTCAACCCGACATACCAGTCAGCCTCGGAACGGGCTACAGCTGCTTTATACAGATTCTCAAATTGCTTGCCGCTCTTAAGGTTTTTGAATCCGTCCTTGATCGCTTTGTCAGTTACCGAGGAAATCCAAAGCCGTTTCACAGGCTTGTTTACACGAGCCTTCTCTAGAATCCAGCGTGCAACAAGCTCTCCTTCACGACCGGCATCTGTTGCAATGACAATATCACTGACGTCACTTCTATTCATTTGCGTTTTTACCGTACTGAACTGTTTGCCAGTCTGCTTGATCACAACAAGCTTCAGCTTTTCAGGCAGCATCGGCAAATCTTCTATCTTCCAAGTTTTATATTTATCGTCATATGTCTCAGGATCCGCCAATGTCACTAAATGACCAAGCGCCCACGTTACAATATAGTCTTTTCCTTCCATATAGCTGTTCGTTTTCTTCGTGCAACCAAGAACACGCGCTATATCGCGGCCGACAGAAGGTTTCTCTGCCAGTACAACCGTTTTACCCATGAAAACATCCTTTCTCGAATCACTTCCTATAGTGTAGCACATGGCGGCTTTTTTCGGGAGCGAGCGGCATGACAAAGGCAGTGCCAGCGCACTGCCTCAACTTACTGTTTGCAATATTGTTTTGTTGATTTTTTAATAAAGGTAATTACCCACATCACATATTACATTATTATCAATAATGCGAATTCCTTATCCAGTATTTTGATTTTTCTACAAAATATCCAACATTGACTTACACCCTTATTTCCCGTAAGCTTAAGGCATGCGTGACATTTTTGATCATGGAGGAAAAAAAATACATGATAACGGTAAATAATGTAGGTCTACAATATGGCGACAAAAAACTATTTGAAGAAGTTAATATAAAGTTCATCCCAGGAAACTGCTACGGTGTTATCGGTGCGAACGGTGCCGGAAAATCCACTTTCTTGAAAGTACTTTCTGGTGATGTCGAGCCACAGGTTGGTAACGTGGCAATCGGCGACGGAGAACGTCTAGCCTTCCTGAAACAGAACCACTTTGGTTATGAAGAACATCAAGTTCTGCAAACGGTCATGATGGGTCATGAGCGTCTTTTCAAGATCATTGAAGAAAAAGATGCACTATATGCGAAAGCTGACTTCTCTGAAGAAGACGGTATGCGTGCTGCTGAACTTGAAGGTGAATTCGCAGAGCTGAACGGTTGGGAAGCAGAATCTGATGCTGCAGTTCTATTGAAAGGTTTAGGTATTCCTGAATCTTTGCATGATAAAAAAATGGCTGAATTGACTGGTTCTGAGAAAGTGAAAGTGCTCCTTGCACAAGCTTTGTTCGGCAACCCTGATGTTTTGCTTCTGGATGAGCCTACCAACGGACTAGATTTACAGGCGATTCAATGGCTGGAAGAATTCTTGATCAATTTCGATAACACAGTTATCGTCGTATCCCACGACCGTCACTTCTTAAATAAGATTTGTACACATATCGCGGATGTTGACTTTGGTAAAATCCAGCTTTATGTGGGTAACTATGACTTCTGGTATGAGTCCAGCCAGTTAGCTACACAAATGGCACAGGATGAGAACAAGAAAAAAGAAGAAAAAATCAAGGAATTACAAGCCTTCGTCGCGCGATTCAGTGCGAATGCTTCCAAATCGAAGCAAGCGACGTCCCGTAAGAAAATGCTTGATAACATCACATTGGAAGACATCAAGCCTTCTTCTCGTCGCTATCCGTATGTAGGGTTCCAACAAGAGCGCGAAATCGGTAATGATGTGCTGACTGTTAAAGGCATTACGAAGACAATTGACGGTGTCAAAGTACTGGATAACGTCAGCTTCACAGTCGGTCGTGAAGATAAACTAGCACTAGTCGGCCGCGATGAAATCGCGAAAACGACTTTGCTTAAAATCATCATGGGCGAAATGGAGCCTGACGCTGGTGAGTACAAATGGGGCATCACTTCTTCCCAATCGTACTTCCCGAAAGATAACTCCAAATACTTCGACGGTGTGAACTTAACTTTGGTTGAGTGGCTTCGTCAGTACTCTCCGGAGGATCAAACAGAAACATTCTTGCGCGGTTTCCTAGGCCGTATGCTCTTCAGTGGTGAAGATGCACTGAAAGAAGCAAACGTGCTTTCCGGAGGAGAAAAAGTACGCTGTATGCTATCTAAGATGATGCTCAGCAAATCGAACGTCTTGGTAATGGATGAACCAACGAACCACTTGGATCTTGAATCCATCCAATCTTTGAACGAAGGTTTGATCAAATTCAAAGGTGTGCTTCTATTCACTTCCCATGACCAACAGTTTGTGAACAGTATCGCTAACCGCCTGATCGAGATCACTCCGACAGGTATTGTGGATAAAGAAATGACGTATGATGAATATGTTTCTGACAAAAAGCTGCAAAAAGAAATCGCGGCAATGTACAGCTAATCAATCAAGCTCCAAGGCTTTCTGCTTTGGAGCTTGTTTCTTAGGAGGCAATAATGTCTTATACAAGTAATTTAGAGACGCCTTTAGGTAATGTACAGATCACAGCAACAGATCAATTTATAACAAGCATCTTATTCGGCGAAATGCTGCCGAATAATGATAATACGATTACAGACCTGGCTCGAACACAGCTAGAAGCGTACTTTTCTGGTGAACTCACTAATTTCCAGCTTCCGTTAGCCACGAACGGCACTGCCTTTCAGCAGCGAGTGTGGGAACAGGTCAACCAGATACCATATGGCAGTTCATCTTTTTATAGTACAGTTGCTGAAGGTGCAGGAAACGGACGAGCTGTTCGGGCTGCAGCCAGTGCAGTTGGGCGAAACACATTTGCTATCGTCGTCCCCTGCCATCGAGTTGTTGGCAGGAATGGGATTGTAACAGGTTACCGCTGGGAGCCATGGCGTAAGAACTGGCTGTTGGAATTCGAACAACAAAGGAGCAGATGACAGATGAAAGTACTTGTAACAGGAGCTGCCGGCCATATCGGCAAAAATCTTGTAAAAGCTATCAACCAGGATTACGAATTAATTTTGACTGATATCAAACAAGATGAAGAATTGAAGCAATACGGGGCGTTCCAGCAAGCGGACCTCGCTGTGTTAGAAGAAGTCGTGCAGCTGGCAGAAGGCGTCGATGCAATCGTCCATTTAGGCGGGATTGCCACAGAAAGCACGTATGAACAAATCAATCGAAACAATTTTAACGGAACGTACCATATATATGAAGCAGCCCGAAAGCACGGTATCAAACGTATCGTTTTTGCTAGCAGTAATCACGCTGTCGGTTTCCAACCTATCAATCAATCGATTGGACCTGATGCACCTCATTTGCCTGATACGTTCTACGGTTCGAGTAAGGCATTCGGCGAAAATCTAGCAAATATGTATTACAAAAAACATGATATTGAAACAGCTAGCCTGCGCATCGGCAGCTATTTGGAGAAGCCCACTGAACATCGCAACCTGAACACATGGATCAGTGTCCGGGATATGAATCAACTGATCGTCTGTTCTCTGGAAGCTGAGCAAATCGGTACAAGTGTCTATTATGGTGTGTCTTCTCTGCATAATGATTACTTTGATAATCGGGACGCAGCCAAAATCGGTTATGATCCGGAAGACAACCCTGAGGATTACCGAGAAGAAATTGAAAATGTAAAGATGGAAAACGTGACCGATTATATCGGTGGTATGTTTACCAATTTCGGAAGATGAGTTGAACTATCCTGGCAGTCTGTCAGGATAGTTCTTTTTTTACTGGATAAAGGAATCTTTTAACTTACAGCGAATTCATACAATGGCAAAATAAACAATAGATAGGATGTTGAAAATGGTACAAGGAATCAATTCTTATATTGTTACAAATGGCAATGGACAAGAAGCAGTCAAATTATATGAGGATGCTTTGGGAGCTCAAGTGCTAGATCTAAAAACTTTTGGCGAGATGCCGGAGGACCCTAACCATCCAGTACCGGCAGAAGCGAAAGATCATGTTTTACACGCGCATCTAAAAGTAGGTAATAATGATTTGATGTTATCTGATACGTTTCCTGGTCAGCCTTTCGAGCTCGGCGATCAAGTAGGAATTGCGGTTATGACCAGCACTCCCGAGGAAACGAAGGATGTGTTTGAAAAGCTATCAGTTGGTGGTCAAGTGATTATGGAGCTGCAGCAGACTTTTTGGAGTGCTTTATACGGACAGGTTAAAGATAGATTTGGAGTAACCTGGCAGGTTAACACGCAATCTGAACACAACTAAACATAACGCTAATCTCCAATACAAAGAAGGCTGTCGGGACTATTCCCGACAGCCTTTTTAATTGCAAACTCACCTAAAGATATTACTTGCTCTTGTTCTTTATATTTCCAGACAGTTTCATCGCTTCCTTCAGCTGATTAAATGAACCACCCTTGCCATACATCAGAACACCGCCGCGATACACTTTTGCTGCAAACCATGCAATGAGCAGAATTGCTGCTACAAGGATTGCGATTGATAGTGCTATTTCCCAAGCGGGTACTCCCAGCATTCCAATTCGGAGGAACATAATCATCGGTGTAAAGAATGGGATGTAAGATGCAATCACAATGATAGACGAGTCGGGTGAGCTAAGTCCGTATATGGAAAGGAAGAAGGCACCCATCACTAAGAAAATAACCGGACTTACAAGCTGCTGGACATCCTCCATCCTGCTTACCACCGAACCAAGTCCCGCACAAATGGTTGCATATAAGAAGTAACCTAAAATAAAGAAGATCAAGGCAAAAGTCAATGTGACTGGTGAAGCATTAGCTATTCCAATAAAATCGAAGAATCCTCCACCTAGTTCATCACCACGTATTTGGACCATAACATACACAGCAGCTGTAATTAATGCAACCTGAGTAAGTCCCATCATTCCAATTGCAAGGATCTTAGCGAACATTTGACCGACAGGAGAGGAACTGGAGATTAAAATCTCCATTACTCTAGATGATTTTTCATTGGTAATATCCGTTGCGATCATCATACCGTAAATAATGACACTCATATAAAGCGCGAAAACTAATATATAAACAAGTCCATATGATCCCGCCAGCTCTTCTTCTGTCTTTGCTTCCTCATCAAGCGCTTGCCGCTCGAAAGATACCGGTGTATAAATGTCCTGAATGGTCGCTTCGTCCACACCTGCTTGCGACGCAGCCTGTGCTACTTTGATTTGCTGCAGCTGTGCTTCCATATCATCGCTGGTGCTGTTTGTCAGCTGCATA
The DNA here is from genome assembly GCF_000725365.1 of Terribacillus saccharophilus. Lineage (NCBI taxonomy): Bacteria > Bacillati > Bacillota > Bacilli > Caryophanales > Bacillaceae > Terribacillus > Terribacillus saccharophilus. The sequence goes on along the minus strand of NZ_CP008876.1, from coordinate 2,857,775 downwards.
CCGTAAAAGACGGCCTGCGGCAGGTTTTGCTCTGACTGACTCAATACAAGCAGACCTTCAAACTCTTCATTTTCAACAGCTTGCTTTGCTTCTTCTTCATTGCCATCGAATAATACAGGCTGATAGTCTTCAGCACCACTGCTTAATAATTCGTAAAGCTGTTCGTTTTCTGTTTCATCAATCACTGCCACCACTGGGTCTTCGCTGTCACCTGTAAAGCGTTCAATAATATCCGGTATATAAAAGATTCCGCAAATGATAAGTAAAAAGATCGCACTAGAAATGATATAACCTTTTGTTTTCACACGAGATAAATAAGTATGTGAAAATACAATCCAAAACTTACGCATATGCTTCACCTGCCTTCTCGATAAAGATGTCGTTCAATGTGGGTTCTTCTACTTCAAACTTACTGACAAATCCTTTTTCGGTTAGCAGTTTCCACACAACAGGAGCATCCTCAGAAGAAGCGATTTGGAGTTTACATCCCCGCTGTGTCTCCTGGTACTTTACAACACCCGGTGTTTCTTTCAAGAAGGTCAGATCATAATCTGCTGATATCGTTATATTCTTTTTTCGGAAAGAGCGCTTTATCTCTGTTAAATCTCCCTCCACCACTGGCCTGCCATGCTTCATGATGCAAAGGAAGCGGCATAGTTCTTCTACGTGCTCCATGCGGTGGGAAGAGAAAATGATGCTCGTTCCAGCTTGTTTTAAATCAATAACGGCTTTTTTCAGCATTTCCACATTAACCGGATCCAGGCCAGAAAATGGTTCATCCAGTATCAACAGCCTGGGATTATGCAAAACAGCAGATATGAACTGTATTTTTTGCTGATTCCCCTTGGACAGCTCTTCCACTTTTTTATTTTCGTACTCTGTTATATTGAACCGTTCAAGCCAATCTTTCAGTGCTTTGACACTGTCTGCCTTCGCCATGCCTCTAAGCTTGGCAAGATATACGAGCTGATCCTTTACAGTAAGCTTCGGATAAAGGCCGCGCTCCTCTGGAAGATATCCTATCTCATTACTTTGTGCATATGTAATCTTTTTTCCCTGCCAGAATATCTCCCCTTCCGTATTTTCTAATAGATTAAGAATCATTCGGAACGTTGTCGTTTTGCCAGCTCCGTTAGCACCTAAAAACCCGAAAATCTCACCCTCAGGTATCGACAGAGTCAGCTGATCTACTGCAGTATGCTTGCCAAATTTTTTGGTCACATCATTTAATTGAAGCACCAGCACCATCCTTTCACTTTTCTCTTACCAATTGTACGGATAAATGTTGGATATGTTTCATTTTCACTCAAGATTGAACCAAACCTTAATAATCTCTCAACAGTCTATTAGAAGCTTTTGAATCCGTTAATTCTAGAAGAATAGAAAAAAGAGTGCAAAGTTCCTCGCACTCTTTTCTTATTTCATTCAGTCTGCCTACAATTGCTTCCTCGACATAATCAATTCTTTCACTTGCTGTCTGTCTCCTTGATGCAAAGCATCGACAATCTTACTTCCGACCACCACTCCATCACAATACTGGCTCAGCTCCTTCACGTGCTCTGGTGTAGAAACTCCAAATCCGGCCAGCACGGGGGCCTTGCTTACTTCTTTCAACTCCTGCAGATGTGTGCCCAGCTGATCGACGAAGGTTGCTCGCTCCCCAGTTGTACCTGCAACTGTAACAGCATAAAGAAAACCTTCAGCACGTTCAGCGAGTGCCCGGATTCTTTCAGGTGTACTTGTCAAAGCGACCAAACGGATCAGCGCTATTTCGTGCTTCTGAAGGGCTTCGACAACCAGTCCTTCCTCTTCCAGCGGGAGATCAGGCAGAATAAGACCGGATATTCCTGCCGCTGCACATGCAGAAGCGAAGGCTTCTACCCCATAGGCGAAGACTGGATTCAAATAAGTCATAATAACAAGCGGCACATTGCGGCTTGCTCTTTCTTTTGCAACCTCATCCAGCACTGCTTGAACAGTCGTGCCAGCTTCCAATGCGCGAATGCCAGCTGCTTGGATAGTTGGACCGTCCGCAACTGGATCAGAAAAAGGCAGCCCCAGCTCGATTGCCGTTGCACCGCTGTCCGCTAGAAAACGAATTCGTTCATTCAAGCTTTCCAAGCCGCCATCACCTGCCATTATATATGGTACGAAAGCTTTCTCCCCAGCTTCAGATACTGTTTGAAATGCATTATCCAGCATCGCCTTACTCATCGGAATCCCCTCCTGTTTCATGTGCTTCTCTAATTGTGTTTACATCTTTATCACCGCGTCCTGATAAACAAACAACCAGCACATCTTCTTTGTCCATCACTGTTGCTAATCTTTTGCAGTATGCTACTGCGTGCGCGCTTTCCAGAGCGGGTATGATTCCTTCTGTTCTTGAAAGAAGACGTACAGCCTCCAATGCTTCTTCATCGGTAACGGCATCATATGTTACTCGTCCAGCATCTTTTAAATAGCTGTGCTCTGGACCAACACCTGGGTAATCCAATCCGGCTGAAATCGAATGAGCCTCCTGTACCTGACCATCATTATTTTGCAGCAGATAAGACAATGATCCATGTAATATTCCAGCTTTCCCTTCGGTAAGAGACGCTGCATGCTTACCTGTTGGCAAACCCATACCTCCAGCTTCCACGCCATACATTTTCACATCACGATCATCAACGAACGGGTAGAACATACCGATTGCGTTACTCCCGCCGCCGACACAAGCAACAATTGCTTCCGGTAGCTTGCCTTCTGCCTCAATAATTTGCTTACGGGTTTCATCACCGATGATCCGCTGGAAATCTCGGACGATCTGCGGGAATGGATGCGGACCTGCAGCTGTACCGAAGATATAATGCGTATCTTCTACATTCGCCGTCCAGTAACGCATTGCTTCGTTTACTGCATCCTTCAAGGTACCGTTACCTTGATCGACTGAAACGACCTGCGCGCCCAATAGCTCCATCCGATAAACATTCAATGCCTGCCTTCTGACATCTTCTTTTCCCATAAAGATGATACATTCCAATCCAAGCAATGCACTGACTGTTGCAGTAGCCACCCCATGCTGGCCAGCGCCTGTTTCGGCTACAACCTTTTTCTTGCCCATTCGCTGCGTCAATAACGCTTGCCCGATTGTGTTGTTGATTTTATGCGCACCTGTATGGTTAAGGTCTTCTCGTTTCAAATATATCTTAGGTCCGCCTAAATAAGCAGATAAACGTTCTGCATAATAAAGCGGAGTCTCTCGTCCTACATACTGTTTCAAATAATAGCGCATTTCTTCTTGGAATGCAGGATCCTCTTTTGCTTCTTTGAATGCTTTTTCTAGTTCCAAGATGGCTGGCATCAATGTTTCAGGTACGAAACGCCCGCCAAAGTTTCCGTAGTGTCCAGTTTCTGTTGGATATATTGCCATGTCTTTCACTGTCCTCTCTTTGCCGCTGTAATGAACTGATTTATTTTAATGGGATCCTTTTTTCTGTCTGTCTCTACTCCGCTGCTCACATCGACACCGACAGGGCTAACTTCTTCAATTGCTTGCTGTACATTTCCGCTATGCAAACCGCCTGCAAGAAAGAGCTTTTCCCTCGGAATTGTTTCTGAGTTTGCCAGTGACCAGTCAAATGCTGTGCCGTTGCCTCCCCTATACGCTTCTGCTGGACTATCCAACAGATAGTATTCACATGCGTAATCAGCGAGTTGCTTTAGGTCATTCTCTGAAGCTACCGAGAAGGCCTTAATAACAGGCTTGCTGATAGATTTAATGTAGTCTGGTGTTTCATCGCCATGCAGCTGAATGTAATCTAGTCCAGCAGTCTCGGCTATGTCCAGCAAACTCTCGATTGGCTCGTTGACAAACACGCCTACTTTCTTTACTTGAGCCGGTAGCTTCTTTCCGATGTCGGCTGCTTGCTCAGGTGATACCTTCCGTCTGCTGTCCGCAAAAACAAATCCGATCATATCAGCTCCTGCATCCACTGCCATCTGCCCAGCCTCCACCGACTGAATTCCACAAATCTTAACGATCATGACTGCTCCGCTCCTACCGGGACCTGGAGTGTTTCCAACACTGCTCCTACATCGGGAGCTCGCATGAGCGTTTCACCGACAAGGATCCCCCTTGCCCCTGCTTTTGCTAAACGTGACGCATCAGCTGGTACCGTAATGCCACTTTCGCTGATGACAAGCGTTGCGGAGGTATCAATGATTTCTATTAATCGTTCCGTTACACCTAAATCCACCTCAAAAGTCTTAAGATTCCGATTATTGATTCCAATGATATTCGCACCAAGTTCTTGTGCTTGTTTTAATTCTTCTTCATTGTGAACCTCTACTAGTACATCCATCTCTTTGGATTTTGCATATTGATAGAGAGTGTGCAATCGATCTTTTTCCAAAGCCGCAACAATCAATAAGATCACATCAGCACCATAATCAGCAGCTCTATCGATTTGAATTTCATCTAAGATAAAATCTTTATTTAATATCGGTAGCTCTACTGCCTCCCGGACAGCTGCCAAATCATCCATCGTACCTTTGAAGAAGGGCGTGTCAGTCAGAACTGAAATAGCACCAGCTCCTGCTGATTCATAGATATTTGCTTGATTTGCAGGCACAACATCGGGATTGATCATTCCTTTGGAAGGAGAGGCACGTTTGATCTCCGCAATAACCTGCATCTGTTTCTGTTGCTGAAATCGTTCATATAAAGATATTGGCTTACGCCGTGCTGTTGTCGCCCGATATGTTTGTTTCAGTGTAGCAATTTCCGTCCGCTTCTCTTCTAATATCCTTGCTAAGAATGTCATGATGTCACTTCCCTTTGTTTATAATCGATCAAGTATTGCAGTTTCTGTCTAGCTGCTCCGCTATCAATACTTTCCTTAGCAAGCTTGATGCCTTCCTGAATAGAAGCCGCTTTTCCATTTGCAAATATACCCAGTCCTGCATTTAATACAACAGTGTCTCGATGAACCCCGTTCTCCCCATTTAACACACGCAGCAGAATGTCCGCATTCTCAGCTGCATCACCGCCCTTGATTGCTTCGAGTGGATAAACCGGCAGACCGACCTCTTCCGGATGAAGAGTGAAGGCTGTCTGCTTGCCATCCTCTAGGAGGACAAGGTGGTTCTCTCCTGCAAGGGATGCTTCATCCATGTAACCTGCGCCATTAACGACAATCGCCCTCTTGCGTCCCAATTTATGGAGTGCTTCAGCCATCATCTCGAGCATATCGCGTCTATAGATACCAAGCAGTTGGGAGTCAAGCTGAACTGGATTCGTCAATGGTCCAATCAAATTGAAAATGGTTGGGATACGAAGCACTTTACGCAGCTGCATTACTTGCTTCAGACCAGGATGAACATGAGGTGCAAACAAAAAGGCAATACCATTCTCCTCAAGTAAATGCGTCATCTCAGCTGCTGGCAGATACAAGGGGATTCCCAGATTCTCCAGCACATCCGCACTGCCTGTTCTGCTGGATACACTTCGATTACCATGCTTAGCAATCGTAATACCTGCTCCAGCAATGACAAAAGCTGCTGTCGTACTGATGTTGAAGCTTTGCGACCCATCTCCTCCTGTACCGCAGTTATCCATCACACTTGCTGCCTGGAGAGGGATTGTCTGGGCTTTTTCGCGAATTGCGGCCACCATACCTGCAACTTCATCTGCTGTTTCCCCGCGTGTTTGCAGCATCGAAAGAAACGCACCTGCCACAGCATCCGGCATACTGCCCTCCAGCAATTCCCTGGATGCCTGCAACGCCTCTGAATAAGTCAAAGCCTGCGTATTTGTAAGCTTAGCCAATAATGGTTCCATGACTTTCCCCTTCTTTCATGGTTTGAATATAATGCTTCACGATCTCCTTACCAGCTTCTGTCCCAATCGATTCCGGATGGAACTGCAGTCCGTAAACTGGGTACTGGATATGCTGAACAGCCATGATTTCCTCATCATCTTCTGAATACGCGGTAACTTCCAATTCATTTGGCACACTGCGTTTATCAATGACAAGAGAATGATAGCGCATGATCGGCAGATCCTTTATGATTCCTTTGATTACCGGTTCTCCCTCATAACGAAGTGTCGATGTCTTTCCATGCTTGATTTGTCCCGCTCGGATAATATCTGCTCCAAAAGCTGTACCGATTGCCTGGTGACCGAGACAGATGCCAAGTATCGGAATTTTGCCAGCAAAGTGACGGATTGCCTCGACACATATCCCTGCATCTTCCGGTCTGCCTGGTCCAGGGGATACGATGATTGCCTCTGGATTCATTGCTTCAATATCCTGGATAGAGATGGCGTCATTGCGGACAACCTCGACTTCTTCTCCAAGTTCCGCTGTATACTGGAACAGATTAAAAGTAAAAGAATCATAATTATCGATCAGCAGAATCATGTAAACCAACCTCCGTTAACGATTTCGCTTTATGCAGCGTCTCGTGATATTCTGTCTCAGGATCCGAGTCATACACTAGTCCGGCTCCCGCCTGTACATATGCTTTATTGTCTTTTATAACCATCGTTCGGATAGCCAGTGCCAAATCAAGATCACCGTTCATATTTATATAACCAACAGCCCCGGCATAGAGCCCTCTTTTTTTCTTTTCAAATTGATTAATCAATTCCATTGCCCTTATTTTTGGGGCGCCGGAAACTGTACCTGCCGGAAGGGCTGCAATCAATGCATCCAATCCAGTCATATTATCTGCCAGTTCACCTTGTACTTCAGAGACAATGTGCATAATGTGCTGATACTTTTCTACTGTCATATACTTTGTCAGCTCGACCGTACCGACCTTACACACACGCCCCAGATCATTGCGGCTTAAGTCCACAAGCATTCGATGCTCCGCTAATTCCTTTTCATCTGCCAACAGTTCAGTTGTCAGCTGTTCATCTTGCGCTAGTGTCTTACCACGCGGCCTTGAACCAGCAATTGGATTAGCCGTCACTAGATTTCCGCTTGCTTTAATCAAGCTTTCCGGGGAAGCTCCCAGTACGGTATAGTCCTCAAAATCAAGGAAGAACATATACGGCGAAGGATTGCTCGCCCGCAGCTTCCGGTAGAAACTAAAAGCATCTCCACTGAAGTCTGCCGTCAGCCGCTGAGAAAGTACAATTTGAAATACATCACCTGCTTTGATGTATGCCTTGGCATCTTCCACCATCTGCATAAATGCTTTTTGATCCGTCTCTGGCTGAAAATGTACTGGCTGCAATACGATATCAGGTATGTCCTTGAACGATGTAATCTCCTGCTCCACTTCCTCTAAACGGGCTTGGAGCATCTCTGTTGACCGATTTCCTGCTCCATCAATGGCTAGTAAAGTCACCTGCTGATGCTTATGGTCGTAAACGATAATATCCTCATAAAACATAAAATGAACTTCCGGCATACCGATTGGATCCTCTGGAACTTCACCAATCGCTTCATATTGCCGAATCGAGTCATACGCCATATATCCGACAGCTCCGCCATAGAAAGGAAAATCGAGCGGTAATTCGAGTCCGCTTATCTGCTTCTTCAAAACCTCTAATGGTTTATCTGCCAGCTTCTCTTCCTCTCCCGCAAACTTCAGCATTGTTTCCTGCCCCTTACCGATCAATTCCTTGTAAGGATTCGCTCCAATGATGGAATAGCGACCCTTTCCTGTATGGTGTACCGAACTCTCCAGTAAAAACTTCTTTTCGCCTGTCAGCCGCTTGTAAATCACGACAGGTGTGAGCGTATCTCCGTTCAATTGTTTCTTTTGAAATTGTATGCTATCCGTAACCGCCATCTTCCTCGCTCCCTTTTCTTTGTAATAAAAAACCGTCCCCTATGCACATGATTGGTTCATGTGCATAGGGGACGGTTTTACACCGCGGTGCCACCTCTATTGAAAGCTCTTTTGCTTTCCTCTCATTCGGATACGAAAGCTTTAGCCTTGATATCCTATCCCGGTAACGGGGGAAACCGGATTCCCCTACTATGTTTCAAGGAATCTCTCTGAAGTCCATTCCATGCTGCCGATTTGGCCTGGATCTCACCACACCAGGCTCTCTGTACAAATCAATCGGCATGTACTCCTCTTCATCAACGAGTTATGGGTATAAAAAAAGGGCAATCTCTCCAATAAAGGACGAGATTACCCGTGGTACCACCTTTGTTAGCTAGCGCACTAGCTCACTTTGCTCCTGCTATCGGGGGAGTTGCCGCTACAGCCTACTGTTATTTCAGCTATAGTGCTCGGAAGTCCATTCACGTATGGGTCACACCGGTTTCCACCAGCCACCGGCTCTCTGAAGTGACCACATAAGCTACTACTCTTCGTCGTCGCTCACGTATCAGTTATGTTGGATTCATTGTAGTACCCTTGATTTCATTTGTCAAGAGTGATTTATTCTGCATCCAGTAAATCAGGCTTGCCATTTTCTCCGAAAACAAGTTCTTTTCGCGGCAGACGCTGTTTTGTTTCTTTTTCAATTTGTTTGATTTGGTGTTGGTCACGAGGAGTCACGAAAGCTACTGTTAAACCGGTGCTGCCCGCTCTGCCTGTACGGCCAATACGGTGGATATAGCTCTCAGTATCTTCTGGCAGATCATAATTGAATACATGGGTCACACCTTCAACATCCAACCCTCGAGCTGCTACATCAGTCGCTACAAGGAACTGTGTCTTATACTCACGGAAATTCTTCATAGCACGCTCTCGTTTTGCTTGTGACAGATCTCCATGCAGTTCATCCGATTCGAAGCCCTGCGCATGCAAATATCCATGCAGTTCAGACGCACGTCTTCTTGTTCTGCAGAAAATGATTGCAGCAAATGGACGATACATCTGCAATAACACCTTCAATGCATTTCGCTTTTCACGATCCGACATTTCCAGGACAATCTGCTTGATTTCCTTTAATGTCACGTTGGTTGTTTGAATCGTGATTTCCTTCGGCTTCTGCATTTGGGAAGATGCAAGCTGGCGGATTTCCTTCGGCATTGTGGCAGAAAATAGCAGTGTTTGTTTCGTATTCGGTAATGCATTTGCAACATCCTTTACATCATGCCAAAAACCCATATGCAGCATCTGATCAGCCTCATCCAAAACAAACGTCCGTACATGGGAAAGATTTACTGTACCGCGGCGCATATGGTCGAGCAGACGACCCGGCGTCGCTACTACGATGTCCACTCTGCCTTCAAGTTTTTTAAGCTGCTTAACGATATCCTGACCGCCATAAACAGCTAAGATTCCGATTTCTTCTTCCGGATGAATCAGCTTCGCCAGTTCATCATAAATTTGGATAGCTAACTCCCGTGTCGGGCTGAGAACAAGTGCCTGAATACCGGCACTATCAGCCTCTAGCATCTCCAATATCGGCAGCAGGAAAGCAAGCGTCTTGCCTGTACCTGTTTGTGCTTTGGCAATCACGTCTTTTCCAGCCAAAATTTCTGGAATTGCTTGCTTCTGTACAGGCGTTGGTTCTGTCAGACCTAATTTATGTAATATTTCCAAACGGTTATTTTGTAAGTTCAAATCATTGAACACATTCATGTTGTTCCCTCTTTCATACTTTTTCCATAATTATTATGTGAAGTTTCCATAGAAGTACGCGCCAAAAGTTTGTAAGATACTAGTATACACATAAAAAGGGGGAAATTATATGCAAAAATGGCTGATCGGCATTTTTGTCTTGCTGATCATCAGTTTCAGCATTATCGGACTTTTTCGGGGTGAAGGAAATATCCAAAGTATTAACGAGACAAGTAAGTCGTCTGTAAATTTAAAATAATGTGCGTTTATCCTGCACGCACGCGGGTAAACTATAATATAAATAAAAACAGGCAGAGCAAACCGCCATTTGCTCCACCTGTTACGCTATTTGTATTAGTCTAATACTTTTACTGTTACAGTTTTACGTCCCCAGTTCAATGCAGTTCCTTGGTCTGGTACGTGTACATCGATCTTATTACCTTTGATTGCACCGCCAGTATCGCCTGCAATTGCTTCACCATAGCCTTCAACCCATACTTTTGATCCTAAAGGAATAACACTTGGGTCTACTGCAATAACTTTCGCATTCGGATTAGCATTCAAATCAATACCAGTAGCTGTTACACCAGAGCATCCTTCACATTGACCAGTATATGCAGTTGCGGATACTGACAATTCTTTAGTTGCTTCTTGGCTAGTACTTGTAGCTGCTTTTTCTTCTTTTGCAGGAGCTGCTTCTTCTTTAGCAGGTTCTGCTTTTTGTTCTGTTTGTGCAGGTGCTTCCTGCTTTTCTTCTTGTTTAGGAGCTTCTTGTTTTTCTTCTTGTTTAGGAGCTTCTGTCTGAGCAGCTTCCTGCTTCACTGGTGCTGTTTCAGTTACAGCGCCACCAGTCACCGCCAGTTGCTGACCTATTACAATCAAATCGGAGTTAAGGCTGTTCCAAGATTTCAACTCGCCTACCGATATATTGAACTTCCCTGCGATTTTAGAAAGAGAATCGCCTTTTTGTACTGTGTATGAGTCTGTTTGGTTTGTTTCTTTATCTATAGTTAATTTTTGATTAGGAAAGATTAGGTCAGAATCAAGTTGGTTAAGCTCTTTAAGCTGATCTACACTCACTTCGTATTTGTCTGCGATTTTCCAAAGAGAGTCCCCTGATTGAACATTATATTCAGCAGCTGATGCTGTTGTACTGAATGCCCCCGCAATTACTAGTCCTGTAGCTAAAGATACGACTGTTTTTTTCATACGTCGTCTACCTCCTTAAATTTCTAACAGGACTTATGGTATCACATGGGCTTAGCCCAGTGGGTTACAGGAAGTTTAAGGTTATATTACAGCACGAGCTCATAGCAACACTATTGTTACACTGTAATCTTTCTGTAATAAAACTAGCGATAACCAAGCTTAAAGGGGCTTTTTTGTAACAAAAGGGCTTGTTTTATTCCATTAATTGTAAGTGAGCAAAGTTAAATTTCTTGTTGACTTTGTTTGCATTCGCTTTTTCTCGTTCAATTTTTGTCGTTTTTCCGGCTTTATTAGGACAAATGTTACAAAACAGCCTCGCGAATTCCCTTTTATATTCCAATTATCTAAAAAAACAGGAGCAGCTGCCCCTGTTTTTTACTTCTTCACTACCCAATTATGGTTGCAAGTTGCTTCAATTACACCACGCTGGCTGATGTAATCTGCGATCAGCTCTGTCATATCTGTTGTGATCTCCCTGACCACTTGCTTTCCTTTAAACATGACATAGTCTCCTCCGCCAGCCGCTCGATAATTATTCATTACTACCTCATACATCTCATCCGCAATGACAGGGGTGCCCTTGATGGTCAAATCTTGTACCCTGTCTCCTACCTCACGACTAATATCCAATGTATAGTCGATTCCTTCCCACATATCGTAATTGTAATGCTGTGGCTTAGGTTCCAGGAAGGAGCGGCTCACTTCAAGTTCACCCTTTTTATCCAAATTGAAGTAAGTAGCAGAAAGTTCGAGTGCATGCTTCATATCTGCTCCAGAAATCTCAATCACTTTTAACGTGTTTGGATAGATATAGTTGGAGACTATATCTCGCATCGTAATATTTTGCGGAAAACCAGGTGACGCATTATGAAACAATGCTGTACTCGAGATAGCAACATTTGCTGCATCCATCTGTACTTTATTGATGAACTCAATAAACGGGGTCTCCTTCACCCTCGTTTCAAATGCATCATGGATGATCATATCTCCGTCTATTTTGCCGATCGGCTGGTCAAGCCATGTCTGCGTTTCCTCTTCATAGGAAGAAACTAGTCTTAAGATCGTTTCATCAGGCTCAATTTCATTCGTAATTGTATGCAATTTTGACTCTGAGGTGACACGTTTTCTACTATTATGTACATCCTCGACAGCAATGGAGACTTCACCAAGGAAAGCACCATTGGAGCCTGGCTGCACAACCGTCACGTTATTCACCTTTTCAGCAAGCGATCGATGCTGGTGACCGGTGACCAAAATATCAATTCCTTCTATTGAATGGCAAATTTCGTAGCCCACATTTTCACCAGTGAGTGATTCTGTTGGCTCCCCAGTTTCAAGATCCCGTTCGAATCCGCCATGATAAGCGACAATCAGGACATCAGGCTGTTCCTTCTCCCGAACTTCCTTCACCCATCGTCTTGTTGATTCCAGGACATGCTCAAATGCAAGCCCCTCTATATGATTCGGATCTTCCCAGTTTGGTATGAAATGAGTAGTAATGCCGATGATCGCCAGCTTTACACCATCGATCTGTTTAATTTCATACGGTCTGCCGAATACAGGTTGTTTTTTTGTCTCATCAAGGATATTGCCGCAAAGGTATGGAAAGTTTGCAAGCTGAATTGCTGATTGCAGATATGGCATGCCATAGTTGAATTCATGATTGCCTATTACCGCCGCATCATACTTGAGTTCATTCATACAGCGAATCAGTGGATTATCCTTATCTGACTGATACTTTGCATGGTGATACGTTAGCGGCGTGCCTTGTATCATGTCTCCATTATCAAGCAATAGAACATGCTTCTTTTCTTCTCTTATTCTTTTAATTAAGGTAGCTACCCGTGCCAGACCTTGTGGAGCTGGTTCGTGATCACGGTATGTAGTAGGAAAGATATTTCCATGCACATCACTAGTAACGAGCATGGTGATATTTGTCACTTTATCAGACATACTTTTGATTCCTCCGACCTCTTTTTCAGAATTAAAACAGTTTTTGCTATTATCTATCATAACATGCCAAAACTATCTTTACATTCTTATTACAGTAAGTTAACATAAATTGGAACAAGTCGTGATATAGTTGTTCATGCAGTGCAAATTAAACAATTTTTGGGGGTATATCATGTTTAAGAAAATTGCAGGTGTTGGCGCGACTCTATTTCTTGCAGCAGGGTTGCTAAGTGCGTGCGGATCTGATGATTCTAGCGCAGAAGGCGGTAGCAACGGAGATTTGAAAGAATTGCGTGTGCAATTCGTTCCTTCTCAGAATGCAGAAACACTTGAAGCAAAAGCAGAGCCGCTTGCAGATCTTCTGGAAGAAGAACTGGACATTCCTGTTGAAGTAAGTGTATCTACTAACTACAACACTATCATTGAGGCGATGGCTTCCGGCCAAGTAGATGTCGGCTTCCTACCGCCTACAGCATATGTATTGGCTCATGACAAAGATGCTGCAGACGTTATCCTTCAGTCTCAGCGTTATGGTGTTAATCCAGAAGACGGATCACCAACTGACGAACTAGTAGATTTCTACTTAGCACAATTCGTCGTGAAGAGCGATTCTGGAATCGACTCCCTTGAGGACTTGAAAGACAAGACCATTGCAGTTCAGGATGTAACATCCTCTGCTGGTTATGTATGGCCGGCTGGTGCACTTGATGCTGCTGGTTTGGACATTCAGTCCGATTTGACTCCAACAACTGTAAAAGGTCATGATGCTGGTATCATCAGCGTATTGAACGGTGACACAGATGCAGCTGTAACATTCCAGGATGCACGTAACGTCGTTAAAGGTGACTACCCATCTGTATTCGAGGATACTAAAGTAATTGCTACTACTGAAAAAATCCCGAATGATACAATCGCAGTCACTCCTGAAATCAATGACGAGTGGAAAGAAAAAATCACTGATGCCTTCATCAACATCGGTAAAGATCCAGAAGGTTTGGAAATCATCCGCGATGTTTACACTCATGAAGGTTACGTAAAATCTGATGACAGTAAATTCGAAGTTGTTCGCGAGTATTCCGAGAAATTCGCACAAGAATAATAGAATAAACCTATCTTTCAATCCAGCCAGCCTGAGATTTCCTTAGACTGGCTGGGCTTTTGTCTGTAACTATATCTTTTCTTAACTGTATTTTTCCTGCTTTACTATTAAACTACATAAAAAGGTTGGTATAGAAAGTGATAGAATTTCGCAATGTTTCGAAAACATATCCGAACGGCGTCAAAGGTTTGAAAAACATCAACTTAACTATCGAAAAAGGCGAGTTTATTGTCATTGTCGGTCTTTCCGGTGCCGGTAAGTCTACATTGCTGCGCTCGATTAATAGATTGCATGAAATTTCCGAAGGCGAAATCATGATTGATAATGAATCCATTACAGCTGCTAAAGGAAAGAATTTACGCCATATCCGCCGTGATATCGGCATGATCTTCCAAAACTTCAATCTCGTCAAACGTTCTACTGTTCTGCGGAATGTCCTTTCCGGTCGTGTCGCTTATCATTCTACGTTGCGGACTGTATTCGGCTTATTCCCGAAAGAAGATGTCAACTTGGCTCTAAATGCATTAGATCGTGTGAATATTGTAGAGAAGGCCTATACGCGTTCTGACCAGCTTTCTGGCGGACAGCAGCAGCGTGTATCAATTGCCAGAGCTTTGGCACAGGAAGCAAAAATCATTCTTGCTGATGAACCAGTAGCCTCTCTTGATCCACTGACAACGAAACAAGTAATGGATGACTTGAAAAAGATCAACCAAGAGCTTGGTATTACGACTGTCGTCAACCTTCACTTCATCGATATCGCACGTCAATATGCTACACGCATTATCGGTTTAAATGCAGGAGAAGTTGTGTTCGACGGGCCAGTGGAAGAAGCGACTGATGAGAAATTCCAGGAAATCTACGGACAGCAGCTGGAAAAAGAACAGCAGCGAGGTCCAATTGGAGCGGGTGCCGAATGAGTCAGCCTCCGAAAAAGACGATTCCAAAACCGCCTACCAGAATTAAGCACTATCTGACAGCGGCAATCGTACTTGCCCTGCTCGTCCTAAGTTATATTCAGACCGGCTCAAGCTTCATGGATTTGATTACGAACCGTGATCAAATGGCCAGCCTTGTCATCGATATGTTCCCGCCGGATTGGGCTTACTTTGAGAACATCATCGAACCGATGCTTGAGACAATCCGTATGGCCGTCATAGGAACGACATTCGGAGCTATCATCTCCGTTCCAGTCATCCTGCTCTGTGCAAACAACGTGAACCGGATACCTTGGATCTCTTATCCAGCACGATTTGTACTGAACTTGATCAGGACAGTTCCAGAGCTATTGCTTGCAGCTATCTTTGTAGCAATTTTTGGTTTAGGTATGATTCCAGGTATCTTCGCTTTGACGATCTTTTCCGTTGGGATTATCGCAAAATTGACATACGAATCTGTCGAAGGTATCGACAAAGGACCGATGGAAGCTATGACAGCGGTTGGTGCGAACAAAGTCCAATGGATTACTTTTGCTATCATCCCGCAGGCTGCTGCCTATTTCGTTTCGTATGTACTGTATACATTCGAGGTAAATATCCGTGCCGCTGCCATCCTCGGCCTCGTAGGCGCAGGTGGTATCGGTCTTTATTACGACAGCAACCTTGGTTTCTTGAATTATCCGCGTGTTAATACCTTGATTATTGCGACACTTGCCGTTGTATTGATCATTGATTTTGTGAGTAACAAACTACGGGAGAAATTACTATGAGCCAATTACCTACACATACTGTCGATAAACCAAAAGGCCGCGGTAAAAAGGTCTTCAACCGTGTGTTGATCCTAGTCATCCTGGCTGCTATCTATGTTTGGGCTTTTGCTGGAGTAGAAGAATTTGAAATCAAGGAGACTGCTGGTCAGATCTCTAAAGCGATCTTTGATGGTATCATCCATCCGGATTGGGCATTCGTAAATGAAGAGGAAGGCCTTATCTTCGGGTTGATTGATACACTGGCTATCTCCATCCTTGGTACGTTCATTTCAGCTATTCTTACCATACCATTCGGTTTCTGGGCCGCAAGCCGCCGAGATAAATCCGGCTTTTTTGTTACTGGTCTGGGCCGATTCGTACTTAGCTTCATTCGGGTATTCCCAGAGGTTGTTCTGGCGATTATCTTCATTAAAGCAGTCGGTCCTGGATCGTTTGCTGGGGTACTCGCATTGGGTCTGCATTCCATCGGGATGCTAGGTAAACTGTTTGCTGAAGAAGTAGAAGCCATCGATCACGGTCCTCGTGAAGCCTTGATCGCAACAGGAGCTAACCGTATCCAAGTACTTGTCTATTCTGTATTACCGCAAGTACTGCCTGGATTCATCTCCTATACACTCTACCGTTTCGAGCTGAATGTCCGGGGAGCTTCCATCCTCGGTATTATTGGAGCAGGTGGTATTGGAGCTCCACTTATTTTCGCTTTGACTTCTCGTAACTGGCCGCGTGTTGGTGTCATCCTGCTAGGTATCATTGTATTGGTATCTGCGATTGACTTAATTTCCGGCTATTTACGTAAAAAGATTGTATAAAGAAAACAGCGATTCTGCTTTAAACAGAATCGCTGTTTTTTAGTTCAATACAGTTGTACGTTCGCTTGCAGGCACTCTTGGCTTCACTTTCGGTTGTTTACCGATAAATCCGACCTGCAGGAGTCCGATATTACGCTCCCCTGGTCTGATTTGCAGTAATTCCCTCGCATCTGTATTCTCGAGCAATGTATTCGTCTTCCAGATTGTCCCGATGCCTTTTTCCCATGCAAGCAGGCTGAAATTCTGGATTAGCATACTAGCAGATGCATAATCTTCTTCGCGGAATTTCATTTGCGTATTTTCCTCAAGTACGACAGCGATCCAAAGCGGAACGTCAGTAATCTTCTTTTTTAATGCCTCTGCTTTTTTCTCTTTCTCTTCAGCTGTTGCGGCACCTTTCGCTCCTTGCTTCGCATTGATTTCACCCAGCTTTTGTTTTGTCTCACCATCAATTAAGATAAAACGCCAAGGCTGTGTCATTTTATGATTTGGCACCCAAACTGCTATATCAAGTAATTCCTGTATCTCCTTATAAGAGATTTCTTTACTAGTATCATAATTCGTTATGGATCTTCTATCCTTTATCAGCTGCTCTAATTGCATCTGTAACACTCCTCTTCCATTCTCCGTACTTTTCTTTAATTGAAAATCATTATCATTATCATATCTGAATATTCCATACAATGTCAATGTGCTATCTTTCTGGAAAAAATCTTACTTTTTTATGAAAGTTTCTGAATAACGCTTGAACAGACCCTTATTTTGTGACAATATAAATGATAACGAATCTCATTCTCATAACAAAGAGAAGAGGAAAGGGGTACCAGTAATGGGACGTTTACAAACGGAATTACTTGAAGTAGCCTATGGAGATAAATCAATCGTAAAAGATTTGACTATAGAAATTCCTAAAGGAAAGATTACTGCTCTCGTTGGAGCTAATGGTTCAGGCAAATCCACTATACTTAAAACAATGGCGCGTGTCATGAAGCCCAAAAACGGCACGGTACTATTGGACGGGAAAAGCATTCATAAACAATCAACGAAAGCTGTCGCAAAGCAGCTTGCTATTCTTCCGCAGAATCCTGTTGCACCCGAAGGTTTGACAGTGTCTGAGCTTGTAGCTTATGGCCGCTACCCCCATCAGAAAGGGTTCGGTACTCTTACTCCTTATGATAAGGAAGTAATAGCATGGGCAATTGAAGTAACAGCGATGGAGGACTTCGCACAGCGTGCGGTCGACCAGCTTTCCGGCGGACAGCGTCAACGCGCTTGGATTGCAATGGCATTGGCACAAGAAACAGAAACACTCTTCCTTGATGAGCCGACGACATTCCTCGATATGGCGCATCAGCTGGAAGTGCTCATGCTATTGCATAAGTTAAATCGTGAAGAAAACCGTACAATCGTCATGGTTGTACACGATCTCAATCATGCCACACGATATGCAGATCACATGATTGCTATCAAAAAAGGACAGGTAATTTGCGAAGGTTCACCCGTTGATACTGTCACTGCGGAGAACCTGCGGGAAGTGTTCAACATTGAAGCTGATGTGATCCTCGACCCGCGTTCGGGAGTGCCTCTCTGTTTGCCATATAATATTCTCGGAAGTGCAGCTCCTGCTGAACCAGAACGCATCATGGAAAAAACTTTAGCATAAACAAAACGCGTTGCAGCTATCTGCAACGCGTTTTATAATGCATGCTCTTCTTCCATCTGCCTCGTTGCTCGGATAAACGCAACTGCCCCGCTTATCTCCTTTTCGGTCAGCTCCCTCTGATCGACTGTCAGCTTCGTATTCCTTCGCTCCGTCAGCTCCATTTTCTTTTCATAATCACGCCCCAGCAAATCGTCACAGCTTGTACCAAATAAGTCTGCCAGCATAATCAATGCCTCAAATGACGGACGCCGATATCCGGATTCGTAGCCTGCATATGTGCTTTTTGCTATACCGAGACGGTCTGCGGTATCTTGCAGCGACCAATTTTTCTTTTTTCTTAATTCTGATAGTCGATCCAGATTCATCTTACTTCCCCCGCTCTTTTTCCTTCCTAATATTATAGCATCGTTTCGTACGCGATACGAATAATATAATCTTGATTAACCCTAGTACCTTCTCTATAATTAGGTTTAAAGTACGCAATTAGCGAATTACATATGAGATAGATAGAAGAGGTGCAGGGAATGAAGAAGCTATTATTACTTACCACTGGCGGCACCATTGCATCAGTCGAAGGAACAAATGGCCTATCACCGGCTGTAGATGCGAATGAATTGTTAAGCTTTGTTTCCGATATGGATAATGAATATACAATGGAAACAGTCTCACTTATGAATCTGGACAGTACAAACATGCAACCAGAAGATTGGGTGACGATGGCCGAGGCAGTCAAAGATCATTATGATGCTTACGATGGCTTTGTCATCACACACGGAACCGATACGATGGCTTATACGGCCGCAGCTCTGTCTTATATGCTGCAGAATGCGAATAAACCAATTGTAATCACTGGCTCGCAAATTCCGATTACGTTCCAAAAAACCGATGCCAAGAAGAATATCAAAGATGCCATCCGCTTTGCTTGTGAAGAAGTTGGCGGTGTTTATGTTGTTTTCGATGGCCGCGTTATTCAAGGAACACGAGCCATCAAGCTGCGGACAAAAAGCTATGATGCATTTGAAAGTATCAATTACCCCTACATCGCCTTCATCCATGAAGATGAGGTCGAATATAATAAAAAAATTCAAAGCGAAAAAGTACCTTTTACCGTTGATACTTCCCTCTGTACTGATGTACTCTTATTAAGGCTGTATCCGGGCTTGAAGCCC
The DNA here is from genome assembly GCF_000725365.1 of Terribacillus saccharophilus. Classification (NCBI taxonomy): domain Bacteria; kingdom Bacillati; phylum Bacillota; class Bacilli; order Caryophanales; family Bacillaceae; genus Terribacillus; species Terribacillus saccharophilus. The sequence goes on along the minus strand of NZ_CP008876.1, from coordinate 2,838,646 downwards.
GAGATGTTAGATGCTTTAGGAAGTATGTATAAAGGAATCGTAATTGAGAGCTATGGCAGCGGCGGTATTCCATTCGAAGGACGCGACCTTCTGCACAAGATAAACGAATTGGTGGAAAGAGGCATTGTAGTCGTCATTACTACTCAATGTCTTGAGGAAGGCGAAGACATGAGTATTTACGAAGTAGGCCGGCGCATCAACCAGGAGTTGGTGACTCGTTCAAGCAATATGAACACAGAGGCCATTGTACCGAAACTCATGTGGGCACTAGGCCAATCCACTGATCCAAAAGAAGTGAAACGCATGATGGAAACACCGATTGCTGAAGATATTACTATATGGCCCTCTTAAATAAGTGAAAAGGAAGGTTCAGGTCATGGCAGACTTACAAGAGAACTATCGGATTGAGAAAGACTTTCTAGGAGAAAAACAAATTCAAAAAGATGCGTATTATGGAATCCAGACGCTGCGCGCGTCAGAGAATTTCCCGATAACGGGTTACCGCATCCATGAAGAAATGATTAAAGCACTCGGTATTGTGAAAAAATCAGCTGCACTTGCCAATATGGATGTAAAACGGTTGTATGAAGGGCTCGGAAATGCAATTGTTCAAGCATCAGATGAACTAATAAACGGCCAATGGCATGATCAGTTCATCGTGGATCCAATTCAAGGCGGTGCGGGCACCTCCATCAATATGAATGCTAATGAAGTTATCACAAATCGTGCCCTGGAGATCCTTGGTCATGAAAAAGGTGATTATCAGCATTTGAGCCCTAATACGCATGTGAATATGTCTCAATCAACGAATGATGTATTTCCGACAGCTATTCATATTTCGACATTGAATATGCTCGAGAGATTGCTCGATACAATGGAATACATGCAGGGCGAATTTAAGAAGAAAGCAATACAGTTCGATTCTGTCATCAAAATGGGCCGTACGCACCTTCAGGACGCAGTGCCGATTCGATTAGGTCAGGAATTCGAAGCATACAGCCGTGTGCTGGAAAGAGATATTAAACGGATCAAGCAGTCACGTCAGCATCTGTACGAGGTCAATATGGGAGCAACAGCCGTCGGTACAGGTTTGAATGCAAATCCGAAATACATCGAGCAAGTCGTCAAGCATTTGGCTGCCAACAGCGGTTTGCCGCTTGTAACTGCTGAAAATCTTGTAGATGCTACACAGAATACAGATGCCTATACCGAGGTTTCTGCTGCTCTGAAGGTTTGCATGATGAACATGTCCAAAATAGCGAATGATCTTCGCTTGATGGCTTCTGGTCCAAGAGCTGGACTGAATGAAATCAACCTGCCAGCACGTCAGCCAGGTTCATCCATCATGCCAGGAAAAGTGAATCCAGTCATGGCTGAGCTAATCAATCAGATTGCATTCCAAGTAATCGGCAATGATAACACGATCTGCTTAGCCTCTGAAGCTGGACAGCTCGAATTGAATGTCATGGAACCTGTACTTGTGTTCAACCTTTTGCAATCCATCAGCATTATGAATAACGGCTTCCGCTCCTTCACAGATAACTGCCTAATCGGTATTGAAGCGAATGAAGCGTTGCTGAAAGAATATGTAGATAAAAGTGTCGGTTTGCTAACAGCAGTCAACCCGCATTTGGGATATGAAGTTGCTGCGCGAATCGCACGTGAAGCGATCCTTACTGGTAAATCAATCCGTGAGCTTTGTTTGCAACATGATGTCTTAACCGAAGAAGAGCTTGATATTATCTTGAATCCATACGAAATGACGAAACCCGGTATTGCGGGCGAAGAGCTTTTTGATAGATAATAGGAGGATGTGCGTGCGTTCCGGATTTTCAAAAAACGGTATGCGCCGCGCATTTTTATCCGCTTCTATTTGTAAGCGGGTGCAAGGTTGAAACCAGAAACTACAGTATAAGTACTATAGACCTGCAAAGGTAAGACCACCATTGTAGGCCTCTCTCTTATCCGTCTGTTTCTAAAACGGTTTCTAACACTTTGTAATACCACTTCTAGGAGGATTAGGCTTGAAAGAAGCAAGATTACCAACAATTACGGAAATTATCATCATACTAGGGATCTTTCTAGCGCTTGTATTATCATTCACAGTTTACCTTGATTTGCCGATCCAGCTGGCAATTTTCATTTCATGGTTTGTTGTCATTATACTTGGCATACGACTTGGTCACCGGTATCAGGATTTGCAGAAATCGATTATGGGCGGTATATCGAACGGGTTGGAAGCTATCCTTATTCTCGTTGCCGTTGGAGCATTGATTGGTTCATGGATCGCTGGAGGTGTTGTACCGACATTAATATACTATGGTCTTGAATTCATACACCCTAGTATCTTCCTGCTTGCCACCTTGATTATCTGTTCCATTATGTCTGTTGCTACAGGTACTTCCTGGGGAACAGCAGGTACAGCTGGTATCGCAATGATGGCGATTGGTGAAGGGCTGGGTATGCCGCTGCCGCTTGTTGCTGGGGCTGTTTTATCGGGTTCTTATTTTGGAGACAAGCTCTCTCCGTTATCAGATAGTACGGTGCTTGCATCCTCTCTATCTGACGTAGACGTACTTGAACACGTTCGAGCTATGCTCTTTCTTTCCGTTCCAGCGTTCGTTATTACTGCCATATTGTTCACTGGAGCCGGATTTATCTATGGTGGAGATGACATTGATCAAGCAAGGGTGGATTCGTTGAAGACTGCTTTGCTTGATAACTTTGATATAAGCATCATCATGCTTGTTCCAGCAGTAATCGTTCTTGTACTGCTAGCAATGAAAAAGCCATCCTTACCTGTTATTGCAATAGGTGCGTTGTTTGGTGCCATCTGGGCAGCTGTATTCCAGGGTATGAATTTTGCCGAAGCACTAGGGACTGCATACAGCGGTTTTTCCATTGATACAGGTGTGTCATTCATTGATGGCATTTTGAACCGTGGTGGCGTATTGGGGATGCTCGATACATTGATGGTTATTATCTTCGGTCTTGGTTTCGGTGGGCTGCTTGAAAAATTAGGTGCACTGCAAGTCATCGTTTCTACTTTCGAAAGGAAGCTAGTATCGGCAGGCAATACGACTGTCGCAACCCTCATCGTCGCGTTTCTTGGTAATGTCCTTGGCTGTGCGATGTACGTTTCGTTGATACTGACTCCTAAAATGATGGTTAAGACGTACGACAAGCTTCAACTGGACCGTCGGGTTCTTTCCCGTAACACAGAAGTTGGCGGTACGCTTACTTCAGGTATGGTGCCTTGGTCTGATAATGGTATCTACATGGCCGGTATTCTAGGCGTTTCCACTTTCGCCTATCTGCCTTTCATGTGGCTGAGTTTTGTAGCTATCGCACTGGCTATCATCTACGGTTACACCGGAAAGTTCATTTGGTACAAAAAAGAAACAACAGCAACTCAAAGCTAAAAAAACACCTTCAAGCAACTATAGCTTGAAGGTGTTTTTGCATTACCAGCGCCAAAACAGGTTCTTCACCCAATTCCACACAGTACCGATAATATCTTTGACTATGTCTATAATTGGATGATTTGGCTTATCATCTTCATCCGGCTGATCAGGATCAATCGGTGGTTCTTCCGGATCTACTGGCGGCTCCTCTGGATCTGTCGGAGGCTCAGTTGGTGTATCCCCGCTTACTTCGGAAATGCGGCCTTCTGCTTTATAGCTAATAGGCTCCATGTCGAAGCTGCGTACATATTCCACAGTTGCCTCCAGATCCTCTGGTCCCATTACAGGATTACGGCCGAGTTCGCTGATTGGACGATACTTATCTCCTAATGAGGTACCCATAAAGTTATTCACTGTCAGCGTGTATACTTTATCTTCATCAATAGGTGAACCATCGGGTAGCTTAATGTCCACAACCTGATTTGTTTCTCCATTCCATGTATACGTAAAGCCACTTATGCTGTAATCCGGACCGTAGGAAGTGATTTGAGCATTCAATATAGTCTCTAGATCAGCTCCATCAATTTCAAATGTCATGAGCGTATTATTGAAAGGCTGGATATTGAAAAGCTCACCCCAAGTGATGTCACCTTCCAATAAGTCATCCCTGATTCCTCCGCCATTCATCATAGCGAAATCACTATTCATTGCTTCATTCATCCCATCAGCAAGCAAGTTGCCAAGTGCATTATCGCCTATCTCACCTTTTACTGCATAACCGCCAGTCATCGTATTAGCTGCAACACCTACAACTTCGTTCATGATAGGTGCTACTTCTTCAGCATATTTAGCTAAAATAGCTCCGACTGTTGGATCTGGCGTGTAGGCGGCTTGATCTGCCCAGACGATTTCAGCTTGCTTGGATACGATATCGCCTGTTTCACGATCAATTTCCACATCTACATCAGAAAATGCTTTGCCATATTCGGATGCTTGAACAATAAGCTTATTATCTACAGTCGCATTAACAACAGCATGGTTATGGGCTGCGAAGATAATATCGACCTCGTCATCCACCGCGTTCGCTAAGTCAGCAGCATCACCTGTAGCGCTGTCTCCACTCTGCTCAGCTGGCATATGAGACAGAACAACAATAGCCTTTACGCCTTGTTCTTTCAGTTCTGCTGTCGCTTTGTTGACTGCTTCCACTTCATCCGTAATAGTAATGTCTTGAATTCCTTCTGGCATAACCATACCTAGTGATGCTGTTGTATTTACTCCGATAAATCCGATTTTTTCTCCGTCAACTTCCTTAATGCTGTAAGGAGGAAGAATCGTCTCACCGCTGTCTTTGTATACACAGTTAGCACAAAGAGTGTCAAAGTTGGTACCATCATAGCCAGGAGTCCCATTCGGGTGCTCCCCGCCTTCGACGATACGCAGAAGCTCATCTGTTCCTTCATCAAGTTCATGGTTGCCGATAGTACCGACATCAAAGCCCATTGCTTCCATAATTTCTATTGTCGGCTCATCCTGAAGCAGAGCTGATACAGGCGAACTGCCGCCGATCATATCTCCTGCATGCACTAGTAGACTATTTGGATTCTCTGCTTCACGCTGCTTTATAGCTGCAGCAGTATAATCCATACGTCCGAATGTACCATCCATTGTTCCATCTTCGTTCGTATCGAGCTCATATTGCTGATCAATCTTGCCGTGAAGGTCGTTCATACCAAGTAGCTGTACCGCCAGGTTATCTTCGTTTACAGGAGGCTCTGTACCATCTGCTGCCGTATAGCCTTCTGCAATGGCATCATCTTCTGTCCAGAAAAAGATACGCTTCTCTACCGGAATGGATTCCCATTCAGCTGGAACTACATATTCCTTTGTATCCGAGTTTCCAACATATTTATCCAGACCGCTGCCATCATAGCGGGCCCGGAATTCAAATGGCAGCTCCTCGAGCGGTGATTCAGGATTCCAAATACCTTTCTCCTGCTCTTTTGCATTCGCTACAGCTTGCTGATATGTGTCATATTCATCAGGATCACCAATTGGAGAGATGAAATAAGTTACTGCCAGTCCTTCTTTCACCAATTCCAGATTCATATTTTCGCCTTCATCTGTGATAACCTGAGCCAGCAGTCGTCCATAATTATCAGTAGGCTCTTCTCCCACTTTAAGGATAATTTCTTCGCCTGCAGATAGCTTAGACTTCAGATAATCAGACGCAGCTTTTCCATGATCCATTTGGTTTTGGTCTAATTCATTTTTGATTGCATGGAACGTCTCAGGTGTATCCGCATTTACAAAGCGAACACGATCAGATCCTAAAACAGGGTCTTGGAGACGGATTGTATCCCCGTCAGTGACAGATTCTACAACTGCTGTGTACGTCCCTTCTGTCTTAGGAGCTTCTGGCTGTTCTGCCGCCACCTGTATGTCCTCTTGCTTACGAGGCAGGATCTGATAGCTGTCGTATTGACTTAGGATACCGGTAACGGTGTACCACTTTCCTTTTTCAATAGTCGAAATATCCAAAGCAGATTCCATGATACGCAAAGTAACAGATTCATAGTTTTCGTTGATAAACTGAACATTGTAGCCGCCACCTGCTGGGCTATTAGGAATATCTTTGATATAGCCGGTCACCTGGACAAGCTCTCCTTCTGCTGGTTCGGCTGTTGTTTCATCTTGAAGCTGGCTAATCGTCATCTCTTCAGGTGAAGGTATATCATTACCAGCGGAAACGATAGTGATACCATCTTTTGCTGGTTCTATTTCGGTTAACCCTTTATAGCTCGTAATTTTCCCAGTAATGCGGATAAGGTCGCCTTCCTTGACGTCAGGAAACGCAGTTGCATCAGTATGATAGATATTGATACCAGCTGTCTCGTCTTGAAGGAATGTAGATAACTTCCCTCCGCCGATACGTGCATTATCCGCTGTAACAATTCCCTCTACTGTTACCGTTTCACCAGTCTTTCCTTTCACATCAGTGATTGGCTGAACTGTACCTGCTTCTGGCTCTTCTTCAGGATCCTCTCCAGGCTGCTCTTGTCCATGAGAGCCGAGTGTATCGAAAGCATCCTTTTCTGCTATTTCCCACTGCTCTGAAACGAAGACTGTGCTGCCTTCTGTTACATCAGCAGATCTGATGAGACCGATATCCTTGGCTGTGTCTTGATCATTCCCGATTTCGCCAACCACATCCAGAACGGCGCCATCCTGCTGGAGAGCGACTGCATCATTTCCATTAAAGTTAATGACACTCCCGTTCGTCTGATCCGCTGCTGCAAGCAATTCTTCACCAGCACGCGGGTTGGCAATCACATATGTATCACCAGATTCCAATGTTCCCGACAAGGTCAGTGAAGCAGTCGCTTCTGTATTACCATTGAAATATCCTGCCAACTCGAATTGACTAAGATCAATCGGCTCGTTTGTCGGATTATAAAGCTCAATCGCTTTATTATAAGAGCTTCCTTCTACGTATTCCGACAGAATTGGTGCCGCAGCACGTTCTGCAGCTTGTACAGAAGAGAAGCTCGGCAATATCCCAGAACAAATAAGTGTGACTATTGCAAAAACAGAAACAATCCTTTTGCCCATCTACATGATTCCCCCAAAATATTAGTAAGTTCGGCAAATACTGGCGAACTCCGTCATTTACCATACTAGCGGGAATCCCAATTTCCTGATATAGGAGGATAGACGTGATTCTGGTTAATTTTCTGTAAAGCAACCGGGATATTTGGCACAAAAAGAAAAAAGCAGCCGAAGCTGCTTTTTTAGCGGAGTGGATAGGCATCCATATAGGCTTTGGCTGCACGAAGCACTCGAGCATCCTGGAACCGGTTAGCAGCTAGCTGCATGCCAATCGGAAGACGTCCTTGTGAAAGGCCAGCTGGCAGTGAAGCCGCTGGAAGACCAGTCACATTATAAGCATGTGTCATCATCCAGTCTGCGTCTTCCTTCACTTGCTGTCCATCAATGATTGACGGACCTAATAAATGATAATCGAAGGCTGGAACCGCTAGAGTCGGCGACAGTACCAGATCGTAATCCTGCAGCACTGTCTGCGTCCTGTTCCATACTGTCGAGCGATTTCGTTCGTAAGCACGATAATCAGAGGCCATTAATGGCTTGCCCTTTTCAATCATATCGCGATAGGAATCGGACACCCATTCTGGATTGTTTTCAAGCAATGCAGCACTGCCTGCTGCTGAAGCCGCATACCACATGCTTGTGAAGAATCCATTAAACTCATGTCTATCCATATCAAAATTAAGATCTACTGTCTCAACGGACATTCCTAGCGCCCGCCAATTATCAAATGTTGCTTCAACAACTTTTCTGACTTCCGGGTCAACAGCATACATTCCGAAATCCGGTGTATAGGCGATACGCAAACCTTGGGCTTGTTCCTCTAAATAGGAAGAGCCGATATGACTGTCTAAAAGCGGCAAACTGAAAGGGTCTGTCGTAGACGGTCCCTGAACTGCCTCAAGGAAAAGCGCACTATCATCTGGATTATTCGATAGCGGTCCATGATTTACGAACGGAGAGCTTGATCCGAATACATTGCCAAGATTATTATCCATCGGAATACGGCCATACGTCGGCTTAAAACCGAATACGCCACACAAGCTAGCAGGAATACGAATGGAGCCTCCTCCATCACTCCCCTCTGCCAGCGGCACCATACCTGCAGCAACAGCGGCAGCAGCACCGCCGCTTGATCCGCCTGCTGTCTTAGAATGATCCCAAGGATTCACAGTTGCACCGAATACCATATTATCTGTCGTGCCTTTATGGCCGAATTCAGGCGTGTTCGTCTTGCCCATGATTAGAGCACCTGCTTGGCGTAGACGCTTGACGATCGTAGCGTCTCGATCAGCGATATGATCCTTATAAGCTGGCGAGCCAAAAGTAGTGCGCATCCCTTTTACCGGTGTAAGATCTTTGATTCCCACTGGAATACCATGCAGAATCCCTGTCTCTTCCCCGCGCATGACTGCTGCTTCTGCCTCTTTCGCTTCAGCTAGCAACTTATCATTCATGGTAACGAACGCATTAATCTCGCCATTTTTTCTCTCTGTTTGCTCCAAATAATAGGAAGCTACCTCAACAGGAGAGATTTCCTTATCTTTAATAGCTGTCACTAGTTCGCGTACTGTTTTGCCTTCCACTGTCATCGCCCCTTTTTATCCTCTACACGTATCATAACGCTAGCATGTCCAGCGTTCAACTGTCAGAGAATCATCGCTGCAATCCAGCCTAATGCGATTACAGGCAAGTTGTAGTGGAGGAATGTAGGAACGACAGTATCCCACATGTGGTCATGCTGTCCATCCGCATTCAGGCCCGATGTCGGTCCAAGTGTGCTGTCGGAAGCTGGTGAACCTGCGTCCCCAAGAGCACCTGCCGTACCAACTAGCGCAATGATAGCCATTGGACTGAATCCCAGCTCAATTGCCAAAGGAACGAAAATTGTAGCAATGACAGGTACTGTAGAGAAAGAAGACCCGATTCCCATTGTCACAAGTAAACCGACAATTAGCATCATCAAAGCACCTAATGCCTGACTGCCATGAATTGCCTCGGCTGCTGTTTTTACGAGAGATTCAATATCTCCGGTTGCGCCAATCACACTGGAGAATCCGGAAGCAGAAATCATAACGAAACCAATGAAAGCCATAAGACGCATTCCGTTGGTTAGGATTGTATCTGCTTCTTTCCATTTTAGTGTTCTTGTTATATAAAGCACGATAATACCTGCTAATGCTCCAAATACCATAGAATCTGTCCAAATTTGAACTGCTAACGCTGCTACAATAGATAAAATTGAAAAGATTAGGGTGGAACGTTTTAGTTTCTTTTCTTCTTTTACTTCATCTGGCACAGGCATCTCAATATTTTGGTACTGCCTTGGTTTTCTATAAGAAAACAGTGCAATAATCAAACCTACTACCATCCCTAGGGAAGGAATAAGCATCGCAGACGTAAGCTGATCTGGATCCACTTCCATACCGCTAGCTGTCATATTCGTTGCTACAATTTCATGGAATATCTGACCATAACCAGCTGGCAGCAGCATATATGGCGTTACTAGACCAAATGTCAGGATACTTGCCGTCAAACGACGGTCAATCTGCAAATCATTCATAATTGTCAATAACGGCGGAATCAATAAAGGAATGAATGCGATATGCACTGGAATGACATTCTGTGAAAAACAGGCCATGATCAAAATCATGATAAGAATAAGTGCACGCGTACGTTTCTTAGATTGCGCTGTGTCCTTCTTTCCGCTGAGGGAGATAATGCCTCTCACCATCGCTTCCGGAAGTCCTGTGCTCGCGATTGCAACGGCAAATCCGCCGAGCATCGCATAGCTTAAAGCAACATTCGCGCCTCCGCCTACACCATCTGTGAACGCTCCAAGCGTCCCTTCTATTCCAAGCCCACCGACTAAACCGCCGATAAGGGAGCCTAATATCAAAGAAAAAACGACATTGATTCGCAGTAAACTGAGAATCAACACTGCAAGAACTGCTATAACAACTGCGTTCACTTATAATTCCTCCATCACTTTATTATGGTAAAGTATTAAAGTACAATAACAGATGTTTCAACTTTTTGTCAATGAATTCGGGAGTAATCGGAATATTCGCGACATAAGAAAAACCAGCATTGCTGCTGGTTTCCTCTGATTAATCCGATATAACTACATCAATCAATTCGAATGTGGTGACATCTGCAAGACCTCGATTTGTTACGCGAATTTCTGGAATAACCGCCAAGGCAATCAGGGAGAATGTCATTATTGGATCTGTTATGCCGCACCCGAGGTTTTCCCAGGCTTTCACGAGATTACTCACTTGTTCAACAACTGTCTCCAACGGCTGATCTGACATCAGCCCGGCAATCGGCATCGGCAGTTCTGCTAAAACCTCGCCATTCCGTACCGCAACAAGCCCACCGCCGATTTCTGCCAAACGGTTTGCAGCAATGGCCATGTCTTCACGGTCCACACCCATGACAAGCAGATTATGACTATCATGCGCCACAGTCGATGCTACTGCTCCATGCTGGAACTGGAAGCCATGAACAAATACATTAGATATTTGTCCGGTTCCTTTATGCCGATCGATACACGCTAAATGGATGATGTCCTGTTTCTTATCGATCTGTACTGTCCCATCCTGCACCTGCAAGGTGGCTGTCATCTTCTCTGTCCGCGCGCTTCCTTCGATTGCTTTGACGACATTCACCAACACGTCCCCGTCTGGACGATCTGTACGGTGAAGGAAATCGTCGGCTTTCATTTCACGTCCTAGATGCACGGAATTTCGAACTGCATCCGGATACGTGTATGCAGGGAACGTTTGCTGCAGTTCTCCTTTTTCAAACAGAATGCTTCCGTCTGCGACAACAAGGGATGCTTCCATCTGCTGCAAATCTTCTATAATAAGCAAATCTGCGAATTTGCCGGCACTGATGCTGCCGATGTCATTTTCCATATGAAAATATCGAGCAGAGTTAATCGTAGCAAGTTGGATTGCTGTAACAGGATCAAGCCCTTCCTCTATCGCTCGTCGGACAACGTGATTCATATGTCCTTTTGTGATCAAAGTTTCCGGATAAACATCATCCGTCACTAACGAAATATTGCGTGTGTCCACATTATATTCCGTGATTACCTTGATAACTTCCTTCACGTCACGCCATGCTGATCCTTCACGAATCTGAACATGAAGACCTGCACGAAGTTTAGCCAACGCATCTTCTTTGGCGATTGTTTCATGATCGGATGTAACTCCTGCTGCTATGTATGCTTGCAGCGCATACGGGTCCTCCGAAGGGAAATGGCCAGTAACTGTCTTCCCAGCTTTGATCGTCTCAGCTAATTCGCCATGCATTTTGTTGTCTCCATGCACGACACCGGGGAAGTTCATCACTTCGCCTAGCCCTTGGACATTGTCCCACGTTAGTCCTTCTTTTATATCCGCAACAGTCAGACTTGCTCCGGCATCTTCCAAATCATCAGTTGCAGGTACACATGATGGGAATGTCGTATACACTTTCAATGGCAGCTGCTGCCCTTCTTCGTGCATGTAACGAACACCTTCAATACCGAATACGTTCGCAATCTCATGGGGATCCATGAATACCGTCGTCGTACCTTTTGCTAGTGCTGCCTTGGAGAATTCCGTCACGGAAAGCATCGTACTCTCCACATGCATATGGCCGTCGATAAGACCAGGTACGATGTGCTGTCCATTTGCTTCTATCACTTTTGTGTCCGGTCCTTCGTGTTCTTTCAATGCTTTACCGACTAATGCTATTCGATCACCAGAAACAACAACATCGGTATGCTCCAGCAGTTCTCCTGTGAATACGTTGACTAGCACACCATCTCGGATAATCAAATCAGCGGGACGCTTTCCTAATGCAACCTCACCTAATCGTTTTGCTGCTTCAAATAATTTCGTTCTTTTCCCCACTGTGTTCAACTCCTATTATCCTTATACGTTATGCCCATAAACGTGTAAAAAAATGCCCGACTCCATGTAAAGTAGCTCGGGAAAATCTCTTTCCTGTACGCATTTATTTCTATATATAGAATCATATATCAGCTATATGCGTCAACCCTGAAACCTAAAGAAACCGCCTTCAGAGGCGGTTTCCAGTTGTTATTTCTTTTTCGTATCAAGAGGTGTCAGTCTTGCTTCAATACTCTCCCGCTCACCTTCGAGAAACGGCGGAAGCGCTAACGTCTCACCTAAAGCACCCGGATCTTCATCCGTAGCGAATCCAGGTCCGTCTGTGGCAAGCTCAAACAAAATACCATTCGGCTCCCGGAAATAAAGGGATTGGAAGTAATAACGGTCTACCAGTCCAGAATTCGGCAAGTGAGCTGCATAAAGGATTTTCTTAGCCCGCTCTAATTCTTCTCTGTCTTTCACACGGAATGCTACATGGTGTACACTTCCGCGACCAGGACGCTCCCGCTGTAATCCAGGTACTACTTCTACCATTATTTCAGCGCCTGTACCACCTTGGCCAACTTCGTAGATATGCAAATTCGTTCCATCAGTCAGCTTGGCCTCCGTTTTTTTGCGGAAGCCCATTAATTCGAGCAAGACCCGCTCAGTCGGTGCAAGCTCTGGTACAGTCAGCTTGACTGGCCCAAGTCCAATGATGGCAAACTCCGCCGGAACATCGGTACCTTCCCAAGGAATACCTGCTGGTACACCTTCGTTCTGTTCATCAGAAACGAGCATAAGCCGCTGCTTTTCTGGATCTTCAAAGAACAGAACACTTCGTCCCTGCAGTTCAACTTCTTGTGACTCGATATCATGTTCTTTTAAACGTCCCGCCCAATAGTGGATTGCTTCATCTGATGCGACGCGCAAAGATGTGAGGGAAATGCTGTTATTCCCAGCATGCGTGCGGCCAGCACGGTGAATTTCAAAGAAGGTTAAATCCGTTCCCGGACTGCCAAGTTTGTCGGCATAGAAAAGGTGATACATTGATGTATCGTCCTGGTTGACTGTCTTTTTGACAAGGCGCATTCCCATTACTTTTGTATAAAAATCATAGTTATTCGCTGCGTTTGCTGTTATGGCTGAAACGTGGTGAATACCGTGAAGCTCCATCATCTGCTTCGCCCCCTAAACGTACAATTTATTAGTTACTTACAAAATGTAACTTAGTTCAAATAAAAATGCAAATACTCTCTTCCATTATTGATAGAATAAAGCAAAGGAGGGTAATTATGCTGACAACACTTTATGTTGTGCGTCATGCGCATACCATTTATACACCAGATGAGCAAAATCGAACATTATCTGAGAAAGGTTACAATGATGCCAAAATAGTTCAGACGCTATTAGCAGATGAAAAGATAGATACATATATCTCCAGCCCCTATCGGCGTGCTTGGGAAACGATCGTGAGTGATGCTTCTACTGCTATGTTGGATGAAAGACTGCGAGAACGGCAAGTTGCTGCTGATCCAGTTAAAGATTTTCAGGGTGTTATGGACCGTTTGTGGTCACAGGAGGAATATGCGTTTCCAGGTGGTGAATCCAATAAGAACGCTAGGGCAAGAGGGTTGACTGCCTTTCAAGATATACTTGCTTCTTATCCAGGTAAACGGATCGCCATTGGAACGCATGGAAATCTGATGGTACTGACAATGGGTCATTATGACAATCAATTCGATTATAATTTCTGGAAACAGCTGCCGATGCCTGCTATATGGAAGCTTACCTTTGATGGACAACAATACTTAAGAGCGGAGTCTGTATCCATAAAAAAATAGCGGACGTCATCTGTCCGCTATTTTCCATCCATATGCAATTTCAGGGTAAGAGACTCCATCAATCTGAAGATTATCCTCGGCGATTTTCTCTCCGCCTAGGCCTTCGTAAAAATGCTTAGCATCATTACCTACGAGCATCCAAGCAACAACGCCTGTCATCCCTTCGGCTATAAGTCGCTTCTCCAATGATTGCATTAGCAGCTTTCCGATCCCGCGCTTCATATAATCAGGATCAAGATAAATTGCGTATACCTCGCCATCATAATCAGGATGAACACTTTCCCGGCATCTGCCTCCGCTGATAAAGCCGACAATCGTATTCTCTGCTTCTGCTACAAGAAGTAAGGATCCGGATGCAAGCACCCTTTCAAATCGATTTGCTCTATCTTCCTGAGAAATAGCAGCCAAATAGTCAGTCGGTAATATATGCTTGTAGGAAGACTGCCAACTGAGCATACTGATCTCTCCGATTCTCTTACAATCAGCTTTTCCTGCTTCACGTATGGTTACTGTCATCCTGATCCCCCTTTTGGAATTAAGCTAATACAGTTGGCTGAAAATCAATCAAAAGAATAGCACGTACACCTGGACGATTCGCTTCACCTTTTTTGATTGGGCTAACGTAATGGCTGACTGCCTCATCATGCACCCCGTAGGATTCCAACGGCTTATGGATTTCAAAGCTTTCATGGAATTGACTGGAGTCTGCATCTTTCGGCAGCTTTCCTGCACAAGCAGGAGTCGCAATGATGTTAAGACCTCCAACAACGTTATCGCGCTTAACAAGATGAGCAAATGTAAATGGCTCGCCATCTTGATGAATCAGGTTCGGGGAAGATACACCCTCTTGTCCATCTTCTGTCACTTCCAGCTTTACGAAATGAACGCCTGCGTGAACCGGCAAAATCAAATCCTCTTTACGCCAGAAAGTTTCGTGATAATCGTGCATGATGATTTTCTGCAATAATTTGTTTTCTAGGATATGATCCGGAAGGGATGGGAATTCACGGTAAGAATCAACGTACTCCGGATTAAAGCGCCCTTGGAAATACTGGGCCATACTTTCGTTTTCCCGTTCGATACCCGGCAACCATTCCAAACGGTCATCTTTGTCGAAGATGATTGCGCGTGAATAGCGGCGGTAACGATTCAGATCCAACGCATAGCTGTCTGCCGGCAGTGTATCGAAAACAGCCTGAATTTCAGCTAAATCCTGTTCCATCCCCTCATATGCTAGATCCTTTTGTAAATCATATATGCTGTACCCTTGTTTCTCTAATGCGTTCATGCTTAAACCTCCACAAATCTTTAATCTTTCTCTATCATAATACATGCAGAGATAAAGGAACATGCTTTCGTTTGCGATTTTGTGACATTTGAACAGGAGTGACCCTTATGAGAAAATCCAAAGCAGAATTTGAAAAGCTCTTTCAGACAGCTTCCACTATTCAAAAGCTGCTGCAAGCCGGTGATGTACTATACAGCTCGATTGGTCCTTCCACCTACTTCTTCAGTCATGCCGGTATCGTCGGAAATGATGGACAAATCTTTCACGCGCATCCATCTGGCGGTATTACCGAATCATTGACCGCGTATCTATCTCGTCATCGTCATGGCGGTTCAATCACGCTGCTCCGGCCAAAAATTGATCCGTCTGGTGCAGCAGAGTGGGCTGAACGTTCCATCAGCTTAATGAAAGGATACCGTTTCAGCCGCGCCTTAGCAGACCCTGCTTGGAATTATTGTACCAAGTTTGTCTGGCAGGCATTTTGGAGCGGCGCTAGCACAGATTTGACCAGTGCTCGGAAACAGCTATCCAGACGCTGGATCTTCCCGCACCATATCAAGCAATCGACCCATTTTGAGCCAATCGCAAAATTCTCGCTCGAGTATCGTCTCTAGTCATAATTTTCTGGTAAAATGATGAAGATAGTATGATTAAAGGGGGATTTTGACATGCAATTCGAACAGAAATTAGAGAAATATGCCGAGCTGCTGCTGCATATCGGCTTGAATGTAAAACAAGGACAGGATTTGATGATTGTAGCTGATCTAGCTGCTGCTCCTTTTACAAAGGTGGTAGCTCAAAAAGCATATGAAGCTGGCTTACGGGATGTTATTGTCGATTATCAGGATGATAACATTACAAAAGCAAAAGTGAAGCTTGCAAAAGAAGATGATTTGGATTACTTCACTCCATTCCGCGGCCGTGTGTATGAAGAACTAGCAGCAGCGGACACAGCTTTCCTTGAGCTCAAAACACCGAATCCATCTCTATTTGAGGGCATTGATTCTGCTAGAGTTGCACGTTACACGAAAGCTATGGGCGCTGCCAGACAAGGCTATCAAGCTCATAAAACGAATGGCCGTGTAAACTGGCTGATTGCCTCGGTCCCAACTGTAGAATGGGCAGAATCTGTTTTCCCTGACTCAAAAGGTCAGGCAGCTATCGATAAGCTATGGGACGCTATCTTCTTTACGACTCGCTCTGATCAGGAAAATACAGTCGAGCTGTGGGAACAGCATGTTGCAGCTATGAAAAAGAATGCTGACCATTTAAATGCACGTGATTATCGCAAGTTGCATTATACGGGTCCTGGAACTGATTTAACGATTGAACTGCATCCTGATTCCTTCTGGACTTGTGCCGAATTTATGAAAGAAGATGGCTCTACATATATCCCTAATCTTCCTACAGAAGAAGTATTTACTATTCCTGTAAAGACAGGAGTAAATGGAACAGTTAGCAGCACGAAGCCATTGAATTATGCAGGTACTTTGCTTGAGAACTTCTCTCTTACCTTCGAGAATGGGAAAGTGGTAGACTTCACAGCGGAAAAGGGCTATGAAACATTGAAGAACTTGCTAGAAACTGACGAAGGGGCACAATTCCTTGGAGAAGTTGCGCTAGTACCGCACCAATCACCCATTTCACAGTCTGGAATTGTGTTCAACAATACATTATTCGACGAGAATGCTTCCTGTCATTTGGCTCTTGGACAAGCAATTGGCATGTGCGTGAAGGATGCTCGCAATAAATCAAAAGAAGAATTGATGGAAATCGGCTTTAACTACAGTCTGACGCATGTCGATTTCATGGTTGGTTCCGGGGAATTATCCATCACAGGCGAAACGCCAGATGGAACAACGGAAGCCATCTTCGTAAATGGTAACTGGGCTTTTTAAGGACACAGAAAAGGAGCAGCATTACGCTGCTCCTTTTACTATGTACGGCAAATCATGAGTACTTCTCGGTAATAAACAAGCTGATGAGGACAAAGTGCTTCGTGGGCTACCTCGATTCGCTGACGTGGTGCTCCCGCAACAATATCCGCTTCTACGCTTGCCGCTTTTCCCTCGACAAGCTTTTCCAGATCATTTACACGCATTCGTACGATTTGTTCCACTTCTTCGTTTAAAAGGATATCCGGCAGTTCCTCTAGATAGTAGAAGAATTGGTGACAGAACTCCCGATCAATTAAATTTTTAGCGAATAATTCTTCTTGAATGATTCCTTTATAAAAAAGATCGCTCTCTTGAAGCGTAACACCTAATTCTTCCTGCACTTCACGTAAGCCTCCGACCACAGGCGTTTCGCCGCTTTCCAGATGACCAGCTGCGGTAATGTCGTATTTCCCGGGAAATTCGCTTTTATTGAAAGAACGCTGCTGTAGATAAATGTATAGTTCTGTACCATCATGTTCCACGAACCAGCAATGAAAAGTCTCATGCCAGTCTCCATCACGATGGACTTCCTCTCTTTCTTTCACCCCAAGCTCCCGATGCTGCTCATCGAAAATCGTCAATAGCTCCATGTTTTGCCCCCATACTTATTCCTTTTTTACTAATGTAAGCGATATCTTCAGGCTTGTCTACCGTATATTTCCAATCAGATAGAGTTATCGCGCATTTCCTCGACTAGTGGCATGATTTCGTTTGCGAATCGTACCATCTCCTGCATATGCGGTGAAAATTGTAAAAGCAGAAGGCTCACACCAGCGTGTTCGTATGCAAGTATCCGCTGGGCAATTTGTAACGGGGTACCAACCAAATGCGGCCGCAGCCCTCTCGCAGAAACTGCATCGTCACTAATCTTGCTTTTTTGTGCCAGCTCTTCCTCTGTTACATATGATTCGTAATCTCCGCCGGTAATTCTTTCCCATTCCTGGTAAGCTTCTTCCTCCGTTTCACGGCAAATAACATATGCTGTCATGCCGAATTCGGTAAATGGAGATTTTCCGGCTGTTTCACGGCGGATCTGCATATCAGCGATCATACTGGCCACTTCTTGTACGGTGCCGCCCTTCATGACATATGCATCACATGTCTCGGCAATAGTCTGCCGCAAATAATCGCTTTCTCCACCAGCATATAACGGCGAAATCTCTTTGCTTTTGCCTGCCGGTAAATAATCGACATGGTTTACTTGATAGTACAAGCCATCATATGTGTAACTGCTAGCTGTCCAAACTCCGCGCAGCACTTCAAAGAATTCCTCTGTCTGCATATAGAAATCCTCTGATCCCGCAACATCACCATCTAGGCGTTTTTGCTCCTCTTCGCGCAGGAAAGAAACGACCGCTAGTGAAAAACGGCTGTTACTAATTTGATCAATCATTACTGCCTGTCTCGCTGCTTCTACAGGCTGATCGATGCTTGGCCGGACTGCTGCCATGATGTGCAATTTATCGGTTGCCTCTGCAATAGCGCCAGCGGCTTCCCAAAAGTTCAGCTGCTGATCAGCATTTTTTCCTTGGTATAGGTAGGTGTCAGGCAAGAAGACCGCATCAAAACCTAAGTTCTCAGCCGTATGCGCAGTTTTCTGCACATCTGACAGGCTTAGCGGTCCTCCATCCTCCACATGACGCAGCCAGCTGCTAGAAACTGGCTGCCAGTATGCATATTTCATTGTTATTACTCCTTTTGCACATAGGAAATCCCACCGAACGACACATCGATTCTACTAAAAAAGCTTCTTCGATGAGAAGAAGCTCTGTATTGCAGCCGTCGTCATCTTATCACGCAGCTTTTGCTGCAGGTCGTAGCACCTTCCTGCAGGACTGCCCTCCTGCAGTGGGTTGCCGGGCTTCATCGGGCCTTTCCCTCCACCACTCGTTATAAGATTTCTTATGAATTGTACTTCCTACTATACCAGATTAGCAGTGTCTGATTCAAACAGAATAACTGCTATGCCCGATGCTTATATGCCTCCATCAAAAGACGAAACCCATTCTGTCTTGCTTTCTCTTCATAAACTGGACTGGTGAGCATGAACTCAACATCCCCGTCGTAGTAGTCTTCCAGCTCTGCAAGCTGCTGCAGCACCTCAGTTGGCGTCCCGATTACCATGGTTGGGCGGTTGTCCTCAAGAAGTTCCTTCTCATAAGGAGACATTTTATACTCTGCTGCTTTATCCGGACGCAGCATTCCTTTGACTGGTCTGCCCTGTTGCTGAAGCAGTGATGCAACCTCATGGCTTTTGGCCAAAGCTTCTGCGTCTTCTGTTGTCTCGGCACAGAATAAAAACAGACTTACCATCGTTTGCGGCTGCTGATTCCCGAACCGGAAGGCTTTCTTGTACACATCCAGCACCGCTGCATCCTTATCACCGCGTATGAATTGGGCAAAAGCAAACCCGATTCCATGATATGCAGCAAGACCCGAACTGCCAGCACTGCCGCCAAGCAGCCAGACAGACGGAGCAGTGTTGATGTTTGGCATTGCCGCCAAGTCTCCGAACCGATGCTTTTCTTCTTCTCTTATACCCAAATAATGAAGCAAATCACGTATTTGCCGATCATACCAATCCTCCGGCACAGCCTTATGCTCTTGCAGCGCCCTTTTTGCCGCTGGCATCCCACCAGGGGCACGTCCGATGCCAAGATCAATTCTCCCTGGATGAAGTGCTTCGAGCAATCTTGCATTTTCAGCTACTTTATAGGCACTATAATGAGACAGCATAACACCGCCTGATCCGATCCGGATACGAGATGTCTTAGCAGCAAGATGTGCCATTAGAAGTTCGGGACTGCTATGCGCCAGGCTGCCAGCATGATGTTCAGATACCCATAAACGCGTATAGCCAAGCTGATCAGCGAGCTCCGCCAGCCGCACTGTTTCTTCCAATGCTTCTGTCGCATTGCCGTCTTCTTTAATTCGGGATTGATCCAATATACTAAGCTTCATTCTATCCACTCCTTCTTTGTATCATATCCTGTGCGAAAGACTTTTAAAAACAATCCGTTTTTCTGTATGCTAGAATTGACTGAATAAAAAGGATGGTGCTCATATGATCGGATTCATCGGATTAGGAATCATGGGACAAAACATGGCAGCAAATCTGCTCGAAAAGGGCGAACAATTAGTAGTTTATAATCGCACAAAAGAAAAAGCACAAACACTGTTGGACAAAGGTGCTGTTTGGGCAGAATCTCCTCAGAAAGTCGGAGAACAAGCAGATATCGTATTTACGATGCTGACAGATCCAGCTGCTGTCAAAGCAGTTGCTTCTGGAGAAGATGGCCTTTTCAGCGGCATGAAGGAAAATAGTCTATGGGTGGATGTCAGCACTGTTAAACCTGCGTTCACAAAAGAAATGGCTGAAGCTGCACGTGCGCATCATATTCGTTTTGTTGATGCACCCGTATCAGGTTCAAAGGCACCAGCTCAGCAAGGTAAACTGCATTTTCTAGTTGGCGGAGACGAACAAGATGTTAAAGAAATTACCCCGCTTCTTGAAAAAATGGGACAAAGCATCCAGCACATGGGCGTCAATGGTAATGGCTCATCTACTAAACTGGCAGTGAACATGCTGCTTGTTCAGTCCCTGACTGGACTATCTGAAGCAATCAGCTTCGGGGAAGCAGTCGGTCTTGATCGGGAGCATTTAATGGATGTATTGCTCGCTCTACCAGTGACGAGTGATATCCAAGCTGGTAAACGAGATACGATTCTGCAGCAGAACTTTGATCCGCAATTCCCTCTGGAGCATGCATACAAAGACTTGCAGCAGATTTCCGAAACAGCTTATGAAGCAGGCGCTCCTCTTCCAATGACAAACAGCGTTAAAGAACTGTATGCATTAGCGAAAAAGAATGGCTATGGCAAACAGGATGTCGCTGCTGTTTACGCTCTTTTAGCAAGAGATTGACAAATATTAGACACAGAATCCGAATTTTTTCGGATTCTTTTTTTATTCTCATTTATTTTTTTTAATTAACATTGGCATATTAAAAATATGTACAGGGTATGTAGCTCTGAGATACTTAATTTGTGTGAAGTAATTTTTTTGCTTATTTTCACCAAATTATAATCATTATCATCTGTTTGATTTATTAAATTTTTTTAATCAGCTTTAAACAAGCACTGTATCGACAGAACACTTTCATATCAATATTTTTGTGCTAAGATAATTATGGTTTTATTAATTTAATTACTTTCAAAAGGAGTCTTCATCATGGCTGATTCATCTAACAAACCAAAACGGGAGGTCAAATGGATTCCGCTTCTGATCACAGTATTGATCGGGGTAATTCTTTGGTTCATCCCTTCACCAGATGGTGTTAAAGCAGAAGCCTGGCATTTATTTGCCATCTTCGTCGCTACGATCATCGGTCTGATTATTAAACCGATGCCCATGGGCAGTGTAGCTATCCTTTCGTTGACGGCTATCGTTCTGACAAAGACACTCGGTCTAGAGGAAGCGCTGAGTGGATTCTCAAACAGTACAATCTGGCTCATCGTTATTGCATTCTTTATTTCCAGAGGTTTCATCAAAACTGGTCTCGGATCCAGAATTGCCTATTTGTTCGTACGTCTATTCGGTAAAAAGACTTTAGGATTATCTTACTCCTTAATCGGGAGTGACTTAATTTTGTCACCGGCTATGCCATCTAATACAGCTCGTGCAGGCGGGATCATCTTCCCGATCATCCAGTCATTATCGAACTCTTATGGTTCTAAAAGCGGTGACGGCACGGAGCGCAAAATCGGTTCCTTCCTGACTTTTGCATCCTACCAGGGAAATGGCATAACTTCCGCGATGTTCCTGACTGCCATGGCAGCAAACCCATTGGCAGCTAGTGCCGCCGAAAGCGTTACTGGACAATCCATCTCATGGGGAAGCTGGATTCTTGCTTCCATTGTGCCCGGTATCATTAGTTTAATTATTATTCCTTTCGTCATCTTTAAGCTGTATCCTCCTGAAATCAAGGAGACACCGAAGGCTACTGAAATGGCAACGGAGAAATTACAAAGCATGGGTAAACTGAAGCGTTCTGAATGGTATATGATCGGCGTATTCCTGCTTCTCCTTGTATTGTGGATCTTCGGCGAAAGCTTTGGAATCGGCTCTACGACTGCAGCATTCATCGGACTTGTCGTTCTACTGCTGACAGAGGTATTAACTTGGTCTGATATCAAACAAGAACAAGGTGCATGGGATACACTCGTATGGTTCGCTGTCCTTGTCATGATGGCCAACTACTTGAACGAACTTGGTCTTGTTCCTTGGTTCAGTGACATTATGGGGAATGTCGTAAGCACACTTTCCTGGCCTGTCGCATTGCTTATCTTAGCGATTGTATACTTCTACTCCCATTATTTCTTTGCGAGTAACACAGCGCATGTGAGTGCTATGTATGCAGCCTTCCTTTCAGTAGTTGTAGCAGCTGGTGCACCTCCATTATTGTCAGCCCTACTGTTAGCTTTCTTCAGTAACTTGTTCGGCTGTTTGACACACTATGGCAGCGGTCCTGCTCCGGTATTCTTTGGCGCAGGCTTCGTCACCCAGCAAAAATGGTGGGGACTTGGCTTCCTCATCTCGATCATCCATCTTATCGTCTGGATCGGTATTGGCGGACTTTGGTGGAAACTGATCGGTCTATGGTAAATTAAAAAAACAGGAATCCGTCGTGGATTCCTGTTTTTTTAATAACTTTTATAGGTATTATCTGCAGCTGCTTCAATAAACGGGCTCAAATTACCGACACTGTACATATGCAATTCATGCATCGCACGTGTACATGCTGTATAAAGCAAGGTGCGCTCCGATTCATGGCCATACGCCTCATCAGAAACATCGTACAGTATAACCGCATCGAATTCGATACCTTTGGCCAAATAAGCTGGGATAACCGATAAACCTTTTTTGTATTGGGAAGTCGTCTCTGTAATCAGATCAGCTTCCATTTCTTCCTTGATCCAGTCATGTGCTACTTTGCTCTCTTTGCTTGTCTTAGCGATAACAGCAATTGTTTCATAGCCTGATTCCTGCAAAGAGCGGATTTTCTCCAGGACTAGTCGGCGTCTTTCCGTATCATCACTCGCTTTGGTCAGCGTCGGCAAATCTCCATCCCGGTTGAATGGCTGAATTTGCTTAGCGTGATCCAGGAGCTCCTTCGTGAAGTCGACTATCTGTCTTGTCGAACGATAGCTGCGCCAAAGCTCGATTCGATGACTGTCGGCTGTATTACCAGAGAGTACGTTTTCCCCAGTCAGAGCATGCGCCTGTATCGCTTGGTTGATATCACCAAGCAATGTCATTCTTGCATTAGGGAAGGCCTGCTGTAAATAAGCGAATTGGAAAGCAGAATAATCCTGCGCTTCATCAATAAGCACATACCGAATTGTTTTATCTGAACGATCACCAAGTACCTTATCACGGAAATAGACAAATGGCGTTACATCTTCCCAATTCATGTACTTGCGAATGAGATTTTGCTTAGTTGTTTCATAAAGTTCCGTCCATGATGCTGGCATTTCCGGTCGTCTTTCGGCTGTCAGCATACGCAGGTAAGACTTTTTCACATTGATGAAGGCATGCTTGCGCACTTTCTTAATCAACGGGCGAAGCTTCCGTTCGACAACCCACTTGCGAAGAATCTCTTCTTCTTGTTTGTTTTCCTCAAAGTCATCCGTTTCTGTGCGGTCTTTCTTTTGAAGCTCGGAAAAGGCTTGGACATAGTCTTCCTTCTCCATCAGCTCTACTTCTTCCCGCACCCAATCTTTCCTTGTTTCCCACTCACCCCAAAGCTGCAGCTTTTCTACGATCCAAGCTGCCGTCAGCTCTGCTCGATTTGAGATAGGTAAAGTATTGGATAGACTATAGAAATAGGACTGAATTTCCTGTTTGCTCACGATACGCTGTTTACGGAAGCTGACATCTTTGAAGATAAGCCCAGCTTGCTTGAATTCATCCAGCTTGTCATCGATATACCGTTTAAAATCAAGACTTGCTTTATATTGAATCCCAGCCAACCGCTGCTCTTTTTCCTCTCCGGAAGCAAGCAGCATATATTCCATTTGTTCGAATGGTGTCTCGATTGTCTCTCTGCCTTCCAGCTGAGCATCCATATGAGCATAAAAAGTGGCTTGCTTCATATTATCTTCGCCAAGCTCTGGCAACACATTGGAGACATAGCTATTGAACAGCGGGTTCGGCGACAACAGTACAATATTCTCAGCTGTGATGCGGTCACGATAATGATAAAGCAAGTATGCCACACGCTGCAGTGCAGCCGATGTTTTTCCGCTGCCTGCCGCTCCTTGTACAATGAGATTAGCTGCTGACTCATTGCGGATGATCTGATTCTGCTCCTTCTGAATCGTAGCTACGATACTTTTCATCTCTGTACTGGCATTACCGCCTAGCACGTACTGCAGCAGGCTATCGCCGATCGTCACTCCAGTATCGAACAAAGCTTCAAGCTTTCCGTTACGGATGATGAACTGGCGTTTAAGTGTCATATCTCCTTGTATTTTACCTTCAATCGTTTCATACGAAGCACCGCCAGGCGAGAAGTCATAGTACATGCTAGAGATTGGCGCACGCCAATCATAGATAAGGAAATCCTCTTCTTTCTCATCCATCAGACTCGCTAGGCCGACATATATTTCTTCGTCGCTCTCAGCACCCTCTTCCCTGAAATCGATACGACCAAAGTAAGGGTTGCGCTGCAGCCGATCCAGCGTCTTCACTTCATTGTGAATCTGCTGATGTGTCCGCTCTCGTTCACCTAGAAGCTCTGCTTGCTGCTTCAAGCTAGCCTGTGTTTCATTCACATCATCCGCTTCATCCAGGTTTACCGTTACATCCTCCCAGAAGTTCTTACGCAGATCGATGACTTTTTCCCGCAGACCTTGTATCAAACCTGCTGTTTTTTCCCGTTTCTTTTCGATCGTCTCTTGGACGCTGGCCACACGGGCTTGTTCGTCCTTCAAATCCTTTTCATCTTCTGTCATAGCGGCGTCCCTCCAAAACAATTGACATTTATATATAAATAATGTATAATTTTAAATGGTTTGCTAAATTATGTTATATTAGCAGAACATCCTCTATTTTACCATGTTCATTGTTCCCCTGCAATTCTTCTCTATCCTGTCATTTCCAAGCTATCCCTTTGCATATCCTTTCTATTCGTGTGTATAATTAGTTAGGGAATCGAAATATTAACGCGAAAGAAGTGTTTTTCATTCATGACAGACGAACAGCTCGCAAAGCGTAATTTGTTTATCATGTGGTTCGCCAACTTTTTCATCTCGGCGAGCCTGAGTATGATCATGCCATTTCTGTCCTTATATATTTCATCATTCGGCACCTTATCTGAACAGGAGGTTCAGAGTTGGTCAGGTATCATTTTCGGGGTAACTTTTGTTACCGCATTCATCTGCTCGCCATTCTGGGGTAAACTCGGCGACCGGCATGGACGAAAGTTGATTCTGATCATATCTTCCTTCGGCATGGGGGTTTCCATTCTCCTGCTCGGATTCACCGAAAATGTTTGGCAGCTATTCATGCTTCGTGTGTTCATGGGGATTTTTACTGGTTTCATTGGAATATCCCAAGCATTCATTTCGACTCAGACGCCTAGTCACATTGCTGGGCGAGTACTTGGCACCTTACAGACCGGCAGTATCACTGGTATGCTTTTCGGCCCGCTGATTGGCGGCATACTTGCAGACAGTATCGGCTTCCACGGCACTTTCCTGCTTGTATCAATAAGTGTCTTCACCTCTGCCATTTTGGTCACTTTCGGCACAAAGGAATATCCGGTCAAGGTTCAAAAAGGCGAAAAGTCACACTATACCTCAAAGGAAGTGCTGGCACACATTCTGCGAGACCCGATATTGTTAGTCGTACTCATCTTAAGCTCATTGATTCAGATTGCCAATTTCAGTGTCCAGCCGATACTTTCTTTATATGTACAAGAGCTGCACGGACCCGAGAATATAGCATTCTATTCTGGTATTGCCTTTTCAGCGGCTGGTCTCGGAAATCTGCTTATGACAAGGACTTGGGGAAAGCTTGGCGACCGTATTGGGTATGTTAAGATTCTGATCGGACTTATTTTTGCTGCGGGTATCGTTTATATACCCGGCGCTCTAGTAGGCTCCGTATGGGAACTCGCCGGCATTCGCCTGCTCCTCGGCATGGCGATTGGCGGAATCATTCCTTTACGAGTTGCCTACATTCGGCAAGCGGCTCCGCTTACGATGCAAGGAGAAGTACTTGGATATAACAACAGTCTTCGCTTCCTCGGAAACTTCATCGGTCCGATACTTGGCGGCATGATGGCCGGTTACTTCGGCTTCTCAGCTGTTTTTTATATGACAAGCGCGCTGCTCATTATTTGCGGCATTACCTTACTCACTGCTCACATCCGGAATGCTCGTGCAAAAACACGAACCTCTTCCATTTAAAAAAGATTGCCGAACAAATCGGCAATCTTTTTTTCTTACATATTAAAGCTTCGTACAGCAATTGCTTCGATTTCAACATTTGCCCCTTTAGGCAGTTTGGAAATCTCCACTGTTGCACGTGCAGGGAATGGCTCGGACAAATGACGTCCGTATACTTCATTCACTGCCGCAAAGTCGTCTAAGGATGTAAGGAAGATCGTAGTCTTGACAACTTGGTCAAATGACAATCCCGCTTCCTCTAAAATAGCGGACAGATTCTTCATTACCTGGTCTGTCTGTTCTTCGATTGTTCCTGCCATCTCTCCTGTTGCCGGATCCAATGGAATCTGACCGGAAATATAGACCGTTCCAGCAGTTTCCACGGCTTGAGAATAAGGTCCGATAGCTTGTGGTGCTTTGTCAGTTTGAATGATGTTACGCATCGTATCTCTCCTATTTAAATAGATTTATTACGAAGTCTAGAACAGATTTTTGAAGAAATCACCTATTGACTTGAAGAAATCCTTCACACTTTGCCAAAAACCATCATTTCCAGCTACTTCATCTATCTTGTCCTGGATTGTAGTAGCGATGTCATCAAGCTGCGATTTTACGCCATCGAAATTAATATCCAACTCGCGCATCTTATCGAAAAGATCGATAAGCAGCTGACGATCTTCATCACTTAGGCTGATTTCCAGCTTGCTCAGCTGATCTGTTACGATCTGCTCGACATCTTCACGCGTTGCAGGATTCTGCTCGGCAATTTGCTGTTTGATATCTGTTAAGAGCTGGGTAACTTTTTCGTTATCCAAGCCTTCCTTCTGCGCAAGATCTGTAGCCAAATCCAACTCGTCATTAGCTACCTCTGTCCGCTCCGGATCCAGGTTTCCATCAGCTGTATCGTACGCTTTGTAAATGCCTGTCAAAGCGGAATGCCCGCTAACCTTTACCGGGGAAGCTACATCTACTGTTGCATCTTCAATACCAGCTGTCAGCAAAGCATTTTTGTACATATCTACTGTTACCTGCGTGATATTGTCAGGTGTAACGATTTGGACATCCAGCCCATGCCCTTCATCTTCTCTAGTGATCATCGCTGAAGAATACATTCTGGAATTAGCATCCCCATTTATGTATTTCACGATATCATCAGCTGTAACCGGAATTTCTTCTATATTATCCGTATTTGTAACACCTAGGTCTTCTCTGACCTGTTCTTTTTGTGCTTCTGATAATGAATCTCCAACTACAACAATCGGCAAGCCGAATTTTTCATTGATACTATCCGTGTTCTTTCCTGTACTTGCGGATACAACATCGGAAAAGGCAAAGCTGAACATCAAAGCAACGGCGAAACAAGCCGCTATGCATTTGGTTAAACCTCTCATGGAAATGATCCACCTTTTCTTCATTATGGTCTTGCTTTCCCCATTATAAGCTTTTCTAGGAATAAATAAAGCATTATCCTAGCAAACAGATAAGGCAGACATACAAAAAGAGCTGTATCACAAGTGATACAGCTCAAGGTTAAGAACGCTTCTGAACAGAACCATCTTCTTTATGAATAATCGTCTCTGACCCTTTATTATCTGCAATCTCTTTCGCTCTTTTGATTGCATCCTGTTTGTTATCGAAGACCTGTGACGGCCGTTTTGATCCTTTTGATTGTACCGCCCAGCCATCATCATGCGGAACAACTTCTTCTGCATTATCGATCAAATCCGGATTACTGTGAGAAGCATTTGAGTCACGTTTTGTCGGATCATCGTTCTTCAGAAAGTCCTTTACTTCCTTTTCAGAAGCATTCGACTTCCATTCTTTCGCCTGATTGGTTGCAATGGGAATAGCTCTGCCCTCGTCGTAGCCTTCATCCACCATCGCATTGGCAATTTCTATGGCTTTCTTTTTTACTGGCTTGTCCAGATTTTTAAGCGAAGCAGGATAATCGTCCATCGTCCATGGCATGCTAAAAACTCCTTTGCGTTTTTTATGTACATACTATTCCCCTTGCTGTTCTCATGAAACGCTATAAGCAAAAGAGTTGTATGAGCAGTTTTTCCGTCTTACAATTGCCCTATTACCTAAAAGGAGATGACGCATATGGCGAAAAATGAAGAAATCCAATTAGCTAAACGTCCGGAAGGCACTCCAACAGAGGAGAACTTCCGCTTTGTCGAGACAGAAATACCAGAACTTGAAGAAGGACAAGTGCTAATCAAAAGCATCTATATCAGTGTCGATCCATATATGCGCGGTCGAATGAACGACACGAAATCTTATGTACCACCATATGAACTGGACGCTCCTATTGCAGGCGGTGTTGTCGGCCAAGTGACTGAATCGAAATCAGATCAATTCCAAAAAGGTGACTATGTACTCGGAAACCTTCCTTGGGCTCGTTATAATGCAGCGAATCCTGAGAATCTGCAAAAAGTCGATCCAGAGCTCGGACCGATTTCCACTGCATTAGGTGTGATGGGAATGCCTGGTCTTACAGCATACTTCGGTTTGACTGATATCGGTGAACCAAAATCGGGTGAAACAGTTGTTGTTTCAGGCGCAGCTGGTGCCGTCGGTTCCACCGTTGTCCAAATCGCTAAAATCCTCGGTGCACGTGTTGTCGGTATCGCCGGCTCCCCGAAAAAACTTGATTATGTGAAAAACACACTCGGTGCGGATGAAGTAATCAACTACAAGGAAGACAACGTAGCAGAAGCATTGGAAAAAGCATGCCCAGACGGCGTCGATGTTTACTTCGACAATGTAGGCGGACCCGTGTCTGACGCAGTTTACCCACTGCTTAACGCGCACGCTCGCATTCCACTCTGCGGCAGCATCTCTTCTTATAATAAGAAAGAAGATCAAGGACCTCGTGTACACGGCTATCTCGTTAAATCGAAAGCTAAAATGCAGGGCTTTATCGTAGCTGACTACAGCGACAAGTTCGCTGAAGGTAAGAAGCAGCTGTCTGAATGGTTCAGCCAAGAAAAACTTACCTTTGAAGAAAATGTAGTTGATGGTTTTGAAAATGTGCCGGATGCTTTTCTTGGATTGTTTAAGGGTGAGAATCTTGGTAAACAGTTAGTGAAGGTTGCGGAAACGGAATAATAAAAATAAACGCTAGTGTCGCCGTAT
The DNA here is from genome assembly GCF_000725365.1 of Terribacillus saccharophilus. Classification (NCBI taxonomy): domain Bacteria; kingdom Bacillati; phylum Bacillota; class Bacilli; order Caryophanales; family Bacillaceae; genus Terribacillus; species Terribacillus saccharophilus. The sequence goes on along the minus strand of NZ_CP008876.1, from coordinate 2,809,093 downwards.
GGCTTCACTAGCGTTTATTATTCTAAGCGGTTTGCCCAATATTCTCTTTAAATTTTAGAGTACTCAAACATACACTGTATAATAGATGTATATTTAGCATTGAATTAAAAGAAGAGGTGTACCGCTATGATACTTTTACTATTATTCGGCATCCTGGCTGTCGTTGTTTTAATTGCATTACTGGTGACAAAAAACCAGCGGAATACACCTACGAAAAACACTCGCAGAAGTATAGAAGATGCTAAAACGGACATTAAAAATCACACAAACAGTAATAATAATAGTAATACAATATTATAAATAACTGGTTATTATTATTTCGTAATCAATGATTTAGTTTCAGGCGTTAAGATATCCTCTTAATCTCCCAGGCACAAGAAAGGCATCTCCCTCAAGAGATGCCTTTCCTTCTTTATCTATTATCCACTTTCTCCGGATACATATCATGGTTCATCATACGATGATCTGCCATTTGCTCATACTTCGTGCCTGGACGGCCGTAGTTGACGTATGGATCGATGCTTATTCCGCCGCGCGGTGTGAACTTGCCCCATACTTCGATGTAGCGTGGGTTCATCAGTTCTTTCAGGTCATTCAGGATGATGTTGATGCAGTCTTCATGGAAGTCTCCATGGTTACGGAAGCTGAATAGATACAGCTTCAGCGATTTACTTTCCACCATTTTTTCATCCGGGATATAGCTGATGTAAACCGTACCGAAATCAGGCTGGTTCGTAATTGGACATAGCGTCGTGAATTCCGGACAGTTGAATTTCACGAAATAATCACGGTATGTGTGTTTATTATCAAAGGTTTCTAGAACCTCAGGTTTGTAATCGAAATCGTAGACATTGTTTTGGTTGCCAAGCAATGTTACGTCTTCCATTTCTTCAGGATTTCTTCCTGCCATTTTGTATTCCTCCTTGTTGCTTTTTTGCACAAGCGTTTCTTATTATAAAGGATTTTCTTAATTTTGTCTCATAAAGGCGATGACCTCAGCATTCGTTGGCATTCCGGCCTGTGCACCGTGTGATCCGATTTGCAAGGCGGCTGCTGCGTTTGCATAGCTGCAAGCTTCTGACAGCGAACTGCCAGTTGCCAGCTTCAGTCCCAGTGCTGCATTGAATGTGTCACCTGCACCTGTCGTGTCGACTGCAGACACAGGGAATGCTGCAACATGGCCTCCACTGTAAATAACGCCTTCCTCACCTTTTGTAATGACAAGTTTGTCGGGGAACTCCTGTAAAGCTTTATTTGTATCCTCAAATAGAATCGCCGCTTCGGATTCATTCGGTGTGATGTAAGCAGCCTGATTGATAATTTCTTCAGGAAGTGATTGTGCTGGTGCTGGATTCAGTATGTAAGGCACATTTACTTCTTTACAGCACTTCGCCGCTGCCGCTACAGTCTCTAACGGAACTTCAAGCTGGATGAGGACGATATCGCTATTTTGGATTACTTCTAGTTTTGTCTCGATATAATCCGGCGTAAGGTGAAAGTTGGCTCCTGGAATGACTGTAATGCTGTTATCTCCATCCACTACTTGAATGACAGCAACACCAGATGACGTATCGGCTCTTCCAACGTGCTCTGTCTCTACACCTTCCCGACGGAGAACTTGCATTAATTCATTCCCGAAAGGATCCTTACCGACCATCCCGATCATTGTAACATCCGCTCCAAGCCGCGCTGCAGCTACGGCTTGATTGGCACCCTTGCCGCCAGGAAACGTCTCGAAACGTTCACCAAGTATCGTCTCTCCTGCTGCAGGGCGTTTATTAGATGTGGCTGTCAAATCCATATTGAGGCTGCCAATTATAGTTATTCTCGGCTGTGACATAGCTAGTCCCCCTTTAAAATACGATCGTTTTATTGCCGAAAACAATTACCCGATCATCTACATGCCATTTAATTGCCCGCATAAGCACACTGCGTTCGACAAGACGACCTACACGTTTCAAGTCTTCCGCTTTATCCTTGTGGTTGACCCGATGAATGTCCTGTTCGATGATTGGACCTTCATCCAAATCTGAAGTAACGTAATGACTTGTTGCACCGATTAATTTCACACCGCGATCAAAGGCGCGCTCATATGGTTTTGCGCCAATGAAGGCTGGGAGGAAGCTATGATGAATATTAATGATGTTATTTTTATAATTTTCTAAGAAACCAGGCGTCAGAATCTGCATGTATCTTGCAAGAATGACAGTATCGATATTGTATTGTTCCAATAGCTCAAGCTGCTGACGTTCTGCTTGCTGACGGATATCTTTGTTTGCAGGGATATGATGGAAAGGTATATTGTAGGAATCCGCCAGTTCCCGAGCGTCTTCATGATTGCTGACAATCACAGAAAGATCAGCCATGAGATGTCCGCTTTCATATTCCCAAAGAATCTCCTGCAAGCAATGCAGCTCTTTGGAGACGAAGAGTGCTAATTTCTTCAGATCCCGCACGCGCACAAGCTGCCACTCCATTTGAAAATGCTCCGCTATTTGCTGGAAGCCGTGCTCCAGCTGCTGCTGTGTATTGCCGTCTTGCTGGCACTCGAATTCAATCCGAAGGAAGAAGCTTCCTCCATCAGGATCTGTTGTGTATTGATTTGATTCCATAATATTTGCTTGCTGTTTATAAAGAAACTCGGAAACCGCTGCAACAATCCCCGGCTGATCAGGACAGGAAATGACGATCCGATATCTGTTTTCATTCTGCTGCTGGAAAGCTTTGATTTTTTCTAGATAATGTACGGCCATGACTAACCTCCTAATATTCTTCTATCTTAACGATTGTATCTTGTTTCTACAACAGGAATTCTGACAAAAAAATACGATTCCAAATGAATGGAATCGTATGTATTGTATGAGCGAAGAGAAGCTTTATTCACCCGCAATCTGTTTCAATGTTTCAATACAGAAATCAACTTCCGCTTTATTCGTGTTTAGTGGTGGCAAAATCCGAAGTACATGTTCTCCAGCTACTAGCACGAGCAAGCCTAGTTCCCGTGCCTGATTGACAAGGTCAATTGCTTTTCCTGTTGTACCAAGACCAAGCAGCAGTCCTTTTCCACGCACATCAGTAAATGCACTTGAAGCAGCTGCGAGGTTCTCCAGCTCACTACGGAAATAGTCAGAAGTCTCTTGTACTTCAATCAGAAATTGAGGATTCGCAATTACTTCCAATGTCGACTTGCCGGCCGCTGCTGCTACCGGATTGCCTCCGAAAGTGCTGCCATGACTGCCAGCTTCAAATGCCGCCGCTGCTTTACCCGTTGCCAGCATAGCCCCAATCGGAATACCTGAAGCCAGTCCTTTTGCGGTTGTCAGCACTTCCGGTTCTAGCTCGTACTGCTCATAAGCATAAAGCGTGCCGGTACGACCGACTCCAGTTTGTACTTCATCCAGCATAAACAGTACATCATGCTCCTTACAAAGACGTTCTACTTCCTTCACCCATGCAGGATCAGCCGGAATGACGCCGCCTTCTCCTTGAACAAGCTCTAATAATACGCCGCATGTATCCGGACCAATCAGCTCATCAAGTGCTTCCATATCATTATAAGGAAGATGGCGGAAACCTTTTGTCAGCGGCGCGAAATACTTCTGGATCTTTTCCTGACCCGTTGCGGCTAACGTAGCTAATGTCCGGCCGTGGAACGATTGACTGAAAGTAACCACCTCAAAGCCAGTCGTTCCTTTCACCTTCTGAGCGTAGCTGCGTGCCAGCTTGATTGCCGCTTCATTAGCCTCTGCACCACTATTGGCGAAGAATACTTGATCGGCGAATGTATGGGCAGTCAAAAGCTCCGCTAATTGCTCTTGCACCGGTATACGATATAGGTTGGAACAATGCCAAAGGGTATCCAGCTGTTCTTTGACAGCTTCCTTGACTGTTGCAGGGGCGTGACCTAAATTGCAAGTAGCGATTCCTGCGGTATAATCCAGGTATTGCTTACCGTCAGCATCCCAGACATAGCTCCCTTCTCCTTTTGCGATAGAGATCGGGAATCTGCTGTAAGTCGGCATAACAGAAGATATTGCTGCATGTGTTTCAGACATGATGTGCCTCCTCCGATAATGTTATGGTAGTACCTGCGACTTTCCCTTCCACTAACTGCAGCAAACTGTCATCAGATAGCCCGTTGACGATCGTGACTTTTCCAGCTCCATGCTCTAAAGCTTCTAGTGCTGCCCGGACTTTCGGGATCATACCATCTTTAATCAACCCTTCAGCCATCATTTGCTTCAATTCACTGTCTGTTACGTTCGTGAGCATCTGCTTCTGCCCATGCACTTGCCGATAAATGCCTGGGATGTCACTTATGAAGCACAGCTCCGCATTCAAGGCTCGCGCGATAGCTGATGCCGCCAGATCGGCATTGATGTTAAATCGCGAATTACCCTCACCGCCAGCAAGCGGGGAAATAACCGGGATGTTGTCTTGTGAGACAATCTGCTCGATAAGTGCCGTATTCACTTCTGTCACATTACCGACAAGTCCGAGTTTATCTGCATTTATAACAGGTTCTGCGTATAGCAGCTTACCGTCCAGACCGCTGACACCATATGCATCCGTTCTGCTCATCAGCTTCCGGACAAGAAACTTATTCACAGCTCCGCTAAGCGCCATCTCAACAACATCCAGAACCTCTTCGGTAGTCACTCGCAGACCATCGACGAATTCCGTCTTCACCCCGGTTTGTTCCAGCAGCTCATTGATCAGCTTACCGCCTCCATGGACGATGACAGGCTTCCAATCACCCTGCTTTTGAATAGCAGCGATATTATCATAGAAATTATCCGGCAGCTGGTCGATAATACTGCCGCCGCATTTTATAATAAGAAATTTCATTTCGCTGCCCCCTTCACGTCCGGTAAGAAGCATTGATTTTGACGTAATCGTATGACAGATCACAGCCCCAGGCAGTCGCTTCCCCAGTTCCTTCCTGCAAATCGATCGTGATCACAACGTTATCCCGCTTCAAGTATTCACTAGCTTCCATCTCATCAAATAATACGGGAGTCCCTTCCTGTACGACCAATACATCTCCGAGCCAAACCGAGATTTTATCCGGCGAGAAGGATGCACCGCTATAACCGGCTGCTGTAATGATTCGGCCCCAATTCGGATCTGCTCCATATACTGCCGCTTTCACCAAGCTGGAAGCTACTACCGCTTTCCCGATTTTTCGTGCCTCGTCTGATGATTGCGCCTGCTTTACACAAACTTCAACTAGCTTTGTCGCACCTTCCCCGTCACGGGCGATTTTCTTGGCTAATTCCTGTGAAACATACTGGAAAGCAGTACAGAATTTCTCCCACTCCGGATGATTTGGGTTTAGCTCCTTGTTGCCTGCTTTTCCGTTTGCAAGCACAAGCACCATATCATTAGTGCTCGTATCTCCATCTACTGTGATCATATTGTAAGATTTATCCGTCGTCTTCCGCAGCTGATTCTCGAGCACATCAGCGGGAATGACGGCGTCCGTTGTCACAAAGGCTAGCATAGTGGCCATATTCGGATGTATCATGCCAGATCCTTTTGCCGCTCCGCCTATTGTAATTGGTACGCCATCAATTTCTACGCTGACTGCAAGCTGCTTTGTACATGTATCTGTTGTAAGAATAGCTTGAGCGAAATCCTCCGCTTTGCCTTCTCCAGAAATCGAATGAATCCCCGACATTATCTTATCCATCGGCAGCTGAACGCCAATCAGTCCAGTTGATGCTACTGCCGCATGCTGTACTTGAATTCCGAGCTGATCCGAGAAAGCTTTGCGCATCGCATAAGCATTAGCCAAACCCTCATCTCCTGTACATGCATTCGCGTTGGCGCTATTTACTACAATTGCCTGCAGCTTCCCCTCTTGCTGAATACTTTCTTCTGTAACAAGAAGCGGAGCTGCCCGAAAAGAATTCAATGTGTATACTCCAGCAGCGGCTGCTGGAACTTCTGAATAGACCCATCCCATATCAAGCTTGTTATGCTTGCGGAGACCAATTGAGACACCGCCAGCCTGGAATCCGTTTGGACTGGTGATATTGCCGTTTTCAATAACTGTATATATCGCCTGTTCTGTCTTTATCATTTGATCCCTCTCCTTTATGGATAAACCGGTAGCATCCACAATCCTGCAGTCTGCTCCCAGCCTTGCATGATATTCATATTTTGGATGGCTTGGCCTGCCGCTCCTTTTACCAAGTTGTCGATAACCGATACGATAGTCAGCCTGTTTGTCCGCTTATCCACATGCAATCCGATATCACAGAAATTACTAGTAGCTACTTCCTTTGTTGCTGGCCATTCTCCTTGTGATCTGATACGCACAAATGGATGTGAATGATAGTAATTTTCATATGATTCTAATAATTCAGCTTCTGATAAGTCCGTTTTAAGATCTGCATAAATGGTTGCGAGAATTCCCCTCGTCATCGGAACAAGCTGCGTGGAAAAGGTAACAGCCTGCTGCGAACCACCTACTCCTGCTAAAATCTGTTCTATCTCTGGGATGTGCTTATGCGCTCCCAACTTATAAGCTTTTACATTTTCATTTATCTCACTATAATGCGTTATAGCACTTAAAGACTTACCAGCTCCAGAAAGACCTGATTTGGCATCGATGATGATGGAAGATGGATCAATCAGACCATTATGTACTGCCGGCAGCAGACCGAGCAATGTAGCTGTCGGATAACAACCAGGATTAGCAACAAAAGCAGCTCCCGCAATCTCTTCGCCATTCAGCTCAGGCAGTCCGTAAACCGCTTTATCCAACAAATCAGCTGATGCAGCGTCCAGCTTATACCATTCCTTGTATACTGCTGGATCCTTCAAGCGGAAATCACCAGCTAAATCCACACAGCGGATACCTGCTTCTGCAAGCTCCGGAAGAAGATCTCTGCTTACCCCAGGAGGAGCAGCAAAAAATGCAAAGTCCACTTTCTCCTTCAAGACTGAAATATCAAAGGTTTCCATAGTTCCTTCTACAAACCCATCCGTATGCGGATACAATGCTGTCAATGAGTTCCCCGCATTAGAATGGGATATAATTGCTTTCACTTCTGCATATGGATGTATATGCAAAAGCCTGAGTAATTCTACCGCACCATAACCTGTACCGCCTATTATTGCGACTTTCACGAACGTAACCTCCTATAAACAAGTACGAATTAGTTAGTAATTATACTTTAGTATGTATTTTTATTCAATAGGTAAGGTAAAAATTATAAACTAACCAATCCCTCTTCCGACCTCAACATTACAAGCTTTATATACTATGACTTTTTAGGGAAATTTCTCTTATCATCAGATACAACTATATAGATATATCTATTAATCTTAGGGAGGAGAACATGTGAAAATAAAATTTTTATAAAAGATTAGGAGTTGATTTTTAAAGAAGGACAGCTGATTGCTAAAAACTTCAGCTCGATAAGATGAACTGACTTCGAATATCTATAATAGAGGAAACGCAACTGCTGTGCGCTTTCTTGCATATACTTATTAAAATCATTGCACTAGCTGTACAGTATGTTATACTGCTATCAAGAAACGTTGTAAGCGCTATCAATAAGTTAATCTTGCACTTTTTTGCTACTGATGTAAAATTTGGTATGGCAAATGGAGATAAAGGAGAATGATATATGCGATCAAAGAAAACACTTATCCATGCTGCAGTAGATATTAATCAAACTGCAAACCAGTTCAAATCAAGTATTGTATTAGTAATGGATAATAAAGTGGTAGATGCCAAAAGTATGCTCGGGCTCTCCAATAGTGTACTGACGTCTGATTTCTTCCGCTTGGAGATATATGGTGAAGACGCCGAAGAAGCGAAAAAGGCAATGCGGGATGTATTCCTGAGTAATGGCTTGCCTGTGGAAATCAGCAACAAATAAGAAGAGGCTGGAACATAACTATAAATTCAGTCCTTAAAACCGTATATTATTCTTGAGCGCCGCTTCGGCAGAACACTCCGCTTTCCACGGGCACGGCCTCAGCCTCCTCGTGGAAAGTTCACCACTGCGAGGTCTTCTGCTCGCGCTGTTCCCGTTGGAGTCTCCGTGTTCTGCCTATGCTAGTATAATGTACGAATTAAAAACCCGAACTTATGCAAACCTTCGAATGAAGATTTGTAATATAGTTCGGGTTTTCATCTAGCTAAAACACTTATGTCCCAGCCTCTTTTCTATTAGATTCGGGATGGCTTCGGAATGATCTTGTTTCGAAGCTGACCGATTTCTTCAATCTCAATTTCAACAACATCTCCGTTTTTTAAAAACTGTGGTGGATCCATCGCGAAGCCGACGCCATTCGGTGTTCCTGTCATGATGATATCTCCTGGTTCCAACGTCATGATGCCTGATATGAAAGAAACCAAATGAGGTACAGAGAAAATCAGATGTTTTGTACTGGAATCCTGTCGTTTTTCGCCATTTACAAACGTACGAATCGCAAGATTGGATACGTCATCGATTTCTTCCGCTGTGACAAGATGCGGGCCCATCGGAGCACTGCGATCTAAAGTCTTTCCTTGTAGGAATTGCGGAGTACGGCGCTGCAAGTCACGTGCCGACACATCATTGGCAACAGTATACCCTGCTATGTAGTCCATTGCCTCACTCTCTGTTACCTCTTGCGCTCTTCTCCCAATTACTACTGCGAGTTCTCCTTCATAATCCAATTTCTCAGTCAGCTTGGAATGGTATACACCTTGATCATGTGCACATACCGCATTTGCGAACTTACCGAAAAGAACTGGATACTCTGGCAGTTCCCGTCCCATTTCTTCAATATGATCTTTATAATTCAAACCTACACAAATGATCTTCCCAGGCTTCGGCACAGGTGGTCCGAGTATGATTTCTTCTGCTCTATACTGGACCTCCTCCAGCCCTTCCGCAAGAGCAAATGCTTCCGCACGGAATGCACGCTTCATTGCGTGAGGACCCATACTGTAGAAAGCATTCGGATCGGCTGGGAGCAAACTCTCGACGGTCATTGCCAAATCTATTTCACTCTCTGACAGCAAATAGCGCCGGTATGCTTCCTGCAAGTCGATAATACGCCCTTCCACTCTGCTTCCGATTCGATACGGATTAAGGTCTCTGCCAACTTTATAAGCTACTAGCTTCATCCAAACCTCTCCTTTTTTTGTGCGAATACTCAAAATTGACTCTCTCTTTCTATGATATAGTAAGAAAGTCAGACAGCATAGAAGAAAGGGAGTCATAAAATGAAAAACGTCTATTTGAATCATGATGGCGGAGTTGATGATTTGATTTCGCTATATCTCTTACTAAAAATGGAGAATGTTCGCCTCATTGGCTGTTCTGTTATTCCTGCAGATTGCTATTTGGAGCCTGCACTGTCAGCAAGCCGAAAAATCAATGATCGCTTCGGTAATCCGGACACACTCGAAATTGCTGCATCTACTTCCCGAGGTAAAAATCCATTTCCTAAGGACTGGCGAATGCATGCCTTCTTTGTTGATGCTTTGCCAATTTTGAATGAACATCTTCCAGTGCGCACAAAGGTTGCAGAAAAACCTGCCCACCTGGACATCATAGATAAATTGAAAGCTCAAGAAGAGAAAACGACTCTTATTTTCATCGGACCGCTGACTGATTTGGCGCGAGCAATAGAGATGGATCCGTCGATTGTACAGCATATCGAGAAGCTCGTATGGATGGGCGGCACTTTGCTTCCAACCGGGAATGTTGAAGAACCAGAACATGATGGAACAGCTGAATGGAATGCCTTCTGGGATCCGGAAGCGATGGACACCGTTTGGAAAAGTGACATACTAATTGATATGGTGGCATTGGAGAGTACAAATCAAGTTCCTCTTACTGTGGATATCCGCGAAGAATGGGCACGCAACCGCAAGCATGAAGGTGTGGATTTTGTCGGTCAAAGCTATGCTGCTGTACCGCCGCTCGTTCACTTTGAAACAAATTCAACGTATTACCTGTGGGATGTACTAACGACGGCTTCTGTCGGTAATAGTTCCTTAGTTAAAAAACAGCCTGTTCATGTCAGTGTAGAGGCTTTTGGTCCATCACAAGGACGTACATATGAGGATAAAAATGGGAAGGAAATTCAATTGGTTCATGATGTAGATCATGATGCTTTCTTCTCCTACATCCTGTCATTGATGAAAGCATAATAAACCGTAGTTTCATATAATTGGTATCGCATATATACAATAAATTTGTTATACTATTCCGGGGTTGTTATCCACATGTGGATAACCTAATAAGTACGAACGGAAAGAAGGCAGATTAGAGATTATGTATATGGATTACCATCATCACACGAATAACTCAATCGATTCCAAAGCTATCATGCAGGACGTGTGTGAACAAGCAATCAGCAAAGGAATCAAAGAAATCTGTTTCACCGAGCATTTTTCCGTAAATCCATCTGCACCAACATACGGTCATATGGATTTCGCAAAATATCAGCAAGATATTAAAGACTCACAAGATTCCTATGGCAACCAACTCACAATCAAGATGGGAATCGAACTATGCGAACCACATCTGATGATGGATGTATATCAGACAGAGCTCAATTCGATTCCTTTTGATTTTATAATGGGTTCTGTTCATAATATCGGCAATCAGAAACTGCGCCTTCATCTTCGTGCGAATGAAGACACTTTCTACGATGACTACTTCGCTGAAATGTACAAGCTAGTTTCGGATGCCGACATCGACGTACTTGCTCACATCGATTTGATGAAGCGGTACGCAGTCCAAGAAGGACATAACGTTTATACATTCGAACAACATAAAGATCAAATTGCTGCAATCTTAGAAAAAGCAATACAGCGCGGTATCGGTATTGAAATTAATACATCCGGAATGCGGAGCTCCTTAAGTGAGGCCCTGCCTACGCCACAGATTGTTTCGCTATACAATGATTTAGGCGGCAAGATCCTTACACTCGGCTCGGATTCCCATAAAGCAGAAACAGTCGGGGCTGGTATAAAAGAGGCTGCTTTAATTGCCAGACAATGCGGTTTCACACATATCTGCCAATTCGATAAACGTGAACCGCGAGCTGTACCTTTACCTTTAAGCTAATACATTCTTTTCATTACGCAGCTTCTGCTTAATAAATGCTTTAAATTGCTCATCCTGGCTCTCTGGCACTAATGCTGGATTGTCAGGATTTTGCATATAGGATTCTTCTTCACTCCATAATTCTTTCCTCAGGACTCGCAGTCTTACATAATAAGTCATCAGCTTCAGATCGAGCCACATTTCTTCTTTGAAGAATTCAAATACTTCTGCCTGACTGGCTGCTGTCTCCTCTTTCTTCTGCGCAATCGTAAATTGTGCCTGTACGATCTTATTCACATGCTGTTCCATTACTTCCTGCTCTGCAGTTGTGAATGTTCCTTTATTGATTGTATCGTTCATCAGCTTCTCGGCTTCCGCTGTATGCTTCAATATTGCCTGCTGCTCCTTCTGAATTGTATCCAATAGCTCAAAAAATCTGGAGAAAGCCTGTTGGATGATATCCGTAGCCAGATGCATCACATTCTCCTCCACTGCCTCCAGCAGCTGGCGAAAAGAATGATAACGCTTATCCGTCAATTTGACTCCATTATCAGAAGTTAATCTTCGTATCATCTGTACGCTGGTCATATAACTATAATAACGCGCCGCGAGATCCTCCACTTCATGCTGTGCAGGAACCCTGCCGTCTTCTGCAACAAGCAGCCGTTCATTGCTTGGCATAAATGTAAAATAATAATGCACCGGTATGTGATTATCCTTGCAGACAGCAGGACAAACATCCATACGTTCATCATCCTGCTGCCGATTGCGCTCAGCAGCTTCACTCACCTGCTGCGGTAATGACTCTTTCGTAATCATCTGAATTCCTCCGTTCTTTCCTAACTATATCTAGTATTTCACAAATTTCCCTAACTCAATCCTACCTTATTTCCCTATTCTTATGTAAGCATTTTCATTCCATACTAAAAATAACAGCCCTAAAAGGACTGTTACTCTGTTTCAGCTTCTCGAGGCAAAATCAACACTTCCACTCGACGGTTCTTTTCCCTGCCTTCTGCTGTATCGTTTGAAGCGATCGGCTTGTACTCTCCGTACCCTTTTGCACTGAACCAGCGCGGGTCAAGCTCCTCGTTTTCTAATACAACTTTCATAAAATTGACAGAACGCATCACACTGAGCTCCCAGTTGGAATTGTACGATGATGTACTGATAGGCACATCATCCGTGTGACCGCTGATAATTACTTCTCGCGGTGGATCCATGACAAGAAGGTCTGAGATTTCTCTTGCGATCTCTTCATCACTTACACTGACCTCACTGCTGCCTGAATTGAACAAGACATTGTCATTGATTGTAAGCAGTAAACCTTCATCCGTCAATGCAGTTGAAAACTTATCACTCAAATCTTTATCCTTGATATATGTCTCGATTTTCTCCTGGATTTTCTTTAGCTCTTCCTGTTCTGCTGCTTCCAAATCAGCATCGTTATCTTTCTCTTTGTCAGCCTCTTCAGATGCGACTGTCTCATCTTTCTTTTCTTCCTCATTATTCTGATCGATAACAGTTGAACTAGTATCGTTTCCTGGTGTCATGCTTGTATTGGATTCCAATAATCCTTCTCCGCCATGTAAGATAGTACTGAAAGAGTCAGATATCTTAGCGAACTTCTGCGCATCGATTGAGCTGGTGGCAAATAAGACAATGAAAAGCGCCAGCAAAAGGGTCAGAAGATCGGCATACGGTAACAGCCAGGATTCGTCCACATGTTCTTCATGCTTTTTGTGCTTGCGCTTCCGGCTCATACTGCCACTTCCTCTTCTTCAGCCTCACCAAACTCAGCTTTTTCCTTACTTGGCAAGTAAGCGAGCAGCTTTTGTTCAAGCATACGCGGTGTTTCACCTTCCAAGATAGACAGGATACCCTCCACCATCAGCAGCTTATGCTGTACTTCCTGCTGTGTTTTACGTTTCAATTTATTGGCGATCGGGTGACAGATTACATAGCCTGTGAATATCCCCATCAATGTTGCAACAAAGGCAGCAGCAATAGCGTGACTTAACTTATCGATATCGGAAATATCACCAAGTGCCGCAATCAGACCGATAACTGCTCCTAAAACGCCTAATGACGGTGCATATGTTCCTGCTTGCGTGAAAATGGAAGCACCAATAGCATGCCGATCTTCCAGCGCATCAACTTCTTCATTTAAAACATTACGAATATATTCAGGTGATTCTCCATCAACTGCCATACTTAATCCGTTACGAAGAAAGTCATCTTCAACATCACGAGCACTGTTCTCCAATGCCAGCAATCCTTCTTTCCGACTAATCTGTGACCACTCCGAGAACATACGGACAAGCTCTTTTGTATCGAATTCCTGTTTATTCTTAAATACAACACCAAGCAGCTTAGGGAACCGTTTCAATTCATTTCCCGGGAACGCCAGTACAACAGAAGCTGCTGTTCCGACAATAATAATCAGTATGGCAGCTGGGTTAATAAGTGCTGCAGGACTTACACCCTTCAATACCATCCCTACTCCGACGGCAACCAAGCCCAATATAACACCAATGATTGATGATTTATCCATATATTCCATTCTCCTAAAAAAAGTTTGATTACCATTAATATCGGATGCAATTATAAAATCTGTATGCTTTTTCATAAACTTTACGTTTCTTTTCCAGCAGAGAAGGTTATCAGTAACAAAAGTGTCATATTTAAGTTCGACAGTATACTCTGCGGCTATTTACCTAAGCTAAGAACATTGCATAAGACACAGTTGGCAGGAAGACTCGTGACAAAGGTGGTGTTTGTTTCTGTTGTGAAATCGCATACATTACACGTAAGATAGAAGCAAGCACTACTTTATTAATTATTTTTTCACATATAAAAGGGGGAAAAAAGCATGGCACAGGAAAAAGCCAGTGTCCGCGCTCGTGTTCAAAAGTTTGGCTCATATTTGAGCAGCATGGTTATGCCAAACATCGGTGCATTTATTGCTTGGGGTCTTATTACCGCTTTATTCATTCCTGACGGATGGTTTCCAAATGAAACAATCGCACAGATTGTAAGTCCGTCCATCACTTATCTATTACCACTATTGATTGGTTTCACTGGTGGACGTCTCGTACACGATTTCCGAGGCGGGGTTGTCGGAGCCATTGTCACCATGGGGGCAATTGTAGGTTCACCGGATACTCCAATGTTCCTTGGAGCAATGGCAATGGGTCCGCTCGGCGGATATGCCATCAAATTGTTTGATCAATATATCGGTTCTAAAGTACGTTCCGGTTTCGAAATGCTTGTTAATAACTTCTCTGCCGGTATCATCGGCGGTGCACTCGCTATCGGCGCCATCTATTTCGTAGGTCCGCTTCTTGAAGGTTTGACAAACGTATTGGCATCTGGTGTTGACTGGCTCGTTGGGCTTGGTCTTCTGCCACTTGTAAACGTCTTGATCGAACCAGCGAAAGTTTTGTTCTTGAACAACGCTATCAACCATAGTGTCTTCACACCGCTTGGTATAGAACAATCAGCTGAAGTAGGAAAATCCATCCTGTTCTTGCTTGAAGCAAACCCAGGACCGGGACTCGGAATATTGCTTGCTTTCATGTTCTTCGGTACAGGAAGTGCAAGAGCATCTTCACCGGGTGCAGCAATCATCCATTTCTTCGGGGGTATTCATGAAATCTACTTCCCGTATATCCTAATGAAGCCTTTCCTTATCGTTGCTGCAATTGGCGGCGGTGTAACAGGAACTCTTCTATTCTCTCTATTGGATGTAGGTCTTCGCTCACCAGCATCACCAGGTAGCGTTATCGCCATCTTCCTAATGGGTAACCCAAGTGATTACCTTGGCTTGGCAATCGGTATCATCGGTGCAACTGCTGTATCATTCGCAATCTCCGCTGTCGTCCTGAAACGCAGCCCGATTGCCGCAGATACGAATATCGAAGAAGCAACTGCGAAGTCTAAAGAAATGAAAGGTACAAAGCCTGCAGCTGCAGTTGGTATCAACCAATCAGCTGGCGCAACAGATGAAGCAGTTGAAGCTAACGCACAGCATGTCGATACTAACAGTGATTCTTTCGACTACAGCAATGTAAACAAAATTACATTCGCTTGTGATGCCGGAATGGGATCGAGCGCAATGGGTGCCTCTCTTCTGCGTAAGAAAATGAAGGATGCTGGCTTGACCGAAATCAAGGTCGATAATGCAGCCATCTCCAATATCCAGAATGATGCCGATATCGTCATCACTCAAAAGAATCTGACGGACCGCGCTCGCAACAAACGTCCGGATGCTGAGCATATCTCAGTAGAAAACTTCTTGAACAGTCCGCGGTATGCAGAACTGATCGAGAATCTTAAAAAGCATCAATAAGTAAGGAGTGATTGATTTGGAAATGGTTAGCAGCAGAGAAAGAAGAATAATCCTGCAATTGCTGCGTTCCAGAAACCAATTCATCTCCATTCGAGAGCTGGCAGAGCTATTACATGTCAGCTCTCGAACTATTCACCGGGAATTGAAGCAAGTGGAACGAACACTTGCCGAGAATAAGCTGTCCCTGCTGCGTGTTACTGGATCCGGTATTCGGGTTGAAGGAGAAAGGGATCAGATGGAAGCATTGCAAGAGCAGCTGCGTGATGCGGTCGAGGTAGATACGACCCAGGAAGAGCGGCTGCTCCATTTGCTTTATTTACTGGTTGAAGCTAGCGAACCTGTTAAAGTTGCTTATTTGGCAAATGAAGTGCAATTATCGAAGACGGCCTTATCCGTTTATTTGGATGCATTGGAAGCCAGGCTAGCCGATTATTCGCTGTCCATCATAAGGCGCCGCGGTGTTGGAGTTGAGCTCGATGGTGAAGAGAACGAAAAAAGGAAGGTACTTGTCCAGCTTATGATGGAGCAGCTGGATCAAGCATCTATTTACACGTTTACCAATGATCATGAAGAACAGAATTTGCATCAGTTTCTTCAAAATATCATCAAGGATCAGCGTATGACAATGGTCGAAAAATACGTGATGGATCACTTAGCCAAGCTATCTTATTCCATTGCTGATAATGCCTATGTTGCACTTATTACGTATATAAGCATTACGATTAAAAGGATACAGCAAGCTAGATTTGTCATTCTTTCCCCTCCGCTATTGGAATCTTTACAAAAAACGGAAGAATATACGATTGCCGCGGCACTCAGCAGGGAATTGGAAAATACCTTCTCTATTACGTTTTCAGCTTCGGAGATCGGTTATATTGCCGTTCAGATTCAAGGGGCGAAGCGAAACGAAACGACACATCGCTCTGATCCGCTATTCGAGCTGCAAGTACAAGCTTTCATCCAGTTGGTTGCTGTAGCGATACAGCTGCCGCAGCTAGAAAAGGACGAAACTTTCACCACCGGATTGCTTGCCCATATTGAACCAGCAATTAGCCGGGCACGGGAAGGAATACAAACGTACAATCCGCTTACAGAGAAGATTGAACAAGATTATCAAGAAGTTGTAACAGCAGTCCGAAAAGCTCTTGAAACGGTGTTTCCGACTTTTCGTTTCGGACAGGGCGAGGTTGCCTTTCTGGCACTGCACTTCGCTTCTGCAAGAGAACGGCAGCGCAGCAGACAACGATTGCATGCCTTAGTCGTTTGCGCAAGCGGGATAGGTACTTCTAAGATGCTTGCCAGCAGGCTTCAGAACGAATTTCCCGAAATCACGCAGGTGTCGCTGTCATCTTTCTTAGAGCTGAAGGATATGCAATTGGAAAGCTTTGATTTGCTTATATCAACTATCAGCCTTGACCAGTTCCACCGCCAGTATTTGCTTGTTAATCCACTGCTGCCTGGACCTGATGTCAAACGAGTGGATGCATTTATCCAACAGGAACTTCCGACTATATATAAGAAAAGGAAGCAAGCAGCACCTGCAAAAGAAATGCCAGCAGCATTTCCATCCGTTTCAGCTTTCGATTCAAAACTAGAAGAATTACAGACATTGACAGAAGTGAGCCGCATCATATGGAATAACTTTATGATTGATAGGACATATCAAATGCAGGCAGATCTATTTTCTCAAATCGATCAACATGCAGTTGACCATACAGTCATAAATAAACACGGAACACTTGCCTCCCTTCTCAGACAACGAGATGAGCTCGGAGGAATGGGTATCCCTGATACAAGGATGGCTTTGTATCACAGTCGCAGCACAGAAATCGAGCAGCCCGCATTTTGGATGATGGCGCTATCCTCCCCTATCATGATCAAGGGGATGGACAATCAAGTGATGGAGGCTGACCGTCTCTTTATCCTTGCTGCACCGGACAATTTGCCTTTGAGCTGTTACGAGCTGTTTAGTAAAATCAGCATTCTTATTTTGGAAGAGCATATTCAGCACATGATTCGTTCTGCGGATCAGGAGGCACTTAGCAAAGAATTGGCGCAGCTGCTCACTGCCCACATCCAACAATTCACAGATCATTTAGGAGGGTAATCATGGAAGTATTACAAGAAGCTAATATTTTAATGAACACACAATTGGACAATCAGGAAGATGCTATCCGGAAAGCCGGCCAAATTCTTGTGGATAATGGCTATGTTAATGAAACGTATGTGGATAAGATGATTGAACGAGAAGCATTAACGTCAACTTATATGGGTAATTTCGTAGCTATCCCGCATGGTACAGAAGATGCTAAAGGCGAAGTCATCGCTTCCGGTATCTCTATTATCCAGGCACCAGAAGGCGTTACATTCGATGGCAACGAAGTGAAGCTTGTTTTCGGTATTGCTGGAAAGAACAATGAACATTTAGATATCCTTTCGCAAATTGCTATCGTTTGCTCAGAAGAGGAAAACATTGAAAAGCTTGTGAATGCAACAAGCAAACAGGAGATCATTGACATGTTCTCTGAGGTAGATGCGTAATGAAGAGCGTACACATTGGTGCTGGCAATATCGGCAGAGGATTTATCGGCGCCCTTCTCTCTCACGCCGATGTACATGTTACTTTTGCTGATGTGAATAGTGATATCATCTCTGCTTTGAAAGAAAAGCAGCAATATGAAGTCGTCTACGCACAGGAAGAAACACATTCTGAAATCATAACCGGTGTTACTGGTTTGAATAGTAGTACAGAAGAAGAAGCTGTCATCAAAGCAATTGCAGAAGCTGATCTTGTTACGACTGCGGTGGGTCCTTCTATCCTGCCGCATGTTGCACCTGTAATTGCCAAAGGACTTGTCCAGCGTGCAAAACAGCCCAAGCCAGTCCATGTTATTGCATGTGAGAATATGATTCGTGGCTCCAGCCAGCTGCGCGAGTTCGTCATCTCTCATATCGATGCACAGGACATGGAAAACGTGGAAAGCTATACAGCCTTCTGCGACGCGGCTGTTGACCGGATTGTTCCGATACAGGAGCAGCAGGATTTGCTGACAGTCCAGGTAGAACCTTATTTCGAATGGGTTGTGGAAAAGAAAAACTGGCAGGGCGAACTTCCGGATATCAAAGCGATTACATTTGTTGATAATCTGGAGCCTTATATCGAAAGAAAGCTTTTGACAGTTAATACTGGTCATGCTGCTATCGCTTATGCAGGCTATGCGAAAGGCTATGACACCATCATTGATGCTATTAAAGATGAAGAGATTCTGAGCCTGGCTAAACAGGCATTAGAAGAAACCAGCTCCTTATTGCAGGAGAAATGGGGCTTCGAGGAAGATGATCTGACTCACTATATTGCAAAAATTCTTCAGCGTTACCAGAATCCGTACATTTCTGATATGGTAACACGTGTAGGACGGGGTCCAATTCGCAAGCTTGGTCCGAAGGATAGATTAGTCTACCCAGCACAATCATTGTTAGAGCAAGGCAAATCAGCTGAGGCGCTGCTTACGACTATCGCTTATGCATTGAAATTCAATCCAGAAGGTGACGATGAAGCGAAAGAATTGCAAGAACGCATTAAGTCTGAAGGAGCTGCTTCCGCTTTGTCACGTATTAGCGGACAGCCTAAGGACAGCCAGCTAGTTCAACAAGCCATCAAAAAGTACGAACAACAAAAAAACAAAGCATAAGCGTCCGCATAAAACAGACGTTGTTCAGTTGTTTAAGAGAACAAAAAAGAAGTTCAATCCTTTCCATTTCGAACGGATTGAACCTCTTTTTTATGTTTTATCTTTCATTAGCTTTATGATACGTCTTAAATTGATATCCAAGACCTCCGTAGACCTTTTAACATGTTTTTATTTTTCTCATTAGACTCGCAGCAACTCATCAATTAGTAAGCTTCTTCATTCTCCGCAAGGAATCGTTGAACTGTTTCAATGTTGTGTTTGATTGAATTTACTGTAGACATGGATGCACTAAAATCCTCCATACCGACATACCCATCGTACCCAACCGCTTTTAAATCAAGGAGAACTTGTTTCCAATTCACAGCTCCTTTTTCGATTGGCGCCCACTGCACAGACCAATCCACAGTTCCATCTTCTTGTGTTTGTCCCCTTTGCCAGATTGCATTTTTGACATGTACATGCGCAAGATAATCTCCTAACAATTCTAGTCCCATCCTGTAATTCTCATAACCTTCGTGTACCATATTGCCGGGATCATACAGAACTCCGATGTGATCAGGATCATATGAACAAACCAACTGATACGCCAGGCTTGCGCTAGGTGCAATTGTGTGGTGATGTGTCTCTACTAATCCTTTTACTTTATATTGTCTACACATCTGTTCTACTTCGCTTAAATAAGCAGCAGCAGATTTAAATAAATCATTATAGTGCTTGGAACGATCGTAAACAGGAATTCCTAAGCGTATCGTGGAAGCTCCTAGTTTTTTGGCAATCTGCAGCGCGTGTTCTGTTGACTCCAAGTCGCCAGCAGTTAAGTATGGAAGCACACTTAACATGTTAATGCCGCTATCTTCTGCTTTATCTTTTAAAACTTGTATGTCATAGTCCGTTATCGAGGGGGAAATTGTACACAGGTTATTCCTCCAATAACTTGGTTTCTCACTTTTAACGTCAACTGGTGTTTCGCTGAACCGCCACTCTACAGCTGTGTAGTTGGTGTCTTTCAAATAGGCAATCAATGTTTCAGGCGTGATATCCGGAGTCATTACTGAATAAATAGAAAACTTCACTTTATTACACTCCTTTAATATGCTGTTTTAAAGAAAACCATGCTTTGAAACACTGAACATCAGAAGTGAAGAAATACCTATAACACATGCATGCTTGATCTAAGCTAGATAATTCACATTATAGTCGATGTATATGATTAACGCATGAAAAAACCTGACCACAAAATGAATCTGTAATCAGGCACGTTATAATCAATCTTTTATTTCATCTTCAATAAACGCTTTTGCATCCAGATAGCGGCTTGCATGCCATCTCCCATTGCGATGCTGACCTGTTCGGAATGCACTGTTACATCTCCCGCTGCCCAGACGCCCTCGACGCTTGTTTCCTTTGTACGGGGATTATTTTCGATGTGCTTGTTTTTGTGGAGTTCCACACCCAATGAATCAGCCAGCATACTGTTCACTCGATTTTTACCGAAGGCGACAAAAGCTTTTTCTGCCCACAGCTTCTCGCCATTTACCATGAATCCTTCTAATTTATCCTCTTCGTCTAATACGACTTCCTCGATTGGCTGGTCGTAATATTCGATTGAGTGCTTTTTCAATTCCTCAAATGTTTCTTCAGAAACGGGCTCCTGCTCGTGGTTAACGAAAACAATATCGTTTGACCAGTAAGCAAGCATAATGGCTAAATGAGCTCCCGCTTCTCCTGTACCAGCAACAACAGTCCTCTTTCCGCTGATTTCATAGCCATCGCAATCAGGGCACACGTACACATCCGTACCTAGCAGCGGATAAAGCTCTTTAATTGGTATCCGATCCGTTATTCCTGTTGAGAACAGCAGAAGTTTTGCATCATGTGTATGGCCATCTGCTGTTTTGACTGTGAAACCATCCTTCCACTTCTCCACTTCCACTGCTTCCTGCTGTTCGATTTTAATACAGCCATACGAATCAATTTGTTTCCGGCCCAGCTCCAGTAAATGATTCCCTGATACCCCATCTGGCCAGCCAATCAAATTATGATAGCTTTTGCACCAATGCGATCTGCCGTCATTTCGCTTATCCAAAACTAGTACTTCCCGCTTGTATCTGCCAAACTGAATAGCTGCTTGAATTCCTGCAATTCCGCCGCCAATAATAATTACATCATACATTCATTTGCCTCCTAAAATTTATAGCAATGTTTCTGCACCGTCCGCATAAAGAACACTCCCTGACATATGCCCCGAAGCATCGGATGCTAAAAAGCAGACAATAGAAGCTACATCCTCCGGCTTTCCAGGCTCCCCTTTCAAAGGATGCTGGCCTTTAGGAAAGATTTTGGGGATCGTGACTTCGGCCAGATGCTCCTCATCCTTCTTTGTCCGTTTTTCAATATTCGTTTCGATTCCACCTGGGCAGATGACATTTACTCGGATACGATAAGCTGATAATTCCAATGCAGCCATTTTGCCGAAAGCAGTTTCTGCTGCTTTTGAGGCACTATACGCACTCATCCCGAAACCAGAGAACGTTCGATTGCCATTAATAGAACTGGTAATGATAATACTCCCGCCATTGCTTTTCATATAAGGAATGGCGAACCTTACTGTCAGAAAAGTACCTTTCGCATTTGTTCCGAGCGTTTGATCCCATTCTTCCTCAGGCAAATGTTCAATAGGAGAAAGCGTGCCATTGATGCCCGCATTAGCAAAGACGATGTCCAGCTGTCCGTACTTTTCAAGCACTTGCTTGTACGCCTGCTGCAGCTGCGCGCTATCTGCTATGTCGACTTTAGCTGTTATCGCCACACCTCCAGCCGACTTGATTTCGGCTGCTGTTTTCTCTACAGCAGATGCGTCCATATCAAAGAGTCCTACCCGAACACCATTTTCAGCGAGCATAATTGCAGCTGCCTTTCCGATACCAGATCCAGCGCCAGTCACAACTGCTACTTTCCCACCCAATGATCCATCCATCCCTAACCCACTCCTTCATCTATCTACTAGTTATTTCCTTACTAATCCAGAAGTAAAACCCCGTTCAATTAAAAAAGAGTATCCATGTCGGATACTCTTCCATAGTCAGTCCTAGCTTTCCAGCGCCAAACGAATATGAGCTAAATGATGTTTGCCATGCCAAGCATAAATTCCGATATTCTCCTTCAAGCTCACTTCACCTGATTCTGGATGCTGGAATGTCCGCTCCAGCTGTTCAGCAGTTAGCGAGCGCAGCAGAACAACCCATTTACGATGGATGGATGCGAGCAGATCCAAAGCAGATTGAGGAGGCATAGCATAATCTGGCAGCTTGGCCCATTCTGCTTCTTCGTATGGCTTAATGATTGGATTTTCTTCTGTCAAAGCCAATTTGAAACGGATGAAGGAGTTCAGATGACTGTCAGCTACATGATGTACAAGCTGTTTAATATTCCAGCTTCCTTCCCGATATGTATGCAAAAGTTCAGCCTCTGACAATCCATTCACTAGCGACGTCATCTGCTCTGGCAGCTGATTTATTTCTTCTATCCACTGCTTAATTTGCTCCTCAACTATAGGCCCTACCTGTTGAAACTGACCGATAGGATATTTTCTGTCCATCAAATCCCTCCTCACTTAATTTAGATAATCTTACCATATAAAAAGAGCCTGCACCCACTGGGCACAGGCTTTTTATCAGGATACTTGTGAAGCAGCGTTTGCTTCTGTAATCCGGGCTTCTGTTTCTTTATCGAAGAAATGTACTTGTTCCATGTCGAACAATAGCGTGCGCTTATCCTTGCCCTTGATATCCGAACGAGCATCAACACGAGCAACGAATTCCTGGCCAGCCATATCCGCATAAAGGAAGCTTTCAGCACCCATCAATTCAACCACATCAATTGTTGCTTCCACTTCATGAGCATGTGCCAGGTTCTCTTCATAATCAGCATCGTGGATATGCTCTGGTCTGATTCCCATCACAACCTCACCGTTACCGTAACCTGCCTCCTGCAGCATTTTACGTTTTGCAGGCGGAAGCTGGAATGTAACATCTCCGAGTTTTGCTTTGCCATCCTGGATCGTCACGTTGAGGAAGTTCATAGATGGAGAGCCGATGAAGCCGCCTACGAACATGTTATTTGGATTATCATAAACATCCTTCGGTGCACCTACCTGCTGGATGATGCCGTCTTTCATAACAACAAGTCGGCTTGCCATCGTCATCGCTTCAGTCTGATCATGTGTTACGTAAATAGTAGTTGTCTGCAAACGCTGGTGCAGCTTCTGGATTTCCGCACGCATCTGTACACGCAGCTTTGCATCCAAGTTGGAAAGCGGCTCATCCATGAGGAATACTTTCGCATCACGGACAATCGCACGTCCAAGTGCTACACGCTGACGCTGACCACCGGAAAGTGCTTTTGGCTTCCGGTTAAGATAATCTGTCAATCCAAGGATTCGGCTAGCTTCCTGTACGCGTTTGTCAATTTCATCTTTTTTAAATTTACGGAGCTTCAAACCAAAGGCCATGTTATTGTATACGTTCATATGCGGATAAAGCGCATAGTTTTGGAATACCATTGCAATATCCCGATCCTTTGGCGGGATATCGTTCATTTTTTCTCCGTCCATATAGAAGTCACCGCCTGAGATTTCCTCCAGACCAGCAATCATACGTAAAGTCGTTGATTTCCCGCAACCGGAGGGACCAACGAAAACGATAAATTCTTTGTCATCTATCTCTAAGTTGAAATCTTCAACTGCCATAACGTTCTTATCATAGACTTTCTGGATATTCTTCAACTGTATTTTAGCCAATGTAAGCGCCTCCTTTTATATATCTTTACTTTACCGTGTTTCGTCTTTTATTTCCATTTGTCACTTGCACAAAATGTAAGCGCTTTTATTGTGCGATATGCTAAGAAGCGCAGCATTAGCTACGCTTCATGTTTCCTTCTTCCAATAATAAGGTATCATCCAAATAAACTGTTGGAGATTTTACAACACAATCGATATGGACACCAGCAGCTACCACGCCTCCAAAGGTGTTGTTGCTACCGAAAGCAATATGAATCGTCCCGTATACTTTTTCATCCTCAAGAACGTTGCCAGTGATTCTGGCTTTGTCATTCGTTCCGACACCGAATTCCGCCACATTCCGTCCATCACCAGTTCCTAGCATTTGCAGGAGCATCTCTCCTTGTCGTCCCGTTGCAGCTGTCAAATGTCCTTCTTCTATCGTAAGGAGGATCGGTTCATCCAGCTTGCCTAAACCTGAGATCGAGCCATCGATCCATATACGCCCAGAAGCTGTACCTTCCAAAGGTGCGATGAATGCTTCACCAGAAGGCAGGTTTCCAGATTGCCCTTTTTTCCGGTAAATACCGGTACTAGGTACGCCGCTGCGGCCTTGGATAGAGAAGCTTAGCTCCTCACCGTCTTTTCTAATTGTTACTTGCTTTGATTGGCTTAATTTATCCGTTACTTCAAAGGTCATTTTTTCAACTGTATCGTAATCTGCACTTATTGCGCCTTCCAAAAACATATCATATGTAATACCAGGCATCGTAGCCACGCGAACTCCAGCGGCAACTGCATCTTTTTTTGCTTGTGCGTGCGTCAGGGAGTGCTCCGTAATACAAACTGCAACATCACAATGCTTCATTGCTTCTGCAACGCCGCTTGGCGGCTCCTGACCGGACTTCTCTCGATCCTGCATGACAAGCAGCAATGTTTCCGATCCGATTGATCTGCCAGCTGCATAAAGTGCTTCCGCCAATTCCTTCTTACTGTCATCTGTTACGATAAGCAATGTTTCTTCTTTTTTCAGTGCCAGACTGCTGCTTAATACATTCCTGCTATTCTCCACTAATTTACTTCCCATAGGGTATCCCTCCTGTTTCTTCCTATTATACACAAAGAAACCGACTGCTTAAGCAGACGGTTTCTGATTCAGATGAATAGAAGCAAACTGACAGCCATAACCATCATGCCGCTGATCAATCCATAAATGGAGGTATGACCTTCATCGTATTTCTTAGCAGCTGGCAGCAGACCATCAAGTGAGATAAAGACCATGATTCCTGCCACAGCAGCAAAGATAACTCCGAACATAATATCGTTCAAAAACGGCATCAGAACAAGGTAAGCAAGAACCGCACCTACTGGTTCCGACAGACCTGATAAGAATGAAAGACCAAAAGCCTTCTTCTTATTACCTGTCGCAAAGTATACTGGCACTGCAACAGCAATCCCCTCCGGAATATTGTGGATAGCGATAGCAATGGCAATAGCTATCCCAAGTGAAGGGTCCTGCAGGGCAGAAGTGAAGGTGGCAATACCTTCCGGGAAGTTATGGATAGCGATAGCCAATGCAGTGAAAGTACCCATTTTTAGCAAGGCCTGATTCTGTGCCGGATTATCCATCTCTTCGACTTTCTTGCCTTCATGCGGGTTTGATTGCTTTGGTATCAATTTATCAATTAGTGCAATGAGGAGCATTCCGCCGAAAAATCCTCCTACAGTAGCCCAGTTACCTGCCTGGATACCCATTGCACCGGTCAAGGCGTCTTTGGCCTTGATGAAGATTTCGACCATCGAGACATAAATCATCACCCCGGCTGAAAACCCTAAACTGAGTGATAAGAATTTTGTATTTGTTGTAGAAGTGAAGAATCCCATTAGACTGCCTATACCTGTTGCAAGGCCCGCCATCAAGGTCAAACCCAAGGCTAGTAATACGTTTTCGTCCATCATTGCCCTCCTTGTTCTGCTCGCAATCTATTTTCTCTTATTATGCACTATAACAATAAAGTTTCCTAGTAGAAACTTTCAAGCATTAAAGAGCCCTTTCCTTCCATACTATATGGCAGTAACTTGCCTAAGTTTCCAAGAAAAAAAGCTAGCATCGATTGCCAGCTCAGTTTATTCCAAAGCCTCAACGAACTCCATGTTGACCAGCTCTTCGTATTTGTAATCTCCCTTGTATACACCTGTCTTCGTTACTACATCCATCGTCTTATCTGTTGCTTCCTCCGTTATATAACCATCCTTGCTCCAAAGCTCATCAGCATATGCTCGATCCAGTGAGGCTTGCAGGCTTGCTTCCTCTGTTGTAGGGAATTCCTTCTTCAATACCCGCATCGCCAGCTCTTCATCTTCATCTACTGCTTTCAAAGCCTTCGTAATAGCCTCTACAAATTTCTGAACAGTTTCAGGATCTTCGTCTATAGTGGATTGCTTTACACTAATGACGCTATACGGGTAATCTCCTAAACTAGGAAATCCGTAAAAAGGTTCCTTCCATACACCTTTTTCAATACCATCGTATATTTGAGGTTCAGCTCCATTAGCAATATCCGCCTGGCCGTTTTCTACCAATGATACAACTGCACTTGCATCGGCAGGCTCCTCAAGTAAAACGTCTTTACCTGGCTCCATGCCAAGTTCCATGATCAAATAACGCGTCAGCAGGTTCGGACTGCCGCCGTAACGACCAGCAGCAATCGTTTTTCCTTCCAGGTAAGCTGCCAATTCTTCCTCTGATGCTCCTGCAGGAGGTGTATCTCCGTCTGCCATCAAGTAGACATTGGCACGGTTAACAACGTTGACAACAGATACGATTGGGTCATTAGAGTCGATATTAGCAAGGGCATTAGAATCCGGACCGGCAATATTACCCCAGGCATCTCCGCTTACAACAGTTGTTACATGCGCTCCGCCAGTTGCAGTTACAACTTCTACATCCAGTCCTTCTTCCTCAAAATAGCCTTCATGGATCGCTGCATACAGCGGCAGATAACCAGTTAAATGTACCGGCTCTGCAATTGTTATTTTCTTCAGCTTCTCGCCCTCATCGCCACCTGTACATCCAGCCAGGATACCAAGCAAAACTGCCAAACAAATCACACCAAACAACCGCGCTTTTCTCATTGGACACCTCCTATTGTTTCGGTTCTTGACCGCGAAGCAATAATTTTTCCAAACTTACTGTCCCTGCGTACATGAGCATAGACAATAGAGATAATACAACGACACCTACCCAAACAAGGTCGATATCCAAAATCTGTCCTGCATAAAGGATCATCCTGCCAATTCCTTGACGGGAACTGATGAATTCTCCGACAATTGTACCCGCTAGTGCCAATGCGATATTGATTCGCAGACTGCTGACAATCCAAGGCATCGTTGTCGGGACAACTACTTTTGTAAATACATGTCTGCGTTTTGCGCCTAAGGAATAGAGCAGCTTTTCCAGATCTTTATCAATTGCTTTAATACCGCTATGAGCAGCCAGTGCAGTAACGATGACAGTCATCAGGAATGCAAGCATCACTTTGGAAAAGAATCCGATGCCGAACAGAATGACAATGACCGGACCAAGCGCAAGCTTCGGAATGGCATTAAACGCAATTAAATATGGCTCCGATATTCTGGAATAGTAAGCAGACCACCAAAAAGACAGACCGATTAAGGAACCAAATAATGTTCCAGCTGCAAAGCCAGCCAGCGTGGCAAGCGAGGTATAGACCAAATCATCCCAAAGCGTTCCTTCCAAAAATGCGACCTTGGCAGTTTCATAGATTGTGCTTGGACTGCTCCAATAATAAGGATCCATCACTTCGAATCTTGTCAGAACCTCCCATAGTACAATCACCAGTATCCCCAGACCAATCTGACCGCCAAACACGATCCGCTTCATTCGCTGCTGGCGTTTCTTCTCATCCTCGATGTAGCGTTTCTTTTCAGGTTGTGCCATTGTCTTTCGGTTCCTCTCTAAGCAAATCCAGCAATGTTTGCTTTAATGATATGAAATTGTCCGACAGCAATGTCTCTTCCCTGCGCGGCCGCTCCAATTCCACATGAATCTTTGCCTTCAGCTTGCCGGGACGATGGGAAAGAACATATATATCATCTGATAAGTAAATAGCTTCATCTATATCGTGAGTGATGAATAAAATAGTCTTCTGAAAGTCCTCCCAAATACGGAGCAGCCACCCTTGCATCTGCAATCTTGTTTGTGCATCCAGTGCACCGAATGGTTCATCGAGCAGAATGACGTCCTGGTCATACAGCAGCGTTCGTAATAATGCCGCCCGCTGCCTCATACCGCCTGATAACTCTGGCGGATAATTGTTTTCAAAGCCCTGCAAACCATATCTTTCTAGTAATGGCTGTGCTCTCTTTCTTGCTTCCCGTTTCGAAACACCCCTGATTTCCAAGCCAAGTATCACATTATCCAAGATTGTCCGCCATGGCAGCAGCAGATCCTTTTGAAGCATATAACCGACATAACCACTCTTGCCGACAATATTCTGTCCATCTAAAAGGATTTTTCCAGTGGTTGGTTTGATAAGCCCGGCAATCATATTAAAGAGTGTCGACTTGCCGCAGCCACTGGGGCCAATAATACTGACAAAGCGTCCAACAGGGATTTGCATTGTTGTTTCCTGCAATGCAACAACTTCCTGTCCGTCGCGTCTGAATATCTTGCTAGCATCTACGACTTTTAATTTATACATTGCGCCACTCCTGTCATTTCTATAGACCCATCATACGCAGGAGTGTGCTAAATGATTACAAATTCAAAGCATGTCCAGCACAATTTTCCTTATTTCCGCAAAAAGCACAAAAAAACAGCCTGCACAGTCAGATATGCCACGCAACATATCACCTGTACAAGCTGTAAGACAAGCCGAACAATGCATTCTGCTTGCAAATGAGAGGGATTAACCGAGAACATGACGAATGTTGCCTATTGGTTACAGTTCGTTTGTTACCCGAAAATCTTACCCTTACTTTAGCATAGGGAATAAAGGATAACAGCAAACTTGTAAGAAAATATGACGCCCTTTTTACAAAAACAGCCAGTACGTAAATGCACTGGCTGTTCTGTCATAATACTTTACTTAAGAAAGCTTTTGTCCGTTCTTCCTTCGGATTATTGAAAATCTCCTCCGGTTTCGCTTCCTCTACGATATAACCGCCATCCATGAACAGAACTCGATCACCAACTTCTCGCGCAAAGCCCATTTCATGCGTTACAACGATCATTGTCATACCTTCATTCGCAAGCTGCTTCATAACCTCAAGCACCTCTCCGACCATTTCCGGATCAAGTGCAGATGTTGGTTCATCAAACAGCATCACCTTCGGCTCCATGCATAAGGCCCGCGCAATAGCCACACGCTGCTTTTGTCCTCCGGAAAGAGATTCCGGATATACGCCTGCTTTGTCTTCTAATCCGACTTTGCGAAGCAATGATAATGCTTTTTCTTCCGCATCCTTCTTTTTCCACTTGCGTACGACCATTGGAGAAAGCATGATATTTTCCAGTACTGTCTTATGAGGGAACAGATTGAACTGTTGGAATACCATCCCAACATCTGTACGTACTTTATTGATGTTCACTTTTCTCTGAGAGATATCTGTTCCTTCTATATAAACATGACCACCCGTAATATCCTCGATTCGGTTGAGACAACGAATGAAAGTGGACTTCCCGGAACCAGAAGGGCCGATAACGACGACTACTTCTTTTTCCTCTATTTCGACGTTAATGTCCCGCAGTACCTCGAGATCGCCGAACGACTTTTTTAGGTTTTTTACGCTGATCATCTGTCGCATACTTCCTTTCTAAAAAGCTCTGTACATATGATAATACTAAACAAACGACGAAATATAAAACGGCAACCGCCAAATACGGCTCCCACACTCTTGAATACGCTCCAACTGCTACTCTTCCCCAGTAGAACAGTTCCGGTGCAGCAATGACAGCTCCAAGCGAAGAATCCTTCACCAACACAATAAATTCGTTGCCAAGCGGTGGAATCATCCGTTTGAACGCCTGCGGCAGCACGACATGCCGCAGCACTTGTGCATGGTTCATACCAAGACTGTACGCAGCTTCCCGCTGCCCTTTATCGATGGAATTGATACCAGCACGGAAGATTTCTGCAATATAAGCTGCAGAATTCAATGCCAATGCAACAATCAATGATATAAGCGGCTCCGGCGGCTTAATGAAAATCGGCATGACCGCAAAGTGGATCAAAAAGATCTGTACTAACAGCGGAGTACCTCTAAAGATATTCACATACCAAATGAACGGCAGACGAAGTATCGGGTTGGACAAGCTTTTACCCATTCCGATTACTAATCCAATTAAAGCTCCAACAATGAATCCAATCAAAGACGCCAGAATTGTATATCCGAGACCTCTCATAAAGAAAGGTAAATATTCACTAATGATTTCCCATCTAAAATCCATTTCTCTCACCTCAGTATAGCTGATAAATCAAAACGTAAATATAGCGTAACGGTTATTGTCGTTACGCTATATGATTCTTCTTATGGCTGTGCGCTTTCGAGTGCTTCGATATCCGGAGTGCCTTCAAACCACTCTTGATAGATTTCCTCATACGTGCCGTTCTCCATAATCGCTTGGATGGCTTCATCTATTTTTTCTTTATGCTCGCTGTCTTTCGGAAGCAGCATTCCGTAATATTCCTGTTCAAAATTATCTTCATCTTCAATTAAAGTTAGGTTAGCATCAGGATTATTTTTCACATAATGCTGAGCTACTGCGATATCTGTCACTACAGCCTCTACGTCACCATTTTGCAAAGCCATCATAGTTGCTGCTGATGAATCGTACTTAGAAAGATCACTGCTGTTCTCCCCAACAAGTTTTTGTGCCGCTTCATCACCAGTCGTTCCGTTCTGTACGCCGATTCTCATTCCTTTGATATCCTCACCTGATTGGATATCCGTTCCTTCCGGTACAGCGATAACCTGTGTTGCTTCGAAATAAGGAGAGGAGAAATCATATGTTTCTTTTCTTTCATCCGTTATTGTGATGCCAGCCATTCCGCCTTGCAACGTTTCATCATCTACTCCGACAAGCATTGGATCCCAGCCAGTGTTTTGGAATTCATAATCTATTCCTGCTTCTTTCATAATCGCGTCTAGCAGATCTGCATCAAATCCAACAATCTTATCACCTTCCATGGATTCGAAAGGAGCGAAGGTGGCCTCTGTTCCGATAGTAAGCTTTTCCCCTTCACCAGAACCGCTTGATTCGTTATTAGATATACATGCACTTAAGAATAAAACACTAACAAGTCCAGCTGCTGCCATGAGCTTTTTTACCGATTTCATAGTTGATCTCCCTTTTCTATCTATATTGTAAACTTGCAATAAAATCTATATTTATTCATTCCGGTGCATTTATTTTACATAACATCTTATGCCTTGTAAATATAAAAATAGAACAAATCGTTACTTTTCGACTATTTACGCAGTTTAAATTGTCAGTATATTGCGATTTTGTGTTACAGTACACGTATACTACAGGAAAGCAGGGGAATATATGACATCAACCAGCAAGGTATTCACAAAGGAGTTCGAGCAGCTTCTGGATCTGCAGCAAGTACGTGACGCACTATATTTTCTAAAACAAGATAACGAGCAGACAACAAAGGATCAGATAGAAGTGACGGAAGTAGAGGCGCCTCCATTTAACGAAGAAAACCGCGCAGCTTTTTTCAAAGAAAAACTGGCGGCATTTGGCTTAGATGACTTGAAGACGGATGAAGAAGGAAATGTATATGGCATACGAAAAGGCAGCGGCAGCGGACCCACGGTTGTTATTGCAGCTCATTTGGATACAGTCTTCCCTGCTGGTACAAATGTGAAAGCAAAAGTCGAGGATGGAATCGTCTACGCTCCTGGAATTGGTGATGATGGTCGCGGCTTAGCAGTTTTACTTACTTTGTTGCGTACTTTGGAAAAAAATAAAATCGAAACAGAGGGAGATATCGTCTTCCTCGCTGATGTTGGCGAAGAAGGTCTAGGCGATTTACGCGGTATGAAAGCATATTTCCGGGACAATACATATGTGGATGGATTCATCTCTGTAGAGCCAGGTGCGCCTGGCGACTTGATTTATTGCGGTGTCGGCAGCAAACGCTATAATGTAACCTTTAAAGGAAAAGGCGGACATAGCTTTGGTGACTTCGGCACATCAAGCGCCATCCATGCAGCTGGACGCGCTATAGCTGCGTTAGCAGATCTGACCGTTCCTGAAGATCCGAAGACAACATACAACGTCGGCACGATTCATGGTGGTACTTCCATCAATACTATTGCCCAACATGCAGGATTCCAGCTGGATTTACGCTCTGTTTCCAGCGAAGCTCTTGCAGAGTTGGAGGCTAATGCACTTGCAATGATTGAAGAAGCAGCACAGGTTGAAGGTGAAGCACGACAACAGCCGGGCAGCATTTCAGTTACGACAGAGCTGGTCGGAGACAGACCTGCCGGCAGCCAGCCGAAAGATGCCCCGATTCGTCATATTGCACTGCAAGCGGCCGAAGTTCTTGGAATTGAGGTTGAACGGGAAGAACCACTTAGTACCGATGCAAATGTACCGATCAGTCTGGGTATTCCTGCCCTCACACTCGGAGGTGGCGGTAACAGCGGTGGACACCATACGCTGGAGGAGTTCTTCGATCCGACTGATGCTTTTTACGGGCCACAGCGAATTCTGCTTGCCCTGCTTGGAATGGTTGGCGTTAAGGATGGCGCCGCACCACTGCTTCCTATCCGAAACTAAAAATGAGCAAGAGCCTGTACTGGCTCTTGCTCATTTTTTCAATTATGCGGAGGATATTCGTATTGAATATCGTCCCATTTACGTGAATACTTAACGCTCAAGTCTACCCCTTCAAAATACCATGCATCTGAGCGTTCGACGAAGAATGTGATACCTTGTACTTCCTCGCTTGTAATTGGATCATTTGGCTGTTCCGCGGAAATGCCAAGTGAAAACCCTTCTATAATGCCGCCCATCCCGCCATAGCGAACATAAAAACGCACAGCACTGCCAGGTTCAAGGTCCATTTCTTGAACAAACCAGTTTGATGCGGGCTTTGTAATGGAGATCTGCATAATTTCACCCCTTCTATACAACTATAACAAATAGTGACAAAGTGTACCTCATTCGACAAAAATCAAATGAAAACATTGATAATTATTAATAAAAAGTTTACAATCTCTAGAGGATAGTTTACAAAAAATTATCATTATATGTTCCCAGGAACAACCCTATTCAAACACCATTCGGAGGTTTTGTAATGTTCAAGAAGAAACAAGACAAATTCTCTTTGCTTTTAGCCGATATAGCAAAGAATATTGATGAGACTGCTGACTTTTTTGTTACGTATAAAGTAAAAGATGCAGCGAGTTTATCTGAGTTCTCCAATAAATTGAAGGAATATGAGACAAAAGGTGATCAGCTTGTACATACGATCATCAAGGAATTGAACCATGCCTTCATCACGCCGATCGAACGCGAAGACATCCTTCAGCTGACGAACAGCTTAGACGATGTTCTTGATGGAATAGAAGAATTCTCAGGAATGATGGATACATATGGTATTTATTCTTCCGATAGCTTCATCGACCAATTTACAGAAGAAATCCGTTCCTGCGCAAAGGAAATTTTGATTACAATCGATTTGCTTTCTCACAACAAACTAAAAGAAATCCAGGAGCATGCAATCAAAATCAAGGAGCACGAGCAGAACTGTGACACGATCTTCCGCAAATCCTTGAAACAGCTCTTCCAGAACGAAAAAGATCCAATCAAGGTAATTCAGTACAAAGAGTTGTACTACATCCTGGAAGAAATTGCTGACAGCTGCCAGTCTGTTGCGAACAATCTTGAAACAATCATCATGAAGAATTCGTGAGGCGTAAACAACAATGGATGTTTTATTAGTATTAACTATTCTAACCGTCATTTTCGCTCTTGCATTCGACTTCATCAACGGATTTCATGATACTGCCAATGCCATCGCCACATCTGTTTCGACGAAAGCATTGAAACCAAGACATGCTATCATCATGGCTGCAGTCATGAACTTCGTTGGTGCTATGACCTTTACTGGAGTTGCTAAAACAATCACTAGTGATATCGCAAATCCCAACGACATTGTCAACGGCTCTGTCGTTATCCTAGCTGCCCTGATTGCAGGGATTGCATGGAACTTGATTACGTGGTACTACGGTATTCCGAGTAGTTCTTCACACGCTATCATTGGTTCTCTTGCAGGAGCAGTTATTGCATCAAGCGGATTTGCTATTCTTAATGTAGACGGATTCTTGAAGATCCTGCAAGCATTGATCATTTCTCCGATTTTGGCTTTTGTTGTAGGTTTTATTTTATATAACATCATTAAGCTGATTTTCCGAGAAAAGAACTTACCGAAAACAAATAAGAATTTCCGTCGCGTACAGATCTTGACTGCTGCACTGCAATCATTCACCCATGGTACGAATGATGCCCAAAAAGCAATGGGTATCATCACGATGGCGTTAATCACAGCAGGGCTGCACACAACATCTGATATCCCGTTCTGGGTACAGGCAGCCTGTGCAACTGCGATGGGTCTTGGAACTTCAATCGGTGGCTGGAAAATCATCAAAACTGTTGGCGGTAAAATCATGAAGATCCGTCCAGTGAACGGCGTTGCTGCCGATTTGACTGGAGCGTTCATCATTTTTGGTGCCACTTACATTCACTTACCGGTAAGTACAACGCACGTTATTTCTTCCTCCATCATGGGGGTTGGTGCAGCTCACCGACGTAAAGGTGTTAACTGGGGTACTGCTAAGCGTATGGTCATTACTTGGTTCATTACTCTACCGATCACAGCTTGTCTGGGTGGTCTGATTTATTACATCTTGAACATTTTCTTTTAATATAATGAAAAGCACGCTTGGATTAACCAAGCGTGCTTTTTTTAATCTTTTCGCAAGCGTCGTGCCAACACATTTCCAAATGTCTGCATTGCTTGTACAAGTATAATTAGGATGATGATAACGACATACATAACAACAGGCTCGAAACGCAAGTGCCCATACTGATATGCCAAATCTCCAAGACCACCAGCACCGACAAGTCCTGCCATTGCTGTAGCCCCAATTAAACCAATGGTTGCAATCGTCAGACCAAGAATCATTGTTGATCTGGCCTCTCTTATAATGACGCTCCAAATGATTTTAGTTGTGGAAATTCCCATCGATTCATAAGCCTCGATGACTCCTTTATTTACTTCAAGTAATGCTGATTCCATTAAACGTGCAATATAAGGCGCTGTATAGACAACGAGCGGAAGGATAACTCCTTCAACACCTATTGTAGTTCCGACCAAGGCTCTTGTCAGAGGCAAAAGCAAGAACAAGAGGATGATGAAAGGAATAGATCGGATAACGTTAATAATCGTATTCACGATGGAATAAAATATTCGGTTCTCTGCTTGGCCGCCTTTTCTTGTCATGACCAGCAAAATGCCTAACGGCAGCCCGATAACGATTGAAATAGCCAATGAAATATCCGTCATCAGCAGCGTCTGCCAAAACGCCTCGGTGATGTCAGTGCCCCATTCTGTCCAGAACTCTATCATGACGCCACCTCCTCAACCGTTACATGCTGCGACTCCAAGTACGAAATTGCCTTTTCCACTTCTGCCGGATCCCCTTGCAAATGGATAAGCAATTTACCAACGGAGCTAGCTTTCAGCTGATCGATTCCGCCTGCCAGTATACTTGGAACAACTTCAAATTTCTTCGTGATCGCTGCAAGAAATGGCTCATTCGAAGCTTCTCCAATAAACGTCAGTGAAACGAGACGCCCTGTAGCAGAAAGTCCTTTTTTCACACTGTCTGGAACTTGGAAATTCGCGTCATCAAAGACAAATTTCCGTGTCTGCGGATGCTGCGGTTTGGTGAAGACATCAATAACAGATCCTTCTTCCACCAGCTCACCATGATGCATAACACCAACACGATCACATATACGCTGTATGACATCCAGTTCATGTGTGATTAAAAAGATAGTGATGCCAAGCTCCTTATTCACTCGGAGCAGCAGTTCAAGAATGGATGACGTCGTATTCGGATCCAATGCACTTGTTGCTTCATCACTTAACAGCACTTCCGGTTCTTGGGCAAGTGCTCTTGCGATAGCTACCCGCTGCTTCTGACCTCCTGATAATTGGGCTGGATAGACATTTTTCTTTTCTTCCAGACCTACAATCTTCAGATACTTATCAACACGTTCCTTGATTTCATGCTTCGGCACTTTACTCAGCTTCAGTGGTCTAGCGACATTCTCGTATACTGTAGCTGTTGTCAGCAGATTAAAATGTTGGAATATCATTCCGATTTTACCTCTTGCTTTACGAAGCTGCCATTTCTTAAGCTTAGTAAGATCTACGCCGTCGATGAATACTTCGCCTTCTGTGGGACGCTCCAGTAAATTGGCACAGCGGATCAGGGTACTTTTCCCTGCTCCGCTGAATCCGATTACGCCATAGATTTCACCTTTATTGATTTTCAAGGAGACGTCTTTCAACGCCTCCACTTTCTTTTTACCAGTGGTAAAGGTCTTCGATACATTTTTCAGTTCAATCATACTGCTTCCCCCTTACCAGCTTGGAACGACAGATCCTTGGAATTCATCTTCCACAAACTGTTTAACTTCATCAGATTGGTAGATTTCTTGAATTTTCTTCACCACTTCATCGTCCGTGTTCGCTGATCTTACAACAAAGTAGTTGGACCATGGGTTGTTTTCTGATTCCTCTGCAAAGATAGCATCATCATTGATATTCAAGTCAGCGCCCATTGCAAAGTTCGTGTTGATTGCTGCTGCTGCTACTTCCGGAAGCTGAGCTGGCAGCTGAGAAGCATCCAATTCAACGATTTCCAGGTTCAGTGGATTTTCTACAACATCTTTAGCCGTTGCAGAGTTCTCTGCTTCTGGATCCACTTTCAATACTCCTGCTGTCTCAAACAATTTCAACGCACGATATTCGTTGGCAGGATCATTCGGTACAGCGATCTTGTCGCCTTCCTTCAATTCGGAAATATCCGAAATCTTATCAGTATAGATACCCATTGGGAACGTAAGTGTCTTAAATACTTCTTTTAGTTCATAACCTTGATTCTTTACTTGATCTTCTAGGAAAGGAAGTGTCTGATAGCTGTTCGCATCCAGGCTTCCATCATCTAACGCACTGTTTGGTGTATTGTAATCATTGAATGTTTTAATTTCTACATCAATACCTTCATCAGCTGCTAGTTCTTTCACTTTTTCCATTACTTGCTCATGTGGTCCACCGCTGACGCCGACTAATATTTTGTCATTTGCTAGTGCAGCAGATTTATCATTGCCGCAAGCCGCTAAGAATAATGCTAATAATCCGATAAGTCCAAAGCTTAAGATTTTTTTCATGTTGCTCTCCCCTTTTTTCTTCGCTGTCATCAACTACAATAAAAAAGCGCCTCTCTAGATTAAGAGAGGCGCATGGTATACGTATGCACTAATTCTCTTATCTCTCAGTACAGCTTTCGCCGTCTGCAGGAATTAGCACCTAGATCATCGATCTGGTTGCCGGGCTTCATAGGACCTGTTCCTCCGCCGCTCTTGATAAGAATTTCATTATACTTTTGTTGTTGATCTGTTTGTTACTTTACCTTCCAATCTAGTTATTGTCAATATAATTTTAAAATTTATAGAAAAATCAATCTGGTTTGCTCTTCACCCTGGCAGGGTAGCGAAGAGAAAAACGGAAAGTAGGTAGGCATTTGGCTACATTTGCAGTATGGTTCCGCAAAGATTTGCGGTTGCATGATCATACCGCTTTAAAACAAGCGATTGATCAAGCTACAGAGGACGACAGGATTCTACTTCTTTTCCATGTTAATCCGGATTTGAATGATAGTTTCTCCCCCCGCTATGATTACTATTATCATACATTGAAACAATTTGTAGACACATGCGTACAAAAAGAATTTCCCGTGCATTTTATTGCTGGAAAGACAGAATCTGCTTGGAATCAACTGATTGATACATGTAACGATTTGAAGCGAGTCTACTTCAATTATGACGAAGTTGGTTTTGGCCAAGAACGTGATGATCAAGTAATTCGCTATTTAAAAAAGAAAGATATTGATGTCTGCACATTCCTGGATCACCATATTCATCATGCTTCGGATATCCTGAAACAAGACAATAGCCCATACAAAGTATTTTCTGCTTATTTCAAGCAGTGGCAACAAGCTGAAAAACCTCAGATTCAAAAAGTCGATGAGGATAAATTGATGCAATATGTAATCGACCGGCGAGACGATTTTAAAAAAGGGCAAGCTGCTTATGAAGAACTTCTAGATAAGATGACGGATAAATGGCGCTATGCCGGTGAAAAACAAGGCTTAAGACGCGCTGAAAATTTCGTTGATAGAAGGATGAAAGAATATGATAAAAAAAGAGATATTCCTTCTGCAAAAGGTACAAGTATGCTTTCTCCTTATCTACGTACCGGCGCCTTATCATGCAGGACACTTTATCAAATGAGTCTGGAAAAGTTGCATAGCCATAAAGGTACAGCTGGCTATGAGACATTCATCCAGGAGTTGGCTTGGCGGGATTTCTATCACATGATCTATCATTTCTATCCCGAGACGAAGGATAAAGCCTTTCTCCCTAAATATCGAGATTTAGAATGGAATCAAGATAAAGCGATTCTGGAAAAATGGAAAAACGGTGAAACTGGATTTCCAATTGTTGATGCAGCCATGAAACAGGTTAGAAAGATTGGTTGGATGCACAATCGGCTTCGGATGATTACCGCATCCTTTTTAACGAAAGATCTGTTAATTGACTGGCGTGAGGGAGAGAAATACTTCTCAGAAATGCTTATTGATTATGATGAGGCATCGAATATCGGTGGTTGGCAATGGGCATCCTCGACAGGCACTGACGCAGTACCTTATTTTCGAATTTTCAACCCAGTAAGGCAATCCGAACGATTCGACCCAGATGGTGACTTTATTAAAAAATATCTACCGGAATTAAAAGATGTACCGAGTAATTTCATCCACACGCCGGAAAAGATGACCACAGAACAGCAGCAGCAATATAATTGTGTCATTGGCAAAGACTATCCAAAGCCTATCGTCGAGCACAAAACACAGCGAGAACGGGCGTTGGAATTATTCAAGCAATAATAAAAAGCCGGATGATAAACCATCCGGCTTTCCTGTGTACAAGGCCTCCCAACACATACGTACACACACCTTACTCTCTCTGTATACCAAAGCGGGCGTTGATTTGCCCTCGCAGCATTTGCTGGCGACTCTCTCGTTCCGCTTCTTTCCTCTTGTCTCTCAGCATCTGCTGACGAATTTCGAAGGTTTGCACACCCTCTTCCCTTTTGTTAGCGATCTCAATCAATTGCTCTACATCCGAAAAAGAGTACTTGCGATTTCCCTTCGCTGAACG
Source organism: Terribacillus saccharophilus (assembly GCF_000725365.1). Lineage (NCBI taxonomy): Bacteria > Bacillati > Bacillota > Bacilli > Caryophanales > Bacillaceae > Terribacillus > Terribacillus saccharophilus. The sequence goes on along the minus strand of NZ_CP008876.1, from coordinate 2,769,654 downwards.
TTCAGGAAAAATGAGCTTGCGTTCCTCGTAATAACGAATTTTTCGTTCAGTCAGACCAGTCAGTTCGCTCACAATGCCTATTGTGATAACTTTCCTGTTCTTGTAAGAAGGCTCGTTACTCATCTGTTCACCTCATCACCATGTGCTGTTACTACACATTATACCGTATTTATCCATTCATCCTAGTGTTGTGTGAGGAAACCTTACAAACAACAAAATAGTTCGTCAGCATCGTTAACATGTTTGATGCAATTTTTTTCGGCTATATGTATACTGATCGTAACAGCAAAAAGGGAACGCAGAAAGGAGCGTCAATCACGTGGCACTTGATCAGGAAGCCCTTGATTTAGCCAAACAGATTGTAGAACTCGACCTGAAGCGCGATGAGTGTTGGGAAGATCTTGCAGCACTTGCAGGAGACAGAGCATTCGAATTGCTTCGACTCGTTCAGAATAGATGACACGAAAAAGGAGACCTGTAAAAAGGTCTCCTTTTTTTATTTCACATAATTTGGATAATCCGTGATGATTCCGTCAACACCAGCTCGAATTAAGGGCTGTACTTCCCCAGGTGCTCGAATTGTCCAAGGCATAATCCGCATTCCACGGGAATGAATTCTGCCAACTAGCGTATCATCCTGTGTGACATTCGTAAAATGCGTATTTACATAGTCTGCATAAGTAGCTATTTTATCAAGTTTACGATTTGTGAGGTCTGCACTTCTTGACGTCAGTACACCAAGCGGAACATGCGGCAATAGCTGGGACAAATACGCAATTGATCCGAAATTGAAGGATTGCAGAATTACTTCCTCGTAAATTACATTAGCTAGTTCATATTTTTCCAGCAGCTCAGCTACAGCTTCCTCTATTCCATCGTAAAGTTCTGGTGACTTTAATTCGATAAGAAACTTTGTTTTCCCTTTATATCTTTTAATTACATCCTCTAACAACGGGATACGCTGACCTTCATACACAGAATCATATCCAGCGCCTACATCATAAGACTGCAAGGCGGTAAACGCGAGATCCTTCACATAAGCAGCTTCTTCGGGTGCATCGACAGCTGTACGATTGATCGACGTGTCATGTATGACGACAAGCTGTCCATCCTTTGTCATTTGCACATCCATCTCGATGAAATCTGCTTGCATCTCTACAGCCAAATCAAAAGCTGCGATTGTATTTTCAGGTGCAAATCCGGAAGCACCGCGATGAGCGATGACAGGCAGGATACAATTTTGAACGGATTGACTATCAAGCGACCTTGTAGTGACGGACTCGTACGATGGATTAATCTGATTCATCATTCGGATCATCTCCCTGTAGTTATCTGGATTGTAATCTTTGTACTATGAAAAGTACAAGAATTGGATGGTGATCTTTTTCATCTTCTTGTACTTTCAATATAGCGACCTTTTATTAAGCAGATGTTGAGCTGTTGTGTAGAATGATGCAGCTTATCTTAAGAACATGTAAACATGGAACAGAGCGGGATGTTTGCAATCTTGTAAGTTCGGGAATGCTATTTTTACAACACATTAAATCACATCACTTGTTTGGAGGTAGTTATTATGAGTTTCATCTTATATCTAATTGTCGGTGGTATTATCGGCTGGCTAGCAGGCTTGATTCTTGGACGTGACGTCCCAGGCGGCATCATTGGTAATATCATTGCAGGTATTGTCGGGGCATGGCTCGGCGGACTTATCTTTGGAGATTTCGGTCCAGATATCGCGGGTATGGCAATCATTCCAGCTTTAATCGGTGCCATTATCTTCGTCTTTGTATTAAGCCTTATCTTACGTAAAATGCGTAGAAAGTAATAGCACACAAAAGGGCTTGCAGGCAATATTGCCTGCAAGTCCTTTTTTTGTTTCGAGATTGTATGAGCTTTGTAAAATAAACAACCATTCTCCTTTGCTCTGTAAACGCTTTTTCACCTACACTTCACGTTAACTCAATTTTAACTCGCTATAGTATAGATGAATTCGCAGAAAGGAGCAGATTATGACACATGTAAGCTTGACTGGTTTGAAAAAATCATACGATGGCAAAAAAAATGTAATTGAGCAAGTTGATCTGCAACTGCAGCAAGGCGAGTTCTTCGTCCTTGTCGGGCCCTCAGGCTGCGGGAAAAGCACAATCCTCCGCATGATCGCTGGTCTGGAGCCGATAACTGACGGAGAATTGTTTGTGAATGGCAAGAGAATGAATGATGCACCACCGAATAAACGGGATTTATCTATGGTATTTCAAAATTATGCACTATATCCGCACTTGAATGTGGAACAAAATATCACCTTCGGCTTACATACAAAGAAAATTTCACGCGAGGAACAAAGACGCCGCTGCCAGGAAGCAGCCGACATGCTCGGCTTGGCTGATTACTTAAAACGAAAACCACGTGAATTATCAGGTGGCCAAAGACAGCGTGTTGCCCTCGCAAGAGCGATTGTGACACAGGCCCCTCTTTGCCTGATGGATGAACCATTATCGAATCTTGATGCGAAACTGCGAACCCGGATGCGCTCGGAAATCAGGCAGATACAGCGGAAGCTGGGAATTACAATGATTTATGTCACACACGATCAGACCGAAGCGATGACGATGGCTGACCGAATGATGATCCTTCATGAAGGCCAAGCCATGCAAATTGGCAAACCGCTTGATATCTACAATCATCCAGCCAACACATTTGTAGCATCATTTATCGGATCACCTGCCATGAATGTGATGGAAGCAGACGTTTCACCAAGCGGTATCGTTCTATCACCCCACTGCACTGTGCCTAACCCAATGAAGGGCAATGTGAAGGCAGCAAGCAAGAATGTTCAGGTCGGTATCAGGCCAGAGCATATCCTGTTTTCCGCTCCGGAGCAAGCAGATGCTGTAGTAGAGGTCGTTAATACTGAGGTACTTGGTACAGAGACGCTCATCACCTTTATCCTTGATAATGCTAAAGAGCAATGGATTGCCCGATGGAACGGTCAATGGCAATTCTCTGTCGGAGACCGGATACCAATCCGTTTCGACTCAGATGCTATCCACCTCTTTTCTAAAGAGAACGGAAGGATTCTATGGGCAGCCAATGACGGACAGCCAAACCAGACAGCCAGAGAGGTACTCAGATGAACGACGCCCGGGACCTGCAGCCTGTTCCATCTCAAAAAAGCCTCCCAAAGCGGAACTTATTCGCTTTCTTGGAGGGCTGGCTCTATTTGCTTCCTTCTATCATCCTGTTCGGCATGTTTGTTTTTTACCCAATGTTCCGAACCATATACTTGAGTTTCTTTCTAGCTGACCAAATGGGTCCATTCGAATTCGTCGGATTAGAAAACTACCAGTATATCCTAAGCTCAGACAGCTTTCAGAGCAGCGTTAAAGCTACCATTCTTTTTGTGCTATACACAGTACCTGCAGGTATCCTGCTTGCTCTCTTTCTGGCATTGCTTACAAATGAAAAAATTAAGGGAATTGGTATATTTCGTACGTTGTTTTCCTCAACAATGGGGATGAGCGTTGCGGCATCCAGTGTCATTTGGATGTTTATGTATAATCCTTCAATCGGCGTATTCAGCAGAATTGCCGAGTGGTTAGGCTTTCCGGCCATCCAATGGCTGCAAGATCCAGATTATGCTCTGCTTGCAGTATCTTTATCCACAGTGTGGATGAATGCAGGCTTCGCTTATCTGATCATACTTGGCGGATTACAGAATATCGATACCCACCTATACGAAAATGCAAAAGTAGCAGGCGTAAGTTATCTTTATCAGCTTCGTCGAATTACACTGCCAATGCTGTCCCCTACATTATTCTTTATCGTGACAGTATCGTTCATCAACGCTTTTCAGACATTCGGGCAAATTGACATCCTTACCAAGGGCGGACCGGTAGAATCAACGAATGTAATCGTCTATTCCATCTATAAGGATGCCTTCATCAATAATGATGTCGGGTCGGCGAGTGCACAGGCAGTCATACTATTCTTCTGTGTCCTGCTGCTGACAGCCTTGCAGTTTAAGCTTGGCGAAAGGAAGGTGCATTACCAGTGATTCTTGCAAAGCGGATCAGCCTTTATAGCGTTCTGGTGATCTGCGCGATCATCATGATGTTTCCAATTTTCTATGCTTTCAGCATCTCTTTCATGAATGGCGGAGAAGTTATGAGCGGACAGCTTCTTCCTAGCAGTCTATCATTGAATAATTACTTAGAGGTATTTCAAAAAGTGCCGCTGCTAACCTATTTGCTCAATAGTTTCGTCACATCTGCCATCGTAATGATTGGACAGCTGCTAGTCAGCAGTTTAGCTGCCTTTGCCTTTGTTTTCATGAAGTTCAAAGGTAGGGACTTCGTCTTCTTCCTGTTTATTTCAACCATGATGATACCTTGGGAAGCGACGATGGTACCGAATTTCATGACAATACAAAGTCTAGGTTGGACAAACAGCTATCTCGGATTGACAATCCCGTTTTTTGCTTTGGCATTCGGAACCTTTCTATTACGCCAGCATTTCAAGACAATCCCACAGGAGCTCTATGAAGCTTCTCAGGTAGCTGGTATTTCCAGATTACGTTTCTTCTGGAATGTCATCCTGCCTGTCAGCAGGTCCAGCTTAATCACCTTAGGTATTTACAGCTTTTTGACCAATTGGAACATGTATCTTTGGCCGCTGTTGGTCACAAATACAGAATCGGCAAGAACCGTCCAGATCGGGCTTAAGCAGCTGCAAACACAAGAAATCGCATCCGATTGGGGTATCGTCATGGCCGGTGTCGTCATCGTAATCCTGCCTACGCTGCTGCTATTGTTCGCCGGACAGAAAAAACTGCAAAAAGGTCTCACACAAGGTGCAATCAAATAAAATTGAAAGAGGTTATATGATGAAAAGACTATTAGCTGGTTTATCTGTTTTATTTGTACTGTTCCTTACCGCTTGTTCTAGTACAGATTCTGCGAGTGGTACAACTGAGGATGGCAAGACAGAAATCATCTTCTGGCATGCTATGGGCGGAGAACTAGAAGCAAGTGTCAATGCAATCGTCGACGAATACAATAGTTCACAGGATAAATATACTGTAAAACCGGTTTACCAAGGTTCATATGAGGAATCTTTAACAAAATTGAATACTGTTGCGGGTACTGCAGATGCTCCGGCAGTTACACAGATTTTTGAAGCAGGTACAAAGCAAATGATAGACAGTGGAAATATTCAGCCGGTACAGAAATTCATCGATGAAGAAAACTACGATACATCACAATGGGAAGAAAATATTTCCTCTTATTATCAAGTGGATGGCGAGCAGTATTCTATGCCATTTAACTCCTCCACTCCTGTGCTTGCCTATAATAAGGATGCATTCGAGGAAGCTGGACTTGATCCTGAACAAGCGCCACGCACTTACAGCGAGCTGAAAGAAGCTGCAGAAAAGCTAACGATTAAAGAAGGAGATAAAACGTCACAATATGGCCTTTCCATTTTGAATTATGGCTGGTTCTTTGAGGAATTGCTTGCCACACAGGGCGGTATGTTCGTCGATAATGAAAATGGACGCGAAGGCGAAGCAACAAAAGCTTCATTCAACGATGAAAAAGGTCAGAAGGTATTTGAATTGATCAGTGATATGTACGAGGAAGGAACTTTTTATAACAGCGGTCAAAATTGGGATGATATGCGGGCATCCTTCCAAACTGGCACGATGGCAATGATGCTTGATTCCTCTGCCGGTATTAAAGGACTCGTTGATAATGCCGATTTCGAGGTTGGCGTAGCTTACTTGCCACACCCAGATGATGTTGATCCACAAGGCGTCATCATCGGAGGAGCTTCCCTTTGGATGGCGAAGGATATAGAAGAGAATCAGCAGCAAGCTGCTTGGGACTTTATGAAATACTTGTCAACAGCAGAAGTACAGGCAAAATGGCATGTTGAATCTGGTTATTTTGCCATTAACCCAGCTGCTTATGAAGAAGATATCGTAAAACAGGAATGGGAAAAATATCCGCAGTTAAAAGTAACTGTTGACCAACTGCATGATACAGTGCCTAGTACAGCAACACAAGGTGCTTTGATTTCCATCTTCCCAGAAGCACGTCAGCAGATTGTGACTGGCATGGAGAGTCTATACCAAGGTGAAGATCCAAAAGCTGCATTAGATAAAGCAGCTGCCGAAGTGGACACTGTCCTTGAAAAAGGCAGTCGCAGCAGATAATGAAAACGTGAGAGCAATATGCTCTCACGTTTTTTTAATACGAAGCTCTTCCAGAACGCTTCGCTTTGCGTTTATTGATAATTTTCTTAACGATAGGATAGACAACAGGTCCATACTTAATCGCTTTTCGAATAAGGTTTTTCATGTTGAAACGCCTCCATTCTTTTGTTTGTGTATCCCCTGTATTAACTATGCTTAAACATGCGCCAAGGAAAAGGCGATGAACATCCCTACTGCTGTTACAATCCCTACAGCTGGACCTCCCTCTTCATATGCCTCTGGTGCCATAGTGGATGCCACCATAGCAATAATTGCTCCCCCTGCAAATGAATTAAGAATCGCTCTTGTACTAGCGCTAGTATCCTGAAGTAATACAGCACCAATAAGTGCACTCAAAGCAGATATTACGATTACGGCTATCCACATAATGATGATTCGTTTTCGACTATAACCGCTGCTTTGCATCCCTGAAGTACTTGAAAGACCTTCTGGAAAGTTACTAATAAAAATGGATACGATCAAAGCAGTACTAGCACCTCCCCCGCTTGCCAAACTCAAGCCGATCATGGCTGATTCCGGTATCGCATCCATTACTGTTCCTGCGAATATTGCTAGTCCTGATCCTTTCTCATCTTTATTATGTGTCTTGTGCAGACTACTGCTTTTGCGATTTTTTCCTCCGCTGCGAGATATAACGATATCCAATATAGTAAAAATAACTGCTCCTCCAAGAAATCCTATCGCCTCTTCCTGCAAGCCGCCGCTGATTTCATATGCTTCCTCCAATAGTTCATAGGAAGTAGAACCAATCAGCGCCCCTGTACCTAAGGCCATGATAAAACCAATAATCCGCTTCTTTACAGGAACAAGCATTAATACAGCTGCACCAATTAAACTGGCAGATCCAGCGATGCCTCCCCATAAAATAGCTTCCCACATATGCATCTTCCTTTCTGTTTCATGTAGAGCCATTGCCATAATAGAAAGAAATTAAACATGTGTGAAGTTTCCTATATAAAGAAAAGAAGACCGTTTAAACGGTCTTCTTTCATGCAGCTGCTTGCTGTGGTTCATTTTTTTTCAGCAGACTGGAAAACACTGCTGCCAGAACTTGTTGAAACAGCATTCCTATTACAACTGGGATAGCGACAGGCGCTGGGAAGAAACTCACAGCAAGGACCACACCTGCACTGATATTCCGCATTCCACCAATAAAAGTTACACTGACAATCTCGGTTCTATCGTAACGAAATAATTTACCGAGCAGCCAGCTTAACAGATAGCCGGTAAATGATAAACAGAATACGAGCAATACAATCCCTATTACTGTCATATCCATCCCGTTCAAGTGAGGGGCCACTACGGAAGCATTAATGGAAACAACAGCAATGAGACCTATTTTCGAGAAAGGCGCCAAGTTCTTACTCAATGTGCTCGTGATACTTTTGCTGCAAAGTTGATTGACAAGCATGCCCGCTATGGAAGGTAAGACGATCATCCATAATAAGCCTTCCATCATCGGAAGTATCTCCAGCTGGACATCGCCTCCCACCAAGAGATGCAGAATTAATGGCACTAGCATAGGAGAAAGCAACGTCCCTAAGAGAATAGTCGATAACGTAAGCCCTATATCTCCTTTCTGCATAGCAACCCAGACAAAGGCTGTAATGCCAGTCGGAATGGCTGTCAGCAGCACAAGCCCTGTAATCGTGTTTACATCTCCAGGAAAGAACAAGTGACCAAGACCAAGCGCAATTAAAGGCATGATGAAATGAAGCACAACAAAAGCAAGCAGCATCGGTCCTGGTCTTTTAACAGCATGCAGCAGACTGTTAAAATTAGCTGATAAGCTTCCGGCAAATGTCATACATGCAAATATCCAAGGTACTAATGCCTCACCATGATGCAGGAAATTCGCGAGGAGAAAACCTGCTAGTACGCTCGCAGGGGTCAAAAAAGGCATGTATCTTGCAAGTACACGATTCAATTGATCCATGAAGGATATCCTTCTTTCTAATTTTATATCTCCTTTCAGTATATCAATAATATTCATAGCTGCATGATAAAAACCGCAGTCTTTAAGACTGCGGTTTTCATTATTGTATTTCCATACGCAAGTCGCCGACCTTCGCCCATCCGATTGATTTGATCACATGATAAAGACCAAGTGAAATGATCAGGGGCATGATGACGCCAGTAACTAAGTAGATCAAGAAAGCTTCCCAGCCTTGGCTGGCCAAGATATTAAGCGGGGCAATGAATGAATTCAAACCCAATCCTGCCAGTTCGTAGGAAGTTGTAAACCCTAGAAGTACTGTTGCAATCGGTGCACAAACAACTGCTGCTACAAATGGCGGTATGACGAGCGCTGGATTCTTTATTAAATTAGGGAATTGTACTTTAGGTGTAATGACAAACTGTGCCAGGAAACCACCCAAATCGTTCTGACGGATACTCATGAATGTGAACCCGACAAATTGCGCCGTACAACCGATCAAAGCTGCCGCACTGGATACCGGATCCAGCTGCAATGCAATAGCCAATGCTGCTGAAGACGCCGGTGTCATCAGCAAAATACTCCAAACTAGCGAAATGACAATAGATGCAAGCAGCGGTGAACCAGTAACCGAGTTGGCAATCTGTCCGCTCATCCAAGTTAACATTGGCGTTGTAACTGCAGCGAGTCCCGCACCAGCGATTCCCCCTACAAGTACTGCTGCAAATGGGATAGCCATCATATCAAGCGGCGTCTTCCCTGCTACCCGCTTCCCTACAAATGTTGCAACGACAGCAGCAAGCACAGCACTGATCGGCTGTCCTGAAACCATCGATGTCAGTAAACCGTCATCGCCTACAGTCATTGCAGCTCCGCCGATAGTCGCACTGATCATAGCACTGAAGACAACCAACGTATTACCGCCTAGCTGAACAGCAATTCCTGCTCCTAAGGCTGGCGCTAACAACGCTTTTGCAACAGTACCTACAGCAATTAGTGTCGGCCAATTTAAAAATTCACCAAAAGTCTCCATCAATAAGCCAATACCGAGGGTCACGAGGACTGCATTCGCCATTCCTTGTGATGCTTTGTACATTCGTTCGATAAAGTATTCCTTCATTCTTCTCGCTCCCTCTCCACCAAATAGTTATTAAATTCTGACTATTCAGCATTCCATTCTCTCTTTTTTTATGTAAGGGCGTGACTCCTTACACTTCAGTACATATTAAATGAGTACATATTAGTATTTAGATATACTACCATCATTTTTAGGAGGAAGTAAATATATTTTTTGTAATATTAACAAATTTTCAGTTATTTAACTTTTATAAGTATTTTCTTCCGAATTCTTCTTTTATTTTTACTAGATACCTGTTACTTATAAGCGAAATTTGTCTTATCATGCTAATTGCTTCCTTTATTAGATACTTTCTCCGCATCGAGGTTTCGTTAAGATAATTAGATTTTCTTTTATAGATTCGTCACAGTGCAGAGTTAATAGATGGCACCTCCAAGCACTTCTTCAAGTAATGCTTGGAGGTGTCAATTTTCATTCATGCCGGTTTAGAGAACTTGTCTTGCTCATCCTTTTTTATAATGATGCTTGAAGAATAGAAAGAACATCATCTTTAGTAAGTTTTTTATAGTTTCCAAATCCGCCATACTGCATTTCGCGAACCGCAATTTCAGCGATTTCTTCCAGGCGATCTACCCCAATATTGTAGTCTGCTAAGCGAGACGGCGCTCCGAGACTTGTCCAGAAGGCGCTTAACTTGTTGATTCCTTCAAGAACAATTTCTTTATCATTTCTTCCCTCTGTTTTTATTTCAAACATACTTGTCATCAGTTGCTTCATTCGGTCTGTGTCTTGATCAACTGTATGTCTCATCCAGTTTGGGAATAAAATCGCTAAGCCGCCTGCATGCGGGATGTCATATACAGCTGATAGTGCGTGCTCAATCGTATGTGACGCCCAATCCCCAAAGTATCCCATTTGAAGGGTTCCATTTAATGCCATAGTTCCAGAGTATAAGATTGTTTCACGATGCTCATAGCTTTCAAGGTTTTCAAGCAATTCAGGCGCTGTTTCGATAACTGTTTGTAGTACCGAATAACACATACGATCTTGAAGCTTAGTATTTTTAACGTTATGGAAATATTGTTCAAATACATGACTCATCATATCAACCATTCCATACACTGTTTGGTCACGTGGCACTGTGAACGTATTGACAGGGTCTAAAATTGAGAATTTAGGATGCGTAACTGTACTTCCCCATACATACTTTTCATTAGTTTCCCAGTTTGTAATTACAGAATCCGGATTCATTTCAGAACCTGTTGCTGCTAGTGTTAACACAGTTCCAAAAGGAAGCGCCTGCGTTGCTGTCACTTTTTTGCTGATGATATCCCATACATCGCCATCGTACTCAGCACCTACTGCAATAGCTTTTGTACAATCAATAACACTTCCGCCGCCGACTGCTAGCAGGAAATCGATATGCTCATCTTGGCAAATCTCAATTCCTCTTTTAACTGTTGCTAAGCGCGGGTTCGGTTCTACCCCTGCTAGTTCTGAAACTTTGGCTCCTGCCTCATCCAACAAGCTCAACACTTTATTGTATAACCCGCTTTTCTTAATACTTCCGCCACCATAAACAAGTAAGACATTTTTTCCATAGTCTTTTAGTTCTTCCGGCAGAGCACTAAGCTGATCTTCTCCAAAGATCAATTTAGTGGGATTTTGATAAATAAATTTTTTCATAAAAAGTTAAATCCTTTCCTACTTAAAACATACGCGTACATTTTTAAATTTTAGTGAGTACAGACTGAGAATTATATTCATTCATATGAAATAATTCAAGGACTTCATCCAAATTCTAAATTTTCCTAAAGGATAAATTTTATAAGAACCATTTAAGTCAATTCTGTCTAGAAGGAAATCTGTTCATTTCCCTTGCTGTGCATCTTTGAATACAGTTTTCCTCCTGTTTCCTCCACTATACTTAGTGTTATAAGTTAATCCTATCTTTGTAATGGTTATTTTTTCATGTTAGGATGTTGGTTTATCTGGGTATAACAATAGGTAGCAAAAGTCTGACAAGATCTTTTGCATGACAATTTCAGGAGGTGCCCTCCCATTACGGATTTAATCGAATATTTCACTAGTAATTTTACATTTATACTTGGATATACGTGGGACCATATCAAGCTTGTCGGTTTAGCAATTATTATCGCAATTGTGATCGGTGTCCCATTAGGTATTTATTGCTCCGTCAATAGATACGCTGCCTCCACTATTCTCCAAATTGCTTCTATCATGATGACTATTCCAAGCCTCGCTTTATTTGGAATCATGATTCCAGTTCTTTCACTCATCAACGAAGGAATCGGTACGTTACCGGCTGTCATCGCACTTGTACTCTATTCACAGCTGCCGATCATCCGGAATACGTACACAGCTATCAGTAATGTCGATCCAGACATACGTGATGCGGCAAACGGTATTGGTCTGACTACATTCCAACGCCTCTATAAAGTGGAGCTTCCAAACGCCATGCCTTTAATTATGGCTGGTATTCGTACTGCTACCGTCTTAAATATCGGTGTCGGCGCAATAGCTACGTTAATCGGCGCTGGAGGTCTTGGCGGTATTATCTATCAAGGAATACTTCGTACCAACAACACAATGATTCTGGCAGGTGCAATAGCGGTTGCAGTTTTAGCACTAATTGCTGACTTGTTCTTGCGCTTAATCGAAAATCTATTTACGCCTAAAGGTGTAAAAAAATAATAAGGGTGACATTATGATACATTTTAACGATGTAACAAAGGTATACAACGGAAATGTAAAAGCTATTGAAAATATGAATTTTACAGTCGAAGATGGTGAACTTGTCATCATGTTGGGTCCTTCAGGCTGTGGTAAGACGACTTTGCTTCGAATGGTAAACCAACTGGAAAGCATTACAGACGGCGACATCATGCTCAACGGCAAAAGCGTGCGTCATTCCAACAAAATAGAGATGCGCCGTAATATTGGTTACGTCATTCAATCCAACGGACTATTCCCTAATATGAACATTGAGGACAATGCAATGATTGTCCCTAACCTGCTCGGCTGGGACAGAAAAAAAATGCGTGATCGCTTCAATATGTTGATGGAACTTGTAGGCTTGAATCCTGATGAATATCGAAAACGATACCCACATGAGCTTTCCGGAGGCCAGCAGCAGCGTGTCGGCGTGGCTCGTGCTTTGGCAGCAGATCCACCGGTTATGCTAATGGACGAACCATTCGGTGCACTTGATCCAATCATCCGTACTCACCTTCAGGAGGAATTCCTGCAAATTCAAAAGGAACTAAAGAAAACCATTCTCTTTGTCAGCCATGACATTGACGAAGCAGTCAAAATGGCAGATAAGATTGCACTTCTTAAGGGTGGAAAAATGATGCAATACGCGGAGCCAGCCAGGATGCTTAACAAACCAGCCAACAGCTTTGTTGCAGAGTTTGTCGGTCAGGATCGCGTGCTGAAGAGCATGAGTCTGTATACAGTGAGAGATCTTGCTAATGCACTTACACTAAAACCTGTCATTGAGTCTCCTGATTCTCAGAATATCAACGAAAACCTTTCCTTGCGAGTGGCTATATCGAAGATTCTAAACCAGGAAGCGGATCAATTGATTGTAGAGAACGACAATGGCACGCGCAAAGGAAGTATTACTTTAGACTTGATCGAGCAGTTCTTGCACCGTGAGATCAAGGAGAGCGTCTGAGGGGGCTGTAATCATGGATAGGACAAACAAAACCATCGCCTTGATTATCAAGCTTATCTTCTGGGCACTGCTCATTGCCTTCTTTGTTTGGGCATTCGCCAACAATATGTTCAGTAAAATCTGGGAACAGCCGGATACCTTCCTGCGCTTACTCGGTGAGCATATTACGATTGTACTCCTTTCTGGAGCTGCTGCTGTGCTGCTTGCAGTACCACTAGGCATCTTCGTTACACGGCCTAAGTTCCGTAAATCTGAATGGCTGATTGTAGGCATCGCAAATCTTGGCCAGACAATTCCAAGCTTAGCTGTGCTTGCACTTGCCATGGGCTTCCTAGGTATTGGAATCAGCGCAGCAGTAGTTGCCTTATTCGTCTACTCCCTGCTGCCTATTTTGCAAAATACGATTGCTGGCCTTGATTCCGTTGATGACAACATGAAAGATGCTGCCAAAGGAATGGGACTCACAAATACACAAATACTTTGGAAAATCGAGCTGCCGAATGCACTCACCTCCATTATCGCGGGTGTGCGGACAGCTTTGGTTATCAATATCGGAACCGCAGCGCTTGCTTATCTAATCGGTGCCGGCGGTCTGGGTGTATGGATTTTCACTGGTATCCGTCTCTTCGATAATGCTTTCTTAATGTCTGGAGCCGTTCCTGTCACACTACTTGCTATCCTAATTGACTATCTGTTCAAGTGGCTGCAATTCGCTTTAGTGCCAAAAGGACTCCGACTTGCTAGAAAAGCACAAAATTCGTAAAGAAAGGATACTTGAATTCATGAAAAAACGATTGGCCTTATTTGCCTTATTAGCGGCTTTACTGGTTGTGCTAAGTTCATGTGGTCCAGGCGGGAAAAGTATCACCGTCGGAGCAAAAACCTTCACTGAGCAGCTCGTAATAGCTAAAATGACAGCCTTCATCTTGGAGGATAACGGTTATAATGTTGAAGAAATACAAAATCTCGGCTCCTCTGCTATGCGTCAAGCAATCGAAACCCGCCAGGTCGATATGTCGTGGGAATATGTAGGAACAGCACTTGTCACTTATCTAGATCAAGAGCCGATTGCAGATAAAGATGAAGCAATGCAAAAGGTTCAGGAATTAGATAAGAAAAACGGCATTGCCTGGACAAACTTGACTGATGCTAACAATACTTACGCATTGGTAATGGAACGTGACAAAGCCGATGAGTTAGGTATTGAAACCCTCAGTGATTTGGCAGCTTATGAGAAAGAAAATCCTGACAACCTTCGATTCGGGATGGAGACGGAATTCAGAAACCGTAGAGATGGAATGCCCGGGTTAGAAGAATATTATGGATTTGATGTTCCTGATTCCAATATCCGTGAAATGGAAATCGGTCTATATTACACAGCATTAGGAAATGATGAAATCGACGTCACCCAAGCTTTTGTAACTGATCCTCAGATTAATTCAATGGATCTAAAAATATTGGAAGATGATCAGAAATTTTTCCCTTCCTACAATTATGCTGCTACCATCAATCAGGAAACTTTGGATGAATACCCAGAAATAACAGAATTACTTGAACCACTCCAAAATGCCCTAACAGAAGATTCTTTACGTGAATTGAACTACCAAGTAGATATTGAGCAAAAGAGTGTAGAACGTGTAGCCAAGGACTTCCTCGACGAAAATAACTTATTAAAAGACTAAAAAACGACCCTTATAGGGTCGTTTTTTCTATGTGACTTCGTTACCATATATTTAATACACATAAGGAGATTAGGAAATGCTCTTATCCATATTTATTTTTCTGCTTGCAGGTATTGCTGAAATTGGCGGCGGATACTTGATCTGGATGTGGCTGCGTGATGGCCGTCCAGGTTATCTTGGTTTTCTAGGCGGTATTGCTTTGGTTTTGTACGGAGTGATTGCAACTTTCCAAACCTTCCCATCATTTGGTCGTGTGTATGCAGCATATGGTGGTGTTTTCATTGTATTATCCATTCTGTGGGGATGGTTCATCGACAAGGAAACACCAGATATGTACGACTGGATCGGTGCCGGATTATGTATAGCAGGTGTCGCGGTCATGCTTTGGGCACCGCGACATTAAAAAAGCTGCCAGCTTATGCCGGCAGCTTTCGTTTTATACAGTTGTTGAGCCATCGGAGCTCAGAATATTACGGTACATCGACGGACGACGATCACGGAACAGTCCCCATTCCACACGTTGCATAGCAAGTTCGTCCAAATCGAATGTAGCAGTCAAGATCTCTTCTTCTGTACGTCCTGCTTCCGCAAGCAAGTTCCCTTGCGGTCCAACGATAAAGGAAGAACCGTAAAACGTGATAGAGGAATCCTCATCTGTTTCCACACCAATCCGGTTTGATGCCAAAACAGGCATCAGATTTGTTGCTGCGTGTCCGCGCATGCACATTTGCCAATGATCTTTCGAGTCAACGCTCGCATCCTCCGGCTCAGAACCAATCGCTGTCGGATACAGCAATATTTCCGCTCCCTGAAGTGCCATGCTGCGTGCAGCTTCCGGGAACCACTGATCCCAGCAAATGCCCACGCCTATCTTTCCGAATTTCGTCTCCCACACTTTAAAACCAGTGTCCCCAGGAGTGAAATAATATTTCTCTTCATAACCCGGTCCATCCGGAATATGCGTTTTTCGGTAAATACCAAGTACAGAGCCATCAGCATCGATCATTGCTACTGTATTATAGTTCGCATTGTTCTTTTTCTCATAAAAGCTGATCGGCAGTACTACTCCAAGCTCTCTTGCCACTTGCTTGAAATGCTGTACTGCTTTATTCTGATCCAGTTCTGTTGCAAACGCATAGTAAGCAGGCTTTTCCTTTTGACAGAAGTATGGTGTTTCAAACAACTCCTGCAACAGGATAACATTCGCACCTTGAGCTGCTGCTTGGCGTACAAGCTTCTCAGCGTTCGCGATGTTCTCTTCCACGACACCGGAACACGCCATCTGTGTTGCTGCTAGTGTTACCTTTCTCAATTACTTCACTCCTTTACTGCGGGCATCTGCTGTGTTGTACAATGTACATTTCCGCCCTCTTTGATGATAGCTAGTCCATCAATTGTACGAATTCGGCGATCCGGATACTGCTCTTGGAGCAGCTTGATTGCCCGCTCATCCGTTCCTGCTGCGGTATTACCGAAAACAGGAAGGATAATGCCTTCGTTTACAAAATAGAAATTAATATAACTCAACGTCAGACGTGTGTCGTTCCAAGTAGCCTTCGGCGGCTGCTGGATAGCAATCACTTCGATCTGGCGTCCTTTTGCATCTTTTGTTTCATCCAGAATCCGCAGATTTTCCTGCGTAATCTCGTAGTTTTCATCCTCAGGGTCATCTGTAACCTGCAGCAAAAGTTTACCCGGTGCTGCAAAACAGGCAATATTATCGACATGCCCGTCTGTCTCGTCGCCCGCCACCCCGCGCTTAAGCCAGATAACTTTCTCAATGCCAAGGTATTGACGAAGATAAGCTTCGATATCTTCTTTGGATAAATCAGGATTACGGTTCGGGTTTAAAAGGCATTCCTCGGTAGTGATCAGTGTGCCTTCTCCATCTACATGAATGGATCCGCCTTCTAAAACGAACGGTGCATCCAATTGCTTCACACCCAGGTGGTTCAAGACAGCGGGTGCTACGGCATCATCAAGATCCCAAGGAAAGTATTTTTCTCCCCATGCATTAAAACGCCAGTTCACACCAGCCAGATTGCCAGCTTCATCCCTGACGAATGTCGGACCGTTATCTCGAAGCCATGCATCGTTATGAGAAACCTCAAGTAATGTTACATTCTCATCTTGTCCTACATAAGCAGCTGCAGTATCGCGATCCTTGGCGTTCACTAATACAGTGATCGGCTCGAATTCCGCAATCGCAAGAATTAGTTCTGCATAACCCTTACAAACAGCTTCCCAATCCTCTGGGTAGACCATGGAATCCTTTACAGGCCAGCTGATCAGCGTACGCTCATGTTTCTCCCATTCAGGAGGCATTGTATATGTTAAATGTTTTTCCATTTCGCATCACTCTTTATTATAGATTCTTTAAAACAGACTTTCCGGAATATCATATAACAAAAGCACCTGAACAACAATCAAGAAGAAGGCTTTTTATGATAGATACCAGAAAATAATTGCTCACATTCATATAATGTTTTCTTAAGGGATGGGAAGTCTGATAAACAAAAATATAGACTGCGGATGAACTGTTTAAAATTCGTGCGGATACGCAGGTTCGCTTCGGTTACTTCAGGCCAGAGGGCAATGACTACCGTTGTCTTTTCTTTAATCATGCATCCAACCGTATCCGGAGACAGTCCATTACGTAAGACAGAATGAATCGCTATCGTCATACGCTCGTCCTCTTCATGTGACAAAACATGATACGAAAAAGCCATTTTGTTTATAATCACTTCCGCAAGCTGTCGGCGCTGATCATCAGACAGTTCATCCAATTGAATTAGCTCATCCAATGCATCGGCGGCATGAGCTAATGTATGCGACCATCCGTATGTTTCATCATAACCTTCTCCGGCAGTCTCTTGCCTGATATAAGCAAGAAGTGATTCATGGACTCGCCCCGTCAAAGCCGAAGGAAGAAAGGCTTCCCTTTTATGCCGATATAAAATCGCTGCAATCCACAGTGTTGTAAAACTTCTTGTGTATTTCTCTTCTTTGAATAAAAAACGTTCTGTTAAAAGCTCTTCGAGAATTCGAATCATCAATGCAGGAGGAACCAAACCTTCTGTGATCCAATTTCCTGCTAATCCATAAATCAATCTGTCACGTAAGATTGGATCTGGATCACCAATATACGGCAGCATAGATAATAGCAAATCATCTAAAGGAGCAGCTGTTTCTTCATTATTAACTAGTTCCGCAAGCTTTTGTTTTAAGACTTCTCTTTCCATTCCACCATCCCCCTAACCGTCCAAATTATACCATTAAAAAACGAAGGATTTCTCCTTCGTTCACTCTGCTGCTTGCGCAACTGGTACTGCATTCGGTTTTGGTAATGGTTTAGCGAACTTCTCTTTGAAGTAGCTGATAACAAATGAAGTAACTGCTATGGAAACAATGGAATAGATACCTTTGATAAGGCCAACTGAGTAAAGACTGACCATGACAACACAGAAATCAAAGATAAAGTTGATTGTCCCAGGATTTGTTCCGAAACGTTTCTGCAGGAACAAGGCGAGAATATTTGCTCCTCCAAGCGATGCTTGGTTTGCAAAAAGGATGATCAAGCCAAATCCGACAATCAGGCCGCCAGCTACAGCTGCAACGATGCCCGGAAGTTCAATAGCGGGATAAAACGGATGGAGAAATGAGAACAACGTCAGGACTGATACAGATAGAATTGTAGTTACCGTAAAACGCCATCCCATATTGAAAAATGAAAAGATGTAGAATGGAATGTTGATGATAAAGAAGACGACACCGAAAGGCATAGACATGAGATATGATAATCCTAAGGAAAGCCCTGCTGTTCCACCTGTTACCAACTCTGCACTTTTGAGCATATACAAGCCAATGCTGGCCAGGAAACAGCCGAGAACAATTTTCAGATATTTTTGCGGCAAACGAATTGCTCCTCTCCAAGTAAAATCCATGTTGAAACACGCCCAATATGGACTATATGAGCGCTTATAATCACGACATCCTGTATCTTCACTTTCTATGTTAGAATAAATAACATAAGAAATGAATAGATTTTTGCAGGCAATATCTCGATTCGAGTTTCATAATGAAAATTATATGCAGGACTCACCTGCAATGTGAAAGGAAGGGTGTATATGGATCACATCGATCGCACGCTGCTGGAGCTATTGCAGCATGATGGCCGGATAACAATTAGTGAATTATCCAAGAAGCTTGCTCTAAGCAGGCCGAGTGTTTCAGAGCGGATGGCAAGGCTTGAGGAGCGCGGTGTCATCGAGCATTACACAGCCCGAGTAGCGCATGCGAAGGTTGGACTGGATATCCTGCTGTTCATCCAGGTTAGTGAATTGAAGATCCCTCATTTGGAGTTTGAAAATCTGATTGCAAAAGAAGAAGCTGTGCTTGAATGCCACCGGGTGACCGGACCGATCAATTATTTGCTCAAGGCAGCAGTCCCTGACATGAACGGCATGCGGGAATTAATTGATCGGCTGATTCCGTATGGGGCATTCAATACATCAACTGTACTGACATCTCCGGTAGCTTATCGAGCTTTGCTGCCTAGGGAAGATCAGTAATGCCTCCATTCCTGTTGGTAGATTTCGATCAAATGAGGATCAACTAATGTATTGGGGCGAAGTGTTACTTTCTCTCCATCTGCATTGGTGATTTCTTTATCCTCATCCTTCCCGAATTCTGTCATTCCAGGAATCATAGACGATTTTAAGTATTCGGTCGGTACAGTAACCTCTAGACTTTCTGGATCGATTGGATTTCTGCTGGCCATGACAAAGCCCCAGTTACCGAAACTCGGCACATCCAGATGCAGGTTTTCCGTTTCCAGCCCTGTTGCGCGGATCGTTTCGTCAATTGTCCAATAAGATTCAGTTGCGAACACCGGACTGGTCGCCTGAACGATCATCGCTCCCTCCGGATGCATGTGATTGCGAACCAAAGAGTAGAATTCCTCGGTATACAGCTTGTTCAAGCTCTCATCATTCGGATCGGGCAAATCGACGATGATAACGTCATAGACTTCGTCTGTTTCCTTCAAGTAAGTGAATGCATCCTGATTATGGATAGTAACTTTGTCATTCAGCAATGAGCGATTGTTCAAGTCGAGCAGCCTCGGCTCCGTTTCCGCCATTTCTGTAACAGCAGGGTCGAGGTCGACCAAGGTAATATCCTGAACATCATCATATTTCAGAATCTCATTTGCCGCTAAGCCATCCCCTCCCCCAAGTATGAGCACGTGATCATGCTGTTTGGCTTGGGACATGACCGGGTGGACAAGTGCATCGTGATAGCGATGCTGATCGAACGAACTAAACTGTAATCCGCCATTCAAATACAGCCGCAGATCATCTCCATCCTGGGTTAGAATGATTTTCTGATATTGGCTTTGTTCCATGTGAATGATTGGATCCTCATAAAGCTTCTGCTCGAATGAAAATGCCGTTGCCTCTCCAAAAAAGACTCCAAGTATGAGCAGAATTCCGATAACTACACCAACTGCAACATGCAAGGCAAACCGTTTAACTTCTTCCCGGAATAACCAAAGGACGACAAGTGCAACTACTAAATTGACTAGACCGACTAAAAAGGCTGATTTAACAATCCCAAATTGCGGGCGCAGCAAGAAGGCGAAAAGGAGACCACCGATCAGACCGCCTGCATAATCACTGAAAAGGACACGTGCTGTACTGCGGCCGATTGTCTCTCCGATCTCATTTGCTTTCCTGATGAGAATCGGCAGCTCTACTCCAGTTAGCGCACCAACGATTATTGTGACGAAATAGAGATAGAACGCATCTGTTCCGTCAGGAGTATATGCTGTGATTCCAAACATTGTAAAACTCGAAAAGCCCCCGATCAAGGCAACGAAAAATTCAATATAAATGAATGCTAGAATTAGTCGCTTTGTCACACGTTCACTTATGCTGGCACCAATCCCCATACCAGTCAAAAACAAAGAGATGGTGAGTGTATATTGCTTCACACCATCTCCGAGAATATAGGACCCAAGAGCCCCGAACAAGACTTCAAAAATAATACCGCAAATGGAAACGATACCGGAAGCCCAATAAATGAATGAGGTTTTATTTGTTACTTTCTGCTGCATGTCTTTCATCTCCGAACTGCTTTTAGCTTACGTAATAGACGCCCCGATGACGAACCCAAGCCCAACAGAAACCGCTAAGGATATAATTCCGACTGCGACATTGTTTTCTTTCAGCTTGGATTGAACAGAAAAGCGCCGTGTCACACCTTCAAATACGAAGTAGGCAATCATCTGCAGAACGACACCATATGCGCCCCAGATAAGCGTTTCCCAAAGTTCACTGCTGTGATAAATAGAGAATGACAGCACAAGACAGATACCGATAATCTTACCGCCAATCGATAAAGCCACAGCTGTATTGCCCTTTTCAATTTCTTCCCAATCCCTGTACTTATGCGTGATCAGTTCAAAGATGATAAGTCCGATGATGACGATCACAACTGCAATGATAAAGTATAGAAAAGTCGATAAAAATGGATTCATGATTCTATGCCTCCTTATAGGTTTGTTTATTTACCCGCATCCGGTCCGCCGCCCCGGTAGTTAGACGTACCGCGTCTTGTACTGCTGCCGCCTGAGCCACCGCCATCATCATTCGACCGATATGTCGACGTGTAACCGCCATAACAGCCGCCGCTCTGACAAGTATCCATTCTGTTCTGGCTCCAATTGTTGCCGAAGAGAGAATTCAACAGAGCAAATGTAAAGAATGTATTTAAATAGTTCGGTGAGTAGTTATTCCGCACAAATGTCCGGTCCGCTACTTCTATTAATGTGACATCTCCATCTTCATCACTCGGTTTCAAGGTTATGAAGACATCGTCATAAATCATTATCTGCTGTCCGTTCTTCTTGTCACTGATTTCATCAGGTCCTTCGGTTTGCTTGAACAACTCTTCCAATTCGTCTACTGTATAAAGGCGCGTTGCATACACATTTGCACTGCCACGTCTTTCACCGGAAATAACATCGAGTAAATAGAAGTTATTATCGATCAATGTTTCGATGGATTCCCCTACACTATTCTCAAACTCAGAGGTAACAGTCTCCTTATCTGGTTCATCCGGTATATCGCTGACAGAAGCAGTTTGCTCATCGGAATTACCGCATCCAGCCAAAATAAGAACAAATACAAGGTAAAAACCAGCCAGCCAGTATTTCATGAAGGCTCCTCCCTTCTTATTGATTTCCATATGTAAAACAGACAGACGAAAACCCTTGCTTCACGCAAGGGTCAGCCTGCCGATGGCTATGGCTGCTTATTCTTTACCCATTTTCTTTTTCAAAGCAGCTAACTCGTCGTCGACACCATTCTTATCAAGAGCAGCGAATTCATCATCTAAAGAACGATTGGACCGGGACATATCCTCGCTCGTCTCAGCCTCTGCTTCATACTGCAATACTTTTTCTTCCATACGCTCGAAGCCACCGCGGGACTCGTCACTGCCAATATTGGACATTGTTCGGTTCATCTTCGTACGTGTTTTGGCAGATTCCGCACGTGCTTTCAAGGAATCTTTCTTCAGCTTCATTTCAGCATATTCTTTTTTCATTTCATCTAATTTCTGACGAATGGACGCTACATCGCTGGATGCGCGCTCCCAAGATGCGTAAAGTGAATCCGCTGTCTGCTGATGCGTCTGCTTATCTTCCAAAGCTCTGCGCGCTAAATCATCATTACCAGCTTCGATTGCTGTCTCAGCCTGCTTCTGACGTTTATCTGCCATTGCCTTGGCATCATCGTATTTGCGTTTCAGCATCTTTTCATTTGCAATCTGCTTCGCTACCGCAGTTTCTGCTTCACGAATATCTGCTTCCATGTCACGCATGAACTGATCAAGCATTTTCACCGGGTCTTCTGCTTTATCCAGCATTGCATTCAATTCTGAGCTTACGACTGTTTTTACGCGGTTAAAAAATTTAAACATAACAATTCGCTCCCTTTAATTAATTTAATTTGAACCCGCAATGATTTTAATTTCACGCGGTTTTATTTCGTAGCCATAGCTGACTTCAATTTCGCTTCCCCAGCCTTCCAGACCAAGGAAATGCTCTTCATCCTCATCATAATAATCAGCAAAATGGACGATTGAGCCGTTCACATTACGGCTTCTTCCTTCACCGACGACTCGTGCTTCACCTTGCTCATCAAGGAAGTAAGTCCGGCCTTCGTGCGTCAGTTGCTTCGGATATGGTTTTGATACCGAAAGCGGGATTTTTTTATATATACCCAGCTCCAGTTCATCATCCATTTCAGCCGACAGCCATATGGTCGTATCCCCTTCCACCAGCTGGTAATCGAACCATTCATAATTCCCTTGTCGGGAAGTGATTTTTCCGACTACTTCATAGGTGACCAAGTCGTATTCGACGATGTCGCCCACTTGGATGGAAAGTGCATGACGTTCCCTTACAGCAGGACGCTCAGGGGACTTTTTCTTGAATATACGGGAAAGAATACCCAAAACCTTTCACCATCCTCTTATCTTGTATCTTATATACGTGCAGGGATACAGAAGGTTTCAAACTTTTTTCCTGCTTGTATCTAATTATACAGGTGTATAGCCGGACATGCATGGACTTACTACGCAAAACAGGATTATCAGAGTCAAAAGAAGGGGAAAATAGCTACAGATTGTCACAAAGGAGAAATTGTATGATCATCCGTTTCGGCTACGTATCTACTGCATTGAATTTATATGAAGCATCACCAGCAAAGACTATGACATTCGCCAGATGGTCTAAGCTAGAAAAAGAAGAAAGATTGGCACAGCTGCATGCTATCACTAAGGAAAACCTAGAGCGCACAATACGCATCCTTCACTACAATATTGCCCATCAAATCAAGCTTTACCGATTTTCATCCTCGGTTGCACCACTTGCGACCCACGAGGAAGTTGGATGGGATTATATCTCGCCCTTCACTGACTTGTATGAGGAGATTGGACGACTAGTGCGGGAATACGGTATCCGCGTGAGCTTTCATCCGAATCAGTTTACCCTTTTTACAAGCGATAAACCGCATATTACTTCAAATGCTGTTAAAGATATGCAATACCATTACAATATGCTGACTGCTATGGGATTAGAAGACGAAGCATATATCAACATTCATGTCGGCGGGGCATACGGGAACAAAGAACTTGCCCTGGAGCGTTTCCACGAAAACATCAAACAGCTTCCCGAGCCGATTAAGAGACAAATGACGTTGGAGAACGACGACAAGACGTATACAACAACTGAAACATTAGAGGTATGTGAGAAACACCAAATTCCAATGATGTTCGATATCCATCATTACATGGCAAATCATACAGAAGAGGAGCCATTAGAAGAGATTCTTCCGCGTTTTATGGCTACATGGAAAGACCGTAAACATGTACCGAAAATCCACACTTCTTCTCCGAAATCCGAGAAAGCATATCGCAGTCATGCTGATTATGTAGATGTACAATTCCTGATGCCTTTAATTAAGCATTTGAAAGAAATTGGCCAATCCGTGGATTTCATGATTGAGGCAAAACAGAAGGATAAAGCCGCGTTGCAGCTGGCAGAGGATGTCGCTCGCATACGGGGTGTGAAAAGAATTGGTGAGGCTACAGTAGAATTATAGGAAAACAGGCATTCCATCAGCGGAATGCCTGTTTTTATTTTACTTTGATTGCTTTAATGCGGGTTTGTAATTTTTTCTTATCATTAGAAGATTTCAGCTTATCAACAGCAGACTGAGCAGACTGCTTTGACTTTTTCGTTTTGTCTTTCTCCGCTTTCTTCACTTTCGATTTTGCGTCATTCAATTTCTTTGTTTCAGCCGCTTTCGCCTTCACTTTATCAAGACGCTTTTGGAGATTATCCTTATCCTTGCCGGATTGCAGCTCCTTGATTGCGCTCTGGGCCTTCTGGATATTGCTATCGCTGATTTTCTTCTCAGCGGCCTTCACCAGATCATTTGCTGTCTTGATCTGTGCCTGTTTCACCTTATCGATGCGTTTCTGCAAATCCGTTTTGTCTTTGCCATTAGCCAGCTTTTTCACAGACTTCTGCGCATCATCGACATTCTTTTTGGTTTTGCTTTTCTCTGCTTTACTTACTTTGTCTTTTACTTCTTGCACTAGCAAAGCTTGTTTCACCTTATCCAAACGTTTTTGCAGATTATTCTTTTCGTTTTTATCCGTCACTTTATTGATGGCCGACTGCGCTGCATCGATGTCTGCTTTCTTTTTGCTCTTCTCTGCCTTGGCTACCATATCTTTCGTTTCCTGCAGCGTGATTGCTTGTTTCACTTTATCCAGACGCTTTTGTAAGTTTTTCTTTTCCGTACTATCCGTTACTTTATTGATGGCCGATTGCGCTGTATCGATGTCTGCTTTCTTTTTGCTCTTCTCTGCCTTGGCTACCATATCTTTCGTTTCCTGCAGCGTGAGCGCTTGTTTCACTTTATCAAGACGGTTCTGAAGGTTTCTCTTCTCATTATTATCCGTTACCTTATTGATGGCCGTTTGCGCTGCATCAATATCGGCTTTCTTTATGCTCTTTTCTGCTTTAGCTACTACGTCCTTTGCTTCTTGCAGCGTGAGCGCTTGTTTCACTTTATCCAGCCGCTTTTGCAAATTCTGCTTATCCTTATTATTCGATAAGTCCGATACTAGCTTCTGTGCTTTATCATAGTTGTCATGACTTTTTGTCTTTTCAGCGAGCTGAACTGCCTCCATGGCCGATTGATATCCTTTATCCTGCTCGGACTGATATTGAACTAGCCCGTAACCGAAAAGGTTATCTCGGCCTTTCTGTCCAAGGTCCTTGCTATAGCGCTGCAAACGTGTGCGCAGCTGATCATTCGTTTCATTCGGATATTGTTGTTTTAACAGAGCGAGCATTGCTGATACATGAGGTGTTGCTTGGGAAGTTCCGCTCATCATCGCATAATAAGTACCTAGATAGGTGCTTATTATATCTGCTCCTGGCGCTGATAATTCCACCTTACTTCCAACTGAGGAGAAGGAGGCAATCTTATTTTTCGAGTCAGAAGCTGAAACAGCAATCACTTTGTCGAAGGCTGCAGGATAATCCAATGGATGACCTGCGCCCTCATTTCCGCTCGCTGCAACTAGCAATATGCCTTTTTGGTACGCTTTGTCCACAGCATCTTGCAGCGCCCTGCTCTTATAAGTAGTTCCCATGCTCATATTGATAATGTCCATCTTATTCGAAATGGCCCAATCGATACCTTCTAGTAGGTCCGATAGATCTCCTTCACCGACACTATCAAGTGCTTTGACTGCATATAACTGCGCATCTGGTGCGACGCCGTCGGTACCATATCGATTATGCTTTGCTCCGATGATCCCAGCCACATGCGTCCCGTGCCCTTCATCATCTTTATAAGAGGACGTATAGTTTACAGCTGAGTATCCTCCAGCTATCTTCAAATCTTCGTGCGGATAAATTCCGCTATCGATTACTGCGATTTTGACGCCTTTACCAGTCAAGCCTTCATTCCAAGCTTGTGAAGCTTGTATTGGAGTCAAGTTCCATTGCTCTAAAATTGGAGATGCAGCTTCTTTCACAGCCCGAATGGTTGTACTTCCGCTATCAGATACTGAAATCTTTACGTCCGGCTCTACATACTTGATGTCCAGATCCTCTTTTAATTCCTCGATTGTTCCAGAATCAGCGGTGATAGCGGCCGCCGGCAAATTATCATATTCCTTTTCGACTGCTGCATCACTTTCCTGAACCGCTTCTTCTCCCTGTTTATTTTCATACACGACAATCATCTGCTTCTCTTCCTCAGCATAGGTTTTAACAGCCGGGAACAGGAAAGTCAGACTCAGCAACAACGAAACAAAGAATAGGCTCTTAATTGAAACCTTCATCATTCGCATAATTTCCCTTCCGATTAAGTGAATTTCATGATACTTATATCGGTCCAAAACAGGAAAACATAATAGCAAATACATGAGTTTCAAAATAGATTAATTTCTTCTATTATCTGCTTCTAAATTTGGTTCGTCGGTTTCTTATATAAAGTGCCAATCCGGCCACAGCTAACATGACCCCTGTCGCAATCATATTGCCGATTGGGGAGGCAGTATCCGGCAGATGCTTTCCTTGTTGGTCTTCTTGATCTTCTCTGCCAGCCGATTTATATGTAAAAATAATCTCGTCTGTTTCCCTATTGAGTTCGTCAACCTGTTGCACAGGCCCTAATTCATTCTTTTCCTTTTTGCCAGAATCAGCCTGCTGCAGCACAATTCCTAAATCAGCTTTCTCCTTTTCGGTAGAGTCAGCTTCAACTGGTACATAGACTTGATTCTCATCAGTCTGATCGTCAGGTACTGAAATGTCCTGAGTTGTTTTACTTTCTTTATCATTCCCTTCTGATGTAACCGCTTGGTTTTCTCCGTTTTCGGATTGCTGCTCAAATTCGTTTATATATGCTGACAGTTCTTCAATGGTATTAAAATCCTCAAGCGTTAGATTTTCGGCAGCAAGCTGCTGGTCAAGCTGTTCTCGATTTATTCCAGCTTTTTCTAAAAGGAAATGAACAGACACTTCATTTACATTTTGATAGATTATGTCATTTACTTCGTTGAGGTTATGGTAGTTGTATAAATCGAAGCCATGTGCGGCAAACAAATCTGCCAGTTCATCTATTCTCAGTTTCAAATCATCTGCCAAAATACGTAATTCCTCGGCTGTAACTTTTTCTTCCTTCACTTCATCTCCTGTATTTTCGGAATTGCTTCTATCTGAGTCAATTGAGACAAGCTCTTCCTCCTGTACTGGAGCAGGATATTGAATCAATCCATAACCATAGAGTTCGTCTCTTCCTTCCTGTCCCAGGTCTTTGCTGTACTGCTGAAGACGCGTTCTCAATTGCAGATTGGTATCATCAGGAAACTTCTGTTTCAACAACGCGAGCATGGCAGAAACATGCGACGCGGCTTGAGACGTACCACTCATCACCCGATAATCAGAACCAAGATATGTACTTTGGATATCTGCTCCCGGAGCTGCAAATTCCACCTTGTCACCAACAGAAGAAAACGAAGCAATATTGTCGTTCGAGTCGGTAGCAGAAACAGCAATGACAGGCTCATAAGCAGCAGGATAATCCAGTGAATGACCAGTGCCTTCATTTCCGCTAGAGGCCACTAACAAAATTCCAGCTTGATAAGCCTTTTGTACAGCTTCTTCTAGCGCTTCACTTTTATCTGCAGTCCCCATGCTCAGATTAATGATGTCCATATTATTTGAAATAGCCCAATCTATTCCTTCTAACAAATCGGAAAGATATCCTTCCCCTTTATCATCCAGGACTTTAACGGCAAAAAGATCTGCATCCGGTGCTATGCCATCTGTTCCACGCTCGTCATGCTCTGCCCCAATAATACCGGCCACATGCGTACCATGCCCCTCATCATCTTCGTAGGAAGTTGTGTAATCTACAGTCGAATAGCCTCCTGCTATATGCAAATCCTGATGAGGATAAATTCCACTATCCAAAATGGCGATTTTAGCTCCTTTTCCTGTAATACCTTCTTCCCAAGCTGCTGGAGCCTGTATGGAAGCGAGATTCCATTGATCCAGAACCGGCGCTTCTGTCTGGTCAACCAAATCGCTAGCTGAAATACTGATTTTGCTGTCAGGCTCAACATATTTTATATCCGGGTCACTATTCAATTTATTAATTGTATCTTCTGTGGCCGATATCGCTGTAGCAGATAAGTTATTATACTCTTCCTCTACCGCAGCCCCGCTTTCCTGAACTGCTTTTTCTCCTTGAGAGTTTTCATAGATTACAATGACTTGTTTTTCATCCTCTGCATAAGAATGATGAGCAGGAAGTAAAAAAGCCAATCCTGCTAATAGTGTTACAGATATAATCTTATTTCTTAAAAGCTTTATCATTACTAGTTCCCCTTAACTAAGTAGATTCTCTCCTTTATATCGGCTGAAATCATTCAAACATAAAAGCAACTAGGATTTTTATATAAAAAAAGCAGACATGCAAAAATCAAGCAATCCATGCCTAAAGAACTGCATGGATTGCTTGATTCTAGGTTGAGAGAACTTAAGAAGTACAGATACGAACAGCTTCCTCTCTCTTATTCACTGTATATTCCTCTCCGACTTTGGCTAGCAGTCCAGTTTTATGAAGCAAGCGCTCAGGCTGCCCGTGAACACCAAGGAAAAGCAGCTGTTTATCGTCAGCTTCGTAATGATCGACGAGCTTATGCAAGGCCGCTTCGGCGGATGTATCCATATATGAAACCTTCTGCAGATCAAGGATAAGGGAATCTGGTTCTTCATTTATCGTCTTTTCCACTACTTCTTCCAAGATATCGGTGGATCCGAAGAACAAGGGGCCTTCGAATTGCCACATCCGTACGCCATCGGTTTCTTTTACATGGATTTGTTCGTCTTTTACAAAGAGTACGGTGCTCATACGTTTGACGAAAACAACAAAGGCAAGTAATAGTCCACAGCCGACACCGACAGTCAGATCAGCGAGTACCGTCAATGCGAAAGTGACAATCAGGATGAAGGAATCGAATGTACGCATTCTGATAATATGGGCTACTTCTTTACGTTCACTCATATTCCAGGCAACAACCATAAGAATTGGCGCCATGCTGGCGAGCGGGATAGCGGAAGCATAAGGAGCGAACAGAAGCAGGATAATCAGGACAAAAACACAATGCACCACACCAGATACAGGAGAGAAAGCATTACTCCTTATATTCGTTGCTGTTCGGGCGATTGCCCCAGTGGCCGGAATACCTCCGAAAAGTGGAACAGCGATATTCGCCACTCCTTGACCGATTAACTCCCGGTTGCTGTGATGTTTCGTTTTTGCCATATTATCTGCAACTGTAGCAGACAAGAGGGATTCCACTCCGCCCAATAAGGCAATGGCTACTGCAGATGGCAGCAGGTATATAATCTTTTCCAATGTAAAAGCGGGTAACTGGAGCTGAGGTAGCTGGCTTGGTATATCACCATACACACTGCCGATGGTTGCCACCTGTCCTTGGAAAAATAGAACCGCTACAACTGTCGATAGTATCAATCCTGCGAGCGCTCCAGGTACTTTCGGCAAGATCTTTGGCGTGAGGAGAATAGCAGCCAGTGATACGCCCGCAATAATCAGACTGTACATACTAATTGTATCCACAGCTGCAAGAAGTGCTTGCATTTTCTGGAGGAAACCCTCTTCTTGCTCTGCCTGGATGCCCGTGAAGTTCCCGATTTGCCCAGTGAAAATAATAACAGCGATTCCCGCTGTAAAACCGACTACTACTGGGCGTGGAATGAATTTTATCAAACTTCCGAGCTTGAGCAGACCGAATATGACGAGCAATATCCCAGCCATTATTCCTGCTAGCAGTAGATCCTGATAGCCAAATTGTATGACAACACCTAAGAGAATCGGAACAAACGCTCCAGTTGGTCCACCGATTTGAAACCTTGATCCGCCCAGCAATGAAATAAGCAGACCGCCGATGATGACTGTATACAGTCCATATTCAGGATTTACTCCTGATGCAATAGCAAAGGACATCCCAAGCGGAATGGCTACGATGCCGACAATGATTCCCGCAATGATATCCCGACGCAGCGTTTGCAGATTATAACCACTGTATCTTCCTAGTCTCTTCATTTCATCACTACCCTTCTTTTTGTTGTCACCTTATTTTTTCTGTCTGCATACATTGCAAGAAGCTTCCTGCTGCAACCTCCTTTACAGATTCATTGGAATTAAGTATTCGACAAATGCTGAAATTTGTATATCGTACCCATTGGCTATAAAACTTGCCATTCTCATAAATGAGCTCTTGCTTTCTTTAGTTTCTTAATCCTAACTATCTTCCTGCGCACATAGAAGCTAGGTTCGCAAAATCTTAATAAACGTCTTTAAATATAGGTTTCTTTGTAAAATGTTTGTAAGTTCATTGGTTTGCAGATACTTTCTGCCTGTCCCTTTCTGCCCGTGACTTATCACACGCTCTAATGCCGGTTATCAACCTAATCTCCTCTTTAGATTGATAGAATTCTTATATATAAGAAAAAGATTAGAATTTGCTTAGAGTATTCATATATGCTAATATACGCATATAAGCAAATAAGAGGAGCGACCATATATGAAGTACGATACACATTTGGAGCTGACAGAAGAGCGCTTGACGCATGTTTCGCAAATCTTTAAAGCCCTCGGCGATCCGACTAGAATCCGAATCCTGCATTTGCTGCTCGATAAGGAATACAGCGTAAATGAAATCGCAGAAAAGCTCGAACTGCATCAGTCGACTGTTTCTCATCAGCTGAGTTCAATGAAAAAAATCCGGCTCGTTAAATCGAGGCGGGAAGGCACGACGATTTATTATTCCCACGATGACAAGCACGTTATCGATTTACTGACAGAAGCTATCAACCACGCCTGCCACAACTAATTAACCGGAGGAATATGTATGGGACACGGACACGATCATGGACATGATCATCACCACCATCACGGACATAATGCGAATAAAAAAGCTTTACTGATTAGTTTTATTTTGACAGCTGGATTCATGGTTATTGAAGCAATAGGAGGCTTCCTGACAAACAGTCTTGCCTTGCTGTCAGATGCCGGCCATATGTTAAGTGACGCTGTATCTCTGGGCGTCGGTCTGTTTGCGTTTATACTTGGTGAGCGAGTAGCTAATTACAGTAAGACATACGGTTACAAGCGTTTTGAAATTTTGGCTGCTTTGTTCAATGGAGTGACGCTCATCCTTGTGTCCCTCTATATTTTCTATGAAGCAATCCAGCGTTTCCGCGAACCTGCAGAGATTGCTTCCGGGGGCATGCTGATTATTGCTGTCATCGGTTTCCTTGTTAATATTTTAGTTGCATGGATCCTGATGCGCGGTGATACAAGTGAGAACCTGAACGTACGTGCAGCCTTCCTCCATGTTATCGGCGATTTGCTCGGATCTGTCGGCGCTATCGCTGCTGCATTGCTCGTGCTACTGTTCGGCTGGAATTGGGCTGATCCAGTTGCAAGTGTCATTGTAGCTGCCCTAGTGATTATAAGTGGCTGGCGTGTAACAAAGGATGCCATCCATGTGCTGATGGAAGGAACACCGCGGAATGTCGAAATGTCTAAAATTATTGATTGTATCGAGAAAGCACCCGGCATCATCTCCATTCATGATCTGCATGTGTGGAGCATCACCAGTGGTCAGAACGCCCTTTCTTGCCACGCTGTAGTTGAAGGTGACTTGCTAATAGAGCAAAGCCAGGTTATGTTGCGGAAAATAGAGCATGATTTAGAGCATTTAGGAATCGGTCATGTGACTATCCAGATGGAAACAGCCGCCCATACGCATGAAGAATCACTTATGTGCCAGCATGATGCAGGCGCCCATACACATGTCCATGAACATTAAAAAGACGAGGATAATTATCCTCGTCTTTTTTGCGGAAGGAGCAAAACCTCTATCTAGTTACCAAATAAAAAATCTGCTAAACGTTTTCCAAATATCATGACTACTCCGGAACCAGCCCCAAGCAAAGAAATAATACTGATCAAGATGGCACCTTTAACACGCAGCTTTTCTTTTTTAAAAGTCGTATTGGATTGGATTTCCTGTATTTTTCTTTCCTGCTCATAGAGCTTTTCCATAAACTTATCCTGCGCATCCTTCTGCTTTTCCAAGGTGACTGCCATCTTACCAGTATGGCTCTCAATGTTTTCCAGCCACTTTCCCAAAGGAAGCAGCCTTTCATTGATGCTAACCAAATCTTCCTTGATACTGTCGATTTCCTGCTGGAAATCCCCCCGAAGCTTCAGCTGCATTTCCAAGAGCTCTGCACGCGAGATTTGTTCGCTGTTCTTTGCGGGTTCCAACCTCTTCTACCCCTCTCTGCGCGTCCTGCTCCTCCCTTATTTTCATTTTATGCATGTACTTTTCTGTCTGATTGTGTCCGCACATGTCGCACTAGACTGCCTTTTGTTCTGCACTTAGCTTTCTAATATCGAGCTGCGGGGTAATCACATATAGGACTGCTCCACTGGTACCCGGAATACCTCACCGATTGTTAGTACTGCCATCATGATGAACAACACCCAAATATGATTCGAAAAATAAATCAGACGTCGCTGATCTGGTGTACTGACATCAATCAGCATGGCATCATTAGCCGGCCCAGCCAACCCCCAGCAAATACTGTTCAGCATGATCATCGCATACGTTATCTCAGCTGATTCGAACCACGGTGAATTACTAACCATCATCATAAAAAACGCTACCAGCCGGAGTGTTTCAGCTAGCAGCATGATTTTGCGCCGTCCGAATAAATCACTAAAGTAACCGCCAAGTAAACTCATCCCGATTTCGAGGAATACATTGACCAACAGCAGCAGACCTGCCACTTTTGCTCCGAAATGCATCGCCAAGTAGATGGTCATAAATGGGGTCACCATACTTCCAATCAAGCTGGACACGAAGGATTCCACGAGCCTTATTTTTATATTTGGATGAAAATCCCTAAAACGCATCGTATTCTCCCCTTTTTCTATATTTTCTAATTATATAGAAATCTTACAGAAAATTCCATGAGGTATTAAAATAAAAAATGACCCCTGGCTTTAGCCTGAAGTCATTCCGAATGTGCTTGCAAAAAGTTGATCATATGATCAAAGCTGTATTGCGCTTCTTCCAAATATAATTTTCGCTGGTATTCATGTCCGGCAGCTGGATGAGAGGTGTCAAAGAACATCCTCTCTACTTCCACTCCAGAGTTTTCAAGTTCATCTGCCATTTCCACACTTTGCGGGTGCAGTTTATCAGACTCCCCGGATGAAATGAACGTAGGCGGATAATCCTTCGTAATCTGAAAGACTGGAGACATATCTCGCAGTCGCGGATCATGCGTATAATTTTTGTTTCCTGTATACGACCAAAGGAATGTTGTCATATTGTTGAAGCCCGTTTGCTGGGCATCTTCCAAGTTCAATACACCATTGTAAAGCAGTGTACCCCGGACTTGATCAGGCTGAAGTGCTGAATTCTCACCAATTATTGATTCCGTCGTTGGATTGGTAGCCATTGCGGCCACCATGCCGGCAAGATTTGCACCAGCCGATCCTCCGCCTACAAAAACTTGATCCGTATCACCGTGGTACCGGGGCGCTTCCCGCAACGCAAAACTGATAGCATCATTCAATTGATAAAGCTGTGTCGGAAAATTATATTCCGGTGCCAGTCCGTAATTTACGTTCACTACCAGGTAGCCTTTTGATGCAATCCACATCGTAAATGGATTTTGGGCTTCCTTGTCGCCCCCTATCCATCCGCCGCCATGGATATAAATGACGATTGGAAGCGTTCCTTCGGCGTCTTCAGGATAATAGAAGTCTAATTTTCCATCATAATTTTCGGTCGGATAAGCAATATCCTTCACAGCTACGACATTTTCCGGATCGGGTATATTCGGCTGTTTATCGCTTTGATCAATTGCCATGAATGCTCTAATCTCAGAAGAAAAGAGACTGCCGATGAGGAGCAGGATACCAATTGCCAAAATGACAACTCCTAGAATCCAAGCTCTTTTTCTCCGCAACATGCTATCTCTTTCCTCCCCTCTGTCCACTCATACGCTGTTTCATGCTATTAGCTTATAATAAATACGGTGTAATATCCAAGTCTTGCGTCTGTCCAAGTATTACCTCTGCTACCAGCTTTCCGGAAAATGGTGCAAGGTTAAGCCCAGCAGGACCAAATCCCGCAGCCAAATGAAGTCCAGCCACATCCTTCACTGGACCAAGAATTGGGTACGGATTCGGACCCGCAGGACGCAGACCGATGCGGAATTCTGTCACTTCCTCATCTGCAAGACCTGGCGCAACCTTCAATGCTTCCCGTAATACTTCCTGCATGCCGGCAGCTGTCTGCTTTGTATCATAACCAGATCCCACTTCTCTCGTAGCACCCGCCACAACCTTTCCGTCATCAAATCCGAGCAAATAGTGGCTGCTTTTCGGAAGAATGACAGGCCAGTTGCTTGTATCAGCATCCACATGCATATGCATGATCTGCCCTTTTTGCGGTTCCACCGGAAGTTTGATATTAACCGGCTCCAGCAGCTTGTTGATCCATGCTCCAGCAGCTGCTACAACAGTATCTGCTTCAATTGTTTCCTCGTTGACATGTACACCGGTGACCTTGTTTTCTTTATGAAGCAAGGTCGCATCTCCCTGCACATACCGAACACCGTGTTTTTCTCCTGCTTTCAGTAAAGCTTGAAGCAGCTGCCGACCATCGACCCGAGCAGCTCCTTCGAGAAAGAGGGCTGTCATATCTTCTCGCAATGGCGGAAATTTAACTCGTGCTTCTTCTGCGCTTAGTCTTTTGATTTCCCCGATTTCCGGCGTCTCAACCCGCTGTTTGTAAGCAAGTTTTTCCAGTTCGTCCAGCCGCTTCTTACTTGCACTCACATAAAGTGCTCCTACTTGCTTATAACTTACATTATCCTGACCATCTTCCTTCAGCATCTCAAGCAGCTCAGGATAATAGATAGCACCTGCTTTAGCTAAGTTGAAATAAGGTTTAATTCTTACACGCTTTGAAAGCCAAGGAGAAATGATACCTGCTCCAGCAGCGGTAGCCTGGCCTTTTGCTTTTGAATCAACTATCGTCACTTTGGCTCCTGATCTGGCCAAATGATAGGCTGTGCTGGCTCCGGCGATTCCGCCGCCTACAACGATAATATGCATAACGTTTCCCCCATTTTCTTTTTCCATCTATTATACACACATGCAGCATCTGTTTCAGTGTATACCTTTCATGCTAAACTAGTAATATAAACTCCAAGGAGATGAAGATAATGAAGCAAACTTTGATTGACCGTCTTTCTACATATGCAAAAGTTGATACACAATCCAATGAAGATATTGAAACAACTCCTTCCACCTCGGGACAGCTTGAACTCGCCAATATGCTTGTTAAAGAGCTGAAACAGATCGGAATGGATGAAGTCACAATCGACGAAAATGGCTATGTAATGGCAACACTTCCGGCTACAACAGACAAAGACGTACCAGTTATCGGGTTTATGGCACACGTCGATACAGCCACAGATTTCACTGGAAAAAATGTCAATCCCCAAGTGATCGAGAACTTTGACGGAAATGATATCACACTCAACGAAAAGCTAGATGTTGTACTGTCCGCAGCTGAATTTCCTGAATTGCCTGGCTACAAAGGACATACACTGATGACGACAGATGGCACGACACTTCTTGGAGCAGATAACAAAGCCGGTATTGCAGAAATCATGACTGCGATGGAATATTTGATCCAGCATCCTGAAATCAAGCATGGTAAAATCCGTGTTGCTTTCACACCTGATGAAGAAATCGGCCGCGGACCGCATAAATTTGATGTAGAAGCATTCGGTGCTACATACGCGTATACAATGGATGGCGGGCCTCTAGGCGAATTGGAGTATGAAAACTTCAATGGTGCACAGGCCAAAGTCACATTTAATGGTAATAACGTACATCCAGGAACAGCGAAAAACAAAATGGTAAACAGTATGAAGATTGCGATGGAATTCCACGCGAAGCTGCCAGAGGATGAAGCACCAGAATATACAGAAGGGCGCGAAGGTTTCTTCCATTTGCTCTCTATCCAAGGAGATGTTGAACTGACAAAGCTGCAGTATATCCTGCGTGATCATGATCGCGACAAATTCGAGGCAAAAAAAGCTTTGTTCGAAGAAATCACTGCAGAAATCAAAGCAGAATACGGCGAAAAGAGCATTCAGCTTGAAATGCATGATCAATATTACAACATGCGTGAGAAAATCGAGCCCGTTATGGAAATCGTTGATATTGCATCTGATGCGATGAAACGCCTGGACATAGAACCAGTGATTAAACCGATTCGTGGTGCGACAGATGGATCCCAAATTTCTTATAAAGGCTTGCCAACACCAAACGTCTTCACAGGTGGAGAAAACTATCATGGCAAGTTCGAATATATTAGCGTCGACAACATGGAAAAAGCAACAAAGGTTATCATTGAAATCGCAAAGCTATACGAAGAACAAGCAAAATAAACAAAGAGCCGGTATTTCCGGCTCCCCCTTTATTGACATTTTTTCATTTATTGCATATAATTATCTCGAATTCGAGATAAAAAGGAAGCGTGAAAGACTATGGCAACTGATAACGTAGGCTTATCATTGAAGCTATTCATTGTACTAACAAGGGCACTCCAGTCCATTAAGAAACGTGTCGAGGAAGATATTAAGAAGCAAGGAATTAATTTGACGGAATTCGCTGTGATGGAGCTGTTATTCCATAAAGGAGACCAGCCAATCCAGAAAATTGGCAGTAAAGTCCTGTTATCCAGCAGCAGCATCTCTTATGTAGTAGATCGTCTTGTCCAAAAAGAAATGATTAGAAGACGCCCATGTCCAGACGATCGTCGTATTACATTTGCGACTTTGACCGAAAAAGGACGTGCTTTCATGGAAGACTATTTTCCGAAGCATGAACAAGTTATCCACAACATTTTAGCAGGTCTTGACGATGATGAGAAAGCCCAAGTCATCGACCATATCAAAACATTAGGCTTGCATGCCGAGGGTACTTCGACTAACAAATAAAAGGAGGAACAAACATGATACACGTTTTCAAAGCTGCTAAACAAGCAGACAAACCGACACTTTTACTACTGCACGGTACTGGCGGAACGGAAAAGGATCTTTTGCCGCTAGCTGACATGATCGATCCTGACGCAGCCGTATTGAGTGTACGGGGAAATGTTTCTGAAAATGGCATGCCACGCTTCTTCAAGCGTCTTGCTGAAGGTGTTTTTGACGAAGAAGATTTGATTTTCCGCACAGAAGAACTGCGCAGCTTCCTGGATGAAGCAGCTGAGAAATACGAATTTAATCGAAACAATATTATCGCAATCGGTTATTCCAATGGTGCCAATATTGCAGCCAGCCTCCTCTATCATTATACTGATTCACTCAAAGGAGCAATTTTGCATCATCCTATGGTGCCAAGACGAAATATCATACTTGCCCAGCAGCAAGGAACACCTGTGTTCATTACCGCAGGAGATAACGATCCAATCTGCCCAAGATCCGAAGCAATAGAGCTTGAGCAAATGCTAAAGGAAACTGGTGCTGATGCTTCCATCCACTGGGAAAGTAATGGTCACAGTCTCACCCATACAGAGGTTCAAGCAGCTGCTGCATGGTATCGTAAACACTTTTAAGCATACGCCCTGGCGTATGCTTTTTTTTCTATGAAAAGAGCCTGCACTACCTAGCGCAGGCTCTTTCAGCATTACTCCATCCCGATCCAAACACTTTTCACTTCAGTATAGTTATCCAAAGCATACGATCCCATCTCCCTGCCGATACCGGATTGCTTGTATCCGCCGAAAGGAGATGCAGCATCGAACGCATTATAGCAGTTCACCCAAACTGTTCCGGCGCGGAGATGATTGGCAATATAATGCGCTTTTGTGACATCCTGCGTCCAAACGCCTGCTGCCAGCCCGTATTCACTGTTATTTGCCCGTCGGATAAGTTCATCGAGATCATCATATGGCATTGCCGAAATAACCGGCCCGAAGATTTCTTCTTTGGCGATTGTCATTTCATCACGCACATCAGCGAAAATCGTCGGCGAAACAAAATAACCTTGCTCCTGCGGCTTACTGCCTCCAGTGATGAGCTCTGCTCCTTCATTTCTGCCCTTCTCGATATAGCTCAGTACTCGTTCCTGCTGTTCCAAGGATACAAGTGGTCCGATTTCAGTATCTGCATGTATACCAGCACCCTGCTTGATCCTCTCTGCATGGGAGGCCATATCGGCGATCACATTATCGAATTGCTTTTTCTGGATAAAGACACGCGACCCAGCGCAGCAGACTTGTCCTTGATTAAACATAACCCCATTCAAAGTACCTGGAATTGCTTTTGTCAGATCCGCATCTGGCAGAACGATATTCGGCGACTTACCGCCCAGCTCCAGGGTCACACGCTTCAATGTCTGGGATGCGCTCGCCATGATTTGTTTCCCGACGCTTGTGGAGCCTGTGAATGCTATCTTATCAACCTGAGGATGATCGACAAGCGGCTGGCCTGCCGTTTCCCCGAATCCAGGTACGATATTAAGTACACCTGATGGGAATCCTGCTTCCTCTGCTAGTTCTGCTAAGTATAGAGCAGACAATGGCGTCTGCTCGGCAGGCTTCAGGACAACCGTACAACCCGTTGCAAGAGCTGCTCCAAGCTTCCACATCGCCATTAAGAGCGGGAAGTTCCATGGAATGATTTGCCCTACCACGCCAAGAGCTTCATGTCTCGTATAGTTGAAGTATGGGCCATTGACGGGAATCGTCTGTCCGACAATCTTAGTCGACCAGCCCGCATAATAGCGCATATGTTCAATCGCAAGCGGAATATCCGCATTGCTCGTTTCCCTGATCGGTTTCCCATTGTCCAATGTCTCGAGCTGGGCAAGTGCATCTGCATGTTCTTCCATCAAGTCAGCCAGCTTGTACATGATTCTGCTTCGTTCTGCTGCCGTCATCGTCGACCAAGGGCCTTCATCGAATGCAAGTCGCGCTGCCTTCACTGCACGGTCGATATCCTCTGCTCCTGCTTCATAAACAGTCGCGAGTACTTCGCCTGTTGCCGGGTTATACGAATCGAAAGTCTTCTCTGTCGCACTCGCCACGAACTCACCATTGATATACAGCTTCTTCGTCCCATTCAGAAAACGCTCCACTTTCTCGTGCATACCTGCTGCTAATTGACTCATAGAAATCCTCCTCAGATTGTATTCTAGTTTTGTCTAAGCGTCGTGATGCAAGATAACAGATTATAGGAAACCGCTTACAGTAGATATGGTAGCATCTAAACGTTATAGAAAGCAATTGATAGCACAGAGGAATAGTACGCTATATTTCGACATAGAATAAGCTCAGCCGACAGGCTGAGCTTTTATGTTGATCTCTTGCAGGAACTGCTTTACGACTTGCTCATATTCCTGCTTGTTATCTACTAGTGACATCGCATGGTCACCCTTTTCAAACAAATGCAATTGCTTGTACCCACTTTGCTTCTTCGCGTACAAATCCTTCGTCATCTGCACAGGGATATAGGAGTCTGGCAAGCTGCTGATAAAGAGAACCGGTTTCTCGATATTCGCAACAGAGTGGATAGGAGAAACATCCCGAAAACGGTAGCCATCCAATTTACGCACAATTAATTCTGCAGCTGGCAGAAAAACTTGCCGCGGCAGATGAAATTGGACTTTCAACCGATAGGCAACCTGTTCTGCAAAATCACTGTAAGGACAATCGGCGATATAGAAATCTGCCCCATCCTCTACCGTGCCTGCATAAAGCAGAGCAGTTGCTGCCCCCATTGATTCGCCGTGCACACCTAGCTTCAAATCGTAATCATATCTTTCCTTTGTCCATTGAATCACCCGGGCAAGATCATGTCTTTCCTGATAGCCATACGTAATACTTTTGCCATCGGAAAGTCCATGTCTTCTCTGATCGTACAATACGACGTTGAAGCCGAGTGCCAGGAATACATTCATGTATTTAATGCTATTATATTTGTTTACAGCTACTCCGTGCGAGATGACCATCACATGCCGGGAATCTGGATCTCCTACATAATGTGTGCCGTAAATCTTCCCTTCACCAGAAGGTACACTGAACTCTTCCTTACGCAGTGCATCATAAGCCGCTTTGTTGTAGCGCCCAGCCTCGACCTCCCGGCTGATCGTCTCTTCCTCCGTGAAGGCTTTCATTTGCCTCAGTTCCTTATTCACAAGCGTCGCAACAATCGCTGTGTACCCTCCAAGCAAACCGGCAACGGAAAGAAATAACCCTTTTCTCCCCATATCACTACCCCCTTTTTATATTCTATTTTACAATAAGTAAGACAATCATTGCTTTTCTAAACAAAATGAGTTAACTTATCAAGTGATAAGTTACTAAAGAGGGCAGGCACTATGGCTAGAAAAAAAGAAGTTTCCGCTGAACAGACCCAGCGCAATATTATCACGACAGCTGAACGGCTTTTCATGACACATGGTTACCGGGCGATTTCTACTCGGCGGATAGCAG
Organism: Terribacillus saccharophilus; assembly: GCF_000725365.1. Taxonomy (NCBI): domain Bacteria; kingdom Bacillati; phylum Bacillota; class Bacilli; order Caryophanales; family Bacillaceae; genus Terribacillus; species Terribacillus saccharophilus. The sequence goes on along the minus strand of NZ_CP008876.1, from coordinate 2,728,767 downwards.
ATGAATGCGGGATTACCCAGCCAGCTTTATATCATCATTTCCCTAACAAGCAGGCTATTTATCTGGAAGTTGTTCGTTCCATCATGGTTCAGACAGAAGAAGCGATGACACACGTACTCCAGGATCACGCCGACAGCAAGAATCGTATTCGTCAAATAGCCTATTTTATGATTATGAACCATCAAGGTGACATGACACAGATGTTTCATGATTTGCAATACGAGATTGATGAAGAACATCGGAAAACGATTCAAGACTGGTGGCTGCGCAGTTACTTCAATCCTGTGATGCAGACTTTGACAGAAGGAATTGCCAAAGGTGACATCAAATCGATACCTACCGTTCCTCCGATGGAACTAACCTTTTTCGTCCTCGAGATGATGAAGTCCTTTCTGCCTCCATCCAAAGAGGATTATGAAGCTCGACGCGCGTTTGCAGACAAGAAATCAAAGATGCTTGTAGACATCCTTTTTGATGGCATCCAGAAAAAATAAAAGATTATGTGCATAATCTTTTATTTTTTGGGTATAACTTATCAGTTGATAAATTAATTAGGAGGAATCATTCATGCAAAAATTAGGCGCTTTTATAAGCGGCAAATCCGGGCGGTGGATTATCTTAGCTGCTTGGATTGTCCTGGCCCTCGTATTAAATTTAACCTTACCGCAAGCAAATTCACAGGAGGACGAACAAGCTGAAACGTTCCTCAATGACACGAACAGCGAGGAAGCTGCCCGAATTATTGAAGAAGAATTCTCTGATAACAGCGGTCTGCCCGCCTTGCTTACCTGGTATCAGGAGGATGGTCTAACTGATGAAGACTTGCAATCGATTCAGCAGTTCAGCGCTGATTTGCAGGAAGCTGACATTGAAGCAGCAACCGTAACACCATTTCAGGACATCCCTCTGCCTGCTTTAAAAGAACAGCTTTCTGATGATGGTACGACACTCGTCATGCCAATCCTATTTGATAACGGAACAGCGACTGATACAGTCGAAGCTGGTCTTAATAAAATCCAAGATACCGCAAATGATGCATTCACGCAGAACCCGTTTGAACAAGATTTGAATAGCGGTGATCTTCTTGTCCGAGCAACTGGACCTGCTGGTATTTCGGTAGATGCTGTCGGCCTCTTCTCTCAAGGAGACACGACTCTTCTGTTTGGAACCGTACTGATCGTACTTATCTTCTTACTCGTTATCTATCGATCTCCGATACTGGCACTCGTGCCGCTTATCGGTGTAGGTTTTGCTTATCTAGTTATCAGTCCTATACTTGGTGCATTAGGAAAAGCCGAATTGATTTCGTTCGATTCTCAAGGACTTGCAATTATGACCGTTCTGCTATTCGGGGCAGGTACTGATTACTGCTTGTTCCTAATCACTCGCTTCCGGGAAAATCTATGGGAAATAAAGAGCAAGAAAACAGCAATTGTCCGTTCCCTATCATCTGCTAGCGGTGCAATTGCAATGAGCGGACTGACTGTCATCGTTGCTATGCTAGTTTTGCTTGTTGCTGATTATGGATCGATCAACCGATTCGCTATTCCATTCGGTATCGCTATCTTTATCATGTTGCTTGCAAGTCTTACCCTCGTGCCGGCATTGCTTACAATCATCGGACGTGCATCCTTCTTCCCGTTCATTCCAAGAACAGAGGATATGCAGGAAGAACGCGCGAAAGAAAAAGGAAAGCCAGTTCGCACGAAAAAACCGCATAATAAAATTGGCAATAACGTGGGCAGACTAGTCATCCGTCATCCATGGAAGATAGCCATTGCTACACTCGTAGTACTTGGAATTCTTGCTGGAATTTCATCCCGCATTACGTACACGTATGATACACTGTCATCTTTCCCAGATGATATGCCGTCAAAAGAAGGCTTTGAAATACTGACAGACCACGTTAATGCAGGTGAGCTTGCACCTGTTTCTGTTATTACTGAGACAGATGATCCAGAAGCTGTCCGTGGCGCTCTTGAGGAGCTTCCATACGCAGCTACTGTAATGGAACCGGAGCAGTCAGAATCAAATGAACAGTTGATCCGCATCCAACTCGAACTGGATGAGAACCCGTACTCAAATGAAGCAATGGCCCACATTCCTGACATTAAAGAAACTGTATCGGATACAACCGGTAATGCTGATAGTGTTTGGATTGGTGGTCAGACATCAGAACAGTACGATACACAGCAAGTGACAAAGCATGATGAGAAGTGGATAATTCCAATCGTTATCGGCTTTATCACCCTGTTATTACTCACGTATCTGCGCTCTGTAACGGCAACAATCTACTTGGTCGCTACCGTTTTGCTCTCTTTCTTCAGTGCACTAGGGCTCGGATGGCTTATCTTACATTACGGATTCGGTGTTGAAGCAATTCAAGGCTTCATCCCGTTGTACGCTTTCGTGTTCATCGTTGCGCTTGGAGAAGACTATAATATTTTCATGATCTCAAGCATTTGGAAACGCAGTAAGACGATGCCGCTTAAAAAAGCTATCGCAGATGGGGTTGCCCATACCGGCGGTGTTATCACGTCTGCCGGGCTGATTCTGGCAGCAACATTTGCTGTATTGACGACACTGCCTATTCAAATACTTGTCCATTTCGGAACAATTACTGCGATTGGTGTATTGCTCGACACCTTCCTTGTCCGTCCTTTCCTTGTACCTGCAATTACTGCAATTCTTGGTAAATGGGCATTCTGGCCTTGGAAGAAGCGAATTCAGCAAACAGAAGAGAATGAACAAAAAGCACATGGCTAAACAAGCCGGGACAGCATAGCTGTCCCGCTTTCTGTTTTCTCCAAGCAAATCTTTTCCATACCACCATGCGAATTTGCTACAGTTAAGACAGACTTTTAAAAAGGAGCTGAGCAAGAAATGACAGAACGTGTACAATTAGGAAAATCCGGTTTGTTTGTAAACCCTATTGGAGTTGGTACGAATGCAGTCGGAGGCCATAACCTCTATCCGAATCTAGATGAGGAACAAGGCAAGGAGGTTGTCCGCCAAGCAATTGAAAATGGGATGAATTTCTTTGACACAGCTTATATTTACGGTCCGGAAAGATCTGAGGAGCTTGTTGGACAGGTTATCAAGGAAAGCGGAAAACGCGATGACATCGTAATCGCAACCAAAGCTGCTCACAAAATCATCAATGGAGAAACACTGATGGATAACTCTCCGCAATTCCTGAAGGATTCTGTGGATAGTGCATTGAAACGCCTGCAAACAGATTATATTGATTTGTTCTATATCCACTTCCCAGACGAAGATACACCAAAAGCGGAAGCTGTGGGTGCACTGAAGGAATTGAAGGATCAAGGCAAAATCAAAAGCATCGGGGTTTCGAACTTCTCAATCGAACAGCTGAAGGAAGCAAACGTTGATGGTTATGTAGATGTATTGCAGTCTGAATATAATCTGTTCAAACGCGGTGCAGAAAACGACCTTCTCCCGTATACAGCTGAAAACAATATTTCTTTCGTACCTTACTTCCCGCTTGCTTCTGGCTTGCTTGGCGGAAAATACGACGAAAATACGAAGTTTGATGATCTACGTGCGAATGATCCACTATTCCAAGGGGAAACATTCAAGCAAAATCTGAAAAAAGTAGATCAGCTGCGGGATATCGCTTCTCAAAAGAATGCAGAGGTTGCTCATGTCGTTCTCGCTTGGTATCTAACACGAGACAGCATTGATGCAATTATTCCTGGAGCAAAACGTCCGGATCAAGTACTAAATAACTTAAAAACCCTCGACGTGAAATTATCAGCAGAAGATATTGAAGCGATCGATAAGATTTTCAAGTAAGAAAAAAGCGGATGCGTAGGCATCCGCTTTTCCATTTATTATTGCTCAGATTGAACAAGGATCTTCACTTGGTTCTTCTCCTTGATCAAGCTTTCAAATCCTTCTTCTACCACTTCGTCCAGCTTAATTTTCTTAGTAACTAGCTTCTCAGCTGAGAAGTAGCCTTTTTCCATTAAGGAAAGGACTTGCGGGAAAACATCCCGATATCCAATGATACCTTTAATAGAACGTTCTTGAATAACTATATCATTTGGCATGATCTCAGCTGGTTTTTCCCAAATGCTGACGATCATTGTTTCGCCGCCGATATCAGTAGACTGGATCGCCTGCCGTAAGACGACTGGTACGCCTGTAACTTCAAAGGCAACCTCTACACCACCGTTAGTCAATCTTCTGATTTCCTCAACTGTATCATCCACCTTGCTTGGATCGACGACAATTGCTCCTAGTTCTTCTGCTTTTGCTTGTCTTTCTGGTGATAGTTCAACTGCATAAATTTCAGTTGCACCTGCTGCTTTCAAAGCTTCGATAACCAGCAATCCGATTGGGCCACAACCGAATACAGCTACCTTGTCCCCTGCTTTTACTTTGCTGGAACGTACCGCATACAACGCAACTGCAGAAGGCTCTACCAATGCGCCTTGCTCATAGCTTAAAGAATCCGGCAGCTTGAACAGAAGCTCTTCATCTACGGCAACATATTCGCTCAAACCGCCGCCACCGCCAGCAAGTCCAAGGAAGCCCATTTGCTTGTCCAAGTTATATGCACCCTGATGTCCATGCGTGGCAAAGATTGGTTCCACCACAACCCGGTCGCCAACCTGGTAATCTTTCACTTCTGGTCCTACTTCAACTACTTCACCAGAAAATTCATGTCCCATTGTCACTGGAGCCACTTCGCCAGTCAGTGGATGCGGATTATCAACCGGAATGAAAATTGGTCCACCGAGATATTCGTGTAAGTCACTTCCGCAGATACCGCACCATTTTACCTTCATTTTTACTTGATTCGGTTTGATGACAGGTTCATCAATATCTTCTAATCTAACATCTTTCTGATTATGCCAACGCAATGCTTTCATTTGTTCCATCCCCTTTTAGCAGCATTTCTTTCTACCTTTCTAGTATACTGCTGGAAAATGATATAATAAATTTCGGGTTATTTAACTTAAATAAACGTTTGCTTAACTAAACGAATGAGGGATAGACATGACTATCGAACAATTGAAATACATAGTAGCTATCGCACGATCAGGATCATTGAAAGCAGCTGCTGCAGAACAGCATGTAACACTCCCTGCACTGAGTCAGGCGCTGACCAACCTGGAACGAGAATTGAATATCAGCCTTTTCCGCCGTTCGCGTACAGGCACGACTCCAACTGAGGAAGGCAATAAGCTTATACAGCATGCTGAGGCGGTCTTAGAGAAACTGCAGGAATTCACTGAAGAAGCAGAGACATATACGGAATCATTGAATGGAGAACTGAAAATTGCAAGCTTTCCCGGACCGATGGAGATTTTGGTTGAGCTGTTCTCAAATTTCCGCAAGCTTCATCCAAATATTAAAGCTTCCCTATTTGAAAACACATCACAGCGCATCATGAGAAAAGTAGAGGCAGAAGCTGTCGATATCGGACTTGTCATTTATACAGAAAAGGAAGTCCAAAAATACCGTAATCTCGTCTTCAAAAAGCTACTTGATGGGCACATGGTGACAGCCGTCAATAACCAGCACCCTTTGGCTAAGGAAGAATTAGTCACCGAAGAGATGCTCCTTAAACAGCCGATTGTTCTTTATAATGACGCCTACATCCAGGCATTTATGCGTCAATTCAAATCGCTTCAATATGATATCCTGTTCACTACAAACAATGTACAGACTATACGCAATATGGTAGAAAATGAAACAGCTATCAATATCGGCTTTGATTACGCTTTTCGGACCGATGCAGAACTATCAAGAAGCAAAGACATCACACTGCTTCATTTTGCTCCGCCTTTCTTTCAGACCTACTCCTTCGGCTATGTGTATCACGGAAACAATACACTTTCCCGCGTAGCCAGAACATTTTTACGCGAATTGGAAGAAACTATCCTCGCTAAGGAAGAGTCACATGCTAAGTCGGATCCATCGTTGTACACGCATATAAAAAACACGCCTGTCATATGACAGGCGTGTTTTTAAATTAAGCAGATGTTGTTCCTTGTCCGCCATCGATTCGATAATAAGAACCAGTGATGAATGATGCTTTTTCTGAAGAAAGGAATAACATTAAATCAGCGATTTCTTCTGCAGTAGCATAACGCTTCATCGGTACACTCGCTTCAAAGCCTTTTCTAGCTTCTTCTTCATGCCCATGAGCAGCATTTGTTTCAATAGAGCGCATCATTGCTGTATCCACACCAGATGGAGCAACAGCATTTACACGCACGCCATAGTCTGCAACTTCCAAAGCTGCTGTTTTGTTGATACCGATAAGTGCATGCTTCGAAGCAATATAAGCACTCATACCTGGAGCACCAAGCAATCCGCCGTTAGAAGCGGTATTTACGACAGCGCCGCTTTTTTGTTCTGTCATCACTTTCAATACATGTTTCAATCCAAGGAAGGCACCTACTACATTGACAGCCAATACCTTTTCCAAGTTCTCAACAGTTGAATCTACGATATTTTTGAATTCTCCATTGATACCAGCGTTATTGATGAACACATCAATACGGCCGAATTTTTCTTTGGTCTTCTGCACGTAATCTATTACATCTTCTTCTTTCGCAGCATTTGCTGCCAACAAGATTTTCTCTGCATCAATGGATGCTGCAGCTGTCTCAAGCGCTTCCTGTGAAAGGTCGACAAGAGCCAGTTTAGCCCCTTCTGCTGCAAATTTCTTAGCAGCTGCGATCCCGATTCCGCCCGCTGCTCCTGTTATAAGTACCACTTTGTCTTTGAATTCCATCTCTTAAGTCCCCTCTCAAAATATGTACTATCCTACTTATTATCGGTAACTATATTACTATTTTCAACTAAGTTGCTTAAAATTATGCAAAAAAACAGGAGAACATATTGTTCTCCTGTTACTCTGTCGGATTCAAAATTCGATGCAGGAAGCGTTGGGTACGTTCCTCTTTTGGATGAGACAGCACTTCTGCTGGCGGCCCTTGCTCAACAATGACACCGCCATCGATGAAGATGACTTCATCCGCGATCTCCTGAGCGAATTTAATCTCATGCGTGACAACAACCATCGTCCACCCTTCGTTCGCCAAATCCTTCATGACACGGAGTACTTCCCCGATCAGCTCTGGATCAAGTGCTGAAGTTGGTTCATCAAAAAGCATAAGTTCCGGTTTAATCGCTAGCGCTCGTGCAATACCGACCCGTTGCTGCTGTCCGCCAGAAAGCTGATACGGATAAAGATCTTTCTTATCCTTCAATCCTACCTTATCAAGCAATTCAATCGCTTCCGCTTTTACAGTCTGTTTGTCACGTTTTTGAACCTGAACAGGTCCTTCCATAACATTTTCAAGAACTGTGCGATGCGGGAATAGATTGTAAGATTGAAATACCATCCCTGATTTACGGCGCAGCTTAATTAACTCCTGCTGTTTGACCTTCTGGCTGAAGTCCACTTGATGGTCTTCAAAGCCTACAATACCTTCATCAGGTATCTCCAGTGCATTCAAGCAGCGAAGTAAGGTTGTCTTCCCGGAACCGGATGGTCCAAGGATTGCGATTACCTTCCCTTTATCAACTTGCATATCAATAGATTTCAATACTGTATTCGTACCGAAAGATTTCTTTAAACCTCTCACTGCTAGCATAGCTACCCCTCCTTACCTTGCTGTGTAGCGGTCTAATCTGCGTTCGAGCTGATGCTGAGCCAGCGACAGGACGAAACAGATAATCCAATATATGAAGGCAGCCAATATATAGATGTAGACAATCTGATCCAAATTCGTCGCACCAATTTGCTGTGATTTACGAAACAGCTCGGTTACGAGAATCTGAGATGCCAACGATGTTTCCTTCACTAAGCTAATAAAGCTATTGGATAACGGCGGTACGGAAACTCGTAACGCTTGAGGAAGAATAACACGAAACAATGTTTTCCGATAAGTCATCCCAATTGTAAAGCCTGCCTCCCATTGTCCTTTAGGAACAGAGAGGATGGATGCCCGGATGATTTCCGAAGCATATGCACCCACGTTTAAGGAAAACGCAATAATAGCTGTCGGATACGGATCTATCATAATATTTAATTCCGGCAGTAAGTAGAAAATAATGAACAACTGAACAAGCAGTGGTGTACCGCGGATAGCAGAAACATAAACAGAAAAAATCCACCGCAAAGGCTTGATATTAGAAATCCTTACCAATGCCGTGATGAGTGCGAGAATGATACCAAAAAAGAACGAAATAAGAGTCAAGGGGATCGTGACTTTGATCCCCTCAATCAGTATCGGCCAGAATGACTGCTGCAAAAGCTCCCAAGGGATGACAATCCCGCCGAATACCATATTACTTGTTAACATCTTCGCCAAACCATTTCGTTGAGATATCTGCTAATGTACCATCTTCACGCATCTCATCAAGTGCTTTGTTGAACTGTTCGACGATTTCACCGCTATCCTTGCGGAAAGTGAAGTACGTCTCATTTGGTTCTCCAGTTTCAAAAGCGATTTTTACTGGAGCATCTTTTTCTGTATTGTTCAAATAATCAAGGACTGCAAGCTTATCGTTGAAAGTAAGATCAACACGACCTTGTTCAATCAATTGAATTGATTGCGCCAAACCTTCTACACCTTCGATTTGAGCGCCAGCTTCTGTAGCTACCGCATTGTAGTTACTTGTTAGAGATTGTGCAGATGTTTTACCTTCTACATCTTCAATTGCTTTAATGTCATTGTTATCTGCAGCTGTTACAACTACTGACTGGGACTTCGTATAAGAATCAGAGAAATCGTACTGGCCGACACGTTCGTCGTCCTCACCTTTACCAACTTGGTTCGCAATAACATCGAAACGAGCACTGTTCAATCCAGAGAACATGGAATCCCATTGTGTTTCTTCAAATTTCACATCAAGATCCAAACGCTTACCGACTTCCTTCATCACTTCCACGTCATAGCCTGTAAGTTCACCGCTATCATCATGGAATGTGAAAGGAGCGTATGTTCCTTCTGTTCCGACTGTAATTTCACCTTTATCTTGAACTTCTTGCCAAAGATCAGCATTACCGCTGTTATCTCCAGAATCGGAAGCGGAATCATCTCCGTTGCCACATGCAGCAAGAATTGCAAATATCGACATAAATAGTAGACCTAATAGTGCTTTCTTCATGTACCAAACCCACTTTTCTATAATTTTTAACTTTCATCAGTTTAAGGCCAACATCAGGAAAAGTAAAGAAATAAGTCTGAGTAAACTAATCAGGATTAAATCCTCTGCTATCGCTTATTATAAACGTAACTGCGTTCCATCATTCAGCTAAATTCCAGAAGCCATTTATACACCACCGCAAAAGCATTTTCTTCTAAAGGCTCGTTCAGAGTTACAATACCCAGTCAGCGAATGGATGGAACATATTTCACGAAAATGAGACATGAAATGCGTTAATTTAGTATGGAAGAAAGTACATTCAAGCAAGTATGTGTAAAGAAACCGCAGGATGGTCACATTAACAGCAGAGTGAAAGTTGGAGGTAACAGAAATGAACAAAAAGCAACGTGGCCTATTCCTGACAGCTATCGCAACAGGGACAATGCTCAATCCACTGAATTCCTCGATGATATCATTGGCTCTTCACGCTATTCAGCATGAATTTTCACTCAGCTTTGCAACAGTATCCTGGCTAATTTCTTCTTATTATTTAGCCAGTAGTATCGTTGTCCCAATTGCTGGGAAGATTGGGGATTTGATTGGACGGCGTAAGATGCTTTTAATCGGATTGCTGCTTGTAGCCATTTCTGCTGTTGGCGCTCCATTTGCAGGCACGTTCCTTATTTTATTAGGCATGAGGCTTTTCCAGGCAGTCGGCAGCAGTTCCATTTATCCTGCTGGTATGGCACTTGTGCGGACTCATATTCATGAGAAACAAGCATCAGCACTTGCCATTCTTTCTATTTTCACTTCCTCCATGTCAGCATTTGGCCCAACCGCCGGCGGATTTCTGATCGACTTTGCAGGCTGGCAGTCAATCTTTACAGTGAATGCCCCATTTATTCTGCTTAGTTTCCTGCTCACCTGGTTCGCTGTCCCAAAGGATCCAAAAACTGTGCACTATACTTTCCGGGAGTTTTGGAAACAACTCGACAGCATTGGGATTATCCTATTTGCAATTGGTATGAGCTTTCTTTTATATTTTCTACTATCTTTCGAGCACGGTATCCATCTAATACCCCTTGGGATAGGAATTATATTTCTAGCATCATTTATTGTGCGTGAATTACGTACTTCCTACCCTTTTATCGACGTACGTTTATTGCGGAGCAACAAACAACTGACACTCGTCTACATCCAGTTCATACTATTGAATATCTTTAACTACAGTCTCTTCTTTGGCCTGCCGAGCTTCTTCCAAGATGTCTTGCATTACAGCCTGAAGACGAGCGGTCTGATGATGATTTTCCTTTCTGGTGCAAGTACACTTGTGTCATTCCTGATGGGACGCTGGATCGACCGTTCCGGCACAAGTATTCCAACGATAGTTGGGGCTGTGCTTATGATTGGCGGAACTGCAGCATTGGCTGTCATATCCCAGCGTCTTACTCTCGGAAACATTGGTGCTGTTCTTATTTTTCTCGGTATCAGCTATGGTATCGGTAATGTCACCTTGCAAGCAGCAATGCTAAATGCTTCCCCCGAGCGTATAGTCGGGACAAGCTCGGGACTCTTCCAAACATGCAGATACCTCGGTTCCATTCTTTCTTCTGTTGTCTTAGCAATTGTCTTTGGTTCAGACCTGTCCTTACCCGGTTTCCGGATCCTTATGATAGTTCTTGTCATTACCGGTCTGGCCTTCTTGTTCACAGCTGTTTATTCAAAACAACTGGAAAAAGCAGCAGTATAAATTTCTGCTGCTTTTTTCATATTCTATTGACAGCCACCTCTATTGGTCATACAATTAAACAAAATAACAAATAGCCCATTCTTTTTTATTGCTTCTAATTGAAATCGCTTACAAAAAGGAGGAATATAATTGAAATCCACGACTAATCCTTATTTTGTTAAAGTACATGAACAAGACAATGTTGCAATCGCTGTTGCTGACGGCGGTCTTGCTGCTGGTACTTCTCTTGCAAATGACATTGTCACACAGGAGCATATCCCCCAGGGCCACAAGCTTTCCCTGCAGCCTATCCATACAGGCGAACCTGTTATCCGCTACGGCGAAGTAATTGGGCATGCTACAACAGATATTCCCACTGGAAGCTGGATTCAGGAACGACACTTGCTCATGCCAACGCCACCGCCGCTGGATGAACTATCTCTTTCTCCAGACCCTGCCGTACCTCTCCCTTCATTAGAAGGTTATACATTCGAAGGCTATCGTAATCCGGATGGCTCAGTCGGCACCAAAAACATTCTCGGTATTATAACAAGTGTTCAATGTGTCGTCGGTGTAATGGATCTCGCAGTTAAACGTTTGAAACAGGAAGTACTCCCAAACTACCCAAATGTCGATGATATTGTCGGCCTTCACCATGCCTACGGCTGCGGGGTCGCTATCCAGGCACCAGAAGCAGTCATTCCAATCCGCACAGTGCAAAACTTGGCCCGTCATCCGAACTTCGGCGGTGAAACACTAGTCATCGGTCTTGGCTGTGAAAAACTCATTCCATCACGCGTTAATCCTAGCGGAAACGACGAGGATATTATCATGCTGCAGGATCAACAGGGCTTTCATGCAATGGTGGACAAAATCATAGAAAAAGCAGAAGCAAAGCTGATTATACTGAATAAACGGAAACGAGAAACGTGTCCTGTTTCTGAATTGGTCATCGGAACACAGTGCGGCGGAAGTGACGCGTTCTCCGGTGTCACTGCGAACCCTGCCGTAGGTTATGCATCGGATCTACTTGTTCGCGCTGGTGCAACCGTGATGTTTTCCGAAGTGACAGAAGTGCGGGATGCAATCCACTTGCTTACACCTCGGGCTGCCAGCAAGGAAGTCGCTGCAAAGCTAGTGCGGGAAATGGACTGGTACGACCGTTATCTCGCATCTGGTCAGGCAGATCGAAGCGCTAATCCGTCCCCGGGGAATAAAAAAGGCGGTTTATCCAATGTTGTAGAAAAAGCATTGGGCTCTGTCGCGAAGTCTGGACAAAGCACAATTACCGATGTCCTCGCACCCGGAGAACGCGCTGAAACGAAGGGCTTACTATTCGCTGCCACTCCTGCTAGTGATTTTGTCTGCGGTACACTTCAGCTTGCTTCCGGCATTCATCTGCAGCTTTTCACTACCGGCCGTGGAACGCCATACAGTCTGGCAATGGCTCCTGTTGTGAAGATATCGACACGGACAGCCCTGCACGAGCAATGGAGAGATTTAATAGATATCAATGCTGGCACGATTGCTACCGGCGAAGCAACATTGGAAGAAGTCGGCTGGGAAATCTTCCGCTTTATACTTGATGTAGCAAGTGGCAAAAAACAGACTTGGGCGGATCATTGGGGCACCCATAACGACCTAGCTCTATTCAATCCAGCACCTATAACATGATAGAAAGAAATCCCGATGCATTACGCGTCGGGATTTTTCTTTTTATCCTATGAAAAAGCGCAAAGCAGCCATGAGCACAACGCCAATTATTACTGTAAATAATAAACTCTTTGTCCAAAGCGCGAAAAGAATAGTAGGTATCATGATTGCGATAACCTGCCAATCAAAAGAAAGAGGTCCGTTTTCTCCTAGAACATTCGAGACAACAAGTGCTGTCAGTATACATATAGGTATATAGGATAGCCATCTCAGGGCAAGCATCGGCAACTTCAGATTTCTAATAATCAAAAAAGGCAGTACACGGGGCAATATGGTCACTGCTGCGCATGCAGCGATCAGCAGCAGCATGGATAAGGAAACGTTCATTTTTCCGTTACCACTCCAATCGTTGCGCCGAGAATGGTCGCCAGCAACACAGCCATATGGGAACTGACGAAGAATGAGAAGCCAACCATCAGAATGACAATACATAGAATTAATCGAATATAGTGCTTTATCTTTACTGATTCAATTGCATCCAGCTGCAGGACAAGCAATGCAATGAACATACTCGTCAGTGCAAAATCCAGACCAAATGCTTCCGGATCTGATATCCAGTTTCCAAACAATGCGCCAACAGCACAAGAAATAATCCAGCATATATAAGCCGTCACATTTAACCCGTTCATCCAGCTCGACGTCAAGCCTCGTTTCTGTTGGACCTTGCCAGAAGCTACACCGAATGTTTCATCTGTCAGCAGCACGCCAAATCCGATATTCTTCCAAACAGAATACTGAGTAAAATGTGGCGCCATTGTCGCACTCATAAGAAAATGGCGTAAATTCACGATGAACGTCGTTAATATGATTGCGGCAGCTGGACTTCCATCTAGCACTAATGCAGCAAATATAAATTGAGCTGACCCAGCGTATACAAGCACTGACAGTAACACTACCTCCAGCGCACTAAGTCCTGCTGCAACACCAACTACTCCCGCTGCAATCCCGATGCTGATATATCCAAGCAGAGTAGGAATACAATCCCTCACTCCCTGCCTAAAAGTCATTTCATCGTTTTCTTCCGCTCCAATTGATGCATGAACATCGGCCATCCTGCTCTCACCTTCAAACTTCTCTAGTATTGGTAGTCAGTATATCAAAGGGAGGTCCGTAGTGGGAATAAGATAAAGTTTTTTTAAACCCTTCCAATAGGAGTCTAATAAGTATGTTTTTTTCTCTAGATAGACTAGGATGAAATTAGTCAAGATTACATATTCCCATAGTGTTTCTTTAAGTTCCATTGATAATAAGGCAATTCCCCAATCAATATTAACTTTTTTAGGCGGGATACATAGATAAGTATTAAAGGTTTTCTTATTATCGGATCTGGGTATAAATACTTAGTTTCACAAAGAACAGGAGAAGATTCCAATAATAAATAATCCGCTATTAACGACACAAGTCTTGGATAATAATGCCGTACTTGCCGCAGCAGAGAAGTCTTTGGCTATGATAGAGTTCACACCATATGGCGAAGTATTATGGGCTAATAAGAATTTTGCCGCAACCATTGGCTACACACAGACTGAGCTCCCTGGTATGCATCACCGGCAATTCTGCACACCAGATTTTTCTACTAGCACAGACTATAACCAGTTTTGGAGCCGACTGCGCAGTGGTCAATCTTTCCAGGACAAGATTATGCGAATTGCCAGAAATGGAGATGTTATCTGGCTGGAAGCTACATACATGCCTGTCCATGCTGATGATGGCAGTGTACAAGCCGTCTTGAAAATTGCAACTGATATTACAGCACGGGAAATCGGAACTAAAACAATCACGTCTGACCTGCAGCAGATGGCCATTGACCTTCGTGCCCGCACGACTTCTGGAATAGAAAAAAACAATGGTGCCGCTGATTCAATACAGTCCATTGTTGCTGCGACGACTGCTAATATCGATGCAACGGATGCCTTAAGTAAACAAGCTGGCTCCCTACAATCACTTGTCCAAACTATTAGGGACATTGCAAACCAGACCAATTTATTAGCGTTGAATGCTGCTATTCAAGCAGCACATGCTGGCGAGCATGGCAGAGGTTTCAATGTTGTGGCCGATGAAGTAAGGAAACTGGCAACACAGGCAGCAGAAGCAACTAAGCAAGCTCAAGAAAACATTGGGAAGATGACCGAACGTATTCAACAGATTGAATCTGTTTCGCATCAGGCCCAACAGCGTAGTATGGAAGGGACAACTCGTGTGCAAGAGGTTATAGAAGAACTTTATACCCTGGAACAAGCGGCCCAGAATCTGGATAAACAAGCAAATGAACTTAGCTCTCTTATTTAAGGAATCGCATTACTGCGGGATTTTTCATCTGCAGAATAAGAGACTAGTATAATACTCACAAGTATTATTTACAGAAATTTAACTATTTGGATATGGAGAACAGAAATGGTTAATTGACATAAATCGGCAAAGCTAGTACGCTTAAGTCCCGTTGAGGAATGATGTTTGGGGAGTAATTTAGTATGTACAAATTTAAGATTGATGACAAAGAAAAAGTTCTTCATATAACAGCAGAAGGATTTTTTAAAAATAATGAATCTACAGAATTCATGGAAACACTTTATGAAACATTCGGATCTATCCAAGCAACCGAATATGACTTAATTGTCGACCTAATTCATTTAAATGTAATAAAGCAGAATCTGGTTTATAGAATTGCTGATGCTTTTGAGTTATATGATGAGCTCGGTTTCCGTAATATTGTCATCGTCAATCCAATTTCCATTTTAGCGAAAGTACAGCTTTTCAATATCGCAAGAAGCGTGCATTTTTCCGGCACCTTCGTAGATTCACTGGAAGAATGGCGAACGCATTAACGCGCCGCCATCCTGTCCGGAATCTTCTTTTTTGCCACATGAATGAGCAGACCTATCAGTGTGAGTACGATGAGCGAGGTCAACGCAATTCTGCTTGCCAAATCTCCGTAACCCCTCAAGCCAAGTGTAATACTTCCATAGATCATCGGCCCGATGATGGAAGATACTTTTCCCGAGAATGCGAACAGACCAAAGAACTGTCCTTGTTTTTCAACTGGAGAGAGATCCACAATTAAAATCCTCGATGTAACCCAAATCGACCCCAAAGCAATTCCGAAAAGACTGCCCGCTATCCAGAACATCCATTGTGCAGTTGCCAATACTCCTACTGTCAAAGCTACTACCATAATCAAAGCCACAAATGAAAATGATCGATGTGCCCCTACCCTATTAGCTATCTGACCAAAACAGAATGAACCTATGATTGCTGTTACTGTTGATACAAGATAGAGGATAATGAACTGCCCAGAACTGAACCCCACAACTGTGACAGCATAAACGCTCATGACCGCAATGGTTGTAGCAATCGCATCATTGACAAAGAAATAAGCCACCATGAATTGTAAAATAGATCGATGCTTTCTTATTTCCTTGAAGGTGGCGATAATCTCTTTATAACCAGTTAATAGACTGACACTAGACTGCTTCTGCACAGATTTCTTTTCTTTGAGGAAAAATACAAGCGGTAGTGTGAACACTAAATACAGACCAGCCGTAGCAAGAAAAACATATTCATATCCGTCATCGAGTAAAAAATAAACGAGCAAGCCGACAAGCGTCCCCATATAACCAACAGCTACCCCAAAACCCGACAATGTCGATAGACGATTCCGCGGTACCAAATCACTAATTTTTGCATCATAGAATATAAGACTGCTGTTGTAAAAGAACTTTGCAAGTACAAACACAAGTACAGTCGCTACAAACGGAGCTGGAAGTCCCCATAGTGTTGTTTCCGTATTCCATCCTGCAAATACACCCATTAAAACTGTACACAGAATTGAAACAGCCGCGAATCGTATGATATATCGCTGCTTATAACCAGTTTTGTCGATCCACACACCGAATAATGGTGAAAAGATGACAAGAAAGAAGCTAGCCAGCGCATTCGCATAAGCAATCAGTGTATTTCCAAGCTGCTCCATTTCTGCAGTATTACCGATTGAATCGGTCACATAAAACGGAAAGAAGATAGTTGTAATATTAGAAGAGAAAATCGTATTAGCAAAGTCATATAAAGCCCAAGACAAAATAGGCAAGGACAGCAAAAAACCGAAGCCCCTGTTTTGATCGGGTTTCTGCCTTAAACGTTTACTTTCCATAGGAAACCTCCTTTTTCTTCCACTATACCTTATGCTTGTTGACCTGCATGCTTATTTACAAAAAAATTACAGTGCTGCCTTTTTTGTCGAATGGTTCTTGCTCATTAAATATCGTTGCGAATCTATAGGAGGTATTAAGATGGACACTTTTGTGAATTCCCCGGCAATATTATTTGTCCTTTGCTTTATATTCCTACTGGTAGCTGGTCGCAAGCATCATTTTACTTATCGTCTATAAATAAGGACGCTTGTTCTCACTCCTGACTGCTCTGCTAGTACCCGTATTATTTCTTACCCGCTTCTACAACGCCCTCATGCGCTCAAGCGGAACAACAGAAATACAATACTTTTTTATTAGTCTTTTACTCTCTGCAGTCATAATGACTGTTTTGCTGGATATCACTTATAAGCTGGTGGATATGGATATTCCACTTTCGTTTTCGCTTAAGGAAGGACGGGTAAAGCCTCTAAGAGATTTTTTAGGGGTGATTTATATGGAGCTTATCGCAATAATTGGAGTCCTGATTGGCATAATTCAAGCAATCTTAATAGGATTCGATTTTCGAAGAAACCGCCAGATGATGAAGATCATGTATATCGTTTGGCCAATGATTGGAATCTATTTCCCAATCATTGGTCTATGGGCTTATTATGTGATTGGCAGGAAAGACAGCATGAAAGTAAATGCAAAACATGATCAGATGCAGCATGCTGATAAACCTTTTTGGCAGCAGGTATTTGTCTCGACTACCCACTGCAGCAGCGGATGTGCACTTGGTGATATGATCGGAGCACCGATTGTGTTTTGGGCAGGTCTTACGATTGCCGGCAGTACGCTCTATGCCGATTTTGCAGTAGAGTTCATCTTAGCTTTTCTATTTGGTATTTTATTTCAGTATTACGGCATGGGCATGAATACGAAAAAAGATAGTCATCTAGCCGATGCAATCAAGTCAGATGCACTCTCCCTCATTGCATTTGAGATTGGTATGTTCGGATTTATGCTATTGGCGCATTCCGTATTTTTTGAAGGATTACATCCAAATAGTGTACTGTTTTGGTTCATGATGCAAATTGCCATGATAATCGGATTTGCTACCAGTTATCCTGTTAACTGGATATTGGTACGAAAAGGCATCAAACATGCCATGTAAAAAAAAGACGTGAAAGCTGTTTTCTGCCTTCACGTCTTTTTCATAAAACTATTACTCCTCCACTTGCTCCACAACGGAATGCCCTGTCGACTCGTCATCGTACATCCATTGCCACTCTTCATGAAGACGGATCCTGCCATCTGCTAAAATCTCTGGTATAGATACGCATTGTCCACTGCGCAACTCATATTGATCGTTAATATGATGGTAACGGAACCGAAGCTTACCATCTGATTCCACCAATCCGATCAGCCTTCCTTCCAGAATTGATCCTCCCGCATAAGCTGCAGTAAGAATTTGGCCTTCTTGCTGATAATGAAAGGTAGTTTCACTGGATGTTTCTCCGTTATCTGTATTCGTGACGGCACGGAAAGTCAGGTTATGATAATTCATCCTGTCCCTCCACTTTAAGCCGTTTTCTAGCCTGTTCTGCGCGTTCCATTGCTTCTTCCACTGTTTCTGCAGTGGATAAAGCCACAGCAACTCTGCGACCTACTGTTGTCGCTGGTTTACGGAAGACACGAATCTGTGTCTCGGGTTCTTGCAACGCCTCTCTTAAGCCCGATATATGATAGGATTCTAAAGAAATATCTGCTTTTAACGGACTGGTAGCACCAGGCTGCATTAGTTTAATTTCTGTAACCGGCAAGCCTAGAATCGCTCGTACGTGCAAGGCAAATTGAGACAGCTGCTGTGTTACCATCGTCACCATACCAGTGTCATGCGGACGCGGTGATACCTCACTGAAATATACTTGATCGCCAGCAAGGAAAAGCTCTACTCCAAATAAGCCGTAGCCGCCTAATCCTGTTGTGATACGCTCTGCTATCTCATGCGCTTCTTCCAACTGCGAATCTGTCAGCTGATGAGGCTGCCATGAAGCGATATAGTCACCATTTTCCTGTTCATGCCCAATTGGCTCGCAGAAGAAGGTACCGTTCACCGCTCGAACAGTCAGCAATGTAATTTCCGCATCAAAGTGAATGAATTCTTCTACGATGATACGTGGTTTCTGCACCCTTCCGCCTTCCATAGCGATTTGCCAGCTTCGCTCGATATCCTCAGGCTTCCGGCAGACACTTTGGCCTTTACCAGAGGAACTCATCAATGGCTTGATGACGCATGGAAAACCAATTTCTTTTGCTGCTTTCTGAAATTCTTCATATGTATCTGCAAAACGATAACCAGCTGTCGGGATATCTAATGTTTCTGCAGCAAATCTGCGAATGCCTTCACGATCCATCGTCAGCTGAGCTGCTTTTGCAGTTGGCACGACATGATAGCCTTCCTTCTCCAATTCAACCAATTCTTCTGTAGCAATTGCTTCAATCTCCGGAACAAGAAAATCAGGTTTCTCCCAATCCACAATCTGTCTGAGCTTTTCTCGATCAAGCATATCAATAACATAGCTGCGGTCGGCAACAGCCATTGCCGGAGCCCCATCGTACCTATCGACTGCTATCGTCTCTACGCCAAGCCGCTGTGCTTCAATCACAACTTCTTTTCCAAGTTCTCCAGATCCGAGCAGCAGCAGTTTTTTCGTTTGATACATACTATCGCCTCCTGAGTTGCAATTAGTAAAAAGTTTTGCGCCATGATTCGACTTTATCTGATAAACTTATGTTACCATGCCTGTCCAATTCAGGTAATCCTTACTTTTGTCGCAGGAGGAAAAACGTTGCTTCCGTTCATCGATATACCGGGTATCCATCTTCTCTACACTATCACTAGCGTATTGCTTATAAGCGTACTCACCAGGCTTGTATTATATGTGAGCCAGCATATGATGCGGACAGCCGTAAGTACTTGGAAAGTGACTTTAGTATCACTAGGAACTGGCTTAAGTGCCGTACTGGCTACCTATTCGTTTACCCTATCGATTGATGCGGGCCCTGCTCCTCAAGCAACATGGCTTTTCTTCGTCATCAATTTCCTCTTAAGTTCCATTAGCGGCGCTCTTATTCTGTGTGTCGTACGCAGTCCGATAGGAAATACCAGGCATGATTTGCTTATCAGCCTGCTTTTAGCCGCCTTGATTTACTTTTTACATATGTTAACACCGTTTTCTTTATATCCGGATTTTCTTGATGTCCACCTTGTAGAAGTACTTACTTCGATGGTTTTGACACAATCGACTATATTCACCTTATTCCGTTTTCTTAATATGTATACGAATGGAGAAGAGATGAAGTGGAGCAAGATGCTGTTGCTATTTGGAAGCCTGATGTCTGGAATTGCTATTGTTGGTTTAGGTTATTGCATCTTTGCAGCTTTCACTTTTTATGATTCAACAGTATCTCATAGCTTGCATTTTCTAATTCCTACTGCTGTCGTTCTAATTTCAAATACAATTTTGACTGTCATTCCGCTGCTTTATCGGAACAGGGCACTAGTGACGACACATCAGCTCTATCAATCTCTGTTCAATGACAACCCTAATGCGGTATTGGCAGTTGAGAAGAATGGTTCGATTCAGCATGCTAATAAAGAAAGTGAATCTTTGACCGGTTATAACGAGGATGCTATCAAAAGAATGGATGCCGCAGCTCTCTTCCTTGATAAGGAGATATTTCAGGATCACCTTAATATCCTTATGAATGGCGGATCACATCAATGGGACACTAAAATAGTTAATCATTCAGGCTTACAAATAGATGTACATGTTACTGGCATACCTACTATTGTGAGGCATCATATTGTTGGTTACTTCCTTGTCATCAAGGACATATCGCATACGATTGAAACAGCCAAACAAGTAGAATTTCTTGCCTATCATGACGATCTGACTAAATTGCCGAATCGCCGTCTGATGCAGCAACAGATGCAAGAATACGCTGAAAAAGGAACCACCTTCAGTATTCTGTTAATTGACTATGATTTGTTCAAACGAATCAATGATATTTTTGGACATTCCTTTGGCGATAAGGTCCTAGTGGAAACAGCAGCTCGGTTGGAAAGAATCTTGGATGGTAAAGGTACAGTTAACCGAGTCGGAGGAGATGAGTTCCTGCTCATAGTTCCCGGAAAAGCTGAAACTCGACTGGCTAAATATATTGTCGAGCAGTTCCGGCAGCCAATACGGCTTCAAGATTACGAGCATGTTTTACAAGCTAGCATCGGTATTGCTTCCTTCCCAGAGCATGCAGAAGATATGGATAATCTCTATAAATACGCTGACATTGCCATGTATCAGACAAAAGAAAACGGCGGAAATAATTACACTGTCTTTCAGCCGGAAATGGCAGAAAAACAGGTGCTTCGGTTCGAGATTGAACATGAGCTGCAGAAAGCGATCGAGACACAGGCTTTTGACTTGTACTTCCAGCCAAAATTCCACAGTTTCACACGTACAATAACCGGAGCAGAAGTACTGCTGCGCTGGAATCATCCCGAACGTGGGTTCATTCCCCCGAATGTATTCATTCCGATTGCCGAGGAAAGCGGTTTGATAGTCGCGATTGAGCGCGGTGTCATCGAGCGGGTAATGGCTTGTTTATCTAAATGGCGGGAAGAAACAGCCGAATGCAATATTCCTTGCATTTCCATCAACGTATCTGTTATTACATTCCTGCAGGATGATTTCTCCAGTTTCTTCCGAGATCGATTGGAACATTACAATTTGAATGGAAGCTTGCTGGAGCTGGAAATCACAGAACGCGTTGTCATGCAGAATGAAACGAAAATAAATTCCATCCTCCAGAAATTGCGCGAAACAGGTGTTAAGATCAGTATCGATGATTTTGGCACCGGATATAGTTCCTTAAACTATCTGGATAAACTCCAGGTCGACATCTTAAAAATTGATCAAACGTTCATTCAACATATTGAATATAACCAGTCCATTGTTGCCACCATCCAGTCGCTGGCTGAAAACCTGAAGCTTCATACAATAGCAGAAGGCGTCGAAACGGAAGCACAGCTGCAAGCACTTCAAGGGCTTGGCTGTACAGAGGTACAAGGTTATCTGTTTTCCAAGCCACTGCCTCAAGCTGATTTCGAGTCAGCTTACATTATGAAAATACCCGCGGATGCCTAGCATTCCGGGTATTTTTGTATAGATTTTTACCCGCTTCCGCATACTAACAGCATTACTTTGGGAGGATGTGGGAATATTGCGGAACTACGCAGACAGAAAAGCTATCCTGCTTTGTGTCGCAGTGATACTACTCTTCGTCTCTCCCTTATTCCTGCTGGGAGACCATGCCCATATACGTGTTCATGATAATCTCGACTCCAATCTTGCCTGGTATAAAGTACTTGCTGAAAGCGGACAGATGTTTGGCGGCGTCCATGCTGTCATACCTCAGATTATCGGCGGACTGCCTCGGGATGCACTTGGCACGGAATGGACACTAATCGTTTGGCTGCATGCTTGGTTTCCAACAATGACTGCTTACGCCATAAGCCAGCTGCTAACCCGGCTCATTGCGTTTCTCGGTATGTATTTATTGCTCCGCACCCACGTCATCCGGAATATCAAAGCACATTGGATTGCAGCTCTTGTTTCTCTTGCGTTCGCGCTGACACCATTTTGGCCGTCAGGCATGCTTAGCACCATGGGACACCCTTTAGCACTTTGGGCTTTCCTATCTATTAGATCTCAAAAGGCGAATTGGAAGCACTGGACTGCTATTACTTTACTACCGCTATATGCTAGTTTTGTTCTGGGATTCTTTTTCTTCCTCGCCCTTATAGGGATCATATGGCTGCTTGATCTACTTCGATATCGTAAACTGAATTTGCTATTCTTGGTAAGCATTATTTGGATGACTGCTGTTTTCTTAGCAACAGATTACCGGCTTGTCTACACAATGATCGCTGGTTCTGAAACGATGCATCGTGTCGAATTTGTATCCTCCAGACAAGATTTTGCCCAGACGCTCCACTTGTTTTGGAAGAACTTCACACTAGGACATAATCACGTTATGACCCTCCACACCTTTGTGATCCTTCCGGTATTGTTGATTGCTTTGCTTTTGGTCCTCTTTAGGCGAAATCATACAAGACCCATGAACATTTATCTCAGTCTGACAGGATTGAATTTGCTGTTATCTTTTTGGTACGCCCTTTGGTTCAATAAGATTTGGAAAATACCGAAAGAGCATATTGATTTGCTTTCTGCATTCAATTTCGCTCGCTTTCATTTTCTTCGTCCACTCGTTATTTATGCTAGTTTCGGATTAGCTTGTTATCTGCTATGGCAACTCGGAAAGCGAAGTATACGCATTTTTGTTTATGCTTGCCTCTGTCTCCAGCTTGTCGTATTGGCTCTATCCAACGAAGAAATCGTTTATGGCCTCTATCAGCATTCACCTTCTGTTGAGGCCTTCTATGCTGTCGATCAATTTAAAGAAATTCGCGATTATATCGGTCAGCCACAAGACACATATAAGGTGGCAAGCATCGGCTTACACCCTGCTATCGCCCAATATAACGGTTTCTACACTGTCGATACATACAACAATATTATTCCGTTATCCTACAAGCATCAGTTCCGTGAAGTCATTGCAGGAGAACTGGCAAAAAGCAAGAACCTAACACGTTACTTCGATGAATGGGGCAGCCGGCTGTATATTTTTTCGGCGGAGCTCGGAAAGCATTATGATTTTCGTAAAGACTCCGATCGCAGCATACAGAATCTAGATTTAAATGCAGAAGCTTTACGAGAACTGGGCGGAGCCTATGTCCTATCCTCTGTTATGATCGCAAATGCAATCGACAATGATTTGCGCTATGAACGAAGCTTCCAACATCCTGACTCTGCTTGGGAAGTTCACCTATACCGGGTACAACCATAAAGGAGGGAATCCGTTGACTACATCTTTGCCTGTTCTTACATTAGTGATTCCTTGTTATAACGAAGAAGAAATCTTGACTGATACTTGCTCCAAGCTCACATCGACACTGGCAGCTTTAATGCAGGAGCAGCTTATATCATCTGCAAGCAGTATTTTGTTTGTAGATGATGGCAGCAAGGATCATACATGGCAGCTGATCAAAATAGAGCATCTGGCCAATCGATTTGTCACGGGAATAAAGCTTGCAGCTAATGCAGGACATCAGCGGGCACTTCTTGCCGGTATGCTCCATGCGAAGGATTATTCCGATTGTGTCATCACATTGGATGCAGATTTGCAGGACGATATCTCTGTCATCCGAACATTCGTGCTGCGTTATCTGGAGGGCTTTGAGATTGTGTATGGTGTACGAAATGACCGTACATCCGATACTGGCTTTAAGCGCAATACCGCTGCGTTTTTCTACCGGACAATGGAGATGCTCGGAATCCGACTCATTTCCAATCATGCCGACTATCGACTGCTGAACAAACGGGCCTTAACAGAACTAAGCCGCTATAACGAATCCAAACTATTCCTGAGAGGCATCATCCCCCAAATTGGATTTCGCTCAGATATCGTTACTTATGAGCGCAAGCCTCGGCTCGCTGGAGAAACAAAATACCCGCTGAAAAAAATGCTTGGTTTTGCATTTGAAGGTATCACTTCCTTCAGCGTTGCCCCCATCCGTCTTATTGCTGCAGTTGGCTTCGGCCTGTTTCTTATTAGCTTGCTCGCTGCATGTTATGCTGCCATGCAGAAAGTATTCGGGGAGCCCGATGCCGGCTGGACTTCCTTAATTATCTCCATTTGGCTGCTCGGAGGTCTGCAGCTCATGGCAATTGGCATTATCGGTGAGTACATTGGTACAATTTTTGCAGAAGTAAAGAAGCGCCCCTTATATACAATCGATAGTATCCTGAGACAAATGCATCCGCAGGATAGTACGCACTTTACGAAACCTTAACAAATATTTTGCATTGATGCAGTTTTTCTGTTAGAATGTCTTACAAACAGGATACCCCCAAAATATTTCTGTTTTGTTTGCTGCTGTGTGCTCAGTAGCAATAAAAAAGCCACTCATTTGAGTGGCTTTTTTGCTTTTATCAATCCCCGCTTAGTCGTGCTTTACGGGCAGTTTCTGTTTGCTTTGCTACATAATTATGATACTTTTGATGCCATTTTTTAATGGAAACGATGTATAAAACTACGTTTGCCGCTATAAGAATAGCGATCACAGGCCAGAACCAATTCGATACCGCCGCTTCCTCGTAAGCTAATCCAATTGGCGAGAATATGACGTAGAAAATGACAATCGAAAAGATCAGTGTAATGGATACAGGAATTGCGTGCTTCCAAGGAACAAGATGATCTTCCCCATTTTCCGCATAAAAGACTGGTTTGATAGTTCTCAATGGCTTTACTTTTGCCATTATGAGCATGAACGCAACTTCAATCGCCAACAAAATTCCGTAAACGTGGATATAGTTGATACCAGGATCCCAATCGAATATCTGCCGGAAGCCCCACACCATCATATAGTAGGCGAAAACGTGAAATACAATTACCACTTTAGCAGCTGAAGCAGGTACGCGTTTAAAGATCATACCCATCAATACGATAACTAGGATAGGGATATTGAAGAATCCGGTAAACTGCCTGATTAAGTTCCATAAGCCATCCGGTGCGTACATGAGAAATGGTGCAACAAAGAAGGAAACGAGCGCTATGATGATGCCAAGAATTTTGCTGACTTTGATTAATTTTTCATCAGAAGCATTCGGTTCGAATACCGGCTGGTAAATATCAAGTACCAGCAAGGTAGCAACACTATTCAAGATTGAGTTGAAGCTGCTCAGTACAGCCCCAAATAATACAGCTAAGAAAAAGCCTAGCATCCAAACTGGCAGCACATCGCTGACAAGTGTCGGATAGCTCAAGTCTCCATTTTGAATAGAATCCCCATACAAATGGAATGCGATGATACCAGGTATCAGCATAAAAATTGGAACTAGTAGCTTCAGGTATCCCGTAAACAGGACACCTTTTTGTCCCTCTGCCAGATTTTTCGCTCCTAAAGCGCGCTGGATAACATATTGATTTAGGGCCCAATAGAAAAGGTTAGCAAAAAGGATTCCTGTAAAAATGGAGAAGAACGGCACATTATCTGTGCTGCTGCCAATAGCATTCAGCTTATCCGGGCTATTCTGGACGATGTGCTTCATTCCATCCACCATATTTCCGTTACCCAGCAGAATAAAGCCGAGTATCGGAACAAGGAAACCGATGATGACCAAACCGATGCCATTCAACGTATCAGATACTGCCACAGCCCTCAATCCGCCAAAAATCGCATAAACTGCACCGATAATACCGACGAACCATACTGTCATCCACAATGCTTGCGTATATGTAATATCAAGAAGTTCCGGTAAATCGAATAATTGAAGGACGGAAACACCGCCGGAGTAGAGCATGGAAGGAATCGTCACGCACATGTACCCAAGCAGGAACAAAATGACGGTCAATCTCCGGACAGTTTCATCATACCGCTTGCTCAAAAATTCCGGTATTGTGGAAATGCCTATTCCAAGAAACTTTGGCAGCAGGAAAATTGCCATAATGATAGCTGCAAGACCAGCTGTTACTTCCCAGGCCATGCCTGACATATTATTCGTGAAGCTCTGTCCGTTTAAGCCAATCAGCTGCTCAGCCGATAGATTTGTCAGCAGCAAGGAGCCGGCTATGAATATTCCAGTCAAACCGCGCCCAGCAAGGAAGTATTCATCTGCAGTGCTGACATTACCTTTCGTCATATAGTAGGATACCACTGCTACCAACACCATAAAAAAGGCGCAGGATAGTAAAATAAAAATGATTTCTCCGATACTGAACATGCGATCACCCTTTATGTAAGATGTGCTCGAGTTTTGTCGAGCATATCTTAAGTAACCGTTATCATGCACCACCAAACCTATTTAGCAATTTATTATTATTTATCTGTCCGCACATATACAAGCTCATACTGATTTTCATCTTGAAGTGCAACCCACGCTAACTCTAGCTGCAGCAAATCACCAAGCTGCTGCTTTGCTTGCGTACTAGAAATCAATTGATTTTCAGCGTTAACTGCATCCGGTAAGCGGTCTATTATGCACTCCCTGATAAGTCCAGAGTAGATTCCGACGTGAATACTAGCCTCTACTCCTTCTACAGGGATACCTAATTTGGTATAAGAAAAAAGAAAAATATAAGCTGGTTCAAGCTCGTCCTCGATAGCAGCATCAGGGGCCAGTTGCTCTCCTGCGTGCTTCCAATCTTCAAGTAGCTGATCGGTTACCGCTGAAAGAAAATGAACAGCTTGCTGCTTAAGCTCCTCCTCTGTATATCTTCTATCTTTATTCCAAGGCGTAGCTCCTGAATAAAACAGCACTTCTTCATTCTTTCGGACAGCAACTTGATCAGGGAGTTCATCAATAGGAGAATTATCTAGGAGATTTTTTTCTGCCCACAGCTGCACACCATCTTCGTTATAATAATTAACGAAGTCATGCGTTATCCCCATCAAACTTGCCCAATCTTTTTGCTGTGCGGCCGCATCGATATCTGTGAAAACCGGCGGAATTTCAGTGAATAATACTGTACCATCCGCATGCACGCCAATGGCCTGATCTGCAAGCTTATATTTAATTTCTCCATTTTCGAGAGCAAGTACAATTGGTGTTTCGGCAAGCAGTTTTTGTTTTGCCTCCTCTACTTTTATCAACTCATCGCTATCAATCAAAGTATATGTATTCCGATATAGCTGCGCTGCCGTAACAAAACCAGAATCATGGACTTCCACAGCTAATCCCGCACCAGGTACTGGTAAATGGTGAACTGCATCTTTTTCAGCAAGACGGATTACTGTACTATGCGCAGAATAATCTTCCTGAATCACTTCCGCTGCTTCCGGATAAAAAGTTGCAGCAAACTGCTGTGCAATTACTCGCGCTTCGCCATCTTTTTCATCTGGCAGCATCATCTGCAAGTCAAATCCTATAAGATCTCCTTTTGCATCAACATCTACAATACCGCATTGCTCTCCTTTTGCTGACATAAGACGCAATACATCGCCTTCTGCTGAAATTTGTATTTCCGCTGGAAGAAATTGTGTAAGACTCTGAATTAGTTTCATCCGTTAACTCCTTTTATATTTCATTCTTATTATTATGGCATAGAAATAAAAATACACACAACAGCAGCTGCTGTTGTGTGTTAATCAATGCCCATGTATAACTAATTTCACTTTTGACCCTACAGGATCTATAAGTGTGTAACTACTATTTCCCTGTTTTATCGGCAATCCAACTGACTCTGCTCTTTTAATCGCTGCTTGAAGCTTCTCTTCATCTGGGAAGACAATTGTGAACCACTCCATACCTGCTTCATCTGGATTAACAGATGGCGCATTGGCACCGTGCCATGTATTAAGGCCAATATGGTGATGATAACTTCCCGTCGATACGAATAAAGCTCCCGGATAGCTAGAAACGACTGACTGGAAGCCAAGTACATTATTATAAAAGGAAGCAGCATCTCCTAGATGACGCATATACAAGTGAATATGACCCATAACAGTTCCATCCGGAAGGCCAGTCCATTCTTCTTCAGATGCTTCCTTCAACAAACTATCTCCATCAAGCGGATCAGTTGTCATCTGTATTTCTCCATCGATCCACTTCCAGCCTGCGTCTGGTTTGTCAGCATAAATTTCAATTCCATTTCCATCGGGATCATTAAGATAAATGGCTTCACTGACCCCATGGTCTGATGCCCCAAACGGCACTCGATTCAGCACATAAAATTTCACGACATCAGCCAAATCAGCTCTGGTCGGAAGAAGTAACGCAAAATGATATAAACCTGCATGACGGTCCGGCATTCTTTGAAGATTTTGACCTTCCTCTAGATAAAGCAGGATTGTGTTTCCAGTTCCAAGCGTTGCCTTTCCTTGTTCTTCTTCTATAATGTTTAAGCCAATAACTTTTGTATAGTAAGCAACAGATTGTGCCAAATCTGCTACGCGTAATTTTACTTGTCCAATGTATGTCTGTGGTGGTTGTTGGTAGTGCATACAAGCTCCCCCTCTATACTTACTTTATGTAAGTAAGTATATTTTAGATATCTATTTACGTCAAGTAACAAAAAAAGAACACCACATTTACGTGGTGTTCTTCTTATTTATGGCATTAATAGACCAACAATCGTTGCAGATAGGAAGCTAACAAGTGTAGCACCGTAAAGCAACTTCAAACCGAATTTCGCTACAACATTTCCTTGTTTTTCATTCAAACCTTTCACCGCACCGGCAATGATACCGATAGAAGAGAAGTTCGCAAAGGAAACAAGGAATACAGATACGATGGCGATAACACGATCACTCAAAACAAAGTCTCCGCCAGATAGAATCTGCATCGCTACGAATTCATTAGATACCATCTTCGTAGCCATGATGCTTCCTGCATCAACTGCTTCTGACCAAGGCACACCCATAAGGAATGCGAATGGAGAAAATACATAACCAAGCAAGTCTTGGAAGCTGATACCGAAAATTCCTGAGAAGATACTGTTAATCATAGCAATCAACGCAACGAAACCAATTAGCATCGCGGCAACAACAATAGCTACTTTGAAACCATCCATGATATATTCTCCGAGCATTTCGAAGAAGGATTGTTTCTCGCCTTTTTCTTCCTCAATCATATCTTCCTTAGGATCTACTTCATAAGGATTGATGATAGAGGCAATGATGAATCCGCCAAACAGATTCAACACTAGCGCAGTTACGACATAACGCGGATCAAGCATTGTCATGTACGATCCGACAATAGACATAGAAACAGTGGACATTGCAGATGCACAAAGCGTATACAGGCGATGACGCGGCAGCAAGCCAAGCTGTTTTTTCAAAGAAATGAATACTTCTGACTGACCTAGAATCGCTGATGCAACTGCATTATAAGATTCCAGTTTCCCCAGACCATTTACTTTGCTAAGCGCAAGACCGATATATTTAATGAAGAAAGGAAGAATCCGCCAATATTGAAGGATACCGATCAATGCCGAGATGAATACGATCGGCAGCAACACATTCATAAAGAATGTGGATTCTTCTACGTTCACTAATCCACCGAAGACGAAGTTGATTCCTTCAGCAGCGTAGCCAAGCAATAGATTGAACCCATCTGAAATACCTTTTACTAAGTAGTTACCTACTTCTGTATTCAATAGAATGAATCCAAGTACAAGCTGCAGGATGATCATGATGATGATCGGGCGAATCTTAATCATTTTTTTATTCGAACTAGCAATCCAAGCTAATCCTAGAAACACGAATAAACCGATGATGCCGATAATATAACTCATGTTGTTCCCCTTTCGCGTATATAGCCAAAACTGCGACGATGTTAATCATCAAAGTAAAACATATTTTTCACAACGAGTCCTATTATGCCATATTAATTACACATTACGTAGAACTAAATTAAAAGTAATTCTATTAACAATATTCTAACTACTACCCCAAGTGTACAGCCTTGTCTTATGAAAGACAAGGCTGCCGATTAATGGGATGAGTCTACGCTTAAAACGACCATTTCATCATAAGTGACAGCTTCTCTTAGTTTAGCTGCTGTCGCCACAGATATACGCTCTTCTTGTACATATTCATGAATCGCATCTCGTTCCATTCGGATTGCACGCATCCGAAACTTATGAAGCTGCTCTTGAAATGCTTCATCGCTTTCGAAAGATCGATAGCGCCCGACTAGTTTCTTATTGTATAACTGTGTCACAATCAAGGATTCATGACGGTTGGAAGTATTCGTCTGTTCCCGAATTGCATCAATAGCTGCTTGGGCTCCAGCTGCTCGCAGTTGTTTCAGCTCATTACCAACTTCTGGAGTTTTGCTGAGTATCTGCTCAGCATGCTGCTCCCAATTTTCTCTCCAGCGCTTACGGAATTTGCGACGTATCCGTGCAATCTGGAATGCCCGCTTAAATCTGCTGAAAGTTGTATTGACGAGGTACTGCTCCGGTTGCGTAATAAGTACTTGGTATAACTGATAAGCATCTTCAGAAACAACGTCTCTTGACGCCATGTCTTCGATACGTTTTTGCTCTGCTTCCCTACCGACTTTAATCAAGGATTCAATCGTCTGCTTGTTCGGATCCTGCAATATACCTTTTTCAAGGTCGACAAGCTGCTCCTCTAAGTCACGTACAACCAAATTAACAGCCAACTGTGTTTCCCTGACTGCGTCTGCTTGGAGCTGATTGATCGTCTGCTTAAGGATAAGACGATACACCTCTTTAAAGGAAAGTAGCCCATCATCTCTTTTTACCGGTTTTGGAATCAGGATTGGCAGAGCTACAGAAGCAAAAATCAGACTAAGCAGTATCACTCCTGTTGCCACAAACAATACCGTATTTCGCATTGGGAACAGTGAGCCATCATCCAAATAAAAAGGAATGGACAAAGCAGTTGCTAATGTAATAGTTCCATGAATTCCACTCGTAGCCATAATGAGCGCATAATAACCGCGCCCTACTGTTTCTGAATCCTCTGCATTCACCTTGTTGTGATAATTTTTGGATACAAAGCGTTCCATACGGCTTTTTGGAGGTATTGTAAAAGGCTTGTGCAAGCTGTACACCCAAATGAAACGAATAAGGAATAAAGCGATAAAGACAATGATAATAACCCCGAACAAACGCCCCATACCAATTTCGTTCGTATCTTGAATTCCCTGATACACTTCAGGCAGTAAGAATCCTAACAGAACGAACACAAGACCATTCAATACATATTCCACAATGGTCCACGTATTATTGGAAAGGATTTGCAGCTTGGTTGTTGTCTGCTGCAGACGATCACGTTCAATACCGTGAATGATACTGGCCGCTACAACAGCCAGAATGCCGGAAACATGCACCTCTTCGGCCAGTACATAAAGGAAGAACGGCGTCATTACCTGCAGAACGATGAGCATCGAATCATCTTGAAAGCCATATTTCAACAGCTGCAGCCGGATCGTGACAATCACATATCCTGCAACTGCCCCGATGACCAAGCCACCGATGGAGACGAACAAAAATTCTACAGACGCTCCCCCGAACGAAAAGACCCCGGTCAGCGCAGCAGCAAGCGCTACTTTAAAAGATACGATACCGGCTGCATCGTTCAGCAAGGACTCTCCTTCTAGTATCGGCATCACATTGGATGGAAGCTTCAATCCACGTGTAATTGATTTTACCGCAACATTATCTGTCGGTGATATTGTTGCTGCCAGCGCGAAAGCAACTGCCAATGGCATGGATGGAATAAGCCAGTGGATCAAATAGCCGCCTAGTCCGACAGTAAGAAATACAAGTCCAAAAGCCAGCAGTATAATTGGCGTCCGCAGCTGCCATAACTCTTTTCGAGATGCTTTTTGACCCTCACTGAATAGGAGCGGAGCAATTACACAAATCATGAATAATTCAGGCTCAAATTCAAGTGATATATGCAGGGGAAGTATAGATGCGGCTAAACCAAGGATAATCTGGATTAGTGCAAGCGGCAGAGGCAGTATTTTACTAACTGCAGTCGAAAGGAGAACCGCTAATAATAATACGAACAATGCTGTAAAGAAGCTCATGCTATGTGCCAAACCTACTTTCAAATAATATAATCTAGTTTGCGTTACTTCATCTTTTTCACTCGTTTAGAAAAGACCGCTTCCTGATGGGAGCGATCTTTAAATTTAGAAGAACGTCATTCGATAAGAACTGTTGAACTCTGCGTCCGGAGCAAGCTTCTGTATCCCTGCCTTTTGTGATAAAACTCCTGTTGAATCTGTTGTATCAGCAATTCCGAACCACGGCTCGATACATACGAAAGGAGCCATCGTACTTGTCGCTGCATCATATTTGGACCAAATTCCGACATAAGGAAATCCTGACAGTGAGACAGCTACACCATTTCCTTCACTGGATTGGAGACGTACTTCCTCGATATGATCGTACACGATTGCATCATTCTCGAAAAGTGCTGCTTGAATCGGCATAGCTGGCAGTACAGCAGGCTGTTCTTTCTCACGGATTAATCCATCGGCCAGCTCATACACTGTGACTTGTTTGTTCTGCACAGGTTTTAAGTGCAGCTTATAATCGGCAGCATGTTCTCCTGATATAAGCGGGACACGAAAAGCTGGATGAGCACCGATAGAAAAGTACATCATTTCTTCCTTTTCCAAACTGTTCACTTTCCAGTCAACATGCAGCTGATCCGCTTCCAGCCGGTAACAAATTTCCACTCGAAATTCGTAAGGATACACATCTCGGTATTCTCCGTTGGATTCTTTTGCAAATGTAACGGAAGTGGCTTGTGCGTCTGACACTTGGAATTCAGCGTCCCGCAGGAAACCATGATGAGAAAGCTCGTATGTCTTGCCTTCCGCTATATAATTGCTGTCCTTCAATCGACCGACAATAGGAAACAAAACAGGAGAAACGCGGCCCCAATAGGCAGCATCTCCGCTCCACATATAAGAAAGCTGCGTATCTTTATGCTGTACGCTTCTCACTTCTGCCCCTAATTCTGCAATTTCGACACTGAGAGATTCATTTTCGATACGAATCATGCTTGTCCCGCCTGTAAAATTTTCTTGCGGATTGCTTCCGCAACACCATGAGCATTATTGGAGGTTGTTATAAAATCAGCAGCTTCCTTTATAGCTGGAATTGCGTTGTCCATCGCCACTCCGCAGCCGGCGTACTGGATCATGGATAAGTCATTTCCGTTATCTCCAATTGCCATAACCTCTTCCCGCTTGATTCCAAGCTGTTCGGCCAGCTGTTTCACTGCACTGCCTTTGCTAGCTTCGGGATGAAGTATTTCATAGAAATATGGCGCGCTCTGCACCATCGTGAAACGATCCTTCCATTCTTCCGGCACATTTGCTATTGTCTCGCTCAACCGTTCAGGCTCATCAATGAACATTACCTTCGGAACAAGCACATCCCGGGGAATTTCATCGACAGCCCGATAATGCAGCGGCATCTTCGTCATAAAGGATTCCAGAACTGTGTAGTTGCTGATATTTCGGTTCGATGTATATAAGAACTTAGAATCAAAGTAATGCATCGGCGTATCAAGTTTCAAACTAAGCTGATGTAAGTCGATGAAGTCATCGTAAGATAAAGATAGTTGCGATACCACTTCATTTGTATGAGCATTCTGAACAAGTGCTCCGTTGAAGGCAATGACAAAATCTCCATCCTCATTCAGAATCAATTCTTCCAAATAACGATACACACCATGAATTGGTCTGCCTGTACAGAGAACAATTTTAACCCCGAGCTTTTTCGCTTCCTGGAGTGTCTCATGCACTTCCATCGTCACTTCATGCTGATCATTCAATAACGTTCCATCCATATCTATTGCTACAAGCTTATACATACTTCATCCCCCTTTATTTTTCATTGCTATGTATCTCTTTACTAGTATATCGAAAGTGGACGTCCTTCGGTGCTATAAACCTTTATAGTAAGTTGCAATTTTCCTGATAACTTTACAGCCATTCTTCTCGAATACGCGCTGCATCGGCAAATTATCTGCATGGGTACTGCCTTCATATATGACAGCACCCATCTCTTTCAGCATCATAAGGCTGGCTGCATGTATGATTTGCCCTAACCCCTTCCCGCGAGCTGCAGGCACAGTGCCGATGTAATAAATACGACCTTCTCCATTTTTTCCCGGTTCCAGATGAGGTATCGTCATGGCGATTGGAATATTGTCCTGATAGAAGATGCGACAGCTATTTTGCCATTCCTCACCAAGTAGGGCCTTTACATCATCCAACTGATTCTCTATAGAACGTGCTGAGGCACGATTAGCGGACTGTTCCATGCTTGACTGCCAAATTTCCAGAAATCTTTTTTCATCTGTCCCACCCATTCCAATAGCTTCCCACCGATAATTAAAAGGAAGCGGCTGTTCTTCTGCCAGCTGTTTACGATACAGGTATTTCCTTGCAAATAGATCATATCTATAATCGGACAAAAGCGAGTGAAGGGTGTCATAATTTTCATCTTCTGTACATACAGTTACTCGAGTATGGACAGAGGAACTTTTACCCATGACACTTTCCGCGTGCTCGAGCAGGTTGTACAATCTGTCTGCGGTAGCTGATCCGGTTTGCTCGATATCGACTTGATTCGAAAAACGCGTGACCTGAAAATGAGCTGCAGTCTCTACCATTTCAAGTCCTCCAATAGCTTTTGAAGTTCGATAGCTTCATCTTCAGGAATATTCCATTGCGCGATTTCCTCCTTGATGGATGCCAATGTACCGTATTCCCTGACAAACCCATTCAAGCGAGATGTAATTGTGGAATTATGGAATGATGCTTCATCCGGAAAGTTCATCATCAACTGCTCCGTCGCCCTTTTAAAACGTTTCAAATAGTACTTCTGATGATGCGGTTCTGCTTCGGTAAAATCATGCATAGGAGCTATTTCTGTATAAATCGAATCTTCTCGGTCAACTTCCAGCTGCTGTTTTACAGCTTCCATTATTGTTTTCTGTTCTGCATTTCGATATAAGAGAAGGCTGATGTACTGCCTTTCTTTATACGCTGGGCGGTTCGGATTATGATCATTCCAAAATTTGCGCAGCAGCTGTTCCAGTGAAATGGCATCTGGATCGAAGGTAACTTCGACTGTTTCGGTGTGATCACCCATCTGCCTATAAGTCGGGTTTGTTTTCGTTCCGCCGGCGAATCCGACTCTCGTACGGAGGACACCCGGCAGCTGACCGAAATTCGCTTCCGGACTCCAAAAGCATCCCATACCGAATACAAGCGTATCCATTCGCTTATTTTCTATCATGTACTGCTCAATGGCTTGTATGTTTATATCCATATACCTATCTACCCCTTCTATTATAGTGAATAAGAACTGTAAATAAATTCCACATTATTCGGCAGAAGTTGACTCATACAATGCGAATATTCCCTTTATTTGACTAACGAATCAACATTCCAACAAGGTTTTACTATGCTATCATGTGACTTATGAACCAGGTTATAAGCAGGAGCAATTTTAATTTTTAATGCATACGACAACACGTGTTAACTTCCTATAAGACTGCTCGATATAAAAAAGGAGGAAGAAAGTAAGATGATGACAATTCCTGGCAGCATGGAAACACGTGCCTTGCCACGCATCAAGCGTACGTATATGCGTCCGCGGATCGTAGCGTTCATACCCGCCCATAATGAAGAAAAATCGATTCATGACTGCCTGACAGGCTTGAAAGAGCAGGTGCTGCCAAGCGGCGTCGAGCTTGACGTTTTTGTAGTAGCAGACAATTGCACTGACCGAACTGAAGAAGTTGCAAAAGAAACTGCTGAAGAACTCGGATTATCTATGGAAATAATCGTAACAGAAAACAATAAACAGAGAAAAGTTGGAGCGCTTAACGCCGTTTGGAAAGCTATCTATGGAGACAACATGGATATTTATGAAATGGAACGCACTGATTTCGAAATTGCTTATCAGCGCTCTGTTAAAGGCATTCTCGGCATGGACGCCGACAGCCGGTTAGCACCGCGTGCCTTGCAGCACTTATGGGATGGAATGATGAGTTCCCGGAATATCGGCGGTGTAATGGCGAAATATACGATGCGAATGCCGAAAAAGAAAAGCCTTCTCTCCAAAGATGATCCTTATTACGAGGAAAAGCTTGCTAGCGGAGAGTATGGCGGCCCTATGTCCAGATGGTGGACACATCAGCAAAAACAGGATATGGCAAGCTGGCTTCTCAGCCTGCAATACCGCGGCGGAAGCACGTATGTACTTGGCGGCCAAGCTACCCTTTTCCGCCCTGAAGCTTTGTATGAGGTAATGCAGATTAACAAACTGGATGGACCATGGCAAAATGACACAGATGTTGAGGATATGCTGCTCACTTGGCAGCTCCAGAAGAACGGGTGGAAGACACTCATTAGTCCGAATGCTCGCTGCTTTGTTGATGCCATGCGCTCTTATCACACTTTCCGAAATCAGCGGGTAAAATGGAGCTCAGGAACTGTGAATCTGCTTACCGATCGCGATCTGATGATGAAAACGAGACATACCGGACATTTGTGGCGCTCGCAATTAAAGACAATGATGGATCTGCTTGTGCGCGTATTCTTCGTCCTTCTATTGGGCGCTGCTATTGCAACAGACCAATTCATGTGGTCGTGGGTGTGGTTAGTACCCATTGCACTCGCTTCCGTTCTCAATACTATCCTGGCGTTGAAGACACCGATGCATCGACCCATAGACGTCATTCTTGCCTTCCTGCTGATAAGTCCGGAGCTTTACTTATGGGTCAACCTAATGACTTTCGCACAAGTCTGGACTGAAAAGTTGTCCAATGATAAAAAAGATGGCTGGGCCAATCAGTACCAAGCAGAGGCAGGTAAAACGAGAAGCAAACTTCTGCAAGGTGTACTTGCAGCGCTGTTGTTCATTAGCATTGCCGTTTTCGCTTGCTACTATTTCCGAGATTATCTTACAAGTGAGGCTGTCCAACAAGCGACGAATCCATACTTGATGGCCGGCTGGATCGGATTAACTGGATTGACTGTTTTCATGTCCTTCATAATGCTCTATCAGATCTGGACATTACGCAGCAGACACCGCGCGTGAATTCGACGGGTCGCCCTTTCCTTAGGCGGCCCGTTTGCTTTATACTTGGAGCAATAGATAGAAAGAAGGGATTCCTTTGTTGTTCCGGCCATGCATCGATTTACATAATGGAAAGGTAAAGCAGATTGTCGGCTCGTCGATAACAGATGAAAGTGATCAGGTTATTGAAAATTTTGTCTCTGCACATGATTCAGCTTACTATGCTGATCTTTTCAAGGAAAAACAAATTACCGGTGGACATGTCATCATGCTCGGACCTGGTAATGAAAAGGCTGCAACGGAAGCCTTAAAAGCCTACCCAGGAGGTCTGCAGATTGGTGGCGGCATTCGACCAGAGAATGCCGCAGACTATCTTAATGCTGGTGCCAGTCATGTTATTGTCACATCTTATATTTTCCATGACGGCATGCTTGATGAGGATCGGCTCCGTAAAATGAATGAGGCTGTCGGCAAAGAACGACTCGTCATTGATTTAAGCTGTACGTACCATGACGGAAAATGGTTTGTCGCAACAGATCGCTGGACGAAGCGAAGCAGCTTTGAAGTCAATGCGGAGAATTTAGAGATGTTAGCAGCATTTTGCGATGAATTTCTCATCCATGCAGTTGATGTGGAAGGAAAACGAAATGGCATTCAAGAAGAGTTAGTCTCCCATTTGGCTGCACATATGCCCATACCTGCAACGTATGCCGGAGGAATCCGTTCCCTTGACGATATTGACCTTTTCCGCCAGCTCACTGATGATCGGATGTGCTATACCATCGGCAGCGCGCTCGATTTATTCGGCGGCGATATTCCTCTGGAAGCTGTAGTAGCCAAGGAAAATAAATAAGACCCTCCCGAAAAAAGGAAGGGTCTTTTTTTATTTCAGTTTATCTGTAAAGTTCGAGAGGAAACCCTGTGCTTTCTCAGTCAGATTTCCGACGACATCATTCGCTTGATCTGTTAAGCCTTGTGCTGCTTCTGTACCTTGATCAACCGCTTCCTGGCCTAATGCTGTCCCTTGTTCTGTCAGCTCAGCAGCTTGATCTGCTATATTATCAACGCCTGCTGCTTCTGTCACTTGGTCGACAGCTTGCTGTGCTTGCTCGGTAATTTGCTCACCGTTCAGCAGTTCACCTGCTTTGTTCACAAGCTCTTCTGGTGCTATGTCACTTATCTTGTTACCGATAAGCTCTTTGAAGGAATCAAAAATGCCCATATAAACACCTCCTATGGGTTCACTATATGATATGCGCATATTACATACAACTCATACGAGGCGATTTTCATGTAAAGAATCTGTGAACAAGCTATTGCTGCGCTGTATATTCCCATACATCCGCCAAAGAAGTCTCCAAAGAGCGGGTTGGCTTCCATGTGAGTGCCCTTATTTTTTCTGATTTCATCGGCAGCTTCATTTCCATTGCTTCTTCCGTTTCAGACTGTGTGGTAAAGTCAAAGTTACTCACGCGGCGGAGCAGTGACAGAATCTCTCCTAAAGAAACCCATCGTCCAGAAGTAATTTCATACGTTTCTCCAGCTGTTCCATTTAGAAGCAGCGTCTCGTAAGCTGCGACCAAATCTCTGACATCAATAAAATCTCTTGTCACTGCTGCATTACCGATCTGAAAATTTGATTTTCCGGATGCCTGTAGCTGTCTTAACTGTTTCGCAAATAATGTACAAACACCATTCGAGACTCCAGGTCCGATAATATTGGAAGGCTTGGCGATCATCACATCAACTTGAAAAAGATTATGCCACGCCAGTCCAACCGTTGTCTGCATGGTCTTTGTAAGACTATAAGGATGAGTCGGAGATGCTGCACTGCTTAGTTCATCCTGCAGCACGCTCCCAGCAATCACCACACGTGAGGCAAGTCCAAGGGCCCGTACAGCTTCAACGAGATGAAGCGTCGAATCCACATTGGCCTGCCAGCTTTTGAACGGTGTTTTCCATGACTCTGGAACACTGTTCTCTCCTGCAAGGTGAAGGATATAATCTGGTTTCGTGTTCTCCAGTAATGCATGCACAGCAGCTTTATCACTTAAATCAAGAGAATGAATATGCACGGTTTTATGATCTATATCCAGCTTTGTATGTCGAGTAACCGCGTGAACAGTATAGCCTTTTCCCAGAAAATGCTGGACTGCATGCTTACCAGTAAATCCGCTCGCTCCAGTAATCAAGATCTTTTTACTCATACGTTCCTCCTATCGGATAAGATAGACATCTTGAAACAACTGCGTCCACAGGGCATTATTTCCTTCCCAAATCTCGTTGTTTGGCAGCTCTACGCTGTAGACATTGTTAATTGGCCAA
This sequence comes from Terribacillus saccharophilus, assembly GCF_000725365.1. Lineage (NCBI taxonomy): Bacteria > Bacillati > Bacillota > Bacilli > Caryophanales > Bacillaceae > Terribacillus > Terribacillus saccharophilus. Next base: position 2,689,023 of record NZ_CP008876.1, on the reverse strand, counting down.
TGCTTTTCGACAATGCCTGAGACAAGACCATGATTCACAACTAAAATACGGAAGTCATTGCTGATGATAGATCGGAGGACATGCTCAAGCTCCGCAGTTTCTTCAAAAGATGCGTTCGTCCTGACAAATAAAATACGCTGTGCTGAATGCAGACTCTCCAAAAGACGATTGGCTCTGCGGTCAAGCTTCTCTTTTACTTGCGGGTACATACGTAATTTGGTCAAACTGTTTCGCATTGTATCAAAATCATGATTGGAATAGATGGTATTTCTTTCATCTAATACAAGCAGCATTTGTTCCGTTGCCTTCCCAATAATACGGAGGTTCTCCAGCAGCATAAAATCTGCAAATCTCTTCTCAAATAGCTCTCTCACTTTGGGCAATTGGGGAGTACCCATCCAATCGAGCGGACCGGAAAACGGACGAAGACCATTCTTTTTTAGCTGAATTGCACCCAGACATAAATCTCCAAGACTGAATACTGCATCATAGCCGCCTTTTATCTGGTCGTTTCCCAAGCTTCATTCTCCTTTCGCAATTTCCCCCTTACTACTATAAATTCACACTCTGCTCCTATCGGCAGGGCAAAACGTTCAATACGAGGAAAATCACGTCAGATGCCAGGTGTTTTTAATACCTTCGTAAATGTCAGTAGTTGGTTTCCATCCCATTCTTGCTGCAGCTTTTTCATTACATAAACAGCTATGAGAAATATCGCCCGCTCTTCCAGATGTAAATTTAACGTCCAATGAAGTATTCAGCTTTTTGAAACATGCTGCCAAATCGAGAATGCTAGTGCTGGTACCAGTGCTAGCATGAAAGATTCCGCTTCGCTCCTGATTCATAGCCGCTAGATTTGCAGAAACAATATCTTTGACGTAAATGAAATCTCGGGATTGAGAGCCGTCTCCGTGGATTATGATCGGTTCTTTTTGTTTCAATCTTTCCAGAAAGACAGCAACTACGCCACCTTCACCCTTAGGCTTCTGTCCCGGACCGTAGACATTTCCGTAGCGAAGAATGGTGTAAGGCAATTCATACAAGTCATGGAAAAGCTGAATATACCGTTCTGCTGATAATTTAGAAATACCATAAAATGATATTGGTACAGTTGCATCATCCTCGGTAATGGGCACCTTGAGCACATTTCCATAAACCGCCGAAGTAGAGGCAAAAATGAATTTCTTTACACCGGCTGTTCTGCTTGCTTCCAGCATATTGATCGTACCACCGATATTTACATCTGCATCGTAGACGGGTGCAAGAATGCTCTTCGTCACATCTGCCTGGGCTGCAAGGTGAAAGACCATATCCGGCTGTTCCTCAATTACCGCCCGATACGCATCCGCACTTTTCACATCAAACTGATACAGTTTAACATCTTGCGGAACTGCTTCATTTCCAGAGTCACTCGCAGAAAGATCATCCAAAACTACAACTTCCACTTGCTCATCCAGCAAAGCATTAACTAAATGACTGCCAATGAATCCTGCCCCGCCTGTTACGATTGCTTTCATTTTCTCCCTCCTATCAGCTGCCTGGAACATATCGTTTATAGATTTCCAGAAGATGATCCACTCCTGCTTCCATGGACCAATGTGACAAGCCCCATTCCTTCGCTTGTTCGCCGAGTACTTTACGATAAGGCTCATCCTCAAGCAGTGTTTGGATGGCACTGCGTATTGCAGCAGTATCAGCTTTTGGGATGACTAAACCTGTAACGCCATGGTTTACCATCTCCGGCAGACCTCCAGCATCACTGACGATGACCGCTTTTCCACTAAGCTGTGCTTCTATCACACTTAAAGGCTGATTATCTATCAAGCTTGGGCTCACAACTATGTCTGCAAGCTTCAATATGCTTGGTACATCATCCCGCTTACCAAGGAAGCTTACATGTGAATGCAGGCCTGCATTCACCACCCGATTCTGCAGCTGCTGCTGGTCCCTGCCATTGCCGATAATCCAGCAAACCCAATCCTGGCGGTCCTTCAATGAAGCTAGTGCATCAACAAGATAGCCTACGCCCTTTAATTCAATTAAGCGTCCAGTGTAGACAATTAGCTTTTTCCCAGAAGGAACCTGCATAGTTGTCGGCAATGCCTGCTGCTCGAGAAATCTTCCGATAGAAAAACCATAGTGCAGCTTCTCGAATTGTTCATATTGAACTCCGAACTCCTCTATCAGGATATTGCGCAGCCAGTCATTGGCAACAATCGTCACGCTAGCGCTCTGTGCTCCGAGCCTTTCAATATGATCGAAATATGCCTCTGCCAAATGAGAAGAAGATGACTTTTGGGAACTTTGCAGTATATGGCGCATCTCATGAGAAACCAATCCATGCAAAGTTGCGACAAGCGGCACTCCTTCTGGCTTAATTCGATTCAATGCTACCGTTGAAAGAACATCTTGGGTATGAATAATGTCATAATCATGCAGACCGAATTCAGCTGCAGCAAGTTCATATGTGTATCGCTGTGTTTCCATGTATTCAATATAATTATTTTGATATACCTCCGGATACTTGCTTCTCAGCAGGATACTGCTCACAAAAGGAACCCAACGTTCTCTCGGAATTACTTTATCTTTACCAACGAGATGAACATACGTATTCTCCCCGCCATAACCGAGAATGTCAGCTGTATGACCTAACTCTTCTAATCGAGTCTTTAACTGCGACATATAATTCCATACACCGCCAAGATGCGGAATGGACCAATAAGTTGCCAATAGAATCTTCATCGTTTACCTCCCGCGTTTAAAACGCCCACTATACAGCCCTATCAGTATATGGAGGACTCAAAAGGCATGTGCCTGGCAAAAGAAGCTTCCCATTATGAACGGGAAGCTTCTATTATTTCGGCACAGCAGCCAGAATATCCAAATCAGGAATCGTGACTCTGTGATTATTAATCCAGATAGTCTTCGTGCCATTTTCATTAGCCGTGATCGGGAAATTATATACTTTGCTGTACGGTTCAAACGGAATTGGTGCGGCTGGAATAAGTTTAGGCGGCATCGTTAAGACCGCCTCTCTTTCATTCGCTGCTTGAACTGGCTGCTGCGCTTCTTCTATTACATTTGGCGCTAAGGGAGTAGTAGTTAGAATTTTATGCTGCAGAAAAGATCCTCCCCAGTTTGTTCCTCCGCTTCCTCGATATCGATTCACCATATCATCACCTCTTCTGAGTCAGTATATGAATCCGCCCTCTTCTTGCTATTCTTTCGCGAAACTAGTGCATCAATCCAATCTCTTCTTTAAATCATCCATATACTAATCAACGAAAATACATTTGAAAATCGGCTTTAAGGAGGTTACTTGTGAAGGTTTTAACTGTTTTAGGAACACGGCCAGAAATAATTCGACTTTCTCTTATTATTAAAAAACTTGATCTGCTCGCAGATAAGCACATTGTCGTACACACAGGTCAGAACTATACCTCCTCATTGAGTGATGTATTCTTCACTGAAATGCGGATCCGAAAACCTGATTATATCCTATCGCAAAGCCAGCAGACACTAGGGGAACAGCTCGCAACAATGTATAAAGAAATCGAAGCGATCCTGCTTGATGAGAAACCTGACAAAGTACTTGTTCTCGGAGACACCAATAGTGCGCTAAGCGCTTTACTTGCAGAGCGGATGCACATACCAGTAGTTCATATGGAAGCTGGGAATCGCTGTTTTGACTTAGAGGTTCCGGAAGAGAAAAACCGGCGGGTCATCGATGCTATCTCCAGCCTTAATCTGCCCTATACGCCCGGAAGCAGGGAAAATTTGCTACGGGAAGGTCTGCCGGCAAAACGAGTTATCGTATCTGGAAATCCAATTTTTGAAGTTTTGAAACACTATGAGTCTGACATTCGCAAGAGCCGGATATTGAAAGAGCTTAAGCTTAAAAACAGGGAATATCTGCTGACGACTATCCACCGGGCAGAAAATGTCGATCATCCCGATCGTCTCCGAGAAATTCTGCTTGGTTTAAGTGAAACAGCCGAGAATCTTCAAAAGCGGATGATCTGCAGTATTCACCCACGGACAAAGTCCAAAATCACAAAAACAGACGAATTGACTCTTAGTCCTCTCGTCGAGTTTCACGAACCTTTCGGATTTTTCGATTTTGTCACATTAGAAAAGTACGCTTTTCTTGCTTTGACAGATAGTGGCACCGTACAAGAAGAATGCTGCCTTTTCCGTGTTCCGACTGTCACTGTGCGAAAGACGACAGAACGTCCTGAGACGGTAGCTTGCGGCAGCAATATGGTATCTGGCATTGATGCGGCAGCTATCGAGCGATCCGCCATGATCATGTCTGCAAGTTCAAAAGAATGGGAGTTTCCTGCAGGATATGCAGATTCCCACGTTTCGGATAAAGTGATTAAAATTCTTTTAGGAGGTTTGGAGATTGTATAAGGATAAAACAATTTTCATTACAGGAGGCACGGGCTCTTGGGGATATGAGCTTGTAAAGCAGCTTTTGCTGCATGACCCGAAAGAAATACGGATTTTCTCCCGTAATGAATCCCATCAATTCACAATGAAGCAGGAATTCAATAATAATCCAAAACTTCACTTCAAAATAGGTGATATCCGGGACCGTGAGGCTTTAATTGAGGCTACAGACGGGGCAGATTATGTATTCCATCTGGCTGCACTAAAACATGTGCCAGTTTGCGAAGATCAGCCTCTAGAAGCTCTAAAGACAAATGTTATCGGAACTCAGAACGTCATCGAGGCTGCTATTATTCATAAAGTTGATAAAGTCATCTATATTTCCACAGATAAAGCATCCGACCCAGCCAACTTTTACGGGTTGTCCAAAGCAATGGGAGAACGGCTTATCACACACGCCAATACCCTTCACGCCAACACAACATTTGTCTGCATCCGCGGAGGGAATGTTCTCGGTACAAACGGAAGTGTTATCCATGTTTTTAAAAAGGCTATTAAGCAAAAAGGTAAGATTGGTATAACAGATCCTGATATGACCCGCTTTTTCCTTACTGTGGAAGATGCTATAAAGCTCGTTTTCAAAGCTACTTCTGAAGCAGTCGGCGGAGAAATATTCATTATGAAGATGCCGGCAATAAAAATCACTGATTTAGCAAAAGTCCTGATGGAATCCTCTGGCATTACCGATGTCGAATTTGATATTTTAGGCATCCGGCCGGGTGAAAAAATTCACGAGCTGCTTTTGACGGTAAATGAAAGTCATTCTGCCATTCTGTATGATGAACGTTACTTCGTCATACTTCCGGATATCAAATCTGATGCGATATTAAAACAGTATAAAGATTATAAAAAGGTAGAGATCACCAACTATAACTCCAGCCAGAACCTGCTTTCTACGGAGGAAATCAAGACCATGCTATCCAAAGGTGGTTTTATCTAATGACAAAGATACTTATCCTCGGCGGCAAAGGCATGGCAGGACATGTGATGTATGAGTACCTGCGCAGACAGCAGGATTATGATGTCCGCTTCACATCCCGCGACAAGACGGATAAGAGCAGTATTTATCTTGATGTAACGGATACACCTGCCCTAGAAAATCTATTAGCTTCTGAGAATCCTGACATCGTAATCAATTGTACTGGCATCTTAAATGCAGCAGCTGAACAGAATCCTTTGCTCGCTTTCCGCGTCAACAGTTTGCTGCCTCACCAGCTGGCAGCTTTCATGGAACGGCAGCAGGGACGACTAATTCAAATTAGTACGGATTGTGTATTTTCAGGTGAAAAAGGACGCTACACAGAATCTGATTTTCGTGATGGAACCTCTGTATACGCCCAATCAAAGCAGCTCGGCGAAATTACGAACGCACCTCACCTTACTATCCGCACATCCATCATCGGACCAGAATTGAAAGACGATGGCATCGGTCTTTTTCATTGGTTCATGAATCAAAGCGGTGAGATAAAAGGATTTAAACGTGTCTTCTGGAATGGAGTAACAACGCTTGAATTGGCAAAAGCAACTCACTTCTTTATCCAGCAAAAGACGAGCGGTCTTTATCACTTATGTCCATCAGATACGATTAGCAAGCTTGATTTACTTCAGCTATTTAAAAGTGTATACGAAAAAGACGACGTCCAGATTACCCCAGACGCCGGTCCTGTATTGGATCGGACAATTGTGAACACAAGAATATCTCCAGCATACGCTGTACCATCGTTTCACGAGATGCTCGAAGAACAAAAAAAGTTTTACCCTTTGCTATTATCCTGAACACCAAGTGCAAGCAGCATCTGCTTGAAAGATGCCGCATACGCTGAAAAATGGAAACGCTCCTTTACATGACGAATAGCGTTTTCCCGAATATGAGTGCGCAGCTCGGTGTTTTCCATCATTTCCTTTGCTTCCTGAAGTGCGGAATCCATGTCACCGATTTGATAGTACTTGCCAGTTTCATTATGAATCACAGCTCTTCGGACACCATCTGAATCTGTTGTTACGACTGGACAACCGCAACTGATTGCTTCCAACACAGCATATCCAGCGCCTTCGACTTTGGAGGTCGCCAAGAGAAACCCGCCAGAATCAGCGATCAAGGAAAAATAATATGGCATATCCTGATGCGGGACATCTGGCATGATGGAAACATGGTCCCGCAGCTGCAAGCTGTCCAGCATTTGTTCAAAAGCTATATTTTCTGTCGGTTCCGCTAAAGAAGGATCATGAAACATATAAAGCTGTAAATCCGGACGCAGTTCTGTTAACAGCTTATGCCCGATTTCCAGGAATTCACGCCAATTCTTATTGTCTTCAATTCTGCCAATCCATGCAATGATCGGCTTTTTGGCTGCAGTTCCCGGTAAGTAGGTAAACGCACCGGCATCAAAGCAGTTATCAAATGCAAATGTCGGTGTATTCGGATAAAACTCCTGATAAATAGCTGATATATGATCTGTCATTGGGTGCAGCAAGGCATTCGCATAGTTATTTACAATCGGTACAGCCATTTTCAATTGGGAATATGCTAACTCCTTCGGTCCAAACCCTTGCACTTCCAAAATCAGTTTTCCCTTAAAGCCGAGTCTGCGGAAACGCGGAAAGCTGAGAAAATCGGAGGTTACGATTGCTGCATCAAATTCATTTGTATCAAATATTTGCTTGAGCTCAAAGTCCTCATTCGTAATATATAATGGCGCTCCATGGTCATTCACTAAGTCTCGGCGTTTCCCATAATACAGGAAATGAGAAGAGATACCCGCAAGCTCCAAGGCTGCCCGCCGCTGTCTATTGAGTGTTTCGACACCGCCGCTCGGTACGTAAAACACAAATAACACCTTCATGTCCTGCCTCCTTCATTAGGCGTGCCCAAAGTTCATCCTTACCATGCTTATGCTGGAGCAGCGATATTATGACGATTAGAGGAGGAAGCATACGTGCTGCCTAAAGTAACGATCATCATCCCATTTTATAATGACAAATACGTTCCTCATGCTATTCAGAGCTCCTTGGATCAAACATATCCAAACATCGAGGTGCTGCTTGTTGACGATGGGTCTACAACTGAACTTGATAAGCTCGAACCGTATCTGGAACATATTACGTATATCCGTAAAGAAAACGGCGGTACAGCTACCGCTTTGAATCATGGTATTGAAAAAAGCACTGGTGAATATATCGCCTGGCTAAGCTCCGATGATATATTCCTGCCAGAGAAGATACAGGTACAGATGGAATATATGCTTGCGAACAATGCTCTTGTAAGTTTTGCAAACTACCATTTAATAGATAAAGATAATCAAGTTTTCTATCCTTGGTGCGGAAAACGATTTTCTCCTGCCCAAAACGAAAAGGAAGTCTATGAATCTTTCCGCACGGAAAACCCGGTTAACGGATGTACGATTGTGGCGAGGAAAGATGTTTTTGACACGACCGGACTTTTCAATCCGGGCTTTTTGTATACCCATGATTATGACATGTGGTTCCGCATGCTCCTCACAGGCTTCCACATGCATTATATAGATCAAGTGTTGATTCATTTCCGATCACACGCAGAGTCTGGCACATCAAGATTCCAGCCTCAAATAAAGCATGAAATTAAGACAATTGAAGACTATTACCGACCAATATTGGATGAATATCTGGAGAAATATGCATCATTCAATACAAAGGAGTCCTCATGATGGATAAACAACAATTTGAATTGCTTATTAGACGGGCTCCAGCGGGCTATACCCTTCCGGATGCCCGTTTCTTCCCACTGATGGAAAATCACCGTAAAACAATCTAAAGGTGGCTGGCTATATATGAAAGTACTGCTCGTTTCCTATTATCCGCTTCCACATGTTGGCGGCCTATGGACAGTCGTGAACAATCTTTCAAATGAATTGAGACGAATCGGACATGACGTTGATGTGCTTGCTCAGACAGAAAGTCTATCAGAATATAGGATCATTGGTCAGAAAGCTCCATTTAAGGTAGCAGATATCCGCCCTCACATCGAAACTGAGCTCGCTGCTGCCTTTCCGAATCTTGAAGCTGGCTCCTGGATCCATACAACGGAGGTCTTGCGCTACAGCCTGGAAATGACAGCTCTTGCTCTCGATATTTCTAAGTATGATGTAATTCACGCACAGGATGTTATTGCTGCTAGTGCCATGGAAAGGATCAAGCCAGATCACATCCCACTTGTCACAAGTGTCCATGGTTATTTGACGAAGGAAATTTTCTTGGCACTTAAAGGAATTTACCCGAGGAAAACAGACGAAGAACTATACACCAGCTTGGAATACCAATATCATGAGCACATCGAGCACATCGGCTGTCATGTTAGTGAATTCATCCATACCCAAGCAGATATTACAAAAAAGAATCTGATCCAGCAGCACCGAATTCCCGAAGCTCGCTTTGTACAGTTTCCATATGGAATGGACATTGCATCATTTAACAATCGTCCACAACAGCTTGACCGAATACCCACTGCAACCAAACCAGTCATTCTTTTCGTCGGCAGGCTTGTCCAGCTAAAAGGCGTACATGTGCTCATTGAAGCACTGCGACAATTAAAAACTATTACACCAGACTGGGAATGCTGGATTCTTGGTGATGGTTTCGAGGAAGCGATTAAGCGTTTCACCGATCAAATGGAAGATGCAGATCTATTATCTGACATCCGATTACTTGGGTCTGCGCCAAATGTAAAGGACTTCCTGGAGACAGCTGATATTTTCGTCTTGCCAAGCCTGCAGGATACCCAGCCCCACTCTGTCATGGAGGCGCAGCTGATTGGTATACCCGTAGTGGTGAGTGATGCAGGAGGGCTGCCGGAAATGGTCGAAGATGGTGTTACCGGTCTTATTTCGGAAGCTGGCAATTCAACTAGTCTGGCACACCAACTCGCACGTCTGCTGGATGCCCCTACCCTGCGTCAACAGTTGGCAGCACAAGCTAAGACATGGGCAACCAAGCAATGGTCGTTAGTAAACATGGGGGGAAATACAGAAAAACTCTATAAAAGAGCCCTTTCTTTACCAGACTGATAGAAACGGTGAACTTGCACCAAGATGGCTGTCCTTTACAGATCGAAGATACGTTCATATATTATAGTATCTTCTTTTTGAAGGGAGGATATAAACTTGGTTACAGTACTAGATGCAAGAACATCCCAAAACGCCAGCACATCAAACTCGATTTCCATTCCACTACTGCTCGGCACGCCGCAAATATTCGGTCAGATCGGGCTCATCACTGCTGGAACTACAACACCGATTCGAGTGCAGATGAGCGGCATTATCTCATTGCAGCTACCTCTTCTTCCAGCTTTGACAACTGTCAGCGTCACCATTGTCCGAGGTACGCAGATATCGGATCCAGTTGTTTTCTCTGCTTCCTCTAACTTGGATCTTGAACTTCTCGGACCGCAAGCATTTAACTTCGTCGCAGCTGATATTAACGTCTCACCGCCTGCAAGCGGTCAGTTGACGTATACTGCATTCGTCTCTTCCAACTTGCTTGGAACCGTTCGAGTTGGTCCTGAAAGCTTTTATGGTATTGCATTCACAGGCTAACGCTAGACTAGACGAATTCTCTGCTTAAAGCGCCGTGACTATTCGAATCTGAATTCATATTCTATTTTAGAAAGGTGGTGAATTTAATGCCTAGAAATGATTCGACAGATAGGCAAGGTAGTTTTCTAGGAAGAAGAAGAGTTACTGGTCAGTACATCACTCAAGGCTTTGATGGCCGTGATGGCGGCCGTGGTCGCGGACGTGGACGGGATGATGACTTTGAGGACGGATTTGACGTCGATCCAGAAGTTGGCGGTACCATCTGGGGTAATCAACCCGGAGCTTCATTCCTATCTCCTCGCACACCTATATTGCCTTACTAATAAATAAAAACGGCAAACCAAGTTGGTTTGCCGTTTTTTCATGGAAAATCATAGTTAGAACGTGTTCCGACCTTTCTTAGGTTATACATAGAAAAATACAGGGTAAATATTTATCGACGAATAAAAGGAGGAACGATGATGAATACAGATTATGAGAAGTGTATTCAAGCTTGTCTGGAATGCATGCAAGCTTGCAACAGGTGCTATGATGCCTGTCTGTTAGAAGATGACGTGAAGATGATGGCAGATTGCATCCGCATGGACCGGGAATGTGCAGATATGTGCGCTTTTGCAATTCAATCTATGCAGCGGAACAGTCCGTTTGCCGAACAGATTTGTACATTATGCGCAGAAGTATGCCAAGCCTGTGGCGAAATCTGCAGACAGCATGAAGCGGATCATTGCCAGGATTGCGCAGATGCGTGCTTTGCCTGCGCTGACGCATGCCGAAATATGGCTGCTTAACAAAAAGACTGCCTTTAGAGATGGCAGTCTTTTTCATTTTATGGATATGCTATTATTACCGTCGTTGCAGTCGTCTGGAGAAAGCCTCTACCAGCAATACAATTGCAGCTGCTGCGTGCAGAATCCAGCCAACGAAAGGTATCCATCCAAGAGCAGATGCGACAATTCCGACGATGCTTCCAGCGAGCGGCCCTTGAACTCGGACAGCAAGCACAAGCGTAATGATATGAAGTACTAGCATAATGACTAACGGCATCCACCCATTGGATACAATGATGATAGCGCCAAGGACAGGAATTGCCAGGATTGCTTCCAGTATTCCTGTGATCAGCTTCATGGTTCTCGTTGCAGACATACATTTCGTCCTCTCTATACGTACTCGGTTTTCTACATATACGTATCATACAGCAAAATGTTCCATCTGAAAAAAATTCTATTCAACGTGCCTTTTTATGTCGTATAATGGAACGTCAAGATTTTTAGAATCAAAATACGGAAAAGAAACAAGGGAGATGACAATGACAAAGAAACCGATCATTCAATTCAACAATGTAATGAAGCAGTACGATAAAGATACCACCGTTTTGGACAATGTCAGCTTTGAAATCGAGCGTGGTAAATTCTATACCCTCTTAGGTCCTTCCGGGTGCGGAAAAACGACAATTTTGCGTCTGATTGCCGGGTTCACGGAATCAACTTCCGGAGAGATGTTATTTGATGGGAAACCTTTGAATAAAATCCCTGCCAACAAAAGGTCTGTAAACACAGTATTTCAGGATTATGCTCTATTTCCTCATCTAAATGTATATGAAAACGTCGCCTTTGGTTTGCGCATCAAAAAGATGCCTCAGAAGCAAATCGACGAAAAGGTGAAGGAAGCCTTGCGTTTTGTTAACCTGGCTGGTTACGAAAAGCGGGAAATCAGTGAAATGTCAGGCGGGCAGCGTCAGCGTGTGGCCATTGCACGTGCTGTCGTGAACGAACCCGAAGTAATTTTGCTGGATGAACCATTATCCGCACTAGACCTGAAATTACGTACAGAAATGCAATACGAATTACGTGAGATGCAGCAGCGTCTGGGCATCACGTTCATCTTCGTAACGCATGACCAGGAAGAGGCGCTTGCACTCTCGGATGAGATATTTGTTCTGAACAACGGCAAGATTGAACAAAGCGGCACACCAACTGACATATATGATGAGCCAATTAACCGTTTTGTGGCCGACTTTATCGGAGAATCCAACATTGTTGATGGCCGGATGATTCGGGATTACGAAGTAGAGTTCACCGGCAAACGTTTCGCCTGTGTTGACCAAGGTCTGCAGCCGAATGAGCCAATTGAAATTGTCATTCGACCCGAGGATTTGCATATAACAAGCGCAGAAGCCGGAAATCTGCGCGTAAAGGTGGATTCCCAGCTATTCCGCGGGGTCCATTACGAAATCTCCAGCTACGATGATGCTGGTAACGAATGGCTGGTTCACTCCACGAAGAAAGCTGTTGTAGGAGAGGAAATCGGACTTGCCTTCGAGCCAGAAGCTATTCACGTTATGCGTCTGAATGAGACGGAGGAAGAATTCGATAAACGACTTGAGGCGTACGACGATGGAGAATAAGACGACTCGCAACCTGTATACGATCCCTTATGTTATCTGGGTCGCTTTCTTTGTGATCGCACCAATATTATTAGTGCTGTACTATTCTTTTCAGGATCTGGAAGGTAATTTTTCCTTAACCAACTATCGAAACTTCTTTACACCTATCTATTTGGAGATGACGTTAAGCTCCTTCTGGTATGCTTTCCTGATTACGCTAATTACACTGCTGTTTGCATACCCGATAGCTTATTTGCTGACCAAATTGAAGCATAAGCAGCTGTGGCTCTTATTGATCATAGTGCCAAGCTGGATCAACCTGCTATTGAAAGCTTATGCTTTCCTCGGCATCTTTGGCACATATGGAATGGCGAATAAATTCCTGGAAACAATCGGCATTGGATCGAAGCAGCTTCTATTCACCGATTTCAGCTTTGTATTTGTTTCCGTCTATATATTCATCCCATTCATGATTCTGCCTATCTTCAATGCATTAGATAAATTGAATCCAACTTACCTTGATGCAGCGAATGACTTGGGAGCATCACGCTGGACGACGTTCCGCCGGATTGTCTTTCCATTAACGATTGATGGTGTGAAAGCAGGATGTCAGATTACGTTTATTCCAGCTCTGTCATTGTTCATGCTCACTCGCCTTATCGCCGGTAGCCAAGTTATTACCCTTGGTACGGCCATAGAGCAACAATTCCTAGTTACACAGAACTGGGGCATGGGATCGACTATTGCTGTCTTCCTGATCATTTTCATGTTCATCATCATGTTTGCAACCGGTACGAAAAGGAGGAGAGCACGTGGATAAGAGAATATCTCCCCTGTCACGTTTTTTTCTGATCGTTATGTTTGCGCTGTTGTATTTACCTATCTTTTACTTGATTTTTTATTCGTTCAACAGCGGCGGCAATATGTATAATTTCGAAAGCTTCACATTTGATTGGTACAAAGAGCTGTTCCAAGATACTCGGCTTTTGATCATTGTTTTGAATACCATCGTCATTGCCCTCCTCTCTGCCTTGATCTCAACGGTCATCGGCGTGCTTGGAGCAATGATGATTTATAAAATACGTTCCAGCAGGACAAAGAATGCCCTGCTGTCATTGAACAATATCTTGATTGTTAGCCCAGATGTCATCATCGGCGCATCCTTCTTAATCCTGTTCACGATTGCAGGTATCCAGCTTGGCTTCTATTCTGTGCTGCTGTCGCATATCGCATTCAGTATCCCGATCGTTGTTTTAATGGTGTTGCCGAAGCTGTCCGAGATGAGTTCTTCTCTGCTTGATGCAGCAAGAGATCTTGGGGCATCACGCTGGGAAGTTATCACAAAAGTAGTGATTCCTTATATCACTCCCGGTATATTCGCCGGCTTTTTCATGGCGCTTACCTACTCACTTGATGACTTTGCCGTTACGTTCTTTGTAACAGGGAATGGTTTCACGACATTATCCGTCGAGATTTATTCCTTAGCAAGACAAGGTATTTCCTTGTCTATCAATGCACTTTCAGCAATCATTTTCCTTGTTACGATGCTGATAGTCGTTATATATTATTTCATTACCCGACGTGGCAAGAAATCGCCTGATCTGGAGGTGCTCAAATGAAGCAGCTGATACGTTTAGCTGTTGTGATCATTGCTGTGAGCGCTATTCTGCTCGTTACGATTTCGCGCTTGAATGCTTCACAAGGTTACTCTGGCGGCAATACGCTTACCGTTTACAACTGGGGCGACTATGTTGATCCAGCAGTAATAGATGAGTTCGAAAAAGAAACAGGTATTACCGTTGTCTATGAAACATTCGATTCGAATGAGGCAATGATGACAAAAATTCAGCAAGGTGGAACAAGCTATGATGTAGCAGTTCCTTCCGAGTATACGATTGAAAAAATGAAAGAAGAGGATTTGCTGCTGCCGATTGATCACAGCAAGATACCGAATCTGAAGAATATCGACTCCCGCTTCATGGATCTGCCTTTCGATCCCGAAAACAAGTATTCTGTACCCTATTTCTGGGGAACCGTTGGTATTGTATACAACACGAAGCAAATTGACGGCATCGAGTTTGATAGCTGGGAAGATCTATGGGATCCTAGTTTGAAAAATAAAATCGTGCTGATTGATGGTGCGCGTGAAATCGTGGGAATGGGACTGAACAGCCTTCATTATTCCCTCAACGATACAGACCTAGAACATTTACAAGAAGCATATGATAAACTTGTCAGCCTAAAACCGAATGTCAGAGCACTGCTTGGGGATGAAAACAAGCTGCTGATGGCATCTGGAGAGGTTTCGATTGGAATAACGTGGTCTGGAGATGCTTCGGAGATCATGGCAGAAAATGAGGATCTTGACTATGTCGTACCAGAAGAAGGCTCCAATCTATGGTTCGATAACATGGTCATTCCGAAAACAGCTAAGAATATTGATGCTGCGCATGAATTCATCAACTTCATGCTCGATCCGAAAGTTGCTGCACAGAATACCGAGTATGTAAGTTACTCCACTCCGAACAAAGAAGCATTGCAATATATGCCTGAGGAAATGGTCAATGATGAACGCTTTTACCCGCCGCCGGAATTGACAGACCGCCTCGAAGTTTATGAGAACCTAGGCAAAGAAAACCTGGCTCGATATAATGAATTATTCCTGAAATTTAAGATGGAATAAAGCAAAGGCATGCGCTCTGGCGCATGCCTTTTTGTTTAACTGATATTACTTTCCCACTTTGTCATCTTCTTATCAAGCAATTCCTGTAGTTCCCCCTCCCGATCGGAGAGCTTATAAAATAGTGATAGCGCGACTAGGACTGTATCAACACATTCTTCCTTGATGTCTTCTTTATCCAGCTGCTTATAACCGCTGCCGCTTGCATCTGAATAAGAAAGCACAGCCTGTGAAACTTCGCCGGCTTCTTCAGACAACTTTAATGCCATTTGCTCCAGTGTCTTTGGCTCCAGATCACTCAGCTTTTTCAATCTCTCTAAGTAATTGTCCATCATTTCCTCCCTCTTACCACTTATGTATATAAGCTGGCTCATATTTCAGCATGGTATCAACCAATTTAGTTGGATCCTGCTCCATAAGAATCAGCTCTTTATAATCAGCTTTGATAAACCCTTGCTCAATCATATGATCGAACAGTGATAGCATCGGGGTATAATATTCATTTGTATTCAGTAGTGCACAAGGCTTCTCGTGATAACCAAGCTGAGCCCACGTAAACATCTCGAACCACTCCTCTAGAGTTCCCGTTCCTCCAGGCATCGCAATGAATCCATCGGCTAAATCGGCCATTAGTGCTTTTCTTTCATGCATTGTTTCAACTACATGTAATTCTGTGAGATGCTGATGTGCGATCTCAACTTGTTTCAGTTTCTCTGGTATAACTCCAATCACCCGGCCGCCTGCTTCCATGACAGCATCTGCTACGGCTCCCATACAGCCAACAGTAGCGCCTCCATATATCAAATCCAATCCTTGTTCTGCGAGATACTTCCCGAGCCGGACTGCCTCTTCTTTGTAGATTGGATGAACACCATTGCTCGATCCGCAATATACTGCTATAGCTTTCATGTTTCTTACCCCCAAAAAATAATATCATGAACATTATACGGTTAATTTTTACGTCAAGGGCCAAAAACAAAGAAAAACCTTATCCAGATTATCTGGATAAGGTTTTTCTCACTTACAGTTGTGCACCATTTGTTTCAATAACATTTTTGTACCAATGGAACGATTTCTTCCGGCTCCGTTCCAATGTACCGCTCCCATCATCATGCTTATCTACGTAGATGAAACCATATCGCTTGGAGTACTCCCCTGTAGAAGCACTTACCAAGTCGATGCAGCCCCAGCTTGTATAGCCCATCAATTCCACGCCATCTTCAATTGCTTCTCCCATTGCTCCAATATGGTCGCGAAGATAGTCGATACGGTAATCATCGTTGATGCTTCCATCTGCTTCGACTTTATCATACGCTCCAAGTCCGTTTTCTACGATGAACAACGGCACTTGATAGCGATCATACATATCATTCATTGCAATACGCAGTCCCAACGGATCGATTTCCCAGCCCCAGTCGCTTGCTTTTAGGAACGGGTTCTTCACACCAGACATGATATTACCCTGTGACATTTCTTCTTCGCTCTTTTCTGCTTTCTCTGTACGAGACATGTAATAGCTGAAACCGATATAATCAACTGTTCCCGCTTGGATTGTTTCCAAGTCTCCTTCTTCGATTTGCAGCTCCACACCTTGTTCTTTGAAGAAGCGTTTAGCGAAGGCTGGATAAGCACCGCGCACCATCACATCTCCACAGTAGTTGTTGAACAGACGTGCTTCCTGATCTGCGTAGAAGATATTTTCCGGCTTGCTGTCATACGCATATACCGGTGCATAAATGATCATACAGCCAATCTGCGCCTCTGGACTTATTTCGTGACAGTATTGAACAGCTTTCGCACTGGCAATAAACTGATGATGCAACCCTTGGACAACGGATTGATACTTATGTTCACCCGGCTGGATGGAGAAACCTAGGCTCATGATCGGCATGATAAGTCCGCTATTGATTTCATTGAACGTCATCCAATATTTGACTTTATCTTTGTAGCGATCGAGAACAGCTTTTGCATAACGCTCGAAGAAAGTAATGACCTCACGGCTCTTCCAGCCGCCATATTCTTTTACTAGGTTAACTGGCATCTCATAGTGAGAGATTGTAACAACCGGCTCGATACCGTGTTTAAGCAGCTCATCGAACACACGATCATAGAATGCAAGTCCTTCCTCATTCGGCTCAAGTTCATCGCCTTTCGGGAAGATACGAGTCCAAGCAATAGACATACGGAATACTTTAAAGCCCATTTCTGCAAATAGCGCAATATCTTCTTTATAACGGTGATAGAAGTCGATTGCTTCGTGGTTCGGGTACGTGTATTTATCCGTATCGATTTCGAAATCAAATCCTGGCTCTGCTAAGATGCGCAGACGCTCTTTTCCGCCCGGAAGTACATCCGCGATATTCAAGCCTTTATTGCCTTCATGGAAGCCTCCTTCCATTTGGTTGGCAGCTGTTGCGCCGCCCCATAGGAATCCTTGTGGAAATACTGTTTGATTTGTCATAGTCTATCTCTCCTTTTATGAATTAAGATGCTTCTTTTGATGTTGTTGCAGGAACTGCCAAATCCAGTATTGCTTCACCGCTGTTAACAGCGCCTTCTGCAAGTGCTGTGATATCTTCATATTCAGCTGTATTTGTGATGATAATAGGTGTTATTACGTCATATCCTGCTGCTTGAATGGCTTCTATATCAAAGGACACAAGCTTTTGTCCTTTTTGAACTTTATCGCCTGATGCGATATGAGCTGTGAAATGTTCCCCATTCAATTTCACCGTATCAATACCGACATGAATCAGCACTTCAGAGCCATTTGTACTTCTTAAGCCAATTGCATGTTTCGTTGCGAATAGCGTAACTACTTCACCATCTACCGGAGATACTACTTCACCTACTGTCGGGAAGATTGCTGTACCTTTACCCATGATTTCCTGCGCAAATGTCGGATCACTTACTTCTGAAAGCGAGCGAACCTCTCCTGTTAGTGGACTAGCGATGACTTCGGATGCTTTCTCAGAATCTGTTTCTTCTGCTGTATCTACTGCTTTTTCTTCTGTCGTTGTTGTTTCCTCAGCAGGTGCT
This sequence comes from Terribacillus saccharophilus, assembly GCF_000725365.1. NCBI lineage: Bacteria > Bacillati > Bacillota > Bacilli > Caryophanales > Bacillaceae > Terribacillus > Terribacillus saccharophilus. The sequence continues at coordinate 2,670,902 of NZ_CP008876.1, read as the reverse complement.
GCAACATCTTCAAAGCCCATGATCCATGTCATAACAGCTGCTGCAACGAATGCCAGGACGAGACCAAGAATAGCAAATATGAACTCTGGTCCTACGAAAGTCGGAAGACCTGGAAGTCCTGCCATACCGGCAACGATGTAGGCTTTTACATCTGTAAGTGCATATAATAATCCACCGGCAGCAGCACCTATCAAGGCTGCAACGAATGGTTTCTTCAATCGCATATTAACCCCGTACATAGCAGGCTCTGTAACACCCATTGTTGCTGTTAAAGCAGTTGTGAAGGACAATGACTTGAATTTTTTGTTTTTAGATCGCATTGCAACCGCAAATGCAGCACCAGCTTGTCCAAAGTTGGCAAGGAACATGGCTGGGATCATGTAATCAAAGCCATTTACTGCAATATTATTCAGCATAATTGGCACAAGCGCGTAATGCATACCAGTTATGATGATAAGCGAGAACGTACCTGCAAGCAGGATCATAGCGACAATTCCAGCATTCTGGAATAAGAAGTTTGTTCCCGTAGACAAGTAGTTACCAGCTATAGCTCCAAGTGGTCCTACTGTAATCAAGGTAACTGGCACTACAACTAATAAAGTTACTGTCGGGACAACGATCAGCTTTAAGGAAGCATGTGTTACACGGTCTACCCATTTCTCCACATAAGACGCAATCCAGATAGCCAGCAAGATTGGTATAACCGTAGATGAATAGGTTGCGACTGTTACTGGCAATCCGACAAAGGAGATGGATCCTCCTTCTGCGAACATAGCAGTCAGCGTCGGATGCAGTATGGCTGCTCCTATCGCAGCTGCTACATACGGATTGGACCCGAATTTACGCGCTGCACTGATGGCCAGAAGTATCGGCAGGAAGTAGAACGCTCCGTCTCCAATTACAGTCAAAATTTGATACGTCTGGGAGGCTTCTTGAAGCCAGCCGAATGTCACTAGCAACGCAGCAATACCCTTGATCATACCGGCACCAGCGATAGCTGGCAGAATCGGCGTGAATACACCGGAAATAACGTCGAAGATAGAGCTGATTACATTTTTCTTTTGTTTTGATTCTTCGCCTTCTGTACTCTTTGATTCACTTAAATTACTATTTGCTATAATTTCCTTATACACCTTAGGTACCTCGTTGCCGATAATCAGCTGAAACTGACTGCCGCTGATATTGGAACCAAGAACACCATCTACTTGCTCCAGCGCTTGCCGATCTGCTTTACTGTTATCGTACAAGTTGAAGCGAAGGCGTGTCATACAATGGATGACATTTTGTACGTTTGATTCTCCGCCTACTAATTGCAAAATTTCTTCTGCTGTTTTACTATGATTCATGATAGACCCTCCATTCGGGGATATTATAGTAAGGATAAAGGATGCCGCCTTTATCCTTTTTTGTTTGGGATAAGCATAAGGCTGGTACACAAAAAAACCCAAACTACATCCCGTGCACAGAGTTACCTCTGTCTTCGGAATATAATTTAGGTTTTGCCTGCTTATCAGTAACAATCCTAAAGGATAGTTGTATTCGGTTGTTTGTATTACACACTCAATTTATCATGTAAGCGGATTATTGTCAACGCTTTCAATATATATTTTTTTATTCGTTCTGATAGATATCATTTACTGTTGGTATATGAAAAAAACAGAATTCATTTAAACGATCCAATTAAGCAATAGTCACCGGTTTCTTCTGTCTTACATAGGCTATGGCACATGATGAGATGAAGGAGGAACCCGCTTGACAGACTTGACAATGGCCCATTGGATGTATCTGGCAGGAACACTTTTAATTATTTTAACGATGCTTTTTCGACAAAATGTGCTGGTTCCATCATTATTGATGACTTTCTTAGTGGGTTGGATGTACACGGGGACGCTTGTAGAAGGACTGCAAGCAACCTTCAGCGCAAGTCTCACAGCTGCTTCAGAGCTATTTAATATCTTCTTAATTATTACCGTTATGACCGCTCTGCTGCAGTCTTTAAAAGCATTGCAGGCTGATGAGCGGATGATTCGCCCTTTTGGTTATATAATGACTAACGGCCATACTTCCTTTTGGGTATTGGCATTCATTACGTACTGTATTTCCCTATTCTTTTGGCCTACACCTGCAGTGCCGCTCGTAGGTGCAATTCTGCTCCCTGTTGCTATCAAAGCCGGTCTGCCGCCACTAGCCACTGGTGTGGCAATGGCAATTGCCGGCCAAGGTATGGCGCTTTCTTCTGACTATATTATTAAGATTGCGCCGATGCTGAGTGCAACAGCCGCTGGTGTAGAAACTGCTGAAGTGGCAGACAAAGCGCTTATATTATCGCTTATTACCGGTATCACAGCCTTGCTACTAGCATACTTCCGTATTCGAAAGAAAATCTCTTCTCCTTCCATTATGCACCTGGAAAGATGGAACGATAACGAAGCGTCTAGTGACGCTCACTCTGGTAAAAAACCTAAATTCAGTATTTTGTTTGCGATTCTGGTGCCCGCAGCCTTTCTTGTTGTCGTTATCTACATGGCTTATACGGCCTTTAGCAATACCGCTTCTCTTGAGGGTGGGGCTGGTGCTGCTTTAATCGGAGGTACCGCGATTCTGCTTATGATTGCAGCAGCGATCGCTTACAGTTGGAAACAGTCCTTGCATAATGTGAGTGACCACTTGGTAGATGGCTTTACCTTTGCTTTTCGGGCAATGGGGCCGGTTATTCCGATTGCAGGATTCTTCTTTTTAGGAAGCGGAGAAATATCTGCCAGGATATTCGGTCTGGAAGATGCCGCTGGGGCTCCTTCCTTTCTTTTTGATTTAGTAGAGGCTGGTCAGAATTATATTCCAGAGAATCCAATTTTCGCTGGATTTGGTTTGCTGATAGTCGGTATGGTAACTGGGCTGGATGGTTCAGGCTTTTCCGGACTCCCTCTCGTCGGAGCCCTTTCAGGTGCCCTAGCACCTGCTGTCGGTATGGATGCTTCTACGCTTGCTGCAATTGGGCAAATGGGAGCTGTTTGGGTTGGCGGCGGCACGCTGATTGCCTGGTCCTCTATAGTAGCGATTGCTGGATTTGCACGAGTGCCGGTGATGGAATTAGTAAGGCAGTGTTTTATCCCAGTCGTTATCGGACTTTTACTTTCTACCACCATCGGAATTTGGTTATTGTAAGAGATACAGAGACTTTAGACATGAATGTTTTACCCAAATCAAAAACCGTACTAAGTGAGATCTTCTTTATGAAGATTTAAGTACGGTTTTTCTATTACAATGTTTGTATGATTTTATAGATTTCTCTCATCATCGACTTGGTAGGATAACGGTACATCACAATCATTTATGCAGAGCTTGTTTCAGCTGAGCAGCCCCTTCTGCCACAGCTTGATACGCTTCTTCTACTTCAGCTGTAAAACCCGCAAAGCCATGAATCAGCCCATCGTAATTTTTCACGAATACATCGACACCCACCTGCTTTAAACGTTCAGCATACGCCAGTGCTTCGTCCCGCAGCGGATCATATTGAGCTGTCAAAATCGCTGCAGGCGGCAATGTATGCAGAAGCTCAGAATGAACTGGTGATGCATACGGGTTAAGGCGGTCTGCTTCCGTTCGGTAATAATGACTTCGGAACCAATTCATCAAACGTTTGGTCAACAAATAGCCTTCCGCGTTTTCACGCAAAGAGGCTGGCTCTTCTCCGATATAACCTATCGATGGGTATAAAAGCAATTGGAATACAGGTTGTTGTCCGCTTCTTTCTTCTGTCAGCAGACATACAACTGTTGCCAGATTCCCGCCTGCACTATCTCCTCCGACAGCTATGTTGTCGTGTTCAATTCCTAATTGATCTGCATTGGCGGCTATCCATTGGAAGGAATCATAAGCATCTTCCACTGCTGCCGGGAATTTATGTTCTGGCGCCAGACGGTAATCTACCGAGATTACCGTACAATCTGCCAAATTGGCAATTTCGCGGCAAGTAGCATCGTGCGAATCAATGCTGCCAACCACCCAGCCGCCGCCATGAAAAAAGACAAGTGCCGGCTGCGTCTTATTTTCAGAACGATAGATACGGATTGGCAGCGTCCTATCATGTAATTCGATCTGACTGTCTTCTACTTTAGCTACTTCTTGTTTCGGTGCATCTTCCTGCATCCTCGCCTGGTTGCGAAACTGCTCAGGTGAGACCAATTCAAGCGATATCGGATGGGCGTTTACTTCTTTTAAAAATGCCTCAATTTTTGGATTCAATCCCATGCTGTTTCCCCCCTTTATATTCCTATTCAATTTTCCACTATCTTACTGCAATTTAAACATCGATGCATTGCAGCAACACCAGTCAAGGTTTACAATAAGATAATTCGAAACTGATGGGGGTACAGCATGTGAAGAAATCAACGTATATCTGGTTAGGCATCGCTTTATTCGTAGCAGCACTTAATTTACGTCCAGCAATTAATTCAATTTCTCCGCTTATTGAAATCATCCAATCTGAATTACATATGAATGCATCTAGTGCAAGCCTGCTCACTTCCATACCCGTTTTATGTATGGGTATCTTTTCGCCGGCTGCTGCCAAATTAGCCAATCGTTTTTCACTTGAATATGTGATTGGCTGGTCCTTAGCCGTTATTGGCGTTGGTACCATCATTCGCCTGTTCACACACACTTCTTTCTTCCTGCTGATTACAGCTTTCTTGGCAGGTATCGGTATTGCAGCCGCGGGCCCGCTGCTTTCAGGTTTCATAAAAAAATACTTTCCTAATAATAGTGCGGTCATGATTAGTATTTATACCGCCGCTCTGGCTGTTGGTGCTGGTATGGCTTCAGGAGGCGTAGCACCTATTCAGCATCTATTCGACTCCTGGCAAATCGCTTTGGCTGCATGGTCATTTTTAGCACTGCTTGCAATTGTCATTTGGGTCCTCGTCGTCTTGCCTCAAAAAAAGAAAGACAGGGCAATTCAAACTTTCGGCGGCGCTGAGAAACTGCCATGGAATCAATGGAATGCCTGGCTTCTCACCTTCTCTTTTGGCGGTATGGCGTTCATTTTCTATTCCTTGACTGCCTGGCTTCCTCCTATCGTAGAAAACATGGGTTACAGCAAGGTGTACGCGGCCAACTTGCTCGTCATTTTTATGATTCTGCAAGTACCAGCTAACTTGGCTGTACCTTATTTGCTGAAGAAGATTCCAAGCCGTCTGTTCTGGCTTGTCACGGCCGCCATATTCGAACTGATCGGCTTTGGAATGATTTTCTTATCCTTCCTTCCTTGGCTGGCAGCCTGCTTCATCGGGCTCGGTGCTGGCGGCTTGTTCGCAATGAATCTGCTGCTGCCAATCGATGTGACAACTACCCACCAGGCGGCCGCGTCCTGGTCGGCCATGGTGCAGGCAGTTGGTTATATCATCGGATCATTCGGCCCTATTATTCTAGGAGCTGTCAACGATATGACCGGAAGCTTTTCTTATTCTATTTTTGTATTGATAGCTGTGAATCTTTTAATGATCGTGATGCAGGTTCTCTCCGTCAAAAGGAACTTCAAACAAGAAAAAATCGCCTCCTGACCAAAATTGGATGATTAGCAGTTTGCTAGATTGGGTATCTTATTACTACAAACCCAATCACAAGGAGGATTCAAATCATGAGTTCATTAACAAAAGACGTTTTCACCACATATGCCGAGGAAAATACATTCGAGCTAGAGCCATACTTAGATCATCTGTTTGAATTGAATGAAGAAGAATCCGATAACGAATAAATAAAGAAAGAAGCAGCGGCTGCGGAACCACTGCTTCTTTTTTTATTCCCCTTTTTTCTCCTGCTGCCCTTCAAGAATCTTCTTCTGTACGAAGCGCAGGTGATCGTACATTGCTGTGTGTGCTTTGTATGCATCTCTTTCCTTCAAAGCTTCATATATACGTTTATGGTGTGCTACTGTCTTTTCTTTTTCCCTAACAATAATATGGTTATTGATTTTTGCATGATATAAAAGTAGCGAATGAATCATACCATCGAGAATCAAGTTGTTCGCACTTAAGGCAATGATCCGGTGAAATTGTTTATCTGCTTGACCGTAGTTATTATCCTTAGATTCCTCAATTTCCAGAATCGTTTCATACAGTTCTTCCAGCTGTTCGTCGGTAATCTTCTCCGTTGCAATAGTAATCAGTCCGAGCTCCAAAACGATCCTTGCCTCTATAATCGCTTGGATATTATCACTTGCCAAATTGAGCATATCGGAGAAAGGTGCTGAGCCAACCTTCAGATTGAAATATGTGCCTTCCCTTGTTTTACGTGTAATGATGCCGAGGGTCTCCAATGCACTCAAGGCTTCGCGCAAAACAGTACGGCTAACTCCAAGGATTGTGATGAATTCCGCTTCGGTCGGCAGCTTATCCCCTGGCTTCAGCTGGCCGCTCGACAGCAGATGCAAAATGCGTTCCACCACTTGCTTGGATAATGTTTTTCTGTTCACGTGCTCCACGTTCATTTGCAATGGGTCTCTCTCCATCATGTCCAACACCTTTATATGTGATAAACCTATGATACTGGGAATGGCACAAAATTACAAACGCATACAAAAGAGCCGCTCAAGGAAGAACGGCTCCACATCTATCATCGAACAAGACAAGGCTTCTTGTTGTTGAACTTCCAATCCCGAATCAAATATTGCATAGCAGCAGCATCATCACGAGCGCCAAGTCCCATGGATTTATACAGCTTATGAGCTTCCTCAACCTGTTCCATATCAATCTCGATTCCCAGACCAGGCTTATCTGGTACCGCTAGCTTTCCTCCGGTAATCTCATAAGGCTCCTTCGTCAATCGCTGCCCATCCTGCCAAATCCAATGTGTATCGATAGCTGTGATATTCCCAGGTGCTGCCGCTGCAACATGTGTGAACATAGCCAAAGATATATCAAAATGATTGTTGGAATGCGAGCCCCAGGTGAGTCCCCATTCATGGCACATCTGCGCCACACGTACGGATCCCTGCATCGTCCAGAAATGCGGATCGGCAAGCGGAATATCTACCGCCTGTGACTGGATGGCGTGCCCCATCTGACGCCAGTCCGTAGCAATCATATTCGTAGCTGTCGGCAAGCCGGTAGCTCTCCGGAATTCCGCCATAACCTCGCGTGAGGAATAGCCGTTCTCTGCCCCGCAAGGATCCTCTGCATACGCCAAGATATCATGCTTGCCTTTACAGAGACGGATTGCTTCATCCAGTGACCATGCCCCATTTGGATCAAGTGTGATACGGGCATCCGGGAATCGCTTAGCTAATGCCTCAATTGCCTGTATTTCCTCTTCACCAGCCAATACGCCTCCCTTTAATTTAAAATCTCGGAAACCATACTTTTCGTAAGTTGCCTCTGCCAGACGTACGATGGCTTCCGGTGTTAATGCTTCTTCATTACGTAAACGGAACCAATCCGATGTTGCATCAGGCTCACTCTTGTACTTCAGATCAGTCTGTCCGCGATCACCGATATAGAACAAATACCCAAGCACATCCACTTCGCTACGCTGCTGCCCTTCGCCCAGAAGTGCAGCGGCCGGAACATGCAGAAACTTACCAAGTAAGTCGATCATCGCAGCCTCTAGTGCTGTCACTGCATGGATTGTCGTACGCAAATCGAAGGTCTGTTCACCTCGACCACCTGCATCTTGATGAGCAAATTGTTGTCTAACTTGATTGAGAATTGCTTGATAAGAGGCGATTGACTCCCCGATTACAAAGGCTTTTGCCTGCTCAAGTGTCTGTCTGATTTTCTCCCCTCCAGGCACCTCCCCGACACCAACAGCTCCAGTATTGTCCTTGAGAATAACAATATTACGTGTGAAATAAGGACCGTGTGCACCGCTTAAATTAAGCAGCATGCTGTCCCGGCCAGCCACCGGAATCACTTGCATTTCCGTAACAGCTGGCACGTGATTTGATTTCTCTGCTTTTATATTTTCTGATACGTGGTTCATATTTCTATCCCCTTCCAATTATTTTGTCGGTGCTTCCAATTCCACACGCTCAATTTTTCCAACGATGAACAAATAACTTAGGATGGCAACAAGTGCGTTTGCTCCGACGAATATAAGTGCACCATTAAAAGAACCTGTCGCATTGACGATGTACCCAATGATGATCGGCGTTGTGATGGAAGCAATGTTTCCAAATGTATTGAAAAGTCCGCCGCTGACACCTGCTGTTTGCTTTGGTGATGTATCCGACACGACTGCCCACCCTAATGCTCCAAAGCCTTTTCCGAAGAAAGCAAGAGACATTATGACAACCACTAGCCACTCCGCATCCACGTAGTTACAGATGATCATACTGCAGGAAAGCAGCATACCGATGATGATCGGCGTCTTACGCGCAATGGTCAGGGACAGATTTTTCCGTAGCAGGAAGTCTGAGAACATCCCGCCAAGAATTCCTCCAAGGAAACCGCATATAGCCGGAAGGGAAGCAATGAATCCAGCCTCTAAAATAGACATACCGCGTCCTTGAACCAAATAGACAGGGAACCAAGTCAGGAAGAAGTAAGTTAGTGTCGTAATACAATACTGCGCGATATAAATACCGATCAGCATCCGCTTTTTCAATAACTGTTTAATAAATGGCCATTGAGATTGTTTCTCTTTTGTACCTGTATCTTCCTTTTTTTGATCCATATCCACGACGCCGCCACCAGCTTCTATATAATCGATTTCAGCTTGGTTCGCTTTTGGATGCTCACGCGGATTACGGATTACTTTCAGCCAAACGAATGCCAAAACGATACCGATAGCTCCCATTACATAGAAAACTGATTCCCAACCGAATCTGTATGTCAGCCATCCCATCAGCGGTGAAAAGATGACAAGTGCGAAATACTGAGCTGAGTTGAAGATAGCCGATGCTGTTCCGCGTTCATTACTAGGAAACCAGGCTGCCACGACGCGGCTGTTTCCAGGGAACGATGGTGCTTCAGCAAAACCAACAAGGAAACGGAGCGCAAACAGGACGATTATGGCTGTTCCTGCAGCAAAAAATCCGATTGCTCCTTGCAACAACGTAAATATCGACCAAATCATGATACTCATCCCGATGACAAGCTTAGATCCGAACTTATCGAGCAAAATCCCTCCAGGTATCTGACCGATTACATAAGCCCAGCCGAATGCAGAAAACACATAGCCCATGCTGACAGCATTCAATCCAAGATCTGACTGCAGTGCATCTCCCGCTATACTGATCGTTGCCCGGTCAGCGTAGTTGACAGATGTGACTAGGAATAACATAATGACGATAAACCAACGGACCTTCGTTTTTTTCATCTGTGAATTCTGCAGGTTATCTCTTACTTTATCCATATGCTTCATTCCTCCGCTCTATTGTAAGCGTTATCAATTATCGAGAAGGAAAAAGGGCTTAAGGCAGCCCTCTAACCTTTAACAAATACAGTCTTGATGCTCGTAAAGAACTCTTTAGCAGCTTCTCCTTGCTCTCTCGAGTGGGAGCTTGACTGCTTCATCCCGCCGAATGGAGCCTGAAGCTCTACCCCTGCGCTTTCTGCATTAACACGGACAAGACCTGCTTCCATATCTTCAACAAACTGCAGGAATCGACTTATGTTTTTCGTGAAAATGGATGCACTTAACCCGAATTTAACATCATTCGCCACATCTATTGCTTTTTCCTCTGAATCCACTTTTATCAGCGCGATAACAGGACCAAAAATCTCTTCCTGGGCAATCACCATATCATTAGTTACATCCTCAAAGATCGTCGGCTGGACGTAAAAGCCCTTAGCATAGTCTCCATCTGTCAGCTGCTCACCGCCGAGGATAAGCTTAGCACCTTCTTCAATACCTTTCTGGATATAATGAAGGCAGTTGTCCAGCTGAGCTTTGCTTGCAATTGGCCCAAGCCATACATCCTGCTCGAGGCTGTTACCAATCGTTATCTCTTTCGTCTTTTCAATCAGCTTATCCCGGAATGCATCATATATTGGCGCTTCTACGATGACCCTGCTTGTTGCCGTGCATTTCTGGCCGGTAGAACGGAATGCACCGCTTATTGTTGCATCCACTGCTTGTTCTATATCTGCATCAGCAGCTACAATGACTGGATTCTTCCCGCCCATCTCCAACTGATACTTGGCACCTCTCTCCAATGCGGTTAAGCCAATTCCTTTTCCGACATTATTGGATCCTGTGAACGTAATACCATTTACCTTTGGATGTTCAGCCAATCCTTTCCCGATGACAGAACCTGCACCGGTTACCAGATTGATAACTCCTTTTGGAAATCCTGCTGCTTCGAAGCACTCGATTATCTTGATTGCCGTAATAGCAGTTTCAGAAGCTGGCTTAAACACGATTGTGTTGCCGTAAATAAGTGCGGGAGCCATTTTCCAGATAGGAATCGCAACAGGGAAATTCCAAGGAGCAATAACACCGACGACTCCTAAAGGAACGCGTGTTGTATACATGAAGGCTCCAGGATCAGTCGATGGTATGACGTCACCTGTCTTCCGCATCCCTTCCGCTGCATAATACTTTAGGATGGCAATGCCGCGCTGTGTTTCGCCGCGAGCTTCCGGCAATGTTTTTCCCATCTCCTTTGTAGCAGATACAGCAATCTCTTCGGTGCGTTCCTCCAGGACTGCAGCAGCTCGATAGAGGAACTCTCCTCTGGCAGCACCCGATAAGCTACGCCATTCCTTCCGTGCTGCATGTGCTGCTTCCACAGCTGCATCCAAGTCTGCGCTTGTCGAACTCTGAATCTGACCGACAGGAGTGCTGGTATCTGCTGGATTGCTGACTGTGATATGCTCTGCCGATTCTGATTCCTGCCATTTACCATTGATAAAGTTACGGTATACATTCGTTGTTACGTTTGTAGCCATGTATTAGCTCTCCTTTATCTCTGAAATTTTCTCCCTGCGCGGGTATTTGTTCAGCGCTTTTGAAAGAATCTGTTCCATTTCTTTATAGTGCTCTTTGGTTACGGGTACAACAGGAGGACGAACATACCCTCTTGTCTGCAAGCCGATGATCTCCATTCCTGCTTTAATCAAGGAAACTGCATAGCCATTTCTCTGTTTCCGTATGCTGTTGATTGGGAGAATGACATCAGCATATAATGCATCAAGCGTATCTTGATCTCCTGCTAACAGCGCCTCGTAGTACATCCGGGAAATATGCGGGATATAATTTGAAATAGCTGATGAATAGGTCGTTATTCCGAGTGGTACGTAGGCAGGCATTGTAACCTCCGCCATTGGCATACCATTCAGGAAGTCCAGTCTTCCTTTGAATTCCTGCGTCAGACAAATGTTTAAATCCATATTTCCGACGCCATCCTTAAACCCTTTCAATTGAGGAAAAGCTGCCAACCGCCTGACTGTTTCAACCGAATAGATAGCATTATCTCTTTGATAGATAATTGCATCCAAATCTGGGGCACTCTCGAATATTTCTTTTGCATACTGGTAAAGTCCTTCCTGCTCCCCTTGTATTAGATAAGGAGGAAGAAGCAAAAATCCATCAGCACCTTTTTCTTCTGATATTGCTGCAAGTTCAACAGCAGTACGGAGATTACCGCCGACTCCTGTATAAATCGGAACCTTGCCAGCAACTGCTTCAATCGCTGTATCAATCATCACTTCATACTCTTTTCTATCCAGTGACTGAAATTCTCCTGATCCACAAGCGATGTAAATGGCATCCAGACCTTCCTCTACAAGAAAGCGGATATTCTCAAACAATGCTTGTTCATCGAGCTTTCCGGCTTCAGTAAATGGTGCCACTGGAAACCCTAGAATACCTTTGGCTATCCCTGTTGATTGTCCCATAGCGTACCTCCTAAAGTAAGCGTTATCAAATCCGTTTGTTTAATTGTATTACAAATGAACAAAAGTGCAAATATCTTTTTAGTTCGATAAAAATGCAGAAGAAAATTATACAAAAGGCAAAAATGCTCTCTAAACAAAACATCAGCAGACAAACTATAAAATACAGCATAAAAAAAAGGACCTAATCCCTATCCGTATTTCTTCAGATATTTGGTTTCATTTCTCTTCCAATCGGTTATACAACAACTAACCCCCCATATCTTAATCTGTTACAAAATGGTTCAAATGCATCCAATGAATTCGTTCATTGGATATTTTTTTGCATAAAAATAGTTCCTACATATACAAGCAGGTAAGTTTAGCTTATGAAGAAGGTAAATCTGCAGACTTTAAAGAAGATTAATGGTGAAAGGAGTGTAATTTTGAATACCACAAGAAAGCGTCTTTTTATTATCATTGTGACTATTTTAGGGTCAATGTTTATAGCAGTGCTGCTTATCTTCACTTTTATCCCAACTCATAGTGGCGTTATTATAGAGGTACAGAGTAAGAACGATATGCAAGATCATCCTTCCATTTGGGTAGTTGAAAGCTCCCCTCACGATATATTAAATAAATCAGAAAGTGAATTAACAGAAATGTATGAGCATCAAGGCACTGTGTTTGATTTACCTTCGTATATTCCCGATGCCATAATTAAGGATCTATCTCCTGGCCAGGAAGTAGAAATCTACTTCAATGGTTTAGTCGAGGCATCTGCTCCAGCAGGTGGTGAAGCTTATTGGATAACTACTAAGAATAATCAAGGGGAGAAAGAATAGTGCAGGATCTAACTACTTCAAAGGAAACAAAATAAAGGAACAAGCAATTATTAAAATGCTTGTTCCTTTTATTTGTTTCCTATCGAAAGGAAAACTTTTTTCTAAACACTGAAATCTTCTTGGATGAATCCGCCAAAGAACTTATTCGAAGGTACCTCGTAGCCTGTAACTGTACCGAACTTTCGCATCATGACAGCATTCCATGCTAGGAACCATACTCGATCCTCCTGCAATCCATCCAGCAACATCGGTGTTACTTCTACCTGGCCATCAAAGAGATGGGCACCAAGTGAAGCAAGCTTCTGTAAATCCCCTGTCAGTTCATACTCAGCCAGCATCTGACGGTAATCAAACTGACAGCTGTCAAACTTGAAATATGGTTTGAATAGCTTGTACAGCCTGCTGTCACCCGCCATTAGATATAGAACAGCAAGGCAGCCTTTATGCTGCAGCACTTCCGCATTACCGATTCCAGCACGCAAATTCTGATATTTGATTTCGTGATCCTCATCATGGAACTTGATATACATAGCCATCCCTCCTTCCAAATTAATTTGCTTATTTAGTAGTAGGAATCTTTTCCCTTTCCTTTTAAAAGACAAACAAAAAACCCCGTCTATGGACAGGGTTTTTAGATATTAGGAAGATGTATATGATCCTCCATTGATGTGGATTGCTTGACCAGTCATATAAGAAGCTTCATCGGATGCAAGCATTACATATGGCCACGCATGCTCGGAAGGCTGGCCCGGACGTCCCATCAAGCTATCCTGTCCGAACTGCTCAATCTTGTCTTCCCCGATAGTAGCCGGGATGAGCGGCGTCCAAACTGGACCTGGTGCAACAGAGTTAGCACGGATTCCTTTCTTGATAAGGCTTTGTGCAATACTGCGCGTCCAAGCCGTGATAGCACCTTTTGTCGCAGAATAGTCCATGAACATAGGGTTGCCGCGGTAAGCATTGATGGAAGACGTACTAATGATAGAATCTCCTGCTTTCATATGACGCACGGCTGCTTTCGTCAGATAGAATTGGGAGAAGAAGTTAACACGGAATACTTCTTCAAATTGTTCGGAAGAGATTTCCAGAACATCCTCTCGCACATACTGAATAGCTGCATTATTTACAAGGATATTGATTTTACCGAATTCCTCAACTGTCTTCTCGACTAAGCTGATGCAATGCTCCTCATCCTTGATGTCACCTGGCAGCAGCAAGCAGCGTTTGCCTTCCGCTTCCACAAGACGCTTCGTCTCTTCTGCATCCTCTGTTTCATCGAGATAGGAAATCGCGACATCCGCACCTTCTTTTGCATAAAGGATGGCAACAGCACGGCCAATACCGGAATCACCGCCTGTAATAAGTGCAGCTTTCCCTTCCAATCTGCCGACTCCTTTGTAATCAAGCGGCTGAAGCGGCAGTGGATCCATCTTTGCTTCAATACCCGGCTGACGGTCCTGCTGGTGAGTACTAGTTGAGCCATTCATCATATCTTTCGGTTCCATAGAAAAGTCTCCTTTGTATCTTAATTGATACAATACCTTTCCACATCTTCATGGCTATGAAACGTAGAACCGAAAGTAATACTATGAAGCTTCGCCTTTATCACTTGCTGATACGAAGCACTTTCACCTCATAGGAAGCCAGCTGTATATCTCCTTCTACATTCCCTCCATCCAGCACATCTTCATACAGTTGATCCAGCTGTATTTCTCTCGTCTCCTCACTGAAATTCATAACAAAGACAAACGAGGAGTTTGCATCATAGCGCACTTGAATGGATACCCCTTCTTGCTTCGTAATTCCGACTGGCGGGTAGATCTGCTCTGTTTCCAGCAGTTCCGCATAAAAGTCGTCCTGGAATGCCCCCTCTAATCTAGCACCGATATAATAAGCAACGCCTTCTCCATAGGCATGCTCGGTAACAGCTGATGTCCCCTTATAGAAATCTTCTTCATAATTCCCTAAAGTCTTTGCCCCTGTAAGCTCAATCACTGTTGCATAATCCTTCACTTCATACTGTTTACTTCTATAAAGTACTTGATTGCGATCTCGCGGATAGAGTGTGTCTGTTTCCAATGGTCGTATTCCGAAAATAGCTGTGAGCTTATCCTGCCATGCTCCTTCGTGTACAAGATCATGCTCATTTACTACGCCGCTGATGTACGTCATTACAAGCTTTCCTCCATTTTTTACAAACGACTCGAGTTTTGCGGCAGTCTCGTTATTCATCATATAAAGCATCGGGACAACTAAAAGCTTATATTTGGAAAAATCGTGATCTTTCATAATGACGTCCACTGGAATATCCTGTTTCCAAAATGGCCGGTAATGTGCATGCATCGTTCTGATATATTGCTTGGAATCCAATCCATATCCTTGCGCATCTTCCAACGCCCAGTCGTTTTCCCAGTCATACAAGAATGCAACTTCGGCTGCGCGATGCGTTCCCTTTAGTGCTGCAAGCTTTTCCATACTCTTGCCCAGCTCCGCAACTTCTTGGAATACACGATTATCTGGAGAACGATCATGATCTACGACCGCCCCATGAAACTTTTCCGTTGAGCCTCGTGATTTACGCCATTGGAAATAGAGAATACTGTCTGAGCCATGAGCAAGCATCTGCATCGAAGCAAGGATGTGCATGCCTGGTCGCTTCGCTTTGTTCACCGGATGCCAGTTTACGGCACTTGGTGTATTTTCCATTAGCAAAAACGGCTGATCTTTCAGTGTCCGGTATAAATCATCAATGAATCCAACCTTCATCGCAAGCTCCGCTGTTGTCTCCCAGTCATTATGCCAAGTCGGATACGCATCCCAGCTGATCACGTCAATTTTATCTGCAAAACGGTTGTAATCCAGTCCACGGAATGGAATTAGATCAGGTGTGTCCGCCATGAAGTTCGTTGTAACAGGAATATCCGGTGTTATCTCGCGTAAAGGAACCAACTCATTTTCCATGAAACGTACAGTTTGATCTGTCGAAAATCTCCGCCAATCCAATCGCAGTCCATGTAGACCATCCTCTCCGTTTGGCGATGGAGATTCTACCTGCTCCCAATTTGTAAAAGTATGACTCCAGAACGGTCCCCACCATGCATCATTTAAGGCATCTAGATTTCCGTCGTATTTCTCTTTCAGCCATTCACGAAAAGCAGCCTGGCAATTTTCACAATGGCAATCGCCGCTATACTCATTAGATATATGCCATAGCAGCAAAGCCGGATGCTTTCCGTACCGCTCTGCAAGCTTCCGGTTTATCTTCTCCGTTTTCTCCAAATACGTCGGAGAAGTAAAGCAATGATTATGTCTGCCGCCATGCAGCTGCTTTACTCTCGCTGCATTGACCCGCAGTACATCTGGATACTTTTGGGACATCCAAGCAGGACGCGCACCGCTTGGAGTAGCCAATATCACTTTGCCGCCAAAGGAATGTATGTCATCGAAAATCTTATCCAGCCATTCGAAATTGTACACACCCTCTTCTGGCTCTAATGCACTCCAAGCAAAAATACCGACCGAGAAAGTATTTGTATGTGCTGTTTGCATCAATTCGATGTCTTCTTTCAGAACTTCAGGATACTTCAGCCACTGATCTGGGTTATAGTCTCCACCATGCAGCAAAAAAGGTGCTTTTAACTCGCGCTTTGATTTATTCATTTTCTTCTCTCCCTTTTCTGGTTATCCTTTCGTTCCGCCGGTCGTCAGCCCGGAAACAAAGTTTCGCTGCAGCAGCAAGAAGACGATGGCAATTGGAATACTTATCAAGATCGCTCCGGCAGCAAACGTTGTATAGCTTGCCCCCATTACTTCATTTACTAAGTTAAATAGGCCGATCGGAAGCGTATAGGCTTCAGTCGTTCGCAGTATGACGGAGGATAAAACAAAATCTCCTAATGGCACCGTGAACCCATTCATGGCGACAACCGCAAGCATCGGTTTCGATAATGGCATGATAATCTGCCAAAATGTCCGGGTGAAGCTAGCACCATCTATCCGTGCACTTTCATCAAGCTCCATCGGAATGGAATCCATATAGCCCTTCATTAAGTAGGTATTCATTGGAATTAAGCCACCGATGTACAGCAGAATCAGCAGCCAATGACTGTTGACCATATCCAGCATCTGCGCCAGTACAAAGAGTGCGATCAGTGCAGAAAATTGCGGAATCATCTGCAGCAGCAGAAAGACGGTCAATGTGTTTTTCCTGCCTTTAAAACGGAAGCGCGAAAAGGCATAACCTGTAAACGATACACTGATGATGGCACCAACCATCGTGAAAAAGCTGATTTTAACCGAATTTATATACCACTGCCCATAAGGCAGAGAAGCAGAGCCTTCGAACAGTTCCTTATAATGTGCCAACGTCGGATTTTTCGGAATGATGGATGTACTGATTAAACTGTTTCCAGGGTTGAAGCTTGCGCCAATTGTCCACGCGAGCGGATACAGAATCATAATCGACATAACAATCAGCACACCATAGGAAAGTGTAAGGCGAATCAAACGAGATCGATTGCGCATGCTTATGCTCCTTCCTTGAATGTACTTGATTTTCGGAACTGCCATAATGCAATGGATACGACAACAACTGATAACATGATCGTCAGGGCAGCTGCCAATGCATATTGGCTGGACTGCATTGTCAGTTTATAAATCCACGAAACTAAAATATCTGTACCGCCGGCAGTGGAGTCCGGAACCGCCGGCCCTCCTGCATTAAACAGATAGATAATATTGAAGTTATTAAAGTTGAATGTAAATTGCGTGATGATAATGGGCGAGATCGACAATAGAATCATTGGCATGGTAATGTGGCGGAATTTTGAAAAGGCAGACGCCCCATCAATTGTCGCTGCTTCATACAAGTCCTCAGGTATCGATTGCAGCACACCTGTTGTCACAAGAAAAATGTACGGGAAACCAAGCCAGCCTTGCATCATGATCAGTGCGAATCGTGCCCAGTTTGGATCTGTCAGCCAAGGGATGGCGTCGATGCCTAGTGCAGCCAGGATATCGTTGTTCACCGCTCCGAAGCTATCATTGAATAAGCCAGCAAAAATCAAGATGGTGACGAATCCAGGAACTGCCCATGGCAAGACGAGAATCGTACGAAACAGTTTTTTGAAACGGATTTCTTTTTGATTTACAACTACTGCGAGAAAGATTCCTAGTGCGACTTGCAGCGTGGACGCAACGATTGTCCAGACTACCGTCCATGCAAGTACATCGAAGAAAGTTGAGCGCCAGATGTCGACAGTGAAGATTTCCTTGAATGTACTGAACCCGACCCATTCGACCAGTTTAGCTGGTGGTGAATTATATAGATCATAATTCGTAAAGGCGATCGCAAAGCTGAAAAGGATTGGGAAAACGACTGCAAATAATAGCAATAAGAATGCTGGTCCGCTGATCAAATACGGATAACCTTTGAACAGCACATGCTGATACTGCTGCCGGAGTGTATACAGTGTCTGTTTGTTATCTCGCATAATGCCTGTTTTATAGGCGTCCCGCAGATTCAAATAATAGACTATCAAACCTAGGAAGATAACAATCAACGCTATGAGTCCTTCTGCCAGCAAGAAAATCGAGTTATCTCTTGGAAGCTCAGTCCCAAGCGTGACGATACCCCACAATCCCATATTCAACAGATCTTTAAATGCAACAAAGAAAGAAACGGTTATCAGCAGAAACAATAATCCTTTCAGCCATTGCCGATGATAAAACTGACCGAAACCTGGTATGATCGATAGCAACAATGCTACTTTACGATGCTGCATGAATACTCCTCCTCGTACATAGGAAATACGCGCCGGCACAATGCCGGCGCGTCCCTATCATTTTCCGCCGTGATTTGCCTCTATTTGACCTTCAATAGATTTTACCGCCTGATCAAGTGCTTCCTGCGGCTCAGATTTTCCAGTCGCAATTGTCTGCAGGGCAGCATCCGTAGGTTTCCATACTTCATTCATTTCCGGTATACCAGGTGTAAGATCAGAGAACTGTGATTGTTCCGCAATTGCCTTAGAAGCATCACTTTCCATTACTTCCTGATCTTCTGCCAGCGCCTTCACTGCTGGAACTTCTTTTGTTTTTTCATAACGAACCTTAGAAACTTCTTCATTACTCAAATACTTTACTAGCTCTTCTGCCAACTCAGCATTCTTTGAGAAAGTACTTACGTTATAGCTTTTAACTCCGATGAATGCACGCATGTTCTCCCCATTTGATAGCTTCGGCAAGGAAGCAATACCATAGTCGACTCCAGCTGATTCAAATGGTTCCAGGTTCCATGGACCTGAAATGATAGCGGCAGCTTTTCCTTCAGTAAACAGCGATTCGATTACATTGATACCTTGCTCACCTACCATACCAGCTGGGAAGATCTTCTCATCGTAGAAACGTTTAATTTCATTCGCTCCTTCTACAGATCCCTCATTGTTTAATCCGATATCTTCCGGATTGAATGTACCATCACCGTTCTTGCCAAAGACATATCCACCATAACCACTCAGAACGCTATTGGCGTAATACGTCTGATCAAACTGTGCAAGAAAGCCGTATTGCTCGCCTTTCCTGACTTCTTTAGAATAATTGAACCACCCCTCCAAATCCTGTGGCAGTTCTTCTTCGGTAATAAGATCTTTATTATAGTAGAGCATCGTCGTTTCAACGGCTTTCGGAAGTCCATACACTTTGCCATCAACGATCTGTGACTGCATGGCTGACTCCGTGTAAGTGGATTGGAGTGCTTCATCTACAGCTATTTCTTTCACCAAGCCCTCTGTTACAGCCGATCCCATTTGATCTCCCGGCATTGTGAATACATCCGGTCCTGACCCTCCTGGACCATCCAGGCGTAAATCTTCTAATTGCTGCGCATAGTTCTTCTCAATTATCTCTACCGTCACATCATGTTCTTTCTCAAATTCAGCAACAGCGTCTTCGATACCGATGGCTTTCTCTTTATCTTCCCAAATAACCAATTTGTCACTTTTCTCTGACTCACTACCATCAGCACCACTCTCTTGCGGTCCACATCCAGCCAGCAAAACTCCCGTCATCAAACCAGATACCAAGCCAAGCATTAGCTTTTTCCTTTTCACCCGACCCCACTCCTTTTGTTGAAAGCGTTTACAACAATAAAGATAGCATTATAGTAATACGAAGTAAACAATTATTTTACTTATATACGGTAAATAATTTACGCAAACAAAAAACGACCTTTTTAGTCAGTCGTTTTCGTCAAAGTACTCTTTCTTTCGACAATCTCTCCAGTAATTAGTACTGTTTTGGATAATGTCCGTTTACTCAATATCTGTTCCAAAAGCAAATCAATAGCAGTCTTGCATACTTCACTCAGATCGATGCGGATGGTCGTCAACGGAGGTGAAACGTATTTTGCAACACTGATGTTATTGATACTGATTACACTCACTTGGCCAGGAATAGCGATACCTTCTTCGTTTAACGCCTGAAGCATACCAACTGCAATCGGATCAGCTGCTGCAACGAATGCACTAGGCAAAATCTCCAGTTCATCTATCGCTTTTTTCATTAAGCCATAGCCATTTTCAACACTGAAACCACGCCTGCAGAGAACTGATTGATCATCAAGTATACCCTTTTGCTCCATATAGGATCGAAAGGCCTTTTCCCTAAGATCCATCTCATCTGCCATCGTATCCGGGTTTTGAAAAGTACCTCCAATGAAGCCGATATGCCGGTGCCCTTGCTGCAATAAATGGTCTATCTGCTTTCTTGTCATCCATTCTAAATCCGGACGTACAGCATCGTAGTGATCTGGATCTGGTGCTGAATCTATGAAAACACCATTCTTACTTAGAGTCTGAAGTTTTTTGCGCTCCGCCTTAGTAAAGCTCCCTACCGCCATAAAACCTTGAATCGTATCCGGGACAGCTTCTATCCCATCTTCTTTTTTGTACAAGGTCATTTCGACATTTCGTTCTTTCGCACATTGTTCCAGCGCTTTACGCATCGTCTTGAAGTAAACATCCTCCAGCTCTTCTGTATCTGTTACCCAATAAAGAAATGCTATTTGTTTGATGCGCATATGAACTTCCTTCTTCCGGTAGTTCAGCCGTTCTGCCACAGCGAATATCTTGTCCTTCGTATCTTCAGTCACAGAAAGGCTGTCATCGTGATTCAGCACTCTCGAAACTGTCGAAACGGAATATCCTACTTCATTCGCAATATCCTTGATCGTCGCCATTCTCTCACCTCTTCTGCTTTGAATTATGACAGATAAGCTAATGATAGTAAACTTTTTACTAAAACTTTATACTGACTTTTGTATGGAAGTATTTCTTGCTTCCACTTTCGCCTTGTAGTACACTATCTCTAACTTAGTTAATTAAATTAATAAAGTCTATTTAGGAGGAATTGTAATGACGGTTAACCCGAATTTAACAGCTTCATTTCAAGAGATCTTTCAAACTTCAGAAACACCACGCCAATTCTTTGCTCCCGGAAGAATCAATTTGATTGGCGAGCACACCGATTATAATGGAGGACATGTATTTCCAGCAGCAATCTCCTATGGCACTTACGCTTTGGCTGTAAAGCGCAATGACAATTTACTCAGATTTTACAGCATGAACTTTTCTGAAAACGGTATCATTGAACGGACATTAGATGATCTTGCCTATCGTTCTGAAGATAATTGGGCCAACTATCCAAAAGGTGTACTGCTTTATTTGCACCAAGCTACCGATAAAATAACATCTGGTATGGATATCCTTTTTTATGGTGATATACCGAATGGCGCGGGTCTTTCTTCTTCCGCTTCTATAGAGCTAGTCACAGGTGTATTGGCTGATAGTGTGTACGGACTTGGAATGGAACGAATTCCGCTTGTACAGCTTGGGCAACGGGTGGAAAACGAATATATCGGTGTAAACAGCGGTATCATGGACCAATTTTCAGTTGGAATGGGCAAACAAGGACACGCCATTTTGCTTGACTGCAATACATTGGACTATGAGCATGCCCCTGTGGATCTGTCTGAACATGTCATCTTAATCGCCAATACGAATAAACAACGAACATTATCTGGCTCAAAATATAACGAACGACGATCAGAATGCGAAGCTGCTCTGCAGGATTTACAGCAAGAACTGAAGATTAATAGTCTCGGTGAGCTTACACCAGATATTTTTGAACAGCACCATACATTAATCAGCAATCCCGTTCACGTCAAACGGGCACGCCACGCCGTGTACGAGAACAATCGCACAATTGAGGCACTAAAGAAACTCCAAAGGCATGACTTGGCTGCATTCGGGGAATTGATGAATGATTCGCATCGTTCACTGCGGGATGATTATGAAGTGACCGGACAGGAACTCGATACGATTGTTGAAGCTGCTTGGGCACAGGATGGCGTTCTTGGCGCCCGTATGACTGGTGCTGGATTCGGCGGCTGTGCTATTGCACTAGTGGAAAAAGATAAAGCGGACGCTGTTCAAGCAGGTATCCAGCAACACTATAAAGAAAAAATCGGATATGAAGCAACCTTCTATACCGCAACAATCGGCGACGGTGCAAAGGAACTAGCATAAAAGGACGTGTTCATATGATTTATTCAGATATTGAGAGTTTATTGGAACAAACTTGTAAGGAAGATTTGATACAGGAACGGGATATCATCTATGTACGCAACCAGGTGATGCACTTGTTGAAGATGACAACATATCCGGAACATAAGATTTTAACAAGCTCCGATTCAATACCGGATTTAGTAGATAGAATCATAGAATATGCCGTAAAGGAAGATATTATCGATAACATTCTGGATGAGAAGGAGATGCTTGCTGCATCGTTGATGAATTGCTTCATGCCTCGACCTTCCACTGTTCAAACTTTATTTGAGGGCTATTATAAGAAATCACCTGAGCAGGCAACGGATTACTTTTATAATCTAAGCAAGAACAGCAACTACATCCAAATGAATCGGATCAAAAAGAACATATCGTATAAAGCACAAACAGAATATGGCGAAATGGATATTACTATCAATTTGTCCAAACCAGAAAAAGATCCAGAGCAAATCAAGCGCGAGCGGATGACCAAGCAGGATAATTCCTATCCTCTTTGCGTGCTCTGCAAAGAAAATGAAGGCTATGCCGGCAGAGTCGGTTATCCTGCACGCTCTAACCACCGCGTAATTGAATTGTCACTAGGAGAGGAAAAATGGTTTTTCCAATACTCGCCGTATGTTTATTACGATGAACACAGCATCGTATTATCAGAAGAACATCGGGATATGAAAATAAATGCAGATGCATTCCGCAGACTGCTTGAATTTGTAGAAAAGTTCCCTCATTATTTCATCGGCTCGAACGCTGATTTACCGATTGTAGGAGGCTCCATTCTCTCCCACGATCATTATCAAGCAGGACGCTATACCTTTGCCATGACCAATGCGGAAGAACGCTATACCTTCCCGATTCATGCGCACCCGGATGTAAGTGCAGCTGTGCTCAATTGGCCGCTGACGGTCATCCGCCTCAAGGCGGATGATCAAGAAAAGCTTGCGAAAGCAGCAGAAAGCATTCTAGCGTTTTGGCGTGATTACGATGATGAAGATGCGTCCATTCTGTCTTTTACAGACGATACGCCGCATAATACAATAACTCCGATTGCTAGGATGCGGGATGACTTGTATGAAATGGATCTTGTACTTCGCAATAATCGTACGACAGCTACCCATCCATTAGGCATCTTTCACCCGCATGCAGATGTGCATCACATCAAAAAAGAAAATATCGGCTTGATTGAAGTAATGGGTCTTGCAGTTTTACCGCCACGCTTAGCAACGGAGCTTGAAACAATTTATAAGTTCCTCGCCGGAAAAGCAGATGAAGTGGACGCTCCGCACGAAGAATGGGCTCAGGAATTGCGGAAGAAACATGGCTTCCTTCACAACGAACAATATGCAAAAGAAGTTGTACAAAAAGAACTTGGCCAGAAATTTGTCCGTGTATTAGAGGATGCTGGTGTCTTCAAGGATGATAAAGCCTTGCAACGTTTTATCACAAAACTTAATCAGAAAGTGGTGTCTTCATGATCGAAAAGACTGCGCTTCAGGATGGATGGGAATTGTACACTGTTACTAATAATAAAGGGATGCGGCTTGAAGTGTTGAACTTTGGGGGCATCATTACTTCTTTAGAAGTCCCTGATAAAGACGGAAACTTGGAGAATATTGTACTAGGTTATCGCGAACTTCAAGATTACAAAGATAATCCGAATTACTTCGGAGCCTTAATCGGCCGTGTTGCTGGACGGATACAAGACTCAGAATTCGAGTTAAGCGGTGACTCATTCCAACTGAAAGCAAATGAAGGGAAACATCATTTGCATGGCGGTCCTGAAGGCTTTCACCAAGTACTTTGGGAAGTTGAACCTTTTGAAGAAAATCAAACAAACGGCCTTCGACTCTCTTATACTAGTAAGGATGGTGAAGGCGGCTATCCAGGCAATTTAACGGTGAATGTCACTTATACTCTTACTGAGGACAATAAACTGGTGATCCTTTATGAAGCAACAACTGACAAAGCAACTCCTGTCACTCTAACAAACCATACGTACTTCAATCTCAGTGGCAACCTGAAAAGGACTGTTGCAACGCAGCAGGCAATGGTCGCAAGTGATCATTACACGGAGTTGGATGAAGAACTGATTTCAACAGGAAGACTGCTGGATACAACTGATTCTCCATTCGATTTGCGATCATTCAAACCACTACAGGAAGTATTCAGCACGCTGCATGATCAGCTTCGCATTGCCGGGGAAGGCATTGATCACTATTTTTTATTCTCAAGCAAAGAGAAACCAAAAGCAGGGCTCTATGACCCCGAAAGTGGACGACTAATGACTATTGAATCGAACCAGCCTGGTCTCGTTTTATACACGGGCAATGGACTGGATGATTCATTGGAACTAAAAGAACGCAAGTCGGAAAAGTACCTGGGCATTTGTTTCGAAACGCAGGCTTTCCCTGCAGGCTTGCATCATGACGGTTTTCCTGACCTCATTCTCAAGCCGGACGAAACGTACCGAAAAGAAACTTCATTCTCTTTTTCTATTAAATAACCAAGTAGCAAACAGCTAGTCTTATGACTGGCTGTTTTTTTATGTAAAAATACCTATGCTTTCCGATGGATATTTCAGCTTCTATATCCTCCCAAAAGTAAAAATATCCTATATGAAAACCTTCACAAAAGGTACTAATATATCAAATTTACCAATTTATAGATATATCTTTTGAAATTTAGGTTATAGAGGCTTATTGTATCGACTAATGTTACAGAAAAGTTACACATTGTAACAAAATCTGCAGATTCACTACATAACATGGAGGGTTATGACGCTATTGAAACTATGTATACACAGATATTGTTGCCAGCCGTTAAAACTGCTTCAGCTAATTCCCAATGGAAAGAGGTAAAAGGATGAGCAAACGAAAAAACTATGATCACAAAAAGAACATGCAACGGAAAAATAAACTACGTGTGGCAAAGCGCTCCTCCGCTCTGCTTGCAGCAGCCGCAATCGTTGTAACACCTTATGTATACGATTCCGAACAAAAGACCCTCAGCAAATATACTGCTGAAGCTGCTGACATTGCTGTAATTGGCAACCAGACGCTTAGCGCAAACTATTCGGGTGGCATTCTGACCCTTACTCTTAGAGGAAACCAACTAGCCAATATTGGCGCTATAAGCAACTACTCACCCAACTTCCAATTGCCTGAAGAACTATCAAGTCTGCTGCAGAATCCTAATATACGTTCCCAAACTACTATCAACTATTCTATTCCATACGTAGGTGTCGGCGGTGTGGCAAACTTAACCCACACTGGATCCGTCACCGGAAGCAATCTGACTGTAAACACAACTACAAATTCCTTTGGCGCCAATATCCGACACACACTAGGTATCGCTGTCTCCAGTCCGACAACCTTTACCGCTCGCATCAATCTAGCAAATTTAGGCATCACCCAGCTGCCAACTGCCTCAGACGGCAGATTGGATTTCCGTGCCATCGCTGCAGATTCATTAATTGCAAACGTAGATTTACTTAACAGACGGGGTGCTGCCACCTCTATTACGACAGGTATTACGGATACGCAGCCGCCAGCAGCTCCTGTCCTTAGTTCCGTAGACAGTGACGATACAACACTTACAGGTACTGCTGAAGCAAACAGCAGAATCAATATCACACTGCCTGATGGCTCTACCGCAACTGCCACTACAGATGCAAACGGTAACTGGTCTGCTGCTATTCCAGCTCAACAGGCGGGTGGAACTATTTCTGCTACTGCTACGGATGCAGCAGGTAACAGAAGTTCAGCGGGTACAGTTTCGGTTACTAATGCTGATACCGAACCTCCTGCGGCACCAGTAATCAACTCTGTGGACAGTGATGATACAACGGTCTCTGGTACAGCAGAAGCAGGAACAGTAATCACGTTAACACTTGGCGATGGCTCAACAGTTGAAGCCACTACCGATGAAGCTGGTAATTGGTCAGCTGAGATTCCGGCTCAAGCAGCAGATACAACAATCACAGCTGTCGCGACTGACGATGCCGGTAACGAAAGTGACGCAGCTAGTGCGACCGTAACAAATGGTGATACAGAGGCTCCTGCCACTCCAGAGATATCACCGATCGACAGCGACGATACAACTTTATCGGGTACAGCAGAAGCTGGTTCTGCCATCACCATAACACTGCCTAATGGCTCAACAGTCGAGACAGAAGCAGATGACAATGGGAATTGGTCAGCAGAAATACCGGCACAAGATCCCGATAGCGATATTTCTGTCACTAGCACGGATGCAGCCGGCAACCAAAGTGATCCTGGCTCAGTTACAGTAACGAATGCGGGCGGTGGCGCGGATACAGAACCCCCTGCTGCACCAGTCATTGCTCCAGTCACTGATGAAGACACAACACTGACAGGTACAGCGGAAGCGAATGCGGACATTGTCGTTACATTGCCTGACGGTTCAACTGCTGAAACAACTGCAGATGCAGATGGGAACTGGACTGTTGAAATACCAGCTCAAACTGCAGATAGCAGCATAACTGCAGTCGCTGTCGATGAGGCCGGGAATGAAAGTGAAGCTGGAAATGTCACCGTTACTGATGCAGACTCCGAGGCACCGACCGCTCCGGAATTCAATCCAATTGATAGTGATGACACTTCTCTTTCTGGTACAGCTGAACCGAATACAGATATCATCGTTACACTTCCAGATGGTTCATCTGCGGAAACAACTACTGATGCAGATGGTAACTGGACTGTTGATATCCCTGCTCAAGAAGCGAATAGCGACATCACAGCAATCGCTGTTGATGAAGCAGGTAATGAAAGTGATGCAGGTTCT
Source organism: Terribacillus saccharophilus (assembly GCF_000725365.1). Classification (NCBI taxonomy): domain Bacteria; kingdom Bacillati; phylum Bacillota; class Bacilli; order Caryophanales; family Bacillaceae; genus Terribacillus; species Terribacillus saccharophilus. Next base: position 2,643,824 of record NZ_CP008876.1, on the reverse strand, counting down.
GTCACCGTTACCGATGCTGACACTGAAGCACCAGGCGCACCGGAAATTAACCCAATTGATAGCGACGACACTTCCCTTTCCGGTACAGCTGAACCGAACACAGATATCGTTGTCACACTTCCAGATGGTTCTACTTTAGACACAACTACTGATGCAGATGGTAACTGGACTGTTGATATTCCTGCTCAAGAGACAGGCAGCGTCATCTCCGTTACCGCAACAGATGAAGCCGGAAACGAAAGTGATGCTGGTACTGCAACAGTTACGAATTCAGATACAGAAGCACCAGCAGCTCCAGAAGTTAATCCTGTTGATAGTGACGATACTTCTCTTTCCGGTACTGCAGAACCAAATACGGATGTTGTCCTAACATTTTCCGATGGTACAACAGTGGAAACGCGATCAGATGCTGATGGCAATTGGAATATCGAAATTCCAGCTCAAGAACCTGGCACTGAGATCTCTGTTGTCGCAATTGATGATGCCGGTAATCAAAGTGATCCGAGCACCGTCGTAGTAATCAATTATGATTCAGCTCCTCCCGCAGCTCCGGAAATAAATCCGGTCACTAACGCCGATACATCTATTTCTGGTACAGCTGAAGCAAATGCAACAATTATTGTAACGCTGGCGGATGGCACAACTGCAGAAGCAATAGCTGATTCTGAAGGTAATTGGACTGCAGAGATTCCTGCACAAGATCCAGGAAGTGAGATCTCAGCAATTGCTATTGATGAAGCTGGAAATGAAAGCGAATCTGAATCTATAACTGTTGCTAATTCTGATACAACAGCACCTATAGCTCCAGAAGTCGATCCTTTAGATAGTGACGACACTTCTCTTTCTGGTACAGCTGAAGCAAATACAGATATTATCGTTACTCTACCGAACGGAGCCTCCGTTAGAACGACAGCTGACGCAGATGGTAATTGGACTGTTGACATTCCATCTCAAAATCCTGACGCTGTACTTTCAGTTGTAGCAGTTGACGAGGCTCGTAATATCAGTGGCGCTAGTACAGTTGTTGTATCGAATGCCGATACTACCGCTCCAGATGCTCCGGAGATTAATGCAATAGATAGTGATGATACTTCTCTTTCCGGGACTACGGAAGCAAACGCTGATGTCATTGTTACGCTACCAAATGGGACTTCTGTCAGAACGACTGCCGATGCAGATGGCAACTGGACAGTTGACATTCCAGCCCAAGATCCTGGTGTGGCACTTTCAGTTGTAGCTGTTGATGAGGCTCGCAATATGAGTAGCGCTAGTACGATTGTTGTGACGAATGCTGATACTACTGCTCCGGATGCTCCGGAAGTCAATCCTGTTGACAGTGACGACACTTCTCTTTCTGGGACGGCGGAACCGGATGCGGACATTATTGTGACACTTCCGGATGGTACTTCTGTCAGAACGACTGCTGATGCAGATGGTAACTGGACAGTTGATATTCCAGCTCAAAGCCCTGGTGCTGCGCTTTCTGTTGTAGCGATTGATGAGGCTCGTAATGTTAGTGGCGCGGGTACAGTTGTTGTAACGAACGCGGATACTACTGCTCCGGATGCACCAGAAGTTAATCCTGTTGACGGTGACGACACTTCTCTTTCTGGGACGGCGGAACCAGATGCGGATATTATCGTGACGCTTCCAGACGGAACTTCTGTCAGAACAACCGCTGATGCAGATGGTAACTGGACAGTTGATATTCCAGCTCAAAGCCCTGGTGCTGCACTTTCTGTTGTAGCGGTTAATGAGGCTCGTAATGTTAGCAGTGCTAGTACAGTTGTTGTAACGAATGCTGATACTACTGCTCCTGAAGCTCCTGAGGTTGATCCTGTAAACAGTGACGATACTTCTCTTGCTGGTACAGCTGAGCCTAACTCTAATATCATTGTGACGCTTCCTAATGGCTCAACAATCAGTACAACTACAGACGAACAAGGCAACTGGTCTGTTGACATTCCAGCTCAAGATCCTAACGCTATCCTTTCCGTTGTAGCGGTTGATGAAGCTCGTAATGTTAGTAGCTCAAGTTCGGTTGTTATTACAAATGCTGATACTACTGCTCCTGAAGCTCCTGTAGTCAATGCAGTTGATAGCGACGATACTACCCTTTCTGGGACCGCGGAACCAGATGCGGATATCATCGTGACGCTTCCAGACGGAACTTCTGTCAGAACAACCGCTGATGCAGATGGTAACTGGACAGTCGATGTCCCGGCTCAAAGCCCCGGCGCTTCTCTTTCTGTTGTTGCAGTTGACGAAGCTCGTAATGTTAGCGGCACTAGTACGGTTGTTGTAACAAATGCTGATACTACTGCTCCAGAAACTCCAGAAGTCAATGCAGTTGATAGCGACGATACTACCCTTTCTGGGACCGCGGAACCAAATGCAGATATTATCGTCACGCTACCTAATGGCTCAACAATAAATACAGCTGCAGATGCTCAAGGTAACTGGTCTGTTGACATTCCGGCTCAAGACCCAGACGCTATCCTTTCCGTTGTAGCTGTTGACGAAGCTCGTAATGTAAGCGGCTCAGGGTCAGTTGTTGTAACAAACGCTGATACTACTGCTCCCGATGCTCCTGAGGTCAATGCAGTTGATAGCGACGATACTACCCTTTCTGGGACTGCAGAGCCAAATGCAGATATTATCGTCACGCTACCTAATGGCTCAACTATAAATACAACTGCAGACGCTCAAGGTAACTGGTCTGTTGACATACCGACTCAAGAGTCTGGCGCTGTCCTTTCAGTTGTAGCTGTTGACGAAGCTCGTAATGTAAGTAATTCAGCCAATATTACTGTGCAGGCTGGCGAATCTGATATACCTGCACCTCCAGTAGCAGGGCCAATTACAGCGAATGATAACTTTATATTTGGCCTTTCCGGGTTCAATTCATTTATCTTCCTCTACCTACCTGATGGTACAGTGATAGAAACAAGAGCAAATGACCAAGGGCAATGGTCTGCTGAAATTCCGCCACAAGATGCCGGCAGTGAAATAACAATCATTGAAACCGATCAAAACGGTAATAGCAGTGAACCTACCGTATTAACAGTTGGTGATGAACCGGACACAGAGGCTCCCGCAACACCTATAGCTTTACCTGTATCCAACACAGATACTTCGTTGACGGGTATCGCTGAACCGGACACTACAGTAGTAGTAACACTGCCAAACGGCACACAGCTAGAAACCGTTTCAGATACTAACGGTAATTGGGTAATTGACATCCCGACTCAAGAAGCAGGTGCTGAACTTTCTATCATCTCTATAGATGCTGCTGGTAATCTAAGTGCTTCACAAGTTGTTAGTGTCATTGACAATATTCAGCCGGAAAGCCCAGCTGTAGATCCAATAACCGACGAAGATACTTCTCTCTCTGGTGATGGAGAACCTGAATCTACGGTTGTTATTACACTACCTGATGGCTCTATTGTGGAAGCTCCGGTTGATGAAGATGGCAATTGGGAAACTGACATTCCGGCTCAAGAACCAGGAGATGAAATTACTGTTGTCGTAACAGACCCAGCTGGCAACGTAAGTGATCCTGTCGTCGTTCCGGTAGAAAACAGTGATACACAAGCTCCAGATGCTCCTTCTGTTGATCCAGTAACGGATGAAGATACGAATGTTTCAGGCGATGCAGAACCTGGATCAACTGTAGTTATCACACTTCCAGATGGCTCTATCGTAGATGCTCCGGTTAATGAAGAAGGAAATTGGCAGGCTGAGATTCCAGCTCAAGAATCTGGTGAGGAAATCAATATCGTCGTCACAGATCCAGCAGGCAACGTTAGTAATCCTGTCATCGTTCCAGTTGAAAACAGTGATACAGAAGCTCCGGATTCTCCTTCTGTCGACCCAGTAACAGATGAAGATACGAATGTTTCTGGTGATGGAGAACCTGGATCTACGGTCATTATCACAGTGCCAGATGGCTCTACTGTGGAAGCTCCGGTCGATGAGGATGGCAATTGGCAGGCTGAAATTCCGGCTCAAGAGCCCGGCAATGAGATCATCGTGGTCGTCACCGATCCAGCTGGTAACGTAAGTAATCCTGTCGTCGTTCCGGTAGAAAACGGAGATACAGAGGCTCCGGATGCTCCTTCTGTCGATCCAGTCACGGATGAAAATACGAATGTTTCTGGTGACGGAGAACCTGGTTCAACTATCGTTATCACACTTCCAGATGGAGGAACTGTAGACACTCCGGTCGATGAAGATGGCAATTGGGAAGCTGAAATCCCAGCTCAAGAACCTGGTGATGAAATTGTTGTGGTCATCACCGATCCAGATGGTAATGTAAGTGATCCTGTTATCGTTCCAGTTGAAAACAGCGATACACAAGCTCCTGATGCTCCGGCTGTAGATCCAGTAACAGACGAAGATACGAATGTTTCTGGTGACGGTGAACCTGGTTCTACTGTCGTTATCACGCTTCCAGATGGAGAAACTGTAGTAGAAGCTCCGGTCGATGAGGATGGCAATTGGGAAGCTGAAATTCCAGCTCAAGAGCCTGGTGATGAAATTATTGTAGTCGTAACAGATCCAGAAGGTAATGTAAGTGATCCTGTCATCGTTCCGGTAGAAAACGGTGATACACAAGTTCCGGATGCTCCTTCTGTCGATCCAGTCACGGATGAAGATACGATTGTTTCTGGTGACGGTGAACCTGGTTCTACTGTCGTTATCACACTTCCAGATGGAGGAACTGTAGAAGCTCCGGTCGATGAAAACGGCAATTGGGAGGCTGAAGTTCCGGCTCAAGAGCCTGGAGAAGAAATTGTTGTGGTCATCACTGATCCAGAAGGTAATGTAAGTAATCCTGTCGTCGTTCCAGTAGAAAACGGAGATACTGAAACACCGGACGCTCCGGCTGTAGATCCAGTCACGGACGAAGATACGATTGTTTCTGGTAACGGTGAACCTGGTTCAACTATCGTTATTACACTGCCAGATGGAGGAACTGTAGAAGCTCCGGTCGATGAAAACGGCAATTGGGAAACCGAGATCCCTGCTCAAGATCCTGGTGAGGAAATCATTGTTGTCATTACCGATCCTGATGGCAACGTAAGTGATCCTGTGATTGTTCCAGTAGAAGATGAAAATACAGAAGCTCCGGATGCTCCATCTGTCGATCCAATTACCGATAATGACACTGATGTTTCCGGCGATGCAGAACCTGGATCGACTGTTGTTATCACACTTCCAGATGGCTCTACTGTAGAAACTCCGGTTGATGAAAACGGCAACTGGGAAGCTGACATTCCGGTTCAAGAACCTGGCGATGAGATTATTGTTGTCGTCACTGATCCGGACAATAACGTAAGCGCACCTGTTATCGTTCCAGTTGAAGGTGAAGATACTGAAGCTCCAGACACTCCTTCCATTGATCCAGTAACGGATGAAGATACAAATGTTTCTGGCGATGGAGAACCTGGATCTACCGTTGTTATCACACTTCCAGATGGCTCTACTATAGAAGCTCCAGTTGATGAAGATGGCAATTGGGAAGCTGACATTCCATCACAAGATCCTGGTGATGAGGTTATCGTAGTGATAACTGATCCAGCTGGAAATGAAAGTGATCCGGTTATCGTTCCAGTAGAAAATGCTGATACAGAAGCACCAGACACACCTTCTGTCGACCCGGTAACGGATGAAGATACGAATGTTTCTGGTGACGGAGAACCTGGATCGACGGTTGTTATCACACTTCCAGATGGCTCTACTATAGAAGCTCCAGTTGATGAAGATGGCAATTGGGAAGCTGACATTCCATCACAAGATCCTGGTGATGAGGTTATCGTAGTGATAACTGATCCAGCTGGAAATGAAAGTGATCCGGTTATCGTTCCAGTAGAAAATGCTGATACAGAAGCACCAGACACACCTTCTGTCGACCCGGTAACGGATGAAGATACGAATGTTTCTGGTGACGGAGAACCTGGATCGACGGTTGTTATCACACTTCCAGATGGCTCTACTATAGAAGCTCCGGTTGATGAAGATGGCAATTGGGAAGCTGACATTCCAGCACAAGATCCTGGTGATGAGGTCATCGTAGTGATAACTGATCCAGCTGGAAATGAAAGTGATCCGGTTATCGTTCCAGTAGAGAACGGTGACATAGAAACACCTGAATCTCCTTCCGTTAATCCAATTGATGAAGGTGATGACACAATTTCAGGAGGAGGAACTCCTGGTACTGGTGTTATCGTTATCCTTCCAGGGGGTAATACAGAAGAGACAACGGTTGACGACGATGGCAACTGGTCCGTTCCGGCACCTGGACTGAAGCCTGGTGATGAGATTACTGTTATTGGTAAGGATTCTGATGGTAATGAAGGTAAGCCTACCCGAGTAACTGTTGGCAATAATGAAGAAGGCGGTACAGATACGTCCACAGTCCTTCCAGGTAGTGGGTCTTCTGATGGTACTTATGATGGAAGACAGCTGCCACAGACATCCAATAACTTCTTCACATCCATTTTGATCAGTGCAGGAGCATTGATTGCAGGAGCGATTTCACTCGTTGCATCTCGCTTTAGAAGAAAAAATCAGTAAATAACATTCAGGAAGAGGAGCGGCTCAGCCCTCCTTTTCCTATACATAAAGGAGGATGCACGATGCAGCCAGAATTATTTACAACAAACAAAATCCGCACCCAATTGGATCTAGCAGAACAACAGTTGCATGCTCTAAAAGATACTATATCTCCTTCTGTACGAAATCATACCGCTAATACTTATATCCTTTTCGCTTCCTTAGGAACATTTAATTCACAGGCCGAAGTCATTTATTCAGGCCACCATCACTTCAATACTGCTGTTTCCGAATTGCTGCGGCGTATAGAAATACACAGTAGGAAACGCTCCATTATCTACCCCTGGATTAAGATTGATGCTGTCAGTCAAGTAAAACCTATATCATTTCAATCACTTCAAGATGCAATTGCATCTTGTAAAACAAATCACTTCAAATATGGAATCAGCTTTGATAAGGAATTCAATCTGGCATTCTTGGAACAGGAATTTAACGGCAACGAGTTCATTCAAGAAAACAGGAGCTCGGGACTAAAAAATTGGTTTGAAGATGCTGTGAACTCCTATTTACTAAAGCGGGCATGGAATCGCCCTCTCAACCCTTTTCAGCTTTCACAATACAAAGAACGAACGGTTTTTCTTTTTGACACAGTTTCTACTTTTATAGGACCGAAGGCTATCATTCACCTGCAGCACGGCAACCACAAAAATGGCATTCGCCCTATCCGGCATCTTGACCGCCATATAGATACTCTAATACAGTGCTCGACAAATCATCTTAGAGACCGTGTACAGCAGGACGGAAAGTTTGACTATGGCATATATGCAGCTGCTTCAAAAATAATTACGTCTTATAATTTGATTAAACATGCCGACGCTATCCACTCGCTAGCCGAGGGCTATCGATGGAAAAGGTCATTGCAGCAACAAGATCCCATTCTGTTGCAACGGATGAAGGCTGCACTGGATTATCTTTTAAAATTCCAGGCAGAAAAGGATTCTAAAACTATTCTTATCGAAAAGGACTCCAAAAACCAGCTGTACAGTCTTGGAGCTACTGCCGCTGCAGTTATAGCTATCGCTGACTACCAGTCTCTGACTGGCGATGAGCAGTATTTGGAAGCAGCAAAAAAAATGGCTAATGGTATGCTTACGTTACAAAACAGAAGCGGCAGTTTCCTGAATATCACTGCAAAGCAGCATCAAGCTGGATATGATGCTAAGGCTGTCTATGCCTTGCTGCGACTGTATCAATTAGATAGTTATCCCTTGTGGCTAGAAAGAAGCAAGCTTGCATTTGAACATTTTATCAATCGAAGAGTACAGCCTGCACCAAATCACTGGCTCAGTTATGCAGTGTATGAAATGACCGGTATCATACCTGATAGACGCTATTTTGCCGTGAAACTGCAAAGCATCCAAAAAAGATTGGCAGCGATGAAAGGGAATACGAACCCCTCTCCTACACAATTGCAGATTCTGCTTTGCACTAGAAGATTGCTGGACAGAATGCACCACGCCCAATTAGGTCATCTTTTAAGAGGATTTGATATGAAGAATTTAGAGGATACGATACATTCTCGTGCTGATCAGCAGCGGATAGGTTTCTTCTATCCTGAGATAGCAATGTACATGGAGAACCCGAGTTCAGTTGTCGGGAGTTTCTTCAATAGACAGCACGGATTCCGTGTACGTATTGATGACCTGCATCACAATATCAGTTCCTATTGTCTGTATGCCCAATATTATCTGACTGACCATCAAGACCAGTCGTTGATTCCTTCCTAGGAGGTGTATCACATGCTGAAGTTCATAGGCTATACCCTTTTATTAGTCGGAGCTATCGTACTTGTTATGACCGGCTATCAGTTCTATCAATCAGAAGCAAAGAGCGATAACCTTTTAGAAGAAGCCAATGCTATGCTGGCTGAAGAGAAAAACAACAGCAATACGAGTGATACTGCCAATGCTGAAAATAACAAACCAGAAGATGCTGGTCAATCTGACAGACAAGAAGTCAACAATACAAATATAGTGAATAGGGGAACTTTTGAAGAAGGTGAACTGGTCGGCATTCTGCGTATACCTGCCATCGAACTTGAAGTTCCTATTTCAGAAGGAACTGCGCCGCAGGAATTGAAATCAGGAGTTGGCCACGAAACTAGCTCTAGCTTGCCTGGAGGAGGCAAACAAGTATTTCTTGCCGGGCATAATGATTCTACTTTCCGGCGTGCAGGAGAACTGAAAAATGGTGATGAACTGATAATCGAAACCAGTCAGGGGTCATTCAGCTATACAATGTATGCACATGACATTGTGCATGAGTCTAGAACAGATGTCATCACTCCCGGAGATAGTGAATCACTGGTCCTGATGACATGTTATCCTTTCACAGGAATAGGCTCGCCCACTGAGCGTTACCTCATATACGCAAAACCAAATTAAAAAGCACAGCCAAAAGGCTGTGCTTTTTCATACCGGGGCAAACAGATCAACCAATTGTAGCGCTACTGCCCCTAATGCTGTCGCACGATTTCCATGTTTACTTACCATTATCTCAGTCTGTGCCGCTTGATCCGTCAATGCTCGGCTCGCAATTTCTTCCTTTAATGAGGGAAGGAGAAAAGCAGCACTCTCCATCACACCTCCGCCAAGAATGATTCGATCAGGATTCAACAGATGTATTAAATTAACCAAACCTATTCCAAGTATCTGACCTGTTTTTTCCAGAATGATCTGAGCGTCTTCATCTCCAGCTCTCGCTGCGTGATAAACAGCTTCCCCACTCGCCATCCTTGCTCTGTGCGCAATAGACGGACCGCTTGCAAGTGTCTGAAGGCAACCACGGTTTCCACAAGCGCATTTTTCTCCATTTGGATCGATAGACATATGTCCTAGTTCACCAGCCAGCCCTGCTGCTCCGTGAAAAAGCTTTCCGCCAATAATAATTCCCGCACCAATTCCTCGCCCAATATTGACGGCCACCATACTATCCTGCATATCATAACCGCCAAACCACGACTCCCCAAGCGCCATTGCTCGAGCATCATTATCCACTTTCACCGGAATACTGAATCTATCTTCTAGCTCCTGCTTGATAGGAATATTATGTAATCCTAAGAGAGGAGCTACGAGAGATACACCAGTTTTTGCGTCCACGACTCCATGCATCGCTACTCCGATACCTATTATCTGCTCTGTTTGCATACTATGCCGGTCAAGCAACTGCTGAATAGCTTTTACGACTTGATGCAAAAACTCGCTATTAGTATGCACACTAAGCGGATAAGAGACAATCCCAAGCATCTCTCCTGTTAGATTCGTCAAAATACAGTCGACTGTACCTGGACCAGCATCAACACCGATGACAAACAACTCATCTGTCCGGATATGAAGCATGGTAGGCTTACGGCCGCCGCTTGAGGATCCGAGCTTGCTCTCCTCTACAAGACCTTGTTCAATCAGTTCCTTGACGATAATACTGACTGTCGGAGGCGTCAAGCCTGTCTCTTTCGCTATATCTGCGCGTGATATTGGCGCTGCAATACGAATCTTGTTGAGAATCAAAGATCTATTCACTGTTTTCATTAATTGAAATGTGCCACGCTGCATTTAAACCGCTCCACTATCAGTAATAATTTCAGTATACCATCATTCGAACAAAGCTGACTCCCATGCTAATCTTCTAGATTTCTATCTCTTTAATAACCTTTGCTGGATTTCCCCCGACTACAGTATTTGCAGGGACATCTTTTGTAACGACGGCACCTGATCCGATAACCGCGTTATCTCCTATTGTCACACCAGGATTGATGACAGCACGTCCGCCGATCCAGACGTTATCTCCTATTGTCACCGGCCTGCCCAATTCATAACCGGAATTACGTTCTACCGGATGCAACGGATGCGTTGCAGTGTATATATGTACACCTGGAGCCAACATACAATTATCTCCGATACGAATCTCACAAATATCAAGCATCACACAATCAAAATTCGCATAGAAGTTTTCACCAAGATGAATATTGTACCCATAATCACAGCGAAAGGTCGGTTCGATGTAGGCTTTGCCTTTAGATGAGCCAAGTATCTTATGCAATAAATCCGCTCGCTCGGCGTGCTCATAGCTAGTTGTATCATTATATTTACGGATCAACTCCCGAATTTCCATACGTCTGTCCGTCAGCTCTTTATCGGAAGGACGATAAAGCTCCCCAGCCACCATTTTCTCTCTTTCTGTCTTCATAGTTATACTCTCCCCTTTCTGAAAATCTCTCACTTTATGTATCTATTGTTATAAAACTCGTAAACACGGACCATACTGATTCTATTATATCGCAAAGGAGAATTACTATGCACACCCGCCTCAAAGTTGCACTGCCTCTATTATTCATACTCATTGCACTTTTATTGATCTTGCCCACACAAGCAAACGCTAGCGTTTCCAATACTGGACAAACGACTGCAAACCTGAATATCAGAGCCGCCCCTTCGACGGATGCTGCCATTATCGGCAAATTCCCTGCTGGCACCCAGTTTCAATATATCGACAGAGGAGATGGCTGGGGGCAAATAACCATTCAGAGCCAAACAGGTTATCTTAGCTTGGATTATGTAACAGCAGCGAAAAATGAAACAGCAGCTCCAGCTCCCGCAGAATCATCAAGTGGGCAGCCTGTGCACAGAATAGTTATCGATCCCGGACATGGCGGCAAAGATCCTGGTGCAATCGGAAACGATACGATGGAAAAATGGGTTGCTCTGACTATCTCGGAGAAACTGCAGCGCAGATTACTTGCTAATGGGTATGATGTAAAAATGACACGCAGCGAGGATGTTTTTATTCCATTACCAGAACGAGCGACACTATCGAATAACTGGAAAGCAGATTTGTTTGTAAGCGTCCACGCCAACAGTGCTACATCTTCGTCAGCAAAAGGGTTGGAATCATACTACTACGGAGCAAGCAGCAGCGGGAAACAGCTGGCTTCCAGCATCCAAACTGCACTAGTAGCCAACACCAATAATGAAAATAGAGGCACACATAGTGCTGATTTTTATGTACTGCGCCACACATCCATGCCAGCTGTACTCGTTGAAACAGGATTTATCTCGAACCCTGCTGATGCTGTGCTCCTTAACGATGAAGGTTACCAAGATAAAGTGGCCAGTTCAATTGCCGAAGGAATCAAAGATTATGCAAGCTAAAGCAGAGCTGCCAACATGGCAGCTTTTTACATAATTTTCATACTACACTTATAGATATAATCGTATAATTAGAGTGCATAGGAGGGAATAAAAATTGAAATACTTAGTAGATTTCATTTTAGCCATCATACTTACCGGACTCTCTTATTATATCGGCAGCTTATTATTCCGGCACGGATTACCAATATGGCAAGCAATGGTCATCGGCTTCTCCGTCGTCGCACTTGGCGCACTGACAGAGGCACTTGGCGCACCAATTTGGCTGATTGTGCTCGTTCCTTTCCCAGTTGGCATGCTGCTTTTGTACCTTTTCCTGCAAGTACCTATCTACAACTGGTTCATTACCTATGCGACAACCTTAGCTTTCTATACCTTGATGCACATCCCAATGAGCTACTACTTCCAATTTCATAGTTTGATCCCTGCTTGGAAGCTATCTTAATACAAAAAAAAGAGACTGCTCGAAGCAATCTCCTTTTCTTGTATTACTCTATTTTAAAGCCAGAAGATAATATCTGGATGCTTTTTCAAAATCATTATTCTCTGTATAATACTTGGCTAGCCCTTCGGAAAAATGACGCACATTATTTTCATCTTCAATGGATTGGAAATATTCAATGCCTTCCCGCCATACTACTTCGAAACTGTCCTTATCAACATATTGTTTATGAAGCATAGCAAACATCCATTTATATGCATCTTCATCTCGCTTCTTGCTTAATGCAAATCCCTCAGCAAAGTGCTCCATCGCACGTTTCTTCAAGCCGATTCGGAAGCAGCATTCTGTCACGTAATATAAGCTCTTTAAATAATATTCTGGATGCTTGTAATGCATAGATTTTTCGAAATGCCCCATAGCCTTCTCAAGCTGATTTAGCTTGAAGTACAGTACCCCAATATTGTGATGGATATACATAGGCAGCTGTAATTCAGACTCTGACATATCATGCTTCAAAGCAGTTTGAAACAGTTCCTCTGCTTTCCGGAAGTCAGTCATATGCATATGATTCAACCCTTGTAGCAGAAGACATTTTGCAAGCTGTAATTTTTGATCGTAACGATGAGCTGATTCGATAGCTTTATTGGCATTCAAGACAGAGAAAGCAGTCATTTTCATATAATAGTACGTATTTGCCAATTTATAATAGAAATCAGACACTTCCCGATGGTCGATTTGCACCGACAAAAACGGTTCAGCACGTTCAAATTCGACAATTGCTTCCTGAAGCTTGGTCTGCCGGTACAACAACAGCCCCTTGAAGAAATGGTAGTAGTAAAGATTTTCATCGGTGAGCGCGAATGCATCAGCAGCACCCTCGAGCAGCTTTTCTCCTTTATCCAAATCACCTTTAAGCATCTTCAAGCGAGCATCGTACAACATACTTTTTGCAAGCAGTTTTTCATCGTGAATTGCAACTTCCCGTTCAGTTATTTCATTCCGAATACTATCAGCAGCACGGATCTGTTCCGTTTTAATATTTACGTATAATTTATCAAGCAGCTCTTTAAATATTTGAGCGTTTTTCATATCTGTCTGGTACATCGTCTCACCCTCTTTCTATTCCTATCTGAATCATCGGTAGATTACTAGGTAATGTTTAGAAGTTCAGAAAGAAAAAGATTCACCATATGGTGAATCGGTTCATTTAAGCTTTTTTCCGTATATTCGATAGGCTTTATCGTACGGATAAAAAGAATCTTTCAGCAATTCCCATCCGTTCCGTTCATAAAACTGAATTGCTTTACTATTATTCTCACGTGTAGTCAGGACAGCTGTCTTGTTTGGTGCTGCAGTTAGCAGTTGATTGAGCAGCGCGGTTCCGATTCCGGATCCTCTAACAGAGGGAGCAACCACTAACTCCACTAATTCGAAGCAATCATCCAGCCAATCAGACTTTCCATTCTCCTGCAGTGCCGCTCGCAGCAAGTTATGATAATATTGCCCTGGCCTTGAAGTGTATCCATACACCAATCCGACCATTTTACTCTTTTCGTTCAACTGTACGAGCCCTTGATAACCTGGATACCTACTATGACGCACAAAACGAGGAGCAATATCGGCAAAGCTCACTTGCCATGCCTCTTGGTAAAAAGCTGCAGCTGATTTAATCAGCACAGAATTCCCTGTCAGTTTCCTGATTCTCATCCTGCACACGCTCCTGCTTCCTGTTTTTATATATTATATAGAAAGCCGAATCAATTTGCAGCCTGTCCTTGCATTGTTTGAGAACGCAGGCTATAGGAAGAAACCTTCTTTTTCTGATATTTAAATACATCCACTCTGTCTGGATATGGATATACTAGAAAACGTCCTTGTTTTGTTTCTATCTCAAACGGTACACCTTCAGGAGCAGGAGCATAATAGTATTTTTCTAAGAAGCTGGCGTCATTGAATTGATCAATAATACGCTGTGCTTCTTCCTCTGGAAGAGCCTTGCCATCCTGCTTGACAGTCACATCATAAGTTAGCTTCGGATGCAGTTGAAATCTCTTTCCTACCTTATCCACAACCCCACTCGGTAAAGATGCCGCTAAAACTTTAATCAAACTAGCTACAATCAATAAGACAATAAATACCCACGACAAATCTTTTCGCCTCGATTCCAATTAATCGTGCTTATAATAACACAATTTCAGTAAACCTTCTTCTTCATTTTTGACAAGAAAATGACAGATACGCCTTCCGTCCTATTCATTTAATGGTTTCCAATACTTATACTGGAAAATGGAGGTAATAATATATGAAAACACCTAAAACGTTAACGATGATCTCATTAGTTTTATTGACTTTAATCTTTATCGCTAGTCTATTCTTCACAATCACTTTGCCACAAAATCAATCCATGGAACAGGCCGTGACCCGCTATCTTGAAAACGACCCAAAGTATCAAAGAACACTTGATAACGGGGAAACTCCTTCTATCAGCGCTGATGAGATGGCCGCTGAAACAATGTCTGCCTTGCAAGTATTCTTTGTCATTCCTACCATATATATAGCCATAATTGCTATTATTGTAGTAATCGGCTATACCATTATTTCTAAAAAGCCAAAAGGCGCTGCATTGACACTATTCAGCGCAGGAGTCTTATCTTTGGTAACGATTATCGTTCCTGTGCTCTTATTCATTGCAGGCGGTATGCTAAAAAAGAGATCCGTATAAAAAAGTCTTCTCCTGCACTGGAGAAGACTTTTACTATTAGATTCTAACTTTTGATACAAGCGATCCAATCAAACCACCGATGATGGAAGGCACCACCCAACCAAGACCTACATCATAGAACGGCAGCACTGTTTGGAAAAGGTCGTTAACTGCAGTTATCTGCAGTCCCGCTTC
This sequence comes from Terribacillus saccharophilus, assembly GCF_000725365.1. Lineage (NCBI taxonomy): Bacteria > Bacillati > Bacillota > Bacilli > Caryophanales > Bacillaceae > Terribacillus > Terribacillus saccharophilus. The sequence goes on along the minus strand of NZ_CP008876.1, from coordinate 2,628,724 downwards.
ATTGAAGCCATCAAAGATACTCACACAGAACGTCAGTACAAGGCTGCCGATATATACTTCTCGCTTTCCGCCGAATAACGGATGAAGAAATGTAAGGAACACCAGACTGATTGTAATCGGATAAATAGCCATCAAAACAGGAACTGAAATTGAAATTAATTCTGTAAGACCGATATTCGCTACTATCGCACTAAAGATAGATAGCACAATTGCAAACGTCCGATAGGAAATACGCGGCATTAATTCATGGAAAAACGTCGAACAGGATGTGATCAAACCAACGCTTGTCGTAAGACAGGCAACTGTGATCATCAATCCAAGGAAGATGATACCCCATGAACCGAAGTAATAATCAGATACATCAGCAAGAATCTCAGCACCATTACTCAAATAACCGAGCTCACTGACACTGGATGCACCCATAAAGGAAAGTGCTGTATAAATCACTGCCAGGACAACAGCCGCAAGAGCAGTTGCTAATAAGCAAACCTTCATGACCGAGGCTTTATTCGTTATGCCTTTATCTTTCAAAGCATTGACGATGATGATTCCGAACACACAAGCCACTAGCGCATCTAAAGTCAGATAACCTTCTTGGAATCCTTTAAAGAATGCATTTGCCGTATACTCACTTTGAGGTGCATGGAATTTTCCGATCGGGAAGATAATAGCGACGATAACAAGCAAACCGATAAAAGCAAGCTTGATTGGTGTCAGGAATTTCCCGATAACATCGATGATCTTAGTAGGATTCAACGATAACAAGCAAGTTATTACAAAGAAAAGAACAGTAAACAAAACCAATGGAAGCGGCCCAGGATCAGCTGATAAGAATGGTTTTAAACCAATCTCATAGGATACATTCCCTGCACGCGGTATCGCAAAGAATGGCCCGATTGCTAGATATAGAATGATCGTATAGACGATCCCGAAGATTGGATGCACCCTGCTCGATAATGCCATTAGATCTCTTTCGCCTGAATAGACGAAAGCAATGATACCAATAAGCGGCAAGCCTACACCTGTTACAAGGAACCCTGCATTGGCTATCCATATATTTTCACCGGCTTGCTGCCCAAGCATCGGCGGGAAGATCAGATTACCCGCTCCAAAGAACAAAGCAAAGAGCATCAAACCAAGGATGACGGTAAATGAACCTGGTACTTTCTTTGACACAAAAAAACCTCCACTAACTATTCGAATAGTCTGATAAATAACAAAATATTGATGTAATTATAATTTTCGTCAGATTTTCTGACACAATACTGGTTAGTATAATACTGAATTGTGCAACATTCAAGGAGTTTCTGTAAGGAATCTTCTGTAAATATATGTATAACAAAATTTTTCAAACATAGGATTCGCATTATTACGAACAAATACGAATAAATTATAGGCTGTTTCCGACAATAAGCATAAAAGGAACATGATTATGGACTTCCCTAACATTCAGACAAACTTTTGGGATTCTGTTATTGGCATCCCAATAACACTTGTCCTCACACAACTGCTTAAACTGTTTTTACCGTTACCAAAGCAGTATGTGCCTACAATCGCCATTCTAATCGGACTGGCAATCTCGATTTTTTACAGTCACCCGCATGATTTAATTGCTGGTATTTTCATGGGTTATTTTTACGGCTATGCTGCCATTGGAAGTTATGCTGCTACAAAGACAACTTGGAGAGTATTTCGGAGAGAGAAGCGGGACTTTTCATAAAAAAACCTCGCCATGTGGCAGAGGTTGATTTATAAAAACTTACTTAGTCGAATCAGCATAAATATTGCCATTATCCATATAAGCAAAGCGGATATACGATTGAGCACCACAAGCATCTTACCTTGTGCATCCAACTGCCCAATAAATCTACCAGCAGCAGCTAGACCTAAGAACCAAATCCAAGATACGACAATACATGCTATTGTGTAGCTCCATTTTTCCATACCAGTATAAGCAAGGGAGCTTGTCCCGATAACACCAACTATATCAAGTATCGCATGTGGATTCAGCAAGGATACAGATGCTGCAAAGATAATCTGTTTTCGAGGAGTAAAGCGTTCTTCCCCTGATTGTACGCTTTCAGGAGCTGATTTCCAGAGGCTCCATCCTATATAAGCTAAAAAGCAGAACCCTACTGCATATAGCACTGCCTGAATCCAAGGTATACTCCAAACGAGTACAGAAATTCCCGTTACAGCGATTGAAATCATAATTGTGTCTGCCATTCCTGCTGTAATGACTGCCGGCAACGTATGAATAAACCGCTTTTGTATGATGCCCTGATTGAATAAGAAAACATTTTGAACGCCAAGCGGTAATATGAGACCAAATGCAAGGATGATTCCGTGAATGACCGGTTCCATCTTCTCCCTCCTTCCATTACTGAGCTTAAAGGAACATTATAAAAATGTCCCCCTCCAATTGGTTGGTTTCTTACCCAACCAATTTTAGTATACTGAAGGAAGGAGGGATAAAATGGCACACATCGATTGGAAACCAAATCGAGATTTGGATATACCGATTCAAGTTCAAATCATCGAGTACATAAAAGAAAAAATAAAAAATGGTGAATGGACCATCGGGACTAAGCTTCCTTCACAGCGCAAACTGGCAGAACTATTCGATGTGAACCGCAGTACGATTGTTTCTGCGCTGGGAGAATTGGCTGCAGACGGACTCCTTGAGACAAAGACAGGCAGTGGAACGACAGTTAGTAATACAACATGGAATCTGCTCGCCGCGCCGTCACCTGATTGGCAAAACTATGTCCAAAGCGGCATGTATGAACCAAATTTCAAATTGATTCAAGCGATTAATCTGGCAGAAGCAGATCCGTCTGTCATTCGACTTGGCACAGGAGAACTAGCGCCAGAACTCCTGCCCAGTGAAGAAATTACAAGCCTGCTGCACAGTACAGACACAATACCATTAGGTTATTCCGAGCCGAAAGGGAGCTACGCACTTCGACTGCAGTTAAGCCGATACCTGCAAAGCAGGGAAATTCATGTATCACCAGCAGCCATACTCATTACATCCGGCAGCCTCCAAGCACTTCAACTGATTGCTGGCGGATTGCTCGCAAAAGGATCTACTATCCTATATGAATCTCCTTCTTATATTCAATCTGTTCCAGTGTTCCAATCTGCCGGCACCAATATTTTCGGATTAGCAAAAAAGGAAATAGATATTACACAGCAAATCAGACAATATATGCGCACAAGTGATGCAGCGCTATTTTACGCAACCCCACTGGCCGGCTATGGAACCAGGCAGAGCGACAGAGATTACTGCTGACATGCCAGCAGCTTTCCCTGCCGATTATCGAGGATGATGCTTATTATGATTTGTGGTTAGATGCACCACCTCCACCACCACTAAAAGCATTAGACACACAAGGAAATGTGTTATATACAGGCAGTTTTTCAAAGGCAGTGAGTCCCGGAATACGCATTGGCTGGATCGCAGGACCTGAACCTGTTATTGACAGGCTAGCTGACAGTAAAATGCAGACAGACTATGGAGCAAGCAGCTTATCCCAATATGTCGCAGAGCGTTGGCTGGCTACCGGCATCCATTTACAAGCCACTGAAAAAATACGGGACGCTTTGAGAAAACGCCGAGATGCTGTCCTGCAGCTTTTACAAGATCACTTCAAAGAAATTGCAAGCTGGAACAAGCCGCAAGGGGGCTTCTACATTTGGCTGAGATTACATCAGTCCGTCCCAATTCACACCTTTTTTGAAAGAGCGCTTCAGCAAGGTATCTTGCTTAATCCTGGTCAAATATATGATCGAAACGATTCACATCATCTTCGTATATCCTATTCCTATGCATCGATTGATCAGCTGGAGTATTCGTTAAAACAGCTAGCATCCTTAATCAGGAGCATACAAAAATAATAGACCCGTCAGGAAATTCCTGACGGGCCGTCTTCATTTAACTTGTTTTCTTGTCTTATTCTCTTCAAAAGCAGCTTTAGCCTGCTTCAGGAGTTCCTTGTCTGTCAGCAACCGGTAACCTGTATGCGCTAATGCTTTGGCTCCTTTTAATACAGCTGCATCACCAATTTCCGAACGAGCAGCTTCTCTGAATTCCTCTGTATGGCCAATTAAATCTTCTGGTCCAATTTGAATATAAGGATGTGCAGTCGGTACCTCATAACTAATATTACCTGTATCAGTCGAGCCCCGCCCCTTGCCTTTCTTCAAATGAACATACTCTCCTACATTCTCTAATTCTTCCTTGAGCACCTGGTCCAGCACTGGATTGAGGACAAAATCCTTCACTTCATTTTGGAATCTTTCTATTTTGACACTAGCTCCTGTAGCTAATGCAGCTCCTTTGGCTATATTCTTTACTTTATCGGAAACAGCTTGTGCTTTTGTCCATGTTTCTGCCCGGATAAAGAAGCGCGCAGATGCGTATTCCGGTACAATGTTTGGTGCATCCCCACCGTTTGGAATAATGCCGTGCACGCGCACATCCTGCGGTAAATGCTGACGTAATGCATTGATTCCATTGAAAAGCTGAATTACAGCATCCAAAGCATTGATTCCCTTATCTGGCGAGCCGGAAGCATGAGCTGGCTTTCCGTAGAAATGGAAATCAAGCGGATCAACTGCAAGAAAGTCGCCAGTGACACTCGTTCTGCCAGAAGGATGAATAATCAAAGCCGCATCAATTTCCTTCAACAAACCATGCTTCACAAAGCTTCCTTTAGCACTGCCATTCGGGCCGCCTTCCTCAGCAGGTGTACCGAGAACAGCTACACTTCCGCCTGTCTGGTCCAATGTTTCTGCCAAGGCAATACCAGCTGCTGTACTAGTGGTGCCGATAATATTGTGGCCGCACGCATGCCCTATTCCAGGCAGTGCATCATATTCGGCGAGGAAAGCGATACGCGGACCTGGTTTACCGCTATCCTTCAGCGCATAAAATGCTGTTTCATGCCCTGCCACTCCTTTATCTACTTGAAAACCCGCTTCTTCCAGCAATGCAGCAAGTGTTTCGCTGGCGAAAAACTCCTGATTGCCGATTTCCGGTTTAGCATGGATGGCCTGACTTGTCTGGATATACTTTTCCCCATTTGCGTCCAAATGCAGTGCAACTCGGTTTACTTCGGTGACAGATTTACTCATGTTTCATTCCTCCTCCTGTAGTCTTTTCAAATGCTTCTGCAACTCTTCTTTTGGCACATCCACTACGATAGAGCCACCACTTGTATCCTTATCTACAGCTTCCTTCACTGCTTCATCCTGATATAACTCAACAATTTTCTGGTACGTCTCATTATTTTCATCGTCTTTATTTACTGCAAAGACGTTTACAAACGGTGTGATGCTATCATCATTAGCATTCTCCAGATAAATCGGATCTTCTTTCGGATTAAGACCTGCTTGACCTGCAATACCATTATTAATAAATGATACTGCGACATCTGGTAATACACGTGGCGTTTGCTGCGCAACAACAGGTACAATCTCAATGTTCTTCGGATTTTCTACAATCTTGGAAGGATCTCCGAACTGGCCGAAGTCATCCGCTAATTTAATAACGTCAGCTGCTTCCAAAGCTCGCAGCGATCTAGCTTGGTTAGATGGATCATCCGGGATAGCAACCTTGTCGCCTTCCTTCAATTCATCAAGGCTTTCGATTTTCTCTGAATAAGCTCCGATTGGGGCAATGACAGTAGAACCGATTGGCACAATAGTATCACCATTTTCTTTGGCATATTGACTTAAGAAGGCGATATGCTGGAATGAGTTCATGTCAATTTCACCGTTGGCCAACGCTTGGTTTGGCAATGTATAGTCGGAGAATTCCACAAGTTCGATATTGATTCCCTCTTCCTTCGCCTTTTCTTTCAGGATTGGCCATTGGTCACCATCAGACCCTGTCACACCGATTTTAACTGTTTGACTGCCATCTGCTGAACTGCTTCCGCATGCTGCAAGGATAAACAAAAAGGCTAACGAAATGATTCCAAGTAGAGTTTTTTTCATGTCGATCATCTCCTTAAAATTTTTCTTGAAAGTGTATTGCCGACCCATTGGGCAAGCTGGACTAGCACAATTAAAATAACGACTGTAACAATCATGACACTCGTATCAAATCGTTGATATCCATATGTCATCGCCACATGTCCGAGACCTCCACCACCGACAGTTCCTGCCATCGCGGAGAAATCAATCAGACTGATTGTAATGAACGTCAATCCGAGAACGAGCGGACCGAGTGCTTCCGGAATAAGTATGGTATAAATAATCTGAAGCGGACTGGCACCCATAGCCTTGGCAGCTTCGATAACACCCGGATCAATGCTGATGAAGTTGTTTTCCACAACCCGCGCAATACTGAATGCTGCAGCAATGCTCATCGGAAAAATAGCTGCCCACGTCCCGATGGTCGTACCGATCACTTCTCTGGTAAGTGGACTAATCGCAACTAAGAAGATAATGAAGGGAATCGGACGGATAATATTGATTAGAAAATTGATAACTTGATAAAGAAAAGCATTCTCCATAATGTTTCCTTTTCGTGTTACAAAAAGTAAAAGACCGATAACAATGCCGAAAATTGAACCAATCACCAAAGTGACAGCTACCATCAGGATCGTCTGACCAGTTGCTTCAACGATGCGAGGCCAAAAAGTCTGCCAATCTACGCCCATGCTACGTCCACCTCCTCTATTTGTACAATTTCATCCAATTCCTTTACTGCACTAGCCGTTTTTCCTTCTTCACCATCAAAGCTGACAAGTAAATTGCCGTAAAATTTAGCCTGAATCTCTTGGACAGAACCATAGACGATGTTCACGTCAATATCGTGCTTCCTCGTTACCCGGGATAAGATAGGATCGCTTGCTACCTCTCCTTTAAAGATGATCCGGTACAGCTGCTTCCCGCCTTTTTGACGCCACTCATCCAATAATGACGGAGAAGGAAGATCCTGCTGCACGGAGCGGATGAATCGTTTTGTCGTCTGATGGACAGGACTTGTGAATGTATCAAATACTCCTCCTGATTCTATGACCTCGCCATCCTCCATAACAGCAACCTTGTCGCAGATTGATTGAATCACATGCATTTCATGTGTAATCAGTAGAATTGTGATGCCGAATTCCTTATTTACCTTTTTCAAAAGGCGAAGTATCTCTCCAGTTGTATCAGGATCCAATGCTGAGGTTGCTTCATCACAAATTAGAATATCCGGTGAAGTAGCTAGTGCTCTAGCAATACCTACTCGCTGCTTTTGCCCTCCGGACAGCTGTTCTGGATAATCCTTTGCTTTATCTGACAGTCCAACGAAACGGAGAAGTTCTTCTACCCTCTCTTTTATTTTTGCTCGCGGCATTTTTGCCAGTTTCAAAGGATAAGCGACATTACCAGCAACAGTCCGCGAGGTTAAAAGATTGAAATTTTGAAAGATCATCCCTATCCTGCGGCGAACTTTCCTGACCTCAGTTGGGCGAAGACTAGCTAAATCCACCCCTTGCACTTCCACAGCTCCAGCCGTCGGGTTCTCCAGTACATTCACTAACCGCAGCAATGTACTTTTACCAGCTCCGCTGAAACCGATGATGCCGAATATTTCTCCTTCCTCGATTGTCAGATTCACATTTCGGACAGCATGCACCTCCCGTTTTCCGATTGTGAATGTCTTTGATACATCCTTGAACGTTATCATTACTTTTCCTCCCATCAACGCAAAAGAGCCCTCTTTTTCCTTATCCAGAAAAAAGAGGGCTCCACGTATGAAACTTCCCCATTCTCATCTTCCAAACGCTCATAGGCGTTTGCAGGAATTGGCACGGTATTTGTGTAAACCCGTTGCCGAGACGTCATAGGGCCTGATCCCTCGATCTCTCTGGATAAGAATAAAACAAGTATGTAGTTGTAAGATTTGATTACCATGTTATGGGTTTTCCAATCAGATGTCAATTGGTTTTTTGAAAATTCTTTTTCTTGCGGGATTGACCACATAAAAAAGGCTGCAATAGAGCAACCCTTTAATCATAATAAGATGCATATTCGCTTCCTTCATAAATCTCTTCCGGACTGGCAGCCATCCACTCCTCGATCTCTAAATCGGGGTGTCTTTCTAAATACTCAGCAAGAATCTTATAGCCTTCATTATATCCGTAGATGTCAGGGAATACCTCGCTCCCAAACATGATTTCTTCCTTTGCCGCCAAGTTCTCTTCGTCCAAATGTTCTACAGCTTCCCGCCATAGTGCTTTATCATATTCATAGATTTCCCTGTCGAATTCTTTGGGATAAGCAACCTCTTCAAAGAATACAGCTTTCCCTTCGAATACGAGGTGATCCAGCAATGTGTTCCCTTCAGCAACCGCCGGAAACTGTTCAAAAAGGATACTATGATTGTATTCATGGGCCACTGTCGTTACCAGGGTACTATAGTCCATTTCTGCGTTAACGTAAATGGATATTTGTCCGGCTGAATATGCATAACCTAAGTAATCGACACCACTTGCCTCTGTTGTCGGAATCACGCAAACTGTCGTCTCCTCTTCACCCGGCAGGATCGATGCCGAATGAATCAGCGCTTCCTTTACTTGTTCTGTCACTTGCTCTTCATCCATAGTTTCGCTGAGCATTTCCAATTCACCCAATCTGTTAGCATGAGGTTGTTCCTTAAAAACACCAACACTGAACGCATCTGCTTTGGAAGCACCGTCAGCTAAACAGAACTCCATCAACGGCTCAACAAAGGTTTCTGCGTAGGTTTTATAATTATCATATTGCTCAGGGTCACGGTTTACCTTTTCTGCATAGTTCTGCATAAACTGATCTGTTCGGATGATATTGAATACTTGATTTGTATCAGGGTGTGAGAATGTTGTGGTCACATCTTTCACCTCTGCAAGCGGGGGCTGTTCCGGTTTAGATACAACCTCCGAAGACTCTTGACTGCATCCAACAAGACAAACAAGTAATAAAAAGAGAAGTGTTTTTTTCATTTATACCCTCCTATTTCAGCTCCTGCGAACGAAATTCCACTGCCTCCATCGGTTTCCCAATCAGATATCCTTGCACTAATGTACAGCCATTTTCCTTCAGGAATTCAAGCTGTTCCTGTTCCTCCACGCCTTCAGCAATTACGTCCAAATCGAGTTGCTTTGCCATGGCCAAAATAGTTTCCACCAACACTTTATTATTTCGATTGTGCATCATATCGCAGACAAAAGATCGATCGATTTTCAACGTATGAACAGGCAGGCGCTGGATGTACTGAAGAGAGCTGTAGCCTGTACCGAAATCATCGATGCTGATGCGAATACCAAGCTTTTTAATATGCTCCAGAACAGATATGGCATAGGAGTCACAAAACGGGATGTTTTCAGTGATTTCCAGTTCCAGATAAGCAGGATCCATCTCATACTCAAGCAGCGCATCCTCTAATTCGGCAAGAAAATCAGGATGAAGGAATTGATTGACTGATATATTTACAGCAAGACTAATCGGTTCATACCCTTGCGTTTTCCAGCATCGCCATTGCCTGAAAACTTCTCTGATCATCCACTTTCCAAGGGGGATAATGAAACGAGATTCCTCAGCAAGCGGAATGAATGTATTTGGATACAGCAACCCTCGCTCCGGATGCTGCCAACGCATTAATACCTCCGCACCGGAAACAGTTTCTGTATCTAGATAATAAAGCGGCTGAAAGTGAAGGCAGAACTCTCCTCTTTCTAGTCCATACCGCATCTCCTTCTCAAGCTCGAGCTTGGATTGTTCTGCAGGAAGGTACGTTTCATCATAAAATAGCCAACGCTTTCCGTGACTTTTCTTAGCTGCATACATGGCAGTATCCGCCTTAATAGTCAATAGTTTGACATCTTCAGCATGTTGCGGATATAAGCTGATTCCGATACTTGCAGAAACAAATACTTCTTTTCCATGAAGATAAAATACCTGTTCCAGTGATTGAATTAAGTTATATACAGCCTTTTCTATCTTAGGAATTTCGGTAATAGGCAGCAGAATAAGAAATTCATCTCCGCCTTGACGGAACACCTTTGCCCCTGACACGAGATTCTCCTGCAATCGTTCTGCCACCTTTCTCAGCAGCATGTCCCCGGCACCATGATTCATCGTGTCGTTTACCCATTTGAAATGATCCATATCCACAAAGAGCAAGGAAAAGTCGCCTTTATCCGTTGCTACCCATTCTGAAGCTATCCGATCAAATTCACGGCGGTTCGGAAGTCCTGTCAGCGGATCATGAGCAGCCAGGAATTCCGTTCGTTCGATGGAAGCTTCCAATTCCTTATTTTTTTGAAACAGCTCTTCTGTGCGCTCTAGTACCTTACCTTCCAGCTCAAGCATGAGTTTTCTATTCTGGAACATCGTATACATTTGTCGAAAGATGATTAGTAATGTAGAAACGATACAGCCAACCGCTATTAAATCAAATCCGCCGCCTCTGGCTACGATAAGAGCAAGTAAAACCAAAACGCTGATATTGGAAAACCATAGACGTGCCGAAAATAACGGTGTGCTTGCAGGAAGAGATTCCTGCCTGCTCAGTGCATCAAGATCATCCGCAAAGTAAGCTGCACCACCAATGACAAGCAAACTTGCTGTACCGAGCCAGTCAATTGGATGTCCGAAGTAATACATATTTTGTGAACCCAAATACAAAAAGATGGTATCTGAGATCAAGAAGAGCAAAAAGCCAACATAGAGACATGTTAATGCCTTTGACAAGCGCTGATAACTGAGTGCATTGAATACACAAATCAAGAAAAACAGTACAATCAAATCGCCAGCTGGATGACTGATACCGAAAAGCTGGATGATAAATCCATCCTGGGTCAATTGAACCCAAGTTTGCTTCATCAAGAATTCCCAACTTAAACAAGCCGCAGCAACGATAATGATTACAGCATCATAAACAATTTCGTAAATTGTCACTTCTCCCGCTTTTTGTTCAATCAGGTACAGAAATGCAAATAAACAGAAGATAATCGACACATTCCAAAATATATCTGATGCTGCTATCAAAATGTCATTCATTCCAATATGAAAATTATAAAAATAGGAGCTCACTGTGGCTAACAGACAGCCCAGCAGCGTAAAGCATAGAAACAGCCAAAACCGCCGCATTTTCCGCTCAGCTGTTTTATAAGCACGAAAAGCCCAAAATGCCGGCAGACCTGAACCGATGATTGCAAAGAGACCTGAACCTATCGCAAGTTCCCCGGGTTCCTGGCGAAATAGAAATAAATAAACTGCAGAAAAAAGCAGGAATATAAAAACAAAGGTTGTATATGCTTTGATGTTTCTCTTATTTGTCTTCTCCAACAGCTGCCTTCTCTCTTAATAGTTTGAAATAGTAGATAAAGTATACGATAACCAAGCCTCTTTTCCTATACAGCAAAATAAAAAAAGTCGCATTAAAAATGCGACTTTTAATTCTATTCAGCTTTTAGATGCCAGGTATAACTTACGAAGTCCCCAATGAGGTCTGTAGGTATACGAATACCGCTGTACTCCAGTTCATCACCGCTGTATATTTCACTTGTGCCAATGATTCGGTAGTCTTTGGCATCGTCCAACCCTTTCATCCGCAAGGAAGCTAGCGGTGCTGCCGGCTCAGCCAGCACACGATAATAACAGATGAAAGCTTCGGTCTTGTTTTCATTCACAAACATCCAGGCAGTTTCATTACCTTCAAACGGGCTTTTCAATCGGTAAAATTGTCCAAACTGCACGAGTCTGCGGATCTCTTTATAAGAAGTGATCTGCTGTTTGACGATTTCCTTCTCCTCGTTAGTAAGCTTTGTGAGATCTAGCTCGTACCCTAGATTCCCTGCCATCGCGACGTCTCCCCGCATCTCCAATGAAGTAAAACGATGCACTTGATGATTCGGCACATCCGATACATGAGAACCCATAGAGGCAATCGGATAAAGCAGACTTGTACCATATTGGATTTTAAGCCTCTCAACCGCATCTGTATTATCACTTGCCCAAGCCTGCGGCATATAATACAGAATTCCCGGATCATGACGTCCGCCTCCTCCTGAACAACTCTCAAACAGGATCTGCGGAAAACGTGAGGTAATCTCGTCCATCACTTCATAGACGCCAAGAATATGACGATGCGCCGTTTCCCGCTGACGCTCAGCTGGAAGTAAGGCAGAACCAACCTCAGAAAGATGCCGATTCATATCCCATTTCACGTAAGTAATTGGAGCACTTTCCAGGATGTCGGCAACTCGTTTTATAATCTCTTTCCGAACGTCCTGTCGCGAAAAATCAAGTACGAGCTGATCGCGGCTTTCTGTACGATAGCGATCTGGCACATGCAGGCACCAGTCTGGATGCTCCCGGTACAGATCACTGTCTACCGATACCATTTCCGGTTCAAACCAAAGCCCAAATCCCATGCCTAAATCGTTCACACGTTGGGCCAAATCGTCAAGTCCGTTCGGCAGCTTCGTCTTATCAACGAACCAATCTCCCAGTGATGTAGAATCTGAATTCCTTTTTTTGAACCAGCCATCGTCTAATACGAAAAGTTCGATTCCCAGCTCACTGCCAGCCTTAGCGATTCCCTCAATTTTCTCTGCATCAAAATCGAAATATGTCGCTTCCCAATTATTAATCAGAATCGGACGCTCTTTATCTCTGTATTCTCCTCTTACTAAATGCTGCTGATAAAATCCATGCAGCGTTTGCGACATTCCGCCCAAACCATCCGCAGAATAAACAAGCACTGCTTCCGGTGTTTGGAATGTTTCGTTCGGCTCCAGAACCCACGTAAAATCGAACGGATTGATACCCATTGTCACCCGAGTCGTCGCAAACTGATCGACTTCTGCCTGAGCAAGAAAATTACCGCTATAGACAAGATGGAAACCGAACACTTCTCCTTGTTCTTCTGTTGCGTGTTTTTCCATCAAAGCGATAAATGGATGCTGCTGATGGCTGCTTGCTCCACGCGTGCTTTCTGTAGACTGAATACCTGTCTGCAGGCCACGTCTCTCAAGATGCCTTTCCTTACCCCATGCTCCTGGCATAGTCAGCATGTCAAAGTCCGACCGACGGAAGTCTACACTTGCACTAGCAGCCTGTAAGAGCTTTAGCTTCTGTTTGCCATTATTACGGAATTGCACAGATCTCGAGACAATATCATAGTGACTAAAAATTGTATAGAGCAATATTACTTCCAAATGAAGCAATTCATCCTCCAACGTAATCTCCAGTGTTTCTGCGCCTTCCTGACCAGCATACGTTGCAGGAAGCCCTGCCAGCTTTGGCTTACCGCTGAAGATACGATGTGATTTGTATCGCAAATCGGTCACCGTCGATCCATTTTCCAACTGAATCTGGTAGGCTGGCTTCCGAAAATCCGAATTACCATACTGCGGGTATTCCTGCGGCAAAACATCCAACGTAAAAGTCCTGTCCCGATGATATGGATTAGGAGAAAATGAACGATCTATGTACTGCTGCCGATTACTATTACGATACTGCCGGATTTTCTTTCCCCAATACTGGTGCGTCAAATAACCATCCCGCTCCAGCTGCATAACATAACTGGTTGAGTTACCCTGCAGATGAAAAATACGCTGTTCTTCATCGAATCTGATAGCCATCGCTTTTCTACCCCTTTAAACTGTAATTGGTAACAAATACTGTTTTTCTATGCTAATTCTATGCTATAAAACTACTGTTAAAATATTTCTAGTTATCTATTAAAGATTGTCAGTCATTGTCTTTCTATCTAAATTTAACAAAATAACCACAACAAAGAAAGCGCTATCATTAATTTTAAAAAAATTTAAAACAAAAAAGCTATCCCTCAGGATAGCTTTCTCAGTTATTTCACTTCAATTGTCCATTTAGCAGTAGCATCCGTTGCAAAGTCTGTGTAATACACTTCGTAAGGACCTTTACCACTGACAGCATAGAACCCTTTACCTGATGTATTCTTTCCAGGTTTGATATCCGCTGTTAAATAATCAAGTGCATAAGTTTCCATCAATGTTCCATCTGCATCGTAAACTTGGAAATCATACGTATCAAAATACAGATCTTCGTCAGTTGCATTTTGAACCGCTACATCAAGGCTTAGCACTTCTGCCGGTTCTTCTTCAAATTCGTTACGCTCATCTGTGTAGGCTGGATTGCTTAACGTGATGATTGTACCAGCAACGTCTACCTTTTCATCTAATTTAAATTCGCCTAGATCTTTTCCGTCACTTGACGCACTCTCATCTTCTTCATATTCGATTGGCTTGTCATTCTCCAAGATTGTATAACCTGTTAAATCATTAAATACAATTGTAGGTTCTTTATCATCATAATAGACAGAATGCTTATAGAACTCACGGATAATAGAATCCATGATAGCTGCCGTCATCGCGTTTTCAAGCGTATCGCCATCTGAATTGTTTAATTCCACTTCTATTGTTTCATCATTTGTCAATTTAGCAGAACTGATGGCAATCTCACCATCTTCATCCGCCTCAGCCATAGCATCAAGCATTTTTTTGAATTCCTTTTTAGACAGATTGATTTTATCCCAATCTTCTTCTGTCATGTTTTCCAAATCCATCTCTTCCAAATCTGCTACACTTGTTGTTTCCGCGGCACTAGCTTTCTTTTCTTCTTTTACTTTCGTAGCTTCTTCCCCGCCACAAGCACTTAAAATAAATAATAAGACCAATATACTACCAAATAATAACTTCTTCACGTACTCTTATCCCCTTTTTCTCTTTCATACAATATGTGTGTAGATCTATTTTACCATCTACCAATTTGAAAATATATACTTTTTAAGGGGTTAGTTACTATTTAAGCAGAATAAAGAAAAGACACAGCTCATCTTAACTGTGTCTTTTTCATCTATCTTCAATCACGATATAAGCTGCCTTCACAGGTCCATGTACCCCTACAACCAGGTTCATTTCTATATCTGCCGAGTTACTCGGTCCAGTAATAAAGTTAATACAAGATGCAATAGCTTCTCCATCCTGAACTTGCTTTGAAATACGCTGAGCAGCCTGTGTCATTCGCGGGACGATGGTGCTTTTCGGTACGAGTGCAATATATTTATGCGGCAGCAGGCTCACCGTACGGCCTTTTCCCTCTCCCGAAAAGAGTACAACTGTACCTGACTCAGCAAGTGTGATATCACTGAATGTTATACCGATATTGGCCTGTTCCACAATTCCAATGTTGTCATGACCAATGGAAGGATCCCATTCATGTACGTCGATTCCTTGGTTTGGCCATGTTGCAAGCTGTTCACGTAAACCGAATGCATCATACCGATGATCCTGCCAAATGGCTAGCGGTCCGCCGCCATAAGCAGCTACAGTTTCGGCCAGCACTTCCGGCAGACCACTCGAATCAGTCTCAATCAACTCTGTATGGATAAGCCGACACTGATCGCGGAGTATGTCTACAAGTTCATCCTGTGTTTTATCAGTCAGCGTCTTATCCTGCGGTCGATAATTCCAGTTCCTTGAGGGTCTTTCTGTCAGTACTTCTGTACGGCTGAGGCGGCTGGCGACATTTGCAAGGAATCTTTCCCTGTTCTGTATCATAGCTTGCCACTCTCCTTTTCGTGCTGCTTGAACCAATCACGGAATCGTTCTTTATTCGGAGCAGGAAAATCTCGAATTTCAGTCCATGCCTTCAGTGGACCAGGTCCTTTCGAAATGGTCTCATCCTTCGTAAAAGGCTTCATGACAGAGCTCGCCATTTTCGATCCAGCTGCATACAGCGGGTTGGAGGAAGCTCCAATTCCAAATGCTTTCATAGCCATCTTCTCGGAAATCGGCGCACGCCCTTCTCGTTCGACAATCACTTGTCGATGACGATGCAGCAGCTGATGCAATGGGATTTTCACTGGACAAGCATCTGTACATGCTGCACAAAGCGTCGATGCATAAGGTAACTCCTTAAAATCGTCATATCCTCCCAGCAAAGGAGTCAGTACTGCCCCAATCGGTCCTGGATAAATGGAGTTATAGGAATGACCACCGATGTGGCGGTATACCGGACAAACATTGATACACGCTGCACAGCGAATGCATTGGAGTACAGATTGAAATTCGGTTCCGAGAATACCGGAACGCCCGTTATCCACGATAACCAGATGAAATTCCGATGGACCATCAGCTTCTTCTGCTGTTCGCGGACCAGTCAATGCCGTAATATAGCTCGTCAGTTTTTGACCGACTGCACTTCTCGTCAGCAAACCGACTAGTACTTCGAATTCCTCAAATGTAGGTACGATTCGCTCCATTCCCATGACGCAAATCTGCGTATCCGGTAAATCAGAAACCATCCCTGCATTTCCTTCATTAGTGACCAGGCCGACAGAACCAGATTCCGCAATGGCAAAATTACATCCTGTGATGCCGATATCTGCTTGCAGGAATTCCTGGCGCAGTCTCTCCCTAGCGTGGAGTGCGAGTTCTTCCGGTTTGGAGGTAAGCTTGTAGTCCAGCTTCTCGGTAAAAACATCCTTGATCTGCTCTTTGTTTTTATGAAGCGCAGGAGTCACGATATGCGAAGGCGGGTCATGGTCATCCAGCTGTAGAATGTATTCACCAAGATCTGTTTCAATGACGTCACAGCCTTCCTGTTCCAATACACCATTCAAACCAATTTCCTCTGTGACCATTGATTTAGCCTTCAAAATTTTCTTGGCTCGTTTCTCTTTCACTATACCTTTCACGTAGTCATTCGCTTCTTCTGCAGTAGCGGCAAAGAATACATGCCCGCCGCGTTTTTGCAGATTCTCGGAAAGCTCTTGTAAATAATAGTCGAGATGATCAAGTGTGTGCTGACGTATCTCTTCCCCATGAGACCGCCATTCCTCCCAGTTGCCAAGCTCTTCAGCCGCATCCAGCCTTCTTGTCCGCAGTCGTTCCTGCGCCCCAGCAACTGCACCGCGCATGAACGTGTCTTCCATCTGCTTGTTCACATTATCCTTGAACTTTTCATTCCCTATCTTCATCGCCATGCTGCTTTCCCCCTTACCGACTGTTTAGTACTTCAGCAATATGCATCACTTTGACTGGCTTGCCGCGGCGCTGCATTCTCCCCCCAATATTCATCAAACAGCCTCCATCTGCTCCAATCAGATAGCTAGCTTTTGTTTCGGTTACCGAGTCTACTTTTTCATCAACCATCTGCTCTGAGATATTACCCATTTTCACGGAAAAAGTCCCGCCGAACCCGCAGCAATTCTGCGCATTCGGAAGCGGTTGCATTTCAAGTCCCTTTACATGTGACAGCAGCTTCATTGGTGCATCCTTCACTCCAAGCAGCCGCGTCATGTGGCAGGATGGATGATATGTCGCAATTCCTTCAAGCTTCGCCCCAACATCCTCTATTTTCAAAACATCTACGATAAACTCCGTCAGCTCATACGTTTTTTCAGCGAGACGCTCTGCCCGCGGACGCCACACAGGATCATCTTGGAAAACATGCTGGTAGTCTTTGAACATAGTGGCACAGGAACCTGATGGTGTGACAATCACCTCAGCATCCTCGAATGTCGCTATCATCTTCTTCATTGCCTTTTTGGCATCTTCTACATACCCAGAATTATATGCTGGCTGCCCACAGCATACCTGCCCCGTCGGAAACACAATGTCACAGCCGAGCCTTTCCAGTAATTCAACTGTAGCTATCCCCACATCAGACTGAAACATATCCACAATACACGTCGCAAATAGCGTAACCCTCATATCCTCACTCCCATGAGTAAGGTCATCAGATGACCTGTATAATTTTCTACTTTAATCATACTACAAGCGCTTACATTTTCCAACTCCTTCATATATGAAAAAAGCCGACCTAGTTGGCGGCTCGTCCTATTCCATATAATTACGCAGTACTCCTTCAACATATTCCAAGTGCGCCACCATAGCCAGTCTTGCTTGCTCTGGTTGTTTCGCACGAATTGCATCCAGAATTACTTCATGCTGCTTGTTTAATTCCTCCGGAGCTGCGTCTTCTCCAAATAAACAAATCTGCCTTGTTTCGCGCATGGATTCCGCTGTTAAATCCGACACATGGTGCATAAGACGGAGAAGCAGCTTATTATTTGCCGCACGGGCAATAATCATGTGAAAAGCGAGATCAGCTTTCTCCCCATTTTCCGGGTCCCCAGTATATGCCTTCATCTCCTGAAGCGCTTTTTCCATTTGCTCCAAATCTTCATCAGACCGATTCAGTGCGGCTGATGCTGCAATACCCGTCTCCAGTATATTACGAACCTCCATCAGCTCTGCCCGATCCTCCCCACTCATGAGTAGCGCATGCTGAAGAGGATAAACGATTCCCTCTGGCTCAAACGCCTTAACGTACGTTCCTTCGCCCTGCTTCATTTCTACTAACCCCATCGCGCGGAGTGTAGCTAAAGCTTCTCTAATTGCTGAGCGGCCCACGCTAAAATTCTCAGCCAACTGCGTTACGCTATCAAGCTTCTCGCCAGGCTTCAGATCACCACTTTTTATCAAAGCAAGCAGCTCATCTGCTACTTGTTCATATATTTTCTTCGGCTTTATCTGGTTATATTTCATTGGGTTGTCACCTCTCTCTCATTATAAACGGAAACTTTCCTAAATTTCATTTTTAAAATTATCGTAAGTCATCCGTGCATTACTTAACCGTTATCTTGGTATACTTAGTAGCTTTCAACTTGAATTAAGTATCTGCTTATTTAATGGTTAATCTGTTAATATATGCTATGTAGAGCCATTCTGTAATACATAAGAATCATAATTGGTAAAAGGAGAATGTCCTGAAAACTTTCTGGAAAGGACGAAAGTCTATTATTTTATGGGGGATGTGGAAAAGTTGCTTGAAAAGAAAGTGACATGGTTAGAACTTTTTTACGATTTACTCTTTGTTGCATCTGTAGCAGTTGCAACACATGTTTTGCTTCACGTGGAAGACGGTCATATACATACCATATATTTATTTAAGTTCGTATTGATCTTTGTTCCGATCTGGTGGGCATGGGTAGGACAGACGATTTTTGTCAATCGATTTGGACAGGACTTGTTTCATCAACGGCTGTTTTTAATTCTGCAAATGTTTTTTGCATTAGTCATGACCTCAAGTCTATCAGTTGATTTTGATTCATATTATCTTCCCTTCTTAATTGGCTATATTGGCTTAAGAGCTGTTACCGCTATCCAATATCTTGTTGTACAACGAATAGAAGAGGGAGCTCGAAAGAAAGCAGCGCTGTTTCTAGGAAAATACTTTTGGGTAGGAATTATCGTTTCATTATTTTCCCTTTTCTTCTTTGATTCATGGATTCGCTATCTTGTGCTTTATTTAGGTATTTTAATTGATATGATCATTCCTATATTAGGACGAAGATATTTAGTTAAGGTCCCGCCCAATACAGCACATTTGTTAGAGCGGTTTGGATTATTCACTATCATACTTTTTGGTGAATCCCTTGTAAGTACGTTGGCAGTTATCCAGCCAACACAAGGAGATTGGAATTCTATTGGACTAGCTGTCATGGCCTTTCTGCTGATTATCGCGATGTGGTGGCAATACTTTGATAATGTGGAGAAGAAAGTAGATAAATCCATTCAAACTGCTGGCCAAGCTATTATTTATGGTCATCTCTTTATACTAATGTCATTAAGTGCTATTGCAGCATCTATAAGACTAATGGTCTTGGATGAGGTTGGATACTTTTTTAACTTATTCTTTATTTTTGGTGCTGTATTGCTTTATTTCTTTTCAACTACTTTTGTGTTCCACCAATATAGGCACACGCATCATCGATTGAAGATATATCATCTAGGTTTATTCTTAGGTATTTTAGGCTTTTTCTTCATCTTTAATATGCTTGTGCCGATACCTTATATCATTATAGTAGCAGAATTGACTTTATTCTTTATCATTTATGCAAAGCTGACTACAACTTAATAGAATTCACGTAATTAAAAAAGCTTCCCACTCGGGAAGCTTTTTACTTAACTACTAATCCGATCAAGGACGCTAATTGGATTGCTTGATTAGGAGAAACGATGCAGCCTTTTAGATTCTCAATAGATACCGTCAACTGCTGAAAACTACTTGTGCTCAAGTCAATTCCTTTGAGAGATGTCTGTTCAAAATTAACTTCATTTAAGTCACAATCAGTAAACTCTACCTTTTTCATCCGGTTGGCATAGAAGTCCGCTCCCTGCAGTCCACAGGAGGAAAATATCACTTTTTCCATCTTGGATTGGCCAAATGATACGAGATTTACCAATGAATCACGGAAAGAGACATTTCCAAGACTGGACTCGGTCATATCAGCCCCAAGCATCTTACAGCCGTTAAATTCCACTCGGTGAATGGAAGACTTGCTCATTTTCACATTAGAAAAATCACAATTCTCGAACCGCACATCCAGCAGATCCATTCCTGTAAAGTCTGTATTGTTGAAGCGACTATTGCGAATGACTACCTTTGACAATCGCAGCCGATCCACTGACTCATTCGTAAAATCTGCTTGCTGCACCTGACACATTTCCAATTCTGGTTCTTCTTCAAAGAAGATATCGTGCATCCTTTTCTCAGGCAATACCATCGCTATTTTCGGTTTATCAATTTGCATGATCTCTATCCTTTACTTTGGATTCATTCCATTTGCTGTCTACAGTCTATCACACGGTGTCAATAGAAAAAGCCCGCCTTAAAAGGCGAGCTCTTTATCAAGCTGCATCCAGCTCATTCTCTTTTCTCGGTCTGTGCTGCAGATGAGATATAATCCATCCAATAACACCGACAACAACTAGATAAATCAACAGATCAACAAGTTGATTACCTAGTACCGACCAGTTACCGAGCGTGATTGCTTCCTGCAAGCTATGCAAGGAATGTGCCATCGGCAAGTATTGTCCAACAGATGCCAATGCAGACACAGATAACTCACTCGGGAAGGTACCGCCACAAGTTGCCAGCTGAACAACTAACAGCACGATGGCCAGTAGTTTCCCTAGGTTCCCGAATAACGTCACGAGCGTTAGAATGATCGTCATGACCGTCATAGACACGATAATACTGGACAAGAAGAACAAAGGCATACTCTTCACATCAACTTGGAATCCGAACAAGAAGATCAGATCGAGTATAACTGCTTGTACAATTGCCACAACGTATACCAATGTTAATTTACTGAAGAACTGTACCGTACCGGATACTTGCATATCCTGTCTTCTGCCAAGCGGTAGGATGTTGGCTGCCATCAAACCACCAACAAACAAAGCAAGTGACAAGAAGTACGGCGCAATGCCGACACCATAGTTTGGTACATCTGACAATTGTTTTTCAGTCAGCTTAACCGGATCAGCGAACATAGTAGTCAGTGCATCACTAGACTGAATGTTACTTGTTTTATCAGCTGCATCCTGCAGGCTGGTCGCAAGCTCACTTGAGCCATCGGACAGCTTACTCATACCGTCGTCAAGCTGTGCTGCTCCATCTGAAAGATCATTTGTCCCAGAAGCCAGCTGGTTTGCACCACTCTGCAAGGATCCAAAGCCTTCGGAATAATCGTCAAAGCCATTATTCAAATCTGTTGCACCGCTAGCTAATTTGTCTGCTCCGCTAACAGCAGACCCGAGTTTCTCGCTGAATGTATCCATACCATCCGCTAATTCCTGCTCGCTTCCAGCCAGCTTATCTGCACCTTCACCGAGTTGCTGCTGACCGTCTGCTAATTTAGCAGAAGAGTCCGCCAGTTGATCAGATGCAGCTGCTATTTGCTGGAATGTCTTATCATCTTTAAGCTCTGGATGCTCTTTCATATACGATGCAACCAGCTTGCTCAAATCCTCAGATCCAGACGTGAATTCTTCCTGGTTATCTGAAAGCTTATCGCTTTGCGCTTTCCAATCAGCCAAGCCGTCTGATATCTTATTTGTATTCGTCTGTAAGGATGATGCTCCTTCATCCAATTGACCTAAGCCGCTAGCCAAATCAGATGCACCTGTGTGCAGACTTCCGATACCGTCCGAAAGTTTACCTTCAGCACCTGCCAGCTGATCGGCACCGTCCGCTAAGTCGGACGCACCAGTATTCACATCACCAATTCCATTTTGCATATCTTTCATACCACTCTGCTCATCTGTAATACCTTTGTTAAGATCACCTGCTCCATCACCAGCATCCTGCAATCCAGCCGCTACTTCATGGAAGCTTGTGAACACACTGTCAGCATACGATTTCGTAATGCTGCTAGCCAATTTTGTTTTCATTTCCTCCATCGCAGAAGAACTGATCTGTGCAGCTACAAAGTTTTTCCCTGGATTGACTTCATACGTAAGCTCCGCTTGTTCGGGTTTGTCATCCATCAAGGTTGTTACTTTCTCAGAAAAGTCTTTTGGGATGGTCACTTTCATATAATACTTACCATCATCCAGTCCATCTTCTGCCTTCTGGTCTGAAACAAAATCGAAGTCCAGCGCCTTGCTTTTCTTCAATTCCTTAATAAAATCATCACCTGCATGCATCTCTTTCCCATCCATGCTGGCGCCATCATCCTGGTTAACCACTGCCACTGGTAAATCTTCGATATGGCCATACGGATCCCAGTAGCCACCGAGGAATAACGAAGCGTAAATGACTGGAATAATCAACAAGAAAATAAGTGCAATTCGCCCGTGCTTATGTTGAAACATTCGCTTTATATCAAAAAAGCCTAATTTTAATCCTTTCATAATTTCCCTCACCTTTACTTTGTGAAATATTGAGCATCTAAATAGCATAACGGCTCTGATGCATAATGTATAATATATATATCATTATAAATAATAGCTTTTAGACTATCCGAAAGAAGGATGAACGTGGAATTACTACAGCTGCACTATTTTAAAAAAGTTGCCGAACTAGAGCATATGACACATGCAGCAGATGCATTGAACATCGCACAGCCCTCACTCAGTAAAGCAATCAGTCGTTTGGAGGAGGATTTAGGTGTAAAGCTTTTCGAGCGATACAACAGACAAATTAAGTTGAATGAGAACGGTAGGATTTTTCTCCGACGTGTTGATGCTGCCCTCCATGAGCTGCAGGAAGCACGGCGGGAGCTGAATGAATTTAATCAAAAAGCAGATCATACTATTCGTCTTTCTGTCACTATCCCCCGTGTATTGCCTGACTTAATCAGTGGATTCTTAAGAGACGAACCCCAAGTCCATTTCAAACAATACGTGCAGTCCGTACCATTAATGACGGAAAAGCTGCGCAGCGGTGAACTAGATTTCTGCATCTCCTCTGTTCCGATACAAGCTGAGGATATCAAGTGGCAGCCGCTCATGACAGAAGAGATACTGTTGATTGCTCCTCCCGGTCACTGGCTTGAAACAAAAAGCCACGTTTCCCTATATGAGCTTCGTGACGAAGCCTTTGTAAGCATGAATGAGGGCTATGGCATTCGGAATTTAACAGACAAGTATTGCCAGCTAGCTGGTTTCCAACCTCATATTGCCTTTGAAGGAGACGAACCTGGAGTTATTGGAGAACTGGTGAACAAGGGGCTTGGTATAGCCTTCATTCCTTCTGTTTCATTGATCGGAAATAAAACCGCCCACTTACCTGTCATTCGCCTGCAGGATCCTATCTGTGAACGTACCATCGGCTTGGCTTGGTCTACTAGAAGGTATCTTAGCCCAGTGGCAGAGAGGTTTCAGGGTTTCTTATCTGATTACTTTAAAACCCTAGAGAAAGAATTACGGAAAACCGCAGCCCTTTTAAGCAGCGAATTATGAGGAAGGTTATTAACATATCATGCAGAATTCTAAAATAAAGGAGGGAATTCAATGGAGAAACGTCAGGAAATATTGTTTAGCCAAATGAGAACGTATCGTATGGAACTGCTTCAATTAGCTAAAAGCTTCACTGAAGAAGAAGCAGACATTATTCCGCAAGGCTTCCGAAATAATCTCAGATGGAATCTAGGACATGTTTTTCTGGATCAATATTTATGGATTCAAGCCTTAACCAAAGAAGAAGCCCCCATTCCTAATGGTTTTAAGAATTGGTTCAGTTACGGTACCACTCCTACAGATTTTACAGCCAACACTCCGGCTTTCACCCACCTGCTATCCTTGTTACAAGCACAGCCAGGTCAGATTTTCGAAAGGTACGCTGATCATATTGATAAAGAGTACCCGGCTATCGATATGGGAATGGAAACTATCGAACAAGTACTTATCAGGACAATTTTTCATGAAGGGATGCACTTGCAAGCTATATTGGACATAAAAAAGGCTCTTAGCAGGAAAATATAGGCTGATTCAGTTTTTATAATTGACTATGTAATCATTCAGGTCTATTATAGACTCATCGAATCTATAATAAGGAGTGCGGATAATGAAATACACAAAAGCCACTAACTATGCACTCCATACTATCGCTTATCTGGGATTACTGCCTTCGGGAAAGGCTATCGGCGTTAAACCTTTGGCCGAAGTACAGAAGGTGTCTCCTACCTATCTTTCCAAAGTATTGACTACTCTTGTCAAAGCTGGTCTGATTGTCTCTGCACCTGGTGTAAAAGGCGGTTACAGATTAATAAAGAATGTCGAGGACATCACCTTTCTGGATGTAATTCAAGCAGTAGAAGGCTTGAATCCGTTATTCCATTGCAGCTTGGATAATCATGTCCACGATAAGGAGAATTGCTTTATTCAGCAAACAATGAACGAAGCTGAGAAAAAGATGGAAGAGCATTTGCAATCCCAAACGATAGCTCTAGTATTGCAAAAAATCGACCAACACGTTTCGGATTATCTTCAATCTGAAGCAGGTTGATTTTTTTTACCACAATTATAGATATAAATAGTCTTTAATATCCACAAAACGAGGAGGAGTTATTATTATGTTAGATTGCGCTATTATCGGCGGTGGACCTGCAGGCTTGAATGCAGCACTTGTATTAGGAAGAGCAAGAAGGAATATCCTACTTTTTGACAATGGGAAACCAAGAAACGCAGTAACACAGGAATCGCATGGCTTCATTACAAGAGATGGAGTATCTCCGGCTAAATTTAGAGAATTGGCACATGAGGATCTGAATAAATACCCATCCATTAAAATAGATAATGTTGAAATTGTAGAAATTAAAAGATCAAGCGGTACTGCTTTTCATTTAACCACCCGGGAAGGCGCTACATATACCGCTAAAAAAATCATCCTCACTACTGGTCTGAAAGAAACATTACCGACAGTGCCGAATATCCAAGACTATTATGGAAAAAGTCTGTTCAGCTGTCCTTATTGTGATGGCTGGGAATTAAGGGATAAGCCCTTAATTGTAATATCCGAAAATAAAAACGCAGTTCATATGGCGAAAACACTTTCTCAGTGGAGCAAGGATTTGATTGTCTGCACCAATGGACATTCAGTAATTCCAGAAGCAGAGGCTCAGCTGCTTAAAAAGCATGGAATACGCATCATTGAAGAGAGTATCAACCAGTTGCACGGTCAAAATGGCAACTTGGAAAAAGTATCTTTCGCAGACGGAACCAAAATTGAAAGATCAGGCGGCATCGTTACGACCGAATTAGCACAATCCCATTCCTTTATCGATTCTCTCAACTATGATTGTACGCAAAATGGCGGCATCCTTGTCGACGAGTTGGGCAGGACGTCCGTCGAAGGTGTTTATGCAGCAGGAGAAGCATCTAATAGCGGTCCATCTCAGCTGATTATAGCCGCAGCACACGGAAGCCGAGCGGCTGCAGGAGTGAATAGTGATTTAACCATGGAAGTATTCCAGTAATACAAGCTCTCCAGTAGATCTGACGGAAAAATATAACTAAATAAAAAAGGAGCATATAGGCCTCCCCATATGCTCCTCTTACTTATTGATTTAAGATAAACTGTTGAAATACCTTTATCGCATCACCAAACACATCTTCATCAATATCAAATTTCGGATGATGATGCGGATACTGGCTTTTCTCTCCTGCCATACCGACCTTGACGAATACCCCCGGGATTTTCTGCAAGTAGTAGGAGAAGTCTTCTGAACCCATGACTGGCTCCAGTTCTTCATAGCGTTCTGCACCGAATGTTTTTTGCAGCAGCTCTTCTGCAAAGGCTGCTTCTTTTTCATCATTGATAAGCGGTGGTGTACCGATGATGAAATCAACTTCCGCTGTAGCACCAAATGATTCACAAATGCCTTTTGTCAGCTTGCTAATCTGTTCTTGGATCGTCTGAACTGCTTCTGTAGAGAAGGAGCGCATCGTCCCGATGATTTTAGCTGAATCTGGGATGACATTGTAAGTGTTGCCGGCTTCGATCTTTCCAACCGAGATGACACTTGCATCCATTGGATTTAATTTACGGCTGACAATGCTTTGCAATGCTTGAATGACATGAGTTGCGATGTAGATCGGGTCCACTGTCAGATGCGGTGTAGATGCATGTCCGCCAGAGCCTTGAATCTTAATTTCAAAGTCATCAACAGAAGCCATCATAGCGCCAGGACGAGTGCCGAATTGGCCCTTTTCCAGACCAGCATCAACATGGATGCCGTAGATGCTGTTGACGCCTTCTAATGCACCTTCTTTGATCAGCTTATCTGCGCCGCTCGGTGAAGCTTCTTCAGAGGATTGGAATAGAAGCACGATATTCGGCTCCACTTCTTCCTTATGCAGTGTGATCCACTCTGCTACTGCAAGAAGGATTGCTGTATGACCATCATGTCCGCACGTATGAGCTACCCCGTGATGCTTGGAGATATAAGGTTTATCCCCTTCTTCTACCATCGGCAGTGCATCCATATCTGCACGAAGCGCGATTGTTTTCTCTCCTTTTGTGCCTTTCACAAACCCGACAACACTCGGCGGCTGAAAATCTAGAATCTCAATACCTAGCTTTTCCAGTCTGTTGCGCACGTATTTACCTGTCTCGTATTCTTCTCCGGAAAGTTCCGGATATTGATGGATATGCCTGCGATCTTTAACCGCTTGTTCTACTAATTTCTCTATTTCCATGTTACATTACTCCTTCTATTAAAACGGTCCGTATTGAATCATTTGAGCTATGATCAGCGCGATAATGGCAATGCCGATTTGGATAAGGAAGAATGGCAGGAACCACTTCACCCATTTCCCATAGCCGATGCCTGCGATTGCAAGCAATGCAATAATGTTACCTGTTGGTAAGATCGTATTGGAGATACCATCTCCAAATTGGTAGGCTAGTACAGCTGTCTGTCTCGTTACACCTATCATATCAGACAATGGCGCCATAAGCGGCATTGTCAAAGCAGCTTGTCCGCTTCCGGACGGAACGAAGAAATTGATGCCCATCTGCAGGAATAGCATACCAACTGCAGATAGTGCAGCTGGAATCATTCCAAGCGCATTGGATGCATGATACAGCAGGGTGTCCATCATTCCTGAAGTATTGAAGATTACTAAGATGGCCTGAGCAAATCCGATGATCAGTGCCCCGCCAAGCAAGTCTTTTGCACCGAGGATGAAGTTATCGGCAATACCTGAGAAAGAAATTCCTCCGAGAATACCCATTACCACACCGAACAATAGGAATAATCCAGCGATCTCTGTAATATACCAGCCATATTTCAATACCCCAATAATCAGTACAACGTAATTGATTAAGAAAGCTGATAGGACAAGCTTGTGACGAGTAGTCATTTTCTGTGTCTTGTTAAGCGCGGAAGTATCAGCTTTTCTGCCAAACTTTCCGTATTCACCAAGCTCTGGGTTCTTTTTCACTTTACTTGCATAGCGCATTACATAAAAGACAGCCGCAAGATATAGGATAACGAAAAGAACAATCCGGAAACCTATTCCGGAGAAAGTTGGCAACTCGGAGATGCCTTGCGCAATCCCGACTGTGAACGGGTTCATGACTGCTGCCGTAAATCCAACACCTGCACCAAGTACAACAATCGCAAATCCGGTCAATGCATCAAATCCAAGTGCTATTGCCATCGGTGCTAAAATCGCGACATACACGATGGTTTCATCTGACATTCCCATTAATGCACCTGCTGCTGCAAAGAACAGCATCAATACTGGGATAAGCAGCTTCTCTTTATTTGCCATCTTTCTGGAAAGCATATAAATAAAAGCATCAAGTGCTCCTGTAGCAGTAAAAATTCCAAACGCTCCACCGACAATCAGGACGAAGAAAATAATATTGGCACCATTCACCATACCAGTGTGAATGCTATTGAATATGCCTAGAAGACCAACATTTTCTCCATCAATGTAATGGAATGTTTCCGGCAGGATGACACTGCGCCCATCCTGATCCACACGGTCATACGCTCCGCCTGGAATAATATATGTTAATATTGCTGCCACGATAATGAATGCAAAGATCATGACGTAAACATTAAAATGCTTTGGTTTCTTTTTGTTAGCAGCTTGCTGCTGCGAATCTTGTAAGCTGTTCATCTAGTTGTACTCCTTCAAGGATGATCCTTCGTTGTATATTGTTTAATAAATATACAACGATTCATATAATAATACAACCGTATATTAATAAAATTTATAGATTGATTATGCAAAAGACATAAAAAAAGCTAGAATCCTAAGATTCTAGCTTTCCTTTCAGCTGCGGAAGAAGTCAACTAACGGCTTGAAGTCTTTACGCAAATCTATTTCATTTGGTTCTGCCTTCATTAGCTTCTCTACCATCTGTTCCAGCAGCTCCACATCCTTGGAATCTGTGTACTCAACAAAGTTGATAGAGTCGAGCCAGTCGCGGTAAGAGTGCTTCGCTTTACCGTAGCTGTTGCCAAATACAAGACATGGTGTCTTCGTAATAATAGAGAAAATCATCGCATGCAAGCGGTCAGTGATGATCAATTTTTTAGAACTGATCAGATCAAGCATCTCAATGAAATGCTTCTCGCGATCTGCATAATCAATGTTAGGCACAATATTTTCATCCAAAACTGTATCAGTACGATCAACGGAGCCAAATTTCTTCGTCCATTCCATCAGCTCGGAAACGAAGTTCTCTTCCATCACCTTTTCTTTATCAGCTCTCAGGAAGAACATAACCCCTTCCCGTTCCTGCTCACGCGGAACAACATCGAGTGACATTACCATATCAGGTGTATACATTACTTCAGAATCAAATGTATTCCTTACTACATCCAATGTTTGCGATTCTCTGGTAGCAATGACGAGATTTTTGTTTTGATGATATGCTTCCTGCGTTTTCTTTTTTTCCTGCTCTCCATGCTCATTATCTTCGAAGAATACAGATTGCGGCATGGAAATGGATTTATAATCCTTGAATGCAGCGAAGACCTTCCGGCGATCTTCTTCAATATCCAAGTACAAGCTGCCAAGGTTGCCTCCGCCCGTAAACATAACAATATCATCTTCACGGATGATAGTTTTCACAAACTCAATTCCCTCATCGGTTGCATAGTCCATAATTTCTATGTACTCGTAATAAGGGAAACGGCTTTGGATAAATTTCTCGATGCTATAAGCAATTGCTTGGTCTCCGATATTTGTATAGCTCGGTGAACCGAATAGAAATACCTTACGTTTATCGTTAGTAAAAGCTTCCGGCGAAACATTCGGCCCGATGCCTTTTGCAATATTCGTTGTGTCAATTGGTTGTATCGTCATATGAAATGCCTCCTAAGCAATACTTCTTTATTCGTACTATTCCATACCCCGAATCAAAAGAATTTATGCCTAAGCTGCGTCTCAATTTTTACCATATACTATTCATCTGTCTCTAAATCTACTTGTTTATTCCAACGATACTGGTAAACATACTCAAGCATACCATCCGGCTCAGATATTTTATACAGTTCTCCAGCAGCCAGCACATATGTCGCATCTTCCTCGAAGAATGTATCCACCGGGCTGACACCTGGCTCCTCTTGATAATCGACTGGCACCTTCCAGCGAATAACAGACTCTTCAGTCGAGACGCGCGCTACTGTTACCTGATCCTGGTTACGTTTTTCCTTGTACACTAGCAGCATGCTATCATCTTTCTCTGTACCGAGAATCGGCTGCGCTTCAAGTAAATCTGTGTACAGCTCCTGGACAATTTGCTGCGCACGTTCCGCTTCCCCTTTTTCTTCATCACCAAAGAAGCCTTTTTGCACTTCCTTCTCGTAAGCAGGATCCTCTGTCAGTTGTCCATCAGCAACATGATAGTATTTGCCATCCAGCGCATACAAGTACAGTCCACCAGTATCGTCGATATAATAATCCGACTGCTCATAGCTCACATTATCAGTTAGTTGCGGATATTTTTCCGTCCATTCCTCTTCATCCAATCGGACTTCACCAGAAGCTACATCCAGGAAATACAGCTCTTCATTTTTCATATCCACGACAAGAATACCTTCTTCTGTCTGTCCAAGTACATATTCCTGCCAAATTGCTTTCCGGCTCCATTTCTTCTCTCCCGTCTCCAAATCTACAGCTATAATTTGGAACCGTGAAGCACTCGTAGATATCCCATTTGATTGTCCATTAGGTATCCTCATCCGAATTTTATTGATAGCCAAATCATCATCTTCCGCCACGATTGTTGGTGAATCAAGACTCATCGTCACCGAGCGGCCAGCTGCATGGAAAACAGTCATGACGAAGGAACCGATAATGAATTCCCCGACAAGCAGCAGAACAACCATACCGATAACTTTCTTAAGAGAAGACGACCTTTTTATACTTCGTATAAGGAAGAGCACACATAATACGACAAACACACCGACAAGAATCCACAACGTTATATCATGCCAAAACCAACCGGTAAACGTCCAATCTCTGAAGAAATCCCCATCCAAAAGCCAGAGCAGCAACGTTCCAATCACAGCATAAACCAGCAGAAATCGCACGAGTGCACCAAACGTTCTTTTCTTCTTACTTTGATTGATTTTGTCGATTGCCCACTTGGCTATATTGATGAAAATCCAAAGATAGATAAGTGCCAACACAATATTATGTATAAAATCATCATTAAAGAGCCAATTACGCATAAGTTCGGTCATGTTGTTTTCCCCTTCTCTTCAGCTGCATTTGTATAAATGAAGTAGCCAACCTTTGTTGGATGATCCTTCACGAATTGACTTGCTTCATATTTTCTTAGACTGCGAAAGATAAGCCAATCACCTATGCCACCAGCTGTGAGGATCACTGAAATTGTAAGAAGTACTCCATTTCCAACGATATACGAAATTATTAATGGGAGCAGTCCTGTCATGATTACCGGTAAAAGCAAAGAAACACGATATGCACTAACTTTTATAGGTTCCATGCAGTGCGCATAGGCAGCTCCATCTTTCCAGGAAAAGCCGAATTTAACTTGGCTATACTTTACTTTTCCAAATACAATAAAGCCGATTCCATGAAGTAGCTCGTGCAGAACTATACCAATTAACGTAAGTAAGAACACGACGACAATCATAGGTAAGCTTATATAAAGTTCAAATCCATGAATAAGAAAATAAATAAAACTGGCTGCAAGCATCAATCCAAATGTCAGGTACGTCGCTTGCTTTTGCAAATGTTTCATATTGAATAAAACTTCTTGCTTATGCATATTAAACACCTCCCTAAATCTTACGTATCACTATCATTTTCGTTTCAATAAATTGAAGCATTCAGTTTGGCATCACAGCAGACTGGCAAGGCTGAATGATAGAAAGGAGCGTATTCATGCCTGAACTTATTCATGATAATGTGATTGTCCTCGCGCGAATCATCACCATTATTCCACTCATGCTAGCGGTTACCTTGTTCATGGGAAAACGGACAATCGGTGAAATGCCTGTCTTTGACTTTCTGATCATAGTCATCCTAGGAGCACTAGTTGGTGCTGATATTGCTGATCCAGAGATTGAACATCTGCCTACAGCCATTGCTATTATCGCAATTGGTCTATTTCAAAAAGCAATTGTGAAATGGAAAATCTCTAATCGTAAAATCGGTAAGCTGCTCACACTCGGCCCCACTATCGTCATTCAAGACGGGACTTTGCTTTATGAAAATATGCGAAAGATCCAGTATTCAATAGACAACATATTGTTCATGCTGCGCCAGAAGGATGTTTTCGATATACGTGACGTAGAGACAGCGATAGTCGAACCCAATGGTGCGCTGAGTGTCTTAAAAAAACAAAGCAAAATGCCCGCAACACGGGAAGATCTCCAAATCCAGCAGCAGCCTTCAGCCATTGCCTTTCCTGTCATTTCGGATGGTTACATACACCACGACACCTTGACCCACTTCAAATTGGATGAAGAATGGCTAAGAAAACAATTGGCTGAGCAAAACATCATTGGTATGAATCAAATATTCTTTGCATCCATTTCACATCCACAGAGCCTTCATATCAGTTTGAAAGAAAGGAAGCTGAATATTCCTCCGATCAAACATTAAAAAGAGCACTACCCTGTCAAGGTAGTGCTCACTTATTATTATGCTCCTGCTACTTTCATTTCCGATTTGTTCTGCTTCGTTGCTTTCTTTTTCTTAATTGTCCAGCCAGTTACCCCATACAATAGGGTAAACAGCGGTGTGATAAAGGCCAGGAAACAGAATGGCAGATAAGTGACTGTTGCAATACCAAGAGCACCAGCTGTATAAATACCGCCGCCAGTCCAAGGGACAAGCGGTGCTCCTTGTGTACCTGTATCCTCCAGAATACGGGAAAGGTTCTCCGGCTCTAAGTTCAATCTATCAAAGATAGGCCGCATCAGCGTACCACCCATAACCGTCGAGAAGTATACTGATCCCCCTACCGCAAGCATCACATAACTGACGATGACAGTTACCACAGTAAGTAAACCTGTATGTTTGATCTTCATTGCGAAAGAAGCGATCAAAGCTTCAAGCACACCAGCATCAGCCAGCATTCCTCCCACACCGAGTGCAAAGAGGAATAATGCAATCAGCTCAAGCATACTCGTCAAGCCACCGCGCTGGAGCAACTCGTCAACGACAGGAATACCTGATTCTACTGCATAGCCGCTATAAAATGTAGATAATGTGTCCACAAAGCTGAACCCTTGGTAAAAGACTGCAATGATTCCGCCAACTGCTGCCCCAGCGAAAATAGCAGGGATTGCTGGCTTCTTCATCACCAGCAAAGCAATAAGTACAACAATTGGGATTAAAGGAACGATACCTAAGTTAAAATTATCTGCCAAGTAAGATGTCAGCTGGTTTACATCATTCGCCCCTGTGCCACTGCCATGGTACCGCATGCCAATGAACGTGAAAATACCAGCTGTAATAATGTAAGACGGGACTGTTGTCCAAAGCATATGCTTGATATGGCGGAATAATTCACCGCCAGTAACAGCAGGTGCCAGATTGGTCGTATCGGATAATGGGGACATCTTATCACCAAAGAACGCCCCGCTTACGATCGCCCCGCCTGTCAAACCTACTGGAATTCCGAGTGCCGTACCTACACCCATCATAGCCACACCAGCCGTACCAACCGTTCCCCAGCTAGTACCTGTCGCGACGGATACAAGGGAACAAAACAGCAATGTTGTCACTAAGAAAAACTGCGGTGTAATTGCCTGTACACCATAATAGATCAACGTCGGTACAGTTCCGGATGCGATCCATGCACCGATTAAAATGCCGACGGTCAGCAATATGATTCCCGGCATCAGCGCCTTACTCATTGATTTGACCATGGACTTCTCTATCTGCTGATAGTTGAATCCCAGACCCATCATATAAGGGATGATGACTAGCATGCTGATAAACATCAGTATTTGAATCGGTGCATCAAATGCCAGAATTCCTACGGATACTACTGCCACAATCGACAAAAGCATCATTAATGCATACATAAAAGATGGTTTTTTAATAGATTTTTTATTATCGGTTTCCAACCAACCACTCCTTCAACCTGAGGTTGTTTATTTTTGCTGAACAAAGGTACAACTTTATTTTCGTACCCGATCAGCCGTTTTTTTAAACTCACTTTTATAATGCTACAGCATATCTACATCTAGTGAAAATTGCATTAGCTGCGGTTAAACAGTATAAATTCGGCTCAGTTTGGCAGAAACGCAAATATGTGTCGTGTTCTTACATATGCTCCAATATGATGCTAAATCTTTCGTTTAATAGGCCTTCCCATTCGAAAACACAAAAAAGACCTGCATATTTGCAGGTCTTCTTAGCTTATATCGAACAGTTGTCGTCTGTGCACACGCCAGCATTATCAGATCCGAAATCTTTGAATTTCGGCTGTTCGTTTTCTTCTTTCCAAACTTGATTCAATGCACCCACGAATGTTTCCATAGGCTGCGCACCAGAAATGGTGTACTTATTGTTGAAGATAAAGAAAGGCACACCCGTGATGCCGTATTGCTGCGCCATCCGTTCGTCACCTCTTACCTCATCCAAGTGAAGTGATTCATTGTCCAGAATTTGCGTTGCCTCATTACGATCCAAACCAGAAGCTTCTGCAACATCTAGCAGTGTTTCTTTTTCACTAAGGTTCTTTGATTCTGTGAAGTACGCATACAGCAGGTTCTCAGTCATCGCTTTTTCTTTGCCTTTTGTTTCTGCAAACTTAGCCAAGCGATGTGCATGCAACGTATTAGTCGGCTTCATATCATCAAAGTTGAATGTAAGACCAACTTCAGCTGCACGCTGACCAATTTGTAGGTTGTTCACTTTCGCCTGCTCAATTGACATACCATATTTATCCGCAAGTGCTTCGTGAATACTTTTCCCGTTGTACACTCCAGCATTCGGGTCCAGCTCAAAGCTCTTAAACTCTATTTCTACACTGTCCTTGTGCTCGAATTGCTCCAGCGCAATTTCCAGCTGTCGTTTCCCTATATAACAGAAAGGACAGACAAAATCTGACCACACTTCAATTTTCATCGTGACACCCCTTTTTCACATTAAGATGATTTTAGCATAGACCCTGCAATCCACAAAAATAGATGCCTGCAATTAGTATCATCGTATCCGTTTATGAAGAATATGCATGGGGACATCCTTTGCCTGCATAAAGTATAGCGTTTCTACCTATAAAGGAGCGATCAGCATGAATCAACCTCAGCAGACCACCTATGTGAGCAGTGTCGATCCATATGTGTATCAAACGTTACAAGGAGTCAGAACCAAGCAAATTGTTGTAGAAACCGTACGCGGTTCTGTTACAGGAAAACTGATTACAGTGCGTCCAGATCATATTGTTGTCGAGTCCGGCGGGTCATCCTTTTTTATCCGTACTGCTCAAATTGTCTGGGTCATTCCAAAAGGATAAGGAGGAAAGCAGATGATTAAACGTGAAAACAGACTTGCAATCGATTTGCCTATCCCTGAACATGGTGATCCGAATGCTGCAGCTGCCGTCCAGGAACTGCTCGGCGGAAAGTTCGGCGAAATGTCGACACTGAATAACTATATGTACCAATCCTTCAACTTTCGTAACAAGAAGAAGCTGAAGCCCTTTTATGATTTAGTGGCAAGTATCACAGCAGAAGAATTTGGACATGTGGAGCTTGTTGCCAATACAATCAACCTCTTATCCCGCGGCAATACATTCTATACCGGCGATCCAGATGTTACGCCTCTAAGAACTGGTAAAGACAGTCGCAATACATATCACTTCATCGCTACAGCGCAAACGGCATTGGCCGGAGACTCGATGGGCAGACCTTGGACAGGTGATAATGTATTTTCCAGCGGGAATCTTGTACTGGATCTACTGCATAACTTCTTTTTGGAATGCGGTGCCAGGACCCACAAGATGCGTGTCTATGAAATGACCGAGAATGAAACGGCCCGAGAAATGATCGGATATTTGCTCGTGCGCGGCGGTACGCATGTATTGGCATACGCTAAAGCATTGGAGATAGCCACAGGTGTGGATGTTTCCAAACTAGTTCCGATTCCGGATCTATCCAACACCAAGTTTGATCATGCTCGTAAATTCGAGCAGCAAGGACTTGGAAATATTCTATTCACCTGGAATGACATGGGCGAATATGCAGACATCCGCAAGATCTGGAAAGGTGAAAATCCGGAGAACGGCAGTCAGCTTGTCGTCAAACAAGGTTCGCCGCGTGGAGGCCCTATTCCGGATCTCGAGGAGCTGCCGGAGGAATTCGCTCCTGGAATCGACCGGGATGACTATGAACGAATTGCGAAGCGCTTAATGGAGAACTTATAAAGGCTGCCGTCAGTTGGCAGCCTCTTTTTTAAGTTTCATGCGTCCAAATACGCATCTCACCAGCTTTTCGGTTACACCAGGCATAATAAGGAATAGCACGTAATTTTATAGGCTCAAGCATCGGCGCATGACTCTGGTAAAGCCCTTCTGATTCTGATGCTGTGAACCCATCCGCCTCTAAAATCACAACTCCGTTTAACAAGTTCTCCTCAAACACTGCAGTGATTTCACTTTCCCGCGGAAGTCTCAATCCAGCAAGACTCTTACCATTGTCCACTTCCTCCAGACAGTAAACGACCGGCCCGCGCTGCAAAGCAACCTGCCCTTGATTCATTCCAATTTTCGGATTGCTGTATACACGCACCACTGGCAGCGGCAGAGTCAGCTCAATCTGATCGCCATTCTCCCACATTCGGTCTAATACAAGATAACCATTTACCAATTCATCAGACGCTAGAGTCTCTCCATTGACGGAAGCCGCTGCCCCCTCACACCAGCCAGGAATTCGAAACGCTAGCTTGAATTGCCCATTTCCTTCTACCATTACGCTAATACTAGCATCCCATGGATACTGATGCTTTTGCGTCAGCTTGATGGACAGCTCATCAAGCCTGGTTTCCACACTTCCTGCAATATAGAGATGCGTATACAAGGTATCCTCTGTCTGCGTATAAGCATAATCCTCGATGGAAGCAATCATTCGAGCAAGATTCGGTGGACAGCATGCACAGGCAAACCATTTCTGCCTCTCTTGTTTCACATGCTCCTGATCCTTACGCCCAGCTTGGTACGTATTCACCTCCAGCGGATTTACATAAAAGAATCGCTTACCATCCAAGTCCATCCCACTGATTGTCCCATTGTAAATTGCCCGTTCCAGCACGTCTGCGTATTTCCTGTCTGGTGATAGTAACAGCATCTGTTTTGCCCAAAAGACAAGTCCAACCGATGCGCATGTTTCACAGTACATGCTGTCATTCGGCAAATCGTATGCATCTGTAAACGCCTCACCATTAACAGCTGAACCGAGACCACCTGTTATATACATTTTCCGTTTCGTCACATCATCCCACAAGGTATCGCACACCGTTTGCAGCTCTGCATCATTTGTCTGCCGCGCGAGATAAGCCATTGCTGCATATAAATACATCGCTCGCACAGAATGTCCGGTCGCTTCCTGCTGTTGCCGTACAGGAAGATGCGCCTGCATATATGCATAACCGAGACCAAAATTCGTATTTTGGTCATTCCACGTCGCTGGAGCACCTAAGGATTGGCGACGTTCTTTTTCCATATCAAAGTAATGCGGTTCCTGCCCGCGCTGCTCAATGAAATATGCCGCAAGCTCCAAGTGCTCATGCTTTCCTGTGGCATCGAATAACCTGAGCAATGCCAGTTCGATTTCCGGATGCCCCGGGTACCCTTGCAGTTTTCCATCTTCGCTTCCAAACGTACTCCGGATCAGTTCTACATAGTTCTCCATAATATCCAGAAATTCTCTTTTACTAGTCGTTTCATAATAAGCAACAGCAGCCTCAATGAGATGACCTGCACAATACAGTTCGTGGTTGTCTCGCAAATTTGTCCAGCGGTTGTCCGGCTCCACCAGCATATAATAAGTGTTCAAATATCCATCCTCTGCCTGCGCTCTACCCATTAGCGATATGACTTCATCTGCCGACTCTTCCAATTCCGAATCTGGAAAGCTGCGTAAGCTATACGCGACTGTCTCCAGCCATTTCGCAACATCACTATCCTGAAAGACAGTGCCATAATAGTCACCCTTCGCTTCTCCCGCCACAATACGAAAATTTTCGATAGCATGGCTCGGTGCAGTATCCGGCAGCTGATCATTCAGCGCTTTCCATTGATACGGAATCACCTGTTCAGCTACAAGCTGCTTATAGTTCGACCAGAATGCATCCTCTACTGTCACCTTTTGGTTATTATTCACACTTGAAAGTTCCATATCGCACACTCCTTCTGCACTTAAAGTTAAGCGTTTTCAAAGTACAGCTTAGCATCTACAATAGAAGTGACATAGAACCATATTTAACTTCGTTTTACACTATTTCACCCAAAAGGCGGCGACACGGAAATGGAGAAATCCTATCTTTCATTCTCAGCTCCACCCCTGCCATATTTCGTAGAAGGAAATAGCACGACATTTCACAAAGGTCAGCAGCATCCCGCGCGAAAAAACCTAGGTATTTTCGATATCATCCTCGTCCGTGAGGGTACTTTATATATCGGAGAAGAAGCGTTGCAATGGGATGTTGCTGCCGGTGAAGCTTTAATTCTTGAACCAACTAAGTATCATTATCCAACAGCACGCTGTACATCAGACACAACATTCTATTGGCTGCATATGCAAAGCCCATCCTATTGGAAGGAGCAGTCTGCCTGCACCCATATCTCGTCAACTGAGACGATAACATCGCTGCATTACCATACACAGCAAGCAACGATACATCTGCCAAAATATCAGCAAATCCCGCATCGGCATGTCCTGTACGATACAGTAGAAAATCTGCTGCAATCCACCACGCAGCCACGCTCCTTCGCTTTTTGGGAAACACAGCAATTGTTCATGCAAGTTCTGCAGCACCTATCTTATAATCCAATACCGCAGCACACCTCACTGCGGTTAGCTGAACATGTTGAGATGTATATCAAACAGCACTATAACCAACACATCACAAATGCAACACTGGCTAAGCACTTTCACGTACACGAAAACTACTTGGCCAGATGTATGAAACAAGCTTTCGCTTGTACACCGCTTGCTTATTTAGCCGCTTACCGCTTACATCAGTCACGCTTGCTGCTTTTAACAACTGATTGGTCCCTCCAGCGGATAGCGGAAGAAGTGGGTTTTACAAGACAAGGGTATTTCTCGAAAAGCTTCAAAGCGAAATACGGCTTATCACCAAGCCAGTACAGACAGGACATGAGTAAAGCCTAGCTAACATCTTTGCAGGTACGCTATAATGCAAGTAACAAATACACAGCTAGGCAGTGATAGCATGACAGAAAAACATATGACAGCTGATATAGAAAACATCATGAGCTCCATACTTGGTATCCAGCAAAAATCAAGAGCATTCATCAACTTGCTGACAGAAGGCGAAGCACTCTCCGAGAACCATTTACTCCTCTTGCTCCAATTGAAGCTTACAGATGGCATGAAAGTCACTTCTATCTCTGATCTTTTTCACATTACGCCAGGTGCAGCTACTTCCATGTGTGACAGAATGGAAAAAATGGGTCTTGTGGAACGAAAACGGGAAGATAAAGACCGAAGAGTTGTAATGATGGTTCTTACCGCAGATGGCCACTCCAAAGTGGAAAACCTTTTCTTGAAATTCCAGTCAAAAAAACTGCAGGACATGACGACGGTCCTGACAGAAGTAAATGCTTTACTGCAGAAAATCATTATTTGAAAAAGATCTCCGAGCTGGAGATCTTTTTTTATGCCTATTGACAGGACAGCAAACAATATACTTTAATTATAATATGTTTTAAAATTTAAAATATATTATAATTAAAGTATAAGGAGTGAACATTCTCAACAAAACAAAAAGAGCCCGCCGTTTTTCCACTGCAATCAAGCTTGAGACTAGCAATACATCAAGTACCACGCGTTCATTTATGTTCACAAAATGACAAGGAGATGAAATAGATGCTGAAGTATCCTAAATCACTTCGTTTGTTATTATTGTCACCGGCAATTCTTGTGTTTTCTATACTTTATGGCGGATTTATTACCGTCATCGTTCTCACCTTACTGGCCGGTTTTTTGAACACATTTGGTTTCGAACAATTTCAAATGTTCATCTGGCACAATATAGAACTCCCCGCTGCATGGAGTATTCCTTTTGCAATTGTCGTGTCTGCCTTGCTTGCCTATCTAACGATACGTGTAAAACACGTCTTATCTTATCTTCTAGGTCTGGTGAAATAATATGGTCTACAACTATTTCTCCTTCCCAATGCATACAACAAAAACGATACCTCCTGACACCAATGATTACCTACCCAAGCAGAATCCGACTGTAGCATCAAAACCGATACCAACAATAGTGATAAAATCGATGATGAAGATCTATAACGCAGCAAAAAAAAAGAAAGGAGCGATTTTACTCGCTCCTTTTAGTAAAAACCGAATGCCTGTGCCTCAAGCAGGATCTCAGTTAATCTTCGTTAACTTCCCGTGCAAGACTAACCTTCCATCTTCTGGATCCTGTAAATCATTGCATGTCGACAGGGTGATAATATTATCCTTCACGGTTACTTGAATGTCTGTAGGTATGTTTGACTTCCCTTTTATCAATTCAATAAAATCCACGAACTCTTCGTTCGTAGAAAAGTCGGTTTCAATGTAATTAAAATCCGTTGTTGTAACATAGACCGAGAATACCTCTACTTTATAGCTCTCAGAAATTGTATCAAACTGAAAATCTTTATTTTGGGAGAAGAAATCTTCATCCAGGAATTTGTCCAGTTGGCCAAACATCGAACCGTCTTTCATCTGATGGCCGTAAATAATCGTTTGTTTATCCAGGGATTCTGCTTGATTTCGAAAATCCATAAAGACACTGCCTGATTTAGATATATCTTCTTTATAATCCCGATCCAAATAATGATTGTTATCGGAACTTTGCAGTATCGGATAGTCTATTTTTGTATTATCAATTGTTAACCAGCCTACTATATTAGAATTGATATCTAGGAGACTTTGGAACTGCGGGCGCACCTTATTATCTGAGACTTCCGCTTTGCTTCCTTGAAGATTGTCTTTATACTGATCTTGAATTTCACTCATCACTTGTTCACTTTGAGCATATTCAAAGCCAATACCCCCTAACTTAATAAGGGAAAATACAAACACAGCTAAACAAGTGAGAAGGAATATCTTTTGAAACCAACTCATTTTCTTCTTTTTCTCCATAGCTCTATCCATACCTTTATAAATCAGTATTGTGCTCCATAAATATAATATGCCCCTTGAAGCATCTGACAATTGCTTGCCTTTTCACTGCAAGGGCACATGAACAGATCTAATTATCTGTTTCTAAATTTCCTTTGCCAAATAACGACGGCCGCTGCAATGGCAGATGCTGCTAATAATCCAACATACAAGATTATGTTCGTGTCATCTCCTGTTTTAGGATTTTCCACCACATCTCCAGCAGCACTGCTTGAAGTTACCGGCTTTACGGAATTGTTATTTTTATTCGCATCTTCTAATTTAACAGGTGTTTTCTTTTCTTCATTTTCAGTAGTTGAATCCATTGGATTTTCCTCTTTTTCTGTCTCTTCAGTTGGTTCAGTAGAAACGTTATCGTCTTCTGGTTCAGTCGCAGGATCTTTAGAAGGATCATTGTCATCTCCTGTTTCGGCTGGTGGTGCAACTGGAGAATTATTTTCTTCCTCCTCTTGGACATTGCTGTCTACAACATGTAATGCATTTGCATCATAACTAACTTCGTAATTATCCGGAAGACCTGTGATTTCAACTGTAGAAAAGACACTTTTATCTGCCAGCGCATCATAAGAGATAATCGGTGTATCTGCATCCGGGACAAATCCATTTGTAAAGTTTAATTTTAGCGTCCCGCCAAATGTGGACTCACCGTTAATATCAAATACTTCTTCTTTATTTCCGATTGTAAGCTCTAGTGTACCTGCTTCTGCCTGTGTGAAGTTATTGCCAATCGTCACACCGCTTGACACGTTCTCAATCAGTATTCCTTCCGTATTCACGACCTCACCCTCACCAAAAGCAGAACCTGAATTTGCCGCTAAAGTTCCTTCTTCCAGGAACGTGCCTCCGGTATATGCGTTATCTCCAGACAACGTTAAGGCACCTGTACCTGACTTTGTTAATTTTCCAGAGCCTTCAATGTCATTTTTCCAAGTGTCGGACTCATTAAATCCGCCTTGAGATGCATCCATTGATACCGTAACATCATTTTCAAATGCTTCATAACCACCTGCAGCAGCAAAGAGGTTCAATCTCCCCCAGCCTTCCGTATCATCCAGTACAGGATATCCTGACGGTAATCCTGTTGTGTACAATACCCAGCGGCGCTGTGCCTCATCTAGGTATGGGAAGCGAGTCTCAATCAAAGCTTCAGCACCCTTTGGGACTACCATTGGTTTTGTTGTATCGCCGATTTGTTCGAATCCATATGTAAGACGTTCTGTATAGTTCTTCTTATTTGTCTCATAATCGCTGTAGTTATCTTGAGAAGTTCCTTCTTGCGTGAGCAATACTTCATGCGCTTGTGCATAGGCAGCTTCTTTCACACTTTTGTTATTAGGATCATTCAAAGCAGACGCAGCAACAGCTGTTGCCATCACTCTTCCCCCAATAACATCCAGCGGTGAATGCATACCGGCAACAATTCTGCTATTGCCCATCTCAGAAGCCCTTGTCATTATTTCTTCATAACGCTCTGGTACTGCATAGGCAAAGCCATAAGAAGCTAGATAAGCTGCATTTGTATGTCCGCTC
Organism: Terribacillus saccharophilus; assembly: GCF_000725365.1. NCBI lineage: Bacteria > Bacillati > Bacillota > Bacilli > Caryophanales > Bacillaceae > Terribacillus > Terribacillus saccharophilus. The sequence continues at coordinate 2,586,012 of NZ_CP008876.1, read as the reverse complement.
GGGAATCCGCCATCGCTGCTAGGATCATCTTTTATTCTCGGAACAAGTGTAGGAATCACACTTACCTCTTCACTCCACCGAAACGGTCGTTGGTAATTATAGTAGGCTTTCGCATTAGAGGTCGAAGCCCCCGTCCAACGTATGTTATTTATTAATTTCACCATACTCCCGAGGCTGGAATCTTCGTCAGCCCAAACTCCTTTGTTATTACTTCCGTCATCATACCCGACTGTTGTCGCGTCTTCAGGAATCTCATCTGGAATCGTCGTACCTGCATTTGCGCCAGCTATAAAATTATCTGTATACGAACCAAGTCCTGTAATTGCACTATAATTCTGATGTCGCCGATCGACTAGATAGGCCATTTTCGCCTCTTCATCCGTTCGATTCTTTGTAATAGAAATAGATTTTGCTATATTTTGATTATGTACACTTTCATTTAATACTGTGCCATTATTCCATGAAGATTCGGGTTCCCAAATGTCATGGAACTTAGAAAGCACACCAATAGAGGAATTAGATTCAGGGGTCATATTGGCCTTATCATTATTTGCATAAGTGTCAACATAATAGCCATAAGAGGCTTCTTTTGGAGCAATCGCAGATTCGTCCAAACTGTTTGCTGCTGAGACAGAATTAATTCCTTGGAAACAAAAAGCTGCAGTTAATACTAAGACAGGGATTGTGGACTTTCGTTTTTTTCTATTACTTTTTTCATTACGCTTTCTTGGCATTTTTTCACTCCTCAACATTAGTACTACAAAATAGATTCTAATGTTAAGTTGTAACGCTAGTATTAATTTATTGATAAGATATTGTATTTTCATACACCAATATTCCAATTACGTGATATATTTACATATTTATACATAACACAAACCTTAAATTGTATATTTCCGTCATATATTATTATCGGAATCTAAAAAACTGCTCATGCAAATTACTTCTTTTTAGGAGCGAATGCAATCAAAACGATACCTCCCAATAGCATTCCAATACCCAGCCACGATAACAGATTTAGCTCCTCACCGATTAACGCGACACCTAAGACCGCAGCCGTAAACGGTTCAGCTAAGGAGAGAGACACTGCCGAGGATGCCGGCACTTGCTGCAGACCTTTCGAGAACAAAAAATAGGCAGCAGCTGTCGCAACAATACCAAGATGCAGACTCACAGCTATACCGTTCGGCTGTAAAATCCACTGCATATCAAACAGGAAAAGAAACGGCATTAGAATAACCCCGCCAATTCCAAAGATAACTGCCGCTGTCTCAAGCGGATTCTTGCCTTGCACAATCTGTCCACTCAGCAATGTGTAGCCAGCAAAGGACAAACCAGCTCCCAGCGCAAGCAAAATACCCATCGGCTTAATCTTTACTGTATCTCCAGTCAGAAACAGCAGTGCACAGCCTAAGATAGACAGCGATGTTGCTCCCCACCATATAGAACTTGGTAGCCTTTTGAAAAATATCGTTTCTAGAAATCCAGACAAAATCGGCGCACTCCCGATTGCGATGACAGTACCAACAGCCACGCCAGTTTGATGGACTGCAGAAAAGAACAACGGCTGATAGCATGCCATGCAAAATGCTGCGAGAAGCGTCAACCCAATTGGCCAACTCTTTAAATTTAATTTTCCGAGCAGTAAGGTAACCAAAAGCAGAAACAAACCTCCAACGGCAAGTCTTGCAGCTCCAATCGCAATCGGATGGGCTGTCGCTGGAGCAAATGCTTGAGCCGTACCAGTCGTCCCCCATAGAATTGCTGCAAACAGGACGAATAAAGGTGCTGTTTTAACAGCCATCTTACCTCACCTCCGCATCTTTTCTTTATCATGCCAGAAACAACAGCATTTTGTAACGAAGGATAGGAGGTTATCCGACAAGAAACCTTTATCTTGTTATCACTGACCGCCTTCTTGGTCAGCTCTTAGGCTGTTTGAGCGCAAGTAACGGATAATCATCTCAGCAATTGCGACATTCACCACTATTGAACCGTAAACACCGATAGTATAGCTTAGCGTATAATCCATTCCCGCTTTAAACAGTACGAAAGAAATCAAATGAATGAACATATTTGTAAAACAAAAAAGGTAGCTGCGAATCATCCAGTGCTGATGCTTGTCCAACCTACCTTTCCTGGCATGGACGATAGCGATTATAATCATGATCGGCCAAAACAAATTCACCAAATTAAACGGCACACTAACCAGCTTGCCTCCTGTTGCATAAGGAGCCAAGTAACCTGATGTCAAAGACACAAGCAACACTGAAACAGCGTAAACATAGCCGTTGATACGATGGAACTTACGTTTATGCCAAGCCAATCCTCGCGAAAAGTTCACTGCTCCACTCACAGTCGCTAGACAAGCGACAAACACATGTACATACATGACATCCAGCCAAAGAGGCAGATGAAAAGAGTCACGCAGATCTATTTTCTGTTCAAGGAAAAAGGAGGCACGATTATCGAGTATATAGTTATCCGCTAATGTATAAATGATATAAATGCTAATAATCAGAAGCAGCATTTTGTATAAATTTCGTATGGACATGGCTACTCCTTTTTTCTATGGAATTGTATTAAGGATATCATATTGATAATCGCTAATTACTAGAGCGACTATAAGTTAAATAGCAATACGTACTTATACATAATAAAGAAAGCATGGTAATATAATCTCCACTTGTAATATGGAGGATACACCATGAAAAAGAATGTAATTCTTGGGCTCATTCTGCTAATTGCAGCAGCAGGACTCATTTATACCCAATTAAAATCAAATGCTTCGCCCAGCGAAAAGATGGTTCTCGGTTATACCACATCGGAGGAATCATCCTTTCAGTCTCTGAAAGAATACCATGAATATCTTAATACCATCGCAATGGATACATACGCTTTTAATACCGAGGGCAATCTCTCTGGTGAAGCACCAGAAAACCAGCTTGATTATGCAAAGCAGCATGATATCAATACCTACGCTGTGATATCAAATTTCTGTAAAACTGATTTCGACCCAGACTTGGCACATGCTGTGATGAATGACGAAGAAGCGAAAAGCAATTTCATCAATCAATTAGTAAAGCTTGCTGCAGAAAATGATTTTACTGGTGTTAATATTGATTTCGAAGCCATCTATCCAGAGGATCGAGATTTCTATTCTAACCTTATAAAGGATACAGCTGAAGCGCTCAAAGAGCATAACATAAAAACGATGGTGTCTGTGCCAGCAAAGGATACCGATGATCCGGCCAATGATTGGAGCTGGCCATACGACTATGAAGAAATCGGAGAATATGCTGATCATGTGCAGGTGATGACGTATGATGAACATGGTTCTTGGAGTGAGCCAGGATCTGTGGCAAGTATAGATTGGATGAAAAAAATACTAACGTTTGCTACAGAATCAATCAACCCCGATAAGATTGTTATGGGTGTGCCAGCATACGGCTACGATTGGAATCTATCTAACCCCGATCAAAATGAATTGATTGAATGGGATAAGATCCATTCCACGATAGATGATTACAATATAGAACCTATGTATGATGAAAAAACTATGTCCTCGCATTTCAAATATACCGAGGAAAACCAGGAACACGTCGTCTGGTTTGAGGATGAAAGTTCTTTGCAGAAAAAAAGTTTTCTCACCGACACATATAGCATTGCAGGTGTATCTGTATATGCATTGGGACATGAGTCTGAATCTTTTTGGAAAGCCATCGATAAAGGAGCAAAATAAAACAGCAATCAAGGGCATACCTTGATTGCTGTTCTTTTTATTACTTCGCTTTCTTCACAAGCTTCACAGCATCCTTCGAAACATAGAATTTACCGCCGCTCTGAACTGTTACGCTATCCAGTTCATATTCACGATCATTTACAATAACGATATTCTTGTTTACAGGGAATTCTGCTTTTTTGCGTCCTTTATCTATTACCAATACCGGGTTCGCTGCATCAGATGAATCAATGCTCACTTCGCCCCACTTACCAAATGCTTCTTCTGCTTCAATGAACATATTTTTGCTCAGTTTATCAAGCTTGAAGCCCATTGCATCAGCCGCACTATGAGCAATGTCCGTATTCTCGATCATGCCAGACGGTTTTCCAGGACCGTAGGAGTATAGGAACAGATCCTCACCTGTATGTCCGCCAGTTGTGAAGCCAAGGTTTGCCCGCTGCGCCAAAAGATCCACCAATGTTCCACCAAGATCTTCCGATTTATTAATAGCTCTCTTTTCTTTTGCAGTTGGGTTTGTAATACCATAAAGCTCAGCAACCTCCAATCGGTTGGAACCATCTTCATTCAATTGAGACATAGCACCTTCTAATGTCATAGTTGCTTCTTTCAACGGATCCACGTAGGCAGATACCGGTGTAGAAGAATATGTGCCGTCCGTATTTTCATTTCCGATAGAGATTCCGCTATTACCATGATCAGACACAGCGATGACCATCGTGTTCTTATCTTTCTTAGCGAAATCTAGTGCTTCTTTAACCGCATCATCAAATGACAGCGTATCACTGATCATACCGACAGGATCATTCGCATGTGCTGCCCAGTCCGGCTTACTACCTTCTACCATTAGGAAAAAGCCATCTTTATCTTTAGACAATGTTTGAATGCTTTTCTTTGTCATTTCTGCCAATGTTGGTTCTTCCGGCTTTGTTGCTTCCCGATCCATATCGTAAGCTAGTGCAGCTGGAGCGAAAGATCCCCAGATTTTTTTAGATCTGGAATCAAGTAAGTCATCCCGCGTTTCAACATAATCGTAGCCTTTATCATCTATTACCCCTAGTAAATCCTCACCATCATCACGGTTGCCACCTTCAAAGGATTCCTTTCCACCGCCAAGAACAACATCAATATTCTGATAGACTTGCTGCTCAGCGATGTTATCGTATTGGGAACGATGGTCTGCATGAGATGAAAAAGCTGCAGGAGTCGCATGTTGAATCTCGGATGTTGAAATGATGCCAGTTGATTTACCATTCAGCTTCGCACCCTCCAGCACATTCGTCACAGGACGATACGGATCGTCTGCAAGATCTTCATCGACTCCTGGAGAAGCGATTTTCTCCGGAAGGACACCGACAAACTTGTCATTCGTTTTATTACCAGTAGCCATCGCCGTACCGGCAGGAGCTGAATCGGTAACAGCAGATTCAGCAGAATATGTACGCACACCACCAGATGCCATCTGATCCATTGCCAAATCATCACCTTTGTACCATCTCGATAGTGTTGTCGTGGTAGAGCTCACACCATCCTTCACGAGTACAATGACATTCTTGACCTTCGGATCCTTTTTCGCTTCTACCTCTTCTCGCTCCAAGTTCGTCAACCCGATTGACCCCACCGCCAGTGTCCCTGCTAACGTCATACCAAGTAATTTCTTGCTCAGCTTCATCTCTCATTCCTCCATATCATTTGTTATAGAAAAACTTTCACCAATACACCAATAAAGTTAATAGATTAGGTCGTGTACGAGAGTAATTGTATAGGCTGATTGTTAACAGGATGTTAATGATCTATAAAGCTATCGTTAATTAATATAATGGAAATTATGTAAGAAAAAAGGGTGTTTAATTGCAGATAAATACTTTCATAATAGGGATTTTTCCTTATTGTTGATAATATAAATACTAGAACCACCTGGATATAACCATTAATAATCATAAGTATTGTGGATAATATTTTCATTAGTATAAATTACTCATTAAATCTCACCTCTATTTATTCCAGTTATATTTACCCACCCATTAATTACCGTAGTTAGTGTCTAATAAACATATTTTAGAATCGAAAACACTTATCTTAATATCGTTAAATACTTCTTCTAAGTGTCGCACTATCTTTTTCTATAAAAAAAAGCGACCCCTTTTCGGGCCGCTTCTCGATTTATAATTTGAACTTCGTCAGTAATTCCTGTAATTCCTCGGCCAAATTAGACAAGGCATTTGCTGATGCTGTTATTTCTTCCATAGAAGCTAGCTGCTCTTCTGTCGTACTTGCCATAGTCTCTGATGCTGCTGCATTCTCTTTTGCAATTGCTGCAAGCTCCTCTGCACTAGCAGTCATTTCCTGAACGCTTGCTGCTATTTGTTCAGTGATAGAGGAGATATCCTCTATCTGCGGGGATATCGTAAATATGCTGTCTTTAATTTGGCTGAACTTTGTCGTTGTTTCATCGGTTGCCTGCAGTCCTGTTTCTACGTATCGTGCAGTCTGTGCCATCACTTTGACAGACTGCACTGTATCGGACTGGATATGCTGAATAAGATCTGTGATTTGCATTGCCGAGCGCTGTGATTCTTCAGCGAGCTTCCGAACTTCATCTGCAACTACAGCAAAGCCTTTGCCCTGCTCACCTGCACGCGCAGCTTCTATTGCTGCATTTAGCGCCAGCAAATTCGTCTGATCAGCAATACCGACTATTACATCTGTTATGCTCCCTATTTTCTTAGAACTTGTCTCAAGCTCCTGCATTCTAGCATTCGATTCATTCACAGACGCATAGATATGTTTCATCTGTTCGACTGTCTGATTGACGGAAAACTCTCCGTCCGCTGCTAAGCTAGCTGCCTGTTTCGTCGAATCCGACACCGTAGACAAACTGTTCGCTACACGGTCCATGCCGATTGCAATCTCACCAATCGCCTGCGCATTCTGTTCGACATGTATCCGCTGCGAGTCTGATCCTTCTGCTACCTCTTGCAATGTTGTCGTCACGTGCTCGGTTGCAGAGGTTGTCTGCTCTGAGCTTGCGAGCAACTCCTCTGACAATGCTGCCAGCTGACCAGAATCAGTATCGATCTGCTTAATCAAACTGCTCAGGTTATCTGTCATTGTATTGAATGCCTCTCCAACTTCAGCTAGTTCATCCTTGGAATATATTTCTATACGCTCACGCAAATCGCCGCCACTTACTTGTACAGCAGTCTGCTTCAGCTTGTTTAACGGTTTAATGATAGAACGGACAACACCAAAGACAAGGAACCCTCCAGCAATGAGTGCTGCCGCTAATACAATTAGCATCGTGTATAGAATTGGTGCTGCCGCCTCATCTATCTCAGAAGCAGACATTACACCTGCAACCTTCCAGCCTGTTAGTTTATTCGTCGTATAGACAAGCTCCTGTGTGTCAGCACCTTGTTCGAATCGATATTTTCCATTTTCTTCTTCAAATTGCCGGACAAGATAATCAGCAGTAGCTTCAGAACCTTTTTCTTCTGTCGGATGGACGATAATATGCTTTGTCTGATCAAGAATAGAAGTATATCCTTCTTTACCAATGTGTATCTTCTTAGATGTCTCTTCCAAATTACCTAATGTAATATCCATGCCAATGACACCACTGTTATCTTCGGTTGTCCGTGCAATAGTTACTACTAAGGTATTGGTTGAGGAAGAAACATATGGTTCAGTTATGACTACTTGGCCAGCTTTCTCTTTCGCCTGCTGATACCAAGGCCGTTCACGCGGATCATAATCATCTGCAAGCTCCAAATCCGGGGACTGTATCATCAATCCTTCTTCGTTTCCGTCATATAGCTCAGAATTAATCTGACTGGAAAAGAACTCTATATCATGTATCTTTGGTTGAATTGTATCGTCTATCATACTGTTCAGTACATCCACGTTACTTGATGCACTTCCGATCAATTGAGCTGATAGCTCTTTCTTTGCACTCTGATACGCCAAGAAACCAATCAGAATGCTAGGTATAAGCAGAATGATGATGAAGGAAAAGATAAGCTTATTTCTAATAGTAAGCCGTACTCTGCTCTTCTCTAGGATGCGTTTCATAGTATTCCCCCTAATGTACTAAGTTGCTAACAACTTGTTACTTTCTTTATCGGCTAATGAAGGGGGAAGTTATATATCAATGAATAATATCTTTAGAAACAATATTTACCAGATATTCATTCTCATCTTCTCAAAAGAGAGGTCCAACTGACAAAAGCACAACATCTATGAGCTACACAAAACTCTTATATCAGATTAATGTCACATAAATTTAACCATTTCTACTAATAGCGGAGAAACGGCGTGATTACGCCATTTCCATTGTGACAGCCTTCACATAATCCCTTGACACAACTCTTTTAGTATTCTACTCTTACTAATAAATATAAATTTAGAATGATTATGTCTAAGTAATTCTAAGTTTCTAGTTATTAATTTATTTTGGGAGGCTATTTATTTATGTCACTTATCGGCAAAGAAGTACAAGCATTTACAGCGCAAGCTTACAAAAACGGTGAATTCATCGAAGTTACAGAAGCTAATTTCAAAGGTCAGTGGAGTGTAGTCTGCTTCTACCCTGCAGATTTCAGCTTTGTATGCCCAACTGAGCTAGAAGACCTTCAAGGACAATACAGCACACTGAAAGATCTTGGTGTAGAGGTATATTCCGTTTCTACAGATACACACTTCGTACATAAAGGCTGGCATGACAGCTCTGAAAAAATCGGCAAAATCACTTATGCAATGATTGGTGACCCATCTCAAGCAATTTCTCGTCAATTCGATGTGCTTAACGAAGAGTCTGGTCTTGCTGACCGCGGTACATTCATCATCGATCCAGATGGCGTGATCCAAACTGTTGAAATTAATGCAGACGGAATCGGCCGTGACGCTAGCACACTTGTTAACAAAATCAAAGCAGCACAATACGTGCGCCAAAATCCAGGTGAAGTTTGCCCGGCGAAATGGGAAGAAGGATCTGAAACACTAACACCTAGCTTGGATCTTGTAGGTAAAATCTAAGGAGTGCGTTAAATATGGTACTTGATGCAAACATAAAAGCTCAATTAAACCAATACATGGCGCTTATGGAGAACCCTATCGTTCTTAAAGTGAGCGCAGGTGCAGACGACGTTTCTAAGGAAATGCTTTCTCTCGTAGAAGAGCTTGCAGACATGTCGTCTAAGATCACAGTCGAAAAAGCAGAACTTACACGTACCCCGAGCTTCACCGTGAACCGTGTTGGCGAAGATACAGGCATTGCTTTTGCTGGTATCCCGCTTGGACATGAGTTCACTTCGCTCGTACTTGCTCTCTTGCAGGTAAGCGGTCGTGCACCGAAGGTTGATGAGAAGCTGATCAACCAGATCAAGAACATCAAAGGTGAATTCCACTTTGAGGCTTATATCAGCCTGACTTGTCATAACTGCCCGGATGTCGTACAAGCATTGAACGTGATGAGCGTACTAAATCCGAACATCACAAGCACGATGATTGATGGTGCAGCCTTCAAGGAAGAAGTGGAAAGCAAGAACATCATGGCAGTTCCGACTGTTTATTTGAACGGCGAGAACTTCGGCAGCGGCCGTATGACTCTTGAAGAAATGCTAGCGAAAATGGGCTCTAGTGCTGACGCATCCGAGTTCGACAACAAAGATCCATATGACGTTCTTGTTGTCGGCGGCGGTCCAGCTGGCTCCAGCGCTGCTATCTATGCTGCCCGCAAAGGAATCCGCACTGGTATCGTAGCGGAACGTTTTGGCGGTCAGGTATTGGATACGATGAGCATCGAGAACTTCATCACCGTCAAGGAGACAGAAGGTCCGAAGCTTGTTGCAAGCCTGGAAGAGCATGTGAAAGAATACAACATCGATGTAATGAACCTGCAGAAAGCAACGAAAATCGCGAAAAACGATTTATTTGAGCTTGAGCTGGAAAACGGCGCAACACTAAAAAGTAAGAGCGTCATCATCTCTACAGGTGCACGTTGGCGCAACATCAACGTTCCTGGAGAACAAGAATACAAGAATAAAGGTGTTGCCTACTGCGCACACTGTGACGGCCCGCTATTCGAAGGAAAAGACGTCGCTGTCATCGGCGGCGGTAACTCCGGTATTGAAGCTGCCATTGATTTGGCTGGTATCGTAAACCATGTTACTGTTCTTGAATTTGCCGATACATTGAAAGCAGACGAAGTATTGCAAAAGCGTGCTTACAGCCTGCCGAATGTAACGATCATTACAAATGCGCAAACAACAGAGATTACTGGTGACGATAACGTCAACGGTATCACCTACGTAGAACGCGATACAAACGAAGAAAAACACATTGCCTTGCAAGGTGTCTTCGTCCAAATCGGTCTTGTACCGAATACAGAATTTCTTGCTGACGTCGTTGAGCGCACTCCAATGGGTGAAATCATCGTCGACAAACACGGCCAAACGAATGTCCCAGGCTTGTTTGCTGCAGGAGACTGTGCAGATACAGCATATAAACAAATCATTGTTTCTATGGGTTCTGGTGCGACAGCATCGCTTGGTGCATTTGATTATTTAATTCGAAATTAATTAATAAAAATAAGCGTGCAGCTGTGGTCAGCCGCACGCTTATTTCTTGATTGATATAATTTTCTTTACAGACAAATATAGTAAACCTCAATTAACCTCTGCATTTTTACCAATCAGAGTAACTGTATTCAATTCTTCTAGGAAATCATGATAATAATTATCATAATAATGCAATTGGAATACATCCCAACCGATAGTTGGCTTCGGAGAAATATAATACTTCTGATGATCCAGCTCTATAAATTTCAAGTCGTACTTTGAAATCATATAGTTATCAAGCTTATCCCAAATATCATTATAATGTTGATAAGATGGCAGATAGGAAACTTTTCCCTCTGAATCTAACAAACGATTGCTGAATCGCCCTTTATTAATGATCACTTCGCAATTTGGTACTTCCTTTTTTAAAAAATCCATGAATTTAGCTATTGATGGCAACAATAAACCAAAATAGTCAGATGGACTTCTTTCAATCTTCAAATGGAACTTTTCCGGCAGTTCATTAAAGAATGAAGTCTTGCTTATATAACCATTGTTTGTAAGGAAACGATCTTGTAAGAAGAACACCCCTAAAAAGACATCTGTATAGAAGTCCATAATCAGATAATCCGGCTGTTTTACTTTTAAATCATGAAAGAAACTTTTGTTTAATTCTTCTATAGTCTTAAGTTTGTCAGCCTCATTATGCATATTTTGTTCATCAATATAATCAATCTTAGTCTCGTCATATGTGAATTCCTGTGAGAAAAGACTTATTAAAGATGCATGCAAAGAGGTCGCTACACATGCATACCTCTCTTTATAATTTTTATTCAATTTGGAGTTGAAATTATCTCTAGTGATACAAGAGCCATAACAGGCTATTTTAATTGTCATTATTTTCTCCTTAAAATACAATTATTACTTATATATCGGATTAAAAAGAGATTAGTTGATACATTCTGTATAGCTATTTTATTTTCTGAGCATAGGAAAATGCCTTTTCTGTCATGTGATAACTATGGATAGGATGTCAGCAAAGCTGCGCATTATCTTTCACAAAAAAAGAAGATGCCCGCAAACATCTTCTTCTCTTACAGAATTACCTTCTCAAGCACACTTATTAGTTTTTGTTTTTTTAAATAAAGCTCCTGCGCTTCATCCATTCCGACTTCTTCAAACCGAACCACAGCGCCCGGCGCAGCTTGCGCCAATAAGGAAATATCCGCGGAAATCACTGTCGCTATCCTTGTATATCCCCCTGTTGTCTGCCTGTCCGCCATCAGAATAATCGGCTGACCATTTGCCGGCACTTGAATTCCGCCAAGCGGAATGGCTTCCGAAATGATATCCGCAGTAGTTTTATGCGTCAGTTCCGGCCCCTTCAGACGGAAACCCATACGGTCTGACTGCGGAGTAATCTCATAGTTGGATGATAAGAAGGTTTTAATTGCCTCATCTGTAAAAGCATCTTGATGCGGTCCTAAGATGACTCTTACAGCGACTTCCTTCTGGTACTTAGGAATTTCATCGTAATGAAGGGAACGCCCCGTTACTGCATGAACATCCTCATTTCCATACAAGATATCTTCCTTCTCAAGCGCGCGTCCGTTCAGACCGCCAATTTTTGCCTTCAAAAATGTAGAGCCGCTCCCCATAACCACCGGCAGATCAAAACCGCCTGCTACACTGATATAAGAACGGATTCCCTCCATCGGCTGACCAAATTCAACGAGCTGGCCCTCTTTCACTTCGAAACTTTTCCACATCGGAGCAGGCTTACCATTCACTCTAGGCGACAGATTGCCACCAGTTATAGCAATGACGCTATCCTCTAATACTTTGAGAACAGGTCCCATCATTGTTACTTCCAGTCCTGCATCATCACGTCGATTCCCAACAAGCAGATTGGCAATTTGTAGCGAAAAGTCATCCATCGCACCCGCTACAACTACTCCATATTCCTGATAGCCAGTGCGGCCGAGATCCTGAAAAGTTGTCAGCAGTCCGGGCTTTATCACTTGAAATAGCTTTCTACTCATGATGTTCGACTCCGAAATTCTGAATAGTGATTTGTTCTGCTTGAAGTCTTTCACGGAGCTGTTGGACGAATTGTAGTGCTTCCGGTTCATCTCCATGCACACAAATTGTATCTGCTTGAATAGCAATGTCCGTTCCATCAACAGCAGTTACTTTACCTTCTTGAATCATACGAATGACACGATCAACTGCAACTGTTACATCGTGAATCATAGCATTCGCTTGAGAACGAGGTGTCAGCGTTCCATCTGCCTGATATGTCCTGTCAGCAAAGACCTCCTGCGCAACACTCAGACCTGCTTTTTCTCCCGCTCTTACAAGCTCACTGCCAGCAAGACCAAACAGTACCAGTTTCGGATCAACTGCATAAACCGCCGTCGCTATGGCTTCTGCTATAGCAGAATCTTTCGATGCCATATTATATAGCGCTCCGTGCGGCTTCACATGCTGAACATATGTACCGCAAGCCTTTGCTGCTCCTTGGATTGCTCCTACCTGGTAAACAACTAGGTTATAGATTTCTTTCGGAGACAGCTTCATTTCGCGTCTTCCAAACCCAGCTAAGTCAGGGAATCCTGGATGAGCACCGATTCCCACACCAAGTTCCGCTGCAGTTTTAACTGTTTCAAGCATAACATTATGGTCACCCGCATGGAATCCACATGCAATATTGGCGGATGATATGTATTTTAATACTTCGTGATCATTACCGATTGTATAGGCACCAAAGCTCTCGCCTAAATCGCTGTTCAAATCAATTGTCTTCATACCAGTCCCCTCCTTACTTTTCCTTACTGTTAATCTTATATTCCCCAAGACGGACCGCTTCCGCAATGTCCTCATATTCTTTTCTCGAGACCGAAACGAACCGCAGATAATGACCGGCAGTCAATAAAATTGGCTGCTCACGTTCTGGATCGTATAATTTCACTGGTGTCTGACCGATGATTTGCCAGCCACCCGGAGTTTCCAATGGATATACACCCGTCTGTGATCCAGCTATCCCTACAGAACCTGCTGCAATTTTTGAACGAGGTTCCTCCAGGCGCGGTGTCGCAATTTCCTCCGGCATGCCACCAAGGTAAGGGAACCCCGGGACAAATCCCATCATATAAATTAAATAATCCTGACTCGAATGAATGCGGATGACATCCTCTTCTGACAGACCATTATGATCTGCAACGAAATTCAAATCAGGACCTGTCTCTCCTCCATAATAGGTAGGAATTTCATAAACAAGAGAAGCAGCCTCGGCCACTCCTCTTTGGATATTTTCATATAGACGCTCCAGTTTTTCCAGCAGTGCTTGATAGCGAACCTTATCAGGTCGATAGAAGATGGATAGCGTTGTATAAGCAGGTACCCACTCCACAATCCCTTCAATTTGCTCCGCCTTAAGCAGATCTGTAAAAATCCGGATTTTCTGATTTGTTTCCTCTGAGATCGTCTGTCCGAAAACGAGCTGAATGCCCGTATCTCCTAGCGGATGATAGGTAAGCTTCATTTTTTGGACCTCCTTCTCGAATTAGAACAACTGCGGCACTTTATCAATCAATGTGACGATTGCCAAGTAAGCAGTTGCGATGAACACAAGCGCACCAAAGATTGTCAGCCATAGCGGGTGTTTATAATCCCCAACGATCGATTTCTTATAAGCTGCAATAAGCAGTACACCCAAACCAATCGGCAAGATCAATCCATTAACCGCACCTGCAACGACAAGCAATGTTGCTGGCTGTCCGACTAATACCATTATAATCGTTGAAATGATGATAAATCCAATAGTTACAAGCTTCTGATTCTTATCTACCCACTTAGATAGTGTTTTTAAGAAAGAAACAGATGTATATGCTGCACCAATTACAGACGTAATACCGGCTGCCCAAAGAATAAGACCGAACATCTTATATCCAATCGTTCCGGCAGCTTCAAGGAACACTGTAGCTGCTGGATTATTCGCATCCAACTTAACACCTGTCACTACCACACCCAAGACAGCTAGGAACAGGAATATCCGCATAATCGAAGCAATCAAAACACCCGTAATCGAGCTTCGCGTTACGTAGTGAAGATTCTCTTTCCCAGAAATACCTGCATCCAATAAACGGTGACCACCAGCAAACGTGATATATCCACCGACTGTACCACCTACAAGCGTGATAATAGCAAACACATCAAGCTGTGTCGGTGCGAATGTACGCGTTATTGCTTCTCCGACAGGCGGGTCGCTTTGGAACGCTACAAATAATGTCAGTACAATCATTACAACACCAAGAATACGGGCAATTTGGTCCATTGCAGCTCCCGCTTCTTTGGAAAGAAAAATACCAATTGCAATAATACCAGTTATAATAGCACCAACTCTTGCGTCCATTCCAAAAATAACATTCAATCCAAGTCCTGCACCGCCGACATTCCCAATATTAAATGCAAGACCTCCTAATGCAACTGCAAAAGCAAGGAAATACCCGAGCCCAGGCAATACCTTATTCGCGATATCCTGCCCGCGCATTCTGGAAACAGCGATAATACGCCATATATTCATCTGTACGCCAACATCCAAAATGATGCTCATAAGAATAACAAAGCCGAAGCTTGCTAATAATTGATCAGTGAAAACAGCTGTTTGAGTCAGGAATCCCGGTCCAATTGCTGATGAACCCATCAGGAAGGCCGCTCCTAGCAGGACGCCCCATTTCCCTTTGGAAGAAGACTGCTGCTGTTGAAGATCTTTTTTATTTGACGCCATGTAAATCCCCCTTATGTAACGATTCTTACAAATCATTTGTAGTATGTACTGCTTTCCATACATTATCACAAATATTTAATAAACAATAATCATTATAACTCGAAGATTAATGCTTACACAAGATGTAAAATAACCTCACATGAAAAATCAACTAACAAACGCAAATTCACACTATATGAAAAAGGCCTCTAAAAGGCCTTTTTCAAAAATATTATTGTGTTTCACTCAATCTTTTTATAGAAATATTATCAAATTTAGCACTGCCATCTTCAGCAAATAAGCTAATCGCTTGATCCTGCGGATGAGGAAATACCACATTACTATGCACGGCTTCTCCATCATCAACGAACACCTCCACACTTGTTTTATCTACAAGAATTGTAAGGTGTGCCTGCTTTTCTTCAGTATCAAATGGTGCCTTGCTTTCCTGATAAGTTCCTTCTTGATCTGGATTAGAAATGTGGCTTCTATTCACATAGGAATATCCATCAGCTGCAGCGATGCCAACATCCAAATGACGGGAGTGATCTTTCGATTCTCTCAGGTGTAAGCCGACGTTTGGGCTTTCAGTCCACGATATGTCAGCATCCAATCGATATGTTTCAGCCGAAATATCCAAGGCTTTCGTTTCATTTTGCAGCTCTATATTCTCAACTGTGTCAGCGGATTGAAAAAGCTGATCCAGTTCAGCGATAGGCTGGGAAGCAAGATAATAACCATCCCCTTCTTGCTGCAACGTAATTTCCCTGACGATGGAGTCTGTACCATTGAATCCATCATATTTCATCGAAGGTGTTTGATCGGCATACGACCAGTTATTCATCCAAGCAAGCGCATACCGCTTTACATGCTCATCTTCTGACAGACCGTCTTCAAATGTAACCCCGCCGTACCAGTCAAATCCGTAATCGAGCCATTTTGGATTTTCTTCATCCGGTGTAAAAGTTGTTCCATCAAAGTCTCCAGTCCAATATGCGTAGGTTTTCGGTTCACCTTTGCCCTCTCCATTCGCACTCATGCCAAGCACATATTTGACTGCGCCATCCGGTGCGCGCAGCTGGAATAGATCCGGACATTCGAGTACACCAATTCCATCTGTCTGAAAATCCCCCGTGAATGTCCAGGTTTTCAAATCAGCTGATTCATAAAATCCGATTTTATCTCCTTCCGCCAGAAGCATAATCCAATTACTTTTTTCTTCATTCCATATTACTTTGGGATCACGAAAATCCTCTGTACCAGGGTTTGCTAGTACTGGTTCCTCACTTTCCTGCTTAAAGGTATTGCCTCCATCTGTGCTGTACCAAAGATACTGTTCTTGCTGCCCTGACTTTCCCGTTGGCTGTGTCACAATCGCAATAAGTGCATCTTCACCAAACCCAGCTGTATTATTCTTATCGTGGACGATAGATCCAGTCCATGGATCACCGTTTTCTGTCGTATATTTTGGAATTGCAACTCCATGATCTTCCCAATGGATCAGATCCTCCGAGGTCGCGTGCCGCCATTCAGTACCATTGCCTTCGGGGTAGTCTTTATTGTAGAGATAATAATAGTGGTATTTACCTTGATAATAAATCGGCTGCTGCGGATCATTTTTCCACTTATCAGGTGAACTAAAATGGAAATCCGGACGATAAGAGATAGTTTGTGCCTTCCCGGGATTTTGTTTTTCTGTCTTTTTCTCGTTCATTAGTACAGACACTGCGATCACTGCCACAACGAGCAAAATCACCCCACCAAGCATCGTCCACCTCTTTCTTGAAAATCTGTTCAACACACTGTCACCACACTTTTATTTAGAAATGAATGAAAAGGAAATGCCATGATGCTGACATTTCCTTTTCTGATTCTGATTTATTCCTCTTCGTACGTGATTTGACCTTGCTCCAAGATACCATCTTCAACTACGGAAGAGCGTTTGCCATCGATATCCAGAAGGAATGAAGGTGCGAATGTAGATTTATGATCCTGGAAGAAACCTCGGTTCGTCATGTAGCTTGTTACGACGAAGTCATCTGTTTCTTTTTGCGGAATCACATAATGCGCATATGTCCAAGTGAGATCATTAGGATCCAAGTCCTGATGAAGGACAATACCTGATTTGTTCATCGGCTTATATGGACCAGTTAAGCTGCCAGATACATATCCAAGCATATAGATGTCTTCATCATCAATGCCATCGATTGTCATTTTGGCACCACGTGTGCTTGTGAACAAGTAGAACTTGCCATCTTTTTTGAAGATGTTCGGACGCTCGATTTCATCTGTCACCGTATTGGAAACAACAAGCGGCTTCATTTCTTTTTTCAACGTATAGTCATCATTGATTTCCACAATACCGATCGCACCGTTAGCAAGCTCTGCTGTAGACTTCTTATCGCTGTTCTGCAGCTGATTGAATTCTTTGCGGAAGAACTTCATACCATTGCCGTAGTAAGCACGATTATAGAGAGATTCTTCGCCAGAGTAGCCATATTCAGTACCCGTATTAGCTTCGAAAACTAAGTACTTCTTACCTTTATCCTCGATGTAATGTGGATCACGCAATGTGTGGTTGTTCGCGAAATTACGATCTTCAAAGGCTTTATTCACATTTTCATATGTCTTCCCGTTACCGCCGTCATAAATGGACTTATAATCCTCTACGCCGTCAACCTGCAAGCTGCTCGTATCCTTCTCAGACACGTTCACCTGAGCTGTCGTCAATGTTTGTTTACCGAAAATACCTTGGCTTTCATCAAAGCCACCGCGGTTTGTATAGAACAAGCGGATTTCTCCATCAATGAAGGCAGCCGAACCAGACCATTCCTCTTGCTGACCAGCCAGAATCTTATCGCCATTGAATTTATCATTATCATCAAATACACGACCGGCATTTTTCCATGCATCAACAGAATCATCGCCTGATTTTTTATAGAACATGTAGATGAATGTGTCACTTGCATCTTTCGGATCACCAGCTAGCCCAAAAACAATTTGGTATCCATTGTAATCTGCCACTGTACCGTCCGGGTTTTGAAGCGGCCATGTGTCCCATACATCCATTTTGATCTCATTGCCATTTTCGTCAATCTTTGTAGCTGACTTGATATTTTTAATAGAAGAAGCATCAAAGCTAGGAACGGTATACCGTTCGTCCCCGTGCTGCCCGATCATTTCCTTCATGTCCTGACGCGTGATTTGTGACGTGCCATACGTATCCTTGTACGGCTTCACATTTCCACCCTCATTGTTTGCCGAAGCCACTGTCAGACTGCTTCCCAGCACCAACGCTGCACTCAGTGAAACGACACTTGCTTTTAACGCCCGTTTCCGAAATTTCATCCCGTATTCCTCCTATGTATGATTGCTAATCCCGCGTAAGACAAGCCTTGGCAAACCTGTCTTACGAGCTCAGTATAGGACAGTAAAACAAAAACAGGGATGGCTTATTTTGATCTTCTTTTTGTCTAAAATTGATATCCATACAAAAAGTCCCTCCTAATAGAGGGACTTCTACACTAGTAAGATAGACTATTTTGTCGCCACACATGATCCAAGTCCTGCAATGCATCCTGCTTGGACATCTCCTCATTTACGTATTGTTTCAGGATCCGGCCAAAAACATCCTTCATTGGCGGCGGATAAGAGGACCAGTTGAAGTTACGGCGATCTTGTTGTTTATATTGTGCCCAAGCATCTCCACTCAGGTTTGCTTCGGGCGGCCGAACAGAGCGAAATGCCGAGATGAAGTGGAGCTGCTCAGTTTGATATGCTCGCCCTTCTTCCGATTCTGTCATCCATTTTAGGAACCGCTTCGCCTCCTGTTTTTCAACTGATCCAGATTGCTTGTTGACTACCCAATAACTTGGCACACCCGTGACCAGCTGCGTATTTCCTCCGTCATCAAGCGGTATCGGAAACATCCCCACATCCAGATTCGGTGCTTGCTTTGCCAATAGCGGCTCGACCCAATTCCCCTGCACTATCATGGCTGTCTCCCCTTTTTGGAAAGCCTCCATCTCAGCATAATAGTCTGTCGTTACAGCATGGGGGCTACCATAAGTAAGTGTCAGATCCAGAAAACGCAGCATGTTCTGAAAGCTAGTGTTATCCGTAAAACTTGCCTTACCCGCTGCCAAATCAGACATAAACGTTTCCGGATCAGACTGCTCAGCGAAAGCTAAACTCGTCAAATGATGTCCCAGCTTCCATTCCTCATAATAGCCATTCGCAAAAGGTGTCACACCTACCTTTTTGAGCTGAGACGCCGCTTCCACCAGCTCTGTATACGTATCAGGAAGCTCGTTGATACCCGCTTTTTGGAATAACGCCTTATTATAAATAACTCCGAAGCCCTCAATATTCATCGGCATACCATACACTTTCCCATCTACAGTAATGGGATCGAGTGTACCATCTCGAGCATCCGCCACCCATGATTCCTCGCTCAAGTCCTCCAAGTAACGAATCCACTCTTTTGTAGCAGCATAGCCGACATTGGTGAAGATATCTGGTCCTTCCCCTACCGCCATTTGTGTTTTCAGATCAGAGAAATCATCTGAAATACCACCAACGGTTTCTACTTGGATACGAACATGAGGATGTATCTTCTCGTACAAGCGAACCATACTTTCAAATTCAGCAGCTACCTCCACCTTTGGATTACGTATTGTAAGACTGACCGTTTCCTCTACTTGCTTCTTTTCTTTTTCTGGTGGCATACCACTGGCGGAAAGCAGCAGCAAAAGAACCGTTAAAAGCACATAGAACAGTTTCTTCCTCATGATGAACCACGCTCAGTACGGTACGCTGTAGGAGTTAATCCATTCTCCTTTTTGAATAGCTTCGAGAAATACACTTCATCTTGATAACCAAGCAGCCTGGCTATGTCATACATGGTTTTGTTGGTTTTCTCCAGCCATTGCTTCGCCTGCTTCATCCGGCAACCTGTTACATATTGAGATAAAGTCATGCCGGTCTCTTGCTTGAATTTACGCGAAATATGTTCCTTTGACAGGAAGAAGAGCTTTGATAATCGCTCCAGACTCACATCCTCCATATAGTAACTCTGCACATAAGCGACAATGTCTTGCCCGCGCTGTTCACTTTCCAGCTCTTCTAGTCTTCTGATTGTGCGATAACGATGCTCTGCAAGTTCAACTGTAAGATGCTCGAATGCGGTAGAGATCTCTTCCATAGCATAAAACGGTTTTTGGACAAGCCGCACTGGAATATCCAGATGTTGACGCAGCCAATTCTCTATCTGTAGCCAATGATCAGCTGCAGACAAAACGATGTACATGTTCTCCTCTTGCAGAAAACGAAATACGTCACCAATTGCATATCGATGCAACTCATATCTTAAGTTATCCAGTATCGGGGCCGGCTGATGCATATGATAAAAAGACAGCAATGTAAGATCGATCTTCTCTTCATGGGGCAAAATGTCTTCCAAGATGGAGAAATCATTCAACTCACCCATACACAATGCAGATACTTGCTGTTCCTGCAGCAGTCGCTTGGCATCCCCGAGAACCTCCGCTTCACTTTCCAAAAACTGCTTTTCTTTGATGATGGCTTGCGTCACGTTCTCCAGCACCTTTGTAAAAGCCTCTGGATCGATTGGCTTCAGCAAATAATCAAAGCTGTTGAATTGAATAGCCTTCCGCATGAACTGGTAGTCATCATAACCCGTTACAAGGATGCATTTTCCTTGGTAGTCAGCAGCATGCAGCTGCTCCATCAGTTCGATTCCGTTCATACGCGGCATTTTGATGTCAGTGAAAATGATGTCCGGCTGCTCCGATGCAATCAGCTCAAGCGCCTCTTTCCCATCACTCGCCTCTAGTAGAGCAGTTATTCCATTCTGTTCCCACTCACCAAGCGCACGCAGCACCTCACGCCCGTTTCTTTCGTCATCCACGAGTAACGCCTTCATGCTTCTGACCTCCCTGCTCCTCTACCGGAATACAAATCGTAACCCCAAACCCTTTTCCGCCCAAATTATCAAGTTGAAACACTGCCTTATCACCATGATGAAGATGCAGACGCTCTGCGATATTTTGCAGCCCTGTTCCGCCAGTATCTCCCTCCTGCAGCAGACGAATCTTTTCGTCACTCACTGATGTCCCGTAGCTAGCCGCGTGAAATACCAGCAATCCGTCTTTTTCCATCCCTTTTAAGATAAAACTGCCTTTATCTCGCATAGCTTCATAGCTATGCTTAAAGTAATTTTCAACAAGCGGCTGCAGCAGCATGCTCGGTATCCTGTTTTCCTGTATGCTTCTCTCCACTTGAATAGTGATTGGTAAATCTGCTCCGAAACGTTCCTTTTGAAGCATAATGTAGGAGTCGATGTAGCCAAGCTCCTCCCGTACCGGCACGAGCTGATCGGCCTGCAACGCATACCGCATCATTTTAGATAAGGATACGAGCAGCTTGTACACCTCCGTGTCATCTGACCGCAGCGCAACAGCTCCGATAGATTGCAACGCATTAAAGAGAAAATGTGGGTTCACCTGTGATTTGAGCATTCTAAGCTGACTCTCCCTTGCCTCAAGCTCCAGCTTATATTCACGTGCGATATGAGAATCAATTCGATTCAGCATCTCCTGCATATGCGCAGCCAGATGTCCAATTTCATCATTACGTTCTGTTTTGAGCTGGACATTCATCTGACCGCCTTCTATAGATCGTACCTTCTCACTTAATGTAATAATCGGTTTTGTAAACACACGAGAAATGACGAGAACCAGTATAGTCCCTAATAGAACAACGCCGATACCTAACACAATATTAGTCCAAGCTGTCTCTCTCGCATCACGGAATAGCTCATCCTTTGATGTAACCTTAATCAACTGCCAGTCTGCTAAAGGCTCGCCCAGCTCTTCCCGAAGGACAATATTCTCCCCCTCCGCCGTTAATTGAGACTCGTCCATATTATTGCCGATTTGTTTCAAATTCTCGCTGTAGACGATCTCTTCATTCCCATTTACAAGTAATACCTGCGTCCCTGCTTCTCTCGTGACAGCCTCAAGCAGTCGCGAAAAAGATGATACCTCTATATCAGTCGTCAGGAAACCAAGAAATTTTCCGCTCAGGACGTCCGTTATCCTATGGTGGATCGGCAGCACGACTGTGTTGTCTGATTCCGGAACGATCGCCACTTTATCTTCGTTCACAAGCTCATGCGGGGTTTCCAGCATGTAAGCTTCCTTCGACTCGTTCATCTCCTTAAATGGCGAACGCTCCAGATAATCCGGAGCTGGCTTTGGAGCACTAACATTTGATTGGTAAACAGTCAGTGACTGCTGATCTTGCTGAAAATAAAATCGCATTTGCCGAATATCCGGCCGAGTTGTCGCATACGTCTCTACACTATTTTCAAATGCCCGCACATGTTCAGTCGTTTCTGCCAGCATGCCATTCTCCAGTATCTGCTGCACCTCCGGCATATTGAATAAGCTGTAAGGCAGCCGCACCATCTCCTCTGCGTACTGTTCCAAATCCACTCTGCTTTCGTTTAACTCTTCTCGGCTTCTTGCCAAATCCCGTTCCTCGATACTCGATTTACTATTCTCATAAATAAAAATAACAAAGAGAAAATAAGGCAAAATGATTAATAAGAGCAACATGATGAATAACCGAACTCTAATGCTCATGAATGCCCTTCCTTCCCTACCGTTCGTTAAATAGTCAAACTTACCCTATAACATGCCCAATCGACCGTCAATCCAACTTAAGTTACACCAAAAAGTCCCGCAAGACAGCGAAACACAGTTTTTACTTTTCCAAATGAATGCCCGCAGTCCATAAATCCCGATTTGGAAACCTTATCAAACATTTAATGTTAAAACACTGGATAAAAGGGAACAGTGAACATGGAGTATTTTTTCAGCAAAAAAATGAATTAAAGGAGTGGCAGATATGAATGACAAACAATTCGATATCATTAAAAACGGCAAAGGCTTTATCGCAGCATTAGATCAAAGCGGCGGCAGCACACCAAAAGCACTAGCAGAATACGGTGTAACGGAAGATGCTTATTCAAATGATGAGGAGATGTTCAAACTCGTCCACGACATGCGTACACGTATCATCACTTCCCCTTCATTCAACAAAGACAAGATTTTAGGAGCCATCTTATTCGAACAGACAATGGACCGAGAGATCGAAGGAAAGTACACTGGCGATTACCTTTGGGAAGAAAAAGGAATTGTGCCATTCCTGAAAGTCGATAAAGGATTAGAAGAAGAAAAAGATGGCGTTCAGCTTATGAAACCAATTGATAATCTTAACGAAACACTTGGCCGCGCTTCTGAACGAAACATTTTCGGAACGAAGATGCGCTCCGTTATCAAAGAACCGAATATCAGCGGCATCAAAGCTGTCGTCGACCAGCAGTTCGAATTCGGTAAAAGCATCATCGCGTCCGGTCTTGTTCCAATCATTGAACCAGAAGTGAATATTCATAGTGAGGATAAAGCGAGATGCGAGGAGATTCTTCGCGACGAAATCTTCCGCCATCTGAACGACTTAACCGAGGAAGAAAACGTCATGCTAAAACTCTCCATCCCTACAGAAGCAAATCTATATAAAGAACTTACAGAGCATCCACGCGTTGTCCGCGTTGTTGTTCTATCCGGCGGTTATTCCCGTGACGAAGCAAATGAAAAACTGAAGGAAAACGAAGATCTGATTGCCAGCTTCTCCCGCGCATTAGCAGCAGAGCTTAACGCAAATCAGTCTCAGGCAGATTTTGATGCAGCATTGAAGGATGCAGTTGATACGATTTATGAAGCATCTGTAAATAAGAAGTAACGAAAAGCCGGAGAGCACTTATAGCTTTCCGGTCTTTTCTCAGTTTATCTTCTTTAAATTAGCTTTAAAATGAGGTTAACATAAGAGTTATTTATTAATGGAAATACAATTCTTCTAATCTTTCTTGATTTAGGTTAGTTGTTAAATCCACAAAAAAGCTTTGTTGCCATTTTTGTGTTTGTTCAGCTGTTTTATTTAATTCCATTTCCCAAGAAGGATATACTCGTATTGCCATTTTCCCTTTAGCAGTATCACTACTCAAAATCCCTTTTTCTAATAGCTTGGATTTCGGGAATATAAATTGACCTTTTAAATCGTTATCTATTATTGAAATTATAATTTTATCCGGACTATCCGAGAAACTATAAGGTTGATTCTTATTATTTTCATCTTTTTCCCAGAATGCCACAAAGTAGCCTCTTTTTTTAGGTGTGGCTTTTGCTAAACGACTTCGATAGGTATTGTTCTCGATATGGATCAACATTCCCTCGTAGTCTATATTTTGATTTTCTTCAAACACTTTAGTAAGTATAGAATTATCTAAAGTAGAAACGATTTTTTCTATTAACATCTGTGATTTCAGCAATTTAACTTCTCCTCATCTTATGTAACTACAAAAAATGCCAGAGGCTCTAAAAGAGATTTCTGGCATTTTTTTTAATCCTTGGACATAATTCCTAGGAATCGCAGTAAATTCATAAACAAGTTGATAAAGTCCAAATACAGATTCAATGCCATTAGCGGAATCATCTCTTCTGTAACATGATTCCTTGCCATTTGATTAAAATCATACAAGATGTAAAGTGAAAATACGATTGAACCGATGCCCGAGAAAGCGAGCATTGTCGCATCACTATATGGAACAAAAATTCCGATCAAACCTGTAACGATCAACGCAATCAAAGCTACAAACAAGAACCCGCCAAGGAAAGAAAAATCTCTTTTCGATTTAACCCCTACAAGCGCCATCACTCCGAAAATAACGAACGTCGTCGTGAAAGCATACAGGACAATATTAGCTCCACCAATTGAAGCATAGTAAGCTACCGCCGGGTATGTCGTCATACCTGAAATGACAGCAAATATATAGATGAACGTATAGCTGACAGCCTTCTTCCTTCTTAACCAGAAGGCAGCAATTAGCATACCTAATTCCACTACGATTAATGGCAAAATAAGCACAGGCGGCACAAAATTACCAGCATAGATTCCAAGCGTCGCTAACAGCAGCGTCATCAAGAATGTCTGCAGCACCTTCTGCATGATTGTTTTTTGATTCGATATTGCGTATTCCAAGTTCATCTCTCCAGTTTCTAAAGATATTATTATATCTTGTACGCATCGAATCCCCAAAGGTTTCATAGTAAGACCGTTTCTTTATTCTTTTTTATTGTTACTCCCTTATACTATCTCTTACAAAAATACTTTACGGAATGTCTAATAACACTATAAAAAAGTGCCTATTATCAATTGATTAATAAGCACTTTCGTTACTATTCAGGATGCATATGGAGACTGGTCCCGTTCAGCTTGTTATTTATATAAGCTAGGTCTCGCTCACATTATTTAGTCTCCCTGAAAAGATGTTTTAAGTTATACAAATTCTACTCTTCATAAAATCAAGCAAACCCCTAAGAATATCAAAGATTATTATCTTGTATCTCTTCAAACCATTCATCAGCAATATGATCAGCCGTTTTTACTTCATCATTTGAATATACCAAATCATACTTGTATTCAGCCTTGAAATTTCCATTCTTCACATCATATATTAATTTCATTTCCGTCGGTATGTCTCTTCCATATTCTTTGCACAATACTTCAATCTTCTCGATATCTTCATTTATTATTTGTAATACCGTTAACATTCGTTCTGGAGATACATCATAACCTTCATCCCCAGATTCCAAGGCATCATTTACTTTATGACATTCTACATACTTGTTATTAATTAAGTAAAAGAAGCTACTCGAGATAATTCCTCCTTCATGTGAAGCATAAACGTATACTTTATCTGCTCTATCTTCCACGTACTCCAAACAAATAGATATCATATCGGATTGTAATTCAGTAAACTTATCTTCAAATTCTTTCATTCAAATATTCACTCCTTTAATTAGTTTTTAATAATTTTTGAACCTGGCTTACCATCAATAAAGTAATTGACTATAAATTTATCAGGTCGCAGATCATTTCCAGAGTATATTATCTTAACATCAACTTTCACAGCTTTTGGGGGTACTTCACTTAAAGCAGTTGCCCATTCAGCTTCAATTTTTTTATATTCTCTTAGGTTAACATCAGATAATTGCGACACCAAATTATCAATTTTAGGTGACCCCCCGAACCTATCACCTGCCAAATGACCTGCGTGATCCTGACCCTTAACCTTACCTAGCGTGTTCTTGCTATGCGGCAATCTATCTTCTCTTGTGGTTAATTGTAATTTATCCGTCTCAAATTTTGTAATTCTTCCCGCAGTATCAGTTTCATAAAAGTAATCATACTCGCCTGTTTGATACCTAATATTCGGCTTTAGTCTGTTTCTTCTTCCATTTGTATACTGTTGCCCTTTTTCCACTACTGTTTTTACATCATTTACTCCCGCATTACCTGCACCCGTAATCCTAGGAGATCCAAGACGGTTCGCTACTTTTGTTGCTCCCTCCTCAAGCTTATTAAAATTACTAGAAGATGCAAGAATTAAACCATTATCCGCAACAGCACCAACTTGGGGAAACATATTTAAAACTCTAGTTATACCCGCATCCCCCATTTGCGCAATTCTAACAGCCTCTTCTCCTAGTTTGTTTTTTAGATTGTTTGTAGTATTAGTAACCGTGTGAGCAGCACTCCGTAACCGTGTGGAAGTTTGCTGGCCTGCTGTCTCTACTAATCTCAATACCTGTGATGTTTGATTAGAGATGTTGTCGGCGAGGGAGGAGCTGAGCTTCGTTTTATTTAACAAGCTCCCTAAATCCACCACTCTGCTTGTTGTACGTGCCGTTCCTGTAAAACTAGTCACCGCATTACCTATAGGCAGAACATCAAGCGGCGCAAGCAAACCCCTCGTCCATCGTTCCGAAGTGTCTAGCTCTCTTCCGGAAGCCCAGTCCTGACCGGATATAGCACTTCCCATCTCTACCGTTGCATAAGCAGCCCCTAATACTGCACCAGCTGGCGGGCACACAACGGTTACGCCAACGATGACGACGAGGGCTGCTATATTCACCCAAAACTCTTTTGTAAACTGCCCGTCCTCAATGGACTCATATTCAAAAGCTCGTGTGTTGACGGCAGCAGTGCGGTAATCTTCATAGCTGATGTCTTCATCAGGGTTCTGAACCTTCCATTCCTCAAAAGAAGTCTTGATTTGATCAGCATAATAGTTATCTCCGCTCAGTATATCATCGATGGTAATCTCTGTTTTCTCCGTTTCGTATTCCTGATAGGAGCCATAATAAGAGATTGGTATTGTCTCCGTCGCTCCTATATGGTTCGAGGTAGTGTAGTTGGAGATGGAAGAATCGCGTACTTTTTGGACAAATGCATCGATATCCTCATAAAATGGCTGATCGATTATATCCTCTACAATATCCCCGACATTCCCACTGAAATCCTCCAACACTTTGAAGTCCTCAAATAATCGCTGGTATTTGTCTTTATCGCTTGTATAAGAGAACGAGACAACGCCATCGGAATCATACTTCGCTACCTTCTCGCTTACTTCGTCCAAGTTGTCAGTGATGTCCTTCATCGTATCGATCATGCCTTTTCCCCAGACACCAAGACCAATTAAGTTACGCAGACTATCCTTCGTCTTATCCCATTGACTGCTTCGGTATTTTACATCCACGCATTACACCTCCAATGCATCGATGATCTTTAAAGCGATAGCTTCGTCTGTCTCAATCATCGTGTTTAGCGTTTCAATCACCAACGAGGAAATTCGTGCGTAGTGATCCTGCAGCTCCAAGAACTTTTCGTTCGCTTCGGGGTAAGCTTCGATTGCTTCCATCGCTTTTCCTTCTTGATAGAATTTCGTATTTTTAATATTCTCGATTGCAGGAACTGCGTTCGATTGTAAATCCTCCATGATAGCCATGAGCTGCTTATAAATATCGGTAATCTCTATCGGATCAACCGTGATGTTACCACTAGCCATCTACCTTACCCCCTCTTTCTGTCGATATGGGAAGTCCAATGCATCAAATAATACCCTCATAAACCAGTACTGGCTTGCGTGGTAGTACTGCTTCTCGGTCGTATCAATCATTATCAGCTTGTCATCTTTTGCGAGGACAAGCCATTGCTGATAATGGTTCGGATTGCTGGCGATCTGCGGCTTCACGCGTGGATGAAAAAGTTCAATATTGGCGATGTCATTCGTCACACCGAGCTCATTGATCGCAGCCCTTTCCTCATCTGGCAGCTCGCGTTGCAAGAAATTTGTTTCTCCCTCGGCAGGTTCACGGTTCAGAAGCGGGACTTTCTCGCTAAGGAGCTTCAGTACAAGCGGCTTGGCCATCACATAAAGTTTGTACGTCTTCTCCGCCGTCTCCACGAGAATGATTACTTCTTCCGCCTGCTTCTCCCGGAACGCGAACATGAGGTTGTTGATCCGCACATATTTTTGGCTAAAGAAGTATTCATACAACGTTTTAATAATCACAGCACCTGATTTTGTCAGCTTACCTTCTTCTGTAAAAATACCTTTCTGAATCAAACGCTTATGTGCCTGACTCCAAGGTTCTTCCCCCTGCAGCTGATAGATTTTCTTATCAGGCAAGCCAAATAAAGCCTCCGCATCAAATGCCGCAGCGAGTAAGTAGAGTTCGGCCACATGAAAGGTATCCTTATCTGTCTGCGTCATAGGCTTTTCACTTCCTTCACCAGGTTGTGGTTTTGGAAATCAGATTGATAGTTCTCTATATTATCCAACGCTTTCTTCTGTAAAGAAGCGGCATCCTTGAGATCGGCATGATACTGAAGCAGCAGCTCCAAGTAAGCAAGGAAACTGTCACGTGACTTCCCTTCCCAACTGGATCCTTGGACGAGCGAAAGCAGGGCCTCTCCTTGCGCATAGGTATTATCCAGGGATTCCTTCAGCTTTGCTGCCGATGATTTGGCTGTTTCCAATTCAGCTTGATCAATCATTACATCCTTCGCCATAGCTTAGTCCTCCTTCGCTTCATCCATTGCTTTACGCTTATAATGAAGATACCGTTCATATGCTCGATCACTCGCCATTACGAGCCTACTGCGATATTCCTTCTCGTTATCCAAGTAATCTGTCAGCTTCTTATCAAGCCGTTCCTTTGCTGGTATAAAGTCACTACTTGGAATGGCATCCTCCGCCATACACGGTACGCTCCCTTTATAGGAAGAAAAATAAGACTCCGCTTCGCTTACCAGCTTGTCATGTTCTGCTTTTGTTTCTTCCAATTCGTTATACAGCTTAAGGTAGTCATCTCTTTTTGCTTCCGTGTCTGTTTTGAACCATAAAAATGCCATTTTTTCAGTCCTTTCCGCCTCCGAATTTGTCTCAGTAAGCCATTAAAAATACATTTATATCCACTTATCTTCATTCATTCTATTATGAATTGCGCCTGTATCAACGACACTCTTTCAAAATGCGCCAAAGCTACTAATAAGAAATATACAGAACCATGCCTTTTGTACGGCACAGACTGATATAAGACAGGAACAAAGATACAAACGTCCAATAAAACAGCAAAAGCCAGCGATTATGTACTTCAAAGGTACTTCACTGGCTTTGTTTATCTACGTTGAAACATCAACTAGCAGATTCATATTCTTCTATTAAATTTCAATCAATTGAAACCAATTTTTCGAGCTATAAATTATACAAATAAAAAAGAGAATGGCTGCCACTGCAGTTATAATTGGCGCAATCATGACACCTAGAATAAAGCAGACTATTGCAGCCAGAAGCAAAAGCAATGCAGCCATATTGATTCTTACCTCTACACTAGCATCATCAGCTACTTCCAATTCCTTGCTGCCAAAGAACCACTGCTTGGCCTTTAGTCTTACAGCCTCATCACCCTGGCTGACAGTCGTAACCTCATCATTACCGAGCTTAGCAGCATGCTGCCCATCTACAATTACAGCAACCTTAGCTAACCCACCCATCATGCCTGTATTACGTTTCACATGAATCGCCATGCTTTGATCGCTCCTATCCTATTGTAAAGGCATCAATTGCTTTAGCCACTGTCTGTTCGAATTTCTCGAGGGAATCAACAGCATCTTGACTTGCCTCTACATGCTGCAGAGCCATCTGCTGATAATCTTGTATAAGACTATTCAGCGATACATTAATATCATTGATCTTCGCCTGGACATCAAGCATCTCCCGGCCACTGCCTCTATCTAGATTTCCAGATTGGAAATCTGACAGGGAATTTTGGAGATCCGTCAACTTCTGCTGCACATGATCCGCTTTTAATTTAATCTCACTCATGACTGCAGTTCCTTCTTCCTATCTGCATGAAGCCGATCTAATGAACTTTGTTTCGTTGCCATCTGCATCTGACATGAATCAATCTCAGCAACAAGCATACCCTTCGCCTGTTCTAACGCATCCAGAACTCGCTGCACCTCATCTTGAGACACATCTTTAAAGCTAGCCGAAAGCTCTCCATTACGGAAAGCATCAAACTTATCAGCAAGCTCTCCCTTCCACGTCTGCGCTGTCAAATCAATATCCCGCCAATATTTCCTGCTTTCTTCATAATCTCCTTGCAGACTAGAGATTTCTGAGATCGCACGTTCAAGGCGCTGCACTTCTTCTTGCTTTTGGAGCACTTGCCCACGCAACCCATTGATCGAACTATTCATACTGCGGATTTGACTATCTATAGAAGCTAAAGACATTCTAACACCCTCCTTACTTTACATCACACCGCACAAAAAACTTTATCACTACTACAGTAAAGGATTTCCAGCAAAAAATCTGTAAGACTTCTGCCTTGTTTTTCCAAAATACGACCGATTTGTAATGGTAAAAAGGTTGGGGATTATAATGAGACAGCTCGCATCTAGCTTCGGTGCACCTTAAATTTTTCTGCGAGCCTATCTATTACATACTTTAAATTCTTCTCTTGGTTGGGGAGATTTTTTGGACTGTGTTTTCTTATTTGAAAAATATAATCACCATCATTCCCCTCATTCCTCATTGTAATAGTAGAGTGTAGCCATCCATCTTTTATATCTAGATGCTGTACACTGCAAAAGCTAAAATACCAAGCCGCTATAGCTTTATCTGCTCTAAATAAATGCATCGGCACGATTAAGAGCCAGGACGTATATACAGTATCCGGAAAAGTCGTTTACAGTTACACACCATTTCCCCATCCCGCACGATCCAAATCAAGATTATGTAATAATTTGGCATATAAATCCAACAAAACGGGTAATAGGTTAGCGTTTCAAGCCAATAAATGAGCATATAAAACTATTTCCCTAGTCACAGACGGTAATTATTTAAGGAAAAAGGTACTTAATACTCTACAAAATGGAAAATGGTTTCGTTAGGGTAAAAATAGCAGATTTTTATGGAAAGGAGCACTTCCATGAGCGGAGAAATAAAAATTAATCAAGCGGAGGCTCAAAAAGGCATCCAAGAAATGAGCGATAGCTTGCAAGCATTGCAAAAACAACTCGGCGAAACAATGGACGGCAATAAAGACATACGCATGAGTGATTTGTACAACGAAATTAAGCAAGAATACGAAAACCTTCTCGGTCAGTTCATTACGCTGTTTCAGGATAACATAGCAGCAACAGAAACAGCAGTACAGGAACTAGTCGAATTAGATCAAGCACTTGGCAATAACATCGCTTTAAAATAAACAAGTGAGGAGGAAGTACGTTGAAAGAGTTCGCAGTAAAGGAGATTCACAAAGGTACAGAAACGTCTAAGCTCGATTTAGACACACTTTCCGATCAACTATCAAACCTTCAGCAAAAAGTTAGAAATCTCTATAGCTTAGATGATGCCTTAAAAGGAAAAACAGGCAATGCTATCCGTTCTTACTACAACGAAATTCACACCCCCTTTCTCACCTTCCTGCTTCAATCTATGGAAGATTACAAAAACAGGCTTGAGAACATGAAGAATGACGTTCAATCCTTCGAACCAAGTCAACAAGGTTACATAAGTGAAGGCTTTCTAGACAATGAGCTGCACCCCGGATTAGATAAAGCTAAATCCAAGGTTGCTAGTGTCTCAGAAAATATTAATCAAGTATTATCCAGTGTGGCGGATATTAGGTTTGTAGCACAAGTTAGTTATTCTGACTTTGAAACATATATTGAAAAAGGCAAACGCCAAATAGATGAGGTCATTACTGATCTAGGCGAACTCGATAGTAAACACGCATCTCACCTGCAAGAAACACAAAGTGATTTAGATACATTGAAAAAGTATTTGTCCGAAATGACAACCGGATTAAGTAGCGGCGCTATATCGATCAGTGACTTTGATGCCGTTTCCCTGCAGGATATGAATGCTTATAATAATGTTATTCAGCAAAGTTATGGGAATGGAAATATTGAAATCACTGAGGATAATATTGAGTATCTTCCTATGGCTGCAATTGCTGCTACAAAAGATCACAAGTCAGATGGTATGCATGAGAGCTTTCGTGTCTTATTAGATCATGCTCTAATGGATCTTCAGCAGGGGAATATAACACGAGAAGAATACTATGATATATACGCGCTTGCATCGAAAACGAAAGTCACGTTACATGAAGAGGAATTGGAAGAAGATGTACCCGATTCCGTACTTGATTACATTAATGAAAACAAAGAAAAAATGCAAAAAGACTTTTCTAATGATTTTCTTGCCAATGTCTTGCAACAGGTTGGAAGGACAACAACAAAACTTGGCGGATTTATCACTGTTATGACTGGGACTAGAGGTCCTGATATACCCAATACGTTTGTCATGGTGAATCCAAATACAGCAGGCTTCACAGACTCACTAAAGAATACTGGTCAGGCAATATTAAAAGGTGGAAAATGGCTAGGTAGAGGAGTCATGGGAGTTGGTTTTGGAGTAGGTATGTATGAGGACCTGAATCAAAAAGATAAAAGTTTCGGAGAGGCTCTAGTTCACAATTCAGCTTCTCTAGGAATAGGTTCTGCAGGCGCATTTCTAGGTACAGCTGCAACAGCATTCTTATTAGGTTCAAATCCAGCTGGATGGGCAGTATTAGGCGGCGTTGCAGTTAGTGCAGTGCTCGTAGGTGGATTCAACTACTTATATGATAATAATATATTAGGACTACAGGATGGTTTAGATTATGTGGGTGGTAAAATAGATCAAGCATGGGAAAGCACGAAAGATGCCGCAGGCGATGCCATAGATTCCATAGCTGAAACAACTAAAGATATAGGAGAAGCAATCAGTAGTGGTTTTGATGCAATTAATCCGATGAATTGGGGATAAAGAAAACATATGAATGCACAGGCTAACTTTGTATACAAAAAAATGCGTTACAATCTTATAACTATCAATAATGATTATTATATCTTAGATAAGGACAATCCAAAGTGGCTTATATATATACCCTTCTTATTTTGGTTTTTCCCTCACAAAGCGTACAAAATTACAAACCAAGATATATTAAATGATGTTGTTAAACGTAGCCCTAAAGAAAAAGGTAGTTACGTAAATATACTTGCAATAGTTATCGGTTTAGCTATTGCCAATTTATTAAGACCTATAATGAATCGTTTTGATGTAAATATCTCCACTCCTCTTTCTTTATTAATCATTGGTATTACTACGTTGCTAATACTTTTATTAAGAAGTCATATAAGTAGAAGAAATAAAGAAAATCTATTACATCATATAGATGGCGCAGATGTAGAAGATACACAATTAATTGTGAGATTTAGAGATTTAAAATTCCTATTAGGATATATACTATACTATATTTTCATTTTAGCTTTTGTCATTGGTATGTTTTATGCATATGTCTCTTATGGAAATACAATTATATTAGTATTCTATATGATTACCTTGTTCTTACTGACTATGGGTAATTTGTTTACTGTTTGGCCTGGGAACATAAAGGTGAAATTTCAGACAGAGAATTAGAAGTTATGTTAGTTCCTGTTTTATATTAATGTGATTTACGCAACAAAAGTTGTGTTACATACTAATCTACAAAATATTGGAGGAATAACTATGCTCCCAATCGGATCAATTGTCTTTCTAAAAGAAGGTACAAGTAAACTCATGATTCTGAACCGCGGCCCCATTATAGAGCTAGAAGGGGAACAAAAGATGTTTGATTACTCAGCCTCTGTCTACCCTCAAGGTTTGGTCGCTGACGCCGTTCTTTATTTTAATGAAGAGAATATTGATGAAGTTGTTTTTGAAGGATTTAGGGATAGTGATGAAGAACGATTTGAGACTTTGTATAATCAATGGCTTAAGGAAAATAAGATTCAAAAAGGCATTGTTAGTGGGCCATTAAAATAAAAGACAAATGAAGCACAGGATTTTCTTGGTGCTTCATTTGTCTTTTTGTTGATTCTTTTTTTGACTACTCTCAAGAGAACTAGGAAATAAATTTGAACTTGTTTCTTCCTATGCTTTAATGGGTTGGGCGGAGCATCCTGGCTTAGTAGCTATGGATCCAATCACAAGGAAAAATATTATCTTCGCGCTACCTCGTGTTCAGAGTGAGCAAGCGGTGCAGGCAATCCAAGCAGGATAAAAAATAAGAGATTGGAAATAACCCAATCTCTTAGCTCTATACTATTACCTCTTGAATGTAACATTTTCCACTTTCTCACCAAGCGTTAGAGTAGTTTCTCTTGGCTTCGTCTCCGCAATAACTTCACCATTCCGTACAGAATACAGAACAGCAGCTTGCTTCCGAATCGCTTCGTATTCATTCTCTGCTTCCAGTACGATCAAGTTGGCAGGCTTTCCTTCTTCAATACCGTACTTGTCTTCGATATGCAGTGTTCTTGCGCTGTTAGACGTAATCATATCAATGCTGTTAACAATCTGATCATAGCCCATTAACTGCGTTACATGGATGCCCATGTGCAGTACTTGCAGCATGTTACCTGTCCCTAGTGGATACCATGGGTCAAAGATATCGTCATGTCCAAAGCTGACGTTAATGCCAGCCTCTTGAAGCTCCTTCACTCTTGTAATCCCTCTTCGTTTTGGATACGTGTCAAAGCGTCCTTGCAGATGAATATTGACTAATGGATTCGCCACCATGTTGATGTTGGACAACTTTAGCAGACGGAATAATTTAGATGTGTATGCATCATTATATGAGCCCATTGCTGTTGTATGGCTGGCTGTCACTCGTTCGCCCATGCCGTAGCGATGCGCCTCTGCAGCCACTACCTCAACAAAACGGGATTGTTCATCGTCGATTTCATCACAATGGATATCAACGAGACGGTCGTATTTTTCCGCTAATTTAAAGGCTGTCTGCAAAGACTCTACGCCATACTCTCTCGTAAACTCGTAATGCGGTATGCCGCCGACAACATCTGCTCCCATGCGGAGTGATTCTTCCAGCAGTTCCTCCCCATTTGGATACGATAGAATTCCTTCCTGCGGGAAAGCAACAAGCTGTAAATCAATATAAGATGCCATCTCTTCTTTTACTTCGAGCAATGCTTTTAAAGCTGTTAATTCTGGATCTGTCACATCAACGTGCGTACGTACATGCTGTATTCCCTGTGCAATTTGCCATTTCAATGCTTGCTTCGCCCGTGTTTTTACATCCTCTAGCGTCAGCAGCTCTTTCCGTTCTGCCCAGCGCTGAATTCCTTCAAATAGGGTCCCGCTTTCATTCCAGTTCGGCTCGCCAGCAGTAAGCGTTGTATCCAAGTGAATATGCGGTTCAATAAATGGCGGCAGTACTAGGTTACCCTGTACATCCATGATCTGCTCATCACGGTTTGCTTCGATAGACGGAGCTATTCTTTCAATCTTTCCTTCTGTGATTTGTATTTGCCAAAGACCTTCTCTATTTCTTAATTTCGCGTTTGTTATAATCATGATTCTGTCACCTTTTCTACGTTAAGATTAAGTTTTGCTTCAGCTGCTTTTGCTGCGATGATTGAAAGAACTACATAGACAGCCGCAGCACCAATCAATCCGTTTATCGGCGGTATACCAGGCAGAAACTTCGCTGCACCTGCTCCAATAGCCCAGGCGATCATTGCATTCCAGTTCACCGCTTTGAATGTCATTGTTTCGAACGCTGGGTACTTCCCGCGGCGTACGATAAAATAATCTGCAATCAAGATGGCACCGATTGGCGGTAAGACAGCGCCTAGCGTTGTTAGGAACCCGACAAAGTTGTTGTACAGCCACATCGCCAGAATCGTCCCAATAATACCGTTGAAGATAACCACTTTACTTTTTTTGATTTTCGTAATGTTGGAGATTCCTAGACCCGATGCATAAATCGCACTATCATTCGTCGTCCAGATATTCAACCCTAGCACGATAATCGCTGGGATGATAAGGCCTTGCAGGAACATCACTTCGGAAATATCAGATTGACCTGTTATAATCGCGCCGATTGCACCGAAGAAGAACATGAGTGAGTTACCGATAAAGAACGCGAAGACTGTTGTTATAACAGCATTTTTGGGTTTGTCCGCAAATCTTGTAAAGTCAGGTGTTAACGTTCCTCCACTGATGAATGACCCGACACAGATAGTCAGTGCTGCTGCAAGACTTATTTTCTCGGTTGGCTGATACTGCATAAGTTCACCGAACCCACCAATCGTATCAACTGCCTCAAGAGCTGAAAATCCTCCAAGTGCGATAATTGACGGCACCGCGATAATGCTTAAGATTGTCAGAGCTTTCATTCCAAAAAAGGCAGTCGCTGTCATGCCTAATCCCAAAATAATAATCAATATATATGTATCTATTCCTGTGACTCTATGAACCGGCACTGCGAACATAGCCGCACCGACTCCGAACCAACCTACCTGCGTTGCACTCAGCAAGAAGGAAGATAAGTAGGATCCTTTTTCACCGAAAGCATAACGCGTCAGTAAATGTGTAGAAAGACCAGTCTTAGCTGAGATATGCGCAAGTGCTCCAGTGTATAGTCCCAAAATCAAATTACCTGCTAAAACGATCCAGATAAATTGTGTCATGGACAATCCTAGTCCGAGCGTCCCTCCCGATACCATACTCGCTGAGAAAAATGTAAACCCAAGCATTACCATCATCATTTTCCAAAATCCGCTCCGATGTGACCCCGGGACTGGCTGAAGTGAAAAATCATGATCTACCTTATTCTGTTTCATAGTAATTCCTCCTGTTTTAGTTAGACTAAAACTGGTACCGAGGAAAAAAGAAAAGAGGCTTCCTGCCATCACTGACAGGAAGCCTCTTTAAACATGAGGATATAAGGATATAGCTATCCCATTACTCCGCATAGTTTCCGAATGTCCTTGTCAGCCTCACGGGACTGAATTAAAGGTACCAGTATTCAAATTAAAGATATTATTACAATAATTGTGAGGAAAGTCAATATGCATTTCATCTTACAGGTGAAATAGAAAAAGCAATTTTATGAGTGCGACAACTACTATTACTATATTCACCAGCAGATCAAAAATCCTTCTTCACTGCCTTACTAATAACAAAGTAAGCTATAATGAACCCGACGATACCAAGCGCAACTGGCACTGCAGTGAAAGAGAACAAATTCGTGCCATCACTATTTATCGAAGAGGATAAAATAGCAATGATTAAGATAGAGGATGTTATCGTTGCAGGTACCGAATACTTTATCATTCCGAATACTAGCGGAATAAGTGCCATCCCTGCCACCGCAACTCCAGTGACCAACAGATGTACTGTGTTTTCCCATAAAAGATTCAACGGGAAAGAAAACCATAAGATATCGTATACGTTATTCAGCAAACTAAAAATAATCGATAGCAGATATACCGACACAAAAAACAACACAAAAGTTAATAAGCTTATAACGATGACTTTAGCCATGAGTAATTGCTTCCGACTAACAGGTGTCGTGAACAAGACTGATATTGTTTTACTCTTAAACTCCTCAATAATCATGTTCGATAGCAGAACCGAAGCATAGATGACGAATCCAGCTACCGCCATAATCTCAATAAACATCATAATTTCATCTGCGCTGGCAATAGACTCAGCGGTTATTTCCGTATCAACCCCAAGCAATAGAAGGATACCAAGTATTCCGGCGTTTATTAGAAGGAATGTTACACCTATCGTCAGGAAGTTCATTCGCTTCATTTCTAACCTCATCAGATTAAGCATGTTTTTTGCTCCCTTCCATCCGCTGCATGAAATAGCCTTCTAGTGATAGATTTTTATTGTTGATCTTCCCGATTTCGACGCCATTACGAACCATCGCCAGTATAATATCGTTCTGGGAGATTGCAGGATCGTAGACGTTGATCAGATCCTCTTCTTCTTTCACTTGGAAGTTATTCGCTTGAAGCTCATGCTCCAATACATAAGCTGCTTTTGGATAGTCAGAAACCGAGAGCTCGATATGCTCGGTATGATTGCCGCGAATTTCTGCCATGGATGTTTCTTCGACTAATCTGCCTTCCCTGATAATGCCGATCGTATCAGCAATGTGTTCGATTTCCCCAAGTATGTGACTGGAGATTAACAGCGTAACACCGTACTGTCTGCTGAGCTTATGAAACAGATCCCGAAGCTCCTGCATCCCAATCGGATCCAAACCATTGACTGGTTCATCCAAGATCAACAACTCTGGCTTTGTTACGATGGCTCTGGCAATACCTAATCTCTGCTTCATACCAAGCGAAAATTCTTTGACTGGGACGTCTTCCACGTTCTTCAAATTCACTAATGCCAATGCTTCTGAGATAGCATCCTTCTTGTAGTAGCCCATATATTCACAATAGATTTCCAGATTCTTTCTGGCCGATAGCTTATCGTAAAAAATAGGATATTCAATGATACAGCCTATTCGTTTAAGTACTTCATGAGAATTGGCTTGCAGCCTCGTCCCGAGAACCTCTATGTCTCCAGCGGTTGGTTTGATGAGGCTGGTCATCATCTTCATGATGGTTGTTTTTCCCGCACCATTCGGGCCGAGGAATCCATATATTTCGCCGCGCTTCACATTCATACTGACATTGGAAACAACGTCCTTCCCACGGTACCCCTTCGTCAGCTGATGCGTTCTAATAGCATATGTCATACGCTAACCCCTTTTCGTTGATTTCCTTCACTTTAACAAAGGAAACTGTCAATCCACTTAAGGAATCCTTACGACTTTCTTAAGTTTGCTATAATCCTCTAATTTAGGCTTTGGGAATGTGAGCGTAAAGGTGGTTTTCGTATACGGTATACTGGAGAAATGGATTCGTCCCCGCATCTGCTCGGTCAAGCGCTTAGCAATCATCAATCCGAGGCCGCTGCCCTGCGCTGTAGATGTTCTAGCATCATCCGCTGTATAAAGCCGCTCAAATATCCGATCTTTATCGGTTTCCTGTATGCCTTTTCCTTTATCCCACACCTCTATAAAGACGTTCTCCTCATCCTGACGCATAGTCATGCCAACGGTTTTCCCGTCCTTCCCGTAGCGAATGCTATTAGACAATAAATTCTCTAGAATCCGTGTCAGCGCAGCCGGGTCTGCTTCTATATGTATCGACTCTTCCGGCAAATCAATATGTACAGTAAAACCTTTACTCGTTAACGTATCGTAATAGCCAAGTATCGCTTTTCGGCAAACCTCATTCAGCTGTATCCGTTCTGTCTCCAGCTGCCAATCCTCCGATTCCAGCTTTGCCAAATCAAAAAAGGTATTGATCAAACCCGCAACCTCCATGACCTTAGATTGTACTTTATCCAAAAGTACTTCTCTCTCCTGCGTACTAAACTGCTTATCATGCTGAATCGTCTCAATATATCCAGAAATAACGGTGAGCGGCGTTTTTAAATCATGCGACACATTTGAAAGCATCCGGTTCGTAGAAATTCGGAGGCGTGCCAGATCTGCCATTGATTCTTGATGATAATCTAGCAAGCTATTAATCTCATTCAGCAAATCACGCAGCTCCTGATCATCCGTCACTAGCAGTAACCTTTCAGCAGAATCCGTTGCAGTGATAGCTTTGAGTTTCTCGGTCATATACTGCAGATTGCGTTTCATTTTCCCCCTGGTTCGATAATGCAGGAACAACAAAATCCCTATGCACACTACCAAAAAAGCAACAACATAAATCATAGTTGCATCTCCATCTTGTAGCCAATTCCCCATATCGTTTTTATATACAAAGGAGCAGACGCATCATCCTCAATCTTCTCCCGCAGTCTACGGATATGGACGTTAATAACATTATCATCACCATAATACGTTTCCTTCCACACACTTTCGAACAGCTGTCCCTTTGTGAACACTTGATTCGGACTTGTTGCGAACAAGCTTAGAATCTGGAATTCCTTTGCTGTCAGGTTAATGGGCTTCCCTTTTTTGCTGACAGAGAAGTTATTCAAATCAATATTCAAATCACGTACACTTACAACCTTCTCTTTCTCTTCGTATGGCAGACTATATTGCATCGACCGCCGCAATGCCGCCTTCACCCTCGCAGTTAATTCAATGAGCGAAAATGGTTTCCCTATGTAATCATCTGCACCAAAACCAAGCCCGAGCGCCTTATCTACATCACTATCCTTTGCAGACATAATCAGAATCGGCAGCATGCTCTCACGCCTAATCAGCTGTACAATATCCAACCCATTATAAGCAGGCAGCATCAAATCAAGAATGATTAGATCTACGCTTTCTTGCGCAAACAAATCCAATGCCTCCCGCCCATCAAAAGCGGAGAAAATCGTATATCCTTCTTTCTTCAAATGAGACGCAACCATCTCATTAATCTGTGTATCATCTTCAACTAGCAGTATTGATTCATTCATTTTTTCACTTCTTTCTCACGAAGTATCACTTTTTATATACGTACAGTATACGGGAAAAGCAGAGGTTTCGGAGACACGTTCTTACGCATAGCTCATGAATTAAAAAAAGCCCCCTATAAACAGGAGGCTGTTCTCTTTAAAACTTAAATTTACCCAGTGCTGCTTGTAAATCCATCGCCATTCCAGATAGAGCTTCTGATGAGGCAGAAATCTCTTCCATAGCAGCGGATTGCTGCTGTGATGCAGCTGCATTTGTTTCGTTTGATTCAGCGTTTTCTCGCGCAGTCATTTTAACTTTGTCCATTACTTCTACAATGCTTTTACTTCCGGAAGAGACTCCTTCGATTGTTTGAGAGACTTCCTGGACGTTGTTTGTCACTTGATTGATAGCCTGTTTAATATACTGGAATGAATCATTTACGTTTTCTGTTTTTCGAATGCCTTCTTCCACATTTTCTGCACCGTGCTGCATTGCAGTTACAGCTTTATCCGTTTCGGCTTGGATATCCGAGATGAGAGAAGCAATCAGTTGAGTAGAATTAGCTGATTGCTCAGCTAGTTTTCTCACTTCATCCGCTACTACTGCAAAGCCTTTGCCTTGTTCCCCAGCTCTGGCTGCTTCTATTGCCGCATTCAGTGCTAATAGATTCGTTTGGTTTGAAATATCACTTATTAAATTGACGATTGTTCCAATTTCTTTTGATTTTTTATCTAATCCGTTAACGAATGAACCGATTTCGGTAACGGAGTTATTGATTTCATTCATCTGTTTTACAACAGCAAGCACTGCTTCTGTTCCATCCTGTGAATTGCGGGATGCAGTATCTGACAATGTCATAATCGTTTGGCTGTTTGTTTGTGCCTCTTTTACCCGCACCTGCATATGCTCAACAGACGCTACCACATCTTCCACGTGATGCATGGTGAGCTCTGTGCCATTAGCTGCTGTCTGAGTGGAAGCGGCAATTAATTCAGCAGATTTAGAGCTTTCTTCTGCGCTGGCAGTCAATTCTTCAGACGAAGCCGCTACTTGATCAGATGTCTCAGCGATAGTTTTCATGACATCTGATAAATTCTCTCGCATCTCACTTAGATTCAATGTCAGCTGTCCAATTTCATCATTCGAGGAATCCTTAACCACATAAGAAAAATCTCCTTTCCCCGCATTGTGCATTGCCTGCGAGATTCGGCTCAGTCTTTTCTTAATACCTCGGGTGAAGAACAATACCACCACGATAACCAAGACAACAACAAGGACCAGAACAACAACGAATATTTTTGTAAAATCTGCAATACTTGATGCAACCATGCTGTCTGAAGCCCCGACATACCATATACCAATAACTTGTCCCTGATCATTTTTAATAGGGGAATACGCAGTCTGGTAACTGTTTCCGACTACCTCAGCTTCACCGTAGTACGTTTCTTCCTTCTCTATAACGGCTTGTTTAACTGCAGCTGAAACCTGTGTTCCAACGGCACGTTCCCCGTCAGTCATTACATTTGTAGCTACCCGTGTATCCTGTTGAAAAATCGTTACGGTATCCCCTGTCAATT
The DNA here is from genome assembly GCF_000725365.1 of Terribacillus saccharophilus. Classification (NCBI taxonomy): domain Bacteria; kingdom Bacillati; phylum Bacillota; class Bacilli; order Caryophanales; family Bacillaceae; genus Terribacillus; species Terribacillus saccharophilus. The sequence continues at coordinate 2,543,572 of NZ_CP008876.1, read as the reverse complement.
CCGCTATCCGATCTACAAGATCAAAGTTGTCGTTCATTTTGGTTTCGCCTTTGTACAACACACCATCTCTAATTTCCCAGGAACCTGGATGAACCGCATCGATATACTCTTCGGCCAGCTGCAGATCCGATTTTGCTTTCTCTAATGCAATTCCTTTCATTCCGTGCGTCATATTATTCATTACCACATACGAGATAATTCCAGCGAATAGCAGGACTACTGTTAACACAAGTAAATTTATTTTTGTGCCAAGCTTAAGACGATTGATGACTCTCATTAGTCACCCTCCTGAAGTTTTCTAACCACTACCATTCGTGAAATTAGCTGCGAATATACTTGTATGCGTTTCCCGTTTACAGTGGCTTAACATATATCGGCTATAACTTTCAAGAATTAAACATGTAAAATGTGGAATTGGTAGAATTATAATTCCAATATCGGAGATTGATGATTTTACTTATAAAGAAAATAAAAAAAGCGGCTGAAATTCAGCCACTTCTTTACCGATCAATCTGTGTTACCCTCTTAAATCTGGATACAACTTGATCATAGCATCCGAAATCATATCAGCCATTTCTCTTGCTTGCTTTTCTATCTGATCATAGACTGCAATGTCCTTTTCGTAATCCTTATTAATCATATACAAAGCTTCCTGCTTGGTAAGAGCTAAATGCTGATAAAACATCTGCCTCACCTGCTCAACTGGCAGAAATGGATTTATACTATTAAGGAAAACAGCAATTTCATCTGCGTTTTCGTACCATTTTCTTTCCGCTTCATTTGCTGCCTGTGTATCGCCTGCAATCGCAGCCTTCACAAGATCCGCCGCTATCAAGAGATGCTCTTTAATTAATGCTGCGTACATGTTTGCCGCATTGTCTCCATAAATCGGGCGGAACATATTCCCCATATCCTCAGCATTTTTTAAAAGACGCGCTAACACAAAATTCACGTCCGGTAAATTGAATACCAAACTGATGATAGCCATTCGTGTCCAGGCAACATGCTCCTCCCAAAGACTTCGTTCATTTCGCATCAATTCAACTTCTCTTTGTGTATAACAATTTTTTGGCTGATTGTTGTGTTGCACATATCCATAAGATGGATTGTAAATGTAATTTTGCTGTCTAAGATAAGCATCCTCCGGTGATATATAAGTGTTGTGATTTGGAACATTATTAGGAAATCCTCGATAGTACATGAACTTCTCCCCCATACTTATATCCAATTTAACGTTTATAGTGTATTCGTTATTGGAAACTGGGTGCATGTCTATCTTTTTCTGATTTAAAAGGGTACTCCCTGAAAGGATAGAATTAGTTGTTAGCTGCCGTACACGGAGAAACAACTTTAGCAGGTACTATAACTGAAAAATGTTTTTCATTACATAGCTCAGGGTAAAATGTAATTACAATTTTTAGGTTTCAACACTAATTTACTAGCAGTCCAGGAGAGAATGCATATGCCAACAACAGTCTCATTAGCACTATTATTAATAAGTTATTATCTTCTAAGGAGATTATATATCAAGCGAATTGTCTACATTCACCTTCAAAATGAGGGATACGAAAGGAATACTATTCTTTATATAAAACCTTTCACTTCATTTTTAAAGGGGAATAAAAAGGTATTGGTTGCAGTGGCTATCAAAGAGGATGATAAGCTTTATTACTACTATATGAACGGGAAGAAAAACGTTTCCTTAGATTCATATATTCGCAATGGGCAGGAGTACATCATGTAATGTGTACAAAGCTGAATCCATTGTATTTTACATAAATCGGATTAGCAAAATCATACGGATAGATAAAGTCTTTCGGACCAGGAGATACCCAGCTGCCATCTTTGAAATAATTTGTATTAAAGATCTTAAATTCTAGTCCGGCTTTGTAATATGCGTACCAAACTAATTCGCTGCAATACGTACTATTCTTAGTAAGTTTAGGGTTCCTGGAGATTTTGTATCCAATGTTCTTATCATAGAAATGCTCCAGTGCAATATCTGCAGCTTCTTCCCCAATTTGCGGAGATTCAGGCCGTATGACAATATTCTTTTTGTATCTCTTTCTAAAACTATCAATTGTAATCAATTTCGGAAAAGGATAACCTATCCACCTTGAGGTATGCAGGATATGAGTTGGACTTACAAAAATACCAACATGTCCAAGAAACCCATTAAAACTGACACTCTTCGTTATGATGATATCTCCTTTTTTATACTCTTTTTTAGTTTTTATAATATCCTCCTTCTTAAAATCATAATTTATGCGAAGCTTATTAAGCGAATGTGCCATCGGATTTAACATAGACTCACCTCGAAGAACAATTAAGATAGAAATCAATTCCCCTTTTAATTAAAAATAATCTAACTAGAGCCGACAAAGTTAAAGCCTTTGCAAAGAATCATAAGGTTTCTTTTTACTGATATCCTTTTATGTTATTGAATTCCGCTCAACCAATTGCTATATTAAATTATAAATAACCAATCAATGATGTGACCAAGTAAATAAGGATTGTGAAACAGAAAATATAGCCTTGGCTGAGAGCTATATCACCTCTTCTTATTGAACCCTGCCACGGAGATGTTAGATAAAACTAACCGAGTCGTTTCGTTACAAACGTATAGAGGACTTAATATATATTAAGTTGAACTAAGGTGGTACCACGTCTATTAAGCATAGAGACGTCCTTTTTGGACTCTTTATGCTTTTTTATATTTTAAGGAGGAAAAACAATGTCTCAAAAGACAAACGATTTTACAAAGTGGTATATTGATACGATTCAAAAAGCTGATTTAATTGATTACACGCCAGTTCGCGGCAGTATTGCATTCAAGCCAGATGGTTACGAGATCTGGGAGCATATTAAAGAAGAAATGGATAAGCGGTTCAAAGAAACTGGTCATCGTAATGCCTACTTCCCTATGCTGATTCCTGAATCTTTCTTCCAAAAGGAAAAAGATCATATTGAAGGCTTTTCACCAGAGCTTCCTTGGGTAACAGAAGCTGCTGGAGAACAGTTAGAAGAGCGTTTAGCACTTCGCCCGACTTCCGAAACAATGATTGGTCACTTGTATTCCAACTGGATTAAGAGCTATCGTGATCTTCCAGTTCTAATTAATCAGTGGGCAAATGTATTCCGCTGGGAGAAGAAAACTCTCCCCTTCATTCGTACTTCTGAATTCCTGTGGCAGGAAGGTCATACTGCTCACGTGGATGAAGAAGATGCACGTAAGGAAACGATGCAAATGCTGAACGTCTACAAAGAAGTCATTGAAGAATTACTTGCGATTCCTGTTTATGATGGGCAGAAGACTCCATCTGAACGCTTTGCTGGTGCAGTTGATACATTCTCCATTGAAGCAATGATGAAGGATGGAAAAGCAGTACAAGCAGGTACCTCCCATTACATGGGAACTAAATTCGCGGAAGCATTTGATATTAAATATCTGAACAAAGAGAATAAGCATACGCACGTACACACTACGTCTTGGGGCACATCTACACGTTTGATTGGCTCTGTTATCATGGTTCACGGTGATGAGCAAGGACTTGTCTTGCCACCGAGAATAGCACCGACGCAAGTTGTGTTGATTCCAGTTGGACCATGGAAAAAGAACCCTGCAATACTCGAGAAATTAGACGAAATCTTTGCAGCTCTAAAAGCACGAGGTATCCGTGTTCGTCTTGATGATTCAGATCAATCTCCTGGATTTAAATTCAATGAATGGGAGCTAAAAGGTGTCCCTGTACGCATTGAACTAGGACCACGTGATTTAGAGAATAATCAAGCTTTGATGAAAGCTCGTGATGCAGATGAAAAAGCAGCAGTATCTTTAGAATCTGTAGTCGAGAACACTCAAAAAGAACTTGAAACAATGCAAACTCGACTATTCGAGAAAGCAAAAGCATTCCGATCGGAGCATTCACATACGCATATCGATACAATGGAACAACTACAACAGCATCTAGCAGAGTCCGAACAAAACGGTCAAATAACTGGCTGGGTTCTAGCAGGTTGGTGCGGAGATGATGCTTGTGAAGAAGGCGTAAAAGAAGAAACAAAATTCACAACGCGGAACATTCCGTTCAACCCGCCAGCTACTAAAAATACTTGCCTGCATTGTGGTAAGGAAGCAAAACATACAGTTTGGTTTGCTCGTGCATATTAATTTTCCAAAGCAAAAAGGATTGATCCAAGTAGATCAATCCTTTTTCTTTGTATTTCACCATTCATATTGGGTGCAGGATTTAGTATCGCTTCTCCATCAAAAGACATACCTTCCCCTCGCGCACTTTTACTTCATATGGTGTATAGCCCATCTTCCCCCAAAAACAAACAGCTGATTTATTTCTTTTATATACTGCAAGGCGGCACGTATTCGTTTGTCGGCGTAACATACTTTCAAAATATAAATAAGCTTGCTTGGAAATATTCGAACCCTGAAACTTCTTATGAATTACAAATGACTCTATCCAGGGCGTATTATCTAAAGGATTCTTTATTATAAAATCGACGATTCCAATATATTTATGGTCATTTTTGATGAGCATGCGCCTTATTTTATAGGATAGCGCTTTAGTAAATGTAGTTTCTATATCTCCTATAGTAATTGTTTTTCTATTTCTGGTTACTAGATTGTATTCAGGGTTGGAATTCATTATTGCAAGTTCTATAAACATCTTATTCATGTCGTTTTTCTCTAGACTAAGCATAATAGTGATTAGTAGAACCTCTCTTTTGTTTGTTAGCTTATTTTTATATAAGCTACAACATCAACGTGTTTTTTACGTGTCCTTTGTTCATTGTGAAATAGTAAATCCTAAGGACTCATTACCTAAAACCCTCATTAAATCGCTGGTAATATAGATGTGTTTTTTTCTTTTCCCCTTACACCAAAATTTTCCTTTATTATAATTACACTAGGATATTAGCTAACGGAATAACCAGGTGGTGACTAAAATTAAAAATCTAGATGTACAAGACATCCAGCAGCAAGTCGACAGTACGAAAGATTTCATCAGTAAAACAAAAGAAAACGTCGAACAAGTAAAGCAAGCACTTAACGGCGTCACAACCCTACATGATGGATTCGCTGGCAACACCGCCGACTCCATCCGCTCCTTCTATGAAGAAGCACACAAGCCCTTCCTCGAATTCGTGGAAAGCTTTTTGGTACAATATGAACAAGCATTAAGCACCGTCAGTGATCAAGTCCTCTCCTTCGAACCGAACGAAAGTGGCTTTATCCGCCAGGAGTTTTTAGAAGGCGAACTGACCAATAAAATGCAGAAAGCACAGGACAGTCTATCTGCTACAACTGACATGATCAATCAGCAGCTTAATAGCGTCAGTGATCTAGCATCCGTATCACATATAAAAGATAGCGTATTCCTAGAATCCATCGCAGATGCAAAAAAGAAAATCAGCAAAACAGTTGATAATATGTACGAAATGGACTCGAATGCTACCAGCAAGCTGGAGAAGTCTGAGGACGATATGCAGCAGATGAAGACGTATATGTCGAAGCTGAGGAATGCGATTGACAAGAATAATATTAGTGTAGACAATTTCAATATAACTCAATTTAACAGTGAGTTTTTCTCTTATCATAATGAATTTAAGCTGATGGCTAAGGGCAGGAATGCTCTTGCAACTGGTGAAAAAGCGGAGATAACAGCTGAGGAATTTAACAAGCTTTATCCATATATTAAGAACGAAAAGAATGTGATAGATGAATATTACGAGTGGGATGGTACTTATCACACGCTGAAAGATGGACGAATCATCCGCCATTACATGCACGATACTGGTGAGTCGTATGAATTTGTTGATAAGATTCCAGAACCACGTTCCAAACCGCTTTCAGATACAGAAGAGTTTATCTATGGCGCTGTAGGTGGAGTATGGAATTTCTTTACGGAGGATCTTGCTACTGTTTTAGATCCGGAAGCGACTAAAGGAGAAAAAGCATTTGCGTTAGCTATGTTTCTTCCTGTAGGGAAACCTGTGAAAATAATTGATAAAGGCAGCGGATTTATTTCTGATGCTATTAAGTCTCTTGATAAGATAATAGAAAATCAGAACAGCTTTAAGAAAGGCTTAAAGGATGACGGAATACCTGAATCTAAAGCATTAAATCAAAAGAAAGAAACTACTCTAAATAAAATTTCAGATGTTAAAGATGAATATGACTTAATAACTCCAAAAAACATAACCGATGATTATCTTAAACAAGCAGATATTGCCGTAACTAAAAGTGAAGTGCCTTGGGGTCCTAGTAGCTTTGGAAAAGTCAGCAAGGCTTTAAGTAAGGACCCTATATCTAAAGTAACCAAGGGCACGGACGATATAAAAAATTCACCAAAGAATAAAGATACCATTAGTAAGACATACAGTAGACCTTCCGGATTTAGAAAAGGCGTTAGAGATAAAGTTTGGGAAAAAGCAAAAAATACTGAAGGTAAAGTTAAAGATCCGATTACAGATACAATTATGAGGAAGAACGAGCCTTGGGATATGGGTCACAAACCAGGCTATGAATTTAGAAAGCACAAACAAAGCGCTATGGAGAGAGGTATATCAAGAAAAGAGTTCTTAAACGAACATAACAATCCTGACCACTATCGACCTGAATTACCATCCTCAAACAGAAGCCATAAGGGTGAGGATTTAACAGACGATTATTTTGGATACTGATCACCATCTAAAACTTTTGGAGGTTTACTATGACAATTACAAACGAGAATAAGATAATAGCTCGCACTGCCTTAGGCATTTTCGGCGGAAAGCCTAACGTATCAAGATATTGGGATGATAATAATGATAGCAATATTGATATACTAGCCGCTCTAGACAGACCTTTTAATAGTATCACGTCATATTCCACGATAGGGTTATCCGACTATTCAATTGGTTATTCCGTTGAGGAAAAACCTTTACGAGTAGAAATTGTAGGAGCCAGCGCTTCTACTTTCGAGTTTTTCCCAAATATACTTTCAACTTGTGCCTTTAATATTATTAATAATCAGTTACCAGTCTCGCCTGGTGAGATATTCTCAGATGTCGTTAAAATGTACTATCCAAAGAATGACATGGAGCATATCTTATTTTCTTCTCCTTTCCTATGGGAAGAGCTAGAAACTATTGACTTCCCGGAAAAAAAAGTCACTTGGCTTCTTGCTGTTCCTATATCTACAAAAGAGTACTTGTATGCTGACAAAGAAGGGACAGAAGCTCTGGAGGATTTATTTGAACAAAAAAATATTGATATCTTCGATTTAAATAGGAATTCTATTATTTAATACTCCGAAAACCAGTATCGATGCTATCTTATGAATAAAAAATAATCAAAAACCTCATGACACATGGTAAAAGTCATGAGGTTTTTAAAGTTATTTTAGATAGTTTTTCTTTTACCTCTCCCCCAATACAACCCAAACAACAAAACAAACCACACTGGGGTCAATAACAAAGCGGGACGCGTCTCATCAGCCACCAGCATAATAACAAGAACCCCCGCAAACAACGCCAGCACAGCATAATTCACAAACGGTGTAAACGGTGCTTTAAAAGTTGATTTCTTCTGCAATTCCGGACGTGTTTTCTCATATTTTATATGGCAAATAAGAATGATGCTCCAGACCCAAATAAAACAGATGGCACTAATGCTTGTGACAATTCCAAAGGCTTGTTCTGGTATGAGTTTGCTTAAGAGTGCTCCTACTGATACGACAATAGCAGATAGCCACAAAGCGTTCGCTGGGACGTGCTTTTTGTTCAGTTTAGCAAGCTGGGACGGTCCCTGGTTTTGCTTACTTAGATTAAATAAGGTGCGGCTTGTGGAGAACATGCCGCTATTCCCTGCTGATGCTGCGGATGTTAATACGACGAAGTTGATGATGCCTGCAGCGATCGGGATTCCTACTAGACTAAATGTCTTAACAAATGGACTTTCGGCTGCATTCAGCTCAGTCCATGGGTTTATCATTAATAGGATTAGTAGTGCTCCAACATAGAAAAATAAAATCCGTAAAGGTATTTTATTGATTGCTGATGGGATGTTCTTAGACGGATTAGCTGTTTCGGCAGCCGATACCCCGATTAATTCCACTCCCACATATGCAAAGACGACCATTTGGAAGGCAAGTAAGAAACCAGAGATTCCATTTGGAAATAGTCCGCCATGCTCCCACAGATTTGTAACTGATACGGTTCCTGCATCAGTCTTGAATCCGATCACCAGCAGTACAATGCCGATACCAATCAATGCTAGAATCGTAACTACCTTAATCAGGGCGAACCAAAACTCCAATTCTCCGAATAGCTTTACCGTCAATAAATTAAGCCCTAATAAAACGACTACACAGATAATTGCTGGTATCCATTGCGGAATATCAAACCAATAATTCACATACACCCCGACAGCAATTACATCCGCCATCGCTGTCATTATCCAGCAAAACCAATATGTCCATCCTGTCACAAACGATGCCCAAGGTCCAAGATAATCTTCGGCAATGTCTGTGATAGATTGATAGCCTGCTTTTGATAATAGCAGCTCCCCTAGCGCTCTCATCACGAAAAACAGTGCTATACCTACAATCAAATAAGCAAAGATGATCGAGGGTCCTGCCAGCTGTATCGCTTTCCCGGAACCTAAAAATAGTCCGGTACCAATCGTACCGCCAATGGCAATTAGCTGCACATGTCTGTTGGATAAGTCCCTCTTTAACTCTTGTTGTGCCAAATCTAGTTCCTCCTTCAATTTAACCCAATAAAAAAAGAGATTGGATGTTCTCCAATCTCTTGATCACAAGAATAACAAATACTATTGATCATGCTCGCGCAGCATAACACAAATACATATCCGATACTCTTCTGTCCGTTTGCCTGAGATTGTGAACCCTTCGGCGCCGCGTAAAAAGCGGTCTCTCCAGAAGCTGCTCCTGCTATAGTGTGATCCATAGCATTCATAGCTTTATTATTAAGTTATTTAGATTCTGTTGAATAGTGATTATTCTATTCCTTGTTAGATTTTTTGTCAAATCCAATTTTCATCTCAGCTGGTCATGAACGCTTACAGCTACATTTCAACATTTTAGATGCTGTTCACCAAGAATCCGCTAAACCCCTAAGATACATGTACCCTTCGATATTTTATCCAGGGCATATAATACCCTGTATCCTTAAATGATGGAGGTGAAGATATGTCAGTTGGACAATATCGTTCATTATGCCAAAGATATAGCGGTAAAGCAGTTGAAATTCGTTGCCATGACGGAAAAGTTCATAGAGGGATCATCCAGCGTGTAGACCGAGATCGTGTTTATTTGCAGCCTATGGGCCGCTCCAGAAATTTTGGCGGTTTCGGTTATGGAGGTTATGGAGGTTATGGCGGCGGTTTTGGCCGAGGCTTTGGCTTTGGTTTTGGAGTAGCCTTTGGAGCCATCGCAGGAATAGCCTTGCTTTCACTATTCTGGATCTAACTATATAACAGTTTCAATATAGATTTGTCATTGACAGCATGAAAAAGCCTGGAATTGGTGCAGCCGGGCTTTATTCATGTCCACATAGGCTCTTTACAAATCGCTGGCAATAACACTAGCATCAACAGCCAGCAAGCTCTTACTGGATAAGCTGTGTCTTCCCATATAGCTTTTTACTACATAATAGCCAGCACAATACCCAAGCATCTTCGGATAGTTTCGATAACCGAACAGAATGGCTCCATATTCATAATCCTGGCGCAAAAGCTGCTGCTTCGGAACAATATAATCAGACCACATCTTCTCGATTTTCTTATCCGAATAAAAGGATGCCCAGCTTGCAGTTAGTTCCTCCCCTAACCTCTCCCTAACAGCATTTTCAGCTATCCCTTCTAATACGATTGTATCCAGTAACGTGTACTTCTCTTCACTTTTATCAAAGCGATTCAGCCGGCATACATGGTTATACTCATGCGTAAATATTGCTTTTATCTCGTCTTCTGTATTTTCTGGTGAGATAAATAAAAAAAGCTTATCCTTGAATGCCAAACCAGATTTCCCGCCCAATTGCTTTTGAATCCATTTATTACGTTCATCTGATGGGAATATATAGATAGGTATATCTGGACCTTCCCACACCTTTTGCAGAAAAACCTCGTCCTGCTGCACGACTTCCCACACCTTATCTTCAAGCTGCTTCCTCTTCTTCTTTAACGGGCGGTACATGCCATGTCGTATGAAGTAATCATATATTTCTTCAGCAGAAGCATCAGTAAAAAGTTCTGTCAGCTTCTCGCATAATGTTATTGGATCCTCATAATGCTCAAGCAGCCATTCATCCGTTCTGATTACGCTCATTTTTCTCCCCCTAACAACACCAATTTATTCAGCATGAAGGCTATTGGCACAAAACTTTTCTCTATTCATAGCATATTGCAATGATGTCATACAAAGGCAGGGGTTACGTTTGAATTACACATATCTTGATTGCCTCGCACTATTTGGAGTCGGCGGCGCGCATCCCGGCGGACTGCAGTTAACAAAGAAAATTTTAGCTGAGGAAAAAATCAATGGCGATACAGCACTTCTCGAGGTTGGATGCGGTACCGGGCAGACTGCCGCCTATCTTGCACAGCAATACGGCTGCAGTGTTAGTGCCTTAGACAACAACAGCATCATGGTGGAGAAAGCCCGGCAAAGATTTTCATCCTTAGATCTCACGATTGATGCCAAAGTTGGAGACACAAGAAATCTCCCCTACCCAGATAAACATTTTGATATTGTTCTATCCGAATCCGTCATTTCCTTTACCAATCTTATTTCCACGCTTCCTGAGCTTAAAAGAGTGCTGAATTCGAACGGCCGTTTAATCGCAATCGAAACTGTACTAGAGCAAACAATCTCAGAAGAAGAACGTTCTCAGATTGTGGATTTTTACAACTTCCCGCAATTATTCACAGAGGATGAATGGGTGAAAGCTTTTAGAGATGGTGGATTTCAGCGAATCGATATAACAAAATATCAACCAGGCTTGGAACAGGTTGATGAACAGCATGCAGCTGATTATGCTCTATCCAAAACGATCGATGATGCATTGTTAGAGATATTGGGAAAACACGAGGAAATTATGCAGCAAAATAAAGATATACTGGGTTTTCGGATATTTAGATGCTGTTGATACAAAAAGAAGCTCAACGCTAAGATGTTGAGCTTCTTTTTCATATTATTAATCTAAGGATTATCAAATGTTATTTACCACCATTCAGCATTCCTTCTTGTGGTATTTCAAGCCTGAAATGCGTACCATTCGGTGAACTGTCTACTATATTGATATCCCCTAAATGTTCGATCATCGTCTTCTTCACAAAGGCTAGGCCTAATCCCATTCCTTGCTCTTTCTCTCCTAGTGAAATAAAGGGATCAAATACATTCAACCAGTTCTCAGGGTGTATACCCATCCCAGTGTCGATAAAGTGTATGATGATATTCCTATCGTCTATCTCTGTACTGATTGTTATCTTCTTTTCTAACCTGTTATCCGGGATTGCTTCCACGCTATTTTTGATCAGATTTATAAAGACTTGTTTTAAGTTTGTCCTATTCAGATAAACATTCAGTGGTGAATATATATTTATGAATTCCAACTGGATTTTGTTTTCTTGCAGCATTCCGGCTGTAAATTCAATAGACTCCCGGATTATTTTCGCAAGATCCTCTGTTTTATACATCAATGCAGACGACTTCATGTATGCCCTATAATTAACTGTCAGCTGCTCTAAATGGTCCGATGCATCACCTATCATTTTCAGTTTCCGTTTATCTCCCTCATCAAGAGAACCATTTTTGTCCATTATGCTTGAGAAACCTTTAATAATAGCGTTTGTATTTCTTACTTCATGAATCAAACTGCCAGTCAGCTGACCTGTGTAGTCTAGTTTTTTCTGTTTTTCCATTAATTCATGAGAATGAATCTTCAAATCTGCATTCAACTTAACAAAAATGTGCATGTTTGCCACTGAAAATAGAATGACACCGATGCTGCTAGTAAGAACGCCAGTTAATGGGAAAAAGTTCAGAATTCCTGGTATGACCAGCAGCAATGCATTGAATGAAAAACCCATGAGGAAGTTCTTAAAGTACGAGTTTCGAATTCTCTTTGACAATACAGGCATAACGATTAGGAAAAATACAATGATAGCCATGTGTATGAGATACACCCAAAATAATGGCCCATAATCAGGAAAATAGTAAACACCAGTATACCTTTCTTGGGTAACAGTCAATCCTTTTATTCCTAAGTCCGTCCAATTTATCACATATACGATAGCACTCCATATAGTGAAGCCAATCAGTGCTTTTTTGGTGAAAAAAGCATAAGATACATTCGTCAGCCAATTCGCCTTTTTCACCATTGATGGTTGGTCTTTGATAATCCGGTAAGCTACATATAATACAATAGGGAGACCGAATGTCGGCCCCGCACGAAACAGCTTAAAGAGAAATAGAATCGTATCTTCTGACAGAACATCCTTAAAATAAAGAACTCCGATATCCAACTGCCATATGGTGATCAGGATCATATATATGATCATTCCTGTCGACAGCTTTGTTTCGTTATAAACTTTGCTCATGCTCAATGCTAAAAACAATGGCAGTAAACCAATGGCACATATTAATATACCAATAATCATACCTGCTAACCCCTAACTGTTGAAATCCACATTATGGATTTGACTGTGCTCGTTTGTACAAAGTAATGTGGATTCCATTACACGAATTAGGAGCTATCACAAATAACTTTAGCTACTATTCTCATATATTCCTTCATAACTTATGCCCATACATTATAGCAGATGTCCATCCGTTTAAATCGCATATTCAGATGCAAATAAAACTAAAAGAAGCTCAACATTACGAAGTTGAGCTTCTCTTTCATAGATGAAAATCTGATTATCTAAGCATTATCTAATCGATATTCGATAGGTTTTTGATAGTTACCACCATTTAGCATACCTTCTTGCGGTATTTCAAGCTTAAAATGCGTGCCATGCGGCGAGCTTTCAACTATATTTATATCTCCTAAGTGCTCAATCATCATTTTCTTCACAAAGGGAAGACCCAATCCCATCCCCCGCTTTTTATTTCCTAATGAGATGAATGGATCAAATACACTTACCCAGTTATCTTTGGGTATGCCCTTACCAGTGTCGATAAAGTGTATGATGATATTTTTATCATCGATCTCTGTGCTGATAGTTATCTTCTTCTCCGGCTTGTCTTCCGGCATTGCCTCCACACTATTCTTGATCAAATTGATAAAGACTTGTTTTAAGTTTGTCCTATTCAGATACACATTCAGAGGCGAATATGTATTAGTGAACTGCAGTTCCACCTTGTCTTCTTGGAGCATCCCAGCTGAAAATTCAATAGACTCTGTGATAATTTCCACTAGATCCTCTGTTTTAAAAGGTAATGAAGAGGCCTTCATGTAGGCACTATAATTGTCTGTCAGTTGATCCAGATGTTGGGATGATTTACATATCATCTCCAAGGTTTGCTTATCTCTTTCCGTTAAGTCGTAGCTATTGTTCAGCAACCTTGAGAAACTCTTAATAATAGCATTTGTGTTCTTTACTTCATGAATCAGGCTGCCAGTGAGCTGACCTGTATAATCTAGTTTTTTCTGTTTTTCCATTAATTCATAAGAATGTATTTTCAAATCCACATTAAATTTAACGAAGATATGTATGCTTCCCACTGAAAAGATGATGACACCAATACTGCTTGTAAGAAGACCAGTTAACGGAATGAAATTTAGAGCTCCTAGTACAATTAGCACCAATGCGTTGAATGAAAAACCCATAAGGAAATTTTTAAAATGTGAGTTCCGAATTCTCAATGACAATACACATACGACTAACAAGAAAAATACAATAGCAGCCATATGCAGAAAATAGACCCATAATAGCGGTCCATACTCAGGAAAGTAGTGATTACTAGTAAATCTTGCATTGGCAACACCCAAACCAGTTATGCCTAAGTTCGTCCAACTAATGAAGTATACCGCCATACTCCATATAGTGAAGCCAATAAGTGCCTTTTTAGTAAAAAGAGCATAAGACATTTTCGTAAGCCAATTCGTTTTTTCCGTTACGGATGGTTGATTATTGATGATCCAGTAAGCCATATACAATACCGTGGGCAGGATAAAAGTTGACCCTCCATGAAACAGCTTGAACAGAAATAGAACAATATCTTCTGACAAAACATCCTTAAAATAAAGAACTCCAATATCTAACTGCCAGATTGTGATTAGGATCATACAAATAATCATCCCTACCGACAACTTTGTTTCATTGTACACTTTGCTTATGCTCAACGCTAAAAACAATGGCAGCAATCCAATGGCACATATTACTATACCAATAATCATTCCGACTAACCCCTAACTGCTTGATATCCACATCATGGATTATTTTTTATATATACGTTACGTACGTTATGTCTGATCGTAACGTCCATTACCAGGTCTTTAAGCCTGCCACATCATGAATCTATCCTCTTATATCCGTTCAACCACAGTGAATCATTTTACCTATATATTATAGCAACATATTTCATAAAGCAGTGGCTTTATGACATAGAAAAACACATTTGTAAATAATTACCTCAAACTATTTACAATAAGAACTGATAGAAAATCAATTCTCCATAATCAGCATCTCATGCAGCCTCTCGTCAAAATCAGGTTCTATTTCTGCAAAATTTGGGTACTGTTAAGAAGCAGAATTCCATAAATCTTGTGAACCCTCTTTCGAAATACTCACCTATTGCTTTTGTATATCCCCATGAAAGGATTAGCTTTATTTACACTTTCGCAATACAAGAACCTTATTATTCTCTTGCTAAAGGTGGCTGTATAAATGACATATGTTTTATTGATCCTTGGTTTTGTGCTCTTAATTAAAGGGGCTGACTTTTTTGTAGATGGTGCTTCAAAAATTGCGGCTTCGTTGAAGATTTCTCCTTTGTTAATTGGATTGACAATCGTGGCGATGGGAACTAGCGCCCCAGAGGCCACTGTCAGTATCGTTGCAGCATTGGAGGGCAGTGCTGGCGTAGCTGTTGGTAATGTTGTAGGAAGCAATATCTTTAATATTACCTTTGTCGTTGGACTCGCTGCGGTCATTTTTCCGCTGACGGTTGGAAGTGAGACAATTAGAAAGGAAATTCCTTTCACACTGCTTGCAAGTGTAGCCTTACTGATCCTTATAAGCGATGTAAGTCTGCAGCAGATGGATGGAAACTATCTGACTAGAAGTGACGGGTTTATCCTTTTACTATTTTTCGCTGTCTTTTTATACTACATTTTTGAAGTTGCCAGGAAAGATAGGAAGAACACGCAGAACACAGAGAACCCATCAACCGAAAAAGCGAAATGGGGAAAAAACACGCTTCTTACAGTTGGAGGACTTGCGGCTATCATCTTAGGCGGCGAACTCGTCGTGAGTAACGCTACTGAAATAGCCATTTCATTCGGAATGAGCGAGACGCTGGTCGGTCTGACTATTGTTGCGATAGGTACATCCCTTCCCGAATTAATTACTTCTGTTACTGCTGCCATAAAGAAAGAAAATGAAATTGCATTGGGGAATATAGTAGGAAGTAACATTTTCAATATCTTCTTTGTACTAGGATTGTCGTCTTCGATATCTCCTTTCGCAATTGAAGGCACAATATTCATAGACATCCTCTTATTGATTGTCATCACACTAATTCTGCTTGTTTTTTCACGTACAAACTACAAAGTCGGTAAAGTGGAAGGCGGCCTCTTGGCTGTCATCTATATTGCCTATATGGTTTATATCATTATAAGAAATTAAATGACCAAATAAACATTACTAGCACAACATGTAAAAAGATCCTCTTCACCAGTTTTGTGGTGGGGATCTTTTTTCTCGATGTACATAATATCTGAAAAATTTAAATATTGAAATTTATTGTAAACTGTTATACAATCTCACAAACAGTGAATGAAGAGGTGGATGATGAAAACGTTAGAGCGATTTAGTCAGTTTGTCGGTAGTACCTTTGCGTATTGGGTTATTTTGTTTGCGGTAGTAGCTTTTATGCTGCCCGCAGGTTTTACATGGATTGTCCCGTTTATTACACCTTTGCTCGGCATCATTATGTTTGGAATGGGACTGACTCTGTCTGCGAGCGACTTTAAAGGAGTTGTGAAACGTCCTTTTGAAGTATTTGCCGTAGTAGCCGGTCAATTCCTGATTATGCCGCTGCTTGCCTTCGCTTTGGCGAAAGGGCTGCAGCTATCTCCTGAAGTAGCTGTCGGCGTCATTCTAGTAGGATGCTGCCCTGGCGGAACATCTTCTAACGTCATGACCTTCCTGGCAAAGGGCGATGTCCCATTATCCGTAACCGCTACAGCAGTCACTACCGTTCTCGCACCGATTGTAACACCTGCACTCATTCTTTTATTTGCGAGCGAATGGATTGAAGTCAGTCCTGTCTCGTTATTTATTTCTATCGTAAATGTCGTCATTATCCCGATTGTCTTAGGCTTACTCGTCAAACGCTTCTTCAATAGACAAGCCACAGCAAGCGTAAAAGTACTGCCGCTTGTATCAGCTGTTGCCATAATCGGCATCGTAGCAGCTGTCGTATCCAATAGCCAGCAGCAGATTGCACAGACCGGACTGGCCATTTTCGGTGTAGTCATCCTGCACAATGTGCTTGGCTACCTGCTTGGATTCGCCTTCGCCAAGCTCTTACGAATGGATCTTCCGAAAGTCAAAACAACATCCATCGAAGTCGGCATGCAAAACTCAGGATTAGGCGCACAGCTTGCAACAGCACATTTCTCGCCGCTAGCAGCTGTACCAAGCGCAATCTTCAGCGTCTGGCATAATATCTCTGGTTCTATTTTGGCTAATATTTTTGCGAAGATGGGTAGTAGCGAGAAGAAGATAGATGCTAAGGAACAGATATCTTAATGAAACAAGCCATCCTCCGTGCTTGAGGATGGCTTGTTTTATTTTGTTTATAGAGAATGCAAACTATTATAATACTGATAAGATAAGACTCTTTAATTTCTACTTCTCGCCATACAACTCGTTTAAGATTAGAATAAGTGCTCCGAGTATTAAGCAACCGATAATAGCAACATCTATTTCATTAGGAGTTTTTCCGTCCATCATTTCTTCCCAATTCAGTTCACCTAGTGCTAAAAATTCAGCGATAGTAAGCATTGCCGTACTTATCATTTTACCTACAGTTAAAAGTGCGGAAATAAATAATAAAGAAACCCCAACAATAGTTCGATTCATTTTCCCCCTCCTTATGGTGCTTTCACAATCCATTTCCCCTAAATTTGGATATATTAACTTCGAAATTACAGCACTATAAAACCCATATTTTCTTCGATGGAAAAACCTCAAAAATGATATTAAATACATTAACTAAAAAATGCTCAACCATAGCCGCTGAGCATCTTCAGATTACATTAATTAAGCTTGGTATTCTTTATCAATAATTAAAATCGGTTTAATAGTAGATCCATTTGCTGAATCCTCGAACGCTTGTTGGATATCATCCATTTCATAGAATTTAACCAATTTATCAAATGGGAAATGACCGTTTTGATAGAACTTCACTAGTTTCGGAATGATCAATTGCGGTACAGCGTCGCCTTCTACAACACCTTTCAGTGTTACAGCTTTTGTCATGATTTCATTGGTTACGTTGATTGTCAGGTCACGTTTACCAACGGCAACTGTCGCACATTCACCTTTAACACGCAAGCAGCGGATTGCTGATAGTGTTACTTCTGGAACACCTGTTGTTTCCAAGGAGTAATGTGCGCCTTTGCCAGTGATTTCTTTTATTTTTTCAGCAGGATTTTCATTTTTGCTGTTGATTGTATGTGTAGCGCCAAGCTCTTTCGCTAATTCCAAACGGCTGTCATGAATATCAACAGCGATGATTGGGTAGCAGCCAGCAATTTTCGCAGCCATCATACCTGATAGACCTACAGCTCCTGTACCGAACACAACAAAGCTTGTACCAGCTTCTGGAGCAAGGGAATTCAAGACAGTACCACTCCCTGTCATAAGACCGCAGCCAAGTGGTCCCAATAGACGAAGGTCTGCCCCTTTATCGATTTTCACAACGTTCTTCTCATCTACAGTGCTATACGTAGCGAAAGAAGATTGACCGAAGAACTGTGACACTTCTTGTTCCTCTTTATGAATTGGTGATACACCATATTTGTTTTTACCTGCGAAGTTAAGCTCCATCATGTTTTCACAGCCGCCTGCATTACCTTCCAGGCAGTTATCACAATGACCGCAATAACTAAATCCAAGTACGACATGATCCCCTGGTTCAACAGTAGTAACATTGCTGCCTACTCTTTCTACAATCCCTGAACCTTCATGTCCTAGTACCGCCGGATATGGTACTGGCAGTGATCCATCAAGAACAGTTGCATCTGTATGACAAACACCCGAAGCAACAATCCGTACCAACACCTCATCTGCTTTTGGCTCATCCAACTGCAGTGTCTGCTTTTTGAAATCGCTTTCTTCATTAGTTAACATTGCTTGGATTTCCATCCTAATTCCCCCAGTTATACATTTTCCCATTATATTAAAGAGATTTATAATATAATTAACCTAAGTATAAAGAATCAGTTCAGAACGTATCAATCATTGAAAAATCAAAAATGTATGGGTTCTCAACACAGAATATAGTAGTGTATAGTTTTTAGACAAAAAAAATATAATGTCGAATATAAAATATATAAGCGAAAGCATGTAGTGAGGGAAAATCATGCCAAAAACAGACCGAAGAATTGAACGAACAAAAGCCACGCTAATAGCAACGTTTCAACAACTAGTCTTAGAAAGAGGCTATTCCAAAGTTAAAGTAAAAGATATTGTAGATGAAGCCAATTACAACCGCACCACCTTTTACGTACACTACGACGGCAAAGAGCAATTAGCCAAAGAAATGATTGAACTGGAGATGAAGCGTTTCTGTTATGAATTCTGCAAACCAGTTCGTGATAATCCCATCCTTGACTTAACAAAGATGAACCCAAATGAAACCGATGTGTTTCAGTATATGAAGGATAACAGCCATTACTATGACTTACTTGTTATTCAATATCCGATACCAGGAATCCGAGAAGCTTTGTTAGAGGTGCTGAAGGATATCTTCCAGAATAAATTCTCTTTTATAGGAGATAAGGCATCTGAGATTAATGCGGACTATTTCACTCATTATAGGGCTTACGGGATATATGGCTGGATATTGGAGTGGATTAGAGCCGGGTATGATGCTACGCCTTCTGAGATGGCGAGGAGGATTATTAATTTGTTGCATTATCATTCTTCGTTGATGAAAGAGGTTGAGCGTTAAGAATTACATAGATGAATTTATATCAAAAAATAATAGATTTCAAAAGACGAGAGCTGTAAAACTCTCGTCTTTTAGTTGAACGCAATTATATTAGTAATAAGACTAATTGTCATTTAGGTTTGCCGAGCTTATCTAAACTTTATGCACTTAACTGAAAAATATATGACTCTATTCTTGATCTCACACTTTATCAAGACCATCAAGTATTGGCAATATGCCTCTTTACAAAAAGCCACGTATAACTGCAAAAGAGAGACTCTTTATAACCCTCAGTTATTGTATCTCAGACTTTTTCTCCAAGGTAAGTACCCGCATAGTCTAGATATATTATTATAAATATTTTGCTTTAGATAAATGAAACTCATGTTCTTCAGTCTGTTTAGAGGAAAATATTAAGTTAACTATATCATTGCGCCCAAAACAGTAGCAGATTCTTTGATAAAACCATCCCAACATTCCTGTTTCTTCGCCCATTGTGTTACGTTCTGTTCTCCAGCTGACTCTCTTAAATAGTTTAAGGAATTCGCTGCGATTATTCTAACAACGTCCTTCCATTCATCTGGTAATCCTTGTTTATTCCACACTTCGTTCAAATTTATTCGGTCTCTGTACAAATGACTAAGCATAGCAACGGTATAATATATAACATTTGCTCTATAGCCTTTTAGCTTCATACTATCTACTATATTTGTGACATACACATTGATTAATCTTCTAGCTATTAGTTCCTTGTAAAAATCATTATTTATAAACTGAATAGGTCTTGTAACATCTCCATCTTCATTAGTTGTTAGACTTTGTTTCCAATACTGGCTATTTAAATCCATGAATCTCTTAAAAGCTTCCTCTCCACCTTTACTAGAAACATGAGGATAGCCTTCCCAAGACATGAAGTACTTTGCCATTTCAACTTTTGTTATTACGTTCTCCTTAGGGAACATTTTTTTAAACGCAGTTTGTTCTTTTCCTTTAGAACGTCTACTTATATCAACCATATATTGGCCTCTGGCTCGCTCAAAGTACCACTTGGATTCTTCTTTTCTATTGTCAAATGTTGGTATCCATGTGCTTCGTGATTGCTTTTCAATATCGGACATAAACCTAGTATTAGCTAAAAGATCAGATTTATTGATCTTATTTTGTGTGTTTGCATACTCAGATATCTTAGCTATTAATTGATCTTCCATGTCGTGGCGATCAATATTTTCGTTATTTACTTCCTTGCCAGCATTTAATATTGTTAATTTAGCTTGTACGTATACACCGTCTAAATCAATTCCATTTTTATATGCCTGGTGTATAGATGCAGTCGTTTGTCCTCCATTGACTATTTGCCAACTCTTTAGAGACTTAATCTCATATAGATTTGAATCACCTATCTGTGAAATATCACCAGATTTTGCCACACTTGAAATCCCATTGTTGTATGCAACAAATAATTCCCTTTGCTGGGTATTCTTTAACGTGTCTCTTATACCTTTATTTGTTCCTCCACGAGCTTGTAGAAATGAACGAACATTTCTCTCAACTAACTTTGGACCCCAATCATCATATAATTTTGCCAACAATTCAGCGGGCATTGCGCCGATATAACAATCTATCATTTCTTTTCCAGTAGAATTTGGAACATGCATTAGTTGAAAGGTTTTATTGTATTGAGATTCAAATTGGAGTTCAAAATCTCTTATTCCTTGCTCAGCTTCTGATAGTTTATATACTCTATCCATATCCCATACATGTACATTGACTGTTTCTATACCAGGTATAGATAATTCTATCGGCTTGTTTGCAAGATAGAACTTACTAGTAACCACGAAGATATTTATCTCGTCTATTTCACTACGTTTACCAATAATGAGCTTAGCTAGATCAAAAAAATCCATGGATCGATCAGCTATTTTCATAATCATATCTACTTGAGTAAAGAATCGCTTTGCCTTAGTCGCAACCTTTTTTATTGTCGTCATATTTACTCCTGGAAGAATATCTTTCACAAATAGCGGCTCATAATCTACGACATATAAATTAAGTGTGTTTGTTTCTTCTGAATATAGATAACCATTAATTTGTATATCTGAGTCTCTTTTTGCAAAATAAATAAGAGTAGGTTCCTCTTCTAAACTAATATACGGCAGGACTTCCTGAAGGAAAGGCGTTTGTCGTGAACCTGTAGCTATCCCTTTTTGCTCTACAGTATCTAAAAATTCATGTATAAATTCAAGTTTCCGCTTTTCTTCAATCATTATTTAACATCCCTCTAATTAAAATAAAATATCTCCCACATCTACTAAGAAGTTTTCACAGTGTGATAGGTCTATAGAATAAGAAATCTTATTTATCCCTTTAGGAAGTTGATTTGACTCTAATCTCGGGAACCCTTCTATTACATTATAAGCCAACTCTTCGTGAACGAAGAAATAATTATTATTATACTCTCCCAATTCAATATTGTTAAAAATCAGCGTCTCTCTAAACTTTACTGCTAGAGAAGGAGCTCTTCTAGAAAGTTTTTCCTCAATTTCCTTTATCAAGATCTCAAGCGTACTCCCGGTTGTATCATTTCTTTCTATTTTCAATACATATAAATGGAGTTCATTTATGATAGGGTTTAGCTCTAGTTGTTTCTCACTAGAGATTTTTACTTCATCTCTAAGTTTAGGTAAAATTGTTTTGATCTCTATTCCACTTTTCTTTCTAACAAAGTCTATTCTAAATTTAAGAGGCCCCTTCCAATCATTAATTATTAACGGTGGATCATTTGGAAAATGATCTAGCCATTTATTAATGAAATATAACTCTCCAAATAAACCTGCTTCCTCTTCCTCTGTCAGTTTTGCACCCCACTTCTTTTTAAAGAAATTGTGCCACCTATCTAACACTTCATACAGAGTTGTATACAATGGGATATTTTCATCTACCAATATGTGATCTACTATATTTTGCAGTACTTTCTCAAAGATATCATCACTTTCGTCCACTTCTTGTGAGATAACTAGAAAGTTTTTTTCCTTTAGTGGACCAATATTTTCAAAGTATTCTTGGTCTATACGGATACCTCTCCACTTTGGGAAAGCTTTTAACTGATCCGCATCCCAATTCTCACTTGTAATATCTATATAAATTCGCTTTTGAAAATTAATTAGATCCAAACCGATTAACAGATACGGACTATTAAAATAGATCGGTTCTAACTGGTATATGTCTTTATTTTCTTCAATTGTTGCACGTTTAACTAGTGCACTAAATCTTTCAGAAATGTTTATCAAGTTACTCGTTCCTTCCAACTGTTCTATTATGAACGTAACCGTTTTTTCTAGAAGCTCTGTCTTCTGATGATTCTGGGTCAATATCAATATCCGGGAAGGATAATGCTATTCCTATCGGCACAAAATTCTCACTAAAATCTATATTTAACTTTTTAAAAGGTTCTACCTTTGGATGTAGCGGATATATCATTAATAATGGATTTTCGTTATTTCGTAATTCCTTATTCTTTATTTTGTTTGTCGAGCTGCCATCTATGTCAACAAACTCTTGATTAGAGGCTACAATTGCGCCTAAGTCTACTATTTTATTATTCTTTCCTTTATCTTGTTCAATACTTCTTAGAACAGCACTGTCTATAGAAACAGGGCCTATTTTGACTGCAAATTTTTTTATGTTTTTTGATTTTACGATCGGTTTATTTAAGGTACTCGTTGTAACATCCACAACAGCTACGTTAAATTTATTGAATTTCCCTTTATTATTTATATCCTCAATGTAATTTGCTATCTTCTTACTATTAACTTTGGAAGCAGATGAGCTAGTTTGATATTTTTTCAAAAATTCAATAATAAATTCACTTGAAACTTGTTTTGCAATATGATAACGAGTTGTATCTTCCTTAATTATGAATTGATCACCTATATTCTCAAATAAATCTATAGTAGCTTTCATATTTGACTCGAAGAAAGACTGGTTCTTATCAAAAATACGTGTCTGTTGTAGACTATTCGAATAATTCGGCGTTTTTTCTGCAGCCCTCATTTTTGTGGGACTTGTTACAGTCATACTACTGTGATCTTTCATCTTAGCTGCATACTCTTCCGGTGTAACATCTAATTCTTTATATTTTTTAAATTCTTCTCTCAGTTCACTCATTACAACGGCGAGATGTTCAAAATTCTCTGCGAGTTCCTTACTAGTGTATATTCGACATAGATCCATATAGCCTTCTCTATATCCAAACCATCTTCCCATTTGCATAAGAGAGTCATACATTGTGCTGTTTCGGTAGTAATAAGAAATTGATAAACCATCTAGAGTTAATCCTCTAGACAATTTATTACCACCTATCGCAATAACATTTAAACCACTTTCTTTATACTTTTCATACTCCAAAGCATCGTCACTTTCTCCATTAATCTCCATGACTTCAACTTTGCCGATTATCTTTCTAACTTCTTTAAATACTTCACCGAAAGAGTAGATTTGGTATTGCGTACCTAAACTGCTATGAAGTGATTGAACTTGAAGAATATCCTCTTCATACAATACTCTCAATCTATTTAAATAATCACTTTCTGGATTGTAGAGTATCTCATTAGACAGTCTTTTATAAAATTTATCAATGACGCTACACATGGAGTTTTGAACATCAGTAAATCTACTCGTATGTATTAGCATAGAATTATGTTCGTTATTTTGACCTCTAAGATTTCGAATTGCAATAGTCATCAGAAATGATAATATTGCTTCTTGCATACTTGGAGGTACCTCTTTGAACAGTGCTCCGTCATCACTATTTTTAATTTCGTCTAGCCTCTCAATATCTTTTTGACTGAGGTGTCTAATATAAACCGGTTTATTATCTTCCATATATCCCGAAGTGTTAAAAAATTCATCTGGTCCACAATATTTTTGAGGTTTTGGTAGAGATATTGCAAAATCTTTTGGATAAAGGTCTAAGCCAAATTCACGATGATTAACTTCGGCGTTAATCAGTAGATTTGCAAATGGAGTAGCCGTATAACCTACATAGGCTTTTTTATTAAATAAACTTAGCAACTCTCTAATTAATTTATTTATTGTGCTTGGTTTTGTTTTACCAGCGGTATCAATACTAGCTTGGTCTGCTTCATCATCAATGATCAGGGTTGCTGGGTTGAAGTTAGACATGTTTATACTTGTTCTAATTAGATTAATTAGGTTAGGAAGTACATCTTTATGTTTTTTTACAACTGCTAGAATAGGCTTGTCTAGATTCTTAATCCCTATAGCATTTGAAGAAGAGATATCTTCTTGAGGAGTAGTCCAAGTTTCAATTTGTGTCCCTCCTGTTTTTATTCGGGCTACGCCCTGTTTTTCGCTAGTTATAGAATCTGTTGTTCCAACCACTTCTTTTTCTAATCGCAACTGAGTTTGAGTTCTTAAATCGTTATGCATCCCAGCTAGCACAATTACTAGTTTGTAACCAACATCAAAAGCTTTATTAATAAGGCCTGTAAAGTTGGCAGTTTTACCAGATTGAACGTAACCAAGAACTAATCCTCTATTATCGAAGTCACTATCTACTTGTGGATTACCGATACAATTTAAGATCTCATTTGTAGTAGAATCAATCGATTCTACTGTATCTTTGCCCCAATTTTTTTCATCCAATAAATATTTTTCATACCTTGGCCAAAAGTAGGAATATATCGGAGATTCAGTCCCCCAATTAGAAGTTTTATTTCCTTTTAGTACAATTGCTTTTTCTACATTAATAGGACTGTATTTCGCGAATGCTTCTAAAGCTAAACCTTCTATAGTGTCAATATCCATTGAAACCATTTTATATTGTAGTTTATTTTGTGCATCTTCAATCGCTTGATTTATAGGATCTTGCATACCAAAATTTTTGTATGTTGTATACAAATTTTCAACCATTATAAAATAATCTTCTTTTTTAAAATTGCACACTCGCTTCAACTTCTTTCTTTAAAATTTCTTTTATAGTGGCTATCTCTGTACTCTCAAAACCAGCCATTAAAGAGATAGACTCCGAGATTTGATCTATATTCATCTGAATGCCTGAGTTTGAAAGAATATTAGCATATTCTATTATAGTTTTTCTTTGGTTTTCATTTACAAAGTGTTCTTCCTTCTTAACTATGGATTCAGTTTTAAGTAAGTTACTAGGAGATCCTAATTCCAGAAGTTTTAAATATAGATTTATTTTTCTTTTATTTTGTTTGTCGATATCTCTAAGGATGTTGGTTAACACTGGATGATTTCTGTTGATAATATAGTTAGTACCGTTATCATCTGAATAAAGCTCCCACGTATTCAATGATCCTTTTACTTTTTCACCTGATTGTGATGCCTTTGTTCTATACAGCATAATCTCTTGAGAGAGTTGCCTATAGTATTTTCCTATAGACTCTAACCCTTCTCTTATTTCTTCCGGAATAGTAACTGATGACTTTTTCACATCTAATTTCCATTCTTCATCAGAATCATTAGAGAAATCAATTCTTATCCTAACTAATTCCGATTGTACATCTTTTGGAAATAAACCAAACCAATCGCCATATGAGACCATTCTATTCTCTCTGTAAACATAGAACCCTTGATGATCTCTCCACCCTTTTAACCCCCCAGCGTCTTTGTGCTCATTTTTATTAAAAGTAGAAGGATGAGGAAGAACATAAGGTGTAATTACTACATGTTTATTATTTGAAAAAAGATATTGTATTTCTCCTTCGTAGCAACGGGGATTACCTTCTAAAAAAGGATTCCACGGCAATAATTTATTACCATTGATCTCAATAAGTATATCTTTCTCTAAGATTACGTGAAACACCATCTCTAAGTACTTTTGAATACGCTTTATTTTACTAAAGAAACTTTCCGGCTTAACCACTCTATAAGTTCCAAAACCGCAAAATCTATCTAACTTGTCGATAAGTACTATTGTACCGTTATCTCCGTTTATTTCATCTGGACTAATACTTAGATCACTAGGTATGGATTTATATAATAACCACTCATTTTCTTTACTAACGTGATCTAAGTCCCAACACCTGATAGAAACGCTGGAATCCTTTTTGCTTATTACTGTTAATCTCTTTCCTAATGAAAAGGCTGCTGTTTTTAATCCCATGCCAAACCTGCCAAGCTCATTGCGTTCACGTTTCGATCTAGGGTCCTTAGAACCAATAGTCATAGCTGTCTGGAGCTCTTCATCATTCATACCATTTCCATTATCATAAATCTTAATAAATCCGTTTCCATCTCCATAAGAAAAATCAATGCTTACTTTTGTAGCTTTTGCATCGATACTATTATCTACTAAGTCTGCTACAGCAGTTTGAGAGTTGTAACCTATACTCCTCAATGCCTGTATCACTGGTGTAGCTGAGGGTTGCGTTATTATTTCATCCACTTATCTCACCTATTTCCACAATAATTCCATATATCTATTTTATCAGGTCGAAGATAGAATTACAGCTTTGCTTAAAAATAATCTACATAGGACAAATTTACTTTATGATAGTTGACTCTATTTTATCCTAAGAAAAAGTACCTCCAATTTAAAACCTCTGTTTTCACAATTTAAGGTGTTATATAAAATAAATAGCTCTGTATGGAAATCACCTTCCACGCAGAGCTATAACCTATAGTCTTATAATAATTAAGTTATTCAGTTGACGGTAAGTAATCAAGCATCTTTATAGCAATGGCTTTTGCTAATTTAGGAGGAACCGCGTTTCCAACTTGTTGATATCTTTCATCTTTTCTACCTTCAAAAACAAAACTATCTTGGAAGGATTGTAATCTAGCAGCTTCTCTAATACTCAATGCTCTCGCCTTAGTAGGATGTTGCCACATTGATTTACGAACATTAATAACAGTTGGTGAGGGTTCGTCGTAGTTTAAGCGTAAGTAAACTGTATTTTGTGTTCTTGAGGCATCTCTATATGATGCTTTCATATTTTCAGGAAGGCTATGGAAATTTTTACCTCCAATTTCTCGTATTTGCTTATAGCGTAGCTGAATCAATTCTGAACTTTTAGTATTTATATGATCTGATAACAAATTCCCTTCTATTTGTTCACGATAATACCTTATCAGTTCACTTTGGAATTCTTTATTATAAATATGCTTTTTATAGGTATTAATCTCTTGCTGGGGTTCAATGTCTTCCAGATCCTCAATAGCATCTCTAACAGTAAAAATACGGTTATCAGCGGGCTTTGGCAACTCTACTGCAGAATCACTTTTGCATTTTCGATGAACACCCATCATCATAAACCTTCGCCTACGCTGAGGAACACCGAAATATGAAGCATCAAGCACCCCGCTGTCCAGTATATAACCATAATGCGTAAATAACCTTTTTAAGTACTTAACTATATTATAAGAATACACTTCAACACGAACCTTAAAAAGCGACTCTTCAGTTAAGATTAAGTTTTTACAGTCTATATTTTCATCTTTAAGTTCCTGGCAACGAATTAAAAAGCGGTTTAGATCAATAAAATCTTGCATCTTTTTTTGTATCAATTTTATTGACGCAGATCCACTTAAAAGTATACTAAGAGCTTCTATAGCTTCAGAGATTATGGGTTGAAAATATGCATTTCTATTATTATAAATGTTGATTAAAGTGAGAATTTGTTTTACTTCTTTTTGCTCTTTTTCTTTTAAACGTACTTGATCTCTACTCTTCATTCTACGTTCCAATGCACGAAGACGAGTAATTAGAAGTGTATCATCAATTATGGGTTCTGGAACATCAGATAATCGCTTGAACTCTTTTACTATTATTCTTAATATTTCACTTTGGGATATTAACAAATCTATATAATCTTTTTCATAAAGAGGATGTTGATCATCCATTGAAATAGAATCCAAATGTCTTTTAGAACTAAAATCATCTTCATCATTATTATTGAAATTAGTAACAAAAAACTTGTGGACTGAAGAATTTATTGATTTTACATTCTCCATAAGGAAAGCAACTGGTCTAACATCTCTAATCGCCCTTGCATATTCTTTTACAAGCTGATTATTTCCTGAAATCAAGTAATTCTTTTGTCGGTTGGCATTTGAGAATCCTTGGCAGGGAGGTCCCCCAATAACAACAGTTTTATTAGAATCTAATTGAAGATCTTTAAAATTAATTTTAGTAATGTCACTAGTTCCCGAATCCAAAGATTTTAATATAAGGTGATCCTTTCCATCGTGATTTTTTATATAAGTTTTTTGAGCAGCAATATTGACTTCAATTGCACCAATTACGGAGAATTGTCCAGTTTGCTCAAATCCATTACTTAATCCACCCGCACCTGAAAACAAATCGAGTATTTGATATTGTTTTGTCATATAGCAGAGATTCCTTTCTTGATGTTTCATTTAGAACATATATTCTCATAATAGTCATTAGCAGCATACCTCATATAAAATTAATTATCAAGTTGAATAAGAATTTTAAAGATGGAAAACGTAGAAATTATGTATTGACAGGAGGTAAAGCAAAGTTGCCAGATACCATAACTAAAAAACAAAGAAGAAAAAACATGCAAGCTATTCGATCCATGGGGGAAGGTAATACGGCTAAGAAAAAATGTAACTCTTTGTTTGGCAAGCCAGACTTTGCTATTAAAAATTATAAAGTAGTAATATTTATTGATGGTTGTTTTTGGCACGGGTGTAAATATCGCAGCAATGTACCCAAGAGTAATCAGGAGTATTGGATCCAAAAAATATCACGAAATAAACTAAGAGATCAAGAAGTTACACAATATTACACTGCACATGAATGGAATATCTTGAGGATATGGGAACATGACTTAATAATTGAATTGGAAGAAACAATAGATAAGATAGTTGACTTTATTACTGAAGCAAAACAGCAAGTAGGAGACTCTTACTCTAATATAATCTTTAATTACCTAACGTCATGATTTTGTACTAGTGCGTGCAAGTAATTTCTTATACTTCTCTTCTCCTCAGAAAAAATTCATTCTACTAATAAATCAATCTAAACTAAAATAGGCGATAAAAATTAAACCGTACTCTTATAGAATACATTTTGTATTACCCAGGATATACTTGGAAACTTACTTATGATACGGTTCCCCCTTAATAATTCGAAAAGCCCGATAAATCTGCTCCACCAACACCAATTTCATCAACTGATGCGGAAATGTCATCTTCGAAAACGACAGCGCATATTCACTCCTTTGCATCACTTCCTCACTTAATCCCAACGATCCGCCAATCACAAACACAATCTTACTCTTTCCATATGTCGCTAAGCTGTCAATTTTCGACGCGAGTTGTTCGGATGTGATCATTTGGCCTTTTATTTCCAGGGAAATGACGTAGTCGTCAGAACTGATTTTCGACAGGATGCGGTCGCCTTCTTTTTGTTTGACGATTTGCATGTCAGCTTCACTCAGGTTCTCGGGGGCTTTTTCGTCTGGTACTTCGACTAGCTCGACTTTGGCATAGGCGCCGAGGCGTTTTGTGTATTCTTCGATGCCTTGCTTGAGGTATTTTTCCTTTAATTTGCCAACGCTGATGATGGTGATTTTCATTTGTTTGCCTTCTTTCCGTCCAAATTGTCTCTATCTGTCATTATATAGCTGATTGGCGGAGTTTACACAGTGTTTTATGAAGAATAGTGGAGTGGAATCCGTGTTTTATGGAGATGGTCTTCCTAATTCAGAATTATTTTTTCCGATTTCTATTCACTTCTCTGCCATACACAATCATGCTAATGAGAAATAAAATAGTTGAGAGCCAGGTTACAATTCCGCTCCATTCTCCATCCATGAGGGTTACGTTAATAAGATTGCTAATGTGCATAACGGCTATGATAACAATCAGAATGGTGAGCGTTCTCATACAGATATACCTCCAATCTAGTAACAGAATATCAATGATAAAGTCTCTATATATACGAAATAGACTATCTTAAGTTCCAGCAAAAAAGCCCCTCCTGCTTTAAACAGAAAGGGCTCTCCTAAGTGTTTCAACATCATTTACCTCTTCTAGTAATCACAATCATATAAACAAACAAAGCAAAAAAGATAGAGATCACCAGCGCATGGATTAATCCAAACGTTAAGTTTTGATTAGAGGTGAATACCATACCTATACCGCTTATTAGCTGGACGACTATTAGAAGCATACTTATCACACTGAGAGTTACTAATAGACGTTGATGCTTGTACTGTTTTAATACCCAGACAACAAACATGGCTATAAGGACTGTTAACAGCATCCCTGCTATGCGATGGAACATCTGAGCGAATACCACTGTTCCTTGGCTGAACAAGACGGCTTCTCCATTACATAATGGAAACCCTTTGCAGACGGCGGATGCTTTCATATGCTTTACGAATGCACCTGTATAGATAACCGCGTAAGCGTAGACAGTAATGAAGACGATATAGCGTCTAAGCTTCCTTCCGACTTGTACGGTGACTTTGGTAGCTGGTGTTTCGAATGTAAATAGTGTGATGGCAAAAACAGCTGCTAAGGAGATTGCAGAGAAGCCAAAATGCAATGCCATTATTAATGGCGGCTGTCCGAAGACAACCTGCCCTGCTCCCATTAAGCCTTGTACAATAATGGCAGCCGAAGCTAGAATGGCAAAGAACTTTATTTCTTTCATATACTTTAATTTACGCCAAGACCAGAATGATAGGATTAAAACTAGTAATCCCGCGGTGCTGGATATCAATCGATGGGTGTATTCAATGATTGTTTCCAGTGTAGGGTTATAAGGGATAACATCACCGAAACAAAGCGGCCATGTCGTGCCGCATCCTTGACCTGATCCGGTTTTAGTAACAAGAGAACCTTGTAATAGAACAATTAGTACAATAACTGTAGTTATGATGCTATAGATTTTTAGTTTTTTCATTTGTCACCTTCCCCAGTAACAGAGACATCTTCCATCCAATCAACAATCGTATCTACAATAATATCTTGTTGTTCCCCCACTGTGATCTGTGCTTCCTTATCACCAGATTGGCTGCCATATACACCGAAATAGGCGTGGTTGCCGCCAGGGATTTCTGTGAAGTCTGATGTTTGGGGTAAATAAGCGCTGTATTCTTCTATCTTTTCAGGTGTACTCAATCCATCCTCAGTCCCGCTTATGGAAAGTACAGGTAGTTCAGAATCACGTAACACATCATTTTCTGCTGCATATGCACCAAGCAGGATCAGTCCGTTTACGCTGTCCATATTTTGATCTGCGTACATAGCTGCTGCGGCACCTCCCATGGAATGCCCCGCAATATACCATTCCATCTCTTTCTCTTCTTCTATTACTTCATTTGCTTTGGATACATCGAGTATGGGTAAGTTCAATCGAACAGATGGGATAGCGACGGTAATATTGTGCTTTACTAGCTCTTGCGCTAGGTAGGCATATGCTTCTGGTTCAACCTTTGCCCCTGGATAAAGAATGATCCCTTTGTCCGCATGTTCAGCTCTATCGATATACCATCCATCTTCTACCTGTATGTTTTCCTCTATTACAGTCTCTGCGGAATCTATCGCACTATATGTATCTTGCGACCACATGAAGAATAACGCCAATCCCAAGACCACAAGTATACCTAAGCTGCTTAACGTGATAATTAGTATTTTCTTATTCAGAAACTTCTTCATCATTCAACCTCACCATTCCAGATTCATCCTTGCAGACAGCGATCCGCTATCTAATATGAAAGAACAATCTCCCTTTTAATTTTCGAGTATCTCCTTCTACCTGATTTATGAAGATACATATCTTATATGTCATTTTAGACATATGAAACTATAGATATAGTAAAGGACGTCCAATACTTTGGTCAAGTTGATATGCTATAATTTCTTCAAATAGACAAATCTTAAGGAATTGATGTTTTATGAGCCTACGTTACGCGTTGTTAGGAATCATCGCGAAAGAGCCCGTAACTGGATATGATGTAGTGAAAATATTTAAGCAGCGGATGACTTATTTTTGGAATTCGACGCATAGCCAGATCTATACAGAACTGCATAAAATGGAAGACAACAACTTAATACAACATGAACTAGTGGTTCAGGGAACCCTACCAAATAAAAAAATCTATTCGCTTACTGATACAGGAAAAAAGGAATTAATACGCTGGGCGTTAGAAGAACCTTTAAAGCCTGCAAAGATCAAGGATGAGTTTTTAATAAAAACGACTATTTTCCCTTTCTTATCAGCAGATGACATTAACAACTTATTGGACGAAGTAATAGCGAGAGAAGAAAAAACATTACGTATGACGAAAGAGTGGAAGAAACACTTTACTAGCCAAGAAGAACATTCTGTTGGCACGATGTTAACCGTTGAATATGGCATAAAGTATTCCGAAATGTACTTGGAATGGTGCAAGTGGGCCAAGCAATATATCCAGGAAAATATGCAGCATTAATGAGGCGTTTGCCGCTACCAGACATGTAGCTGCAACGCTTCTTTTTTAGAGATGTGCTGGAAGAAGTTTCTTCCTACTTTCCTAAAACGAGAAATCTCTTGATTGAAACTCTAAATATAGTAGATCACCAAAGGAAATCATTCCCAATACAGATTTCGCCAAATAATGGTAGACTATACTTATATATTCAATTAAGAAGGAGCTTAGTACATGGAAAGCCTTGATATTGCAGGTCATCTGGATAATTGGTCAGTGAGTATCCGTCTTGACAAAAAAGAAGCTGCACACAGCATCTATGAAGACTTGAATAAACACACCTTCGATTATGATGCTGAAACACTTGTCACCTATTTCTTGCTTGAAAGCCGTTATCATGCTATTCGTGGGGATTTTAGGAATAGCAAGCAGTCGTTAGTCAAAGCTCGGGAATATGAAGGAAATTTCACAGAGCTGCAGAAATACCAGCTCTTCTTTGCTGAAGGGATTATCTATTATTTTGAAAAGCAGTATCAGGATTCGCTAGTATGTTTGGAGAAAGCTGAAAAATATCTAAGTCCCTCAATGGAACCTGCAGAAATAGGAGAATTTCATCTTATTAAGGCTATGGTCTATTATTTCCTCGACATTACAACTTTATCTGCCGTACATGCAGCTAGGGCTGTTGAAAACTTCAAATCACTTGAACCACTCAATTTCTTACTCGCTCGAACAGAGTTAGTCCAAGGCATGAACTATCTCGATATGTCAGATTACGAGTTGGCAGAAGAACACCTTCACAGAGCATTGTCCACTTGTAAAAAAATCAAAAATCAAAGTCTATTAGCTTCCACTAACCTAAATCTAGGACTCTTGTACGTCACACGCGGGTTGCCGGCAACTGCTATTCGCTATCTGGAGGATGCGTTAGATGGAAAACAAGAGCGCATTGAATTGAACATATTGTATCTGTTAGCAGACTCTTACTGGAAGACCAATCAAGCTACGAAGGCAAAGCAAGCCTACGCAGAAGGGTTTCAAAGAAGTCTCGACAATGATGATACGAAGATGAAATGGGAATTTGCCATGCTTCATAAAAAGTATGAAGACAGACATAACTTTGAGAGTGTTTGGCAGGAGGGCATAGACTATTTCCAAAAAGTTAACGATAAGTTTAACGTTAGGCTCTTTTCAAAGGAACTAGCGCAGTATTATACTGATAGTAAGCAATATGAACTCGCAACAAAATATTATCTCTTGGCTTTAATCTAAGTAGGAGGGCGATCTCATGAAAAAAGTAATGTTTTCCGTAATTCTAATTGGAACTATCATTATCAGTGGTGTGATCGGTTATTCAAATCAAGATGGCTTAGCAGATAAAAAAGGTGATTTTGGCAGCGCTATACTTTCCTTCAATATACTAGATAAATAAGGAAGGAAAAATAGCCCCTATAAGGGGTTCTTTTTTTTGTTCAAATATCATGTGCTGGGCGCCTTGTCCAAGGTAAAAGAAATCCCTTGAGTTACTTAGAATCCGTAAAGGCTCACTCTCTTATTTATTTTCACCATTCAAGTAATATATTTAATTCGCTAACTTAGCTCGATTGTTTTCTGAAATAGAAATAAAACTGGATGAAAAAAGGCTGTCGAGGCTTTCTCGACAGCCTGAAGTCACTGACTTAATATCAGTACCTTCAACTATTTCACCTTGCTAGATTACTCTGCAGTTACTTTTGCGCGGCGAAGATCAGGATTTGTTAATGAATCAAATCGAATACCTTCTACGCGTTCACTAACCAAGCTATTATTAGCTGAGTACTGGATTGGGATAATCGGCAAATCTTCCATTAAAATGCCCTCTGCTTGATGCAGCAATTCGAAACGTTTTGTGTCGTCTTGTTCAGCCAATGCATCCGCAAGCACTTGGTCGTATTCTTCATTACTCCAGTTTGTGAAGTTACTGGAGCTCTTCGTGCTATAAAGGTTCAGAACCGGATATGGATCAAGGAAGTCGCCAACCCAGCCCATTCTTGCGATTTGGAAGTTCTTTTGTTTAAATGTATCAATATATGTTTTCCATTCTTGGTTCTCTAGTTCAACATTAATTTCCAAGTTTTTATTCAGCATTTCCTGTATTGCTTCTGCGATCTTCTTATGGTTCGCTTCAGAATTGTAGCTTAATGTAACTGCTGGAAGTTCACTCCAGCCTTCTTCCTCTAATCCTTCTTTCAGAAGCTGTTTCGCTTTCTCAGCATCGAATTTATAGTAATCTTCTGCCTCGTCACGGAAGTCTTCCCCACTCGGTGCTTCTACACCATAAGGTACATAGCCATAGGCTGCTTTTGCTCCGCCTTTAGATATGTTACTTGTGATAGCTTCTTTATCAATGGCATAGGCAAAGGCCTGGCGTATTTTTTTATTTGTGAATGGTGCTTCGTCCACATTAAATGAATACGTATAGACACTAAAAGCTGGTGAGCTCACATATTCCTTGCTATCCTTTTCCTGATCAATTGTTTCTGATGGAATGGAAGCTACTAAATCTAGATCTTTTGATTTGAACATCTGATATTCCGTCGTTGGATCAGCAATCATTTTGAACGTAATGGTGTCTAAATTCACCTGATCCGCACTGCTGTATTCCTTATTTTTTTTCAGGACGATTTCTTCATCATGCTTCCAGTCTGAAATCGAAAATGCACCATTGGAGACAAGACCATCTGCTTCTGCTGCCCAGTTCTCATCAGCTTCAACTACCTCTTTATTGACCGGAAGGAACCCTTGTCCCATCAGGACCTTAGGGAAGAACTTGACGGGAGTTTCTAACGTAACGACAAGTGTCTTATCATCTTCAGCAGCAATTCCTACATCCTCTAGAGCACCTTTTCCTGTATTATAGGCTTCCGCTCCTTCAATGTAATAGAATTGAGAAGGATCATAAGCAGCTGTATCCGGGTTCAATACACGCTCCCATGCATATTCAAAATCTTGCGCAGTCAGTGGATCTCCATTAGACCACTTCACATCATCTTTGATTGTGAATGTATATGTCTTACCATCTTCGGACACTTGGACATCACTTGCAGACCCAAGTACTTCCTTTCCGTTTTCATCATACGTGTACAAGCCTTCGAATAAATGATCGATTACCCAGAAGGATGTCGTATCAGATGCCAAAGCAGGATCAAGTGTATAAGGCTCTCCTGATAGGTTGGCCGTGATTGCCTGTTCTGCATCCCCCGAACCTGATGAGCTGCCACTGCTGCAGCCGACGAGTGCACCAATAATAATAAGGGATATAAAAGGTAAAATTAGTGCTTTTATTTTTTTCATAATAACCTCCAAATTGTTTTGATTTAATCGTATAAGTGACAAGCAGTAAAGTGCCCCGCCGCTTTTTCCTTCCATTCAGGTCGTTCATGTGCACATCGCTCCATAGCCATTGGGCATCTTTCATAGAAAGGACAGCCCTTTTCTGTATGTAAAAGCTGAGGCTTCTCTACTCCCCTTGGATCTTCTGTGAAAGTAGATTCAGGTTCTGATTTTGCATATGCGTCAAGAGAAGGAATAGCAGCCAAAAGAGTCTGTGTATATGGATGCAGAGGATTAGCAAATAGCTCTTCACTAGGTGCTAGTTCCATCAGCTGTCCCAGGTACATCACTCCGATGCGGTCACTTATATGCTTTACCATGGCCAAATCATGTGCAATGAATAAGAAAGTCAATTCCTCTTCTGCCTGAATATCTTTAAGTAAGTTTACGATTTGTGCCTGAATGGAAACATCGAGTGCTGATATTGGTTCATCCGCTACAATGAAAGCAGGATTTACCGCCAGAGCTCGTGCAATTCCGATTCTTTGCCGCTGTCCACCACTGAATTCATATGGGTATCTGCTAGCATGCTCCGCCGTCAGACCAACTCGTTCTAATAACTGGTGGACAAGTTGTTTTCTTTCTGCTCCTTTAGCAATGCGATTAGCATCAATTCCTTCAGCTATGATATCTTCCACTTTCATTCTTGGATTCAAGGAAGCTTCTGGATCCTGAAAAATCATTTGCATTTCCCGATTCACTGTTCGTCTCTCTGTCTTGGTCAATCTGGAAATATCTTTGCCGTTATAAGCAATCGAGCCTTCCGTTGGCTCATGAATTCCGACGATCAATCTCCCCAATGTCGTCTTCCCACTACCGCTTTCTCCTACAAGTCCAAACGTTTCTCCTTTTTGTATCGAAAAGGAGATATTATCTACGGATTTTACTGTCTTTCTTTTTTTCTGACGATAGTGTTTTTTTATGGAACTTACTTGCACAATTGTTTCACTCACTGGTCTCACCTCCTGCTGCCAGCTCCAAGTAGCTCTTTGTTCGCGAGTCGTGCAGCCAGCATCGGGCTTTATGTGTCCCTGAAAAGTTTTCATTTGCAGGAAGCTGTTCGGCACAGATCTCCATTGCATGCGGGCACCGCGCAGCAAATGGACAGCCTACAATCGGTCTTGATAAGTCGGGTGGTGTTCCGTCTATTGCTTTCAATCGATCCTGCCGTTCCCCCTCTACAGTCGGAACAGATTGTAATAATCCCCACGTATAAGGATGTTTAGGCGTCTCCATGATTTCTTGAACAGTACCTGTCTCCACAACGGATCCTGCATACATCACAACCACCCTATCTGCCACTTCTGAAACAACTCCAAGATCATGTGTGATCAGTAAGATAGATGTTTCCCGCTCCTTCTGTATACGTTTCAGCAACGCGAGGATTTGAGCCTGAATCGTCACATCCAGAGCTGTTGTAGGTTCATCCGCGATAATGAGCGATGGATTCGCTGCTAATGCAATGGCTATAACTACCCGCTGCCTCATACCTCCACTAAACTGATGCGGATAGTCGTAATAACGGCTGACAGGATCCTTTATTCCGACTTCTTCCAGCAGTTTGATTGCACTCTCTTTTGCCAGTTTTTTCGGCTGCTTCAGTTTTTTTGTGAATACTTCCTGTATCTGATGCCCAATCTTCATTGTCGGATTCAAAGCTGTCATCGGATCCTGGAATACCATCCCTATCTGTTTTCCTCTGATTTTCCGGTACTGCTTTATAGGCAGCTTGGTAATATCCTCACCTTTGAAGGATACGCTTCCGTCGACTATCCTGCCATGCGGTCTAGGTATCATCCCGATAACACTTTGGGCAGTGACGCTTTTTCCGCTTCCGCTCTCTCCGACAATCGCCAGCGTCTCCGCCTTATCCAGCCAGAAATCCACGCCTCTGACTGCTTTTATTTCGCCATGGCGAGTCTTGAATGATACATGCAAATTATTAAGTTCCAGTAAACTCATGTTGCCCCCCTTATTTCTTAGACCGTTGATCGAATGCATCCTGCAGCCCATCTCCAAAAGCATTGAACGCAAGCATAGTTAGTGATATGAGTAGTGCAGGAAAGAATAATCTCCACCATTGCCCACTCAAGATGACACTCAGCGCATCATTCGCCATTGTCCCCCAGCTCGCTGTCGGTGACTGAACACCAAGTCCTAGGAAGCTGAGAAAGGATTCGGCGAAGATTGCCTGCGGTACTGTGAAAGTAAGATTGACAATGATGATGCCAATCATATTCGGCAGCAAGTGTTTCATAATGATACGTGCATGGGACGTTCCCAGTTTTTCAGCAGCCATCACATACTCCTGCTGCTTCAATTGGAGAATCTGACCTCTCACAATGCGAGCCATTCCTACCCAGCCGGTTAATGTCAGGGCAATGATCATCGTTAGCAGTCCCGGTTTCATAACAACCATCAGTAAGATTACGACTAGCAAGTATGGAATACCATACAAAATCTCTACGATACGCATCAGAAGGTTATCCACGCGATCACCGAACCTGCTTCGGCCCGCCATATATCCTGCGATACCGCCTACTAAGATTCCAATCAATAAATCTATTACTGCCGCGGCCATTCCGATCGTTAGAGATATGCGAGCACCAGCCCATACACGTTCCCAAACATCCCGACCAAGATCATCTGTCCCGAACCAATGCTCAGATGACGGTGCTAAATTCCCTTCGGTCAATGACTGCTCACTCGGTGAATATGGCTGTAAAACAGGTCCTATAATCGCCATCCCGATAATGAGGATCAACAAACCAGCTCCAATTAGGGCGAGCTTATTGGAAATTAACTTTTGCAGGATCTCTTTTCTATGACCTATGTATTGTCGGTTCTGCGCTGTATCCGAGTAGCGGCTCCTATCAAGAGGCTGGAATGCCTTTTTATTCAGTTGCTCCATTTAATCAGCCTCACTTGAAAGTTTTATTCTCGGATCTATCAGTCTATAGCAGAAATCAAGGACGAACAGAGTGATGATCAAGATTGCACTATAAAAGATAGTCGTTCCAAGAATTACCGGATAGTCCCGATTGAAAATGCTATCCACGAAATATTTACCTATTCCCGGGATTGCGAAAATCTTTTCTATGACAAACGTTCCTGTGATGATTGCCGCAAATAGCGGTCCAATGAAAGATATGACTGGAATCAGCGCATTACGTATACCATGCCTGAAAACGATGTCAAAGGTTGACAAACCTTTAGCTTCAGCTGTCTTCATATAATTCTGATTCAGGACCTCCAGCATACTTGTTCTTACGAATCTAGCAATAATCGCCAGTGGCCCAACAGCAAGTGCGAATGTAGGCAGGATTGTGTGTTGCCATGTCCCCCACGCTGCAACTGGAAGCAACCCACTATCTACGGCTAAATACTTAATCAATAGAGGCGCTAAAATGAAACTAGGTACAGAAATTCCAATGATTGCGATGAACATAGAAACATAATCCAGCATGCGGTTTTGGAATAATGCAGCTACAATTCCAAGGAATAAACCTCCGACTAACGCTGCAAGCAGTGACTGTATTCCTAGCATTGCAGAAGGCAGAAACCCCTCTTGAATGAGTGTATTCACGTCCCTCGTCTTCGATTGGATCGAAGGCCCGAAGTCGAGCAGCAGCAGATCTTTTAAGTAAAGTCCGTACTGTGTCAGTAATGGTTCATCCAAATTATATTTGGCTCGCATATTCTCTACTACATCAGGTGATAAGGCTTTCGCATCCGAAGCGAATGGGTCACCTGGAATGCTATGCATGATGACAAACGTAACAGTCACAATGATCCATATCGTCAGCAGCATCATTCCTAGTCTTTTGACGACATACATATTTCTAATTCTCCCTCCTTATGTATCTAGCAATCTTCTGTTGCTCACCTCCCAACAAAAAAAAGTACCTCCCGACAAAGATGCGTCGAGAGGTACCCTCTATTCATCTTATCTCTCGAGAATTAATTCCCGATGGATGTAGCACAGTGTCCTTAAAAGACCTGTTGCTGAGGTTTCGCAGGGCCATGTCCCTCCACCTCTCTGGATAAGAAATAATCATATAAAATTGTTAAAATTACACATCGAATTCTATCTTTTGTAAGAATCACTGTCAATATCATCTTACATTTTTGGTTCCTATTACCTATAAACCCATACAAATAGTAGACATGTAATTTGAAGGAAGAATACGATGCACAATTCGTTTTTACAAGGCTTACAATTAGCAGAGCAGCTCCTAAATTTAACTGCTTATAAGAGTCACCCAAATAAAATGTCTACCAGCAATGAGGTTGAATTACATTTACAACATTTGTGAGATGCCTTACTATCGTTATAAGGAATCGAGAACAGACAGGATCCCAATTCTAGTTTTCAGAAAAGAGATAATATTTTATAACTTTTGGAGGTAAACCAATGAAAGCCATAACAAATGTATCTGGAGTAGACGGCACAGGTAAGACATTCAAGAATACAACAATTTTAATACAGCATGGAAAGTTCACTTCCATAGGAAAAGACACCATTCCAGATGGATATGAAATCATTGATGCTAGCGGTACATACTTTACTCCAGGATTAATTGATGTACATACCCATTTAGGTGTACATGAAGAAGGAATAGGAAAAGAAGGACATGACTTTAATGAAACGAGCGCTGCAGCCACGCCACAGGTGCGCGCAATTGATGGGATAAACCCACTGGATAGAGGATTTGAAGATGCGAGACGGTCAGGTGTTACGACAGTCCAAGTGATGCCTGGAAGTGCCAATGTAATTGGCGGGGAAATGTGTGTGTTAAAGACGACTGGGACAATCGTGGATGACATGGTCATTCGCAATCCTTCTGGTCTAAAAGCAGCAACAGGTGAAAATCCAAAACGGTTCCACGGTGATAAAGGAAGAATGCCGACAACCAGAATGGGAATCGCAGCCATTCTTCGTGAAAAATTTATTGAGGCACAAACATATATGGAAGATCGCAAAGCTGGTAAAGCAGCTAGAAACCTTGGATTAGAACATATCGAAAAGGTATTGAATAAAGAAATCCCTCTTCGCGTCCATGCCCACCGTGCGGATGATATTGTCACTGTACTACGGTTAAAAAAGGAATTTGATATTGATTTAACGATTGAGCATTGTACAGAAGGACATCAAATAGCACCGTTTATCGCCAAACACGATATCCGCGTATCGGTAGGACCAACTATGACACCTCGATCCAAAATCGAGCTTGCCGATAAAGGCTGGAACACGCTGCTGGCACTAGCAGAAGAATCTGTACCATTCTCCATTACAACTGATCATCCTGTTATTGCGATTGAGCATTTAATGACGAGTGCAATTCTAGCTGTCAAATACGGTCTGCCTGAAGAAGCAGCTCTTAAAGCTATTACACTGAATGCAGCCAAGCATCTAGGCGTAGACGATCGAGTTGGTTCTGTTGAAGTTGGCAAGGATGCAGACTTTGTTCTCTGGACCGGCAACCCGTTCGATTTGAGAAACAAAGCAGTACAAACCTATATAAATGGCGAAATAGTATAAGAATGTGGACAGGTTTCTGGGCCGGCCTAGGTCATTTTAGAGCTGGATAAGAGAAAGCCGTCCCATATCACGACAAATAAATAGATGTCCCTGGACAGGAGGCAGCAAACTATGACAACAAACGGTCTTTCCGCACAGAATCTGCTCGATTTTTCGTTCTTATCGGATCCACAGCTATCACCGGATGGCAGCTGGGTTGTTTTTGTTAAGAGAGTAATTAACGAGAAAGAAAAATATCAATCCAATCTTTTTTTAATGCATGTGGATTCAAAGGAAATTACCCAATTCACTCAAGGTAATTTCTCCGATACACAGCCGAGATGGTCACCAGATGGACGGTACATATTCTTTGTGTCCAATCGCTCTGGAGTGCAGCAAATATGGAAAATCGCTTCTAACGGCGGTGAAGCAAGTCAGGTTACCACTTTAAAAAGAGGTGCTTCTCAGCCTGTTTTGTCACCAGACGGAAAGAAGCTCATCTCTACCGTACCGCTAACTGCATCCGACAGCTTGGAAGAAAAGGAAACAAAAGAAAAGACAGAAGAAAAACTAAAGCCTTATATTACTACGAACCTGCAATACAAATCCGACGCGAAAGGTTTTTCTGACGAAACCTTCGACCATTTGGCATTAATAGATTTAGAAACTGGCACCCAAACCTTACTAACAGACGGACAATATGATCATCATTCGCCTGCATTTTCACCAGCTGGAAAGCACGTCGCATATATCGCCAACCGTTCTGAAGATCCTGAGCAGACATTCTTCTCTGATATCTATCAGCTAGATTTAGCAACGAATAATACAGAAAAACTAACGAGCAGCGACAAAAGGTTCTATACGCCAAACTACTCCCATGATGGAACAAAGCTATCTTTATTGGGTGATGATCTAGAGTACAAAGGAGCAACTCTCACTAGAGTATGGTCGCTGGATCTTGCCACAAAAGAACTCTCCTGTTTAACGAGTGAATGGGATGTGGAGTGCAACGATGTTGCGATTAATGATATGGGCACAGGAGCTGCAAGTGCTGGTGCCATTTGGAGCAAGACGAACGATGCCCTATTCTTCTTAGCAAGTGAACTAGGATCAACACACTTATATAAAGTGACGTTAGACAAACAAATCAGCACTGTTATTGGCGGGAAACGTCAGATTTATGCGTTTAGTACAGATAAGAATCAAGAACAGATTGTTTATGCAGTTAGTCAATCGGCTGCTATTCCAGGCGACCTTTTTGTGTCGACTTTGTCAGCCAATGAAGAGCAACGTCTAACAGCAATTAACGAGCAGTTACTTCAAACGAAAACACTATCTATTCCTGAGGATTTTCATTTCAAAGCGAATGATGGAACTGAGCTACAAGGCTGGATTATGAAACCAACCGGCTTCAAGGATGGCGAAACATATCCACTTGTCCTTGAAATTCATGGCGGCCCGCACGCGATGTACAGTCATGCTTTCATGCACGAGTTTCAGGTGATTGCGAGTAAAGGTTATGGTGTTCTGTACATGAACCCAAGAGGAAGTCACGGCT
This sequence comes from Terribacillus saccharophilus, assembly GCF_000725365.1. Classification (NCBI taxonomy): domain Bacteria; kingdom Bacillati; phylum Bacillota; class Bacilli; order Caryophanales; family Bacillaceae; genus Terribacillus; species Terribacillus saccharophilus. Next base: position 2,500,285 of record NZ_CP008876.1, on the reverse strand, counting down.
ATGGGCAGCAGTTTGTCGATGCCGTGCGCGGTGACTATGGAGGCATAGACTATAACGACGTTATGACCGCGGTAGATTATGCTTTGGAAAACTATGATTGGATTGATTCATCTCGCTTAGGTGTGACTGGCGGAAGCTATGGCGGCTTCATGACGAACTGGATTGTTGGCCATACGAATAAATTCAAGGCGGCCGTTACGCAACGCTCGATTAGTAACTGGCTTAGCTTCTATGGTGTAAGTGATATCGGCTACTACTTTACCGAATGGGAACATAAGACGACCGTTATGGAGAATCCCGAAGAGCTGTGGAGAATCTCTCCGCTTCGTTATGTGAAAGATGTGGAAACACCACTGCTCATTTTGCATAGCGAAAATGATTATCGCTGCCCGATTGAACAAGCCGAGCAATTGTACATCACATTAAAACAACAAAAGAAACCTACACGATTTGTGCGTTTCCCAGAATCAAATCATGAGCTGTCCCGAAGCGGCGATCCAGGTTTACGTATTATTCGTTTGAATGAAATAACGGACTGGTTCGATCAGTATTTGAATTAAAAAGGAGAAGTAAATTTGAACATCTTACTCACTGGCTTTGAAGCTTTTTTAGGGATGAAATCGAATCCTACAGAAGTGATTGTCCGCAACTTGGACGGAGAAACGATAAATGGGAACAAGATAATCGGCAAGGTGCTTCCAGTCGATTTCACAAAAACGTCCAGCGTCATCTTAGAACATGTCGAAGAACATCAGCCCTCTGTTGTCATCTCTTTAGGGCTAGCTGCCGGAAGAAATAGAATTACACCGGAAAGAATAGCAATAAACTGCATGGACGGAGAAGCAGATAACGCTGGAAATCAGTACGACGGGCAAAAGATTCTAGAAGATGCTCCTGATGCCTACTTCTCGACATTGCCAATTAAAAAGATGGTATCAAAACTGCAGGAACATAACCTGCCAGCGAAGATTTCCAACACTGCCGGCACCTACTTATGCAACCAAACAATGTACACCGTCAGACATCACATCGAAACTAATAAGTTGAATATGATTGCCGGATTCGTGCATATACCAGCACATCATGAACTGGCAACAGTCAATCCAAAGCTGCCTTCATGGTCAGTGAAGGATTTAGAAGCGGCAGTTAAGGTCATTATCGGAGAAATTTAAGATTCATTGTAGAACTCTAAGAAGCTTGGATAGAGATAGTAGTAATAGATAAGCCCCTCCTGCTGAAGGAGGGGCTTTGTCTTACTTGCACATATACTATCTATGCAGCTGTCTCTTTGTCATTATTTTATTTTTTAAATTGTCTGTCCATTAATATGTAATTGTGCTACTATACCCCCATTACTATTTTTTGATCTGAATAGGAGTTGCAACATGTCACAAGAACACTGGAAATCTAAAATTGGTTTTATATTGGCAGCTGCTGGTTCTGCCATCGGCTTGGGAGCCATTTGGAAATTCCCGTATATCGCAGGAACTGGCGGAGGCGGCGCATTCTTTCTAATCTTTTTACTTTTTACTGTTATACTTGGCGCCCCGCTTTTGATAGGGGAGTTTATCATCGGCCGCAGAACCAAGCTTGATGCTGTATCTGCTTATCAAAAGATTGCACCTGGGTCACTCTGGACAATCATAGGCAGACTTGGTGTGGTCACATGCTTTATTTTATTATCCTTTTACAGCGTCGTTGGCGGCTGGATTATCATTTATCTATTTGAAGCCATCCGCGGCAGCCTTAATGGACTTTCACAGGATGGTTATGGCGCGTTGTTTAACGACATCATCTCAAACCCTGTCCCAACGCTCTTCGCTCAATTTCTTTTTATGCTGATAGCAATCCTTGTAGTTGCTAAGGGTGTGCAAAAGGGAATTGAAGTAACAAGTAAGATCATGATGCCAGCGCTATTTCTTTTATTCGTTGTATTAGTCATTCGCTCTGTCAGCTTGGATGGCTCAATGGAAGGCATTCAGTTCATGCTGGTTCCCGATTTCTCCAACCTGACATCAGAGTCGGTGTTGTTCGCACTTGGGCAAGCATTTTTCACTCTATCCGTGGGCGTATCCGTTATGGTTACTTATGCTTCCTATTTGCCAAAAACACAGCATTTGCCGCAAGCGGCTTTTTCTATCATTATTATTAATATTTTTGTGGCGCTTTTAGCTGGTTTAGCTATTTTCCCAGGAGTCTTCTCCTTCGGGATGGAACCTGATGCTGGGCCGGTACTGATATTTGCAGTTTTGCCAGCAGTATTCAGTAACATGCAATTTGGTACCCTATTCTTTATCATCTTCCTGATATTATTCTTGTTTGCCGCTCTAACCTCCGCCTTCTCTATGTTAGAGATCTTTGTGGCGGCCACGACAAAAAAAGACAAAACCAAGCGCACAAAACGATCATGGCAGCTCGGGTTGTTGATTTTCTTGGTCGGAATTCCGTCCTGTCTGTCATATGGCGTGCTGTCTGACTTCCTTATATTCGACAAGACAATATTTGACTTGTTCGATTATACAGTCAGCAATATATTAATGCCATTAGGGGCATTGCTTATTTCACTCTTTGTTCCGCTAAAAATGAAGAAAAGCGAGCTTTTTGAAGAACTGGCACTTGGATCGAATGTTGGCAGAGGATTCTTTCTTGTCTGGTATTATCTATTAAAATATGTCACGCCAATCGCTATCATTATTGTCTTTTTAGATGTGCTCGGGCTATGGGATTTTATTTTTGGTTTATTTTAATAAGTGGATGTTGAGAGGACATAGGTTTACGTCCTCTTTTATTCCACCAAATTCAAACTGGGACAATGAAGGCTGATATGTCTTAAAGCCTTCACCGAGACTTTCCATTAAAAACAGCCCCTTCTGCTCTAGCAGAAAGGGCTGTTTTTAATCTTGAAGAGTAGTGTTTCGCATTTAACCAACTACTCTTGTCCCATGAACTTCTCCAACATGCAGTTCCGATTTGATTAATTCCAGATTCTTAATTGAAATGCCTCCACCAGGAAGGATAATGATTCTGTCATTTGCATACTGTATATAATCCTTCAACCTGGCTAGATTATCTTCAATCTTCGTGTCTAGCGGACCTCCATGGGTAAGGATTCGATGTACCCCGTGTTCCACCAGCCAATCAATCGCTTTCAGCTGACTATCAGGGCTTATATGGTCAAATGCCATGTGAAAGGTTACTTCCAGTCCTTTCGCTAAATCAAGCAAAGTGACCATAGCATCTTCATCAATCCAGCCAGTTTCATTTAAACAACCCAGCACCACGCCATCTGTTCCTAATTCCTTTAGATGCACGAGATCCCGCTTCATCATTTCCACTTCTTCTTTACTAAAAACAAAAATTCCGCCTCTTGGTCTGATCATGCTCATAACCTTAATGTTCTTATCGTGGCAATAGTTAATCGTTACTTCCGCTACGCCGTGACTTACTGTTGTTCCCCCCACTGCAAGGTTGTCACAAAGTTCAACCCTGCCAGCACCTTTAGCAAGCAATTCGGGGACATTCGTGAAGTTCTCTACGCAAACCTCTTTAAGCATATGTATATCCACCTTACTTATGATATTGCTTTCTGTGTATCAATCGTACTACCATTATTGGTAATTAACAAATGCAGGTGCAGGATCTAGTTCCAGAACCTCTTCCGGTGTCATGACAGGTTCGTCTTTCTGATAAAACACCTTGAATCCTCCATATTGGATAGGCTGATTATGTACAAGCTGATGATAACCTGATCGTTTTAAGGCTGCAATGCCATGGCCGTCGTTATTCAGGACTACTTCCACATTTTCTGTCGGCTGGATAGCTTCTTTATTGCTGATAATGATATCTGCAAATTGATGGACGATGACAACCTTGTCCGGAAGTCCATTTTCAGATGCTAGATTTGATACATAATCAATAGCTTCCTGCACCTTTTCCCCATCAACGTGACCTAAATCCTCGCCCGGAATTTGCCCTTCTTTAACATGGAATTCTGTATCGATGGCTAAATGGACATTCGGCATTTTCAAATATTTTTCCAATGACTTCACTTCATTCATGATAGAATCCTGACCCAATTGAACATCCAAAATCAGTAAAGCATCATTTTCTTCAGCTAACTCAGCATACTTTTCAATATCCTCAGCTGAAGTTGGGTGCACATAATGGCCCTCGTCTCCCGGAGTCCGCTGTGCAACCGAGGCAATCAATTCAATAGCTGGAATAGCCGGTCTTTCAGGATCAAGCTCCGAATAAGCCTTGGTCTGCTCCTTCAACTTCTCCATTAATACCTCCGGGCTATACTCTCCCAGAATTCCCATGCTAGTAGAACTAGGATGACCATAATAAGAAACGATTCTATTTTTCTGAAGCGGTCCATCTGTTACATCTTCCGTTCCCTTTTCTAGGGTTTGACCTAAAGGAACGCTTCTCTTCGTGTCATCCCCATGCGCCTCTGTTATTGGCATTTCCGCCAGCTGTGTTTCTGTGTAATGACTTTCCAGCGGTCCGGCTTCCTCAGAAGGTTCAATAGCTTGATAGCTTGGCTGTGACGCAGGTTCCGGAGAAGTTGCTGCTTGCTCATCCGAGCTCAATTCCGACTTTTCATTCGACTTCGGCTCTTGGTCTTGTGAAGTTGCTTCCTGCGAACAGCCTGCTAATAATAAAGCTGGAATGACTGCAAGGCTTGCACTTGCCATAATTAGTTTTTTCACTTTATCCCACCTGTAGTTTAAGAGTATTTCATAAGTTGAAAGTGGTCCTGCATCAAACAAATGAATAGTATAAATCTAACATAGTTAAAAGCTGCTTTTTAGGCTTACCACTAAAAAACCGTTGATAAACTCCGAATATAATCCTAATGTAATAGAAAAGTGTAAAGATAGATTTTTTGTTCATTTCAGCAAGCAGCCCATCAGAAACGTTGCTGATGGGCTGCTTTAACCAAATTAACTTTAAATTCACTGGATGGCTAGTAATATATCTATCTAAATCCATCCTTTTTGTACAGCAGTATTAATGGCTTGTTGTCTGGTTTCAGATTCTAGTTTCTGAATGGCAGAAGATAAATAGTTTCGCACAGTTCCTTTTGTTAAGAAAAGCTCATTGCATATTTCACTCGTTGTTAAACCGCTTTTTGCAAGACGCAGTACTTCGGTTTCACGTAAACTTAGTGGATTCTCTTCCTTCATAAAAAGAGTTGCTGCCAAATCCATACTAATGACGCGCTCTCCCTTTATCACTTTGCGAATAGACTCGATAAGGTAGTCAATTGGTTCATCTTTTAATAAATATCCATCTACTTTGACATCTATTGCTTTTTGTAAAAAGCCTGGCCGCGCAAAGGTCGTAACAATAACAACTTTGCAAGATTGTAATAATGCATCAGTTCTTATTTTCTCTGCTAATTCAAGACCATTCATGAAAGGCATCTCTATATCCAAAAGACATACGTCCGGCTGTTCACTTTGAATTACTTCCCAAGCAGCTTGCCCATCGGATACCTCTGCCACCACCTCTATATCGGCTTCAAACTTTAATAATGCGGTTAATGCTCCACGCAGCATTTGCTGGTCTTCTGCAATGACGATTCGTATCATAACGCAGTGAACCCCCTGTCTGTTTGAAAGATTGGCAGAATCAAGGTAACACTGGTTCCGCCACTGCTTCCGTTGGCCACTTCCGCTGTTCCCTGCACCACTTCCATCCGTTCTTTCATTGACTGGATGCCATTCCCCGGCCCCTTATCCCCTAGTCCAATTCCGTTATCTATTATCTGTATAGAGAAAGCGTTATCAAAAGCCATCAGCCTAACTATACACTGATTTGCTTTGCTGTGTTTCATGATATTCGTCATTGCCTCTCGGATAGTAAGAGCTATCATTGTCTCTCCAACACTAGGCAATAGGGGCAGTTCGCCTTCTTTTTCAATATTCAACTCGATATTTATGCCTTCCATTAGCGCCCGCGATGTTTCTAATTCACTTTTCAATGAAATATATCTCATCTCTGATACAGCTTCCCTGACTTGATGCAAAGCTTTTCTTGCCATCATCGATATATCTTTTACTTCCTGCTTCGCTTCATCGGCATTATGATCTATTAACCTAGAAGTCAATTCACTTTTTAACTTTATCATCGTTAACGTTTGACCAAGTGTGTCGTGAAGATCTCTTGCTATGCGATGCCTTTCTTCCTGTTGGATGTACTTCTCGATCTGTGTATGTGCTGCATCAAGTCTGCCTTGTAAGCCTTTTGCTTTTTCTTTAATGTAAATCAGTATAGGTAACAATAGAAGTACGATAAAAACAGGGAGCAGAATCATATAGTCCTGCCGGGAAAGATTGTCTCCGACTTTCCAATGCACCATAAAAAACATTATTGCTATAGCTGACATTCCTATCGCAATATGTGTTTTTGATTTTGACCTTCCAATTAGATCCGCAAATGTAAAAGCAAACAGCAAGATTGGTATGGTTCCAAATACAGCAAATAAAGTTAAGACGAGAAGCCCCAGCAAAACTGCGGCTAATAATCGCCAGTCTCTATACCAAAGTCCCGTATAAAACGCTATTACATATAGCAACAGAAATAAAACTTTTCCCCACAAACCAAAGGTTGCGTCCGTGCGAAACACAATAAAAATCAAAAACACGATCGTTGTCACATCAATAACTAAATAACTGCCGATTTGATCTCTAGGGTATATCTTATCCGTCATTCCTTCTCCCTTCTACTATTTAGACATGAGAATACGTACTGTATGGAGACGTATGCTCTCCAATGGACCAGCCTTGAATAGACGAAGCCACACGTATGCAAATGCGATTTGCACTAGTGAGATGAGAAACCAAATTAGAATGATACTTAAGGAATCCACTCTTCCGCCAAGAGCCAAGCCCCAACCATAAAAGAGGATAGAGCTTATGACATTTTGCATTACATAACAGCTCAAAGACATTCTTCCAACAAGTTCAAAGCAGCGCCAAAGCCATTTGCACTTACCATATTCTACCACGATTGAAATAACCGCAATATAGCCTATGGATAATATAGGTGCGAATAAGTAACGTACCGCTATATCAAGAGCACCTCCTGGTATGAAAATAAGCATATTCAAAGGCAGCCCTACACATATACCTAACGTAAATAGCTTCTTACGCTGTTGCTTTCCATTATCATCTGGAGCGAAAACACCAGAACGCATGAGTAGAACTCCTAGTAGAAACAAAAAGATATTCATCGGTATAATAAGTATTGCTTCCATTCTTAATGGCAAGAAATGCATCAGACGGTATTGCACTTGCTCAAACCAAGTGCCCCCTTGATATAGTGCAACAACTTCCTCGAAGCTGCCTAACGTTACATTTGCAAAAAGACTCGCTCCTAACAAAAATAGGATGACAACAGTGTGAATACTCCCAATCACAATCAGCACTCTTTTTATAAAACGATTGTCTCTATTTATCAGGAACATGACAACCATTGCTGTTATTCCATAACTCATCAAAATGTCATATTCCATCACCAGGGTATAATGTATGAAACCTTCTATGAATATAAAAACAGCCGTGCCTATATAAACCTTTGTCCAAGCTCTCCCGCGCCGCAGGGCTTGCTGATACTTCAGTTCCATGCCAACACCAAACATAATGGTTAACAAACCTAATAATTTCCCATTTACTAGGAACAGCACAATCATCCTGACCAGATCTTCTGGCTGCCACCATCCCGAGTAATCGATGGTTGTAATGTAAGATAAATTACCCAAGTGTGCAAAGATCCATATATTTGTCCCCAGTGTCCCTAACACAGCGAATCCCCGCAGAATATCAAGTAAACGAATTCTCTCTGTACTTTTCATTATCCTCACGCCATCCTTTCCGAAGCATTTGTATATTAATGATAAACAGAAAAAGGATGAGGATATATTCACACCTGTACGAAAAAGCTTATGACACATGTCATAAGCTACAATATTTACTCAAATGCTGTTCACTAAGTTAGTATCCAATTTTACTAGTTTTTTAAGAATCCCCTTCAATTATAGGCAGATTAACCGTTCTTTCTTATAAGCAAACTAATACTTTTTCTTGAGTTTAAAAGTCCTGCACCTCCGATTCAATTTCGAAAGTGCAGGACTTTATTTACCATAGCGAGTTTAGAAGGATTTTACCCCAACTTCTAACGATAATCCTTTTTGATATACGTCAAATGTGTTTTTTTGAGTCGAATCAACTTCAATATCTTCGAAGCCAATCACCTCACCTTTATTCACATCATTTTTCAGGGTTATATTATTTAATAGATAGAACGGAACAGCGTCTTTCGCTTCATTTCTTTCAAATAACTGGGGCTTAACATCTTTTATTTCATGATGATGTCCATATACTGTAAACGTATGTCCTGCTTTTAGATCTTCCTCGGCAACCCCTGCCATAACGGAAACTTGTCGTGTATCATGACGTGTTCCTACTCCCAGACGTTCTCCAAGTATAATTGATAATGGTGCTTCCAGTCCCATCATGTGGTATGGCTGATAAATACAGCCGTACTTTCCACTCTTACTAATAATGTGACCTTTACCTCTTAATAAATCAACCATAATTTCGTCGTTGGTAAGCTCAAATACGATAAAGACACCGCCAGCAAAACTAGGTTCATTCTTTTCTCTTAATTGATAAAAGACATCCACTACTCCAGAACGATCTAATATCCCGCCATCTTCTTTAGGTACAAAAATTTCAGCTAATTCGTTCACTTTTGCGATTGGATAATTAAGTCCAGGAGCTGCTGGTAGTAAGCCAGTAACATTAGATACTAAATTTATTTCACAAACATCTGCAGCAATTGTTCCAGTAAGTTCTTTTAAAGATTCAAATCTTTGCTGCAGCGTATTTGTATCTTCATATTCCCATGCATTCATTATCTCTGGCTTATCATGATATACTTCTTTTCCATCTGTATAGGTGAGTTTTCCAGAGTCTCTATCAAATACGAAATCATATTCACTAGATTTACCAGCTGCGACAATGTTTAGACCGAGCAGTTTTCCCCAAGAATATAAATCTACTAGATTACGGGGCTGATCTCCATTTACCAGAGCATAAACTGTGTTATTTACATGTGCTAATTGGTTAAAATAAGTTCCGCTGAAACTATCCGTTTCCTTAGAAACCATATACACATTGATACCATTTGTTAATGCATTTTCCGCAATATAAGTTCCAACATCCATGTTTCCAGTTGCCTCTAATACAGAAGAGATTCCTGATTCCAGAACCAATTTGTAATCATCCACAACAATTATTTCACTTTCGTCCGTACGCTTCATTTCCTCTGCATTATGACAGATCACGATTTTTTCTTTGTTGTATCCGCTTTCAATTAATGCATTATAACTTGCTTCAATATCTATTGAACAAACAATCCGAACATCAATCTGATCTACATTTTTAAGCTGTACTAAAGATGTATAACCAAACCCTTGAGAAGCGCCAACGATACCTAGCTTAATCTTTTTATCATAATCAAGTAATTTTGTATAATCCATTATTTGCTACCTCCGATTTACTTATATTTCACAACACTTTTATCTTATCGATCTCATTCCACATCTTAGAAAAATGCTACATATACGATCCACGCAACGAGAGGACCGGCAGCAATGATAAATATGGAAGCTTTTAACAAGTGATTATAAAATGTTGCTTTTGCTTCACCTTGCGCATTGGCTACAAAGATTGCTCCAGTGGTTGAGAACGGGCAGATATCAACGATACTTGAAGCGATACAAACGGCTGCAACTGCACCCATAACCCAGATATCTCCTGTAGCTAACATCGGAATCAATAAAGGAACTACAGCACCAAGGAAACCTGTCGTTGATACAAAAGCAGAAATAATACCGCCAATATAACATGTAACCAATATAGCCAATAACGGATTATCTACCTCTGAAACCAAGTGCGTAATGTAATCGGTTACACCGATTTGCTCCAAAACTCCAACATACGTTACGATACCAGAAACCATTAAGATGATGCTCCAAGGAATTTTACTAACAATTTCTTTTTGTCGTGCAGGATTAAATAATGCAAGTATAAGACCAAGCGTTAAACCTGCAAACCCCATGTTCATTTCAAAGACCATACCCAAAGTGATTAAAGCTCCTAATGCTAATAAAGAAACGATGCGATAGGGTGTAACTTCGATAGTTGGATTCAAAATTGCTTGCAACTCTGCATTATCTTCAGAAATTTCACTTGTCTGATCTGCTTTTCTTCTTTTAAATCCACCAAAGATGAGAAATGTAAGGAAAGCTAATCCTACTGCAAATAGTGTAGAAAGTAAGTATAGTGTATTGGCATTAAATGAAATTCCACTTTCTTCGACTACCCCGCGAACGATGATACCCATAACGTTTAATGGTGAGAAGATTCCCCCAACCATCCCCCAGGCAACCATCAAGGACATTCCTAACTGATTAAATCCAATCTTATGTGCCAAGCGTAAAGCTATTGGAGCTACAATTATAATTGCTGCAGTTCCCTGCGTTCCAATACTCGTCAACAGTAGCTCCAGTAAGAACATAATCCACGGAATCAACATCCTTCTTCCTTTTACTAATTTCAAAGAAGATGCTGTTATTAAATCAATTGTTCCGTTATCTTGTAAGATACCGAAGAAATAGGTGACCCCTGTTAAAATGATAAATAAGTTTACTGGAAATTCCCCAAAGATCTCATCTTCCGTTACTCCTGTAATCGTTGCTAAAATAAATGCAGCAACGAAACCGAGTATCCCCATATTAATAGGTAACTTTGCATTTATAACAAACATCAATAGTAATGCAGCTACTGAAATAATTGTTAACGTTTCAATCCCCATATTTATTTCCCCTCAAGTTCGTATTATTTTCTCTTCACTCAGCGAAACACCCAAAAGTAAAAGTTATACCTATTTCCTATTCTGTTGTTTTAAGTAAGTATGCATTATTTGAAGCTTCTTCTAATTCCTCTATAGCATAAAAAGCTTCTAACATCGTTTTATCAGCTAAGATCGGCCCATGATTTTCGAGTAAATAACAATTTGTTTCTTTTAGCGAATTTCTAAATGCTTCAAATAGTTCCTCTGTCCCTGGAGGGGCATATGGAACAAACCCTACCTCGCCAACCTTCATTTTTAAATACGGCGTAGGGGTCGGTATTAAATCGGATACACCATCCCATTTTTGACAAGACCAATACGTGGCGTACGTACTGTGCGTATGGATTACTGCATCAGCCGATTGATCTTTTTGGAATAATGCTAGATGCAACGGCCATTCTTTACTTGGTTTAATTCCATTTAATACTGTTCCATCCATCGATAAGACGGCAAAGTCATCTTCGCCTAACCTCCCAAAACAAGACCCGCTTCTCGTTACGTAGACCTTATCCTCATATCTGAAGCTCAAATTCGCAGCAGAACCGCTTACTTTGCCTCTGGAGAATAAACTCTGACCGACCCAAATGGCATCCTTCATCATGTTGTTTAATTTATCTTCCACTGCCATCCCCTCAATTCATCTTATTTAATGCTTCTACAAAGAAGTTCACTCCGCCAAAATTCCCGGATTTTAAAACAACTTTCAGATTCTGCTGATGGTCTGGTATTAAAACTGGTACTCCGGGGCTGATAACATCTCCAATATAAAAGCTATTAGGATTCATAACTTTCACTACAGCTCCAGATGTTTCTCCTCCAGCAACTACTAAGTTATTGATTCCTTTGTCTATTGCATACTCCCCTGCAAATGACAATACTTTCTCCACAAGAGTACCTACTTTATTATGAATCTCTGGATCAACATCTTTATTTTTTTCACTATAGATGATAAATACTTTGTCTATATTTTCATCAATAAAATCTATAATTTCCTTTTTCACTGTGTCAAAAGAGCTTAGTAATTCTTTTGATTGAATTAAATAACTAGCATAGCCTTCATCTATAAAGCTGGCTATCTGCTTTTGAGTAGCTTGAGATAAACTACCAGCTAATACCCCGCCTTTAAGTGGAGCTGATATATTTTCATTAGCAGTATAGTCTGCAGGAACAACGTCTTTTCCGGAATTGACTGCCGCTTTATATAACCAGGCCGGCAAGGCGGAAGAGCCGCTGAACAACCTTATATCTTTGAATAATTCAGCGATTATCTGGCCGTGTTCATCCTGGAAATAGTCTACAGCAAGATAAAACTTTTCATTTTCTTTCGCTTTTTCTTCTATATATTTATCGAAGGTTTCTCGATCTGATAAAAAGTCCTCCATCTGAGAAATGGTTAATTTAAATACTTTATATCTACTCTGTCTTTCCATTAAGATCTTTAAATCACTTTCATCCATTGGATTTAGTGGGTGAAATCTCATATGTGTTTGGTCAATTGGTAAACCGTCTACGTATAAAATTCCATCTTCTACTTTTCGATCATTTATTGGTAAGGCTGGAGAAATGAGCGTATATTTCAGATTCATCTTATCCAGTAAATCATCTAATACCGGTCCTATATTTCCTTCAGCTGTAGAATCAAACGTCGAACCATATTTAAAATAAATCATCTCCGTACCAATCTTATTCAGAAAATCGTATGCCTTATTTACCTCACTAATTGCTTCCTCTTTAGAAACACTTCTTGTCTTTAACGCTATTACAACAACATTAATATTTTCATCAAGTTCATAATCTTCTTTAGGAACGCCATTAATTAAAATACAATTTGCATCCTCTAATTTTAAGAATGAGGCAGCATCACCAGCGCCTGTAAAATCATCCGCAATAATCCCAACTTTAACCAATTATCTATCACCCCAGTCAATTAATATTCATGCGATATACCTTGTGTATACACAGAATATACATGTATAATACCAGTAAGGTTTAATAATGTAAACCCTTTCTTTATTTACACAGTCCGTTTTTTCAAAAGTTAGCAAATCTCTTGTCCGGCCGGATTCAAAGTTCGTTTTTATAAATAATGTAAAATATGATACAATTAGATGACCGTATTTTGAGGTTAACTATTAGATTTGGGTGAACAGGATGACACAAAGCTTAAAGCAAAAAGTTTATACATTATTGAAGACTAAAATTCTAAATAATGAACTTAGCGAGGGTGAATACTTAGAGGAAACTAAGTTAGCTGAGCTTTTTGGTGTAAGTAGAACACCATTGAGAGAAGCAATAAACGCTTTGGAAAATGAAAATCTAGTACAAATCATTCCAAAAAAAGGGACATTCGTTACTACCTTAAACACTCAGATCATCAAAGAATTGTTCCAAGCAAGACATATTGTCGAACCTGTTGCATTTGAACTGGCTTTTCCTCATCTAGATTCCGAAGTATTATTAAAATATAAAAATGAATTCAGCATTAATATTGAGAACAAAGATTATAAACAGCTTCACCAGTTAGACTATGAATTTCACAATTATATAAATTCAATGTGTCGTAACAGGTACCTTATAAAATTCTTAAGTGGCATTTCTGATGACTTTCAGCGAGTTCGCACCCAAGACTTCTATACCGAAAAAAGAACGCTTGGCGGAGCAGAAGAACATCTTTTGTTCATTGATCAAATAATTGAAGGTAATATTGACGTCGCTTTAACTCAGCTAAAAGAGCACATCTCAAATACTGAGAAGTATTATTTTCAAAGCTTATACTAACTGCAAAAACAGTATTAAAAGATAAGATGATAATGATATTCACAAAAAAGAAGACCTAAATCCTTTTAAAACAAAAAGGGGTTTGGGTCTTCTTACATTTCAATCTTCTTATGCTATTCCAGTTCTCATGAGAACCACATTTACTTAAGGTATGGTTCGCCGTGATGTATTTAAACAGTAACAACCCGATTTGTTTCTGCTGCTTCTAAAATGCCCAAAATAACCTTTAATGAAGATAATGCGTCATGTCCCGATACCAGTGGGTCCTGATCGAGTCGTACACATTCAATAAAAGCATCGATCACAAAACTATTCGTTTGTTTATTGTTTGTTTGGATACTTTCAAGCTTATAATGTTCCTTCTCTCCGTTTTCTCTGATTACTTCTAACTGGTAAGATTCATTTTGATAAATCTTGAGTATTCCCTTTTCACAATAGATAGTCGTACTATTATCTTCTTCTCCGTAATATGTCCAAGAAAAAGAAGCTGTACCTATGCGGCCTTTTTTTGTCTTTAAGCTGCAGACAATATTGTCACACACTTCAATGGGTTCTCCGTACTCATTCACTTTATCAAGAGCACCTTGAAAAGCACTGACTTGCTCGATTTCATCCTCTAAAATGTAATGGATTAAATCCACTTTATGAATGCCTAAATCTCCAGCCACTCCATGGCCAGACCGCTCTTTCTTAAAAAACCATGTAGAGTTTGACTTATTTGCCCCCCATTGTTCGGGTCCAGAATGTCCAAAGGTTGTTTTAAAAGTTAGTACTTTTCCAAGTTCTCCATTACTAATAATTTCTTTTGCTTTTTGATGCGCACGATTAAATCGTTGGTTGTGATCAACCATTAATTTCTTTCCGGCTTTCTTCTGAGCTGCCACTATTAGATTAGCATGTTCAATAGTTAAAGAAATTGGCTTTTCACATAAGACGTGCTTGCCACTTAGCAGTGCATTGGTAGAATAGATATGATGATATTCATTAGTCGAACAATCACTAATTACATCAATAGCAGAATCGGCATATAGCTCTTCCACTGATTGAACAATTTTCCCACCAAATTCATTTGCAAGTTCTATCGCCCGATCTGCATTCCGGTCGAAAAAAACAATCTCATCCACATATGGATTAGATTTATATTCAGGTGCATGGCGTAATTTAGTGATCGAGCCACACCCGATAATACCCACTTTTATACCCATAGCAATCCCTCCTACTCTCTCTTTTGGAATACTACTGCAATAATAATGATTAAGCCCTTAACAAATCCTTGAAGATGCGGAGATACGTTCATTAAATTCATCATATTATTTAGAATACCTAAGATGAGCACTCCAAAAAATGTACCTATGATCTTTCCGCGTCCACCAGTCATTCTTGTACCACCAATTATTACTGCAGCGATCGCATCTAGTTCATATTGGACTCCTGAACTAGAAGAAGAAATGGAGTTCAGTCGAGATGTCTCAATAATAGCTGCTATACTCACTAGTAAGCCTGCCAAGCTATAGACACCAATTTTTATCCGATCTACTCGAATGGCTGAAAGAAGGGCAGCCTTTTCATTACTTCCTATGGCGTATACATGACGTCCGAAACGTGTTTTATGCATTAAAATATAAACAAGTATCGTCATAATAAGGAAGATAATTATAGGATAATCAAAGATCCATAAATTGTTATTAGCAATTGCAGTGAACCCTGAAACTTCCCCTGATATACTGCCACCTTCCGCAATATATAAGGCAATAGAACGGGCAGCCGCCATCATTCCGAGGGTCGCAATGAAAGAGGCAATTCTTCCTTTAGCCACCATTATTCCATTTAAGAAACCTGCAAATGATCCAACGATAAATGCCGTTATTAAGGCAATCCAAATACTTCCTGTGGCATTTAAAGCTAAAACAGTGACCACACCGACCAATACAAGTACAGAGCCCACTGAAAGGTCAATACCACCTGACAGCATGACGATGGTCATACCTAAAGCAACTATTCCAATAATAGATACCTGCATTAATATATTGAGCTGATTATTCATATCTAGAAATCTAGGACTCAAAACTGATGCTGCAATAAAAATTATTATGAAGGCAATGATAACGCTATACTCAGACCATAGCCAAGAAAGCTTGCCTTTTACAGTAGAGATTTGCGGCTTTTGTTCTTTAAGACTATTAGTATCAGCCAATTTCATTTGCCTCCCTTTTTGAGCCAGTTGCATAACTCATTATTTCGTCTTCTGTTACTTCTTCTCCCTTAAAACTTGCTGTTATTTCTCCTTGAAACATCACATAGATTTGATGACAGACCTTAAGTATTTCAGGTGCTTCCGAAGATAAGATAATAACGGCCTTGCCCTGTTCGGCTAAAGAGACGATTTGGTGATATATTTCTTGTTTTGCTCCAATATCAATTCCTTGTGTTGGATTATCAAAAATAATAATGTCAGTATCAACCTCTAACCATTTAGCAATAATGACTTTTTGCTGGTTTCCACCGCTTAACTTATCGATAGTAATGCGTGGATTGTGTACTTTAATATTCAACTTTTCCTTGTAGTACTGAAATCTTTCCTTTTCTAATTTTTCTTGAATAAAAGCCATTTTCTCAAAGTTTTCGATAGATGATAAACTCATATTATGAATAACGTTTAGATCTTTAATAATTGCATTTTCCTTTCGATCCTTCGGTACAAGTCCTAATCCTGCTTTTACTGCTTTACGTGGATGATCTATTTTTATCAGCTGATTATTTATTTTAATTTCACCAGTGTATGTTTTACGATAACCAAATAAGCTTTCAAAAAGCTCCGTTCTTCCATCTCCTGCTAAGCCGGTAAAGCCTGCTATCTCCCCTTTTTTAAGAGTAAAGCTAATGTTGCTAAAAGACCCTGGACTTGATAAATTTTTCACTTCTAACACTTCTGAACCAAAGGTATGATCTTGAATTAATCGCTCTTGGGAAATAGATTTGCCAACCATAAGTTTAGTTATCGTATCTAAATTCTCTTCTTCCATTCTCCCATTACCAACAAGCTCGCCATCACGAAGCACTGTATAGCTGTCACAAACTTCCTTGATCTCCTTTAACTTATGAGAGATATAAATAATAGACACACCAGATTGCTTTAAGTTATTCATCAATCCAAATAATCGTTTAACTTCATGTTCCGCTAAAGAAGTTGTAGGTTCATCCATAATAATCATTTTGGATTTGTGTAATAGTGCTTTGGATATCTCAATTAATTGTTTGTAGGAGGTTTCTAGATTTCTGACATATTCCTTTGGATCGATATCTACGCCGAGCTTTGCTAGTATTTCATTTGTTTTTTGACACATCTCGTCTACTTTTAGAAATCTGTATCTAGTGCGAATTTCTGAACCTAAAAACATATTTTCGTAGACTCTTAGATCGGACACGACATTAAGCTCTTGATGGATAAAACTAATACCATATTCTTGGGCAGCCCTTGGATTCGTTATCTTTACTTCTTCACCATTAATTTGTATAGAGCCATTATCAAATGGATGGACGCCGCCTAAGATATTCATCAGTGTAGATTTACCTGCACCATTTTCTCCTAAGAGTGCATGTATCTCACCCTGTGCAACATGAAAAGTTACCTTTTTCAACACTGATACTCCGTTAAATGATTTATCAATGTTGTTCATTGTCATGAAAGGACTTGTAGTCATGGCGTGTATTATCCCTCCCTTAAAAGAAAATAGGAAATACAATCATCACTCACCATCATTGTATTTCCTATCAACTATTTAGAATTTAGAATCTGGATCATAGAACTCATCAACGTTTTCTTTTGTAACTTGAGTAGCCTCTTTTACTACCATTGATTCCGCAGGATCATTTCCTTTAGCAATATCTGCTGCAATTTTCACTGCGTCCTCCACCATAGTAGGAGAATATAGGAAAGTTGCTGAAATTAAGCCCTCTGCTTGTATATCATCAAATACAGCTTTTCCACCACCCGCACCTGTTACAAATTGTATATCTGTACGGCCAGCTTCTTTGATAGCTTGGATAACACCAAGAGCCATTCCATCATCCTGTGTAAACACAGCGTCAATTTGAGGATTTGCCTGTAAAATATTTTGCATAACTTCTAATGATTTTTCGGTTGAGAAATCCCCGCTTTGTGAAGCAATGACTTCAATATCTGAACTGTCCATTGCTTCTTTAAAGCCTGCACCACGTTGCTCTGTAACAGAACTTGGCGGTCCAGTGATTTCAACCACCTTTCCTTTTCCATTTAACTTTTCAACAAAGTACTTTCCTGCATTGACACCAATTCCTTCATTATCACCTTTCACAACTACAGTAGCCGCATCATTTTCAAGCTCTCGGTCAACAATAACTAACGGAATTCCTGCATCCTTGATTTTTTGTCCTACAGGAGAAAGTGCTGCAGATTCAATAGGAAGCATTACAATAACATCCACATCTTGAGCAATTAAATCATCAACATCATTAGCTTGCTTATTTGGATCAGCAGCATTTGTCATCACATATTCAATATCATCACTTTCCTTCAGTGCCTTTGCCTGCTTTTCAGCACTATCAATTAACGCTCCCATCCAACCATGTGTTGCAGATGGCAAGGAGATACCGATTTTTAGTGCGTCATCCTCTTCTGTACTATTGGAACCCCCAGTATCACTACTACATGCAACCAAGCCAAAGATAGTTACGAAAGCTAACACGGAGACCAGCCATTTTTTCAAATCTTTCACCCCTTTATATTTTTGAAAAAAGCTCCTTATACGTGATTTGTAATCGGTTACATTACATATCACATCTAAGGTCAGCTCTCTGCTATTAACCTCTTTAATAGCAGAGAGCTAATATTAGATGAATTGACCAGATGTTGATTCTCTTACCACGAGTTCATGATCTAATATGATACTTTCCACTTCTTTTCCATTCATCTTATCAATCAACATTTTTACTGCAACAGTTCCCATCTTATACATCGGTTGGGCAATGGTTGTAAGGGTTGGATTCGTCATATTAGAAAAATCAATTTTATCAAAACCCACTACGGCAATATCACTTGGTACATGCAATCTAGAAGCATTTATCTCTTTAAGTGCTCCAATAGCCAAAAGATCTGATACCGCAAATACAGCAGTCGGTCTATCATGAAGATTCAACAGCTTTTTCATTGCATGTTGACCATTCTCAAATCCTAAATGCTGGGTAACAATGATAAACTGACTATTTAAGGTGATCCCATACTCCTCTAAAGCTCTTATATAACCCATTTTTCTTTGTCGTGCGTATAAGTATTTTTCATCAGAGTTTATTAAGGCAATTTTTTTGTGACCAATTTGAATTAAGTGCTTAACTGCTCGGTAAGAAGCATCTTCGTTATCTATCGTCACATAAGGAATTCCACTCCCTTCTTCATATTCACTGCATTGAATAATTGCATGATTCTCCGAGAGATTTTTCAGTGTTTCAATATTTACAGTAGGGTCCATTGAGATAATTCCATCAGCCATCTTTTTTCGAACAAGATCGAAATAGATATTCTCCCTTTCAGGGTTCGAATCTGTTTCACATAAAAGAATGTTATAATTTTGGCTAATGGCAACTGCTTCAATTCCTTTGATTATTTCTAAGTAAAATGGATTGGAGATCGATGGAATTAATATTAAGAAAAGCCGACTTTCCGAATTTCTTAGGTTTCTCCCCAACATACTAGGTTCATAATTTAATTTCTTTATTGCTTCTTCCACTTTTTTTCTTGTTTTTTCAGATACAGTGTTTTGCCCATTGAGTACTCTTGATACCGTTGCAACAGAAACTCTCGCTTGTTTTGCAACCTCCTGAATGTTCGCCAACTTTTTTCCTACTTTCCTAAGAACCATTGTATGCGCCTAAATGAAATCGATTACATTTTTCAAAAACTTTTTTACTTAAGTTGGTATGATTTATTTATACTTTAACGATATGGGTGCATTCAGAGGTATATGCTAATTTTGTAATGGATTACATTATAGTGATTTGGAAAGAATGATCTGGAACTATATAAACGGGAATCATTGCCCATTGAACGTTTTTACATAAACTTGAAATGTCCGATTATTAGCTTTTAGTAATCCTTTTTCTATAGCGACTTTAGCCTTAAGATGGTGTAATAATTTATATAAAAAAAGAATGATGAAGGCGATACCGATTTAAAATAAGGAATGCGGAATCTTTGACAGTATTTTTTCTGTCATTTATTCTTTCCTTCGTTTTTTATGTGCTTGAAATTCTGTGGAAGCAAAGAACACCGCTACAAGGAATAAGAAGCTCGAAACCCATAAAACAATTCCGTTCCATTCTCCCTTAAGAAGTGTCGTGTTAATGAGAATCATAAAATGCATAATTGCAATGATAAGGAATAAAATACTGTACGTTTTCAAGATGGTGAACCCTCCATACTTGGTAATGAACACTCTATACTATTTACGATTCAGATTAACTTACGTTTCATAAGAACAGGCTCCTTAAAATCTAACTCTGCAAATTGCTAAAAGGAACAGCCCCTCCTGCTTTCACAGAAGGGGCTTTCTTCATTTCAACTGCTGATAAGACGCCAATCGATGAATATGCACTGCCAGATACGCAAGCTCTTCCTTCGGCAGCATACTGCCATGGACTTGAGAGATGTAATTTTCTATCTTGAAGGCGATATCCATGGCTTGCGGGTACAGGTTGGCGATTTGTTCGAACAATAAGTTTTCTGGGTCGTCGAGCATGCTGTCAGCGTAGAAGCGCTCGACGAAGAATTTCACATGCGTGATGAAACGACCGTAATGGATGTTGTCGGTGTCCATTTTGATTTGCAAAGCATAGCGGACAAGGTTGACGATGCCTCCGATCATTTTGGCGTATTTCATCCCGTCATTCGATTCCTGCTTTTCGCCTTGGGCGTTAATCAAGTGAAAGGCGATATTGGCTGCTTCCTCTTTCGGCAGCTCAATTTTGAACTGCTTATTGATTAACTGCAGGGCGTACGTGCCGACCTCGAATTCTTCTTGATAGAAATTCTTGATTTCCCAAAACACGCGATTCGTGATATTGATATTTTTTTTATAGCGTTCGACCGCGAAATGCAGATGGTCCATGAGCGTGAAATAAATGCCGGTGTTGAGTTTTGTACCGAGCTGCTGCTCAGCGTGATGGACAATCTGCTGTGTCAGGTCGATATATGCTTGCGGGATAGAGTCCAGCAGACGCAGGAACTCCTTAGTTTTGATATTTTCAATTGGCATGAATGTTTGGTCAGCTTGGTCCTCTTTGATGATGCTGCCAGCTTTTTGACCATAGCCGATTCCTTTGCCAAATAGGATATATTCTTGCTTTTCCTCGCCCTCTACCAGCACAACGCTGGAATTGAGCACTTTTTTGATCTTAATCATCGGCCTCACCTATCCTCTGCTGTGTATCTATCAGTCGAGGTCTTCCCCATTGCTTTCAATCACTTTTTTGTACCAGTAGAAGGAATCCTTGCGGGTACGTTCGAGTGTACCGTTGCCATCGTCATCTTGGTCGACGTAAATGAAGCCATAACGCTTCGACATTTGGGACGTGCCGGCACTGATAATATCGATAGGGCCCCAGCTAGTGTAACCAAACAGCTCCACGCCTTCTTCGACTGCTTCCTTCATTTGACGGAAGTGCTCACGGAAGTAGTTGACGCGGTAGTCATCATGGATACTGCCATCGCTTTCCACTTCATCCTTGGCACCCATGCCATTTTCAACGATGATAAGTGGAAGTCTATAGCGATCATACAGTTCCAGCAAGCTGATCTTTAATCCAATCGGGTCGATCTGCCAGCCCCAGTCAGTAGCTGGAAGATATGGGTTCTTGACTCCTCTTACTGTGTTACCAGCAGTCTTCTCCAGGCCATCCTCTACAGACTCTGTCAGGGACATGTAGTAGCTGAAGGAGAGATAGTCGACTGTGTTTTCTTTCAGAATCTCCAAGTCGCCTTCTTCCATTGTGATGTTGATACCTTTACGTTCCAGCTTCTTCAGTGTCAGGCGCGGGTACTCCCCGAATACTTGAACATCAGCATAAAAGTAGTTCTGCAGGTTTTTCTTGAGCGTGATTTCCACATCTTCAGGCTTACAAGTGTTTGGATATGTTGTCAGCTTCGTGAGCATACAGCCAACCTGACTGCCTGGGATGATTTCATGACAGTCTTTTGTAACTAGGGCTGATGCTACGAACTGGTGATGCAGCGCTTGATATACCTGCTCTTCTTCTTTACCTTCTGGGCACTTGTCCGGAATAATACCTGCTGTTGTGAAAGGATGGCGGTTAATGCTGTCGATTTCATTGAACGTGAGCCAGTATTTCACGTAATCTTTATAGCGGTTGAAACACACATTCGAGAAGCGGACAAAATCATCGATTACTTTGCGTTCTACCCAGCCATTATATTTCACGCTGAGTGCCAATGGCATTTCATAGTGGGACAGTGTCACAATTGGCTCGATGTTGTGCTTTTTCATTTCTTTGAACAGGTTATCATAGAACTGTAAGCCTTTTTCGTTAGGCTCTTGTTCTTCTCCTGTTGGGAAGATACGGCTCCAGGCGATGGAAACGCGCAGTGCTTTAAAGCCCATTTCAGCGAATAACGCCAGATCTTCCTTGTAGTGATGATAGAAATCGATACCGCGGCGTTTCGGATAATATTTATCAGTCGGATCGTCCATTGCTTTTTGGACAACGTCTGAACTAATCGCTACATGGCCTTCATAATCATCAAGACTAAGATCGGAACGGTAGCTCGCTACATCAGCTACACTCATACCTCTGCCGTCTACATTCCAAGCACCCTCTGCCTGGTTGGCAGCTATAGCGCCGCCCCATAAGAAATCTTTTGAAAATGTCATCTGTTTCAGCCTCCTAGTTGGGTAATAACCATCAGCTTATCCTGACGGGTAACGTTTTCTTGTTTGTTGATTTGAACATCATATTTGTCGGTATTGGTGATAATTGCGAGTGTGACTGGATCAAAGCCAGCTGCTTTGATTTTCTCAAGATCGAATGTGAGCAGAACATCCCCTGCTTTGACCTGATCTCCAACTTTGACCTGCGGTGTGAAATGCTCGCCGCCAAGCTGAACTGTATTTAGTCCCACGTGGAACAATATTTCTGCCCCAGTCTCTGTTTTCATGCCAAGCGCATGGCTTGTTTCAAATATCATCGAGATTTCCCCGTCTACTGGTGCGTATAGCTCTCCTTTAGATGGGACAACTGCAATTCCATCACCCATAGCTTTGGAAGAAAATACTTCATCCTGCACTTTTGATAGCGGTATCATTTTACCGGCCACTGGGCTGGTGAAAGTTTCGCCTTTCCCGATTTTCTCAGCGAACTTCTCTTCTTCTGGCTGCACTTGTTCTTTGTCTTTACCAAGGATGAACGCAGCAAGAAATGCGACGACGAACGATAGGACAAATCCAACTGCTGCATACAGCATGTTGCGCGGCAGATCCTCAGACAGGAACATACTCATGCTGGCAAGCCCTGGACCAACGATAACGAATGCCTGTAAACCAACAATACCAACAAATGTACCGCCTACGAATGCTCCTATCATAACACTCGCGAGCACCTTTTTGTTTTGTAATGTAACACCGTACAATGCAGGCTCTGTGATTCCGAAGAATGCCGAGATACCAGCAGATACAGCTGTTGTTCGAAGCCGTTTATCTTTCGTACGCAATGCGATGGCAAAGCAGGCGCCGCTTTCCGCAATGTTATGTGCAAGAGATGCCGGCATATAAAGTGCTTCACGACCAGTGCCACTCAATGTAGTCAGCGCGTAAGGCAGCAACGCTTTGTGCATTCCCATTGCAACCATGAACGGAAGCACACAAGCTAGTAACGCAACAGCAAGCCAGCCAACATATTCATACACCCAAAGAATGACGGCAGCGAATCCTTGACCAAATGTGAAGCCAGCAGGGCCGAGCAATAGCAGTGCAATCGGTACTGTAATCACTAGAGACATCATCGGTACAAAGAATATTCGAATCGGCTTAGGTGAGAAGCGAGTGAACAGCTTTTCCATCTGTGCGTAGAATAGGACCGTCAGGATTGCCGGGAATACTTGATACGCATATGCGATATTTTGCAGATTGAATGAAAACAGCTGCGCGCCTTCTGTAAGCATCGTTGTCATGTTCGGCAAAATAAGTGCACCAACAGCTGATAACGCAACAAGCGGGTTAACCTTTAGTTTATTAGCCGTTGTAACTGCTACTAGCAATGGCAGGAAGTACAATGGTGCATCCCCAACCATGTTAAGAATTTGATACGTCTGACCTTCGTTATCCAAGACCCCCAGCAAAGCAAGCAAGAGTAAAAGTGACTTCAGGATACCACCGCCAGCGATGGCTGGTACTAACGGCTGGAATACGCCGACAATGAAATCAAGAATCGTAGCGCCAATCTTTTTCTTCTCTTTTGGCTGATCAGCAGCTTCCTCCCCGCCAACATCTCCAACAAGCTTCTGCAGCTCATTGTAAACTTCAACCACATCATTCCCGATAACAACCTGACATTGAGCAGTCATGCGGACAGCTATGACACCTGGCGTACTTTCCAGCGCCTTGATATCGACCTTCTTGTTATCAACGAGTGAGAAACGCAGACGCGTCGAGCAGTGCCCAAGATGCGCGATATTCTCCTTGCCCCCAATATGCTGTAAAACGTCTGTTGCGACTTGTTTGTAATCCATCCCTAACCCTCTCTTTCTCGATGCGACGGGTAGAAAGAAAACAAAAAAGGACCTAATACGGCAGATGAATACATCTTGCCGAATTAGATCCTGCCTGCATTACCAGTCACATGTCTAATGGTTTTATTTAACTGACTTCAGTATAAGACACATAAATGTAAGCGTCAACATTTTATTGCGCTAATCATAAATTTGTTTTGTTTATACGAAGAAATTGCTACAAAAGCTCAAGTACAGCTTAGAGAATAACCTAATAAATACAGCGCAGAATCCACTCTAGTGCTTTTATTCAACTAAAAGGATACGCAAAGGTTCAGTGAGAAATAATAGGAATAATGCGTTGAACAAAGGATGTGCTTTATATGGATTTCTTACATAGCCAGCAAACACTTACTACTTTTGAATGGGTGCTTCGAGCAGTCGTTTCTTTTGCCTTTTTATTGATTGTTGCTAAGGTTCTTGGTCAGCGGTCTATCTCGCAACTGCGACTTCTTGATTTTGTAATAGCATTAGTTGTTGGAAATATTATTGCTCACCCTTTATCCGATGAAGAACTCGGACTCAAAGGATCCATCGTTACTACCATTGTATTGGTGGTCTTATACTTAGGAGGAATATTTCTTATTTTAAAATGGCCTTGGTTTCGGAAATTAATCAACCATAAGCCTATCCCGGTAGTCAGGGATGGAGAAATTCTCTATAAAGGCTTACGCCATGCCAGAATATCGATTGATGTTCTATTAGAAGAATTACGAAAAGGAAAAGTAGTGGATATAAAGAAAGTGGCTTTGGCGCTTTGGGAAGCGGAAGGCAGAATATCGTTCTTTCTGGACCCAAAATACGAGCCAGTTACACCAGAGACGATGCAGATAAACATGCAGCCTTTTTATCTGCCGCGAACGATAATAAAAGATGGGAAAATTATTTATGAAGAATTGGCAGAAACCACAAAGGATGAAGCGTGGGTTGTGTCATATTTGAACAGTGCGTATCAAACAGAAGTAAAAAACGTATTGCTTGCTACAACTGATAAGAATGAGAATCTAAACGTTTTCTTGTATCGATAGATTTAATTGTCGCATTCATCTTAAGACATAAAAACCGTATCCTTTAGGGATACGGTTTATTTGATCTATTCAATCTTTCTCTTTCCCCTCATCATCCTCGGTCAGTTCCTCGGAAAATTCGGTGACCAGGTTCTGCAGAGGTGGACCAAAAGCTGCTTTTCTTCGATTACGTGCTCGTACAGCTAAATAAGCGAGTATATAAAATACAACCATGACAATCCCTGAGATCAGGCCGGTTTCCTGCCCTGGAACAAAAGGCATACAAAGCAAGACGATGATCATGCTTATTAGAGCTATCCAGGAATTATAGGGAAACCCTGGCATTTGGCAAATACCATTCGGTGGACAGCCATGCTTTTTGCGGTGGCGAATATGGCTGGCCATGATGACGGCATAAGTGAAGATCAACGCAAAACCTCCGGTGCTTATTAACACCAAATATGCTCTCGGAAACAGTAGACCAAATCCCAGCCCTAGCAGCATGGCAAGTCCGGAAAACAGAATCCCGCGATAAGGGACGTCCCCCTTATCTTTTAGCCAACCGGGCGCATGTTTCTCGTCGGTAAGGGATCGAATCATTCTGCCTAATCCAAAGATTGCTGCCAGCATCGCTGATAGAATAGCCGTAATAAGGACAATGTTAATAGCAGTCCCTGCCCAACCAATGCCCCAGCGATTAAGGGAAGCAACCATCGGACTTGTATTTTCATTTAGAGAGCCGGTTGGAATAAGCGGCAGCAATACAGCAGCGTAGAGTACATAAAGGCCAACTAGAGAAAACACCGTATAACGAATAGCTTTTGGAATTGTTTCACGTGGATTCTCTGCTTCGGACGCAGCAAGCCCAATTATCTCAAAACCCGCATATGCAAAAACAATCAGCAGCATACTTCCGGCAAGTCCGCCTAGACCACCCGCCAGCAGCGGCTCATCTGCCAATGCTCCAGTTCCTACCGGTGTTTTATCCGGAAGCCAGCCAAATATCAGGACAATAGCTGTAATGATAAAGAAAATGATGGCAAAAATTTTCACACCAGATAGAGCACTCTCCAGTTTACCAAGTTTATCAGCTCCTAGCAGATTAATAAGAGTCACGCCAATAATAACCGAACTTCCCAGCAATGCAATGGAGACATTGGGAAACCATTGCCTGAACAAAATACTGATTGCAGTAGCTTCACTGGACATAGACAATATCGTGCCCGTCCAATAAAGCCAGCCAACTACAAATCCTGCTCCTTGCCCAAGGTTCTGGGCAGCAAAGGTGCTGAATGATCCCATGGATGGATTGGCCACCGTCATCTCTGATAAAGCATACAAGATGAAGTAGACTAGCACCCCCGCCAAAATATAAGCAATGATAATAGAAGGTCCTGCTGCTCGGATGGCTACTGATGAACCAAGGAAGAATGAACCTCCTATTACACTTCCCAAAGCCATCATCGTTAACTGTGTAGCAGACAAACCTTTACCTTTTTTTTGCATGATTTTCTCCTCAATGTAGTGATGTATGGAGTTATTATCTGCTTTTATGAAGAAAAGATTCTTAATGGATATAAGAGTCAATCAACACATAATAAAAAGAGGAGTTAGCCTGCGCTAACTCCTCTTTTCCCATATTAATCGTACTTCTTTTTACTTTAAGTTCTTAACCCCAGTCTCCAGCATTTCCATCTGCAGCACAGTCTGCTCATCTGTAATGGTCTTATCTTTCCCATTGATGACGGCCTCATATAAATCATCATATACTCGTCCATAATCGCCATCTACGGATTTCACCTTTTCTTCGCGGATGGTTCCTTCTTCATCTACATACGTCAGTACACCATAATGATCTAGTGTGTCGATACCAAAATCCTTGTTTTCAGGCATATAAAATAGTTTTAAGTGTTCTTCCTGACGATCTTTCGTTTCTTTCACAAAGCTACCCTTTTTACCATAAACGACGAAGCTAGGTCTTTCTTTCATTCTGAAGTAACTGGATTTTACGGATACTTTTAGCGAACCGTAATATAAATCCAGATCAAAATAATCATTCATTCTTCCTTGTCCTAATAATTGTCTGACATCATAATGGATATGGTCTGGCTTGCCAAAATAGCTGATAACCTGATCTAGTGTATGACAGCCGTGTCCGTATAAATAGGACTCGGCAGGATCAAAGGAATGAGCGGATTCGGGTACTTCGGGACGATAATAGTCATAATGCATTTCCACTTCCAGCAAGTCTCCCAGATTGCCTTCTTCAATGACCTTTTGAACGGTCAAGAAATCACTGTCAAAACGTCTGTTTTGATAAGCCTGCACGATTAATCCTTTTTCTTTTGCCAATGCAAAAATTTCTTTTGCCTGTTCTGAAGTTTCCATAAATGGCTTTTCGACTAAGCAGTGTTTGTTATGTTCCAATACTTGTTTAGCGTACTCATAATGGCTGTCATGTTTTGTACAAATCACAATTAGCTGAATATCCTTGTCATTCAATAGTTCATCCAAATCAGAAGTGTAGGTTACTCCTGCAATCTTATCCCAATTATCATGATCAGGATTTCTTCGATAAATTGTTTTTACCTTTATATTCTCTCTTTGAAGAACGAATGGCAGATGATATCTGTTTGTGCTTTTTCCGTTTCCGATATAACCGATTGTAAGCATAGCAGCCTCCTGAAATGTAGTATGTAGTAAGTCATTCACGTACTTCCATTATAACGTATGAAAAAGTACCTCTTGTGATGGATATGTTCATCACAGGAGGTACTTCTTTATTTGTTTATTACATCAAACCGATAACGTGGAATACGATACCAATTGCAAACAATCCAAGGATCATCACAATCGGAGAAACTTTCTTTCTAAGCAGCCACATGCAAAGCAGTGTGATCAATAGTCCTGCCAAACCAGGAATCAAGCTGTCCAAGTTGTCTTGTAAAGTCGTTACACTGGTGTCACTTAATGATCGTCCGGCGGCTTGCTGTTCTAAGGCCGTCCTCATGCCTTCCGTGCCTCCAGGCAATTCATCCCAGTCGATATAAGCACCTTCGTCAAGCTGAACTTCCGATACAGTCGGTGCAAAGGCGACGGATACCCACCTGTTTACGAGTGCCCCGAGTATGAACATCCCGAGTATCGAGGCGCCCTTGGTTATATCCTGCAGCAGTCCGCCAGATAAGTCTTCGGTAATCTTGGAACCAGCTTTGTAGCCAAGTTCCTGTGTATACCATGTGAATCCCATACGAATTAAGTTCCAAAGAACAAAGTAAAGAATTGGGCCGAGTATGTTACCAGTCAAAGCAAGAGAAGCAGCCAATGCACCCAGAATCGGTTTGACCGTGAACCAGAAGGTTGGATCCCCGATACCAGCAAGTGGTCCCATCATTCCGACTTTAACGCCTTGAATTGCCTTGTCGTCAACAGGCGCACCATTGGCACGCTCTTCTTCAAGTGCTAATGTTACACCGATAATCGGTGAAGCAACATATGGATGTGTATTGAAAAATTCCAAGTGACGCTGCAATGCAGCTGCACGGTCTTCTTTTGTTTTATATAATCTTTTGATTGCGGGAATCATGGAAAATGCCCAGCCGCCGTTTTGCATACGCTCGTAGTTCCAAGAGCCTTGAATGAAAGTGGAGCGCCACCAAATAGAAACGCGATCTTTTTTGGTTAACTTCAATTGTTCAGCCATTTTTTCTCCTCCTCCTTTTTAATAGTCGTCGATGATTCTGCCTAACGGATCACCAGTGTTTCCGTTTCCGCCACCGCCTGAACCGCCTTGTTTTGTAAGTGCCAGATAGATAAGTGCAAGCGCTACGCCAATACCACCAAGACCTAGAAGTGTGATGGAAGGAATAGTCGCCAAGACGAAACCAATTGCGAAGAATGGCCATACTTCTCTTGTCGCCATCATGTTGATAACCATTGCATAACCAACTGCTACTACCATTCCCCCGCCGACTGCCAAACCGTCTGTCAACCAAGCTGGCATAGCTGTAAGCAAGTCTCTAACCGGCGCTGCGCCGATTGCTACGATCAATGCAGCCGGGATTGCAATACGCAGACCTTGCATGATAATGGCGATGATATGCCACATATCAATTTTTCGGAAGTTTCCTTCCTTCGCTGCCGCATCCATTAGATGCACGATACCTGTCGCCAGCGTACGAACAATGATTGTAAGCAATAGACCTGCAACTGCAAGTGGAACTGCAATCGCGATTGCAGAAGTAACGCCTTCTTCACCTTGACCGCCTAAAACTAAAATGATTGCAGATGCAACAGATGCCAATGCAGCATCCGGTGCTACAGCTGCTCCGATGTTTGCCCAGCCCAGAGCGATCAGCTGTAAGGTTCCGCCTAAGATAAGACATGGTACTACTTCGCCTGTAACCAAGCCGATTAACGTACAGGCAATGATTGGCTGGTGAAAGTGGAATTCATCTAAGATTCCTTCGACACCGGCTAAAAATGCCACGATAACAACTAAAATGATTTGAATCATCGTCAAATCCATGATTATTCATCCTCCTTTTTTATCTGATAGTCAGGATTACCTTTGTTTACTTAACTCTGCTTGTGCCCTTTTCAAAATGTCGTCCATATTGCCTTTTGAATCGTTCGGCACTTTGCGTACATCAAATTTGAGACCATGCTCTTTTAGCTTAGCGAACGTATCGATATCGTCCTGGCTGAAGGCAAGTACCTTATTCGGCTGTACTTTACCAGGTGAGTGTGCCATCGAACCAACGTTGATTGTCTCAAGTGGTACCCCGCCTTCTACTGCTCTGAGTGCATCCTGCGGGTTTTCAAAAAGAAGCAGTGCACGCTGGCCGCCAAAGTGCTTATCGTCCTTTGCCAGTTCAATCATTTTATTGATTGGTACAACGTGTGCCTTTACCCCTGAAGGAGCAGCCTGCTGGATCAATTTCTTCCGAAGGTCATCCTTTGCTACTTCATCGGATACAACGATGATACGTGTAGGATTTGTACTCTTCGTCCAAGCAGTTGCAACCTGACCGTGAAGCAAACGCGTATCGATTCGTGCTAATACGTAATCAAACGTACCAGGAGCACCAGTATTCGACGGTCCGCTAGCAGCTGCAGCAGGAGCTGCTGGTTCCAGTTCTTCCGGATTTACTTTAACCGCTTCTTTTGCTGTGCCCAGAATATGCGCCGCAATCTCATGCGCAGAATTCATGGCGAAGCGCGATGCAAAAGCTTCAATCAGCATGGCCAAATTCAAACCAGCAACAATCGCCCATTTGTCTTTGTGGTTTTCCATCAAGCTGTTGGCTTGGTTGAAAGGTGTTCCGCCCCAAAGATCGACTAAGATTAATACTTCATCTTGGTTGTCGAAAGAGGCGATTGCTTTTTCCATTTTCACCTTTACATCAGCAGGTCCTTCGCTCGGCATCAATGTAACAGCTGCTACATTTTCCTGCTTTCCGAAGATCATCGTCCCGGATTGCAAGATACCAGTGGCAAATTCACCGTGTGTGGCAATGATAATTCCTACCATCTCTCTACCTCCTATTAGTAGTATTGTGAAAGCTTACATAGACATGGCCAGCTCAGCTAAAGTGGTTACACATTCGATATCGATAAATGACAGTAAAAAAGGCATGAGTAAAAAGCAGATTAAATGAAGGCATAGGTATAGAAGGACCCTTCTTCGTTTTAATCGATGCTTTTTTACTCATGCCTGATCGAATCAGTAACACGTAAAAAATAAGTGCGATGGCTATTTAATTCTATTTTGCAAGCGCTTTAATTATGTATTAAAAAAATAAAGCACTTGAGTTCTTTAGTGAGCTTCCAAAAGTATTGTAGCACACCAGTTTTTCCCTTACAAGACTCCAAAGCTAAAAATTTAGTTCAAATTATTACCAGTTAGAAATTTAAGATATGCCTATTTTTTAGCTTTACTTTTTATGCCGCGTTTGATGACATCAAAGAAACCTAATGATTTTACCATATGATTCGGATCAACATATTCACGGATTGCTCGAAAAACTCGCTTTGGATCCTTAGAAGAAAATGTATATGTCCCATTGCGTTTTGTTTTGATAGCATAACGCGGAATCCATTTCCCTTTCAACAGAACCGAAGCAATTACAAGATCGACCTCTTCCCAAGGAATCTGAATGAACTTGCGAGCATCACGATTATTGAAGAATTCAAATCCTTTATCTCCAATCATGATCTTCCCGTATTCCGACATTCTATGTGATGTTGCATCAATAACTAAATCGACTTTTGTATTGATTGATTGGACCATTTGAACTCCCCCAATTCTTTTAATAATGATTATACACGCATTACCACTTTATGCAAAAAAACTCAGGTCTATGGTGAAGCAATACTATGCCAATGATATAATGGAACCAATATGGAAAAATTGGAGGAGAAGAACATTATGCCCAAAAATAGGAGGAAGAAGCGTGCGTTGCTTCCTTTCCGTCTCAATATTTTGTTTGTGATTGTTTTCTTGTTGTTCTCTGCCTTGGTTTTGCAGCTTGGAGTGGTGCAGATCATTAATGGCGAAGAGCACCAGGCAGTATTGGAACAGACAACTAATGATATCGCTGAGATTTCTGTTCCGCGCGGCATGATTTATGACAGTGGTGGAAATGTGATTGTAGGAAATGAACCCGTTTATTCTATTACATACACCCCGCCAAAGAACGGAGATCCTGCTGATAAACGGCTCGATATCGCGACTAAACTCGCCGATATTATCAAGATGGAAGATAAATCTATAGAGAAGATAACCGAGCGCGAATACAAAGAATATTGGTTCTTATTAAATACAGAAGAAGCGAATAAGCGAATAACAGCTTCTGAAAAAGAGTCACTTGATGATGCTGAAGTGTATGATACGACACTTGACCGGATAACAGAGGATGATTACAAAGAGCTTGAGAATGATGAAAAAGCAAAACAGATCATTAGCATCAAGCGCGAGCTGGATAGTGCAACCGAGCTTGTACCGCATGTAATCAAGAACAAGGACGTAAGTGAAAGGGAATATGCAACGATCGCCGAGAACATGGGTGACATGTCCGGTATCAATGTTACAACCGATTGGATACGTCATTATCCGTATGACGGTTCCCTTCAAGGTATTCTTGGCGGCATTAAGACCGGTATCCCAGAAGGAGAAGAAGATTATTATAAATCCCGCAACTATCAATTGAATGACCGTATCGGCACAAGCGGTTTGGAGAAACAATATGAAAGCTTGCTGAAGGGTGACAAGAAGCGTGTCCGATACGTAACGGATAATAACAATAACATCGTCTCACAGGAAGTTATTTCTGACGGGCAGCGCGGGCAGGATCTTCAGTTATCTATCAATATGGACTTCCAAAAAGAATTAGATATGATAGTACGCGATGAACTGAAGAGTGCCGTCAACAGACATCCTGGTGCAAACCGTTACTTGGAAGATGCGATGGCAGTTATGCTCAACCCGAATACAGGCGAAATTTATGCTGCCAGCGGACAGCATTATAACCGAGAAAATAATGAGTATGAATCTGCTGATATGAATACGGTCTTTAGCGCGAACGCAGTTGGTTCCACCGTTAAGGGAGCGACATTGCTTGCCGGGTATCAAGAGGGTGTCATAAATATGGGAGATGTATTCATCGATAAAAAAATGAAAATTGCAGGTACGGAACCCAAAGGGTCCTATAAAGATATGGGCCCAACCTCTGACTTGCAGGCTTTACAGAAATCCTCCAACGTATACATGTTCAATGTCGCTCTGCGCCTAGGCGGTGAATACCATTACAAATACAATCAAAGTGTGTCATTTGATCCAGATTCTTTCCAGGTATTGCGCAACTATTATAATCAAGTCGGTTTAGGTGTAGAAACCGGAATAGACTTACCTTCTGAATCTACTGGGTACGTAGGAAATGCCGGTCTAGCTGGTAACTTTATGGACTTTTCAATAGGTCAGTACGACACGTATACTACCATGCAATTAGCTCAATATATCTCAACAATTGCAAATGGCGGTTACAGGATTAAGCCTCATTTCGTAAGCGAAATACATGAACCTTCGAACGAAAAGGACAAACTGGGTCCGCTTGCGGAAACGAAGTCACCGGAAATATTAAATAAAATAACTGCAACAGATGAACAAATTGAACGAGTGAAAACTGGCTTTGAGATGGTCTTCCAAACACAAAACGGTACTGCTAGCCGCCACCTTACTAAAGAGGCAAAAAGCTACAACATCGCTGGTAAGACAGGTACTGCACAAACAAGTAAGAACGGTACGGATTTGGAAAACTGGACATTGATCGGCTATGCAAATGCGAACAACCCTGAGATAGCATTCGCTATCGTGGTGCCAAACCTTGGTATCATCCGTGGCGGTGAGCAGTATCCAATAACATATAATATTGCCAATCGCGCTCTTGAATACTACTACGAGCATACTGCACCTGAAGAAGAATAGAAATTTGAATAACAGTATTTTAAGAACTCACAAAGTTAGATATGTTATCTCATTAAGGTATGTTGTCTGGTATTATACCAGTGACATACCTTAATTTCTTTTTATAATCTAAAATAAAAACCGATATGTCCCTCACTTTTCAAGTATAATGAAGCCTATTCAGATAATGCATATAATATTTGTTGTAAAAAATACTATACACATAATGAAAAAACAAAAAATGAGGTTAAATAATGAGTAAAGTAAGTTTTGCGGACTATCATGTAAGCGAAGAAATAAAAAGAGCACTAACTGTGTTAAAATACAAAACTCCAACTGAAGTTCAGAGTGAAGTTATTCCATTAGCATTGGAAAATCAAGATCTTCTCGTAAAAGCTCAAACAGGAAGTGGAAAGACTGCTTCCTTTGGTATTCCTGTTTCCGAAATGGTTGTGTGGGAAGAAAAAAAACCACAGGCGTTAATTCTTACTCCAACTAGGGAGCTTGCGGTCCAAGTCCGCGAAGACATTACGAATATCGGAAGGTTTAAACGAATTAAGGCAGTAGCCGTCTATGGAAAAGAACCTTTTAAGAAGCAAAAAGATGAATTACAACAAAAAACCCATGTAGTTGTTGGTACGCCTGGACGGGTCATGGATCATATTGAACGAGAAACCCTAGATTTGGAACAGATAAAATATCTTATCATTGATGAAGCAGATGAGATGCTGAATAAAGGCTTCATCGATGAAGTGGAAGCGATCATTAAAAAGCTGCCTTCAAACCGTGCAACAATGGTTTTCTCTGCTACCTTCCCTAAAGATATTGAAGATCTTTGCCTAAAGTATATGCAGGATCCTACTCGCATTGAAATTGAATCAACTGGAGTAACTGCCGATACCATTGAACATTTGTTAATCGAAGTGAAGGAAGAAGAAAAGATCTCACTTCTTAAAGACGTCACGGTTGTAGAAAATCCAGACAGCTGCCTCATTTTCTGCCGAACCAAAGAACATGTGGATACTGTGTATAGTGAGCTGGATGAAGCTGGATATCCATGTGAGAGGCTCCATGGGGGACTAGAACAAGAAGACCGTTTTGCTGTTATGGAAGGCTTCAAAATGGGGAACTTCCGCTATTTAGTGGCCACTGATGTAGCAGCCAGAGGTATTGATATTGATAATGTGAAACTTGTCATTAACTATGACGTTCCTATGGAAAAAGAGGCCTATGTGCACCGAACTGGTAGAACTGGCCGTGCCGGAAATAAAGGAAAAGCCATTACGTTTTCGACACCATATGAAGGAAAGTTCATTAACGCAATTGAAAGATACATTGGCTTTGAGATACCTACTACAGAAGCTCCTAGTCCTCAGGAAGTTGCTGGTGGAAAAGCTGCTTTTGAAGAAAAACTCAGCAGCAAACGCATTGTAAGAAATAATAAAACAGCTCGAATCAATCAAGATATTATGAAACTCCATTTCAACGGCGGTAAAAAGAAGAAAATCCGTGCTGTTGATTTTGTTGGAACGCTCGCAAAAATCCCTGGAGTCACAGCAGAAGATATCGGCATCATAACCATTCAGGATCAAATGTCATACGTTGATATTCTGAATGGTAAGGGCTCAATAGTCTTACAGGCCATGGAAAATACGACAATCAAAGGTAAAAAGTTAAAAGTAAGCAAAGCAATCAAATAAATTATAAAAAATTTAAATCCCCCCTCACTTTACAATGAGGGGGGATTTTTTGATTACTGTGAAATTTTATGAGCGTTGACGCAAATCATCGAGGGATTTCACAACCGTATGAGGAATCGGTTTCCACTCTATTTTCTTGAACAAAGCTACGATGGAGATTGGCAAATGGGTAAACAAAAAGAGTGGGAAAGTGAACAGATAAAAGATCTTTTTCCAGTTTGGACAACGAATTTTATCCCACTCCATTATGGTTGTTATTAATCCAAGTGCAAATAGCAATCCATAAATCCACAGAATCCCTAAAGTTCCACCTATAAGATACGTTTGGAACAACCCTTTTCCTTCTAATGATACAAGTAAAAGTATCAGTACATTACCGATAAGGCAGAGAATAGAAACAATTACTACTGGCAGCACCGTCATCATCATATCAAAGCACGAAAATTTATTCCCTTTTCCACGGATCATACCATATGACAGCTCTTTACCGTATTTCATGAATACCTGGTAAAACCCCTTTGCCCAACGTAACCGCTGTTTCCACGACTGACTGAATGTAGACGGCTGTTCGTCATAAAATACTGCACTGCTGCAATATCCAATCTTTTCACCTTTAATAATCTGCGCGACCGTGAATTCAATGTCTTCTGTAAGAAGATGATGAACCCAGCCTCCATTTTCTTTGAAAACATCAGCGTTAACTAAAAATCCGGTTCCTGAAACAGCACAGCTCGTTTTAAGAAACATTCTTGGACGGTTTAGAAACTCTGCTTCATACAAAAACCAAAGTGCATATCCAGACGTAATCCAATTCTGATCATAGTTTTTGGAATTTCGGTAACTAGTGATGACTCTGTATCCTTGATTAAAGGTTTTGTTCATCTCAAATATGTAATTTTCATCAAGAAGATTGTCAGCATCAAATACAAAGTATCCGTCATAATTTTTAGATGAATACTCCATCTCTATGATATTCAGCATATGCTTAAGCGCATATCCCTTCCCAACCATCTTTTCGTTAAAGCGTTCCGCGACGATTGCTCCTGATTCCCTAGCAATCTGGGCTGTATTATCTGTACAGTTGTCAGCAATAACGAAGATATCATACATTTCTTTAGGGTAATTCTGATTCTTTATACTCTCAATTAACTGCCCGATAACAAGTTCTTCATTTCGAGCTGGAATTAAAAAAGCGTATTTACGAAGAGGAACTTCTTTCTCTGTTGAATATTTACTTCTTCTTGCCTTAAAGGCAACAATTATGTAGACAACTTTATAAACAAATACCAACGTAAATAATAATCCAATGTAAAAAATGAAATGACTTAGTATCTCTAACGTATCTTTGACCATAGTACACCCCGCATCTTAGAATAATAGCCTGATAGTCTGATCTTTGAGTATCCATTTCTATTTAATTTCTTACATTGTTTTAAAACACTTATAGAGACAAGCTCATCCCTACTTGTGACTGCTCCTAAAATTTCGACTGAAAAATCCACAAGTATTACCAAAAACTGTATAATGAGGTTTGAGACAATTACTGTTAATCTTTTTCCAAGAAGAGTTAGCTGACTCTTAGTTATCATTTGTATAGCATTTAGCATTTACAAATTGTTAAGTACCTCTAAAATAATTAACACACATCAGCAACATTTCACTTCTTCGTTCCCTAATATAAATGTAACAAACATAGATTTTCTCTAATTACGTTTCTTGTAAAGATTTAATTAAATAAGCTAACACAAAACGACGCCTCCTACAGAAAGGGCGCCGATTATTAAAAGAACCTGTCAAAAATAAGGTTTATCTGTTATTAAGATGAAAAAATTAAATTATAAAAATATATTATTTTCGTAAAGGGTTACATGTCGGATTTACTAAATCTTATATATATATTATGACAAAATTCATAATACATGGCGCCCTGAGTTATTGAGGAATGCTTACACTAAAGGAGAATTGATATCTATGTACTTTATTTCCGGAATTATTTTTATTGCCATTTCATTTATGATGTTCTTTTTCATTGATTTGTTCTCTAGAGTTTTTCCGCAAGAAGTTATGTTACTTGATGAAGGTGTGGTTCAAGGATACTACCAAACGGGTTCTCTGCTGTTTCCTATTATCGCGGGTATAATTGGCTTGTTTTTCGTTGTGCTGCATTATCTGCTGCAGAGGAAAGCTAAATAACTATTTCTAAGAAAGCATCTTGATCTATGTGATAACAGTATTTATAAATAGATTTTAGCTCTCCTAAGCAGGAGAGCTTTTCTTAATTATGTTAAATTTTCTCTTCTAACAACAATTGCTTGTTTCTTACTATTGTGAAAATCTGCTATCATAGCTTTTGGAATAATCTTTATATCATCTTCTTAATATTTAATTCCTATATCTTTATAGTAATTCCTTCCAATTACCAGTCTCTCAATTCAATATTCGACAAAAAATGGTAGAATTGTATCTAATAATATTATTTTAAAGGAGCTTTTCACTATGGGACGGAATCTCTCGGATCACCTCGATATTGCAGCTCTAATGGATAATTGGTCTGTCAGCATTCAGCTTGATAAAAAAGATGCTGCCGCCACCATCCACAAAGAGCTTAAGAAACATATTAACGAGTTCGATGTCGAGATGCTTATCACATATCTTCTGTTTGAGAGTCGCTATTATTTGATGCAAAAAGATGCTGAGAATACCGCTATATCACTTGATAATGCAAAAACACACCAAGACCACTTCCATGATACCCACCGATATTTCCTTCACTTAGCAGAAGGTATTCTTTTCTATGATGAAGGAAATTACCAAAAAGCACTTCACTATTTTGAGAATGCTGAGAATTACATTGATCAGCTGGATAATCCTATAGATATAGGTGAATTCCATCTCCGAAAAGCCATGACCTACTATTTTCTCGACATTACCAATCTGTCTGTTCTTCATAGTGCAAGAGCTGCAAAAGTATTCAAATCTTCTAAAAGAATGGAATTCCTGCTTGCCCGGACGCAAATGCTGCAGGGATTGAATTACATAGATCAACTCAACTACGAATCAGCGGAAAAATATCTTCTAACAGCGTTAACAACTTTCGAAAAAAACAAAAATCAAAACTTTATCTCGTCTACAAACCTTAACCTTGGCGTGCTTTATGTAAAACGTGATTTACCAGCTACTGCAATTCCCTATCTTAACGCAGCTCTGCAAGGGAAACAAAAACGTATTTTATTAAAGATTTTATACTTGTTAACTGATTGTTATTGGAAAACGAATCAACCTTCTAAAGCAATAGAAGTCTATAAAGAAGGATTTCAAGCCAGCATTGAAGAAAATAATATGACAAAGAAGTGGGAATTCGCAATGCTGCATAAAAAATATGAAGACAGGCTGAATTATGAAATTGTCTGGCAGGAGGGGATAAATTATTTTCAGAAAGTAGAAGATGTTTATAATGTCAGGCTTTTCTCGAAACAATTAGCCCAATATTATGCGGACAACAATCAGCATGATCTTGCAATGAAGTACTATCTACTAACTCTTACTTAAAAAGAGGAGGATTTGTTTGAAGAAAGTTATTTTTTCACTGGTACTGATAGGTACTATTGTTATAAGTAGCTTAGTCGGATATGCAAATCATCATGGTACTACAGAAAAGCCAACTGATCTTGGCAGCGCAGTATTTCTCTTAGAAATACTAGATAAATAAACAAAACATAACTGTTTTAAAGAACGGACATCTGCTTGATATGTGTCCGTTCTCTTTCTGTGCTCTTGATTAAGTCATACTTCATTCAATGCTAATATAGAAGTAGGATTATAGTATAACCACCCCTGAAAGGATGTTGATGCAGGTTGATTAGATTCGGTATTGTCGGTACAAATTGGATTACTGAGAGATTCATTGCAGCTGGCAGACAACATGG
Organism: Terribacillus saccharophilus; assembly: GCF_000725365.1. Classification (NCBI taxonomy): domain Bacteria; kingdom Bacillati; phylum Bacillota; class Bacilli; order Caryophanales; family Bacillaceae; genus Terribacillus; species Terribacillus saccharophilus. The sequence goes on along the minus strand of NZ_CP008876.1, from coordinate 2,460,674 downwards.
AGACTTCAAAGTCACAGCTGTGTATTCCCGGTCGGAAGAAAAAGGACAAGCATTTACTAAGAAGCATCAGCTTCCACTCGCCTTTACTGACATTAACGAGATGGCTGAACATGATGACATAGACGCCGTCTACATAGCCAGTCCCAACGCTTTACATGCGGAACAAGCCTTACTATTTATAGAGAACGGCAAGCATGTGCTTTGCGAAAAGCCTTTTGCCTCTAACAGTTCAGAAGTATTACATATGATTGGAAAGGCAGAAGAAAAAGGCGTCGTTCTTATGGAAGCGATGAAATCGACATATATGCCCAACTTCCTGAGCGTCAGAGAACATCTGCATAAAATCGGTCCTATACGCTCTTACTTTTCTTCAAGCTGTCGCTACTCTCCGTTTTATGATGATTTGAAGAATGGATCATTGCCAAATCTATTCAATCCAGCCTTATCTAGTGGAGCTTTAATGGATCTTGGTGTTTACACTATAGCACCCTTGGTTGCGCTGTTTGGCAGACCAACGTCTATTCAAACGACTGGCACTATCTTAGAATCAGGCGTCGACGGGCAAGGGCATATGCTTCTTGACTATAATGAAGTCAAAGCGAGTGTTATGTTTTCCTGCATCACGAATTCCTATCTTCCAACCGAAATCATCGGTGAAAAAGGAACCATAATCGTCCACCATATCTCAAGTCCGAAGAAAGTGGAAATACATTATCCTGACGGAACAAGTGAAGACATTAGCAGACAGCAGGAATATGACCCGATGTACTATGAAATTGCAGAGTTCATCCAGCTTATCCAAACGAATAAACAGCAGTCTTCAGTCAATACATGGGAAAATTCAATTATTACAATGGGGATACTGGATCAGGCACGAAGACAAATGGGTGTACTAATAAACTAAATAATAACGTCTGTAATCTTTCTCTATCTATCCAACAAGGACACTTCATTGCAGAAGTGTCCTTTCGTTTGTGCGTATTTTTAAAAGAGTGTATATAGGATAAAGGCCAGTCCTAATGTACTTGCAACAGAGGTTAATGCCTGTTTGGCGAATAAGCCGCTTGCATGCTTCACACTGAATTCGCGTGCAATAGTATATAGCGTTACAACACAGGACGATAACGTACTGGCAAGATAAACAAGCAAGAATATCTGGGCGGTTGATAAACTGCCGATCAAGACTCCGCCATTCTGGTTCAGCACTAGCAGCCCATCTTTGCGAATAAAAGAAAAAACGATTCCTTCCACTGTATCTGAAGGTAAATGCAGTACTTGCAGAAAAGGCTGAAGCATTACAGTCAACCACTGAAATAGTGGGGTGAACTGCAGCAGGGATGCAGCTATACAAATAAGCAAGAAGATCGGCATTGCCTGCAGAACGAATTGCCTGACCACTCCCTTTATACGAGCTGCAGTGCTAGCCATATCAGGCTTTTGCACATACGGCAGCGGCGCCTTTCTTTCCAGCTGTGGGGCAGCTTGTTTATTCCATATTCGTGTATGTATCGCACCGACAATAAATAATGCGACCAAATAAGGTAAAAAAAGAATAGGCTTTCCAGCTGCACCAAATAGCGATAAGGTGGCACCAATCTGATAGCTGCATGCGGAGCCGAATGATATCAGTGACACACACGCTCCCCTGGAACAGACACTGCAGCTCCTGCTTTGTAATACTGCTACAACGTTACAGCCGAAGCCAGTTAACACTGGTACAAGATCTCTTCCTGTCAGTCCAATTTTACGCAGCCATCCATCCAATGCATGGGTAATGTGCTCCTGCATACCGCTTTCCTCCGTTAGAACTGTTGCCACTGCCACTAGGGCAATAACGGGAAAAGCCCAAATAAAAGAATAAGAACCTAAAGTCAACAAACCATAATCCCCCACTAGCAGCACCGAAAGCAGCACCGGCAGATTGCTCAGAGCTTCCGCGAGCGGATTAAGGATATATGACTCTGCCAGCGGCTGCAGCCAGCTGGCTAAAAAATACGCTGTAAATACGGGTACCGCAAATATTGCCAGACAAAACATAAGAGCTAACAGCTTGCCCACTACCGGAATAGTAAAAGGGTATAGTAAGGATGGTGGTGGATTTTTCGCTTCAGGCAGGAAGGAGAGTACGCTCTTTGGCACTCCCCAAACTTCCGCCATTTCCATTGCCTGCAGCAATTCCTGCTGTCCCATTGCCTGACGCGTATCTTTCCAGAAGACGGGAATATGGAGCAGGTTTTCAATATACCTTCTTTCCTCTTGGGCAGGCATGTAGCGATCTGTGTGCGTTACTATTAGTACAGTCTTCCTTCCTCGTAGAGGCAGCAGATTCTCCAGCATATTTAACTCCTGCTTTAAAGATGCTGATGAGACGAATAATATCATGCTGCTAGCTTGGTTTGCATGCTCTAGGGTTAGCTGCATGGAATAGGCGTCTCCTTCTACGCGAAGACCTGGGGCATCTACCAATACAAGATTTGTACCTTGTACAGAAGCCGAAATTATCTCTACTGTCGATCCTTTTACATAAGAGCTCACAGCATTTTCTTTCCCGGTCAGCTGTCGAAAAAAGGTTGTTTTTCCAACTGATTCGCACCCAAGCAAGATTACTTCCTGACTTTTTTGATTGGCTGCTAGCATTGACACCGTTCACCACACATGGACAAATCATCTAGAATAAAATTCTCTTGTCTGTACTGTTCCAAAATAGATTGGTCCAATTGCAGATTATCCGCAATTGCTTTCGCTACCACCGCATAGCGCTGGCGGAATTTATAAATATAACAAAATACATGGCTGTCATGTCTCACTTCGGGTCCTGCCAGGAATAAACCTGGTGTTTTTACTACCTCATCATCTTCTGTAAGCAGTACTTTTCCATGATCACCTCTTGTGACAAGATCTCCAAGCAATGACGTACTCCCCGTAAACCCTGTTGCCAAAATCGGCTTTGTATCGCTGTAATATACTTTGTTGTCAGCAGTTTTAACGGCATATTTTCCGTCTTCCTGATACATGTGCACCGCTTCTGTGTTTCCGATCAATTCAAGTTTTTCTGGGTCCTCAAGTTTACGAATTCTGCCGTAGGTGTATGGCGTCAAAGAAACACTCGGATCACTATGATCGAATTCCCATGTATTGGTCTTCGCCAGCACCTTGACCTTGGCACCTCTGCTGCACAGCTGATAAGCAGCATCCATGCCACTCTCGTAGCCGCCAATTATAAGGTGCTCTGATTCAATAATATCTGCCCATGATTTCACTTCACTGGAGTGAAGCGCCAGTTCTGCTCCTGGAAATGGTTTACGGTTCGGGTATTGATACTCACCAGCAGCCCAGATAAGAAACCTGCTGGAGATATCTCCCTTGGATGTGCTTACCTCAAATCCATCTGAATTCTTAACAACACTGTAAACAGTTGTATTCTCCTACACCGGAAGTTCGAAATGATCTGCAATCAACTCTAAGTACTGTGCATAATCCACGCCGGTCGGATGTTCTTCATCCAATGTATATGCTGGAGATGTTTTCGGAGCAATTGCATTCAAATCCGTCTGTCCAAAGCCCTGAGCAGGAAAGGAAGGGGTAATGAACCGCATCTCTTGCGGCCAATTTCGGAAAGATGCACCGATTTCCCCTTTCTCTAGGATAACGAAATGTTCACAGCCCATCTCCTGCAAAATGCTGCCTATTCCGATGCCAGAAGCACCTCCGCCAACAATAATCACGTCATAATAAGGTTTCATTTTATATCTCCCTTTGCACGACTTCATTTTTAAATAGTAATAATTACGATTTAATTATCTTAAACCATGATTATCAGAATGTAAAGACATGCAAACTTTCGTAGTAAATAAAAAAGGCTGGTATGCGTGCATACCAGCCTTTCGTGTTATCTTATTAATTACCTTTTTTAACCCACTCTGCAACAGATACTGTACGTTTCGCCTGATGCTTCACAGCAGCTTCTACATCTTCTATCATCTTGCCGTCTTGACCCACTGTTACGCTTGTGCCGTAAGGGTTTCCTCCAGCTGCGAATAGTACTGGATCTGTGTAGCCAGGTGTTGCGATGATTGCGCCCCAGTGCATCATGCTAGTGTATAGGGAAAGCAATGTTGCTTCTTGTCCGCCGTGCGGATTTTGTGCAGATGTCATAGCGCTGACTACTTTATTAATTGTTTTACCGTTTGCCCATAGACCGCCTTGAAGATCAAGAAATTGCTTCATTTGAGATGGCATGTTACCGAAGCGTGTTGGTACGCTGAAGATGATTGCGTCAGCCCATTCCAGATCAGCAGAAGACGCGACAGGTACATCTTTTGTTGCTTCCGTTTGTGCTTTCCAAGCCGGATTAGCATCAATGACAGATTGTGGTGCAAGTTCTTGTACTTGCAGTACTTTTACTTCTGCGCCAGCTTCTTTTGCTGCTTCTTCTGCCCATTTTGCCATTTGATAGTTCGTGCCGCCCATGCTGTAATATACAACTGCTAATTTAACGTTTTCCATTGTTTCATTCTCCTTTGTTTTTCCGAATAATTTATCTAAAAATCCCATTTGTGTTTACACTCCTCATTTGTTGCTTTCACACTTGCTTAGAATCAACACCATTGATTGATGCACTATCGAGCTGATAAACTCTTATAACAATTTAGCCGATATACCATTCGCGAGCTGCTTCCACTTCTGTGTTCGTTAGCTGATGCCCGTTATTTTCCCAATGAAGCTGTACATCTGCATGCGCTTCTTTCAGTAGCTTGACCAGTTCCAATGTTTCCGCCGGTGAACAGATTGGATCATTGGTACCTGCGGCAATAAAGACGTTATTACCGGTTAGATCCGGAAGCTCGATTCCTCTTCTTGGCACCATTGGATGATGGAGAATAGCACCTTTTAAGCTATTCTGATAATGGAACAACAAGCTTGCAGCGATATTGGCGCCATTTGAGTAGCCGATTGCGATGATGTTATCACGGTCGAAGTTATATTCTGCCGCTGCTTCATCGAGAAACTTATTTAATTCCTCTGTACGGTATACAAGATCCTCTTCATCAAATACACCTTCCGCTAAACGCCTGAAAAAGCGCGGCATACCATTTTCCAAGACGTTTCCCCGCACGCTCAGCACGGATGCATCTTCATCAATTCTTCCCGCTAGTGGCAATAAGTCCAATTCATTTCCGCCGGTTCCGTGAAGCAGTAAGAAAGTCGGCTTGGTGCTATCTTTACCTTTATGAAAAAAGTGTTTCATCATTTATCTCCCTTCAAAACACTGACTTTGATGTCCGGTAGTGTTTGTTCCAATTCAACTCGTTCGGATTCAAACCAAGACGGCAGCATGAGTTTCTCTCCCAGCTTTTCTGTTTGTTCATCCACGGAGAAGCCTGGTGGATCTGTCGCGATTTCAAAAAGAATACCGCCGGCTTCGTGAAAATATAATGCGTTGAAATAATTTCGATCGGTTATCTCGGTCGGATGATGACCCTTCTCTTCCAAAAGCTTGTGCCACTTCTTCTGCTCTTCATCGGTTTTGGCGCGCCAAGCAATATGGTGAACAGTGCCAGCACCCATTAAGCCACGGACCTCAGGAGTGAGCTGAATATCGACAGTATTGCCAATGTCCGATTCGGCACGAAAGCGGAGATAATTGCCTTCCTGGCCGATGCATGTCAATCCCAGAATGTTCTCCAGAATATCAGCTGTTTGATGAGGTGCTGCCGAAAATAATGTCGCACCGGCAAATCCTTTTATCGCAACTGCGGATGTAATGCTGCCAAAGTTCCAGCTGTTCACTGGTCCTTGTTTTTGTTCCACCAGCTCCAGACGAAGACCGTCCGGATCAACAAAGCTGAGATACCTTTCACCGAAACGAACAGCAAATTCTGCTATAATCTCATATTTCTTCAGCCGCTCCTCCCAGAACGGAAGTGCTCCATCTGGGATGCTGTAGCTGGTTACGCCGACTTGCCCTTTCCCAATTCGACCCTTGAGCTGTTTCGGCCACGGAAAGAATGTGATGATCGTACCAGGGCTACCTAACTCATCTCCGAAATAGAGATGGTATACCTCAGGTCTGTCAAAGTTGATCGTTTTTTTCACAAGTCTTAATCCAAGCACACCTGCATAAAAATCAACTGTTCTTTGCGCATCGTTAACCATTGAAGTGATATGATGAATTCCCGCTGTTTTAAGCATTTTTCTCAATCCTTCCGCCTTGAGAGCGACTTTTTCGGCCTTTCAGTATAGAGAACTCCGATTGGAAACTTTTAATTCTTCGGTGAGATCAGTCTAGAACTCTAACCTCGAACGGCAATACATGATTTTCGATTTTACTGCGATGCTGTTCATATTGCTCTGGAAGCATTAATTTCTCACCCATTGTTTCCGGTGTTTCATCAATGGCGAATCCTGGAGGATCTGTTGCGATTTCGAATAGGATTTCGCCGTGCTCCCGGAAGTAAATTGCATTAAAGTAGTTTCTATCTTGAACGCGTGTAACGCCATAGCCAAGTCCATCCACATATTCGCTCCAATCTAGCTGATCCTGATCATCGCTAGCTCGCCATGCGATGTGGTGAACGGTACCGACGCCCATTTGGCTTTTTCCGCTCGTTGTCAGTTTAATATCAATTATATTTCCGATATCGCCTGCAGCTTGATAGCGGACATAATCACCTTCTTCTCCGACTTTCTCCAAACCCATTTGCTCGAGTAGTCCTGCTGTTGCGTCAGGAGTCTTAGAATAAAGTGTTGCTCCTCCAAACCCTTTGATTGCAACGTCAGGTGTTACTTCGCCAAATGTCCATGTATTCGTTTCGCCTTCTGCTCTTTCCACGATTTCCAAGTGCAGTCCATGTACATCATCAAACTGTAAGTACGTCTCGCCAAAGCGCTCTGTTTTCTTAAATGTAATATCAAATTTCGCAAGTCTGTTTTCCCAGAAAGCAAGTGCGCCTTTTGGTACCACATAAGATGTAACACCTACTTGACCGTCGCCGATTTTGCCTTGGTATGCGTTTGGCCAAGGGAAGAAGGTAATGATCGTACCTGGTTTACCTTTTTCATCTCCAAAGTAGAGATGGTATGTGCCTGGATCATCGAAGTTCACGGTCTTCTTTACAAGTCTAAGTCCCAATACACCAGCATAGAAATCAGTGTTTTCCTGTGGATGGCCTACAATTGCGGTAATGTGATGAATTCCTTGTGTTTGTTTTGTCATTTTTGTTCACTCCTAAGTTTTTTTATTGATAACTAACAAATTCACTAATAGGTCTGCGATATCCTCTTGGTTTTCTGCTTGCTGTTTTTTCTTTGCCGATCGTAATCATCAGCACAGCTTCATATTGCGCTGGAACATCTAATACTTCCTTTACTTTGTCGGCATCGAATCCGATCATCGGACATGTATCCCAGCCTTTTTCTTTAGCAGCCAGCATGAACAGCATGGCGGAAAGGGACGCATTTCGAATTGCTTCGTCCCGGTGAAACTCTTGCCCCCGTTCTTCATAAAAAGAAACTGTGTCATTCACCATAAGATCGTATTCTTGTTTATTGATGATACCTAACAGATTCAAGCCTTTATAGATATCGGCTGCTTGCTGAAAGGCTTCTTTATCGCCTAAAACTAAGATCACAGCCGAAGAACTCTCAACCTTGTACTGGCCGTTTGCCGCGACCTTTAATTTTTGCTTTTTATCAGGATCTGACACGACCACGTAATTCGTATGCTGCAGATTGAATGCCGATGGACCTAGCTTCACTAAGTTAAAGATCTCATCAAGTTCTTTTTTCGTTATTGGGTTGTCTGGGAGAAAGTTGCTTGCAGATCTCCGCTCATTCACTAACTCTGTAAATTGTGTCATGTCTTCTTCATCTCCTCATTTACCTCGAATTCGAGATATATGGTTAAAAAAATAATTTGCTATTATCTCGAATTCGAGACATTAGGATAAAAAAATATGAGTTCGCTTGTAGAAATTATTTATCTCTAATTCGAGATAATTATATATCACTTTAATTTACCCTGTCAACAGGTTATTTCCAATATTTTTTTCGCATGCAAAAGACCGGCACTAATGCACCGGTACACAATCATCAAAATCCAAATCGACCCGATTACCATTGTAATAGCATTCCACTATACAGGAGGACAATTCTTTAATAGCGTTTACATTGCAGAAATCTGAAATCGAAGGATGAGTTGCAGGATTCGTTGGTTGAAATACAATAGAACCTGATGAACTGACACTTTGCCGTTTAGCTTGTCTTCTTTCTTATACAACCAACTCAACCTTGACACCCATTTAACTGGAAATGTTATGTTAAGCGTATGCGAAAATATATAAGCAATCTTCTATTTGTCACCGGTGCTTTGACGATGTTGGTTTTAGGTCTTGTATTTGACTATTCGCTCCTTGCATTTGTACTTTCATCCTTGCAGTATATTGCCGCTCTTCTTGTCCATGGAAAAACAAAAGCTCGGACAGATTGATTGTCCGAGCTTCCTCACGCTGTTTCATCTTTTCTTTCTTTTCTGATTCTTAAAAGTATCATTTGCCATATCATAAGGAAAGTTAATCCCCAATAGTAGAATTGATTAAAACCAAAGCCCATAACCTGTCCAGGCCGCAGGATATTCAATACTGTCAAAACGAAAAGGAAGAATGCAAGAAATATAAAATCATAAATTAAGCTCCTTGCAGCCAAAGCACCGCCAATTACCAAGATAACAGCAACCGCAGCGAGCCAATTGCTATGCATAAACTGCAGAGCAATAATTTCGGGGTAATAATGAGCAATTAACCATAAAGTTATGATAGCAAAGGTAGCAATACGCATCCAAATAGAGAAAGCTTTCAATTTGAATTCCCCCCATATACATCTGTGTATATAAGAATACCAGAAAAAAGGAAATATAGAGTAGTTGATGAAGCAGACGTAGAAGGAAAATCATGCACCTATAGATCGATACATGCTATTCATAGGAAGACAGCTAAGGGTACTGTATAAATTAAAACAGCTGTGATAAAGAATCCGAGCATAATATAGGTTTGAATTCTCCAAAAATTCCTCATCTCTGCTTTTGATTGAAACGGCATTGATGCCAATAAGGAAATAATCATAACGAGGATTCCAATAAACAAAACAATGCCCGAGCTAAGAAGCAGAAACATGTGCACGAGATCATCCATGAATTGTTCAAAATCAGCGAACCAGTCGCTAATGGATTCCACTACTTCTCCCGTACCATAGTCTTCATCTGCTGTAGAAACATTCAACAAGATGAATTTATCTACTAGTTTCATAATCTCAACCTCCTTAACCAATTCCAGGTACTTTCGTTCATGTACATTTCCTATCCCTCATACCCAATATTTGTAATTTTATTCTTTTAAAATAACAAATGTAGAAATATTGCCAAGATTATCAGCAGCACTCCAACGAACACAGAAATTCTTCCAACCTTTAACCTCAGTAATCTATCTTCCTTCGTCTCGGTATGATAGTTCGCCCGCTGCTGTGATCCGCTAGTTAGAGCACCCATAAATACCCCACCATTTATGATTGCAATAACACCGATTATGAGTAATACATTCGCCATCTGCATCCTCCTTCGGCTCTTATAGTGTTTATACGTGTATCTATGGAAAAGGTTGCTATTTGATCATTACTTTTATGTAGATAAACCATCTGTTTTATAAGAAGGAAAAGAAACAGCAAAAAGCGTATAGATAAATGAAGGAGGAAAGAACATGATTACCTTACATATCGAACTCACTTCGACCCAAACTCAGCTCGTGATTACTGCTGTCCTGGATGGTATGTCCTTATGACAGAAGCATCCTTTTCCCATTTACTGCAGATTTTCCCCTGTCCAGATATACAAAAAACTGCACATTATTATGAAAAAATAGGATTTCGGTCTGTCTCTTATCTTAATAGCGCGGAGCCGCATATATGCCTGTACCGTGATACCATAGAGCTTATCCTGACGCAATCTTCACTGGCTAGAATCTTTCCAAACCGTACACAGTATGGCTACGGATATGATGCGTATTTCATTACAGAGAAACAAGCAGCGATGCAGCAGGAATTTGTGGACAAAGGGATCACACTCGTCCGCCCTTTAATGGTGACAGACTATGGCAATAAGGAGTTTGTATTTGAAGATATAGATGGCAGATGGATAGCGGTCGGGAACAAAATGTCATAAAAAAGACCGTCTTCTCAATTGAAAACGGTCTTTCACTCTATCTATAAATGTCATGCACGATTCTTAACAGCGTCGCTTGCTTCTTCCGGTTTTATCGTTTTAATTTTCTTTATGAAATAATAGTGCTTTATTAGACCAAGTACAATTAATACAATTTTCACTAGCCATATATCAATATAAAATACCGAAAATAAAATGAAGGCATCTGCAATTATGTTGATTCGGATTTTTTCTTTAAGGGTCATGCCTTTTTTCTCTGTAATAGCCAGCACATATTTTGTATAAAAAGTGGTGCTTTTAAACCAATCGTCAATTCGTTTGGAGCTTTTTGCATAACAGAATGTAGCTGCCATTAAGAACGGGCCTCCGGGCAGTACCGGCAAAACGATTCCTGCTATCCCAAAGCCTAAGAAAATGGTTCCAAGCAGGAAGAATAGGACGTTCTTCAGTTTTTTTATTTTCATCACCTTACTTTATAAATTCCTTTGATTACCTCGCATTATAACAAAAAAATAAGATGGAAAGTAAGCAGTTATATTGCTAATGCTAGCAGTATTAAAGCAACTGTAAGAAATCTGTCAATATAATGGAAAAGTATTGAAAAAGAGCCCTCGCATTTGCGAAAGCTCTTCGTTGGATTATTTTTCTATTTCCCTAATTTCCATGCCCTTCTGCTTTAACAGGCTTTTAAGGCCGGAACGGAATGTGGAATATGACTTGAATCCTTGGAATCCTGAATTCGATAGGACAAGTTTTTGTACCAATTTGGCTGAAAAGCCGACGAATATCGTTTCGACACCCATCAGCTTCAGTGCCTCTGTCAGATTCTTTATATTGGCACTTAGCTCCCTGTAGCCTATTGTATCTATGTCCAAGTAGTTGATGCCAGTAAGATCGATGATGACTGTATCTGCATCAACATCGACAACGCTGCCTACGATCTTGTCTTGAATATGTGTAAAACGCTCCACAGAAAATGTTCCAGTCAGCGGAACAAGTATTGTATTCGGTACAATGGATGGAATCATCGGCGCAGATAGTTCCTTGATCATTCCCTCATATTCTGCAAGTTTCTTCTTCAGCTGTTCATTTTCCTGATGCAATTCTTCCATGCTTGCTATGTTCCTCATCACCTTATCGTGAATTTTTCCTCTCTATCTATAGCAGTATTATACACGCTCTTCCTGAGATATAGAATATACTTCCCATTTCTCATAGCGTGTAATCTACTTGTAATTTACATTTTATGCATCTTTATCTACAAATTTCGGAGTAAATGGTAAAATATAACGAAAGATGACTATAAAGGGGACGCGTATGGATAGTAGTTTGCTCGTAATAGATCAAGATTTGACTGCGGCTTTGGAGGAATGGTATTTGCATATCCGCCTTGGGAAGCGGCAGGAAGCATCGGATATATATCACGATTTATCAAGTCGGATAGCGGATCTGAAACGTGAAGATACGCTTTACATAGTTTATTTACTGCTCTCCTGCAGGTTCCATGTACTTGTATCAGATTTGAAGAAAAGTAAATATTATCACGAAGAAGCTGGCAAGTATAAGCATGCTTTCGTGCCAGCATTACATTATTATTATCACCTTGCAGAAGGAATGCGCCTATGTGAGGAAATGCAATACATGTGTGCCCTTGCTTCCTTTGAACAGGCAGAGGTATATCTTTCTTCTATTGATGATGAAGTAGAGCATGGTGATTTCCACTTCCGAAAAGCGACGACATATTTCTATTTGGATATTTCATCTCTTTCTGTCTTCCATACGGAATATGCAGTGAAAGTATTCGAAAAATACCCAGCTTATCGCTATTTGCTTGCTCGCAGTCTTCTAATGAGAGGCCTGAACTTTATTGACCAAAAGGAATTCACTCAAGCAGAGAATGCTTTGAATGATGCCCTTTCACATACTGATTTTAAAAATGAAGGTGCCCTGACTGCATTGGTGCAGCATAATATCGGTTACTTATATACTGCACAGCAAATGCCGTTAGCCGCTATTCCATATTTAACAGCCGCCCGTAAGTACCGGACATACTCCGCTTATTTGAACACCTTATTCCTTCTGGCAGACTCTTATTGGAAAACTGGACAGCAGGATAAGGCAATAGATGCTTATCAGGAAGGATTCGGGCTGAGCATCGAGGAGAAAGATAACATATTTAAGTGGGAATTTGCCATGCTGCACAAGAAGTATGTCGATCGTGCAAATTTCGAAACGGTGTGGACAGAGGGAATTGAATACTTCTTGAAACAAGGCGATAAATTCAATGTACGAACTTATGCCAGTGAGCTGGCGGCGTACTTTACAGAAACCGGACAAGACGATATGGCTATTTATTATTACAAGCTTTCTTTGCAATCCTAATACATGCAAGACACAACAAGAAACGGCAAGGAGTATCACTATAAGGAGGAACGTATGACTCATAATTTAGTCTTACTAAAGCCGATTTCCGAGGAAGATGCCAACGCATTGCTGCCAATCTGGTCAGATGCTGCAGTAACGAAGTGGACGCGTTATCCTATTTTACAGTCATTAACAGAGGCGAAAACTCGAATCAAGCAGTTGGAACAGACGAAGCATACAAGCCGATATACGATACGACAGCACGATAACCAGACCATCATCGGTACTTGTGGATTCAAACGCCTGAACTTTCTGCATGAAACAGGCGAAATCGAATTCGAGCTCGGCAGTGCCTTTTGGCGCCAAGGCTTCATGACGGCAGCTCTGCAGGAGCTTCTACGTATCGGCTTTGACCGTTTGCAGCTGAATAGGCTCGAGGTCAAGGTTAATGCCGATAATGTCGCTTCTCAACGCTTGGTTAGACGTGCAGGCTTCCAACAAGAGGGTACCATTCGCCAAGGACGCAAATGGGAAGGACAGTTTCAAGATGTGCTGCTCTTCAGCCTGCTTCATTCCGAATTCCGCTCTTCGGCAGCAGCCGAACGAATCGGACAGCTCGAGCTGCTGCATTTGCTAGACCTGACAAAGCATTCCGCATCATATATGAATGAAATTGTTAGTGAAGTGAATGATCACGTCGTACGCTTGGCTGTTATTGACGGTGACTATCATTGGCATAAGCATGATGATTGTGATGAAGCGTTCCTCGTTCTCGAGGGCGAACTATATATTGACCTGGAAGAAAAGACAGTCAGCTTACAGCCAGGTGACCTATTCACTATCCCTGCTGGTGTCATGCACCGAACCCGTTCCCAACAGCGGACGGTGAATATTTGCTTCGAGAAGGCTGTTAATGAAATAACCGGGAGCTAAAAGAACAGGACAAAAGTATTTCGGTCAAAATTCAGCTCAGCCAGAATACTTCACTTTCTGCCTTCACTGTTTGTGTCGACTATACAAAAGAGATTTAGTTATTACTAACTAGCGGAGGAAATACACGGAGACTCCTGCGGGAGGAAGGCCTAGGTGAGACCCCGGAGTGCGACAGCACGAGGAGGCTCACCAGCCGCCCGCGGAAAGCGTAGTGTATTTCCGGAGCGGCGATTGCCGGTTTAGCCCTAGTTCCTTTTTTAATTATCAATTAGTGCGCTAAGTTCCGCTTGAAATACTTTCACTTCATCTTGATTATACGTGCTCAGCTGTACCGTCACGATACCATTGCCACGCCGTTTTGGAACTGTCTCGATCACTTCTACAACAACCCGGAGCTCATCATCCGGGAAAACTGGCTTAATAAATTGGATATTGTTCATTCCAGTCCCGGCTACTACGTGCTCTCCGTAAACACCAGTCTCAACCCACAGCTTAAAGGAAGTACTCATCGTCTGCATTCCAGACGCAATCAGATTACCGAAGCGTCCTTGCTTGGCCTTTTCTTCGTCTATATGCATGTATTGAGGATCGTACACTTTGGCAAATTCGATAATATCTTCTTTTGAAAGCTTGAGGGCTTTCGTTTCGTAGCGCTGCCCTACTTCATATTCACTGAATTTCATCCTGGCACCTCTATTTCTATCGCCTGTACTTTTACCTATATATTGGTTTGCGATATGTATATGAATTCATGTCGGTATTATATAGAAAAAAATAAGAGATGTACACTGTGTTATATATCAGATTTCTCGCGTAAATAGTCAAAAGTAAAATATTTTATGTTTAGTCTGTAGTTTGTTAGGGTATCTAATATGAGTTAAATAATAGAGGTAATACAAGGGGTCATCGTGTTCTTGGATGATAACCATGGCTGTGTATTTATTGATTAGATGGAAATATGTGTAGTAGGAAAGGAGGAATGTATGTACTCTCCTTTGCTTGATGATTTATTTAGGTTGATACAATTTAACTTACTGAATCAAAATCCTTTCAAATACACTTTGAAAGCTTTTTTAATTACATTTTTTATTCAGTATGGTTAAAGATCTTTTGCGTACAATATGATCATGTTAGCAAAGCGATGGATCAAACCATAAATCAAAAAGTATGGGTGTTTACAGTAAGATACATTTTCCTCATATGACAGCTTTGCTGGTTCTACCCCTCATTCCCAATGGGAAATGCAGTGAATTGAAGCCAGTTTAAACTGTATTTGTTGTCCTTGTATAACCGTATACCATGGAGTTGACAAAAAAATGAAATTTAACAAGAAGAAGATTAACGTTGTAGATATTCAAACAGCGAAGAAAAGTGTGTTTGCTACCGGAGTAGGAAACGCAATGGAATGGTTCGATTTTGGTTTATATTCCTACTTAGCTGTTATTATCAGTCAAAACTTTTTTAGTGCAGTTCAGAATGATGAGCTGAAATTAGTGTTCACCTTTGCAACATTTGCGATTGCCTTTTTGATGCGTCCAGTAGGCGGAATCATTTTCGGAAAAATTGGCGATAAATTAGGAAGAAAAGTCGTTTTAACGACCACAATCATTTTAATGGCATTTTCTACATTACTCATCGGTTTATTGCCTACATATGATCAAATAGGTATATGGGCACCGATACTCTTATTAACCGCAAGAATTATTCAAGGTTTCTCAACTGGCGGTGAATACGCTGGTGCAATGGTCTACATTGCAGAATCTTCTCCAGATAATAAGCGTAATATTCTGGGAAGCGGATTAGAAATTGGTACGCTTACAGGCTATATATTAGCTTCACTAGTTGCCAGTTTGCTCTTTATCGTTTTATCCGATGAACAGATGGCTTCCTGGGGATGGAGAATACCGTTTCTACTCGGCTTACCATTGGGACTAGTTGGGTTGTATCTAAGAAAAAGCTTAGAGGAATCCCCAATTTTCGAAAATGAACTTTCAAATAATGAAGGACAAGAACAAGAGGAAGAAAGCTTCCTGTCTATACTGAAAAACCATAAAAAAGATATTATTGTTTGTTTCGTAGCTGTGGCATTCTTTAATGTGACAAACTATATGCTATTATCTTACATGCCATCCTATTTAGATGAGATTATCGGCTTATCCAGCACTACAGGTACTGTTTTAATTACACTTGTCATGATTATCATGGTGCCACTTACATTAATGTTCGGTAGGCTCAGTGATAAGATTGGAAATAAGACCGTCTTTTTAATTGGTCTAGGTGGACTGACACTTCTTTCTGCGCTTGCTTTTTATTTCGTAAACTTGAATGGTTTAATATTTGTTTCGTTAGGTATTCTCATTCTAGGTGTGCTGCTTGCAACGTATGAAGGCTCCATTCCTGGATCATTACCAACGATGTTCTACACCGATATACGTTACCGAACATTATCTGTTACGTTTAATGTCTCGGTTTCCATATTCGGTGGTACTACACCACTAGTTTCAACTTGGCTCGTCCACCAAACAGGGAATAACTTAGCACCTGGCTGGTATTTAACAATCGTGAGCATTATCGGATTCCTAGTGATTCTATTCTTGTTCAAGAGTACTTCAGGAAAATCCTTAAAAGGATCTTATCCAACAGTTGCTACAAAGTCTGATTATAAAGAAGCTGTTGAGAACCCAGAGGACGCTCTTTGGTGGAAAGCTGAACAAGAAGATAATAAACCTGTGTAACAAGCGCTCACTCTGTACGAGTTTCGATGAAGATATACAAAACAAGCTCAACCTCTCTATCACTTGATGAGGTTGAGCTTGTTTTTTTATTTGAACTAACGTCCGATATATTTGAAGGATTGAATATGCGTTTGTGATAATTCGATAACGTCCTTTGTGAATTGTTCCTCGGGAATTTTAAAATCCTCTGCAATCAAGTTGCGGACGAGTCCGTAAAATCCAAAACCTGTGTAAATCTTGAAGTACTTCATATTCACTTGCATCCCATTGATTGTTTCAAATTCAAATTGTTCTTCATATATGTTCTTAATTGCATTTGGAAAACGGGTATGCATACCCGGTAATGTGTCTTCATATTTAATTAGCTCAAAAAAGCTTTTGTGTTCATAAATGTAAGCAATTAGTGAAAAGGATGGGACATCTATCTCTTGTGTAGATGTTTTTCTTCCCGGCGTATACATAATACCCGCAGCGCCCTCCAGTCCCGTAAACATCTTATCGAGCAGATCCTCTGCCAACTCGATTTTATCTTGATAATGGAAGTAGAATGTACTGCGATTATAAGCTGCTTCTTCGACGATATCTTTCACTGTGACCGCATGATACCCCTTTTTCTTTATCAGCTTGATCAACGCCTCACGAAAATGCTCTTTTGTCCGATTGCGCCGTTTAGATGTCGAATTTTGTTCATATTCCATAAAAAAATCCCCCCTTAGTCAGACATTATTGGATTATCTGTCTAATAATTAGACATCTGCTTTTCAGCTACTGATTGAGAAATGTGTCCAAAGTATTACAATTAAATTGTAACCGATTTAATTCTATTATACTGGGGGAAACAAAAATGGGGAAATTACAAAATAAAGTTGCACTAATTACAGGGGGAGCATCAGGGATTGGCGCTGCTACAGCTCGTCTTTTCGCAGCGGAAGGCGCTAAGCTCGTATTAGTCGACTTGAACGAAGAAAAAGGAAAAATGGTGGAGGAAGAGCTTAAAGCGAATGGCACAGAAGCAGTCTTCATCAAAACGAATATTACAAGTGAACAAGAAGTAGCTGATTTGTTCAAACAAGCAGTTACGGCTTTCGGCAAGATTGATATTGTATTCAACAATGCTGGAATCGGTCGCGTTCATCCTTCACATGAATTGGATTATGCAGAATGGCGCACTACTGTAAACGTGGACTTGGACGGTGTCTTCCTAGTAGCCCGCGAAGCACTTCGCGTAATGCTTCTTAACGGCGGTGGAAATATCGTGAACACTGCTTCCATGTATGGTTGGGTTGGCTCGCCAGGATCTGCAGCTTATAATGCGGCTAAAGGCGGCGTTGTGAACCTTACACGTTCTCTTGCACTTGAGTATGCGGACAAAAACATCCGCGTAAACTCACTATGCCCTGGCTTCATCGACACACCAATCATCCCGGAAGATGACAAAGCGGCACTTTCCACGATGACACCAATGAAGCGTCTTGGTAAAGCAGAAGAAATGGCGAAAGCTGTTTTATTCCTAGCTTCTGACGATTCTTCTTATATGACTGGTAACAGCTTGATTGTTGATGGCGGTTATACAGCACAATAATATAAGCAAAATCCCCTCTCTTACATAAGAAAGGGGATTTTTTATTAAGAGACATTTTCCTTTTGCACAATAGATTTTCGGCTGACCGCTACATCATACGTTGTAATAGTTGATGATTGAATGAATTCCGGCTGTTTCTTTCCGTGTTTATGCTTCTCACGGAATTCATCACTTCCAAGCCATCTTGAAAAGTCTTCAAACGTTTCCCAGCGGGTGCTGATGATTACTTCTTCTGTATCTGATTCTTTGCGGTTCACCAATACATCCAAATCGATGAATCCTGGAAAGCTATCAATCAAACCTGTCTGCTGAAATCGATCTGTTAGTCTATGTGCTTCGCCCTTGGTGATCCTCACTGTATTTTTCACTATAATCATTTTTCATCTCTCCTTTTATAAGTAAACGCCTATTGGATTAATCCATAATTTATCAGCTTGATTGGTAATGGCCGCTTGCAGCTGAAAGACATCTTTTAATAATTCGCTTGTCATGATTTCACCCGGTATGCCGGTTTGATAGATGGCTCCCTTTTGCATTACTACTAGAAAATCACTAAATTGTATCGCTTGATTCAGATCATGTAAGACAAGGACGATAGAGATGCCGATTTCCCTATTTAACTTCTGTAAAAGATGCAGCAAATCAAGCTGATGAGCTACATCTAAATAAGTCGTTGGTTCATCCAGCAGCAATATATCTGTCTGCTGGACGATCGCCATCGCAATCAGCACCCGCTGCCTTTCTCCTCCAGATAATGTCTCCACCTGGCGGTCAGCCAGATGACTGATGCGGCATTCTTCCATAGCCCAAGCAACTAACCGGCTGTCCTCATCTCGTTCTCTTTGCCAATTATTCTGATAAGGCAGCCGTCCGAACTGGACAATATCCTGAACAATGAAATCCATCGGTATCGGCTCGCTTTGTTTCAGCAATGTCACTTGCTTTGCCAATTCATTTCGCTTTAGTTTCTTTACATCATGCCCCTTCACTTCCACTTTTCCGGAAGAGAGCTTCAGCAAGCTGCTGATACTATGCAATAAAGTCGACTTACCAGAGCCGTTAGGTCCAATAATGCCCGTAATCTTTCCTTCTGGAATATCCAATGAGGCTTGTAGAGTTACAATATTCCCACGCTGTATTGTTATATCCTGCAAGCTGGCTATTGCCATTTATCTCAATCCTCCTTTTCGTAACAGCATCAAGAAAAACGGTGCACCTATACAGGCCATCAAGATGCCGACCGGAAGCTCGATGGCTCCGAACCAACTTCTTGCCCCTGTATCCGCAAATACAACAAGAGCCGCGCCGCTCAATGCTGACAGAGGGTGCAGGAAACGGTAATCACCCCCTATCAGTAATCGAATAATATGCGGTACAACTAAACCAACAAAACCAATCAGCCCTGCGACGCTGACAGCAGCTCCTGCTAAAAGCGCAGCTACCAGAATAAGATAGAATCGCTGCCTCTCCACATGAAATCCAAGGAGCTTTCCTCTGTCTTCTCCGAGCAATGATATATTGGCTGATCGTATAAGCAGCATTGCAGCGGTTAACCCAATCACTGCATATGGGAGAAAGAACCTGACCTCATGCCAGCCCTTTCCATTCAGTCCGCCTGAAAGCCATGGCAGCACACTCTGGACGCTATCGCTGTAAAGCAGCATAATGCCGGAAGTAATTGCTCCGAGCAAAGCATTCACTGCTACTCCGGCCAGAATCATCCGGAAAACAGAAACCCCATCTTTCCAGGCCATCACATAAATCAATAAAGCAGAACTTAATGCCCCGATAAACGCTGCCACCGGCAATAAGTAACTATAGGCAGGAAAAACGAGCATTGTAATAACCGCTGCCAGACCCCCTCCAGCTGATATACCAATAATGCCTGGGTCAGCCAATGGATTACGCGTGACACCCTGTAAAATACCTCCTGAAACCGCAAGGCAAGCGCCGACGAGTATTCCTAAAACAACTCGTGGCAGGCGCAAATTCCAGACGATATTTTCTGTCAGCGGATCAGCATTCCCACTAAATAACGCTATAAATTCCTGTAAAGACACGGAAACAGAGCCGCTGATTATGCCATAGACAGACGCAAGGATCAGCGAAATGATGGAGAGAAACAGAAGAAGTAAGCGTCTATGTTTTCTCTTAACTCGCCAATTAACTTGCTTCAGCTCTTTTTCTTGAATCGTTGTCGCATTCAATCTGGTTTCTCTCCTTCCAGGTAGTCCTGCATCAAATCGATAGATTCAGTAATTCGCGTTCCTGGATTTGTCCCGAACAAGTCATTTGGCAGAACAAAAACTCGATCCTCTTTTACGGCATTAATGCTGCTCCAAGCAGCATTTCGTTCCATCTCCCGCTCAAATCCTTGCTGTACCTCTTCAGATTTACCGTGGGTAATCAGCATGACTATGTCAGGATTAGCATTCACAATCTCTTCTGCGTTCAGCTGAGCGTATTGCGGGAATTCTTCCAAAGATGGAAAATCTGCTGCAATGTTATGAGCACCCGCTTTTTCCAGGATATCTCCGCTCAGCGAGTTTGGCAGAGCTACCATGTAGGTTCCTGGAGTCCCATAAATGATGACAACCTTCTTATTTTTGTATTTGTCACTATCAATCTCAGCAAGCTTTGTGTCGATCGTATTCGTTAGTTCTTCTGCTTGTTCTTTTTTATCAAGCATTTCTCCAAGAAGCGCTATTTGCTTCTTTATATCTTCAATAGAATCAGAATTGGTATAAACAACTTCTGTACCTAGACTTTCCAGCATCTGCTCATCTTTCTGATTAAAGTCTGCGTTTGCTAAAACAACGTCACTTTTAACGCTCGCTAACATCTCATGATTTATCTCGTGAACTGTTCCAATCTCAGGTATATCCTTCCATTCTGACTTTATCGCACCATCTGCAGTCGGTCGTCCAACAACATTAGCTCCTAGCGCTGACAGAATTTCCAAATCTCCGTAACTTACTGTTGCAATGTTACCTGGTACTTCATTGAAACCAACCTCTCTGCCAGCGAAATCAGATATTGTTAATGCCGCTTCCCCTTGCTCCTGATTTGCTTGTGTGGAGGCACATGCCGTACAGAAACAGACTAGCAATGCGATAATCATGACTCTTTTCATCTTTTTTCTCCCTCCAATACAGGATTACTGTTTGGTCAGCTTGGCATGGACTACGAATCTATTCTGTTTCGGCTGCCAAATGGAATCACAGGTGGAAAGGGTGAGAATCTGGTCATCCGCATCTATCTCTACATCGGTGGAATAGATGGATTTCTCCTGTATTTCCTGTAAAAGATCCTCGTATCCTCCAGCCGATGAGAAGTCGGTTTGTATGTAATCAAAATCAGTTGTTGTTGTATAAACCGCAAAAATTTCAGCTGTATAACTGCCGTAGATTGTGTCGAATTGTATCTGTTGATGATCTTTGTAGAACGCTTCATCTTCGTACTTCTTTAGGCTTCCGAACATAGAGTTATCTTTCATTCGATGTCCATACACGATTGTATTTGCTGACATGCTTTCCAGATTGTTGCGATAGTCCATAAAAATACTGCCTGCATCTGTCTGCTCTTCCTTATAGTTGCGATCCAAATAATAATCGTTGTCTGAAGCCTGTAAAATCGGATAATTAATCGGTGTGTCCTCGATGCTGAGCCAACCAATCATATCCGGATTGATTTCCTGCAGATGATCGAATGAACTCCGCGTCTCTGTTTCTGACTCCAACTTTGTTTTTGACTCTGACCCTGCTTCTGACTCTTGAATAGTTTCGGAACTCTTTGATTGATGATCTCTATGAATCTCCTGTACTTCCGCCAGCACCTTTTGATTGTCATAATAGCCGAACAGGATTTGACCGATTTGAAGAGCAGCATACAAAAAGACTGATAAAAGAAGGATTGTAATGATTCTGTCCCACATTTTCCGCTTTTTCTTCATGTAGCAGCTACTCCTTCTTTAAATGTCATCGGCAGAATGTACATGCCGGCCATCTCATCAAAAGCCACTTTTGCGTCCACGCCATATACAGAGCGGATCAATTCCTGCGTGACTATCTTATTGGGCTGACCATTTTCAAAGACTTTCCCTTGCTTCATGACAATCAGTTCATCACTATATTGAATTGCTTGATTGATATCGTGAAGCACCATTAAAATCGTAATGCCGTGCACCCTGTTCAATTTTTTTACAAGTTCGAGAATCTCAAGCTGATAGTAAATATCCAGATAGGTTGTCGGCTCATCCAGGAATAGAATATCGGACTTTTGTGCAAGAGCCATGGCAATCCAAACCCGTTGTCTTTCACCGCCTGACAGCTGAATGATAGGCGTTTTTCTAAAATCATTTAAATTCGTGCTTTCAATAGCCCAGTTAATTGCCTCTTGATCCTGTTTCGTCTCATTTCGGAATACATTGCGATGTGGCATTCTTCCAAAGGCGACTAAACGATCTACTGTCATATCTGTTGGCGATGTATTCTGCTGATGCACGACCGCCAAACGACGCGCAAGCTCCTTCGGTTTGAAATGGATGATTTTTTGGTCATCAAGCAGCACCTCTCCTGTTTCGGGCTGCAAATTATTGGCCATCACATGAAGCAATGTTGATTTCCCGCTGCCATTTGGGCCGAGAATGGTAGTCATCTTACCTGACGGGATACTGATATTCACCTTGTTCAGTACACTGGACTGATCGTAAGAGAAACTTATATCTTTAGTCTGCATGTACTTTGTCACTCCTTTTCAGCAAGAAGATAAGGAAAGGTCCACCAATGATCGCCATTATAGTTGAAGCAGGTATTTCAGATGGAGCAATGATTGTCCGGCCGAAAGTATCCGCAAGCAATATTAGTAATGCCCCGCTCAAAGCACTGAATGGCAATAGCAGCCGATGGTCGGTACCAACTATATTCCGCGAGATATGCGGGATCAGAAGACCAATAAAAGCAATAACGCCGCCGACAGCTGTTGCAATGGCAGCAAGCAGTACTGCCACACCTGAGATAACGATTCTCGCCATCCCGACGTTTAGTCCTAGATTCCGAGCTGTCTTATCCTGCAGCAGAAGCATATTGCACCAAGGGTACAAGAAGAAGGCCAAGATAATGCCAATTAGTCCGTATGTAGTTACAATTTGTACATCATTCCATGTTCGCATCGATAAATTAGATGAAGTAGATTGATCCGGTATTTTGCCTAGATAGCTGCAAACGGTAATAAACGCCTGCGTCAAACCTACGAACATGGCATTGATCGCAATCCCTATAAGCAGGATACGAATAGGATGCAAACCAGATCTCCAAGAGAGTAAGTAAATAAGAAAACAAGAAACAGTACCGCCTATGAACGCAAATAAAGGTGTCCAGAAAAAGTATTGCGGCAGCAGCGTTACCAGTAAGAGTGAAAAGAAGCTCGCCCCGGAAGACACGCCAATAACTCCAGCATCTGCAAGCGGATTACGGAGAACCGATTGAAGCAGCGCCCCCGACAATGCTAATGCAGCACCGCTGAACAGCGAAACAATGATACGAGGAAGACGCAAATCCTTCACGATTTCTACCTGCTCATTCGAACTGGAGAACAAGTTAGTCACAAAATCCCATGCACCGACTTTTATACTTCCAGTGATCGCAGAATAGACAATGGTTATGATCAGCAATACGCTGACTGTCACGAAACTAATTATCGATTTCTTCATCTTTTTCTCCTTACTTCTCCTCATAAAGCATGGTGTAAAGTTCATCCAGAGCTTCGTCTGCTGCTAGATTTCCAGTCGTTCCAAAGAGTGTTTCTTCCAGGTCATACACACGATTGTTTTGAACTGCCGAAAAATGCTTCCATATATCATTTGTTTTAAACTCATCATCAAACATGTCTACCACTTCCTTCGGCATACCATGTGCCGCTCGAAGGATGACATCAGGATTTGATTGCTGCAAGTACTCTGTGTTGGAGGCAAGGTATTCCACATTTTCTCCCTGGACGACATTTTCTCCACCTACGCGGGACACTAGATCACCGATATAAGATTTGTCTGTCGCAACCAGATAGCTGCCTGGTACACCTAACAGGATTAAAACTTTCGGCTTGTCTTTATCTGCTGTTTTCGCTTCGATTTCGTCTATTTTTTCTTTGAATTGGTTGTTCAAAGCTGCCGCCTGTTCCGTTCTGTCATATTTCTGACCCAACTCTGTAATCTCATCCTGCATTGAGGAAAGACTTGTAAAGTCTAAGTAATCCGCCGGAAGTCCGGCCTCATCAAAGACAGCCTTCAAGTCATATTCCAGCGTTGTCACGGACAATATATCTGTTGGATTAAGGGAGGCGATAATCTCCAAATCCGGATTCATCGGGTTTCCCGTTTCCACCACATCCATATAGCGTTTCGGCAGTTCTTTGTAGCTAGTAGGCTTTCCCACTACTTCATCTACTTCCAATGCATCTAGTATTTCTGTGATAGCAACTGTAGTAGAAACAATTCGCGACTCAGCAGCTTCTGCTGATGGTTTATCTTCTGAACGGGAACAGCCGGCAGCAATAACAGCCAAACATATAGATAGGACAATAAATAATCGTCTCATAGAGATTTCTCTCCTTTTCAAAGATAAAGCAAGTCCGGTACACAGAAGTGCACCGGCTGCTTGATTAAGCTCGGCGGAATCTTCTATAAAGTAGCAGTCCAGAGCCTAGAAGTATTCCTGCATACAATGCAATATGGGAACCATCCAATGTTTTTGGATTATTCTGTATTTTATTATCTGTATTTTGCCCGTTTACACCTGCAGTACCTGACTTGTTATCGTCATTTGGGTTATAACTTAGATTAGTTGTGTTGCCAGATGGTGTCTTGCTGCCATCGTTGCCTCCTGGAGTAGTGTCATTTCCACCAGGTGTATTGTCATTTCCTCCTGGTGCATTGATTGGTGTTACATTACCAGGGTTTTCTCCATTATCACCCGGGTTCTTAACGTCTTCATCTAGCAGCTGCATACTATCTGTATCGTAAGCAAACTGTACAGTGTAAGTGTGATAGTAGTTGTACTCTGGTATTTCTACTTGCACGCGGACATTTTGTTTTTCGTTAATGTCTTCGATAGGAAAAGCTACTACTCTTGTATTTGCTGCTTCGTCTTCACTGACAACCTCTGCATCAGCAAATTCACCATTTTGTTCCGTTTGGAAGGACGTGATCCATTCACTGCTATTAACACCGATTGCCAAATGATATTTGCCGTCTTTGATTGTTAATTTACCTGGACTTACAACATAATTGCTCATCATGGAATCTTCTTCCGTGCCATCCTTCAGAACTTTATAATCCATGCTGTAAATGCCATCGGCGTATCCATCTTCATTTACATCGGTATTGTCACCAGGCTCATTCTTGCCTGGTTCTGGTGTTTCGCCATTATCCGGGGTCTCATTACCTGGATCTGGTGTTTCACCATTGTCTGTATTTTCATTGCCTTGCTCTGGGTTTTCGCCGTTTTCAGGAGCTTCTGTTCCTGGATCTGGTGTTTCGGATCCGTTATCTGGAGTTTCTGTTTCTTGCTCTGTTTCATATGCGAATTGCACTGTATATGTTTGTTTGTAGTTGAATGCCGGCACTTCTACCTGGAAGCGGATATTTTGCTTTGCATTAATATCTTCAATCGGAAATGCTACTACTCTTGTATCCGCTGCCTTGTCTTCACTTATAACCTCTGCATCAACATAATCTCCACCCTGTTCTGCTTGGAACGAAGTAATCGTAGCGCTACTGTTTACTCCGATTTCCATTTGATATTTCCCATCAGCAACTGTCAGCTTACCAGGGCTTACTACATAACTGCTCATTCTAGATTCTTCATCAGTACCGTCTTTTAGCACCTTGTACGCTAGGCTGTATTCGCCATCTTTGAATCCATCTTCATTTATACCGTCATCTGGATTCTCTGTTCCTTCATCTGGCGTTTCGGATCCATTATCCGGATTTTCTGTTCCTTCGTCTGGTGTTTCGGATCCGTTATCTGGATTTTCTGTTCCTTCGTCTGGTGTACCTGATCCGTTATCCGGATTTTCTGTTCCTTCATCTGGTGTTTCGGATCCGCTATCTGGATTTTCTGTTCCTTCGTCCGGTGTTTCGGATCCGCTATCTGGATTCTCTGTTCCTTCGTCTGGTGTTTCGGATCCGTTATCTGGATTCTCTGTTCCTTCATCTGGTGTTTCAGATCCGCTATCTGGATTTTCTGTTCCTTCATCTGGTGTTTCAGTTGGATTATCAGGTTCTGCTTGAGGAAGATCACTTATGTCATACACAATTTGAGCAGGGTACTCATGATGGTAGTTTAGTGCATCAATATCAACGCGAACGCGTACATTTTGTTCTGCTTCCAAATCACTTACTGTGAAACGAATGGTGCGTGTGTCATTCGTTTCATCACTGGAGACGACTGGCGGGGAAACATAGCTGCCGTTCTCCTCTACTTTGAAATCGGTAATCCAATCACTGTGAAGCAACGTCATATCGATAGTTGCGATACCATCTTTTACGGTCACGTTTGCAGGATGCTGTGTGTATGTATCTAACATAGAGGTTTCTTCTGTTCCATCCTTCAGTACTTTAAAATCGACTGAGTAACTGCCATCGGCGATTTTAGTGGCGGCGCTTACAGGATTAACCTGCCAGGCAGATACAAAATAGAAAGCAATCAATACAACTGCCAGCAGTATCTTAAAAGACTTAGTTATCAATTCTCTCTCCCTCTCGTTTTAGAAGTAACGTATTTAAAACCTATAAAAAGACCTAGTGCAGCTAAAGCAACGATTCCCCATGTAAGAATAGAGTTATTCTCACCAGTTTGCGGGTTTTCTGCTTTTACTTCCTTTGGATTACTTTCTTGATTTTGAGCAGCAGCATCAGAAACATCTGCGTCTCCACCATCACTATTTCCTGAAGCTGGTGTTCCATCTGTGGAGCTGCTATTTTCTGATGACGCTGCTTCCTCTGTGGAGCTACTATTTCCTGAAGATGCTGCTTCCTCTGTAGAGCTGCTATTTTCTGCCCCTCCTGCGGAAGTAAGACTAGCTTCATCAAAACGGAAACGAATTGTGTAGTCATGATCATAATCAATATCTGGTACTGTGACATGAATCTTAGATTCCAACGGGGAAGATATATCCGCTACTGAAAATTCAGTTACGCGAGTATCTGACGAAGTATCCTCGCTAACTACCGTTGTATCTGCAAAGCCGCCTCCAGTAGGTACTTTAAATTCTGTAACCCAAGAACTATGATTGACGGTCATTTGAATTTGCATTTGTCCATCCTTCACAGTTAACTTGGCTGGCTTCTCCCAATAGTCATTGGCCATCGACACAGAATCGTTATCACCTTGAATAACGGTGTAATTTATTGTGTACGTGCCATCTTCCGGAACAGCTGCCGAAGCCGCGTTTCCGAACGAAACTAATGAGACAACTAAAGCTAGTAAGATAATCCATATGTGCTTGAGCCTGCTCACGATTTTCCCACCTCTCCCCTCATTGATATTGATATTCATTCTCAATAGAGAGTGAAATAAAAAGCGCAATCTGCGCTTTAACTGATTATCATTCTCATATATGATAAGACTGTATTAGTAGTTGAAAATGGCTATAATACAGCTTTTATCCATCCAAATGATTATCATTCTCAATGAGAAAATGTAAAATTTTTTTACCAAATAAAATTATCTGGTAATACTTACATAATATAAAGCATCCTATTAGACGTCAAGACCTTTTTCCTAATTCTTATTATTGATTGTTCTAGTACAGATTATTTCTTCCAGAAAAAAAAGACCATCTGTTGCTTAACAGACAGTCTTTAACTCCATACGATATCCAGCTTATCCGCATAAAAAGTAATCGCCTTTTGATACTCCAAGATATCATTATCGGATGTTGTTTCGGCAAGCAATTGGAGGAGAATCTGCATCGCTTCACCATGCTCTTTTTGATTATATTTCACCATGGCGTAGAAAACAGGAAAAGCATTATTCTTAGGGAACAGATTCATTGCTTCTTTCAAGGTTTGCTCAGCTTTCTTATAATTCCCTAGTGTCCGGTATGTACTTCCTAACCCTAAATAAGCTCCCTCTTCATGCTCCTTTGGTAATCCCAGCGCAATTCCACGTTCATAATAAGGTACAGCAGCAGCTTCCTTTCCAAGTACATCAAAGCTCCACGCACATTGATACTGTATTTCAGCATCATCTGGATAAGCGGAAGCCAACTCAAACAATCTTTCGTTGGCTTCCGCCAGCTTGCCTGCTTCTCTTAAATTAATTGCCTCAAACAGCTCATTCATAAACCAAATCGCTCCTTCACTTCTCTTACATAAGTTCTGCTTACTGGCACTTTAGAACCATCCTCCATCACGAGGTTATATGTAGAACTGAACCAGAATAAGCCGTCGAAATGCTGTCTCCCACCACAATATGTATTAGTTCCATTTTATCGGAAAGGCTTCCAGTTTAATAGATAAGGCATCAAAATGTCTTGCTTTCTGTTATAATAGTACGAGTTTAACATCCGTTTAGGAGGCTTTTATTTATGTTAAAAAAGAACGCCCTTTATATACTCTTCCTTGGTACACTCTGTATTCTTGCAGGAATTGGTGTGATGATTTGGGCTAGTGATAAATTTTATTTAGGAATTGCTTTTATTGTGCTCGGACTAGTCTATGGATTGGCTGGAATTTTGCTGTACCGCAGATCAAAAAAAATAGCTGCGACTAAGCACGAGTCTAAAGAATAATCGGATGAATTGAGCATTTCGTGTGGCCACTTTTTTATAATATCTTTCGATTATAAAGGGAGGAAAGGCGATGAAATTATCTATAAAAATAAAGCTGGAAATCTCCCCATATGCTGCAGCTGGCATCGCTGCAGCAGCTTGTTTCTTTATCATCAAGAAAATTCGCAGCTAATACATAACCGCCTTGCTTTCTATAAGCTTGGCGGTTTTCATTTATCTCTAGTAAGGGAATAGTCCTACAAGAAAATTTTGGAGGACAGGTGATTAGATGGAGAAGAAGTACTGGAAGGAAAGTGTTATCTACGAATTGTACACTCGCAGCTTTAAAGACAGCAATGGGGATGGAATCGGCGATTTTGGCGGTATCCTAGATAAAATAGATTACTTAGAATATCTTGGTGTGGATACAGTATGGCTTCCCCCTATTTATGTATCCGCAGATGTTGACAACGGCTATGATGTAAAGGATTTCAGATCCATTCAGCCTGTGTTCGGGACAATGGAACAGTTTGAAAACATATTGGCAGAGTTTCATCGTCGCGGCATTAAGCTTGTACTCGATATCGTACCGAATCATACCTCCATTGAGCATGAATGGTTCCAGCAAGCGAGATCCTCTAAAGATAATCCTTATCATGATTATTATATTTGGGAACAAGGAAACCCCGACGGCACTCTGCCTTCGAATTGGCGCTCCCACCTTGGACGCCCTGCGTGGACGTGGAATGAGCAAACTGAGGAATATTATTTACATTTATACAGCGACAAACAGCCTGATTTGAATTGGGATAATCCGCAAGTCCGCCAAGAAATATATAACATTATGCGTTTCTGGCTGAAAAAAGGAATTGACGGCTTCCGTATTGATGCAGTAAATGTCATCTCGAAAGATCGGCGCTTCCCAGATTCTGATCAAGAGACATTACAGGCTAAAGGTGAGGAATACTTTAAAAACGGTCCACACATCCACGATTATCTCCATGAAATGAACAAAGAGCTGAAAAAGGATTTCGAATTCTTCACAGCAGGTGAAACCTCTGCCGTACATGATCATGATGTACTTCGGTATACAAAGCAAGAGCGAGAAGAATTGGATATGGTACTATCTGCAGAAGCTTCTGAGCTCGCTGATCAGGATGAAGATAAAAACAAAAGTAAGAAATGGACAGTACATGATTTTCGGGAAGTACTTCGCAAATGGCAGAAGGATGTCGGCGATGATGGCGGCTGGTTCGGCTTATACCTCAGCCACCATGATGCACCGCGAATGGTTTCTACCTTTGCCGATGATGGAGAATATAGGATTCCGTCGGCAAAGCTGCTAGCTACTATGCTGCATACTTTGAGAGGAACGCCGTTTATTTTTCAGGGAGAAGAGCTTGGTATGACCAATTATCCGCATTTCGATTCTATTGATTCAATAGATGATCAAGAGGCACTCAGCTACTATGATTTGAAAGTGAACGAGCAAGGTGCTTCTGAAACGACTATTATGGACCGGATACGCGAGAAGACCCGTGACCATGCTAGAACTCCAATGCAATGGGATACATCTGATCAAGCAGGATTCACAGATGGTACACCTTGGCTTCCGGTTAATCCAAATTATAAGGAAATAAACGTGCAGTCAGGTGTCGATAATCCAGATTCCGTTCTGCAGTTCTATCGGAAGTTGATTCGACTGCGTAAAGAAAATTCCATCATGGTGTATGGAGACTTTGAGATTATCCTAAATGACCACGAGCAAATCTTTGGATATATACGTCGTCTGGAAAATGAGGAGTGGGTTATCCTGCTGAATATGACGGATAAAGAAGCAAAATATGATATCCCCAGCGAGTGTGTGGATGATTGGGATAAAAAGCATTGTGTCATCAGCAATTATCCACATGTGGATAATGAAAATACATTACAACCATTCGAAGCAATTGTGTATAAGTATGAAAAATAATAGAACATTAAAGAGGAGTGTCTGCCAGGCACTTCTTTTTTAATATGAAGAATTTGCTAATAATGTGTCAATTTCTTGACTTATCTAGTGCAAAAGTTCATCATAAAGTTGTAGGATAATTTACCTAAACAAACTGGGGGTAACGCATATGTCAACAATCGAAGGAAAAGTAGCAATCGTTACAGGAGCAGCATCTGGTATCGGTCTTGCAACTGCAGAAGCTTATGTAAAAAAAGGCGGTAAAGTAGTTATTGCAGACTACAACGCTGAAGCAGGACAAAGAGAAACTGACAGACTGAAATCAGCTGGCGGAGACGTTCTATTCATCGAGTTCAACGCTGCTGAACAAGATTCTATTAAGAATTTGATTGATCAAACAGTTTCACACTACGGTCAAGTAGATATTCTTGTTAACAACGCTGGGATCGGCGGCATGGGCGCAACTCATGAGCTATCTTATGAAGATTACCGCAAAGTAATCGCAATCAACCAAGATGGTATTTTCTTGGCTTCCAAATATGCTATTCAAGAAATGCTGAAATCAGGCGGAGGTGTCATCATCAACACGTCTTCTGTACTAGGCTTCGTTGCACAGCCTGGCGCGTTCTCTTACAACGCCAGCAAAGGTGCTGTTAACACATTGACTAAATCTCTAGCTGTGGAATATGGCGATAAAAACATTCGTGTTAACGCTGTAAACCCAGGCTTCGTTGAATCAGGAATGGTAAACAAAGAAGCTCTTGGAGACTTCTATGACAGCCTTGTAGCGAAACATCCAATTGGCCGTCTTGGCAAAGCGGATGAAATCGCACACGCTATCGTATTCTTGACAGAAAACGACTTCGTAACAGGCGAAACGCTTGTAGTTGATGGCGGTTACCTAGCTCAGTAATATAAATAAAAGGAGAACAGCTAAGCTGTTCTCCTTTTTAATGGATTCCATTGAATTTGCTCTTTTATTAGAAAGTATATGTTTCGCCGTCTTCCGGGACTAGCACATTTGAGTCGATACCTTTTTCATGATTAAAGCTTTTCAATTCTTCTCTAGACAGCGTCCAATGATTGACCGCTTCCATATGCACTGCAATAATCTTTGCATTAGTAGCTGCTTTATACACTTCGTAGACGTCTTCTTTTCCCATTACTAGAGATCCGCCCTCTAAAAATTGATTATCACCAGCGTTAACTACAATAATCTCGGGCTTATAGGCATTAATAGTAATACTAACTTCCCCGTACCAAACTGTATCGCCAGCCACATATAATGTTTGTTCGCTCTCATGCTTAAATACAACACCACAAACAAGTCCAGCCATCTTCAATATTTCTCCTCTGCCATGTTCACCTTTTGTTTTGGTTAAATGAACACCTTCAAAGACAGTATCATTCGTAAGAACTTCAACATTTTTGAAGCCAGCTTTTCCAATTTCTTCTGCATCTTCTTCATTTTGAGAAAATACTTTTAGCTCTTTAGGTAATGCATCTTTAGCGGCATCATCCCAGTGATCTGTGTGAAGGTGCGTGACAATCACAGCATCAAGATCCTGAATTATACTCTCAATTGAAAGTGGTAAGCTTACGACAGGGTTCTTTTGATCCTGTCTTAGAGAATTTGGAAAGGGTGGAAATGTACCTTTATCTGCTAACATTGGATCTATTAGAAACTTTTTCCCTGCATATTCAACCACGATTGTCGCATTACGTATTTGGGTTATATTCATAATAGTTCGCTCCTCTTTTTTTGTACTTTCCTTGGCACTATGTATATTCTATATAATGACCTATTTAAGATACATACTCTGAGTAAAGTCTTTTGGCTAGATGACTTTATTAATGAAAGGAGTTAAACCATGTTAGATAATACGGATATTTTTATCCTAAAGGAACTTTCCAGGAACAGTCGCATTACCATGAAGGAATTAGGAGAAAAAGTCCATTTAACCGGACCCGCCACATCAGCTAGAGTGGCAAAATTAGAGGATAACGGCATTATTGAAGCTTATACAATAAAAATAAATGACGTCAAAATGGGATTTTACATACACGCTTTTATAACCATCTTTACACAAAACACGAATCACAAGCCTTATCTATCATTTTTAGGTACACAAAAAGAGTATGTTATCCAGAACTACAAAATTAGCGGGGATGGCTGCTACCTCTTAGAATGCAAATTTCAGTCTAACGAATCAATGAATACATTTTTGGATGCCTTAAATCAGCATGCTAACTATAAACTCTCTATTGTTATAAATAAAAACTCATAGTTTGCTCCCTCATGTATTGCACCCATAGAAAAAACACCTCCATGTTTGATTCGGACTTAATAAACTGTTTCCGACTTTGGAGGTGCTTTATCTGTCTCAGCTTGATGGTGGCCATCTCACCTATTTCAGTCTTTTTATTATTAAAGCATCCTTTTATGTTCTAAATAGCTTTCTTTGGTTCTCCAAAAAACTGATGGGCATATGTATTCCGAACAGACATAATAATTCCCAGCAGGATCATATTAGAAAATAAAGAGCTCCCTCCATATGTTAAAAACGGAAGAGCGATACCTTTAACTGGCAACATTCCCTCTACCATACCGATGTTCTGTACTATTTGTACAGTGAGACTCAAAGCTAAGCCTGCACATATATACGTTCCAAAGGGATCATTACTCTTAGATCCTATCTCTAGAATTCTAGTAATTAGCAGGAAAAAGAGCAAAATCACAACTGCCCCCGTCAGAAATCCTCCCTCTTCTGCAATAGAAGCAAAGATAAAATCTGTGTGCTTTTCAGGAACATACACATTTCCTCCTTCTATTCCTTTTCCCGTTAACCCTCCTGTCCCAACTGCCAAGACAGATCTTCGGCTTTGAAATGCTTGATTGCTGTTATCACTTGGATCCAGCCAACCTATGATTCTATCCTGCTGATGGGGTTTTAGCTTAGGTATTAGGTCATCATAAATAATCTCCGGCTTAAATAAGAACAGGCAAGTAATTATGCTAATAGCAAGTAAAGGCAATAGAATGCCAATACTCACTACAATCTTATTAAGCTTTACCATTCCTAACATTGCCACTATCTCAAACATGTAAAGCATAACCATACCTGTATCTGGCTGCTGATAGACAAGTAAGCTAGGAGGAACTGTCACGAGCAATATCTTACCCAATAGAAGTAAATCCTCCTGCATT
Organism: Terribacillus saccharophilus; assembly: GCF_000725365.1. Lineage (NCBI taxonomy): Bacteria > Bacillati > Bacillota > Bacilli > Caryophanales > Bacillaceae > Terribacillus > Terribacillus saccharophilus. The sequence continues at coordinate 2,426,921 of NZ_CP008876.1, read as the reverse complement.
GTTCTGTTTGGACGCTTTTCTTTAAGTTCTGCTATCAATTTAGCTACTATTACAATTAAGCTAATACGGAAAAACTCTGATGGCTGAATAGATCCTACGAAAGGAATACTAAACCATCTTTTCGCCCCAAGTATATTAGGCGCAATCGAGTCGGGTGCGATAGTTAGAAACAAAAGCGACGAAACTGAAATAATGTAGAATGACCAAGCTAGTAAACGAAGCTGATTTAAATCCAAGAGTCTGAACAATAACAATAAAGTAAAGCCAATTACATAATTGATAAATTGCTTCAACGCAAAATTTTGGCTACCGAATTGTCCTCCAGACTGTGTACTAAAAATAAACAAAATACTGATTCCGCTCAACAAACATAATATGATCAAGATTGGCTTATCCAGCTCGTCCAATCGTAATTTCCTTACAAACATAGTTAACGCCTTCTTTCCACGAAAGGAATGCGGATATGCTTGGCATTCCGAGATATCTGCAAAATAATTCCCATCGTAAACAAATTCACAATAAGAGAAGAACCGCCATAACTAATAAAGGGCAGTGGTATCCCCGTAATTGGCAAAAGACCGGCAACTGCTCCTAAGTTAAAAACTACTTGAACCATGATTTGAAACAAAAAACCAATCGTCAATAAAGTTCCGTATGAATTCTTTGCTCGCAATGCTATGTAAACTCCCTTTATAAGAAGCCCAAAATAAAGGAAGAACACTACAGCCAGCCCCAAAGTCCCCAGTTCCTCCAAAACGACAGCCATAATGAAATCGGTATGAGCTTCGGGGAGAAAACCGAGTTTCTGAACACTGCCTCCCACACCTTTTCCAAACACACCGCCTGAAGCAATAGCTTCATAACCATTAATCAGCTGATAGCCTTTCCCATTTGGATCACTGAATGGGTTTTGAAAGGATAGGATGCGAGCTAAACGATAAGGAGCAGATACAGCTAGATAAATAACAGCACACACACCCACTCCAGCGATTGCGAACAGATGACGTTTCTTGATTCCCGCACATAGCAAAATAAAGAAACAAGGTATTGCTATTGAAGTAGCAGTCCCTAGATCCGGCTGCATAAGAATGAGCAAGAATACAACACCTAATAGTAATAGCGGCGGTAATAATTCTTTTCTGAAACTTGTAAGTGCCTTATGTTTTTTTCCGCAAACAGATGCAAAATAGACGACCATTGTAAACTTCACGAATTCTGCCGGCTGAAGAACGAAAGGGCCTAACTGCAGCCAGCGCTGGGAGTTATTCCGAACTTCTCCAAACCAAGGTGTGAGAACAAGTATGAGTAGTATGATTGATCCTATAACAAGAAGCGGACTCCATTTTTGATATAGCTTGTAGGGCAGAAAAAAACCCATTGTCATAGCAAAGATACCGATCAAAAAAGATATCCATTGTCGATGAAAAAAGAAGTTTGAGGCATTATATTTTATTGAACCTAATGGATAGCTAGCGCTATACACCATGATCAATCCAAATAAACAAATACATATAACCAAAAAAAGTAACGTCTTATCTAGCTCTTTTATTTTCGATAACATATCGAGCATCTCCAATTAAGAAAACTAAGTCATTTAGAAAATTACCGGCTTTCGCCATGATAGCGGTAGTGTTGACGATATGTCAACACTACCGCTATATTTCTCCATTATCATTGACAAAACATCAACAATTCTATATGGTATCTTAGTGAGAAAAAAGTCAGAAACAAACAGTGAGGAAAATAATTATGGATTTTTGGATTTTGATCTTCAAATATCTCTTTTTAGGTCTTGTTCAAGGAATATCTGAACCAATTCCTATCAGTTCGAGCGGACATTTAATCATTGCCCAGCATCTATTAGGTATTGAAGTAAAGGATTTAAGCTTTGAAGTAGTCGTCAACACAGCTTCCCTTATTGCTGTGGTACTGGTTTATAAGAATCAAATAGCCAGATTATCTGTGTCCTCTTACCAATACATAGTGAAACGAGAAGAAACAAAAAAAGATGATTTTAATCTCGTCCTCTATCTTATTATTGGGACGATACCAGCCGCATTATTGGGACTATTATTTAATGATTTTATTGGGGAAAATCTGAAGAGTACATTTACAGTAGGCATCGCACTACTTTTAACTGCAATATCTTTATTCCTAATCAGAAACATCAAAGGAACGAAGGATATGAAAAAAATAGGCTGGAAAGAAGCTCTATTAGTTGGACTTGGGCAATCAATTGCGCTTATTCCTGGTGTGAGCCGCTCTGGAGCGACAGTGGTGACAGGCATGCTGACAGGGATGAATCGAGACACAGCATTAATGTTCTCCTTTTTACTATATATTCCGGTAAGCTTTGGAGCTAGTATCCTAGAGATTCCTGACATGTTCAGTCAAAATATTACTGCTGATTATTTAATCGCGTATGCTGTAGCATTTGTTGCATCTCTTATCGGTACTTATTTTGCTTTGAAATGGTTTATCGATGTTATGAAGAAAGGTAAATTAATATATTTCTCTATCTATTGCTTATTCTTAGCGATTATCACATTGTTTCTATTATAAAAATACCCCGTTCAAGCATCGCTTGAACGGGGTATTTTTTTAGATGAATATATCCAAAATCATCGTAAATACAAGACCTGAAACAGCTACAACAGTCGATAGTACCGTATAGGTTCCAAAGGCTTCTTTCAATGTCATTCCGAGGGATTCTTTTACCATCCAGAATCCAGCATCGTTGACGTGGGAAGCAATCGCACTGCCGGCGCCCGTTGCAAGAGCTACTAGCTCCAGATTTACATCCGGCATAGTACCTAGAGATGGAATAACTAGACCTGCTGTTGTCAGGGTAGCAACTGTTCCGGATCCAAGACAGATACGAAGTATTGCAGCTACCATCCAGGCGAAGAATACTGGTGACATCGAAGTGTCTGCAAAGATAGAAGCTACATAATCACCAACACCGCCATCGATAAGAACCTGCTTCAAGGCTCCGCCTCCACCGATGATCAATAGCAGCATACCAAGTGCGTTGATTGCTGATCCACAAGAATCCATCAGTGTTTTGATCGGGATATTTCTTCTTATCCCCATTGTGTATATCGCAACTAATAGGGAGATTACCATCGCTGTGGAGGAGTTACCCACAAAACGGATGATTTCTATCAACATATTGTCATTAAACTCTAGTGATGTTTGCAAGATATCCACAGCGGCACCGATTGCCATGAGGATAACTGGGAAAAGTGCAGTGAAAACACTGATACCGAAACTAGGCATTTCTTCTTCTTTGAATGTTTTCGCAACACCAAAGGATGCACTGCCTTCACGTGTCCAAGCAGATGGAACTATTTTTTTAGCTAGCTTCGGATACAAAATACCTGCAAGAATAACAGTAGGAATTGCTACAATTATTCCATAAATAAGCATAAGTCCAATATTTGCACCATATTCGGCTGCTACTGCAGTCGGACCTGGGTGCGGCGGCAGGAATGCGTGTGTTGCAAGTGCCGCTGTTACCATCGGCAAACCGAGATGCACGATAGATACTTTCAATTCTTTTGCGATTGAGAAGATGATCGGAATAAGCAAGACGATTGTTACTTCAAGGAACAAGGCAATACCAACGATGAATGAAGCAAATAAAACAGCCCACTGAATACGTTTTTCACCGAATTTATCAATAAGTGTAGTCGCAATTCTGTTAGCACCGCCAGCATCTGCAATCAGACGACCAAGCATAGCACCCATACCGAATATCAGTGCTATATGACCGAGCGTACCACCTAAACCGCTTTCAATTGAGCCAACTACATCTGACATAGGCATGCCTAGCAGCAATGCGACAATAAAGGAAACAATGATTAATGAAACAAATGTATTGAGCTTAAGTCCCATAATCATGATAAGCAATAAAAGTACACCTAAAGCTATGATCAATAATGGCATGATGATTTCCCCCAAATCTCCGTGTAAGTGTTTTCATTGTTGTCCGTTAGAAAGGAAGGACTGCTCATCCTTCCAATCATCAGGTATGTTGTTTTCTTAAAGCGTCGTACGAGTAAAGTTTGGTGCATATTGCGCTGCAACTTTGATACATTCTTCCATGCTGATGCTTTCCGCAATGTTTTTGCCAGCAATATCAAATGCTGTACCGTGGTCGACGGATGTACGCAAGAACGGCAGACCATTCGTGATGGAAACCGTACGGTGGAAGTCTGTCATCTTCGCAGCAATATGACCTTGATCATGGTACAAGGAAAGAACTGCATCGTACTTACCGTTTAGTGCTTGGAAGAAGACAGAGTCAGCAGGAACTGGTCCGACTGCATCGATACCATCTTTAACAGCAAGCTCGATACCAGGTTTGATTTGTTCTACTTCCTCCCAGCCGAACAAGCCGCCTTCACCGCTATGCGGGTTCAAACCTGCCACTGCAAAGCGGCGATTTTCTACGCCTAGACGCTGAAGTGCTCTGTCACAGCGAATCAAGTAATCTTGTACTCTTTCTTTCGTCATTTGTGCGATAGCATCTTTCAAGGAAAGGTGACGTGTAAGGAAGAAGATACGCATGCCGTTAACTTCGAACATTGTTAGTGGATCATCAGATCCTGCTAGATCTTCCAGCATTTCTGTATGTCCGATATAAGGAACTTTCGCTGCTTTCAAGGACTCTTTGTTGATTGGAGTTGTCGCAAGTGCTTGAACTTGACCATCCATTGCAAGCTCAACGGATTTTTTGATATATTCGAAAGCACCTTGGCCTCCTTGAGCGGAAACTTGGCCGTACTCTAATGCATCAATATCAATGTTGTCCAGATTGATTACATCAACTGTACCTAATTCGTATTTTCCTTCTGTCGGGGAAGATACTTCATTTACTTCCAGATTCGCTTCAACGATATCAATAGCTTTTTTGATTACTGCTGTATCACCAATTACAAGTGGTTTACATACATCGTAGATTTCCTGCTTTGTTAGTGACTTCATTGTGATTTCCGGTCCAATACCTGCTGGATCTCCCATTGGAATTGCGATAATTGCTCTTTCAGTCATTGTTTATTCCTCCTTAAAATTTAGCTTCCAAATATTTCACACTTGTATAAATAGCTTTCGTTCCGCCTGCTGTGCCACCTTTGGTTACGATTGGAATACCATCCAGGTAACCTCCCATAAATTTCCCATAAGCGATCAACGGCAGGATTTCATCCATCAGCTGAATTCCTTCTGCTCTGCTTATCGAGCACAGTGAAGCAGTTACATCTCCACCACTTGAGAAACAGCCTCCGATTTCAAACTTGCTCTCCTGGACAACCACTCTTGTAATTTTGCCCAGACCGTCAGCAATCCGTTTCGCTAACGCATCCTGACTCACGCCCTGCTGTGCTCCAAGCGTTTTCAGATCAAGAATCTCAGCTCCTGGTGCGTCGGTTGTAATCAACAGGATGTCTTGTTTCTCCATCTCCTGCTTTGCCAGTGCAATTACCCGATCTACCTCTTCATCCCAAACCCCATCTACTGTTGCCAGCTTTTTGGAGTCTACATAAATTGGTCGGAGATTCGTCTTATCCTTCAAGTATTGCAGCTGTTTCGAGCTATTCGATGTGACACTTCCAACAGTTACGATAATTTTCTTATCCTTCATTCGCTTCCGGCTGAACGCCCGAGCGAATGCTGCTGTCAGCGGACCTGGATCTGCCGGCACCATCTGGTAAGCTTCCAGCTCTGCCATGGCACCTGCAACTGCATCAATGTCTTCATTTGTGATAACATCTGGCACAAGGATTCTGGCACCAGCGTCGATTGCTTCCTGCATCTTGCTTTCGATCGCTTGCTTGCCTGCAAGGATTGTCTCAAGGCCGATGCTTGCTACAGTGAATTTACTCTGTTTTTCAACTAGTTTCGGTACATGCGATTCTGTTACTGGTTTAACTGGATCCTTACCGACATCTGACAATTGAACTGGTACGCCATGAACGAGTAAGTACCCACCAGACACGATTCGTCCGGAATCCGGGTAAGCCGGTACGACAACCGCAACTGCCTGTGTTCCCAGTTCATCGAGCAGTGTATCAATCTCAACGCCGATATTACCGCGAACTGTACTGTCGATTCGCTTGCAGACGATATCCGTTTCCCACTTCTTCAGATTCTCCGCAACCGTTTTCACACGACGGTGCGCGACCTCGCTCTTAACATACCGGCTATCGGTATCGACAATCACACCGTTAATCTGGTCTGAGGAAGGAAGATGGTCGTAGAAGACCATCGTCGCAACGTTATATCCAAGCTTCGTCAATTTAACGCCAGTTCCATTTCCACCAGTTAAATCATCTGCAATTACACCAATCTTCATCAGGCTTCCTCCTCTGCTGCTACGACCTCCAAAAGCTCCGGTAATTCTCTCGGATGATAAGCCTTAATACCGCTATCCGAAATGACACCGGATAATACTTCTAAGTCACAAACTTTCGCAAGTGCCTTCTGATCCAGCTTGCTCGAATCCGCTACCAGCCAAGTAGCCTGTGCTGATTCGACCATCAACTTCTTAATGGAAGCCTTCTCAAAAGTAGGCGCCGTTACCCCAACGTGCAGATGAACCGCATGCGCTCCCAGGAAAAACAGATCTACATGCAGGTTACGCAATGTCTGCTCTGTGAGCGGTCCAAATAGCGCCCCGATGTTATTCTGCATCTCTCCGCCAGTTAGGATCACCTTAACCTCACTGTCCATCAGCTCGGCTGCAATCTTGATATCATTCGTAACGACTGTCAAATTCTGCTTTTGTTTTAGCAGCTTCGCAATCTCAAGCGTCGTTGTTCCTGAATCAAGCAAGATTGTAAAGTGTTCCTGCACAAGCTCTACAGCTCGTTTAGCGATCTGACGCTTTTCATCAGCATGCTTGCCTTCTTTTGTCTGGAATGACGACTCCATTACGAGCTGCTTGTTGAGAATTGCACCACCCAGCGTTCGGATGATCTGCTCCTGTTCCTCCAAATAGTTCAAATCTCTTCGGATTGTCATAGCAGATACATTGAGTTCTTCGGCTAATGCATCAATATCTATCTTTTCATTCTTATTTAATTGTTCTAAAATCACATTTCTGCGTTCATTTGGCTGCATTTTGTATCACCCTTGTTAATCATGAACATCTTATGAGTTCATAATATGCTTATTGATGTTAATTGTCAACATAAATATGTTCTTAATTTTCATATACAGTATGATCTTTGTTAACAATTAACATTATACACTATCTTTCAATTCATTTATCACTACCATAAAGAAGCAACAAAAAACGCCGCCCCTTCATTAGGGCGGCGTTTCTTTAATTGGAGATGCTTTCTTCCAGCTGTTCGACCTGGGTTTGTTTGCGCATTTCCACTTCAACGATTTGATGATTCAGTGTCTCAGTTATTTCCCACTCATATCCATGAGCTTCTATTACGCTATGCTCTTCGATACTGCGAAGATTGGTGAGCATCCAGCCACCGATTGTATCGACTTCTGCTTCGTTTACGAAACGAATATTGAATTGCTCCTCAATTTCCTCAAGCAGAACGCGGCCATTGAGGCGGTACTTATTTTCTGTAACCTTTTGAATATCCGGTTTTTCATTTTCATCGAATTCGTCGCGAATTTCACCGACGATTTCTTCAAGCATATCCTCCATCGTTACGATACCAGCAGTTCCGCCGTACTCATCGACGACTAGCGCAATATGAACACGTCTTTTCTGCATTGTCAGAAGCGTATCATTCAGACTTGTTCCTTCATGAACTGTCGGGATTGGATGAATGAACGCATCCAAATTCTTATCCTCTTTTGACGTGAAGTCAGTGAGCATTTCTTTGACGTTAACAAAGCCGTAAATCCGGTCTTTATCACCGTCTTCTGTTACAGGATAGCGTGTATATTGATGCTCAACCATCACTTCCTGGATTTCTTGTCGTGTCATCGTATCAGAGATAGCAATTACCTGTGTCCGCGGGACAAGGATATCCTTGACGACGCGATCGTTGAATGTGAAGATGTTTTCCATATAATCCAGCTCAGTCTTGTTGATTTCACCGCTCTGGAAGCTTTGTGCCATGATGATCTTCAGTTCCTCTTCGGAGTGGGCCTGCTCATGCGCAACTGGCTTAACGCCAAACATGCGTAGGAATACGCGTGCAGATCCATTCAATGTGTAGATAAAAGGTGCCATCAGTTTTCCAAACCAGTACAGCGGACGCGCCAGAATGAGCGTCATCTTCTCTGTATATTGGATTGCCAATGTTTTCGGAGCCAGCTCACCGATAACGACGTGTAAGAATGTCACGACGGCAAAGGCAATGGCGAATGAAAGAATGGTAGAAAGAGATTCTGATAAACCGAAGTACTCGAATACTGGGTGTAATATCTTTTCGACAGTCGGTTCACCGAGTGCACCTAGAACCAGTGCAGTGACAGTGATACCTAGCTGGCAGGCAGATAAGTAGTAATCGAGATCACGGACAAGCTTCTGTACGACTAAGGCGGTCTTGTTCCCTTCCTCGATGAGCTGTTCGATTCGTGACATACGTACTTTCACGACTGCGAACTCGGCACCGACGAAGAATGCCGTCAGAATGATGAACAAGGCGACTAAAGCTAAATTAAGTGCTAATAATGGGTCCAAATTTTCCCCCTATACAGGGGTTCACCTCCGTATGATGTTGTATTTCTATATTGGTGTCTTCTTTCGCTGCGATAAAATGTTCAATACCTTCACCTTCCCAAGGGAATCGCCTCCTTTCAGTTTTGAAAAAAAGCCCCCATCTCGTTACCGGGATGGAGGCTTTTATCTCCGCTCTTTTATACTAGCTTATCGAGATTATAAGGTATATATGCTGTATTTTCAAATAAATCACCATGAAATATTTTAGAATTTTATTTCACTCATGTAGAATAATAGTAACCGCTAACATACAGGGGAACGATTATAGAAGCCTAGCAAGGAGGAGACGTATGAAAAAATTAAAGATTGCAAGCTTACCGGGAGATGGAGTTGGTAAAGAAGTAGTTCCAGCAGCGCAGAAAGTTTTGAAAGCGATTTCCGAGGTGCATGGCGGATTACAGTTTGAGTTCACTGAGTATCCATGGAGCTGTGAATATTATCTGGAACATAATCAAATGATGTCTGATGATGCATTGGATCGCTTACAGGATGCAGATGCTATTTTTCTTGGAGCTGTTGGGAATCAGAAGCTCGTACCAGACCATATCTCATTATGGGGAATGCTTATCAAAATACGGCGTGAATTCGAACAGGTTATCAATATTCGACCTGCCAAGCTACTAAAGGGCATCACATCTCCACTTACCAACCCTAAGGACTTTGATTTATTAGTTGTACGGGAGAATAGTGAAGGAGAATACAGTGAAGTTGGCGGCCGGATTTTCCGAGGTGAGGACGAGGTTGCAATTCAAAATGCGATATTCTCAAGACGCGGCACAGAACGCGCTATGCGCTATGCATTTGAACTTGCCGCAAAGCGCCGAAAGCATGTAACCAGCGCTACGAAGTCAAATGGAATTGTTCATTCTATGCCGTTTTGGGATGAAGTCTTTCAATCTGTGAAAAGTGATTATCCGAATATCGTAACAGACAGTCAGCACATCGATGCCCTCGCCGCTTTCTTTGTCACGCAGCCGCAGCGTTTTGATGTTATCGTCGCCAGCAATCTATTTGGTGATGTTCTTACCGATATCGGCGCTGCCATCATGGGAAGTATCGGTATTGCTCCTGCTGCCAATATCAATGTGAACGGTAAATTCCCTTCCATGTTCGAACCTGTCCACGGTTCTGCTCCAGATATCGTCGGTAAAGGTATCGCCAATCCGCTCGGGCAAATATGGACAGCGAAGTTAATGCTCGATCATTTTGGTGAGGAAGAGCTTGGAGTTAAACTGCTGGATATTATTGAAGATGTGACAGCAGCTGGGATTCTGACTCCTGATTTGGGCGGGAAATATGGTACGGCGGATGTCACGGCAGCAATTGTGGAAAGAGTACACAAACTATAGTTCAAGGAAAAAGAAGCTGCCGTCTGGCTGCTTCTTTTTTAAATATTGCTTTCGCTCTCAAATGAAACTGATTCCATGATCGTTTTGAAGACTTCTTTATCTTGTTCATAGTTCTCATCCATTGTATTAAAAGAGAAAATATATGCTGTTCCATCGTGGATGATGGTATTTTGCTGTAGTGTGAAGCCTTCCATCATGCTGATTAGTTCATTCGTTTCCATGCCATTAATCTCGTATGTTTCATCACTATTATACTCATAGCCAGTTTGCTGCTTTGCGAGTGCAATATACGTTTCCAGTGTAAGATCTGGGAATGTAGAAATATCCTCTGCTACGACACTGACCGTTGTAGAGCCATATTGATAGCCAACCATAGGTATGCCCATTTCTTCCATTTCACCTAAAGAAATATAATCTGACGGCAACTCAAATGTAACGCCTTCAAATGTTACTTTTCCATCTACAGGTTCAGCAGATGAGGTTTCAGATTCTAATGTGTCAGCTTCCAATACATCTGTACCTTCCTCTTGGACAGGAGGATCACTTTCGGGCAGTTCTGCACTATCCTCTTCTGTGGTAAAAAAATCATCTGGCTTTGCTGCTTCTTCGTCTTTGCTAGCATTTGTATCTAATTCCGCTGTTTCTTGATTCTCATTAGCAGATGATTCTGTTTCTGTTGCTTCGCTTTTAGCGTTTTCGTCGGTTGTGCTCGCCCCACAGCCACACAGGAATAGGAGTAATGCAGCAAATGGCGCAATCAGAAATTTTTTTCTCATTTCATCACCTCGGTAAGCTATACCACCAGCGATGAAGAAATAAGCAGATATTGTAATTGAATGTAAAATAAAGGTACTTTCTTCATAAATATGGATTTCCCACTGGTTCTGTTATACCAACACCTTTCCATATAACATCTGCCAATAGTCTGTGTACCCTATGTCGTCGACCTGTTCATACTTCCTTTTTACATAAAAGAAAAAGAGCGCAATATATGCGCTCTTAAACCAATTTCTGTGTAAGCTCTTTATTACGCTGCTTGAACAATACGTTATGAGAAGAAACCATACCCCAGCTGTCTGCAGCAGGCTCGATATACTGTTTCGCTTTATTGACAGCATTCGCTGCATCCTGGAAGCAGCCGGCAATCAACGTGACCTTTCCATCATGCTTCAGAATATCTCCTGCAGCAAATAGACCAGGTACAGAGGATTCACCGCTTGATGTTCCAGCGATATAGTAATTATCCAGTAACGTGATATCCACTTCACTGTTTTGGATCAGATCCATATCTCTTTCATAGCCATGATTCACAATTACCTCATCAATTGGCAAGAACGTAGTCTCATTCGTTTCATGATTCGTCAATTCAACACGTTCAATGTTTTGCTGGTTCGGACATGCCACGAGTTTCGTGATTGATGTACAAAGGAAACACTTGGCACCGCTGCACTGTAATCGCTCTACTGATGCTTCATGACCTTTCAGCGCCTCATTGCGATATGTAACGTATACCTGTTTCGCGATAGGCTCCAGCTCATTTGCCCAATCGACAGCAGAGTTACCGCCACCGGAGATGATGACAGTTTTATCCTTGAAGCGCTGCATGTCTTTCACTGTATAGTTAAGGTTCGCTACCTCAAACCGCTCACAGCCTTCGATAGACAGCTTTTGCGGATTTAGTATTCCGCCGCCAACTGCTACAATGATTGTCTTCGAATAGTGGACTGTTCCACTTGCAGCGTGAAGTTCAAAGATACCATCATCGTTCCTTTTAATGCTTGTTACTTTCTCGTTCAATACCACTTCCGGATCGAAGGTAAGCGCCTGCTCTGTCAGCTGGTCAATCAGCTTGCCTGCTGGAAGCGGCGGTAATCCGCCTACGTCCCAAATCATCTTTTCCGGATAAACATGCAGCTTCCCGCCCAAGTAAGGCTGAAACTCAATGATTTTCGTCTTCATTTGCCTTAACCCACTATAGAAAGCGGAATATAATCCCGCTGGACCTCCACCAATGATCGTTACATCATAGAGCAATTCTTCCTGCACACTGACTCCTCCTTTAATCCGATAGTGATAATCATTCTCATTCAAATATAACGGAAAAAATTCTCAAAATCAATGTTGACATACAAATTTTCTGCCTTTATGATGGAATCAAGCGAGATTGATAATCATTCTCATTCTCATCGTATAACCCTGGTGCCCTGTCCCCCTAACAGGGCACTCCCCCCTAAACATGAGGAGTGACATACATAATGAAAAAGCTATTCCCGGTATTATTTATTTTAATACTTGTATTAGCTGCTTGTGGCAGCAATACATCTAACTCTGAAGAGAAAGCGTCTTCATCCGGAAGCGAGAGCGACACCATTACGTACGAATCAGAAAATGGTTCAGTTGAGGTACCTGCTAAGCCACAGCGAGTTGTCGTTCTTTCCTCTTATGTGGGTGATTTGATTGATTTAGATGTACCAATCGTCGGAGCTGATGCTTGGTCCATGCAGAATCCACGCTTTGAGGATGCATTGAAGGATGCAGAAGAAGTAACTGAAGATGACCTGGAGAAGATCATCGAGCTCAAACCGGACTTGATCATAGGTCTTACCGGATTGAAAAATCTCGATAAGCTGAAAGAAATTGCCCCTACTGTTACGTTCACTTACGGCAAATTGGATTATCTTGATCAGCACGTTGAAATCGGTAAGCTCGTCAATAAAGAAGACGAGGCACAGACTTGGGCTGATGATTTCACAAAGCGTGCCACAGAAGCTGGTGAGCAGATTAAGGAACAAATCGGAGCTGACGCGACAGTATCTGTTGTCGAGAATTTTGATAAACAGCTGTACGTGTATGGTGATAACTGGGGACGCGGAACCGAAGTATTGTACCAGGCAATGGGCTTGAATATGCCTGAGAAAGTAAAACAGGATGCTCTGGAGGCAGGTTACTTCGCATTATCGACAGAAGTATTGCCTGAGTATATGGGTGACTATGTTATCTTCAGCAAATTCGATGATGCAGATACATCTGTCGAAGACTCCGAGTCCTTCCAGAATACGACTGCAGCAAAAAATAATCAGGTATATGAAGTCGATGGAAATGCCTTCTACTTTAACGATTCCAATACACTGGATTATCAGTTAGAATTTATCAAAGAGAGCTTCCTAGGAAAATAGGAAGCTCTTTCCCTTATCCTTACATAGAAAGATGGCTGGCCGATGAAGAACATACCTTTTGTTTTGAAACTTGTTATTGGAATCCTATTGTCTATTTCAGCATTTGCTGTGGCTTTGTCTCTTGGTGCTGCCGATATTTCCTTACGTGATATCTGGAATGCATTATTCAGCAGTCAAACCAATGAGGATATTCTAATCATCCGTGAAAACCGGCTGCCGCGTGAAGTTGGGGCCTTTTTTGTTGGAGCAGCTTTAGCTGTGGCGGGTGCCATTATGCAGGGGATGACACGTAATCCACTTGCAGATCCAGGTCTGCTCGGTTTGACAGCTGGAGCGAATGCAGCGCTGGCAGTTGCTATAGCGTTCATTCCTCAAGCAAATTACATTGTTATTATAATTGCCTGCTTTATCGGGGCTGCTGTTGGCGCCGGTCTTGTATTTGGGATTGGATCACTTCGTCTAGGCGGTCTTTCTCCGGTCAAAGTCGTACTGGCTGGTGCTGCTGTATCCGCCTTGTTATATGCAGTATCCGAAGCAATCGGCTTAAGCTTTAAGCTGTCCAAACAAGTTTCGGCTTGGACAGCCGGCGGTCTAGTCGGTGTTAACTGGACGCAGTTAAAGCTCGTTATTCCAATCATACTGGCAGGAATCATCTTGTCGTTATTTCTTTCACATCAGCTAACGCTTCTCAGCTTAAGTGATGAAGTAGCTGTAGGCCTTGGTCAGAAGACCTTTGCAATCAAGGCATTATTATTCCTTGTGACCATCCTGCTGGCAGGAGCATCTGTCGCATTGGTCGGTAATATGACATTCATCGGTCTGATGATTCCCCATATTGTCCGCTTTTTTGCTGGAACGGATTATCGATATATACTGCCATTGTCGTTTTTTGCCGGAGGAACATTCATGCTGCTAGCTGATACGGCTGCACGGACAATCAATGCACCTTATGAAACACCACTTGTGGCTATCGTCGCTGCACTTGGTCTGCCATTCTTCTTATTCATCGTCCACCGGGGAGGTCGCGCTTACTCATGAAAACAGCAAAAAAAGGCAAACAAGCGATCTTGATGATTTCTCTGGTTGCGTTGATCCTTGTTACAATCATTATCGGTATGGGACTTGGTCCTGCCTCGTTATCTTATAATCGTTTACTGCCAACATTATTTGGCAATGGAACTTTTCCTGAATCATTTGTTCTGTTTGATATTCGGCTTCCTCGTATCACAATTACACTGCTCGCAGGAATGGCACTAGCTCTGTCTGGTACAATTCTGCAAGGAATCACGAGGAATGATCTGACAGATCCCGGTATCATCGGTATAAATTCTGGGGCTGGATTAGGTATTGCAGTGTTCTTCCTATTCATGCCAATCGATGCAGGAAGCTTTGCATATGTCCTGCCGCTTGTAGGATTTGTTAGTGCACTTGCGACAGCAATGCTGATTTATCTTTTCTCCTACAGCAAACAGCACGGTCTCCAGCCGGTCCGCCTCGTATTGGTGGGTGTCGGTTTCTCTATGGCTTTATCCGGTATGATGATCGTCCTAATATCCTCTGCTGACAGGGAGAAAGTAGATTTCATCGCTAAGTGGCTGGCGGGAAATATTTGGGGCACAGACTGGCCGTTCGTCCTTGCGCTGCTGCCGTGGATCCTTATCATCCTGCCACTTACACTTTATATGGCAAATCGGCTCAATGTGTTGGCTCTAAGTGAAGAAGTCGGAGTTGGTATCGGTGTACAGCTGAATCGCGATCGTATCATTCTTATGATTGCAGCAGTAGCAATTGCTGCGGCGGCTGTTTCCGTTGCTGGGGGCATCAGCTTTGTTGGTTTGATGGCACCACATATCGCACGAGCACTTGTAGGTGCCAGACATCAATACGTGCTTCCTGTTGCCTCCTTGATCGGCGGCTGGCTCTTGCTGCTGGCAGATACAATCGGACGCAATATAACAACAGTTGATGGACTTCCTGCCGGCATTGTTGTTGCCTTCATCGGCGCTCCTTATTTTCTATATCTTTTGCTGAAAAAATAAGAGGTACTGCATATGCAGTACCTCTTTTCTTATTGAGCTGATGCCTCTTTTTCTTTTGCTTCTTTATGTTGCGTATTCAATAAGACGAGTCCGACAATAACCAATGCCAAGCCGATAAATTTCATCCAAGAAGCCGATTCTTCAAATACAGTGATACCAATCATTGCTGTCAGTGCTGTTCCTGCACCGGACCAGGTCGCATAGGCCGTAGATAATGACATGGATTTCAACGTGAAGGACAAAAATAGGAATGCGCCTAGATATCCGACTACTACTATTATTGATGGAAGCAAGATAGAAAAACCATCCGATACTTTCAGCATGGATGATGCTATCGTCTCCAGTACAATTGCTAATGCAAGAAAAATACCTGCTTTCATTTTACATCACCCTTCACTTCGATAAGTTCATCAATACAAGCCCAACCAACAGTATGGCGATGCCCAGAGCACCCTTTTTATTAACCTTCTCTTTGAAAAGCAATACACCGATCACAACAGTCAAAATGGTACCAATACCACTCCATGTCGCATAGACAACCCCCAGCGGAAGGGACTGCAATGTGATGGATAGCGCGTAGAAGCTGATGCCATACCCCACTACTATACCGATCACTGGCAGCAGACGTTTAAATCCATCTGAAAGTTTCAGCATTGTTGAACTGAAGACTTCAAAAAGAATGGATGCAGCCAAGAATAAATAAGACATATTAAACCCCCTCTTCTTTATCTATACGTTCAAGCAGCTTGTGCAATAAGTCGGCAGCGAAAGCGGATGTGCTTGTAGTTCCTGCCATTTCATTGAACCAAAGACCATCACAGACATAGCGAATAGTAGCAGCCTCTTCCCAATCCAATCCATCTTGATCAAACTGCTGCTGCCATCTCGCATAGCCTTCTTTCCAGATACCCATGATTTCCGGGTGGTCACTGAAAATAGAAATAAGTGCACTGCTGCGATGTGTGCCGCCTTTTTGGATATCTTCTATTGTTGCTAATGCATAAGCCCGGGCGTATGCTCCTCTTCCGTTTGGCTGTTCACTTAAATAACGAGATATGGCTTCTTCAAACTCTCGAATTGCGGCTGTATTCAGCTCCTGAAATAATGCTTCCTTTGTGCGGTAATGATACAGCAGACCGCCTTTGCTGATTTCTGCAAGCTTAGCTATTTTCTCAAGTGTGACGTTGCTGACGCCCTCTTCCAGAATGAGCACGGATGCTGCATCAAGGATTTTATCTTGTGTTTTCATATTTCCTCCCCTAACCGTCCAGACGGTACAGTAATAAAAATAACATTTACATTTGATCTTTGCAAATCAAATTACGAAGGAAAACAATAAGAAGACATCTTACACCATCTGCCTATCAACTTCTATATCGATTCGAAAATATGTCATAAGTCTATTAGAGACACCTGTCCTTTTTTACTTCAATAAGGACTTTTATCTAGTTAAAACAGAGACATCTATTCTACTTTCCGAAAAAATAGGTTTTTCATAGCTGTAATTTACCCACTACAAAATTACAAATCCTCATAGTCTACACTATACGAATGAAAAACTTATTAAAGAAGGAGGCTGGCCATTCATGGATGAGAATTTCAAGAAAAAGTTCATGGAAGCTGCTGGAAGCAATCCACAAGGATCCATTATGGATTTACTGCTGACGGATGTTCTAGCAAAGCATGGGGTATCCGATAATGCTCTACGTAACCTTTCCCCCGAAAGAAAAAATCAAATCAAGAAGATTTCTGATGAACTTCAGTTAGAGCTTAAACGAATACTAGATTAAGGAGGTGATATAGATGAGTGATGTTTGGCGTCCAGATAGAAACCAAAAGTGGAGTGCTCTAGATCCAAGAACAGCAGCGTCCTTTTCAGATCCAGATTTGAATCAAGAAGCTAGACAGAAATCCGTAACAGAACAGTTCTCTAAGGAAAGTATCTATGTTGTCGATTCTGTGGATGTAGAAGTATCAACAACTGACACGCAAGCGGCTCTAACTATTCAAGCGGCTTTGCAAGCAGCTATTGCAGTCATCTTGAATATCTCTATTGCTGATAGCAGCAGAGCTGATCAGATTGCCCAGGAACTATTCCAGAAAGCTACTATCAAACAGAAAAACGTTCAAAAGACTGTTGTAAAAAATTCCCGTAATGTTCGCGTAACAACAACAGATACCGATATAGCTGTAAATGTTCAATTGCTTGTTCAATTGCTAGTAGCACTACTTGTAAGAGTAGATATCTTGTAAGTCATTAAGGAGCCGGGTGCACTGCTCGGCTCTTTATCTTTACATAGTATAGAATTATTTCACATATTTTTTGTCATAAAATCCATACTTCTATTGCGATTGTTATTAATTTTCTTCAATCTTCGAAAAGAATTTCCTGCTAACATTTGCAGCAAGGCAGATATAGTTGATGTTTTTCTAGACTTATGTTCAAAGGACTTTCCAGTTATCCATTTCACTAAATAAAAAAGTGCTGCTTCTGCAGCACTCTATCGATTATTATTTATTCTTTTGATAGTGATTATTTTTTCTTATTCCTACCAGAAATAACGTTGTTGATAGCATACTTAATACGAGAAAAACTACTACTACTAAAACAAAGTCAAGGTTGCTTTCCAGCATAAAAATAAAACTGATGATAGTAACGAATTCAATAATGCCAGCAATCAAGAATATAGGCAATACACCAGGAGCAATAATGAATACCTCCTTTTTAAGCTGTTTTCACTTCTAGTTTATCAATTCCACATTATGGATAAAAGGAATAAAAGACCTATATTGCAGGAAAAGCATATAAGCTCACTAATTTGTCATGTAATTAAGATAATGCCGATTGTAATCGTTATCATTTTCCTATACTATATACCTAGATAGTTTATCCTTTCTAAGGAATAGGTGGTCCTGATGCAGATCAAGCAAGTGTTGAATAATAACGTCATCACCGTCTTGGGCGAGCAGGAGCAAGAGCTTGTCATCATGGGACGGGGAATTGCCTTTGGCTGTAAAGCTGGCGATGAAGTGGATGAAACAAGGATTGAAAAGACATTTAAGCTCGATGATAAGGAAATGAACAAACGATTGATGGAATTATTATCTGAGATTCCACTTTCCTTTGTCGAAGTATCCGAAGAGATTATCCAATATGCCAAGCAACACACAAATAAGAAGATACATGACAATATCTATGTCAGCCTGACTGATCATATCTACTACGCCGTTGAAAGATATAAGCAGGGAATCGATATAAAAAATGCACTGCTTTGGGAAACCAAACGATTTTATCCAGATGAATATCGCATCGGTCAGCATGCGCTTTCGATTATTGCGGAAAAAGTTGGCATTATTCTGCCTGAGGATGAAGCAGGCTTCATTGCCTTGCACATCGTCAATGCTCAAATGAATGAAGATATGCCAGTGATGATTAATATTACGAAGTTTATCCAAGATGTCCTTCATATCGTGAAATTCCATTTTGGTATTGAATACGATGAAGAGTCGCTGGCCTACTACCGTTTTGTTACACACTTAAAATTCTTTGCTCAAAGGATATTGAACCACCGGAAACAAAAGGACGAAGATAATAGCTTGTTTGAAATGGTAAAAACCAACTACAGTAAAGCCTATGCATGTGCACAGAAGGTTCAGTCCTATATCCAGAAAATGTACCAAGAGCAGCTGACTAATGAGGATCTGCTTTACCTGACAATCCATATTCACCGAATTGTACAGAAGAAAGAAGAATACAGATAGAGCCAGCCGTCACCGGCTGGCTCTATTGCTGTTCTTATAGATCATCGAATCCGTTCAGATCACT
Organism: Terribacillus saccharophilus; assembly: GCF_000725365.1. NCBI lineage: Bacteria > Bacillati > Bacillota > Bacilli > Caryophanales > Bacillaceae > Terribacillus > Terribacillus saccharophilus. Next base: position 2,407,833 of record NZ_CP008876.1, on the reverse strand, counting down.
TGTTTTCGTATACTGACGGGATTTTTGTTCGAAGAAATCGGATTTCGTACCATTGAAGTTATCTGTGTAGGCACGAATCCATTTCATCGGATTCTTTTCGTAGCCTTCGTAAATTTCGCTCAGTCCAAGCATACGAAGCATTTTATTCGCACGATATTTCACGTAGCCTTCCATGTCATCAAGGTTGATACCATCGATACCGTCCAATACATAACGGCTCCAGCGTGTTTCTTGCTCTACTGAATGACGGAATTGATCATACACCCACTCAATGAATTCGTCGTTATTGTACTCTGGATTTTCCGCTAGTGTCGCGCGGAACAATTCACTGATAAAACGACCATGATGCAGTTCATCCCGGTTGATGTAGGAAATCATCGTAGATGTGCCGACCATTTTTTGATTACGCGCCAAATTATAGAAGAACGCGAAACCGCTGTAGAAGAATAATCCTTCCAACAATGTAGAGTACACCATTGCTTTAAGAACTGTCTCGATTGTCGGATTTTGCGCGAATTCGTTATAAACAGCTGCAATGCGTTCGTTCCGCTCTAACAAGACTTTATCCGTACGTCCTTCGTTAAAGGAAGCAATTTGGTTATCGTAATTTGTAACAGAAGCAAGTACATACGTATAGCTGTGGTTATGTTCGCTTTCCTGATCAGCAATAGTTGCTAAAATCGATTTGACACTTGGGTCTGTCGAATAAGCAGCTATTTTAGAGGCGATATCCGTTTGAGGACCGTCCAATGTCGCCAGCAAACCAATAATCTTCAGGAATGCTGTCCGCTCCTGATCGGATAAATTCGCAAATTGCTTCGTATCTGCCACCATATTCACTTCATTGGCAGTCCAGAACAAACCTCGAATTGTTTTGCGCAGTTCATAGAAATGCGGGTAAGCAACGTTATCCCAATGCAGGATTCCGCTTGCATCTCCGTTAAATAATGCAGTAGATTTATTTGGATTCGTCGGCTCCAGAACGGTAGCCTTCATCAATTTAGACATTTCAATACTCCTCTCGTCCATTCCAATACTTCTTCTTCCTGAGATCCTCTTGGTGATTGTTCTATTTTGAGCGGAGCAATTGGCGAATGATAGAACTTGGCAAGCTTGTCCGCTGCCATGCAAAACATATCATCACCGCCAAATTGCGTATCACCAGTGCCGAACACGAACACCTTCTCCGGCTTATATCCAACATCCGCCACAAAATCCTTCACATCGAATGGGGTATCACCTGATCCCCATGTATACGTACCAATCAGCATCGCATCATAATCTGGCACATGTGGAAACTGCTCATTGCCATTCATGCAATAAAGCGTTACATCCTGCTGCTTATGCGTCAGCTCTTCCGCAATAAGCTTGGCAACTTCCTTCGTATTACCGCTGACGGAAGCATAGGCGATGAGTAAGGTTTTTGTTTGGAGGGATTTCGGCATCGTCGCTAATCCTCTTTCAGAAAGTCCCATCGTATCAGTCCATTCTGTTCAATATTTTATCATATTCCGAGTCGATTCGATACTGTAAGCTGTTCCCTCTATTCTATCAGAGAAAACTATATATGGATATGATACTTCAGTTAAATTATATATGTAGTATTATTCAGTTAACTTTCTGTGTCTAATTAGAAACTAGCACACAAAAAAGCCGGACTTTGGCTGCCGGCCTATTTCTCAGACATTCTTTTCAACTTAAACCTACTCGCCCTTTAATTCCACTTCACTACTAAGGTAGCTTATAGCGACAGGAGCTCGGTTCATCTGTCGAGCCCAAATTGATAATTGCCCCATATGATGAACAGAATGAAAGATAATATGGTGCAGAATACTATCCACACTATACTTGCTGTCATCCCAACTGACGTTAATTTCTTTGTCTATTTGCAAATGTGGCAATTCCTCTCGTATGAACGTATCTGCCATCTCCATCGTTTGAGTAGAAATCTCTTCCACTGATGCTAGCGTATTATAATCTTGAATAGTTAGTGGTACATCATTCTTTCCTCTTATTGCGTTTATCCAGCTATTTTCTACGTCAATGATATGAAGTAATGTTTCCAATATACTACCTTGCCCTCCAGTACGGCTCTTGTTAAGTTCTGTAACCGGAATTGACTTACACCATTCCAGCCAACTATATCTAACATGCCAGCTGTACTGGAGGGAGGAGAGGTAATATTGTGGAAGTTCCGAACTTCTATTCATATTCATTCCTCTTTTGTTACCGAATGAATAACCCCTTCATCCACATAAGGCACGCCATTTCCAAGCAAATTCTCAATTCCGCCTGGATGATATGTCATCACTTTATCCACTTCATCATAAGACTTCCATGCAGCTTCAGATATTTTCTCCGTATCCTGTATTAGTATTTCGTCATTTAGCTGCTTAGCTTTAAACGTTACAAAGGTAGCGTGTTCATTGATAGCTTGTAATTTTGCCTCGTTTACAGCAACAATAGTCGTTACTTCTACATCCAAACCTGTTTCTTCCTTTGCTTCCCGTACTGCAGCTTCGGCCAAGGATTCACCTGCTTCGACTAAGCCGCCCGGTAATGTCCAACTGTCGTTCTTTTTGTTATGTACCATAAGAATTTGCTGTGTCTTTTCATTATGAATCAATGCGTAGGCTACTCGTACTTCTTTCATTTCCATACCTCCTCTATTCTTTATCTCCAGTATATACCAAATAGGAATTTCCCTGTTGACATCAATAAAATAAACCCATATAGTTTAGTTTAGTTAACTTAATTATGAGGTGCTTACAATGAAAGCTTTATTTAAGAACAAACAATTCAGCTGTCTGCTCTTTTCCGAGCTCTTTACGGTCTTGAGTTTCTCCATGTATATGATTACAGTGTCCTGGTATGTGGTTGATGTGCTGCATCATCCTCAGTATCTTGGCTTGGTAATGGCAGCTGCTTCGATACCACGTATGATCACAATGATAATTGGCGGCGTACTCGCTGATCGCATACAAAAATCTAAGATTTTGTTCAGCACGCAATTGCTAAAGGGTGTTTTATTAGGTATCCTGCTTTGGAGTGTAATGGACGATTCCTTAACTTTAGCTCTACTACTGATTGTGTCCTTTTTCATCGGCTGTTTGGACGGTTTTTTCTTCCCAGCTCTTTCGTCTTTAATCCCGAGCATTGTTTCTCAGAAACAACTGCAGCCTGCCAATACACTTATTCATAGCTCACAGGAATTGCTTTATTTAATTGGTCCTGTTGCTGCTGGCGCTATCTTGCATTATTACAATTTCAGTGCTACTTTTGCTGTCAGCATTGTTGCTACTTTAATAGGAGCCTGTTTTGTTTTCCCAGCTTTTATTAAGGATGCAAAGCCAGATAAGCACAAAGAAAAAACTTCATTTATTACGGAATTTAAAGAAGGATATCGTTATCTGCGATCCTCTTCTATATATATATCTGCAATAAGCATTATTATCATCGTGAATTTCTTTGTTTTCGGTCCGATGTTCCTTAGCTTGCCTATCCTGGCTGAAGAACTTGGCGGCAGCGCTTTGGATCTTAGCTTCCTAGAGGCTGGTTTCTCTATTGGTTCCCTGACGGCCACTATCTTCTTACTTTTTTTCACATTAAAAAAGAATCGTGGAAGGCTAATTCTTATATTCCTGATTGCCAGTGTTTTAGCTCTTGGAGTCTTTAGTCAAATCCCAAGTTTACATTGGCTGATCCCGGTTGCAGCAATGATTGGATTCTTCGGTTTTATAACGTACATTCCAACTGATGTCATCATTCAGGAGAAAACCGATCCGGCGATGATGGGAAGGGTCATGAGTATCGTATTCTTGGCTTCCACAGCATTCGACCCTATTTCTCAAACCCTATTCAGTTCCTTAATGAGCGTTGGTTTTTCTGCACGTATTCTTCTTGCCGCATTCGCTGGTACCGGATTACTTATGGCGGCTCTAGTATTTGCAAAAGCTAAAAAATGGCGTAATATGCAATAAAGAAGTTGTTTTGGAAGGAACGATGCACATGAGCCGTTCGTATAAGGAAATAATCCGAAGAATGAATGAAGCCTATGAGGAGTTTGGCATTCTTATCTCCCAAGAGACAAAGAAACTTGATGAGCTGGATTTAACGGTTCAGCAGGAATACATGCTGTCTTATATCCAGAGAAACAAGCAAACTACAGCCAACGATATTGCAGCAGATTTCGGCATCTCCAAAAGTGCTGTTAGCCAAGTACTATCTAAACTGGAGAAAAGAGACATGATCACAAAGCAAGCCAATCCCACAAATAAGCGGGAATACTTCTTGGCTCTTGGAAACAATGGCCGAGAGTACATGGATAGTCTCAAGCAATTAGACGAGATACTCATCGATAAATATTATTCCAAGATTGACCTTGAGGAATTGCATCAAATGACAAAAACAATGGTGCGCATTAATAACGTTATTCGGGAACAAAAGAAATAGAGGTGCAGCCAATTGGCTGCACCTCTATTTTTCTAGCTTAAACGGATGATTGTTAGTGATGCTCCAGTAGAGCCTCCGCCATTTAGCGTTGCCGTACCTACCAATCCGAATAATTGTAAAGCTACAGTATTTCCTGCTGTTAGATTGGTAATAACTTCGCCATAATAACTTGATATTGAGACAGCAGGACTTACTACTGTTCCCGCAACCTGCGCACCATTCACTACAATTCGCGAGGAGATTAAAAGCGCCGCAGTTACGTTTATTTGATAAGTGATATAATACCTTCCTGTTGCAGGTACAGTGAATGTTGCCGCTCCACCGTTATAAACAAAACCATCTAAGTTCTGCGCATTGGGAAGTGGTATATTAGTGCCTCCTAACAACACAGCTATAACGCTTCCGCTTGTATTAGCTGCATACATAGAACTGTCAGTGACGCCAGTACCAGTAGCTCCGGTTATTCCTGGTGTCCCGGTTGGGCCTGCTACTCCGGTTGCTCCCGCTGCTCCGGTTGGGCCTGCTACTCCGGTTGCTCCTACTGCTCCGGTTGGGCCTGCTATTCCCGTCGCTCCCGCTGGGCCGGTTGGACCTGCTACCCCAGTTGCTCCCGCCGCTCCGGTTGGACCCGCTATTCCTGTTGTTCCGGCTGGACCAGTTGGACCTGCTATTCCCGTCGCTCCTGCTGGACCAGTTGGACCTGCTGCTCCGGTTGGACCTGCTATTCCTGTTGCTCCTGCTACTCCAGTTGGACCTGCTATCCCGGTCGCTCCCGCTATTCCTGTTGCTCCTACTGCTCCGGTTGGGCCTGCTATTCCCGTCGCTCCCGCTGCTCCAGTTGGACCTGCTACTCCTGTTGGACCCGCTATTCCTGTTGTTCCGGCTGGACCAGTTGGACCTGCTATTCCCGTTGCTCCCGCTGCTCCGGTTGTACCCGCTATTCCTGTTGTTCCGGCTGGACCAGTTGGACCTGCTACTCCGGTCGCTCCCGCTGCTCCAGTTGGACCTGCTACTCCTGTTGCTCCCGCTGGGCCAGTTGGACCTGCTACTCCTGTTGCTCCCGCTGGGCCAGTTGGACCTACTACTCCGGTGGCTCCCGCTGCTCCAGTTGGACCTGCTACTCCTGTTGCTCCCGCTGGGCCAGTTGGACCTGCTACTCCTGTTGCTCCCGCTGGGCCAGTTGGACCTACTACTCCGGTGGCTCCTGATGGGCCAGTCGGGCCTGCTATTCCCGTCGCTCCCGCTGCTCCGGTTGGACCTACTGATCCTGTGGCTCCTGGCGCTCCAGTTGCTCCTGCTATTCCGGTCGCTCCCGCTGGGCCAGTTGGACCTGCTACTCCAGTTGGACCTGCTACTCCTGTTGCTCCCGCTGGGCCAGTTGGACCTGCTACTCCGGTGGCTCCTGATGGGCCAGTCGGGCCTGCTATTCCCGTCGCTCCCGCTGCTCCGGTTGGACCCGCTATTCCGGTTGTTCCGGCTGGACCAGTTGGACCTGCTATTCCTGTTGGGCCTGCTGGACCAGTTGGACCTGCTATTCCCGTTGCTCCCGCTGGACCAGTTGGGCCTGCTATTCCTGTTGCTCCCGCCGCTCCGGTTGGTCCTGCTATTCCTGTTGCTCCCGCTGCTCCAGTTGAACCTGCTATTCCTGTTGCTCCCGCTGGGCCGGTTGGGCCTGCTATTCCCGTCGCTCCCGCTGCTCCAGTTGGACCTACTACTCCGGTTGCTCCCGCTGGGCCAGTCGGACCCGCTACTCCGGTTGCTCCTGCTGGGCCAGTTGGACCCGCTATCCCGGTCGCTCCCGCTGCTCCAGTTGGGCCTGCTATTCCGGTCGATCCCGCTGCTCCAGTTGGACCTGCTACTCCTGTTGCTCCCGCTGGGCCAGTTGGACCCGCTACTCCGGTTGCTCCTGCTGGGCCAGTTGGACCCGCTATCCCGGTGGCTCCAGGCTCTCCGGTTGGTCCGGTGATACCAGTTAAAAGTACAGTGTAGTCTGCCGAGGTACCTGGTATTCCTGCAGGTGATGCTATATTGCTGATATATAAATCACCCTCGTAACTTACTACCTGACCCGCAGGATAGAACGGAGCAGCCGCTGCATCAAAGGGAACTATTCCTTCTAAGCCAATACCAGTCGCTCCTGTTATGCCTGTTGTACCAGTAATACCAGAGATCAAAAAGCTGTAATCCGGTGATATGCCAGGAATACCTGTTGGCGCAGCAACTTCAGTAATATAGAGTCCACCTTCGTAACTGACCACCTGATCTGCAGGATAAAATGGGGCAGCTGCTGTACTGAAAGGTACAACACCAGCCAGCCCTGCTCCGGTTGCTCCAGTCAATCCTGTTGTTCCCGTAGCTCCCGTAATGCCAGATAACAGCAAAGAATAATCAGGTGAGGCTCCCGGTAGTCCGGTTGGAGCTGCAACATTAGTTATATAAATACCGCCATCATAGCTGACAGTCTGACCTGCAGGGTAAAATGGAGCTGCTGCCGAATCGAATTCTACAATGCCGGTTAAACCGACTCCTGTAGCCCCAGTAATACCTGTTGTCCCTGTATTACCCGTTGCACCAGCCGAAACAAGTAATGTATAGTCTGGTGAACTGCCTGGTGTTCCGCTAGGCGAAGCTATATTGGCAATATAAAGACTCCCATCATAAGTAACAGCCTGACCAGCTAGATAAGACGGAGCTTCAGCTGGATCAAAAGGCAGTACACTTCCTCCACCAATACCTGTTGCACCAGTTGGTCCGGTTGGACCGATGGGCCCAGGTATGCCTGTAGCCCCTGCAGCTGCTAATAATGTGTAATCAGTTGAGCTGTCCGGCAACCCGCTTGGAGAAGGCACATTTGAAATATATAAGCTTCCGTTATACGTGACAATTTGCCAAACAGGATAAAATGGGGCAGCTGCCTCATTGAATGGGACCACCCCTTGCAACCCTACTCCTTGATCTCCTGTTGGACCTGTGGGTCCAGTCAATCCTGTAGCTCCAGTTGCTGCTGCATTAAACATATTTGGATAGAGGGTACCCTTGTTACATCCATTACCATTGTTCAAAGGAGTCAAATCTTCGCACCTCCAATTATTCGCTGCTGTCAGCATATGTTTCTAGCATCACAAAGGGAACAAACTTGAATTATATTTGGGGTGACCATATTCATAGCAGAATAATCGAATATTGCTCTTCTCCAAAATAAAAAGTATAGAGAAGAAAAATCTCTATACTTTTTCATTACGTATAGACTGCTGATCCGCAACAATATGAATGTCAATGTTGCACGTCTGTCGCATAATCGTATTTACAATAGATCCTTTCCAAATTTCTCCCCACCGTGTACGGGCAGACTGCCCCAATAGAATTTGAGTAATAAAATGTTTCTTTGCTTCCGAGACAATCGCGTTTGCTATACGCTTATTGGATTTATGCAGAAGAAAATGTGCATCGAACGTTGAGCAAAGCTGCCGAACATAGTCCACCTTCTCCTTTTCAGCCATTGCATCACGGGTCACGTGTAAAATATAAAGTTCCGCATTTAATCGATTTGCCATTCGATATCCGCGGCGTATCAGCCTTTCTGCAGTATCATTATGCTGCACGCAGATAAGTATCTTTTCATGTACACCTAAAGGTCCACGATAATCTGTTCCGTGCTGACGTTCCAGTTTCTCGTCCACTTCATCCGCAATCTCTCGAAGTGCCAATTCACGGAGCGCTGCAAGGTTGGATAGCTGAAAGTAATTTTGTAAGCTTTTCTGTATCCGATGAGACGGATAGATCTTTCCCTCCCGCAGCCGCTTTTGCAAGGTTTCAGGTGTTACATCAATCAGCTGAATTTCGTCTGCCTGCTGGACGAACAAGTCTGGCACACGTTCATTTACCCGAACTCCTGTAATCGTCTGGACGATGTCATGCACACTTTCCAAATGCTGAATGTTGACGGCAGCAAGTACATCGATGCCTTCATCCAGCAGTTCCATCACATCCTGATACCTCTTTGATTGCTTAGAACCTGGAATATTTGTATGCGCCAATTCATCTACTAAAACAACTTTTGGAGCACGTCGCAAAATCGCCTCTACATTCAACTCATAAAATGGGCGATCCTTATACACGATTTCCAACAAAGGGACTTGTTCCAAGTTTTCTATCTGCTCCGCTGTTTCCAACCTTCCATGCGTTTCAATAAAGCCGATAACAACGTCTGTCCCCTCTTTCTTCATCTGCCCGGCATCCGTCAGCATTTTATATGTCTTCCCGACACCAGGAGCGGCGCCGATGTATAACTTTAGACGTCCTCTCATATGAGTTGAAGCGGCGGCTAGGTATGCAGCTGCTTTATCATTGGTTTTCATTATTTCAACGCCCGCAGATCAATATTAAGCTGTAGTATGTTCACAGCTGGCGCTCCGAGCAGCTCTTCTACCTGTGATGTACGGTGTTGATCAATTAATTTGTATAGCTCCTCTTTTGGTATGCCACTAGCTTCCGCTATTCTCGGCACTTGAAATTCTGCTGCTTCCACCGATATATGAGGATCCAGACCAGAACCGGAATTTGTCACTAAATCCATTGGTACGATACCTCCATCTGGATTAGACGCTTGCTGTGTTCTTATTGCCTCTTCCGTTCGGGATATCAAATCTGGATTAGACGGTGCGTAGTTTGGTGTTCCAGACCCCGAAGCATCATTATCTATACTCGACACCCTGCCTTGGAATAACGCCGGATCAGTAAACGTTTGTCCTATCAGCTCTGAACCAATCACGCTGCCATTTTCACCCTCTATCAAACTGCCGTTAGCTTGATAAGGAAAGAATAGCTGACCGATACCCGTCACCGCCAAAGGGTAAAGAACACTGCACAAAACCAGGCATACTAATCCAAGCCGCAGTACAGGTACTATATTGGAAACTTGTTTATTCATATCTTTTGCCTCCTATAGAAACAGACTTAACAGCATATCAATCACTTTTATTCCGATAAACGGGACAACAACACCACCAAGTCCATATACAAACAGATTTTTCCTTAGTAGCTTATCTGCGGAAACGGGCTTATACGCAACACCTCTTACCGCCAGCGGTACTAGCGCAGGAATGATCAAGCCATTGAATAAAAGTGCTGACAGGATCGCTGTTGTCGGTGACTCGAGCTGCATAATATTTAAGACATTCATTTCCGGAATGCCAAGCACGAACAACGCTGGAATGATAGCAAAGTATTTGGCTACATCATTAGCTATACTGAAAGTTGTCAATGCTCCTCGAGTCATTAACAGCTGTTTGCCGATTGCTACTACTTCAATGATTTTCGTCGGATCAGAATCTAGATCAATCATATTGGCCGCTTCCTTCGCAGCCGTCGTTCCACTGTTCATCGCAAGCCCGACATCTGCTTGTGCCAATGCCGGAGCATCATTCGTTCCGTCTCCCGTCATCGCTACAAGCTTTCCTTGTGCTTGCTCCCGTTTGATTACGTCAATCTTGTCCTCTGGTGTGCTTTCTGCAATAAAATCATCAACACCGGCTTCTTTCGCTATGGTTGCTGCGGTAAGCGGATTGTCTCCGGTACACATAACTGTTTTGATACCCATCTTCCGCAGCTCGTCAAAGCGTTCCCTCATGCCTGGTTTGACGGTATCCTTTAAATAAATTAGTCCCAGGAGCTCCGTATCTACTGCAACGGCTAAAGGAGTGCCCCCCATTCTCGCGATATGATCGGCTTCTTCCTGCAAATCTTCCGGAATCTTACCACCGCGCTCCAGCACCCATGCTTTGACTGCTTCCACAGCACCTTTCCGATAACTGCCGCCATCAGCCAAATCCATGCCGCTCATTCTTGTTTGCGCTTGGAAAGGCACGAATGTCGCTTCTTCCCATTTCTCCCGATCCATTGCTATGCCCTGCTCTTCAGCCAAGCTAAGCACGGAACGTCCTTCTGGTGTTTCATCTTTCCAGGATGTAATAACTGCCGCTTGCATCAAAGCAGTCTTAGAGGCAGCTGCCACGGTTATGAAATCAGCGGCCATCCGGTTTCCGAAAGTAATGGTACCGGTCTTATCCAAGATGATTGTATCGATATCTCCGGCAGCTTCCACAGCTCGACCCGACATCGCCAAAACGTTAAAGCGTGTTACCCGGTCCATCCCGGCGATTCCGATTGCACTGAGCAGACCGCCAATCGTTGTTGGAATCAGACAGACAAGCAGCGCAACAAGCATGCCTGTATCAATGAAAAAGCCAATATAATTTGTGAAAAACGGCAACGTAATAACTACGAGCATGAAAATAATCGTCAAGCTAATCAACACCGTGTTTAAAGCTATTTCATTAGGTGTTTTCTTACGGTCTGCCCCTTCCACAAGTGCAATCATCCGATCAAGGAAGCTTTCCCCTGGCTGACTGGTGATTTCAATCGTAAGCTCATCACTGACTACTGTTGTACCGCCTGTTACTGAGCTAAAATCGCCTCCCGCTTCCTTTAGCACGGGAGCAGATTCACCGGTAATTGCTGATTCATCCACACTAGCCATACCTGCAATAATGGTTCCGTCCCCAGGGATGACCTCTCCTTCCTTTACAAGTACAACATCACCTTTTCGAAGATCAGCTGATGAGATGGTCTCCTCTTTTCCCCGGAGGAGACGTCTGGCAGCGGTATCCTGTTTGGTCTGCTTCAGCGTATTCGCTTGAGCCTTCCCTCTTCCTTCAGCCACCGCCTCCGCTATATTCGCGAACAGCACTGTCAGCAGCAGAATTGCTGAAACGCTCCAGTAAAACCCGCTACCCATTGTCCGGGAATGTTCGCCAGGAAAAACCGCGAGCATTAATGTCACTAAAAATCCTAGTTCAACGATGAAAAGAATCGGATTCCGAACCATATATGCAGGATGTAATTTCACTACTGCATCCACGCAAGCATCCTTCAAGATTTTCTTTGTAAATAAGCCTGTTGAGGGAATGTCATCTTTCCCTGCTGTATGTGCTAGCATATCAAGTCACTCTCCTATAAAGTTACGTATTCTGCAATCGGGCCAAGAACCAGGACAGGCAGGAATGTCAGTGCTCCGACCAGGAAGAAGGTACCGACTAATAAACTTGCGAATAGAGGGCTGTCTATCCGTAAACTTCCCTTGCTCTCTTGGACAGCTGTTTTCCTCGCTAGTGATGCTGCGACAGCGATAAGGGTGATGATAGAAATATAGCGTCCCAGAAACATAATAATCCCTGTAAGGACATTCCAGAATGTAGTAGCGTCCCCCAATCCTTCAAACCCTGAACCGTTGTTAGCTGCTGATGATGTAATCTCATACAGTACCTGCGTCAGACCATGATACCCAGGGTTTGATATTGCTTCGTTACCTGCTGGAAAGTACATTGCAATAGCTGTACCAAGCAGGATCAGTATTGGCTGGACGAGCAGTGTGATCGCTAGCAGTTTCATTTCAGCTCCCTCAAGCTTTTTACCAAGGAATGCTGGTGTGCGTCCTACCATTAAGCCAGCAATGAAGACTGCAATCATCACATAAAGGATGACATTCATAAATCCAGTCCCCCCCCCGCCGAAAACTGTATTTAATAGCATATTTCCAAGAGCGAGCATACCTGTAAGCGGGCTAAGTGTATCGTGCATCGTATTTACAGCACCGGTTTCTGCAGCGGTTGTGACAATGCTATAAAATACACTTCCGATAACTCCAAAGCGAGTTTCCTTTCCTTCCATCATCGCCCCCTGAAGCAAAGGATTGCCTTGCATCTCTGCCGCGATCCCAGCTGCAAGCATGACAAGAAATACAGCTGCCATTGCACCGAAAAGCATTACTCCCTGCTTCGGCTTTCCTGTCATTTTGCCGTATGTGAACGGCAAGGATGCGGGTAACAAAAGCATCAACCAGCATTGCAGCAGATTCGTATAGGCATTGGGATTCTCGAATGGGTGAGCAGAATTGACACCAAAGAATCCACCGCCGTTATTACCCAACTCCTTGATAGAAAGAAATGCTCCAATCGGTCCGCGCAGAATGCTTTGTTCTGCACCTGTTATCGTTGTTGCATGCACCGCTCCTGAGAATGTTTGCGGCACGCCAAGTGCAACGAATATGATTGCTGCGATGAAGGAAATCGGAAGCAGCACACGTACCAGCGCCCTTAAGAAATCCTCGAAGAAATTCCCGATCGGCTTACCTCCTAGGAGTCGGATGAATCCTATTGCGACCGCAAGCGCCGTAGAGGGTGCTGCGAACATCATGAACAAGATGGCAGTTAACTGTGAAAATAGAGATAAACCAGATTCCCCGCTATAATGCTGCAAATTAGTGTTTGTGATAAAACTGACAGCCGTATTAAAAGCTAAGGCTGGATCCATTCCCGCAATATCCAAAGGATTTAGCGGCAGAATACCTTGCAGGCGGAACACCGCATAAATGAACACTAGCAATACCATATTCAGCAAGAGCATCGAAAACACATATTGTTTCCACGTTTGCTTCTGTTTTTTGATGCCAGAAATGCTATATAAGATGTTTTCCACCGGCAGAAAAAACCGATCCAGCCGCGAATCTGAAAATACAGCGGCCATATATAAGCCCATAGGCTTCAGCGAAACTCCAATCAAAACGAGTACCAAAATCAGAGCAATTAGCGAAACGATCATCACGTGAACCTTCCTTCGTTAGAATTTTTCCGGATAAAACAAGGCGTAGACCAAATAACCGATGACCGCAACACTTAGTACAAGCAAGCCAATCTGAATCATTATCGTGTCCCTTCTTTCTCAGCAATCTGTGCGAAGGCTGCCAGTAACACAGCCATGCCTCCGAAAAGCGATAAACTCAATCCGATGTATAGTAAATCCATGCTAATCCTCCTTGATTCTCTGCTTACACCCTAAAAAAGTGCATAAAAAAGAAGTCACAGAAGAGGGCCCTCTTCTGTGACTTCTGGGCATAACGAAATAAACGTGTGCCTATCACATTTTTGGCTTCCTCTCGAACGCTTACGAAGTTAGCTGACGGATTCGGGCCAGAGAGTAGCCCTACTCTTTTCAGAGATTCACCCCATGTAACAAAAGTTACGGTTGGTTCCCCCGCTTCCTGGATTCAGGAATTAAGCGATTACGAAATCTATGCAATTTTGTTTGGTTACACTTGGAAGATGAACCTTATTCTACGCTCGTTGTGATGGATAGTAAATCTGCAGAAAATCTAAATAGCAGATGATTTGGCATCGTATTCAGTCAAACAGCCTGAAAAAGACGACTTAAAAGTAAGTTATCTTAAAAATTCACCGATTATCATCTATTTACAGGAGATATTAGATTGTAAATAATGTTTGATAATTCTGTTTATTTTAATGTCTAATCCTTTTTCTTCAAACAAAATTATTGTAATCACCTTATAAATACTTCTCTTCCAAATTACTGGCATTTAATTTTATAATGAAAGAAGAATACATAAATATAAGTAAGGAGATAGAAATGAAAACGAAAAAACTCACGCTTATGGCTATCCTAGTCGCAATCGGAGTGCTGGGAGCACAGTTTCTCTGGTTTCCGACAGGAGTTGCACGTGCTTTTCCTGTCCAGCATGCTGTTAACGTCATTACCGCTGTACTGCTCGGTCCTGGCCCCGCAGTTGTCGTTGCCTTCCTCATCGGGCTTGTCCGCAATATGCTCGGTCTTGGGAGTTTGCTAGCTTTTCCGGGAGGAATGCTAGGTGCCTTATTTGCTGGATTGTTTTACCGATTCTTCCGCCGGAAAGGTGCAGCTGCGATTGGGGAGATGATAGGCACTGGAGTACTTGGGTCATTGCTCTCGGTCCCAATCGCTAATATAATCATGGGCCAAAAAGCTGGAGCATTGGCATTTGTCCCAGGTTTTCTTGCCAGTTCCATTACTGGCTCCTTACTAGGTTGGTTAATCATCCGCCGGTTGAAAACACCTCAACAGCTCCAGAAAAAATAAGGGTCCTAATTGGACCCTTTTACAGAGAGATGAATTCTTTTTCATATACAGTTCTTACTTGGAAAAGTACTTGGGAAGCATGTTGTTTAAATTTGTACTCTGTTGGCTTGCCTTTTGTAAAATACAGCCCAGCATCATCTGGAGAACTTTCTAATCCTGCGTACAATCTGCCTGCTCCGACACTTGGATGCGGACCAAAGAGGCGGATGAATGGCTGGATAAGCAGCGGCAATCCCCCGTTTCTACCTTTTCGCATTGTATTGTTATTTCCTGGATCAACACTAACCATCGTGATGCCTTGTTTTTTCATTTCTGGCGCCAATGCATGCGTCCAAAGCGTAATAGCTAGCTTCGTTGATGTATATGGACCCGTAAGCTTCTGAAACTTTTTCGATTTTGCCAATTCGTCGGGTTCAAATGTTTTCCTGAATCTGAATGCATCTGAACTTGTCTGGATAACCATACCTGGTGATCCCTTTTTTAATAGCTCTAATAGCTCCATGGTAATAATGTATGGGACTACTGTTTGCACTTCGTAATGAAGCTCACGCCCCTGCGGTGAAAAGAGAAGCTCTGGAAAACTGCCTCCTGCATTATTGAAAAGCGCATCGAGCTTTGGTTCCTGCTCCTTTATTTGTCCCAACGAATATTTTAGCTTCGTGAAATCTGATAAATCGGTGCGATAGATCCTGATTTCACGCTGACGGATTTTCTGTTGAAGCTTTAATTCTTCTTCCGGGAATCCCGAACGAATCAATGCGACAACCTCCCAGCCATTTTCAATCAATTTCTTCGTCAGCTCCAAGCCTATCCCGCTATTTGCGCCTGTAACAAGTGCTACTTTTTTCTTTCTTTCTGTCATTTCTTTCTCCTCCATTCGTCAATGGCTGTAGTATATAAGATGGAGCTCACTCCAGGTCAACACAAAATATTTCTCTTGACCTGGAGTTAACTTCAGGTCTTACAATAAGCTTATATAAGAAGGAGGCGGACGTATGTATACGATCAAACAAGCAAGTACGCTTTCCGGTTTAAGTATCGATACAATTCGTTTTTATGAGAAAGCCGGATTACTTTCTGCGATTAATCGGCTGCCAAATGGTCATCGCTCTTTTTTGCCGACGGACATTGAACGAATGAAATTAATAATTTGTATGAAAAAAGCTGGGCTCACATTAGAAGAATTGAAATCTTATCTAGATATTGCCGAAACAAACAATATGCATGAACATCCTGAGTTAATTGCTGGTATGGTCCAACACAAGGAAAAGTTAAAAAATCAGATGGCTCAATTGCAAATTGTTTTAGACTTTATCGATCAAAAAATATCGGAGGGATCATGGCTGGAGAGGAAAGCTTAACTCCTGTATAGCAAGACTATAATACTTGGTATGTTTGATGCTTCTTCCGTCCATACTGCTTGCTAGTGAGGTGGTTAGGATGGATACAAAACCGAATCTATTATATTCCATGCTGGATGGCTATAAACCCATCCGCAATTTGCTAGGTTTAGGTGATCCGAGCGTACAAAAGATTGATGATCAGTGGTGGATGTTTTTCGGTGGGTTCCAGCGCAATTTTAAAAATAATCTATTCAGTGCAA
The DNA here is from genome assembly GCF_000725365.1 of Terribacillus saccharophilus. Taxonomy (NCBI): domain Bacteria; kingdom Bacillati; phylum Bacillota; class Bacilli; order Caryophanales; family Bacillaceae; genus Terribacillus; species Terribacillus saccharophilus. Next base: position 2,391,812 of record NZ_CP008876.1, on the reverse strand, counting down.
GTCTTCCAAAAGGCGCTCCGCTGACGACAGCTAATGCCTGGAGAATTTCAACTTACCCAGGGAAGCCATACAAAGCGAAGCCCTTGCTGCCTCAGCCAAAGGAAGCCGCTTGGGATCGGTACGGATTGCATGAACCTTGTTATGTCGAGGGAGAAGTGGATGGAGAGCCTGTTCGCCGCATCTACTACACCGGTCGAAGCGCGAGCAATGTCTTAGGAAATGAATCTCCGTATTCGATCGGCTGTTTGGAAATGAGGCATGGCAGATGGTTTCGCTACCCAAAACCAGTGATGGTCGGCACTGTACGAAACGATAGTGTACTTGCCCCCAAAGTGATTTACGATGAAGGAAAATGGAAGATGTGGTTTGCGGCAACACCACATGAGCCCGGCAAAGGAGATATCCCGATGCACGAGGTATACGCTGCCGAAAGCAAGAATGGTCTTGATACATGGACGAAGCCACGTCTGTTTTTCACTCGAGAGGACGCCTTCACGCATGCAAGGCCGAAAAGAATTCATGATATGTACTACTTACTCGTCAGTCGCTGCGGCAATGCTTTTGGCGAGGATACTTATCAGCCACAGGACCTTTGGTTATTTAAAAGCAAAACAGCTAGCTTCACAAGAGCAGACTGGTCAGAAGAACCGAGGCTGCTGATTAAAGCAGACATCGGAGAATCCTGGTATCAGAATGGTATATTCGGATCCTGTCTTTGCGTAGACGATAGTGGCGAATTAGTCGTCTTTTTCTCGGCTATCAATAAATCTATCTATTGGCTCAATGAAGCGAGCACCAGGCTTAAAAGGGGAAAGAAACCTCCATTTCCGGCACCATTCTATTTTACGGTCGGTAATATGCAGGTGGATGAAACCAAAGCAAAATAAGAAGGAATGCATTATTTGCATCCCTTCTTATTTTTATTTAATTTAAATTTATAATGACTGCCATTTCTTTTCCGAATCTATCTCCGTTATCAACAAAACCAACGCTGGAGTATAAATGATGCGCAGCCTTATTATCAGGATGGTAACCGACAACCACCTTATCAGCATCTGGTAATTCTGCTATTTTTGAGATCATCAATTGTACTGCTATTTTCGCTATACCTTTGCTTTGATAGTCTTTATCGATCATTATTCGATAAATCCAATAGCCATCGAGTTCTTCCTTAACCGTATTAAACATTAGGAAACCTACGATCTTATCATTCAAACTAATGGCGTATGGACTTAACGTAGTTACAAATTTTGATTGTGCTATGGAAATTGCATTCGATTCTATGAATGCTTCCTGCTCCTCAGATACATTCAGCTGGCAGCATTCGTACCAGTTGTTTGCATCTAGTTCTGTAAGACTTACCTTATTTTGTTCCAAAATAATTCCCCTTCCAAGATTAGGGGAACGCTATGCGACTTTGTTAGTTGGACGCTCCCCTTTTTTATTTGCTCTGTCTGAATTCTTTCTAGTAATTTTCATAATGAACGCCCCCTTCAAAGTACAGCAGGAGATTTTATCCCCTTACTTTTCCATATATCTTATATTCTACCATGCTTTTAACGTTCTCTTCCGGTTAAATTACGTACTAATGCAGGGCCCCTTTTTATACCCTCTACTCCCGCCATACTGCAAATAGAAGCAATAATCACTCCTGATCCCAGTAGCTTTGCAGTCAGGTACAATCCCGTACCTGCGGCAATATCAATTATGACAAATGAATAAATAGCAGTTGCTTTCACAACAACGATTACAATTTCCCGCTTTTTTGCTGACACGAAGCAAGCCCCCTTCCTCCGTGTTCAGTTTATGTGCAAGGCAGCTTGACCCATGTTCAAATGTTCACACGATCTGCTTTTGCTTCTTTCACCTTTTGGATATACTGTTGTGCAATCGATGTAATTTTGTCATAGTCTCCCGTGCTTGCTGGTGCTACAAGATTGCCGCCGACTCCAACAGCCACCGCCCCATTCTTCAGCCAATCGCCGACATTCTCCAAGTCTACTCCGCCTGTTGGCATGATATTTGCCTGTGGAAGTGGAGCTTTGACCGCTTTGATAAAACTTGGACCAAAAGCACTTCCCGGGAAGAGCTTGATAATATCAGCTCCTGCTTCCATCGCCTGCTTTATTTCCCCGATTGTCATACACCCTGGCAAGTAAGGAACTTGATAAAGATTACATAACCTTGCAGTTTCAGCATCAAAGGTCGGACTCACAATGAAACTGGCTCCTGCGAGTATGGCTAAACGCGCTGTCGTACTATCCAGCACTGTCCCTGCACCTACGACCACATCAAGGTTTTCGCTATACTGGGCAGAGAGCTGTTTGATCACTTGATCTGCATCCTTAACAGTAAATGTCACTTCAATTCCTGTAAGACCACCCTCGATACATGCATCGGAAATTTGGATGGCCTGCTCCGGCGAATCCGCACGAACTACAGCTACGATAGCTTGATCAGTAAGCTTAGCTAAAACTTCTGCTTTCCTCATTTGGTTTCCCTCCATTTGTGTACTGAATTTACAAACTCCAGCCGTTCCCGTATCATAGAAGTAAGCAATGAATGCAATAGAAACGGAGTAATATCTATGTCTAATGTGCAATCACTCGAACGTGCCTTAACTATTTTGAATACGCTTTCCGATTATCCTGATGGCCTGCCGATTGCGAAGCTGACCAAGCTGGTAGATTTATCGAAGAGTACGACACATCGGCTTCTGGCAACACTTGTGGACATGAACTATGTGGCAAAGGATCTGGAATCAGACAAGTATAAAGTAGGTTTACAAACACTTTTTGTTGCTCGCAGTGTCTTGAATAACAACAACATCGCCAATGTAGCCAAGCCTTATCTGAAGCACCTGTGTGCAGATGTCAATGAGACTGTGCACCTTTGCATCGAAGATAAAGGTGAGATTGTCTACATTGATAAGCTTGAAAGCAACCAGACAATCCGCATGTACTCACGCATAGGCAATAGAGCGCCCATGTACTGTACAGCAGTCGGAAAGATCCTTTTATCAGGCATGGCGGCTGGCCGGCTGGAAGAAATAGCTGCTTCCACCACGTTTACACCGCGCACGCCGCGCACAATCACGTCGGCAGAAGAACTGCGTACTGAAGTGGACAAAGTCCGGCAACAGGGGTATGCACTCGACAATATCGAAAATGAAGAAGGCATTCGCTGTATTGCCGCTCCCATTTTCAGCCATGAACATCGGATTGTCGCGAGCTTCAGTATCTCCGGTCCAAGCAATCGTGTAACAATGGACAGGGTTAACACTGAATTGATAAATAAAATGAAAGCCTGCAGCCTGGAAATCTCCCATGCATTAGGCTATACCAAATAGAGGAGAAGACCTTCCGCTTGGAAGGTCTTCCTTTTTTTATCCGATCGGCTCTCGTTTCATAAAATGTATCAGCTCTTCACGATTCGGCAAGCCATCATTATCTCCAGGAGACATGACGGCAAGTGCACCGATAGCAGCTCCTCTTGCGATGCTGTCAGACAGCTCTAATCCTTCTAGCAGCCCGCTCACAACACCAACTGCAAAGCCATCCCCAGCACCAACCGTATCGACTACTTCTTTCACTGGGAATCCTTCTGTATAAAACTGCTTACCATTCATACAGCTCGTAAACGCTCCTTCTGCCCCCAGTTTCAACACAACAGTTGGCACACCAGCTTCATGATAATATGCGGCAATATCGAGCACATCGGTTTTTCCAGTCAATTGTCTTCCTTCATCTATTCCAGGGAAAATAATATCCGCTTGGCTGGCCAGTTCATTAATAACCAGAGCCATCTCCTGCTTATCAGGCCACAGACCTGGCCGAAGATTCGGGTCGAATGAGACCTGCAGTCCATTTTCCTTAGCTTCCTTCATCATCTGGTAAACCAATTCACGACAGCTTTTGGACAAAGCCGGCGGAATACCCGTCAGATGAAGATGATCGTAATCGGTCCATTTAATTTTTTTAATCAGCTTTATATCCATGTGAGAAGCTGCCGAGTTCTTCCGGGCCGAAAACACCTCCGGATCTCCGCTTTTTACTTTCTGTTTCCATTGCATTCCGGTCACAAAGGCAGGTTCATAGCTGACGTACGTCGTATCTATCTTATTTTTCCGTAAGAATTTATGAATGTTTCGACCGAATGGATCCAAGCCCAACTGGGTGACATACGTCACTTGGTGTCCAAGCCGAGACATTCCGATTGAAAAATTCACTTCTGCTCCTGCGATGAAACGAGAAAAGCGTTGGGCATCATCAAGCAGCCCTTCCTGCTCCGCAACAAACAGTGCCATCGGTTCTCCGATTGTTAAAATTCTGCTCATCTGTCAACGTCTCCTTTATGCAAAGAGAGACATACTGTATATGCCTCTCCGGTGGTTTTATACAGTATTTGAGTTGATATTTTTCGGATCGATATTTGTATCGTCTGTTTTCTGCTTTTCCTTCTTCTTCATATGCTGTGCCCAAAAAGCTGTCAGAATCGGGACGAGAATTGACGTAACAACTACAGATGCTGCAACAAGTGCAGTAGCTGCTTCTGCAATCGGCATGAATTCCGGAATCATTGTAGCAATGATCATTGGGTTGGCAACTGCTGCACCAGCAGTACTGGATGCTGCAATACCAGCAGTTCCATTTCCGCCTCCGATATATTTATCCGCAATCATTAGCGGGATACCAGTAACGACGATAACAAGTACACCAAGGATAATACCTGCAAGACCTGTCTCCAAGATGACACCCAAATCAATTGAGTTACCCAGCGCGAAACCGAAAAACGGAATCATAGTCTGTGTGGCTCTGCTGAAGAAGGCGCGAAGATCGCCATCCAAGTTACCAAGCAGGAATCCAACTAAGAATGGTAGTACTGCTCCAACAAATACTTGCGGTTCAAACGCAGCAAGGCCTGTAGAACCGAGAATGATCATCGTCATAAGCGGGCCGGATTCCAAAGACATTAGAACAAATGCCCCAGCTTCCTCCTTTGATCCGTACTGCTGCATGATCGATGCATACAAACCACCATTCGTCATATCCATGGCTGCAACGAGTGTCAGAACGGAAAAGCCTGCGAAAAGACCGGTTTGAATGCCTCCTTCAGGCAGGAATTGTGCTGCAATAATAGCTACAACCCAAGCAACAGCAATCTTCGTGATAACAAGTGTGCCGGATTTGCGCAAAATTGTACCAGTGGATTTCAGCTGGATGCCTGCACCCATACAGAAGAACCAGACTGCCAGAATCGGAATAGTGCCTGTCATGAGTCCGCCTGTGAAAGAACCAAAGTATTCCGCCGAACTCGGCGCGAAGGTATTAATGATTGCCCCTAAAAATAACGGTACAAGCATGAGCCCGCCTGGAATTCTCTCCATCGTTTTCATTATTTTCACTTTGCATCCCTTACCTTTCCTTATAGGTAATCGAGCAAAAGAAATTGAGATGTTTGAATCACTTTACGTGATATGCTATTTTTATAGTGATCGCCCAGATCATTGGAATGAGAGGGTGGCATACACAAAGATTCTCCAGATCTTTGGTCACCTTCCCAATCCTCTCAATCTCTCTTTCCCGTCAAACAACTCCGACGCAATTCTTACAACCTGCTTATCTCGCGAGCCAGCCACCATCAACAGCCAATACATGGCCATTCATATAATCAGAAGCACGACTTGCCAAAAATACGACTACTCCCATCAAATCAGACGGATCTGCCCAGCGGCCGCTTGGAATCCGAGACAAAATCTCCGCATTACGTTTTTCATCCGCACGGATCGGCGCCGTATTAGCAGTGGCTACGTACCCTGGTGCAATCGCATTCGTCTGGATATTATAAGCGCCCAGCTCGTTGGCGAAGGCTTTTGTCAACCCAGCGACAGCATGCTTGCTTGCTGTATAAGACGGGACGAATTTGCCACCCTGGAACGACAGCATCGAGGCAACATTGATTATTTTCCCTCCGCCCTGTTCTGCCATTACCTTAGCCGCTTCCTGCCCTAGCAGGTAAACAGCATGCAGGTTAACATCCATGACCTTATCCCAGTCTTCTTCCTTGTACTCAAGCAGCGGCGTCCGGATGATTGTACCAGCGTTATTCACGAGAATATCAACCTTGCCGAAGACATCCACACAGCTTGCTACAACTTGCTTCACTTTTTCTCTATCTGTCAGATCAGCTTGATGGAAATGCGCCTTGCCGCCAGCTTCCTCCACTAGTGCTTTCGTTTCCTCCCAATCATCTCGGTGTGTCACAACGAAGACATCAGCTCCTGCTTTTGCCAAAGCGACTGCATAGCCCTGGCCAAGTCCCTTGCTGCCGCCTGTCACAATCGCCACCTTGCCTGTCAAATCAAAATAACTCATGGAAAAGTCCGTTAGACTCATCTTTATCCCCCCTTAGCGAAGCTCATCCATCGACACTTGATCCATGTCGGTGTACGTCTTGTTTTCTCCAGCCATTGCCCAAATGAATGCATAGTTGCTTGTAGCACTTCCGCAATGGATTGACCAAGGCGGAGAAATGACAGCTTGTTCATTTTTCATGACAAGATGACGCGTTTCTGTCGGTTCTCCCATCAAGTGGAACATACGTGCTCTTTCATCCAAATCGATATACAGATATGCTTCCATCCGGCGGTTATGGGTATGTGTCGGCATGCTGTTCCAGACACTGCCGCTTTCCAAAATCGTGATTCCCATAGCAATCTGGCAGCTTTGAATACCTTCCAGATGAATGATGCGGCGGATCACGCGCTCATTCGCACTTTCCTTCGCACCCATCGCATCTCCAGGAACATCCTGGAATGAAACATGCTTAGTCGGATAAGTGGTATGTGCAGGTGCAGAAAACAGATAATACTTAGCTGGTTCTGTTTCATTAGTGCTGCTAAACAGTAACTCCTGATTGCCTTTGCCGATATAAATGCAATCCTTGTTCGCCATTTCGTACGTTTCTCCATCAACGGAAATTGTTCCGTTGCCGCCGATATTAAAAATCCCGACTTCTCTTCTTTCCAGGAAGTAATCCGCCTTGATTGCGTCATAGCTCTCCAAAGCGATTGAGCTGGCGGCTGGCTGAATACCGCCGATGATCGTACGGTCCTCCATGCTGTACACAAGCTTGATTTCACCGGGGACAAAAAGTTCCTCAATTAAGTAATGATTGCGCAATTCCTCAGTAGTGAATGTATTGGCGTGATCTGGATGAGTTGCGTATCGCAATTCCATTTCTATCATCTCCTTACCTTTTTTCGTGGCTCCCACAGATTAAATGAAACCCCTTACATTACTATTTAAAAATAATGGCATCCATCACCGATGCCCATACACATGTTCCACATAGTGGAACGACGTTTCATTATGTTAATTATAGCGCTTTCATTTCTATAAATCCAGCCTAATTATACATTATGACATATTATTTCCAAGCAGTATTTTTCATCAAATGAATCTATCATTTACCAATCTTTTTATAATCGCATCCATTCCCTTCCAGTCCAAATTTCTGATAAACTGTTATTACTAAAGGTGAAAGGGATTACAACTATGCATTCAACCTTGGAAATGATCATATCGATATTCGAGCGTGCTGCCTTGCTGCTCATTATCTTATTTTTCCTGACCAAAATTAAAGGTTTTAAAGAAATCCTTCAAAAAGAAAATCATTCGGTTCGGGAACTTAGCGTACTGACTGTCGTCTTCTGCAGTTTTGCCATATTCGGAACATATTCTGGGATTGAAGTAGAAGGCAGTCTCGTTAATATAAGGACAGTGGCTATCTTTTCTGGCGGTATTTTATTCGGACCATGGGTTGGTATCATTACCGGTATTGTATCCGGCTTGCATCGATATTTGATCGATATCGATGGTATCACTTCATTGCCCTGCTTGATTACTAGTATGACAGCAGGATTTGCGTCTGGATTTATCAATCGTAAGGTTAAAAAGCATCGTTGGTGGTATATCGGTATCGGCGCTGGTATTTTGAGCCAGACATTGACCATGCTGCTGATCATTGCACTTGGAGAACCAAGATCTCAAGGTATTTCGATTGTTGAACAAATAGCTGTTCCGATGATGATAGGTGAAATCAGCATCGGTTTACTCATCCTGCTCGTCCACAATATTGAAGGAGAAAAGAAACAGATTGCTGCAGCTCAGGCAAAGCTTGCGTTGGATATTGCCAATAAGACGCTTCCTTATTTCCGGTCCATCACGCCCGCTTCCTTGCAGCGTATCTGCCAAATCATTAAAGAAGAGATTGATGCAGATGCTGTTGCCATAACGGATACGAAAACCGTGGTTGCTTATTACGGTCTGGGGGCTGAGCGCTACCAGGATACATCATCGATTGTAAGCGAAATGACGAAACAAGCCATTAACAGTGGTCAAATTGTCATCCGGAATGAAGTTGATGATCATCATCTGCCGCAGATGCACTGTCTGCTTATCGTTCCTTTCCAAGAAGGCGACGAGGTAACAGGCGCATTGAAGATATATTATGAAAAGGAAAACCGGATAACAGACTCTTTGCAGACGCTTGGTATCGGACTGGCGCAGATCATCTCAAACCTAATGGAGATTTCCCGGATTGAACAGATCAAAGAGACCGCCAATAAAGCTGAGCTAAAAGCTCTGCAATCGAAGATCAACCCGCATTTCCTCTTCAACTCGCTGAATGCAATTGCATCGACTACAAGACGCGATCCGAATCGTGCCCGCGAGCTGATTCATAACTTATCTGGCTATTTGCGCTATAACTTGGAGCTACATGATGAAATGATCGCTATAGAAGAAGAACTGAAACAAGTACGAGATTATGTGGAGATTGAAAAATCCCGCTTCGGTGACAAACTCCAAATTATTTATGATATTGATCCAGTGCAGATAAAAGTGCCTAGTCTGCTGCTGCAGCCTTTGGTAGAGAATGCTATCCATCATGGTGTTCGGAAACGCAAATGGCAGGGTGCCGTCTATCTTTCTGTAAAAGCACGGGAAAAAGATATCCGCATCAGTATACGAGACACTGGAGTTGGGATCGACCCGGAGATTGTTGAAAAGCTGTATAAGGACGAAGCAAGTGTGAAAAATATTGGACTAGCCAACGTGCATCAGCGCGTCCGCCTGATTTACGGGAAGGGTCTGACCATCAATCGTCTTGATCCTGGTACGGAGATTTACTTTGATATACCAGTGAAGGAAGGAAAATAACCATGACACTACGTGCAATCATTGCAGAAGATGAATTACCTGCACAAGAGGAGCTGCAGTACTTAATTGATACATACAGTTCCATCGAGGTGACTGACCACTTCGATGATGGATTGGATGTGCTGAAGTATTTTCAGGAAAACACGACGGATGTACTGTTCCTCGATATCAACCTGCCTTCACTTGATGGCATGATGCTTGCTGGAAGCTTGGCTCAATTTAAACATAAACCAATAATCGTATTTACCACAGCTTATAAAGAACATGCAGCTAAAGCATTTGAGCTTGAAGCATTCGATTATATATTGAAGCCATACAGCGAGGAACGCGTTGCGGCAATGCTTAAGAAGCTTGAATCTCAGAAAACATCGGCAGATATTGATCGAATAGAACCGGCAGAAACACCAGCACGGCTCAATGTTTGGAAGGACGAAAAGATCTATGTAATCAATCTGAAGGAAATCGCCTATGCCGAGGCCGATGAAAAACAGACAACCGTACACACAAAAGATGAGGTATATACCTACCCCGGTTCTATCAGTACTTTCGAACAACAGCTGCCAGCAGATACATTTTTCCGCTGTCATCGTTCTTATATTGTAAACACAGAAAAAATACATGAGATTCTTCCTTGGTTTCATAATACGTATCTTGTCAAAATGAAAGGACTGGGTGAGCAAATTCCGGTCAGCCGAAGTAAAGCAAAAGAGTTTCGACAGATTATGCGCCTTTGAGGACCATTCATTCCTGAAATAGAGCAACTCATGAGAAAACGCTTTCAGATACATCTGCAACGGCTATGATAAAACTATCAAAACAACGTAGATGAAATGAGGGACAACTCATGAAAACAGGAACGAATCGCTGGCTGATTGTACTAGGTACGATCATAACCCAAATTGGTCTAGGTACTATTTATACATGGAGTCTATTTAACCAGCCATTGGCTGATGCCTATGGCTGGAGCGCATCTTCGGTAGCGATCACCTTCTCGATTACGAGTTTCGCACTGGCAGTAGCCACTCTTTTCGGCGGAAAGCTGCAGGATAAACTCGGAATTAAGAAGCTGGTCATCTTTGCTGGTATCCTGCTCGGTGCCGGGCTGATACTAAGCTCTTTTGCAACATCACTATGGCTCATCTATCTATTAGCAGGTGTAGTTGTCGGCTTTGCCAATGGTATTGCTTATATCACTACACTCTCGAACGTAATCAAATGGTTCCCGGAAAAGAAAGGCCTCATATCTGGTATATCAGTAGGTGCTTTCGGGACAGGAAGCTTAGTCTTCAAATATATTAACCAAGCATTGCTTTCATCGGCTGGAGTACAAAGCACATTCCTAATCTGGGGAATAGCTGCAATCATCCTAATCTGCGGAGGAGCCTTCTTCCTTAAGGACGCCATCCTTCCACAGGAAACTACTACTGGGGCAGCAACTAAAGACTTCAGTATCAAGGAAATGTTGCATACGAAACAAGCATACATTCTATTTGTCATCTTCCTTACTGCTTGCATGAGCGGCTTGTATTTAATCGGTATCGTTAAAGATGCCGGCATGGAACTTGCGGGTCTATCTGCCGCAACTGCAGCAAATGCCGTAGCTGTCGTAGCTATCTGTAATACGACTGGCAGAGTCGTGCTAGGTGCTCTATCCGATAAAGTGGAACGACTGTACTTGGTTGCAGCAGGACTTCTTGTCACTGCGGGTGCTGTTGGAGTATTAAGCATGGTGGAACTATCAACAACATTGTTCTTCGTCTGTGTGGCAGCCATTGCATTCTTCTTTGGCGGTAACATCACTGTCTTCCCGGCTATCGTCGCAGATTATTTCGGATTGAGAAATCAAAGTAAAAACTATGGTGTCATTTATCAGGGGTTTGGAATAGGTGCATTAGGAGGCTCATTCATCGCATCACTGCTTGGAGGTTTCCAGCCGACCTTCGTAGCCATCGCCGTACTTTGTGTCATTTCATTCTTCCTTGCGGTCACAGTCCACAGTCCGCAGCAGCCAGTTGCTGCTAAGAAGAATAATGAACGTCGGCACTCACGCCCAGTTCCATCCCAGCAGCATTAATGACTAACCCAGGAGCAATGAATGCTCCTGGGTTTTAGTTTGTGCGTGGATCAGTCGCCAGTATCGAATACTTATAATGATCCTCGAACTTGCCATCAATACGCAGCAAGTCGCGTTCCAAACCTTCTCGTTGGAACCCGCATTTCTCCAGTACCGCAACCGATCCTAGATTTCGCGGCATCACTCCCGCTTCAACCCTATGGAATTTCCCATCTCCAAAAGCAAAATCTAATACAAGCTGCACTGCTTCCGTCATATATCCTTTGCCATTATGTGCTCCATCCAGTGAATAACCGATCATGCATTTTTCTGCTGTATTCCGCTCGATAAAGAATAAAGAAGCTGTTCCAATCAGAACATCATCATGTTTAAGGAATATTCCGAATTCGTAGCGTTTATCTTCCTTCCAATCTTTCTGTGCCGCTTCAATATTCTTTTTGTATTTCTCCAGTGTATAATCCGAATCACTGCGTTCAACTGGTGAGATAGCTTCGAAAAGTTCTCTGTTTCGCATATTCAGATCGAGAAGATCACTGGCATGCTTTTTCTCTAATGGTTTGATTTGCAATCTTTCACTATCATACATACTAATCCACTCCCTTCTTACTCATTATAGCAATAAGAAAGAGGATCTGCGCATTACGCTACAGGTCCTCTCCTCGGTAAGCTGCTATCAGGTAGCTTGCACTAATCGGATGATAATCCGTTTTCGGGGAAGGGCTTTTAACCTCGTCCTCGACTTTATTATCGGCTGTGAGCCATTGATACCAAGCGCCATGTACCGGATCGATGAAATGTTCCTGTACATATTGGAAAAGCTCCTCATAATGCTCACTATATACATCATTTCCTGTCTGGCCATGCAGCAATGCTGATGCAGCTAGTGTTTCTGCTAAAACCCAATAAGATTTTCCTTTATCAATCAACTCTTTATCAGGGCTCATCACAAAGAATATGCCGCCTTGATTTTGATCGTGGTAATGATTCCAGCCAGTTTGATAAAGCTCTTCCGAACGTTCAAGCAGCCAGCTGTCTTGCTTGTGAATATATAGCCAAGCAAGGAGCTTGCTCCATTCAAATTGATGTCCTCCAACGAATCCATAAGCACGAAATTCATCCCTTGTTTCGCCATGATTGAATTGTTCATCCTTCATCCAAGCTTCATCGTAGTTCTCCCATATAAGTCCGTCACTTTGAGCCGCAAGTTTATTCGTTACTTGGACTGCAATGTTTAAAGCTTGATCCAGATATCTTTGTTGACCTGTTGTTTCATACGCAGTAATTGCTGACTCACATATGTGCATATTGCAATTCTGTCCGCGGTATTCTAAAAAGCTGGACCAATCACGAGATGCTTCATCTTTATATAGTTTTGCGGATGGTTCATAGAACCTCTCCTCCAGCACTTGATAGATGTCCGTGAGTAATTCCTCCGCCCTCTCTATCTCTGCTTCCACTGCAGCTACCGCAGCCCGGAATATGAATGCATGACCATATGTCAGCTTCTTATCATCTGTCACACTGCCATCTTTCATCTCTGTATAATAACCGCCATACTCTATATCCCGCAGAGTCTCTCGGAAAAAGGTTATACCATGTTCAGCCGCCTCTTTATATTCTGTTTTACCTGTAAGTTTGAAGCCGACACTGAAATTATACAAGTGACGCGCCTGTCCGACGATATGCTTGGTCGTATCCTCTGTGAGCGTTCCATCCATATAAAAGCCTTCATTATATCCTCCGTATGTGCTGTCTATTGCTGCAGGATAATAGAATGCAAGTGTCTCTTCCATATGCTGATAGAGTCCTTGTTTTGTATGAAAATCAAAAGTATTTTTCACGACTGCCCCTCCTTTGCATAGGTTACGTCACCTGTTTTCCCTTTTCTGACAGCTGCAAACAGTTGAAAAGCGGTTGTTTTCGTTCTATAACTGCTATATAATGAGTAACTATAAATTAACTACATATGCATTTTCCGGAGGAGCCTGCCACCCCAGGCCCCTCTGTGTCCATTTAGGCATATCCACAGTGAAAACTGGCGGATATGCCTTTTTTGCGGTCGAAAATGCATAAATACATTACAAAGGAGTAAGATATGGAATTCATTTTACACTTAGCCTTAATTTTGCTGTTCACTAAGATTGCTGGTCAGCTAGCTTTGAAGATTGGTCAGCCATCTGTACTGGGGGAGCTTCTTGCCGGTGTCATCCTCGGTCCGGCAGTTCTCGGCTGGATACAGCAAACTTCCTTCATTCATGAATTCTCCGAAATCGGAGTGCTTGTCCTCATGTTCATTGCCGGATTGGAAACAGATCTGCAGCAGCTGAAAGAAAATTGGAAATCTGCTTTTGCAGTTGCTGTTCTCGGTGTCCTGTTCCCATTCATCGGTGGTTACAGCCTTGCCCTTGCCTTTGGAATGAGTCAGGGACACGCACTGTTCTTGGCCTTACTCTTCTGCGCGACGAGTGTCAGTATTTCTGTACAGGCATTAAAGGAAATGAATAAGCTGAATTCACGAGAAGGTACAACAATCCTTGGAGCAGCTGTTGTTGACGATATTCTTGTTGTCGTCTTACTGGCAGTGCTAATGAGTGTGCTAGGTACAGGGGAATCAGTTAGTCTCGGTTCTTTAATTGGGAAGAAAGTACTCTTCTTTGGAGTCATCATTGTTGCTTGTATTTGGCTGATTCCACTTATAATGAAGTTTTTCGCTCGATTCAAAGTAAGTGAGACAATCGTTTCTGCTGGTATTCTTTTGGCGCTCGTATTTAGCTACTTTGCTGAATATATGGGCGTTGCCGGTATTATTGGCGCATTTGCAGCTGGTATTGCAATTTCCCAGACAAACTATAAAGAAACAGTGGAACATAAATTAGAGCCGATTGCATATGGTGTGTTCGTTCCTGTCTTCTTTGTCAGCATCGGTTTGAACATCAGCTTCGAAGGTGTCGGTTCACAGCTTCTGTTCATCGTGCTTATCAGCATTATGGCTATTGTGACGAAGCTATTTGGCGGAGCGCTTGGGGCAAGGATGACAGGTTTCAACGGAAGATCCTCCATGGCAATCGGAACTGGTATGATCTCCCGAGGAGAAGTGGCACTTATTATTGCCGGTACTGGCTTAAGCTCAGGCCTACTTGACCCAGAATATTATACAAGTATTATAATTATGGTTATTGTGACAACACTTGTAACACCATCCATGCTGAAATTTATCTTCTCCAAAACAGGAGATACCTCTCAGAAACGGTCTGTATCCTAAAACAAACAAAAAGAGACTGTCAGTCAAAGACAGTCTCTTCTTATTGGCTCAAAATACAGATGATGATGCAGCTGACAACCAGGGTTGAATGCTGCCTTACAGTCTGGACAATGGTCTGTGTCCATATACTGATTGATACTGAGCGTCGTTTTACATACTCCGCATAGTATCGCTTTTTCATTGAAATGGTCTTTCGGCCATACCTTAGCCTCGTGACCAGCCGTCTCTTCGTGGCATTTGTAGCAAGGATAAAATTGATTACAGCAGGCGAACTTGATTGCTATTACATCTAATGGAGAGTGATAATGCTCACATCTTGTTTCCTTATCTACTGTTTTTCCATGTACCTGACACATATTAATTACCTATGTGAAAATCAGAGAATGGATAGAAGGTCATCTTCACTTCTCCGATTACTTCTTTCTGTGAAATGAAACCGAACATGCGGCTGTCTTTACTGTTTGTGCGGTTATCACCCATGACAAACACTTCACCTTCAGGCACCTTTTCCTCACCGGTCAATTCCTTTAGTTTGAAATCACCAGTTACCATGTCTTCCGGCAAATACGACTGATCCTGCTCCTCGCCATTCACATACAGCACATTATCTATTACTTCAATTGTATCTCCAGGCAGACCAATCACCCGTTTGATATAGTGGGCATCTGCATCGGGTGCGTTAAATACTACGATATCATTTCGCTCTATTTTTGAAACTTTGCTGACAATGACGTGATCACTATCCTGGTACGTCGGCAGCATTGACTCTCCATGCACCGTTGACGGTGTAAAAAGAAAGTATCGGCAGCCAAAAGCAATAACGACGGCAATCCCAATTGCTCTCAACCAAGAAAATATCTCTTTTTTTGTATTATTATCTGACATAATTCTTTCTCCTAACCTATCTTTTTGTGAAGTATAGGGTACATGCTAAGTTTAGCAGTGTCAGAGATAGAAGCAAAGCGGAACCCCTTGCCTAGAACAGCTATCACTTTCGTTCAGCTATTATCAGCCCAGCTCTTGCAAACATCTACCCATTCTTTTCCCTTGCCATATTCAGCAAGTTCCTCACAAGTCAGTTCTATTGCCGAATTACTGCTGCCGCAGGCCGGAAACACCGTGGAAAAACGCTTTAAGGAGATATCCATATACACAGGCAAATCGTTTATTAACCCAAACGGACAAACCCCTCCAACAGCATGACCTGTTTGTTCCAACGTTTCATCAGCTGAAAGCATCCGTGCTTTTACGCCGAATAGCTCTTTAAACTTTTTATTATCAATCTTTGCATCTCCTGCAGCAACTATCAAAAGAGATTGTCCATCTTCTCTGCCTCTAAAGGCTAATGTCTTAGCAATTCGTGCAGGCTCCACACCAAGTGCTGCAGCAGCTAGATCTACAGTGGCACTAGATAAATCGAGCTCTATGATATCACTGCTTCGGTTGTAATTCGCTAGATAATCTTTTACGTTTTCGATACTCATTTTACCTACCACCTTTTTTGAGGCATTATAACATAACCATACTAAGCCGCATTTTTATTGCAGCCAAAATCTCTATCTCCATCTAGAGGTTAATCGCGGCCAGCGTGCCTTCCACCAGGAACGAGTATCCTTTTGCAGTTGAAGACCTGTTTGTCTGCCTATAGCCTCAACTACCTCGGTTATCGACATATTATCTGTTGGCACTGTATTTTCGAACATTGGATTTGAAAGACCTTGTATGCATCGCTGTATTTGCTGAACAGCCCAGGAATTCTGCTTGTTGCCCCGCTTGGCAAGCCTCACACGCAATGTTTCTTCCGAAGCGGCTAACACAAGATGATGAACTTGGTATCCATCTTTACGTAATTTTCCGATGATTTCTTCATAGTAAATTGGTTCCGTGATTGTCATCGGAACGATAATGACATCATCTGTATTTGCAGCCATATAAGCTAAATGCTCATATACGATAGTGCGCCAAAACTTATGCTGCTGGAAATCCGGTTTCTGCATGGAATCTGGTATATTACTCCTTATGTAAAACCCCGCTTTTTCCGGGTCATAAATGAAGGCATTCGGCAGCCGGTATCGTAGAGAAATTGCAGATTGCGTCTTTCCCGCACCGAATGCTCCATTAATCCAGATAATCATTTGAGCTGCTCACATACCATGACAATATTGCCATCAGGATCCTCAAAATTGAAGAATGCTACAGCTTCATCCTCCTCAAGCTCCCGGACAATCTTGCCTCCTTGTTCGTTCACACGTTTATAGGCAAGCTGAATATCTGTTGTCTCAAGCATAAAGGCCGGACGGATACCCGGCGTATTATTCCGGTTATCATCAATGACAAGCCCTCTTCCATCAGCGGTTTCCATGAACTGCACCGGTCCTGCCGTTGGCTGCGGTTCCGGTTTTCCTAAAAGATTTGCATACCAATTTGCTGCCTTATTCGCATCCTTCACATGTACAAACACACTGCCAATCTTGAAATCTGACACACTGCAGCACCTCTTCTTTTTTTGAATATTTTACCATAAGGAGTGAACTGGTAATATAGGCAATAGGTTAGAAGAGAATATAAAAAGGACAAGCACATTATATATGCTGTCCTTTCAGGCAGAACGCTATTTTTTCTGAACGAAGAGCTGAATGACGTTAATCAGCACGTCGAGCCATATCAGCTCAGTTCTTCCTCGAAGGCTAGATTAACCGGTTCATCCCGCATATGATACGTCACATCTATATTAGTAGTTGGAACGGATTCGTCCACTTCCTCAAACCGAAAACCATCCGCCCAGACCTTGCCCTTGCCGGATAAGATCACCCCAAAGGAAATGGCGGCACTATTGTCTGGTACATCTAGCACAATACGATATCGGGTCCAATTGGTCGTTCCCTGGATTGGACGGTTGCTCATATTATCGAATTGGACAATATCATCTGATGTATTGTCTACTCGCATCCACATGCTGGCAAAGCTTTGTACATTTTCCGTCTTGATGAAGCAAGTCAGCTGAAGTCTTTTACCTACGTAATTTACTGCCTTGAATTGCTGCATCATCGTGGCAAATTCATCCGCTCCTATAACCGTTTTCGACATCAGATAACCAGATGCTTTCCCTTGATGTACCTGTTTATAGTCATTTCCCATTTCGTAATTGTGGGGATCGGAACCGCTTAATATCCACCCTCTTACTTGTTTATCCTCCATCTTTTCCTCCTTCTGATGCAGCGCAGCTCGCATCATACGTCTGTATTTTCCTGGCGGAAGACTGTAATGCTTTTTGAAAGCTCTGGTAAATGCCTCTTGAGATTCAAAATGAAACATGAACGCGATATCGAGTATTCCTAGTTCAGTATGCAGCAGCGCAGATGAAGCTCCAGCCAATCTTCTTCGGCGGATATAATCAGTGAATGACAAACCGACAGAGGCCTGGAATAATCGATGGAAATGGAATTTGGAGAAACCTGCTTGACTAGCAACTTGCTCGGCCGTAAGAGGTTCATGTAAATTGTTTTCAATAAAAGAAATAGCTCTTTGTATAGTCGCTTCATGCACCTGCACTTGCTCACCTCCTTAGTTACAGCTTAACTTAAAAACATATTGTGTTTTTGATAATTTTTGCTGAGTTGTAAAAATTGCCCTGATATACTAAAAGCAAAGGAGTGATAGTAATGGATATGTTATATGAGGCAGCAATTGAGTTAATCAAGCAACGTTATCCGAGTGGCTGGGGTGGTGCTGCTGCGATGCGCACCAGTGAGGGCATTATTCTAACAAGTGTAGCTCCTGAAGTGCTGAATGCCGCGACCGAGCTATGCATGGAGGTTGGCTCTATTCTGGAAGCTCATAAATTGCAATCGTCAGTAACCCATTCCATTTGTGTTGCGCGCAATGATGAGAATAGTCCTTTTAAAATACTGACTCCATGCGGCATTTGCCAGGAGCGATTACTTTACTGGGGACGCGACGTGCAAGTAGCTGTGACACATAAAGAGGATAAGGTGAAGTATGTATCCTTACGGGAGCTGCAGCCGTTTCATTGGACTCATGCTTATCCAGAAGAAGAAATTTTCGGCAAATAAAAGAGCATACGCTGTCACGTCTGCTCTGGTCGTCTGATATAGGTTTTTACTTCCGGCGCTTCATATTGACGAAACTGCTCCAAAAGACTTTTAGGCTTCGTATCTGTTAGTGTCATCGTACGGTACTTTTCATGCATGAACTGCTCATCCGCCATGCGGTCAAATAAGCTTACCAGCAGATCATAATAGCCATTCACATTCAAAATACCGAGTGGCTTTTTATGCAATCCAAGTTGCGCCCATGTGAAGATCTCAAAAAACTCTTCCAGCGTGCCTGGTCCTCCAGGAAGTGCGATGAAGCCATCTGCCAGCTCTGCCATTTTCGCTTTTCGTTCATGCATAGAAGAAACGACGATCAGCTCAGATACATGTGAGTGAGCGATTTCCCGCTTCTCCAGAAATTCAGGCATTACCCCGATCACATGACCTCCTGCTTTCATAGCACCATTCGCAACTGCCCCCATCAAACCAACACTTGCTCCGCCATACACAAGCGTCAGTCCTTGGGTAGCTAACGTCCTCCCTAACTCTTCTGCTGCAGCGATGTATGCTGCTGATGCGCCTACGCTAGAACCGCAGAATACTGCAATACGTTTCATGTTTTCCACTCCTTTACTTGATCAGTTCCAGATCTGTATGAGCTACTGCCTTCCCATTAGCAAGCAGTACAATACGATGTATACCCGGATAATGGACCCTAGTGGTCAAGTCTTTCCAATTATGGACTCGTTCTTTCGTAACACTCTCTCCCGCTGTAAATATCCGATCCGAGAGAAGAAATTTCTTTTGGGAAATCCCTCGCTTCTTTACGAAGTCTATTGCATACTCTATACGCAGCTTCGCCTGTTTCTTTACATTAAAAGAATACGACATGGTTACCGATTCTCCAATGGTAACGCGCTGACGATCCGTGACTATCATAGCGTCAATTAGCTCAGCCGCTTCCTCATACCCGAATAAGACCATTACTTCTGGTTCTCCGCTCCGAAGCAGTGTACGACAGCCATGCCGGATAATCCAGTCTGTCTCCGGTGAAAAACCACTCCAGCGTTTTGCCGTCAAAATAACTTGTTTTGGATTATCCTTAGCAATATCATTTAAATTATTGGCAACACTTTTCCGAACATACAAAGAGGAATCTGCTTTCAATAATTCCAGGACTTCAAATATCGGATTTGGCTCTTCTTTAAACTGCCGAATTGCTTGTCCCCACGGCAGCCTCGGACGACAGCCTTCACTTGCCAGACGGCGGACATGATGATCATCTGATTGAGCCCATTCTAGCATTTTTTTCATAATCCGCTCAGGAGCCCTGATTAGAAATGGCCTGATGGCAAATTCAGCACTTGAACGCTTCGTGAATTGCTCCAATGCTTGCAGCGATATTTCTTCATGCTCTAGTTCCAGCCCGTACACCTCGACAAAGTCCGGAAAAAATAAATAAGGAAACCCTTCGCATTGGTCCTGGATAGCAAGAAGAATACCTAAAGCTTCAGGATAATTCTTCGGAAGAAAGAAACCGAGAACCTGACTGATCCGGCGTATCCGACCTTTCAATTCCAGCCCTTCCCATTCACCATCCATCACCTTATCAACGAACTCTCGTTCATCGAAATCATTATAGGCTTGTTTCACTTTGGAAGCGAAACCTTCCAGGAATTCTTTCGTATACATTGCTTTCAAGGGTTCTGCCACCACTACCGCCTCCAGGAGATTATATCTATATTCTACAGGAAAAAAGCGGTAAACTACAAATAGCCCTCGTCAGAGGATACGTTTCAAAAATTGGGTGAAGAAAAGGATTGCAAAGTAACTGAGCACTAATCCTGCTCCAATAGAAACCCATTTCACAAATGTCTCGTTGACGACCCTTCTTGTACCTGCGACGATACTCATCAAGCCGATATCATGCACTTGGATACCTGCCAGAATGCCGAGTCCAGCGACGATGAAGGAAAGCTCATTTCCTTCTGAAAAACTGCTTGATAAAAAGGTACCGAAAACACTTATCCAAAATACGAGGTTACTAGGTGAAATTGCTACAAGCAATCCGTTTTTGTAAGATGACAGCAGCTTTTTTGTCGTTTTTTCTCCGTTGATCATAATCTGCTTGTCCGCATTTTTGATACTGTCATAGGCAATATACAATAAGAAGATAGCACCAAGCAGCCACATGCCCGTTTGGATTGTAGGGGCTGCCAGGATAGGAGCAAGACCAAGAAATAGAGCGACCATCAGCAGAAAATCGATCGTCATTCCGCCAACTCCGACCATCCATCCATGTACGAAACCATTTTTTAAGCCTTGTTTGGTCATCTCAATCGTCACTGTACCAACCGGGAGAGCGATTGAGAGTCCTAAAAGCACGTTTGTCAGAAACAAAGATAACAAGAGCATCACCGCCTATCAGAATATATTAAATATACATAATATTGACTAATTATACAACGAGAGGAATATATAACTTGTCCAATCAACAACAAATTCATCTGCGTCCTATATCCGTTTCCGATGCACAAACTCTATACCATTTCTGGTCAGATCCAGATGTAACTGCTTTTATGAATATCACTCCAATGCAGACTGTAGAGCAAGCAGAAGAGATGATTTTATATATCACACAACTGGAACATGCTGATCGCTACACAATCCTGCTAGAAGATAACACGATTGTTGGTACGTGTGGGTTCAATTACATTGATGCTGTGAATCAACGTGGAGAAATTGGCTATGAGATAGGAAAGGATTTCTGGAGAAAAGGTTATATGACCCAAGCACTGCAAGCCTTGATAGAAGAAGGCTTTCAAACGTTAAATTTGAACAGAATAGAAGCAAAAGTAGAGCCAGGCAATGCACCTTCACGTCGTCTGCTCGAAAAAGCTGGCTTTCATGAAGAAGGTACTTTACGTCATTTTGAAAAATTGAATGGTGTTTTTTTAGATATGGTCATGTATAGCTTGCTTCGCTCTGACTATCCATCAATATGAAACTTTTAGATAGATTATTCGTATTAAGAATCAGAGTGAATGCATGAGGTGATGGCAGTGGCAACAGAGCAGCGTAAAGGTAAAAGAAACAGAGTATCAAAGATTTCCGTAACTCTAATTATATCCATACTACTAGGGTTTACGTTCGCATTCGTAGCTGCCCTCTACTATTTCGGATTTCTGGGTGCCTTAAGTATACTTGGTGCTGCTTATGAATCTCCCAAGCATTTGGCCGTATTTGTAGCTGTATATCTTCTTCTAAGTATTTTCGGTGAGTTATTTGCAAAAGCTTTTTATTATATTCTCACTAAGAATTTTAAAATACAGACACTTTATGATTTTATGGTTGCTTTTTCCTTGAACTTTGTAGTGAATTGGCTCGCCATCTCCATTGTGAACGGCTTATACGAACCTATACATTTAGCATGGCATATAGAGATTGTTGTCGCAGCTTTCATTGCCCTAACAGAGGTAACCTTTGATTATGAAAAGAAAAAGAAGAAAAGAAACCGCGGTAAATAACCGCGGTTTCTTTTAGCATTGCTTAGTAACCGTAGCCGCCTCCAACGTAAGAAGCACCGATGATGATCAACAAGATGAAAAGAACTACTAGAAGCGCGAAACCGCTACCGTATCCTTTACCGCCGCCGTAACTTTCAGACATGATATCCCTCCTTTTTGACTCAAGTCATTCTATGTAGGTAACAACAGATGCGTACCGAATAACATGAAAAGAAAGCACTACAAACAGTTAAAAACATTTTTGTTCCTTCATTTACTCGTACTGTTTAATTGTTTTGATGAAGGGTCACATATTTTAAAAAAAGCATAATGTTTCACATTACCTTCACTATAAATGAGGAGCACGAAAGCAAGTTACAGTGAAAAGGGCAGCACAAAAAAAAGAAGCAGGGATTGTTACAATCCTGCTTCCTTTGGAATTTATGCGGCACATTTCCAACTTTTATCGTGGCCTTTGCCTTTCCCTTTTCCTTTATCCGCACCTTTGTGTTTTCCGTTGTCAGTTTTACATGGTACCGGCTCTTCTGCTTGTGCTGACTTGACAATATTATCCGTCGCAACGGGTTTTAGCTGATACGTATCATTGAAGATAGATGAGATACCTGTAATATCAACTTTTTCTCCTTCTTGGAACTGTGCAGTGAAGGTATCGTGATTCAATCCGATTCGATTGTCGACCCGCACACGAGTCACATTACCATCAGCTGCTTGTGCATCAAACTCAAACGTACCATATGTGCCGACTGCTTCGATATTCTGGATTGTTACTTCATTAAGCTTAACAAGCTGTCCTTGATTCGTGTCATCAATCACTGAAACAGTTTTTGGTGCAGGAACCTCTGATTGTCCAATAACTTCGGACTTGATTACATCTGTAACTTCCACTTCTCCATTATAAGTAGTTTTTACAGCACTGATTTGAACAAGATCTCCAGTTTTGAAACTGTCACTGTCCTGAAAAACATAAATACCGGCAGTATCGTCTTGTACATAGAAACCTTTGCCACCAAAGCTGCCTGGAGCAGATGTAACAGTGCCCTCTATCGTAACAACTTCTCCATCCTGTACATTACGCGCTTCCTGAATAGCTACCTTCTGCGGAAGCTCCACTTCGTCTTCTGGTAAAGGCTCTGTATCAACGTTCCCGACTTGTACAGACTTCGTCAGAAGATTGCTGCCATCCTTACGAAGACGCAGGCTTGCTGTACCATCTGCAGTCGATGGATTCAATTGTGCAGGGATATCTGCTACAGCTCTTCCTGTCGCATCTGCCGTGACAGAGAAGTTACTGCTGTATCCATAGTTGCTCGGCCATGATCCGGTTGTATTGAACTTCCCGATCTGCTGTCCTCCTGGTAAATAGCTTCCCAACTGCAGCCCTGTCAGTGTCTCACCCGGCTGCAGATCTTCCACCACAACACGCACGGTAAATTCCTGCTGCGTCGGCAATGTAGCAGGTGTCACAACGTCATAAGTTGGATTTGATGCTACTTCATCGGAACCGTAAGATCCAGCTGCAAATGTACTCGGATTATACCATTGATATCCAGCTGGTGGATTTGACCAAGGCTCTGCTTCCGCTTCTGTAGTCAATTCCGGATTTTCATTGATTGTAGCTGTTTCCAGCAAAGGCGTCACTTCACTCAAAGAAATAGATGTTTCCTCAAAGCTGGAATAGCTTTCTTTTTCACTCAACCAATCCATAACATTAAGCAAATACTGACCGTTATTTCCTTCTCCTGTAAAACCATCATACGTCCGCTTAGTTCTGCCGCTGTCCTCACGAAGATACTTAGGAGTAGCATCTTCTACTGGTGAGGAATCACCAATGAACGCCGCTTTACCTTGCTCCAATTTGGATATTGCCGCAAAAGCTCCTTCATCAATGCCACCGCCAGCATACACCCCTTGGTCGACAGCATTCGGCCAAGCCGGGATATTTTCCGGGAAATAAATCAAGCCTTTGGATTTCGTCGGGTCGAGAATTGTCAATGTAGCTCCTGCATGAGATTCTACGACTTCAATACCTTCTGTGATCCCAAAAGAATCAGATGGTTCGACCACAGTTTGTCCAGATTCGATATCACCTACAGCATTGAAACGGAAACGAATACCGAAATTATCACCAAGCCAGTCGGAGCTTTCTACACCTTGCATCCGATCGGAATTCGCTTCATCAGCTGACATACCTTTGGTTGGATCTTCAAATGCACCTCGACGATAACCATTGAAGATTTCACCGGAATCCCAACGGTTGTAGTTACGATCCGCATTGTAGTGGTCACCAATGAAGAAGATACTGCCGCCTTCTTGAGTGTAGCGCAGCATTGCATCCTGCTCTGAAGTCTTGAATGGAATGTTTGGTTCTGGAATAACGAATACGTCATACTCACTTATATCCTCATATGTGATAGCAGACGTTTTCCGTAATTCCTTCACATAATAGCCTTCTTCAGCCAAGGCATCACCAAAATCAGAAAAAGCACCATCAATAACCCAGTCTGCCGCACCAGCAGTTTGTCCATGTGTATTATCAAATAAGACCTTTTTCCCGTTCGCCTCTCCCTTTGGCTGTATTTCCGGTGCAGGATCAGCTGCAGTTTCAGCCTGACTTTGAACTGCATAGCCGAAAACTGTAAAAGGAATAAGTAAAACAGCCAATACGAAGAACTTCCAATCCATCGCGCTTTTCACGAATAGATTCCTCCCTTGTTTTAATAGATAAAGCATAGCAAATACTCGTCTGTATTTGTATTCGTTTACAGAAACACTACAAAGATAAGAGAATATTTACGCAGCTGTAATCTTACTATCTAAAAGGAAGATACTTCGTCATTCCACAACCTTTAAGCAAAAAAACCTGCATGCTTAGCATGCAGGTTTTTCCTCAGTCTATTACTGCTTGTGCAGTGGTGCCTTCTTTTAAGGTGAAATCCTTACTGGAGACATCCATGTAATGCACTTCTATATATGCAGAATCCTCTTCTTGTCCGGTCGCTTCTTGATATTCCGCAAAATCGTTATATTCTTCCTGTTTCCAAACCCAGCTGTTTTCTCGGTTCTCTTCTTTATCGTAAACATTTCGTGTCATAGTATTGCTGCTATTTGATTTGAAATAATTAGATATGAAAAGTCCTGTTTTGCTGGAAGTGAACACATTATGTGAAATATCATTGCCGGTAATATCATGCTGCAGAAGGAGCTGTCCGCCATCAAGATCTTTTGTGTCATTTCGGAAGAGCACGTTATAAGTAATAGACGAATTTTTAGTGCCGCCTCGCTCCTCGTCATAACCGCCGATTGAAATACCTGTATAGTTATTTTCATACACATTGTTTTCAGTGATTTCAATGTTGTCTGCGTACTGTCCTTTGTGTTCAGACGTTGCTTCAATACCTAAATCATTTCGGAAAACTGTATTTGCTTTAATTTTAATATCCTTAGCACCATCGACGTAAATGCCACCTGCAGAATAATCTTCTCCATATGCTGGATTACCATAAGAAGAGTTATCATGCACCACATTGCCTTGAACTGTGCCGTTTCGTACATAATCTGCGTCAGGGTCTTCCGATGTACCCTCATAACCGATCAGATCAATTCCGATATTATTATTATGGCGAACGGTATTGCCCGTCACAGCAAAACCATCAATATTACCGTTCAAAACGACAGCTTCACTGAGGCCAAGGGTCAGATCCTCAACAATATTATCCATAACTCGGATCTGTTCCATTTTGCCGGTTCCATATACTGCAATACCATGGGCATTGCCTTCATCAGATGTGTTTCCTATATGGTGGATATGATTTTGAATGATATTAATATTAGAGCTGTTGCCCGTTATGAGAATTCCCATTACAGCAAAGTCTGGAGAATCTGCATTTAAATCCTGCACGGTTAGTCCTTGGATTGTAATGTATCGCTTACTGTCTACATTCACAAGTGCTGTATCTTCTTCCATTACCTTGTCTTTGCCGCTGATGACTACTTCTTCATCTTCAAAATTACGAATAATAACTGGTGCCTCTTTCGCTCCGCTATGCGCTACTTCAAATCCATCCGTATAAGTTCCGCCACGGATATAAACGGTCGTACCAGCTGTGGACTGATCCACTGCTGCTTGTATCGTACGAAGGGGTTTTTCTTTTGTTCCTTCATTCTCATCATCGCCATCTGTGGCGACAAATAGCTGTTTCGGAGCGGTTACTGCTTCCACTTCCTTCTTGTTGTTCGACGCAATCGAATAGATACCCACGCCAATCAAGCACAGTACGATTGCGGCCAGGATCGTTATTCTCATTAGCTGACTCTTTTCTATGCAATATTTGCCGTTCTTGGCTACTGCTAGTATGATACCGTTCCTCAGGCAATTTGTATAGGAGCTCTAGTGAATCTTCACAAAATCTTTATTCTCACAAAAATCGCTCTTTTAAATCGGGCGATGGCAGCATGCATTGATCTTGTCTACCGAACCACCGATAACGATTTCTAGCAACATATCGATAAATTATATCCCGAATTGGTCGCGGAATGAATAGAGCAGCAGCAGCCAGTTTCCATGCACCATCTAGATGACGAGCAATACGCAAAATTGCACTCGATTGCATATACACCTTGCCATTTTCCACAAGAATGATGCTGTCAACGTCATTCGGAATTTGCTTTGCTTCTTTCAACTGTCTGCCGAAGTCGCTTTGAAGGGAAGCGAATTTGAAGTAGGCATCTTTATCATGCCTAATGATGAATTGAACACTGTTATTACATAGATTGCAAACACCATCAAAGAGAATGATTGCCTGGTTGTCCATTCTATCCCTCCTTCTGTTATTCATTCACTCTATTGTGCAACATCATCTCATTTTCCTTCGTCAGATAGGTCGTCTTATATACTTCCTGTCTATCCAAATTCTTTTCTACCAAAGTGACATAATATGTTTCCTTTTCCCCCGGAACGTTTTCAATAACCGTTTCTCTCGTCAAATGTTCTCCGAATAGCTCCCATTCTACTACCTTATTTGTTTTCTCTGGGAAGCCGCCATTCTCTTCTTTACCATGCTGTTGTGTAACGAATGCAACAGCCTCTCTGGCAGAATAACCTGGATCAACGTCACCCACTTTATCAATCGGCGGCGGTACCGACTGCACTTGACCAATAATGTAGACTGTCAGATACGCTATAAAGGGTACACTGAGCACAAGCCATCCGATACGACCCCTCTTTGTTATATAACTCAGACCCAGTTCTATTAAAGCGAATAATATCGCCAAAAATGCACCCAATCCAGCAGTAAACAGAAAAGCTGCCGAACTTTGCGAAGAAAGACTCAATACTGCAAAAGGCAATCCACCTAAACCATGCAGTGCAATATAAAGCCCTATCTTTTCTGAATCAACTGGTTGTACTTTTCTGGTGATCAGCCAAGAAATCAAAATGCCATAGATAAAAATGAAGGGACTCATATAGATAGCGAAGACAAACGCGCCAGACATCCATATACTCCCCAACTGATTAACTGTTCCGATACCGAAGAAATCGCTGTAATAGAATCCCATACATAAAGAAAACATACTGACGAGCAAAAACCCTGCACCAAATTTATGCCCAATGCTCATTTACTTATCCTCCAAACCAAAATACTGCACGATCCGCTCGGCTGTTTTGGAGGCTGAGAGGTCATCGGTCTGAATCCGCAAATAATTTGTTTCTTTTATTTCTCCCTCTCTCGATTGAAGACGGCCAGTTTCCATCGTGCGCAGAAGATCAGCCTCAGAAAAAGCAATATTCCGTTTTGTTGGCTTATGCTCTAACCGGTTCTCGGTTACATTACGTTTCAATCGCGTATCGACACCAGCTTGCAGCTCGACGAAATAGACTGGTATATCCTGCTTTTTAAAGATTGCACACATTCTATCAACCGTCTCCCAATCCTCATGACTAGAAAAGTCCCACACGAATGTGAAGATGAAACCCGGGAGATTTGTTTTAGCAACAGATCGGTATATTTCTTCTCTAAAAAGTGTGGATAGGCGCCACATTTCATCACTAAAGCCAAAGAAAGGTACTAGCAAATCAATTGTCATATGATTGTGGAGCAGCCTATACCCCATCCGTTTCTCCAATTCCTGTCCAACTGTCATTTTCCCGACAGCCTGCGGTCCGAATAATAAGATGACGTTCATATAATCACCCCTTTTCCCTCATTGTAGCAAACCAGTTGGAATTATTGTAAATTATTGTTATAAACTTGATATTTTACCGACCGGTAAGTAAAATAATGTGTATAAACAAACTTATAAGGATGAGACCATGGCAAAAGGAGATACGTATCAGCATATAATCGATTCTGCATTAGCACTTGTAGCTGAATATGGGCTGGAGAAGGCAAGCTTATCAATGATAGCTAATAAAGCTGGTATATCAAAACCAGCCATTTATTATTATTTTTCTTCTAAAGAAGCATTGCTCGATCATTTATTTCATCTGTTGTTCGATGACTATCAATTTGATAACTATTTTCCTTTAGATACGTACACAAAGGATAATTTCTCCACCCTGCTTACAGACAATGGACTTCAGTTACTGCAGGAGTACGATGAAAATCCTGAGCTTTTGAAGATAATTAACCATTTTATTGTGTATGCCGGACAAAAACAGGCTTATGATGAAAAACTTAAACAAACACTGACAGAATTTCTCGACGGCTTTAAAAGACTGCTCATTCATGGCCAGCAGCTTGGTGTAATAAAGACTGGAGACGTAAGTGCTAAAGCTCAATTACTTGGGTTGGTTCTAGACAATATTAGCAGCTATCTTTTAATGGGTATTAAAGTGGAAAGTACTGCTGTATGGACCCAAGCTGTTTCTTATGTGATGGGAGATGATTGATTTGCGGGATATCGAATTCGGACTGACCAGAAACGAGAAATACGCTGTATACTTAGTGCCACCCATTCTTGGAGCAGTTGTTGGCTGGTATTTACCTGTTTTAGCTAGATGGATTTTAAAGCTTCCATGGCTCCCTTATCAAGGAGTCATTGAAAAAATAGCTTCTTATTCCGGAATGACGGCATCCGTCATCTTATGCATTGTGGGCATAATCGCTGGAATAGCTCTTTCTCAGTTCATTTTCTATGAAACATTAAGAGTTTTTATTAACGATGATTCCGTGACTGTTAAGATAAGAGATACAAAAGATAATTTCCGTAAAGAGGATCTTCAGTCCATCTATCTGGACGGGAAATCACTTGTATTTGTAGGGCAGCAAGAGAACGAAATGTTCAATGAAAAATATGATGGTAACAAAAAGAAAATCGCAAAAATATTTCTCTCGCTGGGTTATCCATGGTTCGACTCAGACCCATATCAAGCCGCTTACCGTCGCTGGGATGAGAATAATCACCAAATACCAGCAGCTGTGCATGCTTTATTACGAGCAAGAAAAGGTTGTTTGGAAAATAATCAGGAAACAATGGCCAGACAGTTACGATTGGATCTAGCAGGATTAGGAGTTGCAGTAAAAGATCGTAATGATAAACAATATGTCCGTCTTGACCAATCAACGATTGATCAAAAATTAAATCAATAAGAAAAAGAGCTGCAAGGAAAACCTTGCAGCTCTTCTATTTATAGGAGTTGGAATAGCTGAAATAACTTATGAGCAGCATCAAGTAGTTGGTTGCATGCAGTAGGGATGACAGTGAAGAGTGCGAGTAGAAGAGCCAGATTATCTTTTGGCTTTTTTGGATTGGTTGGGCATTCCTTCATGGCAGACATTCCTCCCTTCAAAATCTCATCGGGCAGGTCTGTTGCTGGGAAGTAAATGGGACCATTAGTACGATAAAGTTAGTATCCCTCTTATATTTTCTTTTATGCATGTTGTTGACAAATCGTCAACAACAGCGTACCTTGGAATGGTATGGGGGGTAGTACGAAAATGGAAAAACAACGTAAAACAAAACGTAAGCGTAAGCGACGAATAGGCAGGTATATCTTACTTATCCTTCTTGTCCTCGTGATTGGAGTTGGCTCCTTCCTCCTTCTTACCGCAAGGGATGTAAAACAGACAGTTGACGGTATCCAGAAGGAAACAAAAGCAATCGATGAGGGTGTGACATCTGAGAAAATCAAGAACAAAGAGAGAATAAATGTTCTTTTGCTTGGTATCGATGAAAGGGAATTTGACTCTGGGCGTTCAGATGCTTTGTTGCTTATGTCATTGGATCCATCCACTGAATCGATGGACTTGGTAAGTATTCCTCGTGATACCCGAACGGAAATCATTGGACACAATACAGTTGATAAAATCAATCATGCCTATGCTTTTGGCGGTGTTGACATGTCCTTAGAAACAGTAGAAAATCTGCTGGATGTTGATATCGATTATTTCGTAGAGATTAATATGCAAGGTCTAGCCGATCTTGTCGATGCTGTAGGCGGTGTGACGGTAGAAAACGACCTAGATTGGTATGATGAAGGCTTTTACAAAAAAGACTATCATTATAAAAAAGGGCAAATCGATTTAGATGGACAGCAAGCTTTGGGCTATGCAAGAATGCGTCACTTAGACCCTGATGGGGATTTTGGAAGAAATGCTAGACAGCGTCAAGTAATTGAAGCCGTACTCAATAAAGGCGCCAACATCAAATCTGTCGGCAAAATTGATGACTTATTAGCTGTATTGGGTAAAAACGTGCAGACAAATATAAACCTTGCTTCCATGCGTCATCTTTTAACAGATTACCGCAATGTCCGTAATTCTGTTCAAGAGCATGAAATGAGAGGTGAAGGCACGAAAATCAATGGAATTTACTACTTAGTAGTGCCTGAGGATGAGATAACTGCTATACATGATGTTATAAGCAAATAAAGAAGAAGATCCAAACGGATCTTCTTCTTTATCGTGCTCTATTTTTTTTACTTTGGAGCAATAGTACTGCCGCTAGCAACGCCACACCTATCCAAATAGTATGCAGCCCGATGAGTCTTTCACTTAAACTACCAGCCGCGGCTCCTAATAAGTAAAGGAGAATGGCACCGCCTCTAAGATAAGTATCAAGCGAAAGCTTTTGAGCATTTTTTTGCATAACCCCCATAACCCCTTCCACGAAGGCTGCAAGTGTACTCGTCAGCACCGTAGAGGAAAGACCAGCAATCTTGAGATTCCTTCCGGCTATAGTTTGCATTCCCATAGCAATACTTAAAATTAAAAGGATAATTGATGAAATGACTCCACCGACCGGTATGAGCAGAATTATTATTGCAGAAAGTAAAATCAAAATAAATTCCCAAGTTAGAATACTTCTTGATGTACCGCTCTTCCTTTGTATAAATACAGTAGCAATGATCCCTATGACGAAACCTACTAACGCTAAAGCTGCATTACTCAAAACAACCTGCCTTGCATCGCCAATACCAATACCTAGCAACACAATGTTTCCTGTCATGTTGGCAGTAAACACATGCGATAAACCAATATAACCTAATACATCAATCACTCCAGACACAGCACATAAGAGCAAGATGATAATGTGGTCACGCTTCATTTGCATTTTTCTTTCCTTCTTTCCTTCTTTCTTATTCCTTTCTACCGCATCTATTGACAAATTGTCAACATCCTTGTACGGTTAGAAAATAAAATCTAAAAGAGGAGATGTCTTCATTATGGACATTAACAAAGATAATTCCAATATAGAGAATCTTCTACGTTCCTTAATCAAAGAAAAAAAAATATCCATCCGGGAATTGAGCAGACGCACTGCTATTGATACTGCTATCATCTCCAAGATCCTGAACGGTAAACGCAAAGTGACCGTTAACCACCTTAAAAAGTTCAGTGAAGTTCTGGACGTTTCACACGAGGACTTGATGCGTTCAGCCGGTTTTCTTGATCAAACTGAAACTTTACAGACAGAGCATCATTTAGAAGCACTTTGCAAGCAGGCAGATCCTTCCTTCACAACAGAAAGAATGCTCAATCAACTTGCCGCATATGAGGAAATTTCACTTACCGATGGCGGGAAACAAATAATTGATGATAAATTCAATGAAAAAATTACATCCGTCGGAAGTGCAGGCAAATTAGTAAGCGACCTCAAGCACATGTTTTATAAATTTCAATCTGGTATCGGAACAAAACGAGAATTAATACTTTTTGGTGCAGCTTTACTTTATTTTATAAACCCTATAGATGTGCTGCCTGATTATATATTTCCATTCGGCTATCTAGATGATACCCTCGTTGTCCATACCGCTATGATGAATAGCAATAAGTAGCAAAAGGAGGCGCTAAATTGGAAACTTGGATGAATGAATTAATGGCTGCATATGGCTACCCTGCCATAGCCCTTTTAATGATGATTGAAATTATAGTTCCTCCGTTGCCTTCAGAAGTCACCCTTTTGTTCGGTGGATTCCTAGCGGCTACTACGAATTTGAACACAATATTCGTCATATTATCCGCTACACTCGGAGCGTTAATTGGCACCTCCATTTTATATTGGATTGGAACGTTATTTGATATAGACAAGCTTTCGAATTGGATAGATAAACAACCAAAATGGCTGCGGCTCAATTCAGCTCACCTGCACAAAGCAGCAGCATGGTTTGAAAAGTACGATGTGTGGGCTGTATTTATCTGCCGATTTATTCCGCTGGTCAGGAGCTTAATCTCCATTCCTGCTGGTATGGCTAAGATGAATTTTGGTGTATTCCTTTTATTTTCTTTTATCGGAACGTTAATTTGGAATTCAATAGTAGTCATGATGGGGGTATGGGTCGGAGCTTCGTGGACCCAAATGGAAGCATACCTTGATTACTACAAGTATGGTGTGCTTGGATTAATTATCATTGCGATTATCGGGGTTGTTGTCTGGAAACTCGGAAAAAGAAAAAAAGAACTTAAAGTTTAAAATTACGACAGTATATCAATTTTGGCTATTAACCGGAGAAGTATCTCCGGTTAATTGCAGCTTCTTGGTGAAATACTGTAAGCCAATAACTATGAATCTTTTAATGTATCTTGATTCTCAACGGAACCCTAATTCATCCTGCTGTTCTTCCCACCATTTTCCGGTCTTACTTTTCTTATGTTCCCGTTTCATATTCTTAATGATTTCCTTAACTGAAACAGTGTCTCCTTGATGCTTTGCCGCTGCAAGAAAAACAAAAAGCTCTTTCATTTGCGCAAACGAGAAGCCCTCAGACTTGTCCACGACCTTTTCCATTTCTTCTGCATCAAGCAGTCTCGAGAATCCAACCTTCTCTATGTATTGACTGCGCAAAGACGCATCCGGCAGTGTAATTTCATAACCACGGTCAAATCGTCCAGCGCGGTTGACCAAACCAGAATCGATTTGCTCCGGGTAGTTGGTTGTCCCGATTAGGAAGATACCTTCTTTGGACGTTGCACCGTCCAATGTATTCAAGAAATAGGAGCGTACTCCTTCCGGCATGGAGTCGATATCTTCGATGACCAGTACCATCGGTGCCAGCCTAGTAGCCGAGCTGAATACTTCCTCTATTGATTCACTGGAGGTATGTTCGGTGATCTGCCAGTAAGCAACCGGAGCTGCAACTGTATTGGCAATCGACTTTACAAGTGTCGTTTTACCGTTGCCAGGCGGTCCATACAAGAGAATGCCGCGGCGATACGGAATATCATAGGTAGTGAAGAAGGATCGATCTTCGGTGAAGAATTGATCAATCATACCGTAAATCTCTTTTTTCACAGTTTCATCTAATACTACATTTTCCCGCGTCACAGTGTTTGTCACTTGCTGCTGTTCCTGTGTGACTCCCTCCATACTATCTTTGAACACAAGAACTTCATCTCTGCTTTTCTTCCATACTCTATCTCTTAGCGTAGTCAGGAAATTCGTGATATTTTCTTTTCCGGTAGCGAGGACACATTGTATGTAGAGGATGCTCGCATCACTGAAATATGGAATCTTGGCAAAAGCCACACCAGCTTCAGGGTATGCATATACCTGGTTATTCAATGAGCGAAATACCTTATAAACAGGCACTGCTGCTTCTTCATCATATTCAAAGGAAGAGCTTTCCAATCGCTCAAATAGCTGCGCCACATGCTCAATTTCTGGATTCTCTTTTCGGATATCTTCCTCTACAATTGTCCATAATTCATAATGAACGTCATCTGTATTATAAACCGCGTAGAAATCCCCGTATTTTTCCTGAAGCTCGTCCTGCATGCCTTTCATTAAGCTCGCGAATGCAGGATACCCAGGCATTTCTTTACCAGTTTCCTTTACCATTTCTTCATATAGATAGCGCAATCAGTTTCCCCCTTATTATCACTTCCTTATCATCTTAACTGATAGCATCAACCAATAATAGATTTTTTTACCAGTTAATTCACTTTCGAATGAATCCACCTTCTGAATGTATTTCCTGACCTGTCACCCAATATCCATCTTCTCCGACTAGGAAACTAATAAGTCTCGCTGCATCATCCGGCTCCCCAATTCTCCCTTTCGGAAATTTGGGCAACAGATGCTGTCTTATATCGCCTGTCATCCATGTGCTGTCTGTCGGTCCAGGGTTTACTGCATTTACATTGATTCCAAGCGATGCTAAATCTGCTGCAAGTGATTGAGTGAAGGCGGTAATGGCACCTTTAGTTGCTATATATGCAAGTTCATCCGGCATAGGCCCTTGGCTCTGACCGGAAGTAAGATTAACGATACTCCCCCTGCTGTCAGTCTTTTTTTCTTTGAACAACCTCGCAAAACCTGTACAAAGCAAGAAAACACTTCTCATATTCACAGCATAGTGTCGGTCTAATTGAATAGCATCAAGCTCCGTATAATTGCCATTCTCGGAAAAAGCAGCGCAATTGATTAATACAGCCGGAACTCCAAGCTGCTGTTGTACTTCTTGCAGAATAGCTTCAGCTGCCTCTGATTGTTCTAAATCTGCTTCCAGTCCTTTGCACCTAACTCCCGTTTCTGTAATTTCGTTCATTAACTGATCTGGCCATGTTTCACCTGCCCGCCAATATGTAAAAAAGATATCCATTCCTTGTTCTGCTAATCGGCGGCAAACTGCCGTACCAATGGAACGAGGATACGAGACACCTGTGATAATTGCTATTTTAGCCATTTAGGAAACCTCCTATTTTTAACCATCTCCTAACATCATTCGTGTACACTTAAGGGAAATCCTATTAATAAGGAGATTTCTTTTTGAAAAAACATCTGTTGTTCACAATTGGCAGCGTCGTAATGACAATCCCTATTTACAGCCAGCTGCTTTATAAAGCTTTCTGGACTCGAACTTACGCAAAGTGATGTATGGACTTCTCTACTAGTTCCTCTTTTTGTAATGGGCTGGATGAGTAGCAAAAAGAAAGGTTACTCTGCATATGATCTCTTCTTGCTGACATCAGCAATTTGTACCGCACTTGAAATTCACTTGTCAGCTCATCCAAGTATTTTTCTCCTCACTACAACAATGATCGGAACGCTAATTCTGCCAGTGCAATATATTTGGACAACAAAAAAGCAGGAGTAATCCTCCTGCTTTACTTAATTATTTGGTACCAGATTTACGTGATCGACTTGAAGTGTCTCATCATTCACGATGAATTCCAGTTCGAAATCGCCGGTATCATATTGATATTTATGCTGGTTCGTCTGCGAGATAGAAGTAATAGCATCCGCCTTGCCAAGCTGATCCTCTAGCACAGCAGGTGTAATACTGCCTAGATTCGTCTGCCGCTCTACATTAGTTCCTAAATAACGAATTTCTTTCAACGTGCCATCTTGACTGTATGCGAAGCTGAATCCTGGATTACCCATCTCTGCATGATAGATATCAAAAGCATCGGACAGATAAGGTTCACCGAGACTATCTATGACATCCGCCCGAGTCGTTTTACCTATTAAGAAATTATCGGCCACTCCGATGGAAGACCCTTCAGATGCCTTCGTATAAATAGTTTGAAGTGTTTCAAGAGCTGCTTCATTCGTTTCGGAAGAATAGACTGCTTCCCCAGATTCGGCTTCTACTGGTGCCGCACCCGGAATCATGAAGCTTCCAGCCCCTAACACAGCTCCTGCGCAAACGACACTTAGCGCTGCCTTGTGTGCTGGATTCCTTCTTGCCATAAAGCATACCTCCTTTTGGTATAGTAATGATTACCGCGATAAAGCAGCTATTAAACATTAAGGAAATACCAGCTATTTGTTTCGAATTTCACGACTCTTGAATTCCGCAAATGCATACTTTTTTTCGACAATAACTCGAATAATTCTCAAACAGAAAAACCCCTCCCCATTTTCACAGGGAAGAAGTTTTTCTTTACTTCACTAAGCTTTCCACCGCATCGTCCACGATTTGCTCGTTTGCAATCGGGCCAGTGTACAGCCAGCTTGTATCTTTATCGTATTTATACACATTGCCATCTTTAATAGCTGGTACATTTGCAAGTAGTGGATCGTCTAGGATTTCAGATCCATCACCTTCATCACTGTTGATCAAGAATAGATGGTCGACATCCATTTCCGCCAATTGCTCTAGAGAAACTGGATTCCAGTTTGCTGTTGCGCTTTCGGAAATTTCTTTGACACCTTCTGGAACTGTGATTCCTAGGTCACCGTAAAGTACCGCACCGCTGGATAGGTTCTCACTCACGATGTAAAGCTGTCCGCCAACAAGCCAGATAGCTGCAGCGGATTCATCTCCGATTGCACCTTGAATCTGTTCTTTTGCATCGGCTGCTTTTGCATCATAATCATCCAGAACTTTTTGAGCTTCATCTTCTTTACCGAAGATTTCACCCATTGTTTGCAGTTCTTTGCGCCAGTCACCGTTTTCTTCTGTACCCATTACATAAGTAGGAGCAATCTTATTGTACTGCTCATATTTATCGCCTTCTACCATGGATGCAGAATCCATGATGATCAAGTCTGGTTTAACGCTTGCTACTGCCTCGAAAGGAAGTGTGGAATCAATCGTTTGTACATCTTTCAAGCTGTCCTGCAAGTATCCTTGTGGATCGCCATTATTGACAGACCATTGCGCTACTGGTGTAATATCTAGCGCTACAAGGTTGTCCTCCAAATAAGAAGCTAGTACATTTTTAGGATTTGCAGGAATCTCGACCTCATGACCCATTGCATCTGTCACAGTACGAGTTTCATTACTCTCCTTATCAGAAGAATTACTTTCGGCATTATCACTTGAATCGTTATTGCCGCAACCTGTTATAATGAATACAACACTGGCGAAGACTGCCAGAAGTAAAAACATACTCTTTCTTTTGAACAAGGGACTCACCTCTTGGTTTATGTTATAATCTCATATTAGATGATAACAATTCTCATTATCAATTACAAGCGTCATTTCATTATTTTGGCATAGATAGAGCGTAGAAAGCGGGATAACGATGCAAGCACGCAGACTCATTGGTACAATCATACTTATCGCAGGTATCGCCCTGCTGATTTTTTCGATAGGACTATCCATTGCATTCGGTGTAGCGGATATTTCACTCAGCACTGTCTGGAATAGTATTTTCCATTATGATGCTACAAATACATCTCACCAGATTATTCATCGGCTTCGTATGCCTCGTACTGTAGCGGCAGTTCTAATTGGCGCAATGCTTGCTGCATCCGGATCGATCATGCAAGGGATGACTCGTAACCCGCTTGCTTCTCCGCAAATCATGGGAGTAACTTCTGGTGCGACGTTTATGATTGCGATTGCACTTGTCTTCCTGCCTGGCATCTCCAATGTGAATCTGCTTCTATTCTCATTTCTGGGTGCAGGACTTGGCCTAGGTCTTGTTTTCGGAATCGGCCTGTTAGCAAGAACCGGATTAACACCAGTGAAGCTGGCATTGGCAGGAACTGCTATCACTGCTCTGCTCGGAGCCTTCTCCAACGCAATGGCAATTCATTTTGATGTAGCACGGGATTTGAGCTTCTGGTACGCAGGCGGTGTTGCAAATGTACAATGGGATACAGTGAAGCTGTTATTTCCTGCTGCCGCAATCGGCTTGGTACTGGCATTATTCATCAGCGGATCTATTACGACACTTAGTCTCGGAGAAGATGTGGCAACTGGACTTGGTTTGAAGACTGGCCTGGTGAAAGCAGCAGGAGTGCTTGTTGTGCTGATTTTAACGGGAGCTGCTGTTTCGGTCGGCGGTACAATCGGATTTGTAGGATTGGTTATTCCACATATCACCCGGTTCCTCGTCGGACCAGATTATCGCTGGATCATTCCATGTTCAGCTGTATTGGGCGGTATTCTGCTTAATTTTGCGGATATCGCATCCCGGATGATCAATCCGCCCTTCGAAACACCTGTTGGCGCCCTCACAGCTTTAATCGGCGTTCCATTCTTTATTTATCTAGCTCGCCGGGAGGGTAAAAACATATGATACACTCTGCGAAAAAGACAAGTCTGGTAGCTATCGGATTAATAGTTGCTATTCTCATTATATTTTTCATCAGCTTGAATACAGGAACAATCCCGATTGGACCTTCAGATGTTGTGAAAACTTTGCTTGGTACAGGCGATGGATCGTTTGATGTGATTCTGTTTGATTTCCGTCTGCCACGTATGGTGATTGCGCTACTGATAGGTATCGGTATGGGTATCGCTGGCGCCATTTTGCAAGGTGTATCCCAAAATGGACTGGCCGACCCAGGTATATTAGGAATTAATGCCGGTGCAGGTTTCGCTGTAGTTCTTTATATTTTCTTCCTGCAGGACAAGCTAGCTGGTACCGGCAGCCTGCAAGTATTCATCATGCCACTGTTCGCATTCGCTGGGGCATTCCTAGCAGCAAGCCTTATCTATGCACTGGCATGGAAGAAGGGTGTCACTCCAGTCCGGTTGATCCTTGTCGGTATTGGTGTTAACGCCGCTTTCGGCGGTCTGATTATCGTCTTTCAGCTTATGATGGAGCCTAAGGATTTCACGCAGGCTACCATCTGGCTGAACGGCAGCATCTGGCAGACAAGCTGGAATTATGTATTGGCACTTCTGCCTTGGATTATTCTACTCGTCCCATATGCTATCTTTAAGGCAAAAGCGTTGAACGTTTTAACACTTGGCGACCAAATCGCGGTTGGTGTTGGGGCTCCGGTGCAAAAAGAGCGCACAATCCTGCTGCTCCTTGCTGTTGCACTGGCGGGAGCTTGCGTAGCCGCTGGGGGAGCAATCACATTCCTCGGACTTGTCGCACCTCACTTAGCCCGCCGCATCGTCGGACCGAATCATAAGCATCTGCTTCCGATTTGTGCACTTATCGGAGCACTAATCATGCTCGTAGCAGACACTTTGTCTCGGACGATTCTGGCACCATCAGAAATTCCGATTGGTTTGGTTGTTTCAGCAATCGGCGCGCCATATTTTATCTATTTGTTGATTAAAGAATGAACCCTCGCATTAGCGAGGGTTCATTTGCTTACTATACCGATTATGAATTTAAAGGATTTCCGGTTCTTTTTTGTTTCTTCCATCCATCCTTTGTATCTAAAATGAATACAGATTGATTTATCCAAATAGGAAGATAAAGAGAGTAGAAATATATCGGAAAGTCTATCCCCTTCTTTTCATGCTCTGTACCATCTTCATTTTCATATTCTGTCCGGATCAGCCAGTGATTCCCCAAACCAAACTCTATGTATTTCACGTAAGTGCCATGTTCGTTTGTTCATCATTGAATTCCTTTAAGCAATCTACAATGCTCTGTTCGCAAACATCATCCAAAGGAATGGCTCTATGTGCATAGCGCGCTAATTCTTCATGGTCTCCAATCATCACCGCATACTTGGCATTGCGAAACATCTCAATATCATTCGCATCATTGCCAAAAGCAATATAATCATTTTCCCTGATTCCAATTTCTTGTATTGCACTCCATTTATCGATACCTGGCGGACTAATATCTACAATATCCTCACCGCGATGACGATGAACCCGCAGCCCTAATTTTTCTGCCTCTGAAGCTATTTTTTCCTGATCAGCTGAATGAAGGATAAGGACTTTTACTACCTGTCCCAAATCCTCCAATAGCACTTTTTCAGCCAGTCCATTTGGATCAAGGTTGGACCTTATCGGGTGCTCTGGATCTCCTGTATATGCATAGTTCCATTCTCCGTCTATTAAGTAAGCAGCGTTGTATATATCTATTAGATTTTTCATGGCGGCTAATTGGATGGATGAAAATGCTTTAGAGAAAATCACCTTTCCATTACTGGAAATGAGTGAGCCATTGCCTCCAATAAGAGTGGTGGAATGAAAGTGCTCATCAATAACAGGCAGCAGATCACGGATTGGGCGAGCTGAAGCAAAGATTACTTGATGGCCATTCTGCTCCAGTTCTTTCAATGTGTCGATTATATTCTTTGTAACAGGTCTGCCTTTGAAACAAAGGGTACCATCCAAATCAAAAATGAAATTCATCTGCTCTCCTCCAAAATCAAAGCCATATGTATTTCTGATATATATGTATCTCCAATCTTCAATGCATGCTTTTCTACACCAAACTGCTTGAACCCAGCTTGTTCGTAAACATGCTTGGCAACCGGATTTGTCACAGCGACAGCAAGATTTAGCTTCTCGATGCCTTTCCTGTTTTTAGCCACTTGGATCATATGCTCTATCAGCATTTTCCCATACCCTTTTCCACGTGTTTCTGGTGCCAGATAAACCGCCACTAAATTAGCTCGGTGACGGAGTTTTGCTGGTGTTTCGTAACTTAATGTCGCATTTCCTGCAAGCGCATCATCCATAAATATTCCATAGGTCTCAGCATCCGAACTCTCAAAATTTCCCCTTATCCGCTCTATCGGGTTTCTCTGTTTCACCGCATCCTCATAGGAGGTACCAAATGCGTCAGGATGTGCCTGCAAGGCTTGTAGTCTTAGTTCCCAGTATGCTTCTGCATCAGCTGCTGTCAATTTTCTTATTTTCATAGATTTCTCCCCCCTCAACCCAAGTAATATCCTTCGAATAGGCGACCACCGAATGGCTCCAAGCAATCATCTGCAAGCTGCACGATAGGTCGCTTATTGTGTTGCTTATAAAATGCTTCTAAGCTTTGTTCAAATTGATGTGCAAGATTTGAGTCCATGCTCCTTAATTCCCGGAACATCCATTTACCAGAACCAATCCAATGCTGTCTGGAGCGCAGCGAAAAGATAGCCAGATCATTGATGAGTGTATTTGCCAGGAAATATGCTTCCCCGCCAATCTCTTTATCCAGAAAATCATCGATCAGATTCGTAATCATATACCGATAATGATCGATCTTTTGTTTGTTCCAAGGTGAAGGTCCAGCAGCGAATATACTGCTTGCTTCGGATTTCATTTTGGTAACAACCGGCGCCTCTTTCAGTACAATCGCTTCACTCACCATCCTTGGCATGGAAGGGATTCCGCGTTCTGCGTCACTTGCAAAGAAATTTTGGTAAGCTTCTCCTGTGTATACAAACACCTCTACCGGCCAACCTTCAAAAAACAACGATTCTCTGTACGCACGATCTTCTCCTGTATACAAAATAATGATATCCAAATCTGAAGTTACTGTTGCTTCCCCTCTGGCACAGCTTCCTGCAAGCATTGCTCCTTCACATTCCGGATGATTGGTCTCAATGAATCTTTTAGCAGTATCTTTTGGGTCTCTCAAAAAAATCCCTCATTTCCATTTGACGGATATATCCAGCATCTGTATACTGAGCATACAACAAAACAAAAGCATTG
This sequence comes from Terribacillus saccharophilus, assembly GCF_000725365.1. NCBI lineage: Bacteria > Bacillati > Bacillota > Bacilli > Caryophanales > Bacillaceae > Terribacillus > Terribacillus saccharophilus. Next base: position 2,349,929 of record NZ_CP008876.1, on the reverse strand, counting down.
ATAAGGACAAGATGCGCGCGCCTCTTTCTTTCAGAGAGTGAAGGAATTGCTGGAACCTTCGCAGATAAGCACATGCATTACCGCCTTTGAGCTATTACGGGGAAACTCAAGTATCCGTAATCGGGAAGACCGTTATCGTATTTTGGAGCGTCAGCTGTATGCTGATGGAATTAGGGTGGAACCACGACCGCAATCGTCCCTTTAGGGAGATGAGTGCGGTCTTTTTGTTTACAATTTTATATCTTAAAAGCGATGCGAAGGACATGATTCAGATCATCCCTCTCCTGACAGAAAGCAGGGTCACCGGCTGAGAGCCCTGCAGGAGAAAGATTTGGATTACCACCTTCAAGCTATAGCGGGGAACTAGCAGTATCCGCTATCGGGAAATCCGTTATCACGAATGAAGCGCCAGCATTGGCGGAATTTTGGGTGGAACCACGACCACAATCGTCCCTATCACGGGAGGATTGTGGTCTTTTTTATATATAAAAGGAGGAATTATCATGAACAAACAAGCAGAAGCAGAAAAACGAAACCATCGGAAACTTGGTCAGCAGCTCGAACTTTTTCTTAGCATGGAGGAAGCACCAGGTATGCCTTTCTTCTTGCCAAAAGGAATGGTGTTACGCAATAAACTGGAGGAGCTGTGGAAAGAAAAACATGCACAGGCTGGATATGATGAAATCAAGACTCCGATCATGATGAAGCAGCAGCTCTGGGAGCAGTCCGGCCACTGGGATCACTATCACGAAAATATGTATTTCTCAGAAGTGGATGATCAGCGTTATGCTATTAAACCGATGAGCTGCCCAGGAGCAGTCCTCATCTACAACAGCAAGCTACGCAGTTATCGCGACCTTCCTTTACGTTATGCAGAATTAGGACTGGTACATCGGCACGAATTGTCCGGATCTCTAAACGGACTGCTGCGCGTCCGTTCATTCACACAAGATGACGCGCATCTGTTCGTTCGGGAAGATCAAATTGAACAAGAAGTGGAGAAAGTATTGCAGCTAATCGATACATTTTACAGCCTATTCGGCTTTTCTTATGAAGTAGAGCTTTCCACTCGTCCAGAGGACTTCATGGGTTCGCCAGCTGTTTGGGATAAAGCGGAGGCAGCCTTAGAGAATGTCCTAAAACGACAGGGAATTGCTTATAAAGTTAACGCTGGTGATGGTGCTTTCTACGGACCGAAAATTGATTTCCACATACTCGACAGCCTTGGCCGCAGCTGGCAATGCGGGACTGTTCAGCTAGATTTCCAGATGCCGGAGAAATTCGACTGCAGCTATATCGATCAAGAGAACAGCCGCAAACAGCCGATTATGATTCACCGGGCAATCTACGGTTCAATCGAGCGTTTTATGGCCATTCTCATCGAGCATTACGCAGGAGACTTCCCATTCTGGTTAGCACCAGTTCAAGCAAGCGTTCTTCCTATTAGCGACGCACATGCTGATTACGCACATGCAGTTTGTGAGGAATTGCGGAAGGCAGGGTACCGTGTGTCAGTGGATGACCGTTCAGAGAAAATAGGATTGAAGATACGGGAAGGGTCACAGCAGAAGATGCCTTATCTGTTAATAGTCGGAGACAGTGAGAAAGAAAACAAAACAGTTGCTGTCCGGAAACGGCCGGAAGGAAATATTGGAGAGATGTCTTTGGAAAGTCTTATCAAAGAGTTTGAAGGATAAGAGAAAAGCGGATGCTCCTCGGGTGCATCCGCTTAAAATATGCTGATCAATTCTTTCGTATATGCATGTCGGCTATTATCATAAATATCTTCCTTCTGAAAAATATCCAGCAGCTCGCCATCTTTCATGACTGCAATGCGCTGACAAAGCTGATAAACAGCTGCCAAATCATGTGAGATGAACAGATAGGACATGCCCAGCGTCTTTTGCAGGGACGAGAGAAGTTCGAGAACGGCTCCTTGGGAAAGTACATCAAGACTTGCTGTCGGTTCATCCAAAATAATGAGTTTTGGCTCGATGCTAATTGCGCGCGCAATGGTTACGCGTTGCTTTTGTCCGCCACTCAGCTCATGTGGATAACGGTCGCCAAGTTCTTTCGGCAGTTCCACCGCTTCGAGCAACTGCTCCACAAAACCTTGTTTTGAAGAGAATGTAAAGTGCTCCAGTTCAAGCTCCCACTGAAACTGTAAGTAAGGATCCAGCAAGGAGTCCTTGATTTTCAGTTTTGGATTAAGTGCTGCAGTTGGATTTTGAAAAACTGTCTGAACGTTTCGGCGATAGTCTCGAAACTCCTTACGATTTGCATTGGCTAGGGGCGTACTATTATAAATGATAGATCCGCCATCAATCTTTTCTACACCTAGCAGACAGCGAGCCAACGTACTTTTACCACATCCGCTTTCGCCTACTAATCCCAAGCTTTCCCCTTGTTGAATGGAAATTGAAACATCATTCACAGCCAGCTTGCCAGGAGTATAGCTCTTTTTCAAATTACTGATTTCCATAACAGTCATGACTTGCTCGCCTCCTTGATGCGCATTGGAAGCGTTGGTGCAGCTTGTATAAGCTGTTTGGTATACGCATGTTCAGGCTGATGGATGAGCTTCTGTTTTGATCCAGATTCAATGATTTTTCCATCTTTCATGACAGCGATCTTATCTGCATAACGCGCAACATGTCGCCAATCATGTGTGATGAAAAGAATCGCACAGCCTGTTTTTTGCTGGAGCTCTTGAAGCAAGGAAAGAATCCTATGCGCAGATACGCTATCAAGTGCAGTTGTTGCTTCATCTGCAATCAGAATATCAGGTTCTAAAAGAAGTGCTAGCGCGATAGACGCACGCTGCAGCTGGCCTCCGCTCAGCTGGAATGGGTATCTCTTAACTAAAGACGCATCCAGACCAACCGATTCAAATGCTTCTTTTATCATGTTTTTACGCTTCTTCTTCTCTTTCACTCCATGCGTTTGCAAATACTCATCCATATGCTGCTGAATCATCAGAAATGGGGTGAAAGAACCGTGATAATCTTGGAAAATGTAACTGATCGCTTTCCCTCTCAATTGGTTCATTTCTGTTTTTGGATGTTCGAGGATATTGCTGCCTTGGTAGCTTACGCTGCCAGAAGCTCTTAAATTAGGTCCAAGCAACTGTCCGATTGCTTGTGATAGCATCGTTTTCCCGCTGCCGCTTTGACCTACGAGGGCAAACCATTCTCCTTTATCGATTGTCAGACTGACACGGTCAACAATCATTTTCTCTCCATGTGATACGGTTAGATCATTAATCGATAAAATCATGGCTGCACCTCCTTTTTCACATCGAATTTATCTCGTAAATAGTCACCAAGAATATTTGCCACCAACACTACCACCACGATGGCCAGTCCAGGATAAATCATCATTTCCGGATTCGCTTGGAAATATGGTCTGGATTCGTTCAGCATAGCGCCCCACTCCGGAGTCGGAGGCTGTGCGCCAAGGCCAATATACGATAGCGAGGAAATGAGCAAGATGATCTTACCAAAATCCAAACTCGCTAAAACGAGTACATTTCCGATAATGTGAGGCATCAGATGTTTGCGCATGATCGTAAATGTGGAAAGACCATTGATTCTTGCAATGGTGATGTAGTCTTTTTGCACTTCTGTCAGCACTGTACTGCGTACCATACGGGCATAGTTAACCCACTTCACCAGCACGATGGCAAACAGCAAGTTACCAATACCTGGCCCTAGCAAACCACTAAGCACAATTGCAATCACTGTATCCGGGAAGGCAAGAAAGCCATCGGCAATTCGCATGAATAGCCGATCAACCCAGCCTCCTCTCAATCCAGCAAGCAAACCGAATGGAACACCAATGATAACTGCTGCTAGCAAAGCAATCATACTGTAGCCAACAGTCAGACGGAAGCCAAGTAAGAGCCGCGTCATTACATCCCGCCCTAAATGATCCGTCCCCATCGGATGCTCCCAGGACGGAGATGCCAGCCGGTTCCCAACATCAGTCATCGCAGCATCGTGCTTCAAGTAAAGAAACGTATATGCCACTGCTGCTAGCACAACAAGCAATAGTGCACTGATCAGCCAGAGCTTGGCTTTCTTTATTTTTTTAGGAGAAAAAGCCATAACACTCATCTAGCTGATGTTCCTTTCTTTAAACGAAGTTCAGGATTTACGTATCGATAAGATAAATCTACTAATGTATTCACGACAAAGACGATAGCCGCCATCAGAACGATATAGCCTTGAATCAACGGATAATCACGCTGACGGATAGAGTCAACGACAAGTTTTCCTACACCGGGATAAGCAAATAATACTTCCACCACAACTACGCCGCCAATCAAACTGCCGAGACTGACACCGAATACGGTGATGACTGGAGGCAGACTGTAACGGAAAGCATGCGAGAAAAAGATGCGTCTTTCCGCAATGCCGCGTGCTCTTGCCGCGCGGACGAATTCCTGCCCTAATGAGTCCAATAGACTGGAACGGAGCAGCCGAACGTAAACACCGGCAATAGCAAGTCCTAATGTTACAGCTGGCAACACAAGGGACAGCAAACTGTCACGTCCCATTGTCGGGAACCAGCTTAATTTCACCGCAAACACATCAATCAAGATTAGCCCGAGCCAAAAGCTTGGAACCGCAGCACCAATGATGGAGAAGTAACGTCCGATATGATCGATTAAGCTGCCTTTATATAATGCCGAAAGCGATCCTAAGGGTATAGCAATCAAAAGCATAACGATTAAGGAGCCGATTGTCAGTTCCAGCGTAGCCGGAAGTCCAGTCAGCAGCATCTCCGAAACAGGCTGGCTTGTAATATAGGAGTTACCGAAATCAAGTTGAATAAAATCTAACAGCCATTTTCCATATTGAACAAGCAATGGATCGTTGAAGCCCATGTCCTCCCTAAGTGCCTCAACCTGTTCTTGACTTACATTTAGCTCATCCACATTCAGTATCGTGAGCGCCGGATCCCCTGGCGCAAGGCGAAGGAAAAGGAAACTGAAGAAGGTGACGAATAAGATGAATAGCACAACCTCCAGCAGCCGTCTCCCGATAATACGAAACATCACTTCACATCCAATTGATTTGTAATCATATAATACTCACTTCTTGTCGTAACCCAATTCTTTACTTTCGTTTCATCATACGCAACGAGCGTGTCTGGATAAATCACAAACGAATTGATTTGATTTTCATCCACATAATTGGCAGCCGCTTCGGCGAGTTCTGCACGCTTGTCTGTATCTACTGTTACATTTAATTCATCGATGATCTTAGTCAGCTCTGGTTCATCTGCACCGCTGAAGTTTAAAGCTCCATCTGGATGATACGTAGCATTCAAGTAATACCCTGCATCACCACGAGGTGCTGTCAGGTTGCTGTATGTAGCCAGATCCCAATCACGATTTGCTGCCATGTATTCTTCCGGTATCTCAATTTGACGCAGTTCAACGTCAATGCCAAGTTTTTTTGCATCGGATTGGAATATCTGTGCAATCAGTGGAAGGTCAGCTCTGGCAGAGTACGTCAGCATTGTGAGTTCAAGAGGTACCCCGTCTTTTTGCATCTTGCCGTCCACCAGCGAATAACCGGCTTTCTCAAGATAGTCCTTTGCCACATCTTCTCCCGTTTCATGATCACTATAGCTTGGCGCAAATGGCAAGGAGTCAGGAAACGGTCCTTTTGCCGGCTGTGCATAGCCAAGCAATACAGATTTGGCAATTTCTACTCGATTAATCAAAGCATCCAATGCTTTACGGACATTCACATCTTTCAAGGCTTCCCTCTGCATATTCATAGTCAGCTGGTGAACACGGAAGGTCTCCGTTGATTCGACCTTCACACCATCTTTGGCTTCCAAACTTTCAATACTTTCTGTTTCCGGACGGAATACAACATCCGCGTTACCAGATTCCAATGCCAGAGAGCGTGCATTCGCATCTTCATTAAAGGAGAACGTCACAGAATCAAGTTTTGCTTTTTCATCCCAATAATCCTCATTACGCACAAGTTCCAATTTGCTGCCCGGGGTGAATGACTCCAGCTTGAAAGGGCCTGTCCCAATTGGATTATTTACAAAGTCTCCTGCTTCCACATCAATGATTGATACATTTGGGTTTACAAGTTCTGAAACGAATTCAGGAAACGCCTGTGTATTCGTGATATGCAATGTCCTATCATCTGTTGCTTCGATAGAATCAATTTTTAATGCGTTCTGGATGGCTACGTTATCCTTCAAAGATCTCTCCAACGATGCCTTCACCGCATCTGCATCCATCGGTTCACCATTTTGGAAGCTAATGCCTTCGCGGAGTGTGATAGTCCAATCTCTTCCTTCGTCTTTGCCTTCCCAACTCTCAGCCAGCCATGGTTCAATCGTTAATGTATCTTCATTCAATCGTACTAGTGTTTCTGTAATACCTGCACGTAAAGGTACATAGCTTGAATCTACATTCGGGTCCAAGGAATTTGTCGCGAAATTATAAACAAAGGTCAGATGCTTCTTGTCACCCTCTGAATCTGCATTATTCGTACAAGCTGCAAGCAGAAGTAACAATCCTGCTACCCCTAAAACCTTCATCCATAATTTCCTCATCCTTCTTCCTCCTCAAATTCTATATGTATGCGATAATTTCGTAATCATTACGTTTTGTATGTTATCGTAACCATTACGTTTTGTAAAGTTAAATTTTTATAAAAAAATAGCCCCACTATGGAGCTATTCTCTTAACTGTGCCAATTCTTCTTCCGTTAGCCACTTATGGTTTTTCACTTCTTCACCAGTTGCTATCGAAGTGTAGTCGACCATATATACTGTTGTATCCTCTACTTTTTCCACAATCGCGGTCGCGCCCTTCATCCCTTCCATATGGTCTGCCTCGAGCGTAGCTTCAATTCCAGGCTCAAGTGGATGCTCATTTGCTTCTTTCAATTCTTCCTGGATAACCCATCGATGATGATCAACATGCTTGCCACCGTTCGTTGGTGTATATGTCACTTCATATGCGTATGTATCGAATGCACCGACAATAGTCGCTTCGGCACCTTTCATTCCTTCCATATGGTCGGCCTGGATAATCGCTTTGCTACCTGGCGGAAATTCCGGATCATCTGCCTCTTGCAGACCCTCTGGTAATTTTCCGGATGCATCATGCTGCATATGTTCCGTATCATTAGCACCTTGGTTATCTTGCGTTTGCGATTCATCATTTCCGCATGCACTAAGCACGAAAACTGCTGTAAGCAGAATCATAAGTATTCTCATTTTGATTCTCCTCCTTTTCTAGCACTAGTATGTATCACACTCTCCTCTCCCTATACCCTTTCAACTTTCCCGTTAACGTAAGAATGCGACACGCAAAAAGGACAGTCTGTTGACTGTCCTTAAATATCTTTGCCATTATAAAGGGCTGCTGAGCAGCCCCGTAGTTTAAAGCGATTGTTTGATTACCTTGTTGTAATGGACTACAGAAAGAATGCCAAAGATCGAATACAAGAGTGTATAGATCACCATAACGACAATCATTGGTGTCAGCATGACGGATCCAAACAAGAACCAGCCAGATTGGACAGCAAAGTAGCTGTGCAAAAGTCCGATGACAAGTGGAATACCGAAGTTGAACAGTTGCTTACGCTGGATACCGCGGCGAAGATCCGTTGTTGTAAAGCCAAGCTTGCGTAGGATGGTGTAATTCGGTTTCTCACTTTCTGCTTCATCCATCTGCTTGAAGTAAAGAATGCAGCCTGATGTGATCAAAAATGTCAGACCTAGGAAACCGACGATAAATAACGTTAATCCGATTGTTGATTTCTGATCTTCAAGAATATCGATTCTAGATTCACTGTTATCTCTTGCTTCTAGATCCAGTCCATTGAATAAATAATTTGCTCTTTGCAGTTGAGCATCATCATCAATGGTATAACCAAAATACCAATGATAACCTTGATTCAAATCAGGATTGATATCCTGCTTCAGCTCTTGGAATAGAGCATCATCGACGATCATTGTCGGCAGACCGCCCATGGTGTAATAGTTAGAGATTGGATATTCGTCCTCTAGCCCTGTGTAATGCAGAGCTGTTTCTGTTTCTTTCCCATGAACAGTAACATCGCCTTCGTCCTTTAGTGACATAAAACGCTGTAGCAGCTCATTATATCCAGTCAATTTCAGTTCATCTGGGGCTACATCCACTCCTGCTGCTTTCTCGCTGATTACAGCTGTATCCATCATTGAGGCATTAAAGTTTAGTTCCAGCTCCGTTTGTAGAATGTCATCAATATTGAGCTGTACTGTGTACACTTCCGCTTTGTCTTCCGTAAAAGCGATATTATTATCATCCATTGCTTGACGGAAGGTATCAGCATCGCTTTCTGTCAGCAAGGAGAAATCTTCTCCTCCTGTATAGTTATAAGCTGTATCCTCCGCAGAATAAAACGTAATATAGCTCAAGGAAAGCAATCCTATTGCCAACGCAGATACAGTGGTGATGATCGTAAGCAGCATCGCGTTCGACTTCATGCGGAACATGATGGATGAAAGAGACAGTACCTGCTTGATATTTAGATAACCGCCTTTTTGCTTCCTAATAAGACTTACCAGGAACGCAACGGATCCTTTATAGAACAAGTAAGTACCCAAGATGACGCAAAACAGGATAAAGAACATAGCTCCGAACAATTCAATCATCGATGAGAAGTCACCATCGAACAACTTGCCCGAGACGACATATCCTACTGCAATGAGAGCTATCCCGAAAACCCCAATGATAACTTGGAAAACAGACAACTTTCGCGCAGTCATTTCTGTTTTTGATTTCACGTGAAACAATGAAAGAATCGTCTGGCGTTTGATGAACAGTATATTCATAAGCATGATGAGTGCATAGATACATACGAATACAATTAAAGTTTGAAGTAATGCCCTTGATGAAAAGGATAGTGATGCGATCCCTTCGACACCTGTTACTTTGAACAAAATCATGATTAATAGCTTTGAACCGGCAAATCCTAATGCAACGCCGATGATAAGACTGCCAAAATAAAGGATGGCATTTTCTGCACTTAATAATCTGAAAATCTTGTTTTTCGTCATACCAATCAGCTGAAACAAACCGATCTCCTTGCTGCGCTGTTTGATAAAAATTGTATTGGCATACAACAGGAACACAGCGACGATAAAAAGTAATAGAATGGAAGCCGTCGAAATTGCTGCTCCACCTTTTATCGAGCCTTCTACCGGGTCCATCGCCTTGTCATACCGCAAGGTAACAAAGGCGAAGTACAGACCCGAGCTAAAAATCAGAGCAAACACATACAGATAATAGTTGCGAAGATTTTTCTTTAGATTGCGGAGTATCAGACTATTAATGCTCATTTTGCACCCCGCTGAGTACACCTTGTGTGGACATGATGTCTTTGAAGAAGGCTTGGCGCTCTTGCTGACCTTTGTTCAGCTGTGTATAAATCTGACCGTCCTTTATGAAAATGACGCGGCTGCAATAGCTGGCTGCTGCCGGATCATGTGTGACCATGACGATTGTTGCTTTTCGATTTGCATTCAAGGAGCTAAGCTTATTCAACAAATCAGATGCTGATTTCGAATCAAGCGCACCTGTTGGCTCATCGGCGAAGATGATGCTTGGCTCGTGAATGAACGCACGTGCAGCTGATGTCCGCTGCTTTTGTCCGCCAGAGATTTCGCTTGGATATTTGTTCTGCAGTTCCATAATGCCCAGCTGACTAGCTACTTCTTCAAATTTGCGATCAGCTTCCTTTTTCGGTACTTTCTTTATGGATAACGGGAGCAGTATGTTCTCTTTCACTGTCAGCGTATCAAGCAGGTTATAGTCTTGGAACACAAAGCCAAGATGGTTCTTACGAAATTCGGCTAGCTGATTCTCTTTCATGTTTGTGATTTCGTTGTTTTGAATCAGGATTGTTCCGCCGCTTGCTCGGTCGATGGAAGAAAGCACGTTCAGCAGCGTCGTTTTACCGGATCCGGAAGAACCCATGATACCGACGAACTCGCCCTCTTCGATACTGAGATCCACACCCCGCAGCACTTCTTGTTTATTGAATTTATTTCCGTAATTCTTCTGGATTCTTGTCGCTTCTAGAATACCCATTGTTTCGCACCTCTTTGTCTGATTTGTTACCTCAAGTATACGGATGCTTCAGGATATGCTCCTGCTTTTCAGCTAACAAACGAATAAAAGCGTGTGACAATCCTGTCACACGCCAGTCATGCCGACCATATCGTTTCGTTTCGGGAAAGTGAGTGTAAAGCATGTGCCCTTACCAGGTTCGGAAGCTACATCCACTTTGATTTTCAGAGGTATTGCCGCCTTCTTGGTCAAATAAAGCCCCATTCCGGTGGCAGCTTTATTATGCTGGATAGTCGATGTGAACCCCTGATCAAATATACGCGGCAAGTCTTTTACATCAATTCCAATACCATTATCCTGAATACGAATCTGCACATGGCCATCGATATTCGCACTAGAAATATAAATATCACTGTTCTCACTATACTTTACTGCATTAGATAACAGCTGACGCAGGATGAAAGTGAGCCATTTTGTATCGCTCAGCACTAGCTCTGTTTGCAAATCCAGGTCGAATCCAATTCCCTTTTGCATACACCAAGAACGCAAGTTGCGGATTTCCTGACTGATGACAGTTTGTAGTTCGATTTCTTCTATATATAAATCATTCTCAATGAAGGTGATACGCTTCTGATGGATTTGTGTATCCAACAGCATGTGTACACGCAGCCATTCATATGTCAGCTGCTGCTTCAGTACATCATCTTCAATACGTTCAATAATTAGCTGCATAGCAGTCAGCGGTGTCTTTACTTCATGAATCCAGGAGAGCAGTTCATCCTTCTCCCGCTCTAATGACTCACGGCGATCAGAAGAAGTTCGATTCAAGAAATTGACCTGTTCTTGAAGACTCTCATGAACGATATATTCGTATGGCCGATCTGGTTCTGGTAATGTTGATGCGTCTAAACTCTTCTCCCAATCATTCAAACCACGGTAATAACGCGTTTCCCGGTGATAACGGAAGAAAAGGAATACCGCAAGCAGCAGCCAGAACAGCAAAAGTACATAGAAAATGGAATCAAATGGAATCGTCGTATCCACATACGCCACTAATAGCAGCAAACCAGAAAGCAGGACAAACATACCTATCCAGCTTGCTTTATCCCGAAGATACTTTCGGATCATAGCTGACTTGCCTCCAGCGCACAGTAGCCTTGCCCTACTTTTGTTTCAATCTGCTGCCCGAGTCCGATATCATCCAGCTTTTTCCTCAGTCTATTTACGTTAACAGTCAAAGTATTATCGCTGATGAAACGCTCGTCATCCCATAGACTTGTAATCAGCTTTTCTCGAGAAACAATTTTGTTTTTCTGTTCTACTAAAAGTTTCAGGATATACATTTCGTTCTTCGTCAACTCTACTTTACCCGTATCATTTTCCACTTCATTTTTCTCATAATCAACCGTTGCACCATTCCATGTTTTCAATGTAACGTTATCGGTATTATAGTTATAAACACGGCGAAGAATAGCCTGTATTTTTGCAATCAGCACTTCAAAATGAAACGGTTTTTGGACAAAATCATCTCCGCCAAGCTGCATTGCCATGACCATATCCATTGGATGGTCCCGAGACGACAGAAAGATGATCGGAACATTGGAATGTGCCCGTATCATACGGCACCAATGGAATCCGTCGTAGCTGGGGAGCTGGATATCAATCAGCACAAGCTCCGGCTGCACACTTGAGAACTCTTCCATCACCTGTCCAAAGTTTTCTATCCCATGCACTTCATAAGACCATTGCGTCAATCGCGTCCTGATTTCTTCGAACAGACTTTTGTCATCTTCGATTAATAGTATCTTAAACACGTTCGTCACCTCATTTGTCTTCCATAAAATTGTAACGAATATGCACTGTTTTTACTAGCATCCCAGGGTAAAGATTGTTTCTATATCAGCCTTGTGCTAGAGTTTTCTCATATAAACAAAGCGAGGTCCTGCACGATGTTCGATCCTACTGTATTCGATAACTTGAAAGTGGCTTTCGAGAATCAGCTTTACGATTTGGATAACTTAGACAAGGAAATCACCATTGTATCCCGCCATGACCGCATGGATTTGGCCTCCATGTCACGTGAATTCCGTCTCGGATTCACGTTGCAGGCAAATGCGAATGTGACCGCTGAAATCTGTCTGGAAGCTTCCTTACGTGATTTGGCAGATGAGATTTTGGAAGAGCCGGACAAAACTCCGGGCTGTACATTACGCCTCTTCTTCTATACGACAGTAGAAGATCCTGATACAGAATGTCCTCTGATCGAGTCTATCCTGACTCAGATTTGGACGCCGCCTAGCCGACCGGAACAAACGCTGCAATATACGTATGATAAACAGCAAAAGCACTATCAAAATACTGCTGAAGTCCGCTTTGACAGGAAAGTGAATGAAAATCAGATGGAGGATCTGCCGAATCTGATTGATCATATTCTGGACTCTCTTGAAGCACTGACAACTGAATAAGAACAGCCCGCAGTATTAGCTGCGGGCTGTTCTTTATTTTTTTTGTAGCTTTATGTGATCGACATTCAGCCAAGCGTTCGCTTGAGCTTTGTTGTAGATGCCAATCTCTATTTTACCGTCTGTGACTTTGACATTATCAAGTGTTATTTTTGTCCAATCCGAAGCAACACCAGGTATTGTCTGCTTCAGCTGTGTACTGCCATTCTTCGTATAGATCTCAGAAGTTGTATGTGTGCCGCCAGACTTTACCCAAGCAGATAGTTTATACGTACCATTCTGCAAACCAGTCAGCTGCTGGTAGACAGAAGCTTCATATGCTTTTGAATCCCAGAACGATAACTTGTAATTCCCATCAAGTGCATCGGCTTCTGTTTTGACAGCTGTGCTTGTTGTTCCAGAAGCAGTCCATTTTGTCCAATCCGCCGGAGTTCCAGAGGATCCGCCTGATTCAAAACTGGGATTCTTCGCATAATTTGTCTGGGCACCCGCATTTGGAGTACCAAAGATCTTCACAGCATCCAATGCATTTCCATTGAAATCAAAGATTGCTTGGTTATCCCACTCATTACCCGGTTCATCTGTAACACCAAGATAATTCATACCTGCGGTCGTTGCCCAGGATACTTTTCCATTATTCCATAGCGGCTCCCAATAGAAGAATCCTGTTCCCTTCTTATTCGGCACTTGCTGTATTGACGTTACCAGATCCTGCATGAAATTATGTTGTCCTTTCGGGGTTGCTGGATAACCGGCAGTTGCAGCTTCTTCCTGACCAAATGCATTTTCCTTTGCATCGGCGTTACCCGTAGTATGACCATAAGCTGTTTCGACAACAATGACATCTTTTCCGTAGCGCTTGGATATATTATTCATATTTGTTTCCAAGTCATCCAGCGTACCGTGCCAATAAGGATAATAGGAAATTCCAATTGTATCGTATTCCACATTGCGGGCTGTAATTTCATCGAACCACCATTTAAAGGTTTCATAATTACCGCCCTCTGCCAAGTGCAGCATCAAGGTAGTATCTTTCGGCTCTGTATCCTTCACCGCTTTAATACCGGACTTGAGGAAAGCTGCCAATCTGTCGAATTCACCGCCCCCTTCCCCCCCAGCTCTTACCATGAGGCCACAGCATGCCGCTATTTAATTCATTCCCTATCTGAACCATATCCGGGTAGACATTTTGTTTCTTCATTTCCGCAAGTACACTGTACGTATAATCATATACCTTCGTGTTTAGCTGTTCGAAGGATAATCCCTGCCAGCTTTTCGGCAGATTTTGCTTGCCAGGATCAACCCAGAAATCGCTGTAATGGAAATCAAGCAATACCTTCATGCCTTTCGCTTTAGCACGCTTGGCCAAATCGATTGTCGTTTTCAAATCATTTGTGCCTGCTCCATACGTATTGCCCGCAACATCTTTCGGATCATTCCAAATGCGCAGTCGGACATAGTTAGCTCCATTGTCCTTCAAGATTTGCAAGGGATCTTTCTGCACACCATCCTCATAATACTTCGCACCAGCCTTCTCCATATCCGCCAGCGTCGAAATATCTGCACCACGGATGAAGGAGCTGTCATAGCCAGCCGCCTCAGCTGGTTGAACTACTGCAAATACACCCGAGAAACTTAACAGTAAAACAAACAGCAATATGAGATTCTTTTTCAAAGGTTTCTCCCCCTGTTTATTTAAGCTGACCGATAACATAATCCACTGCTTTCTTCGGATCACGCGTCAAACTGATATATTCTGCCCCTTTTGTTGCAGCTAATTTAATACCGAGACGATCAGTATCTTCTTTTATATCCTCGAAGTAGGACCCTACCTGAGGTGCCAGGATGACCATATCGTAGTCTTGCATGATTTCATAATGCGAGCCGTATGCTCCAGCAGATGCAGAGATCGGTACGCTGAATTGTTCGGCTCCTTCTGTTAAAGCATTGGCTAGCATAGCACTTGTACCTGCACCAGCACAAAGGACGAGGACGTTTGTTGGTTTTACTTCATTCGAAACAGATTCTGTTTCTTCCAATTCTACTGCTGCTTGCGTTGCTGCAAAGCCGCTTACTGCTGAAGCCATTGCTGGCTGTGTTTTTGCCGCAGCTGCTTCCAGCTGGGCATTGCTTGCTTCCTGCATGACGAGCTCTTTGTCGTATACCTTACAGAACGGCAGATAAATCAAGAAGTCTACAACAATCAAGGTCAACACTAGCACGAACGACCATAATCCCATTCCGGTTCCGAGAACAAGACCGATTGGTGCTGGTGTGGCCCAAGGCAGGACATACATGAAACTATTCATGCCTATCACATCAACGAAGAATTTAAAGATACATACGTTGATCATCGGTGTTAGTAAGAAAGGAATGAAGAAATACGGATTCAGGATAATCGGCGCAGAGAATAATAATGGCTCGTTCACCGCAAAGCTAACTGGGATGAAAGACGCCTTACCAACTGCCTTCAGCTGCTTGGATTTTGCCAAGAGCATGAAGATGAACGGTACTACAAGCGTGGCACCTGTACCACCCATCGTACCTACAAAGTTACCAAGACCTACTGTCAAGACATTGGATGCCTGCTCCCCTGCATTATATAGCTGCAGATTGGCTTCTACATTGACATAGATGATGGCTGCAATCGCCGGTTCAACGATAGACGGTCCATGTACACCGACAAACCAGAAGAATGCCATCATACCCCAGATGATCATGATACCAAGATAGCCGTCTGCTGCAGTAAATAATGGGGAAAGCAGTTTGACGAGTGCTTCCGCAAATGGCACATTCAGCGTAGTACGAACAATCAAGTCGATTATGACCATAGCAAGAACCGAGAATGCGAATGGGAAAATATCCTTGAAGGTCTGAGAAATCGTTCCTGGCACTTCTTTTGGCATTTTAATCGTAATATTTTTCAGTACACAGAAACGATAGACATTAACCGTTATGAAAGCGGATACAAATGATGCCAGTAAACCTTTGGTTCCCATGTATTCGGCAGAGAAACCACCGTCGATCTGCGAAACACTTAGTAGCATGAATCCAACAATGGATGCAAGCATTGCCGATGTCGAGTTGATCACTTTGTTCTTCGGCATTTTTCGGTTAACCGATTCACTTAGACTTCTGGCTGTAGTAGCGGAAACCAGTAAGCCTACCACACCCATAGAATAGTTATATACTTTCCACAGCCATGTCGAAACACTTTCCGGCCAGGCGAATCCTAGTACTTCCGGCAAAGCTGCCAGAAGGATGAAAATACTTGCGAACAGAATTGCAGGCATTGCCGTCAGGAAACCATCACGGACTGCCCCAAGATAGATATTTCGGGAAACCTTTTCAAAGAACGGTTTCCCTTTCTCAATTTGTCCAATAATCCCTTTCATCCTACATCCTCCTCATTAACTCGTTTTGCGGTAGAGCTCGACGAAGTCCTGTACGAGCTCCCGAAGAAGCAATGTTGTCATCAGATGATCCTGGCCATGGATGAAAATGAAGCCGATATCCATATCCTTGCCGGCTGCTTCATCTGCCAATATCTGCGTTTGTGCATTGTGAGCCATTTTTAGGTTCTCATCCGCATTTTTCAGCTCTTCTTCTACATTCTCGAAGTTACCTGTACGTACTTCCCGCAGCAGTTTCATTAGCGAGCTGCGCGCATCCCCGGCATATGCAACAATCTCAAAACCTAGCATTTGTAATGATTCTTTTGTCATAATAACCCTCCTAAAATGCTTTCATAATGGTTTTTCATAAAAGCACGGCGAGCAGGACCCACCGTGCAGGAAATCAACTGATTGTCTTTGTTTCACTTAAACGCTTGTACCAGTAAGCAGAAGCTTTTGGATAACGCTTTTGTGTTTCAAAATCGACGTAGAATAATCCGTAACGCTTGTTGTAACCATTTGTCCAAGAAAACAGATCCATTAAGGACCAGAGGAAGTAACCTTTTACATTCACTCCATCTTCTATCGCCTTGCCAATCGCTTCAAGATAGACTTTTAGATAGTCGATACGCGCCTCATCCATAATGACACCATCCTCGAACTCATCTTT
Organism: Terribacillus saccharophilus; assembly: GCF_000725365.1. Taxonomy (NCBI): domain Bacteria; kingdom Bacillati; phylum Bacillota; class Bacilli; order Caryophanales; family Bacillaceae; genus Terribacillus; species Terribacillus saccharophilus. The sequence goes on along the minus strand of NZ_CP008876.1, from coordinate 2,333,306 downwards.
GTAGCCCATTCCATTTTCCGTGATGTAGATTTTGTTGTAATGAGGATAATCCTCTTTTATACGTACAAGGATATCGTACATACCTTCCGGATAGATCAGCCAATCCCAATCTGTCCGCTTCAGTCCTTCTTTATAAATCCGCTCCCCGATCCCTTTCACTTTGTAGACAGAAGTTCCTTTATCTCCTGTTCCATTGTGATGAATCTGCGTTTCGCCATCATATGCTTTGACGAAATGGCATTGATAGTGGTTGATTCCAAGATAGTCATTCCGCTGGGATGCCTTCTTCATTATCTCGAAATCTTCCTCTAGGAATTCGTAGATTGCGTCGTTTGCTTCGGCGATTTCTTCGAGTGCCTGCATTGTCTTATCTGAATAGTATCCGAGATATGTAGCATCCAATAAGAAGCGGATGGAAAGTGCATCATCCAAGAAGGCTGCATGCTGATCTTCCGGTAAGTCCGTTGCCGGATATTTCGTTTCTAAAGAATGTACAACCCCAATTTCCCCAGGGTATTTATTGTCTTTAAACAAGTTAACTGTCCGAGCATGGGCAACCATCATATTATGCAAGCACTGTATTATCATTGAAAAATCACTTTTCACTGACGGAGGGAATGTTCCTAGCAAGTACTGGTTCGTTGCAACAGGATAAATCTCGTTGAATGTGCTCCAGTAGTGAACTTCATGAAATTCCTTGAAACAGAATTCTGCGTAGTCGACGAAGGCGTCTAAGTTGTCCCGATTCAAGAAGTCTCCTTTATCGAACAGTGTTTTTGGAGTATCAAAATGATGTAAGGTGACAAAGGCCGTGATATTCCGCTTTTGACACTCTGCAAATAGATTATGGTAGAAGTCGACACCTTCCTGATTCACTTCACCAGTACCCTCTGGGAAAATTCTTGTCCATGCTATTGAAATACGGATACCGTTAACGCCGAATTTCTCACAAAGTCTAATGTCCTCTGGATATTGATGATAGAAATCACTCGCAGGATCAGGACTGAAGCGCCCTTGTTTCTCCAGAAATTCATCCCAGGCTACTGGTCCCTTACCGCCTTCCTTCGTCGCACCCTCCGCTTGATAGGCTGCTGTTGCTCCTCCAAATATGAAATCCTCTGGCAACTTATACATGATTGGATTCCTCCTTCAAAATGTTTGTTTGAATAGTTATTAATTGTTTGTTTTTGTTATCTTTCGTTCATTGTAAACGGATACAATATACCTGTCAACGAAAATATTTCTATAATTAGGTAATTTAATATAGATTTGATCAAATAAATGTTTGTTGTTGTTTATTTATATTGACTGTATAAAGTTGCATATGATAAGTTATGTTTAAAGTTTAGAGGTGAAAATATGTTGAAAAGAGAGCGCTTATTAAAAATAGTGGACATCGTCAACAAACAAGGAATCATAACAGTCAACGATATTATCCACGAATTGAACGTTTCAGATATGACAATTCGCAGAGATCTAGATGAATTGGATAAAGCAGGGAAGCTAGTGAGGATACATGGTGGCGCACAAAGCATTACCCATGCAATGGATCAGGAGCTGTCCCATGTAGAAAAGCTAGATGTTCAAGTAGAGGAAAAAACACAGATTGCTTCATTAGCCGCCTCTATCGTAAGCGACCGAGATACAGTATTTCTTGGTCCTGGAACAACGATTGAGCTGCTTGCCCGCCACTTACTTCATAAGAAAATCAGAATTATCACGAACAGCTATCCAGTGTTTGAAATCTTGACACAGAGTGATACAGCTGAGATTATGCTGATCGGTGGTGACTTCCGCAAAAATACCGGTACGTTTGTTGGTCCACTTGTAAATAGTAGCTTACAAAAGCTCAATTTTACGAAGGCCTTCATCAGCGCGAACGGGGTTCATAATGAAGAGATTTCTACCTACAGTATTGAAGAAGGTGAGGCGCATCAAATTGCGCTGAACAATTCACGCAGTAAATACTTGCTTGTGGATCACACGAAATTCAATCGGGAAGATTTCTATGTATTTTACAACCTGCATGATATGGATTATCTACTAACGGATGACAAGATACGATCAGACGTCCAGGCGCATTACGAGCAGTATGTTGAGTTGCAATTACCACAACAGGCATAAGGGGGAATAAAAATGAAGGGCATCATTTTTGATTTCAACGGCACCATGTTCCTGGATTCCCATTTACATGAACAGGCTTGGTTCCACATGATCCGCAAGTATACTGCAACAGGCATAACAGATGAAGAAATTTTCACCAATATCCACGGTCGTACGAATAGTGAGATTTTACGACACTTCATCAACAAGGACCTCACAAAGAAAGATATCCAGAAGTTATCCGATGAAAAGGAAGGTCTTTACCGGGATCTATGCCTGAAAAATGAAAAAGACCTTGTACTGACAAAAGGTTTGGCGGAGACTTTGGATCACTTGAAAGCACAAGGCATGCCTCGTACGATAGCTACAGCAACGGTGAAAGAGAATGTTGCCTTCTACTTCGAGGTATTCAAGCTAGATAGGTGGTTCGATTTTGAAACTGTCACATTCGATGATGGCAGTTTCCCTGGGAAACCCGCTCCCGATATCTTCTTGATAGCAGCTAAAAAACTAGGTCTGCAGCCAAACGAATGTCTTGTTATCGAAGACGCCTTTTCTGGTCTTACAGCTGCGAAAAAAGCCGGAATCGGTACAATTATTGCAATCGATCCTTTCGGTAAGAATTATGAAGCCTTTGAACAAAATGAGCTTGGTGCTGGAGGCATCATTCAAGATTTCACGACTTTCCAAGAACTTTTACTAGTTAAATAGAGGGACCCCTCATCATACAGATGAGGGGTTCTTCTTATGCTCGCGCTGTCTTACCTAATTCTTCTCCAAGTCCAAAGTAATGACGGAAGTTGTAAATAAGCGGACTCCACTTACTCGGATCGATATGCTTTCCGTCTTTTATAATGCTCTCCTGAGCATGGATGGCTACAGCTTGCACCTCTATAATAGCAATACCCTCCATATAGTCCGGTTCTCTAATATGTCTTACTTCTGCTTCAATTTGTAATGGACATTCTGCAATAGCCTCGGCACTCACAACCGAAGAGATTTTTCTCGTTAGACCGGCTGTGTGGAATTTATCTTTTACAGAGATGTATCCATATGCTGCTTTATCCGAGGGAACAATATCTTTTCCTGTGCAAGCAGCAAGACTTTCGACGTGCTGCCATAAATCAGGACTGGGAATATTCAGCACACATTCCCCTCTCCGCTGTAAATTCTCATATGCTTTACCGGTTGTACCGAGACCGATGACAAGAAAATGATCCAATGCCCAGGAAGAGGATATCGGACTGATGTTCGTCGTTCCATCTTCATTCACTGTCGTGAGAAGAACAACAGGGTTGCCGTAATATAAAATTTTAGGATTGATTGTTTTTGTTTCCATCATGCTTCTCCCCTCTCCATCTTTAGCTTAAAATAAAGATATTACGAGCGTCATCGAAATATGGATGTTAGGAAAGGAGAATATATTTGCACCCTCAACACGTCGCAGCAGCTGCTAGCCTGCTTAGTGATTCGTCACGAAGTATCATGCTCACTTATATGCTTGATGGCAGATACCACACTTCCGGGGAACTAGCCCGAGCTGCCGGTATCACACCGCAGACAGCCAGCTTTCATTTAAAAAAGCTGGAAGAAGCCGGGTTCCTTGATCAAACCAAACAGGGACGTCATCGTTATTACGGACTAAAAGATCCCGCTATTGCACAAATAATCGAATCTCTGCTAACAATCACACCAGCTGCTCCAGTTTCCTCCTTCAAGCAGGCAGCTGAAGACCAAGCTATCCGCTATGCCAGAACCTGCTATGATCATTTGGCTGGCTCACTCGGCATACAAGTTGCGAAAGCTCTGATTGATAGTGGTTATGTAGTTCAAGATCACGATCAATATGTCCTCACAACAAAGGGAGAAACATTTTTCACTAGTTTTGATATCAACTTGGAAACAACGCGACGAAAAAAGCGTTCATTCTGCCACTGCTGCCTAGACTGGAGCGAGCGAAAGCATCATCTCGCTGGCGCATTGGGACATGCAATGCTGGAACGTTTTCTGGAATTGGACTGGCTGAGAAAAAAATCAGATTCACGGGCACTCCTTCTTACTGAGGAAGGGAAATATGGGTTTACTGAGGTTTTCGGGTTAGACTTTTCAGACGTACATAAAACACATGACAACAAGGTTTATTTACGATAGAATGTGCATAAGATAAATAACGAAAAAAGACCGCCTGGTGCTGGTAACATCAAACGGTCAAGCAATAGCAAGGATTCCTCAAAGGAATCGACCCACAGAAGAGCGAAAAAATAACCTACCCATCATGAGCTGTCACTCAAGGGTGGTTATTTTTTTTGGTTTTTATCAGACATAATCGCAACAACCAGCGTACCGAAAGAAATCATCAGCGTCAGCGTTTCGAATACTGTCAGAGGCATCACCTCCCTCCCTGGAGGGATAAGTGAGCCGACCACCCTTGAGTCATCTATGCTATTGTCTGTCCATTATATCAAGCTCGTCTCTTGGCCACATCTTACTTTCGGTGGAATTTTTCATGCAACGCCCCTGCTCTATTGCTATAATTAGGAAAAAATGCACGTAAGGTGGGATGAGATATGAAATTACTAGACGTACCTTACATCAAACAGCGACCCGAGCTGCCTTCCGGCTGTGAAGTGACTGCGCTGGCAATGGCTCTTTCTTATTATGGAGAAGCTGCCGACAAACTATTATTAGCCCGTGAAATGCCTATGGATGATACGTCTGTAGAACGCAATGAAGATGGAACGATCCGCATATGGGGCGACCCAGAAGATGGATTTGTCGGTGATCCATTCGATAATGGCATTACAATTAATCCTAATCCCCTGAAACAAGTAGCAGATAAGTACCGGTCCGGCAGTCTGGCACTTTACGGAGAAGCATTTGACGTCATTGAAACCCATGTTGCAAATAAATGCCCTGTATTAGTCTGGTTTACAATTCATCACGAGATGCCCACTCCACGTATTTGGCACACTCCAGCCGGGAAGGTCGTTCAAGCACCCCGCCCGCTGCATTGCATCATTGTCACCGGCATGGATGACGACTACGTTTATTTTCATGACTGTGAATCAACTGATAAAAGCGGAGAGCATATAAAGATTGAAAAAGCCCATTTTACTAGAATTTATGATGCGATGGGAAGACGCGCACTCGTTATCACATGAAAAAACACGGTCTATGACCGTGTTTTATTTCATTGCCTCATATATTGCCTGGACAACTGGTCCATAATCTCCTGTTGCATATTCGTCACCAGCAAACAGATTACTGTTTTCTGCCGGATTGAGCACAGGCGTGTGCTTTTTGTTTGTCAGCAAAACAATACCAAGGTCATATTCTGGGTCGAGGATCGTAACTGTGCCGGTCCAGCCCGTATGACCATAAGCTGTGTCACTTGCTAACGAACCAAACATCCAATCCATCGTCCCTTCATCGCCATTTCTGCGCCAGCCAAGGCCATACGTTTCATTTGTAGGGGAAGCCTCTATAAATTCATCAATTACATCTTCATCGAAAAATTCCTGTCTGCCATACCCTCCGCCATTCAGCATGACTTGCAGCAAAACAGCCATATCATTCGTTGTTGAGAAAAGTCCCGCATGGCCGGATATTCCATCCATTGCATAATAGCTCTTCTCATCATGTACTTCTCCAATAATTGTTTCCGTCCTGATATTCGGGAAAGAGAAATACCCATCTCTTGTGTTCCCGAGCCGCTCGGTGGCAGCCACATCTTTCACCTTCACACCATTTTCCAATGGATTGAACATCGTATTCTTCAGACGGAGCGGCTCATAGAAGGTCTCGTCCACATAAGCATCCAGTCTTTCTCCTGTCACACGTTCCACTATGACACCCAAGAGCATATAATCGATGTCGCTATACAGATGGTCTGTTCTAGGTTCATATTGAAGCGGAACCTTAGGCAATAGTTCGATTGTACGCTCTCGATCCTGCGAATAAAATGCTCCTGCTGTATCTGGATTGTGAAACTCGATACTCGCCGGAAAACCTGCCTGGTGCTGCAACAGATCTTGTATCAAAATAGTATCCTTCCCTTTTATCTCTGCATTTGCCTCATCCTTGAATTCAGGAATAAAATCACTGACTTTATCCGTCAACCTGATTTCTCCCTCACTGACCAGATACTGCAGTGCAAAATTGGTGGCGTACATCTTTGTATTGGAAGCCAGATCATATAATGTATCTTTCTTCACTTTCTTAGGATGCTTCATCTCCTCCAGTCCGTCATACACCTGGCGGTAACCATACCGGGAATCCTTCACAATCTTTCCGTCTTTTATAATGATTAGTGATGCTCCTGGAAACCCATTTACAATATCAGTTTCAATTAATTCATCCACTTTCGCTAAACCTTTTTTCGTGAATCCAGCTTCTTCAACTTTCTTCACCTTTTCCAATGTTGGGTATTCATGGGTGTGTGCCAATGTTTCGGTAGGGACAAATAATAACAAGAACATAAGTGGGAAAATAGCAAGCTGCTGGCCAATACGTTTCATCCGTACTCCTCCTTTGTCTTGTCTACTGTTTCCCTTCAGCAAAAACAAATTCCTTTCTCTACCCAAAAAACACGAAAAAAGCACTGCGAGATGCAGTGCTTAGACAGGTAAATGATCTGGTCAGTCAATCAGTTCTCGGTTTTTCTGGTAGGACCTTTTTAGTGATACATAATTAGTTAAGAATAGCAGTAATGCTGCAATGAAGGTTACGATTAGACCCTCTATTAGAGGGACTGACATCGAGCCAAATGCATAGAATGACGACATGCTTACACACATAATAAGAAGAAATGACGTTGATTTAATTACAATTACTTTCCTCTCTCGTCGGTAAGCTTTTTCTGTCATGATTTCAGCAAACTCCATACCAGACAGTATGTAACGAATCCAGATGTAAGCTATTGTCCCGAAGAGCAAACACAACAATGCAATCTCACTATCTATAAGGGAAGGCTTGAGGCGAGAAGTAACAAGCAACACAATCATAGCTATCAGCTGCAGAATAGCCGCTTCCGCAAAATAAACAAGCATATTCCTCCGCTTATATTCATCATCCGGCAGCAAAAAACGAATCCATGTTTTCTCCATTCAGTCTACCTCCCAGAATAATTCATCCAATGTCTTCCCTAACGCCTTTGCGATTGCAACACAAAGCTGAAGCGTGGGATTGTACTCTCCTTTTTCGATCAAACCAATAGTCTGCCTGGTGACCCTCACTTGCCTGGCCAGTTGCTCCTGCGTCATTTTCTGTTCCATTCTTGTAAACTTCACTTTGTTTTTCATAAATAGGATTCTCCTATGCAATATATAAATTGCATTTGTTAGGTATATATTACATGCAAATCATTTTCCAGTCAATAAAAAAACGCATGCCACAGCATGCGTTAATCTTCTTTTTTATTTTGTATAAAGTACCATATCGTCATCGAAAGAGACAGAATAATAAAGATCGACATTAAAATGAAAAACTTACTTTCCTCATTTATATTAGTGTATCGCAAAATTATCTGAGGAATATAGAGAACTGCCGGTACTACGACAGAAATCCACGCTTTCCAGTATAATGCTGCAGCAATAAAAATGAGGCAAGCAGCAATGATTACAACTGTATTCATGAGCGGACTGATTGTTATCGCTGGTGTCTCTATAAAAAGATCTGTTAATAGTATTCCAATGAACATTGCAGTAGGCACTGTTCCCATTAGCAAATATAGAAATAATGTCACTTTCTTGGATACCTTATTTGCCGCTATGAACCGATATAAACTAAACAGTAATAGTATTGTGATCACAAATACGGCGGGACTTCCAATTAGAGCCAACAAGGAATAACTCCGATCATCTGCTATTGCTTTATTCATGATAAGATACGCAAAGCCATTCAACATGATTAGCGGAACAAATATAAGCCAAAACCGACTATCCTTTTCTACTTCTACTTCGATTTCCTTCATGTATGCTTTTGGTGACTTACCAATGATATGCTCGACACTTTTGCCATCTTGCTCTGCTTCATACAAGTGGTCCTCCAGTTCTTCCATTATCTCAATTACTTCTGCTTCCTTCCTGCTGCTGGCAAATAAATAAATCCGCAAGTTATCAAGAAACGTCTGACTTTCTTTAGATAATGTCACGATTGATGCCTCCTCAGAATATTATCTACACTGGACGAGACTGCCGCCCACCTTTCTTTAAAACCTTCTAATTCTGCTTGACCTTCTGTGGTTAACTGATAATACTTCCGCTTTGGTCCGCCTGATGGCAGTACTTTACTCGTCGTCGAGACAAGACCTTCTTTCTTCATGCGGAGCAATAGCGGATAAATACTGCCCTCACTAACCATGGTAAAGCCATATGAAGCTAGTTTTTCTACCATCTCATAACCGTACGTTTCACGCTCAGCAATGATGGCAAGCAGACAACCCTCCAGGATGCCTTTTAATAATTGGCTGGTTGACAAAGTTGACTTCCTCCTCAACTATATTGTTTTACAAGATAGTTGGACAAAAAAAGAACCCCACTACTTTGTTTTGCAAGATAGTTACACTTTAACATGTACTCCTCAAAATAACAACCATACTTTTCCATTAATGTATGGTATGCTCAATGCAGCACGAGACATATACATTAGAAAAAACGCTGGGGGACAAATATGTGATTGATAATCGTACTCTAAAACAGGATGCACTAGACAGTCTTAGCGGCAATTGGGGAAAAGGTGTACTTGCAGTCCTCCTCTTCTCCGTCATTTCATTTATCATAAAGATAATAACAGACTCTTGGTTTGGCTTTTCTACTGTAATTGGAGAAGAAATCACCGTAAAGAATGAGTCGCTCAGTTTTGTACGAGATACTCTTCTGGATTATGTGTTGCTTATGCCACTTTTTGTAGGAACAACTTGGCTATTTCAAAGCTTTGTTCAAGGAGATCGACCTTCGTTCAGTTTCATCTTTACACCTTTCAGACGTTTCTGGCGGTACATGCTGACAGGTTTAATTTTGACTGTCTTGCTGACTTTTTGGACCTTGTTATTGATTGTACCTGGTATCATCAAATATTTAAGTTATTCCCAGACGCTTTACATCTTGCGGGAGAATCCACACTATTCTATTTTCGAAGCTATTCGGGAAAGTAAAGAAAAAATGCGCGGCAATAAGGGCAGGTTATTCTTGCTACAGCTCAGCTTTATCGGATGGGCCTTATTAACAATATTAACTTTAGGCATCGGTGCATTTTGGCTGGAACCATACTTCCGGACAACTATGGCCAGTTTCTATGAACTAAAAATAAAGCAGGCATCCTGAAAATGCCTGCTTTTATTCTTACATAAAATCTCTAGTAATTTTTTCATTCCATTCCTTTGTAAATACTTCTTTTTCTCCCTCAAAGGCGTTAAGTTTATGCTTCAGATAAAAGTACTTCTCATCACACCACATATGACAGGACAAATCCAAATGCGTCTGCCAATCATCGCTCCCTATATCCATTGTCCAATCACATTGGACACTAGCAGAAAGCGGATCTCCTTCTTTAATTGTATAAACGTTGCGGTTTGTACTGCCATATTCCATTCCGTTATCCGCAAGCTTACGCGCACCTTCATCTGAATAATCATCCAGAATCCATGTTTTCTCCACCATGTCGTACTGTATCTGCCGCTTTCGACTTTCAGGTCGCAATACTTCCTTCTTCAACACCGGCGCTGTTTCAGGCTGCTGGAATGCTGGCAGCTGATCATCGATAGATTGTACTTTCCTGGTTGGCAGTATCAGTTTTGTCTTTTCACCAGGATAGATGGTAAGGGTTGCTTCTTTCGGGGAAGGCCAAGCATGCGGCCAATATGTCGGTGCAACGGCTACTTGCCAGCTGTGCCCCGCAGGAATAGCATGTGCAATATCATTAAGCTGTACGGTTACTTGTATCTTCTCTCCTGGTGTTATCTTTTCCGGAAATTCGTGACTGTTCCGGTGCGTTAAATTGAGCATTCCCCATGTTACACGGGTAACACTTCCATCAGGGGCAACATCATTTAATCGAACTGCCAACAGCGCCTGCTCCTGATCACTTGCTATCTCTACATGCAGTTTCGGAGCCCCGAGGATTTCCATTCTTTCTTCTAATGGTGCACTGGTGAATACTGTAGAAAATCCATTTTCTAAGCGTTGATCCGATGGCATATCCCCCGGCTGTCCAAATGGACAAAACACGCCCGCATAAAGTCCATGCTGCTGCATGCTTGAAACATTTATAGGCAACCCGCTTCTAGCTTCTTCCCCTAGTTCTTGATTGAACAAGTACAGTTGCTTCTGCTTGATAACTGGTGAGGGCCATTGTGTTTCTGCTATCCATCTGCCTGGTCTCTCTTCATATTCGACTTGCGGAGGTACACTTTCCTGCATCCAGGCTCGAAGCATCGGCTCTTTCATAATGCCTGTATCTTTCCCTTTCAGCCAGTGATCCCACCAACGCAAGCATTCTTGTAAGAATCCGATTGATGGCCCTGGTATGGCAACCTCCGGATATTCATGCGCCCAAGGTCCAATCAGCCCTTTTTTCGGTGATTTTAAACCTTCCAAAAGCCGAGGAATAGCATTTGTATAACCGTCTGCCCATCCTCCAACAGCAAATACAGGTACTTCTATATCCTGATAATCCTCATTTACGGAACCATGTTTCCAATATTCATCCCGTCGCTGGTGCCGGACCCATTCTTCTGCAAATGGCGGTGTCTCTTCCATGCGGCGAATCCAGTCCTCCCGCCACTTTTCCCCAACGATCTCGGGATCAGCAGGTCTTGCATTATACGCAAACATCGTTGACGCCCACCAAAGCATATCCGATGCGAGCAGTGCCCCGCCTTTATAATGGACATCATCTGCATAACGATCATCGGTCGAACAAAGTGTAATAACCGCTTGCAGCTCTGGAGGTCTTCTGGCAGCTACCTGCAGTCCATTGAATCCTCCCCATGATTTCCCGATCATACCTACTTTGCCCGTTGACCATGGCTGTTCAGCTATCCATTTTAGAACATCTTCAGCATCATCTTGCTCTTGCGGCAAATACTCATCATAAAGAATACCTTCTGAATCTCCGCTTCCGCGGATGTCTACTCGCACACTAGCATATCCATGACCTGCGAAGTAAGGATGGCGAATGCTATCACGCAACGCAGTAAAATCATCTTTTCGATACGGGATATATTCCAATATACCTGGTACCGGTGTTTCTTCTGCATCTTCAGGAAGCCAGATTCTCGCCGATAATTTCACACCATCTCTCATTGGAATCCAAACATGGGGTATTTCTTTTACCTGATGCGGATAAGTCGTCTTAATTTGCAGTTGATTATCACGTACATTGAATACCATCTCTATCTTCCCTCCTAGGTAAATTTGCATTGTTAAGCTTCTATGCTATACTTTATAATCATGATTACTTTTTAATCGAGATTATAATAACATACGCGATTACGACTTAACAACCATAGGGAGGCGAGCACGAACGCGTATGTAAAGGAGAAAAAAGCACTATGAACAAAAAGGAAATCCAAAAAAGCCGGATGTGGAAATATTTCGTGGAAGCGACAGCGGATATTATTCGCGAAGAGGGATTAGAAAAAGTAACAATCCGTAAAGTAGCGGATCGTGCGGGCTACAACAGTGCCACGATATACAATTACTTTTCTGATCTATCTCATCTCGTCTTCTTTGCATCCATGACATTCCTTAAAGATTACACCGACGAAGTCGTCGTCTATATGAACCGTTCCGATAAACCGTTAGAAAAGTATTTGCTGGCCTGGGAATGCTTTTGCACGTATTCCTTCCGTCATCCAAAGCTATTCCATGCGATTTTTATCATGGACCTAGGTGATAGTCCGGAAAATATGCTGGAGCGATATTACGCGAAGTTTCCCAGGGACTTAATTAACATTCCAGAGGAGCTACAGCCGACATTACTGGAACGCAATATGTCCAAGCGCGGCCGTTCTGCACTAGAGCTGGCATTGGAAGCTGGTGAAATCAGCGAGAGGAATGTAGATGCGATAAACGAATTGACTATCCTCATTTGGCAAGGGATGTTCAACAATGTGCTTAACCATCGCAGGACCTATGATCCTGAAATTGCGATGCAGAAAACGATGCGATATATTACGGAAATTGTCCGTAATGAAACATCATTTGATTTCACAGACAATAAATTTGCACCTTAAATAGGAGGTTATTTTTGTGCTGACGTTCGAGAATGTTACGAAAATCTACAGTGGCAGCAAGAAGGCTGTGAACAACCTAAACTTGCAGATCGAGAAAGGCGAATTCATTTGCTTTATCGGTCCAAGTGGCTGCGGTAAAACAACAAGTATGAAAATGGTCAATCGTCTTATCGAACCATCAGAAGGAAGAATTTTGATTGATGGCAAGGATATTATGAAGCAGAATCGAGTTCAGATGCGCAGAGAAATTGGCTATGTCATCCAACAAATCGGACTTTTCCCGCATATGACAATTAGTGAAAATATCACACTCGTCCCGAAACTGTTGCAATGGTCCAAGGAAAAGCGGCGTGAGCGAGCTGTAGAACTGATTAAATTGGTCAATTTGCCTGAGGAATATCTTGATCGTTATCCGCAGGAGCTAAGTGGCGGTCAGCAGCAGCGGATTGGTGTACTACGAGCTTTGGCATCCAATCCTCCTCTCATTCTGATGGATGAACCCTTCGGTGCATTAGATCCTATTACGAGAGATGGCTTACAAGAAGAGTTCAAAGATCTTCAAAAAAGATTAGGGAAGACGATTGTTTTCGTTACCCACGACATGGACGAAGCTATCAAACTCGCAGACCGTATTGTCATCATGAAGGATGGAGAAATCGTTCAAGTAGATACGCCAGATGAGATTCTGCGCAATCCTGCTAACGAATTCGTAGAATCCTTCATCGGAAAAGAACGGCTTATCCAGACAAAACCAGATGTCACGACAGTTGGTCAGATCATGAACAAGATACCTGCTACAGTTCATAAAGAAGAGACATTATCGACAGCGATTCAGCGCATGAAGGAAAAACGAGTGGATTCCTTACTTGTAATCGGGGACGACCAAACACTTGAAGGATACATTGACGTAGAGGACATAGAAGAGAATAGGAAGAAATCAACACTCGTTGGTGAAATCTATGAAACAGAACTTTACAAGGTGAAAGAAGACAGCCTCATACGTGACACAATCCAGAAAATGCTGCGAAGACATACTAAATATGTACCTGTCGTAGATGATCAAAACAAACTTAAAGGTATCGTTACGAGAGCAACACTCGCAGACCTTGTTTATGATTCTATTTGGGGTGATGAGGATGACAATTAAGAAGGAGGTCCAATTCACATGGATACATTGATTCAATTCTTCCAGGAACAAGGCAGCACACTTGCCCTGAAAACGTGGGAGCATTTATATATATCATTGATTGCCGTTTTGCTCGGCATCCTTGTCGCTGTACCGGTGGGCATCCTGCTAACGCGGATCAATCGGGCAGCAGATACAGTCATTCGTATTGTCAGTATCATTCAAACCTTTCCAAGCCTCGCCATCCTGGCATTCTTCATTCCAATCTTAGGTGTTGGCAAGGTCCCGGCAATTGTTGCATTATTCTTCTATTCCATGCTTCCAATTCTACGTAACACTTACATCGGTATCAAAAACACCGATAAAAATCTACTGGAAGCCGGCCGTGGGATGGGTATGACAAATACACAGCTTATCTTCAGCGTGGAACTGCCGCTCGCCATTCCCATCATCATGGCAGGAATCCGCGTTTCTACCGTCTACCTGATCGGCTGGGCCACACTTGCATCATTCGTAGGAGCTGGCGGTCTTGGTGATTTCATTTTTGATGGGTTAAATCTATATCAGCCTGAACTGATTTTAGCAGGAGCAATTCCTTCTACAATCCTAGCACTGCTTGCTGATTTCATCTTGGGCAAGGTAGAGAAGAAGCTTACTCCTACTACAAAGAGCACTCATTATGAAACAGCATAGAAAGGGGCGACAACAGGTATGAAAAAGCGAATCAAACTGGTCTTGGTTGGTATGATGACAGCCTTTCTTCTCGCTGGCTGTTCGCTTCCCGGCCTTGGTGGCGGCTCTGCCGATACGATAAAAATCGGAACCGTGACAACATCAGAAACACAGACTTTAGGCTATATTCAAAAATACATGATTGAGCATTATACCGATCTGCACGCAGAAATCGTCGGCAACTTGGGCTCCTCCATCGTGATGCATCAAGCAATGGTCAATGGTGATGTAGATATATCTGCAGCAAGATATACAGGTACTGATCTTAGCGGTGCCCTCCACATGGATCTGGTAAATGATCCAGATGAAGCGATGGAGATTGTGCAGCGTGAATTCAAGGAGCAATTCGACCAGAAATGGTATGACACTTACGGATTCGACAACACCTACGTTCTGTCTGTACGCCAGGATGTAGCTGACGAAGAAGGACTGGAGAAAGTCTCCGATCTTGAATCTGTCGCAGATAAATATCAATTTGGTGTGGATAATAGCTGGATTAATCGTGAAGGAATCGGCTATGACGAATTCATAAAAGAATATGGATTTGAATTTAACAAGATCTTCCCGATGCAGATTGGCCTTGTATACTCTGCCTTGAATAGCGGAAAAATGGACGCCGTATTAGCTTACTCCACAGATGCACGATTGAAGCAATTCAACTTAGCAACATTGGAAGATGATAAACATTTCTTCCCGCCTTACGACGCTTCTCCGGTAGCAACGAATAAAGTGCTGCAGCAGCATCCGGAGATTGATGATATTTTGCAAAAGTTAGTAGGAAAATTCGATAACGAAACGATCATTGAACTGAACTACCAGGCAGATATCGAGAAAAAGGAACCTAGTACAGTAGCAAGAGAATATTTAGAGGAACATAACTATTTTGAGGACAAATAAGGAGGTGCAGAGACAATGGATATTTTAAAAGAACTAATGACATATTATAGCGAAAACGGCGCTTACGTCTGGACAGAGTTCTATCGGCACTTCCTTATGTCTGCATACGGTGTATTGTTTGCTGGTATCGTGGGCATCCCTGTCGGTATATTGATTGCCCGCTACAGCAAGCTCAGTCCTTGGGTCATTTCCTTTGTAAATGTCATCCAAACAGTACCTGCACTTGCATTGCTAGCTGTTCTCATGCTGGTGATGGGTTTAGGGACAAACACAGTCATCCTTGCGTTATTCCTTTATTCACTTCTCCCGATTATTAAAAATACGTATACAGGAATACTTGGTGTGGATAAGACATTGAAAGAAGCAGGAAATGCGATGGGAATGACAAGATTCCAGATCTTGCGTATGGTTGAACTCCCTCTCTCACTATCTGTCATTATGGCCGGGATGCGTACTGCGCTTGTTATTGCGATTGGTATCGCAACAATCGGAACATTCATCGGCGCTGGCGGGTTAGGCTCTATTATCGTCCGAGGTACGAATGCAGCAGAAGGGGGCGCCATTATATTAGCAGGCGCTATTCCGACTGCACTCATGGCTGTAATGGCCGACTTTGTTATGGGTTGGTTCGAGAGATTGCTTTCTCCGGCCAACAGCAGAAAATTGAGTTAAACAGCAAAAATGCTCCGGTAGTCTCCGGAGCATTTTTTTTATTCAAAGCTAAAGCTTATTTCCCATTGTTTCCGAAGCTGATCCATAATCTTCATAACATCTTTTGTATAAGGCAATGTTACATGTGGAACATCCTTTTGAATGAGTTCCTTCATAGCTTTTACTTCATACTGCAATGCCTTCTCTGTCTCTCCAGCTTCTATTGTTTCTGTTTTATCTTGCTCTACATAACAAACAGTGGCATGT
This sequence comes from Terribacillus saccharophilus, assembly GCF_000725365.1. Lineage (NCBI taxonomy): Bacteria > Bacillati > Bacillota > Bacilli > Caryophanales > Bacillaceae > Terribacillus > Terribacillus saccharophilus. Next base: position 2,317,296 of record NZ_CP008876.1, on the reverse strand, counting down.
TGGGCCCGTGAGAATTTCTCAATATCAATAAATCCTTTTGTACCCATGACAGTAGCACGTTCTGGAGATTCCACCATAAAGGATAGTGTGATGGTAGCAAGCTGCCCTTGCTTGTTTTTCAGAATGATTCCTGCCTGCTGGTCTACCCCTGTTTCATGCTTCGTAACAGTACTGATCACTTCACTCGGCTCATCCTGGATAAACATCCGAACAAATGACAAGGCATAAACGCCTATATCCAATAGTGCTCCTCCCGCCAGATCGGGATTAAAGAAACGATTTTTCGGATCATTTTCTTTGATGCTGTTAAAGTTCACACTTAATGTCTGGATGTCCCCAATCTTCCCAGCATCGATCAACTGCTGTAGTTCTTTATAAATCGGCATATGATAAATAGTCATTGCTTCTGCCACAATCAGCTGCTTCTCTGCCGCCAACGCAGTGATTTCATCAAGCTGCTTGGAGTTTACTGTAATCGCCTTCTCAGCTAACACATGTTTTCCATGCTTCAAGGCTTCTATGATTGTTTCATAATGAAAGGCATGCGGCGTCGCTATGTATACAACATCTACTTCAGTATCATCCAGCACACCCTGGAATCCTTCATACACTCTAGGTATATCGAATTGCTCTGCAAATGCTTGTCCCTTTTCTTTGTTCCTCGCACCAACCGCCAGGATGGATTCTCCTTCATTCTGCAATGCTTCCGCAAAGTGATGGGCAATCGAGCCTGGTCCTAGAATTCCCCACTTAATCATTTGTTTCTCCCCATTTCTCTATTATGTTTAATTAGGTATACCCGAAAAAGCCATGGATGCAGCATACTTCCATGGCTTCTTTCTTAGTTGTATATTTTATTAGGTATTTTGATAACTTGATTACCGGAGACATATGGTGCAATATCGTATTGCTGGAAGACAAGCGCTATACCTTCATCTGTAAAAAAGAAGGCCGTATTTTCATTTAGGTGTATGTCCTCTTTTTTCAGATCAGGATAGAATATTTCTGGCCTTGCCTTAGCGTAGGTGAAGACGTAGTGCTGGACTTTCTTCACCTGACTGGGTGTTTGCAGGATATCTGTTAAATAAACGCGTTTCTTTTCTTTCAAATCGTAATTAAAGGATTCTACCGCAGTAGAACCATGCGCTCCACCGGTAAAAATATAGCTGCTCATCAGGATACTGAGCTTGCGATCTGTATTATATTTGACTTCAAAATCAGTTTGAAAATCCGGGTCATAATTATACTTTTTGCCAGCTTCAATATTCTCTTTGCGTGCTGCTGCAGCTTTCTCGATATACGCCTTGAAGTCTTTATTGATCAATCTCGTAAGCTTCGGTGTTCCGGCATGCTTCACTTGCGGGTATTTCAGCTCTTCGATGCCATCGTAGTACTCTGTTTCCACAATCACGTTCTTTTTAGGCTGTGCTTGCACTGGGTGCGTCAAAGCAGAAAAGACAAGCAGTAACGCAAACAATATTATCGCTTTTTTCATCAGTTTCCCTCCACTGTATCTTCTTGTCTACAGTGTGTGCAGGACACCAATTATTTATGAGCGATAAACCTTACAGCAAATTCCTCACATACAACAAGCATGTCAGGTGAAAAATCACGTCCGATTTCTACCATTTCCTTTGTAAAGAAAGGCTCGTGAACAGAACGCCAATAAGTAAGCGTACGATCGCCTTCTCCTTCTTTGAAGGCAAAGGTCTCATCAACCTCTTTATACGGTTTTACTTCTACTTGTATAATTTCAATCACCGCACGAGGATTTCCTGCTCTATCGAGAACAATACTATGAAGACCAGGTTCTGGGACAGGCTCATTTTCCAGTTCATATAGCAGATGATTAGAAGTTGTTGCTGTTTTAATTCCCTGAACGACCAGTTCAGCCAGTTCATCCGCTAACGCATCATCGCCGCCAAAGCTCCATGCTGTATAAGTTTGTGGTGCCTGTGGGTTTTGCTCTAAATACGCTCGATAAAAAGCTTTTATTTGTTCATTATAATTTGTCACTTGGCATCAATCCTTCCTCTGAAACATCTATTGTCCAGCAAACAAATGTACAGCTATCCCGCACAAAATGAGATTTCAAATCGGAAAGCAGCCGCTGCACAAACACATCATCATCCATTCTGGATAACAGATCATATAGTTTTTGACCATTCATATTCAATCCGGGACATTCCAGCAGCCCATCTGTCGTCATAAAAAGTCGATTCTTTCCTTTTCTTAGCTGCCGCGTACCAGTTGTATAGGAGGGGACTTGTAATGACCAAGCGTTCTGCTGACCAATCCATTCATAAAAATGTCGGGTATTTTGTTCAAACTCACCCATTTCCGCTAATTCATTATGGAAAAGATAAAAGAGACAATCTCCCGTGGATAGCCACCAGATGTACTCATCTTTACGAAAGACAAAAAGACATGCCGTCTCTCCTTTAACATCTCGGCATGCTTCCAGAAAAGAAGGTTGGGATAATTGATCTATAACGAATGCGGGTACTTGTCCAAATGCTGATGCTGCCTCGCAAGCTTTTCGTAACTCAGGCTCGGCCTGCAGAAAAGTTTCGGCAACCAGTCTAGCACTATCTGCTGAATGATGTGCATCCATCAGAAGGAGGAACTCCCAGTTCTCTCCGGTCAACAACACTGCCCCATCTTCGTTCTTCGTTTGTCCGGATTGGCTCATCCCGCCAAGTCTTCCTAACACAAGACCCCCTATTTGCGTAACATCGGGTGAATCCAAGAATGCGTGTTGATCGCCTGTCCAGCTAAACGTTTGCATGAAAATTCTCTTTCATAAAGCATTGTAGTTTTGCTGTGACTTCTTTTATTTCCGACTCTCCGCCAAAAGGTGCATCAGGCCAATCGTAAACATCCATCGGTCCCCAGTATGTTTCAGGAGTTCCTGTATACCTAGGAATGATATGCATGTGAACATGGGGCACAGCATTTCCGGAGACAAGTGTGTACACATGCTCTGCTTGCAGCGTTTCCTGCAATGCGAGTGCAGCTCTTTTCATCGCTATACCGAATGCAGCCGCTTCCTCTTCTGACATATCTCCGATTTGAGGAGCATGACGTTTCAGATCGAGCATGATATGACCTAAATATGTCGGTTTTCCCTTTTTATCGATGTGACTAAAATAAATATAATCATCTTCAATAATACAATCGCCGCTTACTTGTAAACGTCCAGCATGTTTGTCACAGATAAAGCAATCTTCCACAGTGCACTCCTCCTTATAAAAAAAATGCCCATCATCTCCTAAAGAGACAATGGACATTGTGGTACCACTCTTTTTCGGCCCCTCAAAAGCTGATAACGGCCGCCAGCCGACCAGGCATTTCCTCCTGGGCACTCCCAGATGAGTTCGGATGTTTCCCTGGCTGCCTTGCACCACCCGGCAGCTCGCTATAACAGTTCTCCATCCTACTACTTCTGTTCCCTGCGTCTATCTATTCCAACAATTGCTTGCGGTTGAACGTATTCCGGAACAAGAGATCACGCTGATGATTGTTAACGAACATCCTGACGATATCACTTACACCCTTGAGATGGATCAGACGATGGCTTGTTACATATTTTATATCTCCATTATTCATATGGATAGACAATTCGCCTTCCCCTGTACCTTCTGTATAAAGGATATAGTCGATGCTGTCGTAGCTCGTCGTATCCAGATAAGCTGGTTTCATCAACGGTTTGTGCGTAAACAGGATTCGGTTCTGCGTAACACCAAGGATGCCATTCCTCTCGTCGAGCTTACTTTGTACGTAGAGAAAAATCCGTTCGTCTTCTTCTAGGTACATGGACAATTCCTTCAGATCTCTTCTTTGCCCCATTTTCCGCGTTCTCCTCACTTAATGTACTTGCTTCCAATCCTGATTCATACTTTCTAAATATATATCGCACTTCGGAATTTATGCAATAAAAAAATGCGGCAGAGATAACTCTTTTCTGTTTGTTATAAATTTCTCACACTCTCCTACATTTTACCAGCCAAAAGGAAGAAATGATACCTCCCATCTCCAATTTTTCCAGCCCTTCCTAGACTTTCTTCTAGGAAATTAGGCTCTTTTCATTTCATTCCATATAGGGTTACGGTATGATATTTATGTCTTTATTTACTTATTTTCTAGAAGACGATCTCGTTAAAAGAGAGGATGAAAGAAGTATATGAAACTGTTCCGTATTCCAGCTGCAGCATTGTTGTTCGCGATTGTATTAACTTTATCAGCCTGCAGTAAGGACGAAAAAGCAGCCGAAGAGCCAAAAACACCGACGGCACAAGCAGCAGTTACAGAAGGAAACGAAGATACAGATCCATTGTCTGCCGATTTGACGGACACTGTGACAGCAGAGAACCCCTACTTCCCGGACCGCCTGACGAAAGATGCGGTTGCAGAAAAGGAAATGCTGGCTGAGCAGAACTTTGATCAGTCCAAAACTGATGACAAGCTGGAAGTGACCCTGAAAGGGATTCAATATACAAAGCTGAAACCAGCAGATTCCTATGAGGAATCCTTTACTGGTTTCAAGGATCCGGAGAAAATCGTTGCAGCGACAGCGAAGCTGGAAGTGAAAAATGATGGGGAAAGTGCGGTACCATTGAAGGAAATGGGTGCTTTTCTTGAAACTCCAACATACCGAATCCTGAACCATAATGTTTTGGAAGCAGATTCTGGTGTGATCGAACCCGGCCAGACTTCCACCAAATATGTTGTCTTCCTTATGGATCAGGCAGATTTCAAAGAAGAAGATTCCTTCTCATTGCGTATCTCCAGTATCACTGATAAAAAAGAAGACTTGCTAGCAGCTGATTTAACATTTGATCTGCCCGAAGAATAAAAGAAGGAGCACTCGCCTCAAGGCTTGTGCTCCTTCTTTTATTTATGATGCATGCAGATTTGAGATGAAACTGTAGAACCGGTTTATATCTGTTAGATTTCGATTACACTTGGCGCTATCTCTGCACACATAGTTCCCGCGTTTTACATACGTCCCTTGGCCGCGGCCAATTGGATCTGCCATGAATAATCCTACACTTTCTAGCTTATTGCAGATAGTGCAAATTCCTGGCTGAGAGGATGGCGTCATAGTGCCGCGAGCGGCCAGCATTCCGTCCTCATGAGGGGCGACCATGTATTTTGCCTGCTGACCAGAATCATTCCACCCTAGATAGGATGTCTTTTCCCAATCGACTTCATCAAGTTTCGGTACATGTAATTGCTTCACTTTCGGGAATAGCTTGCGCAGCTGCTGCTCCGTTAACGCAGGAAACGGCTTGATGGATGGACGCAGCTGAGCCAAAAAGAGCTCTGCATCGATTTCATCCTGCACACCCTGAATTCTTTTAAGCATCTCTGCCTCTTCCTCTGAGAGCTTCTCGAATCGATTCATGATCTTCTCTTCAGCTAATGAGCGGAGTCCAAAAATGATGTCTATATCTTTGACAGCAGCAGAACTATTCACGAGCTGCTGCACCTGTTCTTTAATATTGTTATATTGGTCGTTCCGGATAAAGGCTTGCATGTGGACATCCCTCCGTTTTGATTGCTTCCTCTCATTTTAGCAGATATCGAGCAGGAAACAAAAAACCAGATCAGCTGAAGAAATAGCGGAAGGCGCGACTCAGCGTGGCAGGAACGACTGACGCATGATTCTCCTCATCTGCAACATAGTATGCAGTCTTTTCATCCATAGCACTCGGTAAACGATGATAGAGTGCAAGCGAATCTTCCACCATGAAGCCTTCTTCTTCTCCTACAGCAATGAAGAGCTTAGAATCCTTGGCATCCTTCAAAAAGGAATAAATATGTTTCTCATTCCACCAAATCGAAGGACTGATAGCTAAATAGCATTGGAAAGCTTCTGGACACTTGAACATGCTGTACAATGCAAACAAACCACTCAAGGAATGACCGTACAGACATTGCTTATCCCGCTGAACTTGGTAGTTCTCCAAGATTTTAGGCTGAAGCTCATCTATGAGCCAATCCAGGAAAATTTCTGCTCCTCCATGCTTCCCAGTCGTTTTCCATTTCATTCTATCTGGAAATTTATAAGCTGATGCTGGCGGTGTGAAATCATAGAAACGTCTTTCTCTGATAACCGACTCCTCTGCATCTAGTGATATCCCTACAACTATTGCTGGATCCACTCCTGTTTTGAGCATGTTATGCGATTGATTACGTATGACATCTTTACCCAATCCAAAATAAGCATTTCCATCCAGCATATAGATAACCGGATAGCCTTCTTCTGATTGCGGGGGCTGATCTGGTATATATATTTGAACACGATAATTCACTCCCGGCTCTTTCCCCGAAAGAATCCATTCCTCTGACATATGTCAACCTCCTCTATTTGCTTTTACCAGTAAGTACAAGAAATAAGGTACACCTATTATTGATACAACAATACCTACCGCCAGTTCTGCCGGAGCAAAAACAGTTTTAGCAATATAATCTGAAAAGACGAGCAGTACCATGCCGGTTAATGCACTGATTGGCATGTTATAGCGGTAATCATTTCCGACAAGACGCCTGCTAATATGTGGTGCAATCAAGCCTACAAACGCAATCCCTCCAGAAACAGACACGCAGGCACTCACTAGACCAATACTTGCCAGCAGCAGTATCGCCTTTTCGCGTTCATTTCGGATACCTAAGCTCCGAATGGAGTCATCGCTTAACTGAAAATAATTGAGCAGATAAGATTTCCGGTAAAGCAAGGCACCAAGGATGATGATCCATGGCAGCATCGCATAGATATAAATCCAATTCGCATTATAAATGCTGCCTGTCGTCCATACAGTGGCCATTTCAAAATCATTTGCATTCATTTTCAACGATATGTACAGTGACAACGCTCCAAATCCTGTTCCAAGGGCAATACCCGTCAGGATTAGTCGTTGCATATCAAGTGTACCCTGCCGCCAGGAGAAAGCAAAAATGAGCAACGCCACCAGCAGACCACCAATGAAGCCGAATATCGGCATCATCAAGACGGCCAGCCAACCGCCAATCGACTCGGATTGAATCATCCCCTGGAAAAAGAAGATATATATAACAATGGCGGTTCCAGCACCAGCATTGATGCCGAGTATTCCTGGATCGGCTAGTCCATTGCGCGTGACTCCCTGCATAACTGCTCCAGCTATGCCCAAGCCTGCACCTACCAATGCTCCGATTACAATCCGAGGCAGGCGAAACTGAAAGATGACCAGTTCAAGCTTGCGACCATCATTTAATCCAAATAATGTTCGGGCAATGTCTCCCACAGTCATGGTATAGCTGCCATTCGTTAAATGCAGGTAGATAGAAAGCAACAGCAGCAAGCTAATAATCAATCCACTTAGAATTAATTTGGAACCGATTCTAAGCCGCATATTGCTTTCCTCCCTTTCTCCAAATGAGATACAGGAAGAATGGAACACCAATAAAAGCTGTCACAACGCCAATTGGAGTTTCGAACGGTGTGTTGATAAAGCGGCTGACCACATCTGATAAGCAAAGGAAGATTCCGCCAATCACTGCAGAGCAAGGAATGAGCAGACGGTAATCAACCCCGATTAGAAACCGGGTGATATGCGGGACAACAAGTCCGACAAAAGCTATCTTTCCGACAAGGGCGACAGCCGTACCAGTCAGACAGACAACACTGAGCATACTGATTAGTTTAATATAAACTGTCTTTTGCCCAAGACCCGCAGCAACTTCCTCACCTAGCGCCATGACTGTAACTGACTTAGAAACGGACATAGCCAGAATTAAACCAATCAGGCCAATCGGCACAGCCAATTTCAGCATATGGACATCCACACTGTCCATTCTCGCGTTATACCAAATGCTTACGTGCTGTGACACCTGATAATAGGAGGCGAAAGCCGCTGCACAACCGCTGAGGAAGGTTCCGATGACTGTCCCGATAATAGCCAATTGAACAGGCGCCATCCCATTTTTCAACAGTGACGCGAAGCCGAACACAATACCGGCACCGACTGCAGAACCTGCCATGGAGTAAAGAATCATCATATGACCAGATAGACCGGGAGCAAGCACCATGCACAATGTAATTACTAGTGCAGAACCATCATTGACCCCCATGATAGATGGAGAGGCGAGATAATTACGTGTGATTCCCTGCATAATTGACCCAGCTATAGCTAGGAACGCACCTACCAGCAAGGCCGCCAAAGCTCTTGGCAGTCTCGCAGTCAGCAAGATGGTATGGTCTACATTGGCAGAGTCATAATGAAAAATCGCATCCCAAATCGTACTGACTGGCATATCCTTCACGCCATACAAGACTGAAATCAATACAACAATCACTCCTGTCAAAGGAGCAGTAAGCAGCACTATCCAAGCAATTCTATTCCTCGTGCCATACATTGCTTATTCAGCCAGCTTTTCAGTTGCTGCTTTCAGGAATTCTGTCTTACTCCATGCCGTTCCGCCCTGTGCCAATGGATCAATAGCATTCACGAATACATGATCTTCCTTAGCTGCATTAGTAGACTTGAATATGTCGTTATTTTGCAGGTCTTCCAAAGCACTAGCATTTTCAGGATTTTCAGTTGTTTCAAATTGAAGGAACAGGTAATCTGGATTTACTTCTGCCAGCTTCTCCAAGGAAATTTCTGCCTGTGCTTCTGCTTCGTTGATAACGTCAGGTACCTGCAAGCCTAGATCTCCGTATAATACCGGATTCAAATATACATTTTGTGGATACACGTACAAACTGCCTGCCCGGATTCTGACTACTAACACCTGCTTGTCCTCAAGCTTTTCACCAAGTTCCGTTTTAGCTTCTTCCGAATCCAGTTCATAACCTGAAATGATCTGTTCTGCTTCGTCCTCTTTACCTGTCAAAGAACCGAGCAGCTCCAAATTCGCTTCCCAGTTCTCTGAAATATGGGAGTATGGAATAGTCGCAGCTATGTCATTCAGTGATTTGCTTACATCCTCAGGAAACTTAGAGGATCCTAGAATCACATCTGGTTCCAGCGAGAGAATTGTTTCATAATTTGGCTGCATTTTCTCGCCGATCAATTCCACCCCTGATAAATCCTCTTCTAAATATGCAGGAGTTTCACCACCAACAGATAATGCCCCCGCAGGCTTCACTCCCAATGCAGCTGCATCCTCCATTGACTCAAGACTTGCTGCCACGATTGTATCCGTCTCTTTTGGAAGTGTGTATTCCTTATCCAAATATGTAATCTGCTGTTCCTTCTTATCTGAAGATTCACCAGATGCTGTATCCTCGCTATTTCCGCAAGCTGCCAAAGAAAAGCTCAAGGCTGCTGCAAGACCAATACCACTCACTGTTTTCCACTTCATTTTGCTCTTCTCCTTTTCGTACTTTAGCGTGATCAGGACTAAAGCAATCTTCTAATTGATAATGATTATCATAATCAACTATAACAAAACAGGGATTTTATGCAATAAAAAAATGGAAATTAGCTGTATAGAAAAACTGAATAGGCTGCAGAAAACTCAAGCTGCAACCTTGATAAATACGAATCTATTCTGTCTCATATCAGTAACAAAAAAAGCCCATCCATCAGGATGAGCTTTCTGTTATCTTGTTTGGCCATTGCCTTTCATAACGTACTTATACGTTGTTAACGCAGGTAACCCCATAGGTCCGCGAGCATGAAGTTTCTGTGTTGAAATACCGATCTCAGCTCCGAATCCAAGAGCATGACCATCTGTAAAACGTGTCGATGCATTATGGTAAATTGCTGCTGCGTCGACCGCCTTCATGAATTTGTTTACTGCTTCGTCATCTTCAGAAATGATTGCCTCTGAATGCTTTGTACCATAACGGTCGATGTGGTCAATTGCTTCTTCTACGGAATCAACGACACGCACTGCAACGTCCAGGCTTAGATATTCATTAGCCCAGTCCGCTTCTACAGCAGGTTTACAATCAGGTAAAAGCTGAACCGCAATGTCATCTCCATGTGTTTGAATACCATTTTCACGTAATGCTTGTACTAGTGCATCTTTATTTGTCTCCAGCCATTCCCGCTGAACAATTAATGTCTCCAATGCGTTACATACTGCCGGACGATCTGTCTTGGCGTTCAAAAATGTCGAGATTGCCATATCAACTTGTGCAGTATTATCCACGTACATATGGCAGTTTCCTACACCAGTTTCCAAAACAGGAACAGTTGCAGAATCAATCACAGCTTGGATGAGTGATGCACCGCCGCGAGGAATAAGAACGTCGATGTGCTCCTTCATCGTAAAGAGCTTCGCCGTCTCCTTCCGATCAGTCGATTGGATAAGCTGCACAGCCTCAGCTGGAACTTTTGTCTGCTGAAGGGCTTTTTTGATGACCTCTACGATTGCTGTATTTGTATGAATAGCAGATGATCCGCCTTTCAGAACGATTGCATTGCCCGACTTAAGTGCCAAACCGGTCGCATCTGCTGTTACGTTAGGACGAGCTTCATAAATCATACCGATGACGCCTAATGGCACCGTGATACGGCTAACATGCAAGCCGTTTTCCAGTGTCCATTCGCTGACCACATGATCAGTTGGATCATCAAGTTCAACTACTTCCTTCAAACCATTTGCAAAATCCTCAATACGTTCGCGAGTGAGCTTCAAACGATCAAGAAAAGCAGCATCAAAGCCTTTTTCTTCACCCGCTTGCATATCTTTATCGTTCGCAGTCAGAATAACTTCATATTCCTTTTCTAAATACGCTGCGACTGCAAGCAGTGCCTCATTTTTTTCCGCTGTTGTCAGGAGTGCAAGCTTCTTAGCCGCTGCTTTTGCTGCAATTGCTTGCTCTTCTACTGTTACTACTTCTTTTATATGCTCCATGATGTTCCTCCTTCTGTCATTGAATAGGTACGGTGTGCTCCAGTTCGCAAACAAATGCTTCCTGATCGACTATCGTCTCTTCTATATTCCTTACCGGACTCGCCAAAGCCTGCCAAAGGTCGGACGCAGCTTGATTCACGATGCCTAAACCGATCCGAGCGCCTGTTTCGTCCAGAATGCGCACAACGTCGCCTTTTTTGAAATTGCCCTTGATGGTGCTGATATTCTGAAATTCAACGGAATCTGGTGTCTGTTCAGCTCTCTTCAAGATGATTTCACCTACGGGTCCTGAATTGAACGCAATCCACTGCTTCTTGCGATTCAAATAATCCATATCTTGATCCGCTTCGAAATAAGTTCCTTCTGCTTCACCCAACACAGAATGATAGATAATATCCTCTGCTGTTGCATTGCCTAGAAAACCTTTAATACCAGATGCCATCGCAATCTTGAATGCATCCAGCTTGGACTTCATGCCGCCGGTTCCGACTGCACTTCCTGCATCACCTGCAGCCGCCTCTATTTCTGGTGTGATGGCTTTTACCAACTCGATGCGTGTTGCTTCCGGATTTTTGACTGGGTTATCAGTATACAAACCATCAATATCAGAAAGGACTGCCAGAAAATCTGCACCGACCAATCCGGCTACCTTTGCTGAAAGTGTGTCATTATCTCCAAAGCGCAGTCTGTCGACTGTCACTGTATCGTTTTCGTTTATGATCGGAATGATGCCGCGATCAACTAATACATTTATTGTATTTCTAACATTATTATAGCGGGTTTCGTCCGAGAAGTCGCCACGTGTAATTAAAATCTGCGATGCTACATAGCCATGCGACAGGAACAAGTCCGAATAGGCTTCCATCAGCAGACCCTGCCCAATAGATGCAGCGGCTTGTTTTTCCGGCAGTGACTTCGGTCTTTCCAGGAAACCGAGCTTGCGATAGCCGGCTGCCACAGCTCCCGAAGATACAAGCAATACCTCATAGCCATTGTCTTTCAGCTTCACGAGCTGCTCCACTAGTTTCTCCAGCTTCTTACGGCTGATTTCTCCATGCAGGCTGGTCAATGAACTGCTTCCGATCTTGACGACAATACGTTTCGGTTTTGTTGCTTGAATAGAAATAATAACGTCCTCCAGTTTTCATTTTTTCACTATCATGCATTAGCGTGTCAAAAGCTGTTTTTTAAGCTCTTCACTGATTTCATTGGATCGTTCCGCTGCAGAAAGAATCGCTTTTGTCATCGCTTCTCCCGCTCCAGCATCATTAAGTGCTTCAAGTCCGGCTGCAGTTGTTCCATTCGGAGAGGTTACTTTCTTCCGCAGAATAGCCGGCTCTTCTTCTGTTTCCACTAGCATTCTGGCTGCTCCAAGCATAGTTTGCGTTCCAATCTTTCTTGCTGTATCTCGGTCAAAGCCTGCAGCTACACCTGTTTCCTCGAAATGCTCCATCAGCTTATAGAAATAGGCAGGTCCGCTACCAGCCATTCCTGTGAAGACATCCATCTGTTCCTCCGCAATGACAAAAGCCTCACCAAATGTCTTTACCAGCTCTGTGACAAGTGTAAGCTGTTCGACGGATACATGTGTTCCAGGTGCAATAGCCGTAGCCGATTCACCTATGGTACTGGAAGTGTTAGGCATAATACGAACAACGGGTTGGTTCTCTGGCAGATAATGCTCGATTTGTTCATTCTGGATGCCTGCAGCTACCGATATAATCAGCTGTCCTTCTTGAACCTTATCTTGCAGATCGATTAATGAAGCAGTTAGATCCTTCGGTTTCATCGCGAGTATGATAATATCCATACTGCTCCAATCCACCTCAGCCTGAGGAATTCCGGTAATAGCATAGCGCTCCTGCAGCTCATAGAGACGCTCCGAATTTGTTCGATTCGTCACGTATATCTGCTCGTGATGCATGCTATCTGACCCATCCATCCCAGCAATCATTCCTTCTGCCATCGATCCTGCTCCGACATACAAAATCCGTTTGTTAGTTAAGATACCTAATCGCTCCTTTTGAGAAAGTATTTCGTTCCTTGTTAACAGTTATCTATGCTAACACTATAGGACACCATGTCAAGGAATGTCACGACACCAAAGCCCGTCCCATCAACGTTTCATCCCCATGAGCTAAGTATTGTAAACGCTTCATAAATTATTATCCATCACGTTCAAGGAATGGTCATAATATCCTTCATTTCCCTACTTGTAAGGATGTGAAATTTGTCCTAAGCTTAGGCTTGTACTACTTCGCCTATTATTACTTTTACTATAGAAGAAAAGGAGTTGTCCTATATGGAGGCACAAAAAGAGCCGTCGGTGTCGAAGAAGAAACAACTAAAGCGTCGGTCACTTTATCAGTCTGTCTGGCGCTGGCATTTCTATGCAGGTCTTATTATCATGCCGTTTCTCATTATTTTGGCTATCACAGGCGGCGTTTACCTATTTAAACCTCAAATCGAAGCATCTCTTTACAAAGACTATTATGAAGTTACTCCGCAAACTACTATCACAACTCCATCTGAGCAAATTAATACAGTGGAAGCTGTGAACCCGAATGCAGCAGTGACGTCTTACCGTCCAAGTGACAGTCCGGACCGTTCAGCAGAGGTTGGTATTACAGAAAACGGTAAAGCTTATACCGTTTATGTTGACCCTTATGAAAATGTCATACTCGGTAAATTAGAAGACTCCTTCAAGCTCGTCAACGTTTTTGAAAAAATCCATGGTGAGCTGCTGATGGGCACCTTCGGGGATCGCGTTGTCGAGTGGGCTGCTTGCTGGGCGCTGATCTTAATCATTACTGGCGTTTACTTGGGCTGGCCTAAAATGAAAGGAAAATCGAAAATCTTTGGAGTCCTTATTCCCCGCCTGAACAAAGGGAAAAAACTGCGGGCACGTGACTTGCATGTGGTACCTGCATTCTGGATTTCGTTAGGTCTGCTGTTTCTGATTCTTACAGGATTGCCTTGGTCAGGATTATGGGGAAACAATTTCCAAACGATTACTACAAATGCAGGCGTCGGCTATCCGCCTTCTGTGTGGGTTGGTGATGCTCCTGCTTCCGACGTGAAAACAAAGGAAATCGCAGATGTGCCTTGGTCAGCGGAGAATCTACCAGTCCCTATTTCTACAAATCAGCAATATACACAGCTTTCCGTCGATGATGTTGTGTCGATAGCTGATGAAGAAGGTGTAAAACCTGGCTATAATATTATGATTCCGCAAACACAGGATGGTGTATTCACTTTATCTGCTTTCCCGCCGAATGCTCGTGATGAAGTGACGATGCATATTGATCAGTATACTGGTGCTGTTTTGGCAGATTACCGCTATGATAATTATCATACACTTGGAAAGGTAATTGCTTATGGTATTACCATTCATAAAGGAACAGAATTCGGTATCTGGAATCAGATTATCGGATTGCTTGTCTTGATTGGCATTATCGGTATTGCTGTGAGCGGCTTTATCCTATGGCTCTCCCGGAAACCAGAAGGAAAGCTGGGCTCACCGAAAGCGCCATCCGACAAAGTCATGAAGGGTGTTATTGTACTGATAATCATACTTGGCATTATCTTCCCGCTTGTCGGAATTTCGATTATACTCGTATGGCTGTTTGACCGATTCGTCATTCCGCGGGTGCCTGCACTGAAGAGGTTCTTCAATGCTTAAGAAAGGGGGGAAAACAAATGCGACTTATTAAATTTTCACCATTGTTACTGACGTTCTTCCTCCTTGCTGCATGCTCGGCGGACCCTGAAGCGGCGGATCAATATGCCCAACGGGAAGAAGTGAATGTGAACATCGAAGCTCCTGAGTCCATCGAAGCTGATTCTGCTCCGGTAATTGATGTGAAACTATCACAAGATGGAAAAGCACTTGAACAGGAAGCTACTGTTAACTTCCTTGTATGGAAAGATGAGAACAAAGCAGATGCAGAAGAAATTCCAGCAGCACTGGATGCAGATGGAACGTATCATCTAGAATATACCTTCCCATCAGATGGTGTATATTTTGTAAAAGCAGATGTGAAGGTCGATAATATCCATTTGATGCCGACAAAGCAAATTCGCGTCGGTGAATTAACTCAAGAAGAGATAGAAAAGATAGAACAGGAACAAGAACAGAAAAAACAGAATGATAGTGGAAGTCACCACCATCATTAATAGGAAAAAGCCGTATTTCTCGAGAATACGGCTTTTTTAATTGGAAATTTCTGTTACGATAGAATAGTAGCTTATACTTATGATGAAATGGTGACAAGCATGCAAAAACTGCAAACATATCTAGAAAAATTCGATTATATCTATTTCGCACTTATCATACTGCTCGGACTGGCAAGCCTAGTCAGTTTATATCAAGTACAGCTGCTGCAAGGGGAATATTTTGTCCTGCAGCAAGTCGTTTGGTATGTGATTGGTTTAGGTGGCTGTTTTGTCGTGTCTTATTTTCTTGATCTCGATATACTGAAGCGATTGTCTCTCTTTGTTTATTTGTTTTTCCTGTTGTTGTTAGTAGGTATCTTAATTGCACCTTCCAGCATCTCCAAGGAAATCAACAATGCATACGGCTGGTACACAATCGGCGGGTTTTCATTCCAGCCTGCAGAATCGATGAAAATCGGATTGATCTTATATCTGGCACAAGTTATTAGTAAAGGGACGGATAGCTCTCCTACACTAAAAGAGGAAATGCTGCTTGTCGGCAAACTGACAGTTATCACTTTAATCCCTGTTGCTGTCGTGATGCAATTTCCGGACTTCGGTAACGCGATGGTATACCTTGCTATATACGGGGCAATGCTGCTTGTTTCCCGTGTCCGAATAAAAACGATACTGCTCATCTTCTCTGTTCCATTAACGATCATTCTTGCATTAACAATTACATACTTCGTTGCAACTGACTTCTTCCTAGATCGGATACTCGGTATGCTGCCAAGCTATCAGGCAAGCCGATTTTATGGCTGGCTGCAGCCAGAGAAGTATACTATTTCCGGCTATCAGCTGAATCAATCGATCATGGCGATTGGATCTGGTAATGTGAGCGGCTATGAGCATATGCCGCATGTACCATATGCCTATTCAGACTTGATATTTGCCGTCATAGGCGGTGTTTTCGGCTTCGTCGGAACAAGTATCGTCTTGCTGTTGTACTTTATGCTCATCTATAAAATCGTCATGATTTCTCAGCGCTATCATGATTCCTTTGGTACCTTGATTGGCGCAGGAATTGCTGGTTTCCTGACCTTTCAGATATTCCAAAATGTCGGTATGAGTATTGGATTAATGCCCGTTACTGGACTGGGATTGCCGCTTATTAGCTACGGAGGCAGTGCACTCGTGATTACACTCGCTTCTCTCGGATTAATACTTAATATGCGCGTTAATACGATGACCTTTATGTTCGGAAACAAATAGCGTTTACTTCTGCGAATATGTGCGGTATATTATATCGTAATTACTACTATTAAGGTGAGTGTATGCAGCATAAAC
Organism: Terribacillus saccharophilus; assembly: GCF_000725365.1. Taxonomy (NCBI): domain Bacteria; kingdom Bacillati; phylum Bacillota; class Bacilli; order Caryophanales; family Bacillaceae; genus Terribacillus; species Terribacillus saccharophilus. The sequence goes on along the minus strand of NZ_CP008876.1, from coordinate 2,300,940 downwards.
AATATTTAGCGCTGGCTCTTCCGCTGACTTTATCGACGATTACAACGCCGCTTCTTGGTGTTGTTGATACAGCGGTTGTCGGCCAGCTTTCTAATGCTTCTTTTATTGGCGGAGTCGCCATCGGTACGATCATATTTAATACGATGTACTGGCTTTTCGGATTTCTTCGGGTGAGCACCTCCGGGTTCGCTGCTCAAGCATCTGCAAGTCTTGATAAAGATGAACATGTAATGGCACTAATGCGTCCTTTCCTGGTCGCTTTTATTGTCGGCCTGCTATTCGTTCTCATACAGCAGCCGATTTTGCACTATTCCCTCTCCTTCTTAGGAGCAAGTGATGCAGTGAATAACAGTGCTTCGGCTTACTTTTCAATCCGGATTTGGGGTGCGCCATTTGCACTTGCCAACTATGTCATTCTTGGCTGGCTGATTGGCATGTCCTATATCAAAGCAACGCTTGTTCTTCAGATAAGCACGAACGTACTGAATATCATTCTTTGTATTCTTTCCGTTCATGTGTGGGATTTGGGCGTGGCTGGTGTAGGTGCTTCTACACTGATTGCTGAGATATTCTCTTGTGTATTCGGCATAGTCCTGCTGCGGAAATATGCCGGCAGCATCTGGCAGCACCCATTTCTACAGGTTTTACGACGCGCCGTCGACCCTAAACCGATGTGGCGGATGATGAAGGTAAATCGCGATTTATTCATCCGGACGATATGCTTGCTTGTTGTATTTAACTTATTTACAGCAAAGGGCGCTGCGTTTGGGGAAGATATGCTGGCAGCCAATGCCATTCTGATCCAGATTCACTATATGATGGCTTATTTCTTTGATGGCTTTGCTAATGCATCCAGTATTGTAGCTGGTCGGGCGCTTGGAGAACGCAATGAGAAACTTTTTTCGCAGTCTCTGCGTCTATCACTGCAGTGGGGGCTTGGTATCGGGGTGATACTTGCACTTCTGTTCCTTGCTGCCCAGAGGTGGATTTATCCGTTGTTCTCTGATCAGCAGCATATTATCGAGCTAACTGGCTCCTATGCCAACTGGCTTGTTCTGTTTCCGATTGTCGCTAGCCTTGGCCTTGTATACTATGGTGTTTTCACCGGTGTGACGGAAGTACGCTTTGTCCGTAACTCCATGATCCTTGCTGTCCTGCTTTACTTAGCTGCACTTTATGCGCTGCAGCCGCTCGGCAATCATGGACTCTGGATCGCTTTCCTCCTTTTCAGTCTTGGGCGGTCCGTCTTTCTTATCATGTATGTACCAAAGCTGCGCCGGCTGTTCAAACAGACGGCAGCAGCATAAGTCAGGCTTGATGGCCTCCGATTTTCGTACTGCGTTCAATTGTCATTCCGGCAGCTGTATGGCTGCTGGCACGCAGAATGGCGGTCGTACCAAAGCGCGCCCGGATCTGATCCATCGTCCGACTGAGATCCTTCTGCTTGCTTTTGTCCTCAAACAAGCTGAGCTGCGTTGCTTCTTCCTCGTATAAATTGGTCAGGGAGACAGACACCCGTCTGACTTCGTGGCCTTTTTGGTAGTGCTCATGAAATAGTTCAAGGCAAAGCTTATACATATCCGTCGTCAGATTCGAAGGGCTCGTAAAGGAACGGGACCGGCTGAATCCGCCTCCATGCTGACTGGCATACCCAACGGCCAAATGGACTGTATTGCCTTCCTTCCTATCTCGTCTTGCCCGTCTGCAGGCCTCCTCACACAGCTCTAGAATAATGGTCGGGATTTCTTCTCCCCGATAATTGCGCAGCAGTGTGATGCCGTGTCCGTAGCTTTTCTGCTCCTGCTTGACGAAATCACCGAGCACCTCACTCTCATCAATTCCCCACGCATGCCAGTATAATTGCTCACCCATCACACCATACCGTTTCTTGAGTTGTTCCAAGGAAGTGTGAGCCAGATGCCCAAGCGTAACAATACCCATTCGGTTCAAATTACGCTGCATGCGTCGGCCAATCCCCCAAATATCCTGTATCGGAACTGGCCACAATAAACGCGGCACATCCTGATAATGACAAACGGCAATACCAGAGGTCTGCTTCTTTGCATGAATATCCATCACAACCTTGGCCAGAAACTTGTTATCTCCGATTCCAATTGCTGCGGTAACACCGAATTGCTCCAAGATATCTGCCTGCAGCTTGGCCGCCGTCTCTTCCGCATTTCCGTGCAGCTTTTCTGTACCATCAAGTGTTACCCAAAATTCATCGACTGAATAAACATGGATCGCTTCCATCGGGACATACTCATGCACAAGCTCGGTAATTGCTACCGAAACCTCCAAGTAATCCTTCATATGCGCTTCGGCAATGACGATTTCCGGATCTTCCGGCAGTTCAAAATAACGGCTCACATTGCTGACACCATGCTTCTTCTTCAACGCTGGGCTTGCAGCAAGCACGATACTGCCTGGCCGCTTCGTATCCCCGACCACTGCAAGCAGTGTTGTCATCGGATCAAGGCCACGTTTCACACATTCCACACTTGCATAAAAGCTCCGCATATCCACACACAATACCTCATGCTGCTGAAATCCGCTGTAATCCATTCTCTCCACCTCCAAAGGGAACAAACGTTCTTACTTTAGATTACCCGATTTGAGGCAGTTATAGTAGCTGTAATTTTTGGATGGGGAGGAAAAATGAAAAAAGATTGCTCTAAACAAACAATTTTATTCTTTCTATTTGGTAATACAGTTATATAAAGGATACCAATTAGTTCAGAGGAGTTCATTATGAGGATTTGGTTGATTTTCATCATATAGTATGAATCTTAATACAGCACAGCTTCCTTATGATTTGGTTCTAGAGGGACATATTGATTGGTTTTACCTAGCTATATTTATTAGTCAGCTGGGTGCTATATATTCAATGAAAGAGGGTCAAAAAGACCAATCAGCACATTAACGGTTCTGTTAATAAATGAACTGCGTCCCAAGTAACCCTCAACTTTTGGGACGCAAAGAATTAACCGGTTTTTTCTAGGTTTACTACTTTTATCAAATAAAGAAATGTTGCAGCGTCGTCCGGATACCGGCTGCGTAAGGTGTTCCGCATACCTGACTATGCTTCTGTTTCGCCTCCTCTGTTGCATTAGCAACAAGGAAACCATTTCCTGCATATCGCAGCATTTCAAGGTCATTTCCACTGTCTCCAAAAGCATAGATCTGCGACGGCTCCACCATGCAATGGTTTGCCAAGAACTGAACGGCCGCTCGTTTTCCAGTCCTTAACGGAATGAAATCCACATCATATGCCCCGTCTGGGTCTCCTGCCAGTGGATTGCATGCGTTCACATTCAATCCTACCTTAGCTGCAGCGGCTGCCTGCCTTATACGATGCATTACCTCAGCCAAATCATCTTCATTAGGAAAGTAATAATAGTTCTTTTTGTATGAGCTCTGCCCATGCATCGTCTGTGGCTGTAATGCTATCCCATCCAAAGAGAGCATATGAATCAAATCCTCTACAAGCTGATTGAATTCTTCTTGAACAGGTAAATGCTTTTTCCAATCGTATATCTGCTTTAGTTCTCCACCAGCTGTTAGTTGGTACAGTTCGGTTCCCAGATTAGCTGCAATGAAATGGGGCATATAAGTCAGACGTGCACGCTCCATTTTTCCAGCCAGGGAATTACAATCACTTCCGGTAACCCATGCAATTTTCACGTGATGCTGCCTGGAAATCCGATTTAGATAAAGCTCCATAGCATGCAGATCCTCCAGCTGCCCTTTCTCGCAAGCATGAGGAAAATAAGTCTCATCAAAATCAAAACAAATAAGTGCCTTTGTGCTGTCGGTACTAGCAAAGCATTTTTTCACAATCATTATTGGAACCACCTCCCTTCCTACCATAAGAGATGGGAACGTTCCCAGGTCAACAAGAAAAGAGGTATGCTATGATAAAGCTACATTCACTGACCAAGGAGCTGGTTGAATGCCTACTATAAACGACATTGCAAAGATATGCGGTGTTTCCAAAAGTACTGTCTCTCGCGTATTAAATGGGCATCCATATGTATCTGAACAGAAGCGGCAAGAGATACTTTCTGCTATCGAGGAATCCGGATTCACCCCGAATAGCTTGGCTGTTCAATTTCGTAAGCGAAAAACCTCCGCCATAGGTATTCTCACACCTCAAGTCGATCATCCTTATTTCGCAGCACTGGTGCAATCATTATCGAATGCCTGTACAGCAAAAGGATGGAAACCCGTTATCTTTCAGACATTCGGTGATAAGAAACGTGAACTGGATGTATTCGCCAAGCTGAAACAGCGTGAACTGGACGCTATAATCGCAACTTCATCCGCACTGGAAGCTCACCTTTTAGCCCGTTGCCTAGAAAACGGTCCAATACTTATTTGCAATGAGAAATATGAAATTGACACAACTGTATGCAGTCTAGATGAAGAGAGTGCCGCCTATAAATTGACCATGCATATGCTGCAAACAGGTAAGAAGCGACTCTTATTCTGCCTCGACCACACTTCCCCATCCCAAGAAGCTAGATATAAAGGGTTTCTAAATGCCTTAGCTGCGAGAAATCTAAAGGAAGGCGGGAAACGCATAGAAGGAATGGTATCAATTGAGGATGGTATTCGTTTGGGTACTTATTTATTTCATGATAAACAATTGCTCATAGATGGCATATTTGCAGGAAGTGACTTCGTTGCCGCTGGGATTCTGCATGCTGCCAAGCAGCATCAAATCGCTGTGCCAGAAAATTGTGCAGTTACTGGGTTTGATAACCATCCTATCTCTCAGATTACCGATCCTCCGCTGACCACCTATGATAATGAGATAGAGGCCATGGCACGAAAGACTGCAGAACAATTAGATATGCAGCTATCTGGTAACATTAATGTACCCAAACTATTTCAATGGCAAGGATATCTTGTACCGAGGCATTCCACGTAAAAAAGACCCGTGCTCTCTGCACGGGTCATCTTTTTATGCTTCTATCTTTTTAAAGAACTTTGGCAAATGCTCTTTATGAGCCTCCAACATTTCATCCATTATCTTCTTCGCTATCTCATCCGAAGGTACAAGCGGGTTGATTGTCATCGCAAGCAAAGCAGTATTGTAATCACCTGTTACAGCTGCTTCTGCTCCAACACGCTCGAATGATTTGATTTGCTGCACTAGTCCGCGCACTGGTACTGGCAGATCACCGATACCGATTGGTTTTGGACCGTCTTTTGTGATGACACAATTGATCTCAATGGCAGAGTCATTCGGGATGCTCTGGATAGCGCCATTATTGATTGTGTTTACAGTCTGGATATCGCGTTTGTCGTTGTAAATAGAATTGATCAGGCTGCAAGCCGCGTCACTGTAGTACGCACCGCCACGCTTGGACAACTGCTCCGGCTTATGAGCCAAATTAGGGTCTTTGTAAAGCTCGAACAAATCACGTTCCACGCCTTGAACGACCTCGGCACGCGTACCTTCGTTATCTGCTTCCTCAAGCTCTGCTTCCAGCATTTGTGAAGTCTTGTAGTAGTAACGATGGTATGGACATGGGATAGCTTTCAAACCTTTGATAAAGTTAGGTTCCCAGTCGAGGTTCTTGATATTTCTCATCGTCATTTCTTTTTTATCGGCACTTGTCATTTTATCTAGGACAGTGTCCGTCACATTTTCTCCGTCCAAGTATACATTCAAGCCGAATACCATGTGATTCAGACCAGCAAAGTCGATGTGCACACGATCTCCATCGGCACCAAGCAGCTCTGCTACTTGCATTTTCATCATGATTGGCACGTTACACAAGCCAACTACATTTTTAATATTGGAATAACGAAGCACTGCTTCTGTTACCATACCAGCTGGGTTTGTGAAGTTTACGAGCCAAGCATTCGGGCAAAGCTCCTCCATGTCTTTACAAATATCTAAGATAACCGGAATAGTACGAAGACCTTTGAATAATCCGCCTGGTCCGTTTGTTTCCTGTCCAATTACATTATATTTCAATGGTATTCTTTCGTCTTTCGCTCGTGCATCCAATAGTCCAACACGGAATTGTGTTGTAACAAAGTCTGCATCCTTTAAAGCTTCCCGGCGATCCAACGTCAAATGCACGTCAATTGGCAGGCCTGCTTTTTCTACCATACGTTTTGCCATATTTCCTACAATTTCAAGCTTTTCTTTTCCTGCTTCTACGTCTACGAGCCAAAGCTCTGTAATTGGCAATTCATCATAGCGTTTAATGAACCCTTCAACGATTTCCGGTGTGTAACTTGATCCTCCGCCGATTGTAACGATCTTCAATTTTCCCATGATTAGTGCCTCCTATATGGTTACATTTTTGATCTACAACCACAGCTTAAATGCTGGAATGCATCCCAGGTCAAGAACAAATTCGTAAGGAATTTGTAAAGAGGAAGTCCAAAGCTTACAAAAAGTTCATTTTCCGCTAAAATAAAGGTAAGAAAGCGATTTCTAATGAGGTGATGTACATGAGTAATATTAAGCAAATTGCACAGATGGCTGGCGTTTCCCGCAGCACTGTTTCACGTGTCCTCAATCACCATCCCCACGTCCATGAAGATACTCGGCGTAAAGTTCAGCAAGTCATTGATAAGCTCGACTACATTCAAAACAGCAATGCAGTGCAGCTGAAAAAAGGCAGAACGAATACCATCGGTGTCGTTTCGCCTTCCATCAGCCATTATTTCATGCAAATTGTTCAAGGTATCGCCGAAGCTGGTACTACCTGCCATTACCAAACACTGCTTTACCAAACAAATGAGAAAGCCGATCAAGAATTGCAGGCATTGGAAATGCTGCGTCAAAAGCGCCTTGACGGATTAATCATCCTGCGCTGCGGATTAGATTGGGAGAAAGTTGCCACCTATACAAAGTACGGTCCGATTATGACATGTGAGCCCCTGCAGCATCCAAAGATCCAATCTATATATATGAATCATTACGAAGGGTTCCAGCTCGGGCTGGAGCATTTGATCGAAAAAGGCTATAACCGTATTGCCTGTACAATTGGTAGAGCTGAAAGCCGAAACAGTCTGGAACGGAAGAAGGCATTTGAGGATATATTGCAAACACATAATCTTCCCGTTCATCCTGAATGGATTTTAGATGAGACATTCACTGTCAATGACGGACGCACGGCTCTGCAGAAACTTTTAAACGGTAACCATATGCCTGATGCGGTGATCCATGCCAGTGATTATGTTGCAGCCGGCATGGCAGCCGAAGCACGGGCACAAGGAATCAGTATTCCAGACGAATTAGGATTAGTTGGATTCGAGTCCGATCAAAGCGATGTAGCTGGACTGATGGAACTCACTCATGTTCGCAATCCGCTCAAGCAGATGGGCGCAGAAGCATTCCACCGTATGTACGCAGCGCTGACGGAAACGCCTTATACAGCAGTCGATCTTTCCTTCTCTCTGACAGAGCGTCAGTCTACCGCAAGAGGTGTTAAACAAGTCCAGTTATGATCAGGCTATAAAGAAGTTTTATATAAGTAAAATCGTTCCGCATGCTAGGATAGGGCTATAGGAGTGATGAACATGTTGATTTTAAGGCGAACAGCCAATTACTCGTTATGTGCTGTCCATCTTAGTATACTCGCATTTTGGCTGGCAGCATGGGAGCAGCTTTTCACTAAAACGGGTTTTATCATTTGGGGAGGGTCTGCGATACTCGGTGTCTTATTTTTCATTTTATGGAGACGCCAGCACGAAAAAATACTCGATAAAAGTGATTGGATATTAGGTATATCCACCGTATTTATCATCGTGCTCGCACTCGTTTCTGTGCTAATTGAATATACGGTATCCTCCATGCCATGAGTAGTTAGAGTAGCAACTATCATAGTAGAAAGGAATAGCTGATTAGCTACTCCTTTTCGCTGAAATCTTTTATAAATCGGCGGTGGCTTCTGACCATCTTTTCCGGCAGTTCATCAAGAGGGAAAAAGGCCAGCTGCATAGATTCTGCTTCATCAAGTATTAGTTCTCCATAAAATTGACTCGTCTGGTAAACAATCGTCACATTATAAAATTCATCACCATTAGCAGCGACGGCAAAATTATCCTTACCCGAATACACATCGACCAGCTTCAATTCATCCACTGTCAGTCCTGTTTCTTCAAGGACTTCCCTGGCAGCAGTCTGTTCAGCTGACTCACCAAGTTCCATTAATCCCCCAGGTAAGCCCCATGTTTCGGGCGGATGAACTCGTTTCTGTAATAGGATATGCTGCTTTTCATCTAAAAGAAGGCATAATGCTCCAACTAAAATGACAGGCTGATGTCCGACGTACTTCCGAAGATTCTCTACATAGTTCACAAGCACATCCCCCTTTCTCTCAACCAGTTTACCAAATCTTCCATATAGCTGATAGAATTCTTTAATCTTAATATGATACAGTAAATATATCAGAACAAACTAGGAGTGATTATATGGAAAAAATCATGTTCATCCAAACAGGCTTTGGTGTCGATGTTCACGGTCAGGACGTCACAAAAGCAGCGGTACGCTCAGTAGTCAATGCTATACATACAAACTCCATGCCTGGTATTACGAGTGTACTGCCAGAAAACGATTTGCATAATATGAAGGTTAATGTCCGTTTGGCTGTTCCTGCAGATAAGGACAAGCTGGATATAGAGCAAGTGAAGGCCCGTATTCCTTACGGTACTGTAACAGTAGAAGTAATAGACGGCGGTATGCTGACTTCCAGCGCAATCTATTTGGAGGATAAACAGGATAAAAACGATTTGATGTATATCGTGAATGCGTCCGTCGAGACAGGATACTGATATGGTTGAGCACAAAATCTATAATATGGTGATGGTTCATAACGAAGATCAAGTGCTTCTGCTGGACCGTCAGCATGATGATTTCAGCGGCTTCATCCCGCCTGGCGGGAAGGTGGATTTCCCTGAGAGCCTCACCGCAAGTGCCATTCGCGAAGTAAAGGAAGAGACAGGACTGGACGTTTGGAATTTGGAATATAAAGGTGTACAGCATTATGTGAATGAAGAACAAAATGTCCGTTATCTGATCTTCTATTATGTAACGGACTCTTTCACTGGCACACTGCTGGCAGATTCCAGAGAAGGCAATCCATCATGGTTCCAGAAGTCCGAAGCAATGGAACTGCCGATGCAGGATGTAGTCCGAACTGTCTTTCCGTTATTCTTTCAAGAAGGTACATTTGAATTGTACCTGCATGCGGAAGTTGAAGCTTCTGATTACACGGAAGAAATACTGCATACCTAAATAAGGGGAAGCATGTCAGCTTCCTCCTCCTTTTAAAATGTACAACATTACAAAGCAAAAGCCTCCGAAAACGGCAATGCTAAATGGGTAAAGGTATAGCGATTTTGAGATAAAGATGAATTGTTCCACAACTTGCAGGGTGAATAACTGGAGAATTGCGATGATAAAAGCTATGATTCCAAGTTTAATCCACATAATTATCCTCCTTTAATATTTACAATATATATCGTTATTCCATTTATTGTAAATATATTTCTATTAAACAAGATTAATAGATAGGTCTATTCGCTCATTTTTCTAGTAATTGTAATATTTTCTGATTGTCCCCACTTTCCCAACTTTCCTCACCCTTCTACAAGTTTCCATATGTTTACGTTATTTTCCACTCTATTGTTTCCCAACTTCTTTGCCAACCTTGTCGGATTATGTGAACACATCTCACAAAAACCGCATCATTACGGGGTATATACAAATTGCTTCCTTCCAAAGTACCATTGTAAATCTAGCAGACTAGTCGCTATACTACCCTTTAAGGAAAACTTTACCTACATATCTTAATTGTTTTCCGACTATTTAAACTATTAGCACAGGGAGAGTGACTTGCTTGAAGAAGAATAAATGGATGGCTTCTGCAATGGCAGCTGTTATCGGATTTAGCACTTTTACATTATCATTTGTGCCAGCGCAGGAAGCCCATGCCGAAGCAACTGTTGAAAAAACACCAGCTGTGACGTACTCGCCGAAAGCCGCACAAAGTGGCGGACCTTTCGACAGTGCAATTGCCAATGAAGATAAATTGATTGAATTGCTTAAAGAAGAAGGAAAGATCAGTGAAGATGCTACTGAGGCTGAAGCTCAAGAAGCATTGAATGCTTACCTCAAGGAACGGGAAGAAAAAAGCGCAGAAGCTGCTAAACAGCCTCTGCCGGATGAGCTGAAAGAAGCAGCAATTGATGAGTCAGTAGTAAGTGACACTGACAAACAAAATGGCAATGCCGACAATGCAGCAAGTGCTTCTAAAGAGGCATCAAAGAAAGGCAAAGATAAGGACAAAGATAAAGGCAAGGACAAAGGAAAAGACAAGAAAAAAAATAAGAAAGTAGAGAACGTGAAAGAAGAGGAGTATGACGGAGAAGTACGCGAAGACAAAGTACTCGTTCTTGCAATTGACTTCCCTGATTACCAAAACAGCTCCATCACACCGGAAGAAACGGATATGTGGTATGAGGATTATACACATGACCACTTCCAAAACATGATCTTCGGTGAAGATGGCTATACTGGTCCGGACGGTCAGGATTTCACTTCTATGAAGCAGTACTATGAAGCGCAATCCGGTGGCAGCTATACTGTTGACGGAGAAATTGCCGGATGGTATACAGCTGATCATCCTGCAGCTTACTATGGCGCCAACGACCCTGCTCCAGACGGCAGTGATGCGGCAGCAAGGGAATTGGTGTATGAAGCCCTAACGAAAGCTGGAGAAGACCCTAATATCGACTTGAGCGAATACGATCAGTGGGATCGCGATGACTATGATGGCGACGGCGTATACAATGAGCCAGATGGTATCATTGATCACCTGATGGTCATTCATGCGGGTGTTGGTGAGGAAGCTGGCGGCGGAAGCCTTGGCGGCGATGCAATCTGGTCTCACCGCTGGAATCTTGGCGGACTTGTTGCAGTTCCGGGCGGAAGCTCCACTAGTGACCGCTTTGACGGACAGCTTGCTGCTTATGACTATACAATCGAGCCGGAAGACGGAGCTATGGGAGTATTCGCTCATGAATACGGACATGATCTAGGCTTGCCGGATGAGTATGATACAAACTATACCGGCCAAGGGGAAGCTGTTGCTTATTGGTCCATAATGGCAAGCGGAAGCTGGGCTGGTGATGTTCCTGGAACCGAGCCGTCAGGTTTTAGTGCTTATGCGAAGGAATATTTGCAAAACGCACATGGCGGTAACTGGCTGAGCGGTACGACGATTGAAGCTGAGGACTTGGATGGAGATAAAGTAGAACTGCTTTTGGATGAAGCTGTAACAAAAGGTACGAACAACGATGTAATTCGTGTAAACCTACCGGATAAAGAAACAGAAGTCACAAAGCCTGCCAGCGGCACGTATGCTTACTTCAGCGGTAAAGGCAATAATGTTGATAACAGCATGACAACGACTGTTGATTTGACCAGTGCCTCTTCTGCTGAACTGACATTCAAAACGTGGTATGATATCGAACAAGATTGGGATTATGCTTCTGTCAAAGTGAACGGGGAAACCGTTCCTGGTAGCATCACGACAACAGAAAACCCTAACGAACAAAACCCAGGTGACGGTATCACTGGTACATCTGATGGCTGGGTAGATGCTACATTCGATTTAAGTGCCTATGCAGGCCAAGAAATCGATCTGTCCTTGAACTATTGGACGGATGTAGCTGTAAACAATGCCGGGTTCTATGTGGATGACATTCAAGTATCAGCTGACGGCAGCTCTGTCCTAACGGATGATGCAGAAAGCGACAGCGCTTTTGAATTGACTGGATTCGCTCAAGATAAAGGCGTCTCCCTTTCTGAGCACTACTACTTGCTAGAATGGCGTACACATAATGGCGTTGATATCGGCCTTGACCGTATCCGCCGTGGTGACAGCTTGATGAGCTACAACACTGGTCTTCTAGTCTGGTATGTCGACAATTCTTATGACAACAACTGGACTGGCACGCATCCAGGCGAAGGCTTCCTAGGTGTGGTCGATGCTGATCGGAAGGCACTATACTGGAGCGATAAATCCGTCGCATCCACTCGTTATCAAATTCATGATGCAGCCTTCAGCAAAGATAAATCTGAGAAGATGTTCCTCGATTATCGCGCTACTAATGGCTTGACACTGAAAGATAATCACACGAAGAGCTATGATAAGTTCAAGGATGATAAAGATTATATGAACAAAGCCCTTCCTGAGGCTGGACGTAACGTTCCGGAGTATGGACTTGAGTTTGAGGTCAAAGAAGACAGCAAAGATGGTTCAGTTGGTAAGATTGAAATCTCCCGCTAAGATTAATAGCAAAGAAGGAACCCGTTCATTTACGGGTTCCTTCTTTTTTAGGTAATAACACTCGGAATATAGTTCCTTTGCCTTCTTCACTCTCTACCTCTATCGTGCCGTTGTGCGCCTTAATGATGGAATGGCTAATGGAAAGACCAAGACCAGCGCCGCCTTGCTTACGCGCTCGTGAACTATCGCTTCGATAAAATCGGTCAAATACATGTGGAAGATGAGCTTCCGGGATACCGGATCCATTATCTTTTACAATGATTTCAGCAGCATGTTCTGACCCACCAAGGATTATACCGATTTCTCCTTGCTCAGGATCTGTATGCTGGACTGCATTGTAAAATAGATTCAATAGTACTTGTTTCAATTTATCTTTATCCGCAGCTATTGTCAGATTTTCATCCACCGAAAATCGCACTTTCCTGCTGCCTGCAAGCATATCAAAATGCGGCTTCATTTCCTCCAGAACAGGACTTACTTCTAGTTCCTGCAGATGCATATCCTCGGCCTGATCCAACTTTGTGAGTAAAAGCAAATCCTCGACCAACTTCTTAATCCGCTTCGATTCCTTGAGCATGCTTTCAAGCGCTGGATAGAGCTGTGCCGGATTATCCGCAGCTCCTCGCAGCAACACTTCCAAAAATCCGTGAATGGATGTAAGCGGGGTCCGCAGTTCATGGGATGCATCCGCAATGAACTGCTGCATTTGTTCCTTTGCTTCTCTTTCTGACTGGAAAGAGCTGTCGATTCTTTCTACCATTTGGTTGAAAGCGACTGTAAGCCGTTTAATTTCAATCTGCTCTGAGTCTTCATCCATCCGTTCGGACAAATTCTCTGCACTCGTCCGCTCTACCTTCCGGATTATCCGGTGCAGTGGATCGAGCGCTTTTTTAATCACTCGTGTGTAAAGCAGGATGCCTGCAGCTAATGCAACGATAGCCAAAAGGATGAATACTTGCAGCTGCCCTTTGATGACGTCGTTAATGGATGCAGTCTCTGTTCCTGCCTGTAGGTAACCATTTATTTCACCGAACCTTCTATCAGCAACAATGACAACGAGCTGCTCTTTTCCATCTTCATCCTCCATTACAATGTACCTGGCGGACTTATCATCTCGGCTATTCATATACTTGTGAAGCTCTTCCTGGCTAAGGCGCGGACTGGAGAGTCCGTTTTCCTCTGATATATCTGTGTAGTTTCCAGACGTATCGATTCTGGCCAAGGAACGATCAAATAGCAGTGGCTGATGCATATTATCATTTTGTTCAAGCAGTGCTGGCGGAAGCGAATGCAGCTGTGACTGCATTGCATCTGCTTCATTCTGGTATAGGAAATCTTTCATCAAGAAGTATTGCAGGATACCGACGACTATCAGGATAATGGCAAGAATAAGACAGGATAAAGCAACGATCTGCTTATTTAACGTTCTCGGCTTTAATTTACGTAATCGTTTCATCTCACATCCAGGCGATAGCCCGCCCCCCGAATTGTACGGATCAGCTGACGATCTTTATCGTGGAGTTTTTCCCGTAAGGAGCGTATATACACTTCTACAATGTTTTCTTCTCCGCCAAACCCATATCCCCACACTTTATCGAGGATAAGTGCCTTACTCAGTACAATTCCTTGGTTCATAGCAAGATACTTTAACAGCTCGTACTCTGTCGGAGAAAGCTGCAGCAGCTCTTGCTCCAAGTAGATTTCCTTGCGGCGGTCATCTATTCGTAAAGGACCTGCTACAAGTGAATCGCCCAGTTCCGGAAATTGATTGCGCATCCGTGCCTGCATTCTGGCAAGCAGTTCCTCAAAACTGAACGGTTTGACTAAATAATCATCCGCACCGCCATTCAGCCCTTTAATACGATCATCTACTTGATCCCGTGCTGTTAACATAATAATAGATAGTTTCCGGCCTTTCTTTTTCAGCATCCGGCACACTTCAAAGCCATCCATCCCTGGCATCATGACATCTAATATGACGATATGAGGCTCAAACTGATCTGCTTTGGCAATAGCTTGCATACCATCAGCTGCGCTCTCAACAATATAGCCTTCGTTTTGTAAGCCAAGCATCAGGAACTGTGTGATTGTCTGTTCATCATCGACGACCAATACTTTTATGTTTTCCATCCTGTCATCCATTCTTCTTTTTTCTTTATTATGGAACAACTAGCTGAAAACCAGCTGAAGATTCCCGATTTTTTCACTTTCAGCAAATCTTCAGCTAGCTTTCAAGTGCACTTCAGCACATGCCCCCATACTAGCAATTAACCGAAGCGGGTGTGGCTCAGAAGCATTATAGCATGCCCGGAAATAGTAAAGGAGATGGCAAGATGAATTTCTTGAAACGTGCTTTCTGGAGCATGAAAGCAAAAAAAGGAAAGACCTTATTACAATTGGTGATCTTCACCGTCATATGTGTTTTCGTCCTATCAGGACTTACGATTCAATCAGCAGCCAAAGCATCAAGTGAATTGGCGAGACAGGAGCTTGGAGGATCTGTCACCTTACAAGTTGACCGAGAAGCAGCGATGGAGAAACAGCAGAGTGAGCAAAGCGAGTCAGACGGCCCGCCGCAGTTCACCAGCACGCCAATCAGCTTGGATGACGCAGAGTCTATCGCAGCTTTAGATCATGTGAAGAGCTACAACTATTCTGTATCAGCTTCTGCTAATGCGGAAGACTTCGACATTATCGAAAGCAGCACATCCACAGATGACAGCAGTGACACAGAAAGTGAGCAGGCTCCTGGCGGTGACCAAGGTCGGGGCGGAATGGTACAAGCTGACCTTACTGTAAATGGTACGTTAACTAGTGATGAAGCAGAAAGCTTCAGTGATGGAGAAGCCGAAATCGTAGACGGACGTGGCATTGAAGAATCTGATGCTGGCAGCAACGTTGCGGTTATCGAGCAGACGCTTGCTGAAGAGAATGACTTAGAAGTTGGAGATACAATCAATATCAGCTCAGCAAGTGATGAAGATACGACACAAGAGCTGGAGATTGTCGGTATTTACGAAACAAGTTCTGCTGGAAGCGACCAAGCGATGAACTTCTCCTTCCTGAATCCATATAACACGATTTATGTTCCATATACAGCAGCCAACACGCTAAAAGGTGAAGACTACACAGATACAGTTGAATCTGTGACGTACCAAATGGACGATGCAGAAAATATCGATGCATTCATTGCTGCAGCGGAGAAAACTGATGTCGACTTTGACGTGTATCAACTGGATGCAAACGATGATCTTTACCAGCAGATGGTAGGACCAATCGAAAACGTTGCTAGTTTTGCCAAAAACATCGTCTATCTTGTAACTATTGCAGGGGCGATCATTCTTGCATTGATCGTTATGCTTTCCATTCGTGAACGTAAATATGAGATGGGTGTCCTTATGGCCATCGGTGAGAAGAAATGGAAGCTAGCAGGACAATTCATTACAGAGATCGTTGTAATTGCCATTGTCGCGGTAGGATTGTCTTCGATATTCGGAAATCCGATTGCGAACGTACTAGGAAATCAGCTATTGGATCAACAAACAACAGCATCTGCTGAAACTACAACTACGTCCATGCAGCAAGGTCCTAGCGGTGGCGGTGGCGGCGGTCCAATGGGCGGCGGTGGCCCAGGACAAGCAGTGTCTGATGCGTTCAGCCAGCCAAGTGAAGCAATCAGCAGTCTGAATATTAATGTAACATGGGAGAACATCTTGATACTTGGCGGTATCGGATTAGCTGTAGCAATTATAGCAGCGCTTATCCCATCCATCTCGATTCTTCGACTGCAGCCGAAAAACATTTTGACGAAACAAGAATAGAAAGCAGGGGTAAACATGACAGCACCACTATTAGCATTCAAAAACGTTGGCTATTGGTACACCGATAAACAAAACCCGTTATTCCAATCTGTGAATATCGACTTTTATAAAAACACATTCTATACGATCACTGGTACATCTGGATCGGGCAAGACCACCTTCCTGTCTTTGGCAGGAGGGCTGGACAAAGCCAAGGAAGGCGACATCGAATATGATGGAAAATCGATCCGCAAGATGGGTCTTGGCAATTTCCGCCACGATTATGTTTCGATCATTTTCCAGTCTTATAATCTGATTCCGTACATGACAGCTTATCAAAATATTGCTTCAGCAATGGCTATCACTGGTAAAAAAGTAGAGAACCAGGAAGACTACATCTTAAAGATGCTGGCTAAAGTCGGCATCTCCGAAGAGCAAGCAAAACAGCGCGTTCTGACACTTAGTGGCGGGCAGCAGCAGCGTGTGGCTATCACAAGGGCATTCTGCTGTGACACCGATTTGATAGTAGCAGATGAGCCTACAGGTAACCTGGATGATAAGACTTCCAAGGAAATTGTAAAGCTCTTCACCGACCTCGCTCACCAGGAGAATAAATGTGTCATCATGGTTACCCATGATCCGCAAATCGCAGCACAATCTGATGTAACGATTCAGCTATCCAACGGCAGCTTCCGTATGCTGCAGCATGTGTAAAACGCAAAAAATGCGTATCCAATAAAGGATACGCATTTTTTTATTTCCGTTTCAGCTTGTAACCGATTGAA
This sequence comes from Terribacillus saccharophilus, assembly GCF_000725365.1. Taxonomy (NCBI): domain Bacteria; kingdom Bacillati; phylum Bacillota; class Bacilli; order Caryophanales; family Bacillaceae; genus Terribacillus; species Terribacillus saccharophilus. The sequence continues at coordinate 2,284,032 of NZ_CP008876.1, read as the reverse complement.
AGGATAATTACCCAAATCGGCAAGATAACAAGCGCCAATCGGTAATCCGGGATGAAGCCCATAATAACAATTACTGCTACTAAGAATAGCAAGACCACATAATTGGCAATCGGATATAACGGCATTTTGAAAGATAGCTTACTTACTGCAGTCTTTCCTATCCGCTTCCGAAAAGCTAAATGGATGATGACAATCATGATCCAGTTGATAATTACAGCAATTGTCGCAATCGCCATCAAATAACTGAACACTTTTTCAGGGAACAGGTAGTTTACGATGACTGCTATCGCTGCTACCCCTGATGATACAAAGATCGCCGCTACCGGAGCCCCTGTCCGTTTACCAACTTTACCCAGGAACTTTGGTGCATTCCCTTGCTTAGCCAAGGAGTGCAGCATACGTCCGTTACTGTAAAGACTGCTGTTATGCGCAGATACCGCGGCAGTGAGAACTACTAAATTAAGGATACCTGCAGCAGCCGGAATTCCGACACCGTCAAATATCTGTACAAACGGACTGCTTTGACCATCGATTTCATTCCAAGGAAAGACGGACATGATTACAAGCAATGCGCCTACATAAAAAATCAATATCCGATAAACAACTTGATTGATTGCTTTTGGTATCGTCTTCTTTGGTGTATCCACTTCACCTGCTGTAATTCCCACCAATTCGACTCCGCCAAAACTGAACATGACAAGGACAAGCGATAAGATCACACCAGTCCAGCCATTCGGCATGAAGCCGCCCTCATCAAACAAGTTAGAGAAGCCGGTCGGTACGCCGCCGTTCCCAATACCAGTGAAGATAATAAGCAAGCCAAGAACTATCATCCCGATAATTGCGATAACTTTGATGATGGCAAAATAAAATTCGAACTCACCATACAATTTGACACTCAAAAGATTGATAAATGTAATCAAGACCAGAAAACCGAATGCCGTGACCCAAGTAGGAATACTCGGGAACCAATACTGTACATAGATACCGACGACTGTCAGTTCCGCCATGCTTACGGCAACATAATTGAACCAATAATTCCAGCCGGAAACAAATCCGAAGAAATCGCCTAAGTTTTGATAAGCGTAATAACTGATAGATCCAGAGTTCGGTGAATCTACAGAGAGCTCACCCAGTGCACGCATAATGAAGAAAATCATAATACCGCCGACTAAGTACGCAAGTGCAATTGCAGGTCCAGCCAGTCCGATCGAGGAAGCAGAACCATAAAACAAGCCTGTTCCTATTGCTCCGCCAAGCGCAATCATCTGCACATGACGATTTTTCAAACCTTTGTGTAAATCATTAGATGCTCGATCATTTCTTGCCATGTCTTTGCCCCTTGCTAACTATCTCTTCCTTGTTCTAGTCTTTTTTTGTGAAGACTCCGAATGCTTTTCCGATCGGAAGGACGGTTTGTCCATAATGACCGTTCAGCACTGCAGCAGCAGAACCATAGAAAGATAATAGTGAAATAATTAATTCCGCAACGCCCGCAAGCGTATGTGTTATTTCATATGCTATATTAAATGAACTTAAAGATAAACCGATAAATAGAAAATCAATAGCTACGAATATAAAGAATAATACTTTATGTGTCCCCATAGCTCCAACCGTCATGAAGAGACTGAATATAAGATATCCAATAAAAGCTACACCTAATTGGCGGCTGTCTGAAGCGGCTTGTAGGTTTTCCCCGAAAGCACCAAGCTGGATGAGCCAGCTCATGCCGACACCGAACCAGAACAAACCAAAAGCACCAAAAGCTGTTGCCCCAAAGATATTATTGTGTTTGAAGTCCTGTGCGGAAGCAATCAGCTGTGCAATGCCTCCTAAGAAGAATGCCCATGGTAGAATCATGGAAAGTCCCTCTGTTAAACCAAGTTTTTGCGAAGATGCTACTAGTGTGACCATTGCAAGGCCGAATAATCCTAATGCACTAGGATCAGCAGTCAGCACCTTGACTGTCTTTGTTGTTTCCAAATCTTTTTCCCCTTTCTGGATGCTTCTGTATAAATGAAAAGTCGGGATCCCCTAGAAGTTTATTGCAAGAAAATTTAGTATAATTAATAAGTCCGACTTGTCTAAATACAGAAGATTTTCTAATCATACACATTTTACAGGGGAGAATCTAGTCTATGAATATTTTTACAATTAAAGAAATGACGATTACATCCTTACAAGCTGAATTAGCATCTGGAAACACAACATCGGTTGAGTTAGTTCAAACTTATCTAGAGCGCATTAGCGTAGCTGATTCCAATGATGGCGGGACAAATAGTGTATTGGAAATCAATCCAGATGCCTTATTTATTGCGGAACAAATGGATATAGAAAGAAAAGAAGAAAAACTGCGCGGGCCGCTTCACGGTATTCCTGTTTTGATCAAAGACAATATAGATACTGCAGATGGTATGCATACAAGTGCAGGCACAATCGTTCTTGCTGATAATTTTGCTAAACAGGATGCCTTCATCGTAAGAAAGCTGCGGGAAGCAGGTGCCATCATTTTAGGTAAAGTCAATATGACAGAATGGGCGAACTTTATGTCAGAGCCGATGCCGAATGGTTTCAGCGGCCGCGGAGGCCAAGTACGAAACCCATATGGCAGCTTTGATGTCGGTGGTTCCAGTTCCGGCACTGGTGCAGCTATCGCTAATAACTTAGCTGTGGTCGGCATCGGAACAGAAACAAGCGGCTCGATTCTCAGTCCGTCAAGCAACAATTCGCTTGTTGGAATTAAGCCTACAGTCGGACTGCTCTCCCGCAATGGAATCATTCCGATCGCTCATAGTCAGGATACTGCTGGACCAATGACAAGGACTGTCCAAGATGCAGCTACCCTGCTGCAAGTTGTGGCCGGCCGTGATGAAGCAGATCCAGCCACCCTTTCCGCTCCACCTCTTCCGGATTATACGGAATTTCTTCAAAAGGATGGACTGAACGGAAAACGGCTTGGTATAGATGCACAAACATTGAATAACCTTGCCCCTGAAAAACGCGAACTAATGGAGAAAGCTTTTACTGCATTGCGCGAGCAAGGTGCAGAACTTATCGAAGTAAAAGTCCCGGAGATTACGAGAGAATCCAGTGTGCTTTACCATGAATTCAAGCATGGTGTGAATCGATACTTACGCACAGTCGCTGCGCATCTGCCCGCTCATACATTAAAAGAAGTGATTGATTGGAACCGTATCAACACCGACACTGCTCTTTTGCACGGTCAAGATATTCTTGAAGCAGCAGAGAAGACAGATGGGACATTAAAACAGACAGATTATCTGCAGGACCGGTTAGCTGACATACGGGAATCCCGTACAGAAGGTCTTGATCAAGTCATGATAGATGCAGAACTCGATGCGATCATCTTCCCTAGCTATTATGGATGCGATATTGCTGCTAAAGCAGGCTATCCTTCCATCACAGTACCTGCAGGCTACACGGAGGCTGGTGAACCATTCGGAATCACGTTTACGGCTGGTGCTTTTGAGGAATCTACCTTAATAGAAATCGGCTACAGCTACGAGTGCGCTACACAGCACCGTAAAGCTCCAAATTAATCCATTCTAGAATACAGTTGAAATCTGCCCCCTTGTATAGTAAAGTTAGGAAGGTTTTCAATTGCATAAGAACTCATTGATTTGCATAGGCACTCATTAATCAATGAGAATAGTACGCAGCTTGTACAAAAGCTGCATCTGACCCGAATAGGTTCAGAACGATCACGTGAGCTAACATACACGTGCTGCGCTATCTTAATTATTTTAGAATGATGCTGTTGTTTATAATAAGCCGTTCAGATAGAGCAATTCTATCTGATACGGCTTTTTTTAGTAAGTCCAGAACAACATGCCATACTATAGACGAGGTGAAAGAAGTGAGCAACAAACATAACAACACAGAGCCCCGCCTGCAAAGAAAGCTAAAAGCCCGTCATTTAGGGATGATCTCCCTTGGAGGTACAATCGGTACCGGCCTGTTCCTTGCCAGTGGCGGCGCAATTAGTGAAGCTGGTCCTGGCGGTGCACTGCTGGCATACGCCCTCATCGGCTGTATGGTCTTCTTCCTAATGACCAGCCTTGCAGAAATGGCTGCCTTTATGCCTGTTTCCGGCAGCTTCAGCACATATGCGACCAAGTTTGTTGATGAATCACTTGGCTTTGCACTAGGATGGAACTATTGGTTCAGCTGGGCATCAACTATCGCAGCAGAACTAGTTGCCGTGACACTGATTATGGATTTCTGGTTCCCGAATTCTCCATCTTGGATTTGGAGTGCAATCAGTCTAGTCATCATGTTTCTCTTGAATTATATTTCAGTTAAAGGCTTCGGGGAATCTGAATACTGGTTTGCATTGATTAAAGTAATCACTGTAATTATCTTCATTATTGTTGGTCTACTTATGATTATCGGTATTTTGGGCGGGGAATCTCCGGGATTCTCGAATTTCACGACAGGTGACGCTCCATTCAATGGCGGATTTCTTGCCTTGATTGGTGTGTTCATGGCTGCCGGCTTTTCCTTCCAAGGTACAGAATTGCTTGGTGCCGCTGCTGGAGAAGCTGATAATCCGAGAGAATCCATTCCAAAAGCGATTCGATCTGTTTTCTGGCGTATCCTGTTGTTCTATATTCTGGCTATCTTCGTTATCGGGATGCTCATTCCGTATACAACAGAGAGCTTGGCAAGTGAAGATGTCCAACTTAGTCCGTTCACGCTTGTCTTTGAGAAAGCTGGTATCGCTTTTGCTGCGTCCGTTATGAATGCTGTCATCCTGACAGCTGTCTTATCTGCTGGAAACTCCGGTATGTATGCGAGCACTCGTATGCTTTGGAACCTTGCCAAAGAAGGCAAAGCTCCGCGTTTCCTTGGAAAATTGAACAAAAACGGCGTTCCTGTAAATGCCTTGATAGGTACCGCAGTTGTAGGGTGTGCAGCATTTCTTACTTCCTTCTTCGGTAACGGTGTAGTTTATACATGGCTATTGAATGTAGCTGGTATGACCGGCTTCATTATTTGGATCGGGATTGCAGTCAGTCATTATCGCTTCCGTAAAGCGTATGTAGCACAAGGCTATGATATCAAGGACTTGCCATATACAGCGAAGTTCTATCCATTTGCACCAATATTCGCACTTACATTGAGTATCATTGTTGTAGTCGGACAAAGCGTATCTGCCTTTTCCGAAGACGGCTTCGATCTTGGTGGATTCATCGCTTCTTATATCGGCATCCCGATATTCCTGCTATGCTGGCTTATCTATAAAGTGAAATATAAAACCAAGATGCATAAACTGGAGGATGTCGATTTGACTACTCCTGAACACGAAACAGCCCCGGACTGAGTCCGAGGCTGTTTTTTAATAATAATACCCTGGCATTGCCAAGATCATAGTGATTATGAAAATGAAATAGATGATGATAAATGCCTGATAGCATAAACCGATGATTCCGCATACTCTTCCTGCCAAATACAATGCCTTTGCAGCTTCTGTGTCTTCTGTTGTCTTGATACTTTTATTTGCAAATATAAGTGCAAGAATACCTGTTATAATTCCGATCACCGGAAGTGTAATCGACAGAATACCAAGTGCCAGCGTGCCTGATGGTGAATAGCGTTTTTTCTCCATCCCTTCAGCTCCTTCCTTTATTTATCATTTATATTCCCTTCCAACATGCTATTATAGCTTATTTTTTTGATATAGAAAAAGCGCGCGGAACCCGCACGCTTTTCCTTATTTGAGGACGTTCTTCACTTTTTCGACAGTATAGTGGCTGCCGCCTTTATCTTGGACACCCTCTACCATCATGCTGATCAGCATGTCCTGCTTATCGTAATCATAAGCAACGAACCAGCCATTTTCTGTGCCGTTCTTATCATCCTGGCTTTGCTTCAATTCTGCAGTACCAGTTTTACCTGCAAGAGTCAGACCATCGACTACAGGGTTATGTGCTGAGCCGCGTTCGTCTTCTACAACACCGCGCAGACCTTCGGTGATAGCATCTGCTCCATCTTTCGGAAGCACACCTTCATGCCATACGACAGCTTCCTCTGCTTCTGACTTCAGTAATGTTGGCTTGATTAAGTTACCATCATTGATGAACGGTGTATACGATGCTGCTAAATGAAGCGGAGACATAAGCACTTGCCCTTGGCCATAACCAGAATCCGCAAGAAGTGTCTCGTTATCAAGACCTTCATTGGAAATTGATGATGTTGCTGTCGGGAATGCATAATCCAATTCCTCATCAAAACCGAAAGACTTCAAGCCTTTTTCAAAGTTTTCTGCTCCTGTATCTACTGCTGTCATCGCAAAGTAGATATTATCAGATGTAATGAGTGCATCCTCGAGATCCACATCCGATAAGCTCTCAGAAACACGTGTCACACTGTAATTACCGAACTTGCCGTCATTGTCCCACTTAAGCCCTTCGATATGCTTCTTCTCATCCGGCGTAATGACTCCATTTTCCAATCCAATAGCTGCTGTAAGCGGCTTTATCGTGGAACCTGGCGCATAAGCTTTATTGAATTTAGCTGAAAACGGACTGTTTTCATCATTGGACAACTTCTCGTATTCTTCATCATCCCAGCCAAAAATGAAATTATTCGGATCATAAGATGGCGCACTCACCAATGCCAAAGTAGCTCCGGTTTTCGGATCCAAGGCAACAGAAGCACCGCTGTCATCCTTCAGCTGATCATAAATCTTCTCTTGCGTATTGATATCAATTGTTAGCTCGACATCTTCACCATTTTTTACATCTGTCTCAGCAATCACTTCTTGCTCATCGCTGTCTTCTGAAACTGTGTAGATTTTCCATCCTAATGTACCGCGAAGCTTTTCCTCATAGACTGATTCCAAGCCTGTTGAACCAACAGAGGAATTAGCATCATAATTGGAAGCATTGTCATCCTTCTCAAGGAATTCTGCATCTACTTTCTTCACATACCCGGTCAAATGTGCTGCTGCTTCTCCATATGGATAATACCTTGAAGTAGTATCAGTATTTTGCACACCTGGTAGTGCTGTTACTTCCGCAGCTAAATCACGCTGATCTGGGCGCAATGTTTTGATTGGAACATCTACTTCATCCGTCACCCAACTCTGTTCCAGCAAGCTGTCAATATCTTCTCGATCTATATCAAGAAGTTCAGCCACTTGATCCAGCGTCTCGTCCCGTGTCATCCCTTCACCTTCCAGCTGACCAGGAATGATGCCGATAGAAGGAACAGTTGCATTGAATGCAAGCTCCTCTCCATTTGTATCCAAAATCCGGCCGCGTTCTGGTTCGACAGAAGTGATACGGACACTTTCATTGTCATTAAGCTGTGCAAAGATGTAGGAAGGATCCCAATTCACTTTCCATGTTGCGCCGTCTTCTCCATCTACTTTGACAAGCTCTGCGTCTTTGTCGAAGTTAACTTCTCCAGCAACTGTCTGCATAGCTACTGATAAAGGCAGCTGCTGCGTATCCGAATCTGACTTCTCTTCATCCTCGGAAACATCACCAGCAGTGACTTTTAAATCGGACACGCCAGATTGATCATAGATATCTGTATAGCGTTTAACGAAATCTTCCTTAGATATCTCCTTCTGCGACTCTTCTGTCAGCTGCTCGTACATTTTATCGAAATCCTGCGCGTTCCAATTGTCGACAAACTGATCCAGACCATCCTTTGCTGTCTGATCATCCGAACAAGCAGAAAGCAGGAACATCATACTAAGCCCAAACAACACTGCTGCTAATCGTTTCATAGTTCACCTTTCCTGTCTTTTTAAACTGTGTCCCAATTATAGCATAGGGAAGGAAAAACTTTGCAGAAATAACCCAACTATTTCCCAGGAAATAGACGAATGCTGTCGAAAAAAAGAGCAAGTTATCACTTGCTCTTACACATGAGAAACAATCGCTTCGAGCTGTCCGTTCAATGTATAATTGTTGATGTGAACTGGCAGTACGAAATGATCTCCTTTATTCAATTGATAGGATTTACCATCCAATATAATTTCTCCGTTTCCTTCAATAATGCTCACTTGCAGAAACGACTCTGGAGCTTTCAGCTCAGTCTGACCAGATAGCTGCCAATGATAGACTGTAAAATACTCACTTTTTACGAGCTGCTGCTCTGTAAGTGCACCATTCGTCACAGGTGCTTTTTTTGTTTCAGTTGCTGCATGCGGAACAGTCGATACAGCTTTGGCGGAGTCCAGATGCAGCTCCCGATCATTCCCTTGATCATCTTTCCGTCCGTAGTCATACACACGATACGTAATGTCTGAGCTTTGCTGCGTTTCCAAAATGACGATCCCTGCTCCAATAGCGTGAATAGCACCACTTGGAACATAAACGAAATCACCTTTAGTCACTGGAATCCTTCGCAGCAGCTGATCCCATTCTCCTTGATCAATCATCTGCTCCAGCTGCTCTTTCGTTTGTGCATGGTGACCAAAAACAATTTCAGCCCCAGGCTCTGCATCGACTACATACCAGCATTCCGTCTTTCCATACGGTACGTTCTCTACTTCCTGCGCGAAAGCATCAGCAGGGTGCACTTGTACAGATAAGTCTGTTTTAGCATCGAGGAGTTTCACAAGCAATGGATAATCTTCATTTTCATGTTCCCCGAATAATTCACGATGGTTTTGCCATGCGTCTAATAATGTCTTCCCAGCTAATGCACCATTCCGTATCTTGCTCGGTCCGTTTGGATGAGCAGAAATAACCCACGCTTCACCAGTTTGATTGGAAGGCAAATGATAACCGAATACATCAGCAAGCTTAGTACCTCCCCAGATCCGCTCTTGCAAAGCGGGCTCCAGAAAGATGGGCTCTTGTTTATACATAAAGAATCTCCTCACTTTTAGACACTATCTTCTCTCCATTATTTTACCAATAGTTCCCTTCACCGACTATATATAATTGTTGTACGGCCCTACAAGTTTTTATATGATGTACGTTAACTAGCTATGAGTCTTCCTGCTGCCGAGAATTATGGCGTTTAGAATGCATGAAATAAGGAATCTATAAGAATACAATCTTATTCAGGAAGGAAAGGATATTATGGAAAAAGAAATCCACTATTCCACCAAAATAAACGATGCCTTCTTTCGTCAAGTCATCGATTATGTAGGTGCCGGCGTTGTCATTACTGACCCATCGCTGCCGGATAATCCGATCATCTATACTAATAAAGCATTCGAGAAGGTTACAGGCTACACGACAAAAGAGATCATTGGCCAGAACTGCCGGTTCCTACAAGGAGAAAAAACTTCTAGACAAGAAGTTGCCAGAGTTCGCAAGGCGATAGAAGAAGAACAATCTGTTATCGTAGAATTGCTGAATTATCGAAGAGATGGAAAGCCTTTCTGGAATGAGCTTTCCATGTATCCTATATATGTTCCAAGCGAAGACAAATTATATTTTGTTGGCGTCCAACAAGATATCTCTGACCGCAAAAACCAAGAAATTAGAGCAGATGACTATAAACATGAGGCTTCCCTGCTGTCGACTCCATTTGTTCCAATTTCCGAGAAGGTTTGCATACTCCCTCTTGTCGGAAATATCAATGCGGAACGCTGGGAAGAGATTTACCAACGAATTTCAGTCCATGTTCATGATCATGATGAGGAAACATTTATTATGGATCTGCAAGGTGTTCAGGAATTGAATGAAGACGTGCATGAGGGAATTCTGCGACTTCACCAATTGCTGCAATTGATGGGAGCTCGACTCATCGTTACAGGAATTGAACCGAGAACAGCAAAAGCAAGTGTGAAACTGGCAGATTTCCGTAAAAAGCAAATTTATTTCTACGCAAATGTTCAACAAGCATTAGAAGCAATGCGCGCCAGCCAATAAAAAATCCGCTGCATAATTTGCAGCGGATTTTTTATTGAATTTGTGCTCTAATGATTTCTGAAATTGTTTCCTTCGGCAGCGGTTCGTGCTGGCGCTCCCAATCAGAAATGAGCGCAATATATGTTTTATAAACTAAAAAGGCAAGCAGCTCAGGATCATGTTTTGTATCGATACCTTTTGCCTTCTCTTTCATGATAACTGACTTGATATAATCAAGAATCTGTCTCTCTACTTGGGTAAGAATCTCTAAAACTTCTGCTGTACCCAATTCCTTTGCTTCTTGCCCCATCTTGATCAGCAGCTGATGATTTTCACGGAATCCAAGAATCGCATCTAACATAGCTTGGATGTTTTCATGAAAAGCCGCTTCTTCCTGTATCGCTGTATCAGCTGCTTGTTGCAACTGCCTCATTGTCCGTTCAAGGATGGTGGAGAACAATGACTCTTTGCTATCAAAGAACGTATAGATCGTGCCCTTTGCTACTTTGGCTATTTTCGCAACAGAAGCCATAGTCGTCGCTTTGAAACCAAATTGACTAAAAGACAAAGCTGCTGCTTCGATGACTCGTTCTTTTTTATCTGTAATCATTGTTCTCTACCCCTTTTTCTTTTACATAGAAACTGCAGACTCTTCTTCATTATTCTTTTTGAATTTACGATTCTGCAATATATATACGAGAATTGTCAAGCTCAAGAATATCACAGAAAAGATGCTCAAGTAACCTGCTTGCTGCCATAGATAGCTCCAGTCAACCCCGATAGAAATAATTTCTCGGAACCCATTGATTGCATATGTCATCGGGACAAACTTATGAACAACTTGGAAGAATTCCGGAAGCAATGCTACCGGATAAGTTCCTGCTCCTGCACCTATCTGGATCAGCAATACAATGATACCTAAGAAGCGACCCACATTATCTAATGCAACTGTGAGCAGTTGGATTAGCAGGAAGCTTGTTATGCTGAATAGGATGGCGAATAGCAGCAGCCGCCATTCACTATGCACCTGTAAGTGAACCACATGGACGAGCATAATGACTGCAAATAGTGATTGAAGCACACTGACAAACAATACAATACTGAATTTGCTCAGGAACCAAGCAAAGCCGGATGTCGGTTTACTTGCTGGATCACGGAGCGGGAAGATATTTGTGAATACAAGCGCTCCAACAAATAGTCCAAGAGAAAGGATGTATGGCGCGAGGCCTTCTCCATAGGTATGCACAGTACTCAATTTTTCATCCTTCACATCAGTTGGACTGGCAAACATCGTATCTGTTTTATCACTTGTACTAATATTTGCATCTTCGGCACCTTTAGCCAGCTCATCATACAATTCGTTACTACCATCTGTCACACTTTGTGTACCATCAGACAGAGTTTGAGAACCTTCTGTAAGTTTCTGCGCCCCATCAGATAACTGCGGACCATTCGCGTTCAATTGATCAAGTCCAGCAGTGAGCTGCGTGCTGCCTGATTGCAGCTGATTCAATCCATCGTTTACTGATTGTGAACCTGATACTAGTGCAGGGGATCCATCAGCTAATTGACTAACCCCGTCGGTATACGAATTAATTCCATCATTTAAATCTGTCTGTCCAGATTGAATAGCTGCAGCACCAGCTGAAAGCTTGCCTGTGGCATCATTAATGCCATTCAAGGCTGTTTGCGTCTGCTGTGCACCTTCAGCCAGCTGATTGATTTGACCAAGTTGTGTGGTTACTTCTGTAAGCTGCTGCTTGATCGTTTCTGGATCGATATTCGGAATCTGTATATCTAGATCCGGTGCTGCACCCTCCAGTTGTTGTATCTGCTTTTGCAGTTCTTGCTGTTTTTCATCTGCTGAGAGGTCGTCATTTGTTAGAATATCCTCCAGCTGTTGTATTTGATTCTCTTGCTGATCCCTAATTTTCTCTTGTGACTGCTGCAGTTGTTGTGCAAAGTCACCTAGATCTGCCAAGCTATTTTGTACTGTTTCTATACCTGATTTGATTGATTGTGCCTTTTCATTTGCCGCAGCAATTCCGTTATTCAACTCTGGATAACTACCTGCCAGTTGATCGGTAGCCTGTTGCAGCTGCTCTAAACCAGACGATAAATCATTAGTGGCTGAAACCAATTGATCAGATCCGCTTGCCAGATTATCACTATTTCCATTCAATGTTTGAAGACCATCATTTACCTTAGCAATACCTTGATCAAGTTCTGGATATTGAGAAGCAAGATCCTGAACACCTTTATCTAATTCCTGCATTCCTTGATCTGCTTCACCGACCTTTTCTGTATAGGTCGCTGTGCTAGTTGAAAGGCTCGCCATGTTTTTGCTTAAGTTTTTGGCGCCTTCATTTACTTCGCTCGAACCATCTGCAAGTTCTTTGGAACCATCACTAGCCTTTTTAAGTCCATCTGCTACATCGGAAAGACTGGCAAAGACTGAATGGGCGTACTCCTCCGTTACTTGTTCAGCCACTTCTTTTTCCAACTGCTGCATCGCAGTGTCTGTTATCTTAGAGGCTGGATAGTTCTTTCCTGGGTTGGAATAGTAATCAATATTCATCTGTTTTGGGTCTTCATCTAGCAATGTAGCCGCATTTGCGGAAAAATTTTCTGGAATTTTGACAACCATATAATAATTCTCAGACTTCAGTCCATCCATTGCTTTCGATTCATCAACGAACTGCCAGTCGAATTTATCATTGTCTTTCAGATTATCCACAAAATCGTCTCCAACATGGAGCTCTTTGCCTTCAAACGTTGATCCTTTATCTTTATTCACAACAGCAACTGCTAAGTTATCAGTTTTATTATACGGATCCCAGTTGGCTGCCAGGAAAATAGTACTGTAAAGCAGCGGAACGACTAAAATACCGCAAATGGCCAGCAGCATTTTCCGGTCTTTCCATATGCGAAGCCATTCCTTTTTCAACATGTTCATTACTTTTCCTCCTATATTGTCTCACCGAGTTGTCCACACAGACCGAATGACCAAAATCGATTTATGGTCAATTTACTAGATAATAATAGCAGAAAAAGCCTATGACGGCAATGGATAGACCCAATAAAAAGTATGTAGTCGCTTACAATGTTTTATCCACTTTAATTGTGCATAACTTGTGCATAACCTCTTTATGCACAACATTCCACACGCTATGAACAACTTATCAACAAACTTATCCACATATACACAAAACCAATTCTTTATTTAGTAATAAGAATATTTGTTCGCTACAAAATAGAGTATGTTATCCTCACACGCATCCACAGGTTGTGCATAACTAAAAAAGGCAACCTATTAGGCTGCCTCATTGCTGTTCACTTAATGTTACGGTCGTTTCGTTCTTCTCACCATCGCGGTAATACGTTACCTTCATTTGATCTCCGATTTGTTTATCTTCATAAAGATGTTTTCGCAAAGATGTCATATCATCGATTGGCTGACCATCCAGCTCTGTAATCACATCCAACTCCCTTAATCCTGCATTTTCCGCAGGAGATAGGGCTTCAAGACTCCAAATATAGACACCATTTTCCATGTCATTTGGCAAACCAAGATGTTCTGTCCGTTCAGATGCCGGAATTTCATTCAATGAATAAGCTTCTACTCCTAGGTATGGACGCTCGACTTGCCCATTCTGTTCAAGCTGTTCCATGATAGGTACTGCGCTATCAACAGGTATTGCAAAACCAATTCCTTCAACAGACGATTCAGCAATTTTCATCGAATTGATACCAATCAGCTGTCCTGCCATATTAATAAGGGCGCCGCCACTGTTACCAGGGTTGATTGCAGCATCTGTCTGCATAACATCTGCCTGCCAATCCGCTCTGCCATCTCCATTAAAATCCTGGGGAACAGTACGATTGACTCCGCTGATGATACCTTGTGTCACTGATCCTGAGAACCCTAGCGGATCTCCGATTGCGATTACAGGCTCACCCGTTTTAACAGTAGAAGATGTTCCGACTTCAATTACCTGCTCCACTCGGGAAGCATCCATTTCCAAAACTGCTAAATCAGTGAAAACGTCACTGCCTAACAGCTTTGCGGAAACTTCCACCCCGTTATGGAGGATAACATCCACATCTGTAGCTCCTTCGACAACATGGTGATTGGTCACCACATAGGCTTTATCGCCTTCTTGTTTATAAATGACACCAGAACCGCTTCCTGCAGTACTCTCCTCCTGTGAGAAAAGTGCATCACCCTGCTGCAGGTTTACAACGCCAACGACTGCTGGTGCAGTTTTATCAACGATATCTGTAATGCCCGATTGAACATCCACACTAACATTCTGTAAATTGGGGTTCTGATTCGAATCCGAAGCGAGCTGCGTAGCCTCTCCTTGCTGTGACTGTGATTGGTCATTCGGCGTTAGACTGTCTCGATCAAGGCCATAAGCGACAAGCAATACGATACCGGCACCGATGATACCGCCCAATATAGCTGGCAGCAGCCAGCTTGCGCGCTTCGGTTTTTCCGGTTCCTTGTGGTGATCATCAAAATAGTCCATGTTAGCCTCCGTTCCAATTCTTTTCGATATAGCTATCTTTCCACCATTTCGGAAAATTAAACTATCTGGAAAATCGGTGTCGGTGTTTTTGGATCTGTATCGTGCAATTCAATGTGTTTATTCAAATCAAAGCCTCGCTCCTGCAGAATATTCCCTACAGCAAGCCGTGCGAGATCTTTCATGTTGTTATCGCGACTCAAATGCGCAAGATAGATGCGCTTTGTATTATTATCAATCAAGTCTGTAAGAGCAAGCGCACTGTCTTCATTGGATACGTGGCCAAGATCACCTAATATCCTTCGTTTCACATTCCATGGATAGGCGCCCATCTGCAGCATACTTACATCATGGTTTGCTTCAAAAATATAGGCATCTGCTTTCTCAACGATTTTCTTCACTCGATCGGATACATAACCAGTATCGGTCACTAAAGCTACTTTTTTACCTTCGTGATGGAAAGCATAAAACATTGGCTCCGCCGCATCATGGGATACACCAAATGATTGCACATCCATATCTCCAAATGTTTTTGTCTCTTCCATGTTAAAAATAAATTTATGATCCAAAGAAATTTTTCCGATGCTGTTCTCCATCGCTTTCCATGTCTTTTCGTTTGCATAAATCGGCAAATCAAATTTCCTTGCCGCCACGCCTAATCCTTTTATATGGTCACTATGTTCATGTGTGACTAGGATTTTCGTCAGTGACGCCGGATCAATTCCTGACTCTTCCAATAAACGCTGCAGCTCCTTGCCTGTCAAACCAGCATCAACCAGGATACGCTCTTTCTCCGTTCCGATGAAGAACGCATTCCCTGAACTGCCGGAAGCAAGTACGCTAAAGCTTAACGTCATGCTGTTTCACCTCTTATTGTGTTTCTTCTGTCTCTGGCTGTAAACTGTTTAAAAATACTGACTCGGTCGGCGCATACACATATGGATAATCCGGAAGCAGCAAATAGAAATAATGCTTTTCATTATTCACTGTTATCATGTACGCAGGTGCATAATTAGGCTTCGAAGATAGCTCAATGGTTGGGTAAAAGCCTTTTTCAACTTTTATCGTGTCATTGCTTTCGATCAGCTGTTGACTTTGCAGTGCCTTAACCGCCTGCACCTCTGAATATTCCTTCAGATCCTGATCCTCATTCTCTTCAAGCTTTTTGAAGTTTTTAATATATGTTTGTTCATATTCTACAACTTCGTAATCCTCATTTATGGTGACAAGTAATAAACTGTCCGGGCTGAAATATGTTTGTCCTTGATCTATCTTCTGGAAAAACAGTAGCTGATTACCTTGTCTGCCCCAGTACGTGTACTCTGGTCCAAACAAGACATGGTCGGCGACGAAACTATTTAAGTCTCCGATTGCCTGTTCATTGTCATCATCAATGGGGAATTCAACAGGTAATTTCTGCGGTTCCTTAAAATTCACCACAAGCTGCGTATTTGAGCTGATATCAAGGTCCATATTATCGTTATTCGGAACCTTATCCAAATCGTCTTCGGTAAAGTGCAGCTTGGTTGCTTCGTACTGCTGATTCGTTTCTGTTTTTTGATCAGACAGTTCTTTGTACCCTTTTACACTGCCCAAGACGGCATCTTGACTTTCTGTTTCCAGCACCGTCTGTTCCGTTTCTTCCTGTGGGAACAGTTGAAAAACGAGGTACACATTTAAAATTAGGAAGGCAAGGATGAACGTTAGCTTTATCTTGTTCCATTGCATCAGTCCTTCCCTCCTGTCGTACTGCTTTCAACTTCCAGCCAGTTTCCTTGATATTTCACATACCAGCATGGTTTCATATGGTACTTGAAAATTTCGGATTCTTCATATTCCTCTAATTTATAACCAATAACAACGTCATCAATATCGCGTCGACTGTATTGATTATCCTCTATCCAATCCTGTACTTCCTTGGACTCTAACGAATAATTACCTTCCGAGTTGCCTGTAGTTCCAATATTAAGCAAGGTTCTATCATAGCTAACCGGATCCGGAAGGTTGTTTTGCATTCGGATCGACATAAGCGATAGACCATTTGCTTGGAACACTGGATACCCGTTACGTACCATACGGAACTGGAAAGTATAGCTTCCTTCACCGCTTACTGCATATAAACTAAAATCATTCGTCCATCCTTTATGGGAATTGATCGTACTAATAGCTGCTTGCAGCTGATCAGCCCTTGTAACCGTCCCTATACTTGAAGAAGATGGATTTGAATAGCTATAAGAAGCAAATTGTCCACTATTACTGAATTGCACTGACTCTAATCGGTTCGTATCAATATATTGATCGGATCCTTGAATAGAGGGATCTTCCATATAGATATCAGCAAATGCATTCCTGGAAATCGTCTCGCTCCGAACAATACTGTCACTCACATTAATTTTTTCAGGTAAATAAATCTGATTCCATGCATTCGTTTCTGACAAAGGTACAGCTGCTGTTAGATACTCATTATTGAGGATCTCATCAATACTATTTGTTACAGTTGCTGTTACCACATTTTCCAACGGATTCTCCTGGTGTTCATTTAAAAAGACAAGTCCAGTTGAACCATTTTCATTAGGTGATAGATAGATCCTTGTAAACCCGCTATTACCGAGTCTGTTTGTTACGTTTTCTGCTCCTTCTACTTGGAACAAATTGTTCAGCTGGGAAAACGAAACTGCAACCGGATATACAAGCTCTATACTTGTATCAGGCAGTTCAGGCAGATCCTTTCGCTCTATTTCCGTTAAATTCCATTCAGACAATCCATTTAAAAATGTCTGTTCATTAGTCTTTGAGTAAAAGACAAAGTGATTATCATTTTTATTAACGTACGTATGTGACGGTCGGACCACATCTGCTAGTTGCTTCTCCACACCAGCCAGGGTCTTGGGTTCCTCGGTTCCAATTCCCTCCGACTTCAAGCTATTTGGCTGAAAAGTCCAGACATAAGCTGTTAAAACTAAGCTTAACGCTACAAGTATAATTAGAAGAATCGTATTAAAAGTCTCCATCTTCATCGCACCTCACCCCTTTTCCGGTTAAGCGGAATGGTGAAGAGCACGGTCGTGCCTCTTCCTTCTTTGCTTTCAGCCCAAATCACTCCATGATGTGCTTCGATAAGATCTTTGGCTATTGCCAGACCAAGACCTGTACCACCAAGTTTTCGTGTACGAGCCTTGTCCGTGCGGTAAAATCGTTCGAATATCTTATCTAGTTTTTCATATGCGATACCCATCCCCTCATCGGAGATGCTCACCAACAGCTTCTGGCTATCTTTTCGGACACGGAATCTGATCGTACCGCCGTCTGGAGAATATTTAATAGCATTACTGATCACATTATCCAGAACCTGCATAATTTTATCCTTATCAATCGTTGCGAGTGCTTCCTCCTTCGGCAAATAGCGCTCAAAGTGCATATCCTCTCTCTTGTTCATTTCAAAACGATCAATTACATGATGGAAGAAATCAACGAAATTGATTCGGTCCCATTCCATCGTATAATTGCTGCTATCCATACGAGAAAGCTGCAGCAGATCATTGACAAGACGAATCATCCTGTCTGTTTCCTGCTGGGTCACATCAAGGAAATGCGGTGCGATTGATTCATCTTTCCACGCTCCATCTGTCAGTGCCTCCAAATAACTTCGCATTGTTGTCAGCGGAGTTCGGAGCTCGTGAGATACGTTTGAGACGAATTCCCGACGTTCCTGATCTATCTGTTCCTGTTCGGTGACATCACTGATCACCGTAATAAAGCCGCTGATTTGCTCGTATTCATCCTGTACGATAGAGAAATTACAGCGCAGCAGCAAGTACTGATCATCGTCACTCATATCAATGATAATTGATCCAGTTTCCTGGATTTCCGTAATATCGACGATCTTTTCATTCAAGTTCAGTACTTCAATCAGGAATTGACCGCGTACTTCGTCAGCACTTCGACCAATCAAGCTCTCTGCTGGAGCATTCATCAATGTAATAGCACCATTTCTGTCGGTCGCGATAACACCATCTGACATGTGAGAAAGTACGGAACTCAACTTACGGCGTTCTCCTTCCGTCCTCATATGGGCTTGTCGGAGTTCATCGTTCATGTGATTGAAAGTACGGGCAAGCTGACCAATTTCATCCTCACCATAAACATTCACTCGTTTGGAGAAATCTCCTGTCGCCATGACACGGGCTTGCTTTTGCATTTCCTTGATCGGCTTCGTTATTGCCCGGGCAATGAGTATTCCTAAAATGGCAGCAAAAATAAGGGCAATGAACGTTGCTTGAAGGAAGATGATATTCGTGCTTTTCAGCTGGCTATACACTGGTTCAATAGATGTACGTACGTAGATTAAGCCAAGTAATTCACTTTCTCCATTGCTGTCTGTTCCCATGATGTTGTAAAACGATTTTAGTGTTCGGTCACCAGAATCTTCATCGATGACGATATTCGTTTTTTCAGTGGAGGGAAATCCATTGTTGGTTATAGCCTGTATGATGTTGTTGTCCGTCACACGGGCACCAACAGAGTTTTGATCACCAAGTTCGCTCGTTCCTACAAGCTGTCGCTGGGTATCTATGACTTGGATTTTTGTTTCTTCTCCCTCAGAGTAATTCTCGAGCAAATCCGCAATATCTTCCTCTAATGTTGGATCAGTTGGGGACCGTTCGTCCTCAAACTCCTGCACCAATGACTGTTCCAGCCATTCCATATTGGAAGTGAGAGAAGTTTGCGTGTTTTTAATCAGCTGATTCTCTAAACTGTTCGTAAAAAAGACACCGATCAACAAAAGAGCGATGATCAGCAGCAAAATGTAAACGACAACTAGTTTTAGGCTCACAGAACGGAAAAAGCCTATTTTATTCATAGATGTTACTCCTGTTCAGGGCTGCGAAGATAATATCCTACACCCCTTCGTGTAATGATCCAGAGCGGACTGCTCGGATTGTCTTCTATTTTTTCACGGAGACGGCGGACGGTAACATCAACTGTTCGGACATCGCCGAAGTAGTCATATCCCCATACTGTCTCTAGCAAGTGTTCACGCGTCATAACTTGTCCGCTATGACGGGCAAGATAATGAAGTAATTCAAATTCGCGATGTGTCAGTTCTACCTGTACACCATCATTTGTTACAGTATAGGCTTCTGGGTGAATGACAAGTTTACCTATTTCGATATCTTTGTTCTCTTTGCTATCATCCTCTGGAATCTGCGCTTGTCTGCGAAGATTCGCTTTAACACGTGCGATTACTTCCCGGTTGCTGAATGGCTTTGTGACATAGTCATCGGCACCGAGTTCAAGACCAAGGACCTTATCGATCTCTGCATCCTTTGCAGTCAGCATGATGATTGGCATATTATGTGTTTTCCGCACTTCACGGCAAACTTCATTGCCGTCTTTATTTGGCAGCATAATATCCAAAAGAATCAAATCAGGGTTCTCTTGCTGCACTAATTCGACAGCTGCATCTCCGTCATAGGCACAGATTACCTCATATCCTTCTTTTTCTAAGTTGAATTTCAATATATCAGCGATTGGTTTTTCGTCGTCCACCACTAAGATCTTATGGTTCATCGTATTCCCACGCTTTCTAGTGTTTTTTATCTAAAGTGTTTTATTTTTATATTACTAGATCAGTATTTGCATACCCTTCCTATTTTACAGCAATTTCGGTCAAATGTCTTTGGAAGGGGTATATTCGGTATTTTTTGGAAGATAAAAGAAAAAATCGCCCATATGGACGATTTTTTACTTATTGGCTGTATACGCTTCTTACTTCGTTTGTTTGTGTACGATCTGGCCCAACGGAGAAGATGCTCAAAGGAATTCCTGTCAGCTGGGAAATACGCTCAAGATAGTGGCGCGCATTCGCTGGTAGTTCACTCAAGTTGCGAACACCTGTGATGTCTTCTGTCCAGCCTGGCAGTTCTTCATAAACTGGCTCACATTGTGCCAATTCTTTCAGGCTTGCTGGGAAATGCTCCATGATTTCACCGTTGTAACGGTAAGCAACACAGATTTTCAATGTTTCGATACCTGTCAGTACATCGATCGAGTTCAAGGAAAGATCTGTAATACCGCTCACGCGCTGCGCGTGACGGACAACAACGCTATCGAACCAGCCCACACGGCGCGGACGGCCTGTCGTTGTACCATATTCACGGCCAACTTCACGAATCTGATCCCCAATCTCATCATGCAATTCTGTTGGGAATGGACCATCACCAACACGTGTAGTGTACGCCTTGGAAACACCAACAACGTGATTGATTTTCGTCGGTCCTACACCGGAACCGATCGTAACTCCGCCTGCAATCGGGTTAGAGCTTGTAACGAATGGGTACGTACCTTGGTCGATATCAAGCATAACACCTTGCGCACCTTCGAATAATACGCGACGACCTTGATCCAATGCATTGTTCAGCTCAACGGATGTATCAGTTACATACTTCGCAATTTGCTGCCCATATTCATAATACTCCTCAAGGATTTCTTCTACTGTGAAGGATTTGCTTTCATATACTTTTTCGAACAGACGGTTTTTCTCTTCCAAGTTCTGCTCAAGTTTTTCACGGAAAGCATCCTTGTCCAGCAAATCAGCAATTCGGATACCCATGCGTGCTGCTTTATCCATGTAAGCAGGTCCGATACCTTTTTTAGTTGTACCGATTTTATTAACGCCTTTTGCTTCTTCCTGAAGCTCATCCAATTTCAGATGATATGGAAGAATGACGTGTGCACGGTTGGAAATGACAAGATTATCTGTGCTGACATTACGTTCGTGCAAATATTCCAATTCTTCAAGCAATGCTTTCGGATCAATTACCATACCATTGCCTAATACACATTTCTTTTCCGGGAAGAAAATACCGGATGGAATCAAATGAAGCTTATATGTGACATTATCGAATTTAATTGTGTGGCCAGCATTGTTCCCGCCTTGATAACGAGCAACAACCTCGGCATTTTGTGAAAGGAAATCAGTGATCTTCCCTTTACCTTCATCTCCCCATTGGGTTCCTACTACTACTACTGAGGACATCTGTGTGGCACCTCCGCCAAATAAACTATTTTTAACACCTCTAAAGTGTATCAATCCCCAAAACACATGTCAATGATACAACCGAACATTTAATGATGAAGTCCTATATTTGTTCGTTAAAAAACACCCTATCAATTGATAGGGTGCTTTTATCATGCTGGCGGAACATCGCTTTCCGAATATCTATGATCCAAATCTACGAATTTATTATACTCTTTCACGAACGCAAGCTCGACTGTTCCTACCGGGCCGTTACGCTGCTTAGCCAGAATGATCTCAATGATATTCTGTTTTTCCGATTCTTTATCGTAATAATCATCACGATATAGGAAGCCGACGATATCGGCATCCTGCTCGATACTTCCTGATTCACGTAAATCGGACATCATCGGGCGTTTGTCCTGTCGTTGCTCTACTCCACGAGAAAGCTGTGATAGAGCGATAACTGGCACTTCCAGTTCACGGGCTAATGCTTTTAAGGAACGAGAGATTTCCGATACTTCTTGCTGACGGTTTTCTCCTTTTCCCGAGCTTGAACCCATAATGAGCTGCAGGTAATCAATCAAAATCATTCCTAATCCGCCTTCTTGCTTCAGACGGCGGCATTTGGAACGAATATCACTTACGCGGATACCTGGTGTATCGTCGATATAAACCCCTGCATTAGACAAGCTGCCCATCGCCATCGTAAGCTTAGCCCAGTCTTCCGCTTGAAGACTTCCTGTCCGCAGACGCTGTGCATCGATATTCCCCTCTGCACAAAGCATACGCGAGACAAGCTGTGAGGCACCCATCTCCAAACTGAAGATAGCTACATTTTCCCCTGCATGTATCGATACATTTTGAGCAATGTTCAAGGCAAATGCCGTCTTCCCTACAGAAGGACGGGCAGCAATGATAATCAAATCATTACGCTGGAATCCGGAGGTCATTTTATCTAAATCACGATAACCAGTCGGAATACCCGTAATAGAAGCATTTTGATGATGTAATTTCTCGATATTATCGTAGACATCGATCAAAACGTCCTTTATGTTCTGAAAAGCTCCGGAATTTTTACGTCCGGATACTTCCATAATTGATTTCTCTGCTTCATTGAGCACATCATCCACAGCATCTTCTTTAGCGAAGCTCGATGTGACAATATCCGTAGCAGAACGTATAAGTCGGCGCAGCAGCGCCTTTTCAGCTACGATTTTACTGTAGTATTCAATATTTGCTGCAGTTGGAACGGCGTTAGCAAGATCGCTCAAATACGAAACGCCACCGACCTCCTCCAACAGTTTTGCATTAGCAAGTGCCGTGGTGACGGTTACCAGGTCAACTGGTTCTCCTCTATCGGATAGGCGCATCATCGCATCAAAGATACGCTGGTGGCTTGCTCGGTAGAAATCGTCAGCTATTACCTGTTCCGATGCTCTCGATAATGCTTCAGGCTCCAGGAAAATAGCACCAATTACAGCTTGCTCTGCTTCTATATTATGTGGAGGGGTCCGATCATTCCAGACTTCTTCCATCATGATTCCCCCATTTCTGGCATACTGCTACCATTGTACCGAAATATCCCCCTTTTGTGTCAAAAGGGGGATGGAAAACTGCTAGTATTTTGTTGGAAAAAAATTATTGCTCGCTGATATGGACTTTCACCTTACCCGTTACTTCTGGATGCAGCTTCACATCCAAGTCACGGTAGCCAAGTGCCCGAATCGGTTCGCTCAATTCAATTTTCCGTTTATCCAACTTAATTTTATGCGTTTTTTTCAGCTCATCAGCGATTTGTTTGCTTGTGATCGAACCGAAAAGACGGCCGCCTTCTCCGGATTTCGCTTTCACTTCTACTGTAAGATTAGCAAGCGTGTCACGCAATTTCTTCGCATCCTCCACTTCTTGGAGTTCAAGCTGATGCTGCTTATTATCTTTTGCTTCCTGTACCTTCACATTACCAGTTGTAGCTGGTACAGCTAATTTATTTTTAAGTAAGTAATTCCGTGCATAACCATCTGGCACTTCTTTAACTTGTCCTTTTTTCCCTTTACCTTTTACATCTTCCGTAAAAATTACTTTCATTCTTCTTTTCTCCCTTCAACATATTCATCAATGATCTGCTGCAGCTCTTGTTTGGCTGCCTCTACAGTTGTATCAGAAATCTGCGTCGCGGCATTGGTCAAATGACCGCCGCCGTTCATTCTCTCCATGACCACCTGCACATTGACTTGCCCAAGTGATCTGGCACTGATTCCGATACGGCCATCTTCCCGCTCAGATATGACAAAGCTTGCACTCACACCATCCATCGTCAGCAGCGTATCTGCCGCCTGGGCGATGACAACCGGACCGAATACCTGCCCCTTTTCCCCCGCAGATATTGCGATGCCTTCCCGGTAAATCTCTGTATGTTCAATTAAGTGTGCCCGTTTCACATACGTATCCAGATCCTCTTTCATAAAACGCTGTACAAGGACGGTATCGGCACCTTTGGAGCGTAGATAAGATGCCGCATCGAATGTTCGAGAACCAGTACGAAGCGTGAAGCTTTTCGTATCCACGATGATGCCTGCAAGCAAGGCACTTGCTTCCAAGGTGGACAATCGCAGCTTCTTAGGCTGATAGTCCAATAGCTCTGTCACAAGCTCTGCTGTCGAAGAAGCATATGGCTCCATATAGACGAGCGTCGGCTTTTCAATGAATTCCTCTGCCCGGCGATGGTGATCGATCACCACAACATGCTCCGTTTTACTGAGCAGTCTATCATCAGCTACCATTGCAGGCTTGTGTGTATCGACAACGACAACAAGTGTGTTTTTCGTTACCCGATCGAGCGCTTCTTCCGGACTGATGAATTGCTCCCAAAGCTCTTCTTCCTTTTGGATGGCGGACATCAGCTTAGAAACTCCTGTAATATCCTGCTTATCAAGCACGATATGCCCGACAATATCATTTGCTTCTGCTATTTTCAAGATTCCGATGGCAGCTCCGACAGAATCCATATCCGGTGTTTTATGCCCCATGATGAGCACCTGCTCACTCTGCTTGACCAATTCCTTCAATGCATGTGATATAACACGCGCCCGAACCCTGGTCCGTTTCTCCATTGGATTCGTCTTGCCGCCATAGAAACGCACCTTGCCCGCTTCACCTTTGATCGCAACCTGGTCTCCGCCGCGACCTAGTGCCAAATCTAGACTGGATTGCGCAAGTTCTCCGAGCTCCGGTAATGTCTGCCCGCCAGCGCCGACACCAATACTAAGTGTGATCGGTATATTTTGATCTGTTATCAATCCACGAATCTCGTCAAGAATCTCAAATTTTGTCTTCTCAAGTTCTTTCAAAATGCGCTGATTGAGTACCGCTAGAAATCTTTCCTGAGATGTACGCTTTAAGTAAAGACCTTTTTGGCGTGACCAATCATTTAATTGAGCTGTTACGCGGGAATTGATCTGACTCTTCGCTGTGTCATCAAGATTCTGGGTCATTTCTTCATAGTTATCTAGAAAAATGATAGCTAGAACTGTTTGTTCTTCATTATATAGGTTCTGGATTTCCAGCTGCTTCGTCCGATCGAATAAATATAGAAGCCGCTCTTCTTTTTTGATTACAGTCAGGAAATCAAAATCATCAAGCGTAATCCAAACCTCGTTTTTTTCATCTTTGATTGCTGGTATCAAAGCACCAGACAAGTCATCCAGCGGGGCACCAACAAGTGTGTCCTCTGCAAACCTGTTCATATAAGGTGTTGTCCATTCAATCTGGTAATTTTCGCTGTACAGTACGATCCCGATCGGCATCTCCAAGAGCGCTTCCTCGCCGACCTTCTTCACACGGTGGGACATTGTTGAAATGTACTCCTCCGTCTGGTCCTGCATCTTCTGTTCAGTGAGTATACTGTAGAAGAAAGACAGAGCCAGTAGCACTGTCAGCGGCAGCCCAAGCTTCCATTCATAAAACCACACACAAATAAGCAGGATCACAGCAAGTACATATGTCACGATCAAATGCTTACTTAATGCTGGTTTCTTAAATATCTCTGGCATATATGTCAGCTCCTAAACCTAAATTCCGCGACCATGCTACTTTTTGCTGCTCATCCGTTCCCGCAGCCTGAATCCTACATCAATTATACCCAAAATACGCACAAGATACAGCAGTACTGTCCCGAAAAGGATCGATAGTACGACTGCAAGAATCGGCAGTACCTTCGGCAACTTCCGGTGATGAGCAAAATAGAAGAAGAATGAAAATCCTTGCAGTACAAGCAGGATTCCGGCAAGCTCCGTGACATTGGCAACAATCGGATAGAACCATCCATTCGGATCTATATCGAACCAGCGAGCGAAAGAACCGATAAAATAGATGAACAATACGATAACCGGCAGGTTGAACCGGCGGAATGGCGGATAAAGGATCTTATCTTTACTCTGACGATTATGGATCTTCTGGGCCAGCCACTGCGTGATAAAAGCATACAATAGAGAGAAGACAGCGATCATTGTCGGGATCAGCACCATGATATAATCAAACATAGCATTGACCTGTTCCCACTGAGCATCAGTTACGCCTACTCCAACTGTATCCATCTCGGATTGGAGCGACTGAAGCGTAGCCTGATAGCTGTTTTGAATTTCATCAATCATGTTTATTCCTGAAACAAATTGCGTCCCAGCTAAGAATATAGTGAATCCAAGTGCATATCCTGCTGCTCCTTTTAACAAAGCTTCATATGTCGATTGCTTATGATGAAGGGAATAACCCGTCGCTGCCGCTCCAATCACGATTGAAATCGTTAAGAAGAAGCCAGCAAGCGTTCCTATGAAGGATAGGAGCAGGATGACGATAGAAAAGTAAATACCTGGCTTAAAACCATGGCGAATCCAATAGAGGATAATCGGCACCGGCATTGCAAGCATCGCCAGCAAGCTGATTACTGGTGCAAATATTGCGATAAGCAGAAGAACCAGATAAATCCCAGCTAACATAGCCCCTTCCGTCAATTGTCGAGCATTGTTCATGAATCGTGACACCCCATTTAAATATGTAATCTTGCACTTGTAGAAAAAGCACAGCTGCATAGGCTGTGCTTTTAGTTCGTTTGTAATAGATGAAGGCGTATAAAAAGCCATACATCTGAAAAATTGCTACCCCACGATTATACCCGAAAGAAAGTCTTCAAACAAATGATTCGCCATGAAGATAGTCCCATCAGCTGCTTAGTTTGTGAATATCTTAATTTACCTGTTTATTTTTCTGAAATGAGCCTTTATAATAGTGAGACAACCTTACAACAGGTTTAGCACTACATACTACATACCTCATTATCCACTAATGAGACGAACCTCAAAATCGGCTGCATCGCGATAAGCATGCAGTCGATTTTTCTATTCCACACTTTTTACACAATTTTTCTACTGAATCATGAAGAAGTACAAGAATCCTGCATGCTATGATTAATCCAAGATCAGAACAGGTTATAAACACAACGAAACGGGTAAATAAACAACAATTCAATCTACGGAAAGGACAGGAACACCATGAAAAATAGTCACTTCAATGCGATTCTCGCAGCAACTCTTTTAATCAGCAGCATCGGCGGTTACTTGCACTCTATCTTCTAATCCCATATCCCAGGCAAGCTCTTCCTGTAAAGGCGGAGCTTTTTTTATTTTGCAAAAGTTCAAGGATAAGCCCTCTAGAATGCAGGGTGTGAAATCTTTTCTTGGAACATTCTGCAGAATATGTCACACTATTTTTAACTTTAACTGTTAGGAGTGGGACGTTATGTTGACAGATTATCATGTACATATGGCAGAAACAGGTTCGTTCACTTTGGACTATATCCGCGAATATCTGGGTGTGGCTAAAGAAAAAGGAATACAGGAATTCGGCATTTCTGAGCATGCTTACTTCTTTCAGGAAACAAATAAAATCCTATCCAATCCGTGGGTAGAAAACCGCAGGACACTTCATTTCAAGGATTATCTCGCTTTTTTCAATGAAATCAAACAAGCTGGGCTACCCGTCAAGATGGGGATCGAAATGGATTATACACCTGGTAAGGAAGCCGAAATGGCTGAATTCCTTAATCAGCATCCTTTCGACTATGTTGTCGGTTCCGTGCACTGGATTCGTGAGTGGGGAATCGATCTGGATATTTTCAAAGATGAATATGAAAAACGTGATTTAAAGCAGGCATATCGTGATTATTACGACCAAATCATTACACTCGCTCAGTCCAAGCTATTCAGCTTTGTCGGCCATATTGATTTGATTAAGATTTTCGGCTATAAACCTGACGATCAAGCATTTGTCGAAGGAGAATATGATCGAGTTGTCAAAGCGCTCGCTGAGAATGATACGTGTATCGAAATTAGTACAGCTGGACTGCGGAAGCCGGTCGGAGAAATATATCCGGATCCTGTTTTATTGCAGAAATGCTATGATGCTGGTGTTGGCATTGTGATAAACTCTGATGCTCATGCACCAAAGCATGTAGGTTATGCATACCAACAGGCAGTCGAGCTTGCCAAACAGGTCGGCTACACAGAGATTCAAACGTTCGAAAAGTGCCAGCGCAAAGCAATGCCGCTAGGCTGAACAATCGTATAATTACCCATCAAATGAAGATACTATCCAAAGGAGCTGCAGATTGCTGCAAGCTCCTTATTTTTATGATAAAACCCTTACAAGTCAGAATACTTTTTCTAGTTTCTATTTGCAGGCACATTTCCTATAATGAACTACATATCTTCATTACTACACTAAAGGAATGCAGTATGCTGCGTCGATAAGGAGTGACATCATGAAACAACCAGAGAACACAGCATTAAAGAAAGAAATCGGACTATTTCTAGGTTTATCCATTGTAGTAGGAACCATCATCGGCTCTGGAGTGTTTATGAAACCAGGACCTGTGCTGAGTCATGCTGGCAGTTCTGAAATTGCCATGCTCGCTTGGTTAATCGGCGGTCTGCTGACACTTGCAGGTGGTCTGACCATTGCTGAAGTAGGTGTACAAATTCCAAAGACTGGTGGTTTGTACGCATATTTAGAGGAAACATACGGCGAACTATGGGGCTTCTTATGCGGCTGGGTGCAAACGATTCTTTATGGACCAGCCATCATCGGAGCGCTCGGACTTTACTTCGGAACGCTCATGGTTAATTTGTTCGGCTGGAACACAAAATGGACAGCTGCAGTTGGTATCGCAAGTGTCGTGTTCCTTTGTATCATTAATATACTAGGCACAAAACTAGGCGGTGCTGTACAGCTTGTTACAACAATCGGCAAGCTGCTTCCAATTCTGCTTATTGTTGTCTTTGGTTTTTGGAAAGGCGATGCAGACTTTTTCAGTGCAGTACCAGAAGCAATTTCCGATATAAACTTTGGTGCTGCCATACTCGCCACCTTGTTCGCTTATGATGGCTGGATCATGCTTGCTTCCATGGGCGGCGAAATGAAGAATCCGGAAAAGACATTACCTAAAGCGATGATCGGCGGAATCTTGATCGTGACAGCTTGTTATCTGTTTATCAACGCTGCCATGCTTTATATTCTGCCAGCAGCAGAGATTGTCAGCCTAAACACAAATGCAGCAAGTACAGCTGCTAAGCTTGTTCTAGGTGATGCTGGTGAAATCATCGTAAGCTTGGGTATCATCGTCAGTATTTTTGGCTGCCTAAATGGTAAGATCCTGACGTTCCCGCGTATTCCATTTGCGATGGCTGAACGCGGACAGCTGCCGTTTTCTAACCTGCTCAAAAAAGTACATCCTACCTTGCATACACCTTGGGTAGCAGTCATTTTGCAGCTTGTGCTTTCTGTCATCTTCATGCTTGTCAGCAATCCTGATAAGCTGTCGGAAATCAGTATTTTCACGATCTACATGTTCTATGTTCTCGCTTTTTATGCTGTTTTCATCTTACGAAAACGTAATAAAGGAAAAGAACGCGCTTATAGTGTGCCGCTTTATCCATTCATCCCGATTGCAGCGATTGCAGGCTCTCTGTTTGTCTTGATCAGTACATTGTTCACAGACTTCCTAAGCTGCCTCCTCTCAATTGGAATAGCAGTCATCGGACTTCCGATATTTTATATGTTGAAAGCTAAACGGCGCTAAAAAAAGCGAGCAGACTATATCTGCTCGCTTTTTTATTATATCGTGATAGCTGTCACATCAAAGATGTCATCCAGCTGTTTTAACCCTTCTACTTCTTCTTTCTGCGGCTCTTTATCGACCGTAAGCATCATGATCGCGTCGCCGCCCTCATTTGAGCGTCCTACCTGCATCGTTGCGATATTGACTTCGTATTTGGCAAGTAATGTACCTACACGACCTATTGCCCCTGGCTGGTCTTTATGTCGGACAAGCAGCATGTGACCGGCAGGTGTAACATCGACATAATAGTCATCCACCTTCACAATTCGGGCTCCTAACCCATTAACAAGTGTTCCTGCTACTTGATGTGTCACAGTCGCCGATTTTGCTTCTACTGTTACCAAACTAGTAAAGCCTCGTGTTGTAGATGTTTTTTGCTCATTAATCGTAATACCGCGTTTTTTGGCTAAATGCGTCGCGTTGACGTCATTCACATTGCCTAAGTAACGCTGCAGCAGTCCTTTGACCGTATTTCGAGTCAATGGAGCAACCTCCTGGTCTGCCAAGTCACCTGCATAATAGACGGTCAATTCCTCGATTGCATCAGGCATTGTCCGAGCCAGGAAGGCTCCGAGCTTTTCAGCAAGATCAAAGTAAGGCTGAATTTTTCGCATGACTTCTGGAGAAATGGAGGAGAAGTTAACCGGATGTATCGCCTGCCCTCCCTGAAGAATCTGCATCACGTCCTTGCTTACATCGATCGCAACGTTTTCCTGTGCTTCCACTGTGCTTGCGCCTAGATGTGGTGTGGCAATAACCTGCGGCAGCTCCAGCAGCTTATGATGAACGGCAGGCTCTTCTTCGAAAACATCCAATGCTGCACCAGCAACTTTACCGCTGATAATTGCTTCATACAAAGCATCTTCATCAATGATTCCGCCTCTGGCACAGTTCATGATTTGCACACCATCTTTCATCTGAGCAAACGCCTCAGTGGAGATCATATGATGCGTTTCTTTCAGCAACGGTGTATGAACTGTCAGGAAATCACTCGCAGCGAAAACCTCTTCCAATGTTCCATAGCCAATTCCCATCTTATCCGCACGGTCTTTCGTCAGGAATGGATCATAGGCGATCACATTCATTCGCTGACCCTTCGCCCGATAAGCCACCTCTGCTCCAATTCGACCCATGCCGACAATTCCTAAAGTTTTGCCCTTCAATTCCACACCGATATGCTGTTTGCGCTCCCAGCGTTCATCCTTTAAAGCTAGGAAAGCCTGTGGGATGTTGCGCGCAAGTGACATCATCATTGCCACTGTATGTTCCGCAGCCGAGTTTGTATTCCCATCTGGTGCGTTGACAACGACTATGCCAAGCTCTGTCGCTGCTTCCAAATCGATATTATCAACTCCAACACCGGCACGCCCGATTACTTTAAGATTCGGTGCTGCTTCCATGATCGCCCGTGTAACAGTTGTTTGGCTGCGAACAAGCAGTGCATGAAATTTACCGATTTTTTGGATTACCTCTGCTTCGGTCAGGCCAGTATCTACTGTGACAGCAAAGTCATCTGCTTGTGTTAATGGTGCCATGCCTTCTTCACTTAACGGATCACTGATTAGTACGTGGTAAGTCATGTTCAATTCGCTCCTTGTTCCAAGTAGATTTGCTGTGCTGCTGCCGTTCCTGCACCTAATGTTATTTGTTTGCCAATCTTCACAAGACCGATTTCTACTGCGCCAATCACTTGCAGCACATCTGCCGGAGAGCAATATCCCATATGACCGATCCGGAAAATTTCACCCTTCATATGCGCTTGGCCGCCTGCAAATGCCAAGTTGAAGTCCTGCTTCACTTGCTTACGCAGCTGTTCGGCATCAAAATCTGCTGGTTTGATAGCCGTAACTGTCGGAGAAGCATACGCATCCTCTACAAGCAGCGGTATATCTAAAGCACGGAAAGCAGCTCGTGTCATATCCCGCATCAGACGATGTCTTGCATACACCTGCTCCAGACCTTCTTCCTCAAGCAATGTGAGTACTTGTTCCAGTCCGAACAAAATAGATAGGGCTGGCGTGAAAGGCGTGCTGTCTTTTTCCAGACCATCACGATATTTTGTCAGATCCAGATAGAATTTTGGCTGCGTATTGGCTTCAATCACTTTCCATGCCCGGTCACTTACTACTGCAAAGAACATACCCCCAGGCAGCATGAATGCCTTCTGTGTGCCTGTCACCAAAATATCAATTCCCCATTTATCAAATTCGGTCTCCACACCTGCAACACAGGATACGCCATCAACAATGACCAAAGCTTCCGATACTTCATGCACCGCTTCAGCGATTTCTTTGATTGGGTTCAGCACTCCTGTGGATGTTTCACAATACGTAACAAAGACAGAACTGATTTCCGGATGTTCTTTCAAGAATGTCTTAATATCCTCCGGATTTGCTGCTTCTCCCCATGTCACATCTAAGCGATGGACTTGAAGCTGATATGCTTGGGCTATCTTTACAAACCGATCACCAAATGCTCCTACAACTACAATCAGCACTTCATCTCCTGGCTTGGAAGTGTTGGCAACTGCTGCCTCCAGTCCAGCAGTTCCACTGCCAGTCACAAGCAGTACGTCCTGTTCTGTTCCGAATACGGGCTTCAATTTTGGCTTAATACGCTGCAGCAAAGCAGTTGTCTCCGCACCGCGATGGCCGATCATTGGCTGGCTCATTGCGCGCTGTACACTTGGCGGAATTGGTGATGGTCCTGGAATCCGTAGTAAAAGTTGATCTGGTAACATAATTTCTTTTCCTCCTTGGATTGTAAGATATCTTCACAGGTAAAAGAGCCCATAAGAAAAGCCTTCCGCTCCCTTACCTGATAAGTAAGGGGCGAAAAGCTTGGATCTACTCACGCGGTGCCACCCTTTTTCACTGTCTGCTTACACACGACAGCCTTCGTTGAAGCTATGCATAACGGGCATATGCCGGACAAACCTACTCAATTCAGTCTGCCTATTCAGAAGTGCTGCCCTTTGATGAATTATGCTAGTTCACACCAGCCACTAGCTCTCTTGGATAATCACAATCAAAGGTATGATCTTCATCAATATAGTTGTGTTTTGGTTCAATTTTTTATTTATCATAGCAGACACACAGCTATTGTCAATATGTTTTCTAATAATTATAGCAAATCCGATTGTTCGGTTTTCGCTGTAATCTGCTTCCTTCTGGCTTTTTTGCTATACTTGAAAAAATAATAATTTTGCTGGAGGTATGAACTATGCATTTGGAAACAGCCGCCAAAATGATCGCAGATGCCTCGTCGGTTGCAGTCCTGACCGGAGCCGGCGTATCCACCGCCAGCGGTATTCCTGACTTCCGCTCCACCACAGGTCTTTGGACTGCTGATGAAGCCCGAGAATACTATATTTCCAATCACTATTTTTATAAGGATCCGGTAGATTTCTGGCAAAAATACAAGGATATTTTCCGAGTGAAGCTGCTTAAGGATTATGGTCCGAACCATGTACATCGCTATCTCAAAGAATTAGAGGTACACGGAAAACAAATCACTGTCATCACCCAGAATGTTGATGGTCTTCATACCATTGCCGGCAACGAGCATGTCATTGAATACCATGGCACGCTGAATAGCGCCACATGCCCAAACTGCGGCAGTTCTTATGACTTGCCTTACTTATTGGCAGCAGAAACCCCTGTTTGCGAGAAATGCGAGCATGTGCTGAAGCCAGACGTTGTCTTATTTGGTGATCCGATTACCGAGCATGACAAAGCAGAACACGCGATTCATCAAAGCGAGCTTGTTCTAGTACTAGGAACGTCCCTGCTCGTCAGTCCATTCAACATTCTTCCTGAATACAGCAACTCACTAGGAAAGCCATCTATCCTGATTAACCGGGAACCTACGGTGATGGATGATCTATTTGATATTGTCATTCATGATGATCTTTCCAAAATCGTACAGCAGCTGCAAAAATAGCGAGCCCCTTTAAGGAGCTCGCTATTTTTTATTCGTATTGATAATGGTGAATAGGCTTGGATTGTTTGACTAACAGTACGAATACGACCGCTGCTACAGCGAAAGCTCCAGCAATGGTAAATGCAAACTGTAAACCAGCTGTCATCGCCTGATCGGCACTATGAGAAGTTACAGCTTGGCTGCCACCGCTCATCAAGGTGATAAACAATGCTGGACCAATTGCACCAGAAATTTGGTTGAAAGCATTCAGAGAAGCACTGCCGTGCGAATAGAGTTCCTCCGTCAATTGGTTTAGTCCCAGTGTCGTCATCGGTGTCAAAATTAACCCAATTGCAAACGTAAAGCCAACATACAGCAACGTGAATTGCAGCATCGTCGTATCAGTTGAAATTGTCGTCATCAACCCGATCATTGCTACTAAAAGTACTGTTCCTGTGATAGCAAATGGCTTCGGTCCGAATCGATCGGAAAGCCGGCCAGTGAGCAAGGCCATTATTGCGATCATGATACCGCCCGGGAACAGCACAATACCAGAATCAAATGCACTAATTCCTAATGCGTCCTGCATGAATATAGGCAGAAGAATCATCGCTGCAAAGAAACACATCATAACTGTAATTGTCACAAGAATCGCCATCAAGAAATTTTTATTTTTGTATGGACGCAGATCTAGCATCGGCGTCTCCAAGTTGAATTGACGATAAGCGAAATATGCAATCGCAGCAAGTCCAATTATTAAAGCACCTAGCACTAGAGGGCTTGTCCATCCTTCTGCGCCAGCACTGCTGAATCCAATAACGATTGAGCCAAAACCGATCACTGCCAATACAACAGATAGAATATCGATTTTTGTACGTTTCGTCTCCAGCACATTGCGGACAAAATAAGCAGCAAAGCCAAGTAAAACGAGTGTTACTGGCAATACACTGATAAATACATATCGCCAAGAAGCCTGTTCTACAACAAGACCAGAAAATACAGGACCAATCGCCGGTGCAAACAGAATTACCACCATTAGCAAACCGAGCATTGACCCGCGCTTAGCTAGTGGTGTGATCGTAATGATCACCGTTGTTACAAGCGGGATAATAATCCCTGAACCAGAAGCTTGAATCACACGTCCGAGCAACAGAATTGGGAAGTTAGGAGCAAAACCGGCAATCAGCGTTCCTATAAAGAAAAACGATAGTGCAGTAAGCAATAATTGACGCGTTGTAAAACGCTGCATTAGATAAGCACTGATCGGAATAAGAATACCAATCGTCAGCATATACCCTGTAGAAAGCCAATGCGCAGTCGTCGTTTGGATTCCAAGGGTTTCTTCTATATTGGGCAACGCGACATTCATAACAGTTTCATTAATCAATGCAATGAAATTCCCCACCATTAAGACGATGATCAACGGAATACGGTTTTCCACTTGCACGTGCTTGTCGATTGTTTGTGTAGTAGCAGCCATATAGATGCTCCTTTCCTTCTGTCAGATTAAGAATCAACTTTTTCCATTATAGAAGTTCTGCTATGAGATTCAAGCATCTTGTTCGTAATAGGCGCATATTATCAAATTAATTTAATTCTGAAAACTTAACATAAAAAAAGACCCTTTATTTAGGGTCTCTTGATATTTATATAACTATTAAAATATATAAAAAAGGCATCATCCATCAGGATGATGCCTTCTTCCTTATTACTCGCTCACGTATGGCAATAGAGCCATTTGACGAGAACGTTTGATAGCGATTGTCAATTTACGTTGGTATTTTGCAGAAGTTCCAGTCACACGGCGAGGAAGAATTTTTCCACGCTCGGAGATGAAACGTCTAAGCAAATCAACGTCTTTGTAATCGATGTAAGTGATGCCATTTGCTGTGAAATAACATACTTTTCTGCGCTTAGCGCGACCACGACGTGCTGCCATATCAGATTGCCTCCCTTAGATTAGAATGGTAGATCATCATCAGAAATATCGATCGGTTCACCTTTATCACGGAAAGGATCTTGGTCGTTATTTCGATTATTATTGTTGTTGCTATTGAAGTTATTGTTATTGTTGTTGTTGAAGTTCGAGTTCTGATTTTGGTATCCAGAAGAACCTTGTCCGCCTCCTTGAGAGCCACCTTTGGTCTCGAGGAATTGTACGCTATCCGCAACAATTTCCGTTATATATACACGGTTACCCTCTTGATTATCGAAGCTTCTCGTTTGGACACGGCCATCTACGCCAACCAGACTTCCTTTGCTCATGAAGTTCGCCAGATTTTCAGCTGGACGTCTCCATACAACACAGTTGATGAAATCTGCCTCACGTTCGCCTGACTGATTAGAGAAAGGACGGTTTACTGCTAAGGTAAAGTTGGCAACTGCCACTCCATTTGGTGTGTAACGCAGGTCCGGATCCTTGGTTAATCTGCCGACAAGTACGACACGATTTAACATCAGAACCCCTCCTTATTTCTCGTCTAGACGAATAGCCATCTGACGAATAATATCATCAGAGAACTTCGCTTGACGGTCGAATTCATTAATAGCGGCTTCATTGCCTTTTAGATTAATGATGAAGTAGTAGCCATCAC
The DNA here is from genome assembly GCF_000725365.1 of Terribacillus saccharophilus. Classification (NCBI taxonomy): domain Bacteria; kingdom Bacillati; phylum Bacillota; class Bacilli; order Caryophanales; family Bacillaceae; genus Terribacillus; species Terribacillus saccharophilus. The sequence continues at coordinate 2,247,958 of NZ_CP008876.1, read as the reverse complement.
GGTAATCGTTGATTTCGTAAGCAAGGCGTTTCTTGCCTTTCTCGTCAACTTTCACGATTTCCGCACCGTTATCAGTTAGGATTCCGTTGAAACGCTCAACTAGAGCAGTTTTAGCTTCTTCCTCGATATCTGGGCGGACGATGTACATAATTTCGTATTCTCTCATCCGTTTGCACCTCCTTTTGGACTTAACGGCTCTTATCTTTCATAAGAGCAAGGAGTAATCTTAATTACTCACAATGATGAATTATAGCAAATTATCTGTCGTTAAGCAAGTTTATTCCGCATATTTACAAATTGAGGATCCGACCTTACACGTTGAAACGGAAATGCATAACATCTCCATCTTTCACCAAATACTCTTTTCCTTCTAAGCGAACTTTCCCTCGTTCTTTTGCAACACTCATAGAACCAGCATCAACCAGATCATCGTAGGAAACAGTTTCAGCGCGAATGAATCCTTTTTCAAAGTCACTATGGATGATACCAGCTGTCTGAGGAGCTTTATAGCCCATAGGGAACGTCCAAGCACGAACTTCCTGTTCACCAGCCGTAAAGTAAGTTGCTAGTCCAAGCAGGCTGTATGACGCCTTAATCAGCTGATCCAAACCAGACTCAGGAATACCTAGCTCTTCGAGGAACATTTCTTTTTCCTCTCCATCAAGTTCTGCAATTTCAGATTCAATCTTCGCACAAACAACAATAACCTGCGCACCTTCGTTTGCCGCGAACTCCTGTACTTTTACAAGGTTTTCGTTTGCAGATGGATCTGCTACTTCTTCTTCGCTCACGTTAGCAGCATACAAAACTGGTTTGCTTGTCAACAAATGCAAGCCTTTCACAATCTTACTTTGTTCATCTGTGAATTCCAGCGCACGTGCTGGTTGTTCATTCTCTAGTCCATCCTTGATTTTGGACAGTATTTCTTGCTCTACAACAGCTTCTTTGTCTTTCTGACGCGCAAGCTTTTCTACACGCTGCAGACGCTTGTTGACAGAATCAAGATCTGCAAAAATCAATTCTAGATTGATTGTCTCAATGTCATCGATAGGATCTACTTTACCGGATACATGCGTAATATTTTCATCATCAAAGCAACGCACTACATGAACGATTGCATCTACTTGTCTGATGTGTGATAGGAACTGGTTTCCTAGTCCTTCCCCTTTACTTGCACCTTTCACGATACCAGCGATATCCGTGAACTCAAATGCTGTAGGGATAGTTTTTTTCGGTTTGACCAGTTCAGTCAATTTATTTAAACGTGAATCCGGAACTTCTACAATGCCGACATTCGGATCAATCGTACAGAACGGATAGTTTGCAGATTCCGCTCCTGCCTGTGTGATCGCATTGAACAATGTGGATTTACCGACGTTTGGTAATCCAACAATACCTGCTGTTAAAGCCATGTAATCTTCCACTCCTTAAGTGTCCTGGCCGCTTTTATCGTACAGCCGGCCAAAATAGATCTGCTTACTGAACACTCCGCCCAAAGGCTGGGAAGATGGGGCAGTACCGGTAACTGACTTACATAAAATCATGCCAGCTTGCCCTTACTTTGTCCAAGTAAACATACGTACTTCTAGAGTACACTATTCTCTATAAAACAGCAAAATTATGTGTGTATTTCTACCATTTCTATACTTTATTTGTATTTAAAAATTGATTTCTCACATAAAAAAAAGAAGCCCTACTGATGACAACATCAGACAGACTTCTATGTTTCACGTGAAACGCATATTTTAGTTTGTCGGTTCTTCAGCATGCTCCAAAACTTTTTTCATTTTTGTCTCGAATTTTTTCCGAGGAATAAGCACGCTATGACCGCAGCCTTCACATTTGATCCGGATATCCATTCCTAACCGGATAATCCTCCAGCGATTCTCGCCACATGGATGGGCTTTTTTCATTTGTACCACATCATTAAGCTGATAGACTTTGTCACTCACGAGCATTCCCCCTTACAACACTTTCCTGCATAAGCTCTTCTGCTTCTTGTTTATTATACATGACAAGCCTTGGAGCTGGAATACTGATATTACGTTCTAATAGTTTTGTTTTAATACGATTTCTAGCTTCCCTTGCTACACCAAAATGCTGCATTGGTAAAGTCTCGATGATAGCTCGCAAAACGATGTGGGAAGTCGATAATGTCTCGACGCCTAACAGCTGCGGAGTTGCTTGTATCTCAGGATATTCAGCTGGCATCTCCAGCAGCACCTGCATGATGACCTCTTCTGCTACTTGCAAATTCGCTTCGTAAGGTACATTGATATCCAATACTCCCAAACTGTTGTGCACAGAAAAGTTAGTTACTTGTGTAATATTTCCATTCGGTATAATGTGCAGTTCACCTGTCCAGTTACGAATCTTACATGTGCGTAATCCAATCTCTTCTACATCTCCTCGTACTCCAGCTGTCTGAACATTATCTCCTACTGAGAACTGGTTTTCGAAAATGATGAAGAAACCGCTGATAACATCCTTCACTAAGTTTTGCGCTCCGAAGCCGATAGCTAAGCCAGCAACTCCGGCACTCGCAATCAATGCTCCAATGTTTAATCCCAGCTGCGATAACACCATTACCACAGCAGTGAAATACACCACATATGTGATTACATTTTGGATTAGCTTTTTCAGCGTATTCTCCCGGCGTTCTGATACAATGGGAGACTTGATTTTCGCCTTCTCCCTAAAGGAATTATTGAAAGTCCTTTCCACTATATTATTGGCTACACGAGCAACAACCATTGATAATATTATGATCATAACAATTTTAAAAGCTGCTAATCCGAGGCCGGTCCAAAGCTCGGCACTTGTCAAAAAGTCATAAATACTGGTCCACTGCTCCTCTACATTCATGATGTGCGTATCTCCTCGTCCACTTGTTTTCTTTTTATATTATCAAATTTCTATTTCATTTTGTAACGATTTAGTATTGGATATACAAGAATAGCGGAGAGGATATAAAGATTAGCAAAGCCGAAAATCGGGTACATCAAAGCTATCAAGTCTGTAAAACCAAGCTGTGTGAGCGGCAGCATAAGTAATACAAGCACAGCAGCTTGCAGCCAAAGCGGTCCCTTCCATTTTGTTTGAAATCGTGAAACAATGCCCAGAACCCCGGAAACAGCTGAAGTATAGATAGCAAGCCACAACACAATACTGATGCCGATAAGCACAATAGAGGGATAGTTCTTCAATATATAGAACAATGGGATATCATAATGTGGAATTGCATGACTGATATGCATCAAATCATTATTGTATAAGTACGTAAGCGCACCGATGATAAGTCCGCTTCCGATACTCGCAATCCATAACTCCCCTTTCCCTTTCATTTGCTTCCCAATCGCACCGATTACTGCGACAACAGGAAGAATGTTCAGTGCAGTAAACGGAAATGCCGATTGCCAATTTGCTTGTTCACGCCAATCCTGCAGCAGATTTATCTGTTCATGCCGTGTATAGATGACAAGAACAAGAACAAGACCTCCGACTAAGATAGGAAGAATATAACTATTCATCGAAACGACACCTTCTACATTGGATGTGAAAATTAGAATAATCATTAACGTAATGAAGAGGATGCCCAACCAATTTGGAATCTGGTACATCGTTCCGGTAGCACCGCCAGCTGCAATCATAACAACTGTAACTGTAAATAAATAGAAAACAATCAGCACATCATACACAGCAGCTAACTTTTTGCCGACAAGCCGTTCCAATACCGGAAAGTAATGCGTACTTCTTTCGGTGAAGCTAATATGCAGGATTACATAACTGCATATTGTAAATAGAATGGTGAAAATGATGATAGCCAGTCCACTTTCATAGCCGAAAAATTGCCAGATCTCTCTTCCCGAAGCATATCCAGCTCCTATTAATGTCGCCAATATTAAAAACATCCATTTCAGCCCTGCAGCCCACATCACAGTCCCTCCAATTTCATATGAACACGTATAGAAAAAGTAGAAAAGCTATATACTATTACCAATATGTGTATGGAGGATAAGCTATGAGCCTGAAGAGAATATTTACGAAAAAAAAGGAGTTCCGCTGCGACTATCAAGACCCCCTTCTTATGAGTAAAGCCTATGAAACAATCAGCTCATGGATTCCTGATGACCGAGAGATTGTTGTCCTTTGCATCGGTACGGACCGTTCGACTGGTGATGCTTTAGGACCTATTATAGGTTCATTTTTGACGGAGAAACCATTAAATAGGCTTCATGTTTATGGGACGCTGGAATCGCCTGTGCATGCAGTCAATCTGGTTGAACGTATGCAAATGATAGCGGAAAAACATCCGAATGCTTATATAATTGCTATTGATGCCTGCTTAGGCAGGACCACTTCTATAGGTTCCATTATCGTTTCTCCTACACCTCTTCGTCCGGGTGCTGCATTGAAAAAAAATCTTCCAGCAGTTGGAGATGCCCAAATAACTGGAATAGTAAATGCCAGCGGTGATATGGAGTATTTTGTGTTACAAAATACTCGCTTGCATCTTGTGATGCAAATTGCTTATAAAATCAGTGCCCTATTGCTAGCCGTCGACCGCAAACAAGTTCCTATACTATCACCCGACACAACAGCTGCTGAAAATTGACATGTTTCACGTGGAACAAACAAAAAAGCCAACAGAAGCATAAGCTTCCGTTGGCTTTTATTTATTTAATACATTTAATATTCTCTCTAAGTCTTCATCAGAAAAGAATTGTATTTCAATCTTGCCTTTTCGCTTACCACGATGAATTGTTACATCTGTTCCAAATTGGTTCCGCAGCTGCGATTCCGTCTGAACAAGAAAGATATCCTTTATAGCTTTCTTTTTCTCAGGTTCCGGAAGGTTATTGTTCATCTTGATAATGAGCTGCTCTACTTGCCGGACATTCAGCGATTCATTGCGTATTTTCTCGACTAGCGGCTGCAATCTCTTTTTATCTTTTAATCCCAATAAGGCGCGTCCGTGCCCCATTGATAGTTCACCGTAATTGATTAAATCACTTATTTCAGGAGGCAGCGTCAATAGACGAACAAGATTCGCTATGTGAGAGCGGCTCTTTCCTAAGCGTTTCGCTAAGATTTCCTGTGTAATATCTAATTCCTTCATCAGATTGGAATAAGCTTGTGCTTCTTCAATCGGCGTGAGATCTTCTCTCTGAAGGTTTTCCAGCAGAGCAAGCTCCATCATCTTTTCATCATCTAATGACTTAACGATGACAGGTACTTTTTTCAGACCCGCTGCTTTTGCGGCACGGAATCTTCTTTCTCCCGCTACAATTTCATAGCCTTTTATACTCTTACGGACGATGAGTGGCTGCAGGATGCCATATTCCTGAATCGATTGCGACAATTCCTCAATTGCATCTGCAGAAAAGACTTTGCGCGGTTGATATGGATTCGCCCGGCATTCCTTGATTGCAATTTCCTGAATCTGATCTTCTTCCTTCATTTCCAATTCTGGAAAGAAAGCATTAAGACCTTTCCCCAACCCTTTGGCCATGCGCCATCACTTCCTTTGCTAAGTCTAAATAAACTTCTGCACCACGCGACTTCGGATCGTAAATAATGATTGGCTGACCATAACTAGGTGCTTCTCCCAACCGAACATTTCTTGGAATGATCGACTGGTACACTTTATCTTGAAAATATTTCTTTACTTCTTCAATAACTTGAATACCAAGATTCGTACGGGCATCCAGCATCGTTAGCAATACGCCTTCAATCATTAGATGCTTGTTCAAATGCTTTTGTACAAGGCGAATTGTATTCAATAGCTGACTTAGTCCTTCTAATGCATAATATTCGCATTGAACTGGAATAAGGACAGTATCTGCCGCTGTCAGCGAATTCAAAGTCAACAATCCTAAAGAAGGCGGACAATCGATGATGACATAATCATAATTGTCTTTTACACTATCAATTGCCTTTTTCAGACGGACTTCTCTTGAGATCGTAGGTACTAGCTCGATCTCGGCTCCTGCAAGCTGAATAGTAGCCGGAATAACATCCAAATTATCAACAGCAGTTGATACAAGGACTTTTTCGGCTTCCATATCTTCAACTAGGACGTTATATACACAATTTTCGACATCTGCTTTGTTTACACCAACACCGCTTGTAGCATTTCCTTGCGGATCAATGTCTACTAGCAAAACTTTATTTCCTAAAAAAGCCAGGCAAGCACTCAAATTGACGCTGGAAGTTGTCTTCCCTACGCCGCCTTTTTGATTTGCTATTGCGATTACTTTGCCCATGGTGTCACCTACCTCAAACTCAATACATTTATTCTATCATTTTTTCATAGAAACCGACGGATAAATTCAAGATTTTGAAAAGTTAGCTCCCTTTTCCTATATAAAAACCCATCTTTGTACAAGATGGGGATACTATTAGAGCTTTATTTAAGATTTTTTCGGTATTTTGATCGTAATTTGGTAGTAATCGTCTTTATCCTCTTCCTCTGTTTCCAAGTTGATACCGGTATCGGAAACCATGGAAAGTGATTGACGGATTGTATTCATGGCAATGCGCATATCCTTGTTGATACCCTTCAGCTTCGGACGTTTCTTTTTCGGCTGGGCGTTCACAATACGGGCGATGCGTGCCTCTGTCTCTTTTACATTTAATTCTTTATCTATGATTTCCTGCAAAATCAATTCTTGTTTCTCTGCATCTTTTAAAGCAATAAGCGCACGAGCATGCCTCTCTGTGATCTTCTTTGCCAATAATGCTTGCTGCACAGATTCTGGCAGTTTTAATAGTCGCATCTTATTGGCGATAGTTGATTGGCTTTTTCCGAGACGCTGCGCCAATGCTTCCTGAGTCAAAGAATGCAACTCTAATAAACGCTCATATGCGAGTGCTTCTTCGATAACAGTCAGCTCTTCACGCTGCAGATTTTCAATCAATGCTACAGAAGCCGTCTCTGTATCCGACATTTCACGGATGATGGCAGGGACTGTTTCCCATTCTAATGACTGCACTGCACGCCAGCGACGCTCTCCTGCAATCAATTCATAGCTGCCTTCAGAATTTTTTCGTACAACAATTGGCTGGATGATGCCATGTGTGCGAATTGTCTGTGCGAGCTCTTTGATTTTATCCTCTTGGAAAACAGTTCTTGGTTGGTATTGGTTCGGGACAATATCCTGTACCCGAAGGTTTAATACTTCATCCTGATGCGCATCGTTTTCCGTTTCTGTTGAATCAGATTTATCACCTAGCCCAAAAATACGGCTGAACGGGTGTAACATCCTCAGACACCACCTTTTTTTACAATCCTAATCTAGCAAGCAGGTACATAAGGAATAGTAAATGTTTCACGTGAAACATGTATAAAAAGGCGCAGCAGTTCTACAGTAGAAGCTGCTGCGCTTACATAAGCCGAGCCAGTTCCTTATCTACTATTTTATCATAGATTGGTTGAGAATGGTAAGCTTGTATGGTACTTCATTCACTAATTTTCTTCTGTTTTAAACGATCGGCTCGCGGTTTGGAACCCCTGCTTTACGTGGATATTTCTTCGGTGTCTTTCGACGTTTGGCAATAATGGCTATATTTCGCTCTCCGCCTTCTTCTGGCAGATCGAAGGTAAAGCTTTCAACCAATTCACCGCCCAGCAATTGAATTGCTGGTTCCGCATCTCGAAGCTCTGTTTCCAGATTAGGTCCTTTCATAGCGATAAAATGACCTTTTGTCCGGCAAAGCGGCAGACACAACTCTGACAGTACGGACATCCGAGCTACTGCTCTCGCCGTGACCAAATCATAAGATTCTCGGAAAGCATCATTTTTCCCGAAATTCTCTGCTCGGTCATGATAAAAAGCGACATTGGATAAGCCAAGCTTCTTTGCCAGCTCATTGAGGAAGGTAATTCTCTTTTTCAATGAGTCGACAATCGTCACTTTCAGCTCCGGAAAGACAATTTTTAGCGGGATAGATGGAAATCCAGCTCCTGCTCCGACATCACAAATACTTTCATCTCCTTTGAAATCAAAGAAGAAAGCAGCGGAAATGGAATCATAGAAGTGCTTTAAATACACTTCTCCCTTTTCCGTAATTGCTGTTAAATTCATCTTTTCATTCCATTCAACCAATAGATGGAAATAATCCTCCAGCTGCTTTAGCTGCTTATCAGATAATGTAATTCCTTGCTCATCCAATTGTTGTAGAAAATCTGCTTGGTTCATCCTGTACCTCTTTTCGACAGATTATTGATTTGCTGCTTTCGTGTGACCACCTTGTTCAATAAATACGAGCAGGATGGAAACATCCGCTGGGTTTACACCGGAAATTCGGGAAGCTTGACCAACAGATAGCGGGCGAACTTTTTTCAGTTTCTCACGTGCTTCTGTTGCAAGTCCGCTGACATCATCATAATTGATGATATCTGGTATTTTCTTATCTTCCATACGCTTCATACGTTCTACTTGCTGCATGGATTTCTTAATATAGCCTTCATACTTCGTTTGGATTTCAACTTGCTCTTTTACATCTGCAGGCAGTTCTTTATCTGCAGGAACGATTTTCTCCAGCAAGCTGTATTTAATCTCAGGACGCTTCAAAAGATCAGATGCACGCTGTGCTTCCTTCATGACAGATTCTGCTTCTTCCATCAGCTCTAGCACATGTGGCTCTGTTTTAATAATGATTCCTTCTAAGCGGTTCCGTTCTTCTTCAATCAGGCGTTTTTTCTCTAGGAAGCGCGCGTAGCGTTCTTCATTGATCATGCCGATTTGATGTCCAATTTCAGTTAGACGCATATCTGCATTATCATGACGAAGCAGCAAACGATATTCCGCACGTGATGTTAGCAGACGGTAAGGTTCATTTGTTCCTTTTGTTACCAAGTCATCAATCATAACACCGATGTAAGCTTGGGAACGGTCCAGGATGACTGGTTCTTTGCCTAATGCTTTCGCAGCGGCATTGATACCTGCCATGATACCTTGTCCAGATGCTTCTTCATAGCCGGATGTACCGTTTATTTGTCCCGCTGTGTAAAGACCAGGAATTTTTTTCGTTTCCAGTGTAGGCCATAGCTGTGTTGGTACCATTGCATCATACTCGATTGCGTAGCCGGCACGCATGATTTCAGCGTTTTCCAAACCAGGGATCGTTTGAAGCATTTTCTTTTGAACGTATTCTGGTAAGGAAGTAGATAAACCTTGTACGTAAACCTCTTCTGTATTGCGTCCTTCTGGCTCCAAGAAAATCTGGTGGCGCGGCTTATCATTGAAACGGACAACTTTATCCTCGATAGAAGGACAGTAGCGCGGTCCAGTTCCTTTGATCATACCGGAATACATAGCAGATAGACCTAAGTTTTCGTTGATAATATTGTGTGTAAATTCGTTTGTATAAGTCAGCCAGCAAGGGATCTGATCGGTAATGAATTCTGTTGTTTCATAAGAGAACCCAAGCGGTTCTTCGTCTCCTGGCTGAATTTCTGTTTTGGAATAATCAATAGAACGGCTGTTTACACGTGGCGGTGTGCCAGTTTTGAACCGTACCATTTCCAAACCAAGTTCTTCAAGATGCTCTGACAACGTAACAGATGCACGCTGGTTGTTCGGGCCGCTTTCATAGGAAACATCTCCGATGATAACGCGTCCGCGCATGAATGTTCCAGTCGTGATTACTACTGTTTTTGCGTAGTAAGCTGCTTTCGTTTCAGTGATAACGCCTTTACAGACTCCATCTTCAATGATTAAACGGTCTACCATTGCTTGACGCATCGTCAGGTTTTCTTGGCTTTCCAATGTTTTTTTCATTTCTGTAATATATAGCGGTTTATCCGCTTGAGCTCGCAATGCACGAACGGCAGGACCTTTTCCTGTGTTTAGCATACGCATTTGAATATACGTTTTATCAATTACTTTTCCCATCACGCCGCCAAGTGCATCGATTTCGCGTACAACGACACCTTTTGCAGGTCCGCCGACGGATGGATTACATGGCATGAATCCTGTCATGTCTAGGTTCATGGACAGCATTAAGGTATTAGCACCCATTTTCGCTGCTGCTACACCAGCTTCACAGCCGGCGTGTCCTGCACCTATGACGATGACATCATAATGCCCAGCATCGTATGTCATGTTCATTCTCTCCTTTTTTATTTTCCTAAGCAAAACTGTGAAAACAGTTGGTCGATTAAACTTTCGTGCACAGTATCTCCGATGATTTCACCGAGCAATTCCCATGTTCTTGTTACATCTATTTGGACGATATCCATCGGCATCTGCATTTCAATGCCATTCATCGCTTCACGAAGCGATGACAATGACTGCTTCAAAAGCTGGATATGCCGTACATTTGATATATAGCTCAAGTCGCCGCCATCAATCTCCCCTGCAAAGAAGGTATCCTTGATAGCAAGCTCCAATTCGTCGATTCCTTTTTCTTCAATCAAAGCAGTCGTAATTACCGGACGGCCGCTTGCAAGCTTATGAACTTCTTCCAAATCAATTTGTTGGGAGAGATCCGTTTTGTTGACGATGACAATGACATCAAGGCCGGAAACTGCCTCGAATAATTGACGATCCTCGTCAGACAATGCTTCTCCATAGTTCAGCACAAGCAAAATAAGGTCACTTTGCTTCAAAACCTGACGGGAGCGCTCCACTCCGATTCGTTCTACGATATCTTCCGTTTCACGAATTCCGGCTGTATCCACCAGCTTCAATGGTACGCCGCGTACATTGACATATTCCTCAATAATATCGCGTGTTGTACCTGCTATTTCGGTAACAATAGCTTTATTTTCATGCACAAGTGCATTCATCAAGGAAGATTTTCCGACGTTCGGACGGCCGATAATTGCTGTAGCCAGCCCTTCCCGCAGGATTTTTCCTTGCTTAGCCATTTCGAGCAGCTTCTCTATTTCTTCATATACATATTGTGTCTTCTCGATCATCATATTGTGGGACATCTCTTCCACATCATCATACTCTGGGTAATCGATGTTCACTTCCACATGCGCTACAGTTTCTAATAATTCCTGACGCAGCTTTTGAATTAAACGGGATAGTCTGCCTTCCATCTGATTGAGAGCAACATTCATTGCTCGATCAGTTTTAGCACGGATCAAATCCATAACAGCTTCTGCTTGTGAAAGGTCGATCCGTCCATTAAGAAAGGCTCTCTTAGTGAACTCACCAGGCTCTGCCAAACGCGCACCCTCCTGCAATGCTAATTCCAGTACACGGTTCACGGAGACAAGACCGCCGTGGCAATTTATTTCAACAACGTCTTCCCGTGTGAATGTTTTCGGTGCCTTCATAACAGACACCATCACTTCCTCTGCAACCTCATTAGTTGTCGGGTCGATGAGTTTACCATAATGGATTGTATGACTTGGTACATCTGTCAGCTTTTTCCCATCAAAAAGGCTTGCAGCGATTTCCACCGCTTCAGCCCCACTAAGTCGAACAATGGCAATCGCTCCTTCTCCAACAGGAGTCGATATTGCGGCTATTGTATCGTTCTGCATTTCTTCACCTCTTTCTATCTTTTTTTATCTATTTATCCACAGCATATCGCTATGATTAAGTTTGTACTCACTAACTTATAAGAATAGCACAGGTATCTATCAAAAAGAAAGATATCCACATGAAAATTTAGTGACAACTAATAGGTTAGGGTTATCCACATGTGCATAGAGAGCACAAAAAAAGTCTTGGCATCATTGCCAAGACTTTTCCTTTACTGGTTGGATGACTATATACCGATTCGGTTCTTTACCTTTCGAAACGGTTTCAACATCCTTTTGCTTTTGAGCTGCAGCATGGATGATTTTCCGTTCGCTAGCCGGCATTGGATCAAGAGGAATTGCTTTTTGCAGCGCTAATGCCTTGCTGGCAGCCTGGACAGCTAGCATTTCAAGCGTTTCCCGTCTTCTTGACCGATATCCTTCCGCATCGACGGTAACGGTAAAGTGATATGCTTTTTGCTGATGCAGAAATTGTTCGACCAGCTGTTCCAGCGCATTGAGCGTTTGTCCTCTTTTTCCAATCAACATGCCGAGATTTTCTCCGCTAAGTGTAAACATCACATGCTTTTTCTTACGGGCAGTGATCTCCACCTCTGTACCTGGGTGCAGATGGCGAATGACACTTTCCAAATAATCTTTTGCTGCTTGTACATTATCGGTCTTCACGACCACTTTAACTACTGCCGGTTTAGCACCGAACAGATTGAGGAAGCCTTTGCTTCCTTCATCGATTACAGTGACTTCGACTTTTTCCTTAGAAATACGTAACTGCTGTAAAGCTGATTGAATCGCATCATCTACGGTTTTGCCGCGAGCAGTCAGCTGTTTCATTATTTCTTGCTGTCTGCCTGTGCTTTGTTTTTCGACATCATCGGTTTATTGATAAGTAATGTCTGTGCCACCATGAAGATGTTACCGACTACCCAATACAATGCCAAAGCTGAAGGAAGGAATAGCGCAAATACAGTAATCATGACCGGCATGATATATAGCATCATTGTCATTTGCGGATTAGCAGCCATAGCTGTGTTTCCTGCCATCATCAGTTTCTGCTGCAGGAATGTTGCAAGACCTGCTACGATTGGCAAAATGAAGTATGGATCCGGAGCTCCAAGCTGTACCCAAAGGAAGTTATGTTCCTTGATTGCTTCTGTACGGCTGATCGCTTGATAGAAAGCAAGCAAAATCGGCATCTGTACGATGATCGGCAGACATCCTGCCAACGGATTCACACCGTGACGCTGGAAGAGCTGCATTGTTTCCTGCTGTAATTTCTGTTGTGTGTTTGCATCTTTGGAGCTGTATTTCTTCTGAAGTTCTTTCAATTCAGGCTGAACTTCCTGCATTGCACGAGAACTTCTCAGCTGCTTGATGTTCAATGGCAGCAATACTAAACGGATGATCACTGTTACGATGATGATCCCAAGACCAAAGTTCTCGCCTGTAAGATCAGCGAAATACGCAATCAACCAAGATAGCGGGTAGATGAAATACTGATTCCAGAACCCAGTACTTTCCGAAGTGATTGGATCGGTGTTCGGCGCACAGCCTGCTAAGGCAGCGACGAGCAGCACGAGTGCCAATACTAATAAACCTTTTTTACGCACCATGTTTCCTCCTTAACTTCCTTGCATAAGACTTTCCCTATTGCTTCTCTTTATTTTTCCTGTTTGGCTGTTTCAGCAGATGTGATTTCCAAAGCACATGAATCAAGCTTTTTTTCAGTTCCTGGTAAGCCATATCCTTCGCTGGCTGTCTGGCAATGACGATAAAGTCGTAGCCTGGAGCAACCTGCTCATCAAGTTCATGGAAAGCTTGTCTCAAGTAGCGCTTTATCTTGTTCCGCATAACAGCGTTTCCAAGTTTCTTGCTGACAGAAAGACCGATACGAAAATGCGCATCAGCTGCATCCTGCTTCTTATAATATAGAACGAGTTGACGGTTCGCAAAAGAGTTCCCCTTTTGGAAAACTTCCTGGAATGCCTCATTCTTTTTGATTCGGTATTCTTTCTTCATAGAGGGTCCCCTCAAGCATGCCTATTTGCAGAAATAGTCTTTAATTTGAAAGAAGGAGAATAAACGCGGCATTTAAGCTTGTAGTTTATTCTCCTTCTCCACTCATGTAAAAGCACAACGTAAACGCTGTGTCAGTACACTGATCAAGTATATAAAGTCAAAAAGACCACTACATACGTAAGTGGCCTTATGCAGACAATACTTTTCTTCCTTTACGACGACGACGAGCTAGAACATTACGTCCGTTGCTTGTGCTCATACGTTGACGGAAGCCGTGTACTTTTTTTCTTTTACGGTTATTAGGTTGGAATGTACGTTTCATATATAAAACACCTCCCTTGAGGATATATCAAAAATATAGCGAAAGGTCATAGACAGTCTTGAACATTATACGTATAGAAAGGCCAACATGTCAACCTATCATTTTTTGCTGGATCATCTCTTTCTTTTATCCACAGCCCATGTTAATCTAATAACCCTGTGCATAACTTTTTCCACACAGGTTTTCGACAACTTACTCACATAACCGCATGCTGTGGATATTTTTTGTCTACACACGCCGGCATTTGTGGATAACTGTCGATTAAGCATTGCAAGACAAGGATTATTCTGGTATCATATCTGTGTTTTACTGATTGGATAACATCATCACTAAAATCCTTTATCCACAGAGTGTGGATAAGCTGTGGACATCTATTCACAGGTCTGTAGATGCAGTTATCAACAGCAACGTGGACAACTGAAGAAGTCGCTTCATTGCCCTTTATTATGCGGATTTTCTATCCACATCCATATATATATGTGCACGGTCTTTTTGCATGCGTGATCCTTTTTTCGTATGTTTCGAAAAGGCCTTTTAATACCTATCATGATGCAGTTCTTAGAGAAAGTGACTGCTTCTTTCATTTTTTCAGAAAGGGGGATGCCTGTTGGAGAATATTCAGGATTTATGGAAAAAAACATTACAAGCAATTGAGAAACGAATCAGTAAGCCGAGCTTCGATACTTGGCTGAAAAATACACAAGCCTATGCAATTGAAGAAGATACACTTGTGATTGAAGCCCCCAACGAATTCGCCAGAGATTGGCTGGAAAGCAGCTACTCCTCTTTGATCGGAGATACACTTTATGAAGTGACTGGCAATCGGCTGCAGACGAAATTCATCATTCCAGAATTTCAGCAGGAAGAAGAAGTCATCCGCCAGCCGATGCCTAAGAAAGCTGCCGCAAAGGATGCGTTGGCAGAATCACCAAAAAGCATGCTAAATAGCAAGTACACATTTGATACATTCGTTATCGGCTCAGGTAACCGGTTCGCACACGCTGCTTCACTTGCTGTTGCAGAAGCACCGGCTAAAGCCTATAACCCGCTATTCATCTATGGTGGTGTCGGGCTCGGTAAAACCCATTTAATGCATGGAATCGGACATTATGTCTTGGATCATAATCCGAATGCAAAAGTCGTTTACTTATCCTCCGAAAAGTTCACGAATGAATTCATCAATGCCATTAGGGATAATAAGACAGCGGAATTTCGGGCTAAATACCGTAATATCGACGTCCTTCTTATAGATGATATTCAATTCTTGGCTGGAAAAGAACAAACGCAGGAAGAGTTCTTCCATACATTTAATGCATTACATGAAGAAAATAAACAAATCATCATCTCCAGTGACCGTCCGCCAAAAGAAATACCTACATTGGAGGATCGGCTGAGGTCCCGCTTTGAATGGGGATTGATTACAGATATTACGCCTCCGGATCTGGAGACGCGGATTGCCATCCTTCGCAAGAAAGCAAAAGCAGAAGGCCTGGACATCCCAAATGAAGTCATGCTGTACATTGCCAATCAAATAGACACCAATATCCGAGAGCTGGAAGGTGCTCTTATACGTGTTGTTGCTTATTCATCCCTTATCAACTCGGATATTGATGCTTCCTTAGCAGCAGATGCACTGAAAAATATCATTCCTAGCTCAAAGCCAAAGGTTATTACGATCCATGCGATCCAGGAACAAGTCGGCGAGCGCTACAATGTCCGCTTGGAAGAATTCACTGCGAAGAAACGTACGAAGGCTATCGCTTTCCCTCGCCAAATCGCTATGTTCCTATCACGGGAACTGACTGATTTCTCTTTACCGAAAATTGGAGAAGAATTCGGCGGCAGAGACCATACAACCGTTATTCACGCGCATGAAAAAATCTCTAAGCTATTAAGTGTAGATCAGGATTTACAGCGCGACATCGATGACATAAAAGAAAGACTCAAATCTTTCTGACGATTGGACCCTGTTGATAAACGTGCATAAAGTCTTTTTTTATTCACATATTATCCACAGGGTATTTTTATTGGTATTACTGGTCTTTTTCGTACTTATCCACATAATCACAGGCCCTATTACTACTACTGTATTTTTATAAATAATAATTAATAAGAAGAACCCCCCATAGGAGGAACGCAATTATCATGAAATTTGTCATACAACGTGATCGGCTTTTAGCAAGTATCCAGGATGTTGTGAAAGCAATCTCTTCCAGAACAGCAATTCCAATCCTTACAGGGATGAAAATCGAAGCAAAAGAAGATGGCATTACCTTAACAGGAAGTGATTCTGATATTTCTATCGAATCTTTCATTCCAAAAGAAGAAGATGGTATTGTCTATGTAGAACAGATAGAACCAGGCAGCATTGTACTGCAAGCAAAGTATTTCCCGGAAATCGTTAGAAAAGTTCCGATGAATGCAGTAGAGATTGAATCTGATGCACAATTGAACGTAACAATCCGATCCGGAAGTGCAGAATTTAAATTAAATGGCCAAGATGCAGAGGAATATCCACAGCTGCCGAAGCTTCATAGTGAAGATAGCTTTGAACTTCCTGCTGATCTATTGAAAAATGTCATCAAAGAAACAGTATTTGCTGTATCAACTCAAGAAACTCGACCGCTTCTAACTGGAGTAAATGTTCGTGTTCAGGAAGATCAGCTGCATTTTGTTGCGACAGATAGTCATCGTTTAGCATCCCGTCAGATTCCAGTTTCGACAAATGAAACTGCGTTAGGATTCCAAAATGTTGTCATCCCTGGGAAAAGCTTGACTGAATTGAACAAAATCCTTGATGAAAATCAAGATCCTGTCGAAATCCGGATCACAAATAACCAAATTTTGTTCCGTACTAAGCATTTATACTTCCTATCCCGTTTGCTAGAAGGAAATTATCCGGATACATCCCGTTTGATTCCATCAGAAAGCAAGACATCATTGCAGATCGACACGAAGGAACTGCTCCGCTCTATCGACCGGGCATCCTTATTGGCGAAAGAAAATAGAAATAATGTCGTGAAACTGGTAACTCAGGATTCTGGCCAGCTGGAAATCAGCAGTAATTCCCCTGAAGTTGGACGTGTAGTAGAAGAAGTGACTGTTCAGGAAATTTCAGGAGAAGAATTGCGAATCAGCTTTAGTGCGAAATATATGATGGATGCACTGAAGGTCATTGAAAGTGAGCAAGTGAAGATTGAATTCACAGGAGCGATGCGTCCATTCCTTATCCGTCCAACTGATGATGAGGACTTGCTGCAGCTGATTACACCAGTCCGTACGTACTAAGTTATACACATGTGGATAAAGGCACTGCCCATACGGCGGTGCTTTTTTTCTGTGCATAACATGACGGCATGGAGGATTGGGCATAATGAAAATAACTTTCAAAGTTGTGGATACTTTAGTAAAATAATAAGAAGGCAACATAAAGTAAGGAGAGCGGAAATGAACGAAGAAATTCAAATCAACACCGAATATATTCAGCTTGGGAAATTCCTGAAGCTAGTAAATGCTGTCGAGAGCGGCGGAATGGTCAAGCTGTATTTAGCTGATTATCCAGTGCTGGTCAATGGCGAGGAAGAAAACAGACGCGGCAGGAAGCTGTATCCGGAGGATCGTGTAGAGCTGCCGGCGACATCCGAAGCATTCATTGTCAAAAAGGCATAGCAGTCTGCCGGATACAGAAAGGACCTGAGCATGCATATCCAAGAGCTAACGCTTACGCATTATCGGAATTACGATAAGCTGCAGCTTCAATTCGACGATAAAGTGAATGTAATCATCGGTGAGAATGCACAAGGAAAGACGAACCTGATGGAAGCCATCTACGTGTTAGCCTTCTCCAAATCGCATCGAACTCCTAAAGATAAAGAACTTATCCAATGGGATCAAGATTATGCTAAAATAGAAGGGAACATCCTCAAGCGGAAACAGCGGTTTCCGCTTGAGATCGTCCTATCGTCCAAAGGGAAAAAAGCAAAACTGAATCATCTGGAACAAAAACGCCTAAGTGATTATATCGGGGCGCTCAATGTCGTCATGTTCGCTCCTGAGGATCTGAACTTGGTGAAAGGCAGTCCGCAAATTCGCAGGCGTTTTATTGATATGGAGATCGGCCAGATTCAGCCGGTCTATATTTACCACCTTGGACAATACCAAAAAGTTTTGAAGCAGCGGAATCATCTGCTGAAGCTTATGCAGCGGCGCCAGGCTGATCCGACAATGCTTGATGTGCTGACGGAGCAGCTGATTGAGCATGCTGCCATCATATTAGAGAAACGTTTCCTCTTCCTCGGACTGCTCCGCAAATGGGCACAGCCCATCCACCAGAGCATCACGACGAAGCTTGAGACGCTTGATATAGAATATCTTTCCAACTTGCACGTATCAGAAGAATCCGATAAGGAAACGCTGAAAGTAGCTTATGAGGAGAAATTCTCTGAATTACGGACACGTGAAGTGGAAAGAGGGACAACTTTAGCAGGCCCCCATCGTGATGACCTGTCTTTTTATGTGAACGGGAAAGATGTACAAGCTTTCGGTTCACAAGGTCAGCAGCGTACGACAGCTTTGTCACTGAAGCTGGCTGAGATAGAACTAATCTATAACGAGGTCGGAGATTATCCGATTCTATTGCTGGATGATGTCTTAAGCGAGCTGGATGACAGCAGGCAATCGCATCTGCTTGAAACGATACAGGGGAAAGTTCAAACCTTTGTCTCGACGACGAATGTATCAGGTATCCAGCATGAAACTCTGAAACAGGCAGAACTGTTCACAATAAAATCAGGGAAGCTTGTCAGTGAGTCAGGAGGATCCTGATGTTCATCTCGATCGGTTGGAATAATGTCGTCAGAGCTGAAGAAGTTGTGGCCATCTTGGAATACGATCAAGCTGCTAAAACAGTTGATCCCACTTTGGCAGAAAACGATGAAGCGGATCATGTATCAGCCAAATCTATCATTGTCACCACTGATCGGATTTATTCTAGTCCTTTATCAGTGCAGACATTGAAGAAACGGGCTGATAGCACGGTTCCGAGAATGATAGAAGAAGATAACCTTTAGAGAAATGCAGGTGATTTAAATGGCAATGGAAGATAAAATGCCTGAAGAACAGTTGTATGATGCAGATCAGATACAGGTACTGGAAGGATTGGAAGCAGTCCGAAAACGTCCAGGAATGTACATCGGGTCTACGAGTGAACGCGGTCTGCACCATCTTGTATGGGAGATTGTCGATAATAGTATCGATGAGGCGCTTGCTGGCTATTGTGACCATATCCAAGTAATCATCGAAAAAGATAACAGCATCACTGTTGAAGATAATGGACGTGGAATCCCGGTAGGCACACATGAGAAGACTGGCCGCCCAGCGGTGGAAGTTATCATGACAGTACTTCATGCCGGCGGTAAATTCGGTGGCGGAGGCTATAAAGTATCCGGCGGATTGCACGGGGTAGGTGCGTCAGTTGTAAATGCTTTGTCCACGCAGCTTGATGTCATGGTACACCGTGATGGTAAGATTCACGAACAAAGCTTCCAGCGAGGAATTCCAACAGGAGACTTACAAGTCACTGGGGAATCCGATAGAACTGGTACAATTACACACTTCAAGCCGGATCCGGAGATTTTCACGGAAACGACTGAATATAACAAAGAGACATTACTAGTCCGTATCCGGGAACTTGCTTTCTTGAACAAAGGATTGGCAATCAGCCTGGAAGATAGACGTGAAGAGAATCCAGAGCCTGTCACTTTCCATTACGAAGGTGGTATCCGTTCTTATGTAGAGCATCTCAATCGCTCCAAGGAAGTACTGCATGAGCCGTTTTATGCAGAGAATACGGATTCTGAAATTACTGTGGAAGTCGCTTTGCAATACAATGATGGCTACACAAGCAGTATCTACTCTTTTGCGAATAATATCCACACGTATGAAGGCGGAACGCACGAAGCTGGATTCAAATCCGGTCTGACACGTGTTATCAATGACTATGCCCGTAAAAACAATATGTTCAAAGAGGCAGATCCAAATCTTTCTGGGGATGATGTACGCGAAGGATTGACTGCAATCATTTCCATCAAGCATCCGGACCCGCAGTTCGAAGGTCAGACGAAGACGAAGCTTGGTAACAGTGAAGCGCGTCAAGTAACTGATGCAGCGTTCACAGAGCTATTTTCCAAGTTCTTATTTGAAAACCCTGATACTGCACGAATCGTCGTTGAAAAAGGTTTAATGGCATCCCGTGCTCGTATCGCAGCCAAACGTGCGCGTGAACTAACTCGCCGTAAGGGTGCACTGGAAGTGAGCAGCTTACCTGGTAAATTGGCTGACTGTTCTTCCAAGGACGCTACGATTAGTGAATTGTACGTCGTAGAGGGAGACTCTGCCGGCGGTTCTGCCAAACAGGGACGCGATCGACATTTCCAAGCAATCTTGCCTTTGCGCGGAAAGATCATCAACGTGGAAAAAGCGAGATTGGATAAGATTTTAGCTAATAACGAAATCCGTGCCATGATTACAGCACTTGGTACCGGTATTGGCGAAGACTTTGATATTTCCAAAGCTCGCTATCATAAACTGGTCATCATGACTGATGCGGATGTCGACGGCGCTCATATTCGGACATTGCTGTTGACGTTCTTCTATCGTTACATGCGTCCATTGATCGAGAATGGCTACGTTTATATTGCACAGCCACCACTCTACAAAGTACAGCAAGGGAAAGCTGCTTATTACGCTTATAATGATCGGGAACTTGAGCGTGTAATGAGTGAGATTCCTAAAATACCAAAACCGGGTCTGCAGCGTTATAAAGGTCTTGGAGAAATGAATGCAGCACAGCTTTGGGAGACGACAATGGATCCAGAGAACCGTACACTGCTTCAAGTCAGCTTGGCTGATGCAATCGATGCGGACCAGATTTTTGATATCCTGATGGGCGACAAAGTTGAGCCAAGACGGAATTTCATTCAAGATAACGCTGAGAATGTACAGAATTTAGATATCTAACCAATAGAGTATTGGTTCCGGCAATTTGACAGGAGGTTTTCGCATGGCGGATGAATTACGTCCAAGTGTGCAAGAAAGAGATATAAGTCAGGAAATGCGTACCTCATTCCTTGACTATGCAATGAGCGTTATCGTAGCGCGTGCATTGCCTGATGCAAGAGACGGCTTGAAGCCGGTGCATCGCAGAATCCTTTATGCTTTGCATGATTTGGGTATGCATGCTGATAAGGCATATAAGAAATCAGCCCGTATCGTCGGGGAAGTAATCGGTAAGTATCACCCGCATGGTGACACAGCTGTGTACGAAGCGATGGTTCGTATGGCGCAGGATTTCAGCTATCGTTATATGCTCGTAGACGGACATGGAAACTTCGGTTCTGTGGACGGCGATTCAGCAGCAGCAATGCGTTATACAGAAGCACGGATGTCCAAGATATCCATGGAGCTATTGCGTGATATCAACAAGGACACGATTGATTATGGCGACAACTATGACGGCTCTGAGAAACAGCCGCTTGTAATGCCAGCTCGATTCCCGAACTTGCTTGTGAATGGAGCTTCGGGTATTGCGGTAGGTATGGCGACGAATATCCCGCCTCATAACCTGAATGAAACAATAAATGCGGTTTTGGCACTTAGTAAAAATCCGGATATTACTATCGAGGAATTGATGGATGATTATATATTCGGTCCGGATTTCCCTACTGCTGCTGAAATTTTAGGTCGAAGCGGTATTCGGAAAGCGTATGAAACTGGCCGCGGTTCGATTACGATTCGCGCTAAGACTGAAATTATCGAGCATGATAACGGCAAATCGACTATTCTTGTGCACGAATTGCCATATCAGGTGAATAAGGCACGTCTTGTCGAGAAAATAGCAGAACTAGTTCGTGATAAGCGTATTGAAGGAATTACTGACCTGCGGGATGAATCCGACCGTAACGGTATGCGCGTCGTTGTCGAAGTTCGCCGTGATGCGAACCCGAATGTCATTCTTAACAATTTGTACAAGCATACTGCTCTGCAGACAAGTTTCGGAATCAATATGCTTGCCCTTGTGGATGATAAACCGCAGATTCTGAACTTAAAACAGGCATTGTCACATTATCTTGATCACCAGCAAGTCGTCATCCGCCGTAGAACAGAATTCGAATTGCGTAAAGCAGAAGCAAGAGCACATATCCTGGAAGGTTTACGGATTGCCCTGGATAATCTCGATGAGATCATCAGCTTGATCCGTGGCTCTCAGACAACAGATATTGCTCGTGAAGGATTGATGGAGCGCTTCAAGCTTTCTGACAAGCAAGCACAAGCCATTCTGGATATGCGTCTGCAGCGTCTGACAGGACTTGAGCGTGACAAGATCGAAGATGAGTACCAGGAACTTGTCAAAGTGATCGCGGAGCTTAAGGCAATTCTTGCGGATGAAGAGAAGGTGCTTGAAATCATTCGAGAAGAATTGACTGAGATTAAGGAACGTTTCGGTGATGAACGCCGTACGGAAATCGTTATTGGCGGTATTGACTTCATAGAGGATGAAGCACTTATTCCTGTAGAGAATGTCGTTATCACATTGACGCACCAAGGTTATATCAAACGCCTGCCTTCAAACACTTACCGCAGTCAAGGACGCGGCGGCCGAGGAATTCAAGGTATGGGAACGAACGAAGATGACTTCGTCGAACATCTTATTTCTACCAGCACACATGATACGATTCTGTTCTTTACGAACAAAGGAAAAGTATATCGTGCGAAAGGGTATGAGGTACCGGAATTTAGCCGTACAGCGAAAGGTATTCCGATCATCAATATGCTTGAAATAGAAAAAGGCGAATGGATTAATGCTTTGATTCCAGTCAAAGAGTTCGCAGATGATTGGTATTTGATATTCACTACCAAACAAGGGGTTTCCAAACGGACGACTCTATCTCAATTCGCCAATATTCGTAAGGGCGGTCTTATCGCATTGAACTTGCGTGAGGACGATGAATTGATTTCAGTTCGTATGACAGATGGTCATAAACATATCATGATCGCGACGAAGAATGGTTATCTGATTCGATTCCCAGAGGAGCAAATTCGACCAATGGGCCGTACAGCTGCTGGGGTTAAAGGGATAACACTGCGCGGAGACGATGATTCGGTCGTGTCCATGGATATAATCGATGAAGGTGTCGATATCCTGAATGTTACCGAAAAAGGATTCGGAAAACGGACACCAGAGTCAGAGTATCGCATCACGAACCGTGGCGGTAAGGGAATTCTTACATCCAAGATCACGGATAAAACAGGACAGATGGTATCAGCTAAGCCGGTTACCGGTGAAGAAGATATTATGATCATTACAGTCTCTGGTGTATTGATTCGGATGCCTGTTTCAAGTATTTCGTCTACTGGCCGGAATACACAGGGTGTTATTCTGATTCGTATTCAGGAGAATGAAGCGGTAGCTACTGTTGCTCGTATTGATAAAGAGCAAGAGGAAGAAATCGAGGATGTTTCAGATGATATGCTGGAAGAACCAGTAGTATCAGAGACAGATAATACAGAAGAAGATTGATGATTGTTATAGAGCATTCCCGCTCCCATAGTGGGAATGCTTTTTTTACATAACCTTTGGATGAAAGGATGCAGGATATGATCGTCTCAGCCAATCAGCTCGTCGCTGGCTGTATCGTAACAGCCGATGTTATCGGTAAAAGCGGTATGCCGCTCGTAAAAAGCAAGACAGTACTCACAGATACGGAGATCTTTTATTTGCAAAAGATGCTCGTAAAAGAAGTAACAGTTGCCGGTCATTTAGAAGATGGCAGCAGTTTTGTTCCTGAAAAGGATTCTGTAAGTGTTCGACCTGCCATCATACAAGTGCATTTCCTGGATGCTTATGCAGCAGCAGCTGAAGGTTACCAAAAGCAATTCAATGCATGGCAGCATGGCTCCACTGTTGATATAGCTGTACTTCGCAAACATATTCTTCCTGTACTGGAGAAGGTCAGTGAATGGGAAGGAAATGTGTTCAATTTGCCTGCATACCGTAGACAGATTGATTATTTGCCGGAACACGCAGCAGGTACGGCTGCACTTGTAGCTGCTGTCTTACAAAAAGCAGGTTTTTCTGAGGCGGACATCAAGCAAATTGGTTTGGCTGCTTACCTGGCAGATTGCGGAATGGCCAAACTGAAGCAGCCGTATCACATCCAGAAACGCCGTTTACATGATAGTGAATGGGAAGATGTCCAAAAGCATCCTACCTTCTCCTATCGTATGGTTGAGCAGGCTCCTCTCCTTTCTTCAAAAGCGAAGCTTGCCATCCTCCAGCATCATGAACGGGCAGATGGAGCTGGTTACCCACTGCGATTACCGAAGGAAAAGATTCATTCATTTGCGAGTCTCCTCTCCATTTGTGATACTTATCATGCTTTGATATCCGAACGTGCTTATCGAGCTGCTGTATCACCATATGAAGCAGTGGACATCATCCTGGAGGAGCAATTCAGACGATTTGACCCAGCAATGATTCAGCACTTTATCCAGGCATTTGTCGATGCTCAGCAAAACACAAAAGTCAGATTATCATCTGGGGATATTGCTGAGGTTGTCTTTACTGATACTAACCATCCAACCAGGCCGATGGTACGTGAGCAAGAATCAGGGCAAGTGAAAGCATTGACTGAAATACCACATATACGCATTGAACAGATCATCTATGAAGCACGCTAATCAGCGTGCTTTTTTTATATCCTGAAAATGCTTTAGCATGTAAGATCCAATCAATAAAGGGAATTTTTCAGCAGTAATCTCCAAAAATCGGACAATGAGCGGATATTCGTTACGCCGGTTAACATGGAGCAGATCTGTCCACCACTCTGCTTCATAGCGGCAAATCATGCTTAAGTTATATAGCAGGGCATAATGAGCCATGCATTCATGAAAGCTGCTCCAATAGCTTTGCCGAACAAAATAGTGTTTTTGGGTTAATGGATTACAATAAAGCGGTCCGGCTGTTTGCCACAGCGAATCAGGAAGCTGAATTGCAAGCTTATCTTGCTCCATTATGTTAAAAGAGAAAGATTGCAGGAATTCTAAAAAGCGGCGTTTTGTATATTGAAATTCGTCTAGTAAGCACTCCGGCAGAATAAGCGCATCTTTTTTTCGGCTTGCTTCTGTTAGATTACGCTTCCCCTGCTGCATTGAAAGAAGATTATGAAGCTCTGGGACTAATCCGAACATATCCCCCATAGAAACTTTTTTAATGCTATGAAGTTCCCTTTTACAAACGTGACGTGAAAAATACGGGAATAAGCCGCGCTGCTGGGATAATACTTCATCCGAGCAGAATTGATAGTCACGTTTCTTACGCTTGCGAGTCGACAAACCATGTGCAAGATCAGCTGTGGATTCTGGGTAATCAGGACGTGTCAGCAGCAAACTCGCCTTCATAAAATGGGTCATTCCGTAAAATAATAAGACAGGCTTCATTAATAGCGGGGCATCTTTGCCATAGGAATAATAAGACTTACCATGTTCCAGATAAGCAAGAAAGGCGGAAATGTTTTGATAGCTCCGTGTTTCTGCATCAAGAATACCGAGATGCTGGTAGCTTTTTTGCAGGAAGGAAAGAGCTGCATCCTCTGCTTCAAGGAAGGAAAGAAAGGTGGATACGTTTTCATCATGCATACAGAATCCTCCAATGATTTTTACGTGCTCATATAGTTGAAAAACCGCGCATCTTGGCGTATTGTAAGTAACAATAGGTTTTAATAGCAGTATTTTAACCATATATAAACATTTCATGATAAAAGGAGGATAAACATGCGGGAAGATAAGTTTACAAAAGAGGGTTTAACATTTGATGATGTCTTGCTTGTGCCAGCAAAATCAGAGGTTCTGCCACGTGATGTGAAATTCCAAACAGCATTGACGAAAAATATCACTTTGAACATTCCATTGATCAGTGCAGGAATGGACACAGTAACAGAAGCAAGCATGGCGATTGCAATGGCTAGACAGGGTGGACTTGGTATTATCCACAAAAATATGTCCATTGAAGAGCAAGCAGAGCAGGTGGATCGCGTCAAACGTTCGGAAAGCGGCGTTATCACAGACCCATTCTTCTTATGCCCGGAAAACCAAGTGTTCGATGCAGAGCATCTGATGGGTAAATTCCGCATTTCAGGTGTACCAATCGTTAACAACAGAGAAGAGCAGAAACTGATCGGTATCCTGACAAATCGCGATCTTCGTTTCGTACAGGATTATTCCATCGCGATCTCCGATGTCATGACAAAAGAAAACTTGGTGACAGCACCTGTTGGAACTACATTGGATGATGCAGAGAAAATCCTTCAGAAACATAAAATCGAAAAGCTGCCGCTTGTCGATGAAAATGGTGTGCTGAAAGGCTTGATCACGATCAAAGATATCGAGAAAGTGATTGAGTTCCCGAATTCTGCTAAAGATAAACATGGACGTTTGTTAGTAGGAGCTGCTGTTGGGGTCACTGGTGATGCAATGACTCGTATCAGTAAGTTGGTAGACGCAGGTGTGGACGTACTTGTTGTTGATACAGCTCATGGTCACTCCAAAGGCGTTTTAGAGCAGGTTAAAGCGATCAAAGACAAGTTCCCTGAAGTTGACTTGATTGCTGGTAACGTAGCGACAGCAGAAGGTACGCGTGCGTTGATTGAAGCTGGTGCTGACGTCGTAAAAGTTGGTATTGGACCAGGTTCTATTTGTACAACACGTGTTGTAGCTGGTGTAGGTGTACCGCAAATCACTGCTGTGCACGATTGTGCAGCGGAAGCAGAAAAGCATGGCGTCTCCATCATTGCTGACGGCGGAATCAAGTATTCCGGTGATATCGCTAAAGCGATCGCAGCAGGCGGACATGCTGTTATGCTCGGCAGTATGTTTGCAGGTACAACAGAAAGCCCTGGTGAGACTGAAATCTTCCAAGGACGTCAATATAAAGTGTATCGCGGTATGGGATCTGTCGGTGCAATGAAATCTGGCTCCAAAGACCGCTACTTCCAAGGTGAAACAGAAGAAGCGAAGAAACTGGTTCCAGAAGGTATCGAAGGCCGTGTTGCATATAAAGGATCACTTTCTGATACAGTTCACCAGCTGCTTGGCGGCTTGCGCGCGAGCATGGGCTACTGTGGTGCTCCTGATATTGATTACTTCCGTGAGAATGCACAGTTCATTCGTATGACTGGTGCAGGATTGCGTGAGAGCCATCCGCATGATATTCAAATTACAAAAGAAGCACCGAACTATTCCGTTAACTAATTATATTTTGAAACGACGCCAAATTCGGCGTCGTTTCTTTTTTATAGTACATAATCTAACAAATAAACAGATTTTTTGCAATATAAATAATATTGTAAATATGGAAAGGGTTTGCTAACGTTATGGAGAATTATTAATCTCAAGGGGGAGATGAACGAATGAAAATGAAAAAATCACTTTCAGCAGTAGTCCTTATGACGTTGTTAGCACTCATACTCAGCGCTTGCGGAGGAGGAACAACCGGGGGATCAGGGGATTCCGGCGGTGATGAAGAAGGCGGACAGCAATTCATCACGTTGCTCACAGGAGGAACGGAGGGTACATATTATCCACTTGGCGGAAGTATTGCGGAAATTCTCAATTCCAATGTGGATGATGTAAAAGCGACAGCTACTTCGACTGGTGCATCAGTCGAGAATATGAATACATTGAGCGAAGGAAATGATGACATCGTTGCTTTTACTCAGACTGATATCGCTGCCTATGCAACAGACGGTAAGCTGATGTTTGATGGCAAATCGATCGATAGCATCCGTGCCATCGGCTCTCTTTACCCAGAAACAATTCAAATCGTAGCGACAGAATCAAGCGGAATTAAAACAGTGGAAGACTTGAAAGGAAAGACGGTTTCCATTGGCGCGCCTGGTTCCGGAACGAATGCCAGTGCCGAGGATATCCTCAAGCTTTACGGTATGACAGTGGATGATGTGGATGTACAGAATCTCGATTTCGGAGAATCCACAGCTGGAATGCAGGATGGAAACATCGATGCAGCATTCATCACAGCAGGTACACCAACAGGTGCAATCGAGAGCTTAGCAGCTACAACGCCGGTAACAATTGTAGGACTTGAACAGGATAAAATCGATCAGTTATTAGAGGAATTACCTTACTATGCGGCCTATACGATCGAGGCAGGAACTTATGATCTAGAAGAGCCGGTAGAAACGGTCTCCGTCAATGCAATGCTTGTCACGTCAGAAGGTATGGATGAAGAGCTTGTCTATAACATGACAAAGGCATTGTATGAGAATACAGGAGATATTGGCCATCAAAAAGCAGAGTTCATCAAAGCTGAAACAGCTGCCGATGGTGTTAGTATCCCGTTCCATCCAGGTGCCCAGAGATATTTGGAGGAAGCAGGAGTAGAACTGCCTTCTTCCTGATATATTACGGAAACGCCGGTAGCTTGGTTACCGGCGTTTTTTACAAAAAGCAGGTGTGCAGATTTGCGGTTTCGCATCATTCTTTTAATCGGTCTTCTGGTCATGACACTGATTACGTTGTACATATTTGTTCCCTTCCGGCATATACTCGCCTGTAAAGATTTGCAGAGTGATCGTCTTCTTGCTTATTTGCCTGTCGAGGATGAATCACATGTGAGTATCCGATACACCCATTCCATCCATCGTTCTGATGTGATGGAAGAATACACAATCAAACAAATGAAATTATACCCGTATCAGCTTGTTTACGAAGATACTGCAGTCGGCATGCCAGCAAATGCAAAACCAGGTGAAACATTCGAGATGAAGGATGGAAAATATTATATACGGAATATGAAGGGCTATCAGGATAGCCTTAATCTGACTATCGGAGAAGTGGTGGCAAATCACCAACTGGTCTATCAGAAGCATAGCTATTCTCTCCAAGACAACATCGGACCAGGTGTCTCCATTAGAATCCAATTAGAATACACGAGTTTATGGAACTTATGGAAAGGAGAGCTGCTGGAATGAATGAAAAAGCTACGAAGTTAGATATCATGTCAGAACAGGAACAACAGCAGCTGATTGAGAAATATGATAGTGAATCAAATTTCAGGAAACTTGCAGGCATCATGGGTGCCATCGTCTTTTTCCTTCTGCTTGCGTTTTCCTTATACCAGCTGTATACCGCTACTTTTGGAAATGTACCTACCCAGATTCACAGATCTATCCATTTGGGATTCGGTCTGGTCCTGATTTATCTGTTGTTCCCGGCTAATCGGAAAAGCAAAGATAAAAAAATTGCCTGGTATGATTATCTATTAGCCACACTCGGGTTTTATGTGGGTGCTTATTGGCCGGTCATGTACGACAATATCATTGCTCAAGGCGGACAGATGACGACCATGGATTTCATTACTGGAGCTATAGCTGTTCTTCTCGTTTTGGAAGCAACAAGACGTACTGTCGGTCTGCCGATTGTCATTATTGCCATTCTATTTATGGCATACGCTTACTGGGGCCGCCAGTTGCCTGATTTCATTGTCCATCCAGGTGTGGATGTGGATACACTCGTATACTCGCTGTTCTTTACAACAGAAGGTATGCTAGGTACACCAATCGGAGTTTCATCCACGTACATCTTCTTATTCCTTCTGTTTGGTGCCTTTTTGGTGAAGACAGGAGTGGGGCAGTATTTCAATGATCTTGCCTTGCTCGTTGCCGGAAGAAGAATCGGAGGTCCAGCGAAAGTGGCCATCTTCTCCAGTGCGCTGCAAGGAACAGTAAGCGGCAGCTCTGTGGCAAACGTGGTGACGTCAGGATCATTCACTATTCCAATGATGAAGAGACTTGGCTATTCTAAGAATTTCGCAGGAGCTGTAGAGGCGTCATCTTCTACCGGAGGTCAGATTATGCCACCGGTCATGGGCGCTGCCGCCTTCTTAATGGTTGAATTCATCGGGGTTAGCTACTGGACGATTGCCAAAGCAGCCATCATCCCAGCCATCCTTTATTTTGCCGGCATTTGGATCATGACTCATTTCGAGGCGAAGCGAACTGGATTGAGAGGACTCAAAAAAGAAGAACTTCCAAATAAGAAAGAAGTACTTAGCAAACTGTATCTGCTGCTTCCGATACTCGCTATGGTGTTTTATTTGAGTTCGGGGCTCAGCATTATGCGAGCAGCATTATATGGGATCGTCACATGTGTGCTTGTTGCGTTAATCAGAAAGGAAGTTTACCGTCATCTCTATCCAATCACATTCGGAGTTGTACTGGTTGCTTATTTGATTTACAGCGGTGTAACAGGCAGTATGTCCATTCAAAATGGATTGATCATCGCAGCCATTGCTACGGTAATTGTCAGCTATTTCTTTGACCGTAACTTCCTTGAGACGATCGAAGCAATGGTAGACGGTGCAAGGTCGGCTCTCGCTGTAATCGCAGCGACTGCGGCAGCCGGAATCATCGTCGCAGTCGTTACCAAAACAGGACTTGGTCTAAGCCTTGCTAACAGCTTGGTTGGCCTTGCAAATGAACAATTGTTTTGGACGTTGTTCTTTACGATGATTGCATCCCTGATCCTTGGTATGGGTGCACCAACAACAGCCAACTATATCATTACATCGACGATTGCAGCACCGGCAATCATATTGCTTGGAATCAGTGATCTGCAAGCGCATATGTTTGTTTTTTATTTCGGTATCATGGCTGATATTACGCCTCCAGTTGCTTTGGCTGCATTTGCAGCAGCTGGTATGTCAGGAGGCCGGCCAATCGCTACGGGGGTTATATCGACGAAGCTGGCAATTGCGGCTTTCGTCATCCCGTATATGTTCGTCTTCGCTCCAGAACTGCTGCTGGTTGGCACAAGCAATTATCTGCAAATGGCTTGGATATTCGTTACAGCCTTCCTAGGGATGATTGCCATTGGAGCTGGAATGATCGGCTATTGGTTCCGCAGACTGTACTGGCCAGAGCGTTTTGTGGCACTGGCTGCTGGTCTTGCTTTGATTTACCCTGGAGTTTGGACCAGTATTGCTGGTATAGTTGTTTTCGCAGCTCTAATCGCATTCCAATACATGTATAAGAGATCTGAAATGAATCAGCCGGTTACAAGCTGATTTAGAAGCTGCCCTTTTCATAAGGGTGGCTTTTTTTCGTTATTCATAACGGGTATAGGTCTGATACAATGTCCTGGAGGTGGAGTAGTATGGCTAAACAACTAATTGATAATGACTGGCAGGATATTCTGCAGGATGAATTCGACAAGGACTATTACAAAGAACTGCGAAGCTTTTTAAAAGAAGCATATCAGGAACGGACAATCTATCCGGAGATGCACCACATTTACGAAGCATTGCAAGTAACATCATTTGCGAATACAAAGGTGGTCATATTAGGACAAGATCCTTATCATGGACCAAATCAGGCACATGGTCTTAGTTTTTCGGTACAGCCCGAGGTGGCTATTCCGAGATCACTAGTCAATATCTACAAAGAGCTGGCAGATGATATTGGCTGCTCGATTCCGAAACATGGTTATTTGAAGCGCTGGGCTGAACAAGGTGTGCTGCTTTTGAATACAGCTTTGACTGTAGAAGCTCATCAGGCAGCATCTCATCGAGGCAAAGGCTGGGAGCACTTCACGGACCGTGTCATTGAATCATTGAATGAGAAGCAGGATCCTGTTGTATTCATTCTTTGGGGAAAGCATGCGCAAGAAAAGCAAAAGCTGATTGATACGGAGAAGCACTATACACTTACTTCTGTCCATCCAAGTCCTTTATCAGCAAGGCGTGGATTCTTTGGCAGCAAGCCATTTTCCAAGACAAACGAGATATTAGAAAATAATGGATTGAAGCCAATTGACTGGTGTCTTCCAGACCTGTGAACAAAATGTAGAATCGGTACAAAGTACGTTCCCCTCTGCCTATCGTCTATGGTAAAATAGCGGGGATGCACAGTAACGATTCTATTTTTTGTGGAGGTAGGAAGACTTTGAAACATCTTTTTAAAGCATCGATGATCGGTTTGCTCGCGATGCTGATTACGTTTAACACTTTTCTAGCGAAGCCACTAGACACACAAGCTGCGGAAGGCTTGGATATTGAAGCGGAATCCGCAATTCTAATAGACGCCAACTCTGGTGAAATATTATATGCGAAGCAGGCAGATCTCACTTTACCTCCAGCAAGTATGACGAAGATGATGTCCGAATATCTCATCTTGGATGCAATTGCAGCAGGGGATATCTCCTGGGATACGACAACACAAGTAAGCGACTATGCGTACAGCATTTCCTCTAATACGGATTTTTCCGGTACAGGACTCACGCAAAACAAAGATTATACGGTTCGCGATCTTTATAATGGAATGGCTATTAACTCCGACAACGCCGCAACAATAGTACTTGCAGAACTTGTCGGCGGCAGTGAGACAGAATTCGTCAAGATGATGAATGAAAAAGCTGAAGAAATCGGAATGAAGGATTATAAATTCGTTAACTCATCCGGTCTTTCCAACTCTGACTTAGGCGATAACCGAGCAGAGGGAACGAACATCAACGACGAAAACCTGATGACTGCAAAGTCTACTGGTATCCTGGCTTATAACTTGATTAAGGATCACCCAGAAGCACTTGAGGTTTCCAGCGTTACACAAACAGATTTCGACGGTAAACAAATCACGAACTGGAACTGGATGCTACCAAACATGCCTGGATACTTAGAAGCATATGGCTATGAAGGCATGGATGGCTTGAAAACAGGTCATACAGACGTAGCAGGCTACTGCTTCACAGGTACTGCTGAACGTGATGGACAGCGTTATATAACTGTTATCATGAAGTCAGCTAGTGAAGAAGCACGCTTCCAGGAAACAGCAAAATTGCTTGATTACGGTTTCAATCAATTCGAGCAAGCTGAACTTTACAAAGCAGGAACAGAAATCAAGGACCATGCTTCTGTACCAGTTGCAAAAGGAAAAGAAGATAGTGTAGCCATCTCAACAAAAGATGCAGTTACTACTTCTGTAAAGAATGGTGAAGAAGATAAATACCACTTGGAATACAAAGTCGACAAGGACAAGCTGGATGCAGATGGCGAACTGGTTGCTCCTGTGAAAAAAGGCGACAAAGTAGGAACTGCGACACTCGTCTATGACGGAGATGACCAAGGCAACATCAACGGCGGCTCCTATACTGTTGACGTTGTAGCATCCGAAGACGTAGAAAAATCAAACTGGTTCATGCTCTCCCTAGGCGCAATCGGAGATTTCTTCGCAGGAATCTTCACTAGCGTCTCTGATACAGTTAAAGGCTGGTTTTAATTAAGAAAGGCGGAAAAGAACGCTTAGAAACGTAGGAATAGGTGAGAAAGCCCGGAATGAGGTGCATTTCCTCGTGCAGGGATTTCTCGCCTATACCGCAGTTTCTGTTCTTTGGAGCTAGACAACAAAGAAAAGCGGAGAAAGCCGTTTAGGAACGTAAGGATAAGCAAGGGAGCCCGGAGTGGGATGCTTTTCCCCACGCAGGGATTCATTGCTTATCCTCTAGTTCCTGGCTTTCGCAGCTAGACAACATCGAACCAGAACCTACAAAACCGGAAAAGACCCAGTCTTCTCCGGTTTTTTTGTATAAAATCCTATAAGGATGTAGAAGCTAGAGCTGGAATTGCATATCATACTTGCATATTTACCTGGAATTAGCTATTCTGTAGGAAGAATAACAACAACGTGATGATAGGAACTAGTAACTTACAGCATGCTTAAGAGAGTCGATGGCTGGTGAAAATCGATGCAGCGCTGTGAGTGAATCCATCCTGGAATGGTATGGAAACATACCCGGTACAAACCGTTACCTTGCCGAGCCGGAAGACTTCTTTGTCTTCAACCAGGGTGGTATCGCGGGTGAAACATCTCGTCCCTTTTTCTATAGGGATGGGATGTTTTTTTGTTTAAGAAAAAAGGAGGAAGCACATATGCTGGATTTAAAATATTTACGTTCAAATTTTGAAGAAGTAAAGCAGAAGCTGAACAATCTCGGTGCAGATTTGACTGTCTTAGATAAATTTGGAGATTTAGATGATCGCCGCCGAAAGCTGATTAATGAAACAGAGGAAATGAAAGCAAAACGTAATGAGGCTTCCAAGCAAATTGCTGTTCTTAAAAAAGAAAAGCAAGATGCTGACGCCCAAATCAAAGAAATGCGCGAAGTAGGCGATCAAATCAAAGCCAATGATGAGGAGCTGCGTGACGTAGAGGTTGAACTGGATACGCTATTGCTCTCTATCCCTAATCTTGCGCATGAGAGCGTGCCTGTAGGTAATTCCGAGGACGATAATGTTGAAGCTCGTAAATGGGGAGAAGTGCAGCAGAAAGACTTTGAGGAAAAAGCCCATTGGGATATTGCAGCTGACCTAGGAATTCTCGATTTTGAACGTGCTGCGAAAGTAACAGGAAGCCGTTTCGTATTTTACACAGGATTGGGAGCTCGCCTGGAACGTGCTTTAATCAACTTTATGATGGATCTTCACGCTGATGAACATGGTTATCAGGAAATGCTGCCTCCTTATATGGTGAACAGAGCAAGTATGACTGGAACTGGTCAGCTGCCGAAGTTTGAAGAAGATGCCTTCAAGGTTGAGGGCTGGGATTACTTCCTTGTTCCGACGGCTGAGGTTCCTGTAACAAACTATTACCGTGAAGAAATATTAAAAGATGAACAGCTGCCGCAGAAATTCACTGCATTCAGCGCTTCCTTCCGTTCTGAAGCAGGATCTGCCGGTCGTGACACACGTGGTTTGATTCGTCAGCATCAATTCAACAAAGTAGAGCTTGTACAATTTGTTAAGCCAGAAGAATCTTATAACGTACTGGAAGAAATCACAGGACATGCAGAGAAAGTCCTGCAGCTTCTTAATCTTCCACACCGTGTAGTTACACTATGTACAGGAGATCTTGGTTTCTCATCTGCAAAAACATATGATATCGAGGTGTGGCTACCTAGCGGCGGTACGTATCGTGAAATTTCTTCTGTATCCAACTTCGAAGATTTCCAAGCGCGTCGTGCTGGCATCCGTTTCAGACGCGATGACAAGAGCAAGCCTGAATTTGTTCATACGTTGAATGGATCTGGTTTGGCACTTGGCCGTACAGTTGCTGCTATCTTAGAGAACTATCAGCAGGCCGATGGTTCTGTGAAGGTTCCAGAAGTATTGGTACCTTACATGGGCGGTAAGACAGAAATTCGCTAAAGCTGACAGTAGGCTTGTGATATGGTGAAAAAGTATGGAGGGGTATCCAAGTCCGGTGGAAGGGATAAGTCTCGAAAACCGACAGGGGTTTAACGGCTCGTGGGGGTTCGAATTCCCCCTCCTTCACTTTTTTTTATATTCTGTTGACATATGGACATAGTACATGATATATTAGTACTTGTCTTACGGAGGAATACCCAAGTTTGGCTGAAGGGATCGGTCTTGAAAACCGACAGGGGCTTCATCGCTCGCGGGGGTTCGAATCCCTCTTCCTCCTCCATTTTTACAAACATATAAAATTAAAATACATAAATCGTTACGGTTAACCCGTAACGATTTTTTTATTGACTTCTGAAAAGAAGCATCAGATAATACTACAAACTTGTTTCACGTGGAACGGAGGCATTTATGAAGAAAATAGCATTTGTAGGTGCAGGTGCAATGGCGGAAGCGCTCGTTAAAGGATTAATCGCAGCAGAGCATCTCCCAGCGAAAGGTATATGGCTGACGAATCATGCTAATGATGCGAGGCTACAAGAATTGCATGATGCATATGGAGTAACAATTACGCGGAATCAGACAGCTCTCTTGAAAGATGCAGATGTCATCATCTTATCGATGAAACCGAAAGATGCTGAAGTAGCGTTAACTTCTTTGAAGGCATCCAAGCTGGAGCCAGGACAAATTGTCGTATCTATATTGGCTGGGATCCATACTTCTTTTCTGGAAAGCTATTTGCCATCCAATCAGCCGGTAGTTCGGGCGATGCCTAATACGTCCGCTACGATTCTTGAGGCAGCGACAGCTGTCGCGGCAGGAGTACATGCAGGCAGTGAGGATATGAAGGTCGTTAGCAGTTTGTTCAAGACCGTTGGAGAGTCTGTAGAGGTAGATGAAGAGGATATGGATGCAGTGACTGCCATTTCAGGCAGCGGGCCTGCTTATCTTTATTACATGATGGAAGCGTTGGAGGAAGCAAGCTCTCAAGTCGGTCTTGATGAGACTGTTGGCAAACAACTGTTGATTCAGACTTTCAAAGGAGCTGCACGAATGCTGGAACAGTCAGAGCTAACCCCGGCTCAGCTTCGCGCGAACATCACCAGTGCTGGTGGCACGACTGCAGCAGGTATCAGTGTGCTCGAAGAACGAGGTGTAAAAGCTGCCATTCAAGCATGTGTAAAAGCTGCAGCAGCCCGATCGAAAGAAATGGGACAAGCATTCAGCAAATAAAAAAACCGCCTATGATGGCGGTTTTTTTATTTGGAAGGCTGGCGGGAGGTCCATTTACGGGAATGCTCGATAAAATGGCCAACCTTCTCTAAGATCGGTTCAATTGATGTATTCGGGTTGTATAAATCATAGTCAGCTATATTTACTCGCAGCACAGGACAAGCATTAAAGTCGTTAATCCATTTCTCATAGCGATGGAACATCTCTTCCCAATAGCTGATTGGTGTTTGCTGTTCCATCTCCCGGCCGCGCTGTTTAATGCGGCTGATGATATGATCAAAGGATCCTTCCAAGTAGATCAATAAATCAGGATGAGGGAAGTAAGGCGTCATAACCATCGCATCAAAGAGAGAACGATATGTTTCATAATCTACTTTGGACATATTACCTTCTTCAAACGCCATTTTAGCAAAAATTCCTGTATCTTCATAAATAGAACGGTCCTGGATGAATCCGCCGCCGTATTCGAAGATTCGTTTTTGTTCCTTGAAGCGTTCTGCTAGGAAGTAAACTTGAAGGTGGAAACTCCAGCGTTCAAAGTCAGCGTAATATTTATCCAAGTAAGGATTTCCGTCCACTTTCTCGAAGCTTGTACGAAAGTCCAGTGCCTCTGCTAATGCATTCGTCATTGTCGATTTTCCGACACCTACTGTACCTGCGATGGTAATCACACTGTCCGCAGGTATATGGTATTTCTCTCTAAAATTCATGATGATGTTACTCCTTTATCCAAGTGAGAGGAGATCCTGTCACAAATATACTTCCAATCCTGCTCGTTCTTTACAAAATCCAACTCGTCTCCGCTTAATCGAAGTACAGGTATGTCTGGATTGTCTTGTTCGAAAAGATCCATAAATGTCTGGTAATCAGCAGACAATTGCTTTAGATAATCCGGCTGGATATGCTGTTCTGCTTTTCGGTCACGCATTTCGATCCGTTCAAGCAATGTTTCCAAACTGGCATCCAAATAGATGACCATATTAGGTAGCGCGATATCCTCTGTCAAAATTGAGAAGATCTTGCTGTATTTATCAAACTCCGGTTCAGCAAGTGTACGCTGGGCAAAAATCATATTCTTTGCGATATGATAATCTGCGACTACCGGCTGATTCTGGGAAAGATAATCCTTGCGAATATCATTCAGCTGTTTGTAACGGTTCGTCAAAAAGAACATTTCCAGCTGAAAGCTCCATTCCTCGATATTCTCATAGAACTTGCCTAGGAATGGGTTTTCTTCTACGATCTCTTTTAGCAGCGCATACTGAAAGTGATCCGCTATTTTCTTAGCCAATGATGTCTTTCCGACACCAATCGGACCTTCCACTGCAATAAAGGGCAGCTCGTGCATGATGTATCCTCCAAACTCAAACGTTGTATGGCAAATAAATATAGTTTACCATAGAAGGACATTTGCTTCGATATAGTGACGGAAGAAACTAGTGGAAAAAGCGACAGACTTTGCAAGCTTTATCGATTCAGTTATAATATAGTATGTCGTGGCTCCGTAGCTCAGGGGATAGAGCATCGGTTTCCTAAACCGTGTGTCGCAAGTTCGAATCTTGCCGGGGCCGCTTTGATTAAAAACCCACAGCCTGGAGGCTGTGGGTTTTTACGTTAAGTAAAGTATGATAGAGCTTGTAATTAGGATGATGATCAAACAAACAACAGCTATCATCCCTTTTTTATTGCTATCTTTATGAAGGGAGTAAGCGAATAATCCAGAATAAATGGAAATGGCTAAGTTCAGCAGGACTAAATAAAACATTGGCATTAGTCTCGTACCTTTCCTATGTTGGATTGACGCAGCGTTTTACCAAATTCAATACTTTTCACATCAACGTGCAGATGTACATCAGCATTCGGATAAATTTTATTGGACCAGTCTGCTTTTTCATAATCCTTAATGGTTAGGAACTTACTACGTATGTGCAAAGACCAATAGAAGGGGTCCGCTTTATATTTCTCTTGTGATTTTCTCACTATTTCTTCGGCGTTCTGATACATCTGCTTTTGAATAGAAGCATACAGAATTCTTCTTTTCTTCGGATTAAGCATGTAGTCTTCTGTGCTTGGAATGGCGAATACATTCAAATGAGCATTAACATGAACATCAATGACTGATCTGCCGTGTTTCTTGTAATCGATTTTCACTTTAACTCTGTCGATCTGCACTTTGGCTGAGATCTCGAATTCGGGTCTTAACGGATCCTTATAGGTGGCAAGTATATCTTGCTGAGGAAGTGTTGTATCCAGCATAAGCACATAACGGGTTTCTTGACCTGTCAGGGTGTCAATCATTTGCCCTTCTTTGAATACAGCAGCTCCTATAAATTGAGTGGGATTTCCGCCGTTGATATCGATTTCCCCTGCTTTATATTTATCCTCTGCTCCATATTTATCCGTGGGCTCTCTTTCTGTACTAGCAAAAGGGGCTATAAACAAATCAGCATCGCCTTCCGTAATTTGAAAGAAGCGGACCAAAGGTGCATCTGGAATTACGCCAGTCTCTCTGGCGCGGTCGAGCATGTACTGAAAATATTTATGCGGTCTTGATTCCAGTCTTGGTTTATTATGCCGGATGAAGTCTTCAGCCTTCTCTTTGCTAATAACCATCTGTGCGTTTAATTTTAAATCTACGGTACTAGGTGCTGCTTGTATAACATGTATGAATTCTTTGGAGCGAGCTAATTTTTCTGAAAAAATAACAACTCTTACTTGATCCAAGGTGATTTCCTTTGCGACTGCAGTATTAGCGGTACTAGTCGCGGAAAGGAAGTCGGTACCTAATACACTAACAACTTCTTGAGCTGGCTCCTTTGTGGAGACATTGGATACGGAGCTGCCTACTTCCGGATTTGCAATCTCGAAAGTAAACCGGAAGATATTATCTTTGTCTGTCTTATCAACTCCGATACTTATGACATATGCTTGTTCTTCCAACTCTTTCCGGTCAAAACATCCTGTCAGAATAAGAGCGATTTGCAAAAACAATAAAACTAGAATAAGCCTTCTCATGTTTTCCCTCTATTCTTCCAGCCATATGTACCCCATAACAAGAATGGAAAGATGAGAAACAAAGGAGTAATAATCTGCAAACTTGTTTCCCTTATGACGAGTTCATTTAAAGAGAAACTAGGGGGAATGAGTGACAGAATCATGGACAAGACACCTATAGGGAGAAGCAACCCTTCAAATCGCTTAATTTCAAATATAGCTCCAAAAATCCAGCATAAAATATAAAGAAAAATGATGAATCGGAGGAAGGTCGAAAATAGCCAGCCAATCATGAAGAATGTACTTATATTTGTAAAGAAATGACCAAGTGACACAATCTCCGTCGATTCTTGATAAAGAAAAGCTATGTTATTGATGGTGTTGTAGTCGAATACCATTGCATATATAGCATAAAAAGTAACGATTAAGATACAAGAAAGTATCCCGCCTGTGTATATTCCAATGCGAAAGTCTTTAGTCTGGTGAAATGCCTGATAGGCAATTGTAAGTAAAAATATTTCTAAGAAAGCGGAAGATTTACTGATGCCGTCTACAAGGATAGTTTTCGGTCCGTCTCCTAAAATAGGGAAGATACGCTGCCAAACGGCGTCTCTTAAATCCACCGTCATCACTGCCAGGATGGTAAGGATGATAATAGGGATGAGCGCCCAGGTCAGGCTTCCAATCGTTTCAAGACCCTTGTTAGCTATGATGATACAAATACCTAGAAAGATGGCATAAATCATAATAGTGGGAGATTCCGGGAAGTACAGATAATTGAGTTCTTCCATAACATTACGCATGTCTACAGACATGGAAACAAATCCACCTATGAAAAGTAATAAGCTAAGTACTGTACCTAATTTCTTGCCTAATAAGTGAAAAATCAGCTCAACCAAATTATATTTCTCATGCTTTTTTAGCAGATACATTAAAATTAAAAAGGGAGGCAGCAGGCAAAGAAAAGAAACAACGGGTACAAGCCAAATGGCATTTTGGGCATGATCCGCAAAAAGTGCTGGAGTCGTGTCTCCGCCCTTGAGTCCAATAACCATGAAAACAATAACGACCATTTCACGAATACGCAAAGGTTTCTTTGTCAATTGCATGTTTGTCACTCCTTTATTTTTTATCCCAGTCCTTCGGATTTATAAAGCCTGGTCTCCACCGTTCTTTTTTCAAAATCATCCTAAAGAATGTATCATGTGATGATTTCGTAGACGGTGTAGCAGGGGAAAAGTAGCTGACGCCAAAAGATGATATGGATACTACATATGCAGCCCATAACAATATGGCTCCTAGCAGGCTAAGCAGCCCATAAAAGCTTGCTGCCACAATGAAAATGAAACGGGAAATACGCAAAGTATGGTTGATACTATAGTTTGCGGCTGCAAATGAAGACAAGCCGCTTAAAGCTACAATAATGACGACGATAGGACTTACAATATTTGCTTCAACGGCTGCCTGTCCAAGTATCAATGCACCGACAATACCAATTGTTGGTCCGAGTGGAGATGGTATTCGTACTCCAGCTTCACGTATTAACTCAAAGGCTATTTCCATAAGCAGAACCTCAAAAATTATAGGCAGGGGAACACGCTCTCTGCTGCTTGCAATAGCCAGCAGCAAATCAATTGGAATCAACTGGCTGTGATAATTCGTGACAGCTACATAGGTTGCAGATACGAAAAGAGTAATAAAATAGGCAAGGGCTCGTATCAATCTGCTGAAGTTAGCAAAAGCCCAACGTAAATATCGATCCTCTGGTGAATGGAAGAAAGACCAAATCGTGATTGGAGCAATCAAGCATGATGAGGAATTGTCCATCATAATAGCTATATAGCCTTCTGATACAAAGTTGGACACATTGTCTGGTCTTTCCGTATAAAGCAGCGTCGGAAAGAGCGACCTTGGTCGTTCTTCGATGAACTGTTCCAATATCTCGATATTTCGGATGTTATCGACTGTGATACTGCTGATACGATTCTTGATATTTTCCAGTACTTTCTCATTTGCTAAATCTCTTTCATAGATGAGGGTGACAGGTACTGCAGGCCGAGTTCCCACGCTGATATTTTCGGCTATCAAGTCTTTTGAGGGGATTTTCTTCCGCAGCATAGAGATATTTGTCGGCAAAGACTCTGTAAAAGATTCCTTCGGTCCTTTTACTGTTTTCTCATTTTCTGCTTTTTCCACTGCACGATGTTTAAAATCTTGAAGATTTACCTCAAATCCTTCAGCGATGCCTTGTTTGAAAATGATTACACTGCCATCATTTAACCCTTTCTCTACATCCCCCATATTCGTGATAGGGCTGATGTTCGGCACGGAAACGATTCGATCAACTGGAATATCCTTTTTCATTTCTAATAATGGTGCAACAATATGGTCACTTAATTGCTTTGTATCGACTGTGGTGGAATAAAAGAAAAGATGATATCTGCCTGAAGGTCCTTGGATTGTTCTCGACTCAAAATCGTAGTTTAATCCATAAGAGTACTGTTCTTCTATATACTTGACATTATCTTTTAAGTTCTTCGATATCTTTCTAGCTTTCCGCTTTTCTATCGCTTCTGTTTTTTGTTTCTGCCAAGGAAACATAGCCGTTCACCTCTTCTGTCGTTCTCTTAGTGTGGCTAACTGACTAACTTTTATGACACGAATCATCTCTATCCTTCGATACTAATTTCAGAATGGGTTGTGAAATAGTGACACCAACCGCTTTTATCTAGTACAAGGCTGCATAAGGTACTATAAGCAGTCAAAAAAAGAAAGGGAGATGGTCGAATGGTGAAAATTTATGTAGATCCAGGTCACGGAGGGTCAGATCCAGGGGCATCAGCAAATGGAATTCAGGAGAAGAATGTGGTGTTGGCAATTGGAACATCGATTCGGAATATCCTGCAGCTGGAATATGAAAATGCAGAGGTACGTATGTCTCGTACGGGGGATACGTTCCCATCTCTTACGCAGCGTACAAATGATGCTAACGCTTGGGGAGCCGATTTCTTCCTCAGCATCCATATCAATGCTGGTGGTGGGACTGGATACGAGGATTTCATTTATTCCACTTTATCTGATAGCTCTGCAACAGGAGTAATGCGAGCACGTATTCACGAGGAAGTAATGAAGCTGAATGGAATGTCGGATCGCGGCAGGAAAAAGGCGAATTTCCACGTACTTCGGGAGACAAATATGCCTGCTGTCCTGACGGAGAATGGCTTTATTGATAATAGTGCTGATGCGGCGAAGATGAAATCTAATTCATGGATTCAGAATGTGGCGCGAGGTCATGTAAATGGTTTGGAAAAAGCACTTGGATTAACGAAGAAATCGGGTTCAGGTTCAACCTTTTTGATTCGAGTAAAGGCAGCATCTCTATACTATTATGATGCACCAGATTGGAATGCACGCGCTGGTACAGTCAGCCAAGGAGAAGTATTCACTGTAGTGGAGACACTAACTGTCGATGGTTCTACTATGTATAAGCTGAAGAGCGGAAACTATATTACAGCAAATCCGCAATATGTAGAAATTGTCTAAAACAAAAATGGCTGCCATTTGGCAGCCATTTTGCGTTAGAAATTTAGGGGAAATCTTGAATTAAGTGTAGCACGAAATTTGCCGAAATTGGGTGCTGTTCTTACTTTCCCAAGTCCCCCTCGTTTCCTGTCAGTTTATCTGACAATTGATTGTGTTCTTTCTTAACAACGGTCAGGATCCTCTTTCAATTTACCTGCAGTATCTTGAAGATTTCCTTTTGCTTTATCTTTTTTACCGTCTGCTTGCATACCTTTATCATTTTTCGCATTACCGATTTGATCTTTTGCTTCACCTTTTGCTTTTGATACGGCACCTTTTACTTTGTCACCTAAACTTTGTTTGTTTTCAGCCATTTGTAATCCACTCCTTAAATGAAATTTGCTATACTATGCTGTTCCCGCTATAAAAAAGTTATAAACTTTTTCATAATAATGTTTATATAATGTGTGGCTGGGTATATTGATGTTAGGTATCCCCCATACCACTAATCTGCTAAGTGTAAGAAAAGGCCTGCTCTTTAAAAGAGCGGGCCTTTTTGTGTTTGTATCTTCCTTTATGGTGGAAAACAACTACCAGGAATGAAAAAAGAGGAGGATGATTGTGGAGACACATCAGCTTTATATCAACGGACGTTTTATTACTTCACAGGCAGAAGAAACAATCGATATCTTGAATCCAGCGACAGAAGAGGTCATATCTAAGATTCCTAAATCGACAGAGGATGAAGTGAACCAAGCAGTGGATGGTGCTGCTGCAGCTCAAAAAGAGTGGGAGCAGACACCGGCGATTGAGCGGGCTAAAATTGTGCGCCAGCTTGGTGATGAACTGGAAAAACGAAAAGATACTTTCGTTTCCTTGCTGCAGGAAGAGCAAGGAAAGAATTATGAGCTTGCCACAGGCGAAGTGGATATGGCGATTGATTTCTTCCGCTACACATCTGAATGGGCACGTCGCATTGAAGGTGACATCGTCCCGAGTGATCGTCCAAATGAAAATATCTTTATCTATAAGAAGCCGATCGGGGTTGTAGCAGGTATTGTACCGTGGAACTTCCCTGTCTTTATTTTGGCACGGAAGGTTGCCCAGGCGCTCACCACAGGCTGTACACTTATACTGAAGCCAAGTCAGCAGACACCGAATACAGCTTACGAATTTACCAAGATGGTTGATGAACTGGGTATCTTACCAGACGGCGTCTATCAGTATGTTACAGGGACAGGGTCTGCTCTCGGAAATCAGCTTGCTTCCCATCCAAAAGTGGACATGATCTCTATTACGGGCAGTGTGACAGCAGGAACAAAAGTAATGGAAGCTGCGGCACAAAATATTACCAAAGTAAATCTAGAGCT
This sequence comes from Terribacillus saccharophilus, assembly GCF_000725365.1. Lineage (NCBI taxonomy): Bacteria > Bacillati > Bacillota > Bacilli > Caryophanales > Bacillaceae > Terribacillus > Terribacillus saccharophilus. The sequence continues at coordinate 2,203,733 of NZ_CP008876.1, read as the reverse complement.
TGGCGGCAAGGCACCTGCCATTGTAACAGCAAACGCAGATTTAGATTTGGCAGTGGAGCAGATCAAAGCATCCCGCCTGCTGAACAACGGGCAAACTTGTACGAATGCTGAGCGCGTTTATGTACATGAAAGTGTAGCCGAAACGTTCACAGAAAAACTCAAGCAGTCGTTTGAAGGAGTCTCTTATGGGGATCCTGCGAAAGACCATAATGTAGAGATGGGACCGCTTGTCAGCAAGGATCGTTTAGAAACTGTCGAAGAAATGGTAGCGGCGGCTAAAGAGGAAGGTGCCAATTGTATTATTGGTGGTAAAAGACCAGATGCAGAGTCTGGCTACTTCTATGAGCCAACCATCCTGACAAATGTTCAGCACGACTCGTCCATTATTAAAGAAGAGATTTTTGGTCCGGTCGTTCCTATCGTTACATTTACTAATTTAGAAGAAGCCATCGAGATGGGTAATGACACAGAGTATGGACTTTCTTCTTCTATCTATACAGAAGATCTAAATGAAGCGATGAAAGTAATCAATGAACTTAAGTTCGGGGAAACATATGTGAACCGTGAGAATCAGGAAGCCGTCCAAGGATATCACGCCGGCATCCGTAAGTCAGGACTTGGCGGTACAGACGGTAAGTATGGGGTTGAGGACTTCTTAGTTACACAGGCAGTATATATGCAATATAAAAAATAACAACCATGAACACCCGTGTATATAGCGGGTGTTCATTTTTATGATTTCACTTTGATTGGTAAGGAAAACAAGGTACAATGGAAATAACCTACTTGCTTTGCTGATGCAGACAGAGGCTTTTTTATTCGTATTTATTGTAAACGCTTACAAATTAAAGGGAAGGATGTCGAATCATGAAAATGTTAGCACCTCTCAGTGGAAAGCACAATGTAACGGATTTTGAAGCACTACGTCAATCGTTTGAGTGGAGTCAGATGGAGCGTGATTTTTCCTGGTTCCATACGGGCAAATTGAATGCTGCTTATGAAGCAGTGGACCGCCATGCAGAAAACCCAGCTAAAGCAAATCAGCTTGCTCTAATTTATCAGGATAGCCAAACAGAGGAGAAGTGGACATTCACTCAACTGAAGGAACGCAGCAATCAGGCCGCCAATATGCTGAAAGCTCTCGGAGCAGCAAAAGGAGACCGTATCTTTTTGTTCATGCCCCGCTGTCCTGATTTTTACGCAAGCTTTTTTGGTATTCTCAAAATTGGCGCTGTAGCTGGACCCTTATTCGAGGCATTCATGGAACAGGCAGTAGAAGATCGGCTAAAGGACAGCGGTGCTAGTATATTGATTACCACTGCAGAACTGCTGCCCCGTGTTAATAGAGACAATCTGCCTGAATTGAAGGAAGTCATTGTACTGAAATCCGAAACAGATGGAGTACATGACTATACAGAACTGATGGACCAGGCATCATCCGAGTTCGAGCCTGTATGGCTGGATAAAGAGGATGGTATGCTGCTGCATTATACCTCTGGATCCACTGGTAAACCAAAAGGTGTCTATCACGCGCATCGAGCAATGATACAGCATTATGCTACTGGTAAATGGATTTTAGATTTGCAGGAGGATGATGTGTACTGGTGTACAGCTGATCCAGGCTGGGTGACAGGTACAAGTTATGGCATATTCGGACCATGGCTGAATGGTGCAACTAATGTGATTGCTGGCGGCCGTTTCACTCCGGAAGCTTGGTATAAGATCATTGAGAAGCATAAGGTAACGGTCTGGTATACAGCTCCAACTGCATTGCGGAAGCTGGCAGCTGCTGGTGATGAAGTTGCTCATGCACATGATTTGTCCTCGCTTCGCCATGTCCTCAGTGTCGGGGAGCCTCTGAACCCGGAGATCATTTATTGGGCGGAAGAAGTTTACGGCAAACGCATCCATGATACATGGTGGATGACTGAAACTGGCGCGATGCTCATCGTCAATCATCCAACGCTGTCGATCAAACCGGGAGCAATGGGTAAACCAATACCAGGTGTCGAAGCTGCTATTATTGATGATGCGGGGAATGTACTGCCAACGCATACGAGCGGGAACCTTGCGGTAAGAGCGGGATGGCCATCGATGATGAAAACAATTTGGGGCAATCAAGAGAAGTTCGATAGCTACTTTATCAACGGCTGGTACGTATCAGGTGATAGCGCCAAAATGGATGAAGAAGGCTATTTCTGGTTTGAAGGGCGTTTGGACGATGTGATAAACACTTCTGGGAAATTGGTCGGACCATTTGAAGTGGAAAGCAAGCTGATTGAGCATTATGCAGTTACCGAGGCGGCGGTGATTGGGAAACCGGATGAAGAGCGTGGGGAAATCATTAAAGCTTTCATCACCTTAGATAAAGGGCATAAAGATTCCATAGAGTTGCGTGAAGAAATTCGCCAGTTTATTAAAAAAGGACTAAGTGCGCATGCTGCACCAAGGGAAATTGAGATTGTCACCTCGATTCCAAAGACAAGAAGCGGCAAGATCATGCGCCGTCTGCTTCGTGCCAAAGAGCTTGGACTGCCGCTGGGTGATACATCTACTTTAGAGGAATAAGAGGTTTAATCGACAGCTCACGTGGAACTATACATTGTGTGATACTTTTATAAAGGAGTGTTAGACAATGGCTAAAATTGCAACAGTGATTACTAATGACTTTGAAGACGTGGAATACACAGATCCGGCAAAAGCATATAAAGAAGCTGGTCATGAAGTGACAACTATCGAATTTGAGGCAGGTAACAGTGTAAAAGGTAAGCAAGGGGAAGCAACAGTATCAATTGATAAAGGTATCGATGATGTGAAACCAGAAGACTTTGATGCCCTATTCATTCCTGGCGGTGTTTCACCTGATAATCTGCGTGCGGATGATCGGTTCGTGAATTTTGCGAAGCACTTTATGGATGAGAAAAAACCGGTCTTTGCAATCTGCCACGGTCCGCAGCTGTTAATCTCAGCTAAAACGCTTGAAGGCCGAAAAGCAACAGGCTATAAATCAATTCAGGTGGATATGGAATACGCTGGTGCAACTGTGGAAGATAAGGAAGTTGTCGTATGCCAGAACCAGCTGGTTACAAGCAGACAGCCGGATGATATTCCAGCATTCATCGACGAATCCTTGAAGCTATTGAAATAAGATGAAATTATGACTCCCGGCTATATGCCGGGAGTTTTTCATAGGAGGGATGTAATGATTGTTCGAGAAAATAACGATGGAAAAACGGTGCTAATCCCGCAGCATGCCCATGCAGCTATTTCCGGGGAAATAGCCAGACATTGGCGAAAGGACGATCCTAATTCGCCTGTCCAGCGCCCTGACACTATTATGGCAGTAGATCAGCATGACCGAGCATGGATTCCATTGGATGAAGTGCCAAAGCGTAAGCCTGATGGAAAAGGATTTTATAGCTTTATTGATTATCCGTTAACCGATAAGCTTCGTGCCTATCAGCAGGGCATCATGGAAGTACGAGAACAATCCCGCTATGCGGCTATATTATGCAGCAGGCATTATTGCTCCTTCTTTTCCAATGATACAGAAGATGAGCAGATAAAAGCATTTTTAGAACGGGAACATGGGTTACAGCAAGCCGACATGCAAACACTGACATCAGCTGAAAAAGCAACATTGGATACAGATCAGAAAATGCTCTCCTACTGTGATGATGTTTCTTTGTACTTGTGTATGAATCAGCCGGGAGTATCAAAGCAGAATGAGGTGAGCTGGTTCCGTGATGGTTTTACGGAACAGTTTTCTTTTGCAGAAAAGATTATCGGAGAGTGGGTATCTTCTGAGGAAGTCAGGCTGACTCCTTCTCCGCTTGAGAGTCCTGTCCGTGTAGCTATTCCACAAGTGATTGTGGATGGAGATGAGTTTCGCGAAGAGAAGCTATGGATAACAGTGACATGAAAAAAAGAGCAGTAGGTATACTGCTCTCATAGCTTTCTGATTGTGAAATTGTCAGTGAGTAATAGCCAGTTTTGCGGAAAGGAAAGACCAAGCTTCCAATAACTGATTCCGCGCAAGTTCAACTCCTTGATCAGATCGAATTTTGCCTGGATGGAACGGGCATCTTCAAACCACACCTCATGTTGTGCACCAGCTGCTGTATACCTAAAGAAAGGTGCTTGCGCAGTAGTGTCGTATTGAATCGAGGCATTATTTTCACGGGCAATCGCAATGGCTCGCTGCGGACTGACAGCTTTGGCATAGTCTCCGCCAGGCTCATAAGGAAGCGTCCAATCATAGCCGTACAAGTTCTGACCAAGCATGATTTTGTTGGCAGGCATTTCTGTTAATGCGTATTCCACAACATCTCGTACATTCGGTAATGGAGAGACAGCTAATGGCGGACCGCCGCTATAGCCCCATTCATAAGTCATCAAAACGACAAAATCAACAATCTCCCCGTGTGCGGCATAATCATGTGCTTCATACCATTGTCCTTGCTGGGTCGCGCTCGTTTTTGGTGCAACTGCTGTCGATACACGCAGGCCCTCAGGTCGAAGTCTGGCGACGGCGCGTCTGAGGAAATTGTTATAGTCCTCCCGATTTTCTGCCGGCAGAAATTCAATATCGAAGTGTACCTCGCCAAATCCTACTTCATTGGCTGTATTGATAATATTCGTAAATAAGCGATCTTGGACAGAAGTCGTGGTTACAATTCTAGTTCCCAATTCGGCACTGAATTGTCCGCCCTCAAGTGTGGAGACAGCAAGACTTAATGTCGTATTATTGGCCTGTGCAATATTTGCAAAATCATTTAAAGGTGGGGCTGTTAAGTTTCCTTGCCGATCTACTCTGTAACTGAAAGGCATCAGATAGGTGAGGTATGGGGCACGCTGTCTTGCTGCAGTCTCCAAAGTCTGGGATACAGTATCTCCGGAAGGCTCTATATAGGCGTTTGATTCAATTTGCCTTTTTGGTTTCGGTGGCAGATAGAGACGCTGTCCAGGTTGCAGGACTGCTGATGCTGAAATGTTATTGATTCGAGAAAGCTCTGCAACTGACAGGTTATTTCTTCTGGCTATGGTGTAAAGACTATCGCCAGCTTGGACATAATAGAATGAGCCAATGATTGGAATCACCAGCGCCTGTCCGACGACAAGGTCATTTGGTGTTGCCAGTTCGTTTGCAGTAATCAATTCCTGGCTTGTCGTACCATAACGGCTTGCGATGCTATTCAGTGAATCACCAGACTGAACTACATATATTTGCAAAACGACTCCTCCTTTATAAAGCCTCTGTAGAAAAGCTATGCTCGGAGGAGCCGTCTTATGTCAGATTGGATCTGTATTGGCACTGAGAGTCGTTTCAATAACACGCAATGCGTCCTCATTTTGTTCTTTAGTATTAGAAGCTACGCAGTTCTTCGGCACATCCAGCTTGAACTCCCGCATATGGGCATCATTGGCTGAAAATACAACACATATATTACCGGCAACTCCAGCAAAAATAACATGATTGCAATCGAGCTCTTTCAATAGTGATGGAAGAGATGTCTGGAAAAACGCAGAATGCTTCGGCTTTAAAAGGAAATAATCATCTTCGTGCGGCATCATGCTATCGATGATTTCTTGATTCTCCTCATTCCGGCAATAATCAGCTATTTTTTTGAAGTTATCCTGCCAGATACCGTAGTGATCATTTACAAAGATGACCGGCCAATCATTCTCTTTTGCCTTTTTACGCAGCTTCTCCCAATTAGGAAGGATTTCCTTTGTGTTCGCCAGCAGCTTTTCACCGCCGGGAAAATCGAATGTGTTGAAAACATCTATAAACAAGACAGCTTTTTTGTCACTCAAGATAATTCTCCTTTACTTCATAGTAGGAAGCTTCTTATACTTATACATTATCAACTTTACGTAATTTGAAACCTTTAGATAGAAATGTGGGAGATATATATGACGACCGATGCTTACTGGATGGAGCAAGCGATAAAAGAAGCAAAGCGGGCGGAGCTTCTTGGCGAAGTTCCAATTGGAGCTATTATTGTAAAGGATGGCGAAATCGTTGCTTCTGGGTTCAATCTTAGAGAAACGACGCAGCAGGCACACTCCCATGCGGAAATGCATGCAATCCAGGCAGCTAATGAGAAAATAGGCAGTTGGCGACTGGAAGATTGTGATTTGTATGTAACACTTGAGCCATGTCCGATGTGTGCAGGTGCCATTATCCAATCACGCGTGCGGCGTGTTGTATTTGGTGCGTATGATCCGAAAGCTGGCTGTGCAGGCACTTTATATAATTTACTGCAAGATGATCGGTTCAATCACCAAACAGAAGTGACAGGTGGTGTGCTCCAGGAGGAATGCGGCGGACTGCTGACCTCATTTTTCCGGGAACTTCGGAAGAAAAAAGCAGAGAAAAACAGCCGGATTTGATTTTTCACTATAAACAAGCTATACTATGAAGTGCGCTATCAATGCGCCTAACTTTATTCACAACTTAGCCGTGCTAAGCGGGGAGGTAGCGGTGCCCTGTACTCGCAATCCGCTATAGCGAGGCCGAATTCCCATCCGAGGTAATACGGCTTTAAGGCCTGCCATAAGGAATTGGTGTTGACACCCGGGTCCTGCGCAACAGGAAACTGTGAACCCTGTCAGGTCCGGAAGGAAGCAGCAGTAAGCAGTCTCTCCTGTGTGCCGCGGGGAAGCCTGGGTCGAGCCATGAACTTATGTAACGCTTAGATCTGTATTATCGACGGTGGGTGCACGGCGCTTAACCAATAAACAATAAGAGTCCTTGCCATTTGGTAAGGGCTCTTTTTATACATGTAGTATCAGTAACCTAATTCCGTTATAATGAAGGAAGAATGAAAAAAGGAGCTCGGCGTGATGAGTTATCAAGCGTTATACCGTGTCTGGAGGCCAAGGACATTTGCTGATGTTGTAGGTCAGGAGCCGATTATCCGTACATTGAAGAATGCCATCATGCAGGATAAGTTCTCGCATGCCTACTTGTTTTCCGGTCCGCGTGGTACAGGGAAGACAAGTGCGGCGAAGATCTTTGCAAAGACCATCAACTGTGAACATGCACCGGTAGAGGAAGCGTGTAACGAGTGTGCGGCTTGCAAAGGAATACAAGATGGATCAATTGCGGATGTAATCGAAATTGATGCAGCGTCTAATAACGGTGTCGAACAAATACGAGACATCCGGGACAAAGTGAAATATGCTCCTAGCGCGGTCAAATATAAAGTGTATATTATCGATGAAGTTCATATGCTCTCGATTGGAGCATTTAATGCACTTCTCAAGACATTGGAAGAGCCACCGAAACATGTGGTCTTCATCTTAGCGACAACAGAACCGCATAAGATTCCGTTGACAATCATTTCCCGATGTCAGCGTTTCGATTTTAAACGTATCAACCAGCAGGCGATGGTAAGCAGGATGCAGGAGATTCTCGAGAAAGAGCAAATCACAGTATCTGATGATGCAGTCGAGTCAGTTGCACTAGCGGCAGAAGGCGGAATGCGGGATGCGCTCAGTTTGCTCGACCAGGCAATTTCCTACAGTGAAGATGTTGTGGAGCTTGCGGATGTGCTTGCTGTTACCGGTGCCGTTTCTCAGGATAGACTAACAGAGGTTATCAGGGCTTGTGCCAGACAAGATGTACAAGCAGCACTTGAACAAGTTGATCTGCTGATACAGGATGGAAAGGATCCGGGGCGTTTCGTTTTTGATCTTATCTATTACTTACGGGATTTACTGATGTTCCAAAGTGCACCTGGTATGGAAAACATATTGGAACGCGTGCTGGTAGATGATAGTTTCAAACAGCTGGCGGAGGAAGTGGATGCTTCTTGGATCCAGGCAGCAATTGTAGAACTGAATCGTTGTCAGCAGGAGATCAAATGGGCAAACAGTCCGAAGGTTTTTGTTGAGATTGCGATTTTGCACATTGCAGATCAAAGTGCTCCGACAGCGAGTGTGGAAGCCGAAGCTGTGCAGCAGCTGACACGTAAGATTTCTCAGCTGGAGCAGGAATTGAAACAATTGAAATTGCAGCCGCAATCAGCAGCAGCTCCTGCCGAACAGCCTAAACGTCCAGTACGAACAGGCAGCAAGAATAGCTATCGTGTTCCGTTCGAACGCATACGCCAAGTATTATCAGAAGCAACAAAGGATGAATTGAAGCTGGTTGCCGAGCATTGGGCAAGCTTTATGGATGCCCTTAAGCGGCAGAGTGCTCCTGCACATGCTACGATTTTAAACAGTAAGCCAAGAGCAGCATCGCAGAATGCACTTATTATAGGTTTCAAATATGAGATCCACTGTTCACTTGCCTTGGAGCACAAAGACACGATAGAATCATTACTAGCAGAACGGATCGGACACCAAATTATGGTCATACCGGTTCCGGAGGCAAATTGGACAGAACTTCGGGAGGACTTCCTGAAAAATCAGAAGCAGCAGGATTCTTCTGAGGATGGAAAGCAAGAGGAAGACCCGATTATCGCTGAGGCCAGGAAACTGGTCGGAGATGACTTACTCGAAATAAAAGACTAATAACCAAATTCAAGGAGGGATTTTTCCATGCGTGGTGGTGGGAATATGAACAATATGATGAAACAGATGCAGAAAATGCAGAAGAAAATGATGCAGGCTCAAGAAGAGCTTCATGAAATGACTTTCGAAGCAACTGCAGGCGGCGGTGCTGTAAAGGTAGTCGCTAATGGTAAAAAGGAGATTACTGATGTAGTCATCCAGGAAGAAGTAGTAGATCCGGATGATGTGGAAATGCTCCAAGATCTTATTATTTCTGCAACAAATGAAGTATTGAAGCAAGTTGATGAAAAATCCAACCAAACAATGGGACAGTTCACGAAAGGGTTACCTGGAGGAATGTTCTAGGAGGCAACTAAATAAATGTATTATCCCGAACCGATTTCGAAGCTGATAGACAGTTTTACTAAATTGCCTGGAATCGGACCAAAGACTGCCGTGCGTCTTGCTTTTCATGTACTTAGTATGAAAGAAGATGACGTCATGGATTTTGCGAAGGCATTAATCAATGCCAAACGTGAATTGACCCACTGCAGTATCTGCGGTCATATCACCGATCAGGATCCTTGTAGTATTTGTCAGGATGAAGCAAGAGACAGCTCTCTTATTTGTGTTGTACAGGATCCGAAAGATGTCATCGCTATGGAGAAGATGCGTGAATTCAATGGGAAATATCATGTATTGCACGGAGCTATTTCTCCGATGGATGGTATCGGACCTGAAGATATCAATGTCCCGTCCCTATTGAACCGCCTGAAGGATGAAGAAGTGAAGGAATTGATCCTAGCTACCAATCCGAACATAGAAGGCGAAGCAACAGCTATGTATATATCTAAACTAGTCAAACCATCTGGTATACGAACAACAAGGATTGCACACGGCCTGCCAATGGGTGGAGATCTGGAGTATGCAGATGAAGTCACCCTGTCCAAAGCGATGGAAGGCAGAAGAGAACTGTAAAGCAGGTGAGATAAATGGCTGGCAGAAGATTGAAGAGATCTGATGTGGACAAAGAGTTGTTAGCTGATATATTCAAGATGAAAAACGATTGGGTGAGCATCCAATCTATAATAGAGAGAAGTGTCGATGCAAGTGAAATGGGGCAGTATGATTTACAGGTGGCGCAAGCCAAGTATCTTTTCATGCTTCGTGAAGCAAGACACCGAAACTTAAGCGCATTGCGTACCTAACGCAATGCGTGTTCTTTTTTCTTGTCCGTACTCATAGTGTAGAAAACAGGACAAGTTAAAGGAGAGATGAGATGTGTCGTATGCAATAATCGGTGTACTGTTGGCTGTAGTAGTAGTCTTACTTATTTCAGGAACCTCAGGCAAGCTGTTTAGTTTAATGCTCAAAGGTTCAGTTAGGCTTATTCTTGGTGTCTTTCTACTATTTCTATTTAATGTAGTAGGAGCACTTGCCGGACTACACATCCCGATAAATGCCGCAACAACAGTATTGGTAGGCGTATTAGGCATTCCGGGAATAGCTTCTCTGGCAGCAATTCAATATTTTTTGTTATAAAGTATTGCAGTGTTCCCTAATTCATGATATATTATTCAAGTCGCTTCGGAACGGAGCTGACAGCAACAAAAAAACATGTTGACAACGAAAGTTAAAACATGATATGATGTTCTAGTCGCCAAATGAGCGGCAGAACGAAATTGATCTTTGAAAACTGAACAAAACAACCAATTACGAATTAAACGACAAGATCGTAAGATCAACGTCAGCTCTAACGAGCAAAAGCATCAAAACTTTCATGGAGAGTTTGATCTTGGCTCAGGACGAACGCTGGCGGCGTGCCTAATACATGCAAGTCGAGCGCAGGAAACCAGATGACCCCTTCGGGGTGATTCTGGCGGAATGAGCGGCGGACGGGTGAGTAACACGTGGGCAACCTGCCTGTAAGACTGGGATAACTTCGGGAAACCGGAGCTAATACCGGATAGTATTTCCTTTCTCCTGATTGGAAATGGAAAGACGGTTTCGGCTGTCACTTACAGATGGGCCCGCGGTGCATTAGCTAGTTGGTGGGGTAATGGCCCACCAAGGCGACGATGCATAGCCGACCTGAGAGGGTGATCGGCCACACTGGGACTGAGACACGGCCCAGACTCCTACGGGAGGCAGCAGTAGGGAATCTTCCGCAATGGACGAAAGTCTGACGGAGCAACGCCGCGTGAGCGATGAAGGCCTTCGGGTCGTAAAGCTCTGTTGTTAGGGAAGAACAAGTACGAGAGTAACTGCTCGTACCTTGACGGTACCTAACCAGAAAGCCCCGGCTAACTACGTGCCAGCAGCCGCGGTAATACGTAGGGGGCAAGCGTTGTCCGGAATTATTGGGCGTAAAGGGCTCGTAGGCGGTTTCTTAAGTCTGATGTGAAAGCCCACAGCTCAACTGTGGAGGGTCATTGGAAACTGGGGAACTTGAGTGCAGAAGAGGAGAGTGGAATTCCACGTGTAGCGGTGAAATGCGTAGATATGTGGAGGAACACCAGTGGCGAAGGCGACTCTCTGGTCTGTAACTGACGCTGAGGAGCGAAAGCGTGGGGAGCAAACAGGATTAGATACCCTGGTAGTCCACGCCGTAAACGATGAGTGCTAGGTGTTAGGGGGTTTCCGCCCCTTAGTGCTGAAGTTAACGCATTAAGCACTCCGCCTGGGGAGTACGGCCGCAAGGCTGAAACTCAAAAGAATTGACGGGGGCCCGCACAAGCGGTGGAGCATGTGGTTTAATTCGAAGCAACGCGAAGAACCTTACCAGGTCTTGACATCCGCTGACAATCTTGGAGACAAGACGTTCCCTTCGGGGACAGCGTGACAGGTGGTGCATGGTTGTCGTCAGCTCGTGTCGTGAGATGTTGGGTTAAGTCCCGCAACGAGCGCAACCCTTGATTCTAGTTGCCAGCATTAAGTTGGGCACTCTAGAGTGACTGCCGGTGACAAACCGGAGGAAGGTGGGGATGACGTCAAATCATCATGCCCCTTATGACCTGGGCTACACACGTGCTACAATGGATGGTACAAAGGGCAGCAAAGTCGCGAGGCTAAGCAAATCCCATAAAACCATTCTCAGTTCGGATTGCAGGCTGCAACTCGCCTGCATGAAGCCGGAATCGCTAGTAATCGCGGATCAGCATGCCGCGGTGAATACGTTCCCGGGCCTTGTACACACCGCCCGTCACACCACGAGAGTTGGTAACACCCGAAGTCGGTGAGGTAACCTTTTAGGAGCCAGCCGCCGAAGGTGGGATCAATGATTGGGGTGAAGTCGTAACAAGGTAGCCGTATCGGAAGGTGCGGCTGGATCACCTCCTTTCTAAGGATAATTGGAACTACTACTTCGTAGTAGACATCGTGATTGGTTGTTTGTTCAGTTTTGAGAGATCAATCTCTCTTGTGAACCTTGAAAACTAGATAAGAAACAACAATGCCAAAACATCAAACTTTAAAGCCGACAATTATTGTCGCGATTTATAGATTTATCATGCGTTATTAGTTAAGTGAAGAAGGGCGCACGGTGGATGCCTTGGCACTAGGAGCCGATGAAGGACGGGACTAACACCGATATGCTTCGGGGAGCTGTAAGTAAGCTTTGATCCGAAGATTTCCGAATGGGGGAACCCGCTATCCGTTATTGGATAGTACGTATTACTGAATACATAGGTAATACGAGGCAGACCCGGGGAACTGAAACATCTCATTACCCGGAGGAAGAGAAAGCAAATGCGATTTCCTGAGTAGCGGCGAGCGAAACGGAATTAGCCCAAACCAGAAGGCTTGCCTTCTGGGGTTGTAGGACACTCCTTTGGAGTTACAAAGAAACCATATAGACGAAGCGGCTTGGAATGGCCCGCCATAGAAGGTAAGAGCCCTGTACTTGAAATGTGGTTTCCTCCGGAGTGTATCCTGAGTACGGCGGAACACGTGAAATTCCGTCGGAATCCGGGAGGACCATCTCCCAAGGCTAAATACTCCCTAGTGACCGATAGTGAACCAGTACCGTGAGGGAAAGGTGAAAAGCACCCCGGAAGGGGAGTGAAATAGATCCTGAAACCGTGTGCCTACAAGTAGTCGAAGCCCGTTAATGGGTGACGGCGTACCTTTTGTAGAATGGACCGGCGAGTTACGATCCCCTGCAAGGTTAAGTTGTATAGACGGAGCCGCAGCGAAAGCGAGTCTGAATAGGGCGATATAGTAGGTGGTCGTAGACCCGAAACCGTGTGATCTACCCATGTCCAGGGTGAAGGTCAGGTAACACTGACTGGAGGCCCGAACCCACGCACGTTGAAAAGTGCGGGGATGAGGTGTGGGTAGGGGTGAAATGCCAATCGAACACGGAGATAGCTGGTTCTCTCCGAAATAGCTTTAGGGCTAGCCTCAAAGGATGATGGTTGGAGGTAGAGCACTGATTGGACTAGGGGCCCTCATCGGGTTACCGAATTCAGTCAAACTCCGAATGCCAATCAATCTACTTTGGGAGTCAGACCATGGGTGATAAGGTTCATGGTCGAAAGGGAAACAGCCCAGACCGCCAGCTAAGGTCCCAAAGTGTGTGTTAAGTGGAAAAGGATGTGGCGTTGCTTAGACAACCAGGATGTTGGCTTAGAAGCAGCCATCATTGAAAGAGTGCGTAATAGCTCACTGGTCGAGTGACGCTGCGCCGAAAATATACCGGGGCTAAACACACCACCGAAGCTGCGGATTGACATCTACGATGTCAGTGGTAGGAGAGCGTTCTAAGGGCAGTGAAGGTCGATCGTGAGGACGGCTGGAGCGCTTAGAAGTGAGAATGCCGGTATGAGTAGCGAAAAAAGAGTGAGAATCTCTTTCATCGAAAGCCCAAGGTTTCCTGAGGAAGGCTCGTCCGCTCAGGGTTAGTCGGGGCCTAAGCCGAGGCCGAAAGGCGTAGGCGATGGACAACAGGTTGATATTCCTGTACCACCTAAATCCGCTTGAACGATGGGGGGACGCAGGAGGATAAGGAAAGCGCGCTGCTGGTTATGCGCGTCCAAGCCGTGAGGAAGTTGAGCAGGCAAATCCACTCAACACTAATTCCAGGCGGTTATGGGGAGGGAAATTTAGTACCGAAGTTCCTGATTTCACACTGCCAAGAAAAGCCTCTAGTGAGGAAATAGGTGCCCGTACCGCAAACCGACACAGGTAGGCACGGTGAGTAACCGAAGATGATCGGGAGAACTCTCGTTAAGGAACTCGGCAAAATGACCCCGTAACTTCGGGAGAAGGGGTGCTTCTTTTAAGGAGAAGCCGCAGTGAAAAGGCCCAAGCGACTGTTTAGCAAAAACACAGGTCTCTGCAAAGCCGTAAGGCGAAGTATAGGGGCTGACACCTGCCCGGTGCTGGAAGGTTAAGGGGAATGGTTAGGGACTTCGTCCCGAAGCTGTGAACCGAAGCCCCAGTAAACGGCGGCCGTAACTATAACGGTCCTAAGGTAGCGAAATTCCTTGTCGGGTAAGTTCCGACCCGCACGAAAGGTGCAACGACTTGGGCACTGTCTCAACGAGAGACCCGGTGAAATTATACTATGCGTGAAGATGCGCATTACCCGCGACAGGACGGAAAGACCCCGTGGAGCTTTACTGTAGCCTGATATGGAATGTTGGTACAGCTTGTACAGGATAGGTGGGAGCCTTAGAAGCCGGAGCGCTAGCTTCGGTGGAGGCATCCGTGGGATACCACCCTGGCTGTATTGACATTCTAACCCAGAACCGTTATCCGGTTCGGAGACAGTGTCAGGTGGGCAGTTTGACTGGGGCGGTCGCCTCCCAAAGAGTAACGGAGGCGCCCAAAGGTTCCCTCAGAATGGTTGGAAATCATTCGTAGCGTGCAAAGGCAGAAGGGAGCTTGACTGCGAGACCTACAAGTCGAGCAGGGACGAAAGTCGGGCTTAGTGATCCGGCGGTGCCGTATGGAAGGGCCGTCGCTCAACGGATAAAAGCTACCCCGGGGATAACAGGCTTATCTCCCCCAAGAGTCCACATCGACGGGGAGGTTTGGCACCTCGATGTCGGCTCATCGCATCCTGGGGCTGTAGTCGGTCCCAAGGGTTGGGCTGTTCGCCCATTAAAGCGGTACGCGAGCTGGGTTCAGAACGTCGTGAGACAGTTCGGTCCCTATCCGTCGTGGGCGTTAGAAGTTTGAGAGGAGCTGTCCTTAGTACGAGAGGACCGGGATGGACGCACCGCTGGTGCACCAGTTGTTCCGCCAGGAGCATAGCTGGGTAGCTACGTGCGGAAGGGATAAGTGCTGAAAGCATCTAAGCATGAAGCCCCCCTCAAGATGAGACTTCTCATCATTTTAAATGAGTAAGATCCCTCAGAGACGATGAGGTAGATAGGTTCGAGGTGGAAGCGTGGTGACACGTGCAGCTGACGAATACTAATCGATCGAGGACTTAACTAAACTTAAGTCAACGCCAAAGTCCAAGCACTCCGGTGCTTGGCCGCATGAGATGTCTGGCAAGACATGTTTCTTATCTAGTTTTGAGGGTTCATTCAAATTGAATTCTTGAATTGTCTGGTGGTAATAGCGAAGAGGTCACACCTGTTCCCATGCCGAACACAGTAGTTAAGCTCTTCAGCGCCGATGGTAGTTGGGTTCGCCCTGCGAGAGTAGGACGTTGCCAGGCAAGATGAAATCCCTGATCCTTATTAGATCAGGGATTTTTATTTCTTTTTTTATAATAAAGTGTTGCATTGTACTCTAATACGTGGTATATTATTGGAGTCGCTTCGGAACGGAGCAGACAGCAATAAAAAAACATGTTGACAACGAAAGTTAAAACATGATATGATGTTCTAGTCGCCAAATGAGCGGCAGAACGAAATTGATCTTTGAAAACTGAACAAAACAACCAATTACGAATTAAACGACAAGATCGTAAGATCAACGTCAGCTCTAACGAGCAAAAGCATCAAAACTTTCATGGAGAGTTTGATCTTGGCTCAGGACGAACGCTGGCGGCGTGCCTAATACATGCAAGTCGAGCGCAGGAAACCAGATGACCCCTTCGGGGTGATTTTGGCGGAATGAGCGGCGGACGGGTGAGTAACACGTGGGCAACCTGCCTGTAAGACTGGGATAACTTCGGGAAACCGGAGCTAATACCGGATAGTATTTCCTTTCTCCTGATTGGAAATGGAAAGACGGTTTCGGCTGTCACTTACAGATGGGCCCGCGGTGCATTAGCTAGTTGGTGGGGTAATGGCCCACCAAGGCGACGATGCATAGCCGACCTGAGAGGGTGATCGGCCACACTGGGACTGAGACACGGCCCAGACTCCTACGGGAGGCAGCAGTAGGGAATCTTCCGCAATGGACGAAAGTCTGACGGAGCAACGCCGCGTGAGCGATGAAGGCCTTCGGGTCGTAAAGCTCTGTTGTTAGGGAAGAACAAGTACGAGAGTAACTGCTCGTACCTTGACGGTACCTAACCAGAAAGCCCCGGCTAACTACGTGCCAGCAGCCGCGGTAATACGTAGGGGGCAAGCGTTGTCCGGAATTATTGGGCGTAAAGGGCTCGTAGGCGGTTTCTTAAGTCTGATGTGAAAGCCCACAGCTCAACTGTGGAGGGTCATTGGAAACTGGGGAACTTGAGTGCAGAAGAGGAGAGTGGAATTCCACGTGTAGCGGTGAAATGCGTAGATATGTGGAGGAACACCAGTGGCGAAGGCGACTCTCTGGTCTGTAACTGACGCTGAGGAGCGAAAGCGTGGGGAGCAAACAGGATTAGATACCCTGGTAGTCCACGCCGTAAACGATGAGTGCTAGGTGTTAGGGGGTTTCCGCCCCTTAGTGCTGAAGTTAACGCATTAAGCACTCCGCCTGGGGAGTACGGCCGCAAGGCTGAAACTCAAAAGAATTGACGGGGGCCCGCACAAGCGGTGGAGCATGTGGTTTAATTCGAAGCAACGCGAAGAACCTTACCAGGTCTTGACATCCGCTGACAATCTTGGAGACAAGACGTTCCCTTCGGGGACAGCGTGACAGGTGGTGCATGGTTGTCGTCAGCTCGTGTCGTGAGATGTTGGGTTAAGTCCCGCAACGAGCGCAACCCTTGATTCTAGTTGCCAGCATTAAGTTGGGCACTCTAGAGTGACTGCCGGTGACAAACCGGAGGAAGGTGGGGATGACGTCAAATCATCATGCCCCTTATGACCTGGGCTACACACGTGCTACAATGGATGGTACAAAGGGCAGCAAAGTCGCGAGGCTAAGCAAATCCCATAAAACCATTCTCAGTTCGGATTGCAGGCTGCAACTCGCCTGCATGAAGCCGGAATCGCTAGTAATCGCGGATCAGCATGCCGCGGTGAATACGTTCCCGGGCCTTGTACACACCGCCCGTCACACCACGAGAGTTGGTAACACCCGAAGTCGGTGAGGTAACCTTTTAGGAGCCAGCCGCCGAAGGTGGGATCAATGATTGGGGTGAAGTCGTAACAAGGTAGCCGTATCGGAAGGTGCGGCTGGATCACCTCCTTTCTAAGGATAATTGGAACTACTACTTCGTAGTAGACATCGTGATTGGTTGTTTGTTCAGTTTTGAGAGATCAATCTCTCTTGTGAACCTTGAAAACTAGATAAGAAACAACAATGCCAAAACATCAAACTTTAAAGCCGACAATTATTGTCGCGATTTATAGATTTATCATGCGTTATTAGTTAAGTGAAGAAGGGCGCACGGTGGATGCCTTGGCACTAGGAGCCGATGAAGGACGGGACTAACACCGATATGCTTCGGGGAGCTGTAAGTAAGCTTTGATCCGAAGATTTCCGAATGGGGGAACCCGCTATCCGTTATTGGATAGTACGTATTACTGAATACATAGGTAATACGAGGCAGACCCGGGGAACTGAAACATCTCATTACCCGGAGGAAGAGAAAGCAAATGCGATTTCCTGAGTAGCGGCGAGCGAAACGGAATTAGCCCAAACCAGAAGGCTTGCCTTCTGGGGTTGTAGGACACTCCTTTGGAGTTACAAAGAAACCATATAGACGAAGCGGCTTGGAATGGCCCGCCATAGAAGGTAAGAGCCCTGTACTTGAAATGTGGTTTCCTCCGGAGTGTATCCTGAGTACGGCGGAACACGTGAAATTCCGTCGGAATCCGGGAGGACCATCTCCCAAGGCTAAATACTCCCTAGTGACCGATAGTGAACCAGTACCGTGAGGGAAAGGTGAAAAGCACCCCGGAAGGGGAGTGAAATAGATCCTGAAACCGTGTGCCTACAAGTAGTCGAAGCCCGTTAATGGGTGACGGCGTACCTTTTGTAGAATGGACCGGCGAGTTACGATCCCCTGCAAGGTTAAGTTGTATAGACGGAGCCGCAGCGAAAGCGAGTCTGAATAGGGCGATATAGTAGGTGGTCGTAGACCCGAAACCGTGTGATCTACCCATGTCCAGGGTGAAGGTCAGGTAACACTGACTGGAGGCCCGAACCCACGCACGTTGAAAAGTGCGGGGATGAGGTGTGGGTAGGGGTGAAATGCCAATCGAACACGGAGATAGCTGGTTCTCTCCGAAATAGCTTTAGGGCTAGCCTCAAAGGATGATGGTTGGAGGTAGAGCACTGATTGGACTAGGGGCCCTCATCGGGTTACCGAATTCAGTCAAACTCCGAATGCCAATCAATCTACTTTGGGAGTCAGACCATGGGTGATAAGGTTCATGGTCGAAAGGGAAACAGCCCAGACCGCCAGCTAAGGTCCCAAAGTGTGTGTTAAGTGGAAAAGGATGTGGCGTTGCTTAGACAACCAGGATGTTGGCTTAGAAGCAGCCATCATTGAAAGAGTGCGTAATAGCTCACTGGTCGAGTGACGCTGCGCCGAAAATATACCGGGGCTAAACACACCACCGAAGCTGCGGATTGACATCTACGATGTCAGTGGTAGGAGAGCGTTCTAAGGGCAGTGAAGGTCGATCGTGAGGACGGCTGGAGCGCTTAGAAGTGAGAATGCCGGTATGAGTAGCGAAAAAAGAGTGAGAATCTCTTTCATCGAAAGCCCAAGGTTTCCTGAGGAAGGCTCGTCCGCTCAGGGTTAGTCGGGGCCTAAGCCGAGGCCGAAAGGCGTAGGCGATGGACAACAGGTTGATATTCCTGTACCACCTAAATCCGCTTGAACGATGGGGGGACGCAGGAGGATAAGGAAAGCGCGCTGCTGGTTATGCGCGTCCAAGCCGTGAGGAAGTTGAGCAGGCAAATCCACTCAACACTAATTCCAGGCGGTTATGGGGAGGGAAATTTAGTACCGAAGTTCCTGATTTCACACTGCCAAGAAAAGCCTCTAGTGAGGAAATAGGTGCCCGTACCGCAAACCGACACAGGTAGGCACGGTGAGTAACCGAAGATGATCGGGAGAACTCTCGTTAAGGAACTCGGCAAAATGACCCCGTAACTTCGGGAGAAGGGGTGCTTCTTTTAAGGAGAAGCCGCAGTGAAAAGGCCCAAGCGACTGTTTAGCAAAAACACAGGTCTCTGCAAAGCCGTAAGGCGAAGTATAGGGGCTGACACCTGCCCGGTGCTGGAAGGTTAAGGGGAATGGTTAGGGACTTCGTCCCGAAGCTGTGAACCGAAGCCCCAGTAAACGGCGGCCGTAACTATAACGGTCCTAAGGTAGCGAAATTCCTTGTCGGGTAAGTTCCGACCCGCACGAAAGGTGCAACGACTTGGGCACTGTCTCAACGAGAGACCCGGTGAAATTATACTATGCGTGAAGATGCGCATTACCCGCGACAGGACGGAAAGACCCCGTGGAGCTTTACTGTAGCCTGATATGGAATGTTGGTACAGCTTGTACAGGATAGGTGGGAGCCTTAGAAGCCGGAGCGCTAGCTTCGGTGGAGGCATCCGTGGGATACCACCCTGGCTGTATTGACATTCTAACCCAGAACCGTTATCCGGTTCGGAGACAGTGTCAGGTGGGCAGTTTGACTGGGGCGGTCGCCTCCCAAAGAGTAACGGAGGCGCCCAAAGGTTCCCTCAGAATGGTTGGAAATCATTCGTAGCGTGCAAAGGCAGAAGGGAGCTTGACTGCGAGACCCTACAAGTCGAGCAGGGACGAAAGTCGGGCTTAGTGATCCGGCGGTGCCGTATGGAAGGGCCGTCGCTCAACGGATAAAAGCTACCCCGGGGATAACAGGCTTATCTCCCCCAAGAGTCCACATCGACGGGGAGGTTTGGCACCTCGATGTCGGCTCATCGCATCCTGGGGCTGTAGTCGGTCCCAAGGGTTGGGCTGTTCGCCCATTAAAGCGGTACGCGAGCTGGGTTCAGAACGTCGTGAGACAGTTCGGTCCCTATCCGTCGTGGGCGTTAGAAGTTTGAGAGGAGCTGTCCTTAGTACGAGAGGACCGGGATGGACGCACCGCTGGTGCACCAGTTGTTCCGCCAGGAGCATAGCTGGGTAGCTACGTGCGGAAGGGATAAGTGCTGAAAGCATCTAAGCATGAAGCCCCCCTCAAGATGAGACTTCTCATCATTTTAAATGAGTAAGATCCCTCAGAGACGATGAGGTAGATAGGTTCGAGGTGGAAGCGTGGTGACACGTGCAGCTGACGAATACTAATCGATCGAGGACTTAACTAAACTTAAGTCAACGCCAAAGTCCAAGCACTCCGGTGCTTGGCCGCATGAGATGTCTGGCAAGACATGTTTCTTATCTAGTTTTGAGGGTTCATTCAAATTGAATTCTTGAATTGTCTGGTGGTAATAGCGAAGAGGTCACACCTGTTCCCATGCCGAACACAGTAGTTAAGCTCTTCAGCGCCGATGGTAGTTGGGTTCGCCCTGCGAGAGTAGGACGTTGCCAGGCAAGATGAAATCCCTGATCCTTATTGGATCAGGGATTTTTTATATTGCGGAATGAAGTTGATGAGAGAATTTCCACTGAGGCTCCACCTCTTGAATTTCAAATCGATGAATGGCTTTGATTAGCTGAATATAAAGCTCCTGCTCCATGTCTTCTTTCCATGCATATGGTGCAGAACTGCTCAGTTTCCGAATCTTTGGCTGAAATCGGATAAGCATAGTTTCCAGTGCAGCTTTATCTTCAGCTTTTGCTTTAATTGTAAGTTCAAGTAATGTGTTCATTATTAATTTCCTCCTTTTTGAATTTGTTCTATTAGCGCCTGCAGTGTTTGCTCCAGGCGCTTAATGTTCTGCTCAAGACGTATGAGCAAATAAAATGAGACTACTATAGGAAAGCCAAGGTTACCAATCATAGAAATAATGGTTTCTGTTGTCATGGCGCGTCTCCTTTCGGAAAGACTGAACGGAGTTTCCTAAGTGCAGATTGAATTGACTTTGAAACAGCTTGCTGGGAGATGTCCAGTTTTTCAGCAATTTCAGTATGAGTTAGCTGATGGATGAAATGAAGCTCTAAATATTGTTTCTGTTTATTAGGCAAGTCTTGAATAGCAGTTAGAAGAAGAGGGTCATGAATGGCCTGTTCCCAGTTGTACACTGTCTGATCTTCCTTGGCTACAAGCATCTCTTTTTTGCTGGTTTCTTGTTCTTCGCTTGCTGGCTGATCAAGGACAGCTAATTCTCTCCCTTGAAGTATCGTTGCTTGTTTGCTGTAATTTCTCGCATAATAACTCAGTGTCATCGTAAGATAATTGGTTAATTGTATTTCTGTATAAAATTGCTGAAAAGCAGAATTAAGCTTTTTTAGGTTTTCCTTCGAAGGATAACGTTCTGCTTGTTCGTAAACGATGCGGTGCTGTTCTTCTTTCAGGAATCCTTGCATTAAGGCTGCATTTGGATGAAATTTTCCTTGTTCGGGTTTTTCCTTGCTGCACATCATTATGTTCCCCCTTTCAACCAAAAACGAACATATGTTCTATATTAGTGTAAAAAAAATGAGCCTTTTTGAAAAGACTTTTTCGCATAGTCCCAACCTGCTTGTCCATTTGCTCTGCCTGTTGCAGTTTTCATAAGCAAGTTTCCTATTCCCCTATAGTTTATAAAAGGGAATCAGTACCTCGTATGACAACGTCAATACGTACAAAGCGTACAAACAACATCTCTGCCTGTTGAACATAAACTTAGATTACAAGATTAGCAGGTATGAAGTTCGTTAGTTTAGGAGAAACTAACCTAACGGAGGTGGAGAATGTTGAGCAAAAAATGCTTATGTGGTATTTGTGACCAGGAGAAACAAGAAGGCATACATCTTTATCGTTTATTTATCTGCAGAGAATGTGAACAGAAAATTGTCCAAACAGAACCGAAGGAAGTACAATATCACTATTTTGTGAAGAAACTTCGTAACTTAAATCAAATGACATTTCACTAAAGCCTAAGCCAGGCTTTTTTCTTTTTGTATGTGTGCGTATAATAAGTAAAAAAGCTCAAAGGAAGAATATAATGAATCAGTTAGATACGCCACTATATGACAGGTTGGTACAGTTCGCTAAACAAGATCCAATATCGTTCCATGTGCCAGGACATAAACATGGCATGCTATTTGAAAAGGATTCACTCTTTCGAACCGCTGCATTACTCGATCAGACGGAGCTAACGGGGCTGGATGATCTGCATGCTCCTGAAGGGGTTATAGCAGAAGCGCAGGAATTAGCAGCCTCTTTTTTTGGTGCAAAGCATTCACGGTTCTTAGTCAGTGGAAGTACAGTCGGAAATGTAGCGATGATTCTCGGAACCATCAAAAGAAATGAAATAGTTCTCGTACAGCGTAACTGTCATAAATCGATACTGAACGGATTGGAGCTCGCTGGAGCAAAGCCTGTCTTTTTGGCCCCTGTCTATGATGAAGAGAAAGAGAGATATACACACCCTGCTCAGGAAACAATAGAGGTAGCAATTAGAAGGTATCCGGAGGCAAAAGCACTCATATTGACGTATCCGGACTATTTCGGCACAGTATTCGATTTGAAAGAAATCGTTAAGAAGGCTCATGCGAGCAGAATACCTGTTTTAGTAGATGAGGCCCATGGAGTGCATTTAAAGACTAGCAAGACCCTTCCTCTAAGCGCATTAGAGGCTGGAGCAGATGTTGTCGTTCAGTCCGCTCATAAAATGGCGCCTGCATTCACGATGAGTTCCTATCTTCATCTGAATAGTGAATTTATCTCCATCTCTTCCGTTGATCGTTACTTGCGAATGCTACAGTCCAGCAGTCCTTCTTATTTGCTGCTTGCTTCACTGGATACAGCCAGGAAGTATCTGGCTACTCGTACAGCGAAGGAAATGGATACGCTTCATACCGCTGTTAATGCTTTTCGAAAACTGCTTTCTGCGTCGAATCTATGGGAAGTGGAGAGCCAGGATGGTGATTGGCTGAAAATTGTATTGCGTGTAAAGCCGGATTATCAGCCAAGACAGCTTGCCAATATGCTGGAGTCATCCGGTATCTATCCGGAATTAATAACAGACCGGCATATCTTGCTTGTTCATGGATTAGAAGCACTATCAGATGACGATTTGGATCGTGTCAGAACAGCTATGAAAGATATGAAAGCACCAGCTTCTATCAGCCCTGTCCAAGCAGTACATCTCTTCTCTGAGCCGATACAGGAGCTTGCAGTAAGCTATGCTGAGATGGAAGAGCAGCAGTCTGTCTTTATAAATTGGGACGGAGCTGTCGGCTGTATCGCAGCAGAATCAATTATTCCTTATCCGCCAGGAATACCAGTACTGGCAAAAGGAGAAATCGTTACAAAACAGCATGTGGAAATGATACAATTGTGGAAGAATAGCAGCATCTCTTTTCAAAATGAACATATTGAAGAAGGGATGCTTACGTATAGAGGCATAAACGAAGGAGAATGATTTTGACAGGATTGTTTATTACGCTGGAGGGCGGAGAAGGTGCGGGCAAGACGTCCGCAGTACCGCTATTGACAGCTCGTTTAGAAGAACAAGGCTATCAAGTGCTTGCCACACGTGAGCCGGGCGGGATCGAGATAGCGGAGGCAATCCGTTCAGTTATTCTGGACCCAGCTAATACGAGCATGGATGGCCGTACAGAAGCACTGCTTTATGCAGCTGCCAGAAGACAGCATCTGGTGGAAAAGGTGTGGCCAGCGCTGAAAAAGGGAATGATCGTACTATGCGATCGTTTTGTGGACAGCAGTTTGGCTTATCAGGGTCATACACGTGGTCTTGGGATGGAGGAAGTGATGGAGATCAATCGATTTGCTGTTGAAACTACCATGCCGGATTTGACATTATTTTTTGATATATCCCCAGAAGCAGGATTAGCACGAATTTCGGAGAATAAAGGTAGAGAACAGAATCGGTTGGACTTGGAGGCACTATCCTTCCATGAAAGTGTCTATGAAGGGTACCAGATCCTTCGGGAACAATACAAGGACCGCTATGTGACACTTGATGCTTCCAAACCGCTTGCTGAAGTAGCTGAAAATGCTGCGCAAGCGATCATGGCTTTTTTGCAAGATAAAGAAAAGTGATGGTAAAGATATGGAGGAGGAAATAAGATGAAACTAGTATTAGCAATTATTCAGGATAAAGACAGCAACAGATTGACAGATGCACTCGGAGATCAGAATTTCAAGACGACTAAGCTATCCACTACTGGTGGTTTCCTGAAAGCAGGGAATACGACGCTTATGGTTGGTTGTGAGGATGATCAAGTCGATGATGTGCTTGATATTATCAAGGACAACTGCAGTCAGCGCAATCAGATGGTGGCGCCGATATCTCCAATGGGTGGCAATGCGGATTCCTATATCCCGAACCCTGTTAAAGTAGAGGTTGGCGGAGCTACTGTTTTCGTACTTCCTGTCGATTCCTTTATAAAGTTCTAAACAAAGGAGACAATACCGTTGAAAATCGGTCCGGATTTACGTGCACAGCTCGATGCTGCACGTAAGAATACGACACAGGCACCAGCTGAGCCGAAAAGGTTTCAGGATCTGGTGCAGTCCCAAAGCAGGAAACTGCAGGGACAGGAACTGCAGCAGCTGATCACGGATATTACCAAGCAAGGGGAACGGCTGGCGCGTACGCGTTCATTCCGGGAACTTGCTTTGTATAAACGTAAGATTAAGAAGTTCATGGAAGATGTAAAGGACAACGGGATGGAGCTGCATCATGAGCATTCCTGGAACCAGCATGGATCCAGGAAGCTCACGACGGTGCGCTTGATCGATGAGAAGCTGATGGAGCTGACGGAAATCCTGATGGATCAGGAGAAGCAGCAAATCGGTGTCCTCGGTCTCATCGGTGAGATCAAAGGGCTCCTTTTCAATCTTTATACGTGAAGTAACTGATAAAGGAAGAACGTTATGTTAAATTGGGCTGAAATGTCTATAAAACAGCCTGTTGTCAGTAAGATGCTCGTCAACAGCCTGAAACGCGACCGTATTTCTCATGCCTACATATTCCAAGGATCGCGTGGAACTGGCAAATCAGCGTTAAGCCGCTTATTTGCCAAGAGTATCTTTTGTAAAAACCTCAAGGACGCAGAGCCTTGTAATGCATGTAAGGATTGCCGCCGCATCGATTCTGGCAACCATCCGGATCTCCATTGGATCATACCAGATGGTGCCTCTATAAAAAACGATCAGATTCTCCAGCTTCAAAAGGAATTTTCCTATACCGGTATGGAATCCGATCGCAAAGTATACGTAATGGAAGACGCAGATAAAATGACAGCCAATGCATCCAATCGCCTGCTCAAGTTTCTCGAGGAACCTGGTGCTCATACAACAGCGATTCTTTTGACGGAAAATAGTCAGGCATTGCTTCAGACAATTCAATCCAGATGTCAGATACTCGCACTGCAGCCTTTGCATGAAGGACAGTTCGAGGAATTGCTGATTTCGGAAGGTTTGCCGCAATCTTCTGCCCGACTTTTGTCCCAGCTGACGCAGAATTATGAGGAAGCAATGGAGATTTCCGGTCAAGAGTGGTTTGCTAAAGCGCGAAAACTAGTGGTACAATTAGTAGAAGTGCTGGAAACCAGGCCTAACGAAGCGCTTTTGTTTATCCATAGTCAATGGATGCCTGTGATGAAGGATCGCGAGCTGCAGCAGCTGGCGTTACATCTGCTATTATTGTGGTTTAAAGACATTATCTATCTTTATGCTGACAGGCCGGATTCCATTATCTATATACAGGAGAAAGACAGGCTTGAAAACAGCCTTCGCCATTGGACGAGGCAGCGGGCTACTGATAGCTTGCAGTCCGTTATGGAAGCGAAACGCCAATTAGACCAGAATGTCCATCCTGCACTTGTTATGGAAAAATTAACACTTCAGATGCAGAGGTGAATGGGTAGATGCAAGTCATTGGTGTCCGTTTTAAAAAGGCGGGTAAAATCTATTACTTCGATCATGGCAATCTTTCGGTTGCTTTGGACGATTATGTTATTGTAGAGACTGTTCGCGGCGTAGAATTCGGACGAGTTGTGCTTGCAGATAAGCAAGTGGATGAAGAGGATGTCGTCCTTCCTCTGAAAAAGGTAATTCGTATCGCAACAGACAAAGATAAATTTACCGTAGCGGAAAATACAGAGAACGCTGCGCAGGCACATAAGGTTTGTGAGAAGAAGATTCGAGAGCATAAGCTTGACATGAATCTGGTCGAAGTCGAATATACCTTCGACCGTAATAAAGTCATCTTTTACTTCACAGCAGACGGCCGGGTCGATTTCCGGAACCTGGTGAAGGATCTGGCTGCAGTCTTCAAGACTAGAATTGAACTTAGACAAATTGGAGTGCGAGATGAAGCGAAGCTGCTAGGCGGTATTGGTCCTTGCGGCAGAATGCTTTGCTGCTCCACTTTCCTGGGTGATTTTGAGCCGGTATCAATCAAGATGGCAAAGGATCAGAATCTATCGTTGAATCCAGCGAAGATTTCCGGTCTGTGCGGACGGCTGATGTGCTGTCTGAAGTATGAAAATGATGAGTATGAAGAGGCGAAACGTGAGCTTCCGGATTTAGGTGAAGCGATTCGGACTTCTTACGGATCGGGTAAGGTAGTCGGCTTGAACATTTTGGAACGGTTGATTCAGATTGAAGTGCCGGAAAAGGAACGGGTTATTGAGTATACCTTAGATGAACTGATCGAAGAAGGAGTTATCTCAACGCAAGCCATGGAATAATGGGGTGGAGAGACGGTGAACAAGAAGGAAATACTGGAGCATGTCACACAGATGGAAGAGCAAATCGGACAGCTGTACAAGCAGTTGGGCGATGTTAAGGGTCATGTAGCGGAGCTATTGGAAGAGAATAACCGTCTGACGGTAGAAAACCATCACCTGCGCAATCGTCTAGATGGCCAAGCTGAACAGGAACAGAAAGCTGGCAGCAAAGGCTCACCGTCCAAGGATGCACAGATTGGCGAAGGATATGATAACCTGGCGCGTTTATATGAAGAAGGTTTCCATATCTGTAATGTGCATTTCGGCAGTCCGAGACGTAACGAAGATTGCTTGTTCTGTTTGACGTTCTTGAATAAGAATAAATGATGTGGCGGCCTTTCTTACGATTTAGTAGGGAAGGTCCTTTTTTGTAAAAAAATAAGAAGGGAATTAAGTGTATGGTGGAATTAAAAGGGGATGAGCGGCTGGATTACCTGCTTGCTGATGAAAACATGCGGATTATCCAGAGTCCAACTGTATTTGCCTTTTCATTGGATGCAGTGCTCCTGGCTCATTTTGCATCGATCCCAATTTCGAAAGGAAGAATATTGGATTTATGCTCTGGTAATGCTGTGATCCCTTTATTGCTCAGCAAAAGGACAAAAGCACAGATAACAGGTGTCGAGATTCAGGAGCGCCTCTATGATATGGCAGTAAGAAATGTTGCGTTAAATGAGCTGGAAGATCAACTGGAGATGATACATGGTGATCTGAAAGAGATGCCAGCTGTTTTAGGGAACGGGCCTTTTGATGCTATTACATGTAATCCTCCTTATTTCAAGACCCCAAGCAAAAACGAGCAGAATCTGAATGAGCACTTGACCATTGCTCGTCATGAAATTATGTGTACGTTGGACGATGTTATACTAGCATGCCGAAAACTCGTAAAACCAGGCGGTAAGGTCAGCCTGGTTCATCGCCCGGATCGCTTACTCGATATTGTCACCAGTATGCGGGAACAAAAAATTGAACCAAAACGGATGCGGCTTGTCTATCCGAAGCCTGGGAAAGAAGCGAATATCCTTCTTATAGAAGGTGTCCGTAATGGGAATCCTGGATTGAAGATTCTGCCGCCGCTTTATTCTCATAAGCAAGGTGGAGGATATACAGAAGAATTAGAGGAAATCGTGTATGGCAGTAAATGAGCATATAGTTTATATGCTGAAATGTAAGGATGGAAGTCTGTATACTGGATATACAAATGCGCTCGCAAAACGCTTGAAGCAGCATGCTTCTGGCAAAGGAGCAAAATATACAAAGGGCAGGGGTCCGTTCATCCTTGTTTATATTCGAGGTTTCGATACTAGACAAGCTGCTCTCCGAGAGGAATACAGGATCAAGCAGCTTCCGAAACAACGAAAATGGGATCTTGTCCAGGAAGGAGGCAAACCGTATGCAATCACAGAAAAGCTTTGAAGAACATCAGACAGGCACATTGTTCATCATTCCGACGCCAATTGGAAATCTGCAGGATATTACGATAAGAGCATTAGAGATTTTGAAACAAGTACATACTGTCGCAGCAGAGGATACACGGAATACGAAGAAACTGTTCAATCATTTTGAGATTCTTACACCGCTGATCAGCTACCATGAGCACAATCGGAAAGCACGAGAGCAGATGCTTCTCGATTTGCTGGAAGAGGGGAAAGATGTTGGTCTGGTTAGCGATGCTGGTATGCCGGCAATTAGTGATCCTGGCCAGGAATTAGTTCAAGCAGCGGCAGCAGCTGGTTATCCAGTCGTCGTACTGCCTGGTGCAAATGCAGCGCTTGTCGCATTAGTTGGGTCAGGTCTTTCCACAGATTCATATCAATTTTATGGATTCCTGCCGCGGAAAAAGAAGGAATTAACAGGAGAGTTAGAGAAGCTGCGAAAAGTGGCGGCAACTCTGCTCTTTTATGAAAGTCCGCACCGCTTGAAGGAAACTCTCGCAGCCTTACAGGAGGTTTTTGGAAACAGAAGAATAGCGCTAGGCAGAGAACTGACAAAGCGATATGAAGAGTTTCTGAGAGGAACTATACAAGAAGCAATGGAATGGGCTTCCTCTGAAACAGTAAGAGGCGAGTTCTGCCTTGTTGTAGAAGGAGCTTCAGAAGCGGAGCAGTTTGAAGAAGTTCAGGCTTTTTGGCAGGATATGAGTGTGCAGGAGCATGTCGATTGGTATATAGAAAATGAAGATTTACCCTCAAAGCAAGCGATTAAGCAAGTAGCTGTAGATCGTCAGCTTCCTAAACGAGACGTGTATCAAGCTTATCATGTTGAATAAAAAGAAAAACCGCTCCAGACCGGAGCGGTTTTTTATTATTTGTTCAAACGTGTTTGGATTTCGTTGATTAGCTCTTCTGCACCTTCGCGGCTAAGAACTAGTTTACCGTTAGCCAAAGACAAGTTGTCATCGGAGATCTCACCAGTAATATGGCAAGTCATGTTTGGTTTGTATTTTTTAAGAATGATGCGGTCATCATCTACGTAGATTTCCAAAGCATCTTTCTCGTTGATTCCTAGTGTGCGGCGCAATTCAATTGGAATAACAACTCTTCCCAATTCGTCGACTTTACGTACAATACCTGTTGATTTCATATAATGTTTCTCCTCTCGGGTGTTTATATATGTTTATTCGTCATTATTCGACAATTTAACTATTGCTTATCGTACCAGTGATTGACATAAGTGTCAATTCAAAAATCTTGCATTTTAGCATGTTGCTGCCAGCAAAAACAACTTAAAGGAAATAGTTTAGGTAATTAATACTATTATAATGGTTGTATATGTAAAAAGAGTTAATTAAATAGGGATATCTAAATAGAAAGATGTTACGAGAGTTCTGTCGAATACTCGACAGAATTCGACACATTTGCTTTGTGTGTCGGATTAATACCATAGAAATACGTATATTTGCTTATTTTTATGTCGCATCAGGAAAGAAAAAAATTTCTGCTGGATTGGAATTTATGCCGGAAAGTCGCTACAATAGAGATAAGTGTAATAGCGATACGAGTAGCTCACTCTGGTGGGCTTTTTTCTTAATGGAGGGTAAGCAGATGCAGAAAGAGAATAAAACGTTTTATATTACAACGCCAATCTATTATCCGAGTGGCAAGCTGCACATCGGACATGCCTATACGACAGTAGCTGGTGATGCGATGGCTCGCTATAAGCGTCTGCGCGGATATGATGTCGCGTATTTGACGGGTACGGATGAGCATGGTCAGAAAATCCAGCGCAAAGCAGAAGAGCAAGGTATAACACCACAGCAATATGTGGATGACATCGTAAAAGATATCAAAGCTTTATGGAAGACACTTGAGATTACGAATACAGATTTCATCCGCACAACTGAACCGCGTCATAAGGAAACAGTACAGAAAATCTTCTCCAGACTCTTGGAACAAGATGATATTTACCTGGACCAATACGAAGGCTGGTACTGTACTTCCTGTGAATCCTTCTTCACGGAAACACAGCTTGATGACGGCAAATGTCCGGACTGTGGCGGTCCAGTCGATCGCGTGAAAGAAGAATCTTATTTCTTGCGGACTAGCAAATATGCAGACCGCCTGCTGAAGTACTATGAAGACAATCCTGAATTCATCCAGCCGGTGAGCCGGAAGAATGAAATGATCAACAACTTCATCAAGCCTGGTTTGGAAGACTTGGCAGTATCCCGTACATCATTTGAATGGGGACCGAAAGTACTTGAGAATCCGAAGCACGTTATTTATGTATGGATAGATGCGCTATCCAATTATATTACGGCGCTTGGATATGGTTCTGATGATGATAGTCTTTATCAGAAATACTGGCCGGCGGATGTTCATTTAATGAGTAAAGAAATTGTCCGTTTCCATACGATCTACTGGCCGATCATGCTGATGGCATTGGATCTGCCGCTGCCGAAGAAAGTATTCGCACACGGATGGATTCTAATGAAAGACGGCAAAATGAGTAAATCAAAAGGGAATGTCGTGAGCCCGGTTGATTTGAAGGACCGCTATGGTCTTGATCCGCTTCGTTACTACTTGCTTCGTGAAGTACCATTCGGTGCAGACGGTGTGTTCACGCCGGAAGGTTTCGTTGATCGTACGAACTTTGACTTGGCAAATGATCTTGGTAATTTGCTGAACCGTACAGTAGCTATGATCAGCCAATACAAAGAAGGTATTGTACCGGCGTATGTTGCTGGAGAGACAGAATTCGAGCAGGCGCTTGAAGAAATGGCGAAACAAACTGTCAAGGAAGTAGAAGACGGAATGGAGAACATGGAGTTTTCCGTTGTTCTTGCGAAAATTTGGCAGTTAGTTAGCCGAGCAAATAAATATATCGATGAAACGAAGCCTTGGGTGCTGGCAAAAGACGAAGCCCAAGCGGATCGTCTTGGAAACGTACTTGCTCACCTTGCAGAAGTGCTTCGCCAAGTAGCTATTTTGCTTCGTCCATTCCTTGTTGAAACGCCAGCTAAGATCTTTGCGCAGCTTGGTGTAGAAGAAGCAAGCCAAGACTGGGATACACTTCTTACAACAGAAGTGAAAACAGGTCGTCAAGTGAAGAAAGAAGGCCCGATCTTCCCTCGTCTGGATGCGAAGGTAGAAGTGGAAGCCATCAAGAACATGATGAAAGTTCCTGAACCAGAGAAAAAAGCACAGCCGAAAAAGGAGCAGGAAGCAGCTTCCCTTCCGGAAGTGCAGTATGAGGACTTTGCGAAGCTTGAGTTCCGTGTGGCGGAAGTTATTGCTGCTGACAAAGTGAAGAAAGCGGATAAGCTATTGAAAATCCAGCTTGATTTGGGAACAGAGAAGCGTCAGGTTATTTCCGGTATTGCAGAGCATTACACACCAGAGGATCTTGTCGGCAAGAAAGTGATTTGTGTAGTGAATCTGAAGCCGGTTAAACTTCGCGGGGAGATGTCCGAAGGGATGATTCTGTCCGGTGAAAGTGCTGACGGCAAGCTTGCGCTGGCAACAGTGGAGTCGGATTTGCCGAATGGATCAATCGTAAAATAATAAACGAGGGGGAGACGCTTGCACGCAAGCGTTTTTCCTTTTTTAACAGATAGAAAGGACATCATGCTATGTTATTTGATACACATGCTCATATTAATGATAAGCAGTTTGCTGAAGACCGCGAAGAGATGCTGCAGCGAGCAAAGGATGCGGGCGTATCGCGTCTTGTAGTTATTGGCTGTGATGCGGAAGGAATCACCTCGGCAATCGAGCTTGCTGAGAAATACGATTTCGTCTATGCAGCAATTGGCTGGCATCCAGTAGATGCAATAGACATGACAGATGTTGATCTGGATCGAATCGAGGAGCTTTCGTCACATCCAAAAGTTGTTGCGATTGGCGAGATGGGTTTGGATTATCACTGGGACAAGTCACCAAAAGGTATTCAAAAGGATGTTCTGCGGAAGCAGATTCAACTGGCTAAACGCGTCAAACTGCCGATTATTATTCATAATCGGGAAGCGACACAGGATATCATTCCGATTTTAAAAGAAGAAAATGCAGCTGAAGTCGGAGGCATCATGCACTGTTATAGTGATGAAGCGGACCTTGTGCAGGAGTTTCTAGACATGAACTTCTATATTTCCCTTGGCGGCCCTGTCACTTTCAAAAATGCTAAGGCACCGAAGGAAGTAGCGAAAATGGTACCGGCAGATCGGCTGCTGATTGAAACAGATTGTCCGTATCTGGCACCTCATCCTAACCGCGGCAAACGTAATGAACCTGCTTACGTGAAGCTTGTAGCAGAACAGATTGCTGAGCTGCGCGGCATGGGGTATGAGGAACTGGCAGAATTGACAATGCGAAATGCAGAAAGACTATATCAAATCAAATCATAGAGGGTATAACGTGCAAATTAAAGAAGTGATTGTTGTTGAAGGTAAAGACGATACAGCTAAGATAAACCAGGCGATCCAGGCGGATACGATTGAGACGAACGGATCTGCTATACATGCTGGTATCATTGAACAAATAAGACATGCACAAGCGAAGCGAGGCGTAATCATATTTACTGATCCCGATTATCCCGGTGAGCGTATTCGTCATATTGTCTCCCAGGCGGTGCCTGGATGTAAGCATGCGTTCCTGTCAAAGGACAAAGCACGTGCGCGTAATAACAAAGGAATAGGTATTGAGCACGCTTCAGCTGAATCAATTCGGGCAGCCTTGGAGCAAGTATATGAGATGAGCGAGATATACGAACCGGAAATCTCCAGGGAAGCTGTCATAGCATACGGTCTCCTTGGCGGACCAAGAGCAAAACAGCGACGAGAAAAGCTTGGAGAAAGACTGTCAATCGGCCATACGAATGGCAAGCAGCTTATCAAACGACTTGCTATGTTCCGGATACCGGAGCAGTTGTTTGTCGAAACGATGCAGCAAATTATACAGGAGGAAGACAATGACGAATGAACGGCATATTGCCACACCGACAAGGACGAAGGAACTGCTTAAGAAATATAATTTTTCCTTCAAGAAAAGCCTCGGGCAAAATTTCCTGATTGATACAAATATCCTGCGGAATATCATCCATCATGCAGGAGTAAAAGAAGATGTTGGTGCGATTGAAATCGGACCAGGGATGGGCGCATTGACAGAGCAGCTGGCTATCGCAGCAAATAAAGTATTGGCTTTTGAGATAGATCAGCGTCTATTACCTATTCTGGAGGACACATTGTCTCCATATGATAATGTTAAGGTCGTGAATGAGGATATCCTGAAAGCAGACGTGCAGCATGAGCTGCAGCACTATTTCGGAGAGCAGGAAGTAAAAATTGTTGCAAACCTGCCTTATTATATTACAACGCCGATATTGATGAACCTGCTTACGCGTAATCTGCCAATCTCAAGCATTACGGTCATGATCCAAAAAGAAGTAGCAGACCGCATGGCTGCTTCGCCGAATACAAAAGCTTACGGCTCCTTATCGCTTGCAGTGCAATATTATACGCAGGCAGCAGTTGTCATGACTGTTCCGAAAACGGCATTCATGCCGCAGCCGAACGTTGATTCTGCTGTGCTTCATCTTGATGTGCGCAAGGAACCGCCAGTACGTGTAGAAGATGAAAAATTCTTCTTCGACCTGATTCAAGCTTCCTTTGGTCAACGCAGGAAAACGCTTCGTAACAATCTGAACAGACATTTTGCTTCCCGATTCTCAAAGGAGGAGCTGGAGGACATCATGAACGAAGCTGGAATCGATGGCACAAGAAGAGGAGAATCGCTTTCGATGGAGGAATTTGCTGCTCTGGCAAATACCTTTACAGCTAAAGGCTGAACATTTTTGCCCATCCATCATACGCTGTAGGAGAAAGCTTTGGTGGGTGAGGTGAACGGAATGGATTTGGCGATTGGTGATATCGTCACTAGAAAATCATATAAACACGATTTAATGTTCCGTGTATCCAGCTTTACAGCCAATAAGGTCATTCTGCATGGGGAAGATATGCGTCTCATCGCAGACGCCCCCAAGGATGACCTTGTAAAGACTGGAACACGTGAAATAACGAAACGCAAAAAGACATGGCAGGATAAAGAAGATTACTCCTACCGCCTCTTTCGCCAGGATTACCTGCTGATGAAGGATAAGCGGGATTATGAATCAACCTCAGGTTATCAGCATAACCCAAATTACTTTCAAATTCCTGCAAAGGTGCTCCACATCGATGGAGACAAGACATATTTAAAGAAATGTATCGATTTTTACCAGCGTTTCGGTATTCAAGTACATGGTGTCCATCTGCATGAAAAAGAAATGCCACTTCAAATTGCTTCCCTCTTGGAAAAGATCCAGCCAGATATTATTGTCATCACAGGACATGATGCTTTTCAGAAAAATAAAGGAGATAAGCAGGATATTCGAGCTTATCGGAACTCCCAGTATTTCGTCGAAACGGTAAGAGAAGCGCGCCGCTTGTACCCGCATCTAGATCAATTAATCATTTTTGCTGGCGCATGCCAATCTCATTTTGAATCCTTGATACGAGCAGGGGCGAATTTTGCAAGCTCGCCAAGCAGGATTAATATACATGCCTTGGATCCAGTTTATATTGTAGCTAAGATCGCATTCACGCCGTTTATGGAAAAAGTGGGGGTGTGGGATGCACTCCGGAATACTCTGACAGGAGAGCGTGGCCTGGGTGGTATTGAAACACGCGGTCTGCTTCGGACGGGATTGCCTTTTGTAGATCCAGACGAGGAGAAAGAAGACGCCTAGACAGCCTTACTTATCGTAAATTTACCACTGATGCATAATTTTGTATGGATTTGAAAGAATAAAGTGAAATAAGAAACATTTAATCTTTTCATTGACATCAAAATTGGTATGCTGTTATAATAAAAAGTTTTATTTGACTCTATACCTAAAATATGCTATGATTAGATCAGTGAGGTGGAGTGCAGTGGCTAAAACATTAGTGGAAATTAAGCAGGGTCTCGAAGGACAAATTGGTAAACGTTTAAAATTGAAAGCTAATGGTGGGAGAAAGAAAACCATCGAACGTTGCGGAGTACTTGCGGAAACGTATCCAGCTGTATTCATCGTTGAACTTGATCAAGATGAAAATGCGTTTGAGCGTGTCTCCTATAGCTATGCAGATGTCTTAACCGAAACAGTCGAATTAGATTTTGATACGGATGATTTAAACGAAATTGCGAAATAACGCATGAACGAAAGCAGGGGCTTAGTCCCCTGCTTTTTATTTTGTCTTATTTGCAAACATCTGACAGGCATAGCGTACGGTCTTGGACAGAAAATAAGGATGTCGTGATAATCTCTGAAGGGAGCTGTTTTCTTTGGGCAGAAGAAGAGGGATCATGTCTGATGCACTAAAAGAGGAAATTGCAAAGGAGCTTGGATTTTACGACACCGTGCAAAAGGAAGGCTGGGGCGGCATTCGTTCCCGCGATGCTGGGAACATGGTCAAGTATGCCATTGCCATGGCCGAACAGTCGATGCGCGATAAGCAATAAAGTGATGCCCTTCTCTTTTTTATGAAGAGGAGGGCTTCTTCTTTTGGCAGAATAGCCTGTACTTCCTTTTTATGATACAATTTTGGAGAAATTCAACTAAAGTAGGTGACATGACATGTATTTGCTCGAAAAGGCGCCAGCTAAGATCAATCTTTCGTTGGACGTACTGTATAAACGCCCGGATGGCTATCATGAGGTAGAGATGGTTATGACAACGATCGACCTGGCAGACCGGATAGAGTTAATCGTGTTACAGGAGAACAAGATCGAAATCGAATCGGACAATCGTTTTGTACCGAACGATGAGCGTAATCTTGCCTACCGTGCGGCGCAATTGATCAAAGATACATATAATATCAATAAAGGTGTCAAGATATACATAGACAAACAGATACCGGTCGCAGCTGGTCTTGCTGGAGGAAGCAGTGACGCGGCGGCAGTACTGCGCGGTCTGAATACACTATGGAATCTGCAGCTATCCTTGGATACGCTGGCTGAGCTCGGTGCGAAAATTGGTTCGGATGTATCCTTCTGTGTATACGGTTCTACAGCATTATCAACTGGACGTGGAGAAAAGATTAAAGAACTACCAGCTCCGCCGGCTTGTTGGGTTGTACTTGCTAACCCGGGAATTGGTGTATCCACCCAGACTATTTATCAGCAGTTAAAAATCGATCATATTGAGCATCTCGATACAGAGGGAATGGTCGAAGCTATTGAGCAAGGCGATTTTCAATCAATCTGTGACAAGGTTGGTAATGTACTCGAGCCCGTTACACTTAAACTTTGTCCGGAAGTAAAACAAATCAAGCAGCAAATGATCGAAGCAGGTGCTGATGCGGTACTAATGAGCGGAAGCGGACCAACTGTCTTCTCTCTTGTATCCCAGGAGAGCCGTGCTTATCGGATCTACAACAGCTTAAGAGGATTCTGTGAACAAGTGTATGTTGTACGGATGCTCGGTGGGCGAACGGAGCTTGATTAAATCCGTACGAGAATGTTATTATCTAACAATAACATTCGGTTTTGAGGTGTAGAGATGAAAAGAAGTGAACGTTTAGTTGCGATGACGAATTATTTAATGGATCATCCGCAGCAATTGGTGTCTTTGCCATATTTCTCGACGACGTACGCTGCTGCCAAATCCTCCGTCAGCGAGGATTTGTCGATTATAAATGATATGTTCCAACATGAAGGTATTGGATACTTACAATCTGTATCCGGCGCTGCTGGAGGTGTTCGCTACATCCCGGTATACTCCAAGGAGAACAGCGCAGCTTTCATTGATGAGCTATGCAGTAAGCTAGCGGATTCAGACAGGCTTCTTCCTGGGGGATATCTATTCATGAGCGATATACTCGGAGAACCAGCAACAGTTAATAAGATCGGACGTCTTTTTGCAACAGCATTCCATGACCGTGAAATTGATGTAGTGGTAACTGTCGCTACAAAAGGTATTCCGATTGCTTATGCAGCTGCTGCTTATCTGAATGTCCCCGTTGTCATTGTTAGACGAGATCCTAAGGTGACAGAGGGATCGACAGTGAGCGTGAATTACGTTTCTGGTTCATCCAGGAAGATTCAGACGATGGTACTGTCCAAGCGAAGTATTCCGGATCAAGCAAATGTCTGTATTGTGGATGATTTCATGAAAGCAGGCGGAACTATCAACGGAATGAAGAGTCTTTTGCAGGAATTCAACGCAAATGTTACTGCTATAGGCGTATTGGCTGAAGCAGAAGACGAAGAAGAAGAACGTGTAGTGGAAGATTACACGTCATTGATTAAGATTCAGAACGTTGATGTACGTAATCAGCGGGTCGAAGTACAAAAAGGTAATTACTTTAACTAATCCGATTTTCCCACCTTACCAACTTATTTTTTTAAAAAAGTTCTATAGGGAGCAGGAGTTTCCAGCTTTATGTAGAATTACTGGTAATAAGTTCTAAATAAGGTAAGGGTGGTGAAGCATAATGGAAGTTACTGACGTAAGATTACGCCGCGTTAATACCGAGGGAAGAATGCGTGCTATCGCTTCTATTACAATGGATCAAGAGTTTGTTGTACACGATATTCGTGTCATCGAAGGGAATAACGGACTGTTTGTCGCTATGCCTTCCAAACGCACACCAGACGGTGAATTCCGCGATGTAGCGCATCCAATCAACTCTGGTACCCGGAGTAAGATTCAAGATGCTGTGCTGCAGGAATATCATCGTGCAGGAGAAGAAATAGAAGTGGAGTATGAGGAAGCCGCTGGCGCTTCTTGATATGAGCTCAATAGATGACAAATAGGTCATCTTCTATAAAGGTAAAATTAACAGCTGTTCTAACATATGGGATAGCTGTTATTTTTATGCTTTTAATCCAGTAGATTGGAGAAAAAAACGTCTCGAATTACGTGAATTCGAGCGCTGCGCCTGTTGAAATGACAATTATTTTAAGATATATTTACAGAGGATAAAAAGAATGGAGGGTTCGCATGTCAAACCGATATGCAGTCATCCTTGCTGCCGGGAAAGGCACCAGGATGAAATCGAAGCTGTACAAAGTGCTGCATCCTGTCATGGGTAAACCGATGGTACAGCATGTTACTGACCAGTTGAATTCTTTACAATTAGATAAATTAATTACCATTGTCGGGCACGGAGCAGAAGACGTAAAAGCCCAACTTGGAGATGTGAGTGAATATGCCCTGCAGGAGGAACAGCTCGGTACAGGACATGCGGTCCTGCAAGCGGAAGAGTTCCTGAAAGACAATGAGGGTGTTACGGTCGTATTAAGCGGAGATACGCCTCTTATTACAGGTCAAACCATTCAAGCATTGCTTAATCATCACGAACAGCAAGGAGCGAGTGCAACAGTATTGACTGCAAAAGCGCCGGACCCTGCAGGATATGGCCGAGTCATCCGCAGCGGGGCAGGAGAGGTTTTGCGTATTGTGGAGCATAAAGACGCGAATGCAGAAGAGCTTCTTGTTGATGAAATCAATACAGGTACATATTGCTTTGATAACAAGCTATTGTTCCAAACATTGCATAATGTATCGAATGATAATGCCCAAGGTGAGTATTATCTCCCAGATGTACTAGAACTGCTGAAAAAAGATAACAAGCTTGTGACCGCTTATCAGACACCAGATTTTGATGAAACGATGGGTGTAAACGATCGGGTAGCTCTATCTCAAGCAGAACAGATTATGAAACGTCGTGTCAATGAACAGCATATGCGTAATGGCGTGACAATCATTGACCCAGATTCAACTTATATCAGTACAGATGCGGTTATCGAGCAGGATGTGACCATTTTGCCAAACACGATGATCCTTGGAAAGACAATTATCAAAGAAGATGCCATCATTGGTCCGAACTCAGAAGTGAAGGATGTCACAATCGGCAGCCGCACAGTTGTGAAGCAAAGTGTAGCACATGACAGTGAGATTGGAAATGATGTCAATATCGGTCCTTTTGCTCATATTCGTCCGCAAGCACAGCTTGGAGATAATGTGAAGATTGGGAACTTCGTCGAAGTGAAGAAAGCATCTATCGGTGAAGGAAGCAAGGTTTCCCATCTAAGCTATATTGGAGATGCTGAAGTTGGTAAAGATGTAAATGTCGGTTGTGGTACAATAACAGTGAACTATGACGGAAAGAATAAACATCTGACGAAGATTGAGGACAACGCCTTTATCGGTTGTAATGCAAATCTGATTGCACCAGTAACGGTTGGCAAAGGTGCCTTAGTGGCAGCAGGCTCGACCATAACAAAAGATGTACCAGCAGATGCTTTATCGATTGCCAGAGCAAGACAAGAAAACAAAAATTCTTATCTTAAGAATAAATAATTTTGGAGGGTTACTCGACATGCCTTATAATGATCCATCGTTGAAAGTTTTTTCTTTGAATTCTAATCCGGAGTTAGCTAAGTCAATTGCAGACCACATTGGCGTAGAACTGGGTAAAATCACTGTTTCCCACTTTAGCGATGGCGAAATCCAGATCAATATCGAAGAAAGTATCCGCGGCTGTGACGTTTATGTTGTCCAGTCCACTTGTGCACCTGTCAATCAGCATATGATGGAGCTACTCATCATGATTGATGCATTGAAACGTGCATCAGCTAAAACAATCAACATCATCATGCCTTACTACGGTTACGCACGTCAGGATCGCAAAGCCCGTGCCCGTGAACCTATTACTAGCAAATTGATCGCTGATATTTTGCAAACTGCCGGAGCTACACGCGTTTTGGCATTGGACTTGCATGCGCCGCAGATCCAAGGTTTCTTCGATATTCCGATCGATCACTTGGTAGGTGTTCCAATCCTATCCGACTATTTCGAGAAAAAGAACTTGGAAGATATCGTCGTAGTATCTCCTGACCATGGCGGTGTAGTTCGTGCACGTCGTATGGCAGATCGTTTGAAAGCACCGATTGCAATCATCGACAAACGCCGTCCGCGTCCAAACGTGGCAGAGGTAATGAACATTATTGGCGAAATCAAAGGCAAAACTGCGATCATCATCGATGATATCATTGATACAGCTGGAACATTGACGCTAGCTGCTAATGCGTTAAGAGAAAAAGGTGCGGTTGAAGTATATGCAGCTTGTTCTCACCCAGTTTTATCTGGACCGGCAATCGAGAGAATCCAAAATTCACAAATTAAAGAGCTTGTTGTGACAAACTCAATTCCTCTTCCAAAAGAGAAGCAAATCGAAAATATTACGCAGCTTTCTGTTGCGCCGTTGTTCGGTGAAGCAATCATCCGTATTCACGAACAGCAATCTGTTAGTATTCTGTTTGATTGATTTTATGTTTATTACTGATATCGTAAGGGAATCATACTCTGTAGACGCGTAAAAACTATGGAGGGTGATTACGATGGCAGTAAAACTTAAAGCAGACAAACGAGAAAACAATACAAAATCTTATATCCGAGGACTTCGTGAAGAGGGAGCCATCCCTGCAATCGTATATGGTAATGGTAAAGAGCCTATCAGCGTTGCAGTCGATAGTGTTGATCTACTAAAAACCGTTCGAGATGAAGGGAAAAATGCGGTTATTTCATTGGATATCAAAGGCGAATCAGTAGATGTTATGCTACATGATTACCAAACCGATCCATTGAAAGCTAGTCTTGTACACGCAGATTTCTATGTGGTTAACATGTCGGAAGCACGTAACGTGGAAGTGCCGATCCAACTTGAAGGTGAAGCACCAGGTTCTAATGAAGGCGGCGTTCTTCAGCAGCCACTATATGATCTGGAGATCAGTGCAAAACCGAATGACATCCCAGATCAGATTACAGTCGATGTCTCCAAACTTGAAGTCGGTGACAGCATCAGCGTTGGTGACCTGCCAACAGACGGTGCTTTCGAAATCCTAACGGATGCTGATACAACAATCGCAACAGTCACTGCACCTACTGCAGAGATTGAATCAGATGATACAACTACTGGTGACGCGGATGATGTAGAAGCAATCGAAGAAGGATCTAAGAACGATAAAGAAGATTAAGATTAGAAAAAGCTGTGCCTTAAGGGGCACAGCTTTTTTTATTTTGATTGAACTATTTGAATTCCTCAAACGTCATATAGTCAGAGAAGAAAGGGGGAGTGAAATGGAGGAATCAGCGGAATCCATATCGATTGAAAATGCTAAACATGATAAATCGGCTTTCAGTCAGCTTTTCCAGCAATATTATACGTTCTTATATCGTTATCTTTTTAAACTCACGATGAATAAAGAAATGACAGAAGACCTGCTGCAGGAAACGATGATTCGGGCATATATTAATTTGCCGAAATATCGTTATCAATCTAAATTTTCTACATGGCTTATATCTATCGCGACTCGTTTATATTTGGATGAACAACGGAAGAAAACGCGGGATAGGAAAAGGCAACAGCAGCTGACGGAAAATGAAAAACGAAAAATAAAATGGGAATTAGAACAAGGCAATTTGGATTGGTCATTGCATCTGGATTTGTTTGCATCTCTATCTATTGAAACTAGAACGTTAATATTACTTCGTCATTATTATGGTTACTCATTAGAGGAAATTAGTGCAATGACAAAACTAAGAAAAGGGACAGTAAAGTCTCGTATCCATTATGCGTTAAAGAAATTAAGAGAGGAGTGGTCTGATGAAAAAAGATGACTGGATCAAGAAGATGGACGAAACGTGGGAAAACATGGATACAAAATTACATATTGACGTTCCTGAAACTGATGAAATGCTGCAGCAGATAAGTTCTGGTGAGAAGCGATATCGAGAAAGAATGCACAGAGAACTATGTGGGTTTATCATTTTGGCATGTGTGTTGGTCTCCTTCTACATTCTTATAGCTGTGCATATCACGTGGGCTTTCTACGTCTTGCAGATCATCTCAATTATTGCTGTTGTCGTCCTATTACTAGTTGAAAGAAGCAAAGGAAGGGTTACATGATATCAACGAATGAACTGATAATTATAATCTTGGCAATTCCTATATTGCTGGCACAAGGAATTTGGTTGTACATTGATGCAAAAAGAAGAGGTACTCATGCTTGGGCATGGGGGATTGTCGGACTGATTCAGTTCCCTACACCGCTTCTTTTATATTATGTATTTATCATTCGCAGAGACAAAAGGAGGCACTGATAGATGGAGAACACTGTGACATTGCTGCTGCCTATTATCGTCATCCAGTTTCTTTTGCTCATTATTGCGTTGATTAGTTGTATACGCGCAGAAGAAACACTGGGACCCAAATGGGTTTGGATAGTAATCATTTTCTGTATAAGTATCATCGGACCTATTCTTTATTTCGTGATTGGGCAAAGAAAGGATGCGTATAAATGACCATGTTAGAAGCGCGAGGGTTGACGAAACGGTACGGAAAACATGTCGCGGTAAAAGATTTAAATCTTCAGTTGAAGAAGAATGAGTGTATTGCGCTTTTAGGACCAAACGGAGCTGGTAAGACAACAACGTTGCATATGCTGGCTGGATTAATTACACCTACTGACGGAATGATAATGAGTGATAAAAAAGTACTTATTAAAGATAAAATTGGATTTTTACCTCAATATCCTACTTTCTTCGATTGGATGTATCCAAAAGAATATCTTATGTTAGCAGGAACATTATCTGGAATGACTAAAAAAACTTTAAAAGAACGAAGCTTGCATGTATTGGAAATGACAGGACTGTTAGAAGCTCAGAAACGGAAGATAGGGGCTTTCTCTGGAGGTATGAAACAGCGACTCGGCTTAGCGCAAGCAATCATGCATCAACCGAAAATCCTATTGCTGGATGAACCAGTATCCGCTCTTGATCCAGCTGGAAGAATTGATGTCATGAACATATTGGAGAATTTAAAAAAGGATATGGCCATCCTATTTTCTACACACGTATTGCATGATGCGGAACAAATATGTGATAAGGCTTTAATCATGAAATCGGGACAAAGCATCTCTTATGAAAACATGAAGGAATGGAAAGGAAATCGGCAAAGAAAACGCTATCGCTTGGAAACATCGGATCCTTTACAGATTGAAGGACTGCAGAAGTTATATAAAGAGATTGATATAAAGGAATCACAAAAAATCATTGGTACTTTGCGACATAATGTAACGCCCAATATGTTACTGCAATATTGTATCCAGCAAGACATAGGAATCCAGTACTTTGGAGCAGAAGAAAAGAACCTAGAAGAACATTATATAGAGGTGATGGAAGGTTGAAGAGGTTCAACGCGCTATTTCATAAAGAATGGATAGAGGCTTGGAGAGAGAAGAAGTTAGTTTGGCTGCCTGCTGTCATCCTATTAGTGACACT
The DNA here is from genome assembly GCF_000725365.1 of Terribacillus saccharophilus. NCBI lineage: Bacteria > Bacillati > Bacillota > Bacilli > Caryophanales > Bacillaceae > Terribacillus > Terribacillus saccharophilus. The sequence goes on along the minus strand of NZ_CP008876.1, from coordinate 2,160,256 downwards.
TCTTCAGCCTATTAGTTTGTATTTTATGCCAACCATTTTGGAGAATTCGAATAGTCTGCCACCAGGAGCAGTAATTGAATTGCCAATCCCTAGCGGGGCTGAAGTTCTTGCGGGAACTTTGTCTCAACTGCATACAATAGGCACAGCAATTATTGTGCTAGCTTGTATGAATGTAATTGTACAGGAGAGAAATAACGGATCTCTTATGCAGCTATTCTCCAGACCAGTAAATACTACAACTTACATATTTAGCAAGTGGACGATGCTCGTACTCCTTCATCTTGGAGCTTTTACAATTTCCTATGGAGCAGCATGGTATTATACAAACGCTCTATTTTCTGATGTATCCTTTACTTCTGTATGGAAAAGCTTTGTGATTTATTGTTTATGGATTGTGCTAGTTATAACAGTCACATTGTTTGTTAGTACATTTCTTCGTCGCAGTGGAGGAGTGGCGGGGATATCTATTTTAATAGTGGCGAGTATTGCTATCTTGTCGACTGTTATGCCTGATATAGCCATTTATTTGCCCTCAAATATCCTCAACCTGGCAACAGAGGTACTGAATACGGAAAAGGGTACTGTGCATATGGGAGCTGTACTAGCTACAACTATTGCCTTTATTGCTATATTACTTTTAACAATGGTAAAAAAATTTGAAAAGAGTGTAAAGTTTTAATGAAGTAGGATTATTCCTAACACGCAAAGGATATGATAAAAGTATAGGTAAAGCATGTCAAGGATGGGAAAGGAAGCATCCTTGATGTGCTTTTTGTGCAGGAAAGAAGGAATTATCCTTTCAGTCGGAGAAGGAGAATAGCAGTGGGTGTTAACGATGATATAGTTATCCCTGCATGGGGAAGGTCATCCACTCCGTGCTCCCTTGCTTACCACTTCGTTTCTAAGCGGTCTTTTCCGCTTTTCGGTTTTGTCTAGCTCCAAAGACCAGAAACTGCAGTATAAGTGATGAATCCCTGCGTGGGGTAAGGCGCCCACTCCGTGCTCCCTCCCTTATCCTTACGTTTCTAACCGGCTTTCTCCGCTTTTCGTGTTGTCTAGCTGCAGAAACCAGAAACTGCGGCATAGGTGATAAATCCCTGCGTAAGGTAAATGCGCCTCACTCCGGGCTTTCTCACCTATTCCTTCGTTTCTAAACGGTTTCTTCCGCTTTTCGGTTTTTGTCTAGCTCCAAAGACCAGAAACTGCGCTGTAAGCAATGAATCCCTGCGTGGAAAGGTCATCCACTCCGTGCTCCCTTGCTTACCACTTCGTTTCTAAGCGGTCTTTTCCGCTTTTCGGTTTTCTTGTATTTTATTTTCTGTTAAGGTATAGTTTTTTTGGAATGGACTATGAGTAAAGGGCGTTTATAAATATGAAAATGATTGTTGGACTTGGGAATCCGGGTCAGAAATATGATCAGACACGGCATAATATTGGGTTCATTGCGATTGATGAATTAGTGCACCGGCACAATTTGCCGTTATCAAATAAAAAATTCAATAGTGTATATGCGACTGGCTTGATAAATGGGGATAAGGTTATATTGGTAAAGCCTATAACTTTCATGAACCTATCAGGTGAAGCGGTTCGCCCGCTTATGGATTATTATAATGTAGATCTTGAAGATCTCGTTGTCATTTATGATGATTTGGATTTACCAGCAGGGAAAGTACGACTGCGGGAAAAAGGCGGTCATGGGGGCCATAATGGAATCCGTTCTTTGATTGCACATTTAGGTACAAAAGAATTCAAACGTATTCGTCTCGGAATTGGCCGTCCGGTCAGTCAGCAGCCTGTTGTGGACTATGTTCTTCAGCGCTTCCACAAGGAAGAAGTGCCAGACATCGTCGATAGTGTTAAAAAGGCTGCAGATGCCACAGAAACATGGCTAAAGGAACCTTTCCTGAACGTGATGAATGATTTTAATCGCTGATTCATACACTGCAACAAGATAAGTATGAATCCATGCGCTTTCGGGCAGACTTTGACAGAGTCAAATCTAAGTCCCGGAGGCGTAACTATGGCTATTGTTTATCGTTGTCGTCATTGCAAAACACAGCTAGCAGAGCTGGATGAATATAAGGTGGATATCAAAGCGCTCGGATGGGATCGATTATCCGCAGCAGACTATCAGGAAATGGTGCAGATAGATTCGGGTAATATCGTTTGTCAGGTAGCATGTGAGGATTGTGAAAATGCGCTGCAGCGAAACCCGCATTATCATGAGCTGGATCATTTCATGCAATAACGTAAAGCTAAATAATGCTGTCATACAAAGCTTTGGTGCGTGAACCAAGGCATTTTTTGCTTATGACATGTACTAGCAGAAGGAGGCATTATGCAAGAGATCAAGCAATTTATCTCAACTCAGGATGACATACAATCAGTCATCAATGGGATAAAGTCTGGGATGGATGAACAGCTTTTGACAGGATTGTCTGGTTCAGCAAGGGGAGTACTGGCAACTGTTCTGCAGGATTCCATAAGACGAAAGGTAATCCTAGTTACCCATCAGCTGACTCAGGCTCAGACACTATATGAAGATTTATTGGAGCTGAGTACGCATTCAAATGTGTACCTGTATCCTGTGAATGAATTATTAGCATCAGAAATTGCCATCTCCAGTCCGGAGCTTCGCTCACAACGTTTGGATGCTTTGCGGAATTGGAAGCAAAGCGAGAATGGCATCCTAGTAGCTCCGGCTGCTGCATTAAAAAGAATACTGCCACAACCAGCTAAATGGGAAAGCTATCAGCTGGCTTTTCGTGTTGGAGAAGAAATTGATTTAGAGCACTACTTACGCGCATTGGTCGATATGGGATACGAACGTACAGATATGGTTGCTTCACCAGGAGAGTACAGTCTGCGCGGAGGGATATTAGATATTTATCCATTAACGGAATCCAATCCGATCAGAATTGAATTATTCGATACCGAAGTCGATTCCATCCGTTACTTTGATTCGGACACGCAGCGCTCTTTGGAGAAAAAAGATTCGGTCGAAGTAGGTCCTGCTACGGAATTACTCATCGATAGTGAAGACATTGCCAGAGCAGCAGATCGATTGGAGAAAGCATTAGGGGAAACAATAGGCAAGCTGCAGGCAGATGAGCATAAGCAGCAAGTTCTAGAGGCTGTCAGTCAAGATCTTGAAAGGCTACGTCAGCAAGAGCGATTTCAAGGCATGGCCAAGTATGCAGGCTATTTCTATGAGCAGCCAGCTAGTCTATTAGATTATCTTGGTGAAGGTGGCTATATTATCCTTGATGAAATGAGCCGGATCCAAGAAACAGCTAATCGGCTCGATGAAGAGGAAGCAGAATGGCATCAGAGTCTGCTGGAAGCGCATCAAACCGTAAGACAGCTAAAATTATCGTTTGACTGGCATGAAGTACTGCAGAAAATGAAGCAGCCGCGTTTGTATTTGAGTGTGTTCCTGCGTCATATATCGAATACGCAGCCTCAAAATATTGTGAATGTCACATGCAGGGCTATGCAGCAATTCCATGGACAAATGCATTTGCTGAAAAATGAACTGGAGCGGTGGGAAAAGAGCAATTATTCTACTATCTTAATGGCACCTACCCAGCAGCGTGCAGAGAAAATTCAGGCTGTTCTAGCTGATTACGATATGGAAGCAGTCATTGCAGAGCGTGTTTCCTTGCCGGTGAACACACCGACTATTTTGATCGGTAATATCAGCAGCGGTTTTGAGCTGCCTTTTCACAAACTGGCAGTACTGACAGAGAACGAACTATTTAAAAAGCGTTCAGCAAGACCGAAACGGAAGCAGAAAATATCCAATGCAGAGCGGATTAAGAGCTACCAGGAGCTGGCTGTAGGCGACTACGTTGTCCATGCAAACCATGGTATTGGTCGCTATGTTGGTATTGAGACATTGCAGGTGCAGGATTTGCGCAAGGATTTCATGCTGATCCGCTATTCCGGAGACGATAAGTTATTTGTGCCAATTGATCAAATTGATCTTGTGCAAAAGTATGTTGGATCAGAAGGAAAAGAACCGAAGCTTTATAAGCTTGGCGGAACAGAATGGAAGAAGGTTAAAAGCAGAGTTCAATCGTCTGTGGAAGATATTGCGGATGAGCTGATCAAGCTTTATGCCGAGAGGGAAGCTTCCAAAGGATATGCGTTTTCAGAAGACACAGAGATGCAGCGGGAATTCGAAGCGGCATTTCCTTACCAAGAAACTGAGGATCAGCTGCGTACCATTGATGAAATCAAACAAGATATGGAACGTGAACGGCCAATGGACAGGCTGCTTTGCGGTGATGTCGGATACGGAAAAACAGAAGTAGCTATTCGTGCAGCGTTCAAGGCGATTGCTGATGGTAAGCAGGTGGCAATCCTAGTACCGACAACCATTTTAGCGCAGCAGCATTATGAGACGATTCTGGAACGATTCCAGGACCACGCAATCAACGTAGGACTGATGAGCCGTTTCCGCACGCGTAAGCAGCAAAACGAGGTAATCAAAGATTTGAAGAGCGGCGTAGTTGATGTAGTCGTAGGTACTCACCGACTATTATCCAAGGACATCGTCTATAAAGATCTGGGGCTATTAGTCGTTGATGAAGAGCAGCGCTTTGGTGTAAAACACAAAGAAAAACTAAAACAGCTGAAGACGAATGTGGATGTGCTGACTTTGACTGCTACACCAATTCCGCGTACATTGCATATGTCCATGCTAGGTGTTCGCGATCTATCTGTTATCGAAACACCACCTGAAAATAGGTTCCCGATTCAAACGTATGTTATGGAGTATAATCCAGTCTTTATCCGCGAGGCTATTGAACGTGAAATGGCTCGGGATGGTCAGGTATTCTTCCTTTATAACAAGGTGGAAAATATCGAGCGTAAAGCACAGGAAATCGCAGCTTTGGTTGATGATGCCAGAGTCGCATTTGCGCATGGTCAAATGAATGAATCGGAGCTGGAAAGTGTTATGCTCGCCTTCCTTGAAGGAGAATATGATGTTCTTGTCAGCACGACTATCATTGAAACAGGTGTGGATATTCCGAATGTGAACACATTGATTGTTGATAATGCAGACAGAATGGGACTTAGTCAGCTGTACCAATTACGTGGTCGAGTAGGACGTTCCAATCGCGTGGCATATGCTTACTTCACCTACCAGCAGGATAAAGTGTTAACAGAGGTAGCGGAAAAGCGTCTGCAGGCAATCAAAGAATTTACTGAACTTGGTTCAGGGTTCAAAATTGCGATGCGAGATTTGTCCATTCGCGGAGCAGGTAACTTGCTCGGTTCTCAGCAGCACGGCTTTATCGATTCCGTAGGTTTTGATATGTACTCCCAGATGCTTACGGAAGCAGTGGAAGCAAGGAAGGCAGGTAAACCTGCAGAAGAAATCAAACCATTCGAGGTCGAGCTTGATCTGGATATCAATGCGTATATTCCGGAATCTTATATTAACGATGAGAAACAGAAAATCGATATGTATAAACGTTTCCAGAGCTGTACATCTCAAGAGGAAATTCATGACTTACGGGAAGAACTGATCGATCGATTCGGTGACTATCCTGAAGAAGTGGGCAACCTCTTCCACGTTACTTCTTTGAAGATGTATGCTAAACGCGAAAAAATCGAAAGCATCAGCGAGAAGAAGAAAAAGCAGCGTATGGAGATTTTGGTCGATTCCGATATGAGCCAGCATGTTGACGGCAGCAAGTTGTTCGAATTCGCTAATCAATACGGCCGGATGGTCCAGCTTGGTACAGAGGATAAGAAATTGAAGATCGTCTTTAATTGGGATCGAAACTCGTATGGACGCCGATATGAGATTGCGGAAGAGTTCATCCAAGCTATACGCGATCTAAAGAGAGCTAGTTAAACTTCCGATACTAGAAATTTTAAAAGGAAATGTATAGTAATGCCGATGTGTATCATACTAACAGCACAACTGGTGAATTCTTCTTTTCTTCATAATAAGTAGAAAATACCCCAGAGCAGCTTAGGATACAGAAAGAGAGGCATTGGAAGATGAAGGCTACAGGAATCGTACGTAGAATCGATGACTTGGGACGAGTTGTTATCCCGAAGGAAATACGCCGGACACTGCGCATTAGAGAAGGAGATCCGCTGGAGATCTTTGTGGACCGTGATGGTGAGGTTATTTTAAAGAAATACTCTCCGATTAGTGAGTTGGGTGACTTCGCAAAAGAATACGCGGAAGCATTATTTACTTCGATTGATCATGGAGTCCTGATTTGTGACCGCGATGAATATATTGCAGTTGCAGGAGAATCGAAGAAAGAATACATGAATAAAGGCATTGGTTCGGTTGTCGAAAAGGCGATGATGGAAAGGACAACTACAACTAATAATCAAGCAGGCAGTGTAGACCTTGTAGAAGACAGGGAAGAAGAAATTGCAGCTTATGTGGTCAGTCCGATTATTGCCAGCGGCGACCCAATTGGATGTGTTATTATTGTGAGCCGTAATGATGGCGAACTTAGCAAAGTCGAAGAAAAAGCAGCAGAAACAGCTGCTAATTTCCTTGCAAGACAGATGGAATAGTAAAGATGGAATCCCGCAACTAATTATGTTGCGGGATTCTTTTTATGCTAAGCTAATCCAAAAGAGGAGGAGAGCTTATGATAGAGGAGCATACAAATGGTCTCTTATTGAACCGGACGACAATGCTCGGTGAAAGAAACTGGCGAGATGATGATACGTATAAATTGATTTTCAGCCCTAGTGGTCATGCCGCCTACCGATTTCAAAAACATAACATGGAACTGTCTGATGGTGAGGCCATGTTCCTTAATCCGCATGAGATACATAAGCAGCTCCGCCATACGTCAGAAAAGTGGATTGTTGAATTGAAGCCAGCTTTTGTAACAGAGGTAGCACAGGAGCTGAGCGGAAATACAATTGATCCTATGTTCGCTTTAGTGGCATGTAAACACCCACTCCTTCAACAATGGTTTTCCACGACTCATCTATATTGGAGAATGGCAGCTGAAGAAAAGGAAAAAGCTCTTTGGCTGGAGAACAGCTGGATCCAGCTTACGATGGTTCTGCTCCGCCTTGTACCAGGATCTCATAGTAATAAGTGGGACATCAAAGGGTATGAACCAACCGTACATGTCGTTCTGGATGCTTTGAAACAAAGTTATCAGCAAGACTGGACATTGGATGAGATGGTGCAGTTGACACAGCTAGGGAAATATCAATTCAGTCACTTTTTTAAAAAGGAAACAGGTCTGTCTCCTTATAGCTGGTTGCAAATATATCGTGTTATCCAAAGCCAGGTGCTGCTCCGTCAAACTGACGACTCCATCCTTTCCATCGCCATGCAAGTAGGCTTTAAAAATGTAGCTTCTTACCACGCAGTATTTAGGCGTATCTACGGTCAGACTCCTGGTTTTTTTCGGAAAAACATACCTAACATATAAAAACACACAATTACTAAAATACCCGCTCCGCTCACCAGGATGAGGCTACGAATGGATAGGAAAGATAATAAAACAGCATATAGTGCCAGGGATAGTGTATTTGCTGCATACAGGAGTACAGCATTTGAGCTGAATGCCCTTCCCAGCATCACTTTTGGCACATGAGTCTGTATAAGATACACCCTGGTTAGGCTGCTTATTGGAAGGCCTATACCTATGAGGATAGCGCCGACAAAGAAGAATGGTACCATGTAAGCAGAACCGATTATACTGATTCCAAGACCCCATATAACGCATCCGAGAATATATTTTTTCATGTCCAATCTTTTTATCAGTAGCGGAATTAGAATGCTGATTATTGTTGCTCCGATACCAAAAGCGATCTGAAGGGCGTTATACCATTGTTCTCCATTTTGTGTTATTTCCTTGAAAGCAAGTAAAATGCCAACCTGCCATACCCAAGTATTGAAAAAGACCACAAAAAAGGTAGTGATGTATAGATGCAGTAGGACGGGCTTCTTACTTATCCATTTAAAGAAATCGAATACAGATCTATAAAGGGATGCAATAGACAGCCGGCCTTCCATACTGGTTGGAGGCATAGTGGGCAAACGAGATAGGCAAAGAGCGCTGATTGCGTAGGAAGCTGCATCTATTACAAAAAAGTAGATGATATCAGCACTCGCCAGCAGCCAAGCTGCGAGTATCGGACCGATTAAGGAAGCAGTACGTTGAATTGTGTCCCAAGCACTATTAGCAGCTGATAGTTTTTCTTCTGGGATTATCGCAGGGAGTACTGCTCGGTGAGCCGGATTAAAAAAACATCCACAGCACTGAAGCAGGAAACCTCCAACGAGAAGGTGAGGGTAGGTTAACCAATCCTGTATGTAGAAAAAGATGATTATAGTAAGAACGATCAGTCTGATTAGGTCAATGATTACCATTACATTTCTTCTGTTGATGTGGTCTGCCAAAGCTCCGCCGAATAATCCGAAAAGAAGGTATGGGGTTGTTTCTGCAATGGCAACAATTGTTGTATGTATACTTGAGCCAGTCATACGATAAGCGAGAAACAGGAAGGCTAATCCAGATAAGATATCACCGATTTGGGATACTGCTCCTCCTGAAAAGTAGTAGACTGCTTTTTTATTTTTGATAATGTCCTTGTACATGCTGTTCACCTCATACCCAGCATATTTCTTTAACGGAAACAAGTCGTATAGGATCTTGCTCAAAGTTAAAGCAGAATATGCTATATGGTATAATCCCAATAGGAAAAGTTTGGAGGAATCATCGGATGGGGTTAGGGATGAAGCGGCTGTTTCATGGTGCTTTTGTGCTGGCTGTCGCTGGTTTGATCAGTAAGATTTTAAGTGCGGGCTATCGAGTACCGTTTCAAAATATAGTAGGAGATAAGGGATTCTATATCTATCAGCAGGTATATCCATTCCTCGGGATAGCAGCAAGTCTAGCTCTATACGGTATTCCGGCAGCGGTGTCCAGGCTAGTTGCCGATCGGTACCGCAGTACATCGCCATCTCTTCGTTCGTTTTATTTACCGATAGGGATTTTCTTGCTCGGTCTGGCTGTGATTACATTTGCTTTGCTGTATATGGCAGCACCGCAAATAGCCGGGCTGATGGGTGATCCAGCTTTGGAGAAACCACTCCAAGCAGCAGCTTTCATTTTCTTGGCAGTTCCATTTACTTCGATTTTACGAGGTGTTTATCAAGGAAAGCAGAATATGACGCCAACAGCTGTTTCACAAGTAGTGGAGCAGCTTGTCCGTGTAGGCTTGATTCTTGCCGTCACTTTCCTGCTTGTTCGTTCAGGGAGTGATTTGTACGATATAGGAGCTAAAGCTGCACTGGCATCCCTAGTAGGGGCGTGCTTTGGTATCGTAATACTTTGCCTTTATATGAGGAAAGAGCCGATTATTTCATCGGTGGAGCAGCGCCTTTCGTGGAGATATATCATAAAGACAATCCTCGTATACGGCCTTTTTATTTGTCTAAACTATATGCTATTGCTGTTATTGCAGTTTGCCGATGCTTTCACGCTTGTTTCTGGATTGCTGGATCATGGTTTGCGTTTGGATGAAGCACGTGAATGGAAAGGGATATATGATCGAGGACAGCCGCTAGTCCAATTAGGTATCGTCGTCGGTTCCTCTCTGGCATTAGCATTCGTGCCGTCTATAACGAAGGATCAGTTGATAAGCGAGAAGACTGCTGTTATGCATTTGCTGCATAGTGGGTGGAAGCTCAGCTTCCTATTATCAATCGCAGCAACAGCGGGATTGATCGCTCTGTTTCCGCTAGTCAACGAACTGCTGTTTAAGGATGATGTCGGTACATATTCTTTGCAGGTATTCACGCTGACGATCTTTGTTTGTTCGCTCACATTGACGACAGCCTCGATGTTAGAGACTTTGGGAAAGTGGAAACAAACAGCTGCTATAATCGCAGCCGGTTTTCTCTTAAAGTGGTTTTTGAATATATGGCTCGTTCCGATCTATGGAATAATGGGCGCATCATTGGCGACTGTCATTACTGTGGCATGCATTTTAGCTTGCAATATGTATCTACTGAAACGCTATCTGCCGGAGATTAAATTATTCCAGCTTCCATGGAGAAGTTTATTTGTCGGATTATTGTCCATGCTTGTCGCTGTCGGACTTTTATATGTAGCTGCCGTCGAATTGTTTCACGTGAAAACACGAATTTTGTTATTGGGGTATGTATTGTTTGCGGTCATCGTTGGTGCTTTATTGTATGGAATAGCCTTGATAAAGACAGGGGCATTCAATCGATCAGAGTTAGAATCGTTGCCATTTAGCAAACACTTACTGCGCTTAGAAGGGAGAAAAGTAAAATGAAGCACACTATTGAAGTTGTCGGTCTTGGTGGTGGTGATATAAATCAGTTGTCACTAGGAATATATAAGAAATTAAAAGAGCATGGAGAACCTATCTTTGTAAGAACGAAGGATCATCCTGTTGTCAGAACATTGGAGGAAGAAGGGGTGGAGTTCCATTCCTATGACGAAATTTACGAAAATCATCCAGATTTTCAATCGGTCTATGAAGAAATAGCAAATAGTTTATTCCGACAAGCAGAGGAAGGTTCGTTGATTTATGCGGTTCCGGGTCATCCGATGCTAGCTGAAATGACAGTTCAGCTGCTATTGGCTCAACAAGAAGTAGACGTGAAGATTATCGGAGGCCAGAGCTTTTTGGATGATTTGTTCTCTGCGCTGCGAATTGATCCGATTGATGGCTTCCAGTTCGTCGATGCCACGTCATTCAAACGCGATGAGCTGGAATACAGACAACATCTCATCTTCTGTCAGGTGTATGATCAAATGGTTGCTTCGGAAGTAAAACTGGAGCTATTAGAAGATTTACCGCCGGAATATCCGATTACGATTGTAGACGCAGTAGGCAGCTCGGATGAGAGCATCAAAACTGTAATGCTGGAGGACTTGGACAGGAGTGTAGAATTCAGCAATTTGATGAGTGTGTATGTACCGCCAGCAGTTTCCTTGGAGATGAATCACAAGTTCTACAGATTACGTGAGGTTATCCAGACACTGAGAGGTCCAGGAGGCTGTCCGTGGGATCAAAAACAAACTCATGAATCTTTACGCCGATATTTAATAGAAGAGGCGTACGAATTGATTGATGCTATCAACAAGGATGACGATGAGAATCTTATCGAGGAGCTCGGGGATGTACTGCTCCAGGTTATGCTGCACAGTCAAATCGGTGAAGATGATGGTTACTTCTCTATTGAAGATGTTATTCGAAGTGTGACTGAAAAGATGATTCGCCGTCATCCTCATGTTTTCGGAGAGGCAGTTTTGGAAACTGAAGAAGAACTGAGCAAGAGCTGGGAAGCTATTAAGCAGGAAGAAAAGGCAGAGTATGAACTAGAGCAAGATGAAGAATCTCTGCAGCCGGAGCTGATGAAAGCAGCAGACATTGGCAAGCAGAAACCTTCTCCATCTAATTTGGCGCAGCTGTTGGCTGAGTTTAGCAGAAGGGCATCAGAGGCAGAGATAGATGAAAATGTCGTTGGAGAGCTTCTGTTTGCTATTGCTTCATATGCGGGCTATTATAAAATAAATCCAGAAATTGCTTTACATCAAGTAATAGAGGGAAAGAAAAGTACGGATAAAGGAAGTGAATGATATGCGTTTAGATAAATTTCTAAAAGTCTCACGATTGATCAAACGCCGGACATTGGCAAAAGAAGTGGCCGATCAAGGCCGTATAACGATCAACGGCGTCCAGGCGAAGGCTTCAACAAATGTAGCAGTTGGAGATGAGATGGCGATCCGTTTCGGTCAGAAGCTGCTTACGATTGAGGTACAGCAGCTGAAGGAAGCAGTTAAGAAGGAAGATGCTGCGACACTGTACACAGTGAAAAAGGAAGAGCCTGTGCAATAAACCCGTTCTAACCTTGTCCCTTTCTTCATAGATTGTTAGGGATAAAGGGAGGCGGTAATGATGGATCAAACCCGGAAAACCCAAGCGGATCATGATATAAAGATGTTCAATCGGAAATCGCTCGAGATCAGCGGTGTGAAGGAAGTGGACAGCTTTGATAGCGAAGAATTCTTGCTCCAGACTGAGATGGGCTATATGATCATTCGCGGGAGCAACCTGCATATGAAGAACCTTGATTTGCAGGAGGGGAAGGTATCAATCAAAGGCAAAATCCAAGAGCTATCCTATTTGGATGAGCATAATGGGGAAAAGGCTAAAGGAATCTTTAGCAAGCTCTTCAAATGACGCTCACTGTCCAATTCCTCACCATAGTGTCGATGATTGCCGGCGGGGTTTATCTTGGTGCAGCCATGGATACGTTCCGCCGCTTTGAACGACATTGGAAGAAGCAGGTCTTCATGCGTTACATCATGGAATGCGGCTTCTGGCTGCTGCAGACTTTGCTGTTGTTTTTCCTGCTGTTTCAAGTGAACCAGGGGGAAATGCGCTTTTATATTCTTTTAGCATTGTTATGTGGTTTTGCGGGATATAGAGCTTTATTCCAGACAAGCTATCGACGGGTGCTCGAATGGCTTATCCGTGTCATCCGGCGGACTATACTGATTGTCAGAAGGATTTTACAGGTACTTATCCTGACACCAATCCGTTTGCTGCTCCAAGGACTCCTGCTGCTGATAGGAGGAGTGGTGACGCTCGTATGGAAATTGATACGGTTGGTTCTGCTTATACTCCTCTACCCGATACGTTTAATTGGGCGGCTGGTGTGGAGAATGACGCCAAAAAAGTACCGAAAAATTTACTCCAAATTAGCAGGTATCTATAGTAAAATGAAGAATATAGCAAAGAAAGCACTTGCTTCACTGCGCAGAGCAAGGAGGTAAAAATGGCGTGGCAAGAAAAAAACGAAATGTAACGAAGATGGAGTCCAGCTACACGAGACAATACGACGCATATACAGAACGGCAGCGGAAAAAACAGAAAAGACTCTTTCGGCGTTTGATCTTGTTCGCCGCTTTTGCAGTTGTTCTGCTTGGATTAATGGTAGGTTATCATATTCATCAGCGAGGTGTTTATGCTTCTAAGCAGACAGAATATAAAGAGAAGCAGGAAGAGTTAGCCAGCTTGCAAAAGAAGGAAGAGGATCTTAAAGAGGAAATCGAACTTTTGAACGATAAGAGTTATGTACTGGAAATCGCCAGAACGAACTATTTCTACTCAAAAGACGGTGAAACCATTTTTAAAATCACCGAAGAGGAACCCTCTTATTGACACCCTTTTCCAAGCTTTTATATAATATATAAGAAGTATATTTCTTTCAAACTTTAAGGAGGAGCATTTTTTTTATGTCAATTGAAGTAGGCAGCAAGTATCAGGGTAAGGTAACGGGAATCACTAATTTCGGAGCATTCGTAGAATTGCCAGGAGGTTCTACTGGTCTAGTTCATATTAGTGAAGTTGCCGATAATTACGTGAAAGACATTAATGAACATTTGTCTGTTGGCGATATGATCACAGTCAAGGTTATTAATGAAAAGGACGGAAAGATTGGACTTTCAATTAAGAAAGCGAAAGATAATCCGCCACCAGCACGTCGTAATAACAACAATAGAGGTTCCGGACATGGCGGCGGTCACCGTGAGCGCCCCGAGAATTTTGAAGCAAAAATGAATCGCTTCTTGAAGGATTCAGAGGACCGTCTTGCGTCCCTTAAGAAACACACAGAATCAAAACGTGGTGGCAGAGGCGCTAAAAAAGGTTAAACTTGCTGTCTATATATTGGGATTTGATAAAATGCAAATCTTAAGATATAAAATGATTGATGGATGCTGAAAAGCATCCTTTTTTTTTGTACACAAAAAAAAAGGAATGCAATTTGCATTCCTTTTTTAGGGATAGCGGCGGAGGGGATCGAACCCCCGACCTCACGGGTATGAACCGTACGCTCTAGCCAGCTGAGCTACACCGCCATATAAATGAATTGTTTAGAAGCACAAGGAATATAATACAACAGCCTGGACTATATGTCAACAATAAATTTATCGGTACCGTCTGGCAGGAAAAATACGGTATAGTAGAACTATAGATTAGGGGAGGGGATCAGGATGATTTGTCTTGTCAGACATGGAGAAACAGATTGGAATAAGCTAGGGAAAGTACAAGGAAGTACAGATATACCGCTGAATGAAAGAGGAATCAGACAGGCGCAGGCAACCCGTGATTTTCTTGCAGGAAGTGATTTTGATCTGATTGTAGCAAGTCCGATGAAACGGGCCAGAAAAACAGCAGATATTCTTAATGAAGCATTACAACTGCCGCTTGTAGAGATGGAAGGTTTCGTCGAAAGAGGCTTTGGTGAAGCAGAGGGACTGACACGGGCAGAGCGAGAGGCGAAATATCCTAGCTGGGACTTCCCTGGTATGGAATCATGGGAGGACTTAGTGGAGCGGGTTATGCTGGCTTTGCAGGAAGTGAATGCGAAGTATGGCGATAAGAAGGTACTGCTCGTATGTCATGGAGCCGTCATCTCAGCAATCCTATCTACTATTTCTAATGGAGAAATTGATACAGAGAACACACATCTAGTTAACGCTTGCTTGAGCAATATCCAGTTTATCGAAGAAAAGTGGAAAGTACATGATTATAACCTTTCCGAACATCTGGCTAATATATAAAAAAAACCTGCATCCATTCATGGATGCAGGTTTTTCTATTAATGCGTTTCGGAAGGTTTTCCGACAGGTGTTGTAGTAGCTGTTGATTGTTCCTGTTCAATCTCATCTGCAGGGCGAACCTTTTTCAGGAAGAAGGAAAGGATGAAACCAACTGCTGCGATAAGCGTTGCAATCCAGAAAGCATCATTGATACCTTCGATGGAACCAAGCAATGTTGCTTGCTGCTGTGGTGTACCAGACGTAATCATGTCTGTAACGTGTTCTTTAGATTGAGTCGAGAACACAGTAACTAGCAATGCAGTACCGATTGCACCGGCCATCTGACGAAGTGTATTCGCCATTGCTGTACCGTGAGCATAATACCGTTTAGGAAGCTGATTCAAACCAGCTGTCATGATTGGCATCATAACCATAGATACACCGATCATACGGAAAGTATAGACAGTCATCATATACGTGTAAGTTGTATCAATAGTCAACGTACTCAAGAAGTAAGTTGTTATCGTTGTGATTAGAAGTCCGATCAATGCAAGCGGACGAGCACCGATTTTATCGAACAATTTACCAGTAATCGGCGACATGATCGCAGAAACCAGTGCACCAGGCAATAGCAAGAGACCTGATTTAAGTGGTGAATAACCAAGCATATTCTGTGTGAAAATCGGAATCAATAGCATAGCTGCAAACATAGCCATCGTAATGACAACGTTGATTGAAGTTGATAGAGAGAACATCCAATATTTGAATACACGGAACTCAAGCATTGGTTTTTTGATTGTCAATTGGCGGATGATAAAGATGATTAAGGATATTCCACCCACTACAAGTGTTGAGATTACTGGTGCAGAATCCCATCCTTTATCTCCAGCAACACTGAAGCCATACAGCAAGCCGCCGAATCCGATTGTTGAAAGGATGACGGATAGTACATCAACTGTTGATTTCTGTGTTTTCGTTACATTTCGCAGAATGAATACTGCAAGAATGATATCAATGATAGCGATAGGCAAGATAATGAAGAATAACCATCTCCATGATACGTGCTCAACTACAAACCCAGAAAGTGTAGGTCCGATTGCAGGTGCGAACATCATCGCTAGACCGATGACACCCATTGCGCTGCCTCGTTTTTCAATTGGGTACAAGCTCAATACAGTATTAAATAGTAAAGGCATCATGATACCAGCGCCGGCTGCTTGTACAATACGGCCGATCAAGATTGTTGTAAAGTCAGGTCCAACTCCACAAATAAGTGTTCCGATTGCGAACAGGCTCATTGCAGTGATAAATAGCTTACGAGTTGTGAATCTTTCCATAAAGAAGGCGGTAATCGGAATTAAAATACCGTTTACGAGCATAAATGCTGTTGTCAGCCATTGAGCTGAGTTTTCTTGTATATCCAAATCTTCCATCATGACAGGTAATGCGATGTTCATTAGTGTCTGGTTAAGGATTGCAACGAATGCACCTAGAACCAAGATGGCGACGATCGGACCTCTGGTTAACGTTTCCGGACTAACATAGGCGGAACGATCTTTCATGTTGTTTCATCTCCTTGAGTTGTTATCTTTTGTAGCAAACGGCTGTGAAGAGACAATAATGTCTCAACTTCTTCCGTGCTGAAGTCTGAAATGTTCCCCAATCTTTGCAAATAGGTTCGGTAGGCTGTCTTTTTCTGCTCCAGTCCCTTTGGAGTTAGTGACAGAACGATTGCGCGGCGGTCGTGTGTCGAGCGCTCCCGTTTCACCAATTCAGCTTGTACAAGCCTTTCAACCGTTTCGCTTACTGTACTCTTGCTTGCATTCACCTTATGGGCAAGATCATTCAAGCCAGTTCCCGGCTCGTCCGCTAATACTTTAAGGATGTGCAGCTGAACGACAGTCACACCCAATTGATCAGCATTATGCCAAAATTGCTTGTGGAAAGCTTGATTCAGACATCGAAACGATTGGATCACTTGGCTGATTTTTTCCTCATCAGTCAAAGTTGTCATCCCCTCAACAAAAAAATAGTTCGCATGCGAACTGTTTCAGTAGGAACTATTCTACTCCTCTTTTAAAAAAAAGCAATATCGAAGTTTTATGGAAAACGCTTCCTATAAAAAATAAAAGTTTTCTGACAAGACTTACTGAACCCGAGCTTATTACGACACGGAAAATTGCCGCAAAAAAGCACATGCTGTCCAAGCTATGTTGAAGCCGGTTAGAAGGTATGGGATTAAGTCGAAATGTTTTTGGGTCTCACTCGGTTCTTTTGACAAATTGTGAATGAGGGATGTGGTTAAATGACTATATTCAAATAAGAGTTTGTCCCGGGGATTACCATAGTATGTACACAGAGCCTCGGTAAATATGAGGATAGGAGTGTTCAATGAAATGGAGACAGTATCAAGAAAGAAATGGGGCATCTATGGAGTGGAGCAGAAGCGGTTGGAGAATTGGAAGAAGAAAGGGTTCGATCTTGCGAAACTTCTATTAATAGAGAAAGCGTGGCTTTTGGCTTTAGTAGGCTTCTTACTTGGACGGGCTGTAGTACTGACCACTGTTTCCCCATTCGCGGTAGCATTCCTGGCATCCATCTGGCTGACAAGAAGGAAAAAGATGGTGCAGATCACATTGGCAACAGTTGCTGGAGCAAGCACCTATCATTGGACACATGGCCTTTATATAGCAGGTGCCGCATTTGTCCTTTATTTCCTGGCTCTGCTTTGTAAAAGGATACCGCATCAAATTCGGGTTATGGCTGTACTCGTCTTTCTGGCAAGTTCTCTCCCGAGGATGCTGGCACTCTCTTATGAAAGTACCTTGTCCAGCTTTGACTGGATGATGATCGGTGTTGAAGGAATTCTTGGTTCTGTACTCTTTATCATCTTTATGCAAAGCATTCCGTTATTATCCATTAAAAGATATTATCCGGCATTAAAGAATGAAGAGATAGTCTGCTTGATCATTTTGCTCGCCTCAGTATTGACCGGCACGATCGGCTGGCAAATACAAGGAGCCGGTATTGAACAGATATTCTCCCGCTACTTTGTTTTGCTGCTGGCTTTGATAGGCGGCGCGGCAATGGGGTCGACTGTTGGGGTCGTTGCGGGCTTGATCCTCAGTCTTGCCAATGTCGCCAGTCTCTATGAAATGAGCCTCTTAGCCTTTGCTGGTTTACTTGGCGGCTTATTAAAAGATGGAAAGAAATTCGGGGTGAGCATCGGTCTTGTTATAGGTACATTACTTATCGGGGTGTATGGGCAGGAACAGGGCATGCAGGAGGTGTATCCGTCTTTGCTTGCTTCAGCTATTAGTATTCTGCTGCTCGTTTTGACACCGGACAGCTGGATCCGGCGTATGTCCCGCTTTGTTCCTGGAACTGCTGAGCACAGCCAAGAGCAGGAGCAATATCTGCAAAAGGTACGGGATGTTACAGCGAATCGCGTACAGCAGTTTTCTAATGTGTTTGATGCGTTGGCGAAGAGCTTCGCTACGCCTGATAGGGCTGCAGAAGATGTGCGGAATCGAGAGACTGATTTTCTGCTTGGCAATGTAACCGAGCAGACGTGTCAGTTGTGCTTTAAAAAAGATCGTTGCTGGGGGGCGCAGCAGTTTGATCGAACCTATCAATTAATGGAGAGTCTTAAGGAGGATATGGAAGACGGTGGACCGCCGAATAAGCTGCTGGAGCGGAACCTGGAATCCCACTGTGTCAAATCGAAGAAAGTGATCGAAACGATGAAGCATGAGCTGAGTTTCCATCAAGCTAATCAGATGCTGCGGCGGCAAGTACAGGAAAGCCGCCGCTTTGTTGCCGATCAGCTTAACGGCGTATCTGAGGTAATGGGCGACTTTGCAAAAGAAATCGTCAAGGAAAAGGAGAACCATGAACATCAAGAGGTAGAGATGATGGCTGCTTTGCGGGCGGCTGGCTTAGTCGTGGACAAGCTGGATGTATTCTCCCTGACGAAAGGGAGCATCGATATTGAGATGCATGTATCTATACAGGGATACCATGGCGAGGGGCAAAAGCTGATTGGCCCTATTTTATCCGACATTCTTGGGGAGACTGTCGTCGTAACGAAGGAAGAAATAGCGCCGTTTCCAGACAAGTCCTGTTTCCTGGCGTTCTCTTCTATTAAGAAATTCGTCGTGGATACAGGTGTTGCACATGCGGCAAAAGGTGGGGGGTTCGTGTCGGGAGACAGTTTTTCCACGATCGAACTAGGGGCGGGCAAGTACGCGATTGCAATTAGTGATGGTATGGGAAATGGGGACAGAGCACATGAGGAAAGCACCGAGACATTGCGGCTGCTTCAGCAGATTCTGCAGTCAGGAATCAGAGAAGAAGTAGCAATCAAATCAATTAATTCGATCCTCTCGCTTCGCTCCAACGAAGAGATATTCGCAACATTGGATCTGGCAGTCATCGATTTACATGATGCAGCAGTCCAATTCCTTAAAATCGGATCGACACCAAGCTTTATTAAGCGCGGTGATCAGGTCCTTAAAATAGAGTCTGGTAACTTACCAATCGGCATCGTTCAGGATCTGGAGGTAGACGTCGTCCAGGAGCAGCTGCAGCCAGGGGACTTGCTCGTTATGATGAGTGACGGAATTTTCGAAGCTCCGCGGCATGTGGAGAATACAGATGTCTGGCTGAAACGGAAGATCAAGGAGATGAATACAACCGTTCCCCAGGAGATGGCTGATTTGCTCCTGGAAGAGGTAGTTCGCCACCGAGCGGGAGAGATTGAGGACGATATGACTGTCATGGTGGCAGCAATTGATCGTAACATGCCGGAATGGGCATCCATTCCTACTTATAAAAACAAAGTGAAGGAGGCATAGCCAACGTATATTATCTCTCTTTCCCGTCGATGATGGAGATAACGAATGGAGAAGAGGGATAACGATGAAACCGAGTACGCTGAAACAGATTCTGCTGATCACAGATGGATGCTCCAACCGCGGTGAAGATCCAGCAGCGGTCGCTGCCTTGGCTAATGCCCAACATATTACGGTAAATGTAATCGGTATTCTGGAGGAGGGGCATACGGAACATTCACTTAGCCTCGAAGAAGTGGAGAATATTGCAAAAGCAGGAGGCGGTGTCAGTCAGTTAATCTATAAGCAAGCTTTGACAGAGACAGTCCAAATGGTAACGAAACAGGCAATGACCCAGACGATCGAGGGGGTCGTGAATCGGGAACTAAAGCAAATCTTGGGCCCAGGAAATACATTGGACGATTTGCCGCCAGAAAAAAGAGGGGATGTACTGGAGGTCGTGGAGGAGATAAGTGAAACGGCTAATCTGGAAGTTCTTATACTTGTAGATACGAGCGCCAGCATGCACCATAAGCTTCCTGTCGTGAAGGAAGCCTTAATCGATCTTTCGATTAGTATGAATGCACGTCTTGGCAACAACAAGTTTTCCATACTCGGTTTCCCGGGAAAAAGGGATCCCGCTGTCAAAGTAATGGAGTGGACAGAGCGCCTGGAAAACGTGTCTTCTGTATTCCCGAAGCTTGCAACAGGCGGAGTCACGCCGACAGGGCCTGCGCTGCGGGAAGCAATCCATGAATTCAGCCGCCAATCACTGCCAAAACGTACTGACGTGATTACCGAATATGAAGAATTCGGCAGCTGATATACATCCAGGAATCCGTTTGACGGGCAAATGGCATAATGGAAACTATCCGCTGATACGAAAACTTGGTAGCGGAGCAATCGGCACTGTTTATCTGACAAAAAGAAACGGCGTCGATGCCGCCTTGAAAATCAGTGATAAGCGTACCTCGATGACGATGGAAATGAACGTACTGCAATCGCTGAAAAAGGTCCAGGGACATTTCCTAGGACCTTGTTTGTTTGATACTGATGACTATGTCAGTCCAAGCGGCCAGTTGTATACCTTTTATGTGATGGAGTATATCCAGGGAAGCAGACTTGATACATACATAAAAGCTAAAGGAGTGGAGTGGCTTCCGGTATTACTGCTGAGTCTGCTGGAAGATTTGGATCACCTGCATCAGGCAGGATGGGTTTTTGGTGATTTGAAGCTGGATAATCTGGTAGTCAGTGAAAACCCGGTCCGGCTCAGATGGGTAGATGTAGGAGGAACAACCCAATTAGGACGTGCAATTAAAGAATATACCGAGTTTTATGACCGGGGCCATTGGGGTATGGGAAGCAGGAAAGCAGAACCCACATATGATTTATTTGCACTTGCTATGACAGCCTTGGAAATATTGAATGGCGGAAGATTTCTAAAAGGAGAAACGCCGAAGTCTACTATACGGAAGGCGCTCTCCCGTACTGAAAAACTCCGGCCCATATTGGAGAAGGCATTGTTAGGCAAGTATTCTACTGGCACTGCAATGAAGCAGGATCTGGTGAAACATCTTATGAGAAACAAAACTCCTGCTGCTGCAACACCTTCCCGAGTAGCGAAGAGCAATCGACGCAAGGCGGGTTTGGGAGAGTGCGTATTGTTAAGTTTCTATGGTATCGCTTGCTATGTACTTTATCTGCTGCAATAAACTTTTTGTCTTGCTGTATAAGTGGTACGATAAAAGCAGCAACTACATAAGGATGACGGTAAATGGAACAGACTGTGACAGCATTTATGGACAGACATGGTTTATGGAAGGAAGGTACAACTATCCTGGTAGGTGTATCTGGCGGACCGGATTCGATGGCGCTGCTCCATTTCCTAAAGGAACAAAGCCAGCGGCAAAATTGGCATATTATCGCCTTAAGTGTCGATCATGGTTTGCGAGGCGAGGAATCTAGGTTAGATACGGTATTTGTGAAAGAAACTTGTGAAAATTGGGGAATTGTATCTGAAACTGTAACTTTAGATGTTCCAGGATGGAAGAAAGAGCATCAGCAAAGCACCCAGGTTGCAGCGAGGGAAATGCGCTACCGCTATTTTGAGGAATGCATGGATCGTTATGAGGCAGAAGCTTTGTTTCTTGCTCATCATGGGGACGATCAGGCAGAAACCATTTTGATGAGGCTGGCACGCGGATCTAATCCTGCTGCAGTCAGCGGAATGGATATTACACGGTCATTCGCTAGCGGAGAACTCATCCGGCCGATGTTATCGTGCAGCAAAGTGCAAATTCAACAATATTGTGAACAGCACGACATACCGTATCGTATCGATCCTTCTAACGCTACAGAAGATTACACGCGTAATTTCTTCAGACATCGTGTCCTTGCGCCTATAAAAACAGAATTCCCGACATTCCATCAGCATGCGCAGCGCTTTAGCGAAGCGCTTAAAGCAGATGAAGCTTATCTGGAAGGACAGGCAGCGGAGATGTTTGCAGAAGTAGTGGATTATGATGCCGGGAAACAGGCGGCAGCCTTTGAAATAGACCGATTTCTTACATACCCGATTGCTTTACAAAGAAGAGTGTATCATCTAATATTGATGTATCTGTATCAAGCGCTTCCGGTGGACTTGCACCATCGGCACGAAGCGCAGTTCTTTGAACTGATAGCTAGCTCTAAAGCAAACAGCTCTTTAGATTTTCCGGCAGGATTACAACTGACAAAGTCCTATAGCCGAATGACGGTTTCTTTCTGTAATGAGGCGAAGGACTTATTCCACTATACATTTCACGCTCCCGGAAGCGTCACGTTACCTGATGGATCTCTATTAACGGCTTCTTTTACCCCACACTCAACCGAAAACGGTTCCCACGTCTTCGTATTGCCCCTGGCGGATGTTACCTTGCCTTTGCAGGTCCGTACAAGGAAAAATGGCGACAAAATGAAGCTGCGCGGAATGAGAGGGACCAAAAAAGTAAAAGATATTTTCATTGATGAAAAAATTCCGGCTGTTAAAAGGCGGGACTGGCCGATTGTGGAGGATGCGACTGGCACCATTTTATGGCTTATCGGTTTAAGAAAAGGGGAAACAGGCAGAACAACAGGAGAATCAGGCAGCTATTTGCGTCTGTGCTACCAAGCGAAAAAAGGGGAACAAACAGGAGGACCGAGCAATGCATGATGAGATTGAGAAAGTACTGATAACGAAGGAAGAGATTGAAGCGAAATGCGCTGAGATTGGCAAGCAGCTTACAGAGGAATACAAGGATTCATTCCCGCTTGCTATCGGCGTATTGAAGGGTGCCCTTCCATTCATGTCCGATGTACTCCGTCATATGGATACACATCTGGAGATGGATTTCATGGATGTGTCCAGCTACGGCGGCGGTATGACATCTTCTGGTGAAGTAAAGATCGTCAAGGACTTGGATACAAAAGTGGAAGGCAGAGATCTTTTGATCATCGAGGATATCATCGACAGTGGTCTTACTTTGAGCTATCTGGTGGATTTGTTCAAATACCGGAAAGCGAAGTCGATTAAAATCGTCACGCTTCTTGATAAGCCTTCAGGACGTACGGCGAAGATCCAGGCGGACTTGGTCGGTTTCCGTGTGCCAAATGAATTCGTTGTCGGCTACGGTTTGGATTATCAGGAGAAGTATCGTAATTTGCCGTATATCGGTGTTTTAAAACCGGAAGTATATGGCGGCGCCCGTGCCGAATAATCGGTACCGGTATGGATCATCTTCCTTTTACATAAGGTAAAGGGTATTTAGTTGTATAGCAGGTTTTGCATATGGTAGTATTTACTATAGTTTTCTCGTTTGGGAGGAGGTAGGCAATGAGCAAAGTGTTCCGTAATACCTTAATGGTTATAATTATATTTGTAGTCATTATCGGTGTGATCAACTTATTCAAGAATCAGACGAACGAAATCGAACAGTACGACATTAACAAGTTTAGAACCACGCTTGAGAGTGGTGATATACAAAGCATGACCGTCCAGCCTACTAATAATATCATTACAGTACGAGGCGAGACGGAGAATAATACGCAGTTCCAGGCTGAGGTACCTCAGAATGAACAGCTGATGAATGATATTCTCGCTGCTGCAGATGATCAAGGTGTCGAAGTGAATACGGAAGAAGAGCCGCAGCCAAGCTTCTGGCAGACTCTTTTGACAACCCTTCTCCCTATCTTGCTGCTTGTGCTAATCTTCTTGTTCTTCATGAGTCAGTCACAAGGTGGAGGAAGCCGAGTGATGAACTTCGGTAAGAGCAAGGCGAAGATGTACAACGAAGAGAAGAAGAAAGTGAAGTTCCGTGATGTAGCCGGAGCTGATGAAGAGAAGCAGGAGCTTGTCGAAGTTGTTGACTTCCTGAAAGACCCGCGCAAATTCTCCGCTGTAGGAGCACGAATCCCGAAAGGTGTCCTTCTTGTGGGACCTCCGGGTACAGGTAAAACATTGCTTGCTCGTGCGGTAGCAGGAGAAGCTGGCGTGCCGTTCTTCTCTATAAGTGGTTCGGACTTTGTAGAGATGTTTGTAGGGGTCGGTGCATCCCGTGTACGTGATTTGTTTGAAAACGCGAAGAAAAATGCACCATGTATCATCTTTATTGATGAGATTGATGCAGTTGGACGTCAGCGTGGAGCCGGTTTAGGCGGCGGACACGATGAGCGTGAGCAGACATTGAACCAATTGCTTGTTGAAATGGATGGTTTCGGTGCTAATGAAGGTATCATCATCATCGCTGCAACAAACCGTGCAGACATTCTTGACCCAGCCCTTCTTCGTCCAGGCCGTTTTGACCGTCAGATTACAGTTGACCGTCCTGACCTAGGCGGACGTGAAGCAGTCTTGAAGGTACATGCCCGCAATAAACCACTTGATGAGTCGGTTAATCTGCGTACAATCGCGATGCGTACTCCAGGATTCTCCGGTGCAGATTTGGAGAACCTATTGAACGAAGCTGCACTCGTAGCAGCTCGAAGTGATCGTAAGCAAATCATCATGGACGACGTTGATGAAGCGATCGACCGTGTTATTGCAGGTCCAGCGAAGAAAAGCCGAGTTATATCTAAGAAAGAACGTAATATCGTTGCTTATCATGAGAGCGGACATACCGTTATCGGTATGGTGCTTGATGATGC
Source organism: Terribacillus saccharophilus (assembly GCF_000725365.1). NCBI lineage: Bacteria > Bacillati > Bacillota > Bacilli > Caryophanales > Bacillaceae > Terribacillus > Terribacillus saccharophilus. The sequence goes on along the minus strand of NZ_CP008876.1, from coordinate 2,135,661 downwards.
AGATATGGTGCATAAAGTTACTATCGTTCCTCGAGGCCAAGCCGGCGGTTATGCTGTCATGCTTCCAAGAGAAGACCGCTATTTCATGACCAAGCCAGAATTGCTTGATAAGATTACCGGTTTACTCGGCGGACGTGTAGCAGAAGAGGTCATCTTCGGTGAAGTAAGTACCGGAGCTCATAATGACTTCCAACGCGCAACAGGTATTGCTCGTAAAATGGTTACCGAATATGGTATGAGTGATAAGATCGGACCGTTGCAGTTCACTAGCAGTGGCGGTAATGTATTCCTCGGCCGTGATATTCAAAATGAACAAACATATAGTGATGCAATCGCCTATGAAATCGATCAAGAAGTACAGAACTTCATCAATCAGTGTTATGCACGTGCGAAGCAGATTCTTACTGAAAACAAAGAGAAGCTTGAGCTTATTGCTCAAACACTCCTTGAGATCGAAACATTGGATGCTTTCCAAATTCAAACATTGTTTGATAAAGGACGCCTTCCTACAGAGGATGAGATTGTCGCTGAACGCAGCAAATCTGAAAAGAAAACTAGCCTGTTGAAAGAGAGTGACGACGATGTAACTGTCACAATCCAGCCGCAGGAAGAAAAGGAAGCAACTCCATCCGATGACACAGCCATCGATGAAGATGTTTCCAAATCGCCGGATCAGTCAAGTATACCTGAAGATAACCCGCGAACAAATGATGATTCAGATGATCGTCCAAAAGCATAAAAGAAAAGGTCTCCTTCCAGGAGGCCTTTTTCTCTGTTTGGGTATAGTAAACATATAAAAGGATTTACCAGAAGGATTATGATAAGATAAACAATACCTTGTGGAAAAAAATAGGCCGATAACGGTTGATATATATAGAAGGAGTGACATTGCTCTCATGGGTGATTATTTAATTAAAGCAACAGGATTCAACGGAAATATCCGTGCTTATGCGATACAATCAACAGAATTAGTGGAGGAAGCACGTCGCCGTCACGATACATGGGCAACGGCATCGGCAGCGCTTGGACGTACGCTGACAATAAGCACGATGATGGGCGTTATGCTTAAAGGAGAAGACAAGCTGACGGTAAAGGTTGAAGGCGACGGACCAGTCGGACCGATTATTGTAGACAGCAATGCAAAAGGTGAAGTGAGAGGGTACATCACAAATCCGCATGTTGACTTTGAACTAAACTCCATCGGAAAACTGGATGTTTCGCGTGCTGTAGGTACTGTCGGAACGTTGAGTGTAGCGAAGGATCTTGGTCTGAAAGAAATGTTTACCGGTCAAGTGCCGATCGTTTCTGGAGAAATTGGGGAGGACTTCACATATTATTTCGCTAACTCCGAACAGGTACCTTCTGCAGTAGGTGCGGGTGTATTGGTTAATCCGGATCATACTATCCTTGCTGCTGGCGGATTTATTTTGCAAGTACTGCCGGGAGCAGACGATGCAATCATTACACAATTGGAAGAGCGGATCAGCTCCATTGCCCCGATTTCCACATTGATCAGAGAAGGAAATACACCGGAACAGATCCTCGAGATGCTGATAGGAGAAGAGAATATCAAATTCCTCGATACTATGCCGGTTAGCTTTACTTGCCAATGCTCTAAGGATCGTATTCAGAATGCAATTAAGAGTCTAGGGAACGAAGAGATCCAAGCGATGATTGATGAAGATCACGGAGCAGAGGCAAACTGCCACTTCTGTAATGAAACGTATACGTTTACGGAAGACGAATTAAAAGAATTGCTTCGATGAAGCCCTCCCATTTGGATTGACTTTTAGCACTATTTTGCTTACAGTTAAATAAATCCAATTAAATTAGTGGGAATTAGGGGGAATAATCATGGCAATTGCATCATCCATTTCTGAATTGATCGGAAACACACCAATCGTTAAGCTTAATCGTACAGCGGACAGTGATAGTGCTGAGATTTATGTAAAACTGGAATTCCAGAATCCAGGCGGATCTGTTAAGGATCGGATTGCACTTGCAATGATTGAAGATGCAGAAGAAAACGGCAGATTGAAGCTAGGTGACACAATCATCGAACCGACAAGCGGGAATACAGGTATCGGCCTTGCTCTAGTGGCAGCTATTAAAGGCTATAAAGCTATTCTTGTTATGCCGGATACAATGAGTACGGAAAGACGTAACCTGCTTCGTGCCTATGGAGCTCAATTGGTATTAACTCCAGGGGCAGAAGGAATGAAAGGTGCCATTCAGAAGGCGGAAGAATTGCAAAAAGAACATGGCTATTTCATGCCGCAGCAGTTCAAGAACGAAGCTAATCCTGCCATTCATGCACGCACGACAGGTAAGGAGATTGCGGCCGAATTTGGTGGCGACCTTGATGCGTTTGTTGCAGGAATCGGGACAGGTGGTACAATTACAGGGGTAGGTCAAGTTCTGAAAGAATTGAATAAGGATATCCGCATCATCGCGGTTGAACCGGCCAGCTCTCCTGTTCTATCAGGCGGAAAGCCGGGACCGCATAAAATTCAAGGTATTGGTGCAGGTTTTGTTCCAACTATCCTGGATACGGATATTTACTCTGAAATCATTCAAGTAGAGAATGATGAAGCGTATGCTACTGCCAGAGAAACAGCTGCCAAGGAAGGCTTGCTGGGCGGGGTTTCTACTGGAGCTGCCATCTTTGCTGCCAAGAAGGTCGCAAAAGAGCTTGGAGCAGGCAAGAAAGTATTAGCTGTCGTTCCGAGTAACGGTGAGCGCTACCTCTCTACTCCACTATACCAATTTGAAGACTAATTGAACGGAAAGCCCCTGCCTATCATAGCGGGGGTGTTTTTTTATGCACGGATTCGTGTACACTAGAAAGATAGATTGAACGAGAGGTTGACGTTATATGAAGCGCATAATCGGCAATAAAGAATATGATCTTTCTAAGCAAACGCTTGTAATGGGGATTATTAACGTGACGCCTGATTCCTTCTCAGACGGAGGCAGTTATACAAATGTAGAAGCTGCTGTTAAACAAGCTCAAAAGCTTGCGGCTGAGGGAGCGGATATATTGGATATTGGCGGGGAGTCAACCCGGCCGGGGTATGAACCTGTATCAGCAGATGAAGAGATCGCGCGCGTTGTGCCAGCAATACAGGCCATTAAAGAAGTAGTTGATTTACCGATTTCTATTGATACGTACAAAGCAAAGACGGCAGAAGCAGCTATCAAAGCTGGTGCATCGATTATTAATGATATATGGGGAGCGAAGTATGACCCTGATATGGCGCATGTAGCAGCGCGTCTGGGCGTTCCGATCATTTTGATGCATAACCGTGAGAAGGCGCATTATAACGATTTAATTCCGGATATGATTACAGATTTGAAGGAAAGTATCGAGATCGCTCATAATGCAGGCGTTAAAAGTCAGGATATTTGGCTCGATCCAGGTGTAGGATTTGCTAAGTCTTTTGATGAAAATATGACAGCTATACGTGAGTTAGATAAGATCTCGGCATTGGGCTATCCTATCCTTCTAGGTACATCGCGAAAAAGATTTATTGGCACGGTACTTGATCTGCCTGCAGACCAACGAGATGAAGGTACAGCAGCTACGACAGCGTTTGGTATTACAAAGGGCATACATATGGTTCGGGTGCATGAAGTGAAACAAACAGCCCGAATCGTGAAAATGATGGATGCGTTAGTAGGGAAGGAGTAAATGATGGATAAGATATATATGAATCAATTACAATTCTACGGTTATCATGGTTTATTTCCGGAAGAGAATAAGTTAGGGCAGCGTTTTATCGTAGATGCTGTACTGGAACTTGACCTCCGCAAAGCTGGTGAAACGGATGATATGACGCAGTCGATTCATTATGGACAAGCGTTTGAGGTCATTAAAGGTGTTGTGGAAGGGCGAGCGAAGAATTTAGTAGAAGCAGTGGCAGAAGAGATCGCCAAGCAATTGTTTGCAGCATTCTCTCTGTTGGAGGCGTGCACGGTGAAGGTTATCAAACCGAATCCTCCAATCGCAGGGCATTATGAATCGGTAGCGGTGGAAATACGGCGGGAGCGTCTATGAAACAGGCGTGGATTGCACTGGGATCAAATATAGCCCCAAGGGAGACGTATTTACAGCAGGCTATTCAGATGCTGAGTGAGCACGAGGAGATAAAGTTGAATCAGGTATCGACTGTATATGAAACCGAACCAGTAGGCTATGAGAACCAAGATCAGTTCCTGAACTTGGTTGCAGAGGTGGAAACAAGCTTGGATCCAATAGAACTGCTGCGTATCTGTCAAAAAATCGAACAGGATTTAGGGCGTAAGCGGATCATCCGTTGGGGACCGAGGACAGTGGACCTTGACATTTTGTTGTATAGTACAGAAAATATGAATGTTGAGGAACTTATCCTTCCCCATCCGCGCATGCATGAACGAGCGTTTGTATTAGTGCCTTTAGCTGAAATAGCTCCTGAGTTGCTCCTTAAAGACAAAAGAGTACAGGAATGGCTGGATACATTACCAGCTCAGGATGTGCAAGGTGTTAGAAGCTGGGGTTCATTAAATATATAATGAAAGACAAAATGGGAGGTAAAGACGTTGTTCAAAATCGGTGATATCACCATAAAGAACCAAGTGGTCTTGGCGCCGATGGCTGGTATCAGTAATTCAGCTTTCCGATTGACTGTAAAGGAATTCGGGGCTGGTATCGTATGTGCAGAAATGATTAGTGATAACGGCATCGTAACTAGGAACGCCAAAACGATGAACATGCTTTATATAGATGAACAGGAAAAGCCAATGAGCTTACAAATCTTTGGATCTAATCCCGAAACACTGGTGGAAGCTGCTAAATTCGTCGATCAGAATACAACAGCTGACATCATTGACATTAATATGGGTTGTCCAGCACCGAAGATCACCAAGAACATGGCAGGTTCCCGCTGGCTGCTTCAGCCGGAGAAAATCTTTGAAATGGTATCTGCGGTTGTAAAAGAAGTCAAAAAGCCGGTAACTGTTAAAATGCGTACAGGCTGGGACGACAGTACGATTTATGCTGTGGAGAATGCACAAGCGCTGCAAGAAGCAGGAGCGGCAGCAGTTGCATTGCATGGCCGTACACGTGAGCAGCATTATGAAGGACTTGCTAACTGGGATATCATCCGCCAAGTGAAGGAATCCGTTTCGATTCCTGTCATTGGGAATGGCGATATTACAACGCCGCAAATCGCCAAACAGCGATTGGAAGAGACGGGTGTTGATGCAGTTATGATCGGACGAGCTGCTCTTGGAGATCCGTGGATGATATATAGAACTGTTCATTACTTGGAAACAGGCGAGATGTTGGACGAACCAAAACCGCGTGAGAAGATCGACGTTTGTGTGCTGCACATGGAACGCTTAGTTCGTCTGAAAGGCGAAAGAGTAGCGATCATGGAAATGCGCAAGCATGCTGCCTGGTATTTGAAAGGGTTAGATGGTACTGGGAAAGTTCGCAAGTTGATTAATGAAACTACTACAAAAGAAGACATGGCGAATCTACTTTACGATTTTGCAGACCAAGCGGAAGCTTCTATGGCAATGTTTTAATCAGCGTGCTTTATTGACACAGCATGGCTGCTTTTCTATACTAATACGAGGTAGCAATGCGGAAAACCTTGCATTATACGAGGACGAACGATACTGCCAGTCATGCTGGCAGTTTTTTTTAGCATTATAGAGAATGAATATAGAAGAAATGGGAGTGAACAGGATGAGTGAAGAATTAAACGATCAGATGCAGGTGCGTCGCGATAAGATGGAACAGCTTATGAACCAAGGCTATAATCCGTTCGGTGCCAGATTCGAGCGCACACACCAAACAGAAGAGCTAGTAGCAGCTTTTGATTCTTTCAGTAAGGAAGAATTGGAAGAGAAGAAAGCGGAAGTAACTATCGCTGGCCGTCTAATGACTAAACGCGGAAAAGGTAAAGCGGGTTTTGCTCACTTGCAGGACTTGAGCGGTCAGATCCAACTTTATGTTCGTAAAGACCAGGTTGGTGATGAAGCGTATGAGCTATTCAGCAGTGCGGATCTAGGTGACATCGTGGGTATTACGGGTGTTATGTTCAAAACGAATGTAGGAGAGCTTTCTGTTAAGGCGACTTCCTTTGATATCCTTTCCAAGGCGCTTCGTCCGCTTCCTGATAAATTCCATGGTTTGACTGACATCGAGCAGCGCTATCGTCAACGCTACCTTGATTTGATCGTAAACCCGGAATCGAAGCAGACATTCATCACTCGTAGTAAGATCATCCAAAGTATCCGCCGTTACTTAGATGATATTGGATACTTAGAAGTAGAAACGCCACTAATGCACAGCATTCCGGGTGGAGCTGCAGCTCGTCCATTCATTACTCATCATAATGCATTGGATATACCTCTTTATATGCGTATAGCAATTGAACTGCACCTGAAACGCCTTATTGTTGGCGGTTTGGAGAAGGTTTACGAAATTGGACGCGTATTCCGTAATGAAGGTGTATCCACACGCCATAACCCTGAGTTCACAATGCTTGAACTGTACGAAGCGTATGGTGATATGGATACAATCATGGAATTAACAGAAAACCTAATTGCACATGTTGCAAAAGATGTACTTGGTAAGACTGTCATTCCTTATGGTGAGTATGAAATCAATCTTGAACCGAAGTGGAAACGTCTGCACATGGTAGATGCAGTAAAAGAATATACAGGTGTCGACTTCTGGAAGCATATGAGTGACGAAGAGGCGAAAGCTCTAGCGAAGGAAAACGGTATTGATATTAAAGATACAATGACGTTTGGTCATATAGTAAATGAATTCTTTGAACAGCGTGTAGAGGACAAGCTTATTCAGCCAACCTTTATTTTTGGTCATCCTGTTGAGATTTCTCCGCTTGCAAAGAAGAATCCAGAAGATGAGCGCTTCACGGATCGCTTTGAAGTATTCATTGTAGGAAGAGAGCATGGAAATGCATTCTCTGAGCTGAACGATCCGATCGATCAGCGTGAGCGTTTCGAGGCACAAATGAAAGAAAAAGAACAAGGTAACGATGAAGCACACGAAATGGATGAGGACTTCTTAGAGTCCCTTGAGTACGGTATGCCGCCAACAGGAGGATTAGGTATTGGTATTGACCGCCTGATCATGCTGTTAACAAATGCTCCGTCCATCCGGGACGTATTGCTGTTCCCGCAGATGCGTAATCGCTCTTAATAGAAAGGAGAAGGGCTATTCTTCCCTTCTCCTTTTCACATTTATATAGGCATTTGCATAGAATGCAAACGAATGAGAGATAATGCTATGTAACAGTTTGTAAGAAGGTTTAACATTTCTTAAAAAAACTATTGCAATGCCATTACATTCATGGTAAATTATTAAAGTTGCTTCAAACGAAGCGGCAAACACGAGAAACAAAAACAAAAAACATGTTGACAACGAAAGTTAAAACATGATATGATGTTCTAGTCGCCAAATGAGCGGCAGAACGAAATTGATCTTTGAAAACTGAACAAAACAACCAATTACGAATTAAACGACAAGATCGTAAGATCAACGTCAGCTCTAACGAGCAAAAGCATCAAAACTTTCATGGAGAGTTTGATCTTGGCTCAGGACGAACGCTGGCGGCGTGCCTAATACATGCAAGTCGAGCGCAGGAAACCAGATGACCCCTTCGGGGTGATTCTGGCGGAATGAGCGGCGGACGGGTGAGTAACACGTGGGCAACCTGCCTGTAAGACTGGGATAACTTCGGGAAACCGGAGCTAATACCGGATAGTATTTCCTTTCTCCTGATTGGAAATGGAAAGACGGTTTCGGCTGTCACTTACAGATGGGCCCGCGGTGCATTAGCTAGTTGGTGGGATAATGGCCCACCAAGGCGACGATGCATAGCCGACCTGAGAGGGTGATCGGCCACACTGGGACTGAGACACGGCCCAGACTCCTACGGGAGGCAGCAGTAGGGAATCTTCCGCAATGGACGAAAGTCTGACGGAGCAACGCCGCGTGAGCGATGAAGGCCTTCGGGTCGTAAAGCTCTGTTGTTAGGGAAGAACAAGTACGAGAGTAACTGCTCGTACCTTGACGGTACCTAACCAGAAAGCCCCGGCTAACTACGTGCCAGCAGCCGCGGTAATACGTAGGGGGCAAGCGTTGTCCGGAATTATTGGGCGTAAAGGGCTCGTAGGCGGTTTCTTAAGTCTGATGTGAAAGCCCACAGCTCAACTGTGGAGGGTCATTGGAAACTGGGGAACTTGAGTGCAGAAGAGGAGAGTGGAATTCCACGTGTAGCGGTGAAATGCGTAGATATGTGGAGGAACACCAGTGGCGAAGGCGACTCTCTGGTCTGTAACTGACGCTGAGGAGCGAAAGCGTGGGGAGCAAACAGGATTAGATACCCTGGTAGTCCACGCCGTAAACGATGAGTGCTAGGTGTTAGGGGGTTTCCGCCCCTTAGTGCTGAAGTTAACGCATTAAGCACTCCGCCTGGGGAGTACGGCCGCAAGGCTGAAACTCAAAAGAATTGACGGGGGCCCGCACAAGCGGTGGAGCATGTGGTTTAATTCGAAGCAACGCGAAGAACCTTACCAGGTCTTGACATCCGCTGACAATCTTGGAGACAAGACGTTCCCTTCGGGGACAGCGTGACAGGTGGTGCATGGTTGTCGTCAGCTCGTGTCGTGAGATGTTGGGTTAAGTCCCGCAACGAGCGCAACCCTTGATTCTAGTTGCCAGCATTAAGTTGGGCACTCTAGAGTGACTGCCGGTGACAAACCGGAGGAAGGTGGGGATGACGTCAAATCATCATGCCCCTTATGACCTGGGCTACACACGTGCTACAATGGATGGTACAAAGGGCAGCAAAGTCGCGAGGCTAAGCAAATCCCATAAAACCATTCTCAGTTCGGATTGCAGGCTGCAACTCGCCTGCATGAAGCCGGAATCGCTAGTAATCGCGGATCAGCATGCCGCGGTGAATACGTTCCCGGGCCTTGTACACACCGCCCGTCACACCACGAGAGTTGGTAACACCCGAAGTCGGTGAGGTAACCTTTTAGGAGCCAGCCGCCGAAGGTGGGATCAATGATTGGGGTGAAGTCGTAACAAGGTAGCCGTATCGGAAGGTGCGGCTGGATCACCTCCTTTCTAAGGATAATTGGAACTACTACTTCGTAGTAGACATCGTGATTGGTTGTTTGTTCAGTTTTGAGAGATCAATCTCTCTTGTGAACCTTGAAAACTAGATAAGAAACAACAATGCCAAAACATCAAACTTTAAAGCCGACAATTATTGTCGCGATTTATAGATTTATCATGCGTTATTAGTTAAGTGAAGAAGGGCGCACGGTGGATGCCTTGGCACTAGGAGCCGATGAAGGACGGGACTAACACCGATATGCTTCGGGGAGCTGTAAGTAAGCTTTGATCCGAAGATTTCCGAATGGGGGAACCCGCTATCCGTTATTGGATAGTACGTATTACTGAATACATAGGTAATACGAGGCAGACCCGGGGAACTGAAACATCTCATTACCCGGAGGAAGAGAAAGCAAATGCGATTTCCTGAGTAGCGGCGAGCGAAACGGAATTAGCCCAAACCAGAAGGCTTGCCTTCTGGGGTTGTAGGACACTCCTTTGGAGTTACAAAGAAACCATATAGACGAAGCGGCTTGGAATGGCCCGCCATAGAAGGTAAGAGCCCTGTACTTGAAATGTGGTTTCCTCCGGAGTGTATCCTGAGTACGGCGGAACACGTGAAATTCCGTCGGAATCCGGGAGGACCATCTCCCAAGGCTAAATACTCCCTAGTGACCGATAGTGAACCAGTACCGTGAGGGAAAGGTGAAAAGCACCCCGGAAGGGGAGTGAAATAGATCCTGAAACCGTGTGCCTACAAGTAGTCGAAGCCCGTTAATGGGTGACGGCGTACCTTTTGTAGAATGGACCGGCGAGTTACGATCCCCTGCAAGGTTAAGTTGTATAGACGGAGCCGCAGCGAAAGCGAGTCTGAATAGGGCGATATAGTAGGTGGTCGTAGACCCGAAACCGTGTGATCTACCCATGTCCAGGGTGAAGGTCAGGTAACACTGACTGGAGGCCCGAACCCACGCACGTTGAAAAGTGCGGGGATGAGGTGTGGGTAGGGGTGAAATGCCAATCGAACACGGAGATAGCTGGTTCTCTCCGAAATAGCTTTAGGGCTAGCCTCAAAGGATGATGGTTGGAGGTAGAGCACTGATTGGACTAGGGGCCCTCATCGGGTTACCGAATTCAGTCAAACTCCGAATGCCAATCAATCTACTTTGGGAGTCAGACCATGGGTGATAAGGTTCATGGTCGAAAGGGAAACAGCCCAGACCGCCAGCTAAGGTCCCAAAGTGTGTGTTAAGTGGAAAAGGATGTGGCGTTGCTTAGACAACCAGGATGTTGGCTTAGAAGCAGCCATCATTGAAAGAGTGCGTAATAGCTCACTGGTCGAGTGACGCTGCGCCGAAAATATACCGGGGCTAAACACACCACCGAAGCTGCGGATTGACATCTACGATGTCAGTGGTAGGAGAGCGTTCTAAGGGCAGTGAAGGTCGATCGTGAGGACGGCTGGAGCGCTTAGAAGTGAGAATGCCGGTATGAGTAGCGAAAAAAGAGTGAGAATCTCTTTCATCGAAAGCCCAAGGTTTCCTGAGGAAGGCTCGTCCGCTCAGGGTTAGTCGGGGCCTAAGCCGAGGCCGAAAGGCGTAGGCGATGGACAACAGGTTGATATTCCTGTACCACCTAAATCCGCTTGAACGATGGGGGGACGCAGGAGGATAAGGAAAGCGCGCTGCTGGTTATGCGCGTCCAAGCCGTGAGGAAGTTGAGCAGGCAAATCCACTCAACACTAATTCCAGGCGGTTATGGGGAGGGAAATTTAGTACCGAAGTTCCTGATTTCACACTGCCAAGAAAAGCCTCTAGTGAGGAAATAGGTGCCCGTACCGCAAACCGACACAGGTAGGCACGGTGAGTAACCGAAGATGATCGGGAGAACTCTCGTTAAGGAACTCGGCAAAATGACCCCGTAACTTCGGGAGAAGGGGTGCTTCTTTTAAGGAGAAGCCGCAGTGAAAAGGCCCAAGCGACTGTTTAGCAAAAACACAGGTCTCTGCAAAGCCGTAAGGCGAAGTATAGGGGCTGACACCTGCCCGGTGCTGGAAGGTTAAGGGGAATGGTTAGGGACTTCGTCCCGAAGCTGTGAACCGAAGCCCCAGTAAACGGCGGCCGTAACTATAACGGTCCTAAGGTAGCGAAATTCCTTGTCGGGTAAGTTCCGACCCGCACGAAAGGTGCAACGACTTGGGCACTGTCTCAACGAGAGACCCGGTGAAATTATACTATGCGTGAAGATGCGCATTACCCGCGACAGGACGGAAAGACCCCGTGGAGCTTTACTGTAGCCTGATATGGAATGTTGGTACAGCTTGTACAGGATAGGTGGGAGCCTTAGAAGCCGGAGCGCTAGCTTCGGTGGAGGCATCCGTGGGATACCACCCTGGCTGTATTGACATTCTAACCCAGAACCGTTATCCGGTTCGGAGACAGTGTCAGGTGGGCAGTTTGACTGGGGCGGTCGCCTCCCAAAGAGTAACGGAGGCGCCCAAAGGTTCCCTCAGAATGGTTGGAAATCATTCGTAGCGTGCAAAGGCAGAAGGGAGCTTGACTGCGAGACCTACAAGTCGAGCAGGGACGAAAGTCGGGCTTAGTGATCCGGCGGTGCCGTATGGAAGGGCCGTCGCTCAACGGATAAAAGCTACCCCGGGGATAACAGGCTTATCTCCCCCAAGAGTCCACATCGACGGGGAGGTTTGGCACCTCGATGTCGGCTCATCGCATCCTGGGGCTGTAGTCGGTCCCAAGGGTTGGGCTGTTCGCCCATTAAAGCGGTACGCGAGCTGGGTTCAGAACGTCGTGAGACAGTTCGGTCCCTATCCGTCGTGGGCGTTAGAAGTTTGAGAGGAGCTGTCCTTAGTACGAGAGGACCGGGATGGACGCACCGCTGGTGCACCAGTTGTTCCGCCAGGAGCATAGCTGGGTAGCTACGTGCGGAAGGGATAAGTGCTGAAAGCATCTAAGCATGAAGCCCCCCTCAAGATGAGACTTCTCATCATTTTAAATGAGTAAGATCCCTCAGAGACGATGAGGTAGATAGGTTCGAGGTGGAAGCGTGGTGACACGTGCAGCTGACGAATACTAATCGATCGAGGACTTAACTAAAAACGAAAAGCGCAAAAGGCCGTTTAGAAACGAAAGGATAAGTAAGAGGCCGTAAAGGGGTAATTTCCCTTGAAGGGCTATTGCTTATACTGCAGTTTCTGGCCTTTGGAGCTGGATCTGACTAGTAAGTCAACGCCAAAGTCCAAGCACTTCGGTGCTTGGCCGCATGAGATGTCTGGCAAGACATGTTTCTTATCTAGTTTTGAGGGTTCATTCAATTGAATTCTTGAATTGTCTGGTGGTAATAGCGAAGAGGTCACACCTGTTCCCATGCCGAACACAGTAGTTAAGCTCTTCAGCGCCGATGGTAGTTGGGTTCGCCCTGCGAGAGTAGGACGTTGCCAGGCAAAATGAAATCCCTGATTCTTAAAGATCAGGGATTTTTTGTTGTAGAAAAGGGGATGTTGAGATGGAAAATAGTAATCAAAGAAAACTTATCATCCGAGAAGCAGAATTAAGAGATGCAGAAGCTTTAGCACGGTTGAGAGTGAAAACTGATGGAGAAACAGAATATATGGATAGAGAAGAAGGAGAAGGATATCTATCTCCGAAAGATTTTGAAGAATTAATAATGACGGATCGAAAGGAAAGCAATAACCTGTGTCTTGTCGCTTGTGACAAACAAGAAGTAGTTGGTTATTGCAGGTGTGAAGGAAATAAATTAAAACGGCTATCGCATCAAGTAACATTTGGGATTGCCATAATGAAGGATTATTGGGGATATGGTCTAGGCAGACAAATGCTTAAAATGGTTATTGCGTGGTCCAAAGAACAAAAAATACATAAAATAAATTTATCTGTTTCTGGATCAAATAAACGAGCTATTCATCTGTACGAAACATATGGTTTTCAAATCGAAGGCTGCTTGAAAGATGATAAAAGATTAAGTGACGGCGAATACCATGATACCTTACTTATGGCCAGGTTCTCAAACGAGTAAATAATATATCATAAAAACCCCTCCATCGGAAAAGATGGAGGGTAATTTTTAATTCGTAACAGAAGCTACTTCCCAGGCTGCATGCATACCAGCTACTCTCCCTGTCACTAAGGCAGAGGTGATATTATAGCCTCCTGTATATCCATGAATATCCAGTATTTCTCCGCAGAAGTATAATCCATGCATAAACTTAGACTGCATTGTTGTAGGAACAACTTCCTTAACGGAAACTCCACCACCTGTAACGAACGCTTTTTCAATCGGCTGTGACCCATTTACAGTGAAAGTGAAGCCTTTGATTAAGCTGACAAACTGTTGAACATTTTCCCGGGAAATATTTGCTGCTTTTGTATCAGGAAGTATAGAAGCCTTTTCTAACAGAAAATCCAAATACCGTTCTGGTACAATCCCTTTCACTAAGTTGCGGAAAGCTTTTTTAGGCTGTTCCTCCATTACCTTAGTAATTTCTTCAGTTAACGTATGAGCTTTCTTATTCGGGATTGCATCAATATGAATACTGACTTCATTCCTTCCTTTCATCAACTCTTTAACAACATACTGTGAGCAGCGCAATACAGCTGGACCGGAAATGCCGAAATGGGTAAATAACATATCCATTTGATGCGTGATAATTGCTTTTCCCTTCTCGTTCAATACACTTACAGCTACGTCCCGTAGCGCAAGCCCTTGAAGTTGCTTTTGCTTAATGAAACCTGCAGAAGATAGCAGAGGCACTTCAGTTGGGTAAAGTGTTGTTATAGTATGTCCTGCTTTCTTCGCCCATGCATAACCGTCTCCCGTACTTCCTGTATGCGGTACTGCTTTTCCGCCGACAGCGACAATGACAGCACCAGTGGTGATTTTTTCGCCATCTTTTAAGATTATCTCATGCCTTTGTTCACCATAATGGATCGCTTTTACAGGTGCTTCTGTACGGATACGGACATGAAGTGTATCTAAGCGATTGAGCAATGCTTGTACAACAGATTTTGCTGAGTTACTAACCGGGAACATGCGTCCATGGTCTTCTTCTTTCAGCTTCACGCCAAGATTCTCAAAGAAATCGATGATATCGTAATTATCAAAGATAGAAAATGCACTATACAAAAATTTTCCGTTTCCGGGAATATGCTTGATTACTTCATCTTGAGGCAGACGGTTCGTGACATTGCATCTTCCGCCTCCAGATATCGCTAACTTGTTGCCAAGTTTCTTCCCTTTATCAATCAAAAGTGTGGAAGCTCCATGCTCAGCTGCCGATATGGCTGCCATAAGTCCGGATGGACCGCCGCCGATCACTACTACATCGTAATTCATACTTGTTCTTCCTTTCTGCTGATGGTATCCAAAGGAATTCTTCCATCAGGTCTACTTTATGATAAAATAGATTCATTGGATTTTAAAGAGGAGTTAGGTGAAATAATGGCTTTGTCGACAATGATTCGCGGGACACTGCTGCTGACAGCAGCTACTTTCCTGTCGAAGTTACTCGGGATCATCTATGTTATCCCGTTCAATGCACTGGTAGGTGCCTCTGGGGGAGCTTTATTTAATTTTGCATATACCCCTTATAATATATTGATTAGTATCTCAACAATAGGTATTCCTTTAGGTGTTTCGAAATTCGTTTCAAAATACAATGGACTGGGGGACTATAGGACAAGCCAGCGTGTATTCAAAACTGGTTTCACCATTATGGGTGTAACTGGTGTTGTAGCGTTTCTCATCATGTATTTCGGGGCAGACTTGATTGCACAATGGAGTGTAGGAGATGGAAAGTCTGGTTTTACAACAGACACAGTTGCTTATGTCATTAAGCTAGTCAGCTTCGCTAACCTCATTATACCTGCAATGAGTATTGTCAGAGGATTTTTCCAAGGTAACCAGTCTATGGGACCGTCGGCTATTTCCACAGTCGTAGAGCAAATTGCACGGATTGTATTCTTATTGCTTAGTGTCTATCTTGCCCTGCACGTTTTCAACCAAAACATTGCAGTAGCAGTTGGATATGCGACATTCGCGGCATTTGTTGGAGCACTTGCTTCCTGCGCAGTGCTTTATGTCTATTGGCGTGCCCGTAAACCGCATCTGGAACTGAGAATGATGCAGCAAACCGTCCGTCCAGCAACTATGTCAGATAAGACGATTATTAAAGAATTGCTAAGCTATGCAGGTCCATTCGTTGTAACGGGGATTGCAACATCGCTTTATCAGTTCATCGATCAGTTTACGATGCCGCGTGCAATGGAAGCTATAGGACTAGAAGAAGTGGCTGTTGATGTTTTAGGAGTAATAAACTTTTATGGCCAAAAAATTATCACGATTCCTATGACATTGTCAATCGGGTTATCACTGGCAGCAGTGCCGGCCATTACCCGTGCATTTTTCTCTGATGATCGTAAGTTATATTTACAGCAAATCAATCAGTCATTACAAATAGTGCTATTCTTAATTTTACCCGCCAGTATTGGAATTGCATTACTGGGAAGTGAAGCTTATACAGCATTTTACGGTACAGAAGCTGTCCTTAATCCAGATATAGATGCAGGAACGCTTATGGTCTGGTACGCACCAGTAGCACTGCTGTTTGCTTTATTCACGACAACGTCATCTATTTTGCAAGGTATTAATGAACAGCGTTTCTCTGTCATTAGTTTAACAGCAGGATTATTAGTGAAGATATTCTTTAATATTCCGCTCATTCATGTGTTCGGAGCAAAAGGAGCTATCTTTGGGACGGCATTGGCAGTCGGTATTGCGACAGTACTGAATTTCCTTAAAATGAAGCATGTACTAAAGTTCCCAGTGCGTCAGCTTGCAAAGCGGACAATCCTTATTTTGATTTTCACAGCAATTATGTCGGTTGTTGTACTGCTTACTAAGTATCTGCTTGGATTTGCGATTACGTTCAGAGATGGACAAATGGCATCAGCAGCGATCATTCTCGTTTGTGCAGTGGTTGGTGGAGCGGTTTATATGATTCTGTCGTATAAATCTACTTTGCTCGAGCGTGTACTCGGAAATCGGATTGGGTTCTTGGATCGTCTATTGAAAAGAAAGAAGGGTTAAATGATGAGAATGGATAAACTGCTTGCCAATATGGGATACGGCAGCAGAAAAGAAGTGAAGTCGCTTCTCAAACAAGGAGCAATCACGGTGAATGGCTCTCAAGTCAAATCACCGTCCATCCATGTGGATGAAAAGAAAGATATTGTACAAGTGAATGGTGAAACCGTCGAGTATAGAGAATTTATTTATTTGATGATGCACAAGCCTCCTGGTTTAGTCTCGGCGACAGAAGATAAAAGGGATGAAACAGTTGTTGATATCCTACAGACAGAGGATCGTATATTCGAACCGTTTCCTGTCGGCCGATTGGATAAAGATACAGAAGGTCTTTTGCTGTTGACGAATGACGGGACGCTTGCCCATCAGCTGTTATCACCAAAAAAACATGTGCCGAAGCTTTACTATGCCCGGATCGAAGGTGAAGTCACCGAAGAAACGATAGAGCAATTCCATCAAGGCGTCACGCTTGATGATGGTTACGAGACTAAACCGGCTATTTTGAATATCTTAGAAGCAGGTTCAGTTTCAGAGATTGAGGTTACGATAACAGAAGGAAAGTTTCATCAGGTCAAGCGCATGTTCGAGGCTGTAGGGATGGAGGTTGTCTATCTGAAGCGTCTGCGTATGGGCAGCCTTGAGTTGGATGAAGATCTTGAGCTTGGAGAATATCGGGAGCTTTCTGATGATGAGCTTAGCAAGCTAATCCAGGATACAAAAAAAAGCTGATCTGCTCGCAGATCAGCTTGCCTTAAAATAGGTAATTATTACATAGGTTGTACGTTTTGAATCAAGAGATTTTGACTTTTTTTGAGGTTGTTGACCAAACCCCCCGATGAGGACTTTGTACTAAACCGTTATACTCCAGCACGTTTAAATCGCGCTGTACTGTACGGTCCGTTATACCAAATTCTTCAGCCAATTCTGTAGTAGAAACTGTGTCCCTTTCCTTAATGTAAAGATAGACAGCTTTTACACGGTTTAGCATTCGGGATGTTGATTGATTCAAAAAACCACTCCTTAGTCTACATAAGAATCGGTGGTGCTCTAAATCTCTTTCTACCCGTATTTTACAATAATTAAGCCAAGAAGGCTAGAAGATAGGTTTAATTTTCTGTTAATTCTATTCTTTATACGTAAACAAAATTATTGATAAGAAAACAGGAGGCGAAGGAAATGGAAAAAATCAATTGGTATGAAAAGGCATCGGCTTATAAGGATGCTTATGTAAAAGTGCTGAAAGGACTCGTATCCATTCCTAGTGTGTATGATGAATCGACAAAAACGGACAAGCAGCCGTTTGGCGAAAAGATTGATGAAGCACTCACATATATACTGCAAGTAGGGAAGAACGATGGATTTGTAACCAAATATATCGATGGCTATGCTGGTCATATTGAGTATGGACAAGGTGAAGGCTTAGTCGGCGTACTTGGTCATTTGGATGTCGTACCTGCGGATGGTGAGTGGACGTATGGTGCATTTAACCCTACCTTGGCAGATGATCATTTTTTCGGAAGAGGGACATTGGATGATAAAGGGCCGGTGGTAGCTGCTTATTTTGCAATGAAACTACTTAAGGATCTTGGTTACACACCGAAAAAACGTGTCCGTCTGATTATGGGGACTGATGAAGAGCGTGATTGGCAATGCATGACATATTACTTCGAGCATGAAGAAATGCCGGATACTGGATTCACACCGGATGCAGACTTCCCGCTTATCTACGCAGAAAAAGGAATCATCGATGGATATATCTCGCTTCCTCCTGCGGCAGCACAAAGTGACATGCTTCGACTTGATCATTTCAAAGGTGGAAAAGCCTTGAATATGGTTCCAGGGCTTGCAGAGGCGGTTCTTACAGGGGAAAGCTTGGCAAAGGTAGAAGAAGCATTTACAGCCTTCCTGGCAGCTGAAGGGTACAGCGGTAAGGCTGAAGCTAAAGAAAATGCTATCCAGCTAAGCTTGTCTGGTAAAGCAGCTCATGGCTCGACACCAGAAAAAGGTATCAATGCAGTAGTGGCTTTGGCTAAATTCTTAGTAAACTTACCATTACACGGTAATGTGACAGACAAGCTAAGCTGGCTTATCGAAAAGTTCGAAGATTACAATGGCAATGGTATTGATTTGGGTCTGACTGATGATGTATCAGGTCCTTTGACACTCAATCTTGGTGAATTCAGCATGAAAGATTCTGAAGCTTGGAAAATTGGCGTTAATATTCGTTATCCAGTTACAACTGAATACAATGCGGTTACTTCTAGATTGTTTGCGCAGCTTGCAGAAGCTGGTGCAGGATTCCATGAAACTTCTCATTTGGCATCTTTATATGTAGAAAAGGATGACCCACTAGTTGAGACATTACTCGATGTGTACCGTCGTCAAACAGGTGATCAAACCGATATTTTGGCAATCGGAGGAGGCACATATGCACGAGCAATGAAAAAAGGCGTTGCATTCGGACCGCTATTCCCTGGTGGATCAGATAGTGCACATCAGCAAGATGAGCACATCTTGGTTGACGATATGCTTCGTTCCATTGCCATTTATGCAGAAGCACTTTATCTGCTGACAAAGGATGAGCGCGGGTAATGCAAGCAACGACTAAACAGACTTACAGATCTTTTCAATACTTTTATCTAGCAGCTTTTCTTTCCAACGGATCCTTGTTTCCGCTCCTTGCCGTTTTTCTCCAGGAAGAAAAACAGTTGGATCCTGTACTTGTTGGCCTGATTGTAGCGGCAATTCCACTAGTTAATACAGTAATGGAGCCTGTGTGGGGGCTGCTTAGCGATTATACTCAAAAACCACTGCGTCTTTTGGCAGCAGCATTAGCTGCTGCTGCGGCGCTTGCATTCATTTATCTATTTTATGATCATTATGCAATGCTGCTGATCGGAATGCTGGCTATCGCCGTTTTCCAGGCAGCCGTCATTCCTTTGTCAGACAGTATGGCGTTAAGCTTTGTCGAGCAGCACAAGCTTGTCTACGGTAACATTCGTTTATGGGGAGCAATAGGATTTGCGGTTGCTTCATTCCTGTTAGGATACATCACAGATTTTGTAGGTACAGTGGATGTCATTTTCATAGCTTACGGTTTGTTTTTGCTGCTTGCACTGCCAGCATTGCGTAAGTTTCCTCGGCAAGGTTATGACATAGCCAGAGTATCGATGAAGGAAGGATTGCACACTTTACGGAAAAACAAGCCGTTTATGTTGTTCCTTGTATCTAATTTTCTTATCTTTGGCCCAATACTTGCAAATAATTTCTATTTCGGGACATTCATTTTAGCAGCAGGAGGCACACTAAGCGCTGTCGGCATCGCATTCTTCCTAGGAGCAGGCAGTGAAGCACCGTTCATGAAACTGGCTCATCAGATCATTGGGAAGATGAGTATTCTGCATGTTGTCATATTAAGTGCGGCTGTATCCGGTGCAAGATGGGTCTTGTATATGTTCGATCCATCACTTACTGTCATCTTCATTACAACTATTATCCAAGGATTGTCGATCGGACTCTATGTACCTGCTGCTTTGTTATATATCAGAAGTGCTGCGCCGTCATCTGTACAAGCTACTGCCATTGCACTTTATTCAGCAGTAGGTACAGGACTTGGCAATGCACTATTCAACCTGATGGGCGGGATGGTTCTAGAATTTGCAACTGTTTATCACATGTATGCGTTGTTTGCCGCAACGACTTTCATTGGTGTTGGTATATTGTTTATCGTGAAGAGAATGATGGGTACAGCTAAAGGGAAAAGAGGAGTAGCATGAGTACACATTATTTCATTGGTATAGGTACTAATGAACTTATTCAAGCAGCACTTGCTGAGTGGCAGGACGAGTTGAAAGCATACGTTCCGATGAAATTATGGCCAAGACCGGAGGAATTCCATATTACACTGCAATTCCTAGGTGCTACACCAGACGAACAGCTGGATAAGATAAAGGTGGCTTGGCAAGAGCAGGATTTCGGAAAAGCATTTTCCTTGGATGTAGCAGGAGTGGATACTTTCGGAAGTCCAAAGCAGCCTCGTGTCGTATGGGCTGGTGTAAAACCGCTTGATAAACTTCAAGCATTGCATCAAAAAGTAACTGCGAGTACAAAGACAGCTGGATTCCAGCTTGAGGACCGGCCGTATCGGCCTCATATCACACTCGGGAAGAAATGGGGATCAGGTAAAGTGGAGGGACAGCTTCCGCTTCTGGATAAACATTTATCCGCACCTATCTTGGTGGAAAAAGTGACGCTTTATCGTATCGAACCTGGAAAACGGCCGAAATACGTTCCAGTCATGGTTAAAGATTTGGAGAAGGAGTGAACTTATGTGGCGCAATTGATCAAGCTGCATGAATATATATCCCGGTATGAACAGCATCCTTACAGATATCCTGGTCAATTTATCAAATTGAAAAAAGAAAATTGGGAGAAAATGCACAGAGAATGGGAGCAGCAGCAAGCTGCTCCTGCCTCTTTTGATATTGACGAAGTAAAAGAAGAGGAACAAAAGAAATCATGGTATGATGTATTTCGTAAAAAAGAGGTAGAAGTGGAACAGCCAGAGCCCACTCCTGTATATGTTGCTCCTACAGAAAAGATTCTGAAGCAGGATTTCTTGGAAGAGCTTTTTGACTTCCAGCTAAAATGGGCTACAAGTACTCTTGGGGAATTTTCTTTCTTCGATAACAAATACAAAAAAGATCCGGTGCTCCGGTACTTTCTAAAACGATTTCCTGATACTTTCTTTGTAATGTATAAACCTGTTTTTGAAGTAAAGCAAACTACAATGGAAGCAGAAACGATTCTAATTCATCCACTTGGAATAGAAATCGTTTCGGTTCTGGAAGACAAGCCGGATGTATTGTTCTGGGCAACAGACGAGAGAACGTGGAAGCGGGAATCAAAGGGCCAATTTTCTACCTTCCTCAATCCGATGCTTTCTTTAAACAGAACCGAAAAGCTGATACAAGGTATCCTCAGAAAATATGATGTGGATCTGCCAGTACACAAGGTAGTCTTAAGCAGAGAAAACCAAATCCGGTTTGCTAGTGAGCCAAGAAACACACAATTTATTGGCAGTCAAAAGCATACAGCTTGGCTGATGGCCAAACGAGAAGAACAGTTAGCGCTCAAACATGCACAGCTTCGTGCCAGTGAGGTGCTGTTAGAGCATGCGTATACGAAGGCTGTTGCCCGTCCGGAATGGGAAGAGGAAGAAAAGGAAGAATTTTTTAGTTAAATAAACGGTTTTATAGGCCTATCGTATTGATAAAACCATAGCAAATGTTGTAATCTAAAGTATGTCTGTCGAATTTGTTCGGGAATGTACTTGCCTTGTGTCACGCTGGGCTTGTTTACAGCTAGTAATGCAAAGCGATTGCACTAGGAAAGTAGGAATGAACGGTGAATTGGTTAGAACACATACTGGGAAATGAGTGGAAGATTGCTCCTGCTGGCGGTGTAACAGGAGAAGCATATTATGCAAAAAGCGGAGATCGGCAGCTGTTCCTAAAGCGCAATTCTTCTCCTTTTTTGGCAGTTCTTTCAGCAGAAGGGATTGTACCTAAGCTGGTATGGACAAAAAGGATGGAAAACGGGGACGTTATTACTGCCCAGGAATGGCTGATGGGACGCGGTCTGACTTTTTCGGAAATGAGCGATCCTCGAGTAGCTAAGCTGCTAAGCAAAATTCATCATTCCTCCGAGATGCTGAACTTACTGATGCGTATGGGAAAGAAGCCGCTTCAGCCAGAAGCGAAAATGGAAGAGCTGCGGGGAAAAGCAGCTGGCTTCCAAGATCGGCTGCCTGCTTTAAAACAGGTGCTGGCAAGTTTGGAGCAATTCTTACCTGAGATGCCAGATCAGCTATTGGCTGTCTGTCATTTTGATATCGACCATAACAATTGGATGATAAGCCAGCGTGATGAGCTGTACCTTGTGGATTGGGATAGTGCGCTCATTGCGGACCCGGCAGCGGATATCGGAATGCTGCTGAGAAAGTACGTTCCATATACTGACTGGGAAGACTGGATGAAAGCATATGGAAAGCCGCTGAATAATGCACTATTAAGACGTATTTATTGGTATGAAGCTGCCCGTATTATTATGTCATTGCGAGATGACAACATGGAACGCAAAAGTAAAGAATTAGAACAGCTGCTTACGGAAGTACATAAGCTGTCCTGCTAGCCTTGAAAGCTGTTGATGGTCTCTACCCAGTCCTCGAGCTGTTCTCTGTTCGATGTGATGTGCGCATTGATATCTGCAGCTTTTTCACCGGCAGAACTGTACGAATGGATACCGGGAAGCAAAGCAAGAAGCTCTTGCTGATCGGTTGATTTATTAGATAAGATAGAACGAGCCAGGCGGGATATTTGCTCGCATTCGGATTTGCTCCCGCAGCAGGATTCGCAATGCTCGCTAAGTATATCCCGAAGAAGGCTAAGTTGATTTTCAACGGAAAGTGACATCGATTTTCCCCTCCTTCCTGAGCATAGCGTGTGCGTTTTGGCATCAAACTATGCAGGCGGGCAGGGCAGAAATAGGAGTGAGGCATATGCGTGTGCGCCATAAACCTTGGGCAGACGATTATTTAAAAGAAAACGATCATATTGTCGTACAGGAACCAAAAAATTATAAAGGCAAATGGAGAGAGCTATTCGGTAATGACAAACCGCTCCATGTTGAGATTGGATCTGGCAAAGGGCAGTTCATCACTGGTATGGCAGCTCAACATCCGGAATACAATTTCATCGGAATTGAATTAGCGAAAAGTATTATTGTGACAGCAGTGGAGAAAGCAGCTGAAGCAAATCTTCCGAATGTTAGACTATTAAATGAAAATGCAGCTGATTTTCGTGAGTTGTTTGAAGAGAATGAAGTAGATAGCATTTATTTAAATTTCTCTGATCCTTGGCCGAAGAACAAACATGAGAAGCGTCGGTTGACGTATAAAAGCTTCCTTGAACAGTACGAGGCTGTATTAAAAGATGATGGTGAAGTGGTCTTCAAAACGGATAACCAGAAACTATTTGAATATAGTTTGTCCAGCTTCTCCCGATACGGCATGATTTTGCAGGAAGTGAAGCTTGATCTGCATACGGAAAACGACCCATTAAATGTGAAAACGGAATATGAGGAGAAATTCTCTTCCCGCGGCTATCGTATTTACCGGAGTGTGGCTATTTTTAAATAGAAACCCGACTATTAGTAAAATAGTGGGGTTTACCAAAACAAGATAATATTTATTGCCTGTTGGCTGGCATGAGGACGGATAACTACCGAACTCCTGTCAGCCATTTTTTGTACTAATTTGGGAAAGTTTTTTGACCAAGGGCAGAAAAATATATAAACCGTCTCACATGATGCATGGCTCCTCTTCTTATTACAAATTAGACAGTGACCGCATCTGTGGTATTGCAATTGAAACAATGATGATAAATAATTAGATGAAAGCACTTTAAAAGTAAGGGTTATTGCATTATTTAAATAAAGCGGGACTTAACGGACCATTAGAATTATGTGGAGAACCGATCTCCATCCCAAGGATTGTTTCAACATCACTGTTCGCTTTTGTTAATGCGTGGAATGAATTTATGTTTGGCTATGTATTTATAAAGGAGGATTCAATCAATAGTCTCGCATGTTCAAAGGGCTTATACGGCTGATTAAGGGAGCATCAACAGTAACATTATGAAAGCAATTAAATATAACAAAAGGCTACCATGTAAACAGAAAGGGAGTGGAAGAAATGAGTTTTAAGATTGTTTTTATCGGAGCTGGCAGCATTGGCTTTACGCGTGCATTGTTACGGGATATTTTAGCTGTATCTGCATTCAACGACATAAAGATTGCTTTTACCGATATTGATGATAAAAATTTGAGTATGGTGACAGAGCTTTGTCAGCGGGACATTTATGAAAACGGGTTATCAATAGAGATTCAATCAACTCTTGATCGCAGAGAAGCTTTAAAAGATGCACGTTACATTATCTCTGTTTTTCGTATTGGTGGGTTAGAGGCATTTGAACAGGATATTAACATTCCTTTACGCTATGGAGTCGATCAATGTGTAGGGGACACATTAAGTGCCGGTGGTATAATGTACGGTCAGCGCGGTATTCATGAAATGCTAGAGATTTGTAAGGATATAAAAGAGGTTGCTGAGCCGGATTGTTTGTTGCTGAACTACGCGAATCCTATGGCGATGCTTACATGGGCATGCAATACGTATGGAGGTGTGAGAACAGTTGGGCTTTGTCACGGTGTTCAAGGTGGGCATAGGCAAATAGCCGACGTGCTTGAGCTTGAGCAGAAGGATGTAGACATAGTTTGCGCAGGGATTAATCATCAAACGTGGTACATCCAAGTAAACCACAAAGGTGAAGACTTAACAGATAAACTTCTTGAAGCGTTTGAAAAACATCCTGAGTATAGTAAAACTGAAAAGGTACGTATCGACATGCTTCGTCGCTTTGGCTACTATAGCACGGAATCGAATGGGCATTTAAGCGAATATGTACCGTGGTATCGCAAACGAATAGAAGAGATCAACGATTGGATTGATTTAGGTACTTGGATCAATGGAGAAACAGGCGGTTATCTGCGAGTGTGCACAGAAGGCCGAAATTGGTTTAAAGAAGATTTTCCAAACTGGATGAAAGAGCCCGCATATCGATATACCGAGAAAGAGCGGGGACAAGAACACGGCTCATATATCATTGAAGCATTGGAAACTGGCCGAACTTACCGCGGTCACTTCAATACAATGAACCATGGTATCATTCAGAACTTACCACAAGATGCGGTCATTGAAGCTCCAGGCTATGTTGATAGAAATGGCATTAGCATGCCTATCGTTGGCGATCTTCCCCTTGGATGTGCTGCTGTTTGTCAAGCGAGCATTTCTGTGCAAAGGCTTTCCGTTGAAGCTGCTATCACAGGAAATGATCAACTCTTAAGGCAGGCGTTTATGATGGATCCACTAGTTGGTGCTGTGTGTACGCCTCCAGAAATTTGGCAAATGGTTGATGACATGCTCATCGCACAGGAGAAATGGCTGCCACAATACGAGCAGAGTATTACTAAAGCCAAGGAACGTCAAAAAAGGGAAGAACGTTTGCCGACAAAAGAATATACAGGTGCTGCTCGTTTAAAAACAAAAACAGTTGAAGAAATGAGAGCGAATCGAGAAGAAGCGTCTAAAAACGCGAAGGAAGCAGATAAAGCGCTGGAGCGACCTGCGAAAACATAAACACAATGGGAACAGACAATCAAGATCCTATTAACTCTTATTTGAGAATCAGCTCTCTACTTAATTAAATAATAGGACACACAAAAACACCC
Organism: Terribacillus saccharophilus; assembly: GCF_000725365.1. NCBI lineage: Bacteria > Bacillati > Bacillota > Bacilli > Caryophanales > Bacillaceae > Terribacillus > Terribacillus saccharophilus. The sequence goes on along the minus strand of NZ_CP008876.1, from coordinate 2,110,052 downwards.
CAAAAGTTATGTGTTGCTAACTTTTGGGGTGTAGCTTTGTATTAGGATGCTGATTCGACAGCGTCGATAACTGATCCAGTTTCTGCATCAACGAAGAATTCGTATTGAGCAGGTTTTCCGTCGATCGTACGGGAGATACCGCCACGGTAAACAGTATACGTGAGGCCGTGCTTCACTTTTTCTTCCGGTTTCATGTAGATCCAAGATCCACTGATCGGACCTTCTTTCTTAAACGCTTCTTTAGCGAATTTCAATGCTTTTTCCGGAGTTACTTTCTGTTGTTTCGCAATCTGCTTTTGGATAAGATACCCAGCCGCAAGGCCAGCACCTACGATTGCTACTGTTTTCTTTACGCCCATTTTGGTCACCTCTTCAACTTAAGTTATGTTCTATTATAGCTTATTACCTAAGAAATATAAAACGAAACAACCTTTATGGCATGTTGAGGAGCAATAGTTTACAATAGATATACAATAGTCTGACAAAAAGGGAGTACATATACATGAAACAAAAAACATTGGATTTATTTAAACAGTTAACAGAGCTGCAGGCAGCGCCAGGCAACGAACAGCTTATGCGCGCCTTTATGAAAGAAAGGCTGAAGCCTTATTCGGATGAGATCATCCAGGATAAGCTTGGAGGTATATTTGGCGTTAAGAAAGGCAGTGGTCCTAAGGTGATGGCTGCTGGACATATGGATGAGGTCGGCTTCATGGTGACAGGCATTACACCAAATGGTCTGCTTCGTTTTCAGACATTAGGCGGCTGGTGGAGTCAAGTGCTGCTTGCACAGCGCGTGCAGGTTATGACAGACGAAGGACCGATTCCAGGTGTCATCAGCTCTACACCTCCGCATCTGTTAACGCCTGAGCAGCGGAGTAAGCCTGCCAGCATTGACAGCATGCTAATTGATATCGGTGCAGATGATGAGCGCGATGCATATGAGCTTGGTGTAAAGCTAGGTCAGCAAATCCTGCCGTATATGCCATTTACCCCGATGGCTAATGAGAAGAAAATCTTGGCAAAAGCTTGGGATAATCGATATGGCTGTGGATTGGCGCTCGAATTGATGGAAGAAGTTGCTGGAGAAACATTGCCGAATCAGTTGTATGCTGGTGCGACGGTACAGGAAGAAGTCGGTCTTCGTGGCGCACAAGTTGCTGCCAATATGATCAAGCCGGATATTTTCTATGCGATGGATGCGTCACCTGCCAATGATGTTAGCGGAGACAAGCAAGCCTTCGGTCACTTGGGTCAGGGAGCATTACTTCGTATTTTTGACGGTACAATGATCATGAACCGCAATATGCGTGAATTCATCCTTGATACAGCGGAATCAAATAATATCAACTATCAGTACTATGTCGGCAAAGGCGGCACAGATGCAGGTCGTGTACATTTGGCACATGAAGGTGTTCCTTCAGCTGTCATCGGTATCGTTTCCCGCTATGTTCACACTAGTGCAAGTATTATTCATGTTGATGATTATGCAGCTGCAAAAGAACTCCTGGTCAAGCTTGTCAGGACAACAGATCAGTCGACAGTGGATCTTATTACTTCGAACGATTGATTTAGTTGGAAAGGAAGCGCAACTGATGAAAATGATAGTCGGATCTAAAAATCCTGCCAAAGTTCAGGCGGTTTCAGCTGTGTTCGGAACTCGGTGGGAACTTGAAAGTGCAGCAGTCGATTCTGGCGTGAGTGCACAGCCGATGAGTGACGAAGAGACACGCCAAGGTGCCATCCAGCGTGCAATAGCATGCAGCAAGCTGGATGGAGCGGCGGCTGGTATTGGACTTGAAGGCGGCGTCACTGAGATGGATGACGGTTTGTATATATGCAACTGGGGTGCTTTGGCAGTCGGGGATAAAGTGTGGAGTGCAAGCGGTGCTAAGCTGCTTTTGCCTGACTTCATCGCCGAACCAGTGCTTTCAGGTCAAGAGCTTGGTCCAGTTATGCGGGCATTTACAAGCAGGCAGGATATCTCCACAACTGAAGGAGCAGTCGGCGTTTTTACCGATGGACATATGTCTCGCTCTGCTATGTTCGAACATATTTGTTTGCTATTGAAAGGGCAGTATAGCTTTTATGAGATAAATAAAAAGAAGGAAGCGGAACTTTAATAGCCGCTTCCTTCTTTTTTATGATGTCTTTTTATATTCCGTCGTATCGTCTTTATCGTCTTCCGCGATAGGGAAATCTGGCTGATCTGCTTCGAGGTCCGTCTCAGCAAAAACTTCTTTTTCGGAAGAAGCTGTGTCAGCTGAATCAGATGTATTTAAATATTCTTCTTCCTTATCGCTGGATTCAGTTGAATTATCCGCTGCAGAGGCAAATTCAAATTGAGCTACCTCTATAGCCAATTCTTTGGCCAGCTGCTGCAGCTGGGCGGCTGCGTTTGTCAGAATATCGATTGAAGCTGCCTGCGTATCACTTGAGGAAGCTACTTCTTGTGCTGTTGAGGCTGCTTCATCGGCTATTTGATTGATATGTTCAAGCATATCCGCAACAGAATCATTACTTGCGGCAACTTCTGAAACAGAAGAAGAGATGTCTTTCATTTTCGAATTACCTTGCTGCAGCTGTTTATGAATACGATCAAATGCATTTGTTGTTTCTTCGACACTGGAAGCTTGAACTTGCTGATAAGCATCGAAGGCTTTGGCTTCTTCCGCCAAATCACTCATCTGCTGATTCATTGTACCAACAAGCTTGTGGATTTGCTGTGCTTCTTGTTTGGAGCGTACTGCTAGCTTTTTCACTGCATCAGCAACTACAGCAAATCCTCTTCCTTGCTCACCTGCACGAGCTGATTCAATAGCTGCATTCAGTGCCAGCAGGTTTGTGCTTTCTGAAATCTCCTCAATTGTCTGGACAATAGAGCGAATCTGATTTGCCTGCTGTACAGCACTTTGGATTTCAGTTGTAAGCTTTTGAGCAAGCTTCATGAAGCTATCTGAGGTTTCATGCAGTTTTTGCATTTGATTGATACCATTGCTTCCTTCCAGCTCTGCTTGTTTCATCGCTTGACCGACTAGTGCTGTTTCATCCTTCATCATTGTAATTGCATGACGTACCTTATCCAGCATCACATTGCTTTCTTCCAGTTGAGCAGCTTGATCCTGCGCGCCACCTGCGACTTGGCCGATTGCTTGGTTCACTTCTTCATATTGAGCTGCTGTCTGCTGGGAAGCTGCTGCTAGATAAGAAGAGGAGTCATCTAACACTTCGGAAGCTTCTTTCACTTTCATCATAGACTGTTCCATCTTACCAGCCATTTGATTAAATGTTTCACCTAAATCTGCCATCTCGTCCTTTGTGGTTATTGGTACACGGTAAGCTAAATTACCATTTCCGATAATTTCCGTAGCTTCTTTAAGCTGACGAATTGATTTCGTAATGGCTCGAATAAGCGGCCATCCGATACAAAGTACAAGCAGGAAACTAAGAATGATCACTGCAAGTAAGACAATGCCAAGAACTGTAGATGTTCTTTCATTTGACTGTTTCAAATTGTCGGTTTGCTCAATTGCTGTTTCTCCGACACTATCTACAGTCGTTGTTACTTCCAAAGCAGCTGTTTCGAAATTCGCTGCTAGCTCTGAAGCCTGGGTGCGTGTGTTCGACAGCGTGGACATGGCGGAAGTGTATTTTAAGAGACTGGTGTTTATATCACTAACCGCGTCACTATCTAAATTTGAATCGGAAATTGCCGTTTTGAATGCGTCTACTGCTCCATCGAATTGGTCTTTATTTGGGACAACGCCATTTGGAGGCTGGATGATACCTTGTTCGGTTCTTGTGACGTTCTCTAAAGCAGCAGATACGTCATCTCCAGCATTTTCAGCAATGCCGCGAAAATTCTCTGAAGCATCACTTATGATTTTGCGGAGTCCTTCATCAGAAGTGTAGCCTATTGTTTCGTTCATACTCGTGACTTTTTCAAGTTCTTGTTCATAGGAAGCTGCACCTTCCTTGATTTGCGTAAAGTAAGCTTGTAAATCCTTATTATCTTTGTATTTGTCTTCATATGTAGAAGCTTGTTTCTCAATGCCAGCAATAGCGCCTAGTACAGATTCGGCGTTAGATACAGAAGGCTGGGCAAAGTATGTCTCCTGCTTTTCAAGTGTATCAAGCATGTCATCCTTGATATATTGACTGGACACATAGGCTTCTTGGTATCGCTGTGTTTCATCTGACATTTGATTCTGCTGGTAGAAATAATAATAACTGAATGCTCCAAGTAACAGAATACTTGCCAGTGAAGAGAACATGATTAAACGGATTCTCTGTCGAATGGTATGCATATATTTCCCCCTTATGCTATTGTGTGCTCTCTTATATTATAGGTACAACCTACCATATTTACAATAAATTAATAAAAGTTTGATAATTTAACTGAATGATTCGACCCATTCATATGATTTGAACTGTATATTCCTAGGTACAAAGAGGAAGGACCTTGCAAAGTGACAGCTACAAAGCGCAGTATATTCGCTTTTGGTTCTGTGCTTTGATAAAATGAAAAAAAAAGATTAATGGGGGCATTTTAAATTGAAAAACCTAGAATCAGAAGCACAACTCAAAGAAATACTCCAAAATGGCAAAACAATCTTAATGTTTTCTGCTGACTGGTGCCCGGACTGCCGAATCATCGAGCCGGAACTGCCAGAAATCGAAGCGAAATACAGCGAGTTCGAATTCATCCATGTAGACCGTGATCAGTTTATTGAAGTGTGTCAGCAATATGATGTATTTGGTATTCCGAGTTTTGTTGCATTCAATAAAGAAGAAGAAATCGGGCGTTTTGTTTCGAAGGATCGCAAGTCTAAAGAGGAAATCGAGTCTTTCATCGAATCCTTACCGCAATAACTGCAAGGAGTATAACTTATGAAAATGACTGCATTGAAAATGAAACAAAAATTGGAGGACCGCCTGCAGGATCCTGCATGGCGCACTTCTTATGATCGGGATAAGAGCAAATTTCGAGTAGAATGGCAGGATACGAAGGAAGGTGTGACGCTCGCACTTCCAAATATTATTGCAAAATATGAGACACGTGGCGAAAAAGCGCTGGATGAACTTGAACAGCATGTAAAAGAAGCTTTACGTGTCATGCATGAAGAGCAGCATCTGGAAGGAAATGAACAGCATGTCTTTCCAGTTATACGAGCTACCTCTTTTCCATCTAAGACGAAAGCCGGATTAAAGATGGTATATTCGGAGCATACGGCAGAAACGAGAATTTATTACGCGCTTGACCTTGGTAAATCGTACCGCCTCATTGATGAACAAATGATGGAAGAGCAAGGCTGGACTTTAGAACGTCTTCGAGAAATTGCTGCATTCAACGCTAGAAGTCTTTCTACAGAAATGAAAGAAGACAGGGTTGCAGAAAATTCCTTTTACTTTATTGCGACACAGGATGGCTACGATGCGAGCCGCATATTGAACGAGTCGCTCTTGGAAGGTTTCCGTGCGAATGCCAAGGGGGATGTGCTTGTAGCTGTTCCTCACCAGGATGTGCTGATTATAGCGGATATTGAAAATAAGACTGGTTATGATATATTAGCACAGGTAACCATGAAATATTTTGCAGAAGGCCGTGTACCAATCACATCTTTACCATTCATTTACGAAGATAAGAAATTGGAGCCAGTTTTCATTATGGCACGCAATAGACCAGAGTCTGCCAAGGGAGAGGAAAAGTAAGATGCAAGCATTTTATAACAAGCAAGGGATCGGTGACGTATTGCTGCTCGCTATCAAGCAAGGAGATCGTCATTCCATTAAAGAAGAGAGATTCGGAGATGTTGTGCGGATTACAGATAAGGATGAGCTAGTCGGTTATAATATCTTCCGCGCTTCTGAATACTTAAAAATCACAACAGCAGGCAAGGTGCAGGTTGATGAGGAATTCGTCGGCAAAATTCGTGATATTTTCCGTCAGAACAACTTGGAAGATGCACTTGATGTAGACCTTACTCCTAAATTCGTTGTTGGGTTTGTTAAGGAAAAGGAAAAGCACAGCAACGCTGATAAACTAAGTGTCTGCCAAGTAGACCTTGGAGATGAAACAGTACAAATCGTTTGTGGTGCACCAAACGTAGATGCAGGTCAAAAAGTGGTAGTTGCGAAAGTGGGCGCCATTATGCCGAGCGGTTTGGAAATCAAAGCCGGCAACTTACGTGGTGAAGATAGTTTTGGTATGATTTGCTCCCAAAAAGAGCTAGGTCTGCCAAACGCACCGGAAGAAAAAGGAATTTATGTACTGGACGATTCCTATAAAGTTGGCCAGGTTTTTGAATCTTAATAGGGAAATGAACACCGGATACAAACGTATCCGGTGTTTTTTTAGGTAAATGGGACTGAAATGCCTGAGAACCGCCGTATTTTTTGAGTTTTGATGGAATGTTTTTAGGGTAAAGCTATTCACGGTTTGTGAAAACCTGCTAAAATGAAGATATTATACTGAAAAAGGAAGATTTACTATGTGGGAGCGTCTTAGGCAAGCTCTAAGCAACTTTTTTATGACCGAAGTAGTAGTGGAAGAAGAACCAGAGCTGAAATCACGGAACGCTTCTGAACAGAAAGTACAGAAACAGTATCAGACAAATCAGCAGCCACAAGCAAAAATGGCTTATACATATCCAAAAGAACGTGCTTTTCGGTTTCCAATGATACCGGATGAGTCACGTAGTACAAAACCACCAGCCTCGAATGTGCGGCCGGTGCGTCATCGAACCCAACCAGATACTAAAATACCAGAAAAGCGGCAGCCGCGGCAGCCAGAAAAACCGAAAGTGCAAGAGCGGCCGTCCAGTGTAAACTGGCAGCGCCAGCCAGAAAGAAAAGAACCGGAACCAAAGATAGAGAAGAAGCCTTTCCAACCGACAGAAGTTCCGTCTCCCGTATACGGTTTTCGCAAGCGGAAAGAAGAGGTAGCAGATATCGTAACACTGGCATCCATTCAAGACCGGGCAGATTGGAAAAGAATCGCAGCTTCTGCTACTACGGTTAGTCCCGAAGTAGAGGAAGAAAAAAAGTTTGATATTCATGTTGAACAGGCTCCGGTTGAAGATAACAGACTGGAAAATCCTATACCGGAATCGATAGAGCAAATGGACATTACAGCTGCAGAATTTGATAACAAAGAAACTCTTTTAGAAGAAACAGATGTTAGCGTTGTAGAGGAAGAAGTAATTGAGGAAATTTCGGTTTCTGAAACAACGGAAGTTCTGGAAGCTGAACCAATTCAGCTTGAAGAAGAGCCAGCTAGCATAGAAGAAGAAATTGCATTGGACCAACCGGCTGATATAGAAGAGACTGCTTCGAATAAAGAAGCAGATAACATGGCAGAAGAAATTGTTTTGGAACAATCGATTGATTTAATCGAAGAAGACGATGCTCCGGACTTAGAAGCAGACTCCAAAGCAGAGGACGAAGTTGATGATCTTACGACTGAAGAGGCTGTACCAGAAGCAGCAGTAGATAGTGCAGCAGAAAAGACTGCTCCGAACCAAATAGCTGAGCTAGAAAAGACTGACGATTCAGTCGTACAAGCTGATGCTTCAGGCGTAGGAACAGTTCAGTCAGCGGAACTAACTGAAGAGAAAGAAGTATTACAGTCAAAGGAGAGCGCGGAAACATCAAACTCCCGAATTCGTGATACTAGCAGTACAGTGAGAAAATCAGTACCTTTCAACGTATTTATGACACCAAGAGATAAACGAAGCAATTTGCAGGAAAATAAGCTGTCCAGCCGCCAAGATTCACAGAAGACGGAGCAGGTTGAACAGAAAATCATTCAGCAGACAGAGCCGAGCTTTGCCAGACCTCCGATGCATCTTTTGAATGATCCTGTCGAACAAACGATAGAGAATGATGCTTGGGTCGATCAGCAAAGCCAGCTTTTGGAGACTACTCTGCAGCATTTCAATGTGAATGCACACGTGGTTAATGCGATGCAAGGCCCGTCTGTCACACGTTTTGAGGTTCAGCCTGATCTTGGTGTCAAGGTTAGCAAAATCAAGAGCCTGACAGATGATATCAAGCTTAATATGGCAGCAAAAGACATCCGTATGGAAGCGCCGATTCCTGGTAAGAATGCAATCGGTATCGAAGTGCCGAATGCTGAATCGAAGCAAGTAGGCTTACAGGAAATACTGGAGACGGAAGATTTTAAAGATAACAGTTCGCCGCTTTCAGTCGGACTAGGACTGAATATTTCCGGCAACCCGATTGTGACTAACTTACAGAAGATGCCCCACGGTCTGATAGCTGGAGCAACAGGTTCAGGTAAAAGTGTATGTATCAATACGATTCTGCTAAGTCTATTGTATAAGGCGAATCATAAACAGGTGAAATTCCTTCTGATCGATCCAAAGATGGTGGAGCTTGCTCCTTACAATGACTTGCCTCATCTAGTCTCTCCAGTTATTACTGACACCAAAGCAGCTACTGCAGCTCTGAAGTGGGCGGTAAATGAAATGGAAGAACGATACATGAAGTTCGTCGGCGAAGGTGTCCGCGATATCGGACGATATAACGAGAAACTCGATAAGCAAGGGCGATACGCTGATAAGATGCCATATTTGGTCATCGTTATCGATGAGTTGGCAGATCTGATGATGGTAGCTCCTCAAGATGTTGAGGATTCTATCTGCCGTATCGCACAGAAAGCGCGGGCAGCCGGCATCCATCTGCTGCTTGCGACGCAGCGTCCGTCCGTGGATGTTATTACAGGCTTGATTAAAGCCAATATCCCGACACGAATTGCTTTCAGTGTTTCTTCTGCAATCGATTCTCGGACAATAATTGATAATAATGGTGCAGAGAAATTGCTTGGAAAAGGTGATATGCTTTTCATCGAGAATGGAGCGCGGCAAGCCCAGCGCATCCAGGGTGCTTTTGTGTCTGATGAAGAGATCGAACGAGTTGTACAATATGTAAAACAAACAGCACCGCCAGAATATCTTTTCCAGCATGAGGATCTGCTCGAACGCCGCGAGTCCGAAGAAGATGAGGATGAGTTGTATCGAGAAGCAGTTGAGTTTGTAATTGAGCACAATAGTGCGAGTGCAAGCTTGCTGCAGCGTCGTTTCAAAATTGGTTATAACCGTGCTGCCAGATTGATTGATCATATGGAGATGAGAGGTGTCATCTCCGAACAGAAAGGGAGCAAGCCACGCGATGTACTCGTTTCGCTGGCTCAGCTTCAAACGGAATGAATGACAGCCTGGATGTTGTCCTATGGACCGTCCAGGCTGTATTGTTATCCGAGACACCAACAATGGGTGCTATGTATATACTGTAAAAAGCGTAACAGAAGAGATTCTGCATTTATAAAATACCGACAAAATGCTATACTGTTGCTAGTATGCTTTTTTTCATGTATATGTGACACACGACGCTTTACATACTTATACTAACACAATACAAAAGCGACATATTATTATGTGGAGGTTCCTATTATGACAACTTACCATTTCGTTGGTATTAAAGGATCTGGTATGAGTGCATTGGCGCAGATCCTGCATGATGCAGGTGAGAAAGTCCAAGGCTCCGATGTGGAGAAAGTTTTCTTCACAGATCAGGCTCTGAAAGATAAAAACATTACAATACTGCCATTTACAAAAGATAATATCAAACCGAATTTAACAATCATTGCAGGGAATGCTTTCTCTGATGAACACGAGGAAATCCTTGAAGCTAAAAAGCTTGGTCTTCCAATCTATCGCTATCATGACTTCTTAGGTGCATATGCGGATAAATTCCGCAGTATTGCAGTAACAGGAGCACATGGCAAAACATCGACGACAGGTCTCATGGCATATACACTGAAGCAGTCTCACCCAATCTCTTATTTGATCGGAGACGGAACTGGAAGCGGACAGCCTAAGAGTGATTACTTTGTTTTTGAAGCATGTGAGTACCGCCGCCACTTCCTAGCTTATAAACCGGATTATGCGGTCATGCTGAATATAGATTTCGATCATCCTGACTATTTCCAGAACATCGAGGATGTTTTCCAGGCTTTTCAGCAATTAGCCGATCAAGTTAAGCACGGCATCATTGCATGCGGTGATGATCCATATTTACGTGACCTTCAAGCAAATGTACCAATTCATTATTATGGATTCGATGCCTCCAATATGTATCAGGCAAAAAATGTACATGAAGAGCCAAATGGCACGACATTCGATGTATATATTGAAGGCAGCTTCTATCATACGTTCACCATTCCTGGATACGGGAATCATCAGGTTCTCAATGCGCTGGCAGTGACAGCAGTATGTCATCAGGAAGGTATGACACCTGATCAAATCAAAGAAATGTATGGTTTCACGGGTGTAAAACGACGTTTCTCTGAGAAGCAAGCCGGCAGCCAAGTATTGGTGGATGATTATGCTCATCATCCAAAAGAAATCGAAGTAACGATAGAATCAGCTCAGAAGAAATATCCTGATAAGCAGATTGTGGCTGTATTTCAGCCGCACACCTTCTCAAGGACAAAGACTTTCTTGCAAGAGTTCGCAGACAGTCTGAAAAACGCGGATAGCGTTTATCTGTGTGACATTTTCGGTTCAGCTCGTGAAGCAAAAGGGAATCTGACAATCCAGGATTTGCAAGAGCTTATACCAGGCTGTGAAGTATTGCAGCTTGAAGATGTTAAAGTACTTAAGCAGTATGAAGACAGTGTTCTTCTATTCATGGGAGCCGGTGACATACAGAAATTCCAGGCCCGCTATGAAGAGTCGTTGCAAGCTGTCCAATAATCAATTACACTTAAAAAAGGGAGTATTGCTCCCTTTTTTTTATTTGTACTTTTATGTTTAACGACGTACACCAAGGGAATAACGTAGTTAGACAAAGGAGTATAAAGCATGAGATGTGCTTCAACTACTCATACTACATACCAAGAAGGAGCTGACTAATCATTATGGAAATTCTAGGGTACATCGCTGCATTGATTGCAGCAATCGCATTCGCAGTCTTAGTAATCTACCTCGCAAAAACATTGAAAGCTGCTTCACGCACACTAAATGATGTTGCAAGCACATTGGAAGGTGTAGAGAAACAGATGCAGGGCATAACGAGCGAAACAGCTGAACTGCTAAGCAAAACAAATCACCTTGCAGAGGATATCGGAGAAAAAGCGCAGAAGCTTAATACTCTTGTTGACGGAATTGAAGGTATCGGTGATACAGTACACAGCCTCAACAATTCTATCCGCAATGTGTCCAACAAAGTGGCACTATCTGCAGAACAGCATACAGAACAAACTGGCCAAGTACTAAAATGGGGCTCAGTTATACTTGACTTATGGAAGAAAAAGAAGCAGAATGAAGCCAATGAGGTCGCCTCTGTACCTGCAGTGCAGCCAACAGAGCAGCCACTACCAGTAAAAGAAACATCCCATTAAACCAAGCGACGCGATAGGAGGCAATGCAGTATGTCAACGAAAAAGACGAACGGAAGAGATTTTCTGATTGGTTCGATCATCGGCAGCGTAGTAGGAGCTGTGACTGCTCTTGTTCTTGCACCTAAATCCGGTAAAGAACTTCGCAGCGATATTACGGAACAGGCTAGCTCCCTAAAAGGGCGCGCGGGCGAAATGAAAACACAGTACAGTGAAAAAGGTGCACAATGGAAAGATGTTGTCACTGAAAAATCCCGTGTAGTAGCTGATAAGGTGAAAGAATCCTCTCAGACTGTACAGGACAAAGTTAAGAACTTAAAATCCAAAGACCAAGCAGATGACACAGCTTCAAACGATAAGGAAGCAGAAGATGCAGCGGAAGAAGTAGCACGCGCAATCGAGGAAGCTGCAAGGGAATTGGAAATGGAACAGCAGAAATCCACGATTGAACGTAACAAGGATCTTTAATTATAAGACTCCTAAGCATCTTGCTTAGGAGTCTGTTTATTTTTAGAAGGGAGTTTTGACAGAATGGAAGCTAAAGTTATCCAAAGCCTAGAGGAATTTCAGGATGTATTGAACAGGGATGCATCATTTTATTTGCTCAAGCATAGTTTGACTTGCCCGATCAGTGCAAGAGCGAAGCAGGAGTATGATCGCTATAGCCTAGATACACAAATCCCGATGTACACATTATATGTTCAAGAAGCTCGGGAGCTTTCTAATACGATTGCGGACCGTTATGACGTTAGACACGAATCTCCGCAGGCATTACTTTTTGAGAATAATCAAGTAATCTGGAATACATCACATCATGACATTACAGAAACTGTTTTACGGGAACAGGAAACTAGATTCAATCAGTAGGTGGGCTTAACATGGAGCATGAACACAAATCGGGAAAGAAGGAGGAAGTTATTCGGGTCGGTGAATATGGTATCTTCTTCAAGCGTCCATATCAGATTATGTACATGCTGAATGATTTTCTCATTGGGATAATCTTTCTTATCGGCAGTTTCTTCTTTTTATATGAATCTCTCAAGACGGCGGGCTGCTGGCTTTTTGCAGTTGGCAGTTTGCTTCTCTTAATCCGTCCGACAATCCGTCTTGTCCATGATATTCACTATAAGCGATATAGTAAAAATCAATAAAAAGCTGTACGCATTAGCGTACAGCTTTTTAAGTAGTTAATTCAATTTTATCGTGAGGAGACAAAGGATCGTGGAAGGATGCTTTGTCTCCATTTTTATATAACTGGAAGTTTCCGCTGATCTTTGTCAAATCTATGTCAACAAACCGGAAAATATCCTGGATGATGAATTGATCTGTGCTTACACGCATTTGAAGTCGGGCACCGCTAGGAATTCGCTCCTCATGTTCCAGCGGTTTTTCTCCACTATACAGCTGTGCTGCTGGAGGAGTAAGCTTAAGTGTTTTTCCATTGAATTCAACTGTCAAACTCGTCTGTTTTTCCGTCTGAAGATGAGAAATCAACTCAGATGCTGTTGGTGATTTACGTTCAGCGATACGGATACTATCTCCATCATTCACCTGATCACGTAATCGTGCTGGAATTTCATTGATGGTAAACACCTGACTAAATGAATCAATCGACATTAGCTTATCATTTATGTAGACCTCATATTCCATGTCATCAGGCAATGCCGGTAAAGGCAACTGCTGTTCATGTAAGAAATGTTCTATTGTTGTTGTTCGCTGTAAAGTAATTTCATCCCTGTCCTTGAGCTGACGGGTCGGATGAGCTGGCTGTCCATTTACGAGCAGCTGCTGTTTCATCTGATAAGGTCGACCATTATAAAAGACGGTAATCGGATCTAAATCTCCTGTTATATCGCTTACAGACACTTGCGCTGGCAAACCATCGACACCAGCTTCGACATCCAGTGTATCTCCATCTTTAATCGATGAGTCAAGACTTGCTGTCTGCTGGTTGAGACGTATAGTTGGAGCTTGTCCTAATGTGCCAGGAAGGGTGAGGGCTTTCCCTTGGAAAGTAATCATACAAGCGGCTCCTGGTTTCCCATAAAGACGTGCTACCTGTATGCCAGCTGCCAGTAATGCATCACCAATAGTCAGTTTTTTCATATCGAATAAACGAATGACCCGACCGTTGACAATAATACTGACATAATGGACAGGGTTCTGTTTGGCTGCTAAGGCAATACCAATTGGTGTAATAAAAGCAGGGCCAGATGGTACGTTATCCGTTTTCGCAAGCGGTTGGATGGCTTCTGTTCCGCGTATAGCTACTCTATTCTCCGGCAGTTGGAGCCGTTTCGCCAAACGTACAGCCAGTCCAGGTGTCTGGCTGCCGCCTCCGACGAGCATGACAGCTTTTGGGGCAACAGCATTCAACTGAATAATAGATCCCGCAATTGCTTCTGCCAGCTTTTCGACTGCATGGCCTATGTCCTGTTCGACTTGATCTGCTTCCAGCTGCTGTTCGAAGCCAAGTATATCCATCGTTGTAATAGTCCCTTTTTCAGCCCAGTCCCTTTTTGCCGCTTCGGCTACGTGAAAATCGAGCAAATAATGATCACTTATCGCTTCTGTTATTTCATCACCTGCTTTTGGAACCATGCCATAAGCGGTAATGGTTCCTTCATTCGTAATGGCAATGTCACTTGTACCAGCACCGATATCAACCAATGCTACATTCAAGCGACGCATAGATGGTGGTATAAGGACGCTGATTGCAGCAATTGGCTCCAATGTCAGTGCATCCATCTCCAAATTACTGCGCTTTAATGCTGATAATAATGATTCGACAACGACCTTCGGAAGGAAAGTGGCAATAATCTCCACACTTGCTTCATTGCCTTGCTGATCTATCAGCGAACCTATCTCCTGTTCGTCGAGTTGATAATGCAGAACAGAATAGCCCACACAATAATAATCGGTACTCTTATCCTTCGATTGGGCGATTTCATATTGTGCCTGCTGCACGGCACTGAGCTCCAGATGCTGCACTTGCTCTCGGTCCAATACACCTCGCTCGGCTATTGAATGCTGCATCCGGATACGTTTTGTCTGCAGCGAACGTCCTGCAGCTGCGACACATACTTTATGCAGCTGACCGTGTTTTTCCTCAAGTTTAACTTTCACTTCCATGATAACCTGTGCGACGGCAACTACATCATGAATCTGGCCGTCAAGCATCGAGCGCTCATCATGTTCAATTATCTCGTAATCTATCAATGTATAAATGCCAGCATCTTCTTCAAGAAGCATGCCGACAACAGATCTAGTTCCAATATCTAAGGCGAAAATTCTTTCCTTCAAAACGATATTCCTTTCTGCATTGAACTCTTAGCTTCACTGAACGCGACAGCATAATGAAACTCCTGGATCCATTTAAAGCTCCTATTGTCATTCTACACTATTTGTGGATGACAGCGCGTAAACTTTTAGCTATAATGATTGCTAATTACTTGAGCTGGATATACTAGATAGAGAGTGGGAGAGAGCGATGAATATGGATGAATTAACGGTACTGCGAAAGAAATTAGATGAAGTGAATCTTGATTTGCTTGCTTTGATCAGTGAACGAGGCAAACTTGTTCAGGAAATCGGTGAAGTGAAAAAAAGACAAGGAACGAAGCGATTTGACCCGGTACGGGAGAGAGATATGCTGAATGTTATATCTGATAACAACAAAGGGCCGTTTCAGGATGCTACACTTCAGCACTTATTCAAGGAAATCTTCAAAGCAAGCCTTGAACTGCAGGAAGACGATATGCATAAGGCGTTGCTTGTATCACGACGTTGTAAACCCGAAAATACTGTCATTACTATCAAAGGCACGAAAATAGGGGATGGAGAGCCGCAATTTGTTTTTGGACCATGCTCTGTGGAGAGTTACCAACAGACAGCCAAAGTAGCTGAATCTTTGCAAGAAAAAGGTCTGAAACTTTTGCGAGGCGGTGCTTTTAAGCCGCGCACTTCTCCTTATGATTTTCAAGGTTTAGGCGAGGAAGGGCTTCGGATCTTGAAAAAAATTGCTGATACGTATGACTTGGCGGTTATCAGCGAAATCGTAGCACCTGAGGATATCGAGAAGGCAGCCGAGTATTTGGATGTCATCCAAATTGGCGCTCGTAATATGCAGAACTTCGAGTTGTTGAAAGCAGCCGGGGATGTTAAGAAGCCAATTCTTTTAAAACGCGGCATGAGCTCTACCATTTCCGAATTCATCCATGCAGCAGAATATATCAGCTCCCGCGGGAATAATGACATAATCCTTTGTGAAAGAGGAATTCGTACGTATGAAACTGCAACAAGGAACACATTGGACATTACTGCTGTTCCAATTTTGAAACAAGAAACACATCTTCCGGTTATGGTCGATGTTACGCATTCTACTGGCCGGCGTGATTTGCTGCTTCCAGCAGCTAAAGCAGCCCTTGCAATCGGTGCTGACGGTATTATGGCGGAAGTTCATCCAGATCCTGCGGTTGCCCTATCTGATGCAGCACAGCAAATGGATCTGCCTCGATTTGATGCATTTTATCGTGATCTTATTGCCCACAGCAGTTATGCCAGTCGTATCCCTTCCGGAAATTGACAGCTGGTACCATAGCAATCCTATAGTATCAAGGGTTTTTTGAATCTCTTTCTACTGAAATGTTCAAAACTCTGGTATAATGGGTAAAGAATATGTGAATAAACATACAAATTATTATTATCATCTTTAGGTGATTGGAATCGTGTAAGGTATATAGGAGGAAATGACACAATGAATGTAACCATATACGACGTTGCCCGCGAAGCGAACGTATCGATGGCAACTGTCTCCCGTGTGGTAAACGGCAACCCGAACGTAAAACCTGCAACTCGGAAAAAAGTACTCGGCACTATTGAACAGCTAGGTTATCGTCCGAATGCAGTAGCTAGGGGGCTTGCAAGCAAACGAACTACAACAGTCGGAGCAATTATACCGGATATCTCCAGTATCTTCTTCTCTGAGCTTGCGCGCGGGATTGAAGATATTGCAACCATGTATAAATACAATATGATCCTGAGCAATTCCGATCAAAACCCGGACAAAGAATTGACACTCTTCAACAGTATGCTGGAGAAACAAGTGGACGGTATTGTCTTCATGGGCGGTAAGATCAGTGATGAGCTATTGCAGCAGTTCGATAAATCTCCTGTACCAATCGTCATTGCAGCAACTGGACAAGGAACAGGCGAGATTCCTACTGTAGCTATCGACTATGAGCAAGCAGCTTATGAAGCAACTAAATTGCTTGTCGACCATAATCATAAGCATCCTGCGTTTGTTGCAGGAACTGCAGAAGCTGAAACAAATAACCAGAAATACAAAGGTTATCTTCGTGCTGTAACGGAAAATAATGCCGAAGTGAAACAGGAATACATCGTAAAAGCCAACAATACGTACAATTCCGGTCTTGAGGCTGCGAAACAGCTAGCAGACTTGGCTGATCGTCCTTCTGCTGTATTCGTATCTTCTGATGAAATGGCACTTGGTGTCATCCATGGCTTCCAGGATAATGGACTGCGTGTACCAGAGGATATTGAAGTGGTGGGGTATGACAATACAAGACTTGCAACGATGGTTCGTCCGACACTTTCCACCGTTGTACAGCCTACTTACGATATCGGTGCTGTAGCAATGCGTCTATTGACGAAGCTAATGAATAAAGAAGAAGTATCGGACAAAAACGTTATTCTTCCTCATCGCATCATCGAGCGTAATTCTACAAAATAAAAACTAGCGTATCCAATTGGATACGCTAGTTTTTTTATAGTGTGATTGTTTCGGATTCTTTGTCGTCCTTACCGACAGCTTTGATTTGATAAGTGGAATCATTGTCAGGTAGATTGAACGAGGATTGATCGCTGAATCCGATCTGTTTGAAGCTATCTCCCTGCTTCTGCAGAATGCGATAACCTTTTACATCCTCTGTTTTTGACTGCGACCACGTTAACTTGTCATCAGCTTTCTGTACATTTGTCGGCGGAAGCGGTGCACCGGAACTTGTCTTCACAGTGTCATCTTTATCCTCTGACTTCTTTGCAGTACTGCCGTTTGCTGCTTTCCCAATCAGCTTTTGTACTTTCTCGTTATTAGGGAAGAGCTGTTCAATGCTGACTCCCTCTAATTCATTTGCTTTTACAAAGTCAGGGTTAAGAACGATCTTACCATTTTGTTTGATTAAGCTGTCATCTGCTTTTGTTGGGACATGGTCTTTATCGAACAAATCGGTTTTTACCATTCCAGCTTGTTTACAAAGATCAGTCGGTTTCCCGCCGCCAATTGCGCAGTAAGACGCTTTCGTCAATCCATCTGGCTGCTTAAATGACTCGCTTGGGGCCATAAGGTCTGGATCAATTTTGGTTGCACTGTTCACCAACTGTGTCCAAAGCAGCTGATTTCGCTGACTGTATCCCATTCCTGAAGTCTGGATGGAATCCTGTTTATCATAGCCCATCCATACACCTACTGTTACGTTCGGATTGGTTGCTACAAACCAGGAATCATGATAGTGCTGAGATGTACCAGTTTTACCTGCCCAATCTACATTTTTATTGGTCAACTGCGAATTCGCATAGGTAGCTGTACCACTATCAAGGACACCCCGCATCATATCGAGCATCAGATAGTTCGTTTGCGGGCTGAACACTTTATTCGATTTAGACTTATGTTTATAGATTTCATTACCATCATTAGTAGTGATGGAATCAATCATATAGGCATCAGTGAATTCTCCATTATTACCAAAGGTTGCATAGGCGTTAACATTTTCTTCGACAGTTGCGCCATATGTTATCCCTCCTAATGCTGCGGCAAGATTGTAGTGATCACCTTCTGATAAAGTGCTTATTCCCATCTTCTCTACATATTTGCTTGCAGGATCCACACTCAGTACATCTGCGTACGCCCTAATCGCAGGAATATTGTATGATTGCTCGAGAGCTTTGCGGGCCGTTACTAAACCATGATTTGTGCCTGCATAGTTACCAGGGTTATAACTCTCTTGTCCAGGTACCGCGAAGCTTTTCCTTATATCAGGAACGATGCTGCCCGGCTGCAATTTACCTTCTTCCATTGCAGGAGCATACACAAGCAATGGTTTCATCGTACTACCATTAGAACGTTTTGTGTCAGTGGCATGGTTTACTTGGTTTTTCTCATAATCCCGCCCGCCGACGAAACTTAGTATTTTACCAGTACTGTTTTCAATCATGATCGAACCGGGTTCGATTGGCTCAGAAACAGTTTCTGTTTCTCCGTCACTATTCGTCCGTTCCACCCAATGATCTGGTTGGTAATACGCATAGTCTTTTGCAATTTTCTGTTGTGCAACATACATATCTTTATTGATTGTCGTATGGATTTGGTAACCTTTTTGACGAATATCGCGTTCTGCTTTATCAAGATACTCGTTTTTCAGGTCATTATCTTTGTTCAAATCTTTCTCAGAATGGCCATCTTTCTCAGCGAGCTGAATCGCGATGATATCTGCTGCGCGCTGCTCAACCTCGGTAGTTAAATAGCCGTAGTCGTCATCAGAAGAAGGCTTTGCTTCTGCAAAATCTTTTGTTATATCGTAACCAATTGCTTCGTCGTATTCCTTTTGGTCAATATAACCTTCGTCAAACATCCTGTTGAGTACTTGCTTCATCCGGTTTAAGCCTGGCTGAAGGCCAGTTTCTTCCTTTAGCTCTCCGCTGTTTGTAAATGGTGAATAAGCTGTTGGACTTTGTGGTAATCCGGCTAGGAAAGCGGCTTGCGGTAAAGATAGATCTTTCGCGTCTACACCGAAGATACCTTGAGATGCAGTCTGTACACCGGCAATATTATTTCCGGAAACATTTCTACCGAACGGAACGATATTCATGTAAGCTTCCAGAATTTCATCCTTATTCATCGCTTTTTCTAAGCGCATTGCGAGTATGATTTCCTTCGCTTTCCGTTCAAAGGATACTTCATTGGTCAGTATCTGATTTTTGACAAGCTGCTGTGTCAGCGTACTTCCGCCGGTTTTTGTTTCTGAATTCGTCGCTTCCTGCATTAAAGCCCGAAGAATAGATTTCGGTACAACACCATCATGTGTTTCGAAATTATCATCTTCGGTTGCGATGATTCCATTGACGACATATGGTGAAATATCATCCAATTTCACATCTTCCCGGTAAAGGTCAGTTTTGATATTGCCGAGGAAAACATTGTCAGCAAAGTAGATAGAAGAGGTCTCCTCATAATTGTAAATATCTTCTTTCATAGAGTCATAGGAACGGACAGGCTCACTTTTCACAAGTGATGCAAAATATCCTGCACCAGCCCCAGCAGCAAAGAAAATCCCGACGCCAGCTATAAGCAGGAAAAAGAGGAATAAGTTCCAAATGACGTCATATGTGATACGAGAATTCCGCTGAATTCGGCCAGCCTTCCAAGCTTCCGCAATTCGTTTGCTAATTCTCGTCCATATTGCTTTGATTTGCATATTTCACCCCCGAATTGGTTTGTCTATTATACCATAATAGTCAATTTTCGTATTGAGTCCAAAATCCTTGTTGCATTTTATCCATGCATATGGTAATAATGTAGGAACAGTCGAATAAATATTGCGTTGAAGGTTATAGTAGCGGAACGATTCCCTGTTGAAGAGAGCTGACGGCCGGTGCGAGTCAGTATACAGTTGTTTTGCCAATTACAAGCTGGAGCTTCTCCTGTTCAAGCAGGAGACGGATGTATATCCGTTAGCAAACCGAGTGGCAGTTTACACTGCAACAAGGGTGGTACCGCGAGTTATTCCTCGTCCCTTTTTTTAGGGATGGGGTTTTTTTGTTCTCAAATGTGAGTGAGGAGTGGTCAATATGTCAATTTTACAGGATTTGAAAGACAGAGGTCTGATTCAGCAGACGAGTGATGATGCAGGATTGGAGAAGCATTTATCTAGCCAGCAGGTGAGCTTGTACTGTGGGTTTGACCCAACAGCTGACAGCTTGCATATCGGGCATCTTGTGCCTATGCTTATGCTGAAACGTTTCCAGCAGGCAGGTCACCGTCCGATCGCGCTTATCGGCGGAGGCACAGGAATGATCGGAGATCCAAGCGGACGTTCTGATGAGCGTAACTTAAATGACGCTGCAACAGTAGAAAGCTTCAGTCAAGGCATCCAAAAGCAGCTTGCAGGCATTTTGAACTTTGATGAAGGTGACAATGCTGCCAAAGCGGTAAATAATGGAGACTGGCTCGGCTCGATGAGCATCATCGATTTCCTTCGTGATATCGGGAAGCATTTCGGAGTGAATTATATGCTGGCGAAGGATTCTGTTGAGTCCAGATTGGCAAATGGTATTTCCTTTACTGAATTCACGTACATGATCCTGCAGTCCCTGGATTACTTGCGTTTGTACGAAAAAGAAAATGTAACGCTTCAAATTGGCGGTAGTGA
Source organism: Terribacillus saccharophilus (assembly GCF_000725365.1). NCBI lineage: Bacteria > Bacillati > Bacillota > Bacilli > Caryophanales > Bacillaceae > Terribacillus > Terribacillus saccharophilus. The sequence goes on along the minus strand of NZ_CP008876.1, from coordinate 2,089,184 downwards.
TCAATGGGGAAACATAACAGCTGGTATGGAATTGATCCGCCGGACTCATGCAGGCAATAATGAAGAAGCGCAGGATAAAGCCTTTGCACTTACTGTGCCGCTTATCACAAAAGCTGATGGAACGAAATTCGGTAAAACAGCTGGTGGAGCAGTATGGCTAAGTCCAGTACGCACGACTCCTTATGAATTCTACCAATTCTGGTTCAACACGGATGATCGCGATGTAATCAAATTCATGAAATACTTTACTTTCATGTCCCTTGAAGAAATAGCTACATTCGAACAAAGTGTTGAAAATGAACCGGAAAAACGTCTTGCTCAAACGAAACTGGCAGAAGAAATGACAACTCTTGTACACGGCAAAGAAGCATTGGAGCAAGCAATCAAGATATCCGCAGCTCTATTCAGCGGCGATATTGCTTCCCTCAATGGTGCTGAAATCGAGCAAGGCTTCAAGGATGTACCGTCTCACACGGCAGCTGACGAAGACAAACCGCTTGTCGATATGTTAGTGGAAGCAGGAATCTCTCCTTCAAAACGACAGGCAAGAGAAGATATTACAAATGGTGCGATCCGTATCAATGGTGAAAAAGAAGAAGAAGTATCACGAGTTCTTACGAAAGCGGACCGGATTGATGAACGGTTCATTATCATCCGCCGAGGAAAGAAAAAGTATACATTATTGAAATTTGCTTAATAAGAGAAGCACTGTCCAAGCCGGACAGTGCTTTTTATGTTTCGTTAAGATAGGAGGGGGAATGTAATAACCATCTAGTCCTTTAGCATTTACCAGAACGTAAATCAATAGGAGGTAATATCAATGGTTGATACAAATTCAATCGAAACATTCATCAATGAAAGCGATGCAATCGTACGAGTAAATGAATTGATTTCTGCTGGAGTCCCAGAAGAGGATATCACGGTGATTGTAGATAAGAAACCTGATAACAGTATTTTAGGAGATAAGAGAGATGTTCACTATAAGGAAGCAAATGGATCCTTTGGCACAAAATTCGCCTCTTTCTTTTCCAGTGAAGATCCAGAAGAGAAAGTCCTGAAGAACCTGAGTCTTTCAGAAACGGAGAAAGACCGATATGCTGAAGAGCTAAAAGCAGGGAAAGTATTGCTGTATGCAGAAAATAAACCGGTAAACCCTACTACTGCTGCTAGCACAGCAACTCCAAAAGACCGAAGTGACCATGCAACAGAAGGAGAAAAAGGATTGACTGCAGATGGTCTATATGCAACTGATAAACCGAATGACGGATTGCATGCAGAACCGAATACGAACGATCAGAATGCGAATGAATTGAATAAGACGAGAAGATAGTATTATTAAAAGGCTTCATCAGCGCTTAGGTGCTGATGAAGCCTTTTTCTGTGCAAAAAAATAAACATTGGGTTCCGTACCATGCTGTACATTCATTCTCCCATTGATGATAATGAAAGCGCATACACAAGTGGAGAACACATGCTAAGATATTTATAGAAAGGAGGATTTGATGAATCTTAATGAACGTAACGCAGCTATCCTGGATGCTTTACTCAGTAATCCAAGTGTATCGAGTAACTTAATTGAAAAAAGATTCAGCCTTTCTAAAAGACAGCTAGGCTACACCATTAATAAGGTCAACAGCTGGCTAAAACAAATGGGCTTGCCATTGATCGAGCGAACTTCACAAGGCTATTTCCTTATCGACGAAAAAGTATTCACAACGTTAAACCATGTGAAGGAGTCTGCCGAGCAAAGTCATTCTTCCGTATTGTCTGTCCGCCAACGTATGCATCTGCTTCTTTGTATGCTGGTAAGTAAGGACGACCTTTCATTGGATTATTTTTCTATTTCGCTGGATATCAGCAGAAATACAATACTTCGGGATTTAAAAAACCTGCAGAAGCATCTTGAACCCTTTCAGTTACAAATTCGATATTCACGAAGACACGGCTACCATATAGAGGGCAATGAAATGCAGATTCGGAAGGCTTTGATGTCCACTTTGATGGAATTTATCGGGACGGACGATGGTCTTTCTATATTGTTGGATGTTTTAGAGTTGGGAGAAAATTGCTTGCATGAGTTCCGCAGTAGAATTGAACAGGTAGAGCAAAAACTTTCTATTAAATTCACAGATGAGAAAATGAAGACGATGCCAATTACATTATTCTTGATTCTAGATCGGATTCGAAAAGGTAAGTGCTTAACTGATTCTCCTATTAGTAATAAGGAATTGGCAGGTACGAAAGAATATCAAGCGGCAGAGGAATTATTATTTGATCAGGAAGGGTTGCCTGAAGCAGAGAGACTTTTTATCACACTTCATCTGTTGTCTGCGAATGTGATAACAACTCATATGGAAGCGGCGGATACATTTCCAGACCTATATCCAGCAGTGGATAGCATGCTCAGTCTTTTCGAGAAAGTAGCTTGTATTCGTGTTCAGGAAAGGAAACAGCTGCTTCATAAATTAATGCAGCATATAAAGCCTGCCTATTACCGAATCAAATACCATCTTACAGACACTACGCCTGTTCCAGGTGTATTGAGTGGAGAGTTTCGAGCTTTGCATCAACTGGTTAAACGATCTCTTGAACCATTGGAGCTCTTTATCCATAGTGAGATACCAGAGAATGAACAATTATATATTACTTTACTTATCGGGGGTTGGATTAGACAGCAGGGAGAAAGTATCGGTGAGAAGGTGAAAGCAATAGTCGTGTGTCCGCATGGTGTTTCAGTTTCCAAGCTGATGTTCCATGAATTGAGTGGATTATTTCCGGAATTCATATTCCTGGATAGCATGTCTGTTCGAGAATTCACCACATACGATCTCGAATACGATCTTGTTTTTTCTCCGGTATTACTGGAAACTTCACGAAAGCTGTTCATTACAAAAACAATGCTGGATGTTCATGAGAAAAGACTTCTCCGGAAACAAGTTATTTCCTATATACACGGATTTATTTCTAAAGAAGTCAGATCAAGTGATATTATGCAAATCATTAAAAATCATTCAATAGTGAAAAACGAGCAAGCGTTGGAAGAGGAACTTCACGCATATCTCAGCCAAGTGGATCAGCATGTGGTTCCAACAACAGCGGAAGAAATGCAGCCTCTGCAGCTCAGTGACTTTCTTACAGATAGGCATTTGAAAATGACATATCAATTAGGATCATGGGAAGATGCTGTTCGATCTTGTGCCAATAGTTTACTTGATAAAGGAATTATCGAAAAAAGATATATAGATGCCATGATTAAGGGCTGTGAAGAAGATCCGTATATCGTGATTGGACCTGGTATAGCTATCCCGCATGCTTCACCAGAAGATGGTGTCGTCCGTACTGGGATGAGCCTGCTGAAAATCAAAAATGGCGTCCAGTATTTGAATCATCGTATCCATATTATCGTAGTCATCGCGGCAAAGGATAAAAAGGAGCATATTCATGCGTTAATGCAGCTGATGAAGCTATCAAAATCCGAAGCTGATATGAAAGCTTTGATAAATGGTACCACCATACCAGAGATGAAGCGGATCATTCAACAATATTCTGACGACACAGTAAAGGAGAAGGAGTTCTATTATGGCTGATTTTTATCTGGATGAGAATTTAGTATTCCTGCAAGCAGCAGGTACGCGAGAAGAGATATTACGAGAAATGGCAGAAAACCTTGTTAAAGAGGAACTCGTCAAAACTAGCTTTGTAACTGGAGTAATTGAGAGGGAAAAGGAATATCCGACAGGACTGCCGACCTCATCATCACTATCAGTCGCTATTCCGCATACAGACATTGAACATGTAAAAAAGGATGCAATTAGCATAGCTCTATTAAAGGAACCTGTTGCCTTCCGAGTGATGGGGGAAGCTTCCATGGAGACATCTGTCAGTATCATTTTCATGCTGGCGATGCAGCAATCGCATGCACAGCTGACATTATTAAGAGATTTGATGGACTTTCTCCAAAATGAAACGACGCTGCAGGCGTTGTATGATTCCAAAACAAAAGAAGATGTAGTCAAGCTGATAGATAGGAAGCTTAGCTTGTCTGCCAGTAAAGGAGGTGACAGATAATGGCCAAAAAACAAGTATTGGTTGCCTGTGGTGCTGGTATTGCCACTTCAACTGTCGTGAATAGTGCGATTGAAGAGATGGCGAAAGAGAATAAGATCGATGTTAATCTGATCCAAATTAAAATTGCTGAAGTGAATACCTATGTGGATACGGCAGATTTACTAGTAACCACTGCCATGGTAAAAACAGCCTATCCTTTCCCAGTGATCAATGCACGCTCATTCTTGACAGGAATCGGTTTGGAAGAAACGAAGGAAGAGATCTTAAAAGAACTGAAAAAATGAAAAGTGGGCGTCGGTTCCAATCTAACTGGGATCGACCTCATTTTCAAGAAGTGGGGCTGAATGATGGATACATTTGTGAATTTCTTACAAGGATTTCTTGATTTGGGTGCAACGGTTATACTGCCGGTAGCAATCTTTCTTCTGGGACTTTTATTCGGTCAGAAGCCAGGAAAGGCATTTCGTTCCGGGCTTACAATTGGAGTCGCTTTTGTCGGTATATTCCTCGTCGTCGACTTGCTGACACTGAACCTCGGACCTGCTGCACAGCAGATGGTGGATCGTTTGGGAGTAGATCTTAATGTAATCGATGTTGGATGGCCAGCCACTTCTTCTATAGCCTGGGCATCTGTCGTGGCCGCATTTATTATACCGCTCGGCCTTGTCGTCAATGTCATCATGCTCGTAACGAAGACGACAAAAACCATGAACGTGGATATTTGGAATTATTGGCACTATACATTTATGGCTGCAGTTGTATATACCGTATCTGGAAGTGTAGTACAAGGGCTTATCGCAGCTGTCATTTTTCAGATTGTCTGTTTGAAAGTGGCTGATTGGACGCAGCCGATGGTAGAGGAGTTCTATGAAATGCCAGGTGTGACTGTTGCGACAGGCAGTACGATTTCTTATGCTCCGGGGATACTCATTGTTAAGCTGATTGAGAAGATACCAGGCTTGAATAAGATACATGCCGATCCTGAAACAATTCAAAAGAGATTCGGTATTTTCGGAGACTCGATGGTAATTGGATTATTACTAGGCGCTGCTATAGGTGCATTAGCGGGTTATGGAGTTGGAGATATCATTGAAATCGGAATGGCAATGGCTGCTGTCATGGTTTTGATGCCCCGAATGGTGAAAATTCTAATGGAAGGGCTGATGCCAGTATCAGAGTCTGCCAGGAACTGGCTCAGTAAGCGATTCGGTAACAGTGAAATCAATATCGGGTTGGATGCAGCAGTATTATTGGGGCATCCAGCAGTCATCTCTACCGCTCTGATCTTGACGCCAATTACCGTCCTGTTGGCGGTTATCCTGCCTGGAAATGCCGTTTTGCCTTTTGCGGATTTGGCCACTATACCATTTATCGTTGCTTTTATCGTTGGAGCAGCCAAAGGAAACATTATCCATTCTGTAATAACTGGAACAATTATGATTGCTTTATCTCTGTATATGGCCACAGATATAGCTCCTATTTTCACAGACATGACGACTGCTGCCAATATTGAAATGCCAGAAGGCTCAGCGATGGTATCTAGCATCGATCAGGGAGGAAACTTAGTCAACTGGATTATATGGAAGGTTTTTGCAATATTCAATTAATAAATTAGGAGGAGCTCAACATGCATGCTTTAGTGAAAAAGGAGTTAGGCTTTGGCAACCTTGTTATTGAAAACAAACCGGAGCCTTATCCAGAAGATGATCAAGTGAAAATAAAAGTAACTTATGCAGGCATATGCGGATCTGATATCCACACGTATGAAGGAAGCTACCGAGTAGCTGCTCCTGTCACGTTAGGACATGAATTTGCTGGAGTCGTAGTCAGTGTTGGGAGTAATGTCAGCCATTTGAAGCCAGGAGATCGGGTTACTTCCGAGACCACTTTCTATATTTGCGGGCAATGCAGCTATTGTGAGCAGAAGGATTATAACTTATGCAAGTATCGAAAAGGGCTTGGAACACAGCAGGATGGCGGCTTTGCAACCTATGTAATTGCAAGGGCTGAAAGCATCCACCATATCCCTAATAATGTTGATGATCAGTCAGCAGCAATGACAGAAGCGCTCGCGTGCACGCATCATGCAGTGGCTAAAACAACGATTAAACCGAATGACATTGTGGTCGTGATAGGACCAGGACCTATTGGTCTTTTGACCGCGCAAGTTGCTAAAAGCAAAGGGGCCATGGTAGTTATCACTGGCCTGTCATCTGATACCGTTCGTTTGGAAAAAGCAAAGTCGCTTGGAATTGACTATGTGGTCAATGTACAGGAAGAATCACTGGAAGAGATTATTTCAGGACTGACAGATGGATATGGAGCGGATGTCGTTTTTGAATGTTCAGGAGCGATTCCAGCTGCACGTCAGGGTTTGTCGCTTCTTCGAAAAAAGGGACAGTACGCTCAAGTAGGTTTGTTTACCGAAGCAGCCATTCCGTTTGATATGGAGCAGGTTATTCAAAAGGAATTGAAAATCATTGGCAGCAGAAGCCAAAAGCCTGCTGACTGGGAACCTTCGCTGCATCTGATGGAGAGCGGTGCCGTTGATGCAGCTGCGCTTGTCACCCACATTTTCGATATAACAGAATGGGAGAAGGCTTATCAATTAATCAAATCGGGAGAAGCAATTAAAGTCCTTCTGACACCAAAGAAAGAAAGGTGAAAAACGATGGAAAAAGAAAAACTGATTGAGTTGATCGATTACACACTGCTGTCTCCAGTTGCCAGTAAAGCGGTTATAAAAACATTCTGTCTAGAAGCGATAACTTATGGATTCCGGACAGTCTTCGTAAATCCATGGTATGTCCCCTATGCTTATACAATCCTGTCACCCCATGGCATTAAAGTAGGAGCGCCTATTGGCTTTTCGCTAGGCGGTGCCACTACAAGAGTTAAAGTAGAGGAAACGAAAGCGGCGATTGAAGATGGAGCTTCGGAAATTGATATGCTTGTGAACCTGGGAGCGGTGAAATCCAGAGAATTCAATGCAGTTTATCAGGATATCGATGCTGTGGTAAGAGCTGCTGGAGGATTGACAACGAAGGTAATCATCGAGACCTCATTGTTAAACCAAGCTGAGAAACGAGAAGTGACGGAAATTGTCATGACAGCAGGAGCGGATTTTGTTAAAACAGCTACTGGATTCAACGGCGGAGGTGCGACAGTAGAGGATATTGAACTTTTATCTACCATTTCACAAGGTAAGATAGGTGTAAAAGCTGCTGGAGGCATAAAAACTTATGAAGATGCAGTCAAGATGATTGAGGCAGGAGCCACGCGAATTGGTGCAAGCGGGGCTGTAGCAATAATTCAGAACAGAAAATCAAAAGCCGACTACTAATTTGGAGGTGTAAAGATGGTAGACATGATGCTTGATTTTATGCTCGGGTCCTTAAGGGAAGTAAGCGGCTTCTATTTTGCACATCAATTGATTTTTAATGGCCTAATTATAGGTGGTGTATGCCTCAAGCTGTTCACGAAGAAGAGAACAAAGCAGACTAAAAGGATGGGACATGAATGAAGACACTAAATCTGTATGGAGTTGAAGATATAAGGTTTGAACAATCTCCGCGCCCAACGATCGAAGCGCAAAACGAAGTAATCATAAAAATCACTGCTGCAGGCATTTGCGGTTCCGATCTGTCGCGTTATAAAAAGCTTGGTCCCTATAGAGCTGGTATGACATTCGGTCATGAATTCTCAGGGGTGGTGGAGGAAACGGGAGCGGCTGTCACTAATGTTAAAAGAGGAGATAGAGTAGCAGCCTGTCCAACACATGCATGTGGAAACTGCTACTATTGCAAATGCGGTCAGCCTTCGCAATGTGAAGAATTAATGGTCATCGGATCTAAAGTACCCGGTGCTTTTGCAGAGTATGTGAAGTTACCAGCTGTGCATGTTATACCACTTCCTCCTGAAGTGAATGATGAGACGGCAGCACTTATTGAGCCTGCTGCTGTTGTAGCTCATGGTTTCTATCGGACACAAATCAAACCTGGAGCAACTGTTGCTGTAATGGGAGCGGGAAGTATCGGGCTGCTTGCGATACAATGGGCTAGAATTTTCGGAGCGAAGACAATCATTGCCATAGATATTGATAAAAGAAAATTAGATATTGCTTTGGAAGTTGGAGCCGATCATGTAATTGATAGTTCGGCAGCTGAACCTCATGAAGCGATACTGGCATACACAGATGGAATTGGAGTTGACCTAGCAATTGAATCAGCCGGTTCACCAGTGACATCTGCACAAGTGTTATCACTTCCTAAAAAAGGCGGAGAGATTGTCTATTTGGGTATCCCATATGCTGATATACGAATAGAGCGATTTTATTTTGAGAAAATCGTCAGAAATGAGCTTACGATTCACGGCTCTTGGAATGCTTTATCTGCTCCGTTTCCTGGTAAAGAGTGGACCAACGCTATTCATTACATGAAAACTGGCCAAATAAATGGAGAGAAAATGATAAGTCATCACATACCTTTAAGTGATGGTCCAGCAATTTTTAAGCAGCTTACCAATCGAAGTATTGATGCCGTGAAGGTGCTACTTCATCCATAATATCACTAAGAAGATGTATGGAATTACATCTTCTTTTTTGTGTAATGAGGTCTGAAAATTAAAGATCATGTTTATAAAATGACTTGCCGGGAATACAAAAATCATGAAACACTTCAATACAATTTAGGAGGCATACAACATGTTAGCACAAAATAAAATCGAAACCTTCCAAAATGAAAATGATGTGATCGTAAGAGTAAACGAATTGAAATCCAAAGGAATCCAAGAAAACAAAGTAACAGTAATTACAGACAAGAAACCTGAAACTTCAATTCTCTCAGACAGATTGAGCGTGAATTATAAGGAAGCTAAAGGCTCCTTCGGTGATAAGGTATCTGCTTTGTTTTCCGGAGATGATCCTGAAGAAAAAGCGTTAGAAGATCTTAACTTAAACCAAAAAGAAACTGACCGTTATGTAGATGAATTGAAGAGCGGTAAGATCCTGTTGTTTGTACATCCATCAGCACAGCAGAAATTACAGACAGATAGTTCAGCAACAAATCGTGATACATTGAGAGCAGAAGATAATAACACAACACCAAACAACACAACACCTGGAAATAATACGACACAAACTGGCAATACTGCATTTGCAGATTTAAATAGCGGTAAAACAGGACAACCTAAGGCTTCTCAAACAGAACAGATGGAATTACATGAAGAAGTAGTCGATGTTGATACTAACTCAGTAAAATCTGGGGAGGTTAACATTGATAAACGTACGGTGACAGATCAAGAAGAGTTCGATGTTCCTGTTACTAAACAGGAAGTGAATATTGAGCGTCGTCCAGTCAACAAAGTAAGTGAAAAAGGTAAAACGGCTGAAGCGTATACAGAAAAAGATGAAATCCACGTTCCGGTATTCGAAGAGAAAGTAGATGTGGATAAGAAAGACGTCATCAAAGAAGAGATTGTCGTCAATAAGAAAGATGTAAAAGAGAACGTCCACGTACGTGAAAATGTGAGACGTGAAGAAGCGGAAATAAAAGACAGCACAAAAAAGAATAACGGTCTAAAATAATTAAAAAGCTCACCAGTATAGGCTGGTGAGCTTTTTAATGTCTTAACGATTCAAATCACTCAGACCAGAACTATGCTCGTTTGGCAGCTCTGGCATTTCGGGTACCGGGAAGCCAGCAGGAGGCTGAGATACAGTAAATTCTCCACCGTTTCTGCTAGGTACAGTTCCCTGAATTATTTCAGCAATTCGAGTAGGATCCAGACGGAAATTGAACTGCGTGTTATGATAGCCCATTTCTACGAATTTCCGGCATTCAGGATATTTATTGATATCATAATTTGGTATTGGGAAAATCTTGCCCCAATCGACTCCGAGTGTTTCCAATGCTTTGGCGAAAGCATTTTGATGGGCATTGTCGCGGACGATAAGGAACCCAAGCGTTTCGCGGAATGTTGCATTTGTACTCATCTCGTAAATTCGAGTTTTTTGCAGTACACCTGTCGATTCAAGTACGACATTGTTTAGCAAATCTGCTATAAGATTACCGTGGTTGTAGACCCAAGAGCCGTTCCATGGATTTCCTGCAGCATCGAACGGGATAGATGACTGTGCACCGATTATATAGTGGTGCGGATTAACGTTCGGTGTGTGTTCAATTGGTCCGTCAAGTGGTGCCCCATCAGGCGCGGTGTTACCTGCACCACCTTCACCAGACTCGTCTAGAAGAGCATTAATCGTGCTTTGCACCAATTCGACGTGCGCAATCTCTTCCAAGAAAATACCTCGAAGCAGGTCGCGAAACTGCTTTTCCTTCCCGCGGAAGTTAGAGCCTTGGAAGAAATATTGCATCATGGTACGCATTTCTCCGTAGTGGCCGCCTAAGATTTCCTGCAGTGCTTTTGCTGCGGCGGGGTCGGGCTTGTCTGGCTTTATGATATTGATTAGTTCTTCTTTGTAATAATACATGTATGAGCACCTCAACTTCTTGTCAATTTACTCTTATTGTCCTCTGCCATGTTTCCCATTATTCATTTTCACTTAGGAATATGGTATTGTTTTTCCTTTAATCTGCCTGTTCTCTATGGATATTCCCGAAAAAAAGATGCTATAGTAAAAAGTAATCATACTTTATTTGAAGCTAGGAATGAGGAGCAGAGAAATGCTATATCAACAGGAATTACATTAGCACTATCTGAAGAATATAGATCAAATAGTAGAGAAGTGGTATGCAGCTGCCGATAAAACGAGCGGCGTTTATGCGGTAACAGAACCAGATGCTATTGCACAACTGAAAGCGCAGAATAGAGGATTTCATGAGCAATTCTGTGAAGTTTTGAATCAGGATTCAGATGTGTCTTGTGATGCATTTGAGGATTGGATTGTTTCTATTGCTAAGGATGATCGGCATTTGGATACACCGATCGAAGCAATCATTAATGAGTTTTATCGAAATCAAACTTTATATCTTGATGTACTGCGGGATTTCTGCAGAGAAAAGAAGGTAGATGCCCAGACAGCTTTGAACTATAATGAGAAAATTACCGATTCGTTTAATCAGGTGATCGTCTGGTTCATCCGGGAAAATGCAAAACAATCTCAATTCAAGTTACAGGCACAGCAGGACATGATATTAGAACTGAGTACACCAGTTATTTCTTTGACGCCTACTGTGGCACTTCTGCCGCTTGTTGGAGAAATAGATACACACCGTGCTCAATATATGATGGAAAATGTGCTCCATAGCTGCTCTAAGCTCGGAGTCGATCATCTGTTTATTGACATGTCAGGTGTCTTAGTGATTGATACAATGGTAGCTCATCGGATATTTTCGATTGTCGAATCGTTAAAGCTGCTCGGTGTAGAGACAATTATTTCCGGTATGCGGCCCGAAATTGCGCAAACCTCGACGCAGCTAGGGATTCCATTTAGCGAGCTAAAGACTACGCATTCCTTGAAAAATGCTGTGGAAAAAATCATGCTTACAAAATAAATTAAGTGAAAATAAGAGCTTTATTAAGCTCTTATTTTTTATTTCTTCGACAAAAGTCGACTTTCTTCATAATTTCAGAAGAAAGTAGTACAATAACATACGTATAGTGCATACTATCTACTATCGGAGGGGTTACATATGAGTAAAGTAGCAATAATCACAGGGGCTGGCAGCGGTTTAGGACAAGCAACAGCAGTCCGACTTGCAGAAGAAGGCGTAAATATCGCAGTAGTTGATGTTAGTGAAAAAGGAGCTAACGAAACTGTTGAATTAGTGAAAGAAGCCGGAGCGGAAGCGATTTTCATTCAAGCAGACGTATCCAAAGAAGCAGATGTTAAGAATTATGTAGATAAAACAGTAGAGCATTTCGGTACGATAGATTATTTCTTCAACAACGCTGGTATCTCAGGAAGCGGTAAATACTTCCTTGATTCTGATGTTGCAGAAATTGAACGCATCGTTGGTATCAATTTACTGGGCGCACTTTATGGTGTTCGTTATGTAGCGGAAGTAATGGTGAAAAATGGCGGAGGTTCCATTGTAAATACTTCCTCCAGTGCCGGTGTGATTGGACAGGATTCTGTAGTTACGTATGCAGCGACTAAACATGCAATCGTTGGTTTGACAAAGAGCTTGGTTGCTGAATATGCGAAAGACGGTCTTCGTGTGAATGCAATTGCACCAGGTCCTACAGAAACGAAAATGGTTGCTGAGTTTTATGCAGCAAATCCGAAAATGAAAGAAAACGCAACTGGCGGTATTCCGCAGAAACGTCTTGGAACTCCGGAAGAAGTAGCAGAACTAGTTAACTTCCTTCTTACATCAAAAGCACAATACATCAATGGCGAAGTTATCCGTATTGATGGCGGATTTACAAATACGAAGTGATTATATAATAGAGAGGGGCGTCTTACTTATAGTGAGGCGTCTTTTTTGGTAAAAAAATACTCCGGAGTTGCCAAATGGCAATCCGGAGTATTTCAAGCAATTAACGGGAGTAGAACTCTACGATAAGTGCTTCGTTGATTTCAGCAGGAAGCTCAGAACGCTCAGGGTAACGAGAGTAAGTTCCTTGCAAGCTGCTTGCATCGAACGTCATGTAATCTGGTACGAAGTTGTTCGCTTCAACAGAAGTAGCGATGATATCAAGTTTAAGTGATTTCTCACGAACACCGATAACTTGACCAGGTTTTACGCGGTAGGATGGGATATCTACGCGTTTACCGTCTACAGTGATGTGGCCGTGGCCAACGATCTGACGAGCTTGTCTGCGAGTACGAGCCAAGCCTAGACGATATACAAGGTTATCAAGACGAGATTCAAGAAGAGTCATGAAGTTCTCACCATGGATACCTTTCATTTTACCAGCTTCCTCGAATGCACGACGGAATTGGCGCTCGTTCATGTTGTACATGTAACGAAGTTTTTGTTTCTCTGCTTGCTGCAAGCCGTATTCGGATTGCTTTCTGCGTTGGTTTGGACCGTGTTGTCCTGGTGGGTAAGGGCGTTTGTCAAGCTCTTTACCTGTTCCGCTTAGGGAGATACCAAGACGACGGGATTTTTTCCATAATGGACCTGTATAACGTGCCATGGATAAATTCCACCTTTATTATTTTATTTGCATAAAATAAAAACAGAGTGTGCTCGGTTCACCTGTTGATTATGTTTTCATGTACCATCGCTCCGACAGCAGAGAGTTACACGATACACCTTCTGAAACAAGGAGAAACGAAGATTCGTCTCTTTATACGCCTTGCCAAGAAAGGAACAAAATCAGACAAATGGGAGTTCACATAGGCCGCCATTTATTTTACACAAAGAGTATTATAAGCTTTATGTCTGGTTAAAGTCAAGGCAATTAGGCAATGGAGATATAATGACCGTAATTGTAAGCAAAAAGAACTAGGATATTAATTGAGAATTGAGTCTATTATCTTATATAATAGAATAAAACTACCAAAATGTAGGTGAGATGCAGATGGAGCGGCTAACTGACAGCAATCTTGAACAGGCAAAGCTTTATTTCTATCAGCTCCTAGTATCGAGAGAAAGCTATAGTTATAGAGAGATATTTGCGCTTATGACCGAAAATATGAAGAATCTGCTGCAGGCAGACAGTGTGGCGCTATACATATATGATGAATGGCAGCAGCGATTGGAGCGCGTAAGCTATGCAGGACCGAGACAGAGGGGATTCCGTTTGTCTATCGATTATATTCACCAATATGTTTGTATGCCTGACATGTTAAGGGAATTCCCGCATGTATTGGATAAAGTTTTACCTTTACAGCATCCAAATGAAAGTGTAATCGGATTCCTTTATGTCGGAGGAGGCGGAGAGAAGATTCCTGATTGCAGGGAACTTGCTTGGGAGATCGGGAATTGTGTTACCCACCTTATTCGTACGTACCAAGCGAAAGAAGATGAACAGCACACTGCTCACTTATATGAAGCAACGACAAATTTGCATGCTTCTATCGATATGCATGATGTTCTCAGAGTGCTGATTACCACTTTGCAGCGGACTTATCCGCAATTCGCTTATGCACTTTTGCTCGCTCAGGACTATCATGGAGATACAGATCTGCCAATCAAAAACCTGATTTATGATTATTCTGTCCATGAAGCTAGTACTCGGGCATATATGACCGGTGAAGTACAGATAGAAGAAAGTGCAAAGGGACAGGTAATCAATCGCTATGTACCGCTGAACGGTAAACAAGGTATTTATGGTGTATTGCATGTCTCAATGCCGGCAGCTATGAAATACACGAAAGTGGATCATAGTTTTATTACAAAACTAGCCGATTCAGCAGGAAATGCACTTGAGAATGCCCGACTGTATCAGCACTCTAAAAAACTCATCAGTGATCTTCAGTTAATTAATGAGACATCGAAGAAAATGAATGCGAACCTGCGTCTGTCAGATACAATCACCTTGATGCATCAGCAAATCCGAGATACGTTCGGCGGGGAAGAAATTGGATTCATCTTATATAGAGGAGATCAAGACGCAGGTGACATACTGAACGGCAGTACAGGTTTTTTCTCTGAACCTAATTCCCGTATCTTCTTGGAATGGATTGCGCGGCATTGCCGAGATGCCCAAGGAGAGGCGATGTTTATCAGCAACTTCCAGGAACGTTATCCCGATGTACCGCTTCCTTATCGATCTTTGCTTGTGATTCCGATGGTAAGGTCGGAACAGCTGCAAGGAGTTGTGCTTGCACTGCATCGCAATCCTAGCTTTTTTACTTTTGAATCATTCCGGCTAATCGAATCGCTTGTTCAACATTCGTCATTGTCAATTGTTAACTCTATGCTTCGTGAGAGACTTGAGAATTTGGTGATCACAGATTACCTTACGAATCTATTTTCAAGAAGTTATCTGGACGAAAGGATGCATGCGCATATACGAGAAGATGCTCAAGGCGGCTTCATCCTTATTGACGTGGATGACTTTAAAAAGGTGAATGATACATATGGGCATAATACAGGTGATTATCTTTTGATCCAAGTGGCCAATCTTATTAAAGATTTGCTCGGTCCGTCAGATGTAGCGGCAAGATGGGGCGGGGAGGAACTGGCAATTTACCTGCCGCATGCGTCCTATGAGCAGACAATAATGAAAGCAGAAAGAATTGTTCAAAGTGTTGCAGGTTCAACACGTCCTGCAGTTACAGTTTCATGTGGGGTATCCACTTGGACAGCTGCTGACCGTCCAGCCGTGCATAACCTATTCTCCAGAGCGGATCGTAAACTCTATGATGCAAAACGACTTGGAAAAAATAGATATTGTATTTAAAAAAACAGCTTCCAATAGCGGAAGCTGTTTTTTATTTAGTCAAATGCTTAACGAGTATCTCGATGAATTTTTCCAAGTACTTCTGGTCTGTTTCGTCGAAACGATTTTTGGAAGGACTATCGATATCAAGCACTCCGTAGGATTTGCCGTTAACGACGATAGGAACAACAATCTCGGACTGGCTTGCTGCGTCACATGCGATGTGACCAGGGAATTGATGTACATCGGCTACTAGCTGGGTTTTATTTTCTGCTACAGCAGTTCCGCAAACCCCTTTGCCAATTTTGATACGTACACACGCTGGAAGGCCTTGGAATGGTCCAAGAATTAACTCTTCCTCTTTATGAAGATAAAAACCGACCCAGTTCACATCATCCAAGAACTGATTCAAAAGAGCAGAAGCATTCGCCAGATGAGCGATTTCGTCTTCTTCGCCAGTTAGCAATGCATCTAGCTGTTTAACGAGTAATTCATAGTCCTTTTCACGGGAACCGCTATAAGCTTTTGTTTCGAACATATTATTTCCCCCATATAATTGATTTCTGTAATTCGACAGATGGCGCGAGATTTGGCGAGCGAAAGATGCAGGGATGCATCCTTCGCTGTCGTATACAACAGATAGAGGAGCTGAGAAGATTGAAAAAAAATGACACGAAACAAAAAGTGATGGACGCCGCTTGTCAATTGTTCTACACAAAAGGCTACCATGGGACATCTGTCCGCGATATTGCGGGAAAAGCTTCGGTCAATGTCTCCTTGATTAACTATTATTATAAGAGCAAGCAAGGACTTCTGGAAGCATCCGTCGTGCTGTATTACGAGGAATATCTTGCTGTGCTGGAGAAAACAGCCCAAAAACGAGGGCAGGACTCTTCCAGTACCTATCTGAAACAATTAATTGAAGCAATTATACATTATAAACTCTCGCGGAATCAATTCACGGCTTTCATACAAAGGGAGCTTATGCTAGATTCCGTCTTTGTCAGGGAAATGGCAGTAACGTATCTGGCGAAGGAGAATCATACGCTGAAACAAGCCTTTCGTGATTACTTGGAGTCGAATGGGATAAGGGAACGAGAAGGAGTTTATCTTTACATGCAGCTTTCCGGTATGCTGTCTGCTCCATTCATGATGAACAAAGAGATGAAAGGAATGCTGCTGACAGAAGAATCACGCCGCTATTTTTGCAGTATGTATACATCGAGTATCCACCATTGGATCGATACATTGACAACGGTTTCCTCCGCTGCATTGCGTGCAGTATCAGCCAATTGATGCATCACTCCGGGAAAAACATGGAAAATAACAGAGAAATTTGAAAAAATTTAGCCATATTTGCGGTTTACATGGTATCATATTAGTATTAAAAATAGATAACGATTATTAGGGTATTACTCCTTTTTCCCGAGTATTGGTTAGGAGGCTGGACATTGCCGTACATCATCGGAGGTATTATTTTAATCATCGCCTTAATCATCTTGGGCTTGATTATGAGAAAGCGAGTTTATGATGAAGTGGACCGGCTTGAGAGCTGGAAAATGGATATATCGAACCGCAACGTATCGGAAGAATTAGCGAAAGTGAAAGCGTTGAACCTGTCTGGAGAAACACAGGAAAAATTCGAATCGTGGAAGGAACGCTGGGATCATATCGTAACCAAAGAGCTTCCAGATACAGAAGAGGCTCTTTTTGATGCGGAGGAAGGTGCTGACCGCTATCGTTTCAACAAAGCGAAGCAGCATCTGCAGCGAGTAGAAGCGACACTGTCCCAAGTTGAGGATAAGATTGAAGCTATGTTCCGTGAGCTGGATGAGCTGCTTGCATCAGAAGAAGAAGCACGCAAGCAGGCAGAAGCTTTACAGCCTGCACTTCAGACGCTGAAGCGTACGATTTCGCAGCATCGCCATCAATTCGGAAAAGCCGATGTGCGTTTTGAGACGGCGATTGCTGAGCAAATCACACAGCTGGCTACCTATCATTCACTCATTGAATCTGGCAACTACTTCGAAGCCAACCAGCTCATTACAGATGTGAAGATGAAAACAGAGTCACTGGAAGCAGAGATTGAGGCATTCCCTCAAGCTTACAAGCAGGTGAAGCAAGATCTTCCGTCACAAGTTACGGATCTGCTTGGCGGCATCCGCGAGATGAAACAGGATGGCTACCGAATCCATCATCTTGGTTTTGAAGACGAGCTGAAGGCTGAGAAGGAAAGATTGGACCTTCTTATCAAACAGCTGGAAGCAGGCGATACAGAAGAGACTAATTTAGTTATCCCTGCTTTGGAAAGCCGTATAAAAGAAATGTATCAGCTTCTAGAGAACGAGGCTGTTGCCAAGAATTATGTGGATTCCAAATTCGAGCAATACGTCCATGCTGTCGAGAAGAAAACAGAGTCCTATATCAAGACGAAAGAAGAAGTTGATCTGCTTCGGGAGTCTTATTTCTTTACTGACAATGATGTAGAATTCCATCTGAAGCTTGAGACAAAGATCTCCAGACTTATCAAACAGCTTGAAACGCTGCAACAAGAGATCAATGATGAGCTTGTATCACATGCAAAGCTGAAAGAAGAGCTGGAAACGGGCTTCCGTGAACTGAGTGCTATAGAAGAAGAACACGAGGCAATCCGTGAAAAGATCAAGACATTGCGAAAAGATGAATTGGAAGCAAAAGAGAAAATAGCTGACATGCGGCAAAAGCTATACGATGTAAATCGTAAACTGCAAAAAAGTAATATCCCAGGTGTACAGCAGGAAGTCTGGCAGAAGGTAGAAGAGAGCCAGGAGAAAACTGCCCTCACAATGGAAGTGCTCGAGGCACATCCTCTAGATATGGCTGAGGTCCGCACACATCTGCAGGAAGCAGAGGAAGTTACCAATGCAACGATCGAAAAAATTGAGCATTTACTAGAACAAGCTTATTTGGCAGAAGTAGTGATTCAGTATTCCAATCGTTACCGCAGCCAATATCCGCTGCTTGCAGCCGAAATGGCTGAATCAGAGAAGCTGTTCCGTGAATATCAATATGAACAAGCCTTGGAGCGGGCTGCTCGTGCATTACAAGATATAGAACCAAAAGCGCTGGAACGCTTGGAAAAACATATCAAGGTTCCCAGCTGATAAATAAAGCAATCCCTTGCCACATGCGAGGGATTGCTTTATTTTAGTAGAAGACAGTTTGAACAGTGGGGGACGGATAATGATTTACTTTGATAATAGTGCAACAACGAAGCCGCACCCAGATGTGCTTACCAGTTACACGGAGGCAGCACAAACTTATTTTGCCAATCCTTCTTCTTTACATCGATTGGGCGGCAGTGCTGAACAGCTGTTAACCGCATGCCGGAAACAGGCAGCACAGCTTTTACATGTCGGGGAAAATGAAATTCTTTTCACATCCGGCGGAACAGAAGGAAATAATCTAGCGATAAAAGGAACAGCATTACAGAAAAAACGTATTGGGAATCATATTATTACGACGACCGTAGAACATCCCTCTGTCTTGGAGACTTGTGCGGAACTAGAGAACCAGGGCTTTAAGGTGACATATGTTGATGTGGATAAGTACGGCTATGTGACGGCTGAAAAGATAAAAGCAGCCATAACAGATCAAACCATTCTTGTAAGTGTGATGCATGTGAATAATGAACTTGGTACCATCCAGCCAATTAAGACGATTGGTCAGATGCTAACTGAATTTCCTCATATTACATTCCACGTCGACCACGTCCAAGGAGCCGGTAAAGTGGCACTTGATATCAAGAAAAGTAATATTCATCTTTGTACGCTTTCAGCTCATAAATTTCATGGTATGAAAGGCAGCGGTATTCTGTATAAAGCTGCTGATACTCGTATAGTTGCACAGCTGTCTGGCGGAGGACAGGAACAGGCGCTTCGTTCTGGAACCGAAAATGTACCTGGAATTACGGCTATGGTTAAAGCGCTGCGTTTGGCAATGGAAGAACTGAGAGTTCATCCTGTTAAGCTCTTTGAACTGCGAGAGAGACTTTGGGCTGGCCTTGCGAAAATGGATGATGTGGTACTTCATTCTCCACCTGCTGGTGCTCCGCATATCGTGAATTTTTCTGTACCAGAATTGAAGCCTGAGGTGTTGGTGCATGCTCTTGGAGAAAAGGAAATTTATGTATCGACAAAATCAGCATGCTCTTCCAAAAACAGCGATGCAAGTGCAGTTCTGCTTGCTTGCGGAGTGCCAGACACACAGGCAGAATCCGCTATCCGAGTAAGTTTTTCTTATGATAATACACAGCAAGAAGTGGATTACTTCCTGCAGATTCTGGATAAGACATTAACACATTTAAAGAAAGTGATGAGGTAAGCATATGCAGTATGATCATATATTGATACGTTATGGAGAAATGGCACTGAAAGGAAAGAATCGGAAGCATTTCACCAAACAACTGGAATATAACGTGAAAGACCAAATCAGACCTTACCCGAAAGCGAAAATAGAGCGAACACGTGACCGGATGTATATTCATCTTCACGGAGAGAAACATGAACCGATTGTAGAAGCGTGTCGGAATATTTTCGGTATCCATAGCTTTAGTTTGGCTATTCGAACTGAGAATGAAGAGCTGGCGATCAAACAAGCTGCATTGCAGCTATTGCTTGATAATCCAGCTGGAACATCTTTCAAAATATCATGCCGCCGAACAAATAAGAAATTCCCGATAGACTCACAGGAGATGAACCAGCGCATTGGCGCTTATGTGCTTCAAAATAGTGAAGGCTATCCTGTTGACGTAAGGAAACCAGGTGTCGATATCATGGTAGAAATACGCGAGCGAGCGACATATGTTACAGGCCAAAAAATCAAGGGACCAGGCGGTTTGCCGGCAGGCAGCTCAGGTAAGACGTTATTGATGCTTTCAGGCGGTATTGACAGCCCTGTAGCAGGGTACCTGGCAATGAAGCGCGGTGTGGAGATAGAAGCGATTCATTTCCATTCTCCTCCTTATACAAATGAACGTGCGAAACAGAAAGTGATCGATTTGGCACAAACATTATCAAAATTCGGTGCTAAAGTGAAGATTCATGTTGTTCCATTTACAGATTTACAAGTGAAGGTGCATCAAGAAATACCTTTTGGCTATAGCATGACAGTTATGCGTCGGATGATGATGCGTATTAGTGAACGAATTGCGGAAAAACACGGCATCATGTCACTTACTTCCGGAGAAAGTCTTGGTCAGGTCGCAAGTCAGACGATGGAAAGTATGTTTGCAATTAACGAAGTAACGAACTATCCAATTCTGCGTCCGTTGATTACGATGGACAAGTCTGACATCATCGATATTGCAAAGCAAATTGACACGTATGAGATTTCAACACGTCCATATGATGACTGCTGTACAGTCTTTGTACCGGAAGCACCTAAAACAAAGCCTCGCCGGGAAAAGGTCCACTTGTATGAAGGAACAATCGACTTTTCGGCTGAATTCGAACGAGCTATTGAAGGAACAGAAATCATCACTGCATTGCCAAATGAAGACAACTCACCATTTGCTGATTTATTGTAAGAACTTCCCATATAAATAATCTGTATGTTACTCTCCTTGTCGGCGCATGCTACTTGTACAAGGAGGTGACACACAATGGCTAACAACAACTCAAGCAACCAGCTAGTAGTACCTCAAGCGCAACAAGCACTAGATCAAATGAAATATGAGATCGCACAAGAATTCGGTGTACAGCTTGGCGGAAACGAAACTTCTCGTGCCAACGGATCTGTTGGAGGAGAAATCACTAAACGTCTTGTACGCACAGCACAAGAGCAATTAAGCAAATAATTTCATAAGTATGGCATAAAGGGGCAGCATTCGCTGCTCCTTTTCTGTGTAAAAACATAATGAAATGCTTATCCTATTGCTGAAGGAGGCTGGAGAATATGTGGATAGTCATCAGTTTTGTGGGTGGTGTACTGCTATTGATAGCAGTGGCTCTTGTTGTTAGAGTGACGATACATATTGGTTATGAGCAAAAACAATGGAATATCCGAATTCTGATTTTCGGTATCTGCGTGCATAAACGCCAGTTAAAACAGCAATCATCCATAGAACACACGTCTGCCGATGATATAAAACAGCAGCTATCCAATCTCTTCACTGATCTCCAGAGGATTTGGAGGTCCTTTCCCTATCTGCTAAGGATTACAAAAAGTGCAGAACTGCAGCAATTTCGCTGGCATACAACAATCGGAATGTCTGATGCAGCTACCGCAGGTACAATGGTTGGGTTGGTGTGGACTATAAAAGGAATAGTTAATCAGATAATCCGGTCCAATTTCCAGATCAGACAGCCCTTTGACATCCAGGTACAGCCGATTTTTCAAACTTCCTTCTTTGATACTAGCTTTCAATGCATAGTGTCTATTCGGACCGGGAAAGCTATGCAGGCTATTATATCCAATGCCAGAGGAAGATAGGAGGAGCAGTAATGGCAGATCATCCAATTCAAGGGTTAATGAAGACAGCAATGGAAAATCTGAAAGAAATGATTGATGTCAATACAATTGTTGGCGATCCCGTTGAAACACCTGATGGAAGCATCATCTTAACTGTATCTCGTGTTGGTTTCGGTTTTGCTGCTGGAGGAAGCGAGTTTGATTCAGCTTCTGAAGGTAAAAGTGATCAGAAAGAACTGCCTTTTGGAGGAGGAAGCGGTGGCGGCGTGTCTATCACCCCGATAGCATTTCTCATCGTAGGACACAAAGGTGTCAAGATGATCCACTTGGATGAACAGACACATTTGTATGAAAAGCTTATTGAAGCAGCACCTGCAGCAGTAGAGAAAATTCAAGAAATGCTCAAGCAGAATCCGAAGCAGAAAAAGCAGCAAAAAACGCAACGATTCGATGACGAGACGATATATTGACTAAAAGGCCGCCTGTTGGTGGTTTTTTTAGTTTATAATCCGACATTATTCCGCTATAATTTAAAGATACTGAGCTTGAAACGGGAAAGCGCAAAGAGAGAAGGTTATACTTGAAACAGAAGATAAATCTGCGGACGCAGATGACTGCACTGGTATTCATTGTCGTGATCCTGGCTGTGACGACCACATTCGTCATGATTGGTATTGAGACGAGTAATAATATCAAATCCCAAGAACGGGACCGTGTGCTGCAAACTGCCAAGCTGATAGCAGTGGATCCAGTCGTTGTGAAAGCAACAGATGAAGAGGATTCCGCCACACTGCAGAAGTTTACCACGCAGGCAATGGGGATTACGGATGCAGATTTTGTCGTCGTGATGAATATGGACAGCATTCGGCTGAGTCATCCGGACCCGGATCTAATTGGAAAACGATTTGCCGGCGGAGATGAAACTCCTGCGATACAAGGGAAAGAATTTGTATCCAAAGCAAAGGGGACGCTTGGATTAAGTTTGCGGGCATTTGCCCCGGTCTATAATGAACAAGGAGATCAAATCGGAGTTGTTGCGGTCGGTATAACGATGAATGAGTTAAATGAAATCATTCGTAACAATCGATTGCCATTATATTTAGCTACGATACTTAGTTTATTTATTGGTCTAATTGGAGCTGTCCTGCTGGCGCGTAAAATAAAACAGATCATGCACGGGATGGAACCAGATGAAATTGCAGCACTTTTAAGTGAGCGGAGTGCAATGCTGGAATCAATCAAAGACGGGATGTTAGCTGTTGACACCAATGGGAAAATTCAGATGGTCAACAAAGAAGGAAAAAGATTGCTGCAAGAGATGGGGATAAAAGGAGAACTGAAGAACCGTCATGTCGATGATGTGCTCCCAGTTACTAAACTTCATCAAGTTATAGCATGGAATAAGCCGTTGATTGGACGTCAAGTAGAGCATAACGGGCTTACGCTTGTCATGAATGAAATTCCTATCCAGATCAAAGGGAAAACTGAAGGGGCAATTGCAACATTCCTTGATCGAACTGAATACAACCATCTGAACGAAAAGCTTACAGATACTATGTTGTACGCGGACGCGCTTAGGGCGCAAACGCATGATTTCATGAACAAGCTGCACGTGATTCTTGGTCTGTTGGAATTGGAAGATTACGATCAGCTGGAACGCTATGTGAAAAATGTTGCCGGTAAAGAGAGATCTGCTACCATTGCGATGATTCACCATCTTAAGAACCCAATCCTTGCCGGTTTCCTGCTTGGGAAGAAAAGCTATATGGCGGAAAATGGCGTTCAGCTGGAAGTGGATTGCAGAGATACAATACCGAATACATCTGAAAAAATGAATCAGATGCTAATTACCATATTAGGTAATTTGATGAACAATGCAGTAGATGCTGTTGATCAGCAGCCAGAAAAGCGTGTCCAGCTTTCTATGAAGTATAACGATGGACAGCTCTTCCTAGAGCTGACAGACACAGGAAAAGGGATCAGTAAAGAGCAGCAGGAGAGAATTTTCACACAAGGTTTTTCCACAAAAGGAAACGACCGCGGCTTTGGCCTTTATCAAGTGGAAGACTATGTGCACAAGCTGGGCGGCTATCTTGTCCTTACAAGTGAGCCGGGTGAAGGAACTACCTTCAGTGTCCAGCTGCCGTATGATATACAGGAGGATGTAACAAATGATTAAAGTACTGATCGTGGAAGACGATCCGATGGTTAGCGAATTGAACAAACGCTATGTTAAACAAATGAGTGGATTCGCAGCTGTCGGAGCTGCTCAGAATTATAAGGAAGCCCTTGAATTCATTCAGCAAAATGAAGTCGACCTTCTTCTTTTAGATGTATATATGAAAGGTAAGAACGGAATTGAATTGCTTAAAGAAATTCGTAAACGCGACCAGAAAGTGGATGCTATCATCATTTCTGCGGCAAGCGAGAAACCGATGATACGGGAAGCGCTGCAATACGGAGCTGTCGATTACTTGATTAAGCCTTTCGAATTCGACCGGTTCCAGAATGCGTTAAGTGGCTATCGGAAGCGTCAGCTTATCTTCAGCAACAAAGAAGAGATGACGCAGCAGGAATTAGACAGCCAGCTTCTGCAGCTGCCTGAGCAGGAGCAAATGATGCAACTGCCAAAAGGTCTTACAAGAAGCACACTAAAGGTTGTATGGAACAGTATTCTTACTTTCCGTTACAATTTCTTCACAACAGAAGATATTGCGAAGGAAACCGAAATGTCGCAAGTATCTGTACGAAAATACCTGAAGTTCCTGGAAGATGTACAGCTGCTTGAAGTGGAAATGCATTATGGCAGCATTGGGCGTCCGGTCTTCAAATATCGTGTTAATGCAAATACTTCCCATCATATCAGCCAATATATCTGACAAAAAAGAAGCCTTTTTATAGGCTTCTTTTTTTTAATTTGGCATTGTAATGATGACCTTGCCGTAGGCGTGGTGCTGGTCGAGGTAGGTAAATGCCTCTTTAAATTCTTGGAATGGATATACCTTATCAACTAAAGGACAGAGCTTATCTGCTTGTATTAAACTCTTCAGCTCTACCAAGTCACCGGTATTATGTTTTTTTAAAATGTTGCCTAATCTTTTACCGCTTCCCAACGTGAAGATAGGACCAAGCAGCATCGCCTCAAACATTTGGGAAACAGATCCGCCGACCATCACATAAACACCGTTCTTGGCCAGCAATTTCTTATAAGTAGCAAGATGCTGATAGCCGTTAATAGCCAAAATTGCATCAAAGGAGCCATAGTGCTCGTTTAAATTGGATTTTTCATAATCTAATACATAATCAGCACCCAATAACTTCATATTTTCCCTGTGCTTGTGACTGCAAACAGCAGTGACAGTCGCTCCGAAAGCTTTGGCAATTTGGACAGCAAAAGTTCCGACACCGCCTGATGAACCATAAATCATGATATGGTTTCCAGGCTGTAAATGAACTGCGTCCCGCAATGCTTGCAGTGCAGTTAATGAAGCTAGAGGAACGGCCGCGGCTTGAAGGTGAGAAAGGTTGATCGGTTTCAAGGCAAGTGCCTTTTCTGGAACAGCAACATATTCAGCCAAGGACCCGAATCCATAATTGGACAAATCAGCATATACTGCATCACCTGGTTTGAAGCGTTTTACTTGTTTACCGGCAGCCTTCACGACACCTGAAATATCGCTTCCGGGAATTATATG
Organism: Terribacillus saccharophilus; assembly: GCF_000725365.1. Lineage (NCBI taxonomy): Bacteria > Bacillati > Bacillota > Bacilli > Caryophanales > Bacillaceae > Terribacillus > Terribacillus saccharophilus. The sequence goes on along the minus strand of NZ_CP008876.1, from coordinate 2,063,673 downwards.
CTTTGGCTTGAATAACCCGTAAGCAAAACGAGCGAGAAAGGGTTTGCCCTTCAGCAGGACTAAATTAGCTTGGTTAAGTGAGGCAGCATGTACTTTTATAAGCAGCTCATCGTCTTTTGGCACAGGATCAGGGACTTCTTCCACTTTGAGTACAGAAGGAGAACCATAACTCCGTGTCGTTATTGCCTTCATCATCAGCACGCTCCTTTCTTACTGTTTGTCACGCTATTGTATTCCGGTAATATTGCTTACATGCTAGAAACACTGGTCATAATAGGCATGAATACACTATTGATTTGAAAGACAACCTAAGGAAAATCGACCGTCGTTTTTTAATTACAAAAGTTATATTTTATTTAGTTTAGTTAAAAAATAACACAGTTAATTTTGGTTAAATTAGAATAGTCGTATCTACTTAGGGGGTGCATTACTTATGGAAATGAAATCGCATACAAGCGATCCACAATCCAACAACCAAAAGCCATCAGGCTTTAACAAAATTATGGAATGGAAAGTCGGCGTTATGCCGCTTCCGGTGTATATCGTATTAGCAATCATCGTTCTTATTGCTGCATACACCAACCAATTACCTACTGACATGATCGGCGGCTTCGCAGTCATCATGGTACTAGGTGTGCTGCTAGGGGATATCGGTCAGCGCATACCTTACTTTAACAGCATCGGGGGACCAGCAATTCTATCCTTGTTCGTTCCGTCCATGCTTGTATTCTTTGACACATTGAGCTCAACTACTTTGGAAGCTGTAGATCAGCTGATGACATCAGACGGATCCAACTTCCTGTACTTCTACATCGCATGTTTGGTTGTAGGTAGTATTCTTGGTATGAACCGGACAGTCCTTATCCAAGGCTTCATCCGTATGTTCATTCCATTGGTAACTGGTACGATTGCTGCAGTTGGAGTAGGTACTTTAGTCGGCATGCTGTTTGGTTACAGTGCACATCATACATTCTTCTATATTGTTGTTCCAATCATCGCAGGTGGTATCGGTGAAGGTATCCTTCCATTGTCTGCAGGTTATGCAGGTGTTCTTGGAGGAGATGCTTCAACTTATATCTCTCAATTGGTTCCAGCAGCAATTATCGGTAACGTTTGTGCCATCATCATCGCTGGTCTAATGAAAAAACTTGGTGAAAAACGTCCAGAGCTTGCAGGACATGATAAACTAGTTCGCTCCAACAAGGGCGATAAAGTATTGGAAGCTGCAAAAGAAAGCTCAAATAAAGCAATTGATTTCAGTTTGATGGGAGCAGGTCTCCTTGTTGCAATGAGTTTGTTCGTTCTTGGACGAGTTGTAGAGCATTGGATTCACGTTGTGGCTGGCTTCACATTGTCTGGCGCAATCATCATGATCATCGCTGCAACAATCATCAAGTCTGGTAACTTGCTGCCTGCTAAGCTTCAAACTGGTGCGCAGCAGCTGTACAAATTCGTTTCTACAGCATTCACATGGCCTTTGATGGTCGGTTTGGGTATTGTCTTCATTCCGCTTGAGGATGTAGCTAGTGTATTCACAATCGGCTTTGCAGTAACTTGTGCTTCAGTTGTTATTGCAATGGCTACTACTGGTTACTTTGTAGGTAAATTGATGAATATGTATCCTGTTGAAGCTTGTATCGTTACAGCTTGCCACAGTGGTCTTGGCGGTACAGGGGACGTTGCAATCCTTTCTGCTTCCGGTCGTATGGCATTGATGCCTTTCGCGCAGATCTCCACTCGTCTTGGTGGTGCTGCTACAGTTATTGGTGCAACAGCATTGATGCATTTCTTCGGATAATGAGCAAAGCTCAGCTTCGGCTGGGCTTTTTGCTTGCAGCAAAGCCAGTTCTCGCTTCTGTCCGCCGGTTTTGATACAATAAGGCAGATGCAGTGAAATGGAGGAAAAGATACGTGGAACAACAGAATGTAGAGAAAGTTTACCAAGCGCTTGACCAGATGGCCGAGGCATTGGAAACACGTGAAAACATACCTTATCTTGATGCACTTGGTGCAGCAATGGAATATATATTGGATCGCGAAACAGAACTAACAGAACAGCCATTATTAAAACAGCAGCTGGAGAAGCATGCGGCTGTGTTTGACGATCAGAGCTACCAGAAAGAAGAGATTCGAAAAGGTATCCAATTGTCTATCCTAAAAGGTATGAAAGGTGCTACGCAGCAGCAGCACATGCTCACGCCTGACACCGTTGCAATGCTAATTGGATACTTAACGAATAAGTTTATTGGAAAAAATGAAGATTTTCGTATTTTTGACCCAGCTGTAGGTACAGGGAATTTGCTTACAGCAGTTTTGAATCAAGTTGAGCGTGAAGGGCATGCTTACGGCAGTGATGTGGATCCAACTTTGATCCAGCTCGCGGTTATGAATGCCAATATGCAAGAAAGGCAAATTGAATTTTTCCATCAAGACAGCCTGCGCCCATTTCTTTTGGAACCGGTCGATCTTGTCGTAAGTGATTTGCCAGTCGGTTATTATCCTGATGATATCCAAGCGGAGCAATTCGAACTAAAGGCAGAAGAGGGTCATTCTTATTCCCATCATCTGTTCATTGAACAAAGTCTTCATTATACAAAAGAAGGCGGTTACCTGTTATTTGTCGTGCCAAACTTCTTGTTTGAAAGCGATCAAGCTCGCTCTCTGCATACATTCCTGCAGCAGCATGCGCATATCTTAGGGCTACTTCAGTTTCCAGAGAGCATGTTCAAAAATGAATCTCAAGCGAAAAGTGTTTTGATTTTGCAGAAAAAGGGGACGCTAACTACAGCACCGAAGCAGGCATTGCTCGTGCAGCTTCCTTCCTTTAAGAACCCAAATGCAATGGCAAATGTCCTGAAACAGATCAATGATTGGTTCGATAATGAGTTATCTGGTTTAAAAAACTAAAAAAATTAACGAAAACCAAAACAAGTCCTCGACATATCTTGCAATGAGCTTGTCGAGACAGGTAAAATAGGGAAGTACGTAAAAGTTTACAAGGGGCTGAACATGTTGAGTAATATTTTAGCAATCAACGCTGGTAGTTCTTCATTAAAATTCCAGCTAATCCACATGCCTGAGGAAGACGTAAAGGCAGTGGGTCTCGTAGAACGTATCGGACTGAATGATTCCATCTTCACTATCAAATTTAATGGTGAAAAAGATGAAACAACTAAAGATATTGAAAATCATGAAGAAGCAGTAAAAATGTTGCTTGAAAAGCTGACTTCCACAGGCGTTATTTCATCTTTAGACGAAATTGACGGCGTTGGACACCGTGTTGTACACGGCGGAGAAAAATTCAGTGATTCTGTTCTTATCACAGATCAAGTGATGGAAGAGATTGCGGAAGTATCCGAGCTTGCACCATTACACAACCCAGCAAACTTAACAGGAATCCGTGCATTCAAGGAAATTCTGCCGAACATTCCGGCTGTCGCTGTTTTCGATACAGCTTTCCATCAGACAATGCCACCTGAATCTTATCTATATAGTCTTCCATACGAATATTATGAAAAATACGGCATCCGTAAATATGGATTCCATGGAACAAGCCATCAGTATGTTTCCCAGCGTGCTGCTGAATTGATGGATCGCCCAGTTGAACAGCTTCGCTTGATCTCCTGCCACCTAGGTAACGGAGCAAGTATTGCTGCTATCGAAGGCGGAAAATCTGTTGATACATCCATGGGCTTCACACCACTTGCTGGTGTAACTATGGGTACGCGTTCCGGTAACATCGACCCTGCACTTATTCCATTCATCATGCGCAAAACAGGCAAAACTGCTGATGAAGTATTGCATGTTTTGAACAAAGAAAGCGGAATGCTTGCTCTATCTGGTTTCTCCAGTGATTTGCGTGATATCGAAAGCAAATCTGAAGCAGGCGATGAGCGTGCAGAGCTTGCACTTGATGTGTTTGCGGAACGAATTCACAAATACCTTGGATCTTACGCTGCACGTATGAGCGGAGTGGATGCAATCATCTTCACTGCTGGTGTTGGTGAGAATAGTACGGCTGTCCGTGAGCGTGTCCTTAAAGGACTTGAATTCATGGGTGTCTATTATGATCCATCCTTAAATAATGTACGCGGTAAAGAACAATTCCTGACTTACCCACACTCTCCAGTGAAGGTTATTGTTATCCCGACAAACGAAGAAGTTATGATTGCAAGAGACACAGTTCGTCTTGCTGAAACTGTAACAAAATAATTTAGCAGAAAAGCCAGTCCTGAACCTAACGGGACTGGCTTTTTTTGCGTTTTCAAGGGCGGAAACAATGGTATACTTGGGACGAAAGAAAGTCTTGTTACATACGAAATGGAGGCAAGCAGAATGAAGATTGGTGTACCGAAGGAAATAAAGAATAATGAAAACCGTGTTGCGATGGCGCCGTCTGGTGTGACGCTCTTGCATGAAGCAGGGCATGATGTGTTCATCGAGACAGGAGCTGGCTTTGGCTCGGGCTTTACAGATGAACAATATGAACAAGCTGGTGCAGTAATAGTACCGAGCGCAGCAGATGCCTGGAGTAAAGAAATGGTTATGAAAGTCAAAGAGCCGCTTCCGGAAGAATACAATTATTTCTATGAAGGTCTCATTCTTTTCACATATCTGCACCTTGCGGCGGAAGGGTCTTTAACGAATGCCTTGATCGAGAAGAAGGTTGTTGGTATCGCTTATGAAACAGTTCAGCTGGAAGATCGATCCCTTCCGCTTCTTACACCGATGAGTGAAGTCGCCGGACGCATGGCATCCCAAATCGGAGCTCAATTCCTGGAAAAACCTTATGGCGGCAGCGGTATCTTAATGTCTGGTATACCAGGTGTGAAGCGTGGCAAAGTCACAATTATCGGCGGCGGTGTTGTTGGAACGAATGCAGCAAAGATTGCGGTTGGCCTTGGTGCTGACGTAACGATAGTCGACTTGAGTCCGCAGCGTCTGCGAGAGCTTGACGATTTGTTCGGCAGCTCGATCAATACGGTTGTCTCAAATCCGCTTAACATAGCGGAAGCTGTAAAAGAATCCGATCTGGTTATAGGAGCTGTTCTTATACCCGGGGCCAAAGCGCCCAAGCTGGTAACAGAAGAGATGATCGCAAGTATGAAGCCTGGATCTGTCGTCGTTGATGTCGCAATTGACCAGGGGGGCATTTTTGCAACATCCGATAAGATTACGACACATGATAACCCGACGTATACAAAGCATGATGTATTGCATTATGCAGTTGCCAATATGCCGGGTGCAGTTCCACGTACTTCAACAATCGGGCTGACAAATGTGACTGTTCCTTATGCGCTGCAGCTTGCTAACAAAGGATATCAGCAGGCTTGTCTGAACAATCCGTCGTTAGCAAAGGGGATAAACACATTGGATGGCTTTGTAACGTATCAAGCAGTAGCGGAAGCCCATGATTTGACGTTTGAAGCAGCTGACAATCTGCTGCAGAGATAATAAAACGAGCATCTGCCCAAAAGCAGATGCTCGTTTTTATTTTAACCGATAATTTGTAACTCGCGTGGATAAGCAGTAAGAACGTCAGGACCATTCTTTGTGAGGAATATATCATCCTCAATGCGAACGCCGCCGACACCAGGCAAATAAATACCAGGCTCAATTGTGTAGCACATGCCTTCCTGTAATGCTTTTGTATTGTTGCTGGACAATGAAGGGAATTCATGTACACCGATTCCCAAACCGTGTCCAACGCGGTGCGTGAAGTACTCACCATAGCCAGCTTGTTCGATATGGCTGCGGGCAGCTTTATCGATTTCTGAGATAGCAGTCCCTACTTGTGATGCTGCTGTTGCTTTCTCAAGAGCAATTCGCACTGTATCGTGGATATGCTGCTGGTCAGCTGTTACGTGCTTATAAGCAACAGTCCGGGTGATGTCAGAACAGTAGCCTTCAAAGATGACTCCTAAATCAAATAAAACAAGATCTCCAGGTGCGATCTGTTTACCGTCTGGAGTTCCGTGAGGAGAAGCTGTCTTTGCACCGGATAAAACGGTTGTCGCAAATGACATGCTTGTTACACCTTCTTGCTTTAATGCATATTCAAGCTCTGCTGTGATTTGTAGTTCACTCTTTCCAGCTGCAATTGCTTCGATGCCTTTCTTGACACCAAAATCAGCAAGAACTGCCGCTTGTTTCAACAAAGTGTATTCCTTTTTGTCTTTGAAGTTACGTTGATTCTGCAGGAGTTCCGTCGCATTCGGGAAAGCTGTATCTGGCAGGATATGCTGCAGTAATTCCAATCGAAGCACCGACATATGATCCTTCTCAATTCCCATGGAAGCGGGAATACGACCTCGTTCTTTTAGGTAATCCTTGAAAAGCTGCCAAACATCTTCATGGTCGTGGTATGTAAGCATTTCTTCCTTCCATCCGGCCTGTAGGGCATCTTCTTTTTCCATAGCCGGCAAGATGAGCAGTGGTGCATCCTTTTGATCTGCGAATACAGCTACGAGTCGCTCATGTGGATCTGTATAATAATTACTCACATAATACACGTTTTCCATGGAGGTGATGAACACGCTGTCTGCTTGGTCACCTTTTAGCTGTTGTAATAATGTATCGATTCTGTGTTGCATGGTAAAACCTCCTTTTCCACCAGTATAGCAAAAAACGTATTGCGTTTCTTCCGGATACAACTGTGGTAAACTAAATGCGAAAAAATGAAAAGGGGTTGTAAACTTGAAAATCTCATTCCACGGACAAGCTGTTGTACAGATTGTGACAGATAAGCATACGATATTAATCGACCCGTTCATCACTGGAAATGGTACATGTGATTTAAATGCTGACGATGTGCAGCCAGATGTGATTCTGCTTACGCACGGCCACAATGATCATGTCGGAGATACAATTTCGATTGCTAAACGCACAGGTGCACTTGTTGTAGCGCCGAACGAATTGGCAGTCTACTTGGAAGGCAAAGGATTGAACACACATCCAATGGGTATCGGCGGTGCACATGAATTCGAATTTGGACGTGTAAAACTAACGCAGGCATTTCACAGCAGTTCTATAACGGATGAAGACGGCACTCACTACATGGGAATGCCGACTGGAATTCTGTTCACAGCAGAAGGCAAGACCATATATCATGCGGGCGACACTGGTTTATTCTCCGATATGAAACTCATTGGAGATATGAACACTATCGACGTTGCTTTGCTCCCAATTGGTGATAACTTCACGATGGGTCCGGAAGATGCGCTGGTTGCCGCTGAATGGGTGAAAGCAAAACAAGTTATTCCGATTCATTACAACACTTTCCCATTGGTCGAACAAGATGGCGCGGCATTTGCTGAAAAAGTGAAACCTGGTCAAGGTGTTCATCTGGAACCCGGCCAATCTATTACAATCTAAAGAAAACAGCATCCTGTCACAGGGTGCTGTTTTTATCTGTTATAGTAATTGAATTGATTTTTGAATGTAATTTTCCAAGATAACAGCAATTTTTCTTCTTAAATTGAAACCTTCACCTAAAAACTGTACAATAACAATAGATAAAAAAAGACTAGTACAGATGAGGGCATGGTGAAGGAATGTCGACAAAACATGATCAGATCATTAAATATATTGAGAACCTTCCGGTTGGCGGGAAGATATCCGTACGTGCTATCGCCAAGGAATTGAATGTAAGTGAAGGAACGGCATACCGCGCTATCAAGGAGGCGGAGAATAAAGGACTGGTCAGTACAATTGAACGTGTTGGTACGGTAAGAATAGAAACAAAGATCAAAGATAATTTCGATCGCTTATCTTTTGCAGAAATTATCGGTATTGTGGATGGTCAAGTGCTTGGAGGCCGTGACGGCTTACATAAGACGCTTAATAAATTTGTTATCGGCGCGATGGAACTTGATGCTATGATGCGCTATACCCAAAAGGATGCTCTGCTTATCGTCGGTAACCGTATCGAAGCGCATGAACTAGCAATCAAGGAAGGGGCGGCTGTGCTCATCACCGGTGGATTCGACACAGATGACCGTATCAAGCGGCTGGCAGATGAAAAGGAGCTTCCTGTCATCTCCACGAGCTATGATACGTTTACGGTAGCGGAACTGATCAACCGGGCAATTTATGATCAGATGATAAAGAAAGAGATAATCGTTGTAGAGGATATTTACACACCACTGCAGCATACTTATCATCTAGAAGAAACGGATACGCTCGAAAGATGGTATACGTTCAATGCGGAAACTACTCATACACGTTATCCAGTAACTAATGCGGCACAGAAGGTAACCGGAATGGTCACTTCAAAGGATATCATCAATAAAGACAGACAGCTACCTGTTGTGAAAGCGATGACGAAGAATCCGCTTACCGTTCAGAAGCATACAACCCTTGCATATGCTGCTCATATGATGGTTTGGGAAGGTATTGAGATTATTCCAGTTGTCGATCAGCAGCATAAACTGCAGGGATTGATTTCCAGACAAGATGTTTTAAAAGCGCTTCAACAAATCCAGTTGCAGCCGCAAATTGGCGAAACAATCGAAGACCTGGTAACAAGGGAGATCGATTTGCTGGAAGATGAGGCGCCGGACGTTGTTTTCCAAGGGAAAGTGACACCGCAGATGACAAATCAGCTTGGCAGTCTCTCTACCGGAGTTTTAACAACGTTTGTCACGGAAGCAAGCCGACGTTTTGTCCGAAAAATGAAGAAGGGGGATATGGTAGTCGATAACATATCCGTCTATTTCCTGCGTCCCATCCAACTGGACAGCACAATCCTGATTAAGCCGCGAATTCTGGAGGTTGGTCGGAAGCTGGCAAAAATGGACGTGGAAGTGTATAGTAACAAGAAAACGTTAGTTGCAAAAGCGCTGCTTATGGCACAGCTATTGGATCGCTGAGGCACATACATTGAGGGGGATATGATGCACGATAAAATCCTGGAAAGAATCAAAGTATATGAAACAATTATCATTCAGCGCCATGTTCGTCCTGATCCGGATGCGTATGGTTCACAGGTCGGACTGAGTGAAATTATAAAAGCGTCATTCCCAGATAAACAGGTATGGGTTGTAGGTGATGCTGATCCATCGCTAACATTCCTGGCAGAAATGGATACGATAGCTGACAGTGTATTTGAACAGGCGCTTGTCATTATTTGTGATGCTGCTAATCAGCCACGTATATCTGACCAGCGGTATAAGTTAGCCAAAGAAATTATTAAAATCGACCATCATCCTGAAGTTGATCGATATGGCGACTTACAGTGGGTTGTTCCAACAGCCAGTTCTACAAGTGAAATGATTTATGAATTGTATGCAGCGCATCCAGAATTACAGCTGACAACTCGGGGCGCCATGTTGTTATATGCTGGTATTGTCGGTGACACGGGACGTTTTCTTTTCCCGTCAACAAGTGAGAAAACATTCCACTTTGCAGGTGAATTGATAAAGTATCCATTCGATCGGACAGTGCTTTACGAAAAATTATATGCGTCGAGGCTTGATGTCGCTAGACTTCAGGGATATATACTGCAGCAACTAAAGCTGCATGAGACCGGTGTTTGTGCAATCCGGATTACAAAGGATATTCTTGAAACTTACCGAGTGACTTCTTTGGAGACGAGTCAGCTTGTTGGAACAATTGCAAGTATTGAAGGTGTCAAAGCATGGCTCTTTTTCGTCGAAGAGGAAGAACAGATTCGAGTGCGAATCCGTTCGAAAGGTCCTGTAATCAATGGTTTAGCCGGGAAATACAATGGCGGCGGCCATGCTTTTGCTTCTGGTGCTACGGTGTACAGCTGGGATGAAGCTACCAGACTCGAACAGGAATTACAAGATATTTGCCGTCAATTTGAATCAAATTAAGTGTCTGTCTCCACTGTCACTGTCAAGTAGAGGATCTCGGAAATGATCAGCTGCTTGACAGCGACTTTATAACGAAATCCATCCAGCTCATAGACTTTATTTTCAATAGCCCCGAGCAATAACGGGCTGCTTTGCACAGCTCCATTGACACTGCGGCCGATCATATGGCGTGCTTCCTCCTTAATCGCTTCCTTCAGTTCATGCTCAATCAATTTGTCCAGCTTCAGGCTGTCATCAGTTTCGATAGCTATCGTGATCTCATCAATAAGAAGGCCTTCTTGCTGCAGTTCATTCATTTCTTCGTTATTGTCCTTTAATACTTCGATATCCCGTTCCAAGTCGTGTATAGTACCTTCCATTTCTACTTTTTCCTTCACCCATTCCTCAAATAGCGTTCCATACATGAACAGATAAACAAAGTAAGAAATTATGCCGCCAAGGAAAAAACCAACCAAAAAGCGCTGCCATCCAGTCTGCTTATAAATCGGCGGTATGTGCATCAGGATACATCCTCCTGGATGAACCAGCCGATGATCAAGAGTGCAGTTTTTACTCCTCCCATCGCAGCGATGATGATAAGAATTTGTTTAATGACATCAAACGTTGCTCCTTGATAGATGCCTTTTTCAAAATTAGTAATGGCATCGAATGTTCCGCCGATTGCCGCAATGATGGCCCAAATCCGAATACCGCTGGAGATACGCTTGATGGCGGTCAATGGCGGTTCGCCTGTTGCAAAAGCGCCGATACTGCCGATGAAACAGCCCCCGATCATAACGCCGAGTGCGATGAAATAACAATGCATCATTGAAATGATAACTCGTTCTTCCATGCTGAAACTCCTTTACATAGTCTTTTTCTACCCTATGGCAGCAAGGGACAAGTTATGTTAGTCATTTCATTGTCTGCGACATTTCGTATATAATGGAGAGAGTGTAAAAAAGGGCGGTAATGATGTATGGAGTTCTCGCATCTGCAAATCAGAAGCAGCTATAGCTTCTATCAGAGTACAATTAAAATTCCTCAATTAGTGAAGAAAGCCAAGGAAGCAGGTTTTGAAGCCTTGGCGCTGACGGATGACGTGGTAATGTACGGTGTTGTGCCGTTTTACCAGGCTTGTTTAGAGGCAGGCATAAAACCGATTATCGGAATCCATGTTCCGATTGAGGCGGAAGGGCAAATCACGAAAGTTCTCATGCTGGCAGAAAATGATATTGGATATCAGCAGCTAGCAGAATTAAGTACATACCTGCAAACGAATGAAACAAATTATTTGCCGATTTCATCATTGGAAGCATATGCAAATGGAGTCATTGCAATAATTCCAACGCACACCTTGATTCAGCTTCAAATTGATCCATGGCGATCCATATTTGGTGAGCGGCTGTATGCTGGTATCAGTCCGGAAGAATTGCGTTATCTGGATGACCAGACTTTGACTAATTGGCAGCAGCAGTACAATCTCCGATTTGCAGCAACAGGAGATGTGCGCTATGTGCAGGAAGATGATATCGATGCATATCATTGTCTGCTTGCAATAGAAGAAGGAGCTACCTGGGAGCCGTTGGCGCACGATGCGCAGCCGACGCATCATTTGCGTACAGGAGCAGAAATGGAAGGTCTTTCCGATAGTGTTTTGTGGCGGGAAGCATTGGCTGAGGCTGGTTTCATCGCAGAGCGCTGTACGATTCAGTTGCAGCTTGGCGGGCGCCATTTACCTGCATATCCAGTTCCTCAAGAAGAACAAGCTGATGCATATTTGAGTCAAATATGCAGTAAACGGCTTCAGGAGCTGTATGGCGATAGAACGGATGCGCAGGAACGGCTGACATATGAGCTGAATGTAATCAAGGAAATGGGCTTTAGTGATTATTTTCTCATCGTATGGGATTTCGTGCGTTATGCAAAGGAACACGGCATCCGTGTCGGTCCTGGCCGTGGATCGGCCGCTGGTTCGCTCGTTGCTTATGTGCTGGGTATAACAGCGGTGGATCCGTTAGCTTATGGTCTTTTGTTTGAACGTTTTCTCAATCCGGAACGGATATCAATGCCAGATATTGATATTGACTTCTCTGACTACCGCAGGGATGAGGTCATCCGCTATGTGCGAAATAAATATGGTGCAGATCATGTAGCGCAAATTATTACGTTTGGTACCTTTGCAGCCCGCTCTCTTTTGAGAGAGCTGGTCAAGACAATGGAAATACCGCAATCGGATGCCGCCTATCTTCTTAAGATGATTCCAAATAACGCAGCATCTTTGTCTGCAGGCTTAAAGGCTTCCGAGGAACTCACAGCCTATGTTAAGGAATCAGAGCAGCTGAAGAGCTTATTCCGAATTGGCGTTAAGCTGGAAGGCTTGCCGCGCCATGCATCAACGCATGCAGCTGGTATCGTCATTAGTGCCGACCCGCTTGTGAAAACAGTTCCGCTCGCTTCGGGGCACGATGAGGTAGCATTGACTCAATTTGCCATGAAAGAACTGGAGCAGCTTGGACTATTGAAGATGGATTTTCTTGGATTGCGCAACTTGTCCTTGATGGATCATGTTCTGAACAGTTTGCCGAAACAACCTGATATAGAATCTGTTCCGCTGGATGACGAAGCTACTTTTCGCTTATTCCGAGAAGGGCGCACAAATGGTGTGTTCCAATTCGAATCAAGCGGTATGAAGCAAGTACTGCGGCAGCTGAAGCCATCATCATTTGAAGATATTGTAGCTGTCAATGCGTTGTATCGACCAGGTCCGATGAGTTATATTCCGGTCTTCGTTCGTCGTAAACACGGGGAAGAAGCGGTAAGTTATCCGCATGCTAAGCTGGCGCCAATTCTGGAGAAGACATATGGTGTACTTGTCTACCAAGAACAAATCATGCAGATAGCAGCCTCTATGGCTGGCTACAAGCTAGGGGAAGCTGATTTACTGCGTCGAGCAGTTAGTAAAAAAGATGCTGAGCTATTGGAAAAAGAAGAAAGTCGCTTTCTTTCCGGTTGTATAGAAAATGGATACAGCACCGATACTGCCAAGGAAGTATTTTCCTGGATCGTGAAGTTCGCTAACTACGGATTCAACCGCAGTCATGCAGTTGCGTACAGCTACCTGGCATATCAGCTGGCATACTTAAAAGCGCATTTTCCTGCTAACTTTTTTGCTGAATTGATGAGCGGAGTAGCGAATCAGCCAGATAAAATCCGGCAGTATATCCGAGAAGCAGCTGACAGTGGGATTAGAATCCTGGCTCCTTCGATAAACAAAAGTTTCGGTAAATATACAGTAGAAAATAGGAATATAAGAATAGGATTGCTGACAATCAAAGGCATTGGTGCCCAAGTGGTCAGGCAGATTATTGATGCACGGAAGGATGGACCATTCAAGCATCTTTTCGATTTCTGTGTTCGAGTGTCCATCAGTAAATCTGCATTGGAGCAGCTCATTTTAGCTGGGGCTTTCGATAATATTCATGATAACCGAGCTGCAGTATTGGCTACGATAGATAAAGCAATGGAGCAGGCGGAATTGTTCAGGGAATTGTACGATCAGCCATCACTGCTTGGAGAAGTTGAATTCGAAGCTACTTATGAGAAGCAAGAGCCATTTTCACCAATGGCCATCTTGAAGTACGAAAAAGAAGTGCTTGGATTGTATATTTCCAGTCATCCGCTCGCAAGCTATCGGGGTGATCTCCGCAGCAGTGGTTATATAGCAGTTCAGCAGCTCGAGGCACTGCCAGCTAAGAAGCAAGTACGCTTGGCTGCTGTTGTGCTGCAGCAGCGGACGATCCGGACGAAAAAAGGCCAGCCCATGGCATTCCTGACACTTGGAGATGAGACAGGTGAAGTCGAAGCTGTCGTATTTCCTGATTTGCATCGCCAAATCGGTCGATTTCTGGAAGAGGAGACATTGCTCGATCTTGTTGGTAAAATCGAGGAAAGAAACGGTGAAAGGCAGCTTATCCTGCAAGAGGCACAACTTTTCCAGGAAGATAAGCTCGAGCCTAGTAAAGAACGGCTATTCATCCGATATGATACGATCGCTGAAGAGGAAGTTCTAGACATTGTCCGTGAATGTGCCACACAGTATCCTGGAAATGTACCTGTCATCGTTGTACACAAGGAAACGCGGAAAAGTTATCAACTGTCCGGATCGTATCACCTTGAACTAAGCCAGAAAAGTCTGGGTATTTTAAGAAATCATTTTGGCAAAGAAAACGTTGCCGTGTCGGGGCAATGATGATTCAACTTTCTTTACACCATGGTGACATATGCCTATAATGTATAGTCGTCTGTACCGACCGTCATGTTATAAATTACACAAAGGATGATAAAATATGTCCAACTTAAGAGAAGATGCACTGAAAATACACCGTGAAAATAAAGGGAAACTGACAATGAAGTCGAAGATTCCTGTTCGCAATGCAACAGATTTGAGTCTTGCTTATTCCCCTGGTGTAGCAGAGCCTTGTAAAGAAATCCACCAAAACAAAGATGACGTTTATGAATACACGATGAAAGGCAACATGGTTGCGGTTGTTAGTGACGGCTCTGCCGTGCTTGGCCTTGGTAACATCGGTCCGGAAGCTTCCCTGCCTGTAATGGAAGGAAAATCCGTTCTATTCCAAAGCTTCGCAGGTGTTGATAGCTTCCCAATCGTGCTTGATACAAACGATGTCGACGAAATCGTTCGCACGGTAAAATTGATGGCACCAACATTCGGCGGTGTGAACTTGGAGGATATCTCCGCTCCTCGCTGCTTCGAAATCGAAGAGCGTTTGAAAGCAGAAACCGACATTCCAGTATTCCATGATGATCAGCACGGTACTGCAATCGTAACAGTTGCTGGTTTGTTGAATGCATTGAAATTGGTTGGCAAAAGCTTCGATAACATCAAAGTTGTCGCAAACGGAGCTGGCGCTGCTGGTATCGCAATCATCGAATTGCTGCACAGCCTTGGCGTAAACAATGTTATCATGTGTGACTCCAAAGGTATGATCTACGAAGGTCGTCCAGAGGGCATGAACAAAATGAAAGACCGTGTTGCGAAAATCACAAACCGTGATCGTCAGGAAGGTAGCCTTTCCGATGCGATCAAGGATGCTGACGTGTTCATCGGTGTATCTTTGGCAAACCTATTGTCTAAAGACGACGTACGCACAATGGCAAAAGATCCGATCATCTTCGCAATGGCAAACCCAGATCCGGAAATCCTGCCAGATGATGCGAAAGAAGCAGGCGCTCGCGTTATTGGTACAGGCCGTTCTGACTTCCCGAACCAGGTGAACAACGTGCTAGCCTTCCCTGGTATCTTCCGTGGTGCCCTGGATGTTCGCGCAACAGGCATTAACGAAGAAATGAAGATTGCAGCTGCTAGGGCGATTGCAGATCTAATCGACGAAAGTGATTTGAACGAAGACTACGTTATCCCAGCTCCATTCGATCCTCGCGTTGCACCAGCTGTTGCGAAAGCAGTAGCAAAAGCGGCGATGGATACTGGCGTCGACCGTATCACTGTTGATCCAGAAGAAATAGCTGAGAAAACACGTCAGCTAACAATCATCGACGAAGATTGACATATAACCTGCACAGGCAGACGTTTCCATTGTTGGAAATTGTCTGTCTAACGCGGGTTATAAGTATTTACATAGTTGAATTTAACGCGCACGTTCATGGAAATGATGGTACAATAAATAGTTAGATGCGTTTGTTCAAAAGGAGGAATTACCTTGCTTAAAGATTTTTTTAGCAAGAAGAAACATGCTTCCAAGCCAAGTGAAGAGGCGAAGCAGGATATTCCTGAAGGACTCATGCTCAAATGCTCGGACTGTGGAAAGATCTACTACCGAGAAGAGATGAGAAAGCAATTGTATGTGTGTCCGAACTGCGGCCACCATCATCAGTTGCCTTCTGACGAGCGAATTAACAACTTGTTCGACGAAGGTTCATTTATGGAATATGATACAGACTTAAATACCGGCAATCCGCTTGGATTCCCAAGCTATACGCAGAAGCTGGAGAAAGACCAACTGAAGACAGGACTAAAGGAAGCAGTCGTAACCGGTGAAGGTACGATCAACGGCTTCCGTACTGCATTTGCTGTCATGGACTCTCGCTTCCGAATGGCAAGCATGGGTTCTGTTGTAGGGGAAAAGATTTCTCGGGCAATTGAAAAAGCGCGTGAAGCAAACATTCCGTTCATCATTTTCACAGCTTCTGGCGGTGCCAGAATGCAAGAAGGTGCTTTGAGTCTTATGCAGATGGCCAAGACATCTGCTGCTGTCCAGCGTTTTCGTGATGCTGGCGGGCTGATGATTTCTGTCATGACGAATCCTACATATGGAGGAGTTTCTGCAAGTTTTGCGTCACTCGGTGATTATAACTTTGCCGAGCCTGGTGCCTTAATCGGCTTTGCAGGAAGACGTGTTGTTGAAGAAACAATTCGTGAGAAGCTTCCGGATGACTTCCAGACTGCTGAATTCCTATTAGCGCATGGGCAGCTGGATGATGTTATCAATCGCCATGATATGAAAAAATATTTGACCACGATCCTCGATATTCATCAAGCAGGAGGAAACGTATCATGAAACAAGTATTGGAATTCGAGAAGCCAGTCATCGCTCTGCGCGAAAAGATTGCAGAGCTGAAGACATTCACGAAGGAGAGCGACCTAGATTTAACGGAAGAAATCGTTAAGCTGGAGACGCGGCTCGAAAAGCTGGAGAATGATATATACACGAATCTGAAGCCTTGGGATCGCGTACAAATGGCACGACATGCCGAACGTCCGACGACGCTTGATTATGTTGAAAAGCTTTTTACTGATTTCCTAGAGTTCCATGGTGATCGTTATTATGGAGATGATGCTGCAATTGTAGCAGGTATCGCCAAGTACAAAGGTCGCCCGGTAACAATCGTTGGACATCAGCGCGGTAAAACGACGAAAGAAAATATTCGCCGCAATTTCGGCATGCCGCATCCGGAAGGTTTCCGGAAAGCAGCACGTCATATGCAGCAAGCTGCTAAATTTGGACGTCCGATCATTTGCTTTATCGATACAAAGGGTGCATTCCCTGGTCGAGCAGCAGAAGAACGGGGACAAAGTGAAGCAATTGCCCGTAACTTAATGGAAATGTCTGGATTCGAAGTGCCGATTATTTGTATCGTTATCGGTGAAGGCGGCAGCGGAGGCGCATTGGCATTAGGTGTTGGTGATCGTCTGCTTATGTTGGAGAATTCCACGTTCTCTGTCATTTCACCGGAAGGAGCAGCTTCTATCCTGTGGAAAGACGGCGGCAAAGCGAAGGAAGCAGCTGAAAAACTTAAGATTACGGCACCTGACTTGAAAGAGCTTGGTGTCATTGATGATATCATTCCGGAAATCCGGGGCGGGGCTCATCGAGATCTTACTTCCCAAGCTGAGCTTGTGGATCAGGCAATTGCCGAGCATCTCTCACAATTGGAAAAATTGGACAAGCAAGTATTACTGGAACAAAGATGGGAAAAATATAGTAATATTGGTTCTTTTGCTGAATAAGCACTTGAATGATTGACTTCATCTTCCGCTTCTGTAAACGATTTACATAGGCTTTTTTTGCGGAATTCTTTCTCTTACTTTTTTTAATAAGAAAATTATGTGTTTTTATTTGATAATAAGTTGGATAAGGATTATCTTTGAAAGGGTATAAAAGTTCTATAATCGAAATTTGCTTAGAGGTGAGCGCATGAAAAAGATAGGTGTTCTGACAAGCGGAGGAGATTCTCCAGGCATGAATGCGGCAATCCGTTCTGTCGTAAGAAAGGCTATTTATCATGATTTGGAAGTGTATGGTATATATAACGGCTATCAAGGCTTGATTGATGGAAATATCAAACAGCTGGATCTTGGTTCAGTCGGTGATATCATTCAGCGTGGCGGAACAGTACTCCACACGGCCCGCTGTGAAGAGTTCAAGACAGATGAAGGACAGAATAAAGGTATTGAACAGCTGAAGCATTTCGGTATCGAGGGACTTGTAGTCATTGGTGGCGACGGTTCATTCCGAGGAGCAGAGAAGCTGACACAAAAAGGCTACCCATGCATCGGTGTACCAGGAACGATCGATAATGATATTCCAGGTACAGATTTTACTATCGGTTTTGATACCGCACTGAATACAGTTATCGAGGCTATAGATAAAGTGCGCGATACGGCTACTAGCCATGAGCGTACGTATGTAGTCGAAGTAATGGGTCGCCATGCAGGGGATATTGCTCTATGGGCAGGCCTTGCTGACGGTGCTGAAAGTATTCTGATTCCTGAACAGCCGACAGATTTCAATGACGTAATCGAGCGTCTAAAACGCGGTCAGGAACGCGGGAAGAAACATAGTATCATCATCGTTGCAGAAGGAGTCGGCAGTGGTTTTGAGTTCGGCAAACGTATCGAGGAAGCAACGAATATGGATACACGAGTAACTATTTTGGGACATGTGCAAAGGGGCGGATCGCCTACAGCAAATGATCGTGTGCTTGCAAGCCGTCTAGGCGCACACGCAGTTGATCTTTTGCTTGGAGGCAAATCCGGACGCATGGTAGGAATTCAAAATAACAAACTTGTGGATCACGACATTCTGGAAATTTTAGACCAGAGACATGAAATCGACCTGGACATGTATAAGCTATCCCAGGAATTATCGATCTAATAGATGTTGCACTACTGAAGGAGGATTCTCATAATGAGAAAAACAAAAATCGTATGTACAATTGGACCAGCTTCTGAGTCCGTAGAAACACTAGTTCAGCTTATCGAGGAAGGCATGAATGTTGCGCGCCTTAACTTCTCTCACGGTGACTTCGAGGAGCACGGCGCTCGCATCAAGAACATCCGTGAAGCATCAAAACGCACAGGTAAAACGGTCGCTATCCTTTTGGATACAAAAGGTCCTGAGATTCGTACTGGCGTCCTGCAAGGCGGAGAAGCTAACATTGATAAAGGCGACGAGATCTTTGTCAGCATGACTGAGCTGGAAGGTTCCAAAGAGAGATTCTCCGTAACGTATCCTGGCTTGATCAATGATGTTCACGTCGGCTCGAAGTTTCTATTGGATGATGGCTTGATCGAATTGGAAGTACTAGACATCGATAAAGCGAATAATGAAATCAAAACAAAAGCATTGAACTCCGGTTTGCTTAAAAACAAAAAAGGTGTCAATGTGCCAGGTGTCAGCGTAAACCTTCCAGGTATTACAGATAAGGATGCAAGCGACATCGAGTTCGGTATCGAACAAGGCATTGATTTTATCGCTGCTTCCTTCGTTAGACGCCCATCTGATGTATTGGAAATCCGTGAATTGCTTGAGAAGCATGAAGCTGGTCATATCCAAATCATCCCGAAAATTGAAAACCAGGAAGGCTTCGATAACCTGGATTCCATTTTGCAGGTGAGTGACGGCCTAATGGTTGCACGTGGTGACCTTGGTGTTGAAATCCCGGCAGAAGATGTGCCTCTAGCACAAAAAGAAATGATCAAACAATGTAACATTGCTGGTAAACCAGTTATCACTGCTACACAGATGCTTGACAGCATGCAGCGTAACCCGCGTCCGACACGTGCAGAGGCATCTGACGTAGCGAATGCGATTTTCGATGGTACAGATGCAATCATGCTTTCTGGTGAAACAGCTGCTGGTAACTATCCTGTCGAAGCTGTTCGTACGATGAACAATATCGCTCGCAAAGCAGAGACTGCACTTGATCATAAAGCGATTCTTGATGAGCGCTCTAAAGCAAGTGATATGACAATCACAGATGCAATCAGCCAGTCTGTTGGACATACTGCTATCAACTTGAGTGTCAGTGCAATCGTTACAGCTACTTCAAGTGGCTATACTGCTAAGATGATTTCCAAGTATCGTCCGAAAGCTCCTATCGTAGCAGTTACATTCGATGAAGCGACAAACCGCAGACTTGCTCTTGTATGGGGTGTACAAGCAATTACAGGTGAACGCGTAGAATCTACGGATGATATGCTGGATCTTGCAGTAGATACAGGTCTATCTACAGACTTGTTCAAGCGCGGAGACCGTATCATCATCGCTGCTGGTGTACCTGTAGGAGAAACTGGTACAACTAACTTGATGAAAGTACATGTTATCGGTGATATCCTTGCTAAAGGACAAGGCATCGGAAAAGGCAGTGTCTACGGCAAAGCTGTTGTTGCAAAGGATGCTGATGAAGCACAGCGTCTACTTCAGCCAGG
Source organism: Terribacillus saccharophilus (assembly GCF_000725365.1). Taxonomy (NCBI): domain Bacteria; kingdom Bacillati; phylum Bacillota; class Bacilli; order Caryophanales; family Bacillaceae; genus Terribacillus; species Terribacillus saccharophilus. Next base: position 2,043,606 of record NZ_CP008876.1, on the reverse strand, counting down.
AGATATCCTTGTAACGTACGGAACTGATAAAGACATGATGCCAGCGATCGAAAAAGCTGGAGGTCTTATTGTAGAAGAAGGCGGTTTGACATCCCACGCAGCGGTTGTCGGCTTAAGCCTTGGTATCCCAGTCGTAGTTGGTGTAGCGGAAGCAACAACAAAAATTTCCAATGGTGCACTAGTAACAGTTGATGCAGCCAAAGGAGATATTTACGACGGCCATGCAAGTGTTCTATAAGATATAAAAAACTAGGAGAGGGTATGAGACCCTCTCCTTTTTTCATTTTATAAGGCTGTGGTACACTTGAATTATTCTGAACTAATGGAGCGTTGTGTATGAAAAAAGCGTTACTTTTCCTTTTTATCTTGTTCCCAGCAATTGAAATAACATTTTTCATCTGGGCGGGTATGGAAATAGGTTTTCTTTGGCTTTTCCTTCTTATCGTCGCAACAGGTCTGCTTGGAGTAGCATTAGCGCGCCGCGAAGGAATCCAGACATATAGGAGAGCTAGAGAACAAATGCAGAATGGACAGCCGCCAACTGATGAACTACTTAACGGTACTTGCATTCTGATTGGCGGATTCCTTTTACTGCTTCCCGGCTTTTTCAGTGATTTGATAGGTCTATTGTTTTTACTGCCGTTTACTCGTAAAAGACTTCGTTACTGGGTACAGGCGCTGCTCATGCGGCTTATAGCAAAAAATACGATTCGCGTTTACCGCCGCTAAGTCTGTTTGCCAGACTTGATATATTGCCAGAGGATACGCAGAACACCTGTATGGTAAAGCGTATGCAGGACAACTAATAATACCGGGCCGGCTAGCAGGCCGATAAAGCCTAAGAGCTGGAATCCGGCAAAGACAGCAATCAATGTAGCTAGCGGATTGAGCCCAATCTGGACAGACAATAGATTGGGTTCCATTAGCTGCCGCTGCAGTACGATTACAAGATAAAGCACAGCCAGTCCAATCGTTAAAGAAAACTTTCCGGTTAGAAAGCTGTATAGAATCCAAGGAACGAAGACAATCCCTGTTCCGAGATAAGGTACGATATCAATAAGTGAAATGAAGAAAGCTGTAGCAATCGGATGCTCGATGCGCAGCACAGCAAAGCCGATACACATGATCACGAATGTTAGGCTTAACAGCAGTGCCTGTGCTCTCAGGAATCCGAAACATGCTCTTTTTAAGCCTTTGCCTACTTGTTTGGCAGAGGAGAGCAATAATGAAGGTAGAAATCGATTTAGAAATGCAGAGATCTTTTCCCAGTCCTTACAGATGAAAAAAGTGCCTAGCAAGGCGAAGATACAAACGCTTATATAAAGAGGTGCCTTGCCGAGCAGTATAGGAACAGCTTCCAGTGCAGCTTGAATTCCTTCTCCAAGTGTTGCAGACAGATGCTGAATGACAGTTTGCAAATTCTCATCCAATGCTTCTTGCTGACCGGGATTTAACTCCTGCTGAAAAGACATCAACCGCTCATAATATGGCATGATATAAAGTTCCACCAGCTTTTGTACATAACCTACAAAATCAGTAAAATGTACAGGGACGGTCTTAGCTAGATAAGCTGCACCTTGGGCAATTTCATTTACTGCCAACGCAAGACCAGCAAGACAGAAACCTAAAAATATCAATAATATCAAGACAACGGCAGCCGTCCTGTTCAAGGCTGTCTTTTGCTCAATCAATCGGACAGCAGGATTCATCAGAATTGCGAGGATGACCGAGATGATAAATGGATATACATAAGGAGCGGCCAGCAGAATGAGTGCAATACTACCCGCAATCGATCCAAGGACAATGCATAATCGCAGCATTTGGTGAAGTGTTGTCATTTGCATAAGCTCACATCCTTTTAGTAATGAAGAAAGTTTGGAGGAAAAATTTTGTTAAACACATCCACATTATTTTTAGTAATCATACTTATTTTAGGAATCGTCGGAAAGAACCAATCCATTACGATCGCTGCATATGTCTTGCTTGGCATTAAGGTACTGCAGTTAGATGACAAGGTGTTCCCATTTTTGGCTTCCAAAGGTTTAAGTATCGGAATCACCGTACTTACGATTGCGGTACTTGTCCCAATTGCTAGTGGAGAAATTGGCTTCAAAGATTTATATGCAAGTGTGAAATCATATTATGCCTGGGTAGCATTAGCGGCAGGTATTCTTGTAGCTATTTTAGGAAAATACGGTGTGAATCTTATGTCCACAGATCCTCAAGTGACAGTTGCCCTTGTAGTAGGTACAATCCTTGCTGTTGTGCTGTTAAATGGTGTTGCAGTTGGACCGCTGATAGGTGCAGGAATTGCTTATATGATATTCCAGATTGTTGGACTATTTACTAAATAACGAAAAATTGATATTATTCTAATAATAAAGAAAACAAAAAAATTAAAACGTTTTCATTTCACAAACAGTTATATTATGTTTATAATGAAAGTGCTTCACTCAAATATCTAGCAACTTGAATTTTTTATTACACATGTTATGGGTTTGACTTTTACTAAAGGGGAGAGATTAACATGGCAGTAGTTAAGGGGCTTGAAGGTGTTGTAGCAGCAGAATCAAAGATTAGCTCAATTATTGACGATCAACTGACTTATGCTGGCTATAGCATTGACGATCTTGCTAGTAATTCCAGTTTCGAGGAAGTAATTTATTTGTTATGGCATGATGAGCTGCCGACGGAGGAGCAGCTTGCACAGCTAAAAGGGGAATTGGCTGCGCAGGCAAAGCTGCCGGAACCGGTTATTGACCACTTGAAATCCTGTGATTTGAAAGCGGTTCATCCGATGGCGGCACTTCGCACTGCTGTTTCACTGCTTGGGTTGTACGATGAAGATGCAGAAGTGAATACACCAGAAGCAAACGCGAAGAAGGCAATTCGTCTTCAAGCACAAATTGCAACGCTAGTTGCAGCTTTTTCTCGTATTCGTTCCGGTCAGGAACCAGTAGCACCGCGGGAGGATTACAGCTATGCTGCGAATTTCCTGTATATGTTCAATGAGCAAGAGCCGAAAGACATTGAGGTTGAAGCGATGAATAAGGCGCTTGTGCTTCATGCTGACCATGAATTGAATGCATCTACATTTACTGCACGTGTCTGTGTTGGTACATTATCTGATATGTATTCTGGTCTTACAGCAGCAATCGGTGCATTGAAAGGTCCTCTGCATGGAGGAGCTAACGAGGCAGTAATGGAAATGTTGTTCGACATTGGCGAAATTGACAATGTAGAACCATATCTTGAAAAGAAATTTGCAAACAAAGAAAAAATTATGGGTATGGGACACCGTGTTTATAAAGCAGGTGATCCGCGTGCGAAATTCCTGAAAGAAATGTCACGTGAATTAACAGAGATATCCGGTCAGACAAAATGGTATGAAATGAGCGTAAAAGTAGAAGACATCGTCAAACGGGAGAAAAATCTTCCTGCAAACGTCGATTTCTATTCCGCTACTTGTTATTACAGCTTAGGAATCGATCATGATCTTTATACACCAATCTTCACAGTGAGCCGTTTCTCAGGATGGATAGCACATATCCTGGAACAGTACGCAGACAACCGTCTAATTCGTCCGCGGGCAGAATATGTCGGTGAAACACATCGTACTTATACACCAGTAGAAGAAAGAGTCTAATAATTTTACAACCATAAAGTCTAAAATTTGCTAAACTGATAGAGTATCAGATTTTATTTAGGAGGAATCGAACATGGCTGAAGCAAACAAAATCACAGTAACAAACGGAGAGCTGCAAGTACCGGACCGTCCGGTCATCCCTTTCATCGAAGGAGATGGAACAGGTCCTGATATTTGGGCTGCCGCAAGCCGTGTACTCGAGGCTGCTGTAGATAAGGCTTACAAAGGCGAGAAGTCAATTGAATGGAAAGAAGTTTATGCAGGTCAGAAAGCATTCGATAAGACAGGCGAATGGCTTCCGGAAGAAACACTAGATGTTATCCGCGAATACAAGATTGCAATCAAAGGTCCATTGACAACGCCGGTTGGCGGCGGTATCCGTTCATTGAACGTAGCGCTAAGACAAGAGCTTGATTTGTTTACTTGCTTACGTCCGGTCCGCTACTTCAAAGGTGTTCCTTCACCAGTGAAGAAGCCAGAGGATACGGATATGGTGATTTTCCGTGAGAATACGGAAGATATCTATGCTGGTATCGAATGGCAGAAGGGCTCACCGGAAGTGAAAAAAGTCATCGATTTCCTTGAGAATGAAATGGGAGTACATAATATTCGCTTCCCGGAAACGTCTGGTATCGGCATCAAGCCTGTATCGGAAGAAGGAACGCAGCGACTGGTGCGCGCAGCAATTGACTACGCAATCCAAGAAAACAGAAAAAGTGTGACACTAGTTCATAAAGGTAACATCATGAAATTCACCGAAGGCGCCTTCAAAAACTGGGGTTACGAACTTGCTGAAGCTGAATACGGAGATAAAGTATTCACATGGCAGCAGTATGATAAGATTGCCGAAGAACAAGGCCGTGAAGCTGCTGATAAAGCGCAGCAGGAAGCTGAAGCTGCTGGCAAGATTGTCATCAAAGATGCGATTGCAGATATCTTCCTTCAGCAGATTTTGACTCGTCCAGCAGAATTTGATGTAGTGGCGACGATGAACTTGAACGGAGATTACATTTCTGATGCACTTGCTGCGCAAGTTGGTGGTATCGGTATAGCTCCAGGAGCGAACATAAACTATGAAACAGGTCATGCGATCTTTGAAGCTACTCATGGTACTGCACCGAAGTATGCTGGCTTGGATAAAGTGAATCCATCTTCTGTTATCCTATCTGGAGTGCTTTTGCTTGAGCACCTTGGTTGGAGAGAAGCAGCAAATTTAATCACAAAAGCTATGGACAAGACAATTGCTTCCAAAGTTGTCACATATGATTTTGCCCGCTTGATGGACGGTGCCACAGAAGTGAAAGCGTCCGAATTCGGTGATGAACTGATTAAAAATATGGACTAATGTGTCGAAGGAGGAAACATCATGGCAATCAAACGCAGAAAAGTATCCGTAATCGGTAGTGGTTTTACAGGAGCAACAACAGCATTCCTGATCGCGCAGAAAGAACTTGCGGATGTCGTGTTAGTCGACATTCCAGACATGGAGAATCCAACCAAGGGTAAAGCTTTGGATATGCTTGAGGCATCTCCAGTTCAGGGCTTTGATGCACATGTGAAAGGCACGTCAGATTATGCTGACACGAAGGATTCCGATGTGGTTGTTATCACTGCGGGTATCGCTCGTAAGCCTGGAATGAGCCGCGATGATCTTGTGAATACAAACAGCAAGATCATGAAATCTGTTACTGAACAGGTTGTGAAGTATTCTCCGGACAGCATCATTGTTGTATTGACCAACCCGGTTGATGCAATGACATATACAGTATATAAAACATCCGGATTCCCGCGGAACCGTGTAATTGGTCAGTCTGGTGTCCTTGATACAGCTCGTTTCCGTACATTCGTTGCGGAAGAGCTTAACCTTTCCATCAAGGATATCACTGGCTTCGTTCTTGGCGGACATGGAGACGACATGGTTCCGCTTATCCGTTATTCCTATGCAGGCGGAATTCCGCTTGAGACGTTGATTCCGGAAGATCGCCTCAATGCAATTGTGGAACGTACACGTAAAGGCGGCGGTGAAATCGTCAACCTTCTAGGAAACGGAAGTGCGTATTACGCGCCGGCAGCATCACTGCTCGTGATGGTGGAAGCTATCCTGAAGGATCAGCGTCGTGTTCTTCCGGCTATTGCTTATCTGGAAGGCGAATATGGCTACAACGATCTATTCCTAGGCGTACCGACGATCATCGGCGGCAGCGGCTTGGAGGATATCATCCAGCTTGAGCTGACAGATGACGAAAAATCACAGCTTGATAAATCTGTCGAATCTGTACGTAAAGTCATGACTGTATTGCAATAAAATAAGAAAACCTATCCTAAAATTAGGATAGGTTTTTTTATATTTACAAACTCTTAACAGAGAAAGCGAATTCGTATGGTTCACTTTACAGTTGGAAAACGGTATGATGTTGCATAGAGGGGGCTAGTATCCATGGCACAAAAAGTACTTATTGTTGATGATGAAGAATCCATCGTAACGTTACTGCAATATAATATAGAAAGAGCTGGGTTCGAAACGGAAACAGCCTTCGATGGCTTGTCTGGACTGCAGAAAGCTTTGCAGAATACATATGATATGATCGTTCTTGATCTAATGCTTCCGGAGCTGGATGGAACGGAAGTATGCAAGCAGCTAAGACAAAAGCAGATTGATACGCCAATTCTCATGCTGACGGCACGAGATGAGGAACTGGACAAGGTTCTTGGTCTCGAGCTTGGTGCAGATGATTATCTGACAAAACCTTTCAGTCCGAAAGAAGTTGTTGCGCGGATCAAAGCTATATTACGACGCACGAATAAAAGTGATAACTATATGGAAAGCGGCGAAATCAAAATTGCAGGCTTGTCCATTTTCCCTGATCAATATGAAGCATCTATTAACGGAGAATCCTTGAGCTTCACTCGCAAAGAATTCGAACTTTTACTGTATTTATCCAAAAACAAAGGTCGCGTGATGTCCCGAGATCAGCTTCTTAGCTCCGTCTGGAACTATGATTTCGTTGGTGACACACGTATCGTGGATGTACACATCAGTCATTTACGTGAAAAAATTGAACCGGATTCCAAACATCCTGTCTATATCAAAACGATCCGCGGTTTGGGCTATAAAATGGAGGAGCCGCAATAATGCGTCGCAGTTCTTATGGGATTGCCGTCTATGGATCGCTTATCCTGCTGATCTTTGCGGCAATCGGTTTTATCCTTATGCAAATCACTTCTGAGTGGTTTATTCTTTGGAGCGCTCTGATGATCGGCGCAGCATTGATCATTTCGGTATTATATCGACTGCAGGAACGCTATATCAAGCCTGTTTCCATGACTGCAGAAGTAGCTGAGGAACTGGTGAAAGGTAACTATAAGGCAAGGAATTACGAAAACTTTTATGGAGATGCCGGCCGCCTGATCCGCTCAGTGAACCAGATTGCGCGCAATCTGCATGAACTAGAGCTCTTGGAGAAGATGCAGGAAGATCAGTTGGAAACGGTAATAGACAATATGGAAAGCGGCTTGATGCTTGTCGATGAACGCGGATATGTACACCTCGTTAACAGGAAGTTCCTTTCCGTATTCGGAGGCAAGGACAAGGATTATATCGGTCATGTATATCATGATACGATTTCGCAAACCAATATCCATCATGTTGTTTCCGAGGCCTTTCTTTACGAAGAGAAGGTTCGTGATGCTTTCACACTGCAGCGTGAAAAAGAAAAGCGCTTTTTCGAGATTGTCGCTGCACCTATTTTCAATGACTCCTACGATTTGAAGGGTGCTGTACTCGTTTTCTACGAGATTACAGAACTAAAGCGTGTGGAGGAGATGCGAAAGGATTTTGTGGCCAATGTGTCGCACGAACTAAAAACGCCGCTCACGTCTATACGTGGTTTTTCCGAAACATTGCTGGAAGAAGGGGCATTGGATGATAAGGAGCTCACAGAGCGCTTTATAACGATAATCAATAATGAGAGTCAACGGCTCCAGGCATTGGTTAAGGATTTACTTGAGCTTTCCCGTTTAGAGAAAGATGAACTTCAAGTAAGAATGGAACGGCTTGATTTTCGCTATATGGTCGATGCGATTATGCCGATGATTGAGCAGCATGCATCTAACAAGCAAATCGAGGTGGAGCTTGAGCTTCCTGACAGTGTCATCATGCGCGGAGACGAGGACAGGTTAAAACAGCTCGTTATCAACTTGATGAACAATGCCGTCAACTATACACCACCAAGCGGAAAGGTGAAACTGAAAGTAACACAATCGAATGATGCAGTTTTTGCTGAGATATCCGACACTGGTATGGGAATTCCGGAAGATTCACTTGATCGTATTTTCGAACGTTTTTACCGTGTTGATAAGGCTCGCAGCCGGAATACCGGCGGAACCGGACTTGGTCTTGCGATTGTCAAGCACGTGGTCGAGGCCCATGGCGGAACGATATCGGTAAGTAGTGAAGTGAATAAAGGAACCACATTTTCAATCCGTTTGCCAAAGGCTCTTGGTTAAGATCGTCCAGCTGGACGATCTTTTTTGTTTCGGCAAGGAAACATGGTAAACTAATTAAAAGAGACAGGAACGATGATAAAGGAGTTTGGTGTATGACGAAAAAATTAGTATTGATTGATGGAAACAGCATCGCTTATCGTGCGTTTTTTGCACTTCCGCTGCTGAATAATGATAAAGGAATCCACACAAATGCAATCTATGGATTCACTACAATGCTATTCCGTATTTTAGAAAATGAGAAACCAACACATTTGCTAGTCGCCTTTGATGCAGGGAAGACGACTTTCCGTCATGAAACGTATAAAGAATACAAGGGTGGCCGTCAGAAAACGCCATCCGAATTATCGGAACAATTCCCGCTGCTGCGCGAGTTACTGGATGCATTTTCAATTAAGCATTATCAGCTGAATCAATATGAAGCGGATGACATTATCGGTACATTGACCAAACAAGCAGAAACGGATGATTTCGAGATTAAAGTTATTTCCGGGGATAAGGATTTATTACAGCTTGTTAGTGATAAGACGACTATTCAGCTCACAAGAAAAGGTATTAGTGAAATAGATTCCTATACACCGGACTTCCTATTGGAAAACATGGAAGTTACACCTGATCAAATTATTGATATGAAAGCACTTATGGGCGATAGCTCCGATAATATACCAGGTGTTCCTGGTGTTGGCCAAAAGACTGCTGTCAAACTGCTGAAGCAATTCCAAACGCTGGATCGTATTTACGAACAGCTGGATGACGTATCCGGAAAAAGCATTAAGCAGAAGCTGACGGATAATAAAGAATCAGCGTTCATGAGCCGGGAGCTGGCAACAATTGAAACGAAAGCGCCAATTGAAGTAAGTCTTGAAGAAATTAATTATGATGGCTTTCAGCCTGCAGCTGTAAGTACGATATTCAAAGATCTTGGCTTCCAGTCGTTGCTGGGCAGGCTTGGTGAAGAAGGTGCACCGGAAGAAGTATCTCAAGAGCTTACACCGCTCGATGTTACAATCGTGGATAACATTACCGAGGACTTATTCACCGGAGAAGATGCACTTGTTGTCGAGATGCTGACTGATAACTACCATACAGCTCAAATTGAAGGATTCGGCCTCGCCAATGCAAACGGAGCATTTTTCATACCGTCAGATGTCGCGTACGAGTCAGATGTGTTCAAAGCATGGGCAGAAGATAGTACGAAAGCAAAATGGGTTTTTGATGTAAAACGATCTGTCGTAGCATTGCTGCATCATGGGATTACGATGGAAAATGCTGATTTTGACCTATTATTGGCGTCTTACTTGATCAATCCATCTGAGAATCATCATGATATCCCAGCCATTGGACATCGATTAGGTAAAAACAATGTCTTATATGATGAAGAAGTATACGGAAAAGGCGCGAAGATGAAGATTCCGGATTTAGAAGCCTTTAGTGATCATCTTGCCAGAAAGGCGATGGTCATATATCAGCTTAAGCCAGAAGCAGAAGCTAAGCTTTCGGAAAACGAGCAGCTTGATTTATTCCGTAACCTGGAGATGCCTCTTGCCAGCATCCTTGGAGAAATGGAGTATCTAGGTGTGCAGGTAGATGTGGAACGCATCAAGGAAATGAAGGAAGAACTTGGCGGAAGATTATCGGAAATCGAGCAGAAGGTATACGAGCTTGCGGGCGAAGAATTCAATCTGAATTCACCTAAACAGCTTGGACCGATTCTTTTCGAAAAGCTGGGCTTACCGGTCATCAAGAAAACGAAAACAGGCTATTCCACATCAGCAGATGTATTGGAACAGCTTGCTGATCAGCACGAGATCATTCAGCAGCTGCTTTTATACCGTCAATTAGGGAAACTGCAGTCTACTTATATAGAAGGACTTTTGAAAGTGGTGGATAATGACACAAATAAAATCCATACACGATTCAATCAGGCATTAACACAAACAGGTCGATTGAGCTCGACGGAGCCGAATTTACAGAACATCCCGATCCGGCTTGAAGAAGGTCGTAAAATCAGACAAGCCTTTGTACCGTCAAAAGAGGATTCAGTTATTTTTGCTGCTGATTATTCTCAAATTGAGCTTCGGGTTTTAGCACATATCGCCCAAGATGAAAAATTGATCGAGGCATTCAATGAAGATATGGATATTCACAGCCGGACGGCAATGGACGTTTTCCATGTTGAAGAGAAGGACATTACCAGCAACATGCGTCGCCAAGCGAAGGCAGTCAACTTTGGTATCGTCTACGGTATCAGTGATTATGGTTTATCCCAAAGTCTCGGTATCACACGTAAGGATGCCCAGCAGTTTATCGATCGTTATCTGAAGAGCTTCCCTGGTGTAAAAACATATATGGAAGATATCGTCCAGGATGCTAAACAGAAAGGCTTTGTCACGACGCTAATGAATCGCAGGCGCTATCTTCCGGATCTGACCAGCCGAAACTTTAACATGAGAAGCTTTGCTGAACGGACAGCGATGAACACGCCGATTCAGGGCAGTGCAGCTGACATTATCAAAAAAGCGATGATTGATTTGGCAGAACGCCTGGAAACAGAACAAATGGAAGCGAAGCTTTTGCTTTCGGTGCACGATGAACTGATTCTGGAAGCACCAGAATCTGAACTAGAGAAATTAAAAGAAATAGTACCTGATGTTATGGAACACGCTGTGGAGCTGGATGTTCCCCTGAAAGTGGAATATGCATACGGCAAAACATGGTACGATGCGAAATAAGTAAGGAAAGAAGGACAAGGAATGCCGGAATTACCTGAGGTAGAAACAGCAAGAAGGACATTGGAACAGCTCGTCGTCGGCAAGACGATTGAAGACATCACTGTCCGCTGGCATAAAATCATTAAATTTGATGAAGGTGTGGAATCCTTCATCAATCGGCTGAAAGGACAGACATTCCGTTCGATTGGCCGAAAAGGAAAGTTTCTTCTGTTTTATTTGGATGGAGATGTACTTGTGTCCCATTTGCGGATGGAAGGAAAGTTCTCCGTCAAGCCTGATACAGAACCATCTGATAAGCATACCCATGTCATCTTCCAGCTGACAAATGGCGAACAGCTGCGTTATAACGATGTCCGCAAGTTCGGCACAATGCACCTGTTCACTGAAGGTCAAGAAAATGATACACCGCCGCTTACCTTAGTTGGACCGGAGCCTTTTGATGAAGCATTCACTTTGGATTATTTCAAAGACAAGGTACAGCGAAGCAGCAGAATGATCAAGAATATTTTACTGGATCAAACTGTTGTTGCAGGTTTGGGCAATATTTATGTTGATGAGACATTATTTAAAGCTGGGGTTCATCCAGAGCGACGAGGTAGTTCGATGGAGGACATGGAATTGGTTCGTATTCAGCAGGCTGCGGCCGAGACATTACTGGAAGCGGTTGAAAAGGGCGGCAGCACTATCCGCAGCTACGTGAACAGCCAAGGGAAGATCGGCACGTTCCAACAGCAGCTGCTCGTATATGGCCAGAACGGAACACCATGCCCGAATTGTGGCAGGGAAATCAGCAAAATCAAAGTAGGCGGGAGAGGCACACACATCTGTACTTTCTGTCAGAAGTAAAGGAGGAGTCAATGGTGGGTATTGTAATTGGACTGACCGGCGGCATTGCATCCGGAAAAAGTACAGTGAGCGACTTGTTCAAAGAATATAATATCCCGGTTGTTGATGCGGATATCGTCGCCCGTGAAGTAGTCGAGCCTGGTGAGCCTGCTTTGGCTGGCATTGTCGACGCATTTGGCAGTGATATCTTACTTCCTGACGGGTCGCTTGACAGGCAGAAGCTAGGTGGGATCATCTTTCAGGATCAAGAGAAACGAGAGATTTTGAATGGTATCGTCCATCCTGTTGTCAGGGAAAGGATGACAGCTGATCGAGATCGTCTTAAAACTGGACATCCAGCAGTTGTCCTTGATATACCACTATTATTTGAAGGTAGCCAATTGCATCTAGTTGATAAGGTGGTTGTTGTAAATGTAGATCCGCGAATTCAGCTGGAAAGACTGATGCAGCGAAATAAACTAACCGAGCAGGAAGCGTTGGACCGAATCAACAGCCAAATGTCTCTGGCGGACAAAGCATCTAGAGCGGATGCAGTCATTGATAATAATGGCAGCAGGGATGAAACGAGAGTGCAGCTAGAGAAGCTTTTGCTAAAATGGAACATTAAAGAAGAAGCCTAATAAAAAGGGCTTCTTTTTTATTACCATTATTCCTTTAATATGTTATACTAATATCAATAAATCATTATATAGTGTGACACATTAGAGGAGGCAGTATAATGACAACACGTATCGCGATTAATGGATTTGGCAGAATTGGACGATTGGTTTGCAGACGAGCAATGGAAATGCCTGATTTGGAAATTGTGGCAGTGAACGCTTCTTATCCGGCAGAGACGCTGGCTCATCTTCTCCGTTATGACAGCGTGCATGGTAACTTGGATGCTGATATTTCCGCAGAAGCTGGCACAATTGTTTATGCAGGAAAAAAGATTCGTGTCATAGGGGAACGGAATCCAGCACAGCTTCCATGGAAGGAACTTGACGTTGATGTCGTCATCGAAGCAACCGGGAAGTTCTGTTCTCAGGAAACGGCATCTCTGCACTTGGATGCAGGTGCAAAAAAGGTTGTCATTACAGCTCCTGGAAAAAATGTGGACGCAACAATTGTAATGGGTGTAAATGATCGGATATATGAAAGTGATGTGCATCATATCGTTTCCAACGCTTCCTGTACGACAAACTGCTTGGCCCCTGTCGTTAAAGTACTGGATGAACGGTTTACAATCAAAAACGGTCTGATGACCACGGTTCATAGCTTCACGAATGACCAGAAAAATATCGACAATCCTCATAAAGATTTGCGCAGAGCCAGAGGCTGTACACAATCGATCATTCCAACGACAACTGGAGCGGCCAAAGCACTTGCGGAAGTATTGCCGCATCTAAAGGGGAAGCTGCACGGCATGGCATTGCGTGTTCCGACTCCCAATGTATCGCTTGTTGATCTCGTAGTCGATGTGGAAGAATCCGTTACAGCTGAGCAAGTCAATGATGCATTCCGAACAGCGGCTGAAACAGATATGCGAGGCATTGTCTCCTATAGTGAAGAGCCATTGGTCAGCATCGATTATACGACCACAGCACAGTCGGCTACTATTGATGGGTTATCCACTATTGTTATGGAAGGAAAAAAGATTAAGGTCATTGCTTGGTATGATAATGAATGGGGTTATTCCTGTCGAGTCGTAGATTTGGCTCAGCTTGTCGGCAGCAGCCTTCTAAAGGCGGATAGGGCAGAAGTCATTTAAGGGAAACTTCCCCCTTTGATCTAATTTTGAACGTATGCTTGCCAAACAGGTACAAACACTATATACTACTTTTTGCATGCATTCTTTGCAGCATACAAGCAAATGCTCAAAACTGTTTTCCTGAAGGATTTATGCAGCAAGTGACTGCTTAAAGGGTTAGGACCTCTTAGGACTAACTTTCCCCCGTGGCAATTCACGCATCTATTTTTTAGGTAAATATTCAAAGGGGGAAGTACATTGGATACAATGGGAAGACATGTTATAGCGGAATTATGGGATTGTAACACAGAAAAACTGAACGACATGCAGCTGATCGAGCAAATCTTTGTTGACGCGGCATTGAAATCAGGAGCTGAAGTACGGGAGGTTGCCTTCCACAAATTTGCGCCGCATGGCGTGAGCGGAGTGGTTATCATCTCTGAATCACATCTGACAATCCACAGTTTTCCGGAACATGGCTACGCTAGCATTGATGTATACACATGCGGTAACATCATTGACCCGAACGTAGCAACCGATTATATCATTGATGCGCTTGAAGCTAAAACCTGTGAAAAAGCAGAGCTTCCGCGGGGCATGGGTCCTGTGGCAGTACAGCCGAAATCACATTAATACCTGAATAACCACCCCTGTTCCTTTTAGGAACAGGGTTTTTTAATGTTGTATCTCAAATCGGAAAAATGGCAAGCCTACATAAGGATAGATAGCTTATGGTCGCATTTTAGTTTCACTTCAGATATAATAGCAGGTACTAATAGTTACTGCTAGAAAGAAGGTATCTTTTTGAATAGACGTGTCGTAGTTACTGGATATGGTGCTGTTACGCCGCTTGGCTCGGATGTAGACACATTCTGGAATAATATTAAAGCTGGGGAATCCGGCATCAAACAGTTGGATCCGGAGAAGTTTGCCGGAATAGCTTCACAAATCGGCGGAATTGCTAGCGGATTTGATCCGGAGCAGTATTTGGACAAAAAAGAAATTGAACGCTATGACTTGTATAGTCAATTTGCTTACGGTGCCTCTTTGCAAGCAATGGAGCAAGCAAATCTGTCAGTGGATACCGTAAATCCTGAACGTGTGGGAATTTATATCGGTTCCGGTATTGGCGGGGTAAATACAATATTGGACAATCATGCTACGATGCTTGAGAAAGGCCCTCGGCGCGTTTCACCATTTATGGTGCCGATGATGATCAGCAACATGGCAGCAGGAATTGTCTCCATTAAGACAGGATTCAGCGGACCTAGCTTCGCGCCTGTGTCTGCTTGTGCAACTGGAAACCATGCGATTGGGGAAGCATTCCTAAATATTAAGCATGGTTACGCAGATGCCATTCTTGCTGGTGGAGCGGAAGCATCGATTACGCCTTTCGCTTATGCTGGATTTACAAAAATGCGTGCAATGAGTACACAAAATGATACACCTCAAACTGCTAGCTCGCCATTCGATGCAAATCGAGATGGGTTTGTCATGTCAGAGGGTGCGGGTATTCTTGTACTGGAAGAGCTGGAACATGCGCAAAAACGAGGCGCAAACATCCTTGGTGAAATTGTGGGATACGGATCGACAACAGATGCGCACCATATTACATCACCTAACTATCTTGGTCCAGCACGCGCAATGAAGCTTGCGATGCAAATGGCTGATTTAGAGCTTGGGGACGTGGATTACATAAATGCACACGCTACAAGCACCCCTGAAGGAGATAAAACAGAAACAAAAGCGATCAAGGAAGTATTCGGAGACAAAGCTAGTGACTTGCTGATCAGTTCAACGAAATCGATGACAGGTCATCTGTTCGGTGCTGCTGGAGCTGTAGAAGCAATTATCACATTAAAAGCCCTGCAAGATGGCATTGTACCTCCAACGATCAATTATCGAGATGCTGATCCTGACTGCGATTTGTCTTATGTACCGAACGAAGCGGTGGAAAAGGATTTGACAGTTGCTTTGTCGAATGGCTTCGGTTTCGGCGGACACAATGCGGTGCTTGCACTGCAAAAATGGAAAGGGTAGCCCTCGGCTGCCTTTTTTTGTTGGGTCTAAGAACGCTTCGATTTTTCGCTTGAATCATGGTAGAATAAGAAAAAGACGATGCAAAAGTGTCGCAAATGCGCGAAGCCTGTCGAGGTTCGCGAAAGTAATGGGGTGGATCGGCATGAGATGTCCAAACTGCCAATATAAAAGCACAAAAGTACTAGACTCCCGTCCCATCGAGGAAGGGCGTTCCATCCGGCGACGCAGAGAATGCGAAGACTGCGCTTTTCGCTTCACAACGTTCGAACGTATTGAAGCAACACCGTTGATTGTTGTTAAAAAAGAAGGAACGCGGGAAGAATTCAGTAAAGAGAAGCTTTTGCGCGGGTTGATCAAGGCGTGTGAGAAACGTCCGGTCGCGCTTGAGCAGATTGAACATATTGTAGCGGAAGTGGAAAAAGAACTGCGTAACAGCGGAACATCTGAAGTACAAAGCAATGATATCGGTGAAATGGTCATGGAACGGCTGTCAGAAGTGGATGAAGTGGCGTATGTTCGTTTCGCATCTGTTTACCGTCAATTCAAGGATATCAGTGTTTTCCTGGAAGAATTGAAGGACTTGATTAAAACCGATAAGAAAGAGTAATAGTTTGCAAGAAGGAAAGGACAGATAGTATGAACAGTCAGCATATCGGGAAACTTCTGCCAGCTGATGGTTACCAGCTCCGAATGAGAGCAGTGCTTCCGGAAGCATATTCGGCAGCGCTGACGCATCTGTATCAGCCGCTACTCGGCATTCGAGCAGTGACCTTATATCAGACGCTGGTCAATGATTATTTCCTGCATCATGGCAAATGTGAACCGCAGACACATCATATGCTTATGACGCTGCTGGACATGCCGATGGATCAATTGTATGAAGCAAGACTCCAGCTGGAAGCGATAGGACTCATCCGGACGTATCAAAATCTTGGGGAACAGAACGTGTACACATATGATTTGTATGCACCATTTTCACCAGATGCATTTTTCCAAGATGATATGCTGTCCCAGCTGCTGTATCACCAATTAGGCGAAAGCAGATTCAAGCAGATGAAAGATCTCTTGATTAAAGAGGAGGATTTTCCTGAAACGATGGAAGAAGTTACAGCATCGTTTGAGGCTGTCTTTTCAACTGTGAATTTGACAAAGCATGCTGTTCAGCCGAGAAAGGCAGCAGCTAGGCCGGTTGCAGATGTAAAGAGAGGGCCTTCCATTGAAACTGAAGTGGTCGATTTCGACTGGCTGCGTCAATCATTGAAACAGCGGATGCTCGATCCGGAAGTGATTCTTACACCTCGCAACCAAAAGTTGCTTGAGTCGATGACTGTTTTGTACAGCCTAACTTCGGCTGATATTGATAAAGCACTGCTTTGGGCTGTTTCTGATGAACACGAGCTGAATCCGGCAGAATTTAAATCTGCTTGCCATGACCTATTTTTAGCACGTCCAAAAACTGCTGATACGAAGGTTATGGAGCTTGTCCAAAAGGAATCCAAAACGGAGATGGACAAACAGGAAATAGACAAACAGGCTACTACTAAGCAAGAACAGCTTATTCAGATCCTAGAGACAATATCACCAAAACAGCTGTTAGAGGATATTTCCGGAAACGGGACAGCAGCAGCTTCCGACTTGAAGGTCATCCGTGACGTTATGTCGGAACAAGGCATGGCACCTGGCATTATGAATGTGCTAGTCTATTATGTGCTGCTCAAATCCGATATGAAGCTGTCGAAAGCATATATGGAGAAGATTGCAGCCCATTGGGCTCGGAAAAAGGTAAGTACAGTAAGAGAAGCGATGGAGCTTGCTAAAAGCAGTAACCAGCCGTGGAATACAGCAAACAGCACAAACCAGTCCGCAGCAAGAAGAAAAACTTCAGGCCGTGCGGAGGTTGTGCCGGAATGGTTCGATCAAAAAGGCAAAGTGGAAGCTCCAAGTACTGCAGCTGTGCCTGATGCAGATGTAGCGGAATTGCTTAAACAGTTCAATGAAAATAAGCGGCATGTTTGACTGATAGCAGGAAGGGGGTGCACGTATGGAACCCATTCAAGCATCCTTGCGGAAATGGATGCAGGAAAACAGTAATTTTAAAGAGAATTTTGAGCGCATGCAGCAGCAAGTGAGGCAGGATCCAGAAGTCAAAGCGGTCTTGGAAGCAAATCCGCAACTGACGGAACAGGATATCCAGCGGAATATGATGCGTCTTTTCGAATATACAACACAATCAAAGCAATGCCATGATTGTCCATCACTTGGAGAATGCCGGAATATCCTTAATGGTTATACTCCGACGATTGAAGTAGATGGTAATGTCATCCGTCTTGCATATGATAAGTGCCATAGCCGACTTCAGCAGGAAGAACGGGAGAAGCAGCAATCACGAATCAACAGCCTGTACATGCCGAAGGATATATTGGAGGCGTCGACAGAAATGCTTGATCATGGTGATTCTGAGCGCCAGCAAGCGATTTTGAAGACATTACAGTTCCTTCAGCAGACAGGAGACACCATCCCAGAAAAAGGGCTGTATTTCTATGGACCGTTCGGCGTAGGGAAAACGTATTTCCTCGGTGCTATTGCTAACTATTTAGCCGAAAGAAATATATCCAGCATGCTTATCTACATGCCGGAGTTTGTAAGAGAAATGAAAGCTTCTATGAAAGATGACTCAGTCAATGAAAAAGTGGAACTGTTCAAGAAGACACCAGTACTCATGCTCGACGATATGGGCGCCGAATCCCAATCGGCTTGGTTCAGAGATGAGATACTCGGTTCCATTCTTCATTATCGTATGATGGAAAGGCTGCCGGTCTTCTTTACATCCAACTATTCGATTGCCCAGCTGGAACAGCAGATTGCCACTACCAATCGCGGAGATGTGGAACGTGTGAAAGCAGGCCGGATCATGGAGCGCATTAAGCGTGTTGCCAACGAGGTGCCGTTGTTCGGGAAAAATAGAAGGAACAATTGACTTAAAAGACAAGCCAGATACTGGCTTGTCTTTTTTTTGGGCTCATAATTCCATTCTCTGCCCAATATAATGTAACAGTTGATAGTGGCGAGGGTGGTTGATATTGCGTAAAGTGTTTATCAAATCAAAAAAAGAGATGGATACATTCTGTTCGTGTCTGGCAATAGTGGATGGAACGAAACAGGTGTATGTGGATGAAGATGACCGCTGGGGCTATGAAGCAACAATTCATGATGGCTATCACCGGCGAATTGCAATCGCCTTAGTAGAAACATTTCTTCATCACCGAGAGACAGAATGGATCGAGCAAATTGTGAAAGAAGTTTATTATTATAAGGACGAGGAAGCGATCAAGCGGATAGCAGAATTGACACAAACGATTCTCGTCGGAGATATGTATGAAGAAGAAAAAGAACCCAGCTTGCCCCGTCAGCAAATTACACAGGTTTTTCAGGACATTGCTGCCAAGCACATCAGGATTTTCTACGACGCTGTCATCCAATTTCGCAGCACTGCGTACAGGGAAGCATTGATGGATGTAGTCGGTCATGCGATAGATGAATATAAGCGTGAAGAAGAGTATCAGCTGTATGTGGAATCTCTGCGGGAATATGTTGGTAAAAAGCCGATAGGAACTGACGAAATCCATGTGATACAAGGGCGTGACTTCGCCTTTTACAAAGAAGATGGAACGAGCTATACCGCTGAGGAGATTACATCGCTTGCTGTTGAAGAACCGCTCTTTTTAGCTGGTATAGGGAAACAGGAAAAAAATCTTACACCTTTGATTGCCATGTCGCCTCGTCAAATCTATTTGTATGGTGACTACCCATCAGAACCAAAGACACTGACTGTCATTAATATTTTTCAGGAAAGAGCCGCATACCTTCCCTTACATCAATTTCCTTTCTCCCGTTATTAGCATGTCCTTGCATTTTCCCGAATCAGCGCTTATACTTACCTTATATGAAGAAGCGACAATAAAGGACATGATAGTAAAATCCGTTTGCGTTTAAGAGAGGGGAGCCTAGGCTGGAAGCTTCCTGCATACGCTTTGCTGTTACCACCTTTTAACGCTCTGTCGGGGGACGAAAGAAAACCGGCAGCGTGTGATCGACGTTACAGATCCTTGAGCCGGTATATATACCGGGAATTAGGGTGGAACCACGAGACAAACGCTCGTCCCTTTGCACAAACTTTGTGCAAAGGGACGGGCTTTTTATATTTTAGGAGGAAAGAACAATGGCAGATGTATTAGAAATCATTTTCCCAGATGGAGCAAAGAAAGAGTTTCCTGCTGGAACAACTGGCGAGGATATCGCAGGATCCATTTCATCAGGTTTGAAGAAGCAGGCTATCGCAGTCAATATCGACGGCGTCGCATATGATCTGCGCACACCGCTTCCGAATGGCGGTGCAATTGAAATCGTCACACTTAAGCAGGAACAAGGCGTGGAAATCATGCGTCACTCTGCTGCGCACTTACTTGCACAAGCAGTAAAACGCCTATATGGTAACGTACAGTTCGGAGTAGGACCGGTAATCGAGAACGGCTTCTTCTATGATATGGATCTAGAGGCTTCAATCACACCGGAAGATCTACCGAAGATCGAGAAAGAAATGCAGCGAATCGTTGATGCCAACCTTCCGATTGTCCGTAAAGTTGTCAGCCGTGAGGAAGCAAAAGCGATGTTCTCTGACATTGGCGATAAGCTGAAATTAGAATTGATCGATGCGATTCCGGAAGATCAAGATGTAACAATCTATGAGCAAGGTGAATTCTTCGACCTTTGCCGTGGTATCCACGTACCATCTACAGGCAAAATTAAAGTGTTCAAGCTGCTTAGCATTTCCGGTGCTTACTGGAGAGGCGACAGCAAAAACCAAATGCTTCAGCGTATTTATGGTACTGCTTTCGAGAAAAAAGGCGAGCTGGATCACCACTTGAAAATGCTAGAAGAAGCAAAAGAGCGTGACCACCGTAAACTAGGAAAAGAGCTGGAATTGTTCACTGTTTCCCAAAAAGTCGGACAAGGTCTGCCGCTTTGGCTGCCAAAAGGTGCAACAATCCGCCGTACAATCGAACGCTACATCGTCGACTTGGAAGAAAAGCTTGGCTATGATCACGTTTATACTCCTGTACTGGGAAGTGTAGAGCTTTATAAAACAAGCGGACACTGGGATCATTATAAAGATGATATGTTCCCGACAATGGAAATGGATAATGAAGACCTTGTACTTCGCCCGATGAACTGTCCGCACCATATGATGGTATACAAAAATGAATTGCATAGCTACCGGAGCCTTCCTATCCGTATCGCGGAACTAGGAACAATGCACCGTCACGAAATGTCTGGTGCCCTTGCAGGCTTGCAGCGTGTTCGCGCAATGACATTGAATGATGCGCATATCTTCGCACGTCCAGATCAATTGAAAGATGAGTTCATTCGTGTAGTAAATCTCGTACAAGCTGTGTACAAAGACTTCGGTATCGATGACTATTCCTTCCGTCTTTCTTACCGTGATCCTGAAGACAAAGAAAAATATGTCGACAATGATGCAATGTGGGAAAAAGCGCAAGCAATGCTGAAAGAAACAATGGAAGATCTTGAACTTGATTATGTAGAAGCAGAAGGCGAAGCAGCATTCTACGGTCCGAAACTAGACGTTCAGGTGAAGACAGCTCTTGGTAAAGATGAAACATTATCTACTGTTCAGTTGGACTTCCACTTGCCAGAACGCTTTGACCTGACTTACATCGGCGAAGATGGTAAAGAACATCGTCCAGTCGTTATCCACCGTGGTGTAGTATCGACAATGGAACGTTTTGTTGCCTTCTTGATTGAAGAATACAAAGGTGCCTTCCCGACATGGCTTGCACCAGTCCAAGCGAAAATCATTCCAGTTTCTCCGGAAGCGCATATGGATTATGCACGCCAAGTGGAGGATACACTTCGTATGGAGGGTATTCGTGTACAAGTGGATGAGCGCGATGAAAAGATGGGCTACAAGATCCGTGAAGCACAAGTACAGAAGATTCCATACCAAATCGTTGTCGGCGACCAGGAAGTAACTGACCAAGCCGTCAACATCCGCCGTTACGGAGAAAAACAATCCGAAACGAAAGATTTGAAAGCTTTCACTGCAGAAATCAAAGAAGAAGTAGCGAAACGCGTATTGCGTAAATAACATAAAAAAATCCTTCCATCACTAAAGTGGTGGAAGGATTTTTTGTGTATTTTTATGATAGATAAGACTACAGGAAGCTACTAAATTTAAACACTGGTGCTTGCTTTGATGAGAGTGAAGATACTCACTTTTTAGGAAATAGAAATGAAATAATAATTAATAGTAGTGCAATTATCATGGCGAAAAATATCCACATATCTATATATTCGGGGTTTATCACTGTAAACTGTTTTAAGAGAATTGCCGGAATCAAACTGCCGAAAAGAATAAATGTTGCAACAGTTTGGATTGTATTTCTTACATTATTCATTTGTTTAACCTTTCTAATCAGCAGTTCTTTGCTGCCTGATCACTTAATTCTGTGCTGCTTCATAATTCCCTCCACAATAGGATAAAACACAGCAAGTAAAATGATTATAAATGTCCAGGCATGCCCATCATCTATCCAGCCTAGAGCAATTAAACTGAATTCCACATCAATGATACAAAGAACAAGAATAATTAGGTTCTTTAACTTATTCAGCATCTTACGATTAACACGGTAAAATGCAGCCGCATTTTTGTCATTCAACCGTTTCGGATAATTGTACACGTGAGGGAATCTTTCTAATATGTGCAAGAGAATAAACATAATGATACTGATAGCAGGGAGCACGAGCATACTTTCTTTTGCCGCCCAGTCATCTACTTTCCCGGTTAAATCCATGTGGAGAGGTACTTGTTCGGGTAGCTGCTTCCAGATAATGATTATGAAGATTACTGTAGCAACATAGCCGCCAACCCCGATGATATCCCAGATTTTCTCTTCGCGTGTTTTCGGTATATTGAGTTTTTTTCTCATCTGTTTATCACCTCATAGTTTACATACGAAATCGTCAGGGAATAAGTTTCAGCTGGATTATTTTAAATCGACGGTTGTCAGCATCGAAAGAATGTGTTACATTAATTGAGCAGGATTACTGGGCTTCAATATGATTGACAGCATTAATCAGCTATGATAAGATTGTAAAAGTGAAATAAATATGTGATCTGAGACAAGCAGAAGTACCCACTTCTCACCTGATTGACGCCGCTTGGCAGTTGGCAGGTACGAAAACAGTGTTCTAGGACAAATGTGGGTGCCGTATGCGTACCGGCATTTTTTTTATGCTTTTTTACAACCATGTTTAACTGATAAGCGGCGGATATCTTGTCCCCGATCATAAGTTTCCCAAAATATCCTGGAGGTGGATGATTATTAGCAAAGATACGAATATCAATGAGAAAATTCGCGCACGTGAGGTTCGACTCATTGATTCAAACGGTGACCAGCTTGGCGTAAAATCCCGTCAAGAAGCATTAGAAATCGCACAAACAAGAAATCTTGATTTGGTGCTTGTGGCTGCAAACGCAAAACCACCCGTGTGCCGGATTATGGATTATGGTAAATTCCGCTTCGAGCAACAGAAGAAAGAAAAAGAAGCGCGTAAGAACCAGAAAATAATCAACGTAAAAGAAGTTCGTTTGAGCCCGGGTATCGAGGATCATGACTTCCATACGAAACTTCGCAACGCGCGTAAGTTTCTTGAAAAAGGCGATAAAGTAAAGGCTTCTGTTCGTTTCCGCGGACGTGCCATTACGCATAAAGAATTAGGCCAAGAAGTTCTCGAAAAGCTAGCTGGAGAGTGCAAGGATGTTGCAACGGTTGAAATGAAACCGAAAATGGAAGGCCGCAGCATGTTCCTAATGCTTGCTCCGATAGCTGAGAAACAGTAAGCCGAAGGATATAAGGAGGAAATACGATGCCAAAAATGAAAACCCACAAAGGGTCCGCTAAACGTTTCAAGAAAACAGGTACTGGAAAAGTAGCTCGTAACCACGGTTACACAAGCCACTTGGCTGCTAATAAATCTACTAAACAGAAACGTAAACTTCGTAAAGATGCACTTGTTTCTGCTGGTGATCTTAAACGTATCAAACAAATGCTACCTAAATAATAAAATTAAAGATTTTTTGTCCTATAGGAGGGAATACTATGCCACGTGTAAAAGGTGGAACAGTAACGCGTCAGCGTCGTAAACGCGTTCTTAAGTTAGCTAAAGGTTATTATGGTGCGAAACACGCACTATTCAAAGTTGCAAAACAACAAGTAATTAAATCCGGTCAGTACGCATACCGTGACCGCAGACAGAAAAAACGTGACTTCCGTAAACTTTGGATCGCACGTATCAATGCTGCTGCACGTATGAACGAACTTTCTTACAGCCGTTTGATGCACGGTCTTAAACTTGCTGGTATCGAAGTAAACCGCAAAATGCTTTCAGAGCTTGCAATCTCTGACGAAAAAGCATTCGCGCAACTTGCTACTAAAGCAAAAGACGCATTGAAATAAGCCAAAAAGCCGCTATCCTTTGATAGCGGCTTTTTGTATAGAAAGGGGTAGGAATATGGAGCTGCTCATTAGTCTGTATCTGCTGGTTGTCAATATCCTGCTGTTCAGCTGGATGGGAATAGATAAGCAAAGAGCAAAGAAGCACGCGTGGCGTATAAGTGAACGAAGGCTGTGGATTACAGCAATCATTGGTGGCGCACTGGGCGGTTGGCTCGGGATGCAGGCATTCCGACATAAAACGAAGCATACCGCGTTTGTTATCGGCTTTCCTTGTCTTGTCGTCATGCATGTCCTATTAATTCTTTATTTACTGTAAGATAAATGCTGTGTGCTTGTCATAAAGGCTCGTCTCCTGTCATATATATTAGAGACATCTAAGAGGGAGTGAGCAGCAATGGACCAGGTTGGCGTGAGTATGTTGACGGTCGTCGCAACAGGGGGATTGTTTGCACCGCTTTTGTTCGTCCTCCTATACCTGCTTCGACCAGCTTTATTTCTGCCTGTCGTTTTTCTATGTATTTCAGGTGGAATCCTGTTCGGTGCTGTAGCTGGTACGATTTTGTCCATTATCGGTATTACCGCATCCAGTATGCTGTTCTATGGTATCGCGCAGCGTTTTCCTCGATCGGCAAATAGGATTCTCATGCTGAAACAAAAGCTGATTGGCAGGCACACGAGCTTTACAACGGGCCAAGTCGCCTTGATGCGGCTCGTACCTTTTATTCACTTCCACATATTAAGCGTTTGCTTGATGGAAAATAACCGCAGCTGGAGATCATATGGGAAGGCCTCGATTCTATCGAGTATTCCGCTTGCCGCTGCATATTCTTTTGCAGGCACATGGCTGCGCTACTTGCCTCCAGCAGCGATAGCAGGCGTCTTGATAGTCCTGCTGGCCTGTATTTATCTGATGCGGAAAAAGGAATTTACAATCAAATGGGAGGAATTTTTTAAAGAAAGTGCATAAAACACTGGCGCTTCTATAAGCTCCAGTGCTTTATCATATTTCTGTGAGGACGAGCTCTTTTATCGGATGCTTCCATTCAATAGAAGCATAAGGGAAATGGCTTAGAATGCACTCTTCCATCTTATAAAGATCATTTCGGGAAAATCCGGATAATCGATCCGGCTGTACAGCATTCATAACAACTTTGGTAACTTCAAATCTGTCTTCCTTTGGCTGCAAATACTTCTTACCAATCATACGATAGCCTCGATAGCTTAGTGAAAAATGGTGATCATACTGTTCACGGTATTCCACTTCCTCTGCATCGAGGTGTGACATATCATTGGCAGGGTTCTTCCTTGCTTTCATGACGGTGTAGAACAAAAGAATCGCTGCACCTGCAAGCAACAGGAGAAAAAGAATCTTCATAGCGAGCAGGCCTCCTTTACTTTTTGTATAGATACGATTACGCTAAAGAAGAAGTTTCATCCGTTTTACTATACCCTCACTACATAAGAATAACGCAAGAAGGAGTCTTATATATGGATTACGAATATCTATTCAATAAACAGCGCGAGCTGGATACCTACATCGAAGACAATCTTGAATCAGCAAATCGTGACGATCTTTTCCGTAAAAAAATACTAGCGCTTCAGGTAGAAATTGGAGAATTGGCTAATGAGACACGCTGTTTCAAATTCTGGAGCAAAAAAGGCCCGAGCGAACAAAGTGTCATACTAGAGGAATATGTAGATGGCCTGCACTTCATTTTGTCAGTCGGACTTGATAAAGGTCTTACATATACGTCTAGTCCGCTAACTGATAACGGAAGCGATCAAACAGATTCATTCTTGGAACTCTACCGTAGCATTGGTGCCTTTTATAGCGAACCAGTACAGGAAACGTATGTCACGCTTTTCCAAAGCTTCCTGCAGCTAGGTCAGCAGCTAGGGTTCACGGAAGATTCGATTTTAGAGGCTTATCAGCAGAAAAACGAAGTGAATCATACAAGACAGGATGAAGGATATTAAACGGAGGAGGAATACATAATGAATGAAAAATTAAATATGCTGAAAAGTTTGACTGATGCACCAGGTGTTTCGGGTGATGAAGCAGGTGTCCGCAAGGTAATGCGGGAGCTTATCTCTCCATTTTCCGATGAGATTACAACTGATAATCTCGGCAGTTTGATTGCCATCCAAAAAGGCAGTAAGACGGATGGTCCGAAAGTGATGGTTGCCGGTCACCTTGATGAAATCGGCTTTATGGTGACACGCATCGATGCGAATGGCTATCTTTATTTCCAGACACTTGGAGGCTGGTGGAGTCAAGTTATGCTTGCGCAGCGTGTGACCGTCCATACAAGGAAGGGTGAACTTGTCGGCATTATCGGCTCCAAGCCACCGCATCTATTATCACTGGAAAAACGGAAAAAACCTGCTTCTATAGAAGAAATGTTCATCGATATTGGTGCAAGCAGCAAGGAAGAAGCGGAAGAATTCGGCGTACGTCCTGGTGACTCGGTTGTACCTTATTTCGAATTCACGAAAATGAAGAACGAAAAACTGCTTTTGGCGAAAGCATGGGATAACCGGATTGGCTGTGCCGTAGCAATCGATATTATGAAGAACTTGCATGATACCGATAAGGAAGCAACTGTTTATGGTGTTGGTACGGTTCAAGAAGAAGTTAGAAGAAGGGGTGCCACTACTTCTGCCAATAAAATTGGACCAGACATTGCTTTTGCAGTCGATACAGGTATCGCAGGTGACACACCTGGCATTAGCGACAGAGAAGCAACAGGTAAACTAGGTGCTGGACCGCAGATCGTATTATATGATGCTGCCCATATCGCTCATAAAGGTCTGTGTGATCTTGTGATTGAAACAGCAGAGGAACTGAATATTCCTTACCAGTATGATACGATCAAAGGCGGAGCAACAGATGCGGGCAGCATTCATCTGACGGGTAATGGGGTCCCTGCTTTGACAATCGGAATTCCAACGCGCTATATCCATACACATGCGGCCATGCTGCATGAAGATGATTATGATAATACAGTTAAATTATTGACTGCAGTTATTCAGAAATTGGACAAAGAAACAGTCGAGAAAATTACGTATAGCTAAATAAAAAAACCAGCTTCCAAGCGGAAGCTGGTTTTTTATGCTAGGTAGCTGCCCATTATCTTTTGGACATAATTCGTTGTTTCATTGAATGGCGGGATGCCGTTATATTTATCGACATTGCCCGGGCCAGCATTGTATGCTGCCAAAGCCAGGCTAGTGTTGCCGTTGTAACGATCCAGCATCTGTTTCAAATATTTCGTGCCTGCCATTACGTTCTGCTCCGGATCGAAGCTGTTCGTCACGCCAAGCCCAGCTGCTGTAGCCGGCATAAGCTGCATAAGACCTTGTGCACCTACACCACTTTCAGCTAATGGATCGAAGTTTGATTCCATCTGAATAACAGAACGAATGAGCTTTTCGTCAACGCCGTATCTAGAAGCAGCATCAGAGATGATACCATCTACCGTCTTATTACCAGAACTCTTGGGAGCACTATCTGTAACAGATTGAATAGAAGGTGTGCTTTGAGTTTGTGTCATGGAACTAAGCGTTACATAAGGGTTTAGTCTAGCCGGAGAACCGGCTGTCATCGTCTGCTGTAGCAGATTGCTGAAAGACTGACTGGAACTTGTGGTCCCTGAAAAGGCTGCCCGTTGCTGATAAGTAGCGAGCATCGTCGGACTAAGTGTGGAAAGCAGATAAGATGTATCCAAAAAACATATCTCCTGTCACATATTGTTAGTCCAATTGTAGCTCAAAAGAACCAGGGGTACAAGACCTATTTCACCGGTGTTTTATCCTTGTGTTTGGACGCCCTTAGCTAGTGTATCGACCATTTCCTGCTTATCTTGGTCGCTGGCGTTTTTCCAGATCAGTTCGAATAAAACTCCCAGTCCAGGCAGAAGAACTTCTCTACCATCGATGGAATCTGTAATTGTAGCTTGCAGCTGTTCTTCATTGTTGTCCTTGATGTTGGCCAAGATAGCACGGCGGATATCTAAATCCATGCATGAGCACCTCTTTTCTTTTTTTATAGTTTGACCGCTGTTCGTAAAACTATGTATGATAGAGGATATGTCAAGAAAGAGGAAGTGAACGTGCGTTGATTACATCAACTCAAAATGCTCAAGTGAAACAGTGGCAGAAATTGAAACGAAAAAAGGAACGGACAAAATCAAATACCTTCTTGGTAGAAGGATTCCATCTTGTAGAAGAAGCCATTAAAGCTGGCTGGACGATTGAACAGCTCATATTGCGCGAGGAAACAGAACATCCGGAATGGGCGTCGGAATTGGAGCCAATACGTGTATCGGACCATGTTTTCAAAGCAATCACGGAGACGGAAACACCGCAAGGAATTGCAGCAGTTGTACAGATGCAGGACAAGAAGCTGAAGCGTCATAATCGTATCCTTATGCTGGATGCTGTCCAGGATCCAGGTAACTTGGGAACAATCATCCGCACGGCAGATGCAGCTGGGTTTGACGCTGTCTACTTGGGTGAAGGCTCAGCTGATCGGTATAATGACAAGGTTATCCGCGCAACACAAGGCTCTATCTTCCATTTACCTGTTTTAACTGCCGATCTGGAACTTTTATTGCCGGAACTGCAAGAAAACGGGTATACCGTATGGGCAGCAGCATTAGAAGGTGCTGTCGATTATCGCGATTTGACTGCACCGAAAAAAACAGCACTGCTCGTTGGTAATGAAGGAGCAGGAATCGACAAACGGCTGATTGCCCAGAGCGATATGGCTGTAAAGATTCCTATTTTCGGAAAAGCAGAATCACTAAATGTGAGTATTGCTACAGGTATTTTGCTGTATCACACGGTAAATAGGTAAAAGCGGGTTGCAAGAAGTCCCGGGATTTTCTATAATGAAACAAGATTAATATTGAGATGCGTGGAAAGAGTCAGTAATCCCTGCAGATCGTAACAACAGGAAGGCGTGCCTGTAGACTGAGAGCATGCCGGTTGCGGCAGTGGATGAACCTTCACTCTGGAGCAGGCACCGGGACCTTGTCGATGACAAGTAAAGGTGTATCCGGATTGCTAAATCCGTTATCAAGCTTCAAGTTGGGTATACATGTATACCAACAAGGGTGGTACCGCGAATGAAAGCTCGTCCCTTTTCGGAGGGAGGGGCTTTTTTTATG
Source organism: Terribacillus saccharophilus (assembly GCF_000725365.1). Classification (NCBI taxonomy): domain Bacteria; kingdom Bacillati; phylum Bacillota; class Bacilli; order Caryophanales; family Bacillaceae; genus Terribacillus; species Terribacillus saccharophilus. The sequence goes on along the minus strand of NZ_CP008876.1, from coordinate 2,014,402 downwards.
CTCAAAAATCATAGGAGGCAAAAGCATGAGAGAAAAGCTCGAAGCATTACAAGCAGAAGCCATCGAGAAAGTACAGCAAGCAGATAACCTGCAAAGCTTGCAGGATGTACGTGTCGCTTATTTAGGGAAAAAAGGTCCAATCACCGAAGTACTTCGCGGAATGGGAAAACTTTCTCCTGAAGAGCGCCCGGTTATTGGTGAATTGGCAAACAAAGTGCGTGAGGCAATTGCGACTGCTTTGGATAACAAAAAGAATTTGCTGGAAGAAGCAGCACTCAATGAACAGCTGCAAAAAGAAGCGATCGATGTCACATTGCCAGGACGACCTGTCAAAGCAGGCGGCCCTCATCTTCTGACTAGCATCATCGAAGAAGTGGAAGACCTTTTCCTAGGCATGGGATTTGAAATTAAAGAAGGCCCGGAAGTGGAAACGGATTATTTCAACTTTGAAGCATTGAACTTGCCACAAGATCACCCTGCGCGGGATATGCAGGACAGCTTCTATGTTACAGATCACTTGCTTTTACGTACGCAGACTTCCCCAGTCCAAGCTCGTACAATGCGTGAATACGACGGCAATAAAGCAATTAAAATGATCTGCCCAGGTATTGTGTACCGCCGTGACACAGATGATGCAACGCATTCACATCAGTTCACTCAAATTGAGGGTCTGCTAGTCGACAAGAATGTCCGCATGAGTGACTTAAAAGGTGTTCTGCTTGAATTCTCTCGCAAACTGTTCGGAGCCGACCGTGAAATCCGTCTGCGTCCAAGCTTCTTCCCGTTCACAGAGCCATCTGTTGAGGTCGATGTAACATGTAAGGTTTGTGACGGTAAAGGCTGTAACGTATGTAAGCATACTGGATGGATCGAAATCCTTGGTGCTGGTATGGTGCATTCCAACGTCCTTCGTATGAGCGGCTATGATCCAGAAGAATATTCTGGCTTCGCATTCGGTATGGGTGTTGAGCGGATTGCGATGCTCAAATACGGCGTCGATGATATCCGTCACTTCTATACAAATGATGTACGATTCCTATCGCAATACCATAAGGCATAACGGGAGGCAAAAACGATGTATGTATCTTTGAATTGGCTGAAGCAATATGTAGACATAGATAATATTACGCCGGAGGAGCTAGCTGAAAGAATCACGCGCTCCGGAATTGAAGTAGAAAGTATTGAACGTGTAGCACCAGAAAGCACGAATGTTGTTGTCGGCTACGTAGAGAGCTGTGAACAGCATCCGAATGCAGACAAATTAAATCTTTGCCAAATCAATGTTGGCACTGAAACATATCAAATTATCTGCGGTGCACCGAATATTGCCCAAGGACAAAAGATTGCTGCGGCTCTGCCGGGAGCACGTCTTCCAGGCGGCGTGAAAATCAAAAAAGCAAAGCTTCGCGGAGTTGAATCGCATGGCATGGTCTGCTCTTTGCAAGAACTGGGCATCGATGAAAAATTCGTGCCGAAGGATGTTACAGATGGAATTTTCGTTTTCCCAGAAGACACAAAAGTTGGTACGCCAGTTGCAGAATTGCTTAACTTGGATGATGTTATCTTAGAACTTGGTTTGACACCAAACCGTGCGGATGCAATGAGCATGCTGGGTGTTGCTTATGAAGTGGCAGCTATCCTTAACAAGCAAGTGAAGCAGCCTGAGGAAACATATCAAACAAGCGATAGCAAAGCAGCTGACCTAGTTTCTGTGAAAGTGGAAGACGCTGAGCTTAACCCATATTACGGTGCGTTTGTCATTGAAGACGTAACTATTGCGCCATCACCGCTTTGGATGCGCAATTACTTAATGGCAGCAGGCATTCGCCCAATCAACAACGTTGTTGATATTACAAACTATGTGCTGCTTGTTTACGGACAACCGCTGCACGCATTTGATTATGACAAAGTGGCAACGAAGGAAATCGTCGTACGTTCTGCTAAAGAGGGCGAGAAAATCCAAACATTGGATGATCAGGAGCGCACTTTAAAAGGCGATGAAATTGTTATTACAAACGGTAATGAGCCAATTGCGCTTGCAGGTGTGATGGGCGGAGCTAACTCTGAGGTTTCTGATGATACGAAGAATGTATTGCTAGAAGCAGCTTTCTTCGATGCACGTGCCATTCGCCGTTCCAGCAAGCATCATAACTTGCGCAGCGAAGCGAGTGCGCGCTACGAAAAAGGCATCGATCCGAATCGTGTGCAGCGAGCTGGAGCATATGCAGCACGTCTTCTTGCGGAGTATGCTGGCGGTAAGGTTGCACAAGGTGTTGTTGCATTCGACGAGCTGAATCGTGAAGAGAAGCAAGTCAAGATCGATACAGCGAGTGTGAACAACCGTTTAGGTACAACGATTTCTGATGAAGAAATCGCGTCTATCCTGACAAAATTGCAGTTCGGCTTTGAACAAGATAATAGTCAGTTCACTATCTCTGTACCAACTAGACGTGGAGATATTAGCTTGTTCGAAGATATGCTGGAAGAAATCGCTCGTATTTACGGCTACGATAATATTCCTTACACATTGCCTGAAGGAGAAGCCTTTGCTGGTAAATTAACGACGAAGCAACACTTGAAACGTCAGCTGAAACAGTACTTGCAAGGTGCTGGACTGATGGAAACTATCACATACTCGCTAACAAGCAAAGAACGCACAGAGATGCTTGTAAGTCCAGATGTGTTGGAGCAGGAAGTATTCCCGGTTAAATTAAAAATGCCGATGAGTGAAGAACACAGCCATTTGCGCCTTAGCATCATTCCTGAACTTGTAGACACACTTTCTTATAATGTGGCTCGTAAGCAAGAGAACCTAGGCTACTTTGAATTCGGTCGTGTATTCTTATCCAAAGAAGAACAGATTACGGAGCAGCCAACCGAAACGGCACGTCTAGCTGGAGCTTTGACTGGTTCTTGGATGGAACAGCCATGGCAGCAAGAGAAAAAGTCAGTCGATTTTTATGTAGCTAAAGGAATCGTAGAGGGGATCTTTGGCCAGCTTGATCTTGAACCGGTATTCCAGCAGGCACAAGTTGATGGCTACCATCCAGGACGTACGGCGACTGTATCTCTTCATGGTAAGGTTCTCGGTGTAGTCGGCCAGCTTCACCCGACAGTTCAAAAAGCATTCGATCTTAAAGAAACATATGTGTTTGATTTGGACATCGCTTATTTAATGGATCAATACGAAGAAGTGCCAAGCTTCCGTACTATTCCGCGTCATCCTTCTGTTACGAGAGATATCGCGCTAGTTGTGGATGAAGCTGCACACGCAGGTGATATCCAGCGTACAATCCAAGAAGCTGGCGGAGAGCTTGTTCAGCAGGTTCAGATCTTTGATGTGTATCAAGGAGAACACATGGAAGCAGGCAAGAAGTCGATTGCCTACACAGTGCTTTACCAGGATCCGACACGCACACTGACAGATGAAGAAGTAGAAGCATCTTATAACAACATCATCGAAAATGTGAAAGCGAAGCATGATGCAGAATTAAGAAGTTAAGTTAAAGGATAATGAAGCCTATAAAGCTTCATTATCCTTTTTTCTTTATCATTTGAAGGAGGCACAAAATGGATTATATCTCATACATACGAAGTAAAGTAGGAAACGAGAAAGTGATCATGGTTGTAGCAGGAGCATTTGTTCAAAACGAGGCAGGAGAACTATTATTGCAAAAAAGAAGAGACACAGGTGAATGGGGATTGCCCGGGGGCTTTATGGAAATGGGAGAGAGTACAGCGGAAACAGCCAGACGTGAGGTTTTTGAAGAAACGGGCCTTCAACTTGGAGAACTGCAGCTGTTCCGCGTGTACTCTGGACCTGAATATGACAAGACGTTTGCCAATGGTGATCAAGTAGCACTCGTTCAAGTTTTGTACAAATGCAGGGAATTCACTGGCGAACTGATTAGATCTAATAACGAATCTGCTGATAATGCATTTTTCCAGCTGAAAGCATTACCTAAGGAGTTGTTCCAGGAGCATGTATCACTTATTCAGGATTTTCAGCAAGCGTTGAAATAGATGAATGGTAAAGAAACGATGGTTTGTTTTCAAGAACAAATAACAAAGTTGAAAGATACAGGAAAATCACAAGTGTCGCTGCGCTATTATCGGGAATTATAACGTTAAAAGGCATAAATCCTGTCTATACTGGTAATAAGCGAGGAGATAAAAGATGGCGAGACAGCAAACAGGTAGATGCGAGCTCTGTGGCAGGGACGAGGTCACCTTGACAGAGCATCATCTAATCCCGAAGGAAATGGGCGGCACATTTCTGGATACAGCGATGATATGTATATCATGCCATAAGCAAATTCATGCTTTATATACAAATGAGGAGCTTGCTGCAAGGTTGCCTAGTATCGAAGCCTTGCGGGCGGATGAAAAGCTGTCTAAATATATCAAATGGATCCGCAAACAGCCTGCGGGCAGGCTTGTGCGGACAAGAAAATCAAACAGCCGCCGCGGATACAGACGTTAAACAAACTTCTCCGCTTTTGCACTATTAGCGAAATGCATCTTCGTAAACACAGGTAGTGCTTGGCGTCCGTGTGTACGGATAAGGCGACCAGCTGCTTGATCGACAGCAGCGCTTGCTCCTTTTGGAATCGTGAAACCTGCTTGCTTAGATAGTTTATCCATCTCCTTAACAAAGCTTGCCCTGGAAATGATCGATGCAGCAGCAACTGCAAGTGAATGGCTCTCCGCCTTTGTCATAAAGCTTACATTTTGCTGAAGCTTCTCACCTTCTGTTGCAAGGTGCTTGATATACGTTGATGGCAGCTGGAACTGGTCAATTAAGATTCCATCCGGCTTGGTCGGGGCAATCTTGGCCAGCAGCTTCTGGATGGCATGATGATGCAGCATCGTTTTCATCTTTCCTTGGGACCAGCCGCGCTGCTGGAGCTGATTGTATCTTTCGTTACGCATCACAAGCAGGGAATAAGGAAGCTCCACGTGCATAAGATCCTTGGCAATACGTTGGATTGCATCATCCTTCAAAAGCTTAGAGTCTTTGACACCGAGTTCTTTCAAAAGAGCGAACTGGCTTTGATCTACATATACACTCGCCACCGTAATCGGGCCGAAGAAATCACCAGTGCCAGCTTCATCCGAGCCGATATGGGAAGAAGTAAACAAAGCTGGATTAGGTGCATATCTGTGATCATTAACACTTGGTTTCAAGCCTGCGGGTCCTTTAGGAGCAGGATGTTTGTGATCTTTGATACCCGGTTTCGGTCCAGCAGGTGCAGTTCCCCATTTGCCAGCCTCTGATTCCGGCGCTTTCCCTTGGAAAAGTACCTTTCCGGATTTATATGCGGTGATGGAACAGCCTGGTGTCTTCGCTGAAAAAATTGCTCCCGGAGGGGCAGGTTTCTCAGCTCGGCTGTATGTTGCTTTCATCTGCTGGATTGTGTCCAACGGCAATTGCAAAACGATTTGTCCCACGTTCATCTCTCCAATCTGACAATTAGTATAGCATGCCGCACGTCTATACAGAATAGTTTCCTAAATCGACACCTTCATGTTACTATAAAGACTAGTATTATAAGAGAAGTGAGGGGAGATAACGTGTCCCAATCTGATAAAACACGTGTTACGGTTGAGATACATAACCGGTCCTATACAATTGTCGGACAAGAGCCAGCTCATCGCATGCGAATGGTGGCAAGCCTTGTCGACCAGAAGATGTCGGAGATCCATCAAGCGAATCCGAATCTTGATACCGCGAAACTGGCCGTATTGACGGCTGTGAATACAACTAACGATTATTTAAAACTGAAAGAAGAGTACGCACAATTGCTAGGCTCTATTACAAGGAAAGAGGCTAGAAAGGATAATGATTGATTTACTTATTATCGCCATGCTCCTGTTCGGCGTATTTGTCGGCCTAAAGCGCGGCTTCATCATGCAGCTGTTCCATTTAGCAAGCTTTGTCGTATCATTCATTGTTGCAGCTATATATTATGATCAGCTTGCACCGAAGCTTGAACTTTGGATTCCGTATCCTGATATATCTTCTGATAGTGCTTGGTCTGATATATTTGGAGCAGTACCGCTCGATCAGGTTTTCTACAATGCAATCGCGTTCGCAATTTTGTTCTTTGCGACGAAAATCATCCTGCATATCATCGGATCCATGCTTGATTTTATAGCAGACTTGCCGATTTTGCGCTCAGTGAATAAGTTACTTGGCGGCGTTCTTGGCTTTGTTGAAATTTATCTGCTTGTATTCGTGATATTGTATCTATCGGTATTGCTGCCGATCACACCGGTGCAAGAAGCGCTGGACAGGTCAATACTCGCAGCATGGATCGTGGAACATACACCATATATTTCAGGTGAGATCAAGGATCTATGGCTGAATCATGTTGCAAATAAATTACCCACAGAATTGATGGGATGAAATGCTTAACCCTTGCGGCATCGTGCGCAAGGGTTTTCTACCTTGTTTTGAAAGGATGAGAGGTATGAGTATCAATAAAAAGGACGTAGTCAAACTGCTTGAGACAATTGCAATTTATCTTGAGCTAAAAGGGGAAAATACATTCAAAGTGTCCGCGTACCGGAAAGCTGCAGCGGCACTGGAAGCAAATGACCAATCCATAGATGAAATTGAGGACTTTACGAAGCTGAATGGGATCGGTAAGGGAACGGCGGCGGTTATCGAGGAATACATCAAAGACGAACAGTCTGATACATTACGTCAGCTGCAGGAGGAAGTACCAGAAGGACTGGTGCCGTTACTTGATTTGCCTGGTCTTGGCGGAAAAAAGCTGGCCAAACTATATCAGGAGCTTGGTGTTATAGATGCGGCTAGCTTGAAAGAAGCAGTCGAATCAGGTAAAGTCGCATCGTTGAGCGGGTTTGGTAAGAAATCTGCTGAAAAGATTCTCGATGGACTTGCAAATGTTGGATCCAGACCAGAGCGTATTCCTATCGCAATGATGCTGCCACTGGCGGAAAGAATCGAGTCCTTCCTGGAATCATTAGAAGGAATCGAACAGTACGCTCGTGCAGGCAGTTTGCGTCGGATGCAGGAAACAGTGAAGGATTTGGATTTCATCATTGCAACCAATGATCCTAAAACTGTCCAAGAGCAGCTGCTAACAATCGACAATCTAAAAGAAGTTATCGCTAAGGGCGACACGAAAGTATCTGTTACGTTAGAAGAAGGTTATGACATCAACGTAGACTTCCGATTGATCGAACCAGCAGCATTTGCAACAACGCTCCACCATTTTACTGGTTCTGCAGACCATAATGTGGCTTTGCGTCAGCTGGCGAAAAAACGTGGTGAGCGCATTAGTGAATACGGTGTTGAAAATGTAGAAACAGGGGAATTAATAACCTTCAAATCTGAAAAAGAATTTTTCGGACACTTTGGTTTGTCTTTTATTCCGCCTGAAGTTAGAGAAGCGCAAGGTGAACTAGAGAGCTTCAAGCATCAAATGCCGCTCGTACAGCTATCAGATATCCAAGGCGATTTGCATATGCACTCAACTTGGAGTGATGGTGCCCAGTCGATCGAGCAGATGGCCAAACAGGCAATAGAGCTTGGCTACTCTTATATAGCAATCACCGATCACTCTAAATATCTTAAAGTAGCTAATGGACTAGATGAGAAACGACTGCGCAAACAACGGGAAGAAATAGAGCGTATTAATGCGTTGTACCCAGACTTTCATATATTCGCTGGTGTTGAAATGGATATCCTGCCAGATGCTCGTTTGGATTTTGACGATGACTTCTTGCAAGAGATGGATTACGTCATTGGTGCAATTCACTCCAGCTTCTCGCAATCAGCTGATCAAATCAAAGAACGTTTGACTGCTGCACTCGAGCATCCGAACGTCAATGTGATCGCTCATCCAACCGGCCGACTTATCGGAAGGAGAGCCGGCTATGCGGCCGATCCTGACTGGCTCCTTGAAAAAGCAGCCGAGACAGGTACGGTGATTGAGCTGAACGCCAACCCTAACCGATTGGATCTGTCATGGACATATTTGAAGAAGGCCCAGGAGCTTGGAGTGAAGATTGCTGTTAATACCGATGCGCATAGTTATGCAACGCTATCATTCATGGAAGTCGGTGTAGCGATGGCACGTAAAGGCTGGTTAAAACCAGAGACGGTCATCAACACATATTCTAAGCAACAATTAATGGAGCTTTTTCAGCGCAGCTAACAGCTTAAAAAGTGGGGGGAAAACATGAATAAACGAATATTCCGCGTACTGGAATTCGATAAAATCATACAGAAGCTAAGTGAACAAGCAGCATCTTCACTTGGAAAAAAAAGAGTGATGAAAATACAGCCAGCGACGGAGCTTGCGGAAGTGGAACAGCTCCAGGCAGAAACAGATGAAGCAGCTTCTGTCATTCGTCTTCGCGGTGGTATACCGCTAGGTGGCATCTATGACATTCATGCTAGCGTCAAGCGTGCAGTTATCGGTGGTATCTTAAACGCCAATGAATGCCTAGATATTGCAAGCACCATTTACGGCGGAAAAAACTTGAAGCATTTCATCGAAGAGCTGGAAGAACCAGAGATGCCGATCATCCGCAGTCTTGTTGATCAACTTGTATCATTGAGTGATTTGGAGCGTCATATCAAGAATGCAATAGATGATCATGGCCGAGTGATGGATGGAGCTTCAGAACGACTCCGCGGCATCCGTTCCCGCATCCGCACAAACGAAAGCCGGGTACGGGAAAAGCTTGAATCTTATACCAGGTCTAAAAGCAAGATGCTTTCAGATTCCATCATAACAATTCGAAATGAACGCTATGTGCTTCCAGTAAAACAAGAATACCGCGGGGCAATCGGCGGTATCGTCCATGATCAGTCTTCCTCTGGACAGACTTTATTTATGGAACCGCAGGCTGTTGTAGATTTAAACAACCAGCTGCAGGAAGCAAGAGCACAAGAAAAAGCGGAAGTTGAACGTATCCTGAAGGAAATCAGTATGCGAGTTGCGGAAGATGAAGCAGTTTTACTGGCGAATATCGAGATTCTTGGTCAGATTGATTTCATTTCAGCACGTGCCAAACTAGGTGCAGTTATGCACTGCTCTATGCCGAAAATGAATGACAAAGGTATTATTCATTTGAAACAGGCAAGACATCCGCTGATTGATCCTGAGCAGGTTGTAGCAAATGATATCGATCTTGGAGAAGATTACTCTACTATAGTCATCACTGGTCCGAATACCGGTGGTAAAACCGTTACAATCAAGACAATTGGTTTGTTTACGCTTATGGCTCAGTCAGGTCTTCAAGTGCCGGCGCTTGATGGCGGTGAGATGGCAGTCTTCACGGAAGTGTTCGCCGACATCGGTGATGAACAATCCATTGAACAGAGCTTGAGTACATTTAGCTCACACATGGTTAACATCGTAGATATTTTGAAGCAAGTTGATCATGAATCGCTTGTACTATTTGATGAACTTGGTGCCGGAACAGATCCTCAGGAGGGTGCGGCACTGGCAATGAGCATACTCGATGAAACGATTAAACGCGGTGCAACTGTTGTTGCGACGACGCACTATCCTGAGCTGAAGGCATACGGCTATAACCGCGACCGCGTCGTGAATGCGAGCGTGGAGTTTGACGTGGAAACACTAAGACCAACATATCGTTTGTTGATCGGTGTACCGGGCCGCAGTAACGCATTTGAGATTTCCAGGCGTCTCGGCTTGAAGGAATCCATCATTGATAGTGCCAAGGAATTAATCGGAACTGATTCGAAGAGTGTTGAAAACATGATTGCATCTCTTGAAACTTCCCGCAGAGAAGCAGAGCATGATTATGAATCAGCCCGAGCACAGCTTGAAGAAGCTGAGACACTGAAACGTGATTTAGAGAAGCAGTGGCAGGAATTTGATAGCAAGCGTGAGCGTTTGTATCAAAAGGCAGAAGAAAAGGCTGCCAAGGCTGTTGAGCAGGCCAGGGAAGAAGCAGAAGAAATTGTTGCTTCTCTTCGAACAATGAAAAATCAAGCCAGTGTCAAAGAGCATGAAATTATCGACGCCCGTAAACGACTGGAAGGTGCTTCACCAGAGCTTGCGAAAAAAGGTGCTAAGGCGGCACCGCAAACGAAGGAAAACAAACAGCTCATGCCTGGAGACGAAGTGCTTCTTTTAACTTTGGGACAAAAAGGAACAGTTGTCGAGAAGGTCAGTGACAAAGAATATATGCTTCAAATTGGAATTATGAAAATAAAAGCGAAACGAAAAGACATCGAGTTCGTAAAGAGACAGGACGTATTAAAAGAAAAGCCGGTTGCAACAGTCAAAGGCTCCGCCTATCATGTGAGCACGGAACTGGATTTACGCGGAGAACGCTACGAGGATGCACTGCGCCGCGTTGAGAAATATGTGGATGATGCGCTGCTGGCTGGATATCCGCACGTATCGATCATCCACGGTAAAGGAACAGGTGCCCTGCGTACAGGCGTGCAGGAATTAGCCAAACGCCACCGTGCAGTGAAAAATTATCGTTCTGGCGGCATGAATGAAGGCGGAACCGGTGTAACCGTGCTTGAATTTCAGTAAACAGCGGGGAGTACGGGGTTATGGAGTCATTTTGGGAAAATACGATTGTCCTGACAGCCGCACGCTATAGCGTAGCGGTACTGAGTATCATCGTGTTTATGGCTATTTTTGAGCTGGTGACTTCCTATAAGAACTGGGAAGAAATCCGCCGGGGAAATTTGTCTGTTGCGATGGCAACAGGCGGTAAGATGTTTGGAATAGCGAACGTGCTTCGCTTCTCCTATGAACATAATGATGGTATTCTCCAGAGCATCATGTGGAGCTCCATTGGTTTTGTTATGCTGCTAATCGGCTATTTTATTTTCGAATTCCTTACGCCGACGTACAAAATCGATACGGAGATCGCTAATGATAACCGGGCGGTCGGATTTATTTCGCTTGTTATTTCAGTGGGATTATCTTATGTTATAGGAGCAAGTATTTAGCGCAATGTTTAGGAATGAACGCTTCTAAGCAAACTAGTAGCGTTACGGACTTCAGCAGTGCTATACTCGATGAAAGCTTTTATTTAGGAGGAATTTATTATGGCAATTGTAAATGCTACTGATTCAAACTTTAATACAGAAACAAGCCAAGGACTTGTCCTTGCTGACTTTTGGGCAACTTGGTGCGGACCTTGTAAAATGATCGCGCCAGTATTGGAAGAAATCGACGGCGAAATGAGCGATAAAGTTAAAATCGTAAAACTTGACGTAGATGAGAACCAAGCTACTGCTGGTAAATTCGGCGTAATGAGCATCCCAACATTGCTTCTTTTCAAAGATGGCGAAGTTGTAGATCAAGTAATTGGCTACCAGCCAAAAGAAGCTCTTGTTGAGCTTGTTAACAAACACGCGTAAGCATTAGACATGAGATCCCTTGTTACATTCTTGTAGCAAGGGTTCCTTTATGTAAAGCACTAGAAAAAGGGGAAAGCGCATGAACAAGACGATAACTGATAAACTCGCTGTTCTGCCGCCGCAGCCTGGCTGTTATTTGATGAAGGATAAAAATGGGACGGTCATTTATGTTGGAAAGTCCAAGCTCCTCCGCAACCGGGTCAGGTCCTATTTCACCGGTGCGCATGACCGCAAGACACAGCGGCTCGTCGCGGAAATCGTGGATTTCGAATATATTGTTACCTCCTCCGAAATTGAAGCACTCATCCTTGAAATGAATTTAATCAAAAAATATGATCCAAAATATAATATCCTCTTGAAGGATGATAAGACATATCCATATTTGAAAATTACAGCAGAAGAACAGCCGCGTTTGCTGGTGACACGAAAAGTGAAAAAAGATAAAGGCAAGTACTTCGGACCATATCCGAACGTAATCGCAGCCCGGGAGACAAAGAAGCTGCTGGATAGACTGTACCCGCTGCGCAAATGTAATACGATGCCAGACCGTGTCTGCTTGTATTACCACATGCACCAATGTCTTGGTCCTTGTGTCTATCCTGTTTCTCAGGAGACGAACCGGAATATCGTACAGAATATCACGACATTCCTAAACGGCGGACACCATCAGATCAAGAAGGACTTACGTCAGAAGATGCAAGAAGCTTCTGAAGAACTCGATTTTGAGCGTGCGAAGGAGCTGCGTGACCAAATTCAGCATATTGAATCTGTCATGGAGCAGCAGAAGATGACATTGACGGATCAAACAGACCGAGATGTATTCGGCTTTGCCTATGACAAAGGCTGGATGTGTGTACAAGTATTCTTCATCCGCCAAGGTAAATTGATCGAACGTGATGTGAGTATGTTCCCATTCTTCGATGAACCAGAGGAAACATTCCTTACATTTGTCGGACGTTTCTATCTGCACCAAAACCATTTGCTGCCAAAGCAAGTGCTCGTTCCGATTGGTACAAACGTAGAGGGATTACAGCAGCTTTTGGAAACGGATGTAGCCATTCCATACCGCGGCCGAAAGAAAGAGCTTGTAGAGCTTGCTGGAAAGAATGCAAAGATAGCCATTAAAGAAAAATTCTCACTTATAGAGCGTGATGAGGACCGGACAATAAAGGCGGTCGAATCGCTTGGAGAGAAGCTCAATATAGCAACACCGCACCGTATTGAGGCATTCGATAACTCCAACATCCAAGGTAGTGATCCGGTATCTGCAATGATTGTCTTTACCGATGGCCGTCCGGATAAGAAGGAGTATCGAAAGTACAAGATACGTGATGTAAAAGGCCCCGATGATTACGATACGATGCGAGAAGTCATTCGCAGGCGTTATAAACGGGTGCTGCAGGACAATTTGCCGCTGCCTGACCTAATTGTCATTGACGGTGCAAAAGGGCAGATGAGCGCAGCAATCGAAGTACTGGAAGACGAATTGGGGCTTGATATACCAGTTTGCGGCCTTGCTAAGGATGATAAGCACCGTACAAGTGAATTGCTGTACGGGACACCGCCACAAGTTGTCGATTTTGAACGGAATGCTCAAGATTTCTATTTGGTGCAGCGTATTCAAGACGAAGTACACCGATTCGCAATCAGCTTCCACCGCCAACTGCGCGGTAAGAGCGCAATTAAATCGAAGCTGGACGATATTCCGGGTGTTGGCGAGAAACGCAGAAGATTGCTCATGCGTCACTTTAAATCAGTGACAGCTATTCAAGAAGCAAGCGTTGAAGAAATTGCCAAGCTAGGAATCCCGGCACCAACAGCACAAGTTATTTTGAACCATTTGAATAATCCTGAAGAAGTTACTGAAGAACAGGAAGAAGGAGACCAGGCCTAAGACAGGCCTGGTTTTTTTGAGTACTAATTTAAAGAACATAGCTGATGTTTTAATTTTCATGATCTATGTTATACTCTAATTAACATAAATTCCCAATGAAGTTCGATTGATTCAATCTCTAAGAGAGGTGAAATAGTATGAGTAACTATGAAGTATTACTTAATGCATTACCTACTTTAAATGAATACATATATTTGTGTTCAAGTGTGGGATGGGAGAATTTCATGAATTTTGACGTTGCAGAGACTTCTATCCGTAATTCCGTATTCTCTGTAATTGTTAAAGAAAATCACAATATCATCGGAATGGGTAGGGTTGTAGGGGATGGTGCTGTTTATTTCTATATTCAGGACATAGTTGTTCATCCTGAACACCAAGGAAAAGGCATTGGTGAAAACATTATGAGTGCTTTAATGACATACCTTCAAGAAAATGCACCGGATAAAGCATTTATAGGATTATTTGCTTCAAAAGGAAAAGAAGCATTCTATGAAAGATATGATTTTAAAGATTATTCCCCTAATATGACAGGGATGTTCAAAGTTATTACTCATGTTTAATAATTACATAGATAACAGTGTAATCTGGTTCAAATAATATTAGACCTAATGAAAAAGAGGAGATAAATGAGAGAAGGAAAATATATTGCTATGCGCGTATCATACCATCGCCAGCTTGTACAGGCTGTTGTGAAGGAACGATGGATAAAAACGACAGGCGAATTGTTAGCACTTCGTTTGATGGAGCTGTTTCCTTATACAGATCTGCGGCGCATGATAGCGGATCACTCAATGACAGATGAATTGGATTTAGCTGATTGGAATACACATTGGATGGAAATCGCAGGAGCCGTGTATCATCTGAGAAGAAGTGAGCTTCCTGAAAAGAGATTGATTTATTGGTGCAGTCTCAATTTCTTTTTACAACATCCAGAGTGGGGTAGTCAGAATGAGGTTTTATCAAAAGAATATCTTGAGTTCGATCGTGAGTTCAGGGAATATGAGCGTGCTCGTTTTTATGTGTTGTTCTTTTATTATAAATGGGCATCTGGACAGAAGTACTTGAATAAGTAATCCTCGATATGGCAATTTGACGTTTTCTATACTAAAAGAATCGGACCAATAAAGATTGTCTAGATATTCCCAAAGTTCACTAAATGTTGAGTCGGGTTAATTGTTTTCTGACTTCATAAAGGAACATAGAATACTGTAGACATGGAAGGTTAGTTTGATTTGAGTTTATAACTTGGAAAATCACAAGGAGTGAAATGATGGGGTTTTATGGCTTACTTTTTTTAGGTGTAGCTGTAGGAGCTATAGTTTGTGCTATAGCATGTGTATTTAATAAGCAAACCAAATATCATATTCCTTTAGTAATACCTAGTATTTGTTTTGGTATCTTAATCATAGCGGCAGGATTATTAGTGGGGGCTTGGAATGGCATAAGTATCTCCATTATCGGACTTGGGACTATGGCGTTCACTATCCTGCCAGCGGTCAGCATAATGGTTAATCGATATCAAAGTAAGAAGGGATAACATTGCTAGCGCAAAGCAATGCAGATTTGGTTCAAAGCGGATGGAAGTGAGTGTGGCTAATGAGTTACAAGAAATTTTTCAAAGGTCCTGCTACTATAAGCACCTTGTGTGCATTATTGTCTTTAACACTCGGTACACTTAATTTGCTGCTTATCAAGTTCACCCCCGAATTATGGAAACAACTGAACTTCTTAGAAGGCTTTGTTATTAATACTGTAGTATTTGGCACACTGATTAGTTTTATTTTTTCCTTCTTTGCGCCTGATAAAGAAGTGAGGATAACTCTTATCTTATCTACTTTAGTAATGGGTCTTACATTATGCCCCATTACTGTTGTAACAGGTATTTTTTAAGATGAAATTAAAAAATGACGTGTGAAATCCACACGTCATTTCTTCTATGATATTTTGAATCCATTAATCTTCCTTAGCAAAATAAACATTAAACTGTACATGTTCCTTTTTCGGTACGTTTTCGTCCACGCATTCACAAGCGAGCTCCTTGATCTGCTCGATGCTTGCAGCTAGGAAGCCTGCTTCCATTCGGTATTCTTGTCCGACTCCGACATTCCATCTATGTACGACTGGTGCCCCAGAGAGTTCAAATGTCATTTCATGTCGTTTCTGTTTGATAAGGCTCAGGTTGCCCCAGCCCATCTGGATGAAAAAGTCTTCAACTTGTTCCATGGATGTTGGGTTTACTTTCCGTGCCAGTTTTTTACCCATCACGTAAAGGATGGAGGAAGCATTCTCACCTAATAAGTCTGGTAAACTGACAAAACGCAATATATCATGGCCGGCTCCATGAGTGATGAGCTGTTCCATATAATCCTTGTCGAATTCTTGCATTTTCTTTTGCATGCATGTCTTCCTTTCCAGCTTGTTGCAATTACAAAGTATCTTTACTCACTTTACCATGAAAACCGGGTAAACTGCCAATGTCTTTTGGCTGAATTGACAATGTTTATGAAACTGACAAAATTCGTCGTGAATCGTAAGAATTATATAAAATAAAAAAAGAGATTAGTAAATTTTTTAAAGCGTTTTCTTGACGCCTAAATTTGATAGTTATACAATAATATTGTTAATAACGGATTCGGTTTTCATTCGGTTTTATTTTTAATCGAATATGAAAACGCAATCATTCTGTTAATTCAGAGAGCTATTGAGGGGGTACGTATGAACGAGAATCGAGAGTTTTTCTACCGCAGGCTTCATTCGTTGTTAGGAGTGCTTCCAATTGGAATCTTCCTTATTCAGCATTTGGTCATTAACCACTTTGCTGCGTACGGAAGCGGCAGCTTCAATACTGCTGCTGGTTTCATGCACAATCTTCCATTCCGCTTTGTGCTTGAATGGGTCGTCATCTACATACCGATCTTGTATCATGCCATTCTCGGTGTGTACATCGTACTGACAGGTAAGAACAATACAAGAAGATATGGATACTTCCGGAACCTGATGTTTCTGCTGCAGCGGATCACTGGTATCGTGACACTGATTTTCATCGCATGGCATGTCTATCAAACTCGCGTTATTACAATCTTCACGCAGGAAACAATCGATTTTGACTTTATGGAAGCCATTCTGACTCAGCCATTTTTCTTCTGGTTCTACTTGATTGGCGTCATTTCCACAACGTTCCACTTCGCGAACGGACTATGGAGCTTCCTGGTTACTTGGGGAATCACAGTATCTCCGCGTTCCCAGCGAATCGCGACATATGCGACGCTGCTTGTGTTCCTTGGCGTAACGTATTTGGGGGTACGCTCACTGCTTGCATTCGGCATGGGTGTATAAGAAAGCGGCTTTAAGAGAGGGGACTTAAAGATATGAGTAAACGAAATATAGTTGTTGTCGGCGGGGGTCTTGCAGGCTTGATGGCAACCATCAAAGCAGCAGAAGCCGGCGTTCATGTAGATTTGTTATCCATTGTTCCGGTAAAACGTTCCCACTCCGTTTGTGCACAGGGAGGCATTAACGGCGCGGTAAATACGAAGGGTGAAGGAGACTCCACCTGGGAGCATTTCGATGATACGGTTTATGGAGGGGACTTCCTAGCCAATCAAGGACCCGTAAAAGGAATGTGTGATGCAGCACCAAGTATCATCCATATGCTCGACCGGATGGGTGTCATGTTTAACCGTACACCAGAAGGACTGCTTGATTTCCGACGTTTTGGGGGTACGCAATATCACCGGACAGCGTATGCCGGTGCAACGACTGGTCAGCAGCTGCTTTATGCTCTTGATGAGCAAGTGCGGCGCTATGAGACTGCAGGTCTGGTCACAAAATATGAGGGCTGGGAATTCGTGCATGCCATCATTGATGAAGAAGGTGTCGGACGCGGTATCCTGACACAGAACATCCAATCCCATGAATTGCGCGCGTTGCGGGCAGATGCTGTCATCATGGCGACAGGCGGTCCTGGTATCATCTTCGGAAAATCGACGAACTCGATCATCAACACAGGTTCTGCTGCTGGAGCTTTGTATGAGCAAGGTGCAATTTATGCGAATGGAGAGTTCATTCAGATTCATCCTACTGCCATACCTGGTGACGATAAACTCCGTCTCATGAGTGAATCAGCACGCGGAGAAGGCGGCCGTGTCTGGACGTATAAAGATGGAGAGCCTTGGTACTTCCTTGAAGAAAAATATCCGGCATACGGAAACTTGGTGCCACGTGATATTGCAACTCGTGAAATCTTTGATGTGTGTGTGAACCAGAAGCTCGGCATCAATGGCGAAAACATGGTTTACCTTGATTTGTCTCATAAGGATCCAAAAGAATTGGATGTCAAACTGGGCGGTATCATTGAGATTTATGAAAAATTCGCAGGTGACGATCCGCGTAAGGTTCCAATGAAAATCTTCCCGGCAGTTCATTACTCTATGGGCGGTCTTTGGATCAGTGATGATCAGATGACAAATATTCCAGGAATCTTTGCAGCTGGGGAATGCGATTACTCCCAGCATGGTGCAAACCGTCTTGGTGCGAACTCCCTTCTGTCAGCAATTTACGGCGGAATGGTTGCCGGCCCGAATGCAATCAAATATATAGACGGACTGGATAAGCATGCTGATGATATTTCCAGCAAACTATTCGATGATGCACTTGCAAAAGAGCAAGCAAACTTCGATAAGATGATTAAGATGGACGGAAAAGAAAATGCGTACAAGCTGCATCGTGAGCTAGGTGAGTGGATGACAGATAACGTGACAGTGGTTCGTGAAAACAGCAAATTGCTTAAAACGGATGACAAATTGCAAGAGCTGCAAGAACGCTGGAACCATATCAACATTCATGATACATCGCTTTGGAGCAACCAAGGCGTCATGTTCACACGCCAGCTGAAGAACATGCTGCATTTGGCTCGTGTAATGACAATAGGCGCTTACATGCGGAATGAAAGCCGCGGCGCCCATTACAAACCAGAGTTCCCAGAGCGGAACGATGCAGAATTCCTTAAGACTACTATGGCTAGATATGATGAAACAACAAACTCACCAGATATCTACTACGAAGAAGTCGACACTTCCTATATCAAGCCGAGAAAACGTGACTATAGCGCCGCGAAAGCGAAGGAGGCAAAAGCATAATGGAAGCGACGAAAACGAAGCAAGAGACGATTACAATCATTGTGACGCGTCAAAATGATCCGAGTAGCGCCCCTTATGAAGAAACCTTCCATGTACCATACCGGGAGAATATGAACGTCATCTCTGCTTTGATGGAGATCCGGAGAAACCCGGTGAATGCGGAAGGTAAGGAAACGACACCAATCTATTGGGATATGAACTGTCTGGAAGAAGTCTGCGGAGCATGTTCCATGGTTATTAACGGTACACCAAGGCAGTCTTGTGCAGCACTTATCGATAAACTGGAGCAGCCAATCCGCCTTGAGCCGATGGCCACGTTCCCGATTATCCGTGACTTGGCAGTGGACCGTTCCCAAATGTTCGACAGCTTGAAAAAAGTCAAAGCTTGGGTGCCGATTGATGGTACGTATGATCTCGGACCTGGTCCACGTATGCCAGAGAAGAAAAGACAATGGGCATATGAGCTTTCCAAATGCATGACTTGCGGCGTGTGCTTGGAAGCATGCCCGAATGTAAACGATAAATCTGACTTCATTGGCCCAGCTCCGATTTCCCAAGTACGTTTGTTCAACTCGCATCCAACTGGTGCAATGAATAAAGCGGAACGCCTGGAAGCATTGATGGGTGAAGGCGGCATCGGCAGCTGCGGTAACTCACAGAACTGCGTCCAGGTCTGCCCGAAAGGTATTCCATTGACAACGTCCATCGCCGAGTTGAACCGTGCAACGAATATCCAGTCGTTCAAGAACTTCTTTGGAAGTGACACGAACTACTAAAATAGAAGCCACCAGATCATTATCTGGTGGCTTTGCTTATGTCTGTAACCCCCGTACATAGATTCCAACCATCTGCTCCAGTGATTTCTCCAAATTAACATCAAGTTTAAATCCTGCGTGCTTATTTAAATCAATGAATCCGTGCAGCATACTGCGGAATCCGCGAATTGCATGAATCTTTTCTGTTTCATCTAATGAAAATGCTGTTAAACCATCTGCTATAAGCTTTACAAGCTTTTCACTAACTTTCCCGGTTCCGCCAGGGAGGGAGGAGGCATACAGGCCAGGATGAGAAGAACCAAAATGCACATATGCCTTTGCTAATGACAATAGCGGCTGTGCATCCTTTTCTGTGTCCTTCAGAGCTTCATACAGTTGTTTTTGAGCAGCTTCTGCCATTGCATACTTGATTTCGTCTAAGTTTTTAAAATGGTTATACAAGGAGGGCGGCTTAATTGTTAGGGAGCGTGCAATATTCGCCATCGTGACTGCTTCGTATCCTTGCTGTTCCGCTAATGAAAGTGCGGTGTCGATAATCATTGCTTTCGAAAGCTGCATTCTAGGCATGTTTTTTGGCTCCTTTTTCAGCACGCAGAATAGCTTGCTTCATAGGCAACAACGGTTCATGAAGCAGATCTCCATGTCCGACAGCTAAGGTCTTAGGCTTTAAGTCTGCTAGTTTTTTAGCCGATTGAATCGAGATTTCTTTACTCCACGTGGCCCAGGCTGGGAATGGAAACTGCCATCTTAAATCACCGGATACAGCTATGCCACCTCGTAGCTGAAACGCGTCTCCGACAAGAAGTGCACCATCTCGATGGTCGAATAATGCCAGCATACCTGGAGAGTGCCCAGGCGCTGAGATTACTTCAAGTGATCCGACAAAATCACCTTCGCTCAAGAACCTATCTGGCTTAGTCTTGATATTTTTTGGATAACCACCCTTGATAGGATGGCCAGCTTCCATTTTCGTTCCGTTTTGAAGTATATCCGATTCCATCTGTGATAACATGACCTCTGCATTAGGTAAAGCATTTTTTAAGCTGTCTAAAGCTCCAATATGATCTGAATGGGCATGTGTTAAAACGATTTTAGTTATCGGTTTACCGATTGTACGGGCTGCTGAAAGAATAGAAGATGTTGAGGAAGCTAGAGCTGCATCCACCAATGTTAATCCGTCATTTTCTTCAATCAGATAACAGTTCACCGGAAATAGTCGTGGCATAAAAGTTAGTTGATATAGATTGTTTTGTTTTTGTATACGCATATAATCACACTCCAAACTAATGGTATTAGTTAGACTATAAACTAATGATATTAGTTTTACAAGGATTTATTTTCCATCGTAGGTCGATAATCGGTCTTTTCTTTTTTTATTTCAAATGTTTACCATATTATGTACACTTAAAAAAGGAATTTACCAAAGAAGAGAGGCTGATTATCATGCGGACAGTTAGCTGGAAACGATTCTGTTTAGCTTTGCTGCTAAGTTTTGCTTGTTTCTTCTTCATCGATCTTTTTACCGTTAAAACCAACCATGTGAGCGGGAATGGGAATTTAGGATTGCCTTTTTATCCATTCGCTTGTTTTTTTCTTTTGATGGTCATGTATTACTTGTTTGCGACGTACCTCAACAGACTGAAAGAGCACCCTCTGTTGCTACATCTAACTACTATAGTTTTTACTAGTATTTGTATAATGGTTTGCTTTTCTTTTGCGAGAGAAAAGTTCTTGCTTCGAGTGGCGGAGCTGCAGCAGGAGATGGCGGTGAGTACAACATTTATACACGATTATGGCTGGCTGGACATCCATTTGAATAACTTATACTTCAACGTATACACGTACATAGCAGCTGTATCTCTTGCTTTGCTGCTGGCTGGGGTATATTGCATGATAAGGAGGAGAGTAGGATGAAGAGACAGATTATCGCTCTTGGCGGTGGTGGATTTTCAATGGAACCGGACAACTTGGCTCTTGATCGGTATATAATTTCTCAAAGCGGTAAAACAGAACCGCGAGTTTGTTTCATTCCAATCGCAAGCGGAGATAATCCGGATTAATCTCTTTTACGAAGCTTTTCATCAACTTCCGTGCAAGCCTATCCATTTGTCATTGTTTGAACCCGAATTTGAGGACTTGCGTACATTTATATTGGAGCAGGATATCCTCTATGTCGGGGGAGGAAGTACCCGCAATATGCTAGTACTGTGGCGTGAATGGGGGCTTGATAACATTTTAGCTGAAGCTTATCGGAATGGTGTCATCTTGGCAGGACTAAGCGCGGGAGCCAATTGCTGGTTTGAGGAGGGGCTGACGGATCCTTTGAACGGTCCATTATATGCAATAGATGGGCTTGGTTTCTTAACAGGCAGTGTTTGTCCTCATTTTGATGGCGAGTCGAAGCGAAGACCGAGTTACCTTAAGGCTGTCGGAGAAGGTAGTATGAAAGAAGGGTATGGGGTGGATGATGGCGCTGCTCTACATTTCGTGGATGAACAGCTAAATCGTGCCGTCTGTTCTCGGAAAGATGCTGCTGTGTATAAAATAAACAGGCAAGAAGACGGCGCTTTTGAAGAAGCGATTCCGGCTGCTTACCTGAAGTAGATAGCAGTTACATTTCAACAATAAACCAGTGAATATGCGAAGCAGTTTCAGAGACCAGCTGCTTTTTCATCAATTCGGCATCTTCCATCGTATCAAATAGCTTACACATCGAACTGCCTGTTTCTTTCAGGCAGCGAATGTCATCCTTCTCTTCACGCATGATCACATACGCCAATATTCATCCCTCACTTATAGTTTTGTATCTAAGATGTGTTTAAAAGATTATATATCGAAGATGACGTGTTGTATAGAAGAATTTTGTAAAATATTGAAAAAATAAAGTAAAATTATACTAGATAAAAATAACCTTACAACATTTCTGCTGTAAGGTTATTTTTGTTTAACGGAAAAATGGAAGATCTGTTGCTCCGACTAGACGGGCATAAATGAACAACTGCCCTTTGTGATGCAATTCATGATCATACATAGCTTGAAGATAAAGTTCTTTCTTACCTTGCATACCTGGCATCTTAGCTTCATTATCTAATGCCAGTTCTTCGTCAGTAATAGTGTCAAAGGCTTGAGCTGTTTGATCTGTAAATTGTTTGACAGCCTGCTTAAGATCATCCATCGTATGTACTTCAGGTAAAGTTGGAGGGGTCATAGCCTCCGTTTTCACCATATTGACGAACACACCGTTCCAGGCGGTTACATGAAGTACCAGGTCACGAAGCGTCATCGCATTTTCCCATGGTTTAAAATCTAGATGGCCATCTTCGATTTGATCGATCAGTTGAATTAATACGTTGCGGTGTTGCAGCCAGCTTTCTTTCCAATATGCAGTTTTACTCATGTAGCATGCTCCTTTTGGATGGTTTCTTCTACACTATAAACAATCAGGATGGGTGTTGTCATTTTTGAAAGACTGAGTGAATTGGATAAGGTGCTGCTGGATCATCCACTTGATGCTCATAATAACAGTGTGTATTTTTGGGACCATATTGTTCTGTATATGGCATCTCCAAGCTTTCAAACAGCTTTTCATCTGATGGTTCCAATTTCTTCACAAGTACTTCATAGCCTTCCCCGTCAGAAGGAAAAACATCAGCGGATCCGCTGCCTGTTGAGAGAGCTGTTTCTAATATGTGAATCAATTCTCGAAGCCCTTCTTCATTTCCGACTATATATGCTGGATTATGATGCCCGCTTTGTGCATATATCTGCACATGTTTTGTCCCTTCCATATTAATCTCCTCTCTTATTCACAAGCATAATCATCCTTATCCCGGTCAAACTTGAGCTGATAGGCAGGGTGAGTGCTTGGAACGCCATCTGGGTACGTTTTTCTCAATTCGGTGCAATTGGCGAATTGCGTTGAATCATTTGATGAACTTTTGACTGGAGTATCGGAGGAATCCTGGCTGGTGGCACAGCCATTGAATCCACGGTCTGTCACATAGCCATTTTGCTGCCAAACTGCTTCATCATCGTTTTTAGCAGATGCTTCAGCTTCCTCGAAAGTATCAAGATATCTTGTGTTCGGTGGGTACACATAAGCTACACGTGCCAATCCTTCTTCTAGCAATGTCTGCTGGACGCTTACTCCATCAGCATATACATAAGCAAGCAGTCGGCCGTACTTGTCCGTTCTTCCACCAACATCGAATTCCAGCTCCAGTTTCTCCGCATCTGTCACTAGTTCTTCATTTCGTTTGGAAGCATCCTTTCCGTATGGTTGAACACACTTGTTCGGTGCTTTTGTCTCAGGGGTATCAACGAGCAAGTAGCGTACCGTTTCTTCCTGTCCATTGTAGTTTACCTTGATCGTGTCTCCATCGACTATTCGAATTAAAGAAACTTCGACTTTATCTGTCGTTCCGGATGTTGTAGTAGCTTTTCTATCTGTCTCTGACTCTTGATTTACCGTGCTGACTGTTCCGCATGCGCTTATCAAAAACAAGGCAACAATCAGCCAAGTCGTAATATGTATTATTTTTCTCATGCTGTTAAAAGCTCCTTCTAGCTGTGTTAGTTAACTCTAATGATACGAAGGAAGGAGTCAGCTTTCAAGAGCAGAAAGCAGTGCATCGGGAGGAAACACTGCATTCTAACACGATTGAGGTAGTTATGGGATACATAAGGAGGGGTAAAATAAAAGCGGGCATTTAGACTAGTAGGAGGTATTGATAATGGATCTTAAAGGAAATACAGTTTTAATAACGGGCGGTGCATCTGGTATAGGTTTTGCATTTGCAGAAAGATTCCTGCAAGCAGGCAGTCAGGTAATAGTGTGCGGAAGAAGAGAAAGTAAATTACAAGAAGCGAAAGACAAGCATCCGGAACTCATAACCCGCGTATGCGATGTGTCAGTTGAGGAAGAGCGGATCGATTTGCTTGAATGGGTTAAGAAGGAGCATCCAGAGGTCAATGTGTTCGTCAATAATGCAGGAATCCAACAGCGCTTTAATGTATTAGAAGCAGATCCAGTGAGTGACTGGGCGTATTACAACAAAGAGATATCTGCCAATATCGAGGCACCGTTCCATCTTTCTATGTTGTTTGCACCGTTCTTTGCTTCCAGCGGTAAAAAAACGGCGATTATGAATGTCACATCAGGACTTGCGTTTACGCCAATGGCCATAGCACCAATCTATTCGGCAACGAAAGCAGCTTTGCATTCATTCACGATGAGTCTTCGTTTGCAGCTTGCTGAAACGGAAGTAGAAGTGATTGAAGTTGCTCCGCCCGCGGTCAACACGGATCTTGGAGGAGTGGGTATCCATACATTCGGAGAACCAGTCGATGAGTTTGCTGAAGGTATTTTTAAAGGGCTGGCAGAAGGCAAGAAAGAGATAGGTACGGTTCATCAGCGAAAGCACTGCGAATGTCACGTGATGAGATAGATGAAGCGGTAAAGAATATATACAGCAGAGTGAAGTGAAGAGGGAAAGAGCTGATCGGTATAGATCAGCTCTTTTTGCTAGTGTCCAATTTTCCATATCCTAGCTGATTCAATGCATTTTTAAGATTCGATATTGTAGTAATTGAGTTGAACTCTAAGCCGAGTGATACCATCGTCTGTGCGATCTCTGGACGGATCCCCGTGATAATCGTTTTAATACCGCTTATTCTAAGTGTCTGAACAATTTGCAGGATTTGATTGGCTACCATAGTATCAATCATTAATACACCGGAAACATCTAAGACAAGCTGATCTAACTCCAAGGCATTTCCTTGGGTCAATGCAGTCTCCATGATCAATTTGGCTCGATGAGTATCTATCTCGCCGACGATAGGAATAACAGCTAATCCTTCATAAATGGGAACAACCGGCACAGATAATTCTTCGAGTGCACTATAAGCAATGCTAACCATCTTCTTATTATGTTTTTCGAACTGTCTTCCGATTTCGAAGCTGACTACCTCGAGCATTGGATCGATGATCTTAGAAACATCCAGCATGGTAATAGCTGCGAAATGCCGCTCCTCCAACTCAACCGTGAAGATGTCCCATATAACACTGCGAAAACTGGAAACGTATTGCAACGTAGCGGTCAAGGAAACATTCATCTCAGTAGCAGCTTTTCCAGCCCATGAACCCCAAGCTAAGAAACTCTTTTCTACTTCTGCCTTATTTTCCTCAGCAAAGAGGATTGCCCCAATATTGGATACCAGTCTTGAATTGAATTTGGATAACTGATCTTTCGGGAGAGATAAAATACGAAGCTCTTTATTTAATGTCGAATCGAGGTTTAGAAGTACAGACTCGGCAATAATGTCTTGGTTCTTCTGTATCTTCTCCCCTATATATCTCAATTCGTCTTTCATAGTGATGTCCCCTTTTAGTGTGTATGCTACTTTAAGAATAATATATGAGTGAGTGTAATGGAAGTTTAAAGTGGTATAAGAAATACTTCATTTTTAGAGGAAAACAAGATCCTTAAATAAATTTATTTGAAATTGACCATATTAACCAGCTTTTTCCCACTTATTTATTACTAAAATGAGCGTATTTGAGTCACCTCTCAAATACGCTCATTTTAGACTTTAGATTAATACCTACTAAAAAGCTTTCCGTCGATAAATGAAGCTAGTAACACCCCAGGAAGTACAGTAAAATGCTATGCCAAGAAGAAGGGCACTTGTATAAAAAATCGGCACGGATAGATTCAGAAGGAAATTTGTGACTGACGTCAGTCTCTCCCCTAAGTAAGAAACTATAGGAGGAACTATACCTGCTAAGACTAAGAAGCTAGTTAATGCAGTTGGGGCACTATAACCTGGTTTTATGATATAAGACATTGGTAGGTATAACGATAACAGTAATAAGGCTAGACTGCTGCTTATGGCGATATCTGTAGTTGAGAAAGGTCTATTGAAAACATACATTAAGATACTCGTTACACCGGTTGCCAAAATGATAAACACAATTGTCCCGAGAAAGCGGGATGCAATTATTTCGTTGCGTGTGTAAGGCAGCGAATTCATTAAAATGTTTGTCTCTGGCTTTTCATCGTAAGCAATCGTATTAACTGGAATGATAATGCTGGCAAGTAGAAATATAAAAGCGGGATCTTGTCTGCCCAATAGGACAAAAAATAATACTAATAATATATACATTAACAGTTGTCTTTTTTGGATGATAAAATCACGTCTGATTAAATTAAACATGCTGCACACCGCCTTTCAAATGAAACATAATATCTTCAAGTGTGGCCCGCTCTATAACAACACTGTCTCCAAAAGTACTTTCTACAGTAACAACATCTTCCGTTAATGCTTCAAAGCCCGTTGATAATCGGTTTATATGCACGAAAGCCTTCTCTGTGTCTCGATCCAGAAACTCTGTTCTTCCTTTAACGAGTGCATAATTTTCCGTTATGTCATGTATGGAGTCATTAAAAACTAATTCTCCACGATTTATGAAGGCTATGTAATCTGCGATGCGATTAAGATCTGTGGTGATATGAGTGGAGAAGAAGATGGTACGATTGCCGTCTAGCATTAATTCCTGTAAGACCCCAAGCAGCTCGCGTCTGAAAATAGGGTCCAAGCCTGCCGTCGGTTCATCCATGATGATCAGTTCTGCATGGTGGGACAAAGCAATCGCCAAGGAAGCTTTCATTTGCATGCCCTTGGAGAATTTCTTAATTGATTTATTTAGAGGGAGCTCAAATTGTTCCACATATTGAGAGAATAGTGCATTATCCCAATGTTTGTACGCTGGTGCGACAATGCGTTTAATATCTTTTAAATTTAGATTCTCAAAGAAGACATTAGCATCGTAAACAAACCCAATTCGTTCCTTGATTGCTTTCTCATGTGTCTTATAGTCCATGCCAAAAACCTTCACTTCACCAGCATCTGGTTGTAACAGATTCATCATCATCTTTATCGTCGTCGATTTACCAGCTCCATTAGCACCAATAAATCCATGCACAAAGCCCCGCTGTATTTGTAGATCGATATTTTTAACAGAGAAATCTTTAAATCTCTTCGTCACGTTATTAAATTCGACTACGTTTTCCATTCCTTTCACTCCTCGTATAAGATATTCAATAATTGCTGCAAATCATCAAGTGATAAACCAATTTCCCGGCTGTTCATAATGACAGCACTTAGCTGCTCTTCAATCACTTTTAGTTTTTTCTCTTTGATAAACTCTAAATCTTGTTCTGCAACAAATGAGCCTTTGCCAACAATAGAGTAAATAAATCCTGCTTTTTCTAATTCCTCATAAGCTCGTTTCGTTGTTATAACGCTGATTTGTAAATCCTGTGCGAGTTTACGCATGGAAGGAATAGCTGCACCTTCTGGCAGTTCACCCGATAAGATGGACGATTTAATTTGATTTGTAATCTGCTCATAAATCGGCTCCTTTGAATTGTTGGAAATAATAATCTGCATGTGATCCCTCTTATTCTATTTTTTAAAGATAAGTCTCCCGACAATTTCTGTGATTGCCACGATGAGCAGTGCAATGATTTGAACAGTCATAACCATGTTGAAGAATGGGTACGAGTATGGCGTAATCCATTCCGTGAAAAGTGATGAATCCAATATGCTTCTGAACGTTCTGGGGATGAAGTTGCTACTATCGTTTATGTTCGGTTCTAAGGAGGTCCCATCGACCAGTATAAAAATCACTTGTACAAGTAGGAAAATACCAAGGTAAGTTATCCAGCGTCGTATTGGAGTTAAAGTTGGGGCTTTTTCCGTGCAATTCATCTTAAGCAACCCTCCTTGTAGTATTGGATAAATACAGAAACATTGTATATATGTTATGTATACAATATATACAAATGAACGGAAGTTTGCAACCATCTTTGTTAAAATAAGGAGATTGAATGCGCGATTATACGTCCAATTGGTTTTTAAAAAAGGCAGAATATTTTACAGATAGGAGATTTAGTTTTCTTTATAATGGAATTGAGAGATAAAGTAAAAATATATGGAGTTTATGTTGGAGTATTGGAAGTGAGGAGATTAATTTGTTAATTAGAGAGATAAGTATTGATGATGCAGAAAATCTTATAAATCTAGTAAAAGAAGTTGAAAGCAAATCTGATTTTATGCTTATGGAAGCTGGAGAAAGAAAAACCACCCCAGAACAACAACAAAGACAGCTAGAACGATTAGAACAACAAAACAATTCAACTATTTTCGTAGCCGAAGAAAAAGAAAAATTAGTTGGGTATTTAATTGCTATCGGCGGAACTGTTAAGAGAACAAAACATAGCGCTTATCTTGTTATAGGGGTTTTACAAGAATATAGAGGAAAAGGGATAGGTACAAAATTGTTTAATAACGTGATTAAGTGGGCTCCAAAGCATAACGTATCGAGACTAGAACTATCGGTTGTAACCAAAAACAAGGCTGGTCTAGCGCTATATAAGAAAAATGGATTTGATATAGAAGGCACGAAAAGGAACTTGCTTAATATTAATGGAGAAACTTTTGATGAGTATTTTATGTCGAAGCTATTGTAGACTTTATCCATTTTCGCGAAAACGAGTGGGCAATTAAGCTTCAAAATCACATGCGAGTTATTTGATGTGGTCAAAGGTACAAAAAGGAATTGTGGAATTAAAGAAAGGCTATTCAATATCAAAAGGGTACAGCAGAAGTTGAATATATGGAAAAGGGAGCTGTAATTCAGTACCTCATTAAATAGTGTCTTTTAACGAAAAAACAGACCTACCAATGTAGATCTGCCTTGCTCGAATAAGTGCCAAAGTTACAACTTATCATCCAATTCAATCATGCCTTCCATTAGAGCACTTTAGAAAAGGTATCAGTTCTTTTAATACCTACTACTTTTCCAATCATTATAAAAGTCTATAAGTGTGGAATGTATTGCGTGTAAAGCCATTAAGATTAAATACAGCTTCATAAAGGTGGCAATTTCTCCAGTAAAATAGGCAATAATCGCAATAATTACTAACCAGAAGTACAACATAATTTTATTCGTATTCATAAGAAACCCTCCATTATCTTCCTATATTTTAGCGTAAGGTAGGGTTTTTTCATACAAATTCTTAAACCTCATCGAATAATCACATGGTATACAGAAATGAATAAATTACCAAACAGCATTAAACTTGCCTGTAATAAGAAAATCCTATACTTGTAAAAAGAGCTCATAATTAGTTATGAGCTCTTTTTACAGTGATTCCAAAGCCTCCTTGTACTTGTTGAACTCTTCTTCCTCCATATCTCCATTAGTCTGATCAGTATGTTCTTATGGTTAGCAGTCCAAGAGAATAACATTGCGCTTTCTTGTCCCATGGAGTCGTAGTATTCCTTCATTTCATAGAGATCAGCTTTATTTTCATAGCTGATAATACGAGCATTACAATCGCTGCAGACTTGAGGGACTTATTTAGTCTCTTGCCAGTTGTAGTAAGTATCTTTATCCAGTACATCTATTATCTTACCATTTACATTAATAGTATCTTCATCTAACCAGTTTACTTCAGGTGTCTCGCTATCGGAGTGTATCTCCCAATATACGGTCTCTTCCTCTAAATGGTTTTGATTTGAAGCATTTGAGGAAACGCTAACTGCTTGCTGTATAGGGGTTGTTGCGTTACCATTTTCATCAATTAATCTTATCTCTGCAACATAGTTATTGTTAGGTGATTCAATGGTTGAAACAACTTGTCCTTTTCCATTTAGATCATTTAGATTTACATCAATAAGGTTATATAAAATGATTCCTCCGATAAGTAAGATCACAACAACAGGTAAAACTATAGCTAATAAACAGAAGTTAAGTTTTTTCATAATTTTCTCCTATCAGAAATATTCAATTGTTGTCTTCCGACTTACACAATTTACCTTATGAGTGTGTTTTTAGTGTGCTCCATATGAAAGTATGTCCATTTTTATATCTAACCAAATAAACGAAGAATCTAGTATATCGTCTTAGGCAAAAAACAGACCTACAACAGTAGATCTGTTTTTTAGATTGATTTAAAAAATACATCATACCGCTTATGATGTACATCCACCATTCTAGGCTATTTCAAAGATAACATTAACCCCAAAAAGTTATACTCAACGTTCATCACTACATAATAATTCTACTCATCAAAACGAAAAAATAATAGCAGCAAACAAATGTAGCTGTTATCTCATAATATTTCACACTTGTTTTAAAAAGTTATAACTAATATCTTATTTTACTTATACCGATCAAAAAAATAGATTTCTAGGATCATTATTTGCAATACATTTACTTAAGGTTCGAACATAACATTAATAACTTTACCGCGACATAGTAGCTATCTGTGAGTCTACTATGTTCTGTTCTAGGTTGAGATAAGTAAGCTTTCTCAAAGCTCACGACTATTAGTTCTTTTAGTGATAGGGAGGAATTATTTTCAATAACAAGAACAATGTCTTTATTTACGTGAGTGTCTTTTTCACTAATTAAATTATTCCTATATTCCTATTAATTACTACAGAGTTGTTTTATTCTATGTAGTCCGGAAGAACAGCTTGGCATTTTCTTTGTCCATTAAGTCATAGCCTCCCTTCATTAGATTGATACCCCTCATGTTTAACCACACAAAGTCTAAAACAACTTCAAACGGCTATATTACAATAAGTTGCCTTAAGATACGAAAAGTCTTATCTAATTAAATCCACCACTCGGTAACTTTTCCAACAACAATCGTTAACAATTAACGGAATCCGTTCACCCTCTGTCTCTGGTTTACATAAGCTACATGGACTAAATAAATACCTGACGCAGCAACCCTGAAGAGAGCAAGGAGGGGTTAAGATTTGAAGGATAATGACTACAGGCCAAAACAATTACTCACCAAACGAGAAAAAGAAGTCTTTGAACTATTGGTTCAGGATAAGACGACCAAGGAAATCGCTCAAGAACTATTCATTTCAGAAAAAACAGTGCGGAACCACATATCGAATACGATGCAGAAACTGGGAGTAAAGGGACGGTCTCAGGCTGTAGTGGAGCTCCTTCGTATGGGGGAACTGAAGCTCTGACAGGCATGGCTCGCCTGTCGACTGACATAGCTGTTTTAAGCGAATAGAGAGTAGTGGCTTGCTGTGACGGCTATTAAAACCGACTGTGGTGGTCGGTTTTTTTGTTTATACATAAAACATAAACATTAGCTGAATATTAACGCAAAATTGTGTAAATCGCTTACAATGTAACTACTAGATACATAAACGAAGGAGATTGTCATGAATAACTATATAGAAAGAATCAGCTATAAAGAAGTACTCGCACCTACTGAAACATCTGCGGAGTCACCTGTGGATTTAATTGATGAAACGATGCAGCTTCATAAAGAGAAAATGATTGCTCAGATGAAAAACGCGGATCTAGATGTTCTTTTTGTTTATGGTGACCGTGAACATGGTACCAATTTTGGTTATCTTACAGGTTTTGAACCGCGGTTCGAGGAAGCTCTTTTGGTCTTGCACAGCAATGGAAGTGCTTACCTGTTGTTAGGTAATGAATCTCTCCGAATGAAACAATACAGCCGTATTGAAGCAGAAGCAATCCAAGTTCCATACTTCTCTCTTCCTAATCAGCCGATGCAGACAGAAAAAACATTTGCAGAACTTATTGCATCTGCAGGAGTAAAAGAAGGTATGCGTGTTGGTATAGCAGGGTGGAAAATGTTTACGAGTTCTTATGAAGACAATCAACAGCTGTTTGATACGCCGTATTTCATCGTTAACGCTGTGAAAGAGCTTGTAGGAAATACGGGTAGTGTTTTAAATGCCACTTCATTATTCATTCATCCAGGTACGGGTGCTCGTACTTTAATGAATGCAAATGAAATCGCTCATTATGAATTTGGAGCTTCACTCGCATCATCCCGAATACTACGAGTACTGGATAAATTAGAACCTGGAAAAACAGAGATGGAGCTCGCGGATGGACTAGCTGCATACGGACAGCCGAATAATGTCCAGACGATTTGCGCTACGGGTGATCGTTTTACAAACGCAGTAGTCGCACCAAGAGCAAAGAAAGTTGAGCTTGGTGATAAATTTTCAGTCACTGTAGGTTACAGGGGAGGTCTTACCAACCGTTCAGCATATGTTGTATCATCTGCTGAAGAGCTGCCGGCGGATGTATCTGATTATATTGATGCAGTTGCTAAACCTTATTACGCAGCCAGTGTTGCTTGGTATGAGAATGTTAGATTAGGTATGACTGGCGGAGAAATGTATGAACTAATTGAATCTGTCCTGCCAAAATCTAAATATGGCTGGAAGTTAAATCCGGGCCATCTGACAGCGGGTGAAGAATGGATGTCTTCTCCTATCTACCCTAATTCAGAAATCCAACTTGCTAGCGGCATGATGCTCCAACTCGATATTATCCCTAGTATTCCAGGGTATGGCGGAGCGAATGCGGAAGATGGGATTGCACTGGCGGACGAAGAACTGCGTGCAGAGTTGTCTGCTCACTATCCGGAATTATGGGGAAGAATTCAAACACGAAGAGAATTTATGATCAATACGCTTGGTATTCAGCTTCATCCGGAAGTGCTTCCGATGTCCACAATCAACGGTTATTACCGTCCTTATTTATTGAATAAAGAGTATGCTTTTACAGTGAATGAAAATTAATTAAACTGTTCTTCTAGGGTAAATGCATAGTCTACATTATCAGGCCGATTGGCCATACTTTTTATTACTCTGAATTGGGATGTGAAGGTTAGTATCTCATTCTGTCGAATAAGACGAAAGAAGGCATTTCTATTGGACTATCTACATCAAACAATTCTTCAAGTTTGGAGAGAAGATATTAGAAAAGATTATGAGCAAAAATACTTGTTAAAAGAAGATACATTAAAAAATGCTTTTTATTTTCATCTTAGACGACACTTAGGAGAGGAGTACTTGCATCAAAACAACTTGCGTATTTATACGGAGTATTACATTAAGCCTGATCTTTTAGTTGTTCAAATTGACCCTGAAAAAGCAGATTACAGTTATTTAGGGGACAGTGTTATAAAAGTTTTGGCTTCTATAGAGATGAAATACAAAAGTGCTTATGCTAATGACAAGGTCTTTACGGATGACGTTCTGAAAGTTATTCGGTACATAAACGATTGGGGTCAAGAAACCAAACATTATCTAGCTGTAGTACAAGAAAAATATTATGAATCACATAAAGTGAAAAATTGGATCACAGATATACAAGCAGGAAAACTTAAAAACCAAGTAACCGAGCTATTGGCTTATTGGGACTACGATACCGATGAAACTGTCTGGAGAACAGTAGAACATTAGGTTTGTAGGGATGTTACGTTCTATTAAAAATGTGTTTCTACAGTTAATTTAAAAAAACCGTTCTTAAGCGATTAAGGACGGTTTGAATTTTTAGAGGGTTTTGCCCATTGAAATAGATGCAGTATTGTATCCAAGCTTTTTATATAACTTATATGCTCCGGAATTATTTCCAAAAACACTTAATCCTAACGAAGTAATTCCTTGATTTTTCATATCTGACTCTAACTGCTGTAGAACAGAAGTCGCATATCCTTTCTTTCTAAAGTCCTCATAAACAAGGATATGAAATACAAAAACTTTTTTACTGTCAGGTTGTATGTTATACCAAATGACCCCGATATTTTTCTCCTCTTCAATGGAATATATATTGTACACTGATTGACCGTCAGATTCCTGTTTGTCAGGCAATATATTGTCCATAAATTGCCTTGATTCTTCCAAAGCTAATTCCGATGGTAAAAGAAAGTTATGGGATAGATCCTTCGCATAGTCAGGAATAAAATCTTCTATGTATTTATCAAATTCGTCCTCAGTTATTTTCCTTAATTCTGTCCGCATAATTTCACTCCTTCTAATAGGTCTTCAGTTATTTTACCATTTAAATGGAACTTTTTCTGTTTTAAATACAATAGTTGTTAAGGTTAGGTATATATTAGTAATATATAATCCTTCAACAGCCGATAAGTTACATATCACATTTTAATTGCATGGAATAAAGTAAATGAGTTTATGTTATTCTGTAAAAACAGGCAAAGATTATGTTGGAAATTAATCTTATTTTAGTTTTAAGGAGTGAAGATCTAATGGATATAATAACGATTGATAACAGTATAGGGACTAATATTTTTATAGGCGTAATTATTGTACTTTTAGCAGCAGTAGTGATTGCCTTAATAGCCATCCGGAAGAAAAAGCGGGATGAAGATCAAAATCATACGCAGTCAAAAGATAACGCACAAACTAAGAGTAAATCAGATAGTGATGGGAATTTATACATACATACGCCATTAATGGGCGCAGATTCAGAAAGTGATAGCAATAATAAGCGATATCATGATACCGATTTAAGTTCCCAGTCTTACGATTCCGGTCCGAGCAGCCCTTCCTATGATGGTGGTGGAGGTTCAGATGGCGGAGGCGGTGGAGGAGAATAGAAATAATCCCTTCTTTGTTCTTTACATTTAAGATTCCATTATAAATTTTCAGTGTTCAATAAGCGAATTACTTTGTCGTCTTTAGAAATATTTTCACACTAATTTTCAAGCCTGCTAGGTCTTCTTATTAGCTGATCAAATCACTGAAGTTTATTATTGGTACACCATTTCATTCATTTTGATATGGGGGAGATTCTTTAATGTTAATTGGTATTTACACGTAACTTAACTTTAATAACTACCGATTTTTATATTTTGATAGTATCAGAAATTAAAAACACCGTTTAAGTCATAACTTAAACGGTGTTTTTAATTACGCGTATACCTACGTTAGCCTAAGATAAAGGAAGTTTACTCTTAGGCTATGGTTTTTGTATAACCTTTTACTTTTTCAATAATATCTCTTTCAAGTCTTTCTGTTTTTGTTTCTAGTCTTTTTCCGATGAAGAAGACATCAATTAATGCCCAAAAACCAAAACCACCTAAAGTCAAGGTCATAGCAATACCCATACCAGCATCACCTAAATAGTACCTATGTCCTCCGATAGCACCAGTAAACCACCAAAGTAAGTACATGATTACTTTGTTTTTGGATTTTTTATCCAGTTCACTCTGTACAATTGATAATTGCTCTGCTGTTAAATCTTTCTTCATTAAAAGGTTATCCACCAAAAGACCTCCAAATAAGACAATGTAATAGTTCTTAATAACTATATCATAAAAAAGAAATAGTTGGGTTATTCGACAAAATTAGACAAATAATAATATTATTATTAGTTTCATCGATCTATTTAATAAAGAAAATATGTAAAATAGTTACTGGAAGAATATTTTTGATTATAGGTTTATATGGCATGAGGAATTGTAGCCTTCGTATCTTTCTTTTTAGATTATTAAATTTTTGGTGACTGTAATTAATCAGCTGAAATTATGAGTCTTTAGTTTAGCTCTTGCAGGTATCCCTCCCAATCTGTCGAATCTGTACAGAAAAGGAGGGTTTTCCATGGAAATTGTGAAAAGTCCGTCTGTCGCTCCTGTCATTGCGTCGCTGCCGAGTTTGCAGCAGCAGATCTACAGAGATGTTCGAGAAGCATTTGTTCTTGTTACTGAAGCAGGGCAATATTATATGGCTGATGAAGATGATGAGATTGTGATGATGCCGTTCGCTGAGAAACATCACTTAACGCTCACGGAAATAGCTTCCCATTATAGCGGAGCGGAGTGCAGCATTGCGCAATTTCAAGCAACACACTTGGGTAGCTCTCCGCCGGCGGATTTTGAGAAGTGGGCAATGAAGAAGGGGAATACGGTTGTCAGCAGATATGATGAAGTACAGAAGTGCATTATGGTTAGTGTTAATGGCTGCAAAGAAATACCTTATCATGAATTACCAGTTTCCTCCTTTTCGGAGTTATTTCGATCGTATACATTCAGTTCTTTGTTCAAGTAAATAGCTAGCAGAAAGCCGACTCTGATGAGTCGGTTTTTTTATTTGTTCGACTATTGCGAGGGCGAATTACATGCAGTACAGCGTTTTTAACGGTATCATTAAGGATAGGATAGAAAAGTCAGATATCGATCGACACCTTGTAGGGGGATGTACATGCATGATTATATGGTAACGAATCAATTCATTTTTCTCTTCGCGCTGCTGCTTATTGTGAGTGTAGTGGTGACGAAGTTTTCGACGAGGCTGGGAGTCCCGGCACTTGTCTTGTTCATCGCGGTCGGAATGATTGTCGGAAGCGATGGATTCGGTCTTGTTTATTTTGATAATGCACATTTAGCGGAAGCAATCGGTATCTTCGCATTGATTGTCATTTTGTTTGAAGGTGGACTTCATGCGAATTGGCATTCGATGAAGCCAGCGATCGCTCCGGCGATCACGATGGCGACGATAGGGGTGCTGCTGACAGCGGCAATCGTCGCCGTAGCTGCTCATTATATCTTCGATTTGACGTGGCTGGAATCTGTTTTGATCGGATCAATCGTCGGTTCGACGGATGCTGCTGCTGTGTTCTCTGTTTTGAAAGGGCAGAACGTCAAAGAGAAGCTTGCTGCTACACTGGAAGCTGAATCGGGTACAAATGATCCGATGGCTATGTTCTTGACGATCACTTGTATTGAATTGATTAGCGGGCACGGCTCAGGTGTTCTTTCGATGATTGGCAGCTTTATTTGGGAAATGGGAGCAGGCGCAGCGATGGGACTGCTCATTGGTTTCGTAGCTGTGACAGCAATTAATCGAATCAACTTGGATACGAGTGGTCTTTATCCGCTGTTTGCGCTCTCTTTCGCTTTGGTAAGTTACGGGTTAACTTCTATTATTCATGCTTCTGGATTATTGGCGGTCTATGTCAGCGCCCTTTATATTGGGAATGCTGAAATCACGTACCGCCGTTCGATCATACGTTTCAATGAGGGCTTTGGCTGGCTTATGCAGATTTGTATGTTTGTGTTGCTTGGGTTGTTCGTCTTTCCTTCCGAGCTGTTCACACCGAGTCTAATGATCAAAGGCTTTTTGCTATCACTTGTATTAATCTTCCTGGCCCGTCCATTAGCAACCTTCCTATCGATGCTCCCTTTCAAGTATACAGCCAAAGAAAAAGTGTTCATTTCCTGGGCAGGTTTGAAAGGTGCTGTACCGATTGTGCTTGCACTTTTCCCGCTTATTGCTGGTATCGAAAATGCCCAGCTAATCTTTAATGCTGTTTTCTTTGTCGTCCTTTTATCAACTGTTCTGCAAGGATCGACGGTCACGTCACTTGCTGCGAAACTTAAATTGGTGGAACCGCCGACGACGAATGAAATTGAGACGCTTGAATTGATCAGTATAGGACGGAATAATCTCGAGATGGTAGAATATAAACCAACGGAACTGAATGAGATATCCGGCAAACGGCTGGAGGATCTTAGCTTCCCTGAGACAACTTTGATCAATGCCATACTCCGTAGCGGCGAGATTATTTCGCCGAACGGACAGACAGTTATCAAAGCAGGCGACACATTGTATATCATGGTTGCCTTACAATATAAGAAACAACTCGCAAAATATTTGCGCAGGAATAAACTAACGAAATAATAGCAGGAGGAATGAATGGTGCAAGACACACTGACAGCTGAAAGAATTGCAGCGATTGAGAAGGAGCTGCGACATATTGCCGCAATCATCAAGCAAAAAGGACGGGAGATCCTCCTGCAGTATCCGATTACGGCACCGCAGTTCGTCGCACTGCAATGGCTGGCGGACAAAGGAGATATGACAACTGGCGACCTTTCCCAAACAATCAGGCTTGCTATAAGTACGACGACTGATATCGTTGACAGGCTGGAGAAGAATGAGCTTGTGAAACGAGTACGTGACGAGAAGGATCGGCGTATTGTACGGGTGCATATCCTGGAAAAGGGAGAGTTGATCATCTCGGAAGTGATCAAAATGCGTCAAGCATATCTACAAGAGCTGCTGGAAACTTTTTCTCTGGAAGAGGCAGACCAGCTGCAGTTGCTCTTACATAAATTACACGGTAAAATGAATGATTACGAACAGCTAGAGGCTAAAACAGAGAAGAAAAAGAGGAGATAAACGTGGATTATCCGATTGGTGTCATTGATTCAGGAGTAGGCGGCTTAACCGTTGCAAGGGAGCTGATGCGTCAGCTGCCAAAGGAAAACCTCATCTATGTCGGGGATACACTACGCTGTCCATACGGTCCAAGACCAGAAGAAGAAGTGGTGGAATTTACATGGGACATGGTGAATTTCCTCCTGGAAAAGAACATCAAGATGCTCGTCATCGCCTGCAATACAGCGACTGCTTTTACATTGGAAGAGCTGAAGCAGAAACTTGATATACCGGTTGTCGGTGTTATCGAACCAGGTGCTCGTGCAGCAATCAAAACAACTAAAACAAATCATATTGGAGTACTTGGTACAGAAGGCACGATCCGCAGCCATGCGTACCGTAAAGCGCTGAAAAATATCAATAGTGAACTCGAAATTGAAGGGCTTGCATGTCCGACATTCGTTCCGATGGTAGAAAAAGGTGTTGTCTCAGGACCGTTGGCTCGTCAGGTCGTCCAAGATGCACTGACACCCTTGAAGGATTGGAAAGAGATGGACACACTCATTCTGGGGTGCACGCATTACCCGATCATTAAACCGGTTATTGAAGAAGTGATCGGTGATTCGGTGGAAGTAATCAGTTCAGGAGACGAGACAGCGCGTGAGGTAAGCGCAATTCTCGGTTTCAAAAGAAAGCTCTATGAAGGAGAGCGTCCTGTTAACCATCAATTCTATGCTTCAGGAGATACACATCTTTTCATGAAGATCGCGAATATGTGGCTGCAGCGGCCAGTTAATGAAGTCGGGAGGATTCAGCTCGGCAGCAAACAATCTATTTAAATAAATATGGTCTAAAACCTTTGATGGCTCG
The DNA here is from genome assembly GCF_000725365.1 of Terribacillus saccharophilus. Lineage (NCBI taxonomy): Bacteria > Bacillati > Bacillota > Bacilli > Caryophanales > Bacillaceae > Terribacillus > Terribacillus saccharophilus. Next base: position 1,975,282 of record NZ_CP008876.1, on the reverse strand, counting down.
TATACATGATAGTACAAACCATCAAGGGGGAAGAAGTGCGTATGAATAAAAAGATTGCAGGTCTTTTCACTAGTGTAATAGGCCTTTCCATTTTATTGGCCGGATGCTCCTTAAAAGGAGAACAAGCTGTCGACGAAGTGGACGTGCCGCAGGATACAACTTATGTGGACGAGCTGGAGAAAAACGCGCTTGATCCTGGCGCAGCCGAAGGAGAAACACCTGCTGAAGGAGAGGCGCCAGCAGAAGGTGAGGAAGAACAGCCTGAAGAGGGTGCTAAAGAAGGTGAATCCGCTACCGCAAAACGTCAGTTGTTCCTGATGGATGCCAATGGAATGGTCGTACCGATGACATTCGAACTGCCGCAGACAAATGAAGTAGCCAAAGAAACATTGGAATACCTCGTAAAGGACGGTCCTGTAACGGACATGCTTCCTAACGGCTTCCAAGCAGTATTGCCGGCAGGAACCACAATCAATGGTATTGATGCGCAGGAAGATGGCACGCTGATCGTTGACTTCTCGAAGGAATTCAACGAATACGAAGCAGCCAGCGAGAAGAAAATTCTTGAATCCATCACGTACACATTGACACAGTTTGAGAATGTAAAAAATGTATCCATCCGTGTAGAAGGACAAGACCTGGCGAAAATGCCGGTCGATGGTACGCCTATCGGGAAAAGCTATTCCCGAGCTGATGGTATCAACTTGATGGATAATGGCATCACTACTGTGAACAGCCAGTCTGTCACGCTATACTTCCCAGCAGAAGCAGTAGACGGCACACCATATGAAGTGCCAGTAACAGAGCGTATGAACAGCAATGCGGAGAACGACTACGTAGAGATCGTCAATGCACTGATTGACGGACCAGCCATGGACAGCAATCTGTCTAACGTCTTCAATACAGGCTCTGCACTCGCTGCTGAGCCAACTCTGAAAGATGGCGTCCTTAACCTGGAATTCAATACAGAAGTATTGAGCAATGTGGATGAAGCGGCCATCACAGATCAGCTTATGGAGACTCTTGTTATGAGCTTGACAGAGCTTGAAGAAGTCGAAGCTGTATCCGTTAAAGTAGAAGGCGTGGAAGAAGTGTTCAACGAGCACGGTGAAGCTTACGCTGAGCCTGTCTCAAGAGAACAGTACGTTCCAGCTGAAAAATTGTAAATCAGAAAGCCCGATTATTTGATCGGGCTTTTTTGGTGCAGGGAAAAGGAGGGTTATTGTTGAATTTACCTAAGGCAGATAGAATGGAATTTTTGCAAAGGCTAATTGCAGAGAGCTATACTAGAAAGAAGCTTTTCTTCTTACATAATTTTTAATTTAGTATCAAAAAGGGTACAGATAGGCAGACACGTTCATTGGAGGGGTAAACATGAATAAAATTATCATCGCAACAAAAAATGCTGGAAAACTGAAGGAATTTAAAGCCTTTTTCGGAGAATACGATATAACGGCTTACGGACTAGACGAACTAGCAGAGCAATTCGATGATATCGAGGAAACAGGTACAACATTCGAGGAAAACGCCGCGCTCAAGGCAGAAACGATGGCAGGGCACCTGCAAGTTCCTGTGCTTGCAGATGATTCAGGATTAGAAATTGATGCACTTGAAGGCCGCCCAGGCGTTTATTCGGCCCGTTATGCGGGTGAAGAAAAAAGTGATCAAGCAAATATGGATAAAGTGCTGGAAGAGTTGAAAGATGTTTCTAAAGAAGAGCGCACTGCTCGATTCGTTTGTGTACTGGCAGTATCGCAGCCTGGAAAAGAAACATTCTATGCTAGAGGTCATGTGGAAGGTACGATCACGGAAGAACCGAGCGGCGAACATGGCTTTGGCTATGATCCTGTTTTTCAGCCGGAAGGCTATGATAAAACAATGGCGGAGCTTAAACCGGAAGAGAAAAATCAGATCAGCCACAGAAAACAGGCGATGGTTCATTTGGAAAAATGGTTGAATGACCAAGCGAAGTGAGGTTAGAGGATGAAGATACTGATAACGAGTGACAGTCACGGATTGACAGCAGAAGTAAACAAGCTAAAGCAGCGACATGAAGACGAAGTTGCGGCATATATTCACTGTGGTGATTCAGAGCTGCCATTTGATGCGCCAGAAATGGAAGGCTATTATCGTGTCGCTGGAAACTGTGATTATGACGGAGCTTATCCAGAAGTGGAGGAGCTGACAGCATCGGAGCTGCCGATCCTTATCACACATGGTCATCTATATGGAGTGAAATCGAGTCTCCGTCCTTTAGAGAAGCTTGCAGCAGAAAAAGATGCGAAGATCGTTTGCTACGGCCATTCACATGTGGCGAGAGCAGACGTGATCGACGGCAGGCTGTATATCAATCCAGGCAGCATTCGCTTGCCAAAGCAGTCGCCATATCCGACTTATTGCATTCTGTCCTACGAAGATAGAATTGCCACGGTTCGATATTATACGTTGGGTGGCGAAGAAGTACCAGAACTGGAGAAATCCGTCACATTCAAGTAAGCTCGGACAAAAAATTGTAACGTTTCTATTGCCGAATCACCTCACACATACGTTATACTAGTGTTTGAATGAATTGAGGTGATTTAGTATGAATGAAGCCGATTTCGGTTACAAACCAAATCATAAAAAACGCAATTATCGTCCGCTTGTTATTTGGCTGACCATCATCATTGATGGATTGGTTGTCGTATTGAGCGGCTTACCGCCTGTCGAAGGCTTCGACCTATTCGACGTACACATCCTGCCAATGCTGAACGCTATCTTTAACAGTTTTACGTTCGTCTTCCTGCTGTTGGCATTGATCTTCATCATGAAGAAGAATATTATCTGGCATAAGCGCTTTATCTATTCGGCCTTTGTCACAACAGCATTATTCCTGATTTCTTATGTGTCTTATCACTATCTTTCAGGAGATACGAGTTTCGGAGGCGAAGGCATCATCCGTCCAATCTATTTCTTTATCCTAATCACGCACATCGTGCTGGCAGCAGTTATCGTACCGCTAGCCCTTGCATCGATTACACGCGCATGGAATATGGACGTGCCAAGACACCGGAAAATCGCCCGCTGGACAATGCCACTATGGCTTTATGTCAGCCTTACAGGCGTTATCGTCTACTTGATGATTCGCCCGTATTATTAAGGAGAATTGCTCCGGGGAACCGGAGCAATTTCTTAATTTCAAAAAAACTGTTGACTATATGTTATATATCATGTAGAATAAATCTTGTCCTTAAGAGAGGGCAGCATACATAAAAGAAACATGCGGGTGTAGTTTAGTGGTAAAACCTCAGCCTTCCAAGCTGATGTCGAGGGTTCGATTCCCTTCACCCGCTCCATGTCCCAATAGCTCAGCTGGATAGAGCAACAGCCTTCTAAGCTGTGGGTCGGGGGTTCGAATCCCTCTTGGGACGCTAAAGAGAAAAGCGCTAAAAACCTGGAAGACAAAGGTTTTAGCGCTTTTTCTATTGTTGAAGAATCCTTGGAGCAGATTAGTTAAACAACCGAGAGTATATACTTTCCTACATGTATCTTTGCTTAAAAATAAAAGTGGTCATTTTATGTTTTTAGTATAGGTAACAGAATAAAAAAGGCGCTAGAATTCCTAATATAAAGGATTCTAGTGCCTTTTTTACGTTCTAGCTTTATTTTGAATTAAGTCCTTTTATTAATATTGCTGAATAACTTAAATAAAAGACTGTAGTTCAAAACTATAAGAAGGTGCAGGGTAAGTATGTTCCAACAGATAGCCAGTCATCTTACATTGAATCACATTACGCAGATTCTCGAACAATCAACTCTGGCTCTAGGATCACGCGCTGCTGCTCGTGGCTTTCGTTTGTCATTTGCTGGTGTAAAAGCTTTGCGGCTTCTACACCTGTAAGTCTGGGAAATGAAGAGACCGTTGTTAACGGGGGATGATAGACATCTGATTCAGGAATATTATCAAATCCTACAATATCTATGTCCTGCCCGGGATTAAAACCTTCCTGTCTTAACCCTTGCATTACTCCGGAGGCCACTAAGTCATTAAAACAAAAAATAGCTGTTGGAGGATCTGGATTACGAAGAACTTGTAATACAGCCTCTAACCCACCTTCTCGGGTAGGAGGACTGTCTACAACTAAGTGATTGTCGATGACCAATCCTCCGTTTTCATGGGCATACTGATATCCGTCCATACGTTCGATCCAGGTCGAGGATGTTCGAATTCCTCCTAAAAACGCTATTCGTTTATGTCCCTTATCTATTAAGTGATTAGTAGCCATAAGGGATCCTTTCCTATAATTTATGCCAACATAGTCACTTTTTACTTCCGGTAGTTCTCTGACAGCAAGAACCATTGGTGTGTTCATTTGGTTTAACTGATTAGCTGTTTCTGCATTACTCCCGGAGACAGGATCGAGTATTAAGCCACCGACTCTATGTTCTAACATGGTAGAAAGGAGATGGTCTTGCTTGGCAAGAGAATCAAAAGACGTTCCTAATAACACCGTATATCCAACTTCTTCAAGTGTTTCGTGTACACCTACCAAAAATTCAGAAATGAATTTATTTGAAATATCGGTGATAATCACACCCACTGTATTAGAGCTTTGTGACCTGAGATTTGCAGCGACTCTGTCATATACATACCCTAATTCTTTCATTGAATTCATCACTATTTTCCGTGTTTTATCAGATATTCTAGGATTGTTACGAACGACAAGGGATGCAGTGGCAGTTGATACACCAGCATGCTTTGCAACCTCTTGTAATGTGACTCGCTTTTTTTTAGGATGTTTCATTGTTGAATCACCATCTTGAATAAAATTTTAATTTCTTAAAAGAAAACTAATTGTCGCAAATCATGCATTTCATAATTATTTTTCCTTTTGATAAGACACAGGATTTCACGAATAATGTTTCTTTCTTTATAGTACCTTTTTTTTATATAACCTACAATAACAGGTCATGCCATCGCAGGGGAGGTTAAGGCTTATTGCAGTAACTTTTATTTCTTTCTATGTGTGAGTTATGCCATATAAAAGCTATAATTTAATGAAATCTTGAAAGCATTATTTATGAAATTGATACTTGTCAAGATCATTGTGAAAAAAATCACAAGAGTTATAAAGTGAAGTCATAGGTTTGACACAATATTAGTGTGGCAGTATAATAGCTGAGGCGCACTTATTTTAGTTTATTTTCTGCGCAGATTAATAGAAAAATAAGTGGAATAGATAGGGTACAAAAAAGTTTTAATGTACTTTTCAATATGATGAGGTATACGTAGTTCCTGCACATTTTAATTTCAATGCCAATTTACATCTTTTTCAAGTAATTACTTATTAAAGTGTTATAAAAGAAAAGAATTTGTTGCAGCATATGTAGAAGGATATTCAACATGGAAGACGTTGAACATATTACTATGACTGTAAGAGTTGTCACTATGATCTAAATCTAATGCGAAGGTCAAATGTGTGAATTACTTTGCATAATTAGTAGAACGATATACCAAATTTAAATGTGGTATATACACAGCTGTAGTTGTCCTATGATCTTCATATATTGAGGAGCCAATGCGAGTTACTTTTCCTCTTAGTAGAACGATATACCAAATGAAAGATGTGGTATAGACATTGCTTTAGTTGTCACTATGATCTCAATATATTTAGAAGCTAATACGTGAGTTAATTTCGCATATTTAGTAGAACGATATACCAAACAAAAGATACGGTATAGACACAGTTGAAGCGGTCACTATGACTATGATTCCAAACTAATGCGAAGGCCAAATATGTAAGGCACCTTGCACAATTAGTAGAACGATATACCAAATTAAACGATGTAGGACAGATACAGTTGTCACTGTGACAATGATACGAATCAAATGCAAATGCCAAATGCGTAGGTATCTTACTCATTTAGTAGAACGATATACTAATCTGCTTTAAGTAACCACATGATTGTATAGAGAACTAATTAAATTAAAATCTCAGAGTTAAAGCCCTATTAACTATATGAAGTGGTTACTGGTGACACACGTTCAAGGAATTGACTAATCAGTGTGTATTGAGAGGTTGTGATAGATGAACAGGTCAGGTTGGAAGGGCGTACAAATATACTAATTTAATGTTTATTTTTTTATAGAGGGGATGGAGGATTTTTTTATGAAAAGTCCATATATAACAGCTGCTGGTGGAATGTATCTTAACTTTTTCATATTAGGCATGGTTAATATAATATTTGCATCAAATATGAGCAGTTTAACAGAACAATTAAATACAAGTACTTCAGGAATTAGTCTTCTTTTATCTGCTTTCGGGATTGGGAAGCTTCTTACTTACGCTTTAAACGGATATCTATCAGACAAATTAGGTAGAAAACCATTAGTTGCTTTTTCAAGTATCTTAATGGCTATATTCTTAATCGGATTTCCTATGGCACCCAATTACCAAATAGCCTTTGTTTTGGCTGTTTTAATGGGAATTGCGAACTCAGCGATGGATTCAGGGACGTATCCCGCCCTTACCGAGTCTTTTCCAAAATCTGCAGGAACAGCCAATGTTCTAGCAAAAGCATCTAATTCTGTTGGGGCAATCCTGCTTCCAATACTTATTACTTTTTTAGCTACTAATAATATAAGCTATCGATTTTCATTCTATATTCCTGCAATTGTAACAATAGTTGCGTTGGTCCTGATTCTTATTGCCAGATTTCCGCAACATAAAAATGAAGAATCTGATAAAGGAAGTGCGAAACAGTCTGAGGAAAGCGTATTTCTATCTCAACCGAAATTTTGGGTGGAAGGTCTTGCCCTCATCATCATCGGCTTTACCTCTTTAGGATTAATCATGATCGCGCCATTGTGGCTGCCTACTTTAGGACAAGAAGTATTAGGTATGACTGATACCGAATCCGTTACAATGCTTAGCTACTATAGTACAGGAGCATTTGTTTCTGTTATTTTGCTAGCTGTTGCACTGAAAAAGATTCGTCCAGTAACAATTATGGTTGTATACCCGATTATTACTGTTATTTCTTTGATTGTTCTCTTATCAGTAAATTCATTAAGTGTAGCAATTATCAGTGCTTTCTTTGTCGGGTTATCTATCTCTGGAGTACTGCAGTTAGCCATTACGGTTATCACTCAATTATTCTGGCAGAAGAAAGGCACGATGACGGGGATTATATCAACATCGGGAAGTATAGCAGTTATTTCTTTGCCAGCTTTAACAGGTATGATGGCAAATACTACTAGCATCACTGCGATTATCTGGCTTGAAGTGGCCATTGCTGTAATAGAAATTTTGGCTGCACTGGTAGTGATGTATCGATTTAATCTATTAACAAGAAAAAGCTGAGTCATTAAAACGCAAACGTTTTAGATTTAATAGGATTAAAAATATCTAGAAATAAAGATTTTAGTAGGAGGATCACTTAGTGAATACAGTAACAATAAAAAACACCATAATTGGAGAAGGTACTCCAAAAATTATTGTTCCATTAGTAGCGACTAAAGAAGAACAAATACTTCAAGAAGTTGAAGCAGTAAAATTATCGAAACCGGATATTGTTGAGTGGCGAGTAGATTGTTATGAGCACGTTGAAAGCTTAGAAGCTGTTTCAGATATGATTACAAAACTTAGAAAGGTTTTGCCAGATACACTTCTTCTTTTCACTTTTAGAAGTTTTAAAGAAGGTGGTAATAAAGAAATTTCCGATCGTTATTATTTTGAATTGCTGCATACAGCTATTCAAACGAAGCAAATAGATCTTGTTGATGTTGAATTGTTCTTTGAAGAATCCGAAGTAAAAGCAACAGTGAAATTAGCGAAAGAAAATGGTGTTTATGTCATCATGTGTAATCATGATTTTCATAAGACCCCACCTAAGGAAGAAATAATTTATCGGCTTCGCAAAATGCAAGAGTTTGGTGCTGACATACCGAAAATCGCTGTTATGCCCCAGAGTGCAGAGGATGTTCTAATTTTATTAGAGGCGACTAATGCAATGAACACAATGTATGCGGATCGACCGTTCATTACTATGTCCATGTCTGGTACAGGCCTTGTTAGTCGATTAGCTGGTTCAGTATTTGGTTCAGCTTGTACATTTGGTGCTGGGATAGAAGCATCTGCGCCAGGTCAAATTCCTGTGGACCAGTTAAGAAATGTTTTAGAAGTAATTAGTTAAACTCTGTAAGTTGGTATGGCTATTCTTATCTATTTTATTGTGAAGTAAGGTTATTCAATATAAATGAAACTTTTTATAGATAATTCATAAGGGAGATTTTAACATGGAAAACTTTGAAAAAAACTTAGAAAAAATTGATGGAAAAACAAAATTAGTTGGATTACTTGCTACACCAATCGGACACAGTTTATCACCGAGAATGCATAATTTAGGATATACATTAAAAGGCTTAAATTATGCGTATCTTGCATTTGAAGTGGGCAATGAAACGTTGGAAAAAGCTGTAGAAGGGATGAAAGCTCTTGATGTGGCTGGTTTCAATGTTTCGATGCCAAATAAGATGGAAGTTATTCAATATCTAGACGAATTAGATGAGAGCGCTAAGTATATTGGAGCTGTCAATACGGTCGTCAATAGAGATGGAAAATTAATTGGTTATAACACTGATGGAAAAGGTTATGTAAACAACCTTAAAGAACATGGAGTCGATTTACAAGGGAAAAAGGTAACACTAGTAGGATCAGGTGGTGCGGCAACACCAATAGCAGTTGAATTGGCACTTGCAGGCATTTCTGAGATTAGTATCTTTGCACGCAATGATCAATATTTCCACCAAGCTGAATTAAATGTAGAAAAAATCAACAATGACATGAAGGATTATAATGTAAAAGCAAACATTTTTCCACTAGAAGATAAAGAGGCATTTCGTCGTGAAGTAGCAGAAAGTGCAATACTTGCAAATGGGACAAGTTTAGGAATGAAGCCTTTAGATCATTTAAGTATACTGGATGATAATTTAGATGTATTGCGTAAAGATTTAATCGTGACAGATGTTGTTTATAATCCAGCAAAATCTAAATTATTAGCTCAGGCAGAAGAAGCTGGTGCAATAATTATCAATGGCTTGGGAATGATGTTAGGACAAGGTGCATTAGGATTTAAACTATTTACTGGTGAAGAAATGCCTAAAGATGAAATTAAAAAAATTATGTTTGAATAAAAAGTACTCTAACTATATGTAAATTAACTTAGAGTGGAGATAATAAATAAGATTGATTTATCACTTTATAATGTGAATGCTATACATCACATCTAATTAATGAATGAAGAATCAGAGCTAAGAAAAACAGGAGGCTACTCTATGTTTTTCTTAGTTTTTTTGGGGATTCTTTTATCAATATTAAGATCACTTTTTTTACTGTATTTTTCTATGGGGAGAACAATTGCAGGGTGTTTCATAGTATGGGGGGAAACAAATGAAGTATCAGTACTTTTTATCAGCCTTTGGGATGTATATTAACTACTTTTTATTAGGTATGGTAAATATTATCCTAGCTTCGAATATGTCTTCTTTAACAAATCAGTTGGATACAGATGCTACTGGTGTCAGTTATTTAATTGCAGCGATAGGTATAGGAAGGTTGATAACATACAGCATAGCAGGGGCATTGTCAGATAGAGTCGGTAGGAAACCTTTAATCATCTTTTCCGCAATTGCGATGGTCGTATTTTTAGTAGGAATTCCATTTGCGCCTAATTACGGGATAGCGATTGTGTTAGCATTGTTTGCAGGTATTTCGAACTCTGCTATGGATGCTGGAACTTATCCAGCTCTCACTGAGATGTTTCCAAAATCCGCTAGCTCAGCAAGTGTCATGATAAAAGGTTTTGTATCGCTTGGAGCTACTTTTTTGCCATATATCATTTTAATTCTATCCGATAATAATCTGTTTTATGGCATCTCTTTTTTGGTACCAGCAGTAATTTACATTGTTAATATGATTTTTTTGTTTTTCGCTATTCCAAAGACTCAAACTGAACAAGCAAGGAAAGGTGAGCATCCTCAAGTAAATCAGTTTTTAACCGAACCTAAATTTTGGAAAGAAGGTCTTGCTCTTATTATTATAGGTTTTACATCAACCGCATTATTAACAGTTTCACAAATTTGGTTGCCTAGCTATGGTCAAGAAGTTGCAGGGATGTCTGCATCCAATTCAGTCGAATTGTTGAGTTATTATAGCATCGGTTCTTTAATTTCAGTACTCTTTTTGTCTGTGCTGTTAAAGAAAATTCTAAAGCCTGTAACGGTGATTTTACTTTACCCAATTATTACTTTGATTGCTGTCACTGTTATTTTGTGCAACCATACTCCACTTGTTTTAAGTATAACGTGCTTTTTCCTAGGATTTTCGACCGCAGGAATCTTACAACTGGCTATTTCAATGATGACACAGCTTTTCTGGGAAAGAAAGGGGACTGTTACAGGGTTTGTTTCCACAGCCTCTAGTATAGCAAGTGTTGTCTTACCTGTAGCAACTGGACTAATAGCTAAAAATGGGGATATGGAACATATATTTATTTTTGACAGTGTTGTTGCATCAGTTGGAATTGTCGCTGCAGCTTTCCTATATTATCGTTATCAAAAGCTGACTAAACCGCAATTGAGAACCAATATATGAGATAAGTAAAAAACTTCGAGGCTTTGAATTAGCTCGAAGTTTTTTTGCAATGTCAGGTATACAAAGAAGTCTTTAATATAGAAGATCACCAAAAAATAAAGACTGCTTTCCTCTACTTTTTAAACATTTACCCCTGTTTTCTATATACCCTCCATTCCCATCCTTTTGGTAAAATCATAAATGTAATCGCTTACATTAGATCTGGGGGGATTGGACATGAAAAGAAAATCGCTTCTGTTGGTTTTTGGAATGATGATGGTTTTATTGCTTGCTGCTTGTAGCAGTGAGGGAAGCAGTTCTGGATCAGATGACGGTAAGGTGAAGCTCAGAATTGCATGGTGGGGCGATCAGCCGCGAAATGATTATACGACGAAGGTTATTGAGATGTATGAGGAACAAAATCCTGATGTGCAGATTGATGCGGAGTATGCGAGCTGGGATGATTATTGGCAGAAGCTTTCACCTCAAGCGGCAGCAAATGAATTGCCGGATATCGTACAAATGGACGTTTCCTATCTTGCTCAATATGCGCAAGGAAATAAATTAGCTGATTTGACTCCGTTTTTAGGTGAGCAAATCGACACGAGCAATATGACAGAGGATTACGTGAATGGCGGAAAAATAGATGATGGTATCTATGGAATGAACACTGGTGTAAACGCAGTTGGATTCCACTACAACCCGGAATTATTGGAAGAACTAGGTCTTGGAAGTGAAATTCCGGAAGATTGGACGTGGGATGATTATAAGAGCATGTCTGATAAAGCTGTTGCACAAGGTGCATTTTTCGATACGCATCTAAGACCTGATGTATTTTTCGATTACTACCTTCGTAGCCAAGGCTCTCGTCTTTATGCGGAGGATGGCAGCGGCTTAGGTTATGAAGATGATAAATTATTCGTGGATTACTGGAGCATGATCGCAGAGCAAGTGGAAAAAGGAGCAACTCCAACGCCAGATGCTCTTGCTCAAATAACTGGTATTGAAGATGATCCGGTTGTAAAAGGAGAGGCAATAGGGATTTTCCAATGGTCCAATCAGTTCGTAGGATTAAAACAGGTTGCAGAGAAGCCGCTGGAGATCGCGCCAATGCCTGGTCCTGGTACGTCTGACGGTCTTTATTTAAAGCCTGGTATGTTCTTCTCAGTGTCACAAAACTCTGAGCAGAAAGAAGCTGCTGCTGACTTCTTGGATTTCTTTATGAACGATGTAGAAGCGAATAAATTGATTCTAGGTGACCGTGGTGTGCCAGGATCTTCTGAAGTAAAAGACGCGTTGAAAGATGAAGTTTCCGAAGCGCAGAAACAAGTCTTTGAATATGTGGAATGGGCAGAAACGAACAGTTCTCCAATGGGAGCTCCAGATCCAGCTGGTGCTGGGGAGGTCATCGAATTATTAGAAACATTAGCGGAACAAATCAGTTATGGTCAGCTTGCTCCTAAAGAAGCTGCTGAAAGTTTTAGAACGCAAGCAGAAGGCATGCTTGGACAATAGTGCATAACAGTGATCAAGACGGCAGCTGAGCAGCTGTCGTTTTGATTACACTTGTATATGGAGAGGAGTAAGGTCATTGAGCTCACGTCTAAGAAGCAACTTGTGGGGATATCTTTTCATTGGTCCGTTCATCATCGGCTTTTTAGCTTTTACGATCATACCAATGCTAGCTTCTTTATATTTCTCATTTACGGATTATGGTTTATTTGATGATCCAGTATGGATTGGTTTTGAGAACTATATAAAAATGTTCACGGAAGACCCTCGCTATATTAATTCATTGAAAGTCACCATCATTTACGTATTCGCTGGCGTTCCATTGCGGCTCGCTTTTGCCTTACTGGTGGCCATGCTGCTAAATGTCGGATCACGAGCAGTTGGCTGGTACCGGACATTGTATTATCTACCTTCTCTTATCGGGGGGAGTGTGGCAGTTGCGATCATGTGGCGTAACATTTTTGGCGATGACGGGATTGTCAATATAGCTCTTAAGACTATGGGCATTGATTCGATTCGTTGGTTTGGTGAACCAACAGCAGCGCTATGGATGCTTATCTTTCTATCCATCTGGCAGTTTGGGTCATCGATGCTGATCTTCTTGGCTGGATTGAAATCCATTCCTGCTAGTTTTTATGAAGCAGCCAGTGTGGATGGAGCGAACTTTTTCCAGAAATTCTTCCGCATCACATTGCCGATGCTAAGTCCTGTTTTATTGTTCAACATTATCATGCAGACAATCTCTGCGTTTATGACCTTCGTGCCTGCCTTCATTATTTCCAAAGGGACAGGTGGTCCGCTCGATGGTACGCTACTTTACTCTCTATACTTGTTCAAGCAAGGATTTGAGTACTTCAATATGGGCTATGCGTCTGCAATGGCGTGGGTCATGCTGGTTATTGTAGGTATTTTGACAGGAATCATCTTCTTGACTTCTAAGTATTGGGTGCATTATGAGTCGGAGGGGAAATAAAATGACTAAAAGAAGACCTCGATATTTTCTCTACCACATTCTAGTCGGAGGCTTTGCCGTTCTGTTGCTTTACCCGGTTATTTGGCTTTTTGTCAGCTCGTTTAAGGAAAGCGGAGATATTTTCATTACCGCTAGTTCTCTTATTCCCAATCCCTTTACGTTGTTGAATTACGCGCAAGGATGGGAAGGCTTTGGCGGATATGGTTTTGGTACGTTCATTAAAAATACAATCGTTTTTGTTATATGGATGCTGCTTGGTCACTTGATTTCGTGTTCACTAATTGCATTTGGCTTTGCCAGACTGAAGTTCGTGGGACGAGGGTTTTGGTTTATGATCATGCTCGTTACACTGATGCTGCCTTACGAAGTCGTCATGATTCCGCAGTACATCATCTTCTCTGAGCTGGGCTGGCTGAATTCCTTAAAACCGTTAGTTGTGCCAGCCTTCTTTGGACACCCATTTTTCATCTTCTTGCTCGTTCAATTCATCCGAACCATACCGAGGGAGCTGGATGAGGCAGCGACAATTGATGGGGCGAATACGTTCCAAATCTTTTATAAGGTAATACTGCCACTTATCGTTCCTGCTTTAGCTACTACAGCAATCTTCACTTTCTATTGGACTTGGGATAACTTGCTTGGGCCGGTTCTCTATTTGAACAGTCCAGAAAAATATACAGTCTCGATGGCGTTGAACATGTTCTTGAGTAACGAAACGGTATCAAACTGGGGAGCGATGTTCGCCATGTCGATTGTCACACTTGTACCAGTGTTTGTTATCTTCTTCATCTTCCAGCGCTATGTTGTGGAAGGTATCAGCACAACTGGTCTAAAGGGATAGAGAGGAGATGCTTTTATGGCTGCTATAAATACAGGGCTGGAATGGATCATGAGAATGGCATATGTAAATGTTCTTTGGCTCGTTTTCTTGCTGCCAGGTCTGGTAGTCTTCGGGGTTTTCCCCGCTACCACTGCCCTGCTGCATGTGATGCATCAATGGCTGCAAGGAAAAACGGACATTCCTATTTTTCAGACCTTTTTACAAACATATAAAAAGGAGTTCGTGAACAGTAACAAGCTGGGATATATCTTCGTGCTGTTAGGATATATCCTCTATCTTGACTTCCTCTTCCTAACTTCTGCTGCGAACGCCGCTTTGTACTTCACGATTCCGTACCTCATTGTCACATCTATTGCTTTTTCGGCAAGTTTATATGCGTTTCCGATGTTAGTGCATTATGATATGAAGCCGTTTCAAATCGTGAAGCGTTCATTCTTTATTATGATGCTAAATCCAAGCCAAACGTTTGTCATGCTCGTCGGAACGATCGGAGTCGGTTCGATTTTATGGTATTTTCAAGGGTTGGCGTTGTTCTTCAGCTTCAGCATTGTGGCGTTAATTGTTATGATGCCAGCTGCTAAAGCATTTGAAAGAACAGAAAAGAAATCCTCAAAACTCCTAGCCAAAGAAATCAAATCAGTCCCGGCGAACTAAGATCAAACTAATGGGAGGTTGCGCTATGAAAAAGTATGTAGTTGTGGGAACAGGCGGCCGGGCGGAGTTTTACTTTGGAGCAATGGTGAAGGATTTTAAGGATACATGTACACTATCCGCTTTTTGTGACATAAACGAAACAAGGATGAATTATGCAAATCAACTGCTGGAGGAAAGGTACCAGCATCCCGCTATACCAGCATACCCAGCAGCGGACTTTGAAAAGATGATACAGCAAGAAAAGCCAGATATAGTCATTGTCACAACTATCGATCGAACGCATCACACATATATCATCAGAGCATTGGAGCTGGGATGTGATGTAATCACTGAAAAACCAATGACAACGGATGAAAATAAGTGTAAGGAGATTTTGGAGGCCATTGAAAGGACAGGAAGAGAAGTCCGGGTAACATTCAACTACCGATACGCCCCGCATAACACAAAAATCAAGGAATTGATAAGCTCGGGTGCCATCGGAAAAGTAAACTCGGTACATTTTGAATGGGCGCTTGATACGACACATGGCGCTGATTATTTCCGGCGATGGCATCGGGATAAACGAAATAGCGGCGGTCTGCTCGTTCATAAGTCTACACACCATTTTGATTTGGTGAACTTCTGGCTTGATACGACTCCACAGCGTGTGTATGCAATTGGCGATCTGCTTTTCTACGGAAGGGAAAATGCCGAACAAAGAGGGGAAACGAAGTTCTATCAGCGAGCGTATCAAAGCGAACAAGCAAAAACTGATCCGTTCGCTCTTGATTTGGCAAGCAATGAACATTTGAAACGCATGTACTTGGATGCAGAGAAAGAGGATGGATACCAAAGGGATCAAAGTGTTTTTGGAGATGGAATAAGTATTGAGGATACTTTAGGGGTGCTGGTGAACTATAAAAGTAAAGCAATCCTGACATATAGCTTGAATGCCTACTTGCCATGGGAAGGTTTTATCGTCTCCTTTAATGGAACAAAAGGGAGAATCGATGCACGCATTATAGAAAAGTCTTATGTGAATTCGGGAGGAAGCAAGGCCGAGGAAGGTCAGCTGGAGCAATTATCAATTGTTGTAAGTCCTATGTTCGACGTACCTTACGAGGTACAGGTGGATAATGGTATCGGAGGACACGGCGGAGGCGATACGGTGATGCTGCAAGATTTATTCGGCAATCCCAAGCCAGACCCATTTAATCGCGCAGCTACCCACATAGACGGAGCAATGTCCATCATGACAGGCATTGCAGGTAATCATAGCTTGAAATCAGGAAATGCAGTCAATATAAACGAGTTAATAGATCTATAAAAAACTGTTTGCTTGAATGGAGGATTTCTTGGTGGAGAAAACGGCCATCATTTCAGGCGGAGCTTCCGGAATCGGAAAAGCGGCGGCACTTAAGCTTGCTGAGGTCGGATTCCGAGTTTGCCTGCTGGATGTGAATGACACGAAATTGAAAGAAGTCAAAAAGGAGATGGAAGAAAAGAACTTCAAGGTAATAACCATCCCTTGTGATATGTCACAATACGACCAAGTAGAGACGGCCGTGAAAAAAGTGATAAAGCAGTGGGGAAGAATCGATGCGGTGTTCGCCAATGCCGGAATAGTTGGGCAAGTTTCGTCCATCGAGTCGATGAGCATTGACAATTGGAATCAAGTTCTCAGCATTAACTTGAACGGAACATTTTTCCTCGTGAAGGCAGCTATTCCACATGTAAAGCAACAAGGCGGGAGCATCATTATCACAAGTTCTATCAGTGGAAACAGAGTCTTTTCTCAAGCTGGATTCACAGCATATTCCACATCAAAAGCAGCACTGGCAGCATTTTCCAAGATGGCCGCATTGGAGCTGGCAAAATACCATATCCGTGTAAATGTCATCTGTCCAGGTGGGATAGAAACAAATTTCAAAGAGTCGATAAAACGATCACCAGATCTGGACGAAATCAAAATACCTGTGGCATTTCCTGAAGGAAGCAAACCATTGGATAACCGCTCTGGTAAACCTGAGGAAGTAGCGGATCTTGTGAAGTTTCTAGCCTCAGATGAATCCAGCCATATTACAGGTACAGAAATCTATATTGATGGAGCAGAGTCCTTATTGATCGGCTAAGACATCTTCTATGAACAAACACCATGAACTCAGTCATGGTGTTTGTCTGGTATACAAAGATCTTTATGAAAGGAGAGTAGTGGCATGATCATAGATTCCCATCAACATTTTTGGCGCAAATCACAGGAAGATATGAATCGCGGATCCGGCAGCAGAAGTTACTCCTATTTGCCTGATCAGTTAGAACCCATATTGCATGAACACAGCATAAACAAAACAATCGCTGTGCAAGCTTCACCATCATTAGAAGAGAATGAGTTTTTACTCCAGATAGCTAAAACTAGAAAAGAAGTGATTGGAGTTGTCGGTTGGGTTGAATTGGACGATCCCAAAGCTTTGCAAACATTGGATATGTATAAAGAAGATCCTCTTTTTATAGGGATCCGCCCAATGATACAAGATTTGCCTTCAGAGTGGCTGTTAAAAAGTACAGTGCTTCATAATCTCAACAAGTTAGCAGATGAAGGTTTTCCGATTGATTTACAGGCAAATCCAAGACATCTACCTATAATTATTGAGATCTTAGAAAAGATGCCTCACTTACACTGCGTAATTGACCATATAGCTAAACCGCCAATAGACAATGGACAAATGGAGCCTTGGGCCAGTCATATGCGAAAAATCGCAGAATACCCTAATATCATGTGTAAGATTTCTGGTCTTGTTCCCGAAAAAGTAGGAGCCATATGGACAACTAAGAGCATCTTACCTTATGTAGAAATTGTTTTAGATATTTTCGGTCCAAAACGAATTATGTTCGGAAGTGACTGGCCAGTCTGTTTGAAATCTGCTTCTTACTCAGAGGTGGTTCAGCTGTTTGTGGATACAGTGTCGGGTCAATTGTCTAAGAATGAGAGAGAAGATGTATATTACAATAACGCAAAGCATTTTTATAGATTAGAAGATACACTGCAGAGGAAATAAAGAGGATATTATTTCAATTGTAGAGAACTAGAACGGATAGGAAGCAAAAAGCAAGAGGAGGAGTAGCAGCATGAGAAAACTCAAAAGCTTATTTTCTAATCTAAAGATGAAATATAAGTTGGTTTGTTTACTCTTCCTCATTTTGGTTTCTTTTAGTATCGGCGGACTAGCGCTTTTACAATATGCCCTCGTTACGTACAATGATGAAATTCATCGACAGTCCGCGCAGTCATTGAAGGTATCATCTGCTTTGATTGAAAACGAGATCGAAAAAATGAAAGGGTTTTCATATGGGTTGTCTACTGATCCATATCTGCAATCTTATCTATACAATTTAAAAGAAACGGAAGATGATTACGAGGCGTATCTAATCGGAGTCACGATCAAAAAAAGGCTTGTTGATTTAGGAGCCTTCGAAGATTCAATAGATTCCATTCAGCTGTATGATACAACGGACAGAGGCTATAGTGCAGGAAACCGAGTTATTACCATCGGAAACGAGCGACTGCTTCAGTATAAAGAAGGCACAAATCAAAAAGATGGAGGAGCTGAATGGTTCACGCCTGATGAGCAGGACAAATCGTTTGTCGTGGCTCGCGAAGTAAATGCTTATCCAGATCTTTCGTTCGAGAGACTGGGTATGATTGTTGTGCGATTTGATATGCAGAATATTGTATCTTCCTTTGAAAATAGTCTCGACGAAAAAGAGATGCGATTGCTTATAGCGAATTCTAATGGAGACATTATCTTCCCACAGGAAACGACAAAGAAGGATTCCTATCTTATGGCCAGTGTGCAAGGAAACGATGGATATCAGCTAGTGAATTATGATGCTGCCAGGTATTTTGTGACGTACTCTTCAGCTGCTTATACGAACTGGACATATATGATCGCTTCTCCCTACAGTCAATTATTCCAGGCCGTTACTTTGGTGAAAAGTACTGTATTGTCCATTTATGTTTTGTTATTTGTGATATTACTGTTTCTTGGTATCCGTTTCATTAAAGGAATCACCAATCCAATAGAAGCATTGAATAAAAAGATGAAGAGAGTACAAAAAGGGGAGGTTGAGGACTTTAAGGTGGATAGTAACGTAAGGTTCTCTAAAGATGAGGCAGGGCAAATGCATGAAAACTTCAATAAAATGATGAACCAGATTCATTCATTAATTGAAGAAAATTATAAAAAGCAGCTAGTAATCAAGGACGCTGAATTCAAAACACTCCAAGCACAGATTAATCCTCATTTTCTTTATAACACATTGGAATCCATTAATTGGTCGGCAAGACTGGGCAAACATAAGGAAACATCACATATGGCAACGTCACTTGGCTTTATTTTACGGTCGTCTCTGGAAACGAAAGAAGCTCTGATTCCTCTTGCTGATGAACTGGAAATAGTGAGCCACTATATTACGATTCAATCTTATCGTTTTCAAGAACGTCTAAGATTCCACACGGATATTCCTGATCATCTTCTTTCGTGTAAGGTACCTAAATTCAGCTTACAGCCTTTGGTTGAAAATGCAATACGATATGGTCTGCAGGAAATTATTGGTGTATGTACGATAAGAGTGGAAGCGGTGCGCAAAGGAGGAGAAACGTTTATTTCAGTAACGGATGACGGGCCTGGAATGGAAAAAGAGCTACTAAATAAATTAGCTAGCGGAGATTATCGTCCAAAAGGCACGGGCTTAGGCATCAGAAATATAGATAATCGGTTAAGGATCATGTTCGGTCCCGAATACGGAATTCAAGTAATGAGTGAAATTGGCGTGGGAACAAAAATCATGCTGACGATTCCTTATGAAGGAGGAAGTGATAGTGTTCAAAGTTCTGCTGGTAGATGATGAGCCGATGCTTCTGGAAGGAATATCTTCTATTGTAGAATGGGAGCAGCAGGGAACTGTTTTACATGGTGTCGCAAAAAATGGACTGGAAGCTTTGGATTTTATTAAAGAGCAGAACCCAGATATCGTGATTACTGATATCACCATGCCAGGTCTGGATGGAATGGGATTGATCGAACAAGGAAGAAAAGTCTCTCCTCTAATCAAATGGATACTGCTTTCTGGATATAACCAATTTGAATATGCACAAAAAGCGATGCGTTTTGGTGTGAAGCATTATTTGCTGAAACCATCAAGTGAAGAAGATATTCATGAAGCATTAGCGGAAGTCGTCCAAGAACTTGCAGATGAGAATAAAGAGAAAAATATAAGCAGCCAAACGGAAGCATCTGTAAAATACTCCGCAGTCGTTAACAAAATAATAGATAGCATAAAAGAGAATATTGATAATCCGGACTTGTCATTGCAATGGATAGCCAATGAGATCTTATATATGAACACAGATTACTTAGGGAAGTTATTCAAGAAAGAAGTAGGAGAGAAATTCTCTGCTTATGTATTGAGATGCAGAATTGATAAAGCGATAGAAATTATGAGAAGACAGAGGGATATTAAAGTCTTTGAACTAGCAGAGCAATTAGGTTATGGAAATAATCCGCAATATTTCAGTCAGATTTTTAAGAAAAGTAAAGGATGCAGCCCTACTGACTGGATAAAAAACAGGTGAACAGGCTGGTATTTTAAAGGAGGTATTTAGATGAGTCAAAAATGGGTTTTTATCGGAGACAGTATTACCGAATGTGGAAGATTTGAAGATCCTCGAGACATAGGTAATGGCTATGTAAAAATGATTCAGGATGAACTGGTACCGAAAAAAGATGTAGATATCTTCAATAAGGGAGTAGGAGGCAACCGTGTCACCGATTTAGCGGCTAGATGGGAACAAGATGTACTCTCATTAAAGCCAGTCTTAGTATCAATCTCAATTGGAATCAATGACGTATGGAGACAGCTGGATCAGCCTCAAATAGACCAGGTGTATCCGGATGAGTTCAAAGCAGTCCTCTCTAATCTCCTCGCTGAAACAAAACATATGGGTGCTGAGATTTTCCTTATGGAGCCGACAATTATTGAAGAAAATAATGAATCAAAAGGAAATCAGATGTTAATTCCGTATGTAGACATTGTCAGGGAACTGGCCGCAAAGTATGATGCTACTCTCGTCCCGACACATACAGCCTTCTTGCAAACAAAGAAAACGGATTTGACAACAGACGGTGTTCATATGACCGATGCCGGTAATAGACTGATGGCTGATACGTGGTTGGAAGCATACTTTGCGACAGAACGTAATTGATTTTGTCTTATCACAAAGATGGGAAACCCTTATTGCAATGGTTTCCCAAATGCTTTACTTAACACTGAACTTCTTCTATTTTTTTCTGAATATAGCTGTATTTTCAACACGTATTGAATCAACTTCACCACATTCTAAGCAAAAAGTATATATTTTATTTCCGCCACTTAAAGCCATTTTGTTCGGTTTGATAGGTATGAAATCTGTACCTTCAGCAAATTCACTAGCACCACATTTAAGGCATTTTTTATTATCCATGTTCACAAGACCTCATTTCATCATTATTTTTATTTTTCTGAATAAATTCACATCTTCATTATATAGCTACTTCTGCAAGTATAAAACCCCAGTATTTACCTTTAGTAAGAGCTTTTCTTGTGAAAAATGAAAAATATATATTTTGCATACATAGGACTAAGCTTTCCTCTAATACAATGACATGAAAGAGGGCTTTTTTCATACGCTGTATGTGGGGTGATAACATGGCAAGAGTACAATACAATAGCTCAGACATTGACTTGATGGCTAGAATGATGCGCGCAGAAGCAGAAGGGGAAGGACAGCTAGGAATGCTGTTTGTAGGAAATGTCATTGTAAACCGTGCTGTAGCTGACTGTTTAGATTTTGGGGATGTAAGATCAATCAATGACGTCATTTTCCAAATACAGGGCGGGAATTATTCATTCGAAGCTGTTCAAAAAGGAAATATTTTTTATCAACGAGCACGTGAACAGGAAAGAAGGTTGGCAGAAAGAAACTTGAAGTCCTGGAGACAGCAGCCTGCTTCGTACGCGCTTTGGTATTTTAATCCGTATGCACCATGCCCTCCAACATGGTATGGCCAGCCGTTTGCAGGTCAGTTTAAAGATCATTGCTTTTATGAGCCGCAGGCTGGCACGTGTGATAGTGTTTATATGGGGTAAGATGAATGATGGAACGAGGCTGGAAAATAACTAAATTCTCATTACTTAAAATGAATGTTATTCTTGAGCGCCGCTTCGGCAGAACACTCCGCTTTCCACGGGCACGGCCTCAGCCTCCTCGTGGAAAGTTCACCACTGCGGGGTCTTCAGCTCGTGCTGTTCCCGTAGGAGTCTCCGTGTTCTGCCTACGCTAAGATGGATAACTAATCAAAATTACCGAACTTATGTAAATTTTCTTATGAAGATTTACAATATTGTTCGGTTTTTTTATGGTTAAAACACTTATGCCCAGCCTCGTTTTGATTTATCTAATTCACTATCATAGTATTACATTAATTTGTGGTAAGATTATCCTATTGAAAAATGTATATTCTAATTCGTGGTTTGAAAAGAGGCTGATTAAATTGTTGCAGAGGTTGTTTGGTAAAAGATCTAAATCAAAGAAATCAAATGCAAAATCGGAAAAGTCTAAAACTGTACCAAAAGCAAAGAAACCTATGATAACTTCAACCAGAATTGGAGAACTTGGAGAGTACAAAATCAACATTCAACTTGATCAATTACCCAAGAATAGCCGATATCTGAGTGATGTTTTACTCCCTAATCCTCGCGCAAAATCTGGTTATTCTCAAATTGATCATGTCATATTTACATCCTATGCAATATTCGTAATTGAAACGAAAAATTACGCCGGGACAATTTATGGCGACCGAAATAGAGATAAGTGGAGTGTGAATGGGAAATTTCCTATGATGAATCCTTTTCATCAAAATTTTGGACATATTAAAGCATTAAAATCGATATTGTCGGAAGAGGAAGAATCGAATTTCGTTTCCATTGTCTCGTTTACCAGAAGATGTATGTTTAAGGTGAATGAAGATCTGAGAAAAATTCAATCGAATGATCTCATCGTTTATGATACGGAATTATCGGAGTACATAAGTAGAAAAATGAATGTGTTAAGAGTGCAAGCCAATTCTCCAAGATACACTGATGAAGACGTCTTATCCATGTATCGTATATTGAGCAAAAATAACATAACGGATCCAAAGATTAGATCAGAGCATATTGATTCATTGAAACAAAAAAAATATAGAGAGGCATCAGCTGCTCAGTCTGAAGCGAAAGCGAAATGTTTCACCTGTAATATAGAAGTTTCTAGAAAGGTAAAGGCTTACTGCGAGGATAATCATATTCGTTTTAAAGGTAAGGTTTTTTGTTTTGAACACCAAAGAAGTTGACGAGAGGATTACATTAGCAAGATTCAATGTCTTGTGCTTTATTTTCTTGAACTGAAAAGCGATTTTACTATATAATGATAGTTAACAGAATATTCTCTTATCCAGAGAGGCGGAGGGACTGGCCCTATGAAGCTTCAGCAACAGACTGTTTGTACTGTGCTAATTCCAGACTAGATAAGAACCGGACTACATAAAAGTAGCGAACCTCTTCTTATTTAGGAGAGGTTTTTTGTTTTTTACACTATTAATATGAGGTGATTGTGTATGTCAAACGAGTTGAGTAAAGCATTGGATGTTTTAAGAGAAAAGAAATGGGTGGATCTGACGCACACCTTTGGACCAGAGTCTCCGCGTTTTTCAGCTTTTAATTCTGCAAAGTTCGAAACACTATTCTCGCATGATGATGGGTTCTTCGCTCAGAGTTTTACTTTCCCGGGGCAATACGGAACGCATCTGGATGCACCGATTCACTTTGTGCGTGAGACACGATACTTAGAAGAGCTGGAGCTGAAAGAATTGGTGTTACCGCTTGTTGTGATTGATAAATCTAAGGAAGCTGCTGCCGATCATGATTATGCATTGTCTGTAGAAGATATTCAGGCGTTTGAGTCAGTGCATGGCAAGATTGAACCGGGCACTTTCGTAGCCTTAAGGACAGATTGGAGCAAACGCTGGCCAAATCAGGAGCAGATGGATAATAAAGATGAACAGGGAAGCAGTCATTCTCCTGGCTGGTCACTGGAAAGTCTAAAGTTTCTATATGAAGAACGAGATATTAAGGCAGTAGGGCATGAGACGTTTGATACTGATGCAGCGGTCGATTTTCAAAAAAATGGCGCTCTGATTGGTGAATATTATGTGTTGGAACAAGATTCCTACCAAGTTGAGCTGTTGACGAATCTTGATCAGCTGCCAGCAAAAGGGGCGTTCATCTTTAATATCGTACCGAAAGCAGGAAAAGCGTCAGGATTTCCTGTTCGTTCTTTTGCTGTCTTGCCTTAAAAGTAACGCAATATGATTAAAGGCTCTCCAAATCGGATAATGGGTAAAATACTCACTGATAGGAGGCGGCATGATGGAGAAGGAACAGAAGTTGCCAGCAGTATTCAACGAACTAGCGGAAACGCTGCGAGATATAAGTCGAACTAGCAATCATTTAAATGAAAAGTTAAAGTCAGCATATACAATAGTAGCAACAGATCATCCGCTAATCAGAGCTGATGGAAGACATGATGATGCGAAGGGTATTCAGCAGCTGCTGAACCTAGCTGATCGCAAAAAAGGCTTACATATTGTCTTTCCGCCAGGACTTTACATATTGCGTCGACCATTGCGTCTCAAGCCAAA
The DNA here is from genome assembly GCF_000725365.1 of Terribacillus saccharophilus. Classification (NCBI taxonomy): domain Bacteria; kingdom Bacillati; phylum Bacillota; class Bacilli; order Caryophanales; family Bacillaceae; genus Terribacillus; species Terribacillus saccharophilus. The sequence continues at coordinate 1,950,937 of NZ_CP008876.1, read as the reverse complement.
CACATTCTTTGAGGCGGATGATAATTCTATATTCCGAAAAAAGCATCATGGACCGATGCTGCTGAATTTACGCAGGCGGAATCGAATGCGTGCATATCGTGGCAATGGCAATCTAATTATTCGAGGCGGGACATGGGATGCGAATTTCCCTGCTTACCGTGGCGGTACTAGCTTTGTATTAGCGCATGCGGAAAATGTGATTATTGAACAGCTGCAGCTGGTAGAGCACGGTGGCGGACACGCGATTGAACTGAATGCCATGCGTAATATCGAAGTGCGGCATTGCAAGTTTCTTGGTTATGATGATCGTAATGGAGAGCGCGCTTATAGTGAGGCAATTCAGTTGGATTTAGCCAAAGCACGCAGAGTTTTCCCTTGGGGAGGCTCTGTATTCGATCAAACAACTTGTCAGGATATTTGGATTCATCACAATAACTTCGGTCCATCTGAAACGAAAGGAAGCTGGGGAAGGGCTGTTGGTTCGCACTCCGCTACTGCAGATAGATGGCATGAACGCATATTTATTTCAGACAATGTAATGAGTGAAACTCTCCAGTGGGCTGTACGGGCTTATTCATGGCGGGATGTTGTTTTATATAATAATCGGATGGAATCGTGCGGTGGTGGGATTGCTATTCATCCAAATAATGTGGACGGCAGAAATGACACAGATAGTAGAAACCGTCCTACAGGGCGCAGCAATCCAATCAGAAATTTCCTCATCGTGCAGAACGCCATCAGAGGCGGCGGTAATTATGCTTCAGCAATAAGGTTGAAAGGCGATGAGCATTCACCTATAAGTGGCGCATGCTTGCGTGACAATCATGTGGAATCCTATCCGGGGAGAGGCGTTTTTGTTACAGGTACAATAAACAGTCTAATCGATAAAGAAACCACACTTTCTCGGTAGTCACTCCGATACTAGTGTGCATGATTAAGTAAATGTAAGTTTTCTGTATATTATGGAGAAAATATGCATATAGATGTCGATACATGCTACACTTTTCTTGGAGGTGGCCTATGTATATAGATGAGACGAAGCGTTATCGGTTTATCGGATCCGTACCTTTCGGGAAATACTTCATGGTCCGCATCTACGATCTGGAACTGCAGCAAGAGTATACAATATCGGATCGGCTTCTAAGCCAATATACAGATAAGCCCTTGAAGGAGTTTTACCTTCAGATCAAGCGCAATATCTATGATTTGGAAGCAAATGAAAGCAGCATGACCTCGGAACTTGGAGATATGCAGAAGCGATTATTCGATTTTCTAGATGAAGAAGAGGAAGGCGACGATGATGCACATTTCCACAGGGAAAATGTCGTACCTTTCAGAAGACCCCGCTCTGAGGATCACCAGGAAAAGTAGGGAATAGTATTATAAGGCTGTGAATGCATGGATTCACAGCTTTTTGCCATTTTAAAGTTGCAATCTGCGTTTTCTTTGTTACATTTAAGGGTATAGCTGTTACCAGGTCTCTAACTGAAAATCTAATGAGGATGTTGCCGATGGATAAAGAGAATAATGTTGTCCTGTTCCCGGGTCTGAAGACGCGGCTGGAGCGGGAAGGGATGAAGGAGCTGCAGGAGAAGAACTACACCGATGCTATAGGGAAGTTTGAACAGCTTCTGGATTATGGATACCGTCAGCCGGAAATTCTGACTGGGCGCCTAATATGTCTAATGGAGCTGGGCAGGCATGAAGAGGCGGAGGAAATGTCCTTGCAGCTGTTGGCTGCCAAGGATAAGGATTATCTGCAATACTTACATATTCATTTAACGCTGCTGTTCCAGCTCGGACGCTACGATGAAGTAGTAGAACTGCTGGATGAGGTGTATGCAACTGAGAAAATACCGACGCCGCTTAAGACATCGTTTGACCAGCTGCAGAAGGTAAGTCGTAAAATGGCCGAAGATAAGAGCCAGACAACTGCAGATCAGCTTATACATAATTTCGAAAAAGCACGCAAGAGTAAGGATGCCAGCTTGCAATGGCAGCTCATCCAAAAATGCCATTCTCTTGATGTCAGTCCGCATGTACAGAAGATGGAAGCATACCTTCTTGATGAGGAAGCCGATCCCGTTGTACAGACAGCTGTACTGGAATGGCTCGTGAAGCAAGAAATCGAATTCCCAGTCACAATACATAAGATGAAAGAAACTATGACAGTTGTCCCGGAGAACCTGACAACAGTTGAAGAATCGGAAGGGATGAAACAGGTACTGCAGCATTTGCATCTTCTTGAGCAGCAGAATCCATCACTATACGACTTGGTGTACAAGCTTTTGCATCGTTATATGTATGTTAGATACCCAATGGTGCCTACGGAAGAAGACGGTACTGTTTTGGCTGCTGCACTGCAGAAGCTGGCAAGCAGTTATCTTCAAATCGATCAGCCTGCTGTTACTGAGGAAGAAGCGCAGAGAATCGCTTCCATGATGGAAGAGATCATTACATTAGAAGCGAAATATCTGACTGTCGCCGAGGAATGACATAGTTCGTATCGTTAGTGTTGAAAGCGACTATGAATATGTTATAATAAGATGGTTGTAAACCAGTACTAGTTAATAACTTATATTATGCTAGAATTGAGAACGATTAACATGAAACAAACGATAGATGTTGGAGGGAATATTATGTCAGCAAAATTCGAAAGAACAGAAGGCAAGAACGAGGGAATTTTAACAATTACCCTATCTCCTGAGGAATTGGACGGAGCGCTTGACCAAGCGTTTCAAAAAGTAGTTAAACAAGTTCAGGTACCAGGTTTCCGTAAAGGAAGAGTACCACGTAAAATCTTCGAACAACGCTTCGGTGTAGAATCTTTGTATCAGGATGCAATTGATATTGTTCTTCCAGGAGCATACATGAACGCTGTTGAAGAAACTGGCATCGAGCCTGTTGCACAGCCGGATGTAGATCTTGAGCAGATCGAACAAGGTAAAGAACTTATCTTCAAAGCTACTGTAGCTATCAAACCAGAAGTTGAGCTTGGCGACTACAAAGGTCTTGAAGTAGAAGCAGAAGACACTACTGTAACAGACGAAGATGTTGAAAAAGAAATCGACGCACTTCGCAACAGACAAGCTGAATTGGTTGTTAAAGAAGAAGGATCTGCAGCAGAAGGCGACACAGTCGTAATCGATTTCGAAGGTTTCGTTGATGGCGAAGCATTCGAAGGCGGCAAAGCAGAAAACCACTCTTTGGAAATCGGTTCTGGCAGCTTCATCCCAGGATTCGAAGAACAGCTTGTAGGTAAAGAATCCGGTAGTGAGTCCGATATCACTGTGACATTCCCTGAAGAATATCATGCTGCGGAACTTGCTGGTAAAGAAGCAGTCTTCAAAGTGAAAATCCATGAAATCAAAGCAAAGGAACTTCCTGAGCTTGATGATGAATTCGCAAAAGACGTAGACGAAGAAGTTGAATCTTTGGATGCGCTTCGTGAAAAAACGAAAAACCGTCTTCAAGAAGAAAAAACAACAGCAGCGGAAAACAACAAACGTGAGCAGCTGATCAACCTTGCTACAGACAACGCGAAAGTGGAAGTTCCAGACGCAATGGTAGATACAGAACTAGACCGCATGGTTCGTGAATTCGAACAGCGTCTTCAAATGCAAGGTATGACACTTGAAATGTACGCTCAGTTCTCTGGTCAGGACGAAGCTGCACTTCGCGAGCAAATGAAAGAAGATGCTGGCAAACGTGTGAAAACGAACTTGACTCTTGAAGCTATCGCGCAAGCGGAAAACGTAGAAGTGACTGACGAAGACGTTAGCACAGAGCTTGATAAAATGGCTGAAATGTACCAAACAGACAAAGAGCAATTGACTCAAATGCTTGGCGGCAACACAGACGCTATCAAAGACGATCTGAAGTTCCAAAAAGCTATCGATGTATTGGTAGACAACAGCAAAACTGCATAAGACATAATCAGAAAAACAAGGCAGCAATCACTGTGCCTTGTTTTTCTAAAAAATAAACGTATTTTCAGAAGGTATTAATAGCCTCTCTGTGGAATTACGTGCATGAACGGCTTTTTCGTTTACATATACTACATACATATGGTTTGACTTTTACAAAAAAAACTCCATAATAAAACGTACCTCTTTTTTCGCGTATGCAGGATTTGCCAGTTTAATAAAGGGAGAAATCTTCCTTTGCAGGGTTTACCTGCGTTCATTTGGCTAATACTGATGGAAAAAGTGTTTTGCTTTTTAATACTGCTTTTATCTGATATGATTGGAAAAAGGAAGGCTGGGCGCATCCAGAATGTGTTTGATCTTTCGAGATATCATATATAGATATTACATTCGAGGGGTGAAATGATGTTTAAATTTAATGAAGAAAAAGGACAACTTAAATGCTCCTTCTGTGGCAAAAGCCAAGACCAAGTACGTAAATTAGTAGCCGGACCAGGCGTCTATATATGTGATGAGTGCATCGACTTGTGCACAGAGATCGTGGAAGAGGAACTTGGAAATGAAGAAGAAGTTGAATTCAAAGAAATTCCGAAACCACAGGAAATTCGTGAAATCCTAAGCGATTACGTTATTGGACAGGACAAAGCGAAGAAGAATCTTGCTGTAGCGGTTTACAACCACTATAAACGTATCAATTCCGGTAAGAGCTCTGATGATGTAGAATTGTCTAAAAGTAATATCGCTATGATCGGACCAACTGGTAGTGGTAAGACATTACTAGCTCAGACATTAGCGCGTATCCTGAACGTACCATTTGCAATTGCAGATGCAACTTCCTTAACAGAAGCTGGTTACGTTGGGGAAGATGTAGAAAACATCTTGCTTAAATTGATCCAAGCAGCTGACTACGATGTAGAAAAAGCTGAAAAAGGAATCATCTATATCGATGAAATCGATAAAGTAGCACGTAAATCCGAGAACCCATCCATCACTCGTGATGTTTCCGGTGAAGGTGTGCAGCAGGCACTTCTTAAAATTCTTGAAGGTACGGTAGCAAGCGTTCCGCCACAAGGTGGCCGTAAGCATCCGCATCAAGAATTCATCCAGATTGATACAACAAACGTTCTATTTATCTGTGGTGGTGCTTTCGACGGAATCGAGCAAATCATCAAACGCCGTCTTGGTAACAAGGTTATCGGTTTTGGTGCTAATGATGGTAAAGAGACACTAGACAAAGGCGAATATCTTTCCAAGGTATTACCTGAGGATCTATTGAAATTCGGTTTGATTCCAGAGTTCATCGGCCGTTTGCCTGTTATCGGCAGCCTAGAGCCGCTTGATGAGGAAGCTTTGGTTGAGATCCTAACTAAACCTAAAAATGCATTGGTGAAACAATACCAGAAGCTCTTCCAGATGGACCAAGTAGAATTGGTTATCGAAGAAGATGCGCTTCGTGAAATTGCTAAATTGGCAATTGAACGTAAAACTGGTGCGCGGGGCTTGCGCTCCATCATGGAAGGTATCATGCTGGACGTTATGTATGAACTTCCATCCCGTGATGATATCAAGCAATGCATCATAACTAAAGATACAGTACTGCTTGAGAATGGCCGTCCGAAGTTTGTACTGCATGATGGTACCGTAACAGATGAGAATCAGCAATCTCCAAAAGAGAGTGCATAATCTCTATCTGACAAGCAGATGATCATGTACAGCAAATCCCTTGTTACAGTTGGTGGCAAGGGATTTTTTTCTTGATTTTCACAAAGTATGGGTACAGTACTGTGGTTGTGTATATACTTTAAGAAGAACTGAAGAAGACAGACATTTGGAGGTGTCACGATGGAAAAAGAGAAGACACTGATAACGCCTCTTTTACCCTTAAGGGGTTTGCTTATTTTCCCGACTATGGTTCTACATTTGGATGTAGGAAGAGAAAAATCCGTTCATGCATTGGAACGAGCGATGCTGGAAGGAGAAACAATCTTTCTGGCTGCGCAAAAGGAAGTAGATTTGGATGAACCGACAGAAGAGGAAATCCACCATATAGGTACGGTAGCAAAAGTCAATCAGATGATGAAGCTTCCGAATGGTACGATGCGTGTATTGGTTGAAGGACTATATCGTGCTGAAATCATCCGTTTCTTGGAGGATGACAAGCAGTTCATGGTTGAAATAGAAGAACGTCCTGACGAGCATGGTACGAAGAATGAAGAAGAAGCACTGATGCGTGCGCTTTTGGAACAGTTTGAGCAATACATAAAGGTTTCTAAGAAAATCGGCCAAGAAACGTTTGCGACCTTAACGGATATTACGGAACCTGGGCGCATGGCTGATATGATCACCTCTCATCTGTCACTGCGATTGGATGATAAGCAAGAGATCTTGGAGATGCAAGATGTAAAAGAACGTCTGCGTCATATTATTACGATCATTACGAATGAGCGGGAAGTACTTGATCTTGAAAAGAAAATTGGCCTTCGTGTCAAACAATCCGTCGAGAAGACCCAAAAAGAATATTACTTGCGAGAGCAAATGAAAGCAATCCAGAAAGAACTTGGTGATCGAGATGGCAAGTCCAGTGAGATAGAACAGTTCCGGGCGGATATCAAAGCATCTGATATGACGGATCACATGAAGGAAGTTGCGGAAAAGGAATTAAGCCGCTATGAGCGAGTACCACAGAGCTCTGCAGAAAGCTCTGTGATTCGTAACTACTTAGAGTGGTTGATTGCTTTACCGTGGAAGAAACAAACAGAAGATAATCTCGATATTCCTCATGCCGAAGAAACCTTAAACGAGGATCACTACGGTCTGGATAAAGTGAAGGAACGTATACTGGAATACTTAGCTGTTCAGAAACTAACTAATTCCTTGAAGGGTCCAATTCTTTGTCTTGCTGGACCTCCCGGGGTCGGTAAAACATCCTTAGCAACAAGCATCGCCAAAGCAATTAATCGGAAATTTGTTCGTATTTCATTGGGCGGAGTACGAGATGAAGCGGAAATCCGCGGACATCGTCGTACATACGTCGGAGCGATGCCAGGACGGATCATGCAGGGCATGCGTCGTGCTGGTACAACGAACCCTATCTTTCTGCTTGATGAGATTGATAAGATGTCCAATGACTTCAGAGGCGATCCGTCTTCAGCTATGCTTGAGGTACTTGATCCGGAACAGAACAGTTCATTCAGTGATCATTTCATCGAAGAGACGTATGATCTTTCCAATGTCATGTTCATTGCAACAGCGAATAACTTAGGCTCTATTCCAGGGCCGCTCCTTGACCGGATGGAAATCATCAGCATTGCAGGGTATACGGAAGTAGAAAAACTGCATATTGCCAAGGAACATCTATTGCCGAAGCAGATTAAAGAGAATGGCTTGAAAAAAGGGAACATTCTTGTAAAAGATGAAGCGCTCGAACATATCGTGCGTCGCTATACAAGGGAAGCAGGTGTACGTGGTCTGGAGCGTCAGCTGGCAGCAGTTTGCCGGAAAGTTGCACGCATCATTGTTTCCGAAGATAAGAAACGGGTGACAGTAAGCGCGAAGAAAGTAGAAGAATTGCTTGGACGCCCACGCTTCCGGTATGGTTTAATGGAAGAGGAGAATCAAGTTGGCGCAGCGACAGGTCTTGCTTATACGACTGCTGGCGGAGATACACTATCAATAGAGGTTTCCTTGTCTCCAGGTAAAGGAAAACTAACACTAACCGGTAAGCTCGGCGATGTTATGAAAGAATCAGCTCAGGCTGCATTCAGCTATATCCGTTCCAATGCCGAAGAACTCGGCGTTGATCCATCGTTCCATGAGCACTACGATATTCATATCCATGTGCCGGAAGGAGCAACACCAAAGGATGGTCCATCTGCTGGTATCACGATTGCCACTGCCTTGACGAGTGCACTTACTGGGAGACCGGTTCGGAAGGAAGTCGGGATGACAGGGGAAATCACCCTTCGTGGACGTGTCCTGCCGATTGGTGGATTAAAGGAAAAGAGCTTGAGTGCTCACCGAGCAGGTATTACAACAATCCTCTTCCCAGCCGATAATGACCGGGATCTGGAAGAAATACCGGATACAATCAAGCAAGACATGACGTTTATAAAAGTCAGCCATCTTGATGAGGTATTAAAATACGCATTGGTGGAAGATAAACATGAAAGTAACTGAAGCAGAAATAGTAATTAGTGCGGTATCGAAAAAGCAATATCCGGTGACACATATGCCGGAGATTGCTTTAGCCGGCCGCTCGAATGTAGGGAAATCATCTTTTATCAATAAGATGATCAACCGAAAGAACTTGGTTCGTACATCCCAGAAGCCAGGGAAGACACAGACATTGAACTTTTATAAGATCAATGATCGCTTTCATTTTGTGGATGTGCCGGGTTATGGATATGCCAAGGTTTCAAAGAAAGAACGTAATGCTTGGGGCGTTATGCTCGAGGAATACTTTACAGAACGTGAGAATCTGAAGGCGGTTGTACTGCTTGTCGATATTAGGCATGAACCGACGAAGGACGATGTGAGCATGTATGAATTCCTGAAGCATTATGAATTGCCGGTTGTCGTAGTGGCAACAAAGCTGGATAAGATTCCAAAAGGTAAACGTGTCCAGCATATCAAGCGAGCTGCTAATAAATTGCAGCTGTTACAAGAAGATATCATCCTTCCATTTTCCTCCGAAACAGGAGAAGGAAAAGAGGAAGCATGGGGAGTATTGAAACAATTCCTATAAAAAATAACCGTACAAGCATAGCTTGTACGGTTATTTTTTTCTGAATAAAAGGTAAGCACCAGCCAAAATAAGCAAAACAGGCCAATAATTACTAATAAAACCTGCTGTCCTATCGAGCCAGCCGAACCATGCAGGCTGCTGCGGTGCTGCAATGGCAAAAATGCCGAGAGCAAGCAGCAAAATTGCCCATACATACCCTTTTTTCGTTTTTAATGCGCTAATGAATAAAGCGGCACCAGCTAAAAATGGATAGGCTCCCCAGCTATCGGTCCAAAAGCCATAATGTTTCAGTCCGTGGAAATGGATACCTAAGCCAAGAATAAAATAGCCAGCGAATAAGTTTTTATGATCTTTCGCAAGATAAGCATGCAATAGTAGTGCGGCGCCTATGATAATTAATAAAGTCGGCCACGAATAGAAGTCGACAAACAAGGGAACACGCAACTGACGTAACAGGAAATAAGCACCGATCCCCAGTAGCAGGAATCCGATAAAAGCATTTTTCTTCGTCATAACATCTCTCCACATAATAATTATTATTAAATAAGATTAAATCGTTGATTATCATGACTAGCTGTGTTAACTTGTTATATGTACTTATGAAATCATTCACAAACATTCACAAATAAACACACACTCTATCCTAACACAATTGTTTACGATTCTGTTCACAATTTTGAATAGGACAGAAATACCATAGTGTTATACTAGTAAGAGCGACATGTTTTCAAGGGGGAAAAAGGGAATGTACATGTTAGTTGCTGGAATCAATTATCGCACAGCCCCGATTGAAATAAGAGAAAAACTAAGTTTCAAGGAAGAAGAGCTTGGCTTAGCGATGCAAGCACTCTCCAACCAGAAAAGCATGCTCGAAAACGTCATTGTTTCGACATGCAACCGTACGGAGATCTATGCAGTGGTCGACCAGATCCATACTGGCCGCTATTATATAAAGAAATTCTTGTCTGAATGGTTCGGTATCGAAAAAGACGAGATTGCATCTTATCTTACTTTTCATGAGGATGAAAGAGCTGTGGAGCATCTGTTCAAGGTAGCAAGCGGACTGGACTCCATGGTAGTAGGAGAAACACAAATCCTTGGACAGCTGAAACGCGCGTTCCAAAAAGCACAAGAGCTGCACACATCTGGAACAATTTATAATGAATTGTTCAAACAGGCTGTTACGGTAGCTAAACGTGCACATACAGAGACTGGAATCGGAGAAAATGCTGTCTCTGTCAGCTACGCAGCGGTTGAGTTATCTAAAAAGATCTTCGGTGATATTTCTTCTAAACGAATCGTCATCTTAGGCGCTGGTAAAATGGGGGAACTGGCAGCGAAAAACCTGCACGGTTCAGGCGTAAAAGATGTTACGGTAGTCAATCGAACAAAAGAAAAAGCAGAACAGCTAGCTGCTTTGTTCAACGGTAAAGCAGCTGGTTGGGATGAACTGGATAGTACATTGCATGATGCAGATATTGTTATCAGTTCTACTGGTGCACCAGGATATGTACTGGATAAAGAAATGCTTCAAGCAGTTCACAAGGAACGTAAAGGTCAGCCATTATTCTTAGTTGATATTGCTGTTCCGCGTGATATTAATCCGGACGTGGATGAGCTGGAAAGCACTTTCCTATACGATATCGATGATTTACAGGATGTTGTTGATGCGAACTTGGCTGCGCGTCAGGAAGCAGTTGAGAAGATAGAAATTATGATTGAAGGCGGCATCGTCGATTTCAAAGTGTGGCTGCAGACATTAGGTGTTGTACCAGTCATTTCTGAGCTACGCCGTAAAGCAGCAGCTATCCAAACTGAGACAATGAAGAGTTTGGAACGAAAACTGCCTGACCTTAGCGAACGTGACATGCGAGTGCTGAACAAGCATACGAAGAGTATCATTAATCAGCTTCTTAAGCAGCCGATCACACAAGCAAAAGAGCTTGCCGGCCGTGAAAACAGTGAAGAATTAATTCAACAGTTCGCAGAGATTTTTGGAATCGAAAAAGCGGTGTTGGATAAACAAAATAATCTTATCAAACTGGAGCGCACAGAGTCACAAAAGCTTCAGTCTGTACCAAGTGCTTCCACAACTAGATAAAAAGAAGGGCTTATAGATGCAGGTACCGGCTTATCTTTACGAAATTATTTTACTTCTATATGCAGCCAGCATTTTCAGCTATTTTATCGATTTTATACAAAAGAATCGGAAGGCGAATGTTTTCGCCTTCCGTTTGCTTACTTTAGTATGGTTCTTCCAGAGCCTTTTTTTATTGCAGGAAATGATTGCGCATGCTGGCCTGCCGGTAAAGGACGTATATGAAGGGTTATACTTTTATGCTTGGGTCCTGGTGTCACTATCTTTATTCATCAATCGCATCTACAAAGTCGATTTTCTCACTTTCTTTCTGAATGTGGTCGGCTTTTTTATGATGTTATTATATATTGCAAGCTCAGCTTACGAGAGGGAATGGACTCAGACCATTCCTTTTATGAATGAAGTGCTGATCGCACATATTACGCTGGCTATTCTTGCGTATGGGTTCTTCACTCTGTCCTTTGTCTTCGCTACCATGTACTTATTTCAATTCCAACTTTTGAAGCAGAAAAAAGGGTATAGGTGGTGGACAAGGCTTGGCGACTTGGGCAAGCTAGAGACATATACCTTCACTTCTATAACCATCGGGACGCCTTTGTTATTGTTATCGATTGTTATGGGGATTGTATGGGCTTATACGACAACAGCCGTCTTTTATTGGTATGATTGGAAGACAATCGGTTCGCTGACGGTGCTGGCCGTCTATGCAGTGTATCTTTTCCTGCGTTTGGCAAGAGGTGTCAGAGGGAAAGGCCTGGCAATATATACTATTGCAGCCTTTCTGATCCTAATCATTAATTTCTTCTTGCTTAGCACGTATTCATCATTTCATTTTACTGGGTAAATTATGTAGTCCTTAGGAGGTAGAGCAATGCGAAAAATTATCGTCGGTTCAAGAAAAAGCAATTTGGCTCTTACACAAACAAAGTGGGTTATCGAGCAATTAAAACAAGCAGGTGCGCCATATGAATTCGAAATCAAGAAAATCGAAACAAAGGGAGACAAAATCCTAGACGTTACACTTTCAAAGGTTGGAGGAAAAGGGTTGTTCGTCAAGGAAATCGAGCAAGCTATGTATGACGAGGAAATCGATATGGCCGTACATAGTATGAAAGACATGCCATCCGAGCTTCCTGTCGGTCTAACCATTGCCAGCGTACCAGTTCGGGAGGACTATCGGGATGCTTTGATTTCTAAGAATAACGTCTCCTTAAGGGAATTGCCGGAAGGTGCGGTTGTTGGAACAAGCAGCCTTCGTCGCGCTTCACAGATTCTTGCTATTCGTCCGGATATCGAGATCAAACCGATACGCGGTAACATCGACACGCGCTTGAAAAAGCTTGAGAATGAAGATTTTGATGCAATTGTTCTTGCTGCTGCTGGCTTGAAGCGCATGGGCTGGGGCGATGAAATTGTAACAGAATTCCTGGAAACAGATCTTTGCCTTCCAGCTATCGGTCAAGGAGCACTTGCAATCGAATGCCGCGATACGGATATGGAATTGATCGAGCTTTTAGCGAAAATCAATGATTCTTATACGCAGCAGACGGTAGCGGCTGAGCGTACTTTCCTCTATTTGATGAACGGAAGCTGTCAAGTGCCGATTGCTGGTGTTGCTCATATGGAAGAAGATGATGTTGTTCTGACAGCTTTGATTGCTTCTGTTGACGGAAAACAAGTATACAAAGAAGAAGTACGAGGAACTGATCCTCAGGAAGTTGGTAAACTTGCCGCTGAAAAGATGCAGGAACAAGGTGCGCAGAATATCATCACCAAAGCGATTCAGGAGTCGGAATCCAATTGAGCCGGCTGCCGGCCGTGAAGGTGCTCGTAACGCGCCCGAAGCAGCAGGCTGTCCGATTAGCTGAACAGCTGGCCCAAGCAGGCGCGAGTCCTATTATGGTGCCTTTACTAACATTCCGAACTAGAACGGATAAGAACAATCAAATGCTTAGCCAGCAAGGCAATCGCTTTGACTGGCTGTTCTTCTCGAGCATCAATGGAGTGGAGCACTTCCATGCATTAGTGAGTAAGTTTTCCGATTTAGAGAACTGGAAACATTGCCATATTGCTGCAGTCGGACAGAAAACGGCTGAGGCGGTAGAAAGAGTGCTGGACAGGAATGCTGATTTAATACCGGATGCGTATACTGCTGACCGCTTAGCAGAAGAATTCAGTGCAGCATATGATCCTGCTAGCCGGATACTGCTGATTCAAGGGAACTTATCCCGGCCAGCATTATCAAACGGATTAAGACAGAATGGCTATAATTTCGAGAAAATGGTCGTCTATGATACGGTAGAAGAGAAATGTAACCAAGAGCTTCTGAACAAGGTCCTGCAAAACGACAAGCCAGAGGTTTTGACGTTTACAAGTCCCTCGTCGATAGAGACTTTTCACTCTTTTATCTGTCAGTCTGAAATGAAAACAAAGCAGCTGGAAAAACTTTGTCTCGTTATTGGACCGACAACAGAGGAAGCAGCTAAGCGATATGGCTTTGATAATATCCTGCTGCCTGCTCACTACACAGCAGAAGCAATGATCGATGCATTATTACATTACTATGAACAAAGGACAGGTGAATGACAATGGCAGAATTTAAACGCCACCGCCGTTTGCGTACATCAGCAAACATGCGGGCACTAGTAAGAGAAACTGAAGTAACAGTGGATGACTTGATTTACCCAGTTTTCGTTGTTGAAGGTGAAAACGTACGTAATGAAGTTTCTTCCATGCCAGGTGTATTCCAGCTGTCTTTAGATAATTTATCAGCTGAAATGAAGGAAGTAAGCGAATTAGGAATCAAATCGGTTCTATTTTTTGGTATTCCAGCTGAAAAAGACGAAGTCGGAACTGGTGCTTTCCATGACCACGGCATCGTACAGCGTGCAATCAGTCAGACAAAACAGGAAGTCCCTGAGCTTTTATTGATTGCAGATACTTGCCTTTGTGAATATACATCTCATGGACACTGCGGCATCGTGCATGACGGAATAATCGATAATGATGAATCACTAGGCTATTTAGTAGATACTGCAGTGAGCCAAGCGAAAGCAGGAGCTGATATCATTGCACCTTCTAACATGATGGACGGCTATGTACAAGCAATCCGCAAGGGACTGGATGAAGCCGGCTTTACGAACATTCCGATTATGGCTTATTCTGTCAAATACGCCTCTGCCTTTTACGGTCCATTCCGCGAAGCAGCTGATGGTGCTCCGCAATTCGGCGACCGCAAAACGTATCAAATGGATCCTTCCAACAGAAGAGAAGCGTTCCGCGAAGCAACATCTGATATCGAAGAGGGCGCAGACTTCCTTATCGTGAAACCTGCACTTGCTTACTTGGATATCATTCGTGATGTGCGTAATCAATTCAATGCCCCAATCGTTGCATACAATGTCAGCGGCGAATACAGCATGGTAAAAGCAGCTGCATTGAATGGCTGGATTGATGAGAAAGCAATTGTTATGGAAAAAATGATCGGCATGAAACGTGCTGGTGCTGATTTGATTATGACTTACTTTGCAAAAGATGTAGCAAGATGGCTGAAGGAAGACAACTGAGGAGGAAATCTGATGAAAAGCTTTGAAAAATCGATAGCGGCATTCGAAGAAGCGAAACAGCATATGCCTGGCGGAGTTAATTCCCCGGTTCGTGCATTCCGCTCCGTAGGAATGGATCCTATCTTCATGGATAACGGTAAAGGCTCCAAAATCACAGACATTGATGGCAATACGTACATCGATTATGTACTAAGCTGGGGACCACTCATTCTAGGACATGCAGATGATCGTGTTGTAGAAGGCTTGAAGAAGATCACAGAGAAAGGTACAAGCTTCGGCGCACCTACTGTGATCGAGAATAAGATGGCAGCTTTAGTAAAAGAGCGGATTCCATCCATGGATATCGTACGTATGGTTAACTCCGGTACAGAAGCGACAATGAGTGCTCTTCGTTTGGCACGTGGCTTCACTGGACGCGACAAGATCCTGAAATTTGTAGGCAGCTATCATGGACATGGCGATTCCCTTCTAATCAAAGCCGGTTCTGGTGTGGCAACACTTGGACTTCCGGACAGCCCAGGTGTACCGGAAACAATTGCTCGTAATACGATTACAGTACCGTACAATGATCTGGAAAGCGTTCGATATGCTTTCGAACAGTACGGTGACGATATTGCGGCTGTCATTGCTGAGCCAGTTTGTGGAAATATGGGTGTTGTACCACCTCAGCCAGGCTTCCTTGAAGGAATTCGTGATATCACGAAGCAGCATGGTGCTTTGCTCATTTTTGATGAAGTAATGACTGGTTTCCGAGTTGGTTATCATTCTGCACAAGGCCACTTCGGCGTTGAGCCGGACTTGACTTGCCTTGGTAAAATCATTGGCGGTGGTCTTCCAGTAGGCGCTTATGGCGGCCGTAAGGAGATTATGGATCGTGTTGCTCCAGCGGGCGATATTTATCAAGCAGGCACATTGTCAGGAAATCCACTGGCTATGACTGCTGGATACGAGACGTTGGCAGCAATGGATAAAGCGGCGTATGAGCGTATCAATGCGCATGCTGACCGTCTTGCTGAAGGCTATAAAGCAGCTGCAGAGGAGTTCGGCATCCCATTGCAAGTAAACCGTGCTGGTTCCATGGTTGGTGTGTTCTTTACGGATACTCCTGTTATCAACTTTGATACGGCGAAGACATCTAACTTGGATCACTTCTCCATGTACTACCGAGAAATGATTGAAGCGGGTATCTTCCTGCCGCCTTCTCAATTCGAGGGGTTGTTCTTATCAGCTGCTCATACAGATGAGGACATCGAAGCGACGATTGAAGCAGCTAGACAAGCCTTCAAGAAAATAGTAGCATCTTAAACTCAAAGCCCAAGCTTTTATGCTTGGGCTTTTTTTCATGTGGACAAAGGATTTTCCTTACATATAAGAATGGGCGTAAGCATAGGTTTTAGTACAGAGGAACGCTTAAATCTTGGAAGGAGGATTCCACATGTCTTCAAATGAGACAACACCTTTTATGTTTGATATACAAGAATCACTCAGTTTCCGTGCCGACGCACAGCTGCAGGATCTAATAGGAATCGCATTGGAGCCGGAGATCAGTATCCAGGAGTTTGAGCACGAAATTTCTGTTCGAGGTGTCATCGAACTTACAGGTGAATATTACCCTATCCAGGAGGTTGCAGAAGGAAGTGCAGTCGCAGTCAGTCCTGGTACAAGGGAAATGGAAAACATCGAGAAACAGGAAGCTGGAACAAATACTTTTTATCATCGTTTCCCTGTTGAGATATCTGTTCCGAAAAATCGTATCAAGCAGCTGAATGACGTATATGTCACAATCGATAATTTTGATTATGAAGTTCCTGGTAGCAATGTTCTTGAATTACATGCCACAGTTGCAATATACGGTGTGTTGGAAGAGAGAAAACAAGCGCAGCCACAAGCACCGCAGCAGCCTTACTTCCCGCCTCCGATCCCGCAAGCAGAACAAGCAAAATCTTATACAGACGAAATAGCTAATCAAATTGAAGCTCAAGCACGTGACAATCAGCAGTATGAGCAGCAAAGCTATCAATTTGTTAAAGAAGAACCAGCAGAAGCTAAGTCCGAAGAATCAGCTTCATATGCGACAGACGAGATAGATGCTGAGCAGCAAAGCTATCAGATTTCTCAAGATGAGTATGTAGAGGAAGCAGAGGTAGTAGAGAATCGAGAGGAAACAGAAGCAGATGCTCGCGACGAATATGAGACCGAAGAGCAAAGCTATCAGGTTTCTCAAGATGAGCATGCAGTTGAAGCAGCGATAGAAGTGAACCGCGAGGAAACCGAAGCGGATGCTCGCGACGAATATGAGACCGACGAGCAAAGCTATCAGTTTACTCAAAACGAGTACCCGGAAGAAGAGGTAGAAGTGAACCGCGAGGAAACAGAAGCAGATGCTCGCGACGAATATGAGACCGACGAGCAAAGCTATCAGTTTACTCAAGACGTGTATGCAGAAGAAGAGGTAGAAGTAAATAAAGAGGAAACAGAAGCAGATGCTCGTGACGAATATGAGACTGATGAGCAAAGCTATCAATTTGCCCAGGATTATGTGGAGCAAAAAGAAGCAGAAGTCCAGGACGATCAGGATGCCGGAGGGCAGGGCTATCAGTTTTCTCAGGAATATACAGAAACAGAAGTAGAAGCTGAATTAAAAGCAGAAACCCGCGATCAGAAGATTGAGGAGCAAAGCATTCCATTTACTCAGGAATATGCAGAGCAAACTCAGGCAGAAGCAGGACCGGAGGAGTCAGAGACTTCAGCTGCATCAGCAGATTATATAGAGCAACGCCCCTCTGAAGAGGAACAAGAAGAACCACAAACTTTTGTACATGATCAGGCACCTGCTTATCCGAAGGTAACTATACAAGCGGAGAAGCCTACTGAAAATTCACGTGACGAAGCAGTTTATGAAGCAGAAGAACTATCACATCTACAAAATGCTCATCAAAATCCTGAAGCTGGCAAGCTTCCAGAAGAATTTTTCGTCCTTCCGGATGAGCTTGAGGATGCGTATCAAGCGGCCGATTTCCGTCAGGCGCATATACAAGATGATGATGTGTATTATTTGGATCGGGAACTACCGCATGAAGAACCTTCTGATACACCAGATTTCACTTTTACTTATCAAGCAAAACAAGAAGAAGCACCTCCTGAGCCAATAAGATTCGAGGCACCTCCTCTTTTGACACCTGAAGAGGATGATAGATGGAAATATAAAGAGACGAAAACATTCAGTGAGTTTTTCGGTAGCAAGCCAGTCGAGCCTACTGAAGTACCTCAAGCAGATGTAACTGCTGAAGAGGTCAATACAGAAGAATCATACGAAGATGCTTATAAGGAAGTTTCGCTGCAGGCTGTTCCAATAAATCAAGAGCTGCAGCCAGAGGATTTGCCGGAAGTGATCGAGGAAGAAATAGAGGAAGAAGCAGAAAGAAAAGACAGCAGCAGCAATTTCCTTGTCAGTATGTTCGGTGCACGGGAAGAAACTTACACAAAGCTTCGTGTTTGCATCGTCCAGGAACGAGATACATTAGAGAAGATTGCGACTCGATATGACGTGCCGATCAGCTCAATTGCCAGCTCCAACAATTTAGAAGAAGAAACAGTATCTGAGGGACAGCTGCTTCTCATACCGCAGCGGCGTTCAAAAAAGAATTAATCAATAAGAATGAACGGGGTGTGCTAGATGGAAAATATCGATCGAATACTAGCTGCCTATGGTATCACGCCAGCCTCGGTTCAAACCATAACCAGCCGCCTGTCTAAAGTGCAAACGCACCAGGCGGCTTTTGCTTTAAAAAGGTCATCCCTCCATCCGGAGCGGCTCGATCGCTGGCTGATGGTCGTCCAAGGCAAGCATAATTTTTACCGGGAAGGTGTTCCTCCTGTCTATCAAACATTGCAGGAGAATTTCTATGTGGTGGATGAAGGAGAAGTTTATTATCTGATGCCATGGCTGGAGCGGCATCGAACAGATGAACCAGATCACCCTTATGAGATGCTGTTTACCTCACTTGGAAAAATCCATGCCTCCTCCAGCAAACGTTATCCAATCGATTATGAAGCGTACGCATTGGCTATACGAAAGCAGAAAGAAAAGCTCCAGCAGGACAGGGAGGAACTGCTTGCTTTGGTGGAGCGATTCGAATCTCAGACTTATATGGGTGTTATCCCATTGTTAGTTTGCACGCATTACAAGGATTTAGAGCATGTGTCCGCAATGCTTGATAAGTGGTATGACCATTATGATGCAGATCTTAAGGCAGATCCAGAGATGGAGCATAGCGTTCTGCATGGAAGCCTACGTCCTTCTCATGTCCAGGAAGGCAGTCCGCTGCACCTGCTTAATTGGGAAAAGACCAAGCTCGGTAATCCTAGCTTGGATCTTGCTGCCTACTATAAAGAGGAATGGCGGTTTATCGACAGTAATATGATTAACCCCCCATATTATTTGCATACGTATGAAGAACACCGACAAATGAAGAAAAATGAAGAGAGCCTGTTCATGCTGCATCTGCTGCATCCGGGCCGATATTTGAAGCAGGTCAGAGAGTATGTAAATGCTCCGCAAAAGGCGGATACCCCTGCTGTCGTTTTGGAATTGACCCAAACACATAGGCAGCTGATGCAGGCTCTCCAGGCCCAATCCTATTTCCAGGATCTTAGAGATCAGGAAGAACAGGATGGCGGGGAATCTTGATCAGATAGATTTCGACTGAAAGCTGAAGTAAAGAGCAATCAAGCCGCCAAGTAACAAAATATCCAAAATCGACGGAAACAATATTGTCCGGATGAACTGGAAGATGATCAGCGGAATTACCGCCTTCTCGGTGACATTGATCCAATACTTGAGGAACCCCGGCATGTTGTTGCGGTTGAATTTACTCATTGTTATCCCTCCTATAGGTAGTATATGAACGGGAAAAGCTAGGCGTTTACCCTTTTTTGAAAAAAATATGCCTCTTCATTGACTTTTTTACTGTCAAGTGGATACAATAAGCTATACATGATACAAATGCTTTGACAGGGAAGAGTATAGTGTAAGGGTCCATACTAGAGAGGGAAGCAAATTGGTGGAAGTTTCCCGGATACCTGCAGTAGAAGGTCGCCCTGTATGCAGCGACCCTGAACATGACTTTTAGTCAGTAGGGGAAGCCGGTGAAGAGCCGTTATCTCCCTCGAGTGTACGACACCTATAATTTAGTGTCGTAAATGAAGGTGGTACCACGGAAACTAACCCTTTTCGTCCTTTTGGATGAGAAGGGTTTTTATATGTCACCAAAAGCATTAAAGGAGGAACCAGGCATGACAACAGACAAATCACAAGAAAACAACTCACTGCCATCCAAATATGATCCCGCAAGCATCGAAGCAGGCCGCTACCAATTCTGGCTTGATGGCAAATATTTTGAAGCAACTGGGGATGAAAGCAAGCAGCCATATTCCATCGTTATCCCGCCGCCAAACGTAACAGGAAAGCTGCACCTAGGGCACGCTTGGGATACAACATTACAAGATATTCTTACACGTATGAAACGTATGCAAGGCTATGATGTGCTTTGGCTTCCAGGAATGGACCATGCAGGTATAGCGACACAAGCAAAAGTAGATGCAAAACTGCGCGAGCAGGGTATCAGCCGCTATGATCTTGGCCGCGAAGGCTTTTTAGAGAAGAGCTGGGAATGGAAAGAAGAATATGCAAGCTTCATCCGCAAGCAATGGTCGAAGATGGGTCTTGGTCTTGACTACTCCCGAGAGCGTTTCACATTGGATGAAGGACTATCTGAAGCAGTTAAAGAAGTATTCGTTACATTGTATGAAAAAGGTTTGCTGTATCGTGGCGAATATATCATCAACTGGGATCCGGCAGCCAAAACGGCTCTTTCTGATATTGAAGTAATTCACAAGGATGTACAAGGTCACTTCTATCATATGCGTTATCCACTTGCTGACGGAACAGGACATATCGAAATTGCGACAACTCGTCCGGAAACATTCCTAGGGGACACGGCAGTAGCTGTACACCCGGATGATGAGCGCTACCAGCACTTGATCGGCAAAACGGTCATCCTACCGGAAGTAAACCGCGAAATTCCGATCGTAGCAGATGATTATGTAGACATGGAATTCGGTTCTGGAGCGGTGAAAATCACTCCTGCACATGACCCGAATGACTTTGAAGTAGGTAACCGTCATAATCTTGAACGCATCCTTGTAATGCATGAAGACGGCTCAATGAATGAAAATGCCGGTAAATATAACAGCTTAGATCGTTTTGAAGCTCGTAAGCAAATCGTTAAAGATTTGCAGGAGCAAGGCATCCTATTCAAAATTGAAGACCATATGCACAGCGTTGGACATTCTGAGCGCAGCGGCGCAGTAGTAGAGCCGTATCTATCCACGCAATGGTTCGTTAACATGGAGCCATTAGCGAAACAAGCTTTGGAATTACAAGCTGGCGAAGACAAAATCAACTTTGTTCCAGAACGATTCGAAAGAACATATTCCTACTGGATGGAAAACATTCGTGATTGGTGTGTATCCCGTCAGCTATGGTGGGGCCATCGTATTCCGGCTTGGTATCATAAAGAAACAGGCGAAGTGTATGTTGGCAAAGAAGCACCAGCTGACATCGAGAATTGGGAACAAGATGAAGACGTACTTGATACGTGGTTCTCGTCTGCACTATGGCCGTTCTCCACAATGGATTGGCCGAACACAGAAGCGGCGGATTTCAAACGCTACTTCCCGACAGATGTACTCGTAACAGGATATGACATCATTGCCTTCTGGGTGAGCCGTATGATCTTCCAATCCAAAGAGTTCACAGGCGAACGTCCATTCAAAGATGTACTTATTCACGGTCTAGTACGTGACGGCGAAGGCCGTAAGATGAGTAAATCACTCGGTAACGGTGTTGACCCGATGGATGTTATCGAAAAGTACGGTGCTGACTCATTGCGTTACTTCTTATCAACCGGTTCATCGCCAGGTCAGGATTTGCGCTTCCAATGGGATAAAGTAGAGTCCACTTGGAACTTTGCTAATAAAATCTGGAACGCATCCCGTTTCGCATTGATGAATATGGAAGGCTTACAGTACAGCGATATTGATCTGACTAAAGAGAAGAGTCTTGCAGATAAATGGATCCTTACACGCTTGAATGAAACAATCGAAGCTGTCACATACAACGCAGAGAAATATGAATTCGGTGAAGCTGGTCGTCATTTGTATAACTTCATCTGGGATGATGTGTGTGACTGGTATATCGAGATGGCGAAACTTCCGCTATACGGCGAAGACGAAGATGCTAAGCAGATGACACGCTCTGTTCTTGCACATGTACTCGATCAGACAATGCGCATGCTGCATCCATTCATGCCGTTCATCACTGAGGAAATCTGGCAGCAGCTTCCGCATGAAGGTGAATCCATCACTGTGGCTGCATGGCCGACAGTTAACAAAGATTTGCATGATGAAAAAGCAGCAGAAGAGATGAAACGCTTAGTAAGCATCATCCGCTCTGTCCGTAATATCCGTGCAGAAGTTGATACACCGATGTCCAAACAGATCCAACTGCTTATCCAAGCAGAAGACAATACAATCGAAACAGAACTTAAAGCACAGCAGCATTATATTGAACGCTTCTGTAACCCAAGTGAGCTGACGATTGCAACAGCAATTCAAGCACCAGACAAAGCGATGTCAGCTGTTCTTACTGGTGTAGAGCTTTACTTGCCGCTAGAAGGCTTGATTGATATCTCCAAAGAAATCGAACGCCTGGAGAAAGAACTCGACAAATGGACTAAAGAAGTCGATCGTGTTGAGAAGAAGCTTTCCAACCAAGGCTTCATCAGCAAAGCACCAGAGAAAATCGTCGACGAAGAACGTGCTAAGCAAGCAGATTATGAAGATAAACGCGCACGCGTACAGCAGCGCATCAATGAACTAAAAGGCTAAACACACCACAAGACGCACTAGAATTTTGCTAGTGCGTCTTTTTTTACATAGGAGAGATGAATATGCTGACATTTCAAAAGCTTGAAACCGAACGAATAGTATTGGATGAAGTGAAGATGCAGGATGCTCCGTACGTATTTGCCGCTCTGTCTGACCCTGCTGTAACACAGTTTTACGGCATGGAGCCACTCCAGTCAATCGACGAAGCAGAGCGAGTCATTTCCTCCTTCCGATGCGGTCTGCAGGAAGGCCGCGTAATAAGATGGGGTATGTTCTGCAAAGAAGCAGGTCGTTTTCTTGGAACTATTGGCTTGCATCAAGTTAACCGAAGCAATCGACGTGCAGAAATCGGGTACGAATTACATCCTGATCATTGGAAGAAAGGATTTGCGAATGAAGCGATGGGAGCTGTTCTAAGCTATTGCTTTGAAGAACTGGACCTGTTACGTGTCGGGGCTATGGTCTACCCGGAGAATGAAGCTTCAGCATCACTTGTGGAGAAGCAAGGATTTAAGAAAGAAGGGCTTTTGCGCAGTTATTATTATCATGGCGGTAAAACATATGATGCGAATGTATATGCACTGTTGCGAGAAGACTGGGTAAGTGAGCAGGATAACTATGGGAATTAATAGAATGGATCTTAATATAAATAAATTGTTTAAAAAACGCAGAGGGTAAGTCGCCTCTGCGTTTTTTTAAAATTTGAAGTTTATTATTTAGCAGAATAGAGAACTTATAGAACATGAGAGTTAGTCAAGATTATCCTTTTAAAGAACTTGATGAATCTAAACTTCTAATTCAGCATTTAAACAGCCAACAAAGGAGATTTTATTATGTCAGAACAACGTCAACTAGCATTGATTACTGGAGCATCATCAGGTCTTGGGCTTGAACTAGCCAAACAATTTGCACAAGATAATTATGATATAGCATTATCTGGATCAAGTGATCGAATTTTCGAAGCAGCTGACACTATCCGTGATTTAGGAGTGGAAGCTTATCCTCATAAAGCCGATGCAGCGACATATGATGGTGTAGAAAGCTTTTAGAACTTTGTCAGTGAACTGAAACGCCCGATTGAGGCGGCAGTACTTAACGTTGGGATTGGCCTTGGGGGAGCGTTTACTGATACCGATCTTGATGATGAGTTAAAACTCATTTCAATCAACATTTCTGGTACAGTACATATAGCGAAGCGAGTGGTACATCATATGGTTCCGAATGGCAAAGGCAGAATACTGATCGTTTCATCCATTTCTGCTACGCAGCCTACACCTTATGAAACTGTATATGGTCCATCGAAGGCCTTTGGGTATATGTTCGCAGAATCATTGCGTGAGGAGCTGCGTGAAACAGGTGTTACGGTCACAGCATTGCTTCCAGGACCAACAGACACCAACTTCCATTCAAATGCAGGCATGGACTCCAGTGAAATTGGTTCTTCTAAGAAAAATGATAAAGTGCTCGTTGCGAAACAGGGCTATGAAGCACTTATGAATGATGAGGATCATGTCTTCGGCGGAAATGAAGAAACGAAACAACAAGCAGAAGATAATAGAACAACACCAGAGCCTGTAAAAGCAGCAAATCATGCAGAGAAGGCTCGTCTGCAGAATTAAAATGCAATCCTGATTAAATGTATTTAATCTTGTATCCTTATTTTAATATACTTTTGATTATATTTATATGTTTTGCTATCGCTATTCAATTCTATTTAGTAAATGTAGCGGAATTAACATAAAAAGGACATCCTATATTGTAGGATGTCCTTTTAAAGAAGCGATTACTATTGAATTTAGAATTATGAAGAACTACTACTTGCTCAATATTCAAAACTTACCTAAAAGTAGGCGCATCTATTTTAAAACGTTCTTCAACTAAAGCTTTCACGTCAGAAGAGGCTTGATCATATGAAATATTCTTTATTTCCTGTATTTCTCCTATGAGGAACTCTTCTGCATTTTTATATATTTTTTTGTCTGATTGAGATAAACGACCGTCCGTAGTATGAAAGTGCATCAAATCTCTTATTATTTGACTGATTTCTATCGTAGTACCAGATTTCATCTTAACATCCAAGACTTTTGATCGTTCACTTACTGAAGAAGGCAAAGGAACACCATTGTCATAGAAATCCAATTTAACCTGCTCTAATTGTTCTAAAGAAATGATTGGGCGAAGACCATTCTGGTTTTCGCTCTGACTCGGTACAAACACATGTAACTTTCTATAAGGGAAAAATATTTTGAAATACTCTCTTTCCCTAATGAATTCCGTTGATTCTATGGTTCCTGTTCCGTGAAAAGGATAGAATACACTATCTCCGCCTTTAAGCAAATTAACAATCTCCCTTCAAAGATACCTCTATTATAACACAGACTGGTCCGGAGCATTTTTTGCTTATAGGTTTATTGTTCACTAAGGTCATTTTTTACATTCAAAATTTAATATGTAATCAATAAAGCTAAGAAAAAAGTGAATCTTATAAGAATAAATAATGTTGTAGATACGGCTTTCTATAGATTATATGCGAGCTGTACAATAAAAAATAACACTGGATATGTTGATTTTTAATTATATTTCCTGTAGGATACTCAATATATTAATAAATGAGCGTTGAACGGATTACAGTAATGTGTGTTCTCCCTGTTAGAGAGAGCTGACGGATGGTGCAAGTCAGTACAAAGAACAGCATGAATTACGATTCTGGAGCATCTTCTTCGAACCGGATGGTGAGGGGAAGACGGTTAATAGCCGTTATGATAATGAGATATTGACATATTAACTATGTTGATAATTAGGGTGGTACCGCGTAAATCACGTCCCTGCTGATACTTTTCAGCAGGGATTTTTTTTAGAAACTAACTAAATAAATGATAGCAATGAATGGATTATAGTAGTGCATGTTCTCCCTGAAACAGAGAGCTGACGGATGGTGTGAGTCAGAACAAAGAACAGCATGAATTACGATCCAGGAGCTTTCTTCTTCTAACCGGATGGTGAGGGGAAGACGGTTAATAGCCGTTATGAGTAATGAGATATTGACATATTAACTATGTCGATAATTAGGGTGGTACCGCGTAAATCACGTCCCTGCTGATACTTTTCAGTAGGGATTTTTTGTTTTTAAGAAACTAAATAAATGATAGCAATGAATGAATTGAAGTAGTGCATGTTCTCCCTGTTAGAGAGAGCTGACGGATGGTGCAAGTCAGTGCAAAGAACAGCATGAATTACGATTCTGGAGCATCTTCTTCGAACCGGATGGTGAGGGGGAGACGGTGAAGAGCCGTTATTAAAATCGAGATATTGACATATTAACTATGTTGATAATTAGGGTGGTACCGCGTAAATCACGTCCCTGCTGATACTTTTTCAGCAGGGACTTTTTGTTTGGTTAGACAGTTAAGGAGGTGGTTAACCGTGGATGATGATTATTACTATACAAAATTAATCAGAACAAGATTTGATATAGAAAGAGGAGAAGAAAATGAGTCAGAATGGTTTGCGGAAAGAGCTTTTACCTAGGCACGTACAGTTTTTAGCCTTAGCGGGCATGATTGGTACCGGTATTTTTAAAGGAAGCGGCGAGACATTAGGAATTGCGGGACCAGGTGTAGTTGTTTCCTACTTGCTCGGCGGAGTGTTATTGCTGATAGTCATGGTTGCGTTAGCTGAAATGGCGGTTGTGTATCCAAATCATAATGTGCAGCATTTAGTTCATAAGGCGTTTGGATTTCATATATCCTTCATCGTTGGATGGCTGTACTGGATCAACTGGACACTTGTTACAGTAGTAGAAATACTAGCGGCAGGGTCGTTCCTGCAGTTTTGGTTTTCTGATACGCCACTGTGGTTGTTAAGCGCAATTTGTGCAGCACTTATTATCGGGATTAACAGTTTGCAAGTGAAATTCTATGGCGAAATGGAATTTTGGTTTGCCAGTATTAAAATTATCGCTCTCGTACTATTTATCTTATTGGGTGGCGCAGTTTTACTTGGTTTGACCGACTTTGCTCCGGATACACCAACACAGCATCTGTTTGGACATGGCGGCTTTTTCCCGAATGGTATGCAAGGAGTTTTTGCAGCCTGCTTGATTGTCATGTTTTCTTTTGGAGGATCTGAGTTAATCGGGGTAGCGATTTCAGAAACCAAAGATGTGAAAAAGGTATTGCCGAAAGTAATCAAAGGTGTCGTTTGGCGTGTATTGCTATTTTACATTCTTCCAATCACAATCATTGCGGGACTTATCCCTTGGAACCAGGTCGCTGGAACAGAAAGTCCATTCATTCAAGTCATGGATGCAATCGGCATACCAGGAGTAGCGCACGTAATGAATTTCATCCTTTTAACAGCAGTACTATCTGCTGCTAACTCGGGTATGTTCGCTACTTCTAGAACAATGTTTTCATTAGCTGAAAAAGGAGAAGCGCCAAAATTACTAACGAAGACTTCTAAATCAGGTGCTCCAATAAATGCTATATCTTTAAATGGAGTACTATTGTTGGTGGGTGCTGGACTGGCGTACTTTGCGCCAGAAAGTATTATTGGAACGATGATGACAATTCCTGGATTCACCATGCTGCTGCTATGGCTGAGTATTTGTGCAGCGCAGCTGAAATTGCGCCTTGGATACGCAGAAATGCCACACTTCAAAATGAAGTTGTTTCCAGCAACTACGATTGTAGGGATTGCAGGACTTGGTATCATTTTGATAGGATCAACATTCAGTAAAGGTATTTCAGTAGGAACGGTAGTTTGTTTTACAGCTTTAGCAGTACTAATTGTACTGGCACTAATTATGGGGCGGAAAAAGAGAAAAGAAGAAACAAAATTTAAAAATGCTCAGTAAGCCTATATAGACTGTCTGAAAGAGTCACTCTGTGGCTCTTTTTTTTATTTTGAGGATAATGATTTCGCAAAAGAGACAAAGGACGTCAAATTTCACCAAATAGTCTAAAAAGTAGTAAAAAAGCCTTGATTAACTAATACAACTAATTGTATCATTGATAATGAGAACCAATATCAATTAGAGAGAGCTAAAAGATAGTCGATTTCTTAGCTTAAGTTTATAGCTCTAGCCACGTAGTTTTGCACTAGTAAATAGTATACATAGAAAAAAGGGGAGAAATAACAAATGATCAAAAAGCATAGATCCTTACTTAAAATGGCGATTTTTTCAGTGTTGTTCCTATTAGTACTTTCAGCATGCGGTCAATCGAACTCAGATGAGAATTCAGAAGGAAGTAATTCATCTGGCGGAGATTCTGCTTCATCTGAAGGTTATCCAATCACGATTGAACATGCTTTCGGAGAAACGATAATCGAATCTAAGCCTGAACGAGTTGCAACTGTTCAATGGGGTAACCAAGATGTTGCGCTTGCACTTGGCGTTGTGCCAGTAGGTTTTTCTGCAGCAAACTTCGGTGTGCAGGACGACAGCGGACTGCTTCCTTGGACTGCTGAAAAACTAGAAGAATTAGGCGAAAGTGATCCAAACGTTTATCAAGATACAGATGGTCTAGATTTTGAGGCTATTGCTGATTCACAACCAGATGTCATTCTAGCGGCTTATTCAGGTCTGACAGAAGAGGATTACAATACACTAAGCGAAATTGCACCTGTAGTAGCTTATCCGACTTCTCCTTGGACAACGTCTTGGCGTGACCAAGTGACAATGAATGCAAAAGGTATGGGGATGGAAGAAGAAGGCGAGCAGTTAATTGCTGATACAGAGAAAACAATTGAAGAAAAAGTCAACGAGCATTCTGATATTAAAGGTAAAAAGGTTGCTTGGGTCAACTTCTCAGCAACAGATCTATCAGAGTTTCATCTATATACACCAGCTGATTCTCGAGTTGCTTTCTTAGAAGAAATGGGAATGGAATTCCCTGAAAGTATCTCTGATTTAATTGAAGATGATGCTTCTTATTCTCTAAACTTAAGTGCAGAGAATGCAGACGTACTTAATGATGCAGACATAATAATTGGTTACGGTGACGACAGTACGTACGAAGCGGTTAAAAATGATGCGCGTTTAGGACAGATTAAAGCGATTCAAAATGGTTCTGTCGTATTTATCGCTAATAACTCTGATCTAGCAGCTGCGGGAACTCCAAATCCGCTTGCGATTGAGTATACAATCGACAACTATGTAACTCAGATCGATGACGCTTTAAGTAACAATGAACAGTAATGTAGCGAAGAGACCAGTGGGGCATAAGCGAAGCTACTACGCAGCGATAATGCTCGTGTTCTTCATACTGCTGTGTGTTAGTATAGTTGCTTCACTGGTTTTTGGATCAAGATCTGTGACGATAGATGATTTAATGGCAGGATTATTTTTATCCAGCTCAGACTCTTACGCTGCAGCTGTTGTTAGCGAAAGGGTACCTCGAACGGTATTTAGTCTGCTGTGTGGTGGAGCGCTAGGTGTGTCTGGCGCTCTCATGCAAGCAGTAACCCGAAATCCACTGGCAGATCCCAGTATTTTAGGGGTTAACACAGGTGCATCATTGTTTGTCGTATTAGGTATAGCATTTTTTAATATCAGCACAGCTGGTCAGTATATTTGGCTTTCAATAGTAGGGGCAATTATTACAGCTATCATTGTATACGGTATTGGTTCAATGGGGCGTACTGGCAATACGCCTCTTAAACTTGTACTGGCTGGTGCGGCAACAAGTGCAATATTATCTTCCCTGATCAGTGCAATCATGCTTCCACGCTCTTTTGTAATGGATCAGTTCAGGTTCTGGCAAGTAGGAAGTGTGGGTGCTGCAAATTGGGATTTCATTGCAATTTTTTTACCATTTTTAGTTTCTGGAATCCTGCTGGCTTTCATAATGGCGCCATCGCTTAATGCGCTGCTGCTTGGAGACGAAATTGCAACAGGTCAAGGGGTCCGCACTGGATTATTGACTTTAGTATCCGCTTTTACAGGAGTCATTTTGTGCGGAGCAGTTACAGCATTGGCTGGTCCAATTGGTTTTATTGGTTTGCTCGCGACGCATTTGATGCGGCTTATCTTTGGTCCGGATTTACGTCTTATTATACCTATGTCAGCTATTTCAGGTGCTAGCATACTAACGATTGCCGATGTACTTGGCAGATTAATAGGGAGTCCTGGTGAAGTGGAAGCCGGGATTATAACTGCTTTTATTGGTGCTCCAGTATTAATACTGCTCGCAACTAAATTGAAAGTGCGGTCACTATGATAAACAGCTCAACAATTCTTATTAAACAAGGCAGACAACGTCGATTCAGAAAGTGGCTGGTCATTAACATCCTGCTTGCAGCACTTGCTGTAGCACTTTGTATGGCCATGCTTCTTTTAGGTAACACAATCTACCCAATTTCAGATGTTTTTCAAGTGCTTATGGGTGAAAGAATCCCTGGAGCTTATTTTGCTGTTAATACAATAAGGCTCCCAAGGATGATGGCAGGTCTTTTTGCCGGCTTGGCTTTCGGAATGGGTGGCCATATTTTCCAGACAATGCTTCGTAACTCGCTTGCCAATCCAGATGTACTGGGAATTACCACAGGTTCAAGTGCTGCAGCATTGTTCAGTATACTAATCTTTCAAACGAGTAATACGGTTGTTTCTTTAGCTTCGGTAATAGCAGGACTTGTCACAGTTTTACTCATTTACTTGTTGTCATCAGGCAGTCATTTTTCTATTGGTCGGCTTATACTCATTGGAATCGGTATTCAGGCAGCTCTTAGCGCAGTTATTTCCTACCTATTAATGGTTGGCAGCCAACAAGATTTGCCTGCAGCACTCCGATGGTTAAGTGGAAGTCTAAACGGTGCTAAAATGGAAACCTTATTACCGCTTATTTGTACAGTAGTAATTTTCGCTCCACTATTAATTGTTTTAGGAAAGCAATTAGACATATTAGAGCTCGGAGAAGAGTCTGCATTATCTCTTGGATTGAGTACAAACAAGATAAGACTTATCCTCATATTGAGCGCTGTACTCATGATAGCTTTTGCAACCGCCACAACCGGCCCAATAGCGTTCGTCGCTTTCCTTTCTGGTCCGATTGCAAAAAGATTAGTTGGAACTGGGTTTTCAAATGTCTTGCCCGCAGGTCTTATAGGCATTAACCTAGTTCTAGGAGCAGATTTGATAGGACAATTTGCTTTTGAAGTCAGATATCCAGTTGGTATAATAACAGGATTGGTTGGAGCACCATATCTGCTTTATTTACTTATAAGGATGAATCGAAAGGGATATTTATGATGAAATCAACTCACAAACTTCAAACTGAGCAAATTGCTGCCGGCTATGAAAGTAAAAAAATCCTTCACGGGATTGATGTTGTTATTCCCAACAATCAAATTAACGTCATTATTGGTCCTAATGCATGCGGTAAATCAACCTTGCTGAAGACGATGGCAAGACTGATCAAGCCAATTGCTGGGGATGTCATTTTAGATGGGAAATCAATTCATAAAATACCTCCTAAGAAACTAGCAAGAGTTTTAGGCGTGCTGCCGCAGTCGCCAATCGCACCTGAAGGTATTTCAGTAGCGGATTTAGTCGGCAGAGGCAGATTCCCGCATCAATCATTGCTAAGCGGATGGTCAGAAAAGGATTATCAAGCGGTCGAGGAAGCAATGGATATGATGGGTATTACCGAGCTTGCCAACAGACACCTAGATGAACTGTCTGGCGGCCAAAGACAGCGTGTTTGGATTGCTATGGCATTGGCTCAACAGACAGATATATTATTCCTTGATGAACCAACAACCTTTTTGGATATTACGTACCAAGTTGAGATTTTGGACTTGCTTACAGATCTTAATCGAAAATACGGTACGACAATTGTGATGGTTCTTCATGATATTAACCTTGCTGCTCGCTATGCAGATTATATTTTTGCTCTTCGAAAAGGCGAACTGATAGCCGAAGGACGACCATCTGAGATTATTACGGATGAGTTGATTAAAGATATTTTTGAGCTGGATTGTACTGTTATTGAGGATCCCGTTTCAAAATCTCCAATGATAGTACCGCGGGGACGTTACCACGTTTTTAGTTAAACTGCTTCTCTCTGACAACTATTAGGCTGCAATGTTCAACTTACTTAAACGGTACTCTAACAGATAAAAGGAGCAACGCTATGCGTTGCTCCTTTTATAATTGTAAACCTACATATTTGTCTTCTTATACGCTAAAGGTGTCATACCAATATGCCTACGAAATTTTGCAATAAAGTAACTAGTACTATTAAACCCTACTTTATAACCCACATCTGTGACATTTGCATCTGGATCCTGAAGCAGGATCAAACTTCTTTGGATACGATAATCAGTTACGTAGCTCAAAGGAGATTGTTTTACTATCCGCTGAAAATATCGGCATGTTTCTGAACGGCTTAATTGGCCGGCTTTGGCGATGTCGGACAAACTTAGTTTTTCATTGTAATGAACATGAATATAATAGAGCATTTGTTTCATTCGCTGACTTTTTAAAATGTCTGTTTCTCTGTATTCCAGCTGTATACCATTCATGATTAAATTTTGCCATATAGCATTAAGATGGTGGATTACGCTAATCTCAAAATATGGTGACTTCAATTCGATTAATTGATGTATTTCCATTATGGCTCTTAAAATGTTTTTCTCCCAATCTTCATTAATTCCTATTTTTAAGTAAGTCAGGTTAGTCGCTTGGACATAGGGATGCACATACTTAGCATGCAGCTCCTTTGTTAGAAGTGTGTGTGGAGAAACATTTAAACAAATATAGACAGAGCTTGAGTCGGTTTGATCATCTGCTCTGTGCAGACAACCGCTATTTATAAAAATTCCTTCTCCTTTTTGCACCTTCACTATCTCTTCATTTATCTGAAATTCAGCATTGCCGTTTGTAACTAGCACAAATTGGATCTCATTATGCCAATGAAGCGGAATATAACCATGTACATTTTGTTTAATCGTTGTTTCATAACATGCGACAGGCAATTCAACTGTTTTATGTTGGGTTAATTCTTCTAATTGCGGATTGATTAAGAAATCTTTGATTTGCATGCTGTTACCTCAATATAGTTATATTTTTATATACAAATTTTGTATTAAAATGCTATTGGTTTATTTATGATGGCACTATTGTAACAAAAGAGGAGGTTAACATGTGCAGAATAGTCGCGTTTTAGGAATAGCTTTGGTACTCATTGGAGCTACTTTATGGGGCGTTTCAGGAACAGTTGCTCAATTTTTATTCCAAGAGAAAGGATTCAGTACGGAGTGGCTCACCGTGATAAGACTATTAGTAGCTGGAGTCGTGTTATTGTCGCTTGCTCACCTAAAAGAGGGAACGAAAGTGTGGGCAGTCTGGAGAAGTAAAAATGGTGCGATGAGTATAATCTTATTTGGAATCTTAGGAATGCTTGCTGTACAGTATACATACTTCGCCGCTATTGAACATGGAAATGCAGCGACCGCCACCATTCTTCAGTATTTAGCGCCAGCTATTATCACATGTTATTTGTCGCTTCGATTCAGACGTCTGCCATCATTCACAATCATTCTATCTGTCGTAATAGCTATTATAGGTACTTTTCTTTTAGTGACTGGAGGAAACCTTCAATCTCTTTCTATCTCGGGCTGGGCCGTGTTTTGGGGTATTGCCTCAGCATTTGCTTTAAGCTTTTACACATTACAGCCCTTAAGACTGCTTGCGGACTGGGGAGCTAAGATTGTAGTTGGTTGGGGAATGCTGATTGGCGGTGTGACTTTCAGCTTTATACATCCGCCATGGCAAGTGCAAGGAGAATGGACATTATCCTCTGTAGCAGCAGTACTATTTGTCATCATTTTCGGTACGATAATTGCTTTTTATTTCTACCTGGAGAGCACAACATATATTGCCGCTTCCAAAGTGAGTCTGCTTGCTTCTGTTGAACCATTGTCTGCAACGTTTCTTTCTATCTTGTGGTTCCATATTCCGTTTGGGTTGGCGGAGTGGATAGGTACGATACTGATACTAGCCACTATTACCACTTTATCCATAGTAAAGGATGACAGAAAATAACTGTTAAACGATCTTACATTTATATTAAACTATAAGAAGTTCAAGCCAGTGAAATAATAGAGTATAGTACTTATCGGCATGTATATAATAGGAGATGTGCAAAATGAACATACACTTTTCAATACCACGCCCAGAGGATATAAAAGAGCTAATTCATATAGAAAATTTAGGCTTCACGCCAGAGGAAGCGGCATCGGAAGAAGCTATGATAGAGCGGATTGCTGTCATTCCGGACTCCTTTATCATAGCGAGAGATGAACAGAGTAAGGTTATTGGTTATGTCGTTGGTCCAGTTTTAAATCAGCGTTATATTACAGATGATCTATTTGAGAAATCAGTACCTAATCCAACTACTGGAGGATTTCAAAGTATACTCAGTTTAGTAGTGCATCCTGATTACAGAGGGAAAGGTATTGCTGCACAATTGTTGGGTGAGTTAGAACGAATCTGTGTGAAATCTAAAAGAGAAGCTATGACTTTAACATGCTTAGATTATTTGGTTCCATTTTATGAAGCGAACGGGTATCAAAACGAGGGGAAATCAGATTCGGTACACGCGGGTTTGGTCTGGTTTAATCTGGTGAAAGAAATTAAAAGTGTAAATTGACTTTGCGTGATTATGTAAAAGTTAAGAGGAATTATGCAAAGCAACAAGAAATAGACGCCATTTAGCGTCTATTTTAGTAGGGTTTTATACAAGGCAAGAAGGCTTCTAACTCGACAGGCTTTCCATGTTTTCTGTTACAGTAACATGTAAATATAAATCACTGATTAACTTGAGATGCTTCCTTAGCATCTACTGTAGAAGGTCGTTTAACTACAGGAGATAAGAAGAACACAGCGACTACAACTATTAGCACAGTACTCATTGCGTTAAGAAGTCCAATTGCATCTCCCAGCATACCTAAAAGTGGCGGTCCAACTAAAAATGCTAAATAGCCGATAATGGAAACAGCTCCGACTCTTTGTGCGGAGTTAATGGGATTATCACCAGCTGCAGATAAACCGAGAGGGAATCCAATGGAAGCACCAATGCCCCATAGAAATACACCTATTACTCCTATTGGTAAATTAGGTGCAAAAATTAATACCCCAACACCAATTGCCGCAAATATTGCAGCGTATCTTAAAACTGCAACTCGCCCAAAACGATCCAAGAAGTATCCAGCGCTTAATCTGGCAATTAACATAGCACTTAAAAACACAACATAGACAAGTGTGCCTGATTGAGCTTCTACATTAAAGCCATCAACGATTGCGAGTGGAAGCCATTCATTAGCGGTTCCTTCTGCAAAAGCCATGCCTAAAACAATCAATCCAATTAAAATAGTACGCTTTTCTTTCCACACATTGGAAGTGGGGTGGTCTTTGGCCGAACTTTTAGTTTCTTTTAACATCTTTCCGTTTCCAGTAGGGATATTGCTGATAAATATACCTACTATAATTAGTGATACTATTACGATGCCGATAAGATGCTGCAGAGTGGATATTCCAAGACTTAATGTGAGGTAGCCAAGACCTGCGCCAATTAGTGTACCTGCACTAAAACATCCGTGTAATGCAGGCAAAAGTGTTTTTGAAGCGGCTTGTTCCAGCATTGCACCGTCAACATTTATTGCTACTTCTCCCATTCCGTATCCTAGACCGAATAAAGCCAATGATAAAAATAATAAAAAGGGAACCGGGAAAAACGCCGCATTTATACCTATAGAGGCAAGGCCAAGAATAATAAGGATTAGGCAAATTAAGATAACAGGTCGAGTGCCTAGCTTGGCAATTACTTTATTTGCTGCTAAAAGCCCTATGATTGAACCACAAGCTAACCCGAAAATTATCCAGCCCATTAACGACGTAGACGCTTCAAGTGTATTACGGATATCTGGTGTTCTTGAGATCCAAGTTGAAAATGACAGACCTGGTAGGCTAAATAAAATGAAAAGTGCATATTTCCACTTACGCAAATCATGCAATGCTACATTATTATCCATTCCGATCATCTCCTTCACACTACTTCTTAAAGGTCTTTTAAAAAGTATACAAGGCTATACTATTGGTAAATATAACCTCTGTCAATACGTTCTTTTACTTTAATCGTTTGCATCCAGAAGAACATGAATCAATCCATTAAAATAACATTGTGTTACATCCTTCATTTTTTCAATTTGGGGTAGGTGGGAAGAGGGTATCCACTCCATACATTTTCTTTTTATATCAGCAATATTCATAATACGCAGCAGTTCTCCAGTTAGTACAATGGTGTGAGGATTCATCACAGCTGTAATGGAAGTAAGAATCTTTGATACAGGTTCAAGATATTCCTTAGGCTCGTGTATTTTTCTGACTAATTCTTGTGGATTTGAGTCTACAGGTAAGAGTGATATCTCACCTGCGAAATTTGAATTGCCTGCGTAGGGTTTGCCGTCAAGGATAAATCTAACTCCTGGAGGATGACCGTCTACTAGTGTTAACAATCCAATAGTCTTTGGGTCGCTATATGATTGTTCTCGATAATAGCCGAGCAGACTAAAAGATAATTCGTTATCAATAAAGAAAC
The DNA here is from genome assembly GCF_000725365.1 of Terribacillus saccharophilus. Classification (NCBI taxonomy): domain Bacteria; kingdom Bacillati; phylum Bacillota; class Bacilli; order Caryophanales; family Bacillaceae; genus Terribacillus; species Terribacillus saccharophilus. The sequence goes on along the minus strand of NZ_CP008876.1, from coordinate 1,915,055 downwards.
TCAAATTGAATCTTCTTCTGAGTAGTGAGACTAAATCTATTTGTGCCAAACTTGGAGCATCACAATTTTCAATCTGGCCATCGCGAACTACTCCAGGTATTCCTATTGCTACTTTTGTGCAAGTGGGGTATCTTTTGGTGATTTCTTCTAAGAAAAGAATAATTTCATCAACTGTAATAGAAAGAAGTTGCTTACATACTGTTTCTATTTCCTCTCCCAGAATGTTTGCAATCACTACTTCGATTGCATTTCTTCCTCCCTCTGTTTTTATGCACATACCAATAAGTATTTCGTAGTGTACGTTCAATTTAAAAACTCTTGGACGTCTGCCTCCTGTAGACAGCTCTGTCTCAGTTTCAAAAACTTCACCGCGTGTCACAAAGCTTTTTAAGATATTGCCGCAAGTGGCTACGCTTAGACCACTAAGTTTAGAAAGTTGAAGTGCGGTAATCTCCCTTTTTTGTCTCAGAATACTTCTTATGATTTTCTCATTTTGTATCTTAACTGCTTTTGTCGTGTTAATAGCATCAGACATCCCGCTACTCTCTCCTTAGCTGCGATCATATATAGTGTTAGGCTATTACTGTTTCACGAATTTTTCAATACATCTTCTCATAAGAGCTGATATTTTTTAAGAAATGGCTTTGGAAGAGAGTGAATAAGTCAAATTGAATAGAAATCCAAATTGCGCCATTTGCATCTCAACTTATCTTCTTTCATATGTAGATAATTTCCAAAGAAAGGACTATTTCTATTAATAGACTATAATAAATAGGTATTTGTTATTTCACATGCTAGAATAAGGTGTTGAGCATATATAGACTAAGGAGATATAGTAATGACAATCGAGAAAAAACTGCAAGTAGCAGTAGATAAAGAGTTACATGAATTTCTTTGTGATAATATACATAAATTGAATGATGAATGGTTTGCTGGACTTACAAAGTCAGAAGGGGTTTATGGTTCTGATGATCAAGCAGTAATAGATGTTTTAAAAGAACAAAACAAAGATTTTCATGTTCGTTTTTGTGAGTTGTTTGATCCTGAAAGTCCTCTATCTTACGAATTATTTGAGGAGTGGATAGTGGAGATATCCAAGGATGAACAACATCTAATGACTCCAATTGATGACATAATAGATGAATTCAATAGAACAGAAACATTGTATTTAGAGCTATTAGATGGCTTTGTGGCAGAGCATGATTTATGTGGTAAGGAAACACTTAGTTATACTCGGAAGATTACAAGCGCTTTCAATCAGATCATTGTCTGGTTTACTAGGGAGAATGCAAAACAAGCTGAATTCAAGCTGGTTGCACAGCAAGCAATGATCTTGGAGCTGAGTACCCCGGTTATTTCATTAACACCGGATGTAGCGCTGCTGCCTCTGGTTGGTGATATTGATACAAACAGAGCTAAGTATATGATGGATAATGTACTGGAGCAATGTGCAAAATTAAGTGTAGAATATCTAATACTTGATTTGTCAGGTGTAGTTATAATTGATACCATGGTTGCCCACCGAATATTCAATATAATAAACTCTTTAAGACTGCTAGGAGTAGAAACTATATTGTCGGGAATCAGACCGGAGATTGCACAGACTGCAACACAATTAGGAATTGGTTTTAATGTTAAAACGACACATTCTTTAAAAGCTGCAGTTGAACGTTATATATTGAAATAAAAAAAACTCTCCATTTACGTTTTATGAAAAGTGGAGAGTTATTTTTTCGCTTTATAATGGATTGCTTGTTTTAAAAGTGCTATATCTTGATTGATATGTTTTTTAATAGATTCATTTGGGCATCTGTCGAAATCATGCATTAACCTGGCTAGCTCCCTGTAAATTAATTTCTTTTCATTTAAGTACACGTTATTGCTTTCCCCCTCAACTAAAGTACTTTGCCCGATAATTCGACATCCTAAACCTTTATTTCTAAATGAGGGAAACTTTACATATTTAAGACGAACACAAATAAAGCAACTCAATCTGATATTTAAAAAGATTGAGTTGCCAGCTATTTTTAAATATTCAATTAGGACCTACTACTGAATGAGGTATATAGGCTTCTTCTAGAAAAGCAGTTTCTTCAGCTGTTAGCTTAACGGATAGAGAACCTACAGCGTCCTCCAGATGGGATATTTTCGTTGCACCAATAATTGGGGCTGTTATTGTTTCTTTTGATAGAAGCCAGGCAAGTGCAACGTGGATACGTGGAACATCATGTTTTTCTGCTATCGTTGCAACTCGTTCTGCCACCAATCGGTCTGCATCAGCAGTGGTATCGTATTTAGATTTTTGAATTTGGTCCGTTTTTGAACGATGTGTTGTTTCTGTCCAATCACGTGTCAATCTTCCGGATGCAAGAGGACTGTAAGGAGTCACACCAATTTTTTCTTCTTTACAGAGAGGAAGCATTTCACGCTCTTCTTCGCGATATATGAGGTTGTAGTGATTCTGCATTGATACAAAGCGTGTCCAATTATTTTTCTCTGCTACGTGTAATGCTTTTTGGAATTGCCAAGCATACATGGCAGAGGCGCCAATATATCTTGCCTTTCCGGCTTTCACCACATCATGCAATGCTTCCATTGTTTCTTCAATAGGGGTATTGTAGTCCCAGCGATGGATGATATAAAGGTCTATATAATCTGTACCTAGTCTCGTAAGGCTTTTATCAATTTCGCTCATGATGGCTTTTCTGGAAAGGCCCGCACCATTAGGACCTTGATGCATACGTCCATGCACTTTTGTTGCCAGCACAACCTCGTCTCGAATGGCATAATCCTTTAAAGCACGTCCTAGAAATTCTTCGCTGGATCCCATCGAATACACATTAGCTGTATCGAAAAAATTGATTCCAAGATCAAGTGCTTTTTTAATGATAGTGCGACTTTGCTCTTCGTTAAGAACCCATTGATGAATCCATTTTTCTGCTTCACCAAAACTCATACAACCAAGACAAAATCTTGATACATCCAAACCTGTATTTCCTAGTTTTACATATTCCATTTATATCATCCTCTCTTTGTCGCTCGTTTGTTGTAACCTCTTTCATTGTCTCATAATTTTTATACAATCAATAAACTCATTCGTCTCAAATCTTTGCCTAATACTATCAAAGATCTTTCAAGCTGAGAGAATAACAATTAAAATAAACTCAATTCAATTAAATCGAAGGAGAGGACAAATAAGAGATGAACATTAATTTGGACAAGCAGCAAGAACTAGGCAAACTTATTAGCAAGTATACAGATACAGATGGTGTTCATCCTACATCTATAGAATCATTATTTCTTATCCGTGAATCCATTATCAGTGAACCAGTCGCTAGAGTTAACGAAATTTCTTTTTGCATTATTGTCCAAGGAGAAAAGGAAGTATTGCTAGGTGAGGAACGCTTTACATATGGAGCGGGAAATTTTATTGTGGCATCAGTAGAGTTGCCGGTAACCGGGCAAGTAATTGATGCGTCGTATGATTTACCATATTTGGCCCTTAAACTTGAATTTACGCCAACGGATATATTAGAGGTTTTACATGAAACTGGTGTACGATCTGGTAAGAAACAAGATACGAAACGAGCACTGTTTATCGGAGAGTCAGAGCCCTCTTTATTAGATGCGGTAGTTAGGTTAGCTAGTTTGTTGGACAAACAAAAGCATATTCCAATACTAGCCCCATTATATAAGAAAGAAATATTGTATTGGGTTTTGCAGAGTCCAAATGGAGATGCACTGCAACAAATGGCTGTAGCAGGCAGCAATGCTATGAGAATTAGAGATGTAATTGAATATATCATTAGTAATTTTGAAAAGTCATTTCGAATAGAAGATTTAGCGGATATGGCGAATATGAGTGTGTCTTCCCTTCATCGACATTTTAAAGAGGTGACAGCTATGAGTCCGATTCAGTTTCAAAAGCAGTTGAGATTGCAGGAAGCAAAGCGTTTGTTATTGGTGGATTTCCCCGATATAGCTGAAGTTGCATTCCAAGTGGGATATGAGAGTCAGTCACAATTCACTCGTGAATATGCTCGGATGTATGGTTATTCACCTAGAGCAGATATGAAGAGATTTAAAGAGGAGCTAAAAAGTTTGATGTAAGGAGTGCTAATTAATAGAAGAGGCTGTCGATATTTTCTCGACAGCCTTATTAAGATAGTTATATATTTGCTTTTTATCAGGTTGGGATAACAACTACTTTGTTTTCGATTGTAATGATTATGCCCCTCTTTTGTTAGTTCGTAACAGGAATTTCAATTTTATTGTTTTTATGAATTTCTTCTGTTCCAGCTTTTAATGCAGTTTCGTAGTATGAACATTTATGTTCGATGAGTTCCATTGTTTTTTTTAGTTCTTCCATTTGTTTTTCCACCACAGATTTTCGATCCATAAACATATCGAATCTTTGCTGCAATGTGGTATCTCCATCAGTACACCAGTCAATGAAGGTCTTTATTTCTTTAATTGGCATGCCAGTCGATTTCAGACATTCAATGATTTTCAAAGCAGAAATATCGGATTCTTTGAACAAACGCTGACCGCTAGCCGTGCGCTCCACAAAAGGCATAAGTCCTTCTTTGTCATAGTAACGCAAGGTATAGGCAGTGACATGTAATTCCTTTGCCGCTTCGCCGATAGAATATGTCTTCATCGTATTTCTCCTTTTCTCCAATTATATTAATTGCGAGTTCACGCTATGAATAGGGAGGATTCTATCACATGACTTGCTGAACGTCAAAATGAAGATGTGATTGGTTTTAGTGTATCAAATACAAACAAAGATGTTTATATATAAAAAATAAAGCATTTGCTTGACTTAGAGTTGACTCTAAACATTACAATAGTTTGCAAGAGAAGAAAGGATATAACCTGTCCAAACATATTCTCTAAAAATATAAACAGTTATTGGAGGATTTATAAAATGGTTATAGCTAAAGCAAGAGCTGTTGACGGTCCAGAAAAACCCTTTCGAGCTGCTGAAATTGAAAGACGTGATCTTGATTTACATGATGTTTTAATCGAAATTAAGTTTGCCGGAATTTGCCACTCTGACATACATACTGCTCACGGTGAGTGGGGTCCAGTAAACTATCCGCTTGTACCAGGACATGAAATTGCCGGAATCGTTACGGATGTAGGTACCGAAGTAACGAAGTATAAGGTCGGTGACCGAGTCGGAGTAGGATGTATGGTTGACTCATGTGGAGAATGTGAGAACTGCGTAAAAGGTGAAGAACAATATTGTCATAAAGGAAATATTCCTACGTACGCAGGTGTAGATAAATATGGTGAACCTACACAAGGCGGATATTCTTCCCACATCGTTGTAACGGAAGAATTTGTTGTAAGTATCCCTGATAATATTGAACTTGATGCTGCTGCACCATTGCTTTGCGCTGGTATCACAACATTTTCTCCACTAAATCACTGGCAAGCTGGACCAGGCAAAAAAATTGCAGTCGTTGGTTTAGGCGGCCTGGGCCATATGGCTGTAAAGATTGCACATGCCATGGGTGCAGAAGTGACTGTTCTATCCCAATCATTGAAGAAGAAAGAAGATGGCTTAGAATTTGGTGCAAGTAACTACTATGCTACTAGCGATCCAGAAACATTCGAAAAGCTTGCCGGATCTTTTGATTTAATTATTAACACTGTAAGTGCAAAGATCGATCTGAATGCTTATCTTTCCTTACTGAATCTTGATGGCACTATGGTTAATGTTGGTGCTCCAGCTGATCCGTTGTCATTAAACGTACAGTCTCTCATCGGTCATCGTCGCTCGTTTGCAGGTTCGTTAATCGGAGGCATTCGCGAGACGCAAGAAATGTTAGATTTCTGCGCAGAACATAATATTGCTCCAGAAATCGAAGTGATTGCTGCTGACCAAATCGACGAAGCCTATAAACGCGTTCTTGCTTCAGACGTGAAGTATCGCTTTGTTATCGATAACAGTACGTTGTAATATATGTAACTTCCAATCTTAGAGGATGTCCCGTTGTTCGGCTTTGGGACATCCTTTTTAATACGAAATAAGCGGCTGTTCAGCTTGGCATAATTACAGAAATATCCTAAGGAAGGTGGAAACCATGCTGGTCACAAAGGTAACAGTGAAACTTCACCGAGGATTGCAAGCAAGGAACACTGCACTATTTGTTGATAAAGCGTGTTCCTTTACTAGTGATGTAATTCTTTCTAAAAGCGGAATATCCAGTGATGGAAAAAAGCTTATGAGAGTGATGGATTTGAATGTGAAGGATGGTGACGAAATCATGCTGATGGTAAATGGGTGTGATGAGCATGTTACTTTTGACACTTTAAAGAGTTTCCTTTTAGATGAATAGTAATTGCTATCACATCCTCAAACACTACTGTAAGAGTACATTTTTAAAATAATGATTGTATAAAAAGGAACGCAAGAGTATTCGTAGCGTTCTTTTTTCTTCGTAAAAGAACGAACTGCATGATTCAACTTGAAACACTATAGAATGACTTTTAATTGGTATTTATAGTTCTTATTCTAAATAAGAATAAAAGGTAACCGAATCTGAGTGCATTGAAGTGCATTTTGTATCTCAATATTCTTCTAACAGTGCAAGGGAGGATACAGATGAAAAAGACATTATATCTAATGAGGCATGGACAAACATTGTTTAACCAAAGAAAGAAAGTCCAAGGGTGGTGCGATTCACCACTGACAGAATTAGGAGTCAAACAAGCAGAGACTGCTGGTAAGTATTTTAAAGAGCGCAATATTATTTTCGATAATGCATACAGTTCGACGTCCGAAAGGGCAAGTGACACGTTAGAACTAGTAACAGATATGCCATATACAAGATTAAAAGGATTAAAGGAATGGAATTTCGGAACGTTTGAAGGGGAAAGTGAGGATTTGAATCCGCCGCTGCCTTATAATGATTTCTTTGTGAAGTATGGTGGTGAAGATCAAAAAGAATTGCAAGAAAGAATGGCAGCTGCTTGTCAAAAAATCATGGAAGAAGATAACGAAGTTGTGTTAGCCGTATCTCATGGGGCAGCATGCCGGAATTTTATGAGATATTGGGAACATACAAGTACTATCGTACAGCAAAATAAAATCGGGAATTGCTGTATTTTAAAATTTGAATATGAGAACAAGGAATTTAAATTAGTCGAGATCATTAATCATGATTTTAGTGACTTAATTGGTGATCTTACAATAGTTTCTTAACCTCAATATTACAATCTGGGACACTCCTGTGAGTGTCTTTTTAATTTGTTTAATACTAGTGGAGTTGGGTGGGAGGATTAGGCATTTATCTGACACGAATGGGATACCTGCTTAGTAATCAACTAATGCATAATAAAGGAATCGGGTGGTATATAAAGACAGATATAATGGAACAAAGTTTGAGTTAGGAGGATCTTATATGCAAAAAGTAAAATTAAACAACGGTGTGGAAATGCCTGTCCTAGGATTTGGAGTATTTCAGATCCAAGATCAAAATGAATGTGAACAAGCTGTTTATGATGCTATCATGGCAGGCTATCGTCTAATTGATACGGCTGCCTCTTATTTGAATGAAGAAGCAGTGGGCCGAGCAATCAAACGAAGTGGTGTGGCAAGGGAAGATTTGTTTATTACGACAAAACTTTGGGTGCAGGATACTGGTTACGCGAGTACAAAGAAAGCATTCAACAAATCATTGGATAGATTGCAACTGGACTATCTCGATTTGTATTTAATTCATTAGCCATTTGGGGATGTTCATGGGTCTTGGCGCGCAATGGAGGAACTGTATAAGGAAGGTAAAGTGAAAGCAATAGGAGTTAGTAACTTCCAACCTGACCGCCTGATTGATTTAATCATTCATAATGAAGTCGTTCCTGCAGTAAATCAGGTGGAAACACATCCGTTCTGCCAGCAATTAGAAAGTCATGACTTCATGAAAGAAAACGGCGTGCAGATAGAATCTTGGGGACCGTTTGCTGAAGGAAAAAATAACATGTTCGAGAACGAGGTCTTGGCCACAATTGCTGAGAAGTATAATAAATCTGTTGCTCAGGTAATTCTTCGTTGGCTGACACAAAGAGGAGTAGTCGCTATTCCGAAGTCTGTTCGTAAGGAAAGAATACTTGAGAACTTCGATATCTTTAACTTTGAATTAAACAAAGAAGATATTGCTAGCATAACGGAATTGGATACAAAACAAAGTCTGTTCTTTTCACACCGCGATCCAGAAATGGTGAAAGGGATCAGTACAAGGAAACTTGATATTTAAGAAGTATTTTTACATGCAAGGTTTATTAATCTAGCTATAATAATTGCTTTTCTTAAAAAACAAGCCGCTTCCAATTAGGAAACGGCTTGTTTTTTATTTTCCTTTTGTATTTGTCCTTTTTTTGTGTTAAACCTCAAAGCGGATGCCAGTATCACTACCATACCCACTATTCCGATCCAAACAAGGGTAGATACAGAGTTCCAAGTTAATCCTGAATGGAAAAAGAGCAGCTCTCGTAATCCTTCTACCATGAATCGCATAGGCAGCCAAGAGTAGATCCAGTCATGATAAAATGGTGACATCATTTCTGGAGCCATTGCTAGCAATGGTGCACCAAAGAAAAGCATTAGGATAAAAATAGGCATACCTTTAAGTCCTGTTAAAGAAAGTACAGCTGAAATCATTAGGAAGAAGCTGAGTGATGTGATAGATAAGAATAACGCTGTACTTGTAAAGTCTGGAATATGAAGTCCTACCATCTTATCAGCTAGCCAAGTTAAACCAAATCCTACGACAAGAGTTACAACCGCACCTGTTAGAATTTGAACCACTTTTACTGCCAAGTTCTCTTTTCGATTAGCTGTGGTTACTTTTCTAAGAGAGATGAAAACAATAGCAGCACTTGCTATACTAGCAATCCAAAGAGGTTGAAATAAAGAAGTAGGAGCATTCCCATTTGCGCTATTAGTTCCAGTTTCATTAACATTTGTGACTTTCTTTGCAATAGGAGAAGCCAGAACTTTAGCTTGCTCAGTTGATAATGATGCGCCTTGTTGTTCTAGTCCATCTAGTAGTTGTGTGCGAACAGTGTTATTTAGGTTGTCTACAACTCCATTCAACATTTGTCCTGCCATCGTTGACGCCATTGTATTCATACCTTGATTAATAAATATCTCGACTTCAGGTGATGAAGGCGTTGAAGTTTGTAAGGAAGACTGCTTTTCACTAAAATCTTTCGGTATAACCAAAGCTGCATAATATTTTTGGTTAGTTAATCCTTTTTGGACTTCCTCAGCGTTATTTACTTCAATCCATTTAACAGCAGGATCTTCTTGATCTGCTGTTACTTTTGAATTTTCTTTTATCATTTCCACTATTGATTGACCCATATTCAGTTTTGACTGATTCGGGATATCAACACCTGCATCCTCATTTACGATTGCAATTGGTAGATTTTTTGGTTCTGGTTGGACTGATGGAATAAGTGTCAGAGAAAAAATAAATATTATAACCAATGCAATTATTGGTGATAAGAATAGTAGTTTGTTTCTAAACATTATTGAACGCCTCCTAGCGGATACTTTATAATAATAAATAAACACCGTGTTGTTTATTACGTTCTAAATTATATGTAGGAATTAGATACTATACAATAGTCAGATATGGTAGATGTGTTGGTTACGGGACACCTTTACTAATTGTGTTGGATAAGTAAGGAGGAATTTACATGACTGACAGTAATATTGATTTAAGGGTAATACGAACTAAAGAATCCATTCGAGATGCACTCATAAAGTTAATCGATGAAAAAGGCTTCGAGGCAATTACAGTTAAAGATATAACAACAAAAGCGAAGATTAATAGAGGAACATTTTACGCACATTATCAAGACAAATTTGATTTAATGAAGAAGTGTGAAGAAGAAATTATGCTGGAGTTATCCAGTATTGTAAAAACAAAATTCCCAAGTGTTATGACTTCACTTAAAACAGAATCTGCGGCTGTGCAGCCATTCCCGCATACAGTTTCTGTATTCGAATATCTTAATGAAAATAGCGATATTATGAGAGCTGTATTAGGTCCAAAAGGGGACCTCTCATTTCAAGCAAGACTAAAGGAATTTATGTGGGAAACACTTTATGGTGATAATCCATTTGCTTTTGTAAAGGAAGAAAGTCTCCTTGTTCCAGGACAATATTTGTCTTCTTATTTAGGAAATGCAATGTTGGGAGTAGTTCAACAATGGTTGAACAGCGGCAGGAAAGAATCTCCTCAAGAAATGGCTCGTATCCTGACAACCATTACAGTTAATGGTCCTTTGTTTGCAGCTGGTATAAAAAAGTAAAGCAGCCTAACGGTCAGATCATCCAACTGATTGCGAGTAAAAAGTTAGGTTTGGTTTTTTCACTAAGAGTAAATCAAAGCTAGATAAGATAATTTGCATGAAACATAGAGTGAAAAAGACAGCGTATTAAAATAATTGCTGTCTTTTTTACTCTCTTTAGTTTTAAAAGTCGCTCTAGTAACGGTCTTTGCGTTCTTATTTATTTACTTTTTTGAGCGAGGATAATATAAACAGGCTGATTTGCAATTTTAGTTGACGGATAAATTTTATCAACTACAGAGAAGCCAGCATCAAGGATTTCAGTTTCCATATCTTCAGAAGAAACTCTCGGTCCAGTCGAAGCTTCAGTCTTTTCTAATTCAATACATAAGAACAAGCCTTTGTGTTTCAAGGTTCTGTGAATCTCTTTCAAAGCTGTTGCAAGGGGCTGAACTTCATGCAAAGAAATCGAAGCAATAGCTATATCAATATTATGATCTTCTAATGGAATATCTTTAAAGTTTCCTGCAACAGTTTTAATGTTAGTAATATCTCTTTCCTCTGCTACTGTGTCCAAGTGTTTAAGGATATCTTCATCATAATCGAAGGCGAATACCGTTTTCACACGATCAGCAATAGAAAGAGAAATATAACCAGTACCAGCTCCAAGATCCAGAACGCTGTCGTCTTTCTTAATAGGTATTAGCTCAAATAATTTATCTGCTGGAACTCTCTCTATATTTTCTAAGTTGTTGATTTTCTTTTGTGATTTTTGATTCATCTTAGCATCTCCTTTAATTAAAGATATATAAACTCTGTAATAACTATAATAGAAGTGCATCTTCTTGTAAATGGCAAGGCTCTACGATTCTCATAGATGCTGTAAGTTCGTGGACGAAAAAAAGCTGCCATTTGGCAGCAGGATGAGAATACAATTTGTTTCGATTATAAGTAAGCTTCGTTTGGATCAGAAGATAGTTCTTCAATAGTAAGAAAATCAAAACGTACTGTTTGATCCTTTCCTTGAGGGCTGCAAGCAAATAATCCAGCTGAAATAGGGGAGTCATCCGGAATGTCCAAATGAGCAATTCGCATTTGCATCCATTCTTCGCCATCCCATGAGAAATCGATATAACAGTTTTGAGCAATCCTGGATATACGAAAGTATAAGTCGATATCTTTATCCTGTACATATTGTGTTGACCAATCAGAAAATCCCTGGTTTGTAACTACGACGCCTAACTTACTCAAACTATTAGTTATATATTCTAAAGAAGTTTTCACCCATACATCCTTTGAATAGCGAATCATCAACCCTGCATGGTCATACTTTGCATTTGGCTGTGCCTTCACCTTAGTGGTCATTCTAAAATTCTTTTCGGTTTTCATATAAAGAAAATGCCCGTTATCATTTTCGAATCCATAATGTGTCTTTTGCCAGAAATCTGTTTTCGGATCAGTGTTTAAAACTAATTGAGAGCTCTGTGTATCAATAAACCATTTTTGAGGTTCAACACGCCATTGGAGTAAACTATTCAATTCTTTACTTTCAAATTTTTCTTCTAAAAGCGTTGGTTTCGCCACTTTAATCCCTCCAATTTCTGTAATTTGTTCATCTCACTATCATTATACTTTTTCTGTGTTACGAGTAAACCAGATAATTGAGGTGTCACCAATCTTCGAATGATGGATGGTATTATGATAGATTAATAAAATAATACAAATCAAAAAATCAGTTGATAAAGATATGGGCAGTGTGTATAATCCTCTTTATTGCGCCAAAAAATATATTATCTTCTTATCAAGAGAGATGGAGGGACTGGCCCCGCGAAATCTCGGCAGCGGAACTTAATTCTTTAAGTTGCTGTGCCAAATCCAGAAAGCTGAGGCTTGATAGATAAGAAGAGTGTTTTATAGTTATAAAACCTCTTCTTAATTAATATAAGAAGAGGTTTTTTTGCAGTAAATATCAAAAGAGGTGGAACAATGAAGAAGGCAAATCCATGGGCTCTGATCCCATTTGTTGTTTTTCTAATTTTATTTATTGGATCAGGAATTATTACAGGTGATTTCTATACCTTCCCTGTCATAGTAGCTATTACAATTTCAGCAGGTGTAGCTTTGGCGATGAATAGAAAAGAATCGCTCACTAAAAAGGTAGATATTTTCACCAAAGGTGCAGGAAATCCAAATGTAATGTTGATGGTTGTTATATTTCTTTTAGCGGGAGCATTTTCTGAGGTTGCAAAAGGTATGGGGGCGGTAGAATCTACTGTTAACCTCACTTTATCACTAATACCTCAAAATCTTCTCGTTGTAGGTTTATTTGTAATAGCTTGCTTTATTTCGTTGTCAATGGGTACATCGGTAGGAACGATAGTTGCATTGGCACCAATTGGTGTTGGAATTAGCGAACAGACCGATTTTTCTATGGCGTTAGTAATGGGGGCTATTGTTGGTGGTTCTATGTTTGGAGATAACTTATCGTTTATTTCGGATACAACAATAACTGCGGTTCGAACACAAGGCGCAGAGATGAAGGATAAATTTAAAGTTAACTTCTGGATTGTGTTACCAGCAGCCATTGTAACATGTATTATCTTAGGCTTTTTAACATTAGGAGAATCTGGACAAGTTGAACACTTAAGCTATAGTTGGATCAAAATCATACCCTATATTTTAGTTATTGTTTTTGCATTAATTGGTATAAATGTATTCCTTGTTTTGGTTTTGGGAATTGTACTTGCTGGTGCTGTTGGATTGTTGGATGGAAGCTATCACTTCCTGAGTTTGATTCAACAAATTGGAGATGGAATGGCCGGCATGTATGAAATTGCCTTCCTGGCAATATTAATAGCTGGAATGGTTGAGGTTATTAAATTTAATGGAGGAATTGACTTTCTTCTTCAACTCGCAACTCGAAGAATTAAATCCAAAAGAGGGGCTGAATTTAGCATAGCAGGTCTAGTTAGTCTTACAGATCTATCAACTGCTAATAACACGATATCTATACTGATTACTGGACCACTTGCTAAAAATATTGCTGATAAATATGGTATTGAGCCAAAAAAATCAGCTAGTATATTAGATCTTTTTTCTAGCTCTATCCAAGGTCTGTTGCCATATGGCGCCCAATTTTTAGCAGCCGCCACTGTAGCAGGAATATCTCCGATCAGTATAATCCCATACTGTATTTATCCAATTCTAGTAGGAATCTGCGGAGTTATCGCTATTCTCATTGGATATCCGAAAGCTAAGCAAAACTAAAAGTTTGCTGTAGGTTGTTGTTTAATAACAGTAAATTCAAGAAGAGCCATGTAATTCTCTCACTGTTCTTCTTGTCCATTTGATTGTCTCACTTTATGACTTGATTTTTATAGCAAGACCTTATACAATGTAGTGAATTGAATATTGCTAAATGTTTTCTAGGGTTCCGCAGCAGCTGCTGGTCTGGTCCGAGAGAAAACTCACAGTATTCACTGTGTCACGGAAGGATAAAAGCCTGGGAGAAACTGTTTAACAGTTACTCTCAGGCTTTTTTTCTTTTCCTGGACATACTAAATTTCGGAGGTGGAAGAATTGAACAAAAATTGGCTCATGGTTATTGTTGCTGCAGTATTTGAAGTCTTATGGGTTATTGGATTAAAACATGCAAGTGATACTCTGGAATGGGTTGGAACCATAATTGCGATCGTAATAAGCTTCTATTTGATGATAAGAGCTGGGCGCTATATACCAGTTGGAACGGTTTATGCAGTATTTGTAGGATTGGGAACAGCGGGTACCTTTTTCTCGGAAATTCTCTTCTTTGGGCAGCCATTCGTCCTTAATAAGTTCTTATTGGTAGCTTTATTACTTGCAGGTGTAATTGGGCTGAAACTTGTTACAAAAGATAAAGAAACAGAGGGGGCTGAACAGTAATGGCGTGGTCATTTTTAATCTTAGCTGGATTGTTTGAGATGTTTGGTGTAGCAATGATAAATAAACTGCATAAGGATAAAAGCTGGAAACCAGTAGCCCTACTGATTCTTGGATTTGGAGCTAGCTTTCTTTTTCTTTCTATTGCGATGGAGAGCTTACCAATGGGTACAGCCTATGCCGTTTGGACGGGAATTGGAGCATCAGGCGGTGCGATAATTGGAATGTTATTCTTCAATGAATCTAAGGATTGGAAACGAATTTTGTTTATTGCTATGGTATTGGGAGCAGCGGTAGGGTTAAAACTGGTCTCTTAAGAAGTCATCTCCGAATTGGTAGCATCCCACTTTGGGAAATTTTCTAAAAGTGTTATCATACTAAGTGGAACTGACGGTTAATGTGCTTATTTCTCAAATCATATCTCATCAGGAGCAGGTGATACATTGGATGACCTAATTGATAGATTGCAAACCAAAGCATTTGAACTAACGGAAGCACAGCGGAGAATTGCTGATTATGTTGTACAGCATCCTATGGAAGTAGCATTTCTTACTGTTGATAAGTTAGCTTCTACGGTAGGTACAAGTACAGCTACGATAATGAGGTTTTCCGCAGCAGTTGGCTACTCAGGTTTTTCTGAGCTGCAGAAAGAACTCCAAGCAAGCATGAAGCATAAAGCAGCTCCTCAAACCAGGCTGGAAGCCAATTTGAAAGATACTAATAAAAGTGAACTTTTGCAGCAGCATTTAGAGCTGCAATATAATAATATTCAGTATTCCTTAGACAATATTTCGGACAGTACATTACAAGAAATTATAAAGAAGATTGCAGCATCAGATAACATTTTATGTACGAGTGTACGGAGTGGTAGGCCAGTTGGAGAATACATAGCATTTGGGGTAAATAGAATTCTTGGAAATTGTAAATATATTGATGCGGATAAGAGTGAATGGGTCGACGAATCCATCAGCCTTACCTCGTCGGATCTAATAATAGCAGTGAGTTATCCGCGATATGCAGAAAGAATTGCAAATATGTTAGAAGTAGCAAAGTCCTGCGGTGCTGAAATCATACTAATAACAGACAGTTATTCTTCACCAATGACGAAGTATGCTGATTTCATCTTACCTTGTTCTTCTGCAAGTGCAGCTTCTCATAATAGCATTGTGTCAGCTATTTTTATCGTTGACTATATTTTAAGTGCTTTAGCTATAAATTATCCTGAAAGAACCAAGCCTAGACTTGATAAAATTAATGAAATACTTACGAAAATGAGTTATCACACAAAAAGGTGATGTGTGATAATTCATTTTTTATTTTAAAAATTTCAATGAAAGCGCTTTACCGTCGTGAAATAAAGTGGTATGATCACACCATCAAAGTAATAAACGTTACTTAATATTCATATAAAGTAATGTATATTACGAGGAGGGGTTATATATGGAAAGCGTATCGTTATTAGCAAACGAACTTATTGAGCGAGCTAAAAAACTAAATACTACGCTCCTTGCCGATGTGATGGGCTGTACAGGTTCGCTGGATTACCGTATCAAACCAGTGAGCACTGGTATGGAATTTGTAGGAACAGCACTGACAGTAAGCTTAAGACCTGGAGATAATTTGTTTCTCCACCAGGCAATTTATTCAGCAAAAAAGGGTCATGTATTAATGGTCGATGGAAAAGGACACACAAATAATGCTTACTTAGGAGAACTTATGGCTAGTTCAGCTCAGGCCATTGGTATAGAAGGTATTGTAATTGATGGACTAGTAAGGGATAAAAAAGCATTGGAAAAATTGAAATTCCCTATATACAGTAAAGGCTTTAATCCGAATGGACCTTTTAAAGATGGGCCGGGAGAAATAAACGAAGTGATTTCTTGCGGAGGGATCCGTGTTGCGCCAGGTGATTTAGTTGTAGGAGATGATGATGGTGTAGTAGTCGTACCTGCCAATCTAATTGACGAAGTGCTTCGTAAAGCGACAGAGAAATTGTCATATGAAGAAAAGCGTCTAGAAACAATTGCCCAGTATGCTCATCAGGAACGCCCTGATCCAATGTCATTAGCACCGAAATGGTTAGAAAATAAAATCAAACAATACCAAGAGTAGGGGTTGAGATTGATGAAATTAGGTTTTGTCGGGTTTGGGGAAGCTGCTTATGAAATGGCAACCGGATTGCATAGTGAAGGAATAGAAAAAATTTATGCTTTTGATGCATTATTAGATGAACCGAAATTATCTGATCGTATTAGAGAAAGAGCTTCCAAAGCAAATGTTGAGTTAGTGGGAAGCGCTGAAGAAGTTATGCAAATATGTACGATTGTTATTGCTGCAGTACCTGCCAACAAGACGTTAGAGGTAGCGCAATCACTAACTGACAGCTTTAAGGAAAATTTAGTTTATGTGGATGTATCTGCTGCCACTCCGGAAATAAAAAAACAAGTGGCAAGTGCAGTAGAGGATGAAGGTTCGCTATTTGTAGATGCAGCAATGCTTGGGCCACTACCTGTTTACAAACATAAGGTACCGATCTCTGCAAGTGGAAACGGTACAGATTTATTTATAAACAATTTAGCAGGATATGGCATGCAAATCACTAAAATAAGCGATCATCCTGGTGATGCTTCAGCGCTCAAACTTATTAGAAGCATTTATATGAAAGGTATCGTTGGTTTGATGGTGGAGTTTTTAGAGGCAGCCAAAACATACGGAGTAGAAGAACAGGCCATCCGTTCTATTGATGAAACGATGAACGCTAAGACTTTTGTTGAAACGATGAATCGGCTTGTAACCGGGAGTGCGCTTCATGCGAAAAGACGTGCTGTGGAATTGGGCGGCAGCATTGAGATGCTGCGAGAATCCAATTTAGATGCGAGTATTTCGATCGCTGCACAGAAGAAATTAGAACGCCTTGCTGAATTGGATATTCCAGAAAAGTATAAAGGAAGTAAGCCAGATACATGGGAAGAAGTTCTTGCGTTGTTAATGGATAAAAATGAAGTTTACAACACTTGAAATGAAAGCGTTTTAATGATGGTTAGAGCCAAGGGGAGGGAGAACAGATGACGGGTTTTATTGCATTAGTAGTGTTCATAGGAGTTATTATCATCTGGAATGTAATAGTGAAGCGCAACATGGGGGAAGCGATGTTTCTAGGCTTCATTGCCACCGTATTGTTTGGAGGAACTGATGCCCCAAGATTATTTTGGGACGGATTAGTATTTGCTTCCACTTACGAAGTATTATACGCTGCAGTTGCTTTTGTTTTCATGGCATTTCTAGTTGATCGGCTCAATTTGATTCAAGCTCTTTTACGAATACTCAATTCACTTATTGGAAAGCTGCCAGGTGGCGCAGCTTATATGAGTACGGTAGGTTCTGCTATTCTTGGAGCTCTCTCCGGTTCCAATTCAGCGAATACCGCGACAACCGGATCAATCACGGCTCAGTGGATGATCAAATCAGGATGGAGCCGTGAGACGACAGCAACTATCCTGGCTGGAAATGGCGGTTTAGGCGCTGCACTGCCCCCGAATTCCTCTATGTTCATTATGCTTGGGTTTGCACCAATAGGAGCTGTAGTTGCAGAGGGTGATCTGTATATTGCCCTTTTAATCGGTGGAGGTTACCAGGTTATCTACCGAATGATTTTAGTGTTCTTGCTAGTTAAGAAAAATGGTATCAAGGCTCTTCCGTCGGAGGATATCCTTGGCTTCAGGGAAGCTCTTAAACAAGGGTGGAAATCCATCTTCATTTTCTTCGGTGCATTGATTCCTATACTAGTTACTGTTGGTCCGCTTGCGGAAGCATTAAAGAACAATCCTAATATTGGACCAGAAGCAATGGACGAGATTTCATTGATTACTTGGATACCTATTTTAATCATGCTCATCAGTTTAATAATCGGCCGGAAGAAAACACCTGGATCGCTGGCAAATTGGTCTAAAATGTTATCATCTGCTATTCCGCAATTTACAACAATTGGCGCACTCATGCTATTTGCAGTAGCTGCCAGTGAAGTCCTTTCGCAACTAGGACTTGCGAATGATCTCAGTCAAATAACTTCTTCACTTGATATACCAAAATGGCTGATGGTCCTTATGGTAGGTATTTTGGTTACATTAGTAGCAGGACCGCTATCCTCTACAGCCACGCTTACTGCAGTTGGTTTGGTATCATTTTCTGCTTTAACATCTGCCGGAGTAGATCCATTGGTGGCAGTAGTAGCCATACTGGCATTTTCTTCAACTGAAGGCGCATCTCCTCCAGCTTCAGGGTCGATATTCATTGCATCCGGACTAGCAGGAGCAAGACCGGAAAAAACATTCATACCATTAATCTTATATTACATGCTGCCAATCGTAGGAATTGGCTGGCTAATAGGAATGGAGATACTGCCAGTATAAAAGAGATAGGGAGTTGGTAATGATGCGAAAACTTGCAGAATTGTTGTTTAAAGTATTTCTTGTAGCATTCCTGGCATGCGGTTCACTGCTTGTGTTCGGACAAATTCTAGGCTTAATTCTGCAAAATGGGGACCTTATTATCCAAAGTGCGGAATGGTTTAAAAATCCCACAATTATTTTAAGTGCAATATTCAGCCTTGTTGGTTTCTCGTTGAACTACTTGCCGAAGAAAAAAAGTGTTAATGACCAAGATAAAAGTATGTCCGGCAGTTGATATAGCACAAAAATTTGAAAGACCTGAGCCATAATGACTCAGGTCTTTCTATTTTTACGGCTGAGAGAAAAACAACCTTCAAAACGATAATTCCCTTTATTTCCGCAATAGAACTTGATCAATAATCCCGTAATCCTTCGCTTCTTTTGCACTCATAAAATAATCTCGGTCAGTATCGGCAGCTACTTTTTCGATTGGCTGGCCGGTAAAATCTGCAATCAATTGATTGATATGCTGTCTTTGTTTGATGATTCTTTTAGCAGTTATTTCAATATCGGCTGCCTGGCCTCTTGCACCTCCAAGTGGTTGGTGAATCATAATTTCGCTATTTGGCAGAGCATATCTTTTCCCTGGCGTGCCTGCAAGCAACAGCATTGCGCCAAAAGAAGCGGCCATGCCTGTGCAAATTGTCTGCACATCCGGTTTGATAAACTGTATCGTATCAAGTATTGAAAAACCAGCTGAAATTGAACCTCCAGGACTGTTGATGTAAAGCGAAATATCCTTTTCAGGATCATCTGCTGCTAGAAATAACAGCTGCGCCACAATAGCGTTAGCCATACTATCGTTGATTTCTTCACTCACCATAATGATTCGATCTTTTAACAGCCTCGAGTAAATGTCATAAGATCGTTCTCCCATATTCGATTGCTCCACTACATAAGGTATTGCTGTCACTAATTACACTCTCCTTTCGTTCTTCATAATTAGAACGAATTTAAAATGACATAAGATATGGGCAAAAAAAATAACTGCAACCTTAGGCTGCAGCCATATATAGATTCGAATTTGTTTGAAGGTAGAGCTTGGAAGTACGAAACACAGTAGGGAGAATGCGGATCATCTCTGCTGGATCGTCTCTGTTGAGAGACAATTCAATTAGCTCAAAAAACTCTTCCTGTTCTAAGTTTTCCCACGAGTTCCGTACAAGAGGATGTATCGTATCAGCTTGAATATTTATGCGTCCCCGATGTAGGAGTGCTTTTACAGCTGATTCGTTTAATTCGAGCAGATCTGCAATTTCGGCAGATTGATAATGAAAAGCTTCCTTTAAGACAAACACAATTAGCTGCTTTGGAGTAAGTTTTCGAAGCTGCTCCATATGCTGCACGTTGTCTTGTCTTTCAGCTAACGTTGTATCCTGAATCTCAGAAACAAGCTCTTCTTTCTTCTGTTTACGTATTCTGTCTATCCAGGCGTGATAAGCAATCTTTTTCAATAGACCGACAGACGGAGGGAAGGCCTCTTCGGGATATTTCATCAGCGTCTTTAAGACTGCCTCCTGCGTTATCTCTTCACTATCCCATTTATTTTTCGTCAGATACAAACAGTAATACGATAACTTAGCCATTGTTTCTTCTATTATTGATTGACGATCAACCTGTTTAGGCTGCTCCATTTTTTCACCCCTTTATTCCTTAGACGGTTTTAACTTCTAGAAAGATACGGGTACGCATTTAATTTTACTATAAGTGGATTGCTTACAGGATGCAACGACTCCGACAGCTTCGTATTACACATTTGAATTAGTAGGAGAAGGGACTCCGCCTTAAGACGGACAAAAGTCCATTCTGCAGATTGTTTTCCGGGTATTTCCATTTGATTATACTGTAAGTAACAAATGGAAAGAGGGTTGAAAGAATGGCAGAAGAAGCAACAGTAAGCAAATGGAAGCTGTTTCGCAATCGCAATTTTAGACTCGTTTTAATCAGTATGTTATTTTCTGCTCCAGGTTATTATGTTTACTTAATGGGTGCGGAGTGGTTAATGCTTTCCATTACGGATAATCGCTTTTATTTTGGAATGCTCTTTTTTGCAGCCTCCGTTCCTCGGTTATTATTCATTGTTATTGGCGGTATAACAGCAGATCGTTTTCCAAAGAAAATAATTCTGCTTCTATCTGACAGTTCCAGAGCAGTGTTGGTGGGTATTGTCATCGGGCTTTTGCTAACGGATATGCTGCAGCCATTGCACCTGCTGGTTCTGTCTGCATTGTTTGGTGTTTCTGATGCTTTTTCTTATCCTGCTGCAGGATCCTTGTTGCCGGAAGTGCTCCAACCGGAAAATCTGCAGCAAGGGAATGCGATGATTCAAATGACGAATATGATCAGTCCTATTCTGGGACCAGCTATCGGCGGAAGTCTCATTGTATTAGGTGGTTTTTCCGCAGTATTTACTCTTGCTATTTTTATGTTATTTGCAGCAACGTTGTCTATATCCTTGCTTCGAATCGTTTCAAGTAGGGAAGAAACTGCTGATGTGAAAAAATCAGCATTAGAAGATATAAAAGCAGGTTTCCACTATGTAAAGCATAATCCGCTTATCCGGACGATTATGACAGTAAGTTTCTTTATCAATTTCTTCTTAGTAGGTCCTATTTCTTTATCTGTTGCACTGCTGGCAAAGGACGTTTTTCAAACAAATGCGTTAGGCCTGACAATCTTGGAAGGTGCTTTAGGAGTTGGGTCTCTTGTAGCTGCTCTTAGCCTGGTGTTACTTAAAAATCTAAAAAGTCCTGGCTATACAGCGATCTTTAGTTTAATCATTATGAGTGCATTTTTCATATTATACGGTTCTGCTCTTCATTTCTGGTCTTCTGCTGCAGCTATTTTCGTTATTGGAATTTGCCTTCAACTCACCAATATCCCGATTTCAACTATGCTGCAGCAAACAACTGATCGACGGATGATTGGCCGAGTGATGAGTATTATGGCATTGGCTTCAACTGGTCTCATTCCAGTGTCCTATATGGTTACATCAGCACTGCTTGGAATTGGTATCAGTATTCAGGTTCTCTGTGTAACTGGAGGAATTCTTGTGATGATTACTGGGATTTTATGCTTGAGAAATAAACAACTTACTGCATTTAACAGTTATAATAAAGTAGAGCAACAAGAAATGGTATAAGCAGGTGGGATAGTATGAAACGAATATATAGTAATTTTTTTGCAATCGGAATAATAGTGATCGGTCTAGTGTTGATCTTGTCTAACATAGGTGCAATTGATTGGAATTACAGTCAGAGCTGGCATTATCTCTACCCCGTATTCATCCTTTTATTAGGGCTGAAAATATTAATAGATTTTTTGCGGGGTGAAGGAGGATTTTGGTTCGGCACATTTTGTATACTGTTTGGCGGACTTCTTATACTTGATCGTTTTGAAGTACTTGCATTTGAATTTAAAGATGTATTCAAGCTTTGGCCGCTTCTTATCATTTACTTTGGGTTTAGTCTGCTTCGCTTTGGCAAAAAGGGAACGACACGTAAATCTAGTGTGAATATTGAATGGGAAGCTGGCAGTAAAAAAAAGAAGAACAAAAAAAAGTATATGAAGAACCACAACTATGCAATAGGGGAGCATCGGTTTGAAAGTGAAGGCTGGACAGTTGAACCTACTCAGGTGAAGAATGCTGTAGGAGAGTACTATGTTGATTTTACGAAAGCTCTTATCCCGAACGATGAAATACCATTCCATATTAAAGGTTGGGCCGGGGAAGTACGGATAATCCTCCCCGATAATGTAGAATTTCGTTTGGAAGCATTGGTTAAGGCTGGGGAGATAAATGTTTTTGGAGAACTTTCAGAGGGCATCAACCGAAGCACATACTATGAAACTCCAGGTTATGCAGATGCTACCCGCAAGCTGGATATTTATGTCAACTATAAGGCCGGACGAATAAGAGTGGATCGGATTTGAGGTGACAGTGATGCTAAAAAAACTTAATAGTATTCGTTACTCATACATTAAAACCAATTTACGCACATTGTTTCTTAATGCAATACTACTTCTTGGTATCCTGCTGTCAATTTATGTTTTGCTGGAACCTACGTGGCTTAGTGTACAAGCTATTTTCACGTTCTGTATCCTATATATGCTTCTTCATTTTATTACATCCGTTTTTATTGGATTGCAAGACAGTAAAGAAATAAAGGATCGTATGGATTATATGTCTTTATTCATTGCAATGGTTGCTAATGGTAATTATCAAGCGAAAATTGTAGACAACAGCAACGATGAGATTGCGCGTATTGGTAAAGATTTAAATGAGCTGACAGATAAGATGCATACGCAGGTAAAATCGCTTCAACGTTTGGCGGATGAAAAGGCAGAGCTTGCCGATGGTGCACATCGAGCAGCAGCAATAGAAGAGCGCCAGCGCCTTGCAAGAGATTTGCATGACGCTGTTAGTCAGCAATTATTCGCGCTTACGATGATGTCAAAAGCCGGCATGAAGTTATTTGATAAAAATTCGGAAGCAGCAAAAGACAAATTTGCAGAAGTATCTCAGATTGCGCAGCAGGCTCAGACAGAAATGCGCGCATTGCTTCTGCATTTAAGGCCTGTCCATCTTTCAGGGGACTCTTTAAGCAGTGGCGTCAGGAAATTGGTTGATGAGTTGAAGCAACGTACTCAACTTATCTTTCATATACATATTGAAGATACGATGGAGTTGTCTAAATCGATGGAAGAGCATTTGTTCCGCATTATTCAAGAAGCTTTATCGAATACACTGCGCCATGCAGAAGCGAGTGAAGTAACAGTTGAATTGTTAACGAGGGGAATGGATGTGGCTGTTACTATTCAGGATAACGGAAAAGGATTTGATACAGCAGCTATGAAACATCGGAAAACATCGTTAGGATTAAAATCTATGCAAGAACGCTGTGAAGAACTAGGAGGAACGTTCATGCTGCGGGCAAGCGTTGGTGTGGGTACACAAATTGGTCTCCGAATACCGACGAACTGAAGGAGTTGACATGATGGTAAGAATTGCAGTAATAGATGATCATGATATTGTAAGAAAAGGGCTAATCGCATACTTAGAAACAGAAGATGGATTCGACATTATCGGGCAAGCGAGTAACGGTCGGGACGGAATACAATTAGTACTAACGGAGAAGCCAGATGTCGTACTCATGGATTTGATCATGGAAGATGGAACGGGGATAGAAGCAACCAAAGAAATCATAACAGCAGGGTCTGTTGCTAAAATTATTATTCTCACAAGCTTCTATGACGACGAACAGGTTTTTCCAGCTTTGGAGGCTGGAGCATTCAGTTATATGCTTAAAACATCAACAGCTGAACAAATTGCCGAAGCCATTAGAAAAGCAGCCAAAGGGGAAACAGTAATGGAAGCTGCTGTTGCTGCGAAAGTGATGAACAGCTTTCGCCAGAAAAAACAGCTCCTGCATGATCAATTGACCGAAAGGGAATTCGAAGTGCTGTGCTGTATTGGTCAAGGAATGACGAACCAGGAAATTGCGGATAAGCTTTACATAGGCATTAAAACAGTTAAAACACATGTGAGTAATACTTTGGCGAAACTACAAGTGAATGATCGAACACAGGCAGCGGTATATGTGCATCAGAATAACTTATTGAAGTCTTAATAATGTAGCATGCTAATGCGTTTACTGTACTGAATATTGAATTTAGAAGATGCAAGATATAAATTCGATCCAATGAAAAAGAATGCTATATGTTAGATGTAGCATTCTTTGCTGATTCTGCTTAGAGCTGGTTCTCGGGAAGTAAGAAGTGATATTACTTTCTATATCTGTTGCATGTTATTGCGGTTTGAAGCTTCATATAGTTATACATAGTTTGCGCGTGACGTCCTTCTTGCGTACGAGAATTGATTAGAGGACGCAGACGATTCAAAAACATCTGGTCGCATTCACATCGATTTCCATGTCTTCGATAACACATATCATGCTGTTTACACGCAGCATCTACTTTGTTGACTGGAGCACCTGGACCACTGCAGCCAGGTCCGCACCAGTTATATCCTGGAATACAGAAGCGGAAAAATTTTTGCGGCATCATTATCCCTCCTTATAAGAAACTCTATAGTCCAACCTATTCACTATGCATTCAAATTGTATATGCGGTTATCATAATTCAACTAATTCTTGTTAGTGTTAAAATGGAGATCATTAAAGATTATGATAAGAAAGCTAGGTTACTGACATCGATATAGTACATACATCTTTAATGTAGAAAGCTCAAAAAAAGCCGCTAATGAGCAGCTTTTAAAAGTTGTTGATTATAGTAATACATGCATGCAATAACCAAGGGAACCAAATTTTAGAAGTCAACTTTACTTATGTGCCTCAAATACTCTGGAAAGGAGTGGACGATTCTGATTCCACATTACGTTGACTGGAATACCAAAGAACTCTGAAAGCCGCCCGCTTGAAATCATGTCAGTTGTACTTCCAGAAGCAAAGACTTTCCCGTCCTTAAGCAGAAGTGTTTGATTAAAAGTAGGCAATATCTCTTCAATATGATGAGTTACATAAATAATAGTAGGGGCGTCTGGTTTTTTACTGATTCTTTCAATGGATTCCAATAAGGATTCACGCGCTAAAAAATCCAATCCATTGGCAGGTTCATCTAAAATAAGCAGGGGAGGATCGGCCATTAGAGCTCGTGCAATTAAAACGCGCTGTTTTTCCCCGAGCGAAAGTGTTTCGTATCGTCTATTCGCGTAAGCGAAACAGCCCAAATCGTGCAGCAGTTGTGCAGCTCTTGTTTTCATTTCATCTGTAGGTGTTTCATAGAGTCCGATGGATGCAAAGGCACCGCTAAGTACAACTTCAAAAGCATTATCACCCAGGTCAAACTTTTGCTGAAGCGAAGATGAAACAAAGCCAATTTGGATTCGCAGTTTTTCTGCAAGATAAGTCTTTCCAAATTCCATACCCAAAACACGCATGTTCCCGGTTGTGGGAAAAGTGTAGGCATTCAGTAAACTCAGCAGAGATGTTTTGCCAGAGCCATTCAGCCCGAATAATACCCAATTTTGGCCCTTTTCTATTTTCCAATCAAGATCCTGCAATATCCAGTTGCCGCCTCTTTTTAGTGAAACCTTCTCCAACTCTACTATCAATCTATTACCTCCCGCAGACTGTTAGCTATTATGGTAATTAAATCAGATATATCTTTTATTTTCAAAACATTTAAATAATTAAATGCATGGCGACTGCTTTACGTTGTAATTAGCCGCCTATATTGTGGATATCTGTAATTCTATCACTGCAGGCTCAGTAATTTGAATAAGTGCGATTTTGGACAATGTCCCTGAAAAAGGATCTAATCTTTGTTTGACTAGATGCTGAACAGCTGCCTGTTGATCTGGATTCAGATGGTTGGCGATTGTCATATGCGGAATCCAATTTTCAGGCGTATAAAGAGAAGGTGCAGCTTGCAGGCTATATATTTCCTGGTGGAGATCTGTTAACATACTGATCGGATCCGGAAGCAGCAGAAACGAATCGCTTTTCATAAAGCTGCCAAATAAACGGAAGCGTAAGGTAATAGCTTCGTAAAGACTCGTTAACTGCTCAATCTCCTGCAACAGATCTGGATTAAATTCCGTAAATGATGAAAAGGTAAGATGTGGGCGGTGCCCTTTACGCCGATAAGGATAATCTGTAATAGCTGTATTCCACAATTCTTCCCACAACTTCACTATCTTACTTTCGGTTACCTCATCAAAATATCCAACTATTGCGTACATCTGGTGTCCTCCATACGTTTCTGAATAAACTCCAAATAAAGCCGGACGATATTCACATCGCTTACCTTACTTAATGTTCTGCTTCCGACAACATCTTCAATTTCATTGAAAAGAAAGCTGCCGTTCTCATCAAACAAAAAGTCGATGCCAACAAAGCCAAAGTCGTAATGATCAACGATGCGTTGGACGAGTAGTTTCTCTTCCAGATTCAATGCGTAGAGAGATGCGCTTCCTCCCAGTGAGTAGTTTGCTCTGAAATCCCGCTCACTGCTGCGAAGAACAGCTGCAATGATTTCTTTGCCGATTACAAAAACACGTACATCTTTACCAGGTGTTGGAGCTAACTGCTGCATGAGGATAGATTGATCTGCATAGTGGTTCTGTAAATCCTGATACTGTGCTTCCGTTTCAACTAAATGTACTTCTTTACCACCACGGCCATTGGACGTTTTCAATACAAAAGGAAAAGCTATCGGTGGTTGAGGTAGAGGAGCATTTGTCTGAAAGTGCATATTTACCATCGGAATATCCAGTTTGGTGAGTTCCAGATGTGTTTTGATCTTGTCGTTAGCAAGAGCGGCAATCTCGGCATTATTGAAGCAGGCAATACCTGCTTGCTCCAGCTGTGCGGTCAACAAAGGATCAATTGTCCGCACGATGCTAAAGTCTGGGATGTGCTGTTTTTCTTTTGTATGTACAGATACTTGTCCATTATGAAGTGTGACTTGCAGATTTTCTGTGTAAACTAACTGTAAGTCTATGTTAAGAGAGTGGCTTTCCTCAAGGAACCAATCGATAAAAGCGGAATTACGTTCTGCGTCACTTCGATCGTAGATTAGCCACCCTCTCATGAAAGCACCTCTTTAATGTAGGAAATGATTGATTCTGTTACATCAACGCCTGTACAATCATAGATTGAACGAATATGGGCATTGGAATTCACTTCGCATACGAGCGGTTCTCCACCGGGACCGAATAACAAATCCACTCCAGCAAAATCAGTACCGACGGCAGCAGCTGCTGCGATAGCTAGTTCGGATTCTTTTTCTGTTGGCGTATACTGCTGCATACTGCCTCCGCTTGATACGTTAGCTCTGAAATCTGTTTCTGATGTCCGCATCATGGAAGCGACGATCCTGCCGCCGACGATATTGATCCGTATATCTCTGCCATGGCTTGTTTGGATATATTCCTGCAGGACGAATGGATTTGTTCCTATATCGCTAATCTTTTGATGTAATTCTTGTATACTATGGATCAAATATACTTGCTCTCCGAATGAACCGAAAGCTTCCTTAACGACCATCGGAAAGCCGAGCTCTGCAATAGCGGGATTAAAAGAATCCAATTGTACCGGCGTTGTGCCAGGGAAAATCTTCGGTGCGATTATCGTTTTTGGAATACTTATACCTGCTGTGGCAAGTGCCTGGTACATAAGAATTTTATTGTCGCAAACGGCAATCGCATTGCTGGAATTATAAAGGGGGATTCCCATTGCTTCGAGCTGCTGAGCAAGCGGAATATCTTTGTCGCTAAAAACGACAAAATCCGGTAGTTTCTGTTCTTCTTTTAGCAGACTGTTGTCTGTTCCCACCATACCGAGCAACGCATTATTTTTAATGATTTTCATAGTAATGTCTTGGGCATGAGCAGCACGCTGTATCCATTCAGCGAAATCAAGAAATTTTTTGCCGCCAAGATGGCCGTTATAAATGACCCAGCCAAGTTTTGGTGTAGCCATAATTGTAATTCCTTTCTTTAGGTGATGCCCAACAAATGATGAAATTATTTCTATAGTGGCAGCACAAACTAGTTTGATATAATAGTCAATTATACATGGAAGGAGATGCTTTATGTTTGCAAATCTAGCACAAGCGGAAGCTTTTTTAACCAGCCGCAGACATCTTGGCATCAAGCCGGGACTGCATCGGGTGCAGCAGCTGCTGAACGCATCAGCTAATCCCGAACGCCGAATGAAAAGTATACATATAGCTGGAACAAATGGCAAAGGTTCAACGTCAACATATCTAGCTAAAGCATTGACATATAACGGATATAAATCAGGTAGTTTCATTTCTCCAACACCAGGAGGATTCCTCGAGAGCATTCAAGTAGACGGCAAATGGATAACGGAAGAAGAATTTATCGCTGAATGTGATGCACTTCTTTCTACTATAGAAGAGATGGATCAACAGGACAATCATCCGAGTGAATTTGAAATTCACGTGAGTATCGCTTTTTCTTATCTTGCTAAGCATGCAGACATTAGCGTAATAGAAGCAGGTATGGGCGGCCGTGGTGACGCGACGAATGTCCTCCAGCAGCCTTTACTCAGCATTATTACCAATATCGGGCGCGATCATCAACGTTTCCTCGGGGATACGATTGAAGAGATTGCCGAAGAAAAGGCCGGTATCATCAAAGCTGGAGCTCCAGTGATTAGTGCAGTCACACAGAGCGGAGCGAGAGCAGTTATTGAGAATCAGGCGAATGCAGCGGCTGTGCCGATTACGTGGATAGACGAAAAGGACGCCGATCGACTTCAAATAAATCCGCAAATGAAAGGATCTCATCAAAAAGTGAATGCAGCATTAGCCGCGAAGGCATGTCATTTGCTGCAGGAGATGGGATTCTCAATTGATACAGATAAAGTGAAAGAAGCTATAAGTGAGGCTCAGCTTCCAGGCCGATTTGAACTTGTCGAAAGCACTCCTAGAATCATCCTGGATGGCGCCCATAACGCAGAAGGAATGGCAGCTTTCATAGAAACGGTCAAACAGAGCTACCCGAATGAAAGAATTGAAATATTGTTCAGTGCTTTTCAGGACAAACCATTCGCACAGATGATTCAGCAGCTTAAAGAAATTACAACTGATATTACTTTGACAACTTTCGATCATCCACGTGCAGCCGAACTGAAGACATTGTCAGCAGCATTCCCGTCAGTTCAAGTTGTGGCCGATTGGCAGGATTGGATGAGGCGGATTTATAATGATTATCAAACTGACACTGTCTATTTTGTGACTGGTTCTCTGCATTTTATTTACCAAGTCAGAAAGTATATTGTTCAAAATAGGAAAATGTGGTAGTTTAAATTATCTGAATCTTTATATGTACGGCTGATAGGAAGGAAGAAGCTAGATGGTGAACAGCAGCAAGAAACGTTGGATCTGGGCAGCTTGGGCTATCATTTGGCCAGCTTCCCTGTTTCTAATCTATCAACAGACAAATTTGGATAATTTGAAATGGCTTGATTTAGGCGCATTCACTGCTTTGGCTATTATTGTGGCGCTATTTCCAATCATGGTGAACCAGATTCCTGTCTTTTTCCTAAATGGTATTACGCTTGTCATTTACTTAAATTTTGGTTTGTTTGTAGAACTGATTATTACGACTATAAGTGTCACAATTGTGCTGCTGCAAGTGCGCAAGACAAAAAAAGATCTGTTTCGTATACCGTTAAATTATTTAATGTTCTTCCTGATGAGTGTCTCGGCAGCGGGAGTATATAATTTATTTGACCTTCCCGGAGACGCTTCCCAAGCATTGGAAACACCAATGCATATTATCGGGATCCTGGCTTACTCCATGACGTTATTCATGATGAATCATATCCTTATTACCCTGACCAGAAGATATATATATGGAAAGAGAGATAAATTCTTTGAGCGTAGCTTTTTCTGGGAATTCATGACGACCATCTATATCTTGCCAGCTGCACTGCTGCTGCACCTGCTTTATCACCAGATTGGCGCCGTC
Organism: Terribacillus saccharophilus; assembly: GCF_000725365.1. Classification (NCBI taxonomy): domain Bacteria; kingdom Bacillati; phylum Bacillota; class Bacilli; order Caryophanales; family Bacillaceae; genus Terribacillus; species Terribacillus saccharophilus. Next base: position 1,884,857 of record NZ_CP008876.1, on the reverse strand, counting down.
GCGGTTATCTTTATCGGTTTTTCAATTGTGAGTACATCTTATATATTGAGACTCTATTATAGAAGCAGTAATATGAATGAGCATCTTCGAAACGTCAGTGAAGTTGGGCATGAATTAACTGCACAGCTGAATGTTAAAGAGACATTGGATCTATTTATGGAACGAATTGTATCTGTCGTTCCAGCGGATCAAGCCTACTTGTATGATGTGACAAATGGCGAGGAACTGAAATTGATCCGACTATATGATCCCAAAAAGCTTTCTTTCTACCAAAAAGGTGATCGAATGAAAAAAGGCGAAGGCGTAGCAGGACTTGTATGGAAGAAAGGCGTCGGAGTTCGCTATGGAAAACGCAGACAATGGGTTGATAAGTGGAAGGTGATAGCTCCAGCTGATAGTGAAAGTCTTATGTGTTTGCCGATTGAACGTGATAATGAAATTATTGGTATCCTCGTGATTTTATCCGAACAGAGAAACATTTACGAGAAATATCAATTCATGCTGATAGAGTTGCTGGCAAACTTCATGGCCGTAAGCCTTCTTAATGCGCAGCATTATGAACAGACAAAACAAATTGGTGAGCGATGTGCTTTAACCGGTTTATATAACTACCGATATTTTGATGATGCGCTTAAGGGATTATTTCAAGAGGGTGCACCTAAAAAACCTGTGTCATTGATTATGATGGATTTGGATCATTTTAAACAAGTGAATGACACATATGGACATGAAGCTGGTAATGATGTACTGCGAGAGGTGGCTGCAAGATTGAGACAGGAGATAGGGGATGATGATGCGATTCTTGCTCGGTACGGTGGAGAAGAATTTGCCGTCATTTTACCTAACTGCGATTCTATACGAGCAGCGGAAGTTGCTGATTTATTATGGCACAGCATTATTGCACAACCTTTCCATACAAAAAATACATTAGATTCCGATCAGAACGTCTCCTTAAAAATGACTGTCAGTGTCGGAGTCGCGTCTTATCCTGAGAACAGTGAAGATGACTTGGAACTAGTCCGGCATGCCGATCGTGCGATGTACGTCGGTGCCAAGCAAAAAGGCCGAAATAGAGTAAGTATCTATCATGAACTGAATCAAAAAACCGAAAACATTCCTTCGTAAAAGGAATGTTTTTTTATAAAGTAATGCTTGACGTAACAAAGTGATTAATATATAGTTACTTACGTAAAGTAACTTAATGAATAAACACTACTGAGGAGGAACAAACATGGCAGTATTGAAATTAGATAAAGCACACAGCGGTATTGCATTCACAGTAAAACATATGATGGTTTCCAAAGCTAAGGGGAAATTCGAAGACTTCGACGTACAATTCAGTGGAGACTTGAATAATTTGGATAACGCATCCGTTACAGCAACAATTCAAGCGGCTACAATCAACACAGGCAACGCAGACCGCGACGGTCACCTGCAGTCCGGAGACTTCTTCGACGCAGCTAACCACCCTGCCATGACATTCAAAAGCAAATCTATTAAGAAAGTATCCGATGATGAATTCGAAATCACTGGAGACTTTACAATCAAAGACGTAACTAACGAAGAAACATTCAAAGTAGAATACAACGGCACTTCCAAAAACCCAATGGACGGCAGCACAATCGCCGGCTTCGAAGTAGAAGGCAAAATCAACCGTGAAGCATACGGTTTGACTTACAACGCAGCACTTGAAACAGGCGGCGTATTGATCGGTAAAGATGTTAAGTTCACTGCTGACTTTGAGTTTGTAGTAGAGTAAGAATGATATAGGAAAGACCTATCCCAGGGGATAGGTCTTTTATTTTTGATAAAGTTTCTAAGCAATATAGTGATGTATAGTTTTATGCTAACTGTCTTTAGGATTGGCTTAATTAATGTTGTGTAGTTAATGTAAAAATAGAGTTTATTTTTAAAATATTTAAATAGAGTTTGGTACAATTTATTGGGAGAGATAGGCGAGCAGCTTCTTAAAATTATTAAAGGAGGTGGGATAACTAGAAAGCGATTTTTGGAGTGAATTTCTTTAAAGGAGTGGTGCTATGTCGATTTTGCTTTTGATTTATTTCGTTGTTCTAGGAACTTTGTTCGGCTCATTCTACAATGTTGTAGGTATGAGGATACTTGAGGAGAGAATGTTCAAAACAGAACGTTCAATTTGTCCTGACTGTAAGCAGCAAATTAAAGCTTATGATTTGATTCCAATCATTTCCTATGTAATTCTACATGGTAAATGTCGAAACTGTAAAAAGCATATTTCACTCATCTATCCTGTAAATGAGCTTGCTACCGGTTTCCTTTTTGGTTATAGCTATTATTTGCTTGGAACAGGCTGGGATTTCGGTTTAGCTCTTCTGTTGGTATCAATCGGTGCAATCTTATTTGTGACGGATATGCGATTTCTACTCATTCCAAATAAAATCCTTCTGTTTTTTCTTCCTCTTTTCATTCTTCTTCGAATTATTACTCCATTGGATCCATGGTGGGACTCCATAATAGGATCTGTTATTGCGTTTATCCTACTTTTCCTTGTCATTTTACTCAGCCGAGGTGGAATGGGTGGAGGAGATTTAAAATTATTTGTATTACTTGGTGGCATACTTGGCTGGAAAGGAATTTTGCTCACTTTCATCCTTGCGTCTGTATTGGGTGCTGTTATTAGTCTTTTTCTTCTTTATATTAGGGTTTTAAAAAGGAATCAAGTAATTCCTTTTGGTCCGTATATATTAGCTGGAGCACTACTCACGTTTTTTCATGGTGATACAATCATAAGCTGGTACAGTCCATTTATCTTTATATGACTTTAGGGATAAAATAGAACAAATTGACGTGACAAATGCCTCGGAAAATAGCTATATTGCAACGATATCTTTACGGGTATTTTATAATCCTGCTTCTTAATTCGTAGAAAAGCGTGTTTGATAGGTTCATCCTGTCGAACACTCTTTTTTTGTCTCGACAGCATATCTCTTACTTCTTTTTCTAGCTGTGCTAGAGTTGAGCCAATCAATCATAAAAGAGGTGCCAGGATGGAAGAGAAAAAGGGATTTTCCGTCAAGATTGGCGGTAAAAAGCAGAAGAAGCAACAGCAGCAGTCAAAAGAAGAGATGATCGGTGAGGGAAGCTACACTCTTTATGACGAAGAAGCGGCGGCAACGGTCGAAAAGGATGTTCCTGTATTGGATCAGCTGAATAAGAAGAAATCAGAAAAAAATGCTGTATCTTTGTCTCCTTTTGCCAAGAAGCTGGCTGCGGCTGCACTGGGTGCAGCGCTTATCGGAGTCGTGCTAGGATTCCTGCTGCTTCGTTATACAGCGGGTATTGAATCTGAAACAAGTGGTGTGGCAGCTCCGATAGCAACACAGGGCGCTGCTGCTAACGCTGGAGCGTTTAGTGATTTGACAGCTTACGTTGTGCAGGGAGGCGTCTATAATCAAGAAGATATAGGGCAGGATGTTGTCCAGAAGTACGCAGATGCAGGAATCCCGGCAGTATTATGGGAAAAGAACGGTCAATTCTTCCTGCTGACAGGTATGGCAGGTTCTCAGGAAGAAGCTGATACACTTGGCTCCCAGCTGCAGGCTCAGGGTTATGAAAGTTATGTAAAGCAATGGGATCCAGGAGTCGAAGCTGCTAGCAGCGCTTGGCTGGACGAGCTGGCTGTTTTGCTTGCTGCAGGGGATAATCAAGATTCGGCTCTTTGGAAAGCTTGGCAGGAGAAAATTCCGGCGGAAGCTGAAAGCGTTAAAACGGCGTCTGATGAAGCAGTCAGCGCTATGGAGCAAGGATCGTTTACTGCTAGTATGTTGCTGCCGGTATGGCATGAAGCTGCTACTCTAGCTGCTGCCGGCCAATGAACTTAATTTTTCCGATCTAATTTCTACATTATCTCATAGAGAGACTTAATAAAATTTCTATTTGTCGATTTGAATAGAGTACCGTCTTCCGATAAGCTTCTCGTAACCTGTCTGCTACACAGGAATCCGAGTCAGAAGGAAGGCGGTTTTTTGTTGCATACTGAATTGGCGATAAAATCTGTGCCGAAGGAAGATCGTCCGCGGGAAAGGCTGCTGGAACTAGGTCCTGCTCATTTGTCTAATGCAGAATTGTTCGCCATCCTGTTAGGGAGCGGGACAAGAGATGAGTCTGTTACATTACTTGCACAACGTCTTTTGATGCATTTCGAAGGATTGCAGCTCCTGAGAGATGCGACCATTGAGGAGTTGACTGCTATTAAAGGAATCGGGACGGCCAAAGGAGTGCTTATTTTGGCTGCGATTGAGCTGGGACAAAGGCTGTATCGATACAAGCCGGCAGAACGTTATACAATCCGCAGTCCTAAGGACGGTGCAGATTACGTAATGGAAGAAATGCGTAATCTTAGCCAGGAGCATTTTGTCGTCTTGTTTCTCAATACGAAAAATCATATCATCCATCGTCAGACCATCTTCATTGGCAGTTTAAATGCCTCCATCGTTCATCCCCGCGAGATCTTCCGTGAAGCTGTCCGTCGTTCCGCTGCTAGCATTATTTGTGCACATAATCATCCCTCCGGTGATCCATCGCCTTCTCAGGAAGATATTCATGTTACAAAGCGTTTGCTGGAGTGCGGCAAGATGATTGGGATTGAGCTTTTGGATCATCTTGTTATCGGTGACCGGAAGTTTATTTCATTGAAGGAAAAAGGATACCTGTAATTACTATCTATTTTTCTGGTTTTCTCGTATAATTGGAACTAGCTTTGTAGAGAAGCGCCTAGCATGGTACACCTTACTAGCTGGCGCTTCTTCTGATGGTATGCTTTATTACCTTACAACGATGTCTATTGGATATAATATCTGATATGATAAAGTACAACATAATGAGACAATATATGAAAAGTATGCACTGCTGACAGCAGCTTTGCTGAAACACGAACGGACTCGGAAAAGGAGAATTAATTGTGGCGAAATTCAGTTTTTCACAAGACCTGGGCATCGACTTGGGCACAGCGAATACATTAGTTTTTGTAAAAGGAAAAGGCGTAGTCGTCCGTGAGCCTTCTGTCGTGGCGACAAATGTAGAAACAGGCCAGGTAGAGGCAGTTGGCGGCGACGCTCGTAATATGATTGGCAGAACACCAGGAAATATCCGTGTTATCCGTCCGATGAAAGATGGTGTCATCGCGGATTACGATACAACAGCTACAATGATGAAGTATTACATCAAGCAAGCACAGCGTAATCGTTCTTCCTTCGCGAAGAAGCCGAACGTAATGGTATGTGTACCGTCTGGTATCACAATGGTTGAGGAACGTGCGGTTATCGATGCGACAAAACAAGCAGGTGCAAAGGATGCTTTCCCAATTGCTGAGCCATTCGCTGCTGCAATCGGTGCAGGCCTTCCTGTATGGGAACCAACTGGAAGTATGATCGTTGATATCGGCGGCGGTACGACAGAAGTTGCTATTATCAGCTTAGGCGGTATCGTAACAAGTCAGTCTATCCGCACAGCCGGAGACGATATGGATGAAGCTATCATCCAATACATCCGCAAAACGTATAACCTTATGATTGGTGAACGCTCTGCAGAACAATTGAAGATGGATCTTGGTCATGCTGGAGTGCCAGAGCCGGATGAAGAAACAGAAATTCGCGGACGTGATCTGCTGACTGGTCTTCCAAAGACAATCAGTGTGAGCGCGAAGGAAATTTCAGGTGCTTTAGCAGATACAGTCAGTGCGATTGTGGATGCTGTGAAGCTTACATTAGAAAAGACACCGCCTGAATTGGCTGCTGATATTATGGATCGCGGTATTGTTCTTTCAGGTGGCGGTGCTTTGCTTCGCAATCTGGATAGCGTTATCAGTGAAGAAACAAAAATGCCAGTTTTTGTTGCGGAAAATCCGCTTGACAGTGTAGCTATCGGTACAGGTAAATCATTGGAGTACATCGAGCACTTCCGTTCACATCCACATGTGTTTTCCAAAGCTATCAAAAATTAAGTTGGGTGAATTATGAATTTCTTTAAGAAAAAAAGGATGTTCTTATTCCTGATTGCAATCATCATCCTTGTCGGATTGATAGGCTTTTCAACTAGGGATCGGAGCAGCCAGACATTACCAGAACAAATAATCAGTGATACCGTAGGGTTCGTGCAGAATATCTTCTCCAAACCTGCACAGTTCACCTCTACGGTAGTGACAAATATTAAAGATCTTAAGAACACTTATGAAGAAAACCAAGTGCTTAAATCGAAAGTGGACGATTACAAAGGCTTAATGTCCCGCAATCAGGAACTGGAACACCAGTACGAGGAATTGCAGCAGACAATTGACAAGTTCAATCAGTACACTTCGATGGATTATAACCCAATTCCAGCTGATGTAATTGTCCGGAGTCCGGAGGGTTGGTTCGATCAGCTGACAATTGATAAAGGGTCCGACGACGGCATTGACACGAACATGGCAGTAATGACAGCGAGCGGCTTAGTTGGAAAAGTTGAAGATGTTAGTCGCAGTACGGCATCTGTTCAATTATTAAGCGGATTTAATGAAACTAACCGTATATCTGCTAAGATTGACGGAGGAGAAAATGAAGACGGAGACAAACAGGCTCCGATATTCGGTTTGATTGAAGGCTATGATGAGAAGGACGGAATGCTGCTGTTTACAGGAGTAAAACCCGATTTAGAAATTAAAAAAGGATCTCTAGTCACTTCTTCTGGTCTTGGTGGAGTATTCCCAGAAGGTCTTCCAATCGGAGAAGTGGACTCAGTCGAACTGGATGAGTACGGTTTATCTCAAACGGTGCACGTTAAACCTACAGCAGACTTGTATGATATCGATAAGGTTTTAGTTATAGATGCTGCATCAGAAGACGCTTCGTCAGGTAACGGAAATGAGGGTCTGTGATGAAAAAGCTATATCTGCCTTTGATCATGCTTTTGATCGTTTGTCTTGAAGGAGTTGCCACCGCCATGCTGCCAGAGCAGTTCATTGGCGGTGACACATGGCTGATTCCGCATTGGAGTCTTTTGTTCCTTGTACTGATTGCTATGCTTTATGATTTGGATAATTCGTATTACAGTCTGTTATATGCACTTATATTCGGGCTGCTGAAAGATATCGTATATACAGATATGCTTGGCGTCTATATGTTCACATATGGATTCAGCATCTACTTAATTTTAGAATTGCGCAGAGTGCTGCATGGTAATATTCTTGTAGCTGCATTGCTGGGCATGCTGTCAATTGTTTTCGCCGATACAATCGGCTATTTTATCTATCATTTAATTGGCATCACGCCGATCGGATTCGGTACATACCTGATGCACCGTCTCTTGCCGACGCTAGGCGCCAACCTTATCATGCTTGTAATCTTGTATCTGATTTTCCACAAGCCTCTGCAGAAATGGTCCGATTCGCAGCTTAGAAGAACGACTAGCTTATAGAGAAGAAAATCAGACGACGAACGGAGGTGACCATCTTGATTGGAAACAAACAGATCATCACGATAAAAGGTACCCGGGAAGGGATATCCTTGCATATGGATGATGCCTGCTCTTTCGAGGAATTGATAAAGGAATTGGAAGAGAAGCTTGCTGCTAATCGTATTGATTCGGCTGATCACCTTGTAGGTGTACATATTCAATTGGGCAACAGGTATTTGTACAAGGAGCAGGAGGAAATCCTCCGTAAGATGATTACGAGTAAACAGAGATTAAAAATAGAATCCATCCATTCTGATGTCATTACGAAACAAGCGGCAAATGAGTGGAAGGAAGAAGCAGAAGTGAAGGCTGTCAGCCGTGTCGTCCGTTCCGGTCAGGTACTGGAAGTAAAGGGTGACTTACTGCTGCTTGGTGATGTGAATCCCGGGGGCTGTGTAACAGCTACTGGAAATATTTTCGTCATGGGGAATTTGCTTGGGATAGCGCATGCCGGCAAGGATGGCAACGTTGATGCTGTTATCGCTGCTTCATATATGAATCCGACGCAGCTTCGGATAGCGGATTACATCAGCCGCGCTCCCGATCATGAGACAGATGGTGTTTATATGGAATGCGGGCATATCGATGATGAACAGGAAAAGATTATCATTGACCGTTTGCAGGCAGTGATTCGCAAACGTCCGGGCATCAGCAGTTTCGAGAGGAGAATGTTAAATGGGTGAAGCAATCGTTATTACATCCGGTAAGGGAGGAGTAGGCAAGACAACTACTTCTGCCAATCTGGGAACAGCGCTTGCACTGATGGAGAAAAAAGTATGTTTGATTGATACGGATATCGGTCTACGGAATCTGGATGTTGTGATGGGTCTTGAAAATAGAATCATCTATGACATTATCGATGTAATTGTCGGCAGATGCGCGCTGAAGCAAGCGTTGATCAAAGACAAGCGTTTCGATCATCTTTACTTACTGCCAGCTGCCCAAACAAGCGATAAAACCGATCTGACACCCGATGGGATGGAAAAAATCGTAGCCGAGCTCAAGCCGGAATTCGATTACATCATCATTGATTGTCCGGCCGGTATCGAGCAGGGCTATAAAAATGCTGTAGCAGGAGCGGATAAAGCGATTGTCGTTACCACACCGGAAAAACCGAGTGTACGTGATGCGGACCGCATTATCGGCTTGCTGGAGCAGGAGGATATCGAACCTCCTAAACTGATCGTCAACCGGATCCGTAACCATATGGTGCAAGAAGGCGACATGCTTGAAGTGGATGAAATTGTCCAAGTGCTGTCAATCGACTTGCTCGGTATTGTTCTGGATGACGACGAAGTTATTAAAGCTTCCAATCACGGAGAGCCGGTTGCATTCCAGCCGAATACGAAAGCGAGTATTGCCTATCGCAATATCGCGCGACGCATTCTTGGTGAATCAGTACCGCTAATGAGCTTTGAGAGTGAGAAAGGCATGTTCAGCCGTTTGAAAAAACTTTTTTCCAAAAGTAAATGAACTTATGGTAAACTCGTAGCTCTGGTAAGAGTTACGAGTTTTTTTATGTCCATTACAAACAAGGGGAATGTACAACATGACATGGGATATTTTCAGTATTATAGGTACTGCTGCTTTCGCTATCAGTGGTGCTCTCGTCGCCATGGACGAGAAATATGATGTGTTCGGCGTATATATTTTAGGCTTTGTGACTGCATTTGGTGGAGGAGCGATTCGTAATCTATTAATTGGGTTGCCGGTCTCTTATTTATGGTCCCAAACGACTTTATTCTATATATCACTTATTTCCATTACCATCATCTTAATTTTTCCGAAGCTAATGAGCTATTCATGGAAAAAGGCTGGTTTGTATGCTGATGCGATAGGATTGGCAGCATTTGCAATTCAAGGAGCCCTGCATGCTTCCAGTTTGGATCATAGTTTGCTTGCAATAATGGTTGCCGCATTCCTTACAGGAAGCGGAGGAGGCATTCTGCGGGATGTGCTGGCCGGCAGGAAACCTTATGTGTTTAAAGCGGAGATTTACGGAACTTGGGCGGCTTTGGCGGGACTTGTCATTGGGCTTGGAGCTTCTGATCATCCTTTCCTGCTTTATGCTTTGTTTGCAGCGATCATTTTCCTGCGTATTTTTTCCTTTCATCGGAAATGGCAGCTGCCTGTACCGAAAATGCACTATCAATGAAGATCAGCTAATTGCTGATCTTTTTTTGTTATAATAAGGAAAAAGGGGGATGGCTATGAACAAGGAGCATCATCCATAACAACGAGGCGAGTACAAAATACGCTCTCCTCCCGCTTTGCTTGAAGGTTATCTAGCGAGTAAAAGGAGGAGAAATGATGAAGTTATTCAATCAGTTATTAGAAGACAGCAACACAGCCTTTACTGGATGGGACTTTTCTTTTATCGAAGATACTGGCAGAGTGCAATCTGAACTATTGCCCTGGTCATATGGCAGTAAAGCACGGAAATATCTTTTCGGAGCAAAAAGTCTGCTTGATATGGGAACAGGTGGCGGAGAGTTTCTATCTAAGCTGCTGCCGCTGCCAGATTACACTGTGGCGACAGAGAGTTACTTGCCAAATGTGCCAGTTGCCAGGAAGAGACTTGCTCCATTAGGAGTAGAACTCGTCCAAATCAAAGAAGACGATCAATTACCTTTCATGGATGAATCATTTGAAGTGATCCTAAACAAACATGAATCTTATGATGTAACAGAAGTAAGACGAGTGCTGAAACAAAATGCTATCTTTCTCACTCAGCAAGTAGGAAGAACGGATTGCGCTGAACTCAATCAGCTTTTGGGTGCGCCGATCAATCCTATGTATCAGAAATGGAATTTCCAGACAGCGGCTGAGGAACTAAAAGGGCAATTTACCGTGCTAGAATCAGCAGAAGCATTTCCGTCCATGCGTTTCTATGATATTGGAGCGGTTATCTACTATTTGAAGGCAATTCCTTGGCAAGTGCCGCGATTCTCAGTAGATGCTTACAGGGAAGCTTTATATGAATTGCATCTTATCATAGAGAAAAAAGGGTTCTTAGACGTGCGACAACATCGGTTCCTTTTAGCTGCTAGGCCGAAGTGAATTATTGCCTCCTATTTTGGGAGGCTTTTTTCGCTTGTTTTAATAACTCGTCCTCTTTCTTCATAGACTTGTACTAAGAAGGAGAGAGGGGTTCTTATTATGGGCAAGAATCTGCATTCGGTACGGAAAGGAATCGCTGAAAGGAAACGCCTGAAAGGGGAACAAATACAAAAAGGTATGGCCGATACGGTTAGACCTTTTACTGTGGATGAAGAGGAATCTCATGGGTTTCCGCCGCATCCAAAATATGAACCGCCTAGTTCGCAGGATAATTCGAAGTTTGCTTCAAGGTTCATGTTCCGGCTGATTTTATCTGCCAGTCTATTTTTTGGCACAGCCATCTACTTGCAAGCTGACCATCCGATTATTGAAAAGACGAAAGGAACAGTACTGACAGCATTGACGGAGGAGTTCCCTTTTGCTACCGTGAATAGCTGGTATCAAGAGCGATTCGGGGATCCGGTGGCGCTGAGCCCTAGTGGAGATAGTGCGAATACAGCAGAAGCTCAAGCGATGCCGGTTAATGGAACAGTCGTACAGCCATTTGAGGAATCAAAAGAAGGTATTTTGATTGAATCTGCACAGCAATCAGATGTTGTGGCAGTAGACGAAGGAATTGTCATTTTCGCAGGCAATGACCAGGAAACCGGAAAGACTATTATTCTCCAGCACGCAGATAAGAGCAAGAGCATCTATGGCCATTTGCACGCTATTGAGGTAAATCAATACCAGCGGATCGGAGCCAATGAAAAGATTGGTGAATTTGTACCGAATGCGGAAAATGCCCAGTCTGTCTATTTTGCTTTGCAGCAGGGGAGCAAGTATTTGAATCCGATCCAGGAGACGCAAGTTGACGCGCCATAATTGGCTCCCGCCTATTCACTTACATCCGGTATTCTGGGGATTTTTGCTTCTTGCTGTATTGACAGGGATGCTCATGGAAGTACTTATCCTATTCATCATCGTACTGCTGCATGAGATGGGGCATTTTATGGCGGCGCGCTATTTTCGCTGGCGTATCCGCCGTATCATGCTATGGGTTTTCGGTGGCGTAATGGAAACCGATGAACAGGGAAATAGACGAGCTTTGGAAGAAGCAATTGTCATCTTGTCAGGACCAGCAGTCCACATTTTTATATTTGCGGCTTTATATGGCCTTTCTGCCACGTCTACACCGGAAGCAGTGCTTGAGACAGCGTATATGTATAATACGACGATTCTTCTTTTTAACCTGCTCCCTATCTGGCCGCTTGATGGCGGAAAACTGATTGGTTTATTACTATCCTTGCAGCTACCCTATCGAAAGGCTCATACAATTCTTATCATTGTCAGCTGGATGATCGGGGTAGCTGTACTTCTGTATGTGTGTATAGCCACGCCCTTTACATTAAGTACAGTCAGCCTTCTCTGTTTTCTATTGTGGGAAAATCGGCTAGAATGGAAACGACGCTATTATGTGTTTCTACGCTTTTTGCTGCAGCGTGCTACATACGGAACGAATGCTGACATCAGCACTCCGATTTTCGCTACATCGGAAACGGCTCTTTTGGATGTACTATCCCAATACAGGAGAAACAGGCGGCACATAATTGTAGTGAAAGGGAAAAATGCATTATTGGACGAACAGCAATGCAGTGATATGTACTTTAAGCGGAAACAAGCACATTGTACAGTGGCGGATATTCTGCAACAAAACAGACAGTGAGGAAAGCAATGCTATCATTATATATATTTTTCAGAGGAACGGAAAAAGTAGCTTTAACAGTGGGGCGCGGGCAAGTTCAGGAAGTGTTCTTGGACAGGCCGGGAATAGGTTCGAAAGTAGGCAGCATCTTTAAAGGTATTGTTCGGCATGTGGATCATGGTTTGCAGGCGGCCTTTGTTGATTTTGGAGATGAACGGCAAGGATTTTTACAGCGTGAAGAAGTCCCGGCGTGCAAACAAGATCAATTACTCCGTATCGAGCAGGCAATTCAGGAAGGGCAGACACTCTTCGTTCAAGTCCAAAAAGATGCTTATGGTACAAAAGGAGCGAAGCTTTCAGCTATTATCACTATTCCAGGTAATGCACTCGTTTATTTGCCGAATGGGAACTACGTAGCTGTCTCTAGGAAATTGCCGGAAGAAAGAGCGGCCAAATGGAAGGCGCAAATGGCGGACCTGCTAATCCCAGGAGAAGGTGTCATTATACGTACGGAAGCAGATAAATTACCAGAAGAAGTTATATTGAAAGAATTGGAGCGGCTTCGAGGACGGTGGCATAGCTTATTAGTAAAGAATGCTGCCCCACCTGCGGTTATCTACCAGGATGCCCTTATTCCGGATCAGCTGCTCCGACGCTTGCCTGCAGGGAATATAGATGAAATCGTGGTGGATGATGGATTCGAAGCGAGACAGCTTCGCAAGCAGTTTCCAGAGCTTGGCGAGAAGATCAAGTGGGAAAGAGAGGCAGAAACACTTCTGCCTCAGCCGCTGTCTGTGCTTTGGGAGCAACTAGTTGCTCCGGTTACGAATATTGACAGAGGCATCACTCTGCATATTGATCAAACAGAAGCGCTGACGGTGATTGATGTAAACAGCGGCGGCTACACAGGACATTCAGACAAGAACCAGACAGCTGTCATGGTTAATCAGCTGGCGGCAAAGGCAATTGCCCGGGAAATTCGATTTCGAAATCTGTCTGGAATCATACTGATAGATTTTGTCTCCATGAAACGCCCGGACCAGCAGCGCGCTGTTCTTCAAACTTTCCGCCAAGCACTTCAGCAGGATGCGCAGCGGACAGAAGTCTATGGATTCACGAAGCTCGGTCTTTTGGAAATGTCGCGGAAACGGGAACGGCCGTCCTTGATGGAGCAGCTTCAGGAGCCGATTAACAGAAATCTTTCCTTTGAGACGAAATGTTTCCAGCTTGAGCGGGAAATCATTAGTCTGTCAGCAGAAAAAACATATATACTATCCGGTAAAAAGGAACACATCAAGCATTATCTTAAACTGGCAGGAAGCAATTCTGCTAATGCATCCGTGTTTGTAAAATTTCGGGATACAAATGAACTCAAGTTGACGGAGACAGATACGGAAACTGTTAGAAGAGATGGGTTAGATAGTCTTGACAATCTTTTTTGATGTATGATAACATCAGTATGTTACACGAGGTTAGCACCCGTGCTACAACCGCGCAGATCAGGTTACAAGCCCTAGTGCGCCTGTGATGGCGAGTCTGAGTTTAAGAGGAGGTGCGTTATGTACGCAATTATTGAAACTGGTGGAAAACAAGTTAAAGTAACAGAAGGACAAACTATCTACGTTGAGAAATTGGACGGAGAGAACGGTGCAGAAGTTACTTTTGACAAAGTATTGGTAGTTGGTGGCGACGATGTTAAAATCGGTGCTCCATTCGTTGAAGGTGCGACGGTTACTGCAACTGTTGAGAAGCAAGGCCGCGCTAAGAAGATCAACGTGATCAAGTTTAAAGCGAAGAAAAACTACAAACGCAAACAAGGCCATCGTCAACCTTACACTAAATTGACAATCGGCAAAATCAACGCGTAAGGCGAACCATGATAACTGTTACAATAAACCGTGTTGACGAGGATATTCACAGCTTTGAGCTTAGCGGACATGCGGAGAGCGGCCCTTATGGCTATGATCTTGTGTGTGCAGCTGTTTCGGCAGTTAGCTTCGGAGCAGTGAACAGCCTTTTCGTTCTCGGTGAGTTTGAGCCAGAGGTGGAGCAGGGCGGCGACGGTGGGTATCTACGTGTAGTACTTCCCGATCAATTGTCCGAGGAGCAGCTTGATAAAGCTTCTCTTTTGCTTGAAGGTATGCTTGTCTCTCTCCAAACGATTAAACAGGACTATGGGAAGCATATAAGAATTATTGAACAATAAGGAGGTGCACCACTATGCTACGTTTAGATTTGCAGTTTTTCGCATCCAAAAAGGGTGTTGGTAGCTCCAAAAACGGACGTGACTCTGAATCCAAACGCCTAGGCGCTAAACGCGCTGATGGTCAGTTTGTAACTGGCGGATCCATTCTTTACCGTCAACGCGGTACGAAAATCTACCCAGGAACAAACGTTGGAAAAGGAGGAGACGACACATTGTTCTCTAAGATCGATGGTGTTGTTAAATTCGAACGCTATGGCCGTAACCGTAAAAAGGTCAGCGTATATCCGGTAGCTCAAGAAGCTTAATTCTTGGAGAGAGACTCTAGCCTTCGGGTTAGGGTCTTTTTTTCTAATCCACATCTATTTGCACCACATATTGTTGAGTATGAAGAAGGAGTTGCCCTCTCAACTGCTTTTTCTTAAAGGAGGAATACAGTTGGAATATCATGAAGTGATGACGCTGTTAGGATTTACACGCCATGAATGGATGAATCGGCTCCAACTCCTACATAGCTATTCCAAATTAGGTAAGGATGAAAAGGTACAGGAAAAAATCGAGGAAGCCATTTATTTGGCAGATGAAGAGCGAAAGCTGTCCAATCTGAACATTCCAGAGACTTTCGTCTGGATTCTTTCATTCAACTGGACCTACTCTCAGTTTCGGATTAAATTCCATGTCGAAGAGTCCATACCGAAGATTTGGGAATATGACAAGAGAATTCGAGAAAACTTAGAAGCAGTAGTGGATGCATTAAGTGAAAGTGCGCAGGAGATGGAATTGTATGAAGGCTTGCTCCATGTAAAGACGCGGGAGGAAGAGCCAGTCATAGAAATGTCGTTTGTAGGAACGTTTACGGGCTGGAATAATTTACAGCTGATCGGCCAGAAAGATTATGTCCGAGAAGTGAAAATTGAATCATTGCCAGAGAAGAAATCACGCTGTACTATCGTACTGGCGTGCAATATATGAGGTGAAACCATGTTTGTAGATCAGGTCAAAGTATTTGTAAAAGCAGGCGATGGCGGTAATGGTATAGTTGCTTACCGCAGAGAGAAGTATATTCCACTTGGAGGTCCAGCGGGTGGGGACGGCGGAAGTGGCGGAGATGTCATTTTCAAAGTTGACGAAGGTTTAAACACATTAATGGATTTCCGTTACCAGCGTCATTTCAAAGCTAAACGCGGTGAAAACGGTATGAGTAAAGGGCAGCATGGGAAAAACTCAGAGCCGCTTATCTTGCCAGTACCACCGGGCACACTCGTTCGAGACGAAGATACAGGTGAAGTAATTGCCGATTTGACAAAACATGAACAAGAGGCAGTTATAGCGAAAGGCGGCCGCGGTGGTCGTGGAAATTCACGATTCGCATCACCGCGTAATCCTGCTCCTGACTTTGCTGAAAATGGTGAACCGGGTGTGGAGCGTAATCTTCAGATTGAGCTTAAATTGATCGCTGATGTTGGCCTAGTTGGCTTCCCGAGTGTTGGTAAATCCACATTCATATCTGTCGTTAGTGCTGCAAAACCGAAAATTGCGGATTATCATTTTACGACACTTGCTCCTAATCTAGGCGTTGTCGAAACGCAAGATCAGCGCAGCTTTGTATTAGCTGACTTACCAGGACTGATCGAGGGAGCACATGAAGGGATTGGGCTGGGACACCAGTTTCTGCGGCACGTAGAGCGGACTCGTGTCATTGTCCATGTGATTGACATGGCTTCGACTGAAGGTCGCGATCCGTACGATGACTATGTGACGATTAATGAAGAACTCAAGAAATATAATGAGGATCTTACAACCCGTCCACAAATCATCATCGCCAACAAAATGGATATTCCGGAAGCGGAAGAAAACTTGGTCGTTTTCAAAGAGAAAATACCAGCAGATATTGATGTATTTCCGATTTCTGCCATTACTCGTGATGGTCTTCAGGATGTGCTGTATGCTATTGCGGACAAGCTGGATCAGATCCCGAAAATCGAAAAACCAGTCGAAGATCAGACAGAACGTGTTGTGTATCGTTTCGAGGAAGCAGAGAAGCAATTTGAAATCACTCGTGATCCGGATGGAGCGTATGTATTGTATGGAGAACCGATTGAAAAGCTGTTTAAGATGACAGACTTCAACCGAGATGAAGCTGCTAGACGCTTCTCCAGACAAATGCGTGCTATGGGCGTAGATGAAGCATTGCGCAAGCGCGGAGCCAAAGATGGCGATATTATCCGTCTATTGGAATTAGAGTTCGAATTTATTGATTGATTCTGTGTGAGCCAAGGTGGGGAATAGCATGGCAGAGAAGGAAGAACAATTTTACCTCGTGCGCAGTGATGTACTGCCGGAATCGATGAAAAAAACATTGCAGGCAAAGGAACTGCTGGAGCGCAAAAAGGTTGCTTCTGTTTTCGATGCTGTACAGCAGGTTGACCTTTCACGCAGTGTTTTTTACAAGTATCGGGATGCTGTATTCCCGTTCCGCGCCATGGTGAAGCAGCGGATGATCACTCTTTTCTTCCACTTAGAGGATCGGACTGGTACGCTGTCCGAGCTATTGGCCATCGTAGCAAGATCAGGGGGCAACATCCTGACAATTCATCAGACGATACCCTTGCAAGGAAGAGCCAATGTCACCATATCATTGAATACGGCAGGCATGCATACTGATATCCAGTCGCTGCTGGATGAACTGAGAGCATTAGCATATGTAGATAAAGTAGAGATTTTGAGTTCGGAAGCTTAGGCAAGGGAGCAGAGGAAGATGAAGATCAGTTATCTAGGACCAAAGGGAACATTCACGAAAATGGCTGTAGATGCGTTATTCCCTGGTGAAGAAGCATATAGCTATGCGACAATCCCGCAATGCATGGACGCTGTCACAAATGGGGAAATGGACTATTGTGTCGTTCCAGTCGAAAATACGATTGAAGGTACAGTGCCAATTACGATGGATTATCTTATTCATCAAGCGAAACTGCCGATTGTCGGTGAGATTGTTATTCCGATACGTCAGCATTTACTTACGAAGAATGAGCTGGAGTTAAGTGAGATTAAAGCGGTATATTCGCATAGTCATGCAATTGCGCAATGTCATCAGTTTTTGCATACAAAGCTCCCGCAAGCGGTTACCCATGCGACTTCCTCCACTGGTACAGCGGCTGAGATGGTTGCTGATATGGAGGAGCCCGCAGCGGCTATCGGTAATGAACTGGCTGCAAAAGAGTTCGGTCTGACGATTCTGCAAGAAGATATCCATGACTATGCAAATAATCATACACGCTTCTTCATTTTGGCAGACCCTGCAGCGAAAGTACCTGAAACAATCGTTTCAAGTACTAACAGAAAGACGTCATTATATGTAACTCTTCCTCGTGACTACGCAGGTGCGCTGCATCAAGTATTGGCAGCATTTGCTTGGCGGAATATCAATATGTCGAAAATTGAATCCAGACCGATGAAAACTGGTCTGGGGAATTATTTCTTCATTATGGATGTAACGTGTGAAGCAGAGGATATACTCTTCCAAGGTGTACAACAAGAGCTAACAGCTTTAGGCTGCAGTCTCACGGTACTTGGAAGCTACCCAATCCATCAATATGAGAAAAAAGCCGGCGCGAATTTATAGTGTGCCGGCTTTTTCTATTTCAACCTTTTTGAATGTGATGCATAAGATGGTGAAGTAGTGCGTGAATTCATGAAAGGGGAGTTTCAGTTTTGAAGATTCATATTGTACAGAAAGGCGATACTATGTGGAGTATCGCGAGAAAATATGGTGTCAGCTTTGACGAATTGCGAGGATTAAACGGGCATATCCGTGAGCCGGAGCTTGCGGTGCCAGGAATGAAGTTGAAAATACCATCAACAGCAAAAGCAGTAGCAAAGGAAGCAGTTCTTCGCTCTGAAGCTGAAGGAAGCACACCGCCTGCAAACACAGGTCAACAAACACCTGCTCAAACGTTCCATAATACACCAGCGATCCAAGAAGATGACATGTCTGCTACTCCATATCCGATTATGCCGCAGATGCCGCAAATCTCTATGCCAGGTCAAGGTGGAAGCTCTTATCCGAATATGCCGCAGCAACAGGCTTATACTGGAGCACTTTCTATGCAGCCGATGCCGCAAATGCATCAAGGGCAGCAAATGCAAGGCTTTCCATCTTATCAGCAGCCCCATCAAGGTACCTGGCAGCAGCCACAGCACGGAAGCTGGCTGATACAGCAGCCAGGATATGGTGGCATGCCTATGCATGGCGGTGGAAATATGCCGGGAATGCAACCGGGCCAGATACAAGGCGACTGGAGCATGCAAGGAGGCCAACCAGGCCAGCAAATGCAAGGCGACTGGAACATGCAAGGAGGCCAGCCTGGTCAGCAAATGCAAGGTGACTGGAACATGCAAGGAGGCCAACCGGGTCAGCAAATGCAAGGCGACTGGAACATGCAAGGAGGCCAGCCAGGCCAGCAAATGCAAGGCGACTGGAACATGCAAGGAGGCCAGCCGGGCCAGCAAATGCAAGGTGACTGGGGTATGCAAGGAGGCCAGCCGGGCCAGCAAATGCAAGGTGACTGGAACATGCAAGAAGGCCAGCCGGGCCAGCAAATGCAAGGTGACTGGGGAATGATGCAAGGAGGCCAGCCAGGCCAGCAAATGCAAGGTGATTGGAACATGCAAGGAGTCCAACCAGGTCAGCAAAGGGAAGTGCCTTTTAACTCTTATGATCAACCAGCGCCTTATTCCTACCCGCCAGCGGCAATGCGCTCTTGTTGCGGTCCGGATATTCCTTTTCCTGCGGCACCAGAATTTACACAAGCACAGCCGGAATTCAGAGATCCTTACGGTGTACAACAGCCGCTCGCTGATTTCTATGAGCCTTCTCCTGCCCAAGATCTGCCGGGAGATGAACAAGAAAATAAGTGAAATAAAAAAAGCCCCTTCTACCGTTGAAGGGGCTTTCATTTATAATATACCATGCTCTTCGAAAATGCGGTGCATATCCTGACGATACTTATCTTCCATAGCAAGTACTTCTGCTTTGGACAAACCGGCGTGTTGAATGTGATTTCTAAGTATCAAGGTCGCTTTTTCTTCTGAGAAAACGCTCGCCATATTTGCTTCGCTTTTCGCTTCCACGTAGTGGAGGTACTTTTGCTGCGTAGTGTTTCTCACTTTTTATCCCGCCTTTGTTTTCAACTTTCTAATCCTTTACCACATATAATCGAAAAGAAAACCAGAAAAGTGTCGGTCAAACTATTATTTTTTCAAAAAAAACGGATAAAGAAGCGTTAACAGGAAAAAATGAAGGCAAATGTAACGGAATAGGGGTGGAAGATCATGAGACGTTTCTTAGTCTTTTGTTTGCTTTTCCTTTTAGTAATTCCAAGTGTAACAGTGCAAGCTGCGGATCCAGTAGAAGTGAAGGTCGTACTGCAACGTCAATATATTGATGGCAAGCAGACAGAGGTGACCCATCAAGAGAAAATCTATGCAATGGAAGATTTCTGGTCAACCTATCATGATTGGCAGCTTGTTTCCCAGAAAGAAGGTTTAGTTGTATTCAAACAGGAAGTGATGGATATTTCACCCTCGTTAAAGAAGAATGGCTATTTCGGTATATACAAAGGTAAGCTCACCATATTCGAAGGCCGGCCGGTAGATCAGCAAGCAATCCAATCGTTTTATCAGATAAATAAAGGAAAGTTGGAAAGTCATCAAGCGGAAGAGCTCGAAGATGGGATCAAGATTCAATCTAGAGAAGTGTATGAAGATGTCCTGGAAGCATTCCGTTCCAAAAACGATATAGCACCGCTACCAAGCTAAAGGATCGTCCCTCAGGAGAGGGAGATCCTTTTCCTGTTTTTCGCCATTAACCTTATACGAACATACGCTTGTGTGGTAAAATAGAAGGAAGTTATTGATTCAGGTAGGAGAGAAACAGCATGATAGCGTATGTTAAAGGCAAGATTACTGGAATTACAGAAGAAGCTGTGCTTGTAGAAGCACACGGTGTAGGTTATGAAATCATTTGCCCGAATCCTTTCCAATTCCAAATGGAAGAAGGCAAGGAGGCGCTTGTCCATACATATCATTATGTACGGGAGGATGCCCAGACATTGTTCGGGTTTAAGAATACAGAAGACAAGTTCTTGTTCCAAAAACTGCTTGGGGTGTCAGGGATCGGACCGAAAAATGCCTTGCAGATCCTAGCAGGTGTCAATGTCGAGGAATTTGTCGCAGCAATTGAACGGGAAGATGATAAGTTTCTGACAAGCTTCCAGGGTGTTGGGAAGAAGACAGCACGTCAAATGGTGCTCGATTTGAAAGGTAAGCTCGTTTATATGGTATCGCTTACTGCAATCGAAGCATCTGCTGGAACAGAAAGCAATACATCTAAGAAACGTCTTGCATTAGCAGATGCAGAAGATGCAATGCGGGCTCTAGGATATCAAGAGCGGGAAATTAAAGCAGTCTTGCCGCAGCTGAAAAAAGAAGATAGCGACAGTGCTGATCACCTGATTAAGAAAGGTTTGGCTTTGTTAAGTCAAAAGAAATAAAGGAGTGCGAAGATGGAAGATCGCATGATTACGAACAAATTGAAACAGGAAGACGAAGTGATCGAGCTCAGTCTGCGCCCGTCCACCTTAAAGCAATACATCGGTCAGCATAAAGCAAAAGAAAATCTGGCTATTTTCATAGAGGCAGCAAAGATGCGTGATGAGCCGCTTGACCATGTTTTGCTCTACGGACCACCAGGACTGGGTAAAACAACGATGGCGTCGATTATTGCCAATGAAATGGGAGTATCATTCCGGGCAACGAGCGGACCTGCTATTGAAAAAGCAGGAGATTTGGCAGCGATTTTAAGCTCGCTGGAAGCAGGCGATGTGCTGTTCATCGATGAGATTCATCGATTGCCAAGAGCGGTTGAGGAGATACTATATCCCGCTATGGAAGATTTCTTTCTGGACATTGTCATTGGAACCGGACCTAGCGCACGCAGCGTTCGTCTTGATTTGCCGCCATTCACATTGGTTGGTGCGACGACGAGAGCTGGATTACTATCTGCACCTCTCAGAGACCGTTTTGGTGTGCTGAGCCGCCTTGAATTCTATAATACGGAAGATTTGGCGAGCATTGTCGAGCGTACAGCAGTCATTTTCGATGTTGAGATTGAACCTTCTGCTGCCAACGAGGTAGCATTGCGTTCGAGGGGAACACCCCGGATTGCCAATCGCCTACTGAAAAGGGTACGCGATATATCCCAGGTCAAAGGGGAAGACTATATTACACAGGAAACAACCCATGCAGCGCTTAATCAGCTTCAAGTGGATGAAAAGGGCCTTGATCATATCGATCATAAGCTGCTGACAACAATCATGGATCAATTTCGCGGAGGCCCAGTCGGACTTGATACAATCAGTGCGACAATCGGAGAAGAGTCACAGACGATTGAGGATGTATACGAACCGTATTTGCTGCAGATTGGTTTCATACAACGAACACCGCGCGGTCGCGTTGTGACCCATCTTGCCTATGCCCATTTCAACCGGGAGGTGCCAGGGGCTTGACCGGCATTGGAAAAATCTTTATTCTTATAGGCGTTGTGTGTATTATAATCGGCATCATAATGTCGTTTGTTGGCAAACTGCCAGGAGATATCGTTTTTAAGAAAGGGAACACGACAGTCTACTTTCCGATCGTAACATCGATTGTAGTTAGTATTGTACTGTCGCTTATATTGTTCCTCTTCAACAAATTTCGCTGATACAGACTAGGAGTTAACAGGTATGGATATACAGGAATACGATTTTCATTTACCAGAAGAACTGATCGCACAGACGCCGCTTCTGGATCGGACTGCGTCAAGGCTGCTTGTGTTAAATAAAGAAGAGAAGACAATGGAGCACCGCCATTTTGCTGATATCGGTGACTATCTAAAGTCTGGTGACTGTCTTGTTTTAAATGATACACGTGTGCTTCCGGCACGATTGTATGGTATTAAGAAGGACACACAGGCAAAAGTAGAGATTCTCTTACTGAAGCAAGTGGAAGGTGACAGCTGGGAAGTATTGGTCAAACCGGCCAAGAAAGTCAAAGTCGGTACAGAGCTTAGCTTTGGTGACGGAAAACTAACAGCTGTATGTAAGGAATTACTTGAGCATGGTGGTCGGATTGTTGAGTTCCAATATGATGGCATCTTCTATGAAGTGCTGGAGCAGCTTGGTGAAATGCCTTTACCACCTTATATTAAGGAACAGTTGCCCGATCAGGAGCGTTATCAGACTGTGTATGCAAAGGAACAAGGATCTGCTGCAGCACCGACAGCAGGACTGCACTTTACGAAGGAGCTGCTTGCTAGTCTCCAGGAAAAAGGTGTGGAAATTGCGTTCATCACACTTCATGTTGGGTTGGGGACATTCCGCCCTGTAAGTGTGGATTCTATAGAGGAACATGAAATGCATGCTGAATTCTATCAGATGTCACAGGAAACAGCAGATCAGCTGACTCGGATCCGTGAAAACGGCGGACGGATCATCTCAGTTGGAACGACATCGACGCGTACATTGGAAACAATCACACGTGATCATGATGGAAAATTCGTGGCAGCAAGCGGCTGGACGGATATTTTCATATATCCAGGTTTCACCTATCGAGCTATAGACGGCTTGATCACTAATTTCCATTTGCCGAAATCCACATTGATTATGCTTGTTAGTGCATTTGCCGGACGTGACTTCATCCTTGATGCGTACCGGACAGCTGTAGAAGAACGCTATCGTTTCTTCAGCTTCGGCGATGCAATGCTGCTCGTATAGATTGATAATAGAAAGGGAACTACTATAATATGGCAATTCGTTATGAATTCATTAAACAAGATAAGCAGACAGGCGCTAGGCTCGGAATCGTACATACTCCTCACGGGAGCTTCGAGACGCCAACATTCATGCCAGTAGGAACACTGGCAACAGTAAAGACGATGAGTCCGGAGGAATTAACCGAACTTAACGCGAATATTATTCTATCAAACACCTATCACCTTTGGCTTCGTCCAGGTCATGAAATTATCCGCGAAGCAGGCGGCTTGCACAAATTTATGAACTGGGATGGCGCTATTTTGACAGATTCAGGCGGCTTCCAGGTTTTCAGTCTGAGTGATCTTCGTGATATTCAGGAAGAAGGCGTGCATTTCCGTAATCATATCAGTGGAGAGAAGTTATTCCTTTCCCCTGAAAAAGCAATGGATATCCAGAACGCACTTGGCAGTGACATTATGATGGCATTTGATGAATGTCCGCCATATCCAGCGACATATGATTATATGAAGGCATCGGTAGAGCGGACAAGCCGTTGGGCTGAGCGTTGCTTAACAGCACATGCTCGTCCGGATGTACAAGGACTATTTGGAATTGTACAGGGCGGTGAGTTTGAAGAACTTCGTAAACAGAGTGCACAGGATCTTGTTAGTATGGACTTCCCTGGCTACGCTGTCGGCGGTCTGTCTGTAGGCGAACCGAAGGACGTCATGAACCGTGTGCTGGAATTTACCACTCCATGGCTTCCGCAGGATAAACCACGCTACTTGATGGGTGTTGGTTCACCAGATTCCTTGATTGACGGTGCAATCCGTGGTATCGATATGTTTGATTGTGTGCTTCCGACTCGAATTGCACGTAATGGAACATGTATGACATCCAAAGGCCGTCTTGTAGTACGTAACGCGCAATACGCTCGTGATTTCGGTCCGATTGATGAGAATTGTGATTGTAAGGTTTGTAAGAATTATTCACGCGCTTACATTCGCCATCTTATCAAATGTAACGAAACTTTCGGATTTAGGCTAACTACTTACCATAACTTGCATTTTCTGATAGAATTGATGAGGAAAGTCAGAGAGGCGATCAAAGAGGATCGACTTGGCGATTTTCGAGATGAATTCTTCGAAAGTTATGGTTTCAACAAGCCGAACGCGAAGAATTTCTAGAAAGGGGGAGCAGTAAATGAATATTCAAAGTTTAATACTGATCGTATTAATGTTTGTCATCTTCTACTTCCTGTTGATTCGTCCGCAGCAGAAGCGTCAGAAACAGGTTAGAGAAATGCAGTCTAGCTTGAAAAAAGGAGACAGCATCGTTACCATCGGTGGTTTACATGGTAAGGTGCATGCTATAGACGAGGCATCTGTAGTCCTGACTACGGATGACGGCAGTAAATTGACGTTCGATCGTAACGCGATCCGTGACGTTAAACCTTCAGAAGTGTAAAAGACAAAGACAGGAGATTTCTCTCCTGTCTTTTTTATGTGCTCGTTTTAATGTTAACACCAATCATACCTCCGACTAGTGCAGCTGCTAGAAAGCCGCCATGCGTCAATAATTGTGTTCCTGAAAATCCTACCTGATAACCGAGATACTGATAGAGAAGGATGAAAAGAGAAAATCCGATTGCGGTCATACCGCCGAGCATCCAGCCTTTATCTTCGCCTTTCACTCCCGCAATGAAACCCCCGATGAACAAACTGAGTACTCCAGCTCCAAGGGTTGTCCAGTCCAGCATGCCTTTCCCCATCTCCGTGAAGCGAAGCAATAATGCTAGTGTGAAGCTGATGAATAGCAGCAGCGCAAATACGGTAATCCAACCATACAATATAGCTTGTACATTTCTTTTCACAAAGATCCCTCCAGCTAGTCTATATGGCTACTGTATGCTCGTCCGTTCAAATTAAGAACGAATAGAACCATTACTCTTACACAAAATAAACAAAAAGGAGGCGGGCATTTTGCTGGATACACTGGAATGGTCGATTATAGGAAGAACGATTCTTTCTTATATTGTCATCGTCGTTATTTTCCGCCTTATGGGTAAACGGGAGATTGGTGAATTGAGCATCATCGATTTAGTCGTTTATTTGATGTTAGCTGAAATAGCTGTATTTTCTATAGAAGACCCGAGCAGTCACTTGCTTCACTTTATCGTGCCGATGGTAATACTCTTGATAATACAAAGAGGCACGGCATTACTTTCCTTAAAGTTTCCTAAGATGCGTGATTTTATGGAAGGAAAGCCATCAGTCATAATTTCACGCGGTAAGATAGACGAGCATGAAATGCGCAAGCAGCGTTACAGCTTTTCTGATCTTCAGCAGCAGCTGAGAGAAAAGGGAACGAAAAGCGTACAGGATGTCGATTTTGCAATTTTGGAGACATCCGGAGAATTGTCTGTATTTGAAAAGCAGGATACAGATGATGGCAGCAGCGGCTTTGTTCAGCCATTGATTATTGATGGCGAGATTCAGCAAAAGGCGTTGGATACTATCAATAAATCTGATTCTTGGCTTCGCGGTGAGATGAAGCGCCATGGCCATCCTGATATTGGACGCATCTCGTATTGTACGCTTGACCAAGACCATAACTGGTATATTGATCGAAAAGATGAACGCTGAATTACATTATCGTTTTTTTCTAGTCAGAAACTGCTCTATTTCTGCTCTCGTTATAAACCCGAAACTGAGCATGAACAATAGATACAGGACAGTTAGAATGGAAAGTAATAATAAAAATGTTGGAAGGTTATATAGTGAACTGGCGAATATTCCCTTCAACAGATGTGCAGTAAAAGCTGTCAATCCTAGCAAACCAAGCATTTGACCGATTTCCTTCAACGATAATCTAAAACCAGCAACACGTGCTAGTGAGATCAAATGCAATAGAGTGATTAAAACTACTGTGACAATCATACTGATGGCTACTCCGATAATTCCAAACTTCGCATTGGAAGCCAATGAAACAAGTAAAATTATCTTAACACCTGCACCAATAATCGTATTCCACATCGCTGATTTGGCTGCGTCTAGCGCTTGCAGAGCGGTACTAAGCGGCATTTGAATATACATCATTAGGTAGAAAGGAGCCATGAGCAGGATGAATCGATCCGCGCTCTCGCTTCCGTACATATAATGAAGGATTGGACCTGCAAATACCGTCAGAATTACCGTTGCTATTGCACCTGAAGCAAAGCTTAGTCGTATTGCCTGGTGAATCCGATAATGTACGAATTGGTGTCTATTCTGTTCATTTGCCTCGCTGATAGACGGAAGTAAAGCTGTAGCAAGTGAATTCGTGATGAAAGTCGGCAGAAACAAAAGAGGCAGTGCATAGCCAGTAAGTTCACCGTACTGCCTTGTTGCCATTGCTGTTCCGACGCCTGCTAGGGCAAGACTTTGGGCAGTAAGTATTGGCTCTAGGAAATGGGTGCCGCTGGCAACCAGCCTGCTTCCGGTGGCAGGTAGGGCAATCGAGAACAGGCGCTCCAACGTCTGTTTGCCTCCCTTTAAAGCTGTTACGAATTGAGAACGAATTTTTACAGTCTTTTTTCGTTTAAATTGATAGAGCATATAAAGCAAAGAAATGAACTCTCCGATTAAAACTGAAATCATCGCCCCTAAAGCAGCAAATTCTACTCCGTAAGGCAAAAAGAATTTTACAAGGAAGACCGTACAGCTAATCCGGACAATCTGTTCAATTACTTGGGAGAAGCTCTGCGGCTTCATATTCTGTTTGCCTTGGAAATACCCCCGAAGTACTGCTGCAACTGCCAATATCGGAATGACTGGTCCGATTGCCAGCAATGGATAGATGACACGCGCATCTTTTAGCAGCTTGTCCGCCAGATACGGAGCTGCGAAGTAAAGAAATCCGACAAATATAATGCTGATGCTAAGTGTTACCGTTAGAGAAACGACAACGATTTTTTTGATTTGTTCGTTGTCTCCCCGCACATCTGCTTCTGCTACCCGTTTGGAAATAGCGGTGGGCAGTCCGAACTGGGTGATGGCAGTCGCCAGGAATAATGTCGGCATGGCCATCATGTATAGACCAATCCCTTCTTCCCCCATGACACGTGCAACGACAATCCGGTTCACGAATCCTAGGAAGCGGGTGATCAAGCTGGCAGCAATCAGAATGAGTGCCCCTTTTAGGAAAGTCTGCTTCGTCACATCGACAACCTGCCTTCTCAAATATTAGTTTTTCGGCTACAATTATATGTATGCATGAGATATGGCCAAGCATGACTAGCCTGAACAGAACAAGGCAAGTTGTTTTAGGAGGTAGAAACGTGTACGAAACAAAGACAGTAAATGAATGGAAGTCAGAAGTGATGCCTGCAGTGATCAGTAAAAAGGAAGAATTTCACCTGCTTGGATATAATAAAGCTTCTGCTGCAGATATTTGGAGCTGTATGGAGAAAAAGGTGTGGAAAAAAGAGAAAGATAAACAAAAGCGATTATATGAAGTAGTTGCTGATATTATGTCGCTGAATGTATCGGTTTATATGGGCTACTTGACTATGACAGTGTATGAGGAAGATGAGGATCTAATGGCATCCATTGCCGCTATCAATGGGCAATCCTGATAAGGGTAATGTTGACAGTGCTCGTTTATGTTTTCTATACTATGTGAGTATTTGACGGACGAGCACAGCATGTACATACAGGTAATTTTTATTGCAGATAAAGTCTGCAGCATATTAGGTTTCCGTTTGAACGGAAAATGGGAGGCAGTTGCATCATGGTGAAAAGAGGAAGAATAGTTGCCTTCTTCTTGATCGTCCTATTGCTTTTAGGAGCGATGGGAACGACGGTTAAAGGAATCGCAAATGATTTAAACTTAGGGCTCGATCTGCAGGGCGGATTCGAAGTACTTTATGAGGTAAGTCCACTGCAGGAAGGGGACGAGGTGAATACGGCAACGCTGAATGCCACAGCACAGGCATTAACGGAGCGTGTCGATTCTCTAGGTGTTAGTGAGACAAGCATTGATATCGAGCAGCCAAACCGGATTCGTGTCCAGCTTGCTGGTGTAAAGGATCAGGAACAGGCTCGTGAAATGCTGTCGACTACTGCTAATCTATCATTCCGTGACACTGCAGATAAAGAGTATTTGAATGGTACGGATATCGAGGCAGGAAGTGCGAAGCAAGCATTCGATCCGCAAACGAATCAGCCGCTCGTTACAGTGGAAATGAAGGACGCTTCAAAATTTGGTGAAGTAACGAGTGAACTATCACAGCGGGCATATCCAGAAAACCGTCTGGTAATTTGGCTGGATTATGAAGATGGAGACTCTTATGAAGAGGAATCTCAAAAACCTGAGAATGAACAGAAGTTTATTTCTGCTCCGGCGGTTTCTCAGACTATTAATAGTAAATCAGTTCAGATTGAAGGTAACTTCACAGTAGAAAGTGCGCAAGAGCTTGCAGATCTTCTAAATGCGGGTTCACTTCCAGTGAAGATGGACGAAGTATATTCAAACTCAGTTGGAGCTCAATTCGGACAGGAAGCGCTTGATCAGACCATGCTTGCAGGGTATATCGCATTCGCGCTAATCTTGCTGTTCATGATCGTGTATTACAGACTTCCAGGTTTGATTGCATCCATTACATTAGCAGTTTTTGCTTATTTGAACATACTTGTATTCGACTTGCTTGGTGTTGTTCTGACACTTCCGGGGATTGCAGCATTAATCCTTGGTGTGGGGATGGCAGTTGACGCCAACATCATCACATACGAACGGATAAAAGATGAACTGAAAACAGGCAAGTCACTCAAAGCTGCCTATAAAGCAGGTAACAAAAACTCATTGGCAACAATTACCGATGCCAACGTGACTACGATGATTGCAGGAATCGTACTGTTCATCTTCGGTACGAGCTCCATTAAAGGTTTCGCAACGACGCTAATCATCAGTATTCTATTGAGCTTCATCACAGCTGTGTATGGATCACGAGCATTACTCAGTTTGATGGTGAAAAGCCGTGCCTTCGATAAGCGACCAGGCTGGTTCGGTGTATCGAAGAAAAATATTCGCAAACTGAATGACAAAGAAGAGCGTGAAGTCACTTTCTATGGTTTGAAGCTGGATTTAGTGAAGCACAGAAAAGCATATTTTGCATTCTCTATTGCCCTTATGATTGCCGGGATCATTTGCTTGAGTGTATTTAAGCTGAATCTTGGTATCGACTTTACGAGTGGATCACGTGTGGAATTCGATTCCAACCAAGCTCTAACGACAGAACAAGTAGAGCAAAAGATGGATGATTTCGGCTTCGAGTCTAGAGAAACACAGCTTTCTGCTGACGGCAAACACGCCTCTGTCCGACTTGAAGATACGCTCACTAAGAACGAAGAAAATGAGTTGAAGAGCAGTATTCAAGATGAATATGGAGATGCACCGAGTATCAGTACCGTTTCGCCTATAATCGGTAAAGAACTAGCGAAAAATGGTTTGTATGCTGTCATCTTTGCATCGATTGGTATCATACTGTATGCAACGATCCGATTTGAATTCAAGTTTGCCGTAACAGCCATCTTGGCTTTACTGCATGACGCTTTCTTCATTCTGGCAGTATTCAGTATTACCAGACTGGAATTCGACATTACGATCATCGCTGCAATTCTAACCATCATCGGTTACTCGATCAACGATACGATAGTCACCTTTGACCGGATCAAAGAGAATATCCGTATTAAACGAAAAGTGAAAACGTTCGATGAGCTGGCTAAGATCGTAAATGACAGTCTACTGCAGACACTTGTACGAAGTGTGAACACTGTACTGACAGTAATAGTAGCAGCGATTATTCTCTGGATCTTCGGTGCTGCTTCAATTGCTAACTTCTCTATTGCGCTTATTATCGGGCTTGCTGCAGGGACATATTCTTCCCTCTTCATTGCATCACAGCTATGGCTCGTTTGGCGCGGCAAAAATATTGAAAAAAATCCAATCATCCATGAAGAGAAAAAGAAAGTGGAAGGACCGCAAGTCTGATTGGATAACCCCCGTATTAAATACGGGGGTTATTTTTTTTAGAATGGGGAATGTATAGAGTAGCCGCATTAGAAAGGAGCCAGCAAATGAAGGCACAATGGTATATCATTCTAGCAGTCATTTTTGCAGTACTTATTGCAGTATTCGCAGTCATTAACGTAGACAGCGTGCAGGTGGACTATTTATTCGGAACAGGTTCCGCCCCGCTAATCCTAATCATTTTGTTCTCCGTTTTGATGGGCGTCTTGATTACAGCATCTGTAGGAGGGTTGCGTATGTTCAAGTTAAATAGGGAAGTACGCGCTTTACGCAAGGATAACGATAAAAAAGCAGCTGAAATAACAGAACTACAAGAAAAACGTGCGGAACAAGGACATGAAGAACTAGATCGTCCAACAACAAATATATCCGATCCGACGACGAATACGTATCCTACATCCGAACGAATAAGAGATGAATACAAGCAATAACACATTGCTCCCTTGACCAGGCTCTAGTATAATAGCTTGGTTAGGGGGTCTTTTTTTATGTTGGAAAGTAGAATGAGATGGAAGGATAATAGCAGCCGCCCTTCAGCTCAAGAGCCGATGGGATTAGGTGTTTCTCCGCTTGTGGAGCAGCTGCTCGTACAGCGTGGAATCACGTCAGAAGAGGCTGCAAAACGGTTCCTTCATCCGTCTCTAGAGGACCTACACAGCCCGGAACTTATTTCTGATATAGATGTTGCAGCGGAACGGATTCATGCTGCAGTGGAGCAGGGTGAAAAAATTCTGGTTTTCGGAGATTATGATGCAGATGGTGTTTCATCCACTGTTGTTTTATTAGAAGCATTACGGGAGCTTGGAGCGGACTGTGATTATTATATTCCGAATCGATTTACCGAAGGATACGGCCCAAATGAGGCAGCTTTCCGAGCGGCAAAGGACAATGGCTATCAATTGATTGTAACAGTAGATACCGGTATTGCTGCGAACCACGAAGCGGAAGTAGCAAAACAAATCGGAATCGATCTTATCATCACTGATCACCATGAGGTGCAGGAAGCAGTTCCAGATGCTGTCGCAGTTGTACATCCGAAATGCTCGCCTGATTATCCTTTCCATGAGCTTGCCGGAGTAGGTGTCGCTTTCAAGCTGGCTCATTATTTACTTGGTTATTTCCCAAAACAGCTGCTTGATCTTGTTGTGATCGGCACGATTGCTGATTTGGTGCCGCTCGTTGATGAGAATAGGGTACTTGCTGCAGAAGGATTAAAGGCAATTGCATCGTCGACAAGGCCTGGAATCCGTGCACTGAGAGATAGCTGCGGACTAGATGGAGTTGTAACTGAAGAAGATATCGGCTTTAAAATAGGTCCGCGGATCAACGCTGTCGGACGATTGCAGGATGCTGACCTTGCTGTCGAACTGATGCTTGCAGCATCGTATGAGGAAGCTGCAGAAATGGCAGAAGAAATACAATCTCTCAATACAGAACGGCAGAATATCGTAGCTAAAATAGCTAAAGAAGCAGAAGCAATGGTAAGAGAACAGTCAGCAGAAGACAGCAGTCATGTTATCATCGTTGCCAAGGAAGGCTGGAACGAAGGGGTTCTTGGAATTGTGGCATCTAAATTGGTGCGAACTTTCGACCGTCCGGCAATCGTACTGGCAATTCATCCAGAAAAAGGCACGGCAAAAGGTTCAGCCCGCAGTATTGATGCTTTTGATTTGTTCCATCATTGTATGCAGGTTCGCGATCACTTCGTTGCTTTCGGGGGACATTCCCAAGCGGCCGGGATGACATTGGAACTGGAACAAGTGGAAAGATTGAGGAAAGCATTGAACCAAATGGCAGCAGAATCACTTTCAGCTAAAGATTTTAAACAAACTCTTGCTATCGACTTGTCGGTTGCCGTCGATGATGTGTCGATTGATTTGATCAAAGACATGGCTCAGCTTGCGCCTTTTGGTATGCAAAATCCAAAACCGCTCGTTAAGCTGACTTCACAGATGCGGGAAGTAAAACTCATCGGAGCGAATAAAAATCATCTTAAATTCGTATTCGCGGAGGATAACGTACAATTGGATGGTGTATGTTTTGGTCAGGGAGAGCTTTTCCCATTCCTCACTCCCGCAGATGATCTGGAAGTTGTTGGAGAATTGTCTATCAATGAATGGAATGGCAGACAGAAACCTCAAATTTTGATTGAGGATGTCGCAATTCGCTCTTGGCAGCTATTTGATCATAGAGGCAGCAAACAGCTGCAGAAGGTTGTTCATATTAAAGACGAAGAAGAGACAGCTGTCGTACGTTTTCGACCGAATACAGATTTAAGCTGGCTGTCAGATCAAATTCGTGTTCTTGATTTTGAAACAGAAGGTCTTGCTAATGCAGCAGGCAATATCAAGGCGGTCATTCTCGCCGATCTGCCTCGTCGTATAAAGGATATCACGTATGCATTGCAGCATATACAGCCAGATTTAATTTATACGTGCTATGACGTCAAGGAGAACGCCTATCTGCAAGGCTTCCCAGATCGTGATCAATTCAAGATATTTTATGCAATTGTGCTGAAGCAAAAGACGATTGATTATCGCCAGCTCGAAGATTATCTGAAAAACAGCCGGGGCTGGAGTCCGGAAAGGACCAAGTTTATTTCCGACGTGTTTTTTGAGCTGGAATTTGTTAAACTAGATAAGGATCAAATTTCAATCAACCAAAATCCTTCCAAACGTGATCTGGCTGACTCCAAAGTCTACCAGGGATTGAAGGAAGCGATAGAAGTCGAGAAGATCTTATATTATTCCGGCTATAAGGAATTGAGAGCGTGGCTGGAACGCGTACTTGAACGCGGGGAAGTTATCGAGGAGGAAGCAGTAAATGGATTATAAAAAATATATTACAGTCGTAGAGGACTGGCCGAAACCAGGTATCAGATTCAAGGATATCACCACATTGATGGATAACGGTCCGGCATATAAATCAGCGGTAAATGAAATCGTGGAATTCGCTAAAGATAAAAATGTGGACTTGATCGTTGGTCCTGAAGCTCGCGGCTTCATCGTTGGGTGCCCAGTATCTTATGCGCTGGATATCGGCTTTGCCCCTGTCCGTAAGGAAGGCAAACTTCCTCGTGAAGTTATCAAAGTTGCTTATGGACTAGAATACGGCGAGAATGTTTTGACAATCCATAAAGATGCAATCAAACCAGGACAGCGCGTTCTTATTACGGATGACTTGCTGGCAACTGGCGGTACAATTGAAGCGACGATTAATCTTGTTGAACAGCTAGGCGGTATTGTTGTCGGATGTGCGTTCTTCGTTGAACTGTCATATCTTGACGGCAGAGACAAGCTGGACGGATATGAAGTGCTTACATTGACTAGCTACGAATAATATCGAACATAACTAGAGTGCCTCTTTTGGGGCACTCTTTGTTCATTTTAATAAACAGATACTTGTCGAATAGAATGGATATTTGTTAAGCTTATAAAAAACATGTGACAGTTTAGAACCCTCGTCGCTTATGCAGACGATGAGAAGGAGTTTAACTAAAGAGATGCCAAAGGAAAAAGTTCTCACGGCCGAAGAGGTCATACAAGAAGCAGCCCGATATCTGTCGGACGAGCATATAGATTTTATCCGGAAAGCGTATGAGTTCGCCGAAAAAGCGCATGAAGGACAATTCCGCCGTTCCGGGGAAGCTTATATTATCCACCCTGTTCAAGTGGCGGGAATTCTTGTTCATCTGGAACTCGATGCTGAAACAATTGCAGGCGGCTTCCTGCACGATGTAGTGGAGGATACACCTGTTACGGTCGAAGAATTGGAAGCGGCTTTTAATGCCGAAGTAGCAATGCTGGTCGACGGTGTTTCCAAGCTTGGGAAAATTAAATATAAATCCAAACAGGCACAGCAGGCTGAAAATCACCGGAAGATGTTCGTTGCAATGGCGAAGGATATCCGGGTTATTTTAATCAAGTTGGCTGACCGGTTGCATAATATGCGTACACTGAAGCATCTTTCACCTGAAAAGCAGCGCCGAATTTCCAATGAGACACTGGAAATCTTTGCGCCGCTTGCGCACAGACTCGGAATCAGTACGATTAAGTGGGAACTAGAGGATACGGCTCTTCGCTATATGAATCCGCAGCAGTATTACCGTATCGTCCACCTGATGAAGCAAAAGCGCGATGAACGGGAAAGCTACATTGGGGACGTAATGGACCAAATTCGAAACCAGCTTAGTGATATTCATATCGATGCTGATATATTCGGACGGCCAAAGCATTTGTACAGCATTTATCGGAAGATGGAGTATCAGCATAAGCAATTCAATGAAATTTATGACTTGCTTGCGGTTCGGGTAATTGTGAAGAGCATCAAAGACTGTTATGCGGTTCTTGGTGTAATCCATACATGCTGGAAACCGATGCCTGGCAGGTTCAAGGATTATATTGCTATGCCTAAACTTAATTTGTATCAATCCTTGCATACGACTGTTATTGGACCAAAGGGCGACCCGCTCGAGGTGCAGATTCGTACAGAAGAAATGCATGAGATTGCGGAATATGGTATCGCAGCCCATTGGGCGTATAAAGAAGGTAAACAGCTTAATACTAGCACTCAAAAGAAATCATTTGAAGAGAAGCTGACATGGTTCCGTGAGATACTTGATTTCCAAAATGAATCCGATAATGCGGAGGAGTTCATGGAATCTCTTAAGCTCGACCTTTTCAGTGACATGGTTTATGTGTTCACACCAAAAGGCGACGTAATCGAACTTCCTTCTGGTTCTGTTCCAATTGATTTTGCTTATCGAGTTCATACTGAAGTTGGTAACCATACAGTTGGTGCCAAGATAAACGGTAAGATGGAGCCGCTTGAGTACAAACTGAAGAATGGCGATATTGTGGAGATGATGACTTCCAAGCACTCCTATGGACCTTCTCAAGACTGGGTTAAGCTTGCTCAGACAACTCATGCACGTAATAAGATTAAACAGTTCTTTAAGAAACAGCGCCGTGAGGAGAATGTTGCCAAAGGCAAGGAGCTTGTGGAAGAAGAAGTGAAACAGTCTGGCTTTGATTTGAAGCTCGTATTTACACCGGACAACCTTCGCAAGGTAGTTGAGAAGTTTAACTTCACGTCTGAAGAAGATATGTATGCGGCTGTTGGTTATCAAGGTATCACAGCTGCGCAGATCACGACGAGGCTTACCGAGAGTCTGCGTCGTCAGTATGAAAAAGAAGAAGTGATGGAGAAGACGATCGAAACAGCGAAGATGGCCAGTGCGTCAAAATCGGCTGCTTCAAGCCGCAAACGAGATTCCGGGGTACGAGTCGAGGGAGTAGATAATATGCTCGTTCGTCTTTCTAAATGCTGCAACCCGGTACCCGGTGACGAAATTGTCGGCTATATTACGAAGGGAAGAGGAGTCTCTGTCCATCGTTCCGACTGTCCGAATATGCAGACAGAAGATGCTCAAACGCGCAAGCTTCAAGTTGACTGGGAAAACAATGCAACCATTTCCAAGCAATATCATGTGGATCTTGAAATCACTGCTTTTGACAGACATGGCTTGATGAATGAAGTGCTGCAGGCTGTCAATGAGACTCGCACGCAGATTACTGCTGTTGATGGCAAGTCCGATCGGAATAAGCTTGCAACAATCCATCTGACTATCTTAATTCATAATATCGGCCATCTTCGTAAGATTGTAGAGCGAATCAAACAAATAAAAGATATTTATACAGTTACAAGAATGCTGCAATAAAGAAATGAGGCACAAGAGATGAAAGTAGTAGCACAGCTTTCAAAAGAAGCCTCCGTCACTGTTCGTGAAGAGGTTATCGGAAAAATTGGCAAAGGATTCATGCTGCTTGTTGGCATCACACATGAAGATACGGAAGCGGATCTTGATTATATCGTGAACAAGCTGATTAACCTCCGTGTCTTTGAAGATGCTGACGGGAAGATGAATGAGTCGCTCCTTCAAATCGGTGGCGAAGTTCTGTCCATTTCACAATTCACGTTATATGCTGATACGCGCAAGGGTCGCCGGCCCAGCTTCACTGACGCTGCTAAGCCGGATATTGCTATTAAGCTTTATGAACAATTCAATCAAAAGCTTATTGAAGCAGGCATTCACGTGGAAACTGGAGAATTTGGTGCACATATGGACGTGCAGCTTATCAATGAAGGACCTATTACCATTATTCTGGATAGTGCAGATCGGCCAAACAAGGAAGCATAATGCTTTCTTGTTTTTTTTGTATAAAAAACAGATGCAGCGAGAATACTAGTGATGAAAAAATCCGTAAAGGTGTGATCAGCTTGCGAGGCAGTGATACACAGCAGCATGTATTCGCGGCAGCTCGGCTGGATGCTATCCGGCTAAGAAGTGAACCGGCTTCTCTTATCGACGATCCATTTGTACCGGACATAACAGGATCGCCAAACAGTATAGAACGAAAAAAATTACAAGAACGGCTAAAACAATCTTGACAATCTTTCTTACAAACATGTACTATTATTACAATCTAAAGAAACCGGAAATCCGATGAGGGAAAGAGTAAGTCGAAATCACTGTGAACAGAGATCAGGCGTCATTGGCTGTAAGCGCCTGGCACAGCTTCGAACTGAAAGACATTCCTTAGGATCACTGTCGAACAACGCAGTAGACAGTGACGTAGCAGGCGTTAACTGACCAAGGTGGGATACAGCTGTATCCAACTAGGGTGGCAACGCGGGAAAAACTCCCGTCCCTTGTGTTATAAGGGACGGGGGTTTTTTGTCGTTATTTTTAGGAATCCGGGGATTGGGTCATTAGTCGAGGAGGGTATCACATGGAGATGAAAGCGCCAAGAGGTACACAGGATATCTTACCTGGTACATCAGAAAAGTGGCAGTATGCAGAGAAAGTTCTGACAGATCTGGCAAGTAAATTCAACTACAAAGAAATCAGGGTGCCAATCTTTGAACACACAGAGTTGTTCCTTCGCGGAGTAGGGGAAACAACCGATATTGTGCAAAAAGAAATGTACACATTCAAGGACAAAGGTGACCGCAGCTTGACGCTGAGACCTGAAGGAACGGCTTCAGTCGTTCGCGCATATGTACAAAACAAGCTTTATGGGTTGCCAGAGCAGCCAACGAAGTTGTTCTATCACGGACCAATGTTCCGCTATGAGCGACCGCAGCAAGGACGTATGCGTCAATTCGTTCAATTCGGTGTTGAAGCATTGGGTAGTGAAGATCCGGCAATCGATGCGGAAGTAATCAGCTTAGCGATGAGCGGTTATCAGCAGTTAGGCTTGAAATCATTGAAACTTATTATCAATACACTTGGAGATAAAGAAAGTCGTGATGCACATCGAACAGCTCTGATCGAACACTTCACACCTGTCAAAGATGAGCTATGCAGTGACTGCCAGAATCGCCTGGAAAAGAACCCATTGCGCATACTTGATTGTAAGAAAGACCGTGATCACCCTAAAGTGAAGAGCGCACCATCCATCCATGATTATCTAAATGACGAATCCAAAGCATACTTCGACGGTGTTAAAGCGAATCTGGATGCAATTGGTATTCCGTATGAAGTAGATCCGAATCTTGTCAGAGGCTTGGATTATTACAATCACACTGCATTTGAAATTATGAGTAATGCAGAAGGTTTCGGTGCTCTTACGACTCTTACAGGCGGAGGACGTTATAACGGTCTTGTTGAAGAAATTGGCGGACCATCCACACCAGGTATCGGTTATGCACTTAGTATAGAGCGTCTATTATTTGCTTTAGAAGCAGAAGGTATCGAACTGCCTGTTCAAGCTGGAACAGATGTTTATGTGGTTGCGCTTGGTGACGAAGCAGTCCAAAAAGAAGCTGCAAAGCTGACATATCAGCTGCGCTTAGCTGGAGTAACAGCAGATAAGGATTACCTTGGCAAGAAAATGAAGGGGCAATTCAAGGCTGCTGATCGCCAACAAGCCAAGTTCGTTGTTGTGCTCGGTGAAGATGAGCTGGAAAAAGGCGTTATCTCTCTACGTAATATGCAGGATGGACAGCAGAACGAAGTAGCAATCAAAGAAGCTGTGGATACAATCAAACAACAGCTGGATGGAGGAAAAGCGGATGAGTGAAAGACAAAAGGCAGGACTGCTACGAACGAGCCATGCAGACCAGATAGTAACAATTAAAGGATGGGTACAGAAACGACGTGATTTAGGCGGATTGATTTTTGCTGATATTCGTGATCGTTCAGGGATCGTTCAAGTCGTTTTTAATCCTGATGTATCCAAAGAAGCATTAGAAACTGCTGAGCAAATCCGCTCTGAATTCGTTGTGAGTGTTACTGGTAAAGTTGTGGAGCGCGAAGATGCTACTAAAAATCAAAACATGGCAACTGGTGAAATCGAAGTTGTTGCAGAAGAAATCAGTATCTTGAACAAAGCGAAAAGTCCAGCATTCCAAATTGAGGATAATGTAGATGCATCCGAAGATGTTCGCTTGAAATACCGCTATCTTGATTTGCGAAGAAAACCGCTACAGGAGACATTCCGTCTTCGCCATCAAGCAACGCAAGCAATCCGCAACTTCTTGAACGAAGAAGAATTTTACGAGATGGAAACGCCGATGCTGACTAAAAGCACACCAGAAGGAGCGCGCGACTATCTTGTACCAAGCCGTGTGCACCCAGGTGAGTTTTACGCGCTTCCGCAATCTCCGCAGCTTTTCAAACAGCTGCTCATGATCTCGGGCTTCGAGAAGTATTATCAGATTGCTCGTTGTTTCCGTGATGAAGATTTACGTGCTGACCGTCAGCCAGAGTTCACTCAAATCGATATCGAGACTTCGTTCATGTCCACAGAAGATATCATCGGCATGACAGAGCGCATGATGAAGCGTGTTATGAAAGAAGTGAAGGACGTTGAAGTTCAAGTACCATTCCCGCGTCTGCCTTATGCAGAAGCAATGGAACGGTTTGGTTCTGATAAGCCGGATACACGTTTTGGACTTGAATTGGTAGATGTAAGAGAAGCAGTAAAATCTGCTGACTTCAAAGTATTCCAAGATGCAATCCAGAATGGTGGACGCGTTAGCGCAATTAATGTCAAAGGACAGGCGGCTAACTTCTCTCGTAAGGATATCGATGCATTGACTGATTTTGTTAAGATATACGGTGCAAAAGGACTTGCATGGGTCAAAGCAGAAGCAGATGGTAGTTTGAAAGGACCAATTGCGAAATTCCTTGATGAAACAGTCCAGAGCGAGCTGAAACAAGTTCTTTCTGCAGAAGCTGGTGACTTGCTGGTGTTTGTGGCAGATAAGACGAAAGTGGTCTTTGATAGCTTAGGAGCATTACGAAATAAGCTTGGCCGTGAGCTTGGTCTTATCGATGAAACCAAATTCAACTTCCTTTGGGTAACAGATTGGCCATTATTCGAATACGACGAAGAAGAAGGCCGCTATTATGCAGCGCATCATCCATTCACGATGCCGGCGGCAGCAGATATCGACAAACTGGAAACAGATCCTTCCTCTGTTAAAGCTGAAGCGTATGATATTGTTCTCAATGGCTATGAGCTAGGAGGCGGTTCGCAGCGTATCTATCAAATGGATCTGCAAAACCGGATGTTCGAAGTTCTTGGCTTCACGAAAGAAGAAGCACAGGAGCAATTTGGCTTCCTACTGGATGCATTGGAATCAGGAGCTCCTCCGCACGGCGGAATTGCACTTGGTTACGACCGTTTCATCATGCTATTGTCTAATAGCACTAACCTTCGGGATACAATTCTGTTCCCTAAAACAGCATCTGCGACAGATCCATTGACAGATGCTCCAGATCCAGTAAGCAAAAAGCAGCTGGATGAGCTGTATTTAGATATTCAGAAAAAATCAGCAGGGCAGGAAGCATAATAGACAGAGTTACCAGTTGAAAACTCTGTTTATCCATGCTAATATAGTTCCATAAACAAATAGCAATCCTGATGTGTACGTTCTTCATATGTTTTGACCGATTACAGTGAAGTACGGGAGCCCGATAGTCTTCGCGCGGCATGCAAGCCTCCATGGAGTGGACGCATAAAGTGCGAATCAGGGCACCCACCTGCGGAGAGCGGGTTCAAAACTTCAATAGGACGGCACGATCGGGATTGCTATTTTTCCGTTAAAATGAACAAAGCAGCACACACCCTACTGGGTATGTGCTGCTTTTTATTTTGCGACTTGTTCCAAGTTGCCGTTTTTATCCATCCGGAAAGCAGGTGGTGCAAAGGCATCCTGGTCGTCGAAGATAACCATCTTCCTAGCACGATCCATGATTTGGATGAGCACTTGATAATCAGCTTTCATCGTCTTAAGCTGATTTTTTAAGCTCTCGCATTCTTCTGTAAGCTGTTCGTTTATATGGCGAAGGTTATGGTTCTCAGCTTCTAGCTGATGAATGGTATGTCGGCTCGTTTCACTAGTTTGATAACCTTGCTCCAATGATTGCAAGTAGCCAATTACTTGAGATAGGTTCAGATCTTCAGCTTGCGTGCTGCTATCGGTCTGTGTTTCAGTATGTTCACCAACAATGAATGTCTCTTGTGCGATTTCTGCTTCGAAACGGGCTGTTTCTTCATCCATTGTTATCGGGAAAGCTTGTTGTGTTTCCATCACGGACATCACTGGTACTGGCTGATGAACGGGTGCAGCAGCTGGTTTCTGTGCTCTTTGTTCTGCGCGTTTTTTCTCCTTGCGCTGTCGTTTGGCAATTGCAACGGCTTGTTCGTAACGGTTGCGGATTTCTGCGTTCCAGCGGAAGCCGCAAGCTGCTGAGGTGCGATTCAGTTTGTCGCCGACTTCATCGAAGGCTCTCAGCTGAGTGCTTCCTTCCCGAATATGCCGAAGCACGGTTTCGGCCAGCAATAAGTCGTCTTCATGACTCCACGCATCTTGTCTTACTTTAACCATATGGGCTAACACTCCATTTCTTATCTGTTAATCTACAAACATAGAAAGTAATAAAAACTGTTAGCCCCATTGTTACCGCAGACTCCTACTTGTATACCTGTAACCTCATTTTCTTTTTGTCACGCGTTCATAGACTTGTTTAAGAGCTTGTTCAAACTTGCCAGTGTCTACTGGTTCATAATATCGTCTGTTCTTAAGCAGGTCGGGTAGGTATTGCTGCTCCACCCAAGCACCTGGATAATCATGTGGATATTGATAATTTACGCCGCGGCCTAAATGCTTAGCTCCTTGATAATGGGCGTCCTTCAGATGAGCAGGCACCTCGCCGACTTTGCCTGAGCGGATATCCGATAGTGCAGCATTAATGCCTTTATAAGCACTGTTTGATTTAGGAGATAAACAGAGTTCTACAATGGCGTTAGCCAAAGGAATTCGTGCTTCAGGGAAACCTACGCGCTCAGCTGCTTCTACTGCTGCTAAAGCCCGAGGTCCGGCTTGCGGATTGGCTAGCCCAATGTCTTCGTAGGCACAAACAATCATCCGGCGCCCGATGCTGTCGAGATCGCCTGCTTCGATTAAACGTGCTAAATAATGTAAGGCTGCATTTACATCGCTGCCGCGTATTGATTTCTGGAAAGCACTCAATACATCATAATGTGCGTCGCCGTCTTTATCATGAGAAAAGCTTTTTTTCTGCATACAAGCTTCTGCTACTTCTAAATCAATTTTGACAGTTCCATCTTGTGCTGGGGTAGAGTATGCAGCAAGCTCCAGGCCGTTCAATGCTGCCCGCAAGTCGCCGCCTGATGCACTTGCAAAATGCTCCAATGCTTCTTTCGTAATATCCAGCTGCATTGCGCCCAGTCCTTGGTCAGGGTCATCTACTGCTCGCTGAAGTGCTTCTTTTACATCCGCCGGTTCCAGGCTATTCAATTCGAACAGATGACTTCGGCTCCGGATTGCCGGATTTATAGAATGATAGGGATTGCTTGTTGTGCAACCGATCAAAGTTATCAAATTGCTCTCAACATGGGGAAGAAGGAAATCCTGCTTCGCTTTATCAAGACGATGGACTTCATCTAGTATAAGAACGAGCTGACCGCTCATCTTTGCTTCTTCTACCGCAATCTCCATATCCTTTTTCTTATCCACTACCGCATTCAGTAGTTTGTATCGAATTTGAACACTGGAAGCAAGCGCGATGGCCATCGACGTTTTCCCTGTGCCCGGCGGTCCGTAAAGAATCATTGAACTTAATCGGTCTGCCTCCACCATCCGCCGGATCATTTTACCTTCTCCGACGAGATGTTTTTGGCCGATAATCTGGCTGATGTCCTTCGGCCGCATGCGGTATGCTAATGGTTGTCTGGCCATTTTTATTCCTCCATCCTGTTTCTGCTTGTCTTAGCGTATCCAGCGACCGGAGAAAATGCAAGCCACTTGCTATCCATGGTATAATATTTTCTGGTATAATAATCGTTATTGTTTTGGAAACCGAACATTACTGAGGCAGTTATGAGGAGTTT
Organism: Terribacillus saccharophilus; assembly: GCF_000725365.1. Taxonomy (NCBI): domain Bacteria; kingdom Bacillati; phylum Bacillota; class Bacilli; order Caryophanales; family Bacillaceae; genus Terribacillus; species Terribacillus saccharophilus. The sequence goes on along the minus strand of NZ_CP008876.1, from coordinate 1,842,158 downwards.
TATGAGATGAAAATATCGACTAAAGGACGATATGGATTGACTATCATGATCGCATTAGGAAAGCATTATGGAGAAGGACCAGTCTCCTTGAAGACTATTGCGACTGAAAATAAATTGTCCGAGCATTATTTGGAGCAGCTCGCTGCACCGCTTAGAAATGCCAGTCTGGTTAAAAGCATACGGGGCGCTAAGGGAGGCTATATGCTCGCTTCACCGCCATCAGAGATCACTGCTGGCGATATAATCCGTACGCTTGAAGGCCCGATTACACCTGTAGAGGGGATCGAAGAGGAGGAGCCGGCGAAGCAGCAGCTTTGGCTGCGCATCCGTGATGCCGTCAGAGACGTATTGGATACAACAACTTTAGAGGATCTTTGCACTCATGGAGATGATGAGAGCACAGATCCGTATATGTTCTATATTTAATGGAGGCAAGCAGTTATGAAACCAATCTATCTTGATCACGCGGCAACATCTCCGATGCATCCAGACGTCATTCAGGCTATGATTCCAGTGATGGAGGGTACATTCGGCAATCCATCCAGTGTCCATGCATTCGGCAGAGAAGCACGGCATATCGTGGATGTTGCACGTGATAAGGTTGCAGCAAGCATCGGTGCAACGGATAAACAGATCATTTTCACGAGCGGAGGTACAGAAGCGGATAATATGGCTCTTATTGGCGTGGCGAATGCCTGTCGCGAACAAGGTAAGCATATTATTACGACTGCAATCGAGCATCATGCTACACTACATGCAGCCAACTATCTGGAAAGCCAAGGTTTTGAGGTGACGTACCTGCCGGCCGATGAGTCAGGAGCAATTAAGCTTGCTGATCTGCAAACGGCACTTCGACCGGACACGGTGCTTGTATCTGTGATGATGATCAATAATGAAACGGGAGTCATGCAGCCGATCCAAGCTATTGGGGATCTGCTTCAATCTCATCCTGCATATTTCCATACTGATGCTGTCCAAGCTTATGGAACCGAGGAGATTGATGTTAATGCACTTGGAGTCGACCTTTTGAGTGTATCAGCACATAAAATCAACGGTCCAAAAGGAATTGGCGCGTTGTATCTAGCTGAGGGTGTTCGTATAAAACCGATCACTTACGGCGGGGAGCAGGAGCGCAAACGCCGTGCGGGAACAGAAAATGTTGCCAGCATTGCAGGTTTTGGTAAAGCAGCAGAACTTGCAATGCAAAAACGGACAGAACGCAAAGCAGCGTATCAGCTGCTTCAGGATACTTTCATTTCTGAGCTTACAATCGCCGGAATCGATTTTTCCATTAATGGAGAATCTGGTCAGCGTTCGGCTGGAATAGTCAATATCAGTTTTCCGGGCACGAATGTAGAATCGCTGCTGATGAATTTTGATTTATCCGGTGTTACTGTATCCAGCGGCAGTGCCTGTACAGCAGGTTCCGTTGATCCATCACATGTATTAAAAACGATGTATGGTGATGATGAACGTGTCACGAACAGTATCCGTTTCAGTTTCGGATACGGCAACACGGCAGAATCCGTCGCAGAGGCTGCCCAGACAGTCGCTGTTATTATAAAACGTCTAACAAAAGGAAAGGAGTGACAAAGATGAAAGAAAACAAAGATATTCGTGTTGTCGTCGGTATGAGCGGCGGTGTCGATTCTTCCGTTGCTGCCCTGCTGCTCAAAGAGCAAGGGTACGACGTAGTCGGCATCTTCATGAAAAACTGGGATGATACGGATGAAAATGGCTTCTGTACCGCTACAGAAGATTATGAAGATGTAAAAAAAGTTGCTAACCAAATCGGTATTCCATATTACGGGGTGAACTTCGAAAAGCAGTATTGGGATAAAGTATTCACGTACTTCCTTGACGAATATAAAGCTGGCCGCACGCCTAACCCGGACGTAATGTGTAACAAAGAAATCAAATTCAAAGCTTTCATGGACCATGCGATGTCTCTTGGAGCCGATTACTTGGCAACAGGGCATTACGCACAAGTCGTAGAGCGCGACGGCAAAACAGTTATGCTTCGCGGTTTGGATGAAAATAAGGATCAAACATATTTCTTAAACCAGCTGACAGAATCAACTCTATCTAAAGTTATGTTCCCGTTAGGTGGAATGGACAAGAAAGAAGTACGTCGTATCGCGGCTGAAAATAACCTTGCTACTGCAACGAAAAAAGATTCCACTGGTATCTGCTTCATCGGGGAGCGTAATTTCAAGAGCTTCCTAAGCGAGTACCTGCCAGCACAGCCTGGTGTCATGTCTACACTGGACGGCGTTGTGAAAGGTAAACACGACGGTCTTATGTATTACACAATCGGACAGCGTCAAGGTCTTGGTATTGGCGGCGAAGGCGAACCATGGTTTGTTGTCGGGAAAAACCTGAAGGAAAACATCCTTTATGTAGAACAAGGTTTCAATCATGATAGTTTGTACTCCGATGCACTGATCGCTACAGATATGAGCTGGGTTTCTGAAACAGAACTGTCTGAACCGATTACGGTAACAGCTAAATTCCGTTACCGTCAAAAAGACAGTAAAGTAACGGTTACACCAATCGGTGATAACAAAGTACGTGTCGATTTCCATGAACCGCAGCGCGCAATAACACCAGGACAAGCAGTCGTCTTTTATGATGGTGATGTATGTCTTGGCGGCGGTACAATCGATGATATCATTAAGAACGAACAACAGCTTGAATACGTCGGTTAAAACAGAAACCCTTGTCTTATGGCAAGGGTTTCCCTTACATAGAGGAGTGAAACAATGGATCATATTAAATCAGGAATAGAAGCTTTGCAAAAGCAGGATCTCGAGGGTGCTGCCAAGCATTTTAATTTAGCTATTGAAGAAAACCCAAACGATCCAGTTGGATATGTCAATTTCGGTAATCTGCTAATGCGGATGAATGAATTGGAGAAAGCAGAGCGTTTCTTTCAGCGTGCCATTGAGCTAGATGATAAGGCAGCGACAGCATATTACGGTCTTGGTAGTATGTATTACACTGGAGAAATGTATGAAAAAGCGATTCAGCAGCTGATGGAAGCAGTGAGCCTTGGCTTGGATGAAGGAGACGTTCATTATCTGCTTGGTATGTCCTTACAGCAAACTGGACAAGAAAAGCTTGCTCTTCCTTATTTGCAGCGTGCTGCGGAACTTGAAGACCGCGATGCGGCTATCGTTTTTCAATACGGGTTGGCACTAGCAAACGCAGGAGAAGTTGATACAGCTCAAAAGGTGCTGCTTGACCTATTGGAATGGAGTCCAAAGCACAGTGATGCCCATTATAATGTAGGTGTTGCCTATCTGTACCAGCAGCAGTTTGAAAAAGCGCTTGCTTATATGGATAAAGCGCTGGAAGCACAGCCAGATCATGAAATGGCTATGCATGGAAAGGCGCAAATAGAATTAATTATGGAGCAAATCGAGAACGAAGAGTAAGGAGCACAGGCGTATGGAATATGGGGAGACTGCCGAAAGCCCAAAAGGCTTTGTGAAAGGTGAATTATTGCATACGATTTTCCGGAAAGAAGAAGAACAGTTTTCCATTGTCCGGATCAAGGTATTGGAAACCAATGAGACGATTGAAGAAAAGGATATCGTCATCAAAGGATATATCGGAGAACTGGACCAAGGCGAGCCTTATCTGTTTTATGGTTCGATGGTCAATCATAAACGATTCGGTAAACAGTATGAGGTAACAGAATACAAGCGGTATGTACCAGAAACAAAGGATGGGCTTATTCAGTATCTTTCCAGTGATCTATTCTATGGTATCGGAAAACGGATTGCGGAAAGAATTGTAGCGAAGCTCGGTGAGAATGCGATAGCGGATGTTCTATCGAATGCGGATTTGCTGGATGGTATTCAAGGGCTGAACGATGAGAAAAAAGAACGGTTCCTCCACGACCTTCGTACGCATCAGGGCTTTGACCACGTGATGGTCCATTTGTCCAAGTACGGTATCGGGCTGAAGCTCGCACAAAAAATCTATAAGGTGTATCGCGATGAAGCAATCCAAGTACTGGAGAAGGATCCGTATCAATATGTATTTGATATTGAAGGATTCGGTTTCCATCGGGCGGATGAAGCGGCCCGTAAGAATAACTTGGAAATGGACCATAACAGCCGACTGCAGGCTGCTTGCTTGATGGTGCTGCAAGACAGCATGCAAGCAGGGCATGTTTATTTGCCGAATGAAGAAGTGCTGAAACAAGCATCAGTTCTATTGCGCAGTGCACAATTCGGTATCGGAGCAGAACAGATTGAAGAACAGCTTGGTGTGCTGCATGCTCAGAAAAAGGTTGTTAAACAGGAAGATCGGGTTTACCATCCTATGCTTTACTTTGCAGAGACTGGTTTTTGCAGCCATATGCAGCGGTTAACTGAAAAAGAAACCGAGACAGAAATTATCCAGGCAGAGCTTCTGAAGATAATTGGAAAGCTTGAGGAAGCGGAGACGATCAGCTACGGAAAAGAACAATTCGAAGCAATTGAGCAGGCATTGCAATCAAAGGTGATGATCTTGACCGGGGGGCCGGGTACTGGTAAAACGACGGTTATTAAAGGATTCATCAAAGCTTATGCCGAACTGCACGAACTGTCTCTCGATCCGAAGGACTATAAAGATAAAGATGAGAGTTATCCATTCGTCCTGACTGCTCCAACCGGAAGGGCAGCTAAGCGTATGAATGAATCAACGAATATTCCAGCCAGCACAATCCACCGTTTGTTAGGGTGGGACGGTAACGACTCGTTCGAACGGGATGAAGATAATCCGCTAGCTGGAAGGCTGCTAATCGTCGATGAATTTTCTATGGTCGATATTTGGCTCGCAAACCGTTTGTTCAAAGCCATTCCAGATGATATGCAAGTGTTGCTTGTCGGTGATGAAGATCAATTGCCTTCTGTCGGTCCCGGTCAGGTGTTATCCGATTTACTTCGTTCAGAGGCAGTCCCGTGTGTGATGCTGAAAGATGTGTATCGACAGAAAGAAGGATCGAAAATCATCACGATTGCTCATGCTATCAAGAATGGGACACTATCACAGGACGAACTGGAGAAGGACAAAGATTTCAACTTCATTCCTTGCCGGGAGCATCAAGTAGTCGACGTGATTACTCAGATTGTTGGCCGGGCCGTCGAAAAAGGCTGGGATTTGCGCGATGTGCAGCTACTGGCCCCGATGTATCGCTCACAAGCCGGTATTCATGAATTGAATAAGCAGCTCCAGCAGTTGGTTAATCCCAAGGACAAGCAGAAGCGAGAAATGGCTGCAAAAGATGTTATCTTCCGTAAGGGTGACAAAGTCATTCAGCTTGTCAATGATCCAGAGGAAGGCGTCTTCAATGGAGACATCGGCGAAGTAGTCGCTTTGTTTCGGGAAGAAGAAAATATCGAGCAGAAGGAGCAGCTTGTCGTTGCCTTTGAGGAAAAAGAAGTTGTCTATGAAAGCAAGGACTTATCGAATTTGATGCATGCGTATTGTATATCAATCCATAAATCACAGGGCAGTGAATTTCCAATCGTTATTTTGCCTGTTGTGCCAGGTTATCGCAGAATGCTTCGTAAAAATCTGCTTTACACCGGGATTACGAGAGCACAGCGTTCCTTGATCCTTGTCGGAGAAAAACAAGCGTTTCTTCAAGGAATTCAAACGGAAGACACGAACCAGCGCTATACTTCTCTTGTGGAGCATCTTGGTTTCCATGAACAGGGAGATGACATCGATCGGATGCTGCGTGAAGCAGAGGAAGAACAGGAAGATATCTCTCCATACGATTTCATGTAGTATATGAGAGGAAATAATTGGACATTCTAACATGTAAAAAGGATTTGGAGTGATCCAACATGTTGAAATGTCCGAACTGCAACAGCAAGGATATCGGAAAAATAGGGCCTGAACAGTATTATTGCTGGGGCTGCTTTATCGAACTATCTTATAAAGATGAGATGCTCTCCCTGCATCAAGTAGAGGAAGATGGTTCGTTGAGTTCCCTTGATGATTTGTTCACTGATGAAGAACGGAAATGCGACGGCGCATCATTCTAGTATTATGAAAGAGGCATCCCGTCTTTATCGTGTCCTCCTCTGGATGGTGACAATTGTCGTCGCCTTGCTGCTCTGTTTTCTAATAATTAAGCTATATCCATTTTATCGTTCGTTTCTGCTATTTTTAGGCGGACTATTCCTGCCATTCATCATTGCAGGCTTGATTGCTTATTTGCTTCATCCTATCATCGATTTTCTTGCTGCGTGGCGTCTGCCACGCTGGCTGTCGATCTTGATTATATATACGTTGTTTTTCGGTCTTACCGGGTTCCTGCTGTACAAAGGCTTTCCGGTTTTGATTAGTCAGGTGAAGGAATTCAGCCATAATCTGCCGGCGTTGACACAGCGTTATGATCATTATGTACAATTCATGTATGAACGAACAGCGTTCCTGCCGGAAACAGTACATGATCAAATGGATAGCATATTGCATGGCTTGGAACAGCGCGCGGAAGGATTTTTAAAAGATCTCCTGCATATATGGAACAAGCTGCCGCAAGTAGTCATTTTTCTTGTCGTAACGCCGGTTATCGTCTTTTATATTCTGAAAGATACGGATAAAATCGGCAATGCAGGTCTCATGCTGCTGCCTCGTCGTTATCGAGGCAATGTCAAAAGCTTAGTGCTGCGCATTGATAATAATCTAGGCTACTATATTCGCGGCGTGCTGCTTGTCAGCTGCATTGTTAGTCTTCTAACTTGGACTGCGTTCACACTGATCAAGCTACCATATTCCTTGGTATTAGCTTTATTGGTAGGAGCAACGAATATCATTCCATATTTCGGTCCTATCATCGGGGCCGTACCTGCTATTCTCGTCGGAATAACTATCAGCCCGAAAACTGCTCTCCTTGCTGGAATCATGGTTTTTATTATTCAATTGATCGAAGGGAACCTGCTTTCTCCTTTCATCGTCGGAAAAAGCATCCATATCCATCCGCTTCTAATCATTTTCGCCTTGCTTGTAGGAGGGGAACTTGGGGGTATTATTGGTATGATTGCTGCTGTTCCTTGTCTGACGATTATTAAAGCCTGCTTGGATACAGCAAAGGAGGCGGATGTTTGACAAATTCCGCTTTTTTCTCTATACTAACGCTTAGATTTATAGCTAAAAGCGATGAAGGTACAAGTACATGACGTCCTTTTATTAAGAGAGGAGATTCCTTGGCTGGAAGAATCTCCATAAAAGTGTGATGGAAAGCTATACTGGAGCTCTGAGTTAATCCTTATCGGCTGCGCACCGTTATCCGCGCCTAAAGGTGATAGACCATTTTCCGGTCTATAATCAGGGTGGTACCGCGATCATACTCTCGTCCCTGCATATGGCAGGATCGGGAGTTTTTTGTGTGTTTACATAATAAAGGAGGCATTTTTATGGAAAGATTAACGTCTGCTGAAGTAAGACAGAAATTCCTCGATTTCTTCAAGGAGAAAGGACATAGCGTCGAGCCAAGTGCTTCACTTGTGCCAATTGAAGATCCTTCCTTGCTATGGATCAACAGTGGCGTTGCAACGCTAAAAAAATATTTTGACGGACGAGTTGTGCCTGAGAATCCACGTATCGTGAATGCACAAAAAAGCATTCGTACAAATGATATTGAAAATGTAGGCTTTACGGCCCGCCATCATACGTTTTTCGAAATGCTTGGTAACTTCTCTATTGGGGACTATTTCAAAAAAGAAGCAATCCTTTGGGCTTGGGAATTCTTAACAGATAAGAAATGGATCGGCTTTGATCCAAATCGTCTATCTGTAACGGTTCACCCGGAAGATGAAGAAGCGTATCAGATGTGGCGTGATCTAGTTAAATTGCCAGAAGAGCGCATCATTCGTACGGAAGAAAACTTCTGGGATATTGGTGAAGGCCCGAGTGGTCCGAACTCTGAAATTTTCTATGATCGCGGAGAAGAATACGGCAATGATTCATCTGATCCAGAACTTTACCCAGGCGGTGAGAACGAACGCTATCTGGAAATTTGGAACCTAGTATTCAGCGAATTCAACCATAATCCGGATCACACATATACACCGCTTCCGAAACAGAACATTGATACAGGGATGGGTCTGGAGCGTATGGTATGTGTCATTCAAGATACGAAAACGAACTTCGAAACAGATCTTTTCATGCCGATTATCGAGAAGACTGCTACGTTTGCGAAAAAAGCATACGGTGAAACAGCAGCAGATGATACAGCATTCAAAGTTATTGCCGACCATATCCGTACTGTATCCTTCGCTATCAGTGATGGAGCGCTTCCTTCCAATGAAGGGCGAGGCTATGTACTACGTCGTTTGATTCGTCGCGCAGTACGTTATGCGAAGAACATTGGCATCGAGAAGGCATTCATGAAGGAGCTTGTGCCGGTTGTTGGTGAAATTATGGATGCTTTCTACCCGCAAATCCTAGAGAAACGTGACTTCATCGAGACAGTCATTCAGACAGAGGAAGAACGTTTCCATGAAACACTTGCGGATGGTCTGACTATCCTAAACCGAATCGTAGCAGAAGAAAAGGAGAAAGGCAGCAATGTCTTCCCTGGAACAGAAGTATTCCGTCTTTATGATACGTATGGTTTCCCGAAAGAACTGACTGAGGAATATGTCAGTGAAGAAGGCTTCACGATCGATGAAGCTGGTTTTGAGGAAGAAATGAAGCAGCAGCGTGAACGTGCGCGTGATGCACGCCAGAAAGTGAACAGCATGCACGTACAGGATAGCGTTCTGCAGGAAGTGGAAGCAGAAAGCACGTATGTCGGTTATGACCGCACTGAAACAGAAACAGCGATCCTTGCAATCGTAAAAGATAAGCAGCTTGCTGATGTAGCTGTTGAGGGAGACGAGATCTTCTTCATCTTGGAAGAAACGCCATTCTATGCAGAAAGCGGCGGACAAGTAGCAGACGAAGGCTGGGTGACGACGGAGACAGCAACAGTGCTCGTGCAAGCAGTTAAGAAAGCACCAAAAGGTCAAAATCTGCATCAAGCAGTAGTGAAGCAAGGACAGATTCAAGTGAAAGAAATCGTCCATGCAAAAGTTGATACAAGCAGACGTCAGCATGTAGTTAAGAACCATACAGCGACGCATCTATTGCATCAGGCACTGAAGGATGTATTAGGTACTCATGTTAATCAGGCTGGATCTTTAGTTGCTCCAGATCGTCTTCGGTTCGACTTTTCTCATTTCAATGCTGTAACAAAAGAAGAATTGGAAAAGATAGAAGAAATCGTTAACGAAAAAATTTGGGAAGAGCTTGCTGTCAGTACTTCCTATCAAAGCCTAAGTGATGCGAAAGAAATGGGTGCCATGGCACTGTTCGGTGAGAAATACGGCGATGTTGTTCGTGTTGTTCAAATCGGCGACTACAGCTTGGAGCTGTGCGGTGGTGTGCATGTGCGAAACACTTCTCAAATCGGATTATTCAAAATCGTGTCTGAAAGCGGTATTGGTGCCGGCACACGCCGAATCGAGGCAGTCACTTCTAAAGAGGCTTACCGATTCACGTTTGAGCAGCAACAGACTCTGTCTCAAGCAGCAGCTGAACTGAAAACAACTAACGAACAAGTACCTTCCCGAATTGAAGCAGTATTTGCGGATATGAAGGAAGTTCAGCGGGAACGCGATAGCCTGCGCAGCAAACTATCTCAGTTAGAAGCTGGTAATATCCTTGATAAAGTGAAAGAAGTGAAGGGTGTTAAAGTTCTTGCAGAACAAGTTGACGTAGCAGATATGAATCAGCTTCGCGGTATGGTCGATGATTTGAAACAGAAGCTTGAAAGCGGCGTTATCCTTTTGGCAGCAACAGCTGAAGGCAAGGTACAGCTAGCGGCTGGTGTCTCCAAAGACCTGATTGGACGCGGTCTGCATGCTGGTAACCTTATTAAAGAAACTGCGAAACGCTGCGGAGGCGGCGGAGGCGGACGTCCAGATATGGCGCAAGCTGGCGGTAAAAATCCGGAGCAGGTACCGGATGCACTCGCATATGCGGCAGTATATGTCGAAGAACAGCTTTGATTTTCCAAATCCGACAGAAAAGTATATACTGAGAAAAAGACTGGCAATTTAAGCGAGGTGGCTTCACGTGAGTTCGATGGATAAAACGATGAAATTCAACTTTCCGGAAGAACCGATGGACGAAAATGTCCGGGAAGTACTAATGTCCGTATACGAAGCATTGCGGGAAAAAGGATACAATCCAATTAATCAGATTGTCGGCTATTTACTTTCTGGGGACCCAGCTTATATTCCCCGGCATAAAGATGCCAGAAATCTGATCCGCCGTATGGAGCGCGATGAGATTGTGGAACAATTGGTAAAATTTTATTTGGAACAGAACAAATCATGACTGACATACTAAAGACGATTGGATTGGATGTCGGATCCAAAACGATCGGCGTGGCAATCAGTGATGGTCTTGGCTGGACTGCTCAGGGTCTGACTACGATTCATTGGAACGAAGAAGATTATGAAACAGCTAGAAATGAACTAGAGCAGATCATTCAGCAGCATGAAGTCAAGAGAGCTGTCATAGGACTGCCAAAGAATATGAATGGTACAATTGGTCCGAGGGGAGAAGCCTCACAGGTTTTCTCTCAGTGGATCAATGATGAATTTAAGCTCGAGACTGTGCTTTGGGACGAGCGTCTGACAACGATGGCAGCTGAACGAGTGCTGCTTGAAGCGGATCTTAGCCGCAAGAAACGAAAAAAAGTAATCGATAAGATGGCAGCAGTCATGATTCTGCAGGGCTTTCTAGATTCGAAACAATAAGGAGTGTAGCCATATGGCATTGGAAGAAAAAGAACGTATCATTATCCCAGACGAAAACGGAGAAGAACACTTATTTGAGGTTTTGTTCAATTTCGACGTGGATGAAACTGGACACTCATATATTGCGGTCGTACCGGCTGAACAAGCTGATGCGGATGATGAAGTTGAAGTGTTTGCTTTCCGCTATGAAGAAAAAGGCGATGACAAAGATCTTACATTATTCCAGATTGATTCAGAGGAAGAATGGGAAATGGTCGAAGAAATGCTGAATACACTTACTGATGAGGAAGACGGCATCTAATTTTGTAAAAGGCAGTCCTCTCTTTCCGATAAGGCAGAGAGGATTTTTTCTTGTAGCTTTATCCGCATAAATTGTCGGACGGGTGGTGACTCGCTTGACGTTTGTTGTATAATAAGGCGGATAAAGGAGGAAAGATAGCTTGACTGCCTCGAATGAAGATCTTTTTCAACAGAATCGGGACAGAAGAATGGAGGAAGCAAGCGTCGTGCGGAAAATAGTTTTGATGATCATATCCGTAATAATCGTACTTCTATTGATTGGTGCACTCGGAACCTTTATCTACGTGAATGCCAGTATGAAAGCTGTCGATTCAGACAATGATACGACACAAGTTGTCGAAGTTCCTATGGGAGCTACTGCTAGCTCAATTGGTCAATCCCTGGAGGAGCAAGGTCTGATTAAAAATGCTTTCATTTTCAGGCTGTATGTGAAGTTTTCTGGTGAAGCCAACTTCCGCGCGGGGAATTATGAGCTTTCCCCTTCTATGTCCATGCAGCAGGTCGTCGATGAACTTAACGATCCAGAGGCGGGGAACACCCCCTCTGCATCTGCTGCTGTTCCGGAAGGATCTGATATCGAGGAAATAAGCGTAATACTGTCTGGGTCACTTGGAATAGACCAGCAGGCTTTCCTGGATAAAATGAAAGATGAAGCTTATATCAAACAGCTGATAGATGAATATCCGGATATTCTGACTGAGGATATCTTAAATAAAGATATACGTTATCCGCTTGAAGGCTACTTATTTGCGGCCACTTATAACTTTACATCCTCAGATGATATCACTGTAGATAAGGTTGTCCATATGATGCTGGATAAGTCCCAGCAAATTATTTCACCATATTTGGATGGATTCAAACAGAAGAAATTAAGCGTGCATGAAGCACTAACATTCGCTTCACTCGTCGAAAATGAAGCAAGAAATGAAGATGAGCGCAAGAAGATTGCCGGAATCTTTTATAACCGTTTGGCAGATGATATGAGGCTGCAGACGGATCCTACTGTGCTGTACGCATTAGGAGAACATAAATCTCGCGTGTATTACAAGGATCTGGAAGTAGATTCTCCTTACAATACATATCGAAACAATGGGCTTCCTGTCGGCCCGATTAGCAACTTCTCAGAGAATGCGCTCGAAGCCGTCGTTCAGCCGGAAGAATCCGATTATTTGTATTTCCTAGCCGGAGATGATGGGGAAATTTATTATGCGCGGACATTCGATGAACATGAAGAACTGATCGAGAAGCATATGCATTTGGATGAGTAAGCAGGTAAAGTGAGGAAATGATATGTTACAAGCAATAATAGGATATTTGGAGGAGCATGTAGAGTCTTCTCCAGAATGGGCAAAGAAATTGGAAGAGCTTGCTGCAGAGGATCGTGTGCCGATAATGGAGCCGCTTGGTATCCAGTTTTTGATGCAGCTTGTTCGCCTTCATCAGCCAGATAAAATATTGGAGATCGGAACTGCAATTGGCTATTCAGCACTTATGATGCGCCACGCAAAACCTGATGTCAGCATCGTGACCGTCGAACGTGATGACGTCCGCCATGATCAGGCAGTTACACATATCCAAGAGCAAGGTGCACAGGATGATATTTTGATCCTTAAAGGCGATGCATTTGATTTAGAAGAGACAATCAGAGCGCATGCTCCATACGATTTCGTCTTCATTGATGCAGCAAAAGGCCAATATCAGCGATTCTTCGATGCCTACAGCGGGATGCTGAGTGAGCGCGGAGTCATTGTCAGTGACAATGTTCTGTTTAAAGGCTATGTGGCTGATGATAGCGAGGCAACACCACGCAAAGCTAATATCGCAAAGAAAATCCGTAAATACAACGACTGGTTATTCGAGCATGAAGCGTTCCACACAACGATCCTGCCGGTAGGCGATGGAGTAGCCGTCAGTGTGAAGAAGAAATGAACGAGGTATTAGGAAGAGGAGCAGGAGAAATGGCAAAGAAACCTATCATTATCGGTGTTGCAGGAGGATCGGGATCAGGAAAGACATCTGTCACAAGATCCATCTATAAACGGTTTACAGATAAGACAATTCTAGTTATCGAGCAGGACTCGTATTACAAAGATCAATCTCATCTTCCGTTCGAAAAACGTCTCAATACGAACTATGATCATCCATTCGCCTTCGATAATGAACTGTTAATGCAGCATTTACAGGCACTTGGCGAACAGCAGTCGATTGAGAAGCCGATTTATGATTACAAGATCCATACGCGTTCTGATGAAACAATACCAGTCGAACCAAAAGACGTTATTATTCTGGAAGGAATACTGATTCTTGAGGACGAGCGACTGCGCGATATGATGGATATAAAAGTATTCGTCGATACAGATGCAGATCTTCGCATCATCCGCCGTTTGCTGCGTGACATTAAGGAACGCGGACGGACAATTGATTCGGTGATTGAACAATATGTTAATGTAGTACGTCCGATGCATTTGCAATTCATCGAACCAACGAAGCGGTATGCAGATATTATCATTCCAGAAGGCGGAGAAAACCACGTAGCCATCGATTTGATGTCTGCGAAGATTGAAACGATCCTCTCTGGCCGCACTACGTGACTTGTACAGATAAGTATTGAATTTTCGGCGGGAATCTGCCATAGTATGGAATATGCATGAAAACGCTATAGAAGTTAGGCAAAGGGAAAGAATCTTTTAGAGCTCAAGGGGTGGTTGAATTGGCTACAGAAAAACAATATTACATGACGAATGAAGGTTTGGCGAAGCTGGAGGAGGAGTTGGAGTATCTAAAGACAACTCGTCGTCAAGAGGTTGTCGAGCGTATTAAAATCGCACGAGGCTTTGGTGACTTGTCCGAGAACTCCGAATATGATGCGGCGAAGGATGAGCAAGCATTCGTCGAATCCAAAATCGCTACAACTGAAAACATGATCCGCAATGCAGTGATCATTGAAAGTGATACAGATAATCCTGATATGGTAGGCATGGGTAAAACAGTTACCTTCATTGAGCTGCCAGACGGGGAAGAAGAAAGTTATACAATCGTCGGAAGTGCAGAAGCAGATCCGTTTGAAGGCAAAATCTCAAACGATTCTCCAATCGCAAAAAGCCTGATTGGCCATGAAATCGGTGAAGAATTGAGTGTCTCTACACCAGGTGGCGACATCCAGGTCAAAATTACTAAAGTAGAATAGACATAAAACAAAAGCTGCTTCCGAATGCTATGGAAGCAGCTTGTTTTATTGAGCCTGATGAAATGACTGTGCAGAAGATTTCTCAAACGGAAAAAAGGGTATAAGCTTTTGCAGGATAAAACTTTCTTTGTCTAGTGCAAGCAGAAAAGAAAAGACGACTTGTTCTTTCACACTAGTAAAAGATAAACAGCATTCTTCCGGTAAGAAGATAGAGAAGGTCTCGGCTTCCTTGTCGTAGCCGACATACTCGAACGATTCGTGCCCCCAAAGGTTCGTATCCATTCTTGTCACTTTCATCACGTTTATCTTCCTCCCCTTCCACAGGAATCATGATGACTGATCAAAGTAGTCCTACCTGCTTTTCTAATTTATATAGTTAGATATATATGCACAGAATCCTTCCGGTATGTCAAAATTAGAGATGCTTCAACAAAATCATCGAAAGAAAAAAGAGCTTATAATATGACTTTGGCTTAGCTTCAGTTCATAGTATAATAGAGACCAATGAGGAGGGATGAGCATGGCGGATGATAATCAGGATTTTTCCAGATTGAATAATAGAAACAGACGCAGAAAACCTAGGAAGTGGCTAACCGCTGTCCTGGCAATTGCGGGTGTCGCCCTAGTCGTCGTGCTGCTCGTAGCAGTTTTAAATGATAAACCTACAATGGAAAATCAGACAGCTGACGAACAGAACCAAAAATCCATCGCAGAACAACTTCAAGGCAATAATGATTCCAGCAATGGCGAAGATACAGAGCAAGCTGACGAAGAGAAGCAGGATGACGACGAAAAAGAGAAAGAAAAGGAAGACAAAAAAGAAGCCGAACCTTCAGATGATAATGTGAAGGAAGCTTACTCGAAGGACTGGGAGCCGGTAGGTACTGATCAGTCTGGAACACATACGACAACTTTTGAAAAAGGCACGCAGGACTGGAATGAAATGATGCAGGCAGTTGGAGGAGCAGTCGGATTGGATCCAGCCTCAATGACAGCTTGGTGGGTAGAGAACAATGGCAATGGCGGCAATGATGTTATTGCAACGGTCTCTGCACCTGATGCAGATGAAACATTCCGAGTGTTTGCAAGCTGGGTGGATGGATCCGGCTGGCAGGCAACAAAAGTGGAAGTACTGAAAGAAAACGATAGGAAGAGCTAAAGGAGTAGACGGAATGACAATCGGCATCATTGGAGCAATGGATGAAGAAGTAGCATTATTGAAAGAAACAATGGCAAACAAAAAGGAAGTAGTCGTAGCTGGTTACGAGATCACAGAAGGCACACTATCTGATAAACAAGTTGTCCTGCTTAAATCAGGAATCGGTAAAGTGAATGCTGCACTCGCTACAGCTATGCTGATTGAACGATATGCACCGCAAGCGATTATTAATACCGGTTCAGCTGGCGGTTTTGCTGCGAATCTGGAAGTAGGGGATATCGTCATCTCTGATGCTGTTGTTCACCATGATGTGGACGTTACAGCTTTTGACTATGCTTATGGTCAAGTACCGCAGATGCCACCAGCCTTCCAGGCAGATCAGGAGCTAGTACAACTAGCTAAGAGTGTTATCGATCAGTTCCCAGATACAAACGCAGAAATTGGTCTTATTGCGACGGGCGATAGTTTTATGTCTGATCCAGAACGCGTTGCATTTGTCCGGGACAAGTTCCCAGCAATGCTTGCAGCGGAGATGGAAGCTGCAGCAGTAGCTCAGGTTGCGTATCACTACGGAACATCTTTCGTGATTGTACGGGCTTTGTCTGACATAGCAGGTAAGGAATCTTCGGTATCATTTGATGCTTTCCTTGACCAAGCTGCTCGCAATGCAGCTACACTTATTATGAAAATGGTTGAACACCACTAATACTTATGACAGCAATTACCAGGTAATTGCTGTCATTTTTTATGTTACAATGTTGCTAGATTAGAAGAGGAGGCGACAAGATGAATAAAAGACAGCAGCAGTTGATTGACAAGATTGCAGATTACCGTCGTTTTGCATTGGCGCTTCTGATTCTTGGCAGTTATTTATACATTGGATCAATAATAAATGTTTATTTAACACCTTCAGATAAAGCAGATATTCTATTTGCCATGACTGGCGGATGCGTTTTTACAAGCGTACTTATTTGGTTCGCAATAGAACGATGGAAAAAACAATTAGAAAGCTAAAACTCCGGTATAAAACCGGAGTTTTTTTAATCCCATATATTCTCCCAAGCATAAGCTCCACCTACAAATAGCAGGACGAGGAAGGCAGCAATAAGCACGCCGGTGCTGGTTCGCTGCTGATAGTGACTTGATGAATGGCTGTTTGCATACATATTGGTAACCTCCTTCTTTAAAGCGAATTATTTGATAGTCAATGTTATGCTCTTACGTACGATGCTGACGATAATATTCATGGAAGATTTTCATCAACGCGCGCTTTTCAATACGTGAAACATAACTGCGGGAAATATTTAATTTTTTCGCAATTTCACGCTGTGTCATATCTTCTTCATTATTAAGTCCATAACGGCTGATGATTACTTCCTTTTCACGTCCGTCCAAGATGTCGATGTATTCCTTTATTTTTTCCACTTCCATATTCAACTGGATATATTCAATGATATCTTCATTCTCTGCTTGAAGAATGTCAATGAGACTGATTTCGTTTCCTTCCTTATCTTGACCAATAGGATCATGAAGGGAAATATCTTTTTTGGTTTTCTTTAGAGCTCTCAGATGCATTAGTATTTCATTTTCGATACACCTAGCTGCGTATGTAGCGAGTTTTGTGCCTTTATCACTCGAGTAGCTTTCGATTCCTTTAATTAGCCCGATTGTACCGATGGAAATAAGATCCTCCGCATCTTCGCCAGTATTTTCGAATTTCTTTACGATGTGAGCAACCAGACGCAAGTTATGTTCGATTAACTTATTACGGCTCGTTTCGTCCCCCTGCTGCATTCTTTCAATATGCAATGCTTCTTCCTCGGGAGGGAGAGGCTGAGGGAATGCATGATTCTTTACATAGGAAACGAAAAACATTGCTTCCTTTACTAGAAGTCCGATAGCACCAATAATACTCATTTCATTGCACCTCCTGTACACTCTCAAAGATTGCCTATACACTCACTTTATGTGAAGGAGTCTCTGAACGTGTCTGTCCAGGTGAAAAAGAAAAAGTGAATGCCTGATGGCATTCACTTTGATTTTTGTTGTTGTTTTTGTCTTCGTTTTTCTTTATCTATTGCTTCTTGGTATTGGTCCTTCAATGTTCCATATGGCTTTGCTCCACGAAGATGTGCTGCTCTGGATATAAGATGACTGGCAACAGGGGCAGTGAGCATGATGAACAGAACACCAAGTATCAGTTTCCCGCTTATGATTCCATATTCGGTGTAATGGAAGATACATGCTCCGATGAGTATGCTCGCAACACCTAACGTAGATCCTTTACTTGCTGCGTGAAGTCTTGTATAAATATCTGGGAAACGCAAAACACCGACTGAAGCGGTAAACATACTAAAAGTACCGCCAAGCAAAAATATGATAACTAAAATATCAAGGATGATATCAATCGTCTTCTGTATCAATCAAATCACCCTTTTCTAAGTAAATTGCAATCGCAACTGTTCCAATGAACAAAAGGATACCTATCAGCAAAACAATATCGTTGAAGTTAGGGGTGATCAGGATGATGGCGAGCAATGCAGCAAATGCCATAATATTTATTCCGATAGCATCTAGTGCAACGGCTCTGTCAGCATTGGACGGACCTTTCATCACTCGTATGATCAGTAAGAGGATGGAGACACTCAGCGCAATCAGACAGATAATGGATATCATCTGAATGATTTCTGCAAAGTTATCCTGCAGTGCACTCATCTCGTCACCTCCATAATATGTTTTTCAAAGCTATCCTTGATGGAGTGAACAGCGTCTTTCATATCAATAATATCCATAGCATGGATATACATTTCCTTTTTATCAGGAGAGATTGCCAGGGTGACTGTCCCTGGGGTCAGCGTGATCAAGATGGCCAATAGTGTTATTTCCCAATCTGTTTCTAACTCTGTTTCCATTGTAAAAATGCCGGGATTAATATCCAGTCGTTTGGCATAGACAAGCTTTGTAATTTCAAGGTTGGAAAGGATAAGCTCTTTAATGAAAATTACAAGCAAGGACAGAATCTTATACACCCTTCTCAAATAAAATGGCCCCTTCAGGAAGCGGCGCAGCAGGAATAACAGAACGATACCTACAATATATCCTGTTACAAATCCGGAAATGCTGTAGGACTCACCTAGGAACATCCACATAAAAGCTACGAGCAGATTAATACATATTTGAAAAGCCATTTAACGTCCCCCCTTCAATACAAGATCGATATATGCCTGCGGATTAAGAAGATAGTCGGCTATCTGCTGGACAGTTGGCAAGATTGCTTCGGCACCAACTCCGAGGAATACAGTAAATAGCATTAGGAATCCAGCTGGTAAAAGACGACGTGCATTATGTCGTTTTTGTTGTTTAATTGCTTCGCCTTCTCCCCAGAAGATACGAATAAATGCTCTCACGATAGAAAGTAGTATGAGTAAGCTTGTGAGCAGCATTATGATAACGGTAACTGCTTCGCCTTTTTCGAAAGCTCCTCGCACCAGAAGCAGTTTACCGATGAACCCGCTAAATGGAGGAACACCTGCAAGTACAAGACCGGCAACGAAGAACATCCAGCCTAGTACTGGGTGAGATCGTATCATACCACCCATTTTATTGATGTCCGACGTACCTGCTGCAGTAGCAATTGTCCCAGCCAGCAGGAAGAGCGCTGCTTTTACGATCATATCCTGGAGCAGATAATAGATGCTTCCGCTCAGACCGTCATGATTGAAAATCCCAATTCCAACGAGCATAAAACCGATGGCAGGAATGATATTATAAGCGACAATCAATTTTATATTACGTGATGCCAATGCGCCTATGACGCCGAGTAGCATGGTCAGATTACCAACCCAGATAAACAGCTGATCAATAATTTCAGGCTGCTGTTGGAAAATGAGCGTAAATGTACGGAGTAGGGAATATACACCCACCTTAGTCAATAGTGCTCCGAATAAAGCTGACACAACTGGATTTGGAACGATGTAGGAGTGTGGCATCCAGTAATACAGCGGAAATGCAGCACCTTTGGTCGCAAAGACAAAGAATAGCAGTATGGCGACCGTCGTGATAATGCCTGGCTGATCAGATGCTGCTGCTCGTTCAGCCAGCTGTGCCATATTAACTGTACCCAGCACAGCATATATGTAGGAGACAGCGGTAACGAATAACATGGAAGAAAACAAGTTAATCAATACGTACTTAATCGACTCGCGCAGCTGTACTTTCTTTCCTCCATGCGTGATTAAAGCATAAGATGCCATCAGCAGGACTTCAAAGAATACGAACAGGTTAAACAAATCTCCTGTCACAAAAGCACCTGATACACCAGTTACAAGCAAAAATACGAATGTATAAAAATAGAAGCTTTCTTGTTCCTCCGATACTGACGATGGTGCGTACCAAACGACAGCAAGGAGAATGATGGAAGTAGTTAAAACAAGTAAAGTACTCAAAGGATCCAGTACAAGGACGATACCGTATGGTGCAATCCAATCTCCTGCCTCCAGCACAATGCTGCCATCAATGAGGACCTTATAAAGAAGAAATCCCATAGTGATCAAATGGACTAGAGCAAAAAGCGCTGCTAAACGTCTTGTTAGCAGAACCCGGTTATGGGTGAATGCCAGTATTATACCGGCTAAGAATGGAATCAATATTGGTAAAATAGCAAAATTAGTCATGATCATTACCTCTTAATTCTTCCATATTATCTGTGCCGTTTGTTTTTACTGCCCGATAAGCCAAAACAAGAAGCAGACTGGTGACACCAAAACTGATAACGATGGATGTCAGAATTAGTGCCTGCGGCAGCGGATCAGTATAATTCTCTGTTCCATCAACAAGAACGGGAGCGGCACCACGTTTCAATTTTCCCATCGTCAGAATGAATAGGTGAGCCGCGTGTGACAGAAGGGCAGTGCCGATAATGATTCTGAGGAGCCGCTTCTGCAAAATGTTGTATACTGCGAATCCGAAGAGGATACCGGCAAGTACAATCATGATAATTTCCATCAGCGATCCCCTCCTTTTTGGCGCAGTTTGATAAGGGAATAGATTCCCAAAGCGGCAATAGCAAGTACAGTGATTTCAAATAAGGTATCCAGTCCCCGGAAATCGACGAGGATCACGTTTACGATATTGTCGCCGCCTCCAAGCTTATAGGAATACTTGACAAAATATTCTGAGATGCTAGGGAAGAGACGCTGACTGTAAGCAGCCAAGCCGACCAGCATCATCATAAGACCGCAAAGAGAGGCAATGATGAAATTGGTGATTTTCTTTGATCTTTTCTCTTTTCTTTCTTGCTCCATTTCCGGCAAATGGCGGAAGCACAGTA
This sequence comes from Terribacillus saccharophilus, assembly GCF_000725365.1. Lineage (NCBI taxonomy): Bacteria > Bacillati > Bacillota > Bacilli > Caryophanales > Bacillaceae > Terribacillus > Terribacillus saccharophilus. The sequence goes on along the minus strand of NZ_CP008876.1, from coordinate 1,821,369 downwards.
GGAATAGGACAACAGTGATCGTTTCGATACTAAGCTGCGTCAGTGCAAGGTCCGGCGCACGGAATAGGACAAACAAGATGGACAGACCGTATCCTACTACACCTAAAATGATGACTGCAGTCAGCTTTTTCTGTGATACAGTGCTTCCGAAGGCTGCGGCAATCATAATAAATGCTACCGCTAGCTCTGGCAGGCTTTGAGGAAACGAGACGGGTGAAGTATCAATATTCCGCAGATCGAAGGAGTTCGTTCCGAACAAAATCACTAAGGTTACAATCGAGATAACGCTTATAATGATTGCATTATATTGTCGGATAGAACCGTTTACGATACGGTCATTTACTACCTTGGTCTGTTTTTCACTAGCTGACAGAAGAGATGCATAGACGATATTTCCAGACAACTTTCCTGGCAGGACTTTGTATAGCACGGTCCAATATTTGCGAGTGATATACAATACGATACCTAAAGCAACTACAATTAGAGACATGATAAAAGCAGGAACGAGGCCATGCCAGAAATGGATGCTATGTTCTTTCATTGTCTCACCATAGACCGCATTTGCTGCTGGCTGCAATAAATGACGGCTGAACCAGTTCGGGAAAATACTTATCAATAGAACTCCTGAGACGAGCAATACAGGAGATGCCAGCATCCCGAACTTCGGATCATGGGCTTTTTCAGCTGTATCTTTCTCTGCCTTCCCTGTAAATGTACGGAAGTAAAAGTACATGCTGTACACAAAGGTGAAGATACTGCCAGCCACAGCCACATAAGGTACGATATTTGCTAGTACAGCAGCAAAATCGGTTGAAAATGCACGGTCGGCTGTCAAATCCCAAGAACTTGAGAAGAACTCTTCTTTACTATAAAACCCGTTCAGAATCGGCAGCGGCACACCAGCCATAGAGAAAGATGCCAGTATGCTGATTATTCCAGTCACAGGCATAAGCCTCCAAAGTCCTCCAAGCTTTCGGATATCCCGAGTTCCTGTCTCATGGTCGATAATCCCCACAGCCATGAACAAGCTACCTTTGAATGTTGCGTGATTAAGAATATGGAACATAGCAGCAAAGATAGCCGCCTCCGTCCCATAACCGATCATCGCCATGATCATGCCGAGCTGACTGATCGTGGAGTAGGCTAGAATCCCTTTGAGATCTGTCTGCCTGACAGCCATATAAGACCCCCAGAACAAAGTGACGAGACCGATTATAGATACGGCAATGAAAAATGCTTCGCTTTCTTTAAGCACTGGAGTAAAGCGGAGCAAAAGGAATAGACCGGCTTTAACCATTGTAGCGGAGTGCAAGTATGCACTGACCGGTGTCGGAGCTTCCATAGCGTCGGGCAGCCAGATGTGGAATGGAAACTGAGCTGATTTTGTACAAGCCGCTAGAAGCAAAAGCACGACAATCAGTGGGAACCAATCACTTGTTAGTATAAGGTCACCTTGTGTTAGTATTTCACGAATACTAGTAGTGCCGGTTACAAGGTGGAGAAGTACCAGTCCGCCGAGTAAGGCAAAACCACCAATGAAAGTGATTAACATTGATTTAAGGGCACCATCTGTGGAAGCCTTTCTAGTGAACCAGAAACTGATTAAAAGGAAAGAAGATACAGAAGTGAGCTCCCAGAAGGTGTAAAGGGCATAAATATTATCAGAAGTGACAATACCTAGCATAGCTCCCATGAACAACAGCAGATAAACATAGAAGGAGCCTAACCGTTCCTCGCGGTTAAGATAAAAGATAGAATAAAATGCTACAAGAGCACCGATACCGCTAATAAGTAAGGCGAAGAAAAGTGCCAGTCCATCAGTATAGAATGTAAAATCCAATCCAAGTGACGGTATCCAGTTGTATCGATATAGTATGTTGGTTTCCCCGCTAATCAGCAGAACGAGAAAGTATAGGAAGAGGGAGAGCGATGTAACAAACACCGCATATCCGGTATGTATCCTGTATTTGAATTTTGCGATGAATGGGATGCACATAGCAATTAAAAATGGCATCAGAATGGCAACGATCATATTATGGCAGTCCTCCTTTAAGATTATAGCTCTCAATAGTTACTTCTAATTTATAAAGTTTCTAAAAAATCCTATACCCAATTGTAAAGTAATTTAACCATACACTGCAACATACATTAACTCCTTCAAGAAAGAAAAAAAGCCTTACCGTTACGGCAAGACTGAGGGAGACGATGTTTAGCTGGTATAGCGGATCTTATGCGATAAGCCCCGTGACTGGATTTCTTTTTCTATTAGATGAATAAACTCTTGGCTCAAGTGGAGTTCGTTCGCCTTGTGGTAAGATTCGATCAGCAATTCATCAGACAGATGTTCCATCTTGCATTCCTCCTGATTGGAGATATCTTACTATCTTGCAGATCTTCTGTACGTGGGTTGGGGAGTTGATAAGTTATTAATAATGTATCACGAAAAAAATAGAGGGACAAGACGAGAGTTATCTACAGAAAACTGTTCATAACCTGTAGATAAAGTGTTTATAAATATGCAGAATTGATTCATATTGCGGTTAATAATGTGGACATAGTTATCCACAAGAAGAAGAATGTAGAGATTTGTCGAAAGGTTTTACTTCTGAAATCATGTGTATTGCATAAAGAAAGGTCGAAAAAAAGGGGAACAATGAAAGATTTTTTTGAAACCGTAGCTAAAATGTCTTATGATGGGTAAGTAACTGTTGAAGTGTACGAGATCGGAGGAAATCCACAATGCTAAAGAAGTTCTTGCCGAACGAGCATGTGAAAAGCATTTTTGATATAAAGCCAGAGAAATTGAAAGCGCAAGGAATCAAAGGAATCATTACGGATCTGGATAATACCCTTGTTGCATGGGATGTTGCAGATGCTACGCCGGAAGTGACCAATTGGTTCAAGGAAATGCGCGCACACGATATTAAAATTACGATTATATCTAATAATAATGAGCAACGAGTGAAACTGTTTTCTGAACCTTTAGAGATTCCTTTCGTCTATAGCGCAAGAAAGCCGCTGGGACGAGCCTTCAAGCAGGCTGTCAAGCAGATGAACCTTCAGAAGGATCAGATTGTTATGATTGGTGATCAGCTCCTTACAGATGTATTAGGGGGCAATCTGGCCGGTTTCTATACGATCGTTGTGGTGCCAATCGTCAAAACAGACGGAAAAATCACCAGAATCAATCGGATGATCGAACGACGGATACTCAACTATTTCAGAAGAAAAGGAAAGATTACATGGGAGGAATGAATGTGGAAGAATTGATTTGCCAAGGTTGCGGAGCTCCGATTCAAACAGAGGACGCTTCCTTGCCGGGTTATATCCCTGCATCAGCATTGGGGAAAAGTGATGAGGTCATCTGTAAGCGCTGCTTCCGGCTCAAGCATTACAATGAAGTCCAGGATGTTGCAGTGACTGACGATGACTTCTTTACGTTGATTAGTGAAATTAATAACAAAGATGGCATTGTCATCAAGCTTGTGGATATATTTGATTTTAACGGTAGCTTCATTTCCAGCATCAAACGGCTTGTCGGAGACAAACCAATTATTCTGGTTGGGAACAAAGTGGACTTGCTTCCAAAATCGACAAATCACGAACGTGTTAAACAGTGGTTGCGCGGGGCAGCCAAAGAATACGGTATTCAAGTGGCAGATGTACATTTGATTTCTGCAAAACGCGGAATCGGTATGTCGGAGCTTGAAGACAGCATTCAGGAATTGCGTGATGGACAGGATGTATATGTTGTCGGCAGTACGAACGTCGGCAAATCAACGTTCATTAACGCTTTGATCAAGCATTCAACAGGGATTAACGATGCGATCACAACTTCTTATTTTCCTGGTACGACGCTCGGATTCATTGATATCCCACTCGATGATACAAGCTCCCTTTATGATACACCAGGGATTGTTAACCGCCAGCAGATTGCCCATTATGTGACGGATAAGGACTTGAAAACCATCACTCCGAATAAAGAAATTAAAGCACGCATCTTCCAATTGAACGATAAGCAAACGTTGTTCATTGGCGGTTTGGCACGAATCGATTTCGAAAAAGGGGAACGTCAGTCATTTGTCTGCTATTTCTCCAACGCACTCGATATCCATCGTACGAAGCTTGAGAATGCGGATTCGCTTTACGAACGCCAAAAAGGAGAATTGCTTACCCCTCCATATCAGGAGCAGCTTGAGCACTTTCCACCTTTAAAGAAAGCAGCATTCAGAATTAAAGATCAAAAAACGGATATTGTCATTCCAGGATTAGGATGGATAACGCTGTCAGGTGAGCCTGCTTCGGTGACAGTCCATACACCAGAAGGAGTTCCGGCAACTATTCGCAGATCATTAATCTAAGGGGGAGCGAGAAGATGAAAATATTGAAGTTAGGCCTAATCGGCCATCCGGTGGAGCACTCTTTATCACCATGGATACACACACAATTCATGGAACAAGCTGGAATCGAAGGGGAATACAAGCTATATCCTATCGAACCAGATGTTTTTGATGAAAAAATTACAGCATTACTGCAAAGCGGGATTGATGGCTTCAATATTACGGTTCCATATAAACAGCGCATCATCTCATTCCTTGATGAACTAGATCCAGATGCAGCGAAAATCGGAGCTGTGAATACCGCAGTACGAAAGAACGGCAAATGGATCGGGTATAATACGGATGGATCGGGATATGTGCGTGCATTGGAACAGTTGATTCCCGCTCAAGAATCCTTGCATGTACTTATGCTTGGCGCAGGAGGAGCAGCTCGCGGCATATACCGGGCGCTAGTCGCTAATGGGTATCGCTATGTCGATATCGGCAATCGCACAGTTTCTAAGGCGGAGCAATTGCTGCAATTACAGGAACCGGAAACAATTACAGAGGTCCTGTCATATGAAGAAGCACAAAAGAAATTGGAAAGCTATGATATCATCATACACACATCAAGTGTCGGAATGAGCCCGCATGACCATGAGCAAATCATATCGTTAGCTAACCTAAAGCCTAATGCAGTGGTTAGTGATATCGTCTATAAACCGATTGAAACGATGCTGCTTCGCAGCGCCAAGCAGCAAGGAGCCACAATTCATCATGGTCATAGCATGCTTTTATATCAAGCACAGTACGCATTTGAAATCTGGTCAGGACAGCAAGTCATTATCGGAGACTTATTGAACCAACTGGAACAAAGATTAACGGAGGCATAATATGTTAACAGGTAAACAAAAAAGATATCTTCGCGCACAAGCGCATCATTTGAAACCAATTTTTCAGGTAGGGAAAATCGGTGTGAACGATAATATGCTCGTCCAAATCGGCGAAGCATTAGAAAAAAGAGAATTGATCAAAGTGAGTTTACTTCAGAATTGCCTCGATGAAAAAGAGGACGTTGCTGCAGCAATTGAAGAGGGTATAGGTGCCTCTATCGTTCAAATTATCGGCAGTACAATCATCCTTTATAGAGAATCAGAAGATAATAAACAGATCAAGCTGCCGTAAAGGAGTAAGACATGAAAAAAGTCGGGTTATTGGGGGGGACATTCGATCCGCCCCATCTCGGACATTTGTTCATTGCGCAGGAAGTCCAGCACAGACTTGGATTGGATGAAGTCTGGTTCATTCCTGCCCATGAAGCACCGCATAAACAGAAGTCCCAAACAGATGCGGTTCTTCGTCTCGAGATGGTGCAGGCGGCAATTGCGGAAAATCCTATTTTCCGTATGAATCCGATTGAGGTGGATCGTTTAGGCAAATCCTATACATTTGATACAATAAAGCTGTTGCAGGAAATGCATCCGAATACTGCATTCCATTTCATCATTGGTGCTGATCTGGTGGAGAGTCTGCACACTTGGCATCGTATTGATGATTTGATTGAAATGCTGACATTCGTAGGTGTCGGCCGGCCTGGATATGATCTGGAGACAACATACCCTGTCACTTATGTCGATATCCCGGAGCTTGAGATATCCTCGAGCATGATCCGGGAACGCGTTGAACAGGGAGCTCCTGTACACTATCTTATTTCAGGCGCAGTGTTCGATATTATAAAGGAGCAAAAGCTGTATGCAGAGAGATAAGGCATTGGCGATCGTTGAAAAACAATTAAAGAAACCTCGGTATGAACATACTATCCGTGTAATGGATACTAGCATCAGACTGGCAAAACAGTATGGTGCAGATGAAAAGAAAGCTGAGCTGGCTGCTATTTTTCATGACTATGCGAAGTATCGGCCACTCGAGGAAATGAAACGCTGGATCGAATCAGAACGGCTGCCGAAAGACTTGCTGGATTATCACCATGAATTATGGCATGGTCCAGTAGGAGCGCTTATGGTAAAACGTGAAGTCGGCATTAGCGACCCGGAGATACTGCATGCAATCACTGTACACACCACTGGATGTGTTGGTATGTCGATACTTGATAAAGTCGTATTTCTTGCAGATTATATTGAACCAGGCCGTGCTTTTCCCGGCGTGGATGATGTACGTAAAGTTAGTGAGAACAATTTGGATAAGGCGTGCTGGATGGCTTCCCGGAATACGATCAATATGCTCGTTTCGTTAAACCGGAAAGTATACCCGGACACTTTCCATGCTTATAATGATTTATTAAACTCTACTGGAGGTAACAAATAAATGGAAACTATTGATATAGCACAAATAGCAGCAAATGCCGCAGATGCGGTAAGAGGGGAAGACGTTGTCCTTTTGGAAATGAAGGAGGTCTCCTTGATTGCTGATTACTTCATGATTTGTCATGGAACGAGCGAGCGTCAAGTGCAAGCTATCGCTAGACGAATCAAAGAGAAAGCTGAAGAAGCTGGTGTAGAAGTGAAGCGTATGGAAGGAATGGAACAGTCAAGATGGGTTCTTGTCGATCTTGGAGATGTTGTTTGCCATGTATTCCATATCGATGAACGCAGATATTATAATTTAGAACGCCTGTGGGGAGACGCGCCGCAAGTGGAACCGGTATTCTCCCAAGAAAGCTGATGGCCGCATACGAGCGGCTTGCAGCCGTATATGAACGTCTGATGCAGGATGCGCCTTATGAGCCATGGCAGCAGTTCATGCAGGAGGTATTCCGTAAACACGCTCAAATCGAGATCAAAGAAATAGCCGATTTGGGTTGCGGAACGGGATATGTCACCAGGCAGCTGGCAAAGGCAGGATATCATATGACAGGTATTGATCAATCTGAGAATATGCTTGCCTTTGCTGCTTCCCGCGATACAAAACAGCAAGTGCGCTGGATACAACAGGATCTGCGGGAGCTGGAGACAATTAAAGCAGATGCTGCGATTAGTATGTTTGATGTAGTCAACTATATTACGTCACCACATGATGTGCAGCAAGCTTTCAACCGGATATGGCAGATGCTTGCTCCCGGCGGAGTGTTCCTGTTTGATGTCCATAGCATACGGCATATTGAAGAGGACTTGGCTGGTGAGGTTTTTGCTGAAATTCATGACGACCTTTCTTATACATGGTTCTGTGAAGCCGGCGAGGAAAAGGGAGAAGTATTTCACGACCTTACTTTCTTTACAAAAGAAACAGACTCGGATAAATACGATCGTTTTGATGAATATCATCATCAGCGTACATATTCCATTGATACGTATATCTCCTGGCTTGAGGAAGCGGGCTTTCGCGTGTGTGGAGTATACGGAGATTTTGATATAGAACGGACGGAGCACTTGGAACAAGCAGATCGGCTGTTCTTTGCATGTGTTAAAAACCAGGAGGCATAATCTGCTACCTGGTTTTTTTATGCAGGAAAAGCTAAGTATGTGTCGAATTTTTAGTTGTACAATCCCTTTTGAATTGCTTCCTTTTCCTCTCGGAATTTTCGGTGAGTTGCTTGGAATAATAGCGGAAACTGTTCTGTGGTTTCCTTCTCCAGTACTGCTATTCCTTCTCCTGTAATACCGCCCTTCACACAAACCTTTTTAATCAGTTCATCCAATGTATAATGCCCGTTTGCCAATAAGGTCCCGAGTCCGATAAGCATTTCCGAAGTTAAATGGGTAGCTTGTTCTTTACTGATTTCAGTTTCCGCCACTGCACCATCGATAAATCGCTGTGCGAGGTAGCTGAAGAAAGCTGGTCCGCAGGAAACAATATCTGAAGCTACTCTGGTTATATCCTCTGGAATATAAAGAGGATTTGAATAACTGCTAACTAAATCGATTAGCGCAGCTTTATTTCGATTAGACAGACTCGTTCCGAATGTCAGCAGAGTCGTACCTGCTGCGGCCCTGTTTGTGATACTCGGAATCGCTCTTGCTACCTGACAAGGTACGAGTACTTCGAGATCTTCAATCGAATATGGACTAGTAATAGATACTAGTACTTGATCCTGCTGTAATAGAGGGTGGAGCTCGTGGCAGACACCTGGTAAATGCGGTGGCCTCACACATAGAAACAAAATATCAGCATAATCCGCAATTTGGCTAGTGGAATCTGCTACATGTATAGATGGAAAAGCTTTTTTCCATTGAAGTGCCTTTTCGGCAGAACGGTTCAAAATCATAATATCTTCTTGGGCGATTGATCCGGAGTTCACCCATGTTTCCAGTAACATGCCTCCCATATTGCCAACTCCGATTATTCCCCATTTCGTCATTTTAAACTCCTCCTCTGCTCATTTTCTGATTGTTCCCATTTACGCTGCTACCCATTTTATGTTTTGAGGTTATAAAATATGAAAGGAGGTTCAAGGTGCAAATAATCAAACAATATAGCTGGGCTATCATACTGGCAGCTGTAGTATGCGTATTTTTAATTATGTGGATGAGGGAACCTAGAGGTGATGCTGCAGTGCAGCAACTTGAAGAAGTTAAAAATCCTTCTGATAATCAGATGCTCACAGAATCACCAGCTGAAAATCAAACTGCATCAGATAATGAGAAGGTCATGGTAGATATAAAAGGAGAGGTTCAGAATCCTGGTGTATACGAGCTTGCTCCAGACAGCAGAGTGGAACAGGCATTAAATGCAGCGGGAGGACTGACAGAGAACGCAGAGGGGCGAAGTATTAATCTTGCTCAGCGAGTGGCGGATGAACAGGTTATCTATGTAGCGGCTATTGGTGAAGCAGATGTGCCTGTTCAAACAGCGGGTTCGAGTACTTCCTCAGAGAAAATAAATATCAATCAAGCAGACAGCGAGGAACTGACAGAACTGAATGGCATTGGAGAAGCAAAAGCACAGGCTATCATTACCTTCCGTGAGGAAAATGGTCCGTTCACTTCGATCGAGCAGCTTACAGAAGTACCTGGCATCGGAGAGAAATCATTAGAGAATATGAAGGATCAGATCAGCTTATAGAGCTGGTTGACGGATGAGAAAGGGGATTGTACACTTACTCTAGAAAAGGAAAGGTGGCGAAACGTCATGGAACGAATCGCATGGAATCAATACTTTATGGCACAAAGCCACTTGCTGGCGCTGCGCAGCACTTGCCAGCGGCTGATGGTCGGTGCCACTGTAGTCCGCGATAAACGAATTATCGCCGGCGGTTACAATGGCAGTGTCACAGGCAGCAAGCACTGTGTCGATGAAGGATGCTATGTAATCGATGGTCATTGCGTGCGGACAGTACACGCAGAAATGAATGCTCTCTTACAATGTGCGAAATTCGGTGTTCCTACTGAAGGAGCTGAAATATACGTGACACATTTTCCATGCTTGCAATGCTGTAAAGCCCTAATACAAGCTGGCATCAAAACTGTCTATTATGCAAGTGATTATAAAAATCATCCTTATGCTGTTGATCTCTTTGCTGAAGCTGGTGTCACAACGGAACAGGTTGAGCTTGATGCAGTCGTAGTGGATACAAAGCCGCAAGAGACACGCAGTATGATGGAAAAAGTCGTGGACAAGCTCAAGCAGCTGGACGATACAGAAAGTCAACAACTCGCTGAAGAAGCTATGTCTCACTATCAACTCCGAAACAAAGAACGAATATGATTGGTAAATGGCATATTGTTGCGCTGGCAGCCCTTGGTGGGATGCTGGCGCATTCCTTACATTTTTCGATACTGCTAGTCATACTTGTTTGGCTGAGTCTGCTATATTACACAAAACGTATTCGATTACCGCTACTGCTGCTTTCTTCCATTGCCTCTCTTTTATTTCTCGGCAACAGTATCCTCGTACAAAAAATTCCTCCCCAACTGCCACTTAATGAGCCGATTCAGCTCACATCCGCAATATCAGATCTTTCCGAAACAAAAGAACGAATTCAATTCACTGCAGAAGATCCTTCTGGTTCTGCCTCCATCCAGGTGACATATTTCAAACAAGAGGAGCAAGAAGCTGTATCTGGTTTATCTGCAGGGTCCCAATGCATTATTAAGGGGAGTCTTGTACAGCCCGACCCTGCTACTAACCCAGGACAATTTAACTTTCAACACTATTTACGACAGCAAGGTATCTATTATGAGATAGAACTTCAGAATTTGGAGGATATCTCTTGTGCCGGAACATCACAATTCGGTCGGTTGTTAAAAGCAAGAACTGCGTTTTTGCATAAAACTGACAAGTTCCTTGACCCTCATACCGCTGCATGGGTGCAAGCAATGATTGCTGGCGAAGATAGCAATTTAGATGAGGAAACAGTAGAGCTGTTCAATCGCTGGAGCTTATCTCATATTCTTGCCATTAGCGGCATGCATATAGCATTATTTTCTGCAATCCTCTTTTTTCTCCTCACAAAACTCCAGATTCTCACGATTGAGAAGACATATTGGTTTTTATTTGTCTTCCTGGCTGTTTATCCCGTATTTGCGGGCGGTGAGCCTTCGGTATGGCGTTCCGCTTTAATGGTAATGCTCATCATGCTGCTTATGCGGTTTCGGATTAAACTGCCGATTATCGATAGTATCAGTATTGTTTTCATACTTTTACTCGTCCTCGACCCGTCTTATCTATACCATATTGGTTTCCAATTTTCGTTTTTAGTCAGCTTGGCGCTGCTATTGTCAGCTCGTTTATACACTGGTTCCTTCATCAGTGCACTGCTGGAAACAAGCTTACTAAGCCAGCTTGTTATCTTTCCTTTACAGGTCTCTCAATTTTATTTCTTGAATCCATTGTCGGTTTTAATGAATCTATTCACTATTCCGTTTTATACCTTTATTGCTATTCCGCTTTTATTGTTAATCAGTATTCTCCTGTATCCTCTGCCACATTTTGCTGCTCTTATCGGAGAAGGTTTTCGATTTCTCAATGAATTAGTAATTCGATTTATCCAATGGGTAGATGGTGTAGCTTTTTATCCTTGGGTAACAGGGGAGCTTCCGATAGGTATCTCACTGGTTTATTTTTTGGTTTTAATTCTATTTTGTTCTGCTTGGGAGGAAGGGAGGCGAAGAAAGGCTCTTTGGTATGGTGCTTTTCTCACCTCAATTCCGCTTACGGCAGTATTGCTGCCTTATACAAGCAGTACAGGATATGTAACCATGCTCGATATCGGACAAGGAGATGCGTTTGTTATTGAATTACCTTACCGCAGAGGTGTTTATTTAATTGATGCTGCTGGCAGTATTGGAATGGACTTTCAGCCAACTGATAAGAATTTCGACCAAGTGATCAAACCATTTCTGTATGAGCGGGGGATTGTTAAAGTGGACGGCATTTTTGCATCACATGCTGACCATGACCATATCGGAAGTATTGGTAAGCTGACAGAGGAATTTCATGTAGAATGGGTGCGTACATCGGTCTACTTTGACCGTTCAAAAGCTAGCCAGTGGCATTCAGATACAAAGATAATTCCTTGGAGAGCTGGAGAGATGCTCCGTCTGTCAGGCTGGGAAATTCAGCTGCTAGCTCCTTTCCGCGATAAAAAGGACCCAAACAAGAATTCGCTTGTCATGTATACGATGCTTGGCGGGAAGAGTTGGCTTTTTACTGGGGATATTGGCAAAGAGGAAGAAAAGGAAATCATCCGGCGGTACCCGTCAATGCAAACTGATATTCTGAAGGTCGGGCATCATGGCAGCAATACATCAACTGATACAGCATTTCTTCTGCAATTGAAGCCGGAGACAGCGCTTGTCTCTGCTGGCAGGAACAACCGATATGGTCATCCATCGCCAGAAGTGGTGGATAGCTTGTTACAACAAAACATCCGTATCTGGCGTACAGATACGGATGGGGCGGTCGTCTATGCCTTCTCAGGAAAGACAGGCACATTTAGCCCGTTCCTTCCATAAGATACGGTAGTTATAAATGAGGCAAATGAACTTACCACAGGCAACAGGTACTTACCTCGATTAGCAAGAGTTGTCACCTATAACTTGAGTGCTATCAGGATAACCTAGAGGTAAGAAAACACCGCTTCGCGTTACAGCCTCCGGAGCTGGCTAACAAGAGCGTTCATATAGATTGGGGGGGAACATTACAATGTTCTCCTCTGTTCCACCTTGCGTTAATTCCTATTTGCCGATACGATAAACAGTAGGATTACGTAGGAGTGAGAACATGTCATATACTGACGCTTTAAAAGCAATCAAGAAAAAGGATTTTTCACCTATATACTTACTATATGGCACGGAGTCTTATTTCATGCAGGATATAAAGGTAAAAATAGAGAAACAATTCGCCCTTTCCGATGGAACAAATGTTTCTGTCTACGATTTGGAGGAAACCCCGATCCAGGAAGTTATTGCGGATGCAGAGGAATATCCTTTTTTCAGTGAACAAAAATTAATACTTGCTTACCATCCTTTCTTTTTGAAAGCTAAGCCGGATAAGTCTGCAGTGGATCATCGTTTAGAGAGTTTGGAGCAGTATGTAGAAAATCCAGCTGCTTGGACAACACTTGTTTTGTTAGCTCCGTATGAGAAGGTGGATGAGCGCAAAAAAATTATTAAAAGCATTAAAAAGACAGGACAGGCTGTCGCCTGTTTGCCGGTTAAAGAATGGGATTTATCAGATTGGATCGTTACGTTAAGCAAGGAGCATCAAATTGTGCTGGAGGATGCAGTCGCTGATTTGCTCATCCAGGAGGCTGGAACCGACCTTTCCATGCTGCGCGGAGAAATTGAGAAGCTTGCTCTCTATGCAGGTGAAGGAAGTAAAATAACCTTGGAGATGGCGGAATCACTTGTTTCCCATCAGCAGACAAGCTCTGGATTAAAGCTTGTTGACAGCTTAATGGCAGGTGACTTGGCCAAGGCGATATACATCTTCCATGATCTGATCAAACTGAAGGAGGAGCCAATTGCTTTGATTGCGCTGCTTGCTTCCCAGTTCAGGACAATTTTGCATGTAAAGCTTCTGAAACATAAAGGGTATAACCAAGCGAAGATGGCAGAAGTAACGAAAGTTCATCCGTTTGTGATCAAGCTTGCCTTGAAGCGGGAAGCACACTTTTCTGAAGAAGAATTGAAGCATATTCTATTTTTAGCTGCCGAAACGGATGCTGATATGAAGCAGGGACGTATGGAGAAGAATCTAGCGTTTGAACTTTTACTTCAGCAAATAGTGACAATACGAAAAAAAGCCCGAATGGTTTAATAAACCACCGGGCTTTTTCTATTAAAAAACGATTCCTTCTAAAGGAATCGTTCTTCTAAGCATATTATGCGCCAATAGAGTTAACTTTTTTAGTCAAGTTAGACTTCTGACGGTTAGCTTTGTTGCGGTGGATAACACCACTTTGTGCAGCTTTATCAATTTTGCTTGAAGCTGTTAGAAGAGCTGTTTTAGCAGTAGCAGCATCGTTGTTGGAAACAGCAGTTTCCACGTGTTTCACTGCAGTACGCAAGTCGCTTTTCAAAGCTTGGTTTCTTAGACGGCTATCGTTGTTTACACGAACGCGTTTAATCGCTGATTTAATATTTGCCATGTTTGTTTCACCTCCGGCACATTTCATCTTACAACAAAAGCCATTGTACCAAAGCGGAGCGATGTTTTCAACAATTCTTTTCGCTGATGGTGTCACTTTTCGTATGATTTGCTGTTAATCTGCTTAAGCTAATGCTGACATTTTTGAAAAGTGGAGGGATAGTTTTGATCAAGCAGCTGCAAGTACGGACGGATTTAGCTATTGAAGCAAAGGACCTATATACATCGAGTGAACAGAAACAGGGAACAGCAGCAGGTATCTCAGTTACAGAGAAAAAAACAGAAGGTATTACCGTTAATTATGTACAAGTGAACGAAGAAGGATCAAAGCAGATAGGCAAGAAACCTGGTATCTATATTACGATTCATACTGATGCGGTAAAGAATCAGGACACAAAGCAGGAAGAAGAGACAGCACTTGTACTTGCCAAGGAACTGGAACAAATGCTGGCTGAGAACAACATTCCGACGAATGCGACTGGTTTGATAGTCGGACTAGGAAATTGGAATGTGACACCGGACGCTTTGGGACCGGATGTGATTGAAAAAATAATGGTGACTAACCATTTATTCAAGCTGCAGCCAGAGTCAGTGGAAGAAGGTTACCGGCCAGTTAGCGCCATATCACCTGGCGTAATGGGTACGACAGGTATCGAGACAAGTACTCTTATACACGGAATTATTGAAAAAACGAAGCCAGACTTTGTTATAGCAGTGGATGCTTTAGCAGCACGATCAGTCAGTCGTGTGAATAGTACAATCCAGTTATCCGATACAGGTATTCATCCAGGCTCTGGAGTAGGAAATAAACGGAAAGAGCTTAGCAAAGAAACACTGGGTATTCCTGTTTTCAGTATTGGCGTTCCTACAGTTGTTGACGCGGTCTCGATTACGAGTGATACAATCGATTCCCTTTTCAAGCATTTTGGAAGAGAGTGGAATGAGAAGGATAAGCCTTCAAAGGCCCTTGTGCCGGCAGGGATGCGTTTTGGAAAAAAGGAACTGACAGAAGAAGACTTGCCAAGTGAGGAACAGCGCCAGGCAATATTCGGAATGGTTGGCGGTCTTACTGAAGAAGAAAAGCGTCAGCTAATCCATGAGGTACTCACACCGCTTGGACATAACCTTATGGTAACACCGAAAGAAGTGGATGGATTCATTACCGATATGGCACATGTCATAGCAGCAGGTATTAATGGAGCTTTGCATGAAAAGGTCAATCCGGCGAATCTCTCGGATTACACTCGCTGATTTCTTTCAGAGGTTCTACTTCGAGCTTCTCTCTCATAGATTCTAGTAGAGTTCAACTAGATTCAAAAAGAGAGGAGCTTCTTTCTTGGGAAAAAAGAAGAACAGCTATAAGCGAAAGCGTTCAGGCGTACTGTTTATATATAAGCGGACACTCATACTTGTCGGCTCCATCCTTTTTCTATTGACCGGTATAGCGGCGTTAACTTCTGCTGGGCCGGCATACCGGTTGTCCTCACAAGCGATCACAGATTGGACAAGGCAGCTCGACAGCAGCATTTATCTGCATATACTTGGCAACGAAAACAAGATTTTCGAAAGTGTCAGACCAGAGGAAGCTCCATCAATCCAACTGTCTGCCGTTCTTATGCAAATGCTGACAACAATCAAACCGGATGACCCGCGTACTTTACTTGGCTCCGAAATACCAGGTTTCTCCCTATATGAGAACCAGATTGTCATTGCAGGAGAAGGAACAAACTATACGAACCTGCCAATTGAGTCGGCGCAGCCAGATCATGTTATCGAGGAAGAGCCAACTCAAGAAAAGGAAGAAGAAACACCATCAGAAGAAAATCAGAATCCACCTGACGATAGTCAGGAACAAAAGGATGAGGAGCCTGCGCCTTCAACAGGCGAAAAAGATGTTGTTTTTATCTACCATACGCATAATCAGGAGTCCTATCTGCCTTCCTTAGATGCTGACCAGAAAGATAGCGCTTATAACAAAAACTCTAATGTCACCGATGCCGGAGAAGCAATGGCCGAACGGTTGGAAGAGCTTGGTATCGGAACAATTGCTGACCAGACGGATATAGGAGCCATTTTAAATGAAAATGGCATGGCTTATCATCAATCCTACGATGCTTCAAGAGGAGTAGTTGAAGCTGCTGTAGCAGAACACAAAGATGTTTCCTTTGTTTTCGATATTCACCGTGACAGCTTGAAACGAAAAGACACGACGAAGGAAATTGAAGGTGACATATATGCAAAAGTTGTTTTTGTTGTCGGTGCTGAAAATAAAGAATATGAAAAGAATCTGAAGCTCGCAACGGATCTGCACAAAAAAATTGAAGCCAAATATCCTGGTCTGAGCCGGGGTGTTATTACAAAACAAGGTGCAGGAGTCGACGGAATTTACAATCAGGATGTTTCTGACAAAGCAGCCCTTTTGGAAATTGGCGGAGCGGAAAATACATTGGATGAAGCAACAAGAACTGCGGAATTGTTTGCAGAGATATTTGCTGAGTATTACTGGGAAGCAGAAAAAGTTCAAGGAGGACAAGCGGAATGAAATATGTAGTGGTTGTTCTGACGATGCTGACATTGTTCTTTGGCGGTATTTTAATTGGAATGGAAAAAGAGGATGTCCAGCAGGCAGAGCAGCCGCCCGCTGTGCAGCAGCAGGAAGGACAGCTGACTGCATCTTCCTCATTTGAGGGTGCAAAAAGCAAACCGGTGCTTAAAAATACAGCACCTGTATCGGATGAGGGAGCAGATAGCTCCATCGTCCAGCAGCTGGCGAGCGGACTTGGAAGTCTATTCACTGGTATTTGCTCTGTCATCATTACAGCAATTGAACAGCTTTCCATTGCTTTGTTCGGCTGAGGCAAAAGCGCTTAAAAACATTGAATAAACAGGGCGCAATTGCTATAATCAATGCTAGTTATTGTTACGGTTGCTTCTTATGGGGCAGCTTCGGACAATTTAGGAGTGATTTTGATTGGTAGAGACAAACAGACGAAATCAGCAGCATGTGCGGAATTTCTCGATCATTGCACACATCGATCATGGGAAGTCTACACTGGCTGACCGTATTCTGGAGAAGACTAAAGCTCTTACTGCGCGTGAAATGAAGGCGCAGTATTTGGATGCGATGGATTTGGAAAGAGAGCGCGGCATCACAATCAAGCTGAATGCAGTGCAACTTGAATACGAACGGGAAAATGGCGAGAAATATATATTCCATTTGATAGATACACCGGGACATGTCGATTTTACATATGAGGTATCCCGGAGTTTGGCAGCCTGTGAGGGTGCCATCCTTGTAGTGGATGCAGCTCAGGGTATCGAAGCCCAAACATTGGCCAATGTATACTTGGCGATGGATAATGACTTGGAAATCATCCCGGTTATCAATAAAATCGATTTACCGAGCGCCGATCCAGAACGGGTTAAACAGGAAATCGAGGACGTTATTGGAATTGATGCGAGTGACGCGATTCTGGCATCAGCTAAAGCAGGAATCGGTATAGAAGAGATTTTAGAGGCAATTGTTGACCGAATCCCACCACCGAAAGGAAATGAGGAAGCGCCGTTAAAAGGTTTGATCTTCGATTCCTTGTATGATTCCTATCGCGGTGTTGTTGCGTATACTTGTATTAAAGAAGGTTCCGTAAAAGTCGGAGACAAGATTCACATGATGGCTACCGGCAAGGAATTTGAAGTCAATGAAGTCGGTGTATTTAATCCGGCGCCAGTCAAAAAGGACGAGCTAGTCGTTGGTGACGTTGGCTACTTGACTGCCTCTATTAAAAACGTAAGTGATACGCGGGTAGGGGACACAATTACATTAGCGAATAATCCTGCCAGCGAGGCATTGCCTGGCTATCGCCGCTTGAATCCGATGGTTTATTGCGGATTGTTCCCGGTTGATGCAAGTAATTACAACGATTTGCGTGAAGCTCTGGAGCGATTGGAACTGAACGATAGTTCCTTGCAATATGAAGCGGAGACATCCCAGGCACTTGGCTTTGGATTCCGCTGTGGTTTCCTTGGACTTTTGCACATGGAGATCATCCAAGAACGGATTGAACGTGAATTCAATATTGATCTGATCACTACAGCACCAAGTGTTATCTACAATGTTGTCATGACCGATGGCAGCGAAGTGCGAGTTGACAACCCGGCGGCTTTGCCAGATGCACAATCACGTACGGAAGTGCAGGAGCCATATGTAAAAGCGACAATCATGGTACCAAATGATTACGTCGGTACAGTCATGGAGTTATGCCAGAAGAAACGCGGTGATTTCCAGGACATGCAATATCTGGACGATGTTCGTGTAAATGTCGTTTACGAAATTCCGCTTTCAGAGATCGTCTATGATTTCTTCGATCAGCTAAAATCTCAAACCAAAGGGTATGCAAGCTTCGATTATGAATTGGTGGGCTACAAGGCATCCGATTTGCAGAAGATGGATATTCTTTTGAATGGTGACACGATAGATGCGTTATCCTTCATCGTACACCGTGATTTTGCTTTCGACCGCGGTAAAGCAATAGTAGAAAAGCTGAAGGCGTTAATTCCGCGTCAGCAGTTCGAAGTACCAGTCCAGGCTGCAATCGGAAATAAGATTGTTGCCCGTTCCAACATTAAAGCGATGCGTAAGAATGTCTTGTCCAAGTGTTATGGAGGGGATATATCTCGTAAGCGTAAATTACTTGAAAAGCAAAAAGAAGGTAAAAAACGAATGAAGATGGTTGGTTCCGTGGAAGTTCCACAGGAAGCGTTCATGGCCATCTTGCAAATGGACGACGAATAAAAAACAGACAACCCTTGTCCTTAATCAGACAAGGGTTTGTCATTGCGGAAGGAGGCAGCATGATGAACGAAGTGAAATCCGCTTATATTCATATACCTTTTTGTGAACAGCTTTGTCATTACTGCGACTTCACGAAATTTTTCTATCGGGAAGATAGTGCAGATGAATATGTAGAAGCACTACGGAAGGAAATAGAGCATTATGTTCCGAACAAACAGCAAATGAACACGATTTTCGTTGGCGGCGGTACACCGACGGCATTGAATATGCAGCAGCTAGAGCATGTACTGAAGAGTGTGGACAGCGCATTTGATGTTCACGCAGCCAGAGAATATACATTTGAAGCAAATCCCGGGGATCTGACATTAGAAAAAGCTAAGCTGCTAAGGCACTACGGGGTAGATCGAATTTCCCTTGGCGTTCAAGTGTTCGATGATAAACTATTGGAGGCCATCGGTCGTGTTCACCGCGTCAAACATGTGTATGAAAGTCTTGATCTATTAAAACAGGCTGGCTTTGACAACATAAGTATTGACTTGATTTATGCTCTGCCGGGACAAACATTGGAGCAGTTTGGGCATACTGTGGAAGAAGCCTTACAGTTCGATTTGCCACATTATTCTTCTTACTCACTCCAGATTGAACCAAAAACAGTCTTTTATCAGCGTTACAAAAAGGGTACATTGAAAAAGGCGCCAGAAGAACTAGAAGCAAACATGTACAATCTGCTGCGCGATGAAATGAAATCACATGGCAGAGAGCAGTATGAGGTGAGCAACTTCGCGCTGCCGGGCAAGGAAAGCCAGCATAATCTTGCATACTGGAATAATGATTTCTACTATGGACTTGGAGCAGGTGCTCATGGGTACTTGCCGGGACGACGCGTTATCAACATTCGCCCACTCCCTGCTTATCTAAAACAAGCAAATGAAAATGGTATTCCAGTTTTGCATGAAGAATCTATTGGCCGCAAAGAGCGCATCGAGGAGGAGCTTTTCCTTGGGCTTCGGAAGAAAACCGGAGTAAGCAAAGCAAGTTTCCGTAACAAATTCGGTATCGAGCTCACAGATGTTTATCGCAAACCTCTGGATCTGCTGATTAGCAAAGGTTGGCTCACAGAAGATGCTGAACATGTTGCCATGACCGAAGACGGATTCTTGTTCGGAAACGATGTATTTCAGGAGTTCCTTTTAGAAGAAGAACCGGCAAGCGTTTCGAATTGACAATTTTTCTAGGCTTTGTTACCTTATATGTATATTTAGCACTCCCCATAAACGAGTGCTAATCGAGGTGATGATCATGCTGACAGAAAGACAGCTGCGTATCCTTCAGGTTATAGTCGACGATTTCATTCAAACGGCGCTGCCGATCGGTTCGCGTGCTATCTCCAATAAGCAGGACGTTGCCTATAGTGCCGCAACGATTCGTAATGATATGGCTGAATTGGAGCAGCTTGGCTTGATCGAGAAGACGCATACCTCATCCGGAAGAATACCTTCCGAAAAGGGCTATCGCTTCTACGTGGATCATCTACTGACACCGTTTCATTTGTCGCGCCAGGATACGTCAGCAATCAAACAGACATTTTCGACTAATATTCGTCAGATGGAAGAAGTCGTACAGCAATCCGCAGCTTTGCTTTCAGAGCTGACCAACTACACTAGTATCATTTTGGGACCGGAAATGCTGGAGACGAAGCTTAAGCATATTCAGATTCTGACTTTGTCGGACTTTAGTGCTGTCATGATTTTAGTGACAGACACTGGTCATGTGGAACATAAATCCTTCCGAATACCGGATGGGATGGACCATGCAGAAATGGAAAAGGTAGTCAATATCCTGAATGACCGTTTGGCTGGCGTACCGCTTATGATGGTGCCTGGCAGACTGAAGTCAGAAGTACAGGAATTGCTTAAGCAGCACACCGTCCATTTTGACACAATGTTCGCCTATCTGCGCTCGTTCATGGAAACGGAACAGCCGCTAAAGCTCTATTTCGGCGGCAAAACAAACATTCTGATGCAGCCCGATTTTCAGGATTTGAATAAGCTGCGAAGCTTATATACGATGATTGAGGAAGAAGGCGAGACAATCGCGCGTCTTCTCAAGGGAGAACAGAATGGTCTGCATGTTTCCATCGGCACCGAGAACAAGCTGAGTGCGATGCAGGATTGCAGCTTTGTCACTGCGAGCTATACAGCGGATGGCATACACATGGGAACAGTTGCCTTGCTGGGTCCTACCAGAATGGAATATTCCCGGGTAATGTCGTTAATGCATGTCTTAACGAACAAACTGACCAGCGCCTATCAGGACTGGCAGAAATGAGTTGAATATGGCTTGCTTCACCGCAAGCCTTTCATATAAGCAATGCTTTTCAGGAGGTGACCATCATGGCAAATGAAGAAAAAGAAAAAGTGAATGAAACCGAAGAGCAGGAAGCTGTTGAAGCAGAAGTGATTGACGCAGCCCCATCTGAGGAATCCGAAACTAACAATGAAGGCAGCGAACGACTCACGCAGCTCGAGCAAGAAAAAAACGAGATGTACGACCGTCTGCTTCGCTTGCAGGCTGAGTATGATAACTTCCGCAAGCGTACACAGAAGGAAAAGGAAGCTGCCAGCAAATATAGATCTCAGGATTTGGCGGAAGCTTTGCTTCCAGTTGTCGACAACTTGGATCGCGCCCTTCAAACTGTTCAGGATGAAGAAGCGAATAAAGGTTTCGTCGATGGTATTCGCATGGTATATCGTCAGTTATTAGATGCTTTCGACAACCAAGGTATCGAAACTATCGAAACTGTTGGACAGACTTTCGATCCGCATTTGCACCAAGCAGTTATGCAGGTGGAAAATGACGAATACGAACCAAATACTGTCGTACAGGAATTGCAAAAAGGCTATAAACTGAAAGACCGTGTCATTAGACCGGCTATGGTTCAAGTGAATCAATAAAGCACTACATATGCTGTAGAGGAGGAAAAATACAAAATGGGTAAAATCATTGGTATTGACTTAGGTACAACAAACTCTTGTGTGTCCGTAATGGAAGGTGGAGAAGCTCGCGTTATTCCGAACCCGGAAGGTAACCGCACAACTCCATCGGTTGTAGCATTTAAAAACGGAGAAAGACAAATCGGTGAAGTGGCGAAGCGTCAGGCTATCACGAACCCGAACACAATCCAATCCATCAAACGTCATATGGGTACGGATTACAAAGTGGAAATCGAAGGCAAGTCTTACACGCCTCAAGAAATTTCTGCAATCATCTTACAGTACATTAAATCTTTCGCTGAAGATTATCTAGGTGAAACGGTTGATAAAGCAGTTATCACAGTTCCTGCTTACTTCAACGATGCAGAGCGTCAAGCAACTAAAGATGCTGGTAAAATTGCTGGTCTTGAAGTAGAACGTATCATCAACGAACCGACAGCAGCAGCACTTGCTTACGGTATCAATACAGAAGAAGATCAAACTATCCTTGTTTATGACCTTGGCGGCGGTACATTCGACGTTTCCATCCTTGATATTGGAGATGGTACATTCGAAGTAGTTTCTACTGCAGGTGATAATCGTCTTGGTGGTGACGATTTTGACCAAGTGATCATTGATCATCTTGTAGCAGAATTCAAAAAAGAGAACGGCATCGACCTTTCTAAAGATAAAATGGCTATGCAGCGTTTGAAAGATGCAGCTGAAAAAGCGAAGAAAGATCTTTCTGGTGTTACGCAAACACAAATTTCCCTTCCGTTCATCACGGCTGGAGCAGAAGGTCCGCTTCACTTGGAGCTTTCTCTTTCCCGTGCGAAATTCGATGAGATTTCTGCTGATTTGGTAGAGCGTACAATGGGCCCAACTCGTCAAGCACTTCGTGATGCTGATCTTTCTGCAAGTGAAATTGACAAGGTTATCCTAGTTGGTGGTTCTACTCGTATCCCAGCTGTTGTGGAAGCAATCAAAAAGGAAACTGGTAAAGATCCTTCTAAAGGCGTTAACCCGGATGAAGTGGTTGCACTTGGCGCAGCAATTCAGGGTGGTGTCCTTCAAGGTGATGTGAAAGACGTTGTACTTCTTGACGTTACTCCACTTTCCCTAGGTATCGAAACTATGGGCGGCGTATTTACGAAATTGATCGAACGTAACACGACAATTCCGACTAGCCATTCTCAAGTATTCTCTACTGCTGCTGATAATCAGACAGCTGTTGATATCCATGTTCTTCAAGGTGAACGTGAAATGGCTTCTTACAACAAAACGCTTGGCCGATTCCAATTGACGGATATCCCGCCAGCACCACGTGGTGTACCGCAAGTTGAAGTATCTTTTGATATCGACTCTAACGGTATTGTTAACGTACGTGCGAAAGATCTTGGCACAAACAAAGAGCAATCCATTACAATCAAGTCTTCTTCAGGTCTTTCTGATGAAGAAGTAGAAAAAATGGTAAAAGAAGCAGAAGATAATGCTGAGGAAGATAAAAAACGCCGTGAAGAAGTAGATCTTCGCAACGAAGCTGATCAGCTTGTCTTCCAAACAGATAAAACATTGAAAGATCTTGCTGAAAATGTTTCTGAAGAAGATAAACAAAAAGCAGAAGCAGCAAAAGAGGAACTTAAGAAAGCATTGGAAGGTTCCGACTATGAAGACATCAAAGTGAAGAAAGATGCACTTTCCGAGCAAGTTCAAGCATTGTCTGTAAAATTGTATGAGCAAGCAGCACAGGCTCAGCAAGCACAGCAAGAGCAAGGCGGAGAGCAAGCAGGCGACGATGTCGTAGATGCTGATTTCGAAGAAGTAGACGATAAAGACAAAAAGTAAGACGATAAGTAAAATCTAGTATCACCCGACAAGTCAAAGCCGCTTCCAGAGCAGCTTTGACTTGTTACATGTTTAGCGCATTTGCTGCCTTTATGGCTTAATGGTATGATAAAATTTATGTAAAGATGAGAGTCGGGAGAGTGATTGTCAGTGAGTAAGCGGGATTACTACGATGTGCTTGGTGTCGGTAAAGAGGCCTCGAAGGAAGAAATAAAAAAAGCATATCGCAAACTTGCGCGCCAATACCACCCAGATGTGAATAAGGCGGAAGATGCAGCCGATAAGTTCAAAGAGGCAAAAGAAGCCTATGAAGTACTCGGCAATGAACAAAAGCGTACCCAGTATGATCAGTTTGGCCATGCCGGACCGCAGAGCCAAGGCTTCGGCGGAGCTGGAGCTCAAGATTTTAGCGGGTTTGGCGACATTTTCGATATGTTCTTCGGTGGCGGCGGACGCCGCAGTGATCCGAATGCGCCTCGTCAAGGTGCAGATTTACAATACACAATGACGCTTAGCTTTGAGGAAGCAATCTTCGGAAAAGAAACCGATATTGAGATTCCAAAAGAAGAGGAGTGTGATACTTGTCACGGTTCTGGAGCTAAACCAGGCACCAAGCCGAAGACTTGTACGCATTGTAACGGAAGCGGACAGCTTAATGTGGAACAAAATACACCATTCGGCCGTGTTGTGAACCGCCGTGTATGTAATACATGTAATGGAACAGGTAAAATCATTCCGGACAAGTGTAAAACATGCAGTGGTTCCGGTCGTGTGCGCAAACGCAACAAAATCCATATCAAAGTACCAGCAGGCATCGATGATGGACAGCAGATCCGCGTATCAGGTAAAGGAGAAGCTGGTGTCAATGGAGGACCTCCAGGAGATCTTTATGTTGTCATTCAAGTCCGCAGTCATGAGTTCTTTGACCGGGAAGGCGACAATATTTATTGTGAAATGCCGATTACATTTGCTCAAGCAGCACTTGGTGATGAAATTGAAGTGCCGACAGTTCATGGCGCAGTGAATCTTAAGGTTCCTGCAGGTACTCAAACCGGACGCACATTCCGTTTGAAAGGCAAAGGTTCACCAAATGTTCGCGGATATGGCCAAGGAGATCAGCATGTAAAAATTCGTGTTGTAACACCTACAAATTTGTCTGACCGTCAGAAGGAACTTTTGCGTGAACTCAATGATATTAGCGGTAATGACCCAACTGATGAACAGAATGACAGCATTTTTACACGTATGAGACGTGCGTTCAAAGGTGAGTCTTAATAAAAGGAGTGACGTGTACGTGAAATGGGCGGAGCTGTGTATCCATACTACGAATGAAGCGATTGAGCCGATTTCGAATATCCTGCATGAAGCAGGTGCCAGCGGTGTAGTGATCCAAGATCCAGAGGATTTGGTCAAGGATCACAAAACAACTTTTGGTGAAATTTATGCGCTGGATCCGAATGATTATCCGGCAGAAGGCATCTTTGTGAAAGCATATTTGCCACTTAACAGTTTTTTGAATGAATCGGTGAATGAAATCAAAGCTGCGATTACAAATCTGAGAGAATATCAGATTGACATTGGTGCTAACGAAGTGTCGGTCAGTGAAGTAGATGAAGAAGATTGGTCTACAGCTTGGAAGAAATACTACAAACCAGTAAAGATCTCTGAAACGTTCACTATCATACCGACATGGGAAGAGTATACACCAGTAGCAAGCGATGAAGTGATTATGGAACTTGATCCCGGCATGGCTTTTGGTACAGGGACTCATCCGACGACAGTACTAAGTGTACAGGCAATCGAACGTTATATAAGTAAAGGCGACATTGTTATTGATGTTGGTTCCGGTTCTGGTGTGCTGAGCATCGCTGCAGTATTGCTTGGTGCTGAGCATGTACACGCATTTGATCTCGATGATGTAGCGGTAAACAGTACTAAAATCAATGCCGAGCTGAATCAAACTGCTGACCGCATTACTGCCAGTGCGAATAATTTGCTTGAAGGCGTTGAGGTTGAAGCGGACGTTATTGTATCTAATATCCTTGCTGAAATCATCTTGAAATTTACAGATGACGCATACAAATTGATCAAACCAGGCGGTCTGTTCATTACGAGCGGCATTATCAGTCAGAAGAAAGGCGACGTAAAAGACGCCTTGATCGCATCTGGTTTCGATATTGTTGAAGTCAATGAAATGGAAGATTGGGTCGCCATCATTGCAAAGAAGAATTAAGGCAGAGGTGAGCGTATGCAGCGCTATTTCGTAGAACCTGCCAATTGGCAGGATAACCGGATTACATTGAATGGACAGGATGCCCATCATATTATTCGCGTGATGCGGATGAAAACAGGTGACACAATCATCTGTGTTCATCCGGATGGGCATGCAGCAAAATGTGAGATTGATGAATTGGCGTCAGATCATGTTACTGTATCCGTATTAGAAAAAGTTGACATGAATACTGAAATGCCGGTATCAGTGACGATTGCCCAAGGACTTCCCAAGGGTGACAAATTGGAATGGATCGTGCAAAAAGGAACGGAATTGGGTGCATCCGCATTTGTCCCTTTCCAAGCTGCTCGATCCGTTGTAAAATGGGACGAGAAAAAGAAGGACAAGAAGCGGCAGCGGCTCGAAAAGATTGCCAAAGAAGCTGCAGAGCAGTCCAGTCGTTTAATTATCCCTGCGATCGAAGATGTGCAATCATTCCAAATGCTGCTTGATAGCAGCGATACATATAAGCACAAATTGTTCGCTTATGAAGAAGCGGCAAAAGGGTTTAAGGCAGAGCCGCTTCGCTCTGTATTCCAGCACATTTCACCATCAGACAATGTGCTTGTCGTAATCGGACCAGAGGGCGGGTTCAGTGAATCAGAAGCAAATGCGCTTCAAAATGCAGGTTTTGCACCTATCAGGCTCGGGCCTCGTATTTTACGCACGGAAACCGCACCATTGTATATGTTGGCTAGTCTATCGTACCATTTTGAAGAATGAGGTGTTTTACCATGCCTACAGTGGCATTCCACACATTAGGTTGTAAAGTAAACCATTATGAGACGGAAGGTATTTGGCAGAAGTTCAAAGCTCAGGGCTATGAAAGGGTAGATTTTGATCACCAGTCTGACGTGTATGTAGTCAACACATGCACCGTTACGAACACTGGGGATAAGAAAAGCCGCCAAGTCATCCGCCGGGCAGTACGCAAAAATCCAGAAGGTGTCATTTGTGTTACCGGGTGTTATGCGCAGACTTCACCTGGTGAAATTATGGAGATTCCGGGAGTGGACATCGTTGTAGGTACCCAGGGCCGGGACAAAATGATTGAGCATATCGAGGAATTCAAGGTGAAGAAGGAACCGATCAACGGAGTCTCGAACATCATGAAAAACCGCGTCTTTGAGGAAATGGATGTTCCTGCCTTTACTGATCGTACGCGTGCGTCATTGAAAATTCAGGAAGGCTGCAATAACTTCTGTACTTTCTGTATTATACCTTGGTCCCGCGGATTGCTTCGCTCCCGTAACCCGGAGGACGTCATGAAGCAGGCTCAGCAGCTTGTGGATGCTGGATACAAGGAAATCGTCCTTACTGGAATCCATACTGCAGGATATGGTGAGGATATGCAGGATTACAATTTTGCAAAATTGCTGCGAGAATTGGAAAATAACGTACGCGGATTGAAACGAATTCGTATTTCATCCATTGAAGCAAGTCAGATAACAGATGAAGTTATCCAAGTACTGGATGAATCTGATAAAATCGTACGCCATTTGCATATACCGCTTCAATCTGGTTCTGATTCCGTTTTGAAACGCATGCGCCGTAAGTATTCTTCAGACTTCTATCGCAGCAAAATTGATAAAGTGAAGAAGGCTTTGCCTAATCTTGCCATTACAAGTGATGTGATTGTTGGATTCCCAGGTGAGACAGAAGAGGAATTCATGGAAACATACCGTTTCATTCAGGAAGTCGGCTATAGCGAACTTCACGTGTTCCCATATTCCAAACGTACCGGAACGCCTGCTGCACGTATGACGGATCAAGTGGATGACGAAACGAAGAATGAGCGTGTTCATCGTCTCATTACACTTTCGGATCAGCAAGCGAAGGAATATGCTTCTCAGTTTGAGAATGAAGTTTTGGAAGTCATTCCGGAAGAACTTTATGATGCAAATGAATCCGACA
This sequence comes from Terribacillus saccharophilus, assembly GCF_000725365.1. Lineage (NCBI taxonomy): Bacteria > Bacillati > Bacillota > Bacilli > Caryophanales > Bacillaceae > Terribacillus > Terribacillus saccharophilus. The sequence goes on along the minus strand of NZ_CP008876.1, from coordinate 1,793,709 downwards.
CGTTATATGTTGGCTACACAGATAACTATTTGAAAGTGAAATTTGAAGCAACACCGGATATGGTTGGTAAAATTGTCCGCGTGAAGCTAACCAAAGCTGGCTATCCGTATAATGAAGGTCAATTCGTTCGAGTTATGGACGATGAGGAAGCAAGCGTAACTATCTAACTTGACTATAAAAGGAGTTATTTCTCTTGGAAAATATCGCTGCATATATTGATCACACACTACTTAAGCCTGATGCGACAAAGGAACAGATCGATGTTATTGTTCAGGAAGCGGCAACCCATAAATTCGCTTCTGTCTGTGTTAATCCTTATTGGGTTTCCCATTGTGCCCAGCAGCTGAAAGGTACAGATGTAAAGGTCTGTACTGTCATTGGTTTCCCGCTTGGCGCATCAACTAGTGCTGTAAAAGCTTTGGAAACAAAGGATGCTATTGATAAAGGTGCTGGCGAGATCGATATGGTCATCAACGTTGGTGCTTTGAAATCTGGTGATTTAGTGACAGTTGAGTCTGATATCCGTGCAGTTGTGGAAGCAGCAGCAGGTGTTCTGACGAAAGTGATCATTGAGACATCATTGCTGACTGAGGAAGAAAAAGTAACAGCTTGTGAGCTTGCAGTGAAAGCTGGAGCTGATTTTGTCAAGACTTCTACAGGTTTCTCCGGTGGTGGTGCAACAGTAGAAGATATTAAATTAATGCGTAAGACTGTCGGTCCGGACATTGGTGTTAAGGCTTCCGGTGGCGTACGTGATCGCGAAGCAACGCTAGCTATGATCGAAGCAGGAGCTACTCGCATTGGTGCGAGCGCAGGTGTTCAGATCATCGCAGGTGAAGCTGGAAGCAGCGATTATTAAGAAGAATTATGAAATGTGCATGATTCTGCACGTTTCTATTGACCAGGATTTAGCATTATATTATAATGAGCAAAGACATATGCAGCAGTGCATATGAGTTAGCACATTGTTGTATGCTTCGGAGGGAGGGAAATTAGCATGTCAAACACTACTCGCGTTCGCAAAAACGAGTCTCTTGAAGATGCTCTTCGTCGCTTTAAGCGCACTGTTTCTAAAAGCGGTACTCTATCTGAATACCGTAAGCGTGAATTTTACGAAAAACCTAGTGTACGTCGCAAGAAAAAATCTGAGGCGGCTAGAAAGCGTAAGTAAGCAAAGAGGGTGCAAAGAGATATGTCATTAACAGAACGTCTGAACCAGGATATGAAGACTGCCATGAAAGCAAGGGATAAGGAAACGCTCAGCGTAATCCGTATGGTGAAAGCTGCCCTGCAGAATGAAGCAATTCGTACTGGAAATGACACGCTGTCAGAAGATGAAGAACTTACCGTTTTATCTCGTGAGGTAAAACAACGAAAAGATTCCCTCCAAGAATTCCAAGAAGCTGGACGCGATGATCTTGCCCAGAAGCTTGAAGCTGAGCTTCAGGTACTGAAAGATTATATGCCAGAACAGCTTTCGGAAGAAGAACTTGAAGACATTATTAAACAGACCATCACGGAAGTAGGAGCTACTTCCAAGAAAGACATGGGCTCAGTCATGAGCGCTGTTATGCCGAAAGTCAAAGGCAAAACCGATGGTTCTTTAGTTAATAAACTCGTGAATAAGCACTTGTCTTAACTGATAGTTATATGAATATCTAAGGAAATCCCAATCATTGAATGATTGGGATTTCTGCATTTATACGAAAATTTATCTACATATGAAACCTTTTCTTAATCCAAGCGTATAAGTTACTGTACATAACAACTGAAACGAAACCAGTCGGGGTCAGGAGGATTTTCTATGCTGCAATATATCACGCTTCCAAGCCTTCAAACAGCGATGTCCAACTTCAGCGAAACGATGCAGACGTTGATAACTTCTCCGGTACTTGTTACAATCCTGCTTTCTATAGCTTTTGCTGGATTGGCAGTCGAGATGTTCACACCTGGCTTTGGAGCAGGCGGGATACTAGGGATCGCTGCCGGAGGAATCTTCCTTTACGGTCACATTGCGGCAGGACTAGTGACAAATACGGATATTCTGCTTTTGACTGCAGCTATCATTTTACTTGTCTTGGAATTATTCGTACCTGGAGGCATAGTGGGCATACTTGGTATGATAGGATTGCTCTGGGCGTTGTTCCGAATGTCGGCAGACAGAGCCGATATGATGATTAGCGTCAGTATTGCTTTTATTGTTACCATTATTGCTGTCATCTATGTGATTCGAATCGTTGGTTTTGAAAAGGGTATGTTTAAGCCGATGATCCTTCAGGAAACACTTAGACCAGATACGCTCCCTAGTTTAACGTCTATCATCGGTAAACGCGGTGTGGCAAAAACACCACTGCGACCGTCCGGTGTAGCTGAAATAGAGAGCAGGGTGATGGATGTCATCACAGAAGGCAGGTATGTAGCTAAAGGGTCTGAAATAGTTGTTATCCGTACAGAAGGCATGAAAATTATCGTCAGTCCAGTGACGAACAAGGAGGAAACAGAATGAATCAAGATATTATTGTACCGATTATTATTGCTGCAGTCATTTTGATTGCTTTGATTATCCTATTTACCTTCGTACCAGTTGCATTGTGGATTAGTGCCCTAGCAGCAGGTGTCCGTATCAGCATCTTCACATTGGTAGGGATGCGTTTAAGACGTGTTATTCCATCACGTGTAATCAATCCATTGATTAAAGCCCATAAAGCAGGCTTGAAGGTCGATACAAACCAGCTGGAGAGTCATTATCTGGCAGGAGGTAATGTCGATCGCGTCGTCAATGCACTTATTGCAGCACACCGTGCGAATATCGAATTACCATTTGAACGCTCAGCAGCGATCGACCTTGCTGGTCGTGATGTATTGGAAGCCGTGCAGATGAGTGTAAATCCGAAAGTGATTGAAACACCGTTCATTTCTGGTGTGGCGATTGATGGAATCGAAGTGAAAGCGAAAGCTCGTATCACTGTGCGTGCCAATATCGACCGACTTGTGGGTGGTGCCGGAGAGGATACCATCATCGCGCGTGTAGGTGAAGGGATTGTCAGTACCATCGGTAGCTCCACGAACCATAAGAACGTGTTGGAAAACCCGGATAAAATCTCACATAATGTGTTGGAGCGTGGTTTGGACTCTGGTACTGCATTTGAAATTTTATCCATCGATATCGCAGACATTGATATCGGTAAAAACATCGGGGCGATGCTTCAAACGGATCAGGCAGAGGCAGATAAGAATATTGCCCAAGCCAAAGCTGAAGAACGTCGTGCGATGGCTGTAGCGCAAGAGCAGGAAAACTTAGCACGCGTACAAGAAATGCGTGCGAAGGTAGTAGAAGCAGAAGCCGAAGTCCCGCTTGCGCTTGCTGAAGCACTGCGTTCAGGTAATATGGGTGTAATGGATTATATGAACTATCAAAACATCAATGCAGATACAACGATGCGTGATAGCATTGGCGACTTGTCAAACAATGAAGAGGAAGAACGTTAAGTTTTAGAAAGGTGGCAGGTGCATGTTTGATATGTTGCAATTTCTCGTGCCGTTAGCAATTGCTGCCATTGCTTTCTTCTTTAACGCAGCAGCCAAAAAAGGGGATAAAGAAAATAATGATCCCCGACGCACGCAGCCTCCGGTCAAGAACTGGCAGGAGAAGCAGCCGCGCACTAGCAAGGAACAGCGTCAGCAAAAGCAGAAGCAAGTTAAAGCACCAGAACTGGTTCAAGCGGAGCAGAAAGCTGATGAATTAAGGAAGCAGGCGACTGATGCAATCCAACAAGTTGTAGGAGTGCAAAGTGCCTCCTCTCTCCGTAGTAATAAAGAAGATCAAAAGATAGCTAAGCCTATCAGGCTGAAACGGCCGACTAGCAGACAATTAGCGGAACAAGTTCTCTGGTCGGAGATACTTGGAGAACCGCGTGCAAAAAAACCACATCGAACTTACAACAAGCGAGTCCAATAAAGGGCTCGCTTTTTTCGTGCGTCAGACTGTTCTTACTTCACCCTCTGCAACATAGAATGTGCAGAGGGGAGCTGGTGGAAATGAAAAAATGGCAGCAGCGGATCGGAAATTGGTTCACCGAGCATTTGGATATGCCTGCTGATGTGGTGCTTGAACTCCCTCGCATTACGACGATTGGCCATTTTCATGCCTATATCGAAAATCACAGAGGACTTGTGTTATTTTCGGATAACGAACTTAGGCTGCGGCTCAACACAGGTTTTCTTCGTATAACAGGGGAATCCTTCGTACTCAAAGTCATGCTGCCGGAGGAGATCTTACTCGAAGGCAAAATGAAGGAGTTTAAATTCATTGATTCATAAGGCAAGCGGATCGGGGAGGTACGTATGAAAAAGCACACACAGGATATTTATTTTACTGGATATGTGACCGTTCTGATTAAAGGGGACAGACCGGAGCTTTTTTTCAATCAGCTTGTGCAGGAGAAAGTCCTAGTCTGGGATATCATCAAAAAGGACAGCCAGACATGTGAAGCGAAGATCAGGAAACAGGATATAAGTAAGCTTCGCATGCAGCGAAGAGGGACAGGCTACAAAATACAATTCCGCAGCAAGCATGGTTTTCCTTTCCTCTTCACTGCATTGCTGCATAAGAAACCGTTGCTGCTTGGTATTGCCATCAGCATCCTGTCCATCTTTTTCCTATCAAATACAGTATGGAAAATCGAAGTAAGAGGCGTAAGCCCTGAATTAGAACATCAAATAGAAACGAAGCTGGACGATTATGGTGTACGTTTAGGGGCATTCAAGCTGACACTTGGTGCTCCAGTCGATATACAGCAGCGTTTGTTACAGGATATTCCGGATCTTCTTTGGATAGGAGTGCAAGAGAAAGGGACAACCTATGCATTGGAAGGTGTGCCGAAAACAATCGTAAAAGAAGAGGAACAACCAGGTCCCCGTCATCTTGTCGCAAAGAAAAAAGGTGTTATCGTCGATATGTTTGTATCAGAGGGAGTAGCGCAAGTTGGAGTCCATGATTATGTAGAGCCCGGGGATGTGCTTGTCTCAGGTTTAATCGGAAATGAACCGCCTCCTGTAAACAAGGATCAAAAGGATAAGACAGAGCAAAAGGATACACGCAAGCATGTTGCTGCGACAGGTAATGTCATCGCTAGGACGTGGTATAATGTGTCTGCAGCAGTTCCGCTTGAAGAAACATATACTGTTCTTAGCGGTAAGCAGGATAATAAATATGCCATTCAGTTTGGAGACAGCTTCCAGCTGCCGGTTTGGGGGTTCGGGGAAACCGAATTCAAGGATTCTCAGGAACAAACATCAGTCCGTCATCTCCGGTTCCTTCGCTGGGAGTTGCCGATTGGGATGGGGAAAACGACAGAATATGAGAGGGTTACCAAACAAGTAAAACGGACAAAGGAAGAAGCAATTGCACAGGCTGAAAAACTGGCCAAGCAGGATTTGCAGCTCCAAGTTGGCGCTGATGCTGACATTATTTCTCAAAAAATTTTACATGAGACTGTCGAGAATGGTAAAGTTAAATTAATCTTATACTTTCAAGTAAATGAAGATATTGCAACATCTCAACCTATATCTCAAGGAGATTGATTATGCCTGAAGACGTAAAACGTGTGAATCTGCAATTAAAAGATACCAATGAAACATTAGCTCTGTTTGGCACGGAGGATCGCAATCTAAAGCAGATTGAAGAACATTTCCGTGTATCCATTGTAACGCGAGGGGAAGAAGTTCGCGTAACTGGTCCGGAAGAAGAAGTCCGGACTACAGAGGAGCTGCTGCAAGCGTTGGCTGCTGTCATTCGACGTGGCATTCCAATCGGAGAACGTGATGTGGTTTACGCTATTGAATTAGCTAAAAAAGATAAGTTAGATCAATTCGAAACATTATTTGACGATGAAATAACGAAAAATGCAAAAGGCAAATCAATTCGAGTCAAAACGCTCGGTCAGCGGAATTATATCAATGGTATCAAGTCTAATGACTTGGTTTTCGGTATTGGACCTGCCGGTACAGGTAAAACATATTTGGCGGTCGTCATGGCCGTTAATGCCTTGAAAAAGGGTATCGTCAAGCGCATCATCTTAACAAGGCCAGCAGTCGAAGCGGGCGAAAGCCTCGGATTCCTGCCTGGCGACTTGAAGGAGAAGGTGGATCCGTATCTGCGTCCGTTATACGACGCCTTACATGATGTTCTCGGTTTAGAACAGACGACCCGTTTGATTGAACGAGGTACGATTGAGATCGCTCCGCTTGCTTATATGCGCGGGCGTACACTGGATGATGCTTTTGTTATCCTGGATGAAGCACAGAACACGACAAACGCACAGATGAAGATGTTCCTTACCAGACTCGGTTTTGGGTCCAAGATGGTCATCACTGGCGATTTGACTCAGATTGACTTGCCAAAAGGTGCTCTATCTGGTCTGCGTTCTATTGAAACAAAGCTAAGTAATGTAAAAGGTATATATTTTACTTACTTAAAACAAACAGATGTAGTGCGCCATCCGCTCGTGCAGCGGATTATCGAAGCGTACGAATCAGAGTAAAAAGGACAGGGCCCGGCTTCGGGTCCTTTTCGGTTCAGTCTGATAGGAGGGTAGAGCGTGGCTAGAAAGAAGTTCAAGGACCTGTTTAGAAGGAATTCTGGAGCTGGCGAACGTGCATTCATCCTGATAGGAGCAGTATTGCTAGGGTGCTTCTTCTTCATTACGACAGCTTCCAATGTGACGACAAAGAATTATGACGTCCAGATTTATGATGCAGCAACTGAAACGATCCGTTCGCCGATTACGATCGAGAATGAAGCCCAAACGGAAAGGCAAAGGCAGGAAGCCAGCCAGCAAATAGATGACCGTTACACAGTATCATCTGAAATCACCGAATCGAAAACGGATGCAGTAGAAGAGATTTTCTCTGCAATCGAACAAGCAAATGATGCCGATCAACCTATTGATCGAAGAGTCGAGTCAGTCAAGAACCTGCTTTCTGAATCTGTTAAGGAAGATTTGACGGATAGACAGTTGGAACAGTTAATCCAAATACCATCAGACGAAAGAGAAGTCAGTGAAAAAGTATTTGTAGATACTATGACTGGATATCTTGAAGATGGAGTAAAACGCGATGAGGTACAGCAGACGCAGGAAGAGATGGGAGAACGAATCGGTTATGCAGACGTGTCCGCTGGAGCTAAGCAAGCGCTCCGTTCGCTGACTAGCTTTGCCATTGTTCAGAATGCATCCTTTGACGCGCCGGACACAGCTTCAGCAAGAGCTGAAGCGCAGCAAAGCGTGGCACCTGTCATGATTCGTGCAGGCCAAATTATCGTTCAGGAAGGCCAGACGATCACGAACGATGTATATGAGGAATTGAAGCTCGTAGGTCTTTTAAACAATACAAGGAATGTCCTGCCACTCGTTGGTCTCGTACTATTTATGGCTCTCTTAGTCGGTGTTTTGGCATACGAAACGATACATACATTAAAAAAACAGACTAGACCGAGTAAGTCTGTCCTGTTGTTTACGTTTTTGCTTATGTGTATGTCTGTCCTGTTATTAAAGCTGGTTAGCGCACTTGGAACAACAGATCAGCATTATTATTTGCTGTTGCCTGCTGCATTTGCAGCTGTTCTATTCCGGCATCTGCTGAGCGAACGGTTCGCTATTGGATATGCAATCGTGTACAGTATATTGGCTGGAATCATCTTAAATGACGAAATACCTGGTTCTTTGAATATGGAGGCAACACTTTACTTCTTGTTCGCTCAACTCGCAGCTGTTTATTCTATTCGCAATGTAAAAGATAAGACTGCGATGGCAAAAGCGCTGCTATTACTGGCAAGTGTACAAGTAATTAGTGTATTGTTATTCTTATTCTTTGCATTCGAGAAATATGCTTGGGAAGCGGTACTGCTTTATGTTGGATTTGCCGTCTTTTCTGCCATATTGACAGTTATACTTGTAGCAGGTATTCTTCCGTTTGTCGAAGCTGGATTTGGAGTTCTTTCCGAAACGAAGCTTTTGGAATTATCGAAACCAAATCATCCGTTGCTGAAAAAAATCCTTACAGATGCACCTGGGACATACCATCACAGCATCATGGTAGCCAACTTGTGTGAAGCAGCATGCGAAGCAATCGGAGCGGACGGCCTGCTCGCCAGAGTCGGTGCTTATTACCACGATCTTGGCAAAACACGGCAGCCGCAGCTTTTCATTGAGAATCAAATGGGACGAAACAATCCGCATGACAAGCTGTCACCACGGCAAAGTGCGGAAATCATCATTCGCCATCCATATGATGGAGCACAAATGCTGTTAAATAACCATTTCCCAAAAGAAATTGTTGATATGGCCAAACAGCATCACGGCACATCGCTTTTGAAGTTTTTTTACTACAAAGAAAAGGAATATAATAAAGAAGTAAAAGAAGAAACTTATCGTTATCCTGGTCCAAAGCCGTCTACAAAAGAGGCAGCAGTCCTATCGATTTGTGATTCTGTTGAAGCGGCGGTTCGTTCCATGAAAGAGCCGACTCAGGAAAAAATCAGCAGCTTGGTAGACAGTATCATCAAGGATAAGCTAATGGATGGCCAGCTGGATTGTGCACCGTTGACGTTGCAGGATTTGCAAGTAATCAAAGAAGCGATTTGTCAGGTCCTTACGGGAATATTCCATTCCCGAATTGAATACCCGGATGAAGAAAAAGTGAAGGAGGCAAACTAATGCATATTGATTTTCACGATAAAACAAATAGCGTGACAGCAGATTATGTTGATCTGATTGATCGACTGATCCAATACGCAGCAGATGCAGAGGAAATAACAGAGGAAGCAGAGATGAGCATCACTTTTGTGGACAATAATGAAATACAGATAATCAACCGAAATTATCGTCAAAAGGATGCACCGACAGATGTCATATCCTTCGCCATGCAAGAAGAAGGAGAAGGGGAACAGCAGATCATCGGAGAAGAAATCCCAATTGTTTACGGTGATATCATTATTTCTGTCGACAAAGCTAAGGAACAGGCAGAAGAGTATGAGCATAGCGTAGAAAGAGAGCTCGGTTTTTTAGCTCTGCATGGTTTCCTGCATCTCTTAGGATATGATCATATGAACGAGGCAGATGAGAAGAAGATGTTCGGTCGACAAGAGGAGATTTTGAATGGCTTCGGACTCAAACGGGAAGAAAACTAAATCCGGAATCGGATTTCGCTATGCGTGGAATGGATTACGCTGGACATTCCTTGAGGAGAGGAACTTCCGCATCCATACGATCGCAGCATTAATCGCGCTAATAACAGGTGTGATTTTTCGAATAGATCCGGCTGAATGGGCGGCTATCCTTTTAAGTATCGGATTCGTTATTGTGACGGAAATGATTAATACAGTCATCGAGCTCATGATGGATCATCTTTCACCAGAGCAAAGCAAAGCAGCAGGCCTTATTAAAGATATTGCTGCAGGAGCTGTCCTCATTGCAGCCATCACTGCTATTTGTGTAGGCTTGGTCGTTTTCGTTCCGGAAATCATTTCTGTATTGTGAGAGGAAAACCGTCCATGAAGATGGGCGGTTTTTCTTGGTTTGGTTAGCGGCTAGCTACGGGAGCCAGGGACTGTGCCGTAAGCGATAAATACCTGCGTAAGGAAAGAACACCTTACTCCGGGCTTTCTTGCTTACCCCTCCGTTTCTAAACGGCCTTCTCCGCTTTTGGGTATCGGCTAGCTGCGGGAGCCAGGGACTGCGCCGTAAGCGATAAATCCCTGCGTAAGGAAAGAACACCTTACTCCAGGCTTTCTCACTTACTTCTTCATTTCTAAACGGTTCTGTCCGCTTTTGGTTATCGGCTAGCTGCGGGAACCAGAAACTGCGTTGTAAGCAATGAATCCCGCCGTGGGGAAATCACCCACTCTGGGCTTCCTTGCTTACCACTTCGTTTCTTAACGGTTCCCTCCGCTTTTGGGTTTCGCTTTTGATTTTTTTAACCCCTTTTGTCGAATGGATGAAGTGGCGGGGGATTTGTAGTAAGATAGAGATACAACATTTTATAGTACTTGAAGTTTTTATCGTACTAGTACTTGGAGGAATATAACAGCATGGAGAAAGAATTTCGTTCTGGTTTCATATCCATCATCGGGCGACCGAATGTTGGAAAATCAACTTTATTAAATCGTTTTGTCGGTCAGAAGATCTCTATAATGAGTGATAAGCCGCAGACGACGCGTAATCGGATCCAAGGTGTCCTTACACAGGATGACGCTCAGTTTATCTTTATTGATACGCCTGGTATCCACAAACCGAAGCATAAGCTCGGAGATTTTATGGTGAAGACTGCAGAGAATACAATGAATGAAGTGGACGCTGTCATGTTCATGGTCAATGCAGAAGAGGGCTATGGCAGAGGGGATCAATTTATCCTTGAACGTCTGCAGAGAGTCGAAGGCCCTGTTTTCCTAGTTTTGAATAAAATTGATAAGGTCCATCCGGATAAGCTGCTCGAACTTATCGAGTTGTATAAGGACAAGTTGGACTTCACAGAAATTGTCCCAATCAGTGCACTGGAAGGCAATAATACGGCGCGTTTACTTGAAACGCTAAAAGGATATTTGCCAGAGGGCCCTCAATATTACCCAGAAGACCAAGTGACGGACCACCCGGAACGCTTCGTTGTAAGTGAGCTCATTCGCGAGAAGGTACTGCATTTGACGCGGGAAGAAATACCGCATTCAATTGCAGTTGTCATTGAAGCAATCGAGAATCGCCACAGTGATACGGAAAAGGTATTCATCCAGGCGACAATCATCACCGAACGTAAATCGCAAAAAGGAATCATTATCGGCAAACAGGGCAGTATGCTCAAACAAGTCGGGAAGCTGGCGCGTAGAGATATAGAGATGCTGCTTGGTAGTAAGGTATTTCTCGAGCTTTGGGTTAAGGTGCAGCCTGATTGGCGAAATAAGCAAGCGCAGCTCAATGATTACGGTTTCAGCCGTGAAGAATATTGATAGCTGGTAATATTTAAAGCACATGGATTGAGGAGAGAGTGTCATCCTAACTAGGAGAATGTTTTGTATATTCATTTCTTAAAAAAAGCATAGAAAGGTGGACTTCCTGTGATTGATTTCCATTGGCAAATCTTTAGCAAGACCGGGAGTATCGAAACCTACTTATTGATGAAAGAAATTGAAACAATGTACAATTCACTAATACCTCCGGAGCAAGATAACATTATTGAGCTCCCAAGTTATAGACTTCAATCTAAAATGTAAGCAACAGGAGTGGGGAGAGAGCGTTGCTCCAAAATGTAGAAGGAATAATCCTGCGCACACAGGATTATGGGGAGACACACAAAATAATAACGATTTTCACAGAAGATCGCGGCAAAATTGCTGTGATGGCCAGAGGTGCGAAAAAGCCGAAAAGCAGGATGGCTGCTATAGCGCAGCCATTTATCTTTGGCTCATTTCTAGTACAGCTTGGTTCGGGTATGGGAGCCATGCAGCAAGGAGAACCTCTTCAAAGCTTCAGGTCAATTCGTGAAGACATCGTCAAAACAGCTTATGCGTCCTATATAGCGGAAATGACAGATAAGCTGACAGATAATAATAAGCCTGACCCTGATTTATTTCGTCAGCTGCTTCAAGTGATGGAATGGATCAATGATGGGAAAGATGCGGATGTTTTGCGCATCATCTATGAATTAAAGATGTTCCGTCGCGGCGGTTTCGCGCCGATAGTACATCAATGCGTTAATTGCGGAAATACGGAAATGCCTTACCGGTTTTCTGTACCGGAAGGCGGTATGCTTTGCAGACGCTGTATGCATCTCGATCCGGATGCATATGTTTTATCAGAAAAAGTTACAAAGCTCTTGCAGCTATTTTCGAGTATTGATATCTCCCGGATTGGCAATATTTCAGTTAAGCCAGAAACGAAACGGCTTTTGAACGAGTTACTTGATACTTATTATGACCGGTACGGCGGGTATTTCCTGAAAAGCAAGAAGTTCCTTGCTCAATTAGATAAACTTCAATAAAGGTTTGTTGACAATTAGTATGGCATTTTAGTATGATAGTTACAAAATCGACGGCTTGCGTTGAAGAAGAGTAGTATCCGTCCAGTGCTTTGCATAGCGAATCTGGGATAGTGGGAGCCAGAACAAAGGCAGACGGAGAAGGCGCTTTGGAGCAAAAGGAAAAAAGAGTGGCTTCCATTTGGGAGCAATTAGGGTGGAACCGCGGTAATCCCGTCCCTATGCTGTTTAGGCAGCATAGGGACGGGATTTTTCTTTGTCCATCCTGACGTTGATGAAAAGAAGATGGAGGGAATCCGATGAATATCCAAAATATGATTTTGACGTTACAAAAGCATTGGTCAGACCAGGGTTGTCTATTGATGCAAGCGTATGATGTAGAAAAAGGGGCAGGAACAATGAGCCCTATGACTTTATTGCGCAGTCTTGGTCCCGAGCCGTGGAACGTGGCTTATGTAGAGCCTTCTCGTCGTCCAGCCGACGGCCGCTACGGGGAAAACCCAAACCGTTTATACCAGCATCATCAATTCCAAGTGATCATGAAACCTTCACCAGACAACATCCAAGAACTATACTTGGAATCTCTTCGCAAACTGGGCATTGATCCATTGAAGCACGATATCCGCTTTGTTGAGGATAACTGGGAAAACCCAACGCTAGGTGCTGCTGGACTTGGCTGGGAGGTTTGGCTTGATGGTATGGAAATCACGCAGTTCACTTATTTCCAGCAAATTGGCGGATTGGAAGCAAAACCAGTTTCGGTTGAAATTACATATGGTCTGGAACGACTTGCTTCTTACATCCAAGATAAAGAAAATGTTTTCGAGCTTGAATGGACAGATGGTGTTACTGTAGCAGATATCTTTAAGCAGCCGGAATTTGAGCATAGCACGTATACATTTAAAGAATCTGATACAGACATGCTGTTCCAGCTATTTGATATGTACGAAAAAGAAGCGAAACGGATCATGGATCAAGGACTCGTCTTCCCTGCATATGATTACGTGCTGAAATGTTCCCATACATTCAACTTGCTCGATGCCAAAGGTGCTATCTCAGTTACGGAGCGAACTGGTTATATCGGCAGAGTACGGAATTTGGCAAGATCAATTGCGAAGAGCTATGTAGCAGAACGGGAACGACTTGGTTTCCCAATGCTGAAAGAAGGAGCGGATGAGCATGCAGAATAAGGATGTACTTTTTGAAATTGGTTTAGAGGAAATGCCGGCACGGTTTTTGCCTGGCACTATTGAGCAGTTGGAAACCAAAACGACTGCATGGCTGAATGAGTTAGGCCTCTCCTTTGAAAAGGTACTTGTACATGCTACACCGAGACGTGTTGCGGTTACAATTCTTTCACTTTCTGATAAGCAGCCTGACATTGAAGAGGAAGTAAAAGGACCTGCACTTCGAATCGCTAAAGATGAAGCAGGACAATGGTCGAAGGCAGCGCAAGGTTTCACGCGCGGTCAAGGTGCGACAGTTGAAGATATCTTCACGAAAGATGTGGATGGAACAGAATATATTTACGTGAAAAAGTTTGTTAAAGGTCAACATGCAGCAGACTTGTTGCCATCATTCAAAGATGTGCTGCTCAGCTTGCATTTTCCGAAGAATATGCGTTGGGGATCTGGCAACTTGCGTTATGCGCGACCAATTCGCTGGATCGTTGCATTGTACGATGAATCTGTCATTCCAATGGAGATAGCTGGAACAGAATCTTCAAATCTTACTTATGGTCATCGATTCCTTGGAAAAACGGCTACAATTGATAATCCTGCTGCGTATGCTTCTGTACTGGAAGAGCAATTTGTCATTGTAGATCAGAAGAAACGTCAACAGATGATCATTGATGGTATTCGTCAATTGGAAACAGCGAACGGCTGGCATATTCCGATCGATGAAGATCTTTTGGAGGAAGTGCTGTATTTAGTGGAATACCCAACTGTATTCCATGGTGATTTTGCTGCCAGCTTCCTTGATCTGCCGCAAGAAGTACTGATTACGAGCATGAAAGAACATCAGCGTTATTTCCCAGTAACAGATCCTTCTGGACAGCTTTTGCCACATTTCATCGGTGTGCGTAACGGTAACAGCGATCACTTGGAAAATGTTGCTCGCGGTAACGAAAAGGTGCTTCGTGCTAGACTCCAAGATGCGGAATTCTTCTTTGCTGAGGATAAAGCTCAGCCAATAGAGAAAGCACAAGAAAAACTGGCTAAAATGGTTTATCAAGTAGAACTTGGTACTTTGCAGGATAAAGTGGACCGGGTGACGAAGATTGCGAAGATGATCAGTGAAGCTGCAGCTATCGATAAGGAAACTGCTGCTCGAGCAGAGCGCGCTGCAAGCATTGCCAAATTCGACCTTGTGACGAATATGGTGAACGAATTCACTGAATTACAAGGTATTATGGGTGAGAAATATGCACGCCATTTCGGCGAAGCTGACAGTGTTGCTCAAGCAATTCGCGAACAGTATATGCCGCTTTCTTCCCATGGAGCGCTTCCAGAGTCTGTTGAAGGTACAATTGTCAGCATTGCGGACAAACTGGACACAATTGTAGGAAGCATGGTCATCGGTAATGTTCCGACTGGTTCCCAAGATCCTTATGGTTTGCGTCGTCAGGCAATCGGTATTATCCAAATGCTATTGAAGACAGACTGGCAAATCACAGTAGAGGAAATTGTTGACCGTACAGTGAAATTGTTCGAGCAGCAAGCTCTACCAACAGTTGAAAAGAACACTTACACAGAAGATATTCGCAATTTCTTCAAACAGCGTGCTTCTCAATTGCTGAAAGAAGAAGGCATCTCTCATGATGTAGTGGAAGCAGTTCTTTCTGTACAAATCGGTAACTATCCGTATACACTTGCTAAAGCGAAAACATTGCAAGTATTGCGTCAAGATGAGAACTTTAAACCAGTTCAGGAAGCATTGGGACGTGTCATTAACCTTGCTAAAAAAGGCGCGGATCAAGGTGTAGAAGAAGCGTTATTTGAAAATGAATACGAAAAGCAGCTCTACAGCATGCTCAATCAAAACAAAACTGCTTATATGGAAGCTGCAAGCAACCGTCAAGCGAAAGAAGCTTTGGATACACTGGCAGCGTTCGCTGACACTATCCATGCATTCTTCGACCATACAATGGTCATGGCAGAGGATGAAAAATTGAAAACGAACCGCTTATCATTATTGAACCAATTGGCTGCACTGATTCTTAGTTATGCTGATGTAACAAAAGTACAGTGGAAACAGGTCCAATGAGGGCAGTTCTTGGATAGAGGTGATGAACATGGATTTGTCTAAAAGACAACAGCAGATTATCGCGATAGTGAAAGAATCGGGTCCGATAACAGGTGAACAGATCGCGGAGCGGCTTAATCTGACACGGGCGACTTTGCGTCCTGACTTGGCAATCCTTACAATGGTAGGGTTCCTGGATGCAAGACCGCGTGTTGGTTACTTCTATACAGGTAAGACAGGTTCAGAGATTATTACAGAAAAACTGATGAAATACAAAGTGGAGACCTTCCAATCGATGCCGATTGTCGTCAAAGAGGATGATTCAGCTTACGATGCGATCAGCGCAATGTTCCTTAGTGATGTTGGAACACTTTTTGCAGTCGATCAAGACAATAATCTCGTTGGAGTTGTTTCTCGTAAGGATTTACTGCGAGCAAGTATCGGCAATCAGGTGCTACAGGATATTCCGGTTCACATCATAATGACGAGGATGCCGAATGTTGCTGTTTGTTATCCGGATGAATTGCTGGTGGAAGCGGCCAATCGGTTGATCGACAAACAAATCGACAGTCTGCCAGTCATAGAAAGATCAAATGAAGCAGGCGCAAAAGTAGTTGGGCGTATAACAAAGACAACAATCACGAAGGCTTTCGTAGAACTTGCTCGAAATGAACTTATGTAAATATAGCCAGGAGGGGAACCGATGGAGAAACCAATCGTCTATGTTGTATCAGATTCTGTAGGGGAAACAGCAGAGCTCGTTGTAAAAGCAGCATTAAGTCAGTACAATTTGGAAGAGCCGTTTGCTTTACAGCGTGTTCCTTATGTAGAGAACACGTCTATATTGGAAGAAACTTTGAAGCAAGCAAGCGAACGTCCATCAATTATTGCCTTCACAATGGTTAATCCGGATTTCCGGGCTTTCCTTACTAGCGAAGCACAAAGACAGGGTATTCCTTGCATCGATTTGATGGGGCCGCTTATGGATGCGATGGCAGATATGTTCCATCAGAAGCCAAAACTGCAGCCAGGCCTTGTCCATCGTCTGGATGCAGATTATTTCCGAAGAATCGAAGCGATTGAATTTGCGGTCCGTTATGACGATGGGCGTGATCCACGCGGTATTGCCCGTGCTGATATTGTACTCATTGGTGTATCACGCACATCCAAAACACCATTATCCCAATATTTGGCGCACAAACGTCTGAAAGTCGCGAATGTCCCGATTGTTCCGGAAGTAGATCCGCCTAGGGAACTTTTCCAAGTGGATCCTGCCAAATGCATAGGCCTTCGCATCAGTCCTGAGAAGCTGAATGACATTCGTAAGGAACGTTTGAAAGCACTTGGTCTTGGGGATCAAGCAAGCTATGCAAATATCGACCGGATTAATCATGAACTGGAACATTTTGATAAAATTGCCGAGCGAATTGGCTGTCGTGTAATTGATGTTTCCAATAAAGCAGTTGAAGAAACTGCTAATAGTATCTTAACTGTTCTCAACCAACAGGATTAAGTTAGTACAAAGTTAGTGTTAAGATTCTGTTTATCATGTTGACGGTCCTCCGGTAGAATCTTTACGATAAAAACAGAAGAGGTGACAGCAGACAATCTGTTGTTACCTCTTCTATTTCGTAAAATGATGTCTACAAGGAGACCTAACATGAAAAAACAACAGCAGATCCAATCTATTTATTTGATGCGGCTCTTAGCAATGTCACTTGTCGTACTCGTCCATGTGACGGGAGCGTATGCTACGGTTCTGCCGTTTGCAGGTGATGCGTACGAAAAATATCATTTTATCAACCGTATCATTCGAATAGAAGCAGGACTGTTCATAGCAATTACCGGCCTGGTTTTCTTTTATCAATACAAACACAAAAAGCTGACAAAGTCTTTATGGAAAGACTACTACAAGAAGCGGGTCAGCTTCATCTTGATTCCTTATATTATTTGGGCAATTGTATACGAGCTGCACAAGGCGATGCTCGGTTTTGGAGATTTGCAGCCAGCGGCAATTGCTAAGCGGATATTCTTTGGAGAAAGCTACTATCAGCTGCACTTTATATTTCTTATTGTCCAAATTTACTTAGTGCTGCCTTTGCTGATATGGCTGGATCATAAAGTAGCCATCTTCAGAAAATATATGTTTGTGTTCGGAGGCATACTGCAGATTGGTTACATTGCCCTGCAGACCTATATGCCGTTCAGCACGTTTCCATTATTCCTTCAATTGATGGGTACCTTATTGCTCGGCGGATGGATAGGCATACATTATGATAGAGAAAAAGCGAAAAGCAAACGCTGGTCGACCTGGGGTTGGCTCGTGATCAGTGGTATAGCAGGATCAGCTATTGCGATTTATTATTATCTTTCTGGAACGCTAGATGTCTTCGAGTGGAACAACATTCTGTATGAGAGTGTGAATTATGTTTTCCTTGTAACAGGCTGTTACAGCATTTTCCGGTTCGCTGAATCTATTGCAGACAAGCTTTCGACACCGACACTAGACAGATTACAGCAAATTGCGAGCTATTCCTTCGGTTACTATCTGC
Source organism: Terribacillus saccharophilus (assembly GCF_000725365.1). NCBI lineage: Bacteria > Bacillati > Bacillota > Bacilli > Caryophanales > Bacillaceae > Terribacillus > Terribacillus saccharophilus. The sequence continues at coordinate 1,775,887 of NZ_CP008876.1, read as the reverse complement.
TGCATCCGCTTATCCTGGATTATGTGACAAGATCAATACCTGCGTACAGCAACTATTTGTTTCATATGCAGATACTGCTGCGCTATCTAGTTGTAATGGGAGTTTGTTTTTTGATCATCTATCTTTTTCATCGCTATGTGCCTTTTGCTTCGCTATTCTTCGGGAAATTACCTAAGAACAGCAGTTTGCGGAAGCATTCCAAGGCATCTTGATCGACAGTTAAAATAATGGCTTTTTTAAATAGTTTGTATTATAATTAGTTTTTGTGAAAAAATGTTGTTAGTATTAAATATGTTTAAATGGTAACCCTTGAGGTAAAAAGCTTTATAAAAATTTTACGAAAAAGGAAGGATTCCGCATTTTATTGTAGAATTAGTGAGACATGAAATCACATAACCCTATTGTCTATGTGGATGCAGATAGCTGTCCTGTCAAACAGGAGATTGTTTCTACATGTGCAGCCTATCACGTTCCTGTCCAATTCGTAACCACAATTAATCATCTGAGCAGTGATTCAGATGCATCCTGGGTGGTGCTTGACCCTGTGGATCAGGCGGTGGATTGGTATATTCTGAATCACATTACGCCTGGATCTTGTGTTGTAACGCAAGATCTTGCATTGGCTACTTTGCTTACAGTCAAGGGCGTATCAGTTATCACACCTCGCGGAGAGCTGATTACGGAAGAAGATGCCGATGAGATACTTCTAAGAAAGCACATGCGAATCCAAAATCAACGACAGGGCAAACGAATTAAGGGACCTTCCAAGCTGACAGCTGCCGACAGAAGAAGATTCCTTACTATTTTTTCGTCTTATTGTCGAAAAATGCAGGAATCAGACGAAAGTTGTTGAATTATATAGGTTGGTGATGTGGAATGGCTGGTGCAATACCAGAAGAAATAGTCGAGGAAGTCCGCAAATCAAATGACATCGTCGATGTGATCGGCGAGCATGTCCAATTAAAGAAACAAGGCCGGAACTACTTCGGACTTTGTCCTTTCCATGGTGAAAAATCTCCTTCATTCTCCGTGACCCAGGAAAAGCAGATTTTTCATTGTTTTGGCTGTGGAAAGGGAGGAAATGTATTTACTTTTCTAATGGAATTGGAAGGCCTTTCCTTCTCTCAGTCTGTTCAAAAGCTCGCTGAGAGAAGTGGAACAGAAGTACCTGCTTCCGTAGCGGAGCAGCAGGAACGCGGACAATCCCGTGAAGAGCAGACTGCACTTGAGGCAAATGAGTGGGTTGTTAAGCTCTACCATAACTTGCTGCGCAATACGAAAGAAGGTAAGACTGGTTATGAATACCTCCTTGGTCGCGGTTTGACTGATGAGACGATTGACACCTTCCAGCTCGGCTTTGCTCCAAACAGCAGAGATTTTACTGTGAAATTCCTTGAAGGAAAAGGGTACAAGCCACAAGAACTGCTTCATACTGGTCTGTTTTCAACCGATAAAGAAAATAAGCCCCAAGATCGCTTCCGCGGGCGGGTTATTTTCCCGATACGGAACCATCTCGGTAAGACAGTAGGATTCGGCGGCCGTACATTAGGCGGAGGTCAGGAACCGAAGTACTTGAACAGTTCCGAAAGTGAGCTTTTCCAAAAAGGAAGAATGCTGTTCAATTTCGATTTGGCAAGAAGTGAGATCCGCAAATCTGGCCAGGTTGTTGTATTCGAAGGATATAATGATGTAATTGCAGCGCATCAGGCAGGTGTAAGAAACGGTGTTGCGACGCTTGGAACATCTCTAACAGAGACCCAAGCAAGGCTTTTGAAACGGTATGCGGAACAGGTAGTCATTTGCTACGACGGCGATAATGCAGGGTTTGAAGCGACTTATCGAGCTTTGCAAATCCTGCAAAAGACCGGCAATCATGTACGTGTCGCAATGCTTCGGGATGGTCTCGATCCAGATGACTACATCCGCGAGCATGGAGCAGAAAAATTCAAACGATCCATCATTGATGCAGCGCTGACGGCTATGTCCTTCATGATGCACTACTTAAAGCAGGACTACAACCTTTCACTTGAAGGAGATCGCCTGCAGTATGTAGAAAAGGTATTGGATGAGATTGCGCAGATTGAAAGCTCTGTAGAACGGGAACACTATTTGCGGGAGCTGTCGAACGCAATGGATCTTTCCATGGATACGCTTGTCTCCGATCTTGAGCCCAGACTGCGCAAACGGGAAAGCAAGAGAAGAGTCAGCAACACTGCTAAAACGCCGGCTCCAAAGCAGCAATCCCGTCATTATGAAAAAAAAATACCAACTGCTTTTCAAACGGCAGAAAAACAGCTCTTGGCGCATATGCTTAGAACAGCGGCAATTGCGGATAAAGTACAGGAAGAGATAGGGGCTTCATTCATAACGGATCAGGTTCAGGTGATTGCTACTCATCTGTACGCTTTTTATGAAGAAGGCAATGATGCGGATGTGAGCCAATTCGTATCATCATTGGAGGATCCTTCCTTGCAGCAGCTGGTCATCCAGACAGCCATGCTGCCGGTGGTGGAGGATATCAGTGATCAGGAGATCAGTGATTATATTCGTACCATTAAGCGCGAGCAAGTAAATAAGACGGATATTAGCCAGCTGCTGGCGGAACAAAGGCAAGCCGAACAGGAAAATGATCCGATTCGGGCAGCACAGATAGCCATGAAAATCATGGAAATACGTAGAACTTTAAAAAGTTCTCTGTAACAATAGATAGCTTGATGTTTTGGAAGGAGGAGGACTTATGGCAGAGAATAAGCCAGCAGGTTCTAAAGTGAATGAGACTGAAATGACATTGGAGCAAGCAAAAGAACTCCTTGTTGAAATGGGTAAAAAGCGTGGAGTCCTTGCTTATGAAGAGGTAAGTGAGCGTCTTGCAAGCTTTGAATTGGATTCCGATCAAATGGATGAAATCTACGAGCACTTGAACGAACAAAATGTGGAAGTGATTGGTGAATCCGACCAGGACCCGAATATGAAACAAATTGCGAAAGAGGAAGAATTTGACTTGAATGACCTAAGTGTACCACTTGGCATCAAGATCAATGACCCTGTGCGCATGTACTTGAAAGAAATCGGCCGCGTCGATCTATTGTCAGCAAAAGAGGAGATTGCGCTGGCTGAACGCATTGAAGCTGGAGATGAAGTTGCGAAACGTCGATTGGCGGAAGCTAACTTGCGACTAGTAGTTAGTATTGCAAAGCGTTATGTAGGACGTGGTATGCTGTTCTTGGATTTAATCCAGGAAGGTAACATGGGTCTTATTAAAGCAGTTGAGAAATTCGATTACCGTAAAGGTTTCAAATTCAGTACGTATGCTACTTGGTGGATTCGTCAGGCAATCACTCGCGCAATCGCTGACCAAGCGCGTACAATCCGTATCCCTGTGCATATGGTGGAAACAATCAATAAACTGATTCGTGTACAGCGTCAGCTTCTGCAGGATCTAGGGCGTGAGCCATCTCCTGAAGAGATTGGTGAAGAGATGGAACTTACACCAGAAAAAGTACGTGAAATCTTAAAGATTGCTCAAGAACCTGTATCCCTTGAAACACCAATTGGTGAGGAAGATGATTCCCATCTTGGAGACTTTATCGAGGATCAGGAAGCAACTTCTCCTTCTGATCATGCAGCGTATGAACTGCTGAAAGAACAGTTGGAAGATGTACTCGATACATTGACTGACCGTGAAGAGAACGTGCTTCGTCTGCGTTTCGGACTTGATGACGGACGAACAAGAACACTTGAAGAAGTTGGCCGGGTATTCGGCGTAACTAGAGAGCGTATCCGTCAAATCGAAGCTAAAGCACTGCGTAAGCTTCGCCATCCAAGCCGTAGCAAACGCTTGAAAGATTTCCTAGAATAAGAAGGCTTTCGCTCAGCTATCATGTGTATAACCGCATGTAGCTGGGCTTTCTTATTGCCCTTAGGAATACATACATTTTACAAAAATTGAAAGCCGAATGCAAATTCTCTCAGCAAAAAGTGTGGGAGGATATTTTACAAAAAACACGTATATTTGACAAAGGAGTTGGATATAATGAACGTTTTATCATTGTCAGAGCGACTTTCAGCAGTTGCCGCCCAGTTGCCGAAATCTGCGCATTTTGTCGATGTTGGATCTGATCACGCTTATCTTCCTTGCTATGTATGTTTGCAGGATCCTTCCAGCAAAGCTGTAGCAGGAGAAATTAATGAGGGGCCCTTTCGCAGTGCTCAAAAACAGGTGAAGTTTCAAGGCTTAACTGATCGAATAGATGTACGTAAGGGTGATGGACTTGCAGTTGTTGAACCAAACGAGGTGAAGCAAGTCGTCGTCGCAGGTATGGGAGGTCCTTTAATTGCTTCGATCTTAGAACAAGGTAAAGATAAGCTTGGTCGTGTAGAACAGCTTATTGTCCAACCTAATATAGATGCTAGGGCTCTCCGTAAATGGTTCCAAAATAATGGTTTCGTTCTGCAAAAGGAACAGATCTTAGAAGAAGCTGGGCACATTTATGAGGTGTTGGTAGCTGTACGCGAGGGAAAGAGTATTTATCATGAGGATGCAACTGTACGTGAGAAGGAGCTTTTATTCGGACCGATCTTATTGAAGGAAAAAAATGCAGCTTTCCGAGCAAAATGGTCGGAGTACAAGCAGAAGCTCGAGCGCAACGTAGAAAACATGCAACAGGCGCAGCAAGTTGATGAAGCGAAGCTTGCGTCCTTCAAACAAGAGCTCGCATGGCTGGAGGAGGAATTGAATGACTGAAAAGCAGATGCTAATAGCTGATGTAATTGCGTACTTTGAATCATGGTGCCCGCCTTTACTTGCAGAAAAGTGGGATAATGTTGGACTGCAGGTTGGTACGCTTGATCAAACAGTCTCAGGTGTGTTGACTACATTGGATGTAACTGAAGCAGTTGTAGACGAAGCTATATCGCAAAATGCCAATCTGATCATTGCTCATCATCCATTATTATTTGCACCTCCAAAAAAATTAGATACTACTACGCCTAAGGGACGCATCATCCAGAAGCTTATGAAGCATGACATAACTGTGTATGCAGCGCACACTAACCTCGATATAGTCGACGGCGGTGTCAACGATTTGATGGCAGATGCCTTGGGTCTCGAACAAAAGCGGGTATTTCTACCTGCGGGGCACCAAACTTTCAAGAAGTTGATTGTTTTTGTTCCCAAGACACATGAACAAAACGTGAAGGATGCATTGCATACCAATGGAGCCGGAAATGTTGGCGACTATGAGAATGTCAGTTTCGTTTCAGAAGGAACCGGTTATTTTCAGCCGAATGCCAAGGCACAGCCATTCATCGGTCATGCAGGTGAACTGGAACGTGTAGAAGAGGTTCGAATCGAAGTTCTGGTTCCAGAAGAGAATGTAAGAAGCGCAGTAGCTGCGATGATAGAAGCACATCCATATGAAGAAGTGGCTTACGATATTTATCCTGTTGAAAAGAAAGGGAAAGCCTATGGATTAGGCCGTACCGGAAAATTGCCTTCTCCGATGACATTGAAGGAATTGGCGTTACTCGTGAAGCAGCAGTATGATGTGCAGCATGTACGATTCACTGGTGATGCGACTACTACAGTTGAAACAGTTGCAGTACTCGGAGGAAGCGGCAGGGATTATATCGACCAGGCATTGCAGCAAGCAGATGTGTATATTACAGGTGATTTAACATTTCATGAGACGCAAGATGCAATGCTAGCGGGACTTTGTCTGATTGATCCCGGTCATTATGCAGAGCAAATCATGAAGCAAAAAGTAGCAGATTATCTGCAAACTGCATTAGCAAATGTACCAGTACGTGTATCACAAGTGAACACAGATCCATTTCAAGTTATATAAAAAAACCGAGTCCAGTAAGGACTCGGTTTTCTTACGCTTTCTTAACTTTGACTTTCGGAAGGATCTTCTTCGGATCGACATTGAATTCCAGCTTCACATCTTCCAGATTCGCTGGATCAAACTTCTCGATAAAGTTGATAACTTCCTTCGTCACAGGAGTAGGAGTGGAGGCACCAGCAGTAATAGCAACTGTCTCGACGCCTTCCAGCCATTCAAGCTTCAACTGAGAAAGATCTTCGATACGGTATGCTGTCGTACCAGCAATCTCTTGAGATACCTGTGCGAGGCGATTAGAGTTGTTGCTTCGCGGATCACCGACAACTAATGTCAGATCAGCATCTTTAGCCTGTTCGGCGACTGCTTCTTGACGCACTTGTGTGGCCATGCAGATTTCCTGAATCATTTCAGTTTGCGGGAATTTCTCTTTTACGAGCTGCATTACATCGTAAACGTCCCATTGACTCATTGTTGTTTGGTTGGTTACAATCAGCTTTTGAGCGTCCAATTCAAGTTCTTGTACATCTTCTTCTGTTTGGACAAGATGTACCTTTCCTGGAGCGACGCCTATTGCACCTTCCGGCTCTGGATGCCCTTTTTTACCGATATAAACTACTTCATAGCCTTCAGCAACCTTTTCGCGGATCAGATCGTGTGTGCGAGTCACATCCGGGCAGGTAGCATCAAGGACAGTCAGTCCTTTATCGTGTGCACGCTGTTTCACTTCAGGAGATACACCATGAGCTGTGAATACAACGGTACCGCTGTCTATTTGTTCCAAAAGCTCCATTCGGTCTGAACCATCGAGTGTGATAACACCTTCTGTTTCAAATGCATTGGTTACATGGGCGTTATGCACGATCATGCCAAGAATATAAATCGGCCGGGGAAGATTCTCATCCCGCACGGCATTCTGCGCAATCACCATGGCATCTACCACACCGTAGCAATAACCTCGTGGCGCTATTTTAATTACGTTCATTCGCTGTGTTTCCCCCTTCTCCGTTTACACGGGACATCTATTTCTGGGTCTTCTCCATTATAAAGGCTAATAAGGAATATGACAAAGATTGTTTATTATCCTCGTGTAATCGTGCAAAATATGACAAAGTCCTCTATAATATAAAAGTAAGAGAATGACCAAAAGGAGTTACACATGAAAAATCACCAATTTAAACAATACGCGCTTCAGCCAACTGTCAACGAAGCGATTGATAAACTAGGCTTTGCTAATCCAACACCAATTCAGGAAAAAGTTATCCCGGCAGTTCTGCGTGGGGAGAGTGTTATCGGCCAATCCCATACCGGATCTGGTAAGACACATTCTTATTTGATTCCTTTGTTTAGTAAATTGAAGGAGAGCGAGCAGCGTGCTCAGTTTGTAGTCACAGCACCGACACGTGAACTTGCAATCCAGATATATGATGAAGCTCGTCATTTCATCAAGCTTGCTGGTAAAGAGAACGATTGGCATGCGAAGCTGTTCATCGGCGGAACAGACAAGAAAAGATCCATTGAGAAATTAAAAACTCAGCCGCAGATCATCATTGGTACACCAGGAAGAATTTTGGATTTGATGGAAGAGCAGGCACTGGATCTGTATCCAGCTGCAAGCTTCGTCCTTGATGAAGCGGATTTAATGCTGGACCTAGGTTTTATCAAAGATGTTGATCAAATTTTGACGCGCATGCGTCAAGATGTACAGCTGCTCGTTTTCTCTGCGACAATCCCTGAGCGTTTGCAGCCGTTCTTGAAAAAGTATTTGAACAATCCAAAGCACTTTGAAATCGGCGGTCATTTATCTCCGGAATCGATGGAGCATCGTTTAGTCCCGATGAGACACCGTGATGAAGCAGAGACTATCATGAAAATAGCAAGTGTCATCCAGCCATATATGGCCATTATTTTCGTCAATGGTAAAGACGCAGCCAATACATTGGCAGCAGAACTGACGGATAAAGGATTGCCGGTAGGTCTTTTGCACGGCGGACTTACTCCTAGGGAGAGAAAACGCGTACTTCGCGACATCCAGGAATTGCGTTTCCAATATCTTGTTGCGACTGACTTGGCTTCACGCGGTATCGATATTAAAGGTGTCAGCCACGTCATTAACGCGCAGCTTCCGAAAGAAGAACCATTCTATGTACACCGTGTAGGCAGAACAGCACGTGCTGGTATGGAAGGGACTGCCATCAGTCTATACAGTGATCATGACTTAGAACTGATTCAGAAACTTCATAAAAAAGGTCTCGAATTCACAACCTATGATATTGCTAATGGCGAATGGAAAGAACTGAAAGCGTGGAACGAACGAGTTACACGGAAGAAAACGGAATCTGATAATGAATCCCAAGCTTGGAAGCAAGTGCGTAAACCGAAGAAAGTAAAACCGGGCTACAAGCGGAAGATGCAGTATGAGAAAAATAAAATCAAGAAGAAGCTGGACCGAAAAGATCGTTTTAAGCGAAAGTAAGGAGAACGTGGATTTATGATAATCGGATCACATGTCAGTATGAGCGGTAAGAAAATGCTCTTGGGATCAAGTGAAGAAGCATATTCCTATGGCGCCAACGCTATGATGATTTACACAGGAGCACCGCAGAACACAAGAAGAAAGGCGATCGAGGAGCTGAACATTGAAGCTGGCCGGGCGCATATGAAAGAGCATGGTATTACAGATATTATCGTACATGCTCCTTACATTATTAATGTTGGCAACTCAATCAAGCCAGAGACATTCGAATTGGGTGTGAACTTCCTTCGCAGTGAAATCGAGCGCACAGAAGCTATTGGAGCGAAGCAGATTGTGCTGCATCCAGGTGCGCATGTAGGTGAAGGCGTCGCTGCTGGCATCCAAAAGATTATTGAGGGTTTGAATGAAGTGCTTGTGAAAGACCAGAATGTTCAGATAGCCTTGGAAACAATGGCTGGAAAAGGATCCGAGGTAGGATCCAACTTCGAGGAACTGGCGCGTATCATAGATGGTGTCACACATAATGACAAACTTTCCATCTGCTTCGATACTTGCCATACGCATGATGCAGGTTACGATATCGTGAACGACTTTGATGGTGTATTAGATCAATTCGATAGAGTAATCGGTCTGGACAGACTAAAGGTACTCCATGTTAACGACAGTAAAAATGAACGTGGAGCAAGAAAAGACCGTCATGAGAATATTGGATTCGGTCATATCGGCTATGATGCTTTGCGATATATCGTTCATCACGATCAGCTGCAGCAGCTGCCGAAAATACTGGAAACACCATTCGTTGGAGAAGATAAAAAGAACAAAAAAGCACCTTATGCGCATGAAATCGATATGCTCATAAACAACAGCTTCAACCCGAATTTAAAAGAGAATATCTTGGCTTAATAAAATACCCCGAAGCAGTAATTCTGCCTCGGGGTATTTTTCTACAACTTGATACCGTGTTCTTTGGCGAGCTGTAGAAAAATCTGATGGGTTTTTTGAGCGGTTTGTGTGTCGGTGATCTGTGCGAGTGCTTTTAGCATCTGCAGACGATCATCTTCTTTAAACGGATCTAACCTGTTTTGACGCAGAAATTGAACAATCTGGGATGCCTGCACGGGTGAAAGAGGCACTTGGTATTCTTGGCTATGCTCCAGGATCTCATCAACGGTCAAATTACGCAGCTTATTTAACACCAGTTTATGAACGATGAAATTCATTTGAAACCTCCAGCTCTAAGATGTGGATGTAGCATGCTAATTCCTTTATCTACCTGGTAAGTTTATGCCCAATCCACACAAACTAGAACCATACCTTACCCCAGATAAGGAGGATTCACATGGATAAGGAACAATTTGATCAAGATGTAAAAACAAAACGTGATGTCGAGACGGCAGCTGAGATATCTCCTGCTGAAGACCGTTATCGACGTTCTGAAAAAGAAGGCGAACAGCAAACGACTGATTCTGGAAAAATGTTTGGCTATATTGCCTTGATCTTATCTGTTGCATCTTTCTTTTTTGCACCGATCCTTGTCGGGGCGGCTGGTATCGTCTTCGGAGTACTGGCGAAGAGAAGAGGCGCAAATGTATTAGGGAATATCGCCTTAGTCGTAAGTATTTTAGCAATTGTCATTTCTCTATTCACAGCTCCATATGTATAAAAAAAGCTGACTCCGTCTGGAGTCAGCTTTTCCTTATGCTTTAGCTGCTGCTGCTTCTTTTTCTTTAGCTGCTTGTTCAGCGAAATATTCTTCAGCAAGCTTATCGATCTCGATTTTTAATTCTTCTACCATTGTCTCCTCAGGTACTTTACGGATGATTTCTCCGTGGCGGAACAATAGACCCTCTCCGCGGGCACCAGCGATACCGATATCCGCTTCACGAGCCTCACCAGGCCCGTTTACCGCACATCCAAGTACAGCAACTTTAAGAGGTGCTTTAATTGTGCTGATGTACTCTTCGACTTCATTTGCAATACTAATTAAGTCGATTTCGATACGTCCACAAGTAGGGCAGGAAATTAAAGTAGCCGCGTTGGAGGACAAATTGAATATTTTAAGTAACTCACGAGCTACTTTTACTTCCTCAACTGGATCTGCACTTAAGGAAATACGCATCGTACTACCGATGCCTTTACTCAAGATAGCTCCTAAACCGGCAGCACTTTTCACGGTACCGGCAAATAGTGTTCCGGATTCCGTAATACCAAGGTGGAGTGGATAAGGAATTACCTCTGCTGCTTTTTCATATGCTTCGATAGCCAATGACACATCGGATGCCTTGAGGGAAACGATGATATCGTGGAAATCAAGCTCCTCGAGTATTTTAATGTGATGCAATGCACTTTCTACCATGCCGTCTGCAGTTGGATAGCCATATTTCTCTAGAATATGACGCTCTAAGGAACCAGCGTTAACACCAATTCGAATCGGAATACCTTTTGCTTTAGCTGCGTTTACGACAGCTTCAACTTTCTCCCGCTTCCCGATGTTACCAGGGTTGATACGAATTTTGTCCGCTCCGCCCTCAATTGCTTTCAGAGCCAATTTATAGTTGAAATGAATATCTACAACTAGTGGGATATTTATGCGTTTCTTGATTTCAGGAATCGCTTCAGCTGCACGCTGATCAGGACATGCTACCCTTACTACTTGGCAGCCTGCTTCCTCAAGACGCAGTATTTCCGCTACAGTAGCTTCCACATCATGCGTTTTTGTTGTTGTCATAGACTGGATGACAACCTCGTTTTTACCGCCGATCGTAATATTACCAACATTGACCTGACGGGTATCTTGTCTGTGTATTAATGCCATTTATATATCGCTCCTTTGATTATCGCGAGGAAAACAGGGATATATCCTTATATTTTCCCATTATAATGCTAATACTGCTAAATTAGAAGTAACTAGGCTCAACTTTAATAAAATCTTCATCTAAGATAATGGGGAAAATAATAAGCGGATCCTGCATTCAGTGCATATGGATCCTTACCGGGATTCAATTCCTCGAAATCCACGATCACCTGTTCCATCGTAACGCGCAAGTCATTATTGTTCAACTCATTTGCTACAGAAAGTAGTGTGTCTCCTTGTTTTACCTGCAGAAGCACAGGCTGAAACGTCTCTTGAGTCATTTCCTGCTCTTCATCGTTTTCCGGTTCCTCCGTGTTCGTTTCTGCTGGTGTGGCTGGTACCGGACTGCCTATCGTAAGATCCTTCCATATGCTCATAAATAACGCGCAGCAAAACAAAAAAATACCGATCCGTTTCCACATAGATTTTCCTCCGCTCATCAAACGTGTATGTTATGTATTAGGCATAAGAAGGAAAATACCTTTATGATGAAACAAAAAGCATCTTAACTCGTATATAGATAGTAGGAGAAAGGAGTATGTGCATGTTGGATTATAATTGGCTGCCGGTCTTTATGACCGGACTTGGGACGATGTTTCTTATAGGTGAAATTTTAGTGAAAACCAAAGGTATCCTCTTTTTATTAGGGGCTGGCTTTATCAGTACTTTCTTTATCAGTTACTTGGATCCCTCTGCAATATGGTACATGCTTCCGCTGTATTTTGTCGGGATGCTATTAATCGTCATCGACGGAAAGCTTTTAAATGATGGTACGCTCAGCGTTATCGGTTTGCTGACGATGCTGTTAACAGTTGGATTCACAGCACCGAATTGGACCGCGGGTATTTATGCAATTATAGGAGTCATCCTTGGAGCTGTTGGTTCCTTCGTTTTCCTCAAGGCATTCCCAAAACGAGATATGTGGGGGAAAATAGCTCTGCTTGATACACTCAGTTCAGAAAAGGGATATAACTCGATGAATGAGACGTACGCTGCCCTTGTAGGACAAGAGGGAGAAGCGGTAACACCGATGCGTCCGTCAGGTACAGTACGAGTGGACGGCCGTGAGTTAAGTGCTATCACAGATGGAAAGTGGCTGGATCGAGGCAGCAGAATTAAAGTGACGAATGTAAGTGGTGCGAGAATTATGGTAGAGAAGGTCGAAGAGAATACTAATTAATTTACAAAAACAGCTAAATAAATTGTAAATTTCCATACAAGACCTTTACAAGCCTTCTAACAAATTCAATAATTGAATAGGAAACACTGAGAAGGGAAGGAAGGCTTGCTTTGTCTAATTGGGAATTTATCATCTTTGAATTTATCGGCGGTTTGGGCTTGTTTCTCTTTTCAATCCGTTATCTTGGGGATGGCTTGCAGCGAGCGTACGGCAAACAACTGCAAATTGCGATGCACAGATTCACCATCCATCCGCTTGTTGGAGTGCTATCAGGTCTTATCGTAACTGTTCTTATCCAAAGCAGCACTGCAACAAGCATACTTATTGTCGGGCTGGTCAATGCTGGTTACCTCACGTTAAGACAGGCTGTTTCTGTCATTATGGGAGCGAATATCGGTACGACTTTGACGGCGTTCTTTATCGGAATTGATTTAATTAAATTCGGTCTGCCGATCATGGCTTTAGGAGCATTTCTAATCTATTTCTTCGTAAATCAGCGTACACAGCAAATCGGGAAAGTATTATTCGGAGCCGGTGGTATTTTCTACGGACTGACTCTGATAGGGGAAGGGCTGCACCCTGTCCTTAGCATGGATTCTTTCCAGTCCCTGGCCACAAGTATGCACTCGAATCCGATAACAGGGGTTGCGATTGGGACATTCACAACAATTGTAGTGCAAAGCAGTGGTGCAACAATTGCTATCCTGCAGGAGCTTTATGCGCAGAATGGAATCGATTTGAAGGCGGCTATGCCGGTTTTGCTCGGGGATAATTTAGGTACAACTCTGACGGCTATGCTTGCCGCAATTGGCGCCACCGTCCAGGCTAAGAGGGCAGCGCTCAGTCATGTTTTGTTCAATGCAATCGGTATGGTAGTTTTTCTACTGATTCTGCCTTTATTCGTTGATATCGTGGCTTGGATGCAGCATACGTTCGAACTGAATGATAAGCTGACGATTGCGAGCGCACACGGTTTCTACAATCTTGCAAATACGTTATTGCTGCTGCCGTTTCTCGGTTTATTTGTCTGGATTATTACTAAGATAATACCCGGTGAGGAAGAGAAGCCGATGGCATTGACAAACCATCTTGATCCATTGTTCATTCAACAATCTCCGGTTCTTGCATTGGAGCAAGCAAAGCTGGAGGTATTACATATGGGCAGGCTTGCAGTAGATGGATTGGAACAGGCAAGTACATATGCAAATAATCATGAAAGACAATTCGCTGATTTGGCTATGCAGCTGGAAAAGGAAGTGAATCGGAAGGATAGGGAGATTACTGATTATCTTTCTAAAATTTCAACTAACACACTTTCTGAAGAAGAAAGTATCATGCATGCAGCTCTCCTAGATGCAATTCGGGATATTGAGCGTATCGGAGATCATTTTGAGAATGTTGTCGAGTTCGTCGATTTCCAGATTTCGAGTAACATCAAGCTGACGAGAGAAGCGCAGCAGGAACTCAACAGCATGTTCGATTTGACTATCATGACAGTAAAACAGGCTCTCGAAGCATTGGACAAGCAAGATCGAGAAACAGCGCTGGCAGTTCTCCAGAAGGAAGATAAAATTGATAAGATGGAACGTGCTTACCGGAAGTCGCATCTTATTCGTCTGAATGAAGGGAAATGTGCCGGATCTGCTGGAATTGTATTCGTGGATATTATCAGTAATTTAGAGCGTATCGGAGATCATGCCGTCAACATTGCGCAGCTGATATTGGGCGAGTAGACAGGAGAAATAATCTCCTGTCTTTATTTTTTGCTTGCACAAATATGAACAGACATGCTATAGTATTCCTGTCAGTTAACAAGAACGAAAAAACATAATAAAAACTTATGAAAAAACAATTGACAAGTTATTAAATGCATGATAAATTATATAACGTCGCTAATACATATCGTAATCGCGAATACATAACTTATCAAATTATTCCACAGTAGCTCAGTGGTAGAGCTATCGGCTGTTAACCGATCGGTCGCAGGTTCGAATCCTGCCTGTGGAGCCATATGGCGGTGTAGCTCAGCTGGCTAGAGCGTACGGTTCATACCCGTGAGGTCGGGGGTTCGATCCCCTCCGCCGCTACCATATTATCCTAAAGTCATGGCGGTTGTGGCGAAGTGGTTAACGCACCGGATTGTGGCTCCGGCATTCGTGGGTTCGATTCCCATCAATCGCCCTTTTAAAAAAACGGACCCTTAGCTCAGTTGGTTAGAGCTATCGGCTCATAACCGATCGGTCGCAGGTTCGAGTCCTGCAGGGTCCACCATTTGAAAAAAATCATATGATACATCTCGGAGGAATACCCAAGTTTGGCTGAAGGGATCGGTCTTGAAAACCGACAGGGGCTTAACGGCTCGCGGGGGTTCGAATCCCTCTTCCTCCTCCATGTCTTGGCTCGGTAGCTCAGTCGGTAGAGCAACGGACTGAAAATCCGTGTGTCGGCGGTTCGATTCCGTCCCGAGCCACTCCAAAGGCAGCTGTTCAAATGAACAGCTGTTTTTTTGTGTTAAAAACAAGCTGCTGGGAAGAATATACAAAGCTATTGAAGCAAAATGCTTGCCGTTTCAGACAAGCTTTGGTACGCTTTACGAAAAGGTAACCACCTTTGAATTACATATCATTTAAGGAGGAATAATCATGGCTAAATTTGAACTACCAGAATTGCCTTACGCATACGACGCACTTGAGCCTCATATCGATAAGGAAACAATGAACATTCACCACACAAAACATCACAACACATACGTGACTAAGCTAAACGACGCAATCTCAGGGAAAGCTGACTTAGAAAGCAAATCCTTGGAAGAGCTTGTTGCAGGTGTTAACGAACTTCCTTCTGACGTACAGACAGCTGTACGCAACAATGGCGGTGGTCATTACAACCACAGCCTATTCTGGAATCTTCTTTCTCCTAATGGCGGCGGCGAGCCGACTGGCGAAGTAGCTAGTGCTATTGCAAACAAATACGGTACACTAGATAAATTCAAAGAAGAATTCGCAGCTGCAGCAGCTGGCCGTTTCGGTTCTGGCTGGGCTTGGCTTATCGTAGAAAACGGTGAAGTTGAAATCGTATCTACTCCAAACCAAGATAACCCTGTAATGGAGGGCAAGACACCAATTCTTGGCCTTGATGTATGGGAGCACGCGTACTACTTGAAATACCAAAACAAACGTCCTGATTACATCAGTGCTTTCTGGAACGTTGTAAACTGGGATGAAGTAGAGCGTCTTTACAGAGAAGCAAAATAAGACAGTAAACCAAAAAGACATCAGCTTTTAGCTGGTGTCTTTTTTTGTGCATATCTCTTCTTTGTTGACAGATACTAAGTAGCAGTAAAAGGAGATGGCATTATGAAGCCGAACTTATTTACCGCGGATTCTGCTAAGAAAGAGCTGCATGTGCTGCTTATTATCGGGGCCCTTTACTCTCTCGGTATATTTCTGTCGAATACGTTTGTCAATATTTACTTATGGAAACAGACCAATGATCTAATCAATATTGCGATGTATAATTTAGCTATATATGTCGCTCAAACAATTCTCTTTACTTTGTCTGGAAGCTGGGCAAAACGAATCGACCGAGTCATCATACTCCGCATAGGTGTATTCTTCTTGAGTGTATTTTTTCTTCTGGTTTTATTTACAGGGGAAAAAGCAGCTTCTTATAATCTGCTTCTTGGCGCGGTGCTTGGAATAGGCTATGGGATGTACTGGCTGGCTTATTCTGTACTTACTTTTGAGGTGACAGAACCAGAAACAAGAGACTTTTTCAATGGCGTATCCGGCCTTTTGCAATCTTTAACAGGTATGATCGGTCCGTTTGTCGCCGGTTATATTATTACCAGAATGAACAATTCTCATGGCTATACACTGATCTTTGCTGTATCTTTCCTTTTGTTCCTTTTGGCTGTTATTTGTACAGCAGGTATAAAAAGAAGAGGGGCAGAAGGTAAATTCGGGCTGAGGCAGGTATGGAAGGAAGTTAAACGCGATGCGGCTTGGCGTAATACGGTGTTGGCTCACGTGTTTCAAGGTGTGAGAGAAGGTATCTTTACTTTCATCATATCTGTATGGGTCTTTATCGTTACGAATAGTGAGCTTTCGCTTGGTACGTTTAATCTCGTCTATTCCGCTTTTTCGTTTATCTTCTATTATATAGCTACCCGTTACATTAAAAGCAGGCAGAGAAAGACGGCTATCTTCCTTAGCGGTGTTGCACTATCACTTAGTGTCGTGCTTTTGCTGGTTGAGCTAAATTTTTCTACATTGCTAATTTATGCTGCTATCATCGGTGTTTTCTATCCGATTCTATACGTTCCTTATTTGTCTCTTACCTATGATGTTATCGGTAAGGCGAGGGATGCTGCAAAGCTGCGAGTAGAATATATTGTCCTTAGCGACGTGGCTACGAACATAGGCAGAATTATTTCTGTTGTACTATTGCTTATCGGAGTGGGGATCTGGGCAGATGCTTCCATTCCCTATCTAATGTTTATTCTTGGAACTGGACCATTTTTCATCTACTTTTTTACAAGGCATATCAAGAGCTTCGCGCCAGCTGCTTCAGTTAAGAAACTCCCGAAAAATGAAATCGCAGGAGACGACAATCGCTGACAGTCTATAGTAGAAGCGGACCGTGGATGATGATATAATGGGACCAGTATGTAAGAATGGGGGAACATTATGTCTAAAAAAAGGAAGAAGAAGCGTGCACTGCTTCCTTTCCGTCTCAATGTCTTGTTTGCGATTGTTTTCCTGCTGTTCTCTGCCTTGGTTCTGCAGCTTGGAGTTGTGCAGATCATCAATGGGGAGGAGCACCAGGCAGTACTGGAAGAGACGACAAATGATATCGCTGAAATTTCTGTTCCGCGCGGAATGATTTATGATAGCGAAGGAAATGTGATTGTCGGGAATGAGCCAGTCTATTCCATCACATATACTCCGCCAAAAAACGGAGATTCTTCTGAAAAACGTTTGGAAATTGCTACAAAGCTTGCCGATATCATCAAGATGGAAGATAAGGCAATCGATAAGATAACCGAGCGTGAGTACAAAGAGTATTGGTATGTATTAAACTCAGACGAAGCGAACGGCAGGATCACTGCTTCAGAAAAAGAGACCCTTGATGACTCAGAAGTATACGATCTTACTTTAAAGCGTATTACAGAAGACGATTATAAGGAACTTGAAAGTGATGATCATGCCAAGCAAATTATCGCTATCAAACGTGAAATCGATAGCGCTACTGAGCTTGTGCCGCATGTAATTAAGAATAAAAATGTCTCCGAGAAAGAATATGCGACGATTGCTGAAAGCATGGGCGAATTGTCCGGCATCAATGTTGCAACTGACTGGGAACGTTATTATCCATTTGATGGTTCTCTCAGCGGCATCCTTGGCGGAATTAAGACTGGTATCCCAGAAGGGGAAGAGGATTATTATAAGTCCCGTAATTATCAGCTGAATGACCGTATTGGTACGAGTGGACTTGAGAAGGAATATGAAAGTCTCCTGAAAGGTGACAAAAAACGTGTTCGCTATGTAACGGATAACAGCAACAGCATTGTGTCCCAGGATGTTATCTCTGAAGGACAGCGTGGTCAGGATCTTCAATTGTCCATCAATATGGACTTCCAGAAAGAATTGGACAAAATCGTACGCGATGAACTGAAAAGTGCCATCAATAAGCATCCAGGTGCAAACCGTTATCTAGAAGATGCAATGGCGGTAATGCTTAACCCGAATACTGGTGAAATCTACGCAGCCAGCGGACAGCATTATGACCGGGAAGATAATAAGTATGAATCTGCTGATATGAATACTGTCTTCAGCGCAAATGCGGTCGGTTCCACCGTTAAGGGAGCGACATTGCTTGCTGGATATCAAGAGGGTGTTGTAGAGATGGGTCAGACCTTCTACGATACGCCAATGAAAATTAAAGGCACGCCTGAAAAATCTTCTTATAAGAACATGGGTACTATTACAGATTTGCAGGCATTGCAAATGTCTTCCAACGTATATATGTTTAATGTAGCTTTACGATTAGGCGGCGAATATAATTATAAATACGGTAATAGTGTGAACTTTGACCACGATGCATTCCGGACGTTACGGAACTATTATAACCAAGTAGGTTTAGGTGTTGAAACAGGTATTGATTTGCCATCTGAATCAACTGGATACGTAGGTACAACCGGACAGGCAGGTAACCTGCTTGACTTCTCAATCGGGCAGTTCGACACTTATACTACGATGCAGTTGGCTCAATATGTATCCACCATTGCCAATGGAGGATACAGAATTAAACCGCATTTTGTAAGTGAAATTCATGAACCATCGAATGAAAAGGATAAATTAGGTCCGCTTGCGGAAACAAAGTCTCCGGAAGTATTGAATAAGATCACTGCTACGGACGATCAGATAAATCGAGTGAAACAAGGATTTGAAATGGTGTTCCAAACGCAAAAAGGTACTGCTTACAGTCATCTGAGTGCAAAAGCAAAAAATTATAATATTGCCGGTAAGACAGGAACTGCTCAGACTAGTATAAATGGTACTGACCTGGAGAACTGGACTCTAATAGGATACGCTGATGACGAAAATCCAGATATCGCATTCGCTGTCATGGTGCCGAATTTAGGTATTATCAGCGGTGGAACGCAATATCCTATCACGTATAACATCATGAACCGTGCACTTGAATATTATTACGAGCATACAGCTCCTGACGACGAAGACAAAAAAGAATAATAGTTATACCCAAAGAATCACTCCAATAAACGGGGTGATTCTTTTTTTTTCAACAAATTAATACTTAAGTTTACACAACCTTTACATTCCGTTTATTTTTCCTTAATAGAGACAAGTTAATATTGTACTTGTAAGGCAAATGAACTAATCGAATCACGTAGGGGGAAAATTAAACATGAAGAAGATGAAACTATCTGTATTGCTTGCAATGTTTGCACTAGTTATCGGTGTACTTGCAGCATGTGGCGGAAACGCTGGCGGCAATGAATCTGAAGGAGACACAAGCGGAAACAGCAACAGCGGCGGCGGAGAAGCTTCCGAAACTTCCATCGTTGTAGCAGGTTCTAGTGCAATGCAGCCTCTAGTAGCAGCAGCAGCTGAACAGTACAAAGGTGAAAACGCTGATGCAGACATTCAGGTTCAAGCAGGTGGTTCAGGAGCTGGACTTAGCCAAGTTCAGGAAGGTAGTATCCAAATCGGTAACTCTGATGTATTCGCAGAAGAGAAAGAAGGCATCGATGCTGGAACTCTTGTTGATCATCAAGTAGCGGTTGTTGGTATGACTGCAGCTATTAACCCTAATGCGGGTGTAGATGATCTTACTAAACAGCAACTAATTGATATCTTCACTGGTAAAGTGACTAACTGGTCTGAAGTAGGTGGAGAAGACCAAGAAATCACACTTGTTAACCGTCCTGATTCTTCAGGTACACGTGATACTTTCGTAAAATACGCTCTTGATGGCGAAACGCCAGCAGAAGGTGTTACAGAGGATTCCTCCAACACTGTTAAGCAAATCGTTGCTGACACAGACGGAGCGATTGGTTACTTGGCACTATCTTACTTCGATGACGATTCTATCGTAAAATCTAAAATCGATGGTGTTGAAGCTACAAACGAAACAATCGGATCTGGTGACTTCCCAATCTGGGCTTATCAGCACTCTTATACAAACGGAGAGCCTGCTGGCCTAGCGAAAGAATTCCTGGATTATATGCTTAGCGACGAAGTTCAAACTACAATCGTACCTGAACAAGGCTACGTTCCAATGACTGACATGCAGGTTGAACGCGACGCAGAAGGCAACCTTACTGAAAAATAATATTAAAAACATAAGGTAGATGCAGTGTAACACTGCATTTACCTTACTGTGGTTATATAAATTAGTTATATCACAGACAGCGGGAGACCATTTTTTAGGGTGTTCCTTTCCGCTGTTTTCATGAGGAGTTGTACAAGTTGGCAAAAGCATCAGTATCTCCATCAGCTGAAGAACGGCTGATTTTGACTAAGAAAAACAGACGGTGGGACGAAGTACGCGGACGTTCCCTCGTTACTATATGTGCAGTAATTATGATTGCAGCAACAATTGCTGTTACAGTATTCCTTGCTCAAAAAGGTTTGCAGTCCTTCACAGTCAATAATATTAATCCAATTGCATATCTAACTAGCGCGAACTGGAATCCAACAGGCGGAGAGAATGCATCATTTGGTATATTTCCATTTATTTTCGGCTCATTAGCTGTTACTTTCCTATCTGCATTAATTGCAGCACCGCTTGGTATTGGTGCGGCGATATTCATGTCTGAAATCGCACCGAAATTCGGTAAAAAAGTATTGCAGCCGGTTATCGAACTATTGGTAGGTATACCTTCTGTTGTATATGGTTTCATCGGGCTTGTTGTTCTAGTGCCATTATTACGAGATCATTTTCCTGGTATAGGTTTTAGTTTGTTTGCAGGTGTTATCGTCCTGACTGTTATGATTCTCCCTACGGTTACTACTATAGCAACAGATGCTATGCGGTCACTGCCTAACAGCTTGCGACAAGGATCACTTGCACTAGGTGCGACACGCTGGCAGACAATTCGTAAAGTATTAATTCCGGCTGCATTGCCTTCCTTACTTACAGCTATTGTATTAGGAATGGCTCGTGCGTTCGGAGAAGCACTAGCTGTACAGATGGTTATCGGTAACACACGTGATATCCCTGGCAGCATTTTTGACACAGCGGGAACTTTAACTACAATCGTTACACTGAACATTGGACATACGACATATGGCAGTATTGAGAACAATACACTTTGGTCGATGGGTCTCATCTTGCTCATCATTTCATTCCTATTCATCTTTGTTGTCCGTTACTTGTCCGGTAGGAGGAAAATCTAATGAACAGCAGAATCACAGATCGTATCGCAACAGGTGTATTTTACACAATCGCAGCAATAATGGTTGCATTGCTGCTTTATCTATTTTATTTCATTTTATCTAATGGGCTACCTCAGGTAACGTGGGATTTCTTAACTTCTCCTTCCAGCTCTTATCAAGCTGGCGGTGGTATTCGTGACCAGCTATTCAACTCCTTGTATATCCTGTTTATCACGATGATTATTACAGTACCACTAGGAGTATGTGGCGGGATTTACATGGCTGAATATGCAAAACCAGGCAAAATCACTAACTTTATTCGTACGTGTATCGAGATGCTGGCTTCTTTGCCTTCTATCGTCGTAGGTTTGTTTGGTCTACTGATCTTTGTTAACATCACTGGCTGGGGTTATACAATAATTGGTGGTGCTTTGGCACTTACTATCTTCAATATTCCAGTAATGGTTCGTGTTACAGAAGATGCAATTCGAAGCGTACCAAAAGAACAGAAAGAAGCGAGCTTGGCGTTAGGTATTACAAGATGGCATACAATTAAGACAGTCATTCTTCCATATGCCTTTCCTGGTATTCTTACAGGTGCAATACTAGCTTCCGGCCGCGTTTTTGGGGAAGCAGCAGCTCTGCTTTATACAGCAGGTCTTTCCACACCGACACTTGATTATGGAAATTGGAATCCATTCGCAGAGAATTCTCCGCTGAACATTTTCCGACCGGCTGAAACTTTAGCCGTTCACATCTGGTCTGTTAATACACAAGGTCTGATTCCAGATGTACGTGAAGTAGCTAATGGTGCATCAGCGGTTCTAGTCATTGCTGTACTTGTGTTCAATCTCCTCGCTAGATGGTTGGGCAGTGTCATCCATAAGAAGCTAACAGCAGGTAAATGATGAAGAGAGGAGTTCGTGATATGAACTATACAGCAGATAAACCAACAGAAACGAAAGCAGAAGATGAAATGGCTGCATCCAATACAAGAGCTTCTAAGAAAGAAGTTGTACTTGATGTAAAGGATCTCAGCATTTTCTATGGTAATAATGAAGCAGTGAAACGGGCGAATATGGGTATTGAGAAGAATGCAGTTACAGCACTGATCGGTCCTTCTGGCTGTGGGAAATCCACATTCATCCGTTCCATCAATCGGATGAATGACTTGATTCCATCCAGCCGAGCAGAAGGTGAAATCATCTATGACGGAATTAATATCCTTCGTAATGACATCAATGTTGTTGCATTGCGTTCAGAGATTGGCATGGTGTTCCAAAAACCGAACCCATTTCCTAAATCCATCTATAACAACATTACACATGCATTGAAATACAACGGTCAGAAAAATAAGAAGGTTCTTGACGAAATCGTTGAGGAAAGCTTACGTAAAGCTGCTTTATGGGATGAAGTGAAAGACCGTCTGCATCAATCAGCTTTATCACTATCCGGTGGTCAGCAGCAGCGTCTATGTATTGCTCGTACGCTTGCTATGGAACCGCAGATCCTTCTGTTGGATGAACCTGCTTCCGCACTGGATCCAGTATCCAATTCTAAAATTGAGGAACTTATCCTGCAGCTGAAAGAAGATTATAGCATCGTCATCGTGACACATAATATGTCGCAGGCATCTCGTGTGTCAGATAAGACAGCCTTCTTCTTGAATGGGGATGTCGTGGAATACGATGATACGAAGAAAATTTTCACTAATCCTTCTGAGACGAAAACAGAAGAATATATTTCCGGTAGATTCGGATAGGAGGCACGACAGCTATGCAAGTGGCAGCAGCGAAAGAGACAATTTTCCAAGTAAATGATCTGAACCTATGGTATGACGACTTCCATGCATTGAAGGATGTAAGCCTGGAAGCTTTGAATAATGAAATTTATGCGATTATCGGCCCATCTGGCTGTGGTAAATCCACATTCATCAAGACGCTTAATCTAATGATCAATATGGAGCCAGGTGTCAAAATGACTGGCGAAATTAATTATAAGAACAAAAACTTGCTTGATTCGAGAGTTGACTTGGTTGACTTGCGTCGTAAAGTGGGGATGATCTTCCAAAAAGGTAACCCTTTCCCGCAGTCAATTTACGATAATATTGTGTACGGACCAAAAATTCATGGTATTAAGAAGAAAAGTGAATTGGATGAAATCGTGGAAACAACATTGAAGGATGTTGCACTTTGGGATGAGGTGAAGGATCGCCTGAAGTCTTCTGCGATGGGTCTTTCTGGTGGTCAGCAGCAGCGTTTGTGTATTGCACGTGCGCTTGCGACGAAACCAGATGTCGTATTGATGGATGAACCAACTTCTGCACTGGATCCAATTTCCACTTTGAAAATCGAAGAGCTTATGTCTGAGCTTAAGAAGAAATATTGTATCGTAATCGTGACACACAATATGCAGCAGGCTTCCCGTATTTCAGATAAGACTGCATTCTTCCTGCATGGTCGTGTTGTAGAGTCAGCAGAGACTGGCAAAATATTCTCTAACCCGGAAGATAAGCGAACAGAAGATTATATTAGCGGACGTTTTGGTTAATTACGTATTGGAGGAGAACACATGGTAGCAAGAGAGCAGTTTTCAGCAGATTTGGAAGCAATCCAGAAATCAATTATTTCTTTTGCATTTGAAGTAGACACAGCTTTAAAGCAAGCTATCGACGCATTATATGAGCGAGACAGTGATCTTGCTTATAAAGTAATTGAGAATGATGAGTTATTAAATGAACGTGATCAGGAAATCAATGAGGCGACTATCCAATTAATTGCAATGCAGCAGCCTGTAGCAACAGATTTGCGTCGCTTAGTCGCTTTCCTTCGTGTATCCTCCGACTTGGAGCGAATGGGTGACCATGCAAAAAATATCGCGAAAAGCGTAAACCGTTTGAATGTATTAAGTCCGTATGACATTCCGCCGGCTATCCGTGATATGCAGGAAGTTGTCAGCAAAATGATTCATAGTGCTGTACAGGCTTTTGAAGAAGAAGATATTACGAAAGCAAAAAAGCTAGCTGATTTGGATAACGTAGTAGATAGTATGTACGGAGAGTTGTTCCGTGACATGCTGGATGAGCGTAAGGCACAGTCAGGGAAGCATCAACAGACGATGCAGCTCGTTTTTGTTGGTCGTTTCGTTGAGCGTGTAGGAGATCATATAACAAATATCGGAGAAAGTATCCTTTACCTTGTTAAAGGGACTGCAGTCGATCTAAATAAATAAGAAGCAGCGGCATATGCCGCTGCTTCTTATTTTGTCATTAATTTAGAAATGTCTTCGTACTTCATATCCGAACTAACGTGATAGGTACCGACTTGCAAAGCTTCACTTGCTTCTGTAACATCCAAATACGTACGAAATGCAGATGCATCTTCGATGATATCTGCTTCTTCAAGTTTAGTTGCTACATCATCACTCGTCATGCCAGTCTCTAGCTTGAGAGTAAATGTTTTAGGCTCCTCTTTTTTAGGTTTCTCTGGAGTCTTATTCTGAGCGTTCTTTAGCTCTTCATAGTCTTGATTAGACAACACATGATAGTCATTTTCTTCAAGCTCTTTTTTCATATCGTCTTCACTAGGTGTTACTGTTTCAACTGCTGCTGAAGCTGTTGTTGTTTCTTCAGTCTTTGGAGTATCTGTAAAATAAAGGGCCAGCATACAAGCACCTGCTAACAGAAGAGCAGTTGCGAATCCTTGGATTACTTGCTTCATAACTGTACCCCTGCTTGTTTGGCAATCCGGTATACATCATCTTCAGCCAGACTTGTTTGCTTTGCAATTTCCTTGATGGAAAATCCTTGCTGTTGCAGCTTTAGAATCTGCTGGAAGATAGCAGGTTTCTGTGAGGCCTTATTAGGTTTTGGTTCATGCTGTACAGTTGGCAGCAGCTCTTCTTCGAGAATTTTGACTTTCTTATTCAACATATATGTTTCTTGCATAGTCGAAAGGGTCAATTGTTCAATCTGTTGATCCATTTGTTTAAATTTATCTTGCATGAAGAAAGAGAAAATCCATAATATGATACCAGCTGTAAGAAAGGCGATAGCAGCGATTAACATGTTAGTATAAACCTCCTACTTATTGCTAACATAGTTATACCATACCAAGAAGCCACCGGATATATTGTTTTCGACATTTTTTGAAATAGTTATTGATAACGGTTGATTACCTAACATAAGTCTGCTATTATTAGATGGTCTGAAGATCGTTAAGTTTTCATACACTTATTTAAGATTGTTGGGAGGGATTATACATGCGTGTAAACATTACTCTCGCCTGCACAGAAACAGGAGATCGTAACTACATTACAACAAAAAATAAGCGTAAACATCCAGAACGCATGGAGCTTAGAAAATATAGCCCACGCTTGAAAAAGTATACGCTGCACCGCGAAACAAAATAAGTACGACAAAAAAACTCCCCCTTCAATTGGCGGGAGTTTTTTTACATATGAAGGAGGCAGAGCAAATGGAAGAAAAAGAAAAACTTCGACAGGAAGGGCTTCGTTTGCTGAAAGAAATGCCACAAACAGATAAACTGCATATTGAGCATCGGCTGGCAGAACAGCTATTTGCTTCCTCCGTGTGGAAAGATGCGAAAAGCATTGGTCTTACGATGGCTCTCCCGCATGAGTGGGATACCACTAAGCTGATTCATCAAGGGTGGCTCGAAAAGAAGAAAATATGTGTACCGCTTACAATCGAGAACCGAGCTATGCAGTTTTACCATATCGAAAGCTATAACCAATTGACAAACGGAGCATTCCACATCAAAGAACCGATTGCCGATCGCTGCGAACCTGCTTCGAAGGATACCATTGATCTTCTTATTGTTCCTGGTCTTCTTTTTGACATGTCTGGTTACCGAATTGGATATGGCGGAGGATACTATGATCGCTATTTAACTGATTATCAAAATAAAACGTTGTCACTGGCAAGCAGACAGCAAATAAAGCATTCATTACCTGTGGGACCTTTAGATCTTCCCGTCGATCATCTTTTGACAGATGATGGTTTTCTGTTTTAACCGAATAGGAGTATTCGGCTTCGGGTTAAACTAGGCTTATCCCGGAGGAAAGGAAGGGTGCCTATGTGGAAAACCCTCATTACAACGTTAACGTTGGCAGCAAGTATCGTATTTTTAGTACGGGAGCGGTATCGAGTGCTGAATGCACTTTTAGCCGTGACGGTTCTTCGCAAAGGTCTTATTCGGCTTTCAATGGGAATTGAACCTCTGCGTTCCCGGATGCTGCCGATTTTATTTAAACGCTCAGTGTAAACTGGGCGTTTTTCCATGACTTTTTTGATAAACTGTAGGCAAGAGGGGGAGAGGTATGACCTACAACGAAGAAACGGCCTATTATAAGATGATCAATCGTTTGTTAGCCGTTCATGGTTTTACATTTGTGAGGGCTGAAGATGATCTGAGAGTCTGTTGGCTCGAAAAGAAGCAAAATGGTATTACCCATGTGGTGAAAATTAATTATAGAACGTTTACTTGGGCGAACCATTTAAAACAGGATATTTTAAAAACAGCAAATCAAATACAAAATATGAGTAAAGGATTATTCTCCAAAAAGACGCGTATCCATAATGTCTATTTCGGTGAGCAGGAACCTGCGGATGATTGGTCGAAGCTAAAGAAACCGATGATCATCAAAAGCAAGCGTCCTATTCCGATGCAGCTTTATTATTTGGATGGAGTTTCTTATGAAAAGGAATCAGAGAAGTTATTCCGCCATTTGAAGCTTGATGACAAAATTACGTTGACTTCAGCTGATGAACAAGAGCTCGAGGTAGAGAAGAGCAGACTCCGAAGCTTGCTAGTCCAGCAGCAGCAAGCAGATCAAGCTGTATTTCATCGAAAAAAACCACTGCTTGTATATGGTCTTATCGGAATCAGTGTGTTGATGTTCCTATTGGAAACACTACTCGGTGGCTCGACAGATTCTTCTGTACTTGTTCAACTCGGTGCGAAATACAATCCATTGATTCTGGCAGAAAATGAATGGTGGCGAATTGTATCTTCGATGTTTTTACATATCGGAGCACTGCATCTTCTGACAAATATGTTGTCGCTATACTATTTAGGTACATTGACAGAGCAAATATTTGGTCATCGTCGTTTCTTTCTAATCTATCTCTTAGGAGGCGTCGTAGGCGGGCTGGCAAGCTTTGCTTTCTCAGATAATCTTAGCGCTGGAGCTTCGGGTGCCATTTTCGGTCTGTTCGGAGCGCTGCTTTATTTTGGTGTTGTTTATCCGAAGTTGTTTTGGCGAACGATTGGTAATGGTTTGATAGTTATTTTGCTTATTAACTTAGTGATCAGTTTCGCCGCTAGCCATGTAATTGATGTTTTCGCCCATCTCGGAGGCTTGTTAGGTGGCTTCGCCATTGCTTTGCTCGTCGGGATACCTGGTAAGAGAAATACAGGAGCTCGCATCGGAGGTACGCTTTTGTCGCTTGCACTTATTGCTGGTCTCATTTGGTATGGCTTAACGGGACCTGTGAATGATACACTGCGTCATGTACTTAAAGTGGAAGATGCGGTTAAGCAGAACGATTATGCTTCTGTTATTTCGGATGCAACGCTAGCCCTAGATGAAAGGGATTCTGTTTATGAGCATATGCTTTTATTCAATCGCGGTTTAGCTTACTACAGGACTGGAGAAATTGAAAAAAGTGCACAGGACTACGAGCGGCTGGTGAAATTAGCCCCGGAGGATCACGCTGCTCATTATAATTTGGCACTTGTCCTGCAGGAAGAGGGCAAGAACGAGGAAGCATTGAAGCACGCAAAGAGAGCTGTCGAGCTTAAGCCGGATGAAAGCCAGTATAAACAACTCCAGCAGAAGCTTTCTCAATAATATTGCAGTAGCTCTCTGTGCTGTCCGGTCTCATCCTGATAGAGGACACGCAGATGCTTTCCTGATTTATCAAACAGCAAAAGCGGGATATAAGTGGCAACTGTGCCTTTTTCCACTGCTGGACCGATTGGCAGTATGTAATTTCGATACAGTCCTTCCCATAGCCGGCTGATGATTTCTTGTCTTTTCTTATCTTCCGTAAGACCTGGGATTGCCGTAAAGTCGGTGGTCGGAAGAGCAGTGAGCGGTATTTCTGTATACTGACCGGCGGGAATGGATAATTGCTGTTTCGCGTCGGTCCAGACTTGCTGCAGTGTACGGCTAGTGTCTGTTTTTGCTATCTGTCGGGAGTGCATCTCTTTTTCATTTTTGGGAAATGAAAACAGCTCGTACGTATCAGACGTATAGGAACGAACACCGGACAACTTGAATGAACTAGTAATTTGGTTCTTGTGAAGTTCAGCAAAATGAAAAGAAACTGCATCCAGTTGTTTGTTCGGCTGAAGGATATGAGTTTTCTCCTGTGTAAGTCGGCTTGCAGGGTGCAGCCATTTATTCATCACTCCAACCAATTTGCCATTTTCGTACAATAGTCCAACATCCTGCCGTAAGTATGCTTCAGTATCGAGCGCGCTTGTAAGACGCCAATGAATGCGACGGAAATCCACTTTTTTCATTGAAGTAGATGTTTCCGTGAAAGCTGCCGAGTCATCAAGCGGGAAATGCTGAATCACAGGCTGTGGTTGCTGCATACGAATAAAATAAGTAGAGCACAGCACGTTGGAAAAGAATACGCAGCCAATTATAAGCCATTTTCGCATAAGTTTTCCTCCTCATTGGACAAACTCTCGCTTATTGATACTATGTAAGAGACCGATATGTTATGAAAGAGGGGATACAAATGCAGCAAATTGATCGAATATCAGAAACGTTGGAAAATTTAGTGCACATACCAAGTCCTTCAGGTTATACGAAACAAGCAATAGACTTTTGCAAAAGTGTTGCTGATACACTTGGATATAATTCAAAGGTAACAAATAAAGGCAGCCTGCTTATTACGGTACCAGGTAAAGACACAGCACGCCATCGCTTGCTGACTGCGCATGTTGACACACTAGGCGCCATGGTAAGAGGAATAAAAGCAGATGGTACATTGTCACTGGCAATGATCGGCGGTTTCCGCTGGAACAGTGTTGAAGGGGAATATTGTACGATACATAGCAAAGATAATGCTTTCACTGGCACAATCCTTATGCATCAAACGTCTGTTCACGTTTACAAAGATGCTGGAGAAGCAAAACGAGATGAAAAAAACATTGAGGTCCGAATCGATGAACAAACAACATCTCGTGAAGAAACAGAAGCACTCGGTATTCGTGTCGGTGATTTTGTGTCATTCGATCCTCGTTTTGTCCGTACTGATTCAGGCTTCATTAAATCAAGGCATTTGGATGACAAAGCAAGCGTTGCAATCCTGCTTGAACTGCTTCGGGGTTTGAAGGAGGACAGCCAACAGCTGCCATATACTACCCATATGCTAATTTCGAATAATGAGGAAATCGGTTACGGAGGGAATTCGAGTATACCTTCGGAGGTAGTGGAGTATATTGCAGTCGATATGGGAGCGATTGGAGACGGACAGGCTACTACAGAATATGATGTATCTATTTGTGTAAAAGATTCGAGCGGACCTTATCATTATGCTTTAAGAGAACAGCTTGCTGAGCTGGCTCAATCCAATGGTCTGCCATATAAGCTGGATATCTATCCGTATTATGGATCAGATGCATCTGCTGCGATACGTGCAGGATACGATATACGTCATGGTCTTATTGGGCCGGGCATTGCTGCATCTCATGCTTTTGAACGAACACATGAAAGTGCACTCACAGCTACGTATGCGTTGCTGGATTCTTATCTAAGAAGCAATATGTTTTGATTGTAAAGATTCGACCTGAAGTCAACCGACTTCAGGTTATTTTTTTTACATTAAGGCATATTGTTAAGAAGGTGTGAACGTATTCTTAAATCATTTTCAATTTTTAGTGAAGGTTGTTATAATAACTTAGGTGATGTGTATGAAAACGGTTTATGATGTGATGCAGTTATTGAAGACGTACGGTATTTTCGTATACATCGGAGACCGCAAGCTAGATCTGACGATGATGGTGGAAGAGCTGCGGGAGCTGTATGACAATAACCTATTGTCCATAGAGGAATATGGACAAGCAAATTTGATTCTTAGAAAAGAGATAAGTGCTTTATCGGATAGTCGAGAAGGAGCGGGAAACAATGAGTAAGGATGGATTATTGGTCGGTGTCGATATCGGCGGCACAACAATTAAGCTCGCCATTATCGATGAAACGAGCGAAATAGTGGAAAAATGGGAGATCAAGACGGATAAATTCGAGCAAGGTCTGCACATTCCGAAGCAGATTTGGGAAACAATCCAAGCAAAGCTCACTGAACGCGGCATTGCGAGGGATAGAATTCAAGGTATCGGGGTCGGAGCGCCGGGATTCGTAGTCCCGAGCAATGGTGTTATCGCTGAAGCGGTTAATGTTGGCTGGCGCGACTTCCCTCTTTCAGCCGAGCTTGGTGTACTTTCCGGATTGCCAGTTTTCATCGATAATGACGCTAACCTAGCTGCGCTCGGCGAAGTGTGGAAAGGTGCTGGAGCCCAGCAGGGTAATATCATTGCCATCACATTAGGTACAGGCGTAGGAGCAGGTATCATTGCAAATGGTCACATCGTGAACGGAATCAATGGTACCGCAGGAGAAATCGGCCATGTTACCGTCGAAGAGAATGGTGCACCGTGTAATTGCGGGCGAAAAGGCTGCTTAGAGACGATTTCTTCTGCTACTGGTATTAGCAGGCTGGCAACTGAAGCAGCCACTGTGCATCCAGAGAGTGGTCTTGGCCAACGCTTTGCAGAAAACGGTCGCGTTTCTTCCAAGGACGTTTTCGAACTAGCAGCTGAAAATGATCCAGCAGCTCAAAAAATTGTGGAGAGAGCAACTAGCATCTTGGCACAAACCTTAGCAAATGCGGCTATC
Organism: Terribacillus saccharophilus; assembly: GCF_000725365.1. NCBI lineage: Bacteria > Bacillati > Bacillota > Bacilli > Caryophanales > Bacillaceae > Terribacillus > Terribacillus saccharophilus. The sequence goes on along the minus strand of NZ_CP008876.1, from coordinate 1,744,701 downwards.
CTTACCAACCCGTCCCGGATTATCATCGGGGGAGGCGTATCCAAAGCAGGAGACGCTTTGTTGGAACCTATCATGGAAGCGTTCAAGAAAGCGGCCCTGCCGCGTACAACATATGAATGTGAAATCGTGCCGGCTCAGCTCGGCAATGATGCAGGTGTCTACGGTGCTGCTTATTTAGTCAAACAGCACTTGGAAGAGACCACCAAATAAATAAAGAAATGCGTGCATGGCAGCAGCGCAAGTTGCTGCCATCTGTTTTACGCTTGGTTCTATTATGAGGAGGATTTTTACTTGAAACGAACATTCACTGCACCATTATATATTTTGGCGACAGTTTTGTTTGGACTGAAGACGTATATCATTTATCGTTTCCTATTCAATATCAGCTTGGATAATGCGATGCAGGAGTTCATACTGCTGCTGAATCCGTTTGTCAGTGCCTTTTTGGCTTTTGGTCTTAGCGTTTTATTCTCACGTAAATGGCAGATGCGGTATATCCGCTTCATTAGTCTCGTGGGTTCTATCATCTTGTACATCAACTTAATTTTTTACCGTCACTTCAGTGATTTTCTTACAGTGCCGGTCCTCATGCAAGGAAGCAATGCCGCAGATCTTGGCGGCAGTGTACTCAGCCTCATTTATCCACAGGACATTCTGCTGTTCTTGGATTTGGCTATCATCTGGTTCCTCAGCTACCGTTATAAAGAAAAAATGACGGTTGACTACGTTCGCAGAAAGAAAGTTTCAACAATGGCGGCTATTGCTGCTGTTGTAGTAATAAACATCGGACTTGCGGAAGCAGAACGCCCGCAGCTGTTCACACGCGGATTCGACCGGGAATATCTGGTCAAGAATATTGGCTTGTTCAACTTCCATGTATATGATGCAGTCATGCAATCAAAGACGGAAGCACAGCGCGTGTTTGCTGACGGAAATGAACTTCCTGAGATCCTTTCTTATGTAAATGAAGAAGTGGAAACAGAAAAATCAGCTAAATTCGGGCAGGCAGAAGGAAAGAATGTTATCTTCATCTCTCTTGAATCCATGCAGAGCTTCCTAATCAATAATGAATTGAATGGAGAAGAAGTTACACCATTCCTCAACAGTCTGACAGAAGACAAAGATACGTATTACTTCGAGAACTTTTATCATCAGACAGAACAGGGGAAAACCTCTGATTCTGAATTCTTAGTTGAGAATTCAATCTATCCGCTGCCGCGGGGAGCAGTATTTTTCACCCACGGTCAGAATGAATACAACGGAACACCTGAAATCTTAGGTCAGAGCGATTACACTACTGCGGTATTCCATTCGAACAACTCCAGCTTCTGGAACCGTGACGTTATGTATGACAGCCTTGGCTACGATACCTTCTATGATGAAAACAGCTACGATGTCATCACTGAAGGAGAAGACCAAAATACTGTCGGATGGGGCTTGATGGACAAACCATTCTTCGAACAGTCCATTCCATATCTTCAGGAAATGGATAAACCATATTATTCGAAGTTTATCACCTTGACCAATCACCATCCGTTTGATTTGCCGGAAGAAGAAGCTACTATTGATCAGTTCGACTCTAATTCCCAGACACTAAATAAGTATTTCCAAACAGCACGCTACACAGACGAAGCAGTACAGGAATTCTTTGAGCAGCTGAAGGAATCTGGTGAATATGAAGACAGCATCATCGTGATGATGGGAGATCATTATGGTATTAGTGAGTACCATAATAAAGCGATGAGCCAATACTTGGGCAAAGATATTACACCATATCAGCAAGTACAAAATCAGCGTGTTCCATTCTTTATCCATATTCCTGGTGATGGAAACGGACAGGTAATGGAACAAGTAGCGGGTCAGATTGATGTAAAACCGACCATCCTTAGTCTGTTGGGTATCGACGCTGAACATGACATCCAATTTGGTAACGATGTGTTTGCAGAAGATCGCAAAGACTTCACTGCTCTTCGAAATGGAGATTTCATCAGTGATGAGTATCTGTTCACCAATGATATGTGCTACGACAGGCTGACGGGTGAACCAGCTGAAGATATGGAAGGCGAAGAAGCAGAGGTATCCGGTGAGACTGGCGAACATATCGAAAGTGTTTGTGAACCGATTCAAGAACAAGTAACAAAAGAACTAAACTATTCTGACCGGATTATCTATGGCGACTTGCTCCGTTTCTATGATTTCCAAGAAGGTAAGGAAAAAGCAAGTTAACAAAAAGGATCGCTGCTTTCTGCAGTGATCCTTTTTACAATGAATTATAATAAGTTCGCAATGGAGAAAAACATAATGACAATCACAGAAATAACTGTGAAGATTGCCTGTGTTACTTGTCTTTTCTTGCATTCGGTAATAAGTGTGCAAACACAAAGAAATGCAATAAAAAACAAGATGATGGAAAGACTCACTTGCTTGCCCTCCTATGAGCAAAATAGTCGGTTTCCTGCTATACTTGTGATGAAGCTTGGCAAAGACCTTCTATATAGTAGTACACACATATATGCTTGTCGAGCCTTTTTTTAAAACATTCATCGGGAAGGAGCAGATGAGTAAAATGAAAATACATACATTAGGTCTTGGGCCGATGGGAACAAATTGTTACATACTGGAATCAAAGAACGATTGCTTGATTATTGATCCAGGCGGAGATAGCGTCAAACTAATCGAATGGATCAAGCAGAAAGAGCTGCGTCCGCAGGCAATCCTGCTGACACACGCCCATTTCGACCATATAGGTGCTGTCGATGATGCGCGCGACATTTATCATATTCCTGTTTATCTGCATGAAGAGGAAGCCGATTGGTTGGGCGACCCGGGAAAGAATGGATCAAAGATGTTTCCTGTCAAACAGATAACAGCAAGAGACGCGGATGAGAATTTGAAGCCAGGTAATATGAAGCTTGGTCACTTTGAATTTGAAGTCCGTCATACACCAGGGCATTCGCCGGGTAGTGTATCTCTCGTTTTCCATAAAGAAAAGTATGTCATCGTAGGAGATGCGTTATTCCAGCGAGGCATCGGAAGAACGGATTTGTATCGAGGTGATTTACCGACGTTGATGCAAAGCATCACAGATCAATTATTAACGCTGCCTGACTACTATGAAGTATATCCAGGTCATGGTCCAGAAACGACGATAGGGGAAGAGCAAGCGAAGAATCCTTTCCTAATATAAAAGAAGATCCCGCCAAATGGCGGGATCTTCTTTTTTTACTGGGCTAGCTGGATTCGAACCAACGATAACGGGACCAAAACCCGCTGCCTTACCGCTTGGCTATAGCCCATCGTACATAGACTATTTTGCACGAGATTGACTATCTTATACATCAAGAAGGATATTTTTTATAATAAATAATCGGTTCAAGACTTTCATCTGTTTTTATTTCGTATTGTACAAGTATGTGCTGCTCTTCTTCAGTGATCGTTATATTAGCCTCCAAAGCTTTATTATGGATTTTAAAGGTTTTATCATCATCTGCATTTAAATTCGGTAGATAGTGTTTTTCAACTGTCTTGAATGTGATTGATGCAGCTTGCTCTAATTTGTACTGTTCAAACAGGAGGTCAGTAGATTGCACTTTTGTTTGCAGAAGCAAACTGCCAGACGTAAGTAATAGCAGAAAGAAAGCTGTAAGGAACAAGAGGAATGGATGAAGGAATCCTTGTTCATTCCATATTAATCCGTTTTTCATATAACGAACCCTCTTTTCCTTTGACAGTTAAAACAATCGAGCTGCCATCCTGAATAATCTTTAAATCCTCGATATGATGCAGGTATATTTCATGTCCTTTCTCATCAACTTGTCGTCGAATCATATCTTTGTATTGCTCAAAAACAGTTGTTCTGCCTTGCTGGTCCTGGATGTAAAGCTTATCTTTTGCAGTATTTACAGAACCACCTTTGTGCGCCTCCATAGAAATGAAATGCAGTGCTTGCCTAACAGATACTGCTTCTGATTTTGTGTCTTGTGTCAAAGGATCCAGAAGTGGAGGAACCGAAGCGAGGATCAGCATTAATATACCCAATGCAAGTACCGCTTCAAGAAGCGTGAAGCCTTTATTATTCGAGATACCCATATAAGCAGCGCCTCTCCTCTCGCCCGTCTCCTCTTATGTCGATGCAGCCTTTTTTAAGACCATCCTCGACACTGAATTTTATTGCAATAGATAGCTTATCGTCTTTAATCTCTTGATCCTTTGGTGTTGATTTTGCGAGTTCATTTTGCAGCAGACTGTAATAAAATGTTCGTTTTTCCTGGATATAATGTTCCTTTTTAACGTCAATCCATAACGGCAGCAGCAACGTACATAGAAGAAGGAACATAGCGAAACTGAACAAAGCCTCCAACAGAAGAAAACCATCTTGATTATCTGGTGTCTTCATAACGGCCTCGCCCTTTGCCAAGTGGAAATACAAGCTTATCGGTTCCAGCAGGTGTGTGTATAGTGAAATTACCCGGAGATAGTGCTGTACCTGTTTGATTAAAGCCAAAGGACATTGCGTTAGGATAAATCTTGATTGTATATCCTTCTGGAATCTCCTGGACTAAAAGAACCTTCTTCAGTCTGCTTGAAGAGATCTGATATTTATCATCCTCTAGGTAGAGCTTAGCTGACCTGTCAAACTGCGTGTATTGCTGCAAATAAAGCAGGTCTTGTTCCAGTCGCTTTTTAAATTGTTTCGCTTCTGCTTCTACTAGTAAGTGCGAATATACTCCTGTGCCTATGCTGATGAGAAGAGAAGCAAGTCCTAGTACAATTATCAATTCAATCAAACTAAAACCTTTTTCTTTATGAACCTGATGCATTCGTCAAAGAAACCTCGCCTCCAGGACTTAGTACCAAGGAACGCTTTCCACCCTGACATGTTGTCTCGGTTAAATAGCCGTCTTGGAGCTGCGCAATGGAGGTTGGGGTGGTACCGTTGTCAATCTTATATGTTTGTACTTGGCTTTCAGCTAATTTTAAAAGGGCGTCACAGCCCTGTGTTTGGACGCGGTCATTCTTATCAGCTAGATTTGGTACAACAAGAATCATTAGCACCGAAATAACAAGCAAGACGATAAGCATTTCAATTAAAGTGAAACCTTTTTCATTTCGCATCAGATTACCTCTTTCTATAATGTATGGACCATTTGGAACATTGGAAGGAGCAAAGATAGATAGACAATGATGATGCACAGGGCCATGATACAGAGCAAAATAGGCTGAAGCAGAAAGAGAATTGATTTTGTCCGATCTTCCATTCTAGTCGTCATGATCTCCGCATACATCAGCAAATCCTCAGATTGTGACGACACATCATTTTCTTTCACCAAAATACTTTGAAGCTGGGCATCAAGCAGCGGGAAACCGGTCAGACATTCTTTCAATGAATAGCCGGAGGATAACTGAGATAGTAAGATACTGCTGTACAACTGCAGTATGTCGTGATATTGCTGTTTGGATAAGAGCTGGAGACTTTCATACAGTGAGAGCCCTGCCGAAAGAAGATTACCAAGCTGAATAGCGAACTGAAAACTTGTCCTTGTACGGGCCACAGTACGAACAACAGGTATGCGCTCTAAATAATAGCGTTTCTTTGCTGAGGGCCAGCGTTTTTGGAAATATCCTTGAAGAAAATATAGACTGATACCAATAACACCAAGAAGTAAGCTGGTATATAAAAGTACATTCACCAGTTTGGAGAAAAAGTGGAGAAGGTTTGCAGAGTCTGCGGAATAAGCAAATAGAGATAAAAATGAAGGATATACGTAGAGCTTCACAAACAGCAGCAGAAGCAGAATACTGAATAAAAGAAAAACGGGGTAACGGGTGACCTTCTTAAACTTGGCAAGCTGCTGCATTTGCTTCTGCATAGTTGTGTAGCTTCTTGCCAATGCATCTTCCAAGTTTCCGTCATGATGTGCCACATAAAAATGGATGACGATTATTGATGAGAATCGGGCGTGTGAAAAGGCCTCATCCAGCCTTAAACCTTGTCGGAGACCTTCTTGTAGTTTTTGGGTTGCCGCTTGCCATTGCGGTTGCCAGTGAAGAAAGTCCAAAGAGCGAGCCATATCATATCCTTGTGTTCTGAGCCGATGAAGCTGCTGGAGGAAAAGCATCTGCTGTTCCATAGACAGCAGTTTGTCTTCCTTCCTGAACCTGATAATTCTCTTTCGTGATAAAGCCATATGCATAGGCCTTCCTCCTAAGTTTCTCGAATGTCAGGAAAGACGTTTTGTTAGCTTTCAGCAGACGGCTGATTTGCACAGAATCGGCCAGCTCCATAATCGCAGCACGTGTTGGGTGGGGCTTTGTAATAGGAAGAAGTTCTAGCGAAGCAACACCAATTAACGTATGCTGCAAGTCAGCTATAGGTATTCCCATTTCCTTTAAGCGGTGAATGGCACCTGCAGCATTCTTAGCGTGGAGGGTACTGATGACAAGATGTCCAGTCCTTGCTGTTTCAAAGGCAAAACTGGCTGTGGATTCATCGCGAATCTCTCCAATCATCAGCACGTCTGGATCATGCCGCAGTGCTGCTTTTAAACCTGCTTGATACGTAAGGCCGGCCTTCTCATTCACTTGCACCTGCAGCATATTTTCCATTCTTTTTTCAATCGGATCCTCCAAAGTGATAGCCTGACATGCTTTGATACGCAACAAATCCTGCAGGATGCTATACATTGTCGTTGTTTTCCCGCTGCCGGTCGGACCTGTAAACAAAAGAATTCCTGTACTTTCCATTAAAATCTGCCGCAGTAAACTTATTTGAAACCGAAACAAAAACAGCTGGTCGAGCAAGGGAGCTTCACTTTGGGGAAGTATGCGTATTGCCAAACTTTCTGTTTGCTTGAGCGGCAGAGTTGAAAGACGAAGTGAATATTGCTTTTGTCCTTTGTACGAAAACGGCATTGCACCATCCTGAGGTTTTTGCATTTCGCCGATATCCATGCCACTTACGAATTTATAGTATGCAATGAGCTTGCGAAAGCTCGGAGTCGATAAGTGGCTATGAAGGACACGTTTTCCGTGTATCCGGACAAAAACGCTTGTTTCGTCTTCTTCTGGCGTAAAATGAATGTCAGATGCTTGTTGCTGTATCGCTTCTTCCATCAAATTTGCAGCAAAAACTGAAGGGCTCTCCAGCACTTATATCACCTCCTTTGCAGTTACAATACTATAAGTTCATGACAGCAGTCATACTTCGAAAAAACAGGAATCAGAAATGCTTTGGCGTGTAAAAAAGATTTCTCCCCATTAAGACAGCTTTCTTAATACAAATTGTATGGAAAGAAATGAAATTGGCTACGCTACAAGTAAAAGTAAGAGGAGGCTGTAACACATGTCTTCGAATGATTATTTCCGATTCGTAACGCAGGAGCTGGTGAAAAAGATGGATGCACCAAAGCAAGAAAAGAAACAGAAGGAAAAAGAAAAACACCAGCTGCACGGAAAGTGGTTTGGTGTTCTGCCATTTGCTTTCAAGCTGTTCTTCCGTAGTCGTAAAAAGTAAGAGGCCTGAACATGATCAGGCCTCTTTTTTATGGAGCAGTTTTCGCGCAGTTTCTTCAGAGAGATAGAAGATGCCTGCATTGATTGTTTCCATTTGAATGGATGGGATTAGTCTTTTATGAACTGCATCGAGCTCATTCTTGTACAATGCAGCTCTTTCTTCTTGGATTTCCGGTTCGAGCTCTTCCTGAGCGCTTTGATCGAAAAAATGCGCCAGTAAATCTTCTTCTTTTTTGAGCGTTTCTGCTGTTTCCTTCACCCAGCTATCATCGATAGTATCCAGATAAGTATGCATATAGCTACTGATACGCTGGTAGCCGCTCTGATATCGGATGATAGGGGAGAGGCAATAACATTGATCACTGATTTGCTGTTTGAATTCCACTTGAGAAAAGTTTTCCATCCAATCGGTTGCCAGCTGCCCATTCAATAGCTGTAATCCAACAGAATGTGTTTCTGTACGTTTGCGTTCACCTGAAAAATGCACGCTTAAATTACGGATGAGCCACGGATACAACGGTGTTCGTGAAGCAGTGTCCACCTTTTCATAAAGACGAGCAACTTGAGCGGAGTTACGAATGAGACGGAAGATCTTATGCAGACGAGGACTGCCAAAATGAATATGTTCAGCTTTCTCTGCTGTCTCATTAGGGTCAGTCAGGAGGGCTAGCTCCATTGGATCACCTTCCTGACCAAGTCTTTTCTTATAACGCCAATAAAACGGCCGATTCATTAATTCTTCATCCAGTTCTGGAGTCAGAAGAAACCGGAGCAACCCTTCTTTTTCCTCTAACAGCTGACAGCCATTTGATAGGAAAAATTTCCTCAGAAACTGATGGAGTGTGTGTCTATCCATGTAATTTATCCCTTTCCAGCTGTTCACCTGTCTCGGTTATAACCGCAGTCAGATTATCCAATTTCACTTTAATTTCTCCTTCGGAACGGGAGTCGGCGAAAATTCGTTTGATTTCTTTTTCTACATCAGACACTTGCAGTTCGGCTAAGATATGATCGAGATTTCCGATCACCCGCTCGAATAGGTTAATTTTCTTATAAAGCAATTCCAAAATGTGTGCTTCGAGTGTATTGCGTACGGCAAAATTAAAGATTTGCACATCCTTTTTCTGACCAAAACGATGAATCCGGCCGATGCGCTGCTCCAGTCGCATTGGATTCCAAGGCAAATCGTAGTTAATCATGTTGCTGCAAAATTGAAGGTTGATACCTTCGCCGCCAGCTTCTGTTGCAATCAGAACTTGTGCGTGTTTTTCGAAGAGCTCGCGCATCCAATCTTTTTTACCGGCCTTGAAGCCGCCTCGGAATGGAACGGATGATATGTCATGCTGCTTTAGCGTCCATTGCAAGTAAAATTGCGTGGCCCGATATTCTGTGAAGATGATGAACTTTTCTCCCGGTGGGGCAGCTTTGATCAGCTCTACCACTTTCAGTGCCTTGCTGTGCTGCGGTAGCTTTTCAATTTCTTTCATCACAGGCAAATAAGTATTACCGGTTTCCGGGTTTTCCTCCACCATTTTTTTCATAGACAAGTAAGCTGCTTCCCTGGAGCTGCATAACTCTCGTAGTAAAGTTATTTTAGCGAAAGTCGCTGCAGCGCTAGTGGAATCTTGCATATTCTCATACACTTGCCGCTCTTGTTCGGTGAAATCAATCCAAATCGTTTCCACTTTTCGCTTTGTCCATTGCAGTCCTGTTTCTTCACGTCGGTTGCGTACCATCACTTTGCGTATGAGCTCTTTTAAATAATGATGCTCTTCTGCATCTCTTCGATCATCTCCATATGTATCTTTGAATTGCTTATAGCTTCCAAGGTAACCAGGCTTAAGCAAGGATACGAGATTATAAATATCACTCAGTTTGTTTTGGACAGGTGTAGCGGTCAGCAGCAGACAATATTTCTTTTTAAGTGACTGGATAAAAGCATAATTTTTTGTCTGGCTGTTTTTCAGTTTATGAGCCTCATCGATTAGCACGAAATCATAGTCCTGCTCCAGGATGATTTCCCTGTGAGGAGAGCGCTTTGCCAAATCAATGGAAGAGACAATCACATCATAGTGCTCCCAAATATATTGCTTTCGCTGAGAAGCGGCTGGTATATGGAATTTAGAGTTCAATTCGTTAACCCATTGGTTGACAAGAGACGCCGGTACGAGCAGGAGTACTTTTTTCACCAAGCCGCGAATCATCAATTCTTTCAATACGAGACCTGCTTCGATTGTCTTCCCAAGACCAACTTCATCTGCCAAAATGGCGCGTCCGTTCATTTCTTCCACAACTCGCCTGCTTGCTTCCAGCTGATGGGGATGGAAGGTCATATGTGGCAAATATCCGGGAGCAACCAACCCGGTAAACGTATCAATATTCGTTTCTTTGGCCGCTGTATACGCCATTTGGAAATGCTCCCAAGATGCTTTTTCTCCTTCTTGCTGCAACACATCATCCATCATGTCGATGAAAGGTTTATCATCTTTTATATGCACCTGCATAGTGATTTCATCTCCTTATTCTTCGGAGTTTCATTTAAAAAGCTGAAAAAGATAGACACATTCTAAAAATGTTATGTTATAATGAGGCTGAAACCAGACATTATTAATATTTTTTATTAAAATGTTTGGATTTTGCTTTTTTATAGGTTGATTGTCTGTTAGTATGCCCGCGTTTTACAATTTCATAATCCGCGAGTGAATGTTGGAGGAGAGACCGCTATATGCGGCGCCGAAGGAGCAAATATTGAGTGAATCTCTCAGGCAAAAGAACTCCAACAGGACGCAACTCTGGAGAGTGCTTCCGTAGTAGAAGCCACCCAAGAAGCAACTATGGTCCAAGGACGATAAGAAACTTTCTGGTAAATGGACAGAGCCCCTCAAAGCTTTTTCGAGGTGGCTCTGTTTTTTGTTGCGAGGTACATAAGAGAGGAGCAAGATGATGAGTGAGTTGAGAAGAACCCCGCTTTATCCTGCTTATCAGGCTAACAGCAAGACGATCGATTTCGGCGGATGGGAACTGCCAGTCCATTTCAGCAGCATCCAGGAAGAACATCATGCAGTGCGGCAAGCAGCCGGGCTTTTCGATGTTTCCCATATGGGTGAGATTTTAGTTGAAGGACCAGCGAGCAAAGACTTCCTGCAATTTGTCCTGACAAATGACATTGAACTGCTCGTTCCGAATAAAGCGCAGTACAGTGTAATGTGTTATAAGGATGGCGGAACTGTAGACGATTTAATCGTTTATATGCTGGAGGAGAACCGTTATTTATTGGTTGTGAATGCCAGCAATACAGAAAAGGATTTCGAATGGCTGCTTTCTCATAAAAGAGAAGGTGTTACCATCGAAAATAAATCGGCGTCATACATGCAGGTTGCCCTGCAAGGACCTCATGCGGAACAAATCCTGCAGCAGGTAACAGACGAGAAATTGTCGGAAATTTCATTTTTCCGATTCGCTTATCCAGTGCAGCTGAAAGGTGCAAAAGGAGATTTTCTTGTCTCACGTACTGGCTACACTGGTGAAGATGGCTTTGAAATTTATGGGCCAGCTGAAAGCGGTAAAGCTGTTTGGGAGCTTTTGCTGGAAAAAGGCCAAGCATACAATCTTCAGCCTATTGGATTGGGTGCAAGGGATACATTACGCTTTGAAGCCAATCTGCCTTTGTATGGTAATGAACTGTCGAAGGATATTACTCCAATCGAGGCAGGTATTGGATTTGCAGTGAAAACGAACAAGTCTGCCGATTTCATCGGTAAAGAGACCTTGAAGAAGCAAAAAGAGAACGGAACGAAGCGCAAGCTTGTCGGCATTGAAATGCTGGAAAAAGGGATACCGCGCCATGGATATCCAATCTTCAGCGGGGAAGAACAAATCGGTGAGGTAACGACAGGAACGAAGTCACCAACATTGGATAGTTATATCGGGCTTGCGCTCGTACAAGTTGACGCTGCCGAGGAAGGCAGTATTGTGGACGTGCAGATCCGAAAGAAAAGGCTACAGGCCAAGGTTGTTGCAACACCATTCTATAAACGGAAATAGAAGGAGGATACAGCATGGATTTCAGGTACTTACCGATGACAGAGCAAGACAAAGAAGAAATGCTTCAAACGATAGGCGTGAAAGACACGGAGGAGCTTTTTTCTGATATTCCGGAAGAAGTTCGCTTGAAGGGACCGCTTCAGATTAAAGAGCCGAAAAGTGAAGGTGAACTGAAGGCTGAACTCGCTGCTTTGGCAAGTCGGAATGTGACGATGAAGACACATGCTTCCTTCCTTGGAGCGGGTGTATACGATCATTACATCCCTTCAATTGTGGATCATGTTATCTCAAGATCTGAATTCTATACAGCGTATACGCCCTATCAGCCTGAAATTTCTCAAGGAGAGCTGCAGGCAATCTTTGAATTCCAGACCATGATAGCTGAGCTGACTGGAATGGATGTAGCGAATAGTTCTATGTATGATGGCGGAACTGCATTGGCGGAAGCAGCAACACTAAGTGCTGGTCATACGAGGAAGAAGAAAATTGTCGTATCCGAAGCTGTACATCCAGAATCTCGTCAGGTGATCGATTCATACGGAAGAGGACAGCATTTAGAAATTGTCACAGTTCCACATAAGGATGGCTTGACAGACTTACAAGCATTGGAAGAAGCAATAGACGCAGATACGGCAAGTGTTATCGTGCAATATCCGAACTTCTTCGGACAGGTCGAACCGTTAGCAGATATTCGTAAAATCATAGATACTCAGCCAAAAGCGATGATGGTTGTCTCAAGTAACCCATTGTCTCTAGGATTCTTGACACCACCAGGCAGCTTTGGAGCAGATATTGTTGTTGGTGATACGCAAGTATTCGGTATTCCGGCACAATACGGCGGTCCTCATTGCGGCTATTTCGCAAGCTCAGCGAAATTGATGCGTAAGCTGCCGGGAAGACTTGTTGGCCAGACAAAGGATGAAGAAGGCAGACGTGGATTTGTTCTAACACTTCAGGCTCGGGAACAGCATATCCGTCGTGATAAGGCGACGTCAAATATTTGTTCCAATCAGGCATTGAACGCTTTGGCTTCTTCTGTGGCAATGAGTGCACTTGGGAAAAAAGGTGTAGCTGAGATGGCACACTTAAATATACAAAAAGCACTTTATATGAAAAAGCAGCTTGAAGCACACGGGCTGCAAGTCATCTTCCAAGGCGCCTTCTTTAATGAATTGGTTATTAAAGTAGACGACGATGCGGATGCACTGAATGATTATCTGGTTACACAAGGGTTTATCGGGGGGTATCACTTGGGACGGACAGATGATCGTTTGAAGAATCATATACTTGTTGCTGTGACGGAGCAGCGCACAAAAGAACAGATTGATACATTCGTAAGAGAGGTGGCGGCAGTTCATGCAAAACAATACTGATTTCCCATTGTTATTCGAACAAACGAAACCAGGCAGGACAGGATACAGCTTGCCGCCGCTGGATGTTCCGGAAACGGATCTTTCTGAGGTATTCGAATCAAGTTATATTCGCAGTGAGCCTGCAGAACTTCCAGAGCTAAGCGAGCTGCAAATCATCAGGCATTATACAGCTCTTTCAAGAAGAAATTACGGCGTCGACTCCGGATTCTATCCGCTCGGATCCTGTACGATGAAATATAATCCGAAAATTAATGAAGATGTTATCCGAATGGACGGATTCAGCCATGTCCATCCATATCAGGATACGAAAACGGCCCAAGGCGCACTGGAGCTTATGTTTGATCTTCAGGAGCAGCTAAAAGAAATTACCGGCATGCACGAGGTGAGTTTGCAGCCCGCAGCAGGAGCTCATGGCGAATGGACAGGACTAATGATGATCCGTGCTCTACATGAGAAGAACGGTGAGACACAGCGTACGAAGGTTATCGTGCCGGATTCAGCGCATGGTACGAACCCAGCTTCAGCCACTGTTGCTGGATTCGAATCTGTAACAGTTAAATCCAATGAAGAAGGACTAGTTGATTTAGATGATTTGCGACGCGTTGTTGGAGAAGATACAGCGGCATTGATGCTTACAAATCCGAATACACTCGGTCTGTTTGAAAAGGATATTTTGGAAATGGCCAAGATTGTCCATGAAGCAGGCGGTAAATTGTATTATGACGGTGCGAATCTAAATGCCATTATGGGTTATACAAGACCTGGAGATATGGGCTTTGATGTTGTGCACTTGAATTTGCATAAAACGTTCACCGGCCCGCATGGCGGCGGGGGGCCAGGATCAGGTCCTGTCGGCGTTTCAGAGGAGCTTGCAGCTTTCCTTCCGAAGCCAGTCGTACGCAGACAAGGAGAAGAAATCATTCTTGACGAAGACCGTCCAGACTCTATTGGCCGTGTGAAACCTTATTATGGAAACTTTGGTATTAATGTTCGTGCGTATACGTATATCCGGACGATGGGACCAGAAGGGCTGAAACGTGTAAGTGAATATGCTGTCCTGAATGCTAATTACATGATGCGCCGTCTGAGTGAAGCATTTGATTTGCCGTACACACAGCACTGTAAGCATGAATTTGTTCTTTCCGGACGCAGACAGAAAAAGCTTGGTGTCCGTACACTTGATATCGCTAAACGACTTCTTGATTTCGGTTATCATCCACCGACTATCTACTTCCCGCTTAATGTGGAAGAGGCACTGATGATTGAACCAACCGAAACAGAAGCAAAAGAGACTCTGGATAGTTTCATAGATACGATGCTGGAAATTGCAGCGGATGCTGAAAGTAATCCAGAAATCGTGCAAGAAGCACCGCATACGACGGTAGTGAGCAGAATGGATGAAACGACTGCTGCCAGAAAGCCAATTCTTCGTTATATACCAGAATAAAAAAAGAGCTTTGCACATGATGATGTGCAAAGCTCTTTTATTCGCCTTTTCGTTTGATCTTACCGCTCCAGGCTTTAAAACCGCCTTTTAGCTGATTAAGATCCTGATAACCTTTTTTGTGCAGCATTGCTGCAGTACGAACAGTACGTGTACCGTTTTGGTCATACATATAAACAGGCTTGTCCTTGCGGATTTCAGCCAAACGGTAGCGAAGCTGGGTTAGCGGGATATTGCGAGCACCTAGAATGTGTCCGCCATCGAATTCTTTCGGTTCACGAACATCAATCAGCTGTGCTTTACGGTATCCAGCTTTGAATTCTTCCTCTGTAAGAGTTTTCAGGTGTTTCTTCTGAATGAAATAGCGGATTACACTATATGCGATGAATACAATCAGTGCAATTCCGATAACTAATACTGCTTCCATGTCATTTCCCCCATCTGCAAATACTCCAACTTACATTATAGCAAGCAAGCGCTTATTTTCAAAGATTTTTTATAGCCGTTCAAACAAGTGTAACACTTTTTACCTGCTTCAACTTTGTTGGCTTGTTTGTCTGCTCGAAAAGGTGTATCATATAAAGATGTAGAAGTTGCAGTGGATTGAATGGAGGAATTTTATGCCTACACCGAGCATGGAAGATTATATTGAACAAATTTACATATTAATGGAACAAAAGGGATATGCCCGAGTGTCTGATATAGCAGAGAATCTGCAGGTACATCCGTCTTCTGTTACGAAAATGGTGCAGAAGCTGGACAAAGATGAATATTTGAAATATGAAAAGTACCGTGGCTTGATTCTTACTGATAAAGGAGAGCAGGTCGGCAAACGGCTTGTCTATCGGCATGAACTTTTGGAAGACTTCCTGCGGATTATCGGTGTCGAGGAAGAGAATATCTATCAGGATGTAGAAGGAATAGAGCATCATATGAGCTGGAATTCCATCGAGCGGATCGGCAATCTTGTGGAATATTTCCGGGAAGATAATAAGCGGAAAGAAGCATTAATCAAAATACAGCAAAAACAAAAGTCTTAACTCCTACCATCCATTTCGGATGGTTTTTTTGGTTCTAAAAGAGCACCTTCCTGATTAGGTATAATAAAAAGTCATCATGGAGCGTGCTTATGAAAATAGACGGCGTTTTCTCAGGTGGCGGGGTGAAGGCTTTCGCATTCATCGGTGCTATTCAGGCTGTGGAGAAGGAAAAATATGAGTTTGAGAATGTAGCTGGTACCTCTGCTGGTGCCATTGTCGCTGGTTTGCTGGCAGCGGGATATACCGGAAAAGAAATGGAAGCATTACTACAGGAAACAGATATCAGTAAATTCACTGATCCTATCAAGCTAACGAGGTATATTCCTTTTGCCAACTGGCTGACGCTCTATTTTAAGATGGGTCTGTACAAGGGGAACGCGTTGGAACGCTGGCTTTATGAAGCATTGGCAAAAAAGCAGGTATATACCTTTCAAGATTTGAAGCCAAGAACACTGAAAGTGATTGCCGCAGATGTAACATTAGGACGCTTAATTGTATTTCCGGATGATTTGGCTGAGACATATGGAATCGATGGCGGAAGTTTTCCTGTGGCCAGAGCCATCAGGATGAGCGCGGGTATTCCGTACATATTTATGCCGGCCAAACTGCTATACAACAATCGGAAACGAAGCCTGCTATTGGATGGGGGGGTACTGAGCAACTTCCCGATTTGGACACTGGAGGGCGATGAACGTCTATTAAGACGCCCGATTTTAGGTATGAAGCTAAGTGAAGCAGTACAAAAAATCCCAGTTCAAAAAGTCCATCAATCTTTTGATCTTTTTTATGCGCTTTTCAAAACGATGAAGGTAGCGCATGATATGCGACATATAAATCAGGAAACAGCGAAGGATATCATCTTTATTCCTGTTGAAGATATCGGAATGGCCGACTTCAATATATCAGCTATGGAAAAGGAAAAGCTGATTACAGTCGGAAGAGAGAAAGCGGAGCACTTCCTGAAACGCTGGCCATAAAAAAAGTCGGGCATCAGATGCTCGACTTTTTCCTTTTCTGTTTATTTCCTTCAATGACACGAAGCTGTGGACCGCGAGACCGATCTTTAACCGTTCGTTTTTTTCTTGCAGCGGAAGCTTTCTTAATGTTAGCAGTTTGTTTTGCTGGTTTGTTGACAGGGCGGGCTTTTGGCTGCTTGTATTTCTGTTTGGATTGCTTTACTGCTTTCTTATATTTCTGCATATCGCCGTTGCTGCCACCCCCGGCTCCAGCAGTACGGCCGCGCAAGCGTGTAAGTATAAAATAAAGCAATGCACCGAAGAGAACGGCACCTCCGATCCAAACGAGCACATTTTGGAAGAGTGCTCCTGGATTTGTCACGAGCTGCATGCTGACACCAATAACAGCAAGACCAATCAAAACAAAGACGATGATGGAAGACCCAGATCTACGCAACCCATTTTCCTCCTTTCCATGCCTTGATGGTGACATGGTTTCTTTATCTTACTATCTTTATACCACTATTCACCTGCACAGAATCATTTTCTAGCACTTTTTTGAAAGAAGCCAGCGCAACTTCCACTTGATCATCTTTCGGCTCTTTAGTTGTGACTAGCTGCAGCCAAAGACCTGGATAACCGAGGAAGCGAAGAACAGGGATATCACGAACCTTGTTCGTCAGCTGAAGCACCTCAAAAGAAAGTCCGATGACAAGCGGCAGGAGCATGATGCGGTTCACCATACGCCACCATAACGGATCCGTTGCAACGAACATATACACAATCACGCCTACTATGACAGTGAACAGCATAAAGCTCGATCCGCATCGATAATGAAGCCGAGATTGTTTTTGAACATTCTCTACGGTAAGCGGCAGGCCATTTTCGTAACAGTTGATCACCTTATGTTCAGCGCCGTGATATTGGAACACCCGTCTGATCAATGGTGTCAGGGAAACGAGATAAACATATGCAAGAAGCAAGATAAGCTTCAGGAAACCTTCCAGTGCAACCTGTTCGAATCTGGAAGGAAGCCACTTGTCGAAGAAATCCGCGACGAGTGCAGGAGTTAGAGTGAAAATCAATTTCCCAAAAATAAAGGATAATACTCCAACAGCACCGATACCGATAATCATCGCCAGCTTTGATTTCTTCTCCTCTGGAACAATCTGTGCATCGTCTTCCGGATTGACCCCATAACGTTCTGAGGAAAAGTTTAGATGCTTTGTGCCATTAGCGCTGGCGTGTATGATTGCTGCGATCCCTCGCAGTATAGGTATTTTTTTCAGCTTGGATAATTTCGGATTGTCTTGGCGTTCGACGGTTAAGTAGTCAATGCTCTCGTCATTTCTGCGAACGGCAGTAACGAAGCTGTTTTTTCCCGCAAACATGACACCTTCGATGACGGCTTGACCGCCATAGGTATTGGTTTGTTTATCTGACATAATTTCACCAGCCTCGTTTCGATTTCCTTCTATTTTACTAAAAAAATACAGATAACACTAGATGGCATCTGTGATTAAAATCGCTCGGTTAAGGAATGCTACGTATTGAGGTGAGTTTTATGCAGCAAAATCGGAAAACCGCATCACGTTTTAATAGAAGTGCTGTTGTGACTGGGTTCGTCGGCGGTGTACTTTGGTCAGCAATCGCATTGGTAGCGCACTTCTTTCATTTCACCGACTTGTCTGTGGCTGATTTCGTCCTCCGTTCATGGGTTTGGATGCCTTGGGCCGAAACATGGGTGGCTGAACTGCTCAGCATTTTCATAGTCGGAATTCTATCCATATTAATCGCTTATTTGTATTTTCTGTTCTTGAAAAAACAGCAAGGAATCATTCCAAGCATAATTTTCGGTGTTGTGCTCTGGGTTCTTGTCCAATTAGTGCTGGCGCCGATTATCCACGGTGTAGATAGTGCATTCCAAGCAGACCGGAATGCAAATATCACGACAATGTGCTTGTATTTGCTTTATGCTGTATTTATCGGGTACAGCATCAGCTTTGAATACCAGCAAAGCCAAGCATACCAGGAAAATTAAGCATTTCGAATTTTCAATCACAAAGCCTCAGTCTTATGTTACACTATGTGAAAGTTAAAATAATGTAACCAAAGGATGAAGAACGTGAATCGCTTAATGTTGATCAATGGACCGAATTTAAATTTACTCGGAACGAGAGAACCTGGTATTTATGGCAGTCATACGCTGTCTGATGTAGTTGCTGAAGTTAAAAAGGTAACAGACAGTTTCGGATATGAGCTGGAGGATTTTCAGTCGAATCATGAGGGAGCTATGGTTGATAAGATTCAGGAGGCAGGCCGTACATGCAGCGGAATAATATTGAATGCTGCTGCTTATACGCATACTAGCATCGCGATTAGGGATGCGATTGCCAGTGTTCCAATTCCGGTTCTTGAAGTGCATATTTCGAATATTCATACCCGTGAGGAGTTCCGCCATCATTCGATGCTGGCATCCGTATGTAAGGGGCAGGTCGTTGGTCTGGGGATTAAAGGCTACCGATATGCAGCGTTAGCACTGCTGGAGAAATAAAGGGAGAGGAAGAAACAGATGGAGAAAATAGAGAAATTACGCGCTTTAATGGAAAAGAAAAACTTGGACGCATTCATCGTAACGAGTGCTCAGAACCGCCGATACATATCAGGTTTTACAGGAAGTGCGGGGCTGCTTATCATTACTAAATCTAAGCAGTTGTTCATCACTGA
Organism: Terribacillus saccharophilus; assembly: GCF_000725365.1. Lineage (NCBI taxonomy): Bacteria > Bacillati > Bacillota > Bacilli > Caryophanales > Bacillaceae > Terribacillus > Terribacillus saccharophilus. Next base: position 1,725,605 of record NZ_CP008876.1, on the reverse strand, counting down.
TTTCCGTTATATTGAGCAAGCAACAGAACAAGCTCCTGATTTTGAAATCATTGAGCACAAACAGTCCATCATTCAGGAAGCGGCTGCACAGCTTCTTAAAGAAGGTGCTCAGCAAGCTGGATTCGAGCATGAGGATGTTACTTTTGCGCTGTACCAGCAGTTCCAGAATGCTGTACATGCAGATCTTATTCCTTCTTCTGGCCTGATTGAGGAATTACGTTTGATTAAATCAGAAGCAGAGCTTGCTATCATGAAGACAGCTGCCGAGATTGCTGATGCAGCATACACACATATCCTTACTTTCGTGAAGCCAGGTATGAAGGAAATCGAAGTTTCCAATGAGCTTGAGTTCTTTATGCGCAAGCAGGGCGCGACGCAGTCCAGTTTCGATACGATTGTCGCTTCCGGATACCGTTCTGCATTACCGCACGGTGTTGCTTCAGATAAAGAGATTCAGAAGGGCGAATTGGTTACACTTGATTATGGTGCCCTTTACAATGGATATTGCTCGGATATTACCCGAACTTTCGCGGTAGGCGAGATAAGTGACAAATTACGTGAGATTTATGATATAGTACTAGAGGCGAATCTTCGAGGAGTAGCAGGCGTGAAACCGGGTATTACTGGTAAAGAAGCCGATGCGCTCACACGAGACTATATATCTGAAAAAGGCTATGGCCAGTATTTCGGACATTCTACCGGCCATGGGCTAGGTATGGATGTACACGAATCACCAGCTCTATCCTTCCGCTCCGATACGGTATTGAAGCCGGGAATGGTCGTAACAGTAGAGCCGGGGATCTACATACCGGAAGTAGGCGGATGCCGAATTGAGGATGATCTTGTGCTGACAGCTGATGGCAGTGAACGCCTGACGTTCTCCACTAAAGATTTAATTACATTGTAACAGCCGTTTTTCGAAGGAGGAAAACAATGATTTCAGTAAACGATTTTCGTACGGGCCTTACAATCGAAGTAGACAATGGCCTTTGGCAGGTTATCGATTTCCAGCACGTAAAACCAGGTAAAGGTGCAGCATTCGTACGTTCTAAGCTGCGTAATTTACGTAACGGAAACATCCAGGAAAAAACATTCCGTGCCGGAGAGAAAGTTTCTCGTGCACATATTGAACATAAAACGATGCAATACCTTTATGCTTCAGGTGACACACATACTTTCATGGACACAGACACATACGATCAGCTGGAACTTCAGACAGCGCAGATCGAATACGAACTTAAATTCCTGAAAGAAAACATGGAAATCAGTGTTATGACTTTCGGCGGTGAAACACTAGGTGTTGATCTTCCGAATAACGTAGAACTGAAAGTAGTAGAAACAGAGCCAGGTATCAAAGGTGATACTGCGAGCGGCGGTACGAAACCAGCTATCGTAGAAACTGGTTTGAGTGTGCAAGTACCTTTCTTCATCAATGAAGGCGATGTACTGCTCGTAAGTACTTCTGACGGGAAATACGTTTCCCGCGCATAAGCTATCTAAAGAGTCTCTTCCCTATATGGGAAGGGGCTCTTTTTTTGTGCATAAACAAACCCGTGACACATACATTACAGTATGGACAACATGTCCAATCGAAGTTAGAGGTGAGCAAGGATGAAGGAAATCCAGAAATTGTTTCGAGCGCCTTTACAAGCACTATTGTCAGAAAAGGTAGGAGGACGATGGGATAAGCTGCAGGAAATTCGCTGTCGGACGAACCAGCAGCTTGAGCTTTGCTTCGATGACAGAACCGAGTGGATTGAAGCGTCGCTAATGGAGGTTGCGGATGCACGGTTTATGCTGAATCAATTGAGTGATTTTTCTTTATATGCACTTGAAAATGAATTGCGAGAAGGTTATATCACCATTGCAGGAGGGCATCGGGTAGGTTTGAGCGGACAAGTCAATACAGAGGGCGGTATCGTCAAAGCTCTCAAGCATATATCCTCCTTCAATATAAGAATTGCAAAGGCCAGACCTGGAGCAGCGAGTAGAATTATGTCTTCCTTGTACAAGCCTGACGGCACTTGCCGCCACACGCTCATCATAGGGCCGCCGAAGTCCGGTAAAACGACTATTCTTCGCGATATAGTTCGTTCGCTATCAACTGGCTGGCAGCAATATCAGGCGATAAAGACAGCAGTCGTTGACGAACGCTCTGAAATTGGAGGCAGTATTAATGGCATTCCGCAGCACGATCTTGGAAAAAGGACAGATATCATGGATGCCTGTCCAAAAGCAGAGGGATTGATGATGTTGATTCGATCGATGTCTCCTGACGTGATTGTGGCAGACGAGATAGGGAGCGAACGTGATGTCCAGGCGCTTCTGGAAGCCTTGCACGCAGGTGTGAAGATCGTCTGCAGTGTTCATGGAGACAGCTTAGATTCCATCCGTCATCGTCCTTCCTTAAGGCCCTTGTTTGAACAGAAAGTGTTTGAGCGTATCGTCATTTTAAAGAAGGGTATGGCGCCTGGCGTAGTACAAGCAGTATTGGAAACAGCCAGTCCAGCAGGTGCAAACGCATGAAGTGGGTAGGAGCGATACTTGTACTTATCGCCGCTACTTGGGTGGGTTTCGATTTGTCACGCAGACTGCAGCAGCGCCCAAAGCAAATCCGCCAATTGATCAGCAGTTTGCAAGTGATGGAGGCTGAAATCCTTTATAGTCAGACAAGCATTATTGAAACAAGCGATAATCTGGCCAAGCAAGTTCCACAGCCGGCAGCTGCTTTTTTTCAATCTCTATCAGATAAACTGCTGCTGCACCCGGTAGATTTGTATGATTGCTGGGAAGAGACGACAGAAGCTTGGATAGACACAACAGCGCTAAAGACTTCTGAAAAAGATGTGTGGCTGCAATTCGGCCGTACACTTGGTCAGCATGATTTTGAACAGCAGCAAAAGCACATCCAGCTGGCCAAAACCCACCTGGAACGTGAGCTCGAGGAATCAGAAGAAGCGAACCAGCGGTATGGAAAAATGATCCGCAACCTCGGATTCCTGACAGGTTTGCTGATTGTACTACTGCTTATCTGAACGAGGTAAGAAAGGAGTCCGCTATGCTCGGTGAAGCAATGATTCTATTTCAAATAGCAGGTATTGGGATGATTGTCGCAATCATTCATACTGTACTGAAGCAAATGGGGAAGGAAGAGATTGCACAATTTACAACACTGATGGGATTCATACTCGTACTGCTCATCGTCTTGGGCAAATTATCGGAACTGTTCCAGCAGATCAAGTCGGTGTTCTTATTCCAGGGATGAGGCGATAAAGATGGATATTATTATAATCGTATCCATTGGCATTGTAGCGAGTTTGCTTGCTTTGATTGTAAAAGAACAAAATTCATCCATTGCATTTTTTGTAGTAGTAGTGACAGGCATCATCATTTTCCTGTTCATCCTGCAAAAGATTACAGGCATCCTGCTTTTGATTGAGCAGCTAGGTGAACGGGCAAATGTGGAAGGACTTTATATAAAGACGATTTTGAAAATCATCGGCATTGCTTATATCACGGAATTTGGTGCGCATTTAACACGAGATGCCGGATTGTCAGCAATTGCTGCAAAAATAGAGCTTGCCGGAAAGATCATTATCATAACGGTGGCCATACCGATTCTGACAGCGGTCATCGAGACAATCATGAGTTTCATGCCGGGCGGATAAGGAGCTGGATACGTTGAAACGCTGCTTGGTAATTCTTTTAGCTTTGTTTGGTGTACTTGCAGCTCCAGCAGCTGCTTATGGAGAAACAGGTCAAGCAGAAGAACAGGAAGTTGCGGTCACAGCATTCGATAGCCTTCCGACAGAAGAACTCACTGAGTATTGGGAGCTTTTGTCTGATAAGTACGGTCAGTTTATTCCGGAACTAGAGAAAGGCTCTTTCGTTGATTTTATCAAGCAGCAAGGAGATATCTCCATCCAATCATGGCTGAAAGGGCTTTTTGAATATCTGTTGTATGAGCTGCTGCTAAATGGAAAGCTGCTTGGTATTTTGATACTTTTAACGCTTTTCAGCAGTATCCTGCAGACGATCCAAACTGCATTCAATAAAGGCTCGATAAGCAAAGTCGCTTATCTGATCGTATGTATGGTGCTTCTGACACTTCTTTTGAACAGTTTCCGTTTGTCGGTGAATTACGCAATGGAAGCTATCAACGGTATGAGTGATTTTATGCTGGCTTTGATTCCGCTGCTGCTCGGGTTGATGGCTTCATTTGGAAGTCTTTCTGCTGTCGCTTTCTTTCATCCGATCATCGTTTTCCTTATCCATGCCAGCGGTCTATTGATTGCTAAGGTAATTATCCCATTATTCCTCATGAGTGCTCTTTTGCATCTTGTCAGTACAATCAATAAAGAATATCCAGTCACTCAGCTTGCTGACTTATTGAAAAACATAGGGCTATGGCTGTTGGGAATATTCTTTTCTGTCTTTCTTGGAGTCATCTCCGTACAGGGTGCCGTTTCAGCTGTTCAGGATGGTGTAGCGATGAAGACAGCTAAATTCGTTACTGGAAACTTCATACCCGTCATTGGCCGGATGTTTACTGATGCCACTGATACTGTGCTTAGTGCTTCGCTTCTTCTGAAGAATGCAATCGGAATTGTCGGGGTGCTGATTGTCTTAGCGATCTCCTTATTCCCTGCAATAAAGATTCTTGCTATCGCACTTATCTACAAAATTGCCGCAGCCTTGCTGCAGCCACTAGGCGATGGTCCAATCATCAAATCGATGCAAGTGATGAGTAAATATATCCTTTATATTTTCGCTTGCTTGCTCGTTGTTGCGTTCATGTTCTTCATTGCTATTGTGATCATTGTCGCTTCGAGCAACGTTACATTAATGCTGAGATAGGAGCTGATCACTTGGAAGCATTGCAATCATGGGTGATGCAGATCATTCTGTTCATCCTTCTCGCTTTTGTACTCGATATGGTTTTGCCCGACACCGATATACGTAAATACGTGAAGCTGGTCATGGGGCTCATGCTGCTTCTGTTATTCCTCAAGCCAGTATTCGCCTTATTCCAGGTCGATTCAACGAGAGCAGTGCAAGAAGCAATGGAAGGATTTGCTGCCCTTACAGATGCTCCTTCGATAGAAAATTCAATAGAAGAGAAGAAAAGTGAAATAGATTCCGTACAGCGCGCATATATTGAGGAACAGATGGCTGTCCAATTGAAGGACCAAGCAAATCCAACGCTGCAAGAGAAGTTTCATATGCAGATTACTGACATCGCAGTGGCCTTTAAGGAGGGAGAGGATGAGGAAACGACCGAAGCAATCGATTCCATCCAAGTGAAGGTGCAAAGTACCGACCAGGGATTACCGGAAGGAGAAGTCAGCGACGTCGTCATCGACAGTTCCCGTCCAATTGAAGCAAATGAACAGACCGAGGACATGGAGAGAGTGAAATCCTATCTGACCGAAATCTGGGAGCTTGAGGATCTGCCGCTTGAGGTCACCCAAAAAGGGGGGACAGGATGAAAAAGTTATTAGACAAGCTTTCCGAACAGTGGAAGCTGAAAGATTCTCAGAATAAGAAACCGACAAAGCTTGGATATTTGGTAATTGTCGGCCTGCTAGGTGCCTTACTTCTACTTGTAAGCGGCTTATTCACAGAACAGAAGGAGCCAGATAGACAAAACACCCAGCAGACTCAAAATTCAACAGCAGCAGAAACAGAAGAGACTTTCGCCAAGAAAGAAAACGACGCTTCTTCTTCCACTACAGATTTGGAAGCAGCATATGAGCAAGACCTAGTTGGCTTGCTGGAAAAAATCAAAGGTGTTTCCGAGGTGGAAGTAATGGTCAATCTGAACAGCACCCACCAGAAAATCTATGAAAAGAATCTGATCATCGGCCAGCAAACATCTGAAGAAACCGACCAAAACGGTGGAGAGCGGGTGGTGGAAGATGAAAATGAGGAGCAGCAAGTTGTTCTTGTCAGACAAGGAGATCAAGAAGTACCGCTGCTGGTAGAAACAAGAAAGCCAGAAGTGAGAGGGGTGCTTGTTGTTGCAAAAGGTGCAGAACAAGCAACGGTTCAGGAATGGGTTGTACAGGCAGTATCACGAGTCCTGGATGTACCGACACATCGAATTTCGGTTATGCCGAAAAATTAAGGGGGAATTGGGATGTTGAAGAAACAAACAGTATGGCTATTGACGATGCTGAGCTTGCTAATCGTATTGAGTGTTTATTATATGACTTCTCCAAACGGTGACGAACTAGCTTTTATCAATGACAAAGCGGATGAAAATGGGACAAGTACAACAGCTGGCGACTCCGGTGAAACCGAGTCTAAAGAAGAAGGAGAAGCAGATGTAACGACTGAACCTGCTAATGTCGATGAGCTATTTGCCAGCATCCGGATGCAAACGATGGATCAGCGAAGCGAAGCAAAAACCAGACTTGAAGAAATTGTTGCCAACTCCTCTACAAGCACAGAAGAAAAGAATGATGCCGTCAGCCAAATTGAGTTAATGGAGCAGTTCGCATCGAAAGAATCCATTCTGGAAGAATCAATCATCGCAGAAAAGGGCTATGAGGAAGTGCTTGTCCGAGCAGAAGATGGACATGTGCAAATTACTGTTAAAGCGGATAAAATGACGGCTCAAGAAGCCAACAGCATCATGCAGATGGCTGCTGATGAATTCACCGGTGCCAACGTTGATGTAAAATACATTCCGCAGAAATAAGATCTTGGCCAAACAAAAATCCGAACGATGCAAATTTCTTAGTGAATTTGCTTAGGTTCGGTTTTTTGTATTTTAAATGAGAATAAGAATTCCGCTCCGAGAGAATACTTCGCTTTCGGTTGGCACGGACTAGTTCTGTTTTCGTCTCGTATATGAAAGAGATGTTAGTAAAGGTACACAAGCGCAGTGCCGGAGCGGCAATTAGAACTTCGAATCTATAAATCAGTTATGTGTCAGTACCTTTTTCAATGAGAGGGTGTTTAGTACGATTTTGTTTGAAGTGGTGGTATGCTAGGGTATGATTAGCAGCAGGCTATACATAAGCAGGGAGAAGGCGTAAGCAGTGAAGACAGTATTCAGTTATCTTAAACCTTATTGGCTCATAATCGTAACTTCATTGATTTTTATCATGATGGAGCTTTCCGTTGAACTTGTGCAGCCATTTCTTTTGCAAAAACTTATTGATGACGGAATTGCTGCAGGTAATAATGAGCTTGTTATCGAGCTCGGCTTGGGGATGGTAGCAATTGCGATTATCGGCTTCGGAGCCGGAATCATCAATATCTTCTTTGCCGATCATCTTGGTCAAAGTGTTGGAAAAGAGCTGCGGGATCAAATGTATGAAAAGGTTCAGCAGGCTGAGCTTCAAGATATCCAGCGCTTTGGTACGAGTACACTTTTAACCAGACTGACAAATGATGTGAATCAAATTCAGTTGACACTTGTCATGTTCTTTCGTTTCATGATTAGGGCTCCTTTCCTGATTATCGGCGGAACTGTCATGGCTTTTGTAGTGAATGCACGGATTGCACTTATCTTATTGATCGTCATTCCTATACTGTTGATTTTCCTTCGTTTCATCATGAAAAGGAGTATCCGTTATTTCGGAACTGTGCAGCGCAGTGTGGATAAAGTTAACCATGTGATGAGGGAGAATCTTGTCGGACTCCGACTTATCAGGATATTCGTCCGAGAGCAGCATGAACAGAAGCGCTTTGAGCAGACCAGCAATGAGCTGCGTCAAAATATGCTGAAAGCATTTCGATATACAGAATTATCTGTACCTCTGCTCACTTTGGTAATGAATATTGCTATTCTGGCTATTTTATATATTGGTGGAATACAGCAGCAGACGAATGTCGGAGATATAGTCGCAATCGTTAACTATGCAACACGAATTACGGGTGCATTGAGTGTTGTCGGCATGCTGATCACGTTTTATGCGCGAGCGAAAGCATCCAGTACTAGAATTGCTGATGTTCTGGAGCTAGATACTCCTGCAGATGATGGTGAAACAACATCAGAAACTTTCCGCGGAAAAATAGACTTGGATCAGGTAACTTACCGATACCCAAATGGTAAATTACCAGTCATTGAAGAGTTTACGATGGAAATAGAATCGGGAGAACGTGTTGCCATATTAGGGGAAACAGGTTCTGGTAAGTCAACTTTGTTACATCTTATGATTGGCTTATATGAACCTGATAAAGGTCAAGTATTGGCAGATGATATGCCATTATCAAGTCTGGACAGCAAATCTTTTCGCCGACAAGTCGGATTTGTATCTCAGGATGTGCAGTTGTTTTCCGGTACAATCCGTGAGAATATCGCCTGGGGCGTACCGGATGCGAGTGATGAAGCAATTATTCGTGCTGCAAAGGATGCACAAATCTATGACACGATTAGCAAATTGCCAGATAAGCTTGATACAAAACTTGGTCAAAATGGGATCAATCTTTCAGGCGGTCAAAAACAACGGCTGACGATTGCAAGAGCATTGCTGCTAGAGCCATCACTTTTGCTCTTAGATGATAGTACAAGTGCACTGGATTTACAGACAGAACGAAAACTATTGGAGGCGCTCAAGCGGTATGAGTGTACGACAGTGCTTGTCACACAGAAACTTAGTACGGCAATGCAATGTGATCGAATTTTAATCATAGAAGAAGGAAAACGGACTGCATATGGTACAGCAGATGAGCTTCTGGAGCAATCAGAGCTGTTCCGTGCGATTCAGGCTTCTCAAGCGCAGAGGGAGGCGACATCATGAAAAAGTTATCCGATGCGTTCCGATATAAACGGCCGGCATATACGACAAATGCCAGTAAGCAGAAAGCAAAAGTAGAAAATCCTAAAGGCACGCTACTAAGGATTTGGCATTACATGCTTCTCGAAAGAAGACTTCTTTTCAGTACGCTAGGTATGATTATCGTGAGCTCTATACTAGCGTTGGTGGGTCCTGTCATTCTTGGACATATCGTTGACCGGTTTGTAAGTGGGGAGTATACGGCAGGATATCTTCTGCAGCAATTAAGCTGGCTGCTGCTAATCTATTCAGCTGTTGCTGTAATGACTTTTCTGCAAGGATATTGGATGATCACTATCTCGCAAACAGCTGTGTATTCAATCAGGAAAGATCTATTTGTTCATCTGCAGAAATTGAAGCTTGCTTTCTTCGATAAGCGGCAGCATGGAGAGCTAATGAGTCGGATGACGAATGATGTGGATAATATTTCAACAACGCTCAATACGTCTATGGTTCAGATTGTTTCCAGCATCATCACCTTTATCGGCATACTGGCTGTCATGGTTATACTTAGTCCGATACTTACAATTATCACATTGCTGGTTGTGCCGATCATGTTCATAGGCATCAAATGGATCACCAACCGTACTAGGCATGCTTTCAGAACACAGCAGCAAGCTGTCAGCAAGGTGAACGGTTATGCCGAGGAAAGCATATCCGGCCAAGCAGTCATAAAAGCATATGCCCAAGAAAGCAAAGTTATCGGTACCTTCCGTGACAAGACAGAGGAGCTACAGCATGCAGGTTTCTGGGCTCAAACTTTTTCCGGTTTCATTCCCAAATGGATGAACATGCTAAATAACATCAGTTTCGCGGTCATTGCCGGCGTTGGCGCTCTCTTAATCGGGTATGGACGTGCGGGTATAACAGTTGGTACGATTGTAATATTCCTGGAATACTCAAGACAGTTTACACGTCCACTGAATGATCTGGCAAACCAATTTAACTCCTTATTCTCTGCACTTGCCGGAGCAGAGCGCGTTTTTGGAATTCTGGACGAGCAGGAAGAACACCAAGAGACGGCGAAAGAAACAATATCAAAACTTCGTGGAGACATACACTTTGAGAATGTCACATTCACTTATGAAGGTGAACCGGCTCTGAAGGATATTAGTTTCTCTGTTCAATCAGGACAAATGGCTGCTTTTGTAGGCCCGACTGGATCTGGTAAAACTACGATCATGAATCTGATCGCCGGTTTCTATCAGCCTGATCAAGGCCAAGTAACAATCGATGATATGGCGCTTCCTGAGCTCGATTTAAGCAGCTATCGCAATCGAATCGGGGTTGTGCTACAGCAGGATTTCCTTTTCAAAGGTACAATCTTGGAGAACATCCGCTATGGCAAATTGGATGCTACCGATGACCAAGTTAAAGAAGCGGCCAAAGCGGCCAACGCTCACCGTTTCATCACCAGGCTGCCTGATGGATATGAAACGATAGTCGGACAGGATGGCGGCGGTCTTAGTCATGGACAACGGCAATTGCTGTCTATCGCCAAAGCATTGTTAAAAGATCCGGACATCCTCTTGCTGGATGAAGCTACATCCAGCATTGATACGATTACTGAACTTAGAATCCAGGAAGCAATGAAAGTATTGATGGAGGGGCGTACAAGTATTGTAGTGGCGCATCGCCTCAATACGATAGAACAGGCTGATAAGATATTTGTTCTACAGGATGGCGAAATAAAAGAACAAGGAAGTCATCATAAGTTGATAGAGCAAAAAGGCTTCTATTATGCACTACAGAACGAGAAAAAGCAGCATAGTTCGACCAGCTGATGCTTACTGTTAATCGTTAGGTGTTGCGATTTTTTTAACGTTTGCGTAAAATATGTTAGTGATTAAATCTGTAGGAACCATTTTGCAGGACCATTGTAAAGGAGTGCCAATATGCTTAAATTAGAAGAATTGAAAGAACTTATTACCTTAATTGACCAATCTTCAATAGATGAATTCGATTATGAAACTGAAGGGGAAAAAGTCTCCCTTCGCAAAAACAAAGAGGTTGTACAAGTAGCAGCGGCACCAGCGCCAGTTCAACCGGCAGTGAGTGCACCACAGGCACCAGTATCAGCTGCACAGCCTGAACCAGCAGCACAAGCTCCAGAAGCAGCTGCAAAGAATTATGATTACGAAATTACATCGTTGATGGTAGGTACTTTCTACAGCAAACCAAATCCAGATTCTGATGATTTCGTCAGCATTGGAGAACGGGTGGAGAAAGACACAGTAGTATGTATCGTGGAAGCGATGAAACTATTCAACGAAATCACTGCAGATGTTACTGGTGAAATCGTCGAAGTACTAGTGGAAAACGGAGAGCTTGTTGAGTATGGACAACCTCTGTTCAGAGTGAAGGCTAACTAAGGGGTTGACTCGTTGTGATTAAGAAATTATTGATTGCCAACCGAGGCGAGATTGCTGTCCGGATTATCCGTGCCTGTAACGAGCTGGATATTGAGACGGTCGCAATCTATTCGGAAGCAGATAAAGAAGCATTACATGTACAGCTGGCTGATGAAGCATATTGTGTCGGTCCCGCGCCAAGTAAAGAAAGTTATTTGAATTTCTCGAATATCATTAGTGTAGCGACGCTGACAGGTGTCGATGCCATCCATCCTGGATATGGATTTTTAGCAGAAAATCCTGATTTTGCAGAACTGTGTGCAGAATGCAACATCACGTTCGTCGGTCCTAGTGCATATGCCATCAATAAGATGGGAACAAAAGACGTTGCGCGTGAAACTATGCGTGAAGCGGGTGTTCCAGTCGTACCTGGATCAAACGGTATCGTAGCAGACGCCGAAGAAGGCAAGCAAGTTGCAGAAGAGATAGGCTATCCTGTCATCATCAAAGCAACAGCAGGCGGCGGCGGTAAAGGTATCCGAATCGCCCGTACAGAAGAAGAGCTTGTAAAAGGAATCAGTGTAACACAGCAGGAAGCAGCAACTGCTTTTGGTAACCCTGGTGTCTACTTAGAAAAGTACATAGAAGATTTCCGTCATGTGGAAATCCAGGTGCTTGCGGATAACCATGGCAATGCGATTCATCTTGGAGAACGTGATTGTACGGTCCAGCGCCGTATGCAAAAGTTGATCGAAGAATCTCCTTCACCAGCTGTTTCACCGGAAATCCGTGAGAAAATGGGTGCAGCCGCTGTGAAAGCAGCACTAGCTGTTGACTACTCCGGTGCTGGTACAATCGAATTTATCTTTGACCGAAAAGATCATACTTTCTATTTCATGGAAATGAATACACGTATTCAAGTAGAACACCCAGTTACGGAGCTTGTGACAGGTGTGGATCTTATCAAGGAACAGATTCACATTGCCAACAACGAGCCATTACGTTACGCGCAGGAAGATATTACATTCAACGGATGGGCTATCGAGTGCCGTATCAATGCGGAGAATCCATTCAAAAACTTCATGCCTTCACCAGGTAAGATCGATCTTTATCTTGCACCTGGCGGTTTCGGAGTACGTGTGGATGGAGCAGCTTATCAGGGGTATTCTATTCCGCCATTCTATGACAGTATGGTAGCGAAGCTGATCACGTTCGGTAAAACACGTGAAGAAGCAATCTCCCGCATGAAGCGAGCTTTGGGTGAATTTGCTGTTGAAGGTGTGCATACGACGATTCCATTCCATTCTCGTATGATGGAGCATCCGGTATTTGTAGAAGGGGATTTTAACACGAACTTCCTTGAAAACTACACAATCATGGAGTAAATAACCTAAAGGATGTGAGATCTTTGCAAGAGCAATCTTTCGTATCGATCGGTCATAAGGGAGCACTTGGCAATGTCATGCTTTCACCTGCTGTTATTGAGGTCATTGCCGGAATTGCAGCAAGCGAAGTGAAGGGTGTTATGGCAATGCGGGGCGGATTTGCCACTGGTGTGGCAGAGAAGCTCGGTAAGAAGGCACATGGTAAAGGTGTCAAGGTTGAACTCACAGAACAAGGAGTAGCAATCGACGTCTTTATCACAGTTAGTGCCGATTGCAGGATGCCCGAGGTAGCCAAAGACATTCAGCAGCATATCCGTCAGGCGCTGCAGACGATGACGGCACTTGCGACCAAAGAGATCAATGTCCATATAGTAGGTATACAACTCGATCAAAAAGCGGACACTGTCGAGTAGACTGTTTTCGTTGGAAAAGACCTTGGCTGGTTCGGCCCTGAGGTCTTTTCTTTTGTTCAAAGATAGATTTAAGCCTATATATCATGTTATGATTTGATGAGATGAGTTAAAAGGAGATAGAATATGAAACGACGTACGGCACGGGAAACTGCCTTCCAAGTCCTCTTCCAGATGGACATGAACGATATTCAGCCAGAAGAGGCTGTGGAAAATGTATTAGGAGAGCCGTTGCAGAATGCTTTTTTGGCTAGTCTTATTAATGGTGTAATAGAGCATAAAGCTGCAATCGATGCAAAAATTGCCGAGCATTTAGAGAATTGGTCATTCGATCGGCTTGCGAGTGTGGAGAAGACAGCATTGCGTATTGCTGTATATGAACTTCTTCATCATTCAGATGTACCACAGGGTGTAGTCATAAACGAAGCAATCGAGATTTCGAATCTATTCGGAGACGAGAAATCAGGCAAATTCGTTAACGGCGTACTATCAAGAATAATCAAAAAATAAGGGAGCGGATGAGCATGACAGCAGAATTAATCTACGGAAAAGAACTTGCAGCAACGATTCGAGAAGAACTGAAACAAGAAGCAGCAGCACTGAAAGAACAAGATATTCTGCCTCATCTTACCGTTGTCATAGTCGGAGACGATCCCGCCTCCAAATCTTATGTAAAAGGTAAAGAAAAAGCATCAGCTGAAATTGGTATCAGTTCTGATCTAATCGAGCTTCCAAGCGCGACGACACAGACGGAGCTGCTGGATCTTATTCAGCGACTGAACTTGGATGTAAATGTGAACGGCATTCTAGTCCAATTACCTCTTCCAGCACATATCGACGAACAAGCTGTCATTGACAGCATTGATCCAGAAAAAGATGTAGATGGCTTCCACCCTGCTAATGTAGGGAAGATGATGCTTGGAGAAGATACATACTATCCATGTACACCTTATGGAATCATTCAAATGCTGAAGTCGAAAGATGTAGAGATTGCAGGTAAAACTGCTGTTATCGTCGGCCGAAGCAATATTGTCGGCAAACCAATCGGGCAGCTGCTTTTAAATGAACATGCAACTGTTATCCATACGCATTCACGCACTCCTGATCTTAGAAGCTTTACAAAACAAGCAGATATCCTTGTTGTGGCTGTTGGACGTGAGCATATGATCAAAGCTGAGGATATTAAAGAAGGTGCTATCGTCATAGACGTAGGTGTGAACAGAAATGCAGCAGGCAAGCTAACAGGAGATGTCGATTTCGAACATGCGAAGGAAGTTGCCTCTATTATCACACCAGTACCAGGCGGTGTAGGTCCAATGACAATTACAATGCTGATGCTTAACACAATTAAAGCAGCCAGACGCCAAGCGGCAGCGGTAGTGTAAGGAGCAGGAAAAGTATGAGTGATGACCGTTATTTGACCGTGACTGCCTTGAGCCGCTATATGAAGCGAAAGCTGGAAACGGACAAGCATTTGAAGGATATATGGCTAAGAGCTGAAATATCAAACTTCAAACATCACAGCCGCGGTCATATGTATATGACGTTGAAAGATGACGGAGCACGGATTCAGTCTGTCATGTTTGCAAGTCAAAACAAAGGAATGAAATTTGTTCCCGAAAACGGGATGACCGTTCTGATCCGCGGAGAAATAGGCTTATATGAGCCACAGGGCCAATATCAGCTTTATATTCAGCATATGGAACCAGATGGTGTAGGAGCGCTGTATCAAGCTTATGAACAGCTGAAAGAGAAGCTGGAAAGAGAAGGCTTATTTTCTGCTACTCACAAAAAACCGCTCCCGGAATATCCGGAGCATATTGGAGTCATTACATCCCCAACCGGTGCTGCTGTGAGGGATATTTTGACAACGATCAAAAGGCGGTATCCAATTGTTAAAGTAACGGTTCTGCCTGTATCTGTCCAAGGTGATCGATCAGCTCCGTCGCTTGTGCAGGCTCTCTCTTATGCTGAAGAACATGATTTCGATGTGCTGATCATCGGAAGAGGTGGCGGCTCGATTGAAGAGCTTTGGAGCTTTAATGAGGAAATAGTTGCACGTGCTATCCACAGGGTAAGTATCCCGATTATTTCTGCAGTTGGTCATGAAACGGACTTCACTATCAGTGATTTTGTTGCCGATGTCAGAGCAGCTACTCCGACCGGCGCTGCTGAATTGGCAGTTCCAGCGCGTGAAGAACTGCTGCATCGTTTAGTGCAGTTGTCTAACAGGATGCATTATGTTGTCCGTCAAGGCTACAATCAAGAAGCAAACCGATTGGCAAAACTTCGAGGTTCTTATGCATTTCGTTATCCTGAGCAGCTTCTAAGGCAGAAGGAAATAGAACTGGACAAGCTTTCCGATCGATTAAGCAGAGCGGGTACGACTGCTGTGTCGGCAAGGCAGCAACAATTTACCACATTGGTCAATCGCCTTTCGCTTGTTCATCCAGGTAAACAGGTACAAAATTATGATCAGCAGCTTACTGCCCTGCAAGCTAGATTAAAGCAAGCAATGGATAAAAAGCATGAAAGAGAACAGCAAAAGTTTCTTCATCAAATAAACAAGCTTTCTTTATTGAATCCATTGGAAACGATGAAGCGAGGATACAGTATTTCGTACAAACAAGATACCCTTCTAAAGAGTGTTGATCAGGTTACTAAAGGCGATGATGTGCAAATCCATCTGGAGGATGGCACGATAGATTGTATTGTCAAGGAAGTGAAGGAGGATACAAATGGCTGAGGAGAAAAAACAGAGCTTTGAAGAAGCGATGCAGCAGTTGGAGGAGATTGTGAGCAAGCTTGAGCAAGGAGATGTCCCGCTTGAGCAGGCGATCGGCTATTATCAAGAAGGTATGAAGCTTTCCAAAATCTGTGGAGATAAGCTCGAGCAAGTCGAGAAGCAAATGGTGGAAATTGTGAATAATGCCGGCGAAACCGAGCCATTCACTGTACAGGAGGAAGAATAAGTGAGTGAAGCGTTGCAGGATTACTTGAAAGCAGAGCAGCAGCAGCTAAACGAGTACATGATGGATTTGCTCGAAAGTGACAACATGCTTCCAAACTCTTTAGCAGAATCTGTTTTATATAGCATGCGAGCTGGAGGCAAGCGGCTGCGTCCAATCCTGATGCGGGCAGCGTTTGAATCTTTCGGCGGACGTGGCGAAAAAGTCCTTCCAGTCGCTGCTGCGCTTGAAATGGTGCACACCTACTCTTTGATTCATGATGATCTTCCTGCTATGGATGATGATGATTATCGCCGCGGACAGCTGACAAACCATAAGAAATTTGGGGAAGCAACAGCGATTCTTGCAGGAGATGCACTTCTTACAAGAAGTTTCTCTGTCATCGGGCAAGCCACAGGGCTTCAGCCGGAGGAAAAAGTATACCTGATGTCTTATTTGTCTGAAGCTGCAGGTCCAACGGGTATGATTGCTGGGCAAACTTTGGATATGGAAGCAGAAGATAAAGAAAGTACGCTGGATGAATTAGAGCAAATACATAATCTAAAAACGGGTAAGTTATTAACATATGCAATTGTTGCCGGTGCTTATCTAGCCGGAGTTAAACCAGAAACTCTAGAGCTGATGAAACAGTTCGGTACTTACATCGGTCTGATTTTCCAGGTGCAGGATGATATCCTGGATGTAACAGGGGACGCTTCTGTCCTTGGAAAACCAGTCGGCAGTGATGAAGGAAACAAGAAGAGCACGTATCCTAAGCTGCTTGGACTTGACGGAGCGAAGGCGCAAATGGACAAATACGTTAATCTGGCCCATCATTGTCTGGAACAAGCGGAAATCAAGGATTCCAGATTGCATGAGCTTACCATTTATCTGAGCAGAAGGACGAGCTGACTGTTATTGATTGTAAGCTAATAGCCAACTGTGATATATTGCTACTAGGAATATAGGACAGAACTGATACGTACGAACATAGAAAACGCCGTTATCACATATGTGCTAGCGGCTCTTTTTAAATAGGCTCCTGCACGGCCGCAGTGCAGAAATTGTCTGAAATTGAGGTAGGGGAGATAGAAACAGGGTATAAAACCTACAGGATTGATTTCTTCGTCCGGCGCAGAAATGTACCTATTCATACTATGCTGTCAGGCTGATCAAGCCGGTGACAAAAGGGGAAGGTTATATGGATTTAACAGCAATTAAGAACCCGGCATTCTTGAAGGAAATGTCAAATGAGGAGCTAAGTGAACTTGCAGCTAGCATCCGGACATTTCTGATTGAAAAGCTGTCCGTCACAGGAGGACATCTTGGTGCGAATCTTGGTGTCGTGGAACTCACGCTAGCACTGCATAAAGCATTCAACAGTCCGCAGGATAAATTTATCTGGGATGTAGGGCACCAAGCATACATTCACAAGATATTGACCGGCAGAACCGCTGACTTTGAAACATTACGCCAATATAAAGGCATGTGCGGCTTTCCGAAACGGATCGAGAGTGAACACGATGTATGGGAAACAGGACATAGCTCTACATCCCTTTCTGCTGCAATGGGAATGGCGACAGCAAGAGATATGATGGATGAGAATTATGAGGTCGTGCCGATTATTGGAGATGGTGCTCTTACTGGCGGAATGGCTTTGGAAGCGCTCAACAATATCGGTGATGAGAAAAAGAATATCACCGTCATTCTTAATGATAATGAGATGTCTATTGCGAATAATGTGGGTGCGCTGCATCATGTTTTAGGAAGAATGCGCAGTGCAGGTAAGTACAAGCGTGCGAAGGATGAAATGGAAACGCTACTTAAAAAGATTCCAGCTGTTGGCGGTAAGCTTGCTACCGCAGCAGAACGAATGAAAGATAGCATGAAGTATTTCATGGTTCCTGGCATGTTCTTCGAAGAACTAGGTTTCACCTATTTCGGACCTGTTGACGGCCATAACTTCCAAGACCTTGAAGAAGCAATAAATTACGCTAAAAAGACAAAAGGACCTAAAATCATCCATGTTGTTACCCAAAAAGGAAAAGGGTATCATCCTGCTGAAAGTGACAAAACAGACAATTGGCATGGAGTCGGACCATATAAAATTGAATCAGGTGAAAAGATTAAAAGCTCCGCTACGGCACCTGCCTGGAGTAAGGTAATCAGTGAAGCTGTTCTTGAGAAAGCGCGTACGGATAAACGGATTGCAGTAATTACTCCAGCCATGATTCTTGGTTCCAAGCTAGAAAACTTCAAAAAAGAAATGCCAGATCGTCTTTTTGATGTCGGGATAGCTGAGCAGCATGCTACAACGATGGCGGCTGGTATGGCAACACAAGGTGTAAAACCTTTCCTTGCCATTTATTCCACTTTCCTGCAGCGGGCTTACGATCAGTTGCTTCATGATATTGCAAGACAAAATCTCAATGTCTTTGTTGGAATTGATCGAGCAGGTTTTGTTGGAGCTGATGGGGAGACACATCAAGGTGTATACGACATCTCGTTCCTACGAGCAATGCCGAATTTCACCATTATGATGCCAAAAGACGAAAATGAAGCGCAGCACATGGTTCATACAGCGTTGGCACATGAAGATGGTCCTATTGCTCTGCGTTACCCGCGTGGAAACGCACTCGGTGTACCAGTAGATGAAGCAACTCATGCATTACCTATTGGAAGCTGGGAAGTGCTAAAAGAAGGTACGGATGCTGTTATCCTGACATTTGGGACAACGATTCCACTTGCAATAGATGCAAGTGAGTCACTCGCTGCGGACGGTATTTCTGTTCGTGTTGTGAATGCTCGTTTTATCAAACCAATGGACGAAGCAATGCTGCATGAAATTTTCTCTTCTGATTTACCGATACTGACTATTGAAGAAGCTGCGTTAAAAGGCGGTTTCGGCAGTGGCGTGATGGAATTCGCTGAAGAAAATGGCTACAATGCGTCTTCTGTCAGACGATTGGGTATACCTGATTACTTTGTTGAACATGGAAGTGTACCGGAACAAATGGAGGAAGTTGGATTAACGAAGGAAAATACAATCGACAGACTCCGTAAAATAGTAAGAATGAATGAAGAGCAAAGGGCTTGAGTGAATGGCAAAAGTGAGATTGGATGTTCTCCTCGTTGATAGGGGACTTATCGAAACAAGAGAAAAGGCAAAACGGACAATCATGGCTGGACTCGTATATTCCGGCCAAGATCGTCTTGATAAACCTGGCATGAAGGTTGACGAAACAGCTGACCTTACTGTGAAAGGCAAAGTCATTCCGTATGTAGGTCGTGGCGGATTGAAATTGGCGAAAGCTCTAGATTATTTTGAAATCGATGTTGAAGGACGGACAATGGTTGACATCGGTTCTTCTACTGGAGGCTTTACAGACTGTGCTTTGCAGCGAGGTGCTGCTCGCAGCTACGCAATCGACGTTGGTTATAATCAGCTCGACTGGAAGCTCCGGAATGATCCACGTGTTGTTGTAATGGAAAGAACGAATTTCCGTTATGTTACACCAGATATGCTGACAGAAGGACTGCCGAATTTTGCGTCGATTGATGTATCTTTCATTTCCTTGCGCCTGATTCTACCTGCATTGAAGGAGATTTTAGCGCCAGGCAGTGATATTGTCGCGCTCATTAAACCTCAATTTGAAGCAGGACGTGAGCAGGTAGGCAGAAAAGGAATTGTGCGTGATCGGAAAGTGCATTTTGAAGTACTGGAGGATACACTGAAATTCAGTGAATCACTCGGTTTTCAGTATGAAGGACTGACTTTTTCGCCAATAACTGGAGGAGACGGCAATATCGAATTTTTAGCCCACTTAGCATGGGGTAAAGATACTGCAGCTGATTTCCCTGATACAGAAGCGATTAAATCAGTCGTTGACGATGCGCATCAGCAATTATCTGCGAAAAAAGGCGTGTCGGAGAAAGCGATGGAGGAAGACAATGAGTAAAATTCAACGACATATCAAAATTCGTGAGCTGATTACAAACAATGATATTGAAACACAGGACGAGCTAGTAGACCATCTGAAGGATTTAGGATTCAATGTGACACAAGCTACCGTTTCCCGTGATATTAAGGAATTGCACCTTGTCAAAGTTCCGACCTTTGAGGGTGCTTACAAATACAGCTTGCCTGCAGACAATCGGTTCAATCCGCTTGAAAAACTGAAGCGGCTTATCATGGATGCTTTTGTGAGTATTGATACGACGAGTCATTTTATTGTACTCAAAACACTTCCTGGTAATGGGAACGCGCTTGCTGTTCTTTTAGATAACCTGGATTGGGATGAGATTCTCGGTACGATTAGCGGTGATGACACGATTCTGATCATTTGCCGTACGGAAGCTGATACAGAATTTGTGAAAGATAAACTGCTGGCCATGCTGTAAACGGAAGTGAAATGAGGGGATACCATGCTTACAGAACTTTCGATTAAGGATTTTGCAATTATTGACCAAATACGGATACATTTTAAAGAAGGGCTTACTGTGCTGACTGGAGAAACGGGAGCAGGTAAGTCTATTGTCATTGATGCAGTCCAGCTGCTTAGCGGCGGAAGAGGGTCGGTTGAATTCATCCGCCACGGTCAGAAAAAAGCCGAGCTGGAAGGCCTTTTTATCATTGACTCACCTGATCACCCTATTTATGCTATTGGTGCTCAGTTTGGTGTGGATATTGATGATGGAATGGTTGTGCTGGAGCGTACCATGACGACAAGCGGAAAAAGTATTTGTCGTGTAAATGGCAAGCTGGTGACTTTGGCTATATTACGTGAATTCGGCAAGTCATTAATCGATATTCATACGCAGCACGAAACCCAATCTTTAATGGATGCAGATAAGCATATAGAGCTTTTGGATTTGTACGATGCAGAAGCGATTGGTAAAGCAAGGGAAGCCTATATGCTTCAATTCAAAGAACTTCAAAAATTGAAAAAACGCTACAAAGAATGGAATACCAATGAACAGGAAATGGCCCAGCGTCTTGACTTACTTAAATTTCAATACAATGAATTGAAAGAAGCGGAACTTCAGCCTGGTGAAGACGAACAGCTTACAGAAGAGCGTACAAAGCTAATGAATTATGAACGAATTTATCAATCGCTTCATGATGCGTATAACGCACTTTACGGTGAGCAAAAAGGATTGGACTGGGTAGGGCATGCTTTAGCTAGTCTTGAATCGGCTAGTTCCTATGATGATGATATACAGAAGCACCATCAGATGATCAGTGAACAATATTATCTGATGGAGGATCTCACATTCCAGCTGAGCAGTCAGCTTGATTCGCTTTCTTACAATCCAGAACGCTTGAATGAAATTGAAATGCGCTTGAATGAAATAAGCCGATTGAAAAAGAAGTATGGCCAATCGGTCGAAGAAATTTTAGAATATGCAGCGAGTATTGAAGATCAGATCGATCAGATTCAGAATCGAGACTCCCACATTCATCAGTTGGAGCAGCAGATAGAGGATCTTGGAGAAGATGCAATGCTTGAAGCAAAGCAGCTTCATGACCTCCGTGTTCAAGCGGCTGTCCAGTTAACAGACGCTATTCATGAGGAACTGAAGGATCTGTATTTGGAAAAAGCTCGTTTTCATGTTGATGTACAGTTAAAGAATGGGAATTCTGGTGATCCAGAAATGAATGGTAAGCCTGTCCAGTTGACCGCAGACGGTTTTGACGCGATTACATTCCATATCTCTACAAATCCTGGTGAGCCTTTGAAGGAACTGCACAAAGTCGCTTCAGGAGGGGAATTATCTCGTATCATGCTGGCGCTGAAGCGTATTTTCTCAAGACATCAAGGAGTGACAAGTGTCATTTTTGATGAAGTAGATACAGGAGTGAGTGGCCGTGTCGCCCAGGCGATAGGAGAGAAGATATATGGTATCTCTGTTGGCTCGCAGGTATTGTGTATTACCCATTTACCGCAGGTAGCCTCAATGGCGGATACGCATTTATTAATTGAAAAGCATGTTGAAAACAACAGTACGCATACATCTGTGACTGAACTTGGTCAAGACACTGCTGTCGAAGAAATCAGCAGAATGATGACTGGAACAGTGCTCACTGAAAAGACTAAAGAGCATGCAAGAGAACTGATAACTCTTGCTGGACAATACAAACAATCATGATCCTGCCAAGTATGGCAGGATTTTTCGTTTTAAATAAAGGAAAAGATAGGCGCTTTTTCTGATGTTTTCTGGGTTTAAAAAGCGTCTGTGAAAGTCAAACTAGAAGTACATAAACAAGCATGAACTGCTGTGGGGTAGGACTTCTAGGAGATGAGAAAATGAAGAATAAGGTAGCAGCACTGCGCATCGCCATTGGTCTTTGTCTGCTGGCTCTATTGGTAGCCGCACCATTGACAAAACCAGTACAGTCCTTTTTGAGCATACCCAAAACAATGACTTTGTTTTCAAATAATTATCTTTCTGAAGCTCTTCCGGCCTTTGGTGACGGAGAGGCTGTGGAAGCCATTGACCAAGAGATATTTCAGGGCCAATCAACAGGCAAACAAGACCTTGTTTACACGGTAGGCAGTATACCTGTCAAAAAGGTATCTGTTGATGTATTGAAAGATATCCGTATTGTTCCTGGAGGACATTCAGTAGGAGTTAAGCTTCATACATTAGGTGTGCTTGTTGTCGGTCATCACCAAGTAAGAACTGCCGAAACAAGTGTATCTCCTGGAGAAGATGCAGCTATCTATACTGGGGATATTCTCTTGAAAATTGATGAGAAGGAAATCCACAGGATGGAAGAAGTTGCTCCGATGATCGAAAAAGCAGGTAAAGCGGGTAAGCCTGTCAGCATTGAAGTGAAACGCGGCAGCCAAGTTTTAACCACTGAACTCAATCCTGCACTGGACGATAAGGATAAGCAGTACAGAATGGGTCTTTATATCCGTGATTCAGCAGCTGGTATTGGTACGATGACCTTCTACGATCCTGCATCAAAAAACTATGGTGCATTAGGTCATGTTATATCGGATATGGATACACAAAAGCCTATTGAGATTCATGACGGTACAATCGTCCGATCTAATGTTACGAGCATTCAAAAAGGAAACAATGGCAAACCAGGGGAAAAACTCGCTGAATTCAGCATGAACCGCAATTATATCGGAACTATCACGAAAAATAGCCCATTTGGTATTTTTGGCAAACTGGAAAGTGATATGCGTCAGAATGAGGAAGAAAAAGCACTTCCAATAGCTTTAAGCGAGGATGTAAAAAAAGGACCGGCAGTTATCCGCACAGTAGTGGATGGCGAAAAGATTGAAGAATTCGATGTGGAAATCGTCAATAGCGTACCGCAGGATCATCCCGCAACAAAAGGTATGATCATCAAGGTTACTGACAAGCGTCTGCTTGCTAAAACAGGCGGAATCGTCCAAGGGATGAGTGGAAGTCCGATCATTCAGGACGGTAAACTAATTGGTGCTGTTACACACGTATTCGTCAATGACCCGACGTCCGGCTACGGTGTGCACATCGAATGGATGCTGCAGGAAGCAGGCATCGACATCTACAAAAGCGATAAAAAAGCAAGCTGATGAAGGCAATTCCTGTTCGTTTACGAATAGGATTGTCTTTTTCTTTTTCAAGTCATACGGTATACTGTAAAGACAAGAAACACCTGTTCGGAACAGGCCGCGTCGCATGCTGTCGAATGATGGGCAGGATTACATACTCTGGAAATAAAAGCGAGGTTTTTTTCAATTTGGCAGGAATTGACCTTGATGTGTCGAAACTATAACGTGGAATCATAAGGGATATTAAGGGAGGAAGCTGGGAATGGATAAGATTAAAGCAGTTTTGGTCGATGACAATCGAGAGCTTGTGCAGCTTATGGAGGAATACTTTGAAGACCAATCCGATATAGAGGTAATTGGAACAGCTTATAATGGAAAAGATTGTTTAGATATGCTGGAAGATATCCAGCCGGATGTCGTTGTACTCGACATCATCATGCCGCATGTCGATGGACTGGCTGTTCTTCGTACATTAAGAGAAAGAACATCCGCACCGATGCCGCATGTAATCATGCTGACAGCTTTCGGTCAAGAAGAAGTAACGAAGAAGGCAGTCGATCTCGGCGCTGCTTATTTCATCCTTAAGCCCTTCGACCTTGAGAACCTTGCGGCACAGATCCGTCAGGTAAGCGGATATGGCGGAAGTTATGAATCAAGTCCAATTCGCGTAAAAGAGAAAAAACGCGATAAAAAGCCGAATCTGGAAGCGAGTATCACCAATATCATCCACGAAATCGGTGTGCCGGCGCACATCAAGGGTTATATGTACCTGCGTGAAGCAATTACAATGGTTTATAATGATATTGACTTGCTTGGTTCTATCACGAAGGTTCTTTATCCGGACATTGCTAAAACATATAATACAACAGCTTCCCGAGTGGAAAGAGCAATCCGCCATGCAATTGAAGTTGCTTGGAACCGTGGAAATATGGATAGCATCTCCTCTCTATTTGGATACACAGTCAGCATTTCTAAAGCGAAGCCGACGAACTCTGAGTTCATTGCAATGGTAGCAGATCGTCTGCGTCTTGAGCATCGTGCCAGTTGAGGCTGAAATAGAATAATTAAAATAAAGAGACCGAAAAACTTCACCATAAATAGTTTATTTTATAGTGTTAACGCTTCTGTTTATCAATCGTGATAAGGGAGGCGTTTTTATTTTGGATTATTATATGGTTACACAGTTGACTAACGGCCACTTAAAGGGTATACAATAGAACTATCGTTAGAGAGAGGAAGATACATACGAACAACAATTGTTATAATTCTTTACCTCCTCCTTATTTTGTCAAATATAATGATAAAATAAATTTCTTGAGGAGTTATACATTATGATTACTGCATTAATAGGAATTTTAATAGGTACGGGATTGTCATTTCAAACTGCTGTGAATTCACAGTTAAGAAAATTTGTTATCTCCCCGTATTTGGCTTCGATGATCTCGTTCGTTATCGGGGCACTATCATTGGCCGTCATAACTTTGATAGCAGGTTCGCCGCTTGGAATATCATGGGGATTTATTTCACAACAGCCAATATGGATTTGGCTTGGTGGTATACTTGGAGTTATTTTTCTTACGGTAAACATCTTACTATTCCCTAAACTTGGTAGTGTACAAACAGCTATAATGCCTATATTAGGGCAAATTATTATGGGTATGCTGATTGATAATTTTGGATGGTTCCATTCTATGAAGGAACCATTTGATGTGTATCGGATAGTAGGTATAGCTTTAGTTATGATTGGTGTTTTTTTTGCTATTGCCATTCAAGAAGTCAGATCAAGACGGGAAAAAAAGACTGAAAAAAATCCTAATCTGTGGATTTGGCGTTTAGTCGGCATAGGGTCAGGTATGCTGATGTCAACACAAGTGGCGATTAATGGTCAACTAGGAATTGTTCTGCATTCTTCCATACAAGCTGCTTTTGTCTCCTTCTTTATCGGAGCACTTACATTGATTGTTGTAGTCGCTTTAAAAGAACGCACTTTTGCCGGGGTAAGAAATCCGATAAAACAAAAAGCAGCATGGTGGGTTTGGCTAGGTGGATTCTTAGGAGCGGCATATGTTTTAATTAACATTTATTTAGTTGGACAAGTGGGGACAGGACAAACCGTTGTTTTAGTCTTATTTGGACAGATTGCAGGAAGTTTACTTATCCAACGCCTGGGACTGATGGGTTCTTATAAAACTCAAATTGATTTTATACAGATAGTCGGTCTAGTTATGATCTTGGCTGGAGTAGTCTTGATCAGGATGTTTTAATTGAGACAGTGGTCTGGAACGTACTTGTATTAGCTTTGCTTTAAGCTTTCATTATCAAAACATGATAATGAAAGCTTTTTTATATATTAAAGTTTATTGTAATATAATTATGTAAACTAAACTCCTCTCCGAAAGATGATATCCAATTCTATAAAAAAACAAAGTAAATAAAGACAAATAAAGACAAACAAAACAATTTAATGTATAATCCAATCATGAAGTGTTTTGAAAGCGCTTTATATATGCAGCTATTACTACTGTTTCAATACTTAGGAGGGGAATAATGGCGGAGAAACAAGGAAGTTTAAAGGCTACAATTACAGTTGCAATGTCCAACTACTTGGAGGCAGGTTCGATTGTTGCCGGAGCAGGCGGATTGACTTTATGGATGGAGTATCTGAATCTGAATGATGCAAAGCTTGGACTTCTCGGTGCATTGAGTGCAAATGGCTTCGGGTCGGCAATCGGAGCTTTTCTTGGTGGCATCCTGGTGGACAAGTATGGCAGAAAATTCATTTATAAGTATGATTTGCTTGTGTACATGCTAGGGATTTTGCTTATTATGTTTTCATTCAATTTCCCGATGCTACTCGTCGGTTATGTGGTGACTGGAATCGCTGTCGGAGCGGCAATACCAGCTGCTTGGACTTACATAGCGGAAGAAGCGCCGAAGGGAGAGAGAGCAGCGCGAGTCGGCTGGGGGCAGTTTGCTTGGTCGATCGGGCCGGCAATTACGCTGTTTCTATCAGTTTTATTGGCTCCTTTAGGTTTGCTTGGCAGCCGGATCATCTTTGCACAGCTCTTCGTCGTGGCTCTTATCACTTGGATTATGCAGCAGCAGATCAATGAGTCCACAATATGGACGGAGGAAAAAGAAAAAAGTCGAAGAGAAGTTGGGAAACAAGATGTATCATGGAAACAGCTGTTTACTGTTAAAGCAAATTTAAAAGCAATCGTGCTGCTTGTTGGCATCTATGTGTTTTGGAATCTTGTTGCAGGTGTTATGGGCTATTTCATGCCTTATATTTACGAAACCGTCGGTGGCTTATCTGCATCTCAGGCAAACTTACTGCAAGGCTTCCTTTGGACGTTAACTGTGGCAGCAACTTATTTTGTCTTCATTAAGCTTGGTGACCGGGTAAATCGTAAACTTCTTTATGGAGTAGGTGCGGGTATGGGGATCGCTGCGTGGCTTGTACTTACGTTTGGCGGAATGGGCATGTTCGAGCTGTACACATTTGTCGTCCTTTGGGGAATTGCAGCTGGTTTCGGAGCACAGGCATTTTATGGGCTTTGGGCAGGAGAGCTATTCCATACCCGTTACCGGGCAAAAGCACAAGGTTTTATCTTTGCCTTGGCGAGAATAGCAGTCGGATTGATTTCACTTGTTGTACCTTTAATGATAACTTCACTCGGATTCCAGTCAGCAGGTCTGGTCATGATTGGATTCCTTGTTATCGCCGCGGTTGTTGGTTTAATCATGGCACCAGAAACAAGAGGGAAGTCATTAGAGGAAATCCAGGAAGATCGGTATGGAAGTGTAGAAGAAAGAGCACGTCAGGCAAGGAATTAACAAAACAAAAATAAACAAATAAAAATAAAGATAAATACACAAATTTGCTCGATTCTAATGTATAATGAGTTCATTAAATGAAAGCGCTTCATCAATTACAGAAGGAGTGATAGAATTGGTACAGAATAAGTGGAATGAATCAAATGCAAATCAAGTGGAAGGATTGGGTGAACTCGTATATCGATCCAATCTGATTGGAAGTGACCGTTCTGTTTGTAACTGGGGCGGCGGAAATACATCTATGAAAACTACGGTGGAGGACTTTCGCGGACGCCTGGTAGAAGTTATGTATGTTAAAGGCAGCGGATCTGACTTGGCAACAATGGGCGCGCATAACTTCACCGGTTTGCGGATGGAGGATATTCGCCCTTTGATTGAAAGAGAATCTATGACAGATGAGGAAATGGTCGCGTACTTAAGTCAATGCATGATTGATGCTAGTCATCCGCGTGCGTCAATAGAAACATTGCTGCATGCGTTTCTTCCCTTTAAACATGTTGATCATACACATCCTGACAGCATTATTAGTCTATGCTGCGCCGATAATGGACAGGAAATTGCTATAGAAATCTTCGGTGAGCGATTCGTCTGGGTTCCTTATATCCGACCTGGATTTACTTTATCTAAAATGATCGCAGAAGCAGTTGCGGCAAACCCGCAGGCAGAACTTGTGCTGATGGAGAAGCATGGCTTGGTCGTATGGGGAGAGACAGCAAAAGAGAGCTATGATCGGACGATTGCTGTTATTAATGAAGCAGAAAGCTATATTTCTCAAAAGCAGTCAGAAACAAAAGCTTTCGGCGGAGAGAAGTTTTCAGTTTTGGATAAAGAAAAACGAAATCAGCTTATTACGAAAGTAATGCCAGCGATCAGAGGCGCAGTGAGTGGAGAAAAGAAAATGATCCTCAGCTTCGATGATAGCGAAGCTGTGCTGGAATTTGTGAATAGTGAACAAGCGCAGGAGCTAAGTCAGGTAGGAGCGGCGTGTCCGGATCATCTTGTACATACAAAGCGTACGCCTTTGTATATTGCATTCGATCCTTCAGCTGACAATACTGATGAACTGCTTCAAAAAGTAGAAGATGGTATCCAAAACTTTGCTAAAGATTATGAGGATTATTTCAATCGTCTTGCATCCGAGGGAGATGTAATGTTCGAGCCAGTGCCTAGAGTAGTGCTCATCCCTGGTGTGGGTATGGTCACGACTGGCAAGGACAAGAAGGCTGCTGATATTAGTGCTGCTTTGTATCATCGTGCAATTGCCGTGATGAAAGGAGCAACGGCACTCGGTGACTTTGTTTCCTTGTCCGAAGCGGAATCGTTTGCAGTGGAATATTGGCCGTTAGAGCTGTATAAGCTTTCCTTGGCACCACCAGAAGCTAGATTTAGTCGCTCTGTCGTTCTCGTAACAGGAGGAGCTGGCGGTATTGGAAGTGCTACATTGCGCGTTTTCCTGGACGGCGGAGCTCATGCGGTTGTTACCGATATTAATCTCGAAGGGGCAGAAAAGGTCGCTGGGGAGTTAAACGAAACATACGGGTCAGGACGTGCGATAGCGGTCAAAATGGATGTAACCGATGAGTCAGCTATCGCTGAAGCGTTCGAGACAGCTGTTCGGCAGTTTGGCGGAGTGGACCATATCGTCAATAACGCAGGGCTTGCTACAAGCAGTCCATTTGATGAAACAACATTAAAAGAATGGCAGCTTAATATGGATGTTTTAGGTACAGGTTATTTCCTTGTAGCCCGTGAAGCCTTCCGTTTGATGAAGCAGCAAGGCATTGGCGGAAGCATGGTATTTGTCGGATCGAAAAACAGCGTTTATGCCGGTAAGAATGCAGCGGCTTATAGTGCAGTGAAAGCAATGGAGATGCATTTGGCTAGATGTATTGCTGCAGAAGGCGGCGGATATGGAATTCGAGTTAACGGCGTCCTTCCTGATGCCGTGCTGCAAGGGTCTGCAATCTGGGGATCCAAATGGCGTGAGGAGCGTGCAGCAGCTTATAATATTTCACCAGATGAACTGGAGGAACATTATCGCAAACGCACGACACTTGGTGTCAATATTTATCCGAGTGATATCGCTGAATCCATTGCTTTCTTTGCCTCAGATGCAGCGCTTAAGACAACTGGCTGCATGATAACAGTGGATGGCGGCGTACCGGCTGCCTTCACTAGATAGGGGGATATCATATGCATATTGCTGTTGATATCGGAGCATCAAGCGGCCGACTCGTTTCTGGTGAAATGAAGGACGGAAAACTGCTTATACAAGAGATACACCGTTTTGCGAATGGCTACCAGAAACAAGGAGATCACCATTGCTGGGATATTGATCATTTGGAAGAGCAAATATTGCGAGGGTTAGAAATTGCCAAGCAGCAGGGTATCACATCATGCACGCTCGGAATCGACACGTGGGCAGTGGACTACGTGTTACTTGGGAAGGATGGTGAGCGGCTGCGTGATGTGATCGCTTACCGGGATTCCCGGACAGATGGTGTGATGGAACAGGTGTGGGAAAAGGTATCGAAAAGTGAAATTTACCGCAAAACAGGTATCCAGTATCAGTCTTTCAATACAATTTATCAACTCTTCACAGAAAGTGAGGAGCTAATTCAAAAAACGGATACGATATTGCTTGTACCAGATTATCTGCACTACAGACTTACTGGGAAAAAAGTGATGGAAGCGACTAATGCTTCTACGATGCAGTTAATGAATCCACTCACAAAGGATTTTAATGCTGACCTGCTTGCTTTAACAGGCTTTCATTCTAAGCAGTTTGCTCCACTGATTGAAGCTGGAACAATTATTGGTGAACTCGACGAGTCGCTTAAAAAACAGTATGACTTGCCCGTTTGTACTGTTATTGCTGTCGGATCGCATGATACCGCTTCTGCAATCGCCGGTGTACCTGCGAGCGGGAAGAAGTGGGCATATCTTAGCAGCGGCACCTGGTCTCTCATCGGAACGGAGCGAGAAAATCCCATTCTTGAGGACAGCAGTTTAGAAAAGAACTTCACCAATGAATGGGGTATCAACAACACATATCGATATTTGAAAAATATCATCGGTATGTGGGTGATTCAGGAAATCAGAAGAGTATATCCTGTTGATTATAATTTTGGTGAGATGGTGGAAGCTGCAAAGCAGACTAATTTGAAACAAGTAGCTTCGATTGATCTGAATGATGCAAGATTTTTAAAGCCGCACAATATGATTGAAGAACTCCAGGACTATTGCCGAGAAACGGATCAAAGTGTACCTGCCGATATAGGGGAGCTTAGTCTGACTGTATTTCATAATCTGGCTATTGCTTACAGCGAAGCTTTGAAAGAGTTGGAAGTACTTACAGGAGAGAGTATTCAAACGCTGCACATAGTAGGTGGCGGATCGCAAAATGCCGTGCTCAATCAGCTGACAGCAGATTACAGCGGATTACAAATAGTTGCTGGCCCTACGGAAGCGACAGCACTTGGAAATTTAATTGTACAAATGATAGCAGCAGGGGAACTGGAATCTTTGGATGCTGGCAGACAGCTTATCCGTAAATCGTTCCCTGTCGAGATTTTCACTCCATCCAGTCGAAATAAAATAGAGAAAAATAGGAGGACAGTCCATGATTCGAAAAGCTAGTGTCATGTATGTTTACCGGGATAAATTCGACGAATACAAAGAACGCCATGATCAGCTTTGGCCTGAAATGGAGCAAGTTTTAAAGGAGCATGGAGTCAGTAACTATAGTATCTTTCTGCATGAACCGACTGCTATGTTATTCGCCTATTTGGAGGCTGAATCAGAAGACAAGCATGCTAGTATCGCTGAAACGGAAGTTTGCCAGCGATGGTGGGCATATATGCAGGATATTATGCAGACTAATCCTGATCTTAGTCCGGTTAGTGAAACGGTGAAAGAAGTATTCCATTTAAATTGAGGAGGAAAGCGTATGACAGTGATTAAAGCGTATGAACTTGCGAAATCGATGTACGAAGCATTAGGAGTGGATGTTGAAGCGGCATTGGATAAATTGAAAACGGTACCAATAAGTATCCATTGCTGGCAGGGAGATGATATCGGCGGTTTCGAAGTGCAGCAGAATGAGCTGTCAGGCGGAATTGATGTGACAGGTAACTATCCTGGTAAAGCGACAACCCCGGAAGAACTGCGCGCAGATCTTGAGATGGCATTGCGTCTCATACCAGGCAAGCATCGTATCAATTTGCACGCTATTTATGCAGAGACAGACGGTCAGCATGTGGAGCGTAATGAAATCAAGCCAGAACATTTCCGTAATTGGGTAGAGTGGGCAAAGCAGCATGATCTTGGGTTGGATTTTAACCCAACGGTCTTTTCCCATGAAAAAGCTGCTGATGGATTAACGCTTGCACATCCAGATGAGGAAATCCGCCAGTTCTGGATAGAGCATTGTATCGCGTCCCGTCGTATCGGCGAGTATTTCGGAAAAGAACTCGGTACAGCGAGCCTAACAAATATTTGGATACCCGATGGCTACAAGGATGTACCAAGTGATCGTCTGACACCGAGAGAACGCCTAAAGCGCTCACTTGATCAGATTTTTGCTGTCGAAATCGATGAAAACTACAATATTGATGCTGTGGAGAGCAAGCTGTTCGGAATCGGTTCTGAGTCAT
Source organism: Terribacillus saccharophilus (assembly GCF_000725365.1). NCBI lineage: Bacteria > Bacillati > Bacillota > Bacilli > Caryophanales > Bacillaceae > Terribacillus > Terribacillus saccharophilus. The sequence goes on along the minus strand of NZ_CP008876.1, from coordinate 1,693,677 downwards.
ATGTGGTCGGCTCACATGAATTTTACATGGGATATGCTTTAACTCGTGGTAAGTACTTGCTCATGGATACTGGGCATTATCATCCAACGGAGATGGTTTCGAACAAACTCAGCGGCACGCTTCCATTTACAGATAAGATTGCCTTGCATGTATCACGGCCGGTACGCTGGGACAGTGATCATGTAGTAACGTTTGATGATGAACTGAAGGAGCTGGCACATGAGCTGGTTCGTAATGATACGCTTGATAAAATACGAATCGGACTCGATTTCTTTGATGCAAGCATAAATCGTGTAGCTGCGTGGGTAATCGGTACCCGCAATATGCAAAAAGCGCTTCTATATGCTTTACTGACACCGCATGCAGAACTGAAGGAATATCAAGAGAAGGGACAATTCACTGAAAGGCTCATGCTGATGGAAGAGCTGAAGAGTTATCCATTCGGCGCAGTATGGGATTATTTCTGCCAGGAGATGCAAGTTCCGCGCGGGACGGCTTGGCTGCAGCATGTTCAGGAGTATGAAAGAAACGAAATGGCGCATCGGTAACACGTTAGATTATGCTACACTATAATCAAAACGTGATAAAGGCAGGAAAAGGGATGTTAGTTGCAGAAAGACAAAGGAAGATCGTAGAACTTGTCAACGAGCGGGCCAGCGTCCGGGTTACTGAACTCAGCTCTCTCTTTCATGTAACCGAAGAGACGATACGCCGTGATCTTGAGAAGCTTGAAAAGGAACAGCTTTTGCATCGCAGTCATGGCGGAGCAGTTCGCATAGAGGAAGGGGCAACTGAGATTGCCCATGAAGCACGTGAAGTGATGCGAATGCAGGAAAAGCAGGCAATCGCTAAAGCAGCAGTTTCAGAAATCCAGACTGGAGAGCGGATTATTCTGGATGCCAGTACGACAGCATGGTATATGGCGAAGGAATTGCCAAACATGCCGCTGACGATCATCACGAACAGCATTAAAGTGGCGCTCGCCTGCAGTACGAAGGATCAAATACGAGTTATTTCGCTTGGCGGACAGCTGCTATCGAAATCTTTATCCTTCGTCGGTCCACTGACGGAAAGGTCATTGACGACTTATTATGTGGATAAAACCTTTCTTTCTTGTAAGAGCGTGCATCTCGAACACGGCTTGAGTGATTCAAATGAACAGCAGGCTATCGTCAAGAAACAGATGATTGAGATAGCGGGGCAGACAATTTTGTTGGCTGATTCTAGTAAATTCGGAAAGCGTGCTTTTGCAACGATCACTGATCTTGGGCGTATTTCGAAGGTCTACACAGATACAGGAATCGATTCTGTCACAAAAAGCTATTTTGAAAAACAAAACATGGAGTTCCAAGCTGTGAACTAATCAACTGACCCCGCAAAGATAGCTTTGCGGGGTTGCTAAGGATGATACTATGCAAAAGAAATCACTTGTCCTGCTTATTCTGTTGATTTTTGTAAGCGCTTGCAATAAAAAGGAAATACTCTATGTGCAGGAAACGCCGCCGTCAGAGCCATATCCAGAGCAAACGGAACAAATCGATATTGCCATTGTGCCGAAAGTGATGGAAATTCCCTATTTCCAAGCTGTACAACAGGGAGTGGAAGAAGCGGCTAAGTCCTCTGGCGCTACTGTTCATTTTAAAGGTCCAACAACAGCTGATACTTCTCAGCAAGAAGAAATCATCCGTACTTTTATAAAAGAAAAGGTCGACGTTCTGGCGGTAAGTGTCATAGATCCAGATCGACTCTCACCTGTACTGGCAGAGGCGAGACGGCAAGGTATAACGGTTCTGACATGGGATGCGGATGCTCATCCTGAAGCCAGAGACTATTTTATCAATATGGTAGATGCTGAAATGCTAGGTGAGCATTTGCTGGACAGCCTGGCAGCACAAATCGGCGAGGAAGGCGAGTATATTATTCTTTCTGGGTCGCAGTCATCGCTCAATCAAGAAGAATGGCTGCATTGGATCAAACAGCACAATCGAGCTTATTATCCGAATTTGATACTTCAAGAAGTGGCTTATACAAATGATAATCCTGTCACAGCTTATCAGGAATCAAAACGAGTGGTGAAAGCATATCCGGATTTGAAGGGCATTATTGGAATAGCATCGCTCGGTCCGCCAGCCGCAGCCGCCGTTTTAAAGGAAGAGAATGTATCAGATGATATTGTTATAGTCGGCTTGGCATCTCCGCGTGACATGAATGAGCATTTGAAGGAAGGTGACGTCAAAGGGATCACTTTATGGAGTCCTAAGAAACTCGGTTTCTTGACTGTCATGATTGCAAAGCTGATGCAAGATGGTACTGAAATCGAAGATGGTATGTTCATAGAAGATGTTGGTAGGATCCAAGTAAAGGGAGAGCAAATCATTATGGGGGAACCGATTGATTTTACAGCGGATAATGTGGATCAATATGATTTTTAAAAAGAAATTCCGCAATCTTTCGTTAATGCATAAACTGCTGCTATCTTATACACTGCTTACCATCATACCAGTTGCACTGCTCGGTTTTTTCATTTATACAGCATATACAAAAGCTGCAGAAGAGCAAATCGGAACGCTGGTACCGCAAATGCTGGAACAGGCAAGTCAGCAAATCGATCGAAATGTACAGGACGTTACGAATATGCCCGAAAGACTGTATCAATCACAGCAGATGATCGAGATATTGAGGCAGGATAGCTTCCAGTCACATGCAGAAGCGATGCAGCAGCAATACGTGATGGAGCGCTATCTTTCCAGCAGTTTTCTTCATAGCAGTTCTTCTGATTTGCTCGGTGTGTTTGTCTTCTCTAAAAATAGAGTGTTCGCAGCCACAGCCAAAAGTTACAGCGGCTTTTCTAAAAGTGAGGCAGCTGTTTATGGCCAAAGCTTGGAGCTGGAAAAAGGAAGCATGATTCTTCTTCCGCAAGATACAAATCTTGTATTTGAAAATAATGCTGATTATCTTTTAATCGGTGTGCCGCTGCAGGATCGTGATAACCAAGCTTATCTTGGAACAATGTTCTTGGCATTGGATGTAGCATTTGTCGACCGCATTACAGGTACAATTAAAGAACATAATGCTGCCAGAATCATGCTTTTGGAAAAGGATTCTGGGAGAATTGCCTATGATTCTAAAAGTGAGAAAAGCGACCAAATTGTCCCAGAAGACTTTTATCCAATCGAAAATGGAAGCTTTCTGCAGGATGGTAAATTGATTGGTATCACTCCAGCGATACAGCAGGATTATGCTTTAATTTATGAAATACCTACAGAAAAGCTGTTTGCCAAACAGCAGCAAACCAGAACCATCTCAATTGTTCTTTTTTTGCTGTTCATTATATTCAGCGTGTGTTTGTATACCTTTGTTGCCTATAATGTATCGCAGCCTATTAAGCGTTTGATAGCTAACATGAGAAGCGTCCAAGGCGGGAAGTTTCAGCAAACGCTTCCGGTGACAAAACAAGATGAGGTTGGCAGACTGACGGAGAGTTATAATCATATGATTATTGAAATACGTGATTTAATTCAAAAGAATTATATGATCAGACTCAAGCAGCAGGAAGCTGAGTTATATGCACTCCAAACCCAGATCAATCCACATTTTATCTTCAATACTCTGGAAACGATCAATTATGCTGTTGAAGCAGGAGAACAGGAGGAAGTTATCAATATTATCACGACACTTGGTAGAATGCTGAGGTATTCCTTGGATAATGGCGTCAAATTTGTCTCCCTTACTGAGGAAATCAGGCATGTCGAAGATTTTCTGTCAATCCAGCAGTTCCGGTTCCTTGACCGGCTTACTTGGAAGACCGATTATCCTGACCCTGGAATCTCAACTGATGTCCAGGTTCCGAAATTCATACTCCAACCGATTGTCGAAAATAGCATTAAATATGGTTTGGAAACCAAGACTAGCATTCATATTGATATAAAGATTCACCAAACACCCGATATGCTCATTTTGACTATAAAAGATGATGGACCAGGCTTCGACCCGACAGTTAAAACGGAGCTGGAAGAAGAGCTTAGTCTGGAACCAGGGATAACCTCGAAATCTGCGCATTATGGGTTAAGCAATGTTAGCAATCGAATTAAAATGCTGTACGGAAATAACTATGGTGTATCACTGGAGAACAATCAAAAGGGTGCAACCGTACGACTTTACTTGCCATTTCGTCATGTTTCGGAAAGGGGAAGTCTTGATGCAGAATTTGCAAATCATGATCGTAGAGGATGAATATCGAATCCGTATGGGACTAGAGCGTTTTATCAGCAATCAGCCGCAATACGCGGTTATTGGTACGTTTGCTAATGGGCAAGAGGCATTGAATGAATGGAGACTTGGTAAAAAAGCCGAAGTCATTCTGACAGATATCAAGATGCCAATCATGGATGGATTAACGCTGATTACAGAGTTAAAAGAGGAAGGCTACACAGGAGAATTCCTTGTTTTGAGCGGTTTCGATGATTTTCAGTATGTGCAGCAAGCATTACGGAATCAAGTTGCCGATTATCTTTTGAAGCCAGTCGATAGGCAGCAGCTGCAAGATCGGCTACAGCAGCTGTATGAAAAGAAACAAGAAATAGAAAATGTGCGAAAACAGCAGAGTCAGAAACAAGAACAGCTTCTGTTGCTGCGTGCTCTTTCGAGTGAAAACAGCTTGGCTGATACACAATGGACAGAAATATTTCCATCTGGAACGTATTACACATGCCGTTTACAGATTCAAAACTTTCATCAGCAAAAAGCTAAACGAGATCCTGTTCGTTTTCACCAGGAGCTAAGTGCAGTTGTCCGAATATTTGATACAGAGCTGTCAAACCAATGGTCGGATTCATCCTTTTGGTGGTGGTGGGATCAAGAACAGAGCTTTGGTCTGCTTGTACATACAGAAGAGAAAAATTCTCCTATTCTTATCGATCGTATTGCTGAAACTCTATCTCACCGCACCTTCTTTAAGCTAACAGCTTCACCAGGACAAATACTGTACGAATTGGAATTGCTGCCGGCAGCAATGGAAGCAGAACATATGGAGTTAAAGCTCCAGCCTGTTTCTGTAGAAAGTCAATATACAGAAGCCCTTAGTGTTAACATCCAGAATATCTTGCATTCACTTCGATTTGCCTTTAAGCAGTTTGTTTTCGACGATATGGATACTGCTTTAAATAGGTTAAAAGAAGAGCTTGCAACAGCAGAGCAGCTGGACTCGGTAATAGCGCTTCTTCAATCCTCAGGTATCGAAATGCTGCATGATGTTAGTAAGCGATTACCCGTCAATGATGTTCACCGTATGCTTCAAAGATTAGGAAGAAACACGAGCCAAACCTTAACAGCATCTGAATTGCTTCAAGGCTTTGAAAATTGGACCAAAGATCTGGCAGATATGTGCATCAGATTGGATCAACATTCAGATCGAACAGCGGTGGAGCGGGCGAAAGCATTCATACATCAGCATGTGCAGGAAGCGATAACGATCGAACAAGTAGCAGCACATGTCTATATGAACCCGACATATTTCTGTGCTTATTTCAAAAAGCATACAAAAGAAACTGTACTGCAGTATGTTACCAAACAAAGGTTAGAGCTTGCCAAGCGCAAGTTGGAGGATACAGATGACAAAGTAACGATAATCGCTGATTCTGTCGGATATCATGATCATAAATATTTCAGTAAGCTGTTCAAAAAACATACAGGATTTGCTCCATCAGAATATCGGCGTTTGCGCCGGTAAGAGAAAAACAGAAGAATAACCTCCTATTCCGAAAGACGTCCCCTTCTCGAAGCGGGACTTTTTTCATACTCTTTATGTAAGCGCATTCAGCGGTGAAGGAGGGCAAGATATGACAAACGAATATGTACTTGAAATGAGAGGGATATCAAAAGCCTTTCCTGGTGTAAAGGCTCTGAACGATATGCAATTCCAGCTGAAGAAGGGTGAAATCCACGCTTTGATGGGTGAAAATGGTGCGGGGAAGTCCACTTTCATCAAAATCATTACAGGCGTCCATCAACCAACAGAAGGCGAGATGCTCTTGCTGGGTGAAAAAGTGTCTTTTCAAAATCCTAAACAAGCTCAGCAGCAGGGAATTGCAGCTATTTATCAGCACGTAACCAGTTATCCCGACTTGAGTGTTGCTGAAAATATATTCATGAATCATGAAGTTAGGCACCCTGTATGGAAGACGCTGAATTGGCGGGAGATGCATAAACAGGCTCGGCAGCTGCTGCGTGAATTAGGAAGCAGCTTAGATCCTAAAACTCAAATGAATACGCTGAGCGTTGCGCAGCAGCAAATCGTTGAAATAGCTAAAGCAATAAGTACAAAGGCAAAGATCATCATCATGGATGAACCGACCGCTGCACTAACTGCTAGAGAAAGTGAAGAGCTATATCGTATTACTGAAAAGCTGCGGGATGAAGGTACTTCTATTATCTTCATTTCCCACCGTTTTGAGGATATGTACCGACTCGCCAGCCGTGTTACCGTACTGCGCGATAGCAACTACATCGGCACTTGGGATGTGGAAGACATATCGAATGAAAAATTGATTGTCGCGATGGTCGGTAGAGAGATCAATCAGATTTTCCCTGATAAAAAGACGAGCGCAGGAGAGACAGTTCTGGATGTGAAAAACTTGTCTAAGCTAGGAGAATTCGACGATATCAGTTTTTCAATCAAAAGCGGCGAAATACTTGGTATGACAGGATTGGTTGGCGCCGGACGAACAGAGGTATGCCAAGCGATATTTGGCATTACAGCATTTGACAAGGGAGAAATACTGTTGAGCGGCAGCTCGATTCGCAATAAAAATCCACAGGAAGCTATGGATAATGGCATCGGATATTTGGCGGAAGATCGATTGGATCAAGGTCTGCTCGTGGATTGGAGTATTGAAAAAAATATAACGTTAGCAAATTTAACCGATCTATCGACCTTAACATGGATACACCGTGATAAAGAAAAACGGCAGGCTAAAGAATTTGGTGAAAAAGTGCATATCAAAGCTACGAGCATCTTTGATTCAGTCAATTCACTTTCCGGTGGTAACCAGCAAAAAGTAGCCGTTGCGAAACTGCTGACAAAGGATTTAAAAGTAATTTTGCTGGATGAACCAACGAAAGGTGTCGACATCGGAGCAAAAGCAGCTATATATGAAATCGTTCAGAATCTGGCAGAAGCTGGATATGCAGTTCTGTTCGTCTCTTCTGAAATGCCCGAGATTCTCGGTATGAGCGATCGGATCTTAGTAATGAAAGAGGGCAGGATTGCAGCCGATTTTGTCAACAGGGGAATCACTCAGGAGATGATTTTGGAAGCAGCAATGGGCGAAGAGCAAGTACAGGAGAAAAGCGGTTAAGAAGGAGGGGTCAAAATGAAAATTAAAACAGAAAATCTAGAAATGGAGAAGAAAAATCCGCTGGCACTGTTTTATCAATTCCGAGAGCTCGGGCTGTTTTTCTTCATCGTTATTTTATGTATCGGGGTACAATTGCGAAATCCTTCTTTTTTGACAGGAGAAAACATCCTTGATATGGCAACCAATACATCAATCCTGGTCATCCTTGCGTTAGGGATGATGATTGTTTTGATCACAAGGGGAATCGATTTGTCGATCGGAGCTGTAATTGCGCTTTCCGGTATGCTGACAGCGCAGCTTGTGGCAGCCAATCCATCAGTCAATCCGTTTCTATGCTTGCTTATCGGTACTGTAATTGGCGCTCTGTGCGGGATGGTCATTGGTGTGCTGGTTGCTAAAGTCGGCTTGCTGCCAATCATAGCTACACTAGCTTTAATGAATATTTTCCGTGGTCTTACGTTTTTAGTGAGTGATGGAGAGTGGGTTAGTTCGTATCAAATGTCGGAAAGCTTCGTGGAAATTGCAACCGGAACATTCCTGGGACTGAATCATCTAATCTGGATTGCGGTTCTTTTCTGCCTCGTATTCTTTTATTTTCTTAATTACACACGCACAGGCCGGCAAATCTATGCTGTCGGCAGTAATCCGCAATCTGCAGCTGTGAGCGGAATAAAACAAGGACGAATTTTATTCCTTGTTTATACCATTATGGGGGGATTATCTGGACTGTGCGGCGTCTTGTGGGTATCCAAATTTGCATCAGCGCAGGGAGATACAGCCTCGGGTTATGAACTTACTGTCATTGCAGCATGTATATTGGGCGGTGTCAGCATTGCTGGTGGTTCTGGAAAGCTAGCAGGCGTTCTTCTCGGAGCAATATTACTGGGGATTTTGAACAATGCACTGCCGCTTTTGAATGTGTCTCCATTCTGGCAAAACGGTATCCAAGGTTTTATCATCCTGCTTGCTGTTATCGTCAATGCCGTCGTGAAACGCCGTGTCGAACGAACTCATCTGCTTAGGAGGGCTGGCTGATGGAACAAAAAAAGCAAACATATCAACCTCGTACTCTAGAAACGAATTTGCCGTTCTCCTGGAAGCGTCTCTTCTTCCAATGGGAATGGATGCTGCTGCTCATATTGGTAGCCGTGCTCCTGCTCGGAAGCTATGTGTCACCTTATTTCCTGAATTATCCGAGTTTGCGAGACGGAACGATGGTCTTCCTGGATAAAGCATTGATCGTCTTTCCGATGGCGATGATCATGATCATGCGCGATATAGATATTTCTGTAGGTTCAACAGTTGCGTTATCGTCTGTTGTCATGGCCACGCTTTATACAAGTGCCGGTCTGCCGATGGAAGTGGCCATCATTGCTTGTCTAGCAACTGGTGCTATATGCGGTCTGATCAATGGACTCTTGATTGTGAAGTTCAAAGAGCTTTCTGCGGTCATCGTTACACTTGGAACCATGATCCTATACCGGGGCATTGCTTACATCATTCTGGAAGATCAGGCAGCAGGAGGCTTTCCTGAATGGTTCGGCTTCTTTGGATGGGGTTATGTTTTCGGAATACCGTTTCTATTGATTGTATTCGCAGTGCTAGCTGTCGTATTCGGCATCGTGCTGCACAAGACTACATTTGGAAGAAAGGTATTTGCCATCGGGAACAATCCGACTGCCAGTCGCTTTTCAGGTATCAAGGTAGATAAAGTCAAGGTGATCGTCTTCATGCTGGCAGGGTTGCTGGCTGCTGTGACAGCGATTTTCCTTACATCAAGGATGGGCAGCACACGGCCGAACATTGCTACTATGTATGAACTTGACATCATTGCGATGGCAGCACTTGGTGGAGTCAGCACAGCCGGCGGAAAAGGACGGGTGCTAGGTGTCGTCATAGCGGTCTTCATCATCGGCTATCTGCAATATGGACTAGGACTTATCAATCTTCCAAGTCAAATGTTTTTAATCATTGTAGGAGCATTGCTCATCCTGTCAGTTGCTATTCCGAAGCTTGGCGGGATGATAAAAAGAAAATGAGTATTCCAGCGCTTGCTGATACTAATAGATAATAAGGGGAGACCGAGATGAAAAAGTGGAGCAAATGGATTGCTATGATGCTGTTAGTAATGTTGCTGGCTGCCTGCAGCCAGGGAGCGCCTGAATCTAGCGGTGCATCTGGTGGTGGAGAGTCAAACGATGGACCGAAGAAATATGCTTTTGTATTTAAAAATACAGGCAATCCGTATGGTGAGAAAATGCTGGACGGTTTTGAAAGTACGATCAAGGAACTGGGCGGAGAAGTAATTCTGCGCTCACCAGATCAGCCAACTGCGGAAGGACAAATTCAGATAATCGAACAGTTGATCACGCAAAAAGTAGATGTTATCGCAGTAGCTGGAAACGATCCGGATGCATTGGAGCCGGCATTGAAAAAAGCAAAAGATCAGGGAATCAAAGTTTTGTCAGTCGATTCAGCAGTGAATGCTGCCAGTCGTGATATTCACGTGAACCAAGCTAACCCAGAACGCATTGGAAGGGTACAGATCGAAGCTGTATCTGAAATGATCGATGGCGAAGGTCAGATTGCAGTTCTGAGTGCAACAAGCCAGGCTACAAACCAGAATACATGGATCGAATGGATGAAGAAGGAACTTGAAAAAGAAGATTATAAAGATATTGAACTTGTAAAAGTGGCTTACGGAGACGATTTGCGTGATAAAAGTGTATCCGAAACGGAAGCATTGCTTAAATCTTACCCTGACTTGAAAGCAATTATTGCACCTACGACTGTTGGAATTGCCGCAGCAGGTAAAGTGCTCACAGACAAAGGTTTGGAAGGACAAATAGCTTTGACTGGCCTTGGCTTGCCAAGTGAGATGGCGACTTATATTGAAAGCGGTGTTAGCCCTTGGATGTACCTGTGGAACCCGATTGATGTTGGTAAAGGAGCTGCTTATGCTGCTTATGAACTGGGTGAAGGCAACATCACTGGCGAACTAGGAGAAAAAGTAGACTTACGTGATCTTGGTGAAGTGGAAGTGGTCGAAGACGGAGAAGGTACGCAGATTATGCTCGGAGATCCGTTCAAATTCGATGAAACGAATATCGATGAATGGAAGGATGTTTATTGATAAGTATTAGGCCGGGGAGCTTTTATCCCCGGTTTTTTACTAGCAAAATTCATGAAATAGATGTATAGATGGTATTACTAAAGCGGTGACATTTTTAGCACGCAGTCATTGATGTTTAATTGGTAAACAAATCTTACAAAAGGACATGGCAGGAAGCTTATCGAAATATAGAAGAGAAAACTTAATCTAAGGCCGTATAAAAAGCCATGCAAAATTAAATAACAAAAAGACTGGAAACAGGAGGAAAAATAGATGGGATATGAACTTAAAACAAAGGAAACAGACAATAGTGTGCTAGATTTTATCGATACTGTAGAAAATCCTAAAAAACGAGATGATGCTTATAAGCTTCTGGACATTTTTACAGAGGCAACGGGTCATGAAGCCAAGATGTGGGGTACGAGTATCATTGGATTTGGTTCTTATCACTACCGTTATGCAACCGGACACGAAGGGGATGCCCCGCTTGTTGGGTTTTCGCCGAGAAAAGCCAATATTAGTCTTTATCTGGCTCCGGGTGAACCTGATAGAGAAGAGAGCCTGCTGAAACTTGGAAAACACAAGACTGGTAAGGCTTGTGTGTACATTAACAAAACAGCTGATATTGATGAAAATGTCTTGAAACAATTAATACAAGACTCAGTTACTTTTCTAAGAGAAATGTATCCAGAATCATAAGGACTGATGCCAGCAAATTGAGCTGGCAATGTATTTGAAAGCGTTATCATTATTGAAAATAACTAGCGGGCAGCTTTTATCCACGTTTTTAGGAGGAGAGTACATGAAAAAAGCGAGAATTGGACTATATTCTGTAGGGTTGGAGGCTTATTGGAGTCAGTTTCCTACATTAAAAGAACGCTTGCTAGGATACAACCAGCATGTGAAGGACCAGATAGAGCAATGGGCAGATGTATGCAATTTCGGTCTGGTAGATTCGGAGCAAGCTGGCAGAACGGCCGGAGAATACTTTCAAGAGAATCAGGTGGATCTTATTTTCTGTCACGCCGCAACGTATTGTACGAGTGCTTCCATACTGCCGATTCATCGAATGTGTTCTGCTCCAGTCATTTTCCTTAATCTCCAGCCGACTCGCCAAATCAATTATGCAAAAACTTCTACTGAGGAATGGCTTGCACATTGTGGCGCTTGTCCAGTACCTGAATTTGCGAATGCGTGTCACCGAGCAAACATCTCATATCATGTTGTGAATGGTTTACTTGGACTCACAGAAACTCCATCTGTTTCTATAGCAAATGAAGTGACAGTTGAGGAACCGGAGGCAATTGCCGCTTGGGAACAGATCAAGGAATGGACTGTGGCAGCGACTGTTAAGCGCAGCCTGCAATATAGTAATTTCGGTTTTCTTGGAAACACATACAGCGGCATGCTGGATATGTACAGTGATTTTACTATGCTGCAGTCACAGCTGGGTATTCATGTAGACGTATTAGAAATTGGAGACTTAAAAGAACAATTAGAACAAGTGTCGGACGAAGAAATGCAGTCAAAACGAGCAGAAATAGAAAGTGTATTTACAATCAGTGATGATTCACACAGTGACCCGATTGCCAAGAAACCGACAGAGAATCAATTAAATTGGGCGGCAAAAGTGGCTGCAGCTGAGGAACAGCTCGCTGATCAAAGGAATTTAGCTGCTTTGACTTACTATTACCATGGTGCACCTGGCAGTGAGGAGGAAGCATTGCAGGCAGGAATGATTGTCGGGAACAGTCTGCTCACAGCTAAGCATGTACCATGTGCTGGAGAAGGAGACTTGAAGACAAATATTGCAATGAAGATCTGTGACTTACTCGATGCAGGCGGCAGTTTTGCTGAAATTGTACTTACAGATTATGTAGAAGGAACGATTTTGCTTGGTCATGATGGTCCATTCCATATAGCTATAGCAAAGGATAAGCCTATATTGCGCGGAATGGGTTTATATCATGGAAAGCAGGGTTCAGGAGTAGCTGTAGAAGCCAAAGTGAAAGCAGGCCCTGTTACTACATTAAATGTAACCCAGACAGTTGAAGGGAAAGTAAAATTCATAATCAGTGAAGGAAAGTCAATAGATGCTCCAATCATGCAAATTGGAAATACGCAGACCCATGTCAGCTTCAATGAGCATCCAGATACTTATATGACGAGATGGTTTAAGGAAGCCCCAACACATCATTGTGCACTGGCCGTGGGAAAGATAGCGTCTCAGCTTGAGAAAGTTTCCGTATTACTAGATGTAGAGTATGTGATTCTGTAAATTTTCCGTCCTCAAAATTACTATATTCTAACTGAACCGACTACACTTGTTAACTATAATTTAATTATGTTAACAAGTGTAGTCACTTTTTTCTCAAAATTATGTCTTTCATCTAGCCAGCAGAAGAAACTCTGTGATACTATTTTACCTATGTAAAGAAAAAGCGTAATGGAGAGAGACACATGAAGGTAGCAAAATTTGGTGGTAGTTCAGTAGCAAGCGCGGAACAGCTCCGCAAAGTAGCACAAATCGTGAAAGCTGATCAGGAGCGGAAGTTTATCGTCGTTTCTGCACCAGGTAAGCGAGATAAATCAGATACTAAGGTGACAGACTTACTTATTGCTATCGGAGAAGCGCATAGCAAAGGGGAAGACGTCAGTACACAGGTAGAAAGAGTTTTGTCACGATTTCGGTCCATTGTTGAGGAACTAGAGCTCGATAATAATTTGATTGAGCAAATAGCGGATCAATTGAAGGGCATCCTGTCTGATTCGATTCCTGCAGTTAATAAAATGGATGCATTAAAGGCGACAGGGGAAGATTCCCTTGCCAAGGTATTCAGTGCTTACCTCAATAAATTAGGCGTGCAAGCAGCGTATGTGAATCCTCAAGAAGCAGGCTTGCTTGTAAGAGAGGAATTAGGCGGTGCACGAATATTGGATGAGAGCTTCGAGCTTTTGTACAAGCAGCGTGACCGTGATGGAGTACTTGTCATTCCGGGCTTCTTTGGCTATACAAAAGAAGGTAAGCTTGCAACATTCCCACGGGGCGGATCTGATATTACCGGTTCTATCGTAAGTGCAGGCGTGAAAGCTTCTTTATACGAGAACTTCACCGATGTGGATAGTGTATACAGTGTAAACCCGAATATCGTCGATCATCCAAAAGAGATCAACACATTGACATACCGGGAAATGCGTGAGTTGTCTTATGCAGGTTTTTCGGTCTTCCATGATGAAGCACTGATTCCTGCCTTCCAAGCAAAAATACCAGTATGTGTGAAAAATACAAACAATCCTTCTGCACCTGGTACGATGATTGTTGCCGAAAGGGAAGTAGCTGGTAATCCAGTTATCGGGATCGCCAGTGATACAGGCTTTTTGAGTATCTATATCAGCAAATACTTAATGAACCGTGAGCTAGGGTTCGGACGGAAACTGCTGCAAATACTTGAAGAAGAGAATATTTCATTCGAGCATGCGCCATCCGGAATCGATGATATGAGCGTAATTCTCCGTGAAAGCCAGCTGCCGCCTGACAAAGAAGTTATTGTCGTTCGCAGACTTAAAGAAGAACTGCAAGCAGATCAAGTATCGATTGATCGTGATTTGGCTATGATCATGATTGTTGGTGAAGGAATGATCGAGACAATTGGTGTATCTAGCACTGCTACAAAAGCATTCACTGATGCGAATGTGAATATCGAAATGATTAACCAAGGGTCCTCTGAAGTATCCTTGATGTTCGGTGTAAAAGCACGTCAAATCAATGAAGCTGTGCAATCTTTGTATTCAGCATTTTTCCAGAAATAAAGAATCCGGGCAGCGTCTTTTCAGACGTTGTCCGGATTTTTAACTTTAAATCTAAAGAACTGCTATCTGGTATACTCCTCTTACGGCTTTTTAGCCCCTTTATAGCATTAGTGAAAACCTTCTTCAATCTTTTGAAAGGGTTTTCAATTATTTCTTTTAAACTTCAATTTATTTAAATCCCCAAGAATGATTCTTTAGTCTTTTAAAATTATATTGGATAAGCTCCCTTTTAATAGATCGATAATCAGTTTGTATATAGAAACTGTATATTAGTTCTATTGATTGTACTTACTCAGATGCTGAATAAACGGCAGGTATTGTCTGTTACTCAAAGGATGTTTCGATTTATTCTCCAATGGTAATCCTGTAAGTGGATTCAAACCTTATATTGCATGAAGGGTATAGAACTGACGGTTATATGAAGTGAGCATTTAAATAGCGGAGTATATCGAACAGAAAATTGTTTTCTATTTAATAAATGCAATACTTTGCAGAAGCAACTACGAAATAATGCATACTCACATTAGTGAGTCTTTTTAGTGGCAAGGATGTTTTCATTCCTCTAAAAAACATAGAGTTTTCCTTATTTATATAAGGGTTTCGTTCATTAACATCTTTGGGCGGAAATAGCGGGTTAGAGGTATGGATTTAATCAAAATTGAAGAGAAAGTCACTCCTTGCATGTCAAAAATCTTATTATTGCTAATTTCTGCAGACTAGTTTACGCTATATATGTGCAAAACTTTGCAGGATGTGATTATATTGAAACAATTACTTATTGTTGGAGCAGGAGAAGAAGCAGTTGAATTCATTAAATTGTTCCAACGGAAAAAAGGCTTTCGGATAGTTGGGATGCTAGTCAAACAACCAAGTGCAATCGTGAAATATCAAGCTGAACGATTAGATATTCTTCTCTGGAAAGACGTGACGGCGGAATCGCTTGATCATGTCGACTTTGTGCTGGAAACTTCAGAAAGATTAGCAGACTACCTTGAACCGACTTCCTGCAAAGCGGAAATCATATCCGGACAAAGTGCACAGCTGATGCTAGCATTCGCATCTCAAGAAGAGACAGAGAAAACTTCTACATATAATAACCAGCAGTTTCGCAGTAAAACGCTGGAGTACTTGCATGAGGGGGTCCTGTGCGTCAATCGTCAGGACGAGATTATATATATTAACGAAGCAGCCGAAAAACTGCTTGGCAGCAAGAAGCACCAAATGATAGGACAACCGATAACACGGATTCTGCCTAAATCGAGGCTGCCAGAGACTATTCGAAAAAGAGAGCGCTACGTGGATGAACAGCTAAGACTTCCTTCCGGTATTGAGATTGTCTATACCTGTGCTCCGATGGAAAATGACCAAAAGGAAGTAACTGGCGCCTTTACTGTAATGAAGAAAACAATTGATATAGTTTCTTTGGCAGAAAAACTTACAGATGCCAGAGAAGTGAAGTCGATGTTGGAAGCAATTATCGATTCTTCGCAAGAGGCGATCAGTGTAGTAGATGAAAATGGCATCGGTTTGATTGTCAATCCTGCTTATACACGGCTAACCGGATATACTTCTGAGCAGATAGTCGGGAAGCCGGCGATGACGGATATCATGGAAGGGGAGAGCTTGCATATGCAGGTTCTTCGGACACGCAGACCTGCCACGGGTGCTCGGTTGCGCGTCGGGAAGCACGGTAAGGAAATGATGGTCAATGCGGCGCCAATCATTGTTGATGGAAAACTTCGCGGAAGTGTTGGAGTGCTGCATGATATCTCAGAGCTGCATGAGCTGCAGGATGAAGTACAGCGAGCACGAAAGATTATCCGCAGTTTGGAAAACAAATACACATTGAATGATGTTATAGCTGATTCTGAAACGATGCAAGTCACACTCGAACAAGTCAAATTCGCTGTAAATGCAGATGCGCCATGTCTTTTGCGTGGAGATGCAGGTGTAGGAAAAGGTATGTTTGCAGCTATTATCCATAATGAGAGCAAACGACGCCATCGGCCATTTATCCGAGTAGATTGTACAGTTGGTGATGAACAAAGTTTAGAAAAACAGTTGTTCGGATCACTGCGTAACAGTCACGCTACTGGAATGATCGAAAGAAGTGACGGCGGCACTCTGTTTCTTGATGATATTGATGGCATGCCAATTCGTGTCCAGGAAAAGCTTTCAGATTTCATGGATACAGGCAAACTGCAGCTCGCCTCCGGGAAATTGAAACAAGTGGATGTTCGGATAATAGTTAGTGCGCGTCATCCGTTAGAGCGCGCCGTTTTCGAAAAACGTTTTTATGAACCATTCTTCGAGAGACTAAAGCGTATAACGATTTATATACCCGCTTTAGCTGAACGGATGAAAGATTTCGAAGGACTGTTATCCACAATTGTCCACAAGCAGAATCAGCTGCTTCAGTGTTCGGTTCAATCCATTTCTGAATCATCAATCGATGTATTGAAAGAAAAGAAATGGACCCATAATGTAAAAGAGTTGGAAACAACAGTGGCCCAAGCGATGACATTTCTGGAGAAGAAGGAACATGTCATCCAGCCGAAGCATTTGCAGATTTCTTCCTTGGATCAGCAGTCCTTTGCGGGCACATTACAGGAACAGGTGGAGAACCTGGAGAAGCAGCTGATTGAATCTGCTCTTCGGGCGAACGACTTCAATAAAAAAGCGACGGCAGATCAGCTTGGAGTGTCGATTCGTAATCTTTACTATAAGATGGATAAATATGATTTTGATAGAAGTGGCATGCAAGATTTTTCATAATGGGGAAGGAAGAGTACGATGCATAAGTTTACCGCTCTTGAAAAAATGGCGGCTGCGAAGCAGGGTTTCACTATTGCGATAGCAGCTGCAGATGATCCTTCCATTCTTAAGGCAGTAAAGAAATCGGCCGATCAGAAGATAGCAACATTTCTTTTGTATGGGGATATTGATCGGCTAAAACAGTTTATGAAGGAAGAACTGCTAACAGAAGATAACATTACCTGTATCCACGCGCCATCCGCAGACAGAGCCACAGATATGGCAATAGAAGCTTGGAAATCAGGCAAGGCGGATATGCTGATGAAAGGTATTGTCAGCACAGATGTGCTGGCGGGTAAGATATTGAAGGATAAAACAATGCTCAAGCCAGGCAGTATCCTGTCGCAGCTCGCCATCTTTGATATTCCTTCGTATCATAAGTTGCTTTTCCTGACGGATGCAGGTATTAATATTGCACCGTCGTTAGAAATAAAGAAAAAAATCTTGGACAATGCAGTATCTGTATACACGAAGATGCTCCACGCAGAACCTAAAGTCGCCGCACTTGCCGCTACTGAGAAGGTGAACTCTGCCATGCCGGCGACGACTGACGCTGCGCTGCTATCTGTCATGCAGCAGCGCGGGCAGATAACAAATTGTCAAATTGATGGTCCACTTGCACTGGACAGTGCATTATCATCTCAATCGGCTGCTATCAAAAAAATTGATTCGACTGTTGCGGGAGATGCGGATATCCTATTGGTCCCGGAAATTGAAAGTGGAAATATGCTATATAAATCATTTACCTATACAGCAGGAGCTGTAAGTGCTTCCTTGCTTGTTGGAACAAAATCACCTGTAATCCTCACATCCCGTGCGGACGACAGCAACAGTAAATATTTTGCAATATGCTTCGCAATAGCGGCAGCATCACTTGCCTAGGAGGAACTAAGATGAAAATCTTTGAAACGTTGGAACAATACGATTATGAACAGCTAGTCCTTTGCCAGGATAAAGAATCCGGTTTGAAAGCGATCATCGCAATCCATGACACAACATTAGGTCCGGCTCTTGGCGGTACAAGAATGTGGACATATGCAACAGAAGAAGATGCAATTGTCGATGCACTGCGTCTGGCAAAAGGTATGACATATAAAAATGCAGCTGCAGGCTTGAACCTTGGCGGAGGAAAGACTGTTATTATCGGAGATCCTAAAAAAGACAAAAACGAAGCAATGTTCCGAGCATTCGGTCGTTATGTACAATCTCTAAATGGTCGCTACATCACAGCAGAAGATGTTGGTACGACTGTAGAGGATATGGAACTTATCCATACAGAAACGGATTTCGTAACAGGTATCTCAGCTGAATCTGGATCATCAGGCAATCCATCTCCAGTAACAGCTTACGGCGTATACAAAGGAATCAAAGCGTCTGCTAAAGAGGCATTTGGTGATGACAGCCTGGAAGGTAAGACAATTGCTGTCCAAGGTATCGGAAATGTTGCTTATGCTTTGTGTGAACATCTTCATGCAGAGGGCGCAAAATTGATTGTGACTGACATTAATAAGGAAGCTGTCCAGAAAGCAGTGGAAGCATTCGGAGCAACTGCGGTAGATCCGGATGATATTTACGGCGTTGAATGTGATATCTTTGCTCCTTGTGCTCTAGGTGCAGTAATCAATGACGATACATTGCGTGTGTTGAAAGCGAAAGTAGTAGCTGGGGCTGCAAACAACCAGTTGAAAGAAGAACATCACGGACAAATCCTGTTCGAACGCGGTATCGTTTATGCACCTGACTATGTGATTAACTCCGGCGGTGTTATCAACGTTGAGGATGAACTCCACGGCTACAACAGAGAACGTGCACTTCGTAAAGTGGAGACGATTTATGACAGCTTGCAGCGTGTATTCGAAATCGCTAAGCGTGATGAAATTCCGACTAGTATTGCTGCTGATAGAATGGCTGAAGAGAGAATCGAAACAATGCGCAAATCCAGAAGCCAATTCCTGCGTAACGGCCACCATACTTTAAGCAGAAGATAATAACGAGGGGGAAACCGCGTGCACACAGCAGAAAACCGTATTTTAGCTATTAATCCAGGTTCTACTTCTACAAAAATCGGTGTGTTTGATGACGAGCATAACATTTTTGAGCGAGTAATCCGCCATGATTTAGAAGATATTGGTGGATATGAAAGAGTGATGGATCAGTACCAGTTTCGGAAACAAATCATTTTGGATGCATTGGATTTCGAAGGTATCAACGTATCCAAGCTAACTGCGGTCTGTGCACGCGGCGGACTGCTCCGTCCGCTTGAGGGCGGTACATATCGTGTGAATGAAGCAATGCTTGCTGATCTTAAAGCAGGCTATAATGGCGAACATGCCTCCAATTTAGGAGGATTGATTGCTTATGAAATTGCAAGCAGTCTTCATATTCCTGCTTTCATCACAGACCCTGTTGTGGTAGATGAATTGGATCCATTGGCACGGCTCTCTGGATTGCCAGGTGTAGAAAGAAAGAGCATCTTCCATGCATTGAATCATAAAGCAATTGCACGGAAAGCGGCAGCTGCCAAGGATAAGATCTACGAGGAAGCAAATATTATCGTCGTTCATCTTGGAGGCGGAATTACTGTCGGTGCACATCATCATGGACGCGTGATTGATGTGAACAATGGATTGAGCGGGGAAGGGCCATATACACCCGAACGCGCAGGGACAGTTCCTGCTGGTGATTTGATTGAGCTGGCGCTGACTGGTGAGTACACGAAGGATCAGCTTCTAAAGATGCTGACAACCAAAGGTGGTTTCATGGGTTATCTCGGCACCAATGATGGAAGACTTATTGCTGACCGGATTAAAAAAGGCGATCAAGAAGCAAGAGTGATATTTGAAGGCATGGTTTATCAGACAGCGAAAGAGGTTGGGGCTATGAGTGTTGTGCTTTCTGGAGAAGTCGATGCTATTGCAGTCACTGGCGGACTAGCTAATGATGAGCTGTTTATCTCCATGCTGAAAGATCGGGTGAGCTGGATTGCAGATGTGCTTGTGTATCCAGGTGAAAACGAGCTTCGTGCTCTGACTGAAGGTGCGCTTCGTGTCATGCGAAAAGAAGAAGCGGCAAAAGTTTATGTCGTATAGGAGGCAGAAACAATGGTAAGAGAATATGACATTGTCATCTTAGGAGGCGGTACGGGCGGATACGTGGCCGCTATCCGTGCTTCCCAATTAGGTTTAAAGACAGCTATCGTGGAAAAAGCAGAGCTTGGCGGAACTTGCCTGCACCGAGGCTGTATCCCATCCAAGGCATTGCTCCGTTCCGCTGAAGTTTACCGGCAAACAAAGGAAGCTGCAGCTTTCGGTATACATACAACAGATGTACGCCTGGATTTTTCAGGAGTACAGCAAAGAAAAGAAAAAATCATCGATCAGCTGCATCGCGGTGTTCAGCACTTGATGAAAAAAGGAAAGATTGATGTTTTTCAAGGATACGGCAGAATTCTCGGACCTTCTATCTTCTCTCCGACAGCAGGAACCATTTCTGTGGAATTTGCCGACGGCAGTGAAAATGAAATTCTACTTCCCAAAAACGTAATCGTTGCAACAGGTTCCTCTCCGCGTTCTTTACCGGGTATCGACTTTGATGAATCTAGAATACTTAGTTCTGAAGGTGCGTTGGCGCTGCAAGAGCTTCCGGAAAGCATGACGATTATCGGTGGCGGTGTTATTGGAATCGAGTGGGCATCAATGCTTCATGATCTCGGTACAAAGGTTACTGTACTTGAATATCAGGATCGGATCCTGCCTACTGAAGACGAACATATCAGCAAAGAAATGTTTAAGCAGCTCAAAAAGCGCGGTATCGTTATCCATACGAATGTGCAAGTAGAGAGTGCTGCAGCTGATGATAACAAGGTAACGGTCAAGGCGCAGATGAACGGAGAAGAGCAAGTTTTCGTTTCTGATAAGATTCTCGTCTCTGTTGGTCGTACGGCGAATGTAGGAGACATCGGGCTGAAAAATACTGATATCCAGTTATCAGAGCAAGGTTTCATCCAGACGAATGCTTTTTACAAGACGAATGAATCTCATATTTATGCTATCGGCGATTGTATCGGCGGTATGCAGCTGGCACATGTTGCCTCCAGAGAAGGCATCATCGCGGTCGAGCATATTGCAGACGTTCAAACGGAAAGCTTGGATTACAGCATGGTTCCGGCTTGTGTATACAGCTTCCCGGAAACAGCAAGTGTTGGTTTGACAGAAGCACAAGCGAAAGCGGAAGGTTATACGGTTAAAACAGGAAAAATGAGCTTCCAGGCAATCGGAAAAGCATTGGTATACGGCGAGTCTGAAGGCTTTGTGAAAATCATTGCCGATGAGAAGACAAACGACCTGCTTGGTGTTCACATGATTGGTCCTCATGTAACTGACATGATCTCAGAAGCCGCACTTGCCAAGCTGCTTGATGCAACACCTTGGGAAATTGGTCAGACGATCCATCCGCATCCGACACTCTCGGAAATTATCGGAGAAGCGGCACTTGCGGTCGATGGAGAGCAAATCCATGGCTAAGCTATTGAAGAAAGGGGGAGCGGCGATGTCAGAAACAAGACATGCTTCTCTAGGAATATCAGACGAAAAAGTATTGGAAATGTATAGATGGATGCTCCTGGCAAGAAGAGTAGATGAACGTATGTGGCTCTTGAACAGAGCCGGTAAAATACCGTTTGTTATCTCTTGTCAAGGACAAGAAGCAGCGCAGGTTGGCGCTGCAATGGCACTGGATAGAGATATCGATTATCTTTTGCCTTACTACCGTGACTTAGGTTTAGTAATGCCATTTGGTATGACTTCGAAAGATTTGATGCTCTCTGCATTCGCAAAAGCGGAAGACCCGAACTCCGGCGGTCGTCAAATGCCAGGACATTTCGGGAAGAAGTCTTCTCGAATCGTAACTGGCTCTTCCCCAGTGACAACACAAGTACCGCATGCTGTTGGTTTTGCGCTAGCTGCCAAAATGGAGAAGAAACAGCTGGTTAGCTTTGTAACATTAGGTGAGGGATCCTCAAACCAAGGTGACTTCCACGAAGGCTTGAATTTTGCGGGTGTTCATAAATTACCGGTAATTACGATGGTTCAAAATAATAAATATGCCATCAGTGTGCCTCAAGAAAAACAGCTCGGATGTGTGAATGTGTCTGATCGAGCTCAAGGATATGGCATGCCTGGATTCACAATTGACGGTAATGATCCTTTAGCTGTGTATCAAACTGTGAAAGAAGCGCGCGAGCGTGCACTGAATGGAGAAGGACCTACGCTTATCGAGACAGTAGGCTACCGTCTCACACCGCATTCCAGTGATGACGATGATATGACATACCGAGAAAAGCAAGAAGTCGAGGAAGAGCGTAAGAAAGATGGCTTGCTGACATTCGGTGCCTATCTGCGTGAAACTGGAGTTCTGACAGAAGACTTGGAAAAGCAAATGGAAGAAGAAATTAAACAAATCGTAAATGAAGCTACAGACTATGCTGAGCATGCTGAAGATCCGGAGCCGGAATCTGCACTGCTTCATGTGTATGCCGATTAAGGGGGAGAAACAATGCCAGTAATGTCCTATATCCAGGCGATTACGCAGGCGATGCGTGAAGAAATGGAAGCAGATGAAAAAGTATTTGTATTAGGAGAAGATGTCGGGAAAAAAGGCGGGGTGTTCCGAGCTACAGATGGCCTGTATGATACATTCGGAGCTGACCGTGCATTGGATGCGCCACTTGCAGAATCAGCAATCGCCGGTGTTGCAGTAGGTGCTGCAATGTATGGTTTAAAGCCGATTGCTGAAATGCAGTTCGCTGACTTCATCATGCCGGCGGTTAACCAAATCGTCTCTGAGGCAGCAAAAATCCGTTATCGTTCCAATAACGATTGGACATGTCCTGTTACGATACGTGCTCCATATGGCGGCGGTGTACATGGTGCGTTATATCATTCCCAATCCGTTGAGGCGGTTTTCGCTAACCAGCCTGGCTTGAAAATTGTTATGCCGTCCACGCCTTATGACGCGAAAGGTCTTTTGAAAGCAGCTATCCAGGATCCGGATCCAGTTTTGTTCTTTGAACATAAACGTGCTTATCGTCTCATCAAAGGCGAAGTGCCTGCTGATCCGTACACTTTGCCGATCGGGAAAGCAGATGTGAAACGCGAAGGTTCCGATATAACGGTTATTACGTACGGGTTATGTGTGCATTTTGCACTGCAGGCGGCTGAAAAGCTTGCTGCTGAAGGCATCGAAGCACATATCCTTGATTTGCGTACCATTTATCCGCTTGATAAAGAGGCGATCATCGAGGCTGCTTCCAAGACAGGTAAGGTTTTGCTTATTACAGAAGATAACAAAGAAGGCTCGATCATTGGTGAAGTTGCAGCTATCATCGGAGAGAATTGCCTCTTCGACCTGGATGCGCCAATTCAGCGACTGGCAGCACCGGATGTGCCAGCGATGCCTTATGCGCCTAGTACAGAGAAATACTTCATGGTTAACCCTGCTAAAGTAGAAGCAGCCATGCGAGAATTAGCGGAATTCTAAACGAGGTGTAATGATGACGATAGAAAAAATAACAATGCCAAAGCTTGGTGAAAGTGTCACTGAAGGTACGATTAGCACGTGGCTCGTCAAACCAGGTGATCAAGTTAATAAATACGATGCAATTGCAGAAGTGATGACAGATAAAGTCAATGCTGAAATCCCCAGCAGTTTTACTGGTGTGATCAAAGAATTGAATGTGTCCGAGGGTGATACGGTCGAAGTAGGGGCATTGATTTGTACAATTGAAACAGAAGAGGCAGGAGAGAAGAAGGAAACAAATAATCCTTCAACTGCTGCAGCTGAAACAGAATCAAGCAGTACTGCTACTGAAGATACAGCGATGAAATCACGTTATTCTCCGGCAGTTATGCGGCTTGCACAAGAAAATGACTTGGACCTTTCTGCTATAACAGGCACCGGGAAAGGCGGACGGATTACACGCAAGGACGTCGAAGCAATCATCGCGTCTGGTGAAAAGCCGCAAAAACAAGAGCAAAAGCAAACAGCAACTGCAGAGACTCCATCACCTGTACGAGAGCAAACAACTGAACCAGCACAAATAACACAGTCAGACGCTGCTGGTAAAGCTATACCAGTTACCGGTGTTAGAAAAGCTATTGCAAATAATATGGTTAAAGCAGCAACTGAAATTCCTCATGCATGGATGATGGTGGAAGTGGATGTTACAAATCTGGTTGCTTACCGTAATAAGGTAAAAGATACATTCAAAGAAAAAGAAGGGTATTCGCTAACTTTCTTTAGCTTCTTCGTAAAAGCAATCGCACAGGCACTGAAGGAATTCCCTCAGCTGAACAGCTCATGGGCAGGCGATAAAATCATCCAGCATGATGACGTGAATATTTCTATTGCGGTAGCAAAAGAGCAGGAATTATTTGTTCCGGTCATCCAATCTGCTGATGATTTGAGCGTAAAAGGTGTTGCAAAACAAATTACGAATCTTGCTAAAAAAGCTCGTACAGGCAAACTAACAGCAGCTGACATGCAAGGCGGAACATTTACGGTGAACAACACTGGCTCATTCGGTTCAGTTCAAAGCATGGGCATCATAAACTATCCTCAGGCTGCAATATTGCAAGTGGAATCAATTGTAAAACGACCAGTCATCATTAATGATATGTTCGCTGCCCGTGATATGGTGAACTTGTGTCTCAGCCTCGATCATCGAGTCCTTGATGGTTTGATTTGCGGACAGTTCATGGCCAGAGTGAAAGAGATTCTGGAAAACGTATCCGAGTCAACGATGCCGGTTTACTGAGTTCATAGAAATTGAAAGAGACTGAAATTGCTGATACACTTAAAATAGTGTAAAAGGAGGAATACCGATGGCAGATTTCAGAATGTTTATGAATGATATTGTAACGACTGCTAGGAAGGATCTTACCGATGCAGGATATACAGAATTAACAACACCGGAAGACGTGGATACCACGCTTAAAAACTCCGGAACGACACTTGTAATGATCAACAGCGTTTGTGGATGTGCCGGCGGGATTGCTCGCCCTGCAGCCGCGCATAGTCTGCATTATGACAAGCTCCCTGATCAGCTTGTGACAGTTTTCGCAGGTCAGGATAAAGAAGCGACAGAGAGAGCTAGACAATATTTCACAGGCTTTCCGCCAAGTTCTCCGTCATTTGCATTCTTAAAAGACGGCGAAATTGTTACGATGATCGAACGTCATGATATCGAAGGTCATGAGCCGATGGAAGTAGTCAATAGACTGCAAACATTGTTCGATGAGCATTGTAAAGAAGTTTGACAGAAGAAGTCCCCATCCTTTGGATGAGGGACTATTCTGCTTTTGATCACTATTGACGAGGAGCACCAATGTGAAAATAGGTTACCGAACGATTAAGACTGCGCTAGGAACACCGCTTGCGATATGGATAGCGGAGCTTCTGCAGCTGGAAAACAGTGTATCAGCAGGTATCCTGACGATTTTGTGCACTCAAGTAACGAGGAAAAAATCCTTTTTGGCCGCTTGGCATCGAGTGGCAGCCTGTTTGTTGGCAATCGTACTGTCTTTTTTGATTTTCGAGACAATCGGCTTCCACCCGATCAGTATCGGCATCTTGCTGCTAGTCTTCATTCCGATTACTGTCATGCTGCGTATCTCGCCGGGAATCGTATCAAGTGCTGTAATCATTTTGCATTTATATAATTCTCACAATATCACGCTGGATTTAATCGTTAATGAAATTATCCTTATAACTGTCGGGATAGGCGTGGCTCTCATTGTGAATTTGTATATGCCAAGCCTGGAAGCTACGATCCGACGTAAGCAGATTATTCTTGAACGGAATTTCACGAAGATTTTAGAAGAGGTGGCGCTGTATCTTCGAGAAGGGGATCAGTCTTGGTCAGGGGAAGAAATCACTCAGACCGAAAAAGTTCTGAAAGAAGCAAACCAGCTTGTCGGCAGGGATGTGGAGAATCATGTGCTCAGGTCAGAGCATCCATATTATGATTATTTCGAGATGCGGACAAAGCAATTTGCAATACTGAAACGAATTCTTCCACTTATAAGCAGACTTCCGGAGACGTCTTATTCACAGTGCGAGCAGCTGGCTCATTTCTTTTCCGGTCTTGCTGATTCAGTACATCCGGGTAATACGGCTGTACTGTTCCTGGAAGAACTCGAGTCGTTGCGACAGTCCTTTGATGAAGATCCGCTTCCAAAGACAAGAGAGGAATTCGAAACGCGTGCCCACTTGTTACAGCTATTGTACGAAATGAAGAACTACCTGGAATTGAAACAATCGTTCAAAGAAAGCGATGTACAACATAGAAATAGACAGAGGAAGCCACAATAAGAGCATAACCACCTTTAAGGAGATGTTCTTATGCGTACGATGCTTGTAGCTTTAACTTGTCTGTCTATCCTTTCCCCCTTATGGCCGTTTGGGGAGAATCCAGTGCCAGGAAGCCCGCTTATCATCGTCAACAAAACGACAAATCAGCTCGCCTTTCTTGATGATGGAAAAGTGATTAAAATATATCCAGTTGCCACTGGAAAGACACCTGAAGCTACACCTGAAGGATTATTTATGACATTGTTCAAAACAGAGTATCCTGCCTATACCCGTAAACAAATTGCAGGTGGTGACAAAGACAATCCACTAGGAAGCAGATGGATTGGTTTCAACGCGAATGATACACAAGGACGTACTTTTGGTATTCATGGGACGAATAGACCGGAGTCCATCGGCAGTCGAGTTTCAGCAGGCTGTATACGGATGCGGAACGAAGATGTTGAAGAACTATTTGAACAAGTTCCAGTCGGAACGAAGGTTAGAATCATGACAGGCTGGAAGTCGTTTGAAGAAATTGGGGTAGAAGATGGAGCTATTTTGTCTCCTAGAAGACAAAATAGCTCAGGGTGATTGCGAGTGTGGAAATAAGCATCGTGAATATCATCAAGTAAACCATGAATTTCATGGCAAAATTCTGCTTTGATCTTTTTTTATTATGCTTGGCCATTGAAGTGGATTCCCCCTTATCTGTTTATGTCCATTGTACAGGGAAGCGGCTAAGGGGACAAGGAGAAACCAATAGATAGAATAGGAGTACATAACTATGATAAAAGTAAATGAAAATCGTTTGGTCGAAGAGTTTTTCGAATTAGTCAAAGTTGACTCGGAAACAGGGAATGAAAAAGAAATCTCTGAAGTGCTAAAAAGAAAATTCACTGAACTAGGCGTTAAGGTTCAGGAAGATGATTCTATGGGGAAAACCGGACATGGCGCTAATAATCTAATTTGCACATGGGAAGGGGAGGTCGAAACAGCTGAAACAATCTATTTCACTTCTCATATGGATACAGTGGTTCCCGGTCAAGGAATCAAACCTCAGATCAAGGATGGATATATTACAAGCGACGGCACAACAATTCTCGGAGCTGATGATAAAGCTGGGCTCGCTGCAATACTTGAAACGATCAAAGTTTATAACGAGCAGAACCTGCAGCACGGTACAGTGCAGTTCATAATCACAGCTGGTGAGGAATCCGGACTTGTCGGCAGCCGGGCACTAGATCCATCCCTGCTGACAGCTTCATTCGGTTATGCAATTGACAGTGATGGCCCGGTGGGTGACATTGTCGTGGCAGCTCCAACTCAGGCGAAGGTGCTTGCTAAGATTTATGGCAAGACTGCACATGCTGGTGTGGCACCTGAAAAAGGAATTTCTGCTATAACATTAGCAGCAAGAGCAATTTCGAAAATGCCTCTTGGAAGAATTGATGAAGAAACGACAGCGAATATCGGAAGCTTCGCTGGTGGTAAACAGACAAACATAGTTTGTGATTACGTCGAAATCCTGGCCGAAGCAAGATCCTTGGAAACGGGTAAGATGGAAGAGCAAGTTGAGAAAATGAAACGTGCTTTTGAACAGACTGCCGAAGATATGGGCGGCAGAGCAGAGGTAGAAGTGAAAGTGATGTACCCAGGCTATAAGCAGCAAGCTGGAGACCGTGTTGTCGAAGTTGCTCGTGCTGCGGCGAAAACCATTGGACGCGATAGCAACTTAACAAGAAGTGGCGGCGGCAGTGATGCGAATGTGATTGCAGGCTTTGGAATTCCGACTGTCAACCTGTCTGTAGGCTATGAAGAAATCCATACAACTAATGAGCGTATTCCAGTAGCTGAATTGGTTAAAACAGCTGAACTGGTAGCAGCCATCATCCGTGAGGTTGCGAACAGCTGATAAATAGGAGGCGCATACCTCCTATTTTTTTTGCAAACATGATATAATAAGAACGACAGTTCGCATCGAGAGGAGGGACAGCATGCAAGCAAAGGGAAGGGCAATTTTCCATGTGGATATGAATAGTTTTTATGCTTCGGTTGAGATGGCATACGATCCATCGCTCCGTGGAAAACCGCTCGCCATCTGCGGAAACCCTGCCGAGCGGAAAGGTATCGTTGTGACAAGCAGTTATGAAGCGAGGAAGAAAGGTGTCCGAACGACGATGACGCTATGGGAAGCGAGGCGGTTATGTCCTGAATTGCTCGTGCTGCGCCCAAACTTTGAACGGTACCGGAAAGCATCCAGCGAGATGTTTAAAATTTTGCAGGAAGTGACACCTATTATTCAGCCAGTTTCCATTGACGAAGGATACATGGATGTAACGGATTACGCTCATCTGGGATCTTCTTTGGAAATTGCCCAAACAATTCAGGACCGTATCTTGAAGGAGCTGGATTTACCATGCAGCATCGGTATCGCTCCAAACAAATTTCTAGCCAAGATGGCTTCCGATATGAAGAAGCCGTTAGGTATTACAATATTGCGAAAGCGTGATATCCCTGAATTGCTATGGCCGCTTCCAATTGAAGAAATGTACGGTGTAGGAGAAAAAACTGCTGAGAAAATGAGGTCGCTCGGCATTAAGACAATCGGTGACTTAGCTCATAAGGATAGATATCAGCTGAAACGAGTCTTCGGTGTAAATGGAGAGAGATTGGCCAATCGTGCCAATGGTTTAGATGATCGACCGGTTGATCCGGAAGCAGTGAACAGCTTCAAAAGTATCGGAAGCTCACAAACACTACCGCAGGACACGACAGATGATAAAGAATTAGATAAATTATTACTGGACTTATCCAAAAGCGTGGAGAAACGCATGCACCGAAAAGAAGCGATTGCAAAAGGTATTCAGCTGATGATTCGTTATCATGACCGAAAGACGATCACCCGAAGTATGAAGCTGCAGCATTTTATGGAATCGGCGAACGAGGTGTTCAATCATGCGCAAAGCTTGCTGCAAAAGCATTGGAACGGGGAACCCATCCGTCTCTTAGGTGTCAGCGTTTTTGATGTGGCAGAAAAGAAAGATGTCGGCAAACAGCTTGATCTGTTCACCTACGAAAAAGAAGCATCAAAAGAGGGCTTATATCAGGCGATTGATCAACTGACAGCTAAATTTGGAAAAAATCCTTTTCGAACCTTACATTCATCAGCATCTGATAGTATGAGAACCAGCTTCCAAAAGGATTTTCTGGATGATTATAAAAAATAGCAGCGATTCTCATGAATCGCTGCTATTTTTAGGTATATCAAAGACGCGCATATCTTCTGCCAGCTCTGTTTCAGGGAAAACAGTCCGAGCTTGTTCTGTTAATAGCTGTGCATCGTCTTGGTGATATCGTGCTGAGATATGAGTCAGAATTAATTTTTTCACATTTGCATCGTTAGCTAAGCTTGCTGCTTGTAAGGCGGTTGAATGTCCATAAGCCTTCGCCATTTCTGGTTCATCTGCGGAAAAAGTTGCCTCGTGGACGAGAATGTCAGCGTCCTCCACATTATCCTTAAGTTCAGGCAGATATGTTGTATCACCTAAAATAGCTATTTTTCTGCCTGGCTTGTCCGGTCCGACAACATCAGATCTTTTAATTTTCTGCCCATCAGGTAATTCAGTTATTTCCTGGTTTTTGATTTGACGATAAATCGGACCAGGAAAGATACCCATTTGTCTGAGCTTCTCTACTTTAAGTTCTCCTTGTACAGCTTTTTCTTCTACGATATATCCAAGGCAGGGGACGCCATGAGAAAGCTGTACGGCATCAACAGTCCAGCCTTCATCTTCAAAAATCCGACCTGGTTCAATCTCGTGGATGATTAGAGAGCTTGCCACATTACTGCCGCTGACACGCAGAGAGACTTCGATGAATTCCTTGATGCCTTGTGGTCCGTATACTTCGAGCTGCAAATCGGACTGCTGGAACGATCGCGTAGATAATAAACCAGGCAATCCATATATATGATCCCCATGCAAGTGAGTGATGAAGATTTTTTCGATTTTACCAGGTTTCAATGGTGAATAAAGCAGCTGATGCTGGGTTGCCTCGCCGCAATCAAACATCCAGACTGCTTGCCGCTCCTGCGGCATCGACAGACAAATGCTAGTTACATTCCGATCTTTCGATGGCAGTCCTGCACCTGTTCCAAGAAAATGTAGTTCCATAATAAAAAGCCTCCTGCAGTTACCAGCCTCTCTTATAAGTGGCCGGTGCTTCCAATCTATAGTTCAGCTGTTCGGCTGCTTCGAGCGGCCAATACGGATTTCGCAGCATTGCGCGTGCGACAAAAACAAGGTCAGCACGTTCATTTTGCAATATCTCCTCAGCCATTTGTCCGTTTGTAATTAGGCCGACAGCTGCAGTATCGACAAGAGCATGCTTTCGTATCCGTTCTGCATGAACCACTTGATAGCCTGGGTACACAGTCGATGGGCCCTCAGGGACTACTCCTCCTGTGCTGCAGTCGATTACATCGACACCTTGTCGTTTCATTTCAATGCTGTAGTAAATAAAATCATTTATGCCATTGCCGCCTTCTGCATATTCATCAGCTGAAATACGGACGAATAATGGACCATCCCAAACTTGTTTGACTGCATCGAGCACTTCTCGAAGAAAACGGTATCGATTTTCTCGTGCCCCGCCATATGCATCAATTCGTTTGTTTGTCAGTGGGGAAAGAAACTGATTGATAAGATAGCCATGAGCAGCATGAATTTCGATCACATCGAATCCTGCTTCCTTTGTTCGAATTGCTGCCTTGCGATATGCATCGACCAAATCACTAATCTTTTCTTCTGTCAAAGCTTCCGGTGCGACTGACTCACCATCCCATGGCAAATTACTTGGTGCGACGATGGGATTTTCCGCTCTTGATTTTCTGCCGGCATGGCCAAGCTGAATACCACTTTTGCTGCCATGAGCTTGGATTCTTTCACTAACAGTGCGAAGTCCTTCTATATGTTCATCAGACCAGATGCCGAGATCTTGATCGGATATTCTTCCTTCCGGTGTAACAGCCGTAGATTCCAAGAAAACAAGTCCAGCTTGCCCAATCGCCCTGCTTTCATAATGGGTGATGTGAAAAGGAGTGACTTTGCCATCTTTTTCTTCGACGCTGTACATGCACATCGGGGAGACGACAATGCGATTTTTAAAGGTACGATTTTTATATGTGATAGGCTGAAATAATTTAGGTGTAGCCATTGTAGGACCTCCGATTGTTTGATTAACTAGTTATATAGCCCTTTTGCAATTCGAGTGCTCGATCTGGTACATCAGAGATGATAACATCACAATTCGCTTCAAGAGCTCGTAGTATATAAACTGGCTGGTTGACTGTATATACCCGTATGGGAACGTGATGCTGCAAGCAATCCTGAATAAGTTTCTTATTCAGCAAGCGGTATTTCGGGTGTAATGCTTTCGCTCCTATTTCTTCCATCAAGGAGAAAAGCTGACGTGGCCGTCTTGATGTAAGGAATCCTGTATCAATATCATCATCCAGATCAGAAATACGACGAATAGTATCTGTGTTAAAGCTTGATATAGTCGTTCTGTCTTTCATTCCATGATCCGTGAGGTGCTGTAAGACGATTTTCTCGATACCAGGGTAAGGGTACTTGTTCGTCTTAAGCTCCAGGTTGAGGAGCATAGGTGTCTTTTTTATCCATTGCAGAAAAGCATCTAAAGAAATGATTTTCTCACCGGCATAGTCACGGGAGAACCAGGCGCCGGCATCTGCTTGACTTAGTTCTTCATATGTAAGATTACGAACCAATCCACGTTTGTTCGTCGTGCGATTGATCGTTTCATCATGAATGATGACAGGTACTTGGTCTTTCGTTAGCTGCACATCTGTTTCGATGCCGTCAGCCTGCATCAGTTCTGCCAGCCGAAAAGCGGCCATCGTATTTTCCGGTGCATATTTGCTGGCACCGCGATGTGCAAAGATTTTGGTAGACATGGTTTCACCCCGAACTTGGACGTATAGTTGAATTGTGCGAGAAAAACTGGCAAAAGTCAATTTGAAAGGACGTGCTTGCATGAAACAGTGGCAAACGAAGGACGAATTAGTTGCATTACTGGCAGAGCTTGTCGAAATCGAGAGTATTACAGGTTCTCCCGAAGAGATCCGTTTTCCGGAGCATGTTCATATGCTTCTGGAACAAAAGCATTACTTCCAGCAGCATCCAAGTTACTTGCAGCTTCATCCGTTGAAGGACGGCCGTCAGCTTCTGACAGCACTAGTAAAAAAATCTGACAAAAAAGATACCATTATCCTGCTCAGTCATTTTGATGTCGTCGGAACAGAGGACTTTGGCACATTCCAGCATCTAGCTACTAAGGTGCATGACCTGACTGCGGCTTATATGAATGATGAAGTAGAACTGCCAGCGTATATTAAAGGTGAAATTCAGCAAGGAGAATGGCTTTTTGGCAGAGGGACGATGGATATGAAGGCAGGGCTTGCAATCCATCTTTCCATGTTAGAGCGTGCAATGGATGATAGTTTCGACGGTAATATTCTATTGTTGACTGTACCGGATGAAGAGGTGAATTCTGCCGGTATGCTGCGCGCACTTGAGGTTTTGCAGCAGCTTCAGACATCTGAGGAGCTGGTATACAAATTATGCATGAACGGAGAACCTGTGTTCAGCAAATACCCAGGTGATACAGGTAATTATATGTATAGCGGTTCCATCGGCAAAGTACTGCCCGGATTTTTCTGTTATGGCAAGGAAACACATGTGGGTGAACCCTTTGGAGGTCTGAATGCTAACCTGATGATTAGTTATCTGTCACAGGAATTGGAGCTGCAAGAATCTTTCATTGAAGAAGTGGACGGAGAAGTGACTCCGCCGCCGGTAAGCTTAATGCTGCGCGATCTGAAAGAAGCCTATTCTGTCCAGACTCCTGTATCTGCAGTGACGATGTACAATGTGCTGTTTTTGGAACAATCAATTCAAGAGATAAATACGAAATTAAAGCAAGCAATGGAGCGAGCAGCCCGGAAGATAGAAACACATTATCAGCAAAAAGCGAATCTTTCTGCGGCAAAATCGAATGCATTTCAGCCAATTGCTTTCAAAATTAAGACTATGTTTTATGAAGAACTTTATGCGCATGCTGTTAATCGGTTCGGTAAAGCAGAAGTGGAAAGAAGGCAAAACAGACTCGTAACGACTAGGAAGGAAGGAGATCGTGATTTTTCGACTAAGCTTGTTAAAGAACTGGTGAGCATGTGTCACGATCTAGCTCCTGTCATTGTTCTTTTTTACAGCCCGCCATTTTATCCTGCTGTTTCATCTAAGAACGATGTTTATATACAGAAATTGATTGCTGATATTCAGTCCGACGCAAGATCGACATTTTCTACTGATTTGACCGAAGTACAATTTTTCCCGGGTCTATCTGATTCGAGCTTTATTGGAAAGCCTACTTCAAAAACTGCGATACAGGATTTGATATCTAATATGCCATTGCAGCAGAAAGGCTTCACGTTGCCGGCTGATTTGATGAAAGGGTTGCAAATGCCAGTTTTACATCTGGGACCTTACGGTAAGGATGCACATCAGTGGACAGAACGTCTGGAAGTAACCTATAGTTTTGGCAAGCTGCCTGACTTGATGGAACGTGCCATTCGGTTTGCATTCCGTACATAATCAGATCGAAAGATGGGTAAACAGAAAGAGGTACAGCATATGGAAGCAAACAATAATACCATGTTGATTACCGGAGCTTCAAGTGGGCTTGGAAGAGAGCTGGCCGTTGAAGCAGCGGGAGCTGGCTATCAATTGCTGCTCGTCGCAAGATCTGAGGAAAAGCTGAAGAAGATAGCCGTGGAGCTTAATGAACGATTTCAGACGGATGTTACGTTATACATGGCAGATCTGAATAACGCCGAAGAATGGCAAGCTGCCTTGCAGCAGATCGTAAAGGAAAATCAGCGTATTGATGTATTGATCAATAATGCGGGCGTCGGTTATTTCCGTCTTTTCACTGATACAGAGCCAACGCAAATAGAAACAACCATGCGAGTTAATTCCCTGGCAGCAATGGAAGCTTCATCAGCAATACTTCCAGGTATGCTGAAGCAGGGGAGAGGACATGTAATTATGATTGGTTCAATGGCGGGTAAAGTAACTACACCTAAAGCAGCAGTTTACGGGGCAAGTAAGCACAGCATCATCGGCTTCAGCAATGGACTTCGCCAGGAACTAAAGCCTTATGGAGTTAAAGTAACAACGGTGAATCTTGGACCGATGAATACAAACTTTTTTGACACAGCTGATCCAAGCGGACGCTATCGTGAGGCAAGTGCCCGCTATATGCTTCAGCCTGATAAAGTAGCCCGTAAAGTCATTTCTAGCATCGGGAAGAACAAGCGTGAAATCAACCTTCCAGGCTGGATGGGTATCGGCAGCAAGATGTATCAGCTAATGCCGGGGCTGACTGAGAGGCTGCTTGGAGGACAGTTCAACAAGAAATGAAGGAGGAAGACAACATGAAATTAACGATTACAGAAACAGCTCTAGAAAAAATACAAGCATTACAAGATGAGACGCATCGTTATCTTGTCTTATTCTACGATACGGTGGGAATTGGCTGTAAGGTGAATGGCATCCCGACAGTCCGTCTTGCACAAGAACCGCGAGCACGTGATATCGAGGTTGAGAGTGATACTATACCCGCATTGATAGACCAAGAGCAGGAGGTATTTTTTGCCGAGGAAGTGAAGCTCGATTTCAGCAATAATGTGTTCCGATTATCCAGCAAAGAAGGCTACTTGAATGCACTGATTCCACAGACACACCTGACTCAGAAGGATTTCATAGAGAAAAAAACAGAAGCTAGCAGGGGAGATTCCTGCTAGCTTCTAATTTGCATTATCGATGGTTAGTATAATTAATTTGCCGGGTGACTTGCTGCATTTTCTCGTACGTTGCATCAGTGAGCGGATCAGTAGAGAGTCCGGCATTCTGTTTCACCTGCTCCAATGAACTTGCTCCCATAACCGCACTAGCTAGAGCTGGGTGCTGCAGCACATAACGCACAGCAAGGGAAGTGGCGGAAGTGCGCTCCTGCTCAGCCAGCACATGGAGTTTTTCACTGGCAGCCAGAAGCTCTTCGTAGGTGTGGGTCAGATAGCCATCTGCGCCTTTTTGTTTTACCTTCTCGCTGGCTTTGTCACTTAACATTCCTTTGGCAACACTGCCGCGTGCAAAGACACTGATATTATTATCTGTAAGAAAATCGAGTACTTGCTCCTCTGGTCGTCTGTCCAGTAAGCTGTACTGCATCATAACACTAACGATATTCGACCGCTTCACATATTCACGGATGACATTCGGACGAATAGAAGAAATACCGTAATAACGGATCAAGCCTTCATTTTTCAATGTTTCGAATGCGTCAATCGTCTCGTCGATATTGTCATCCATTGTCCCGCCATGAAGCTGATAGAGATCCAAATAATCAGTTTGCAGTCTGCGTAGGCTTTCTTTAATCTGTGACACAATATATTCCTTACTCGCATCCCAATGCCACGACTCTCCTCCAGGATCTAGCCGGTTTCCGACTTTGCTGGCAAGAATCACTTTGTCTCTTCTTCCTTTAAATGCTTTTCCAACAATCTCTTCATTTTTACCTTGATCATATAAGTCTGCTGTGTCGAAGTAATTGATACCTAGATCCTGTGCTTCGTGAAGCAGCCGAATGCCTTGCTGCTCGTCTGTACCGATACTCATTGTCCCGAAAGAAATTTCAGAAACTTGAAGATCAGAAGTACCAACTCGTCTTTTCTGCATTGTAAGGTCCCACCTTTCTTTTTATCCTACGTGTTCAGTGTAAGCGTAAGCAGAACTGCAGACAACTTATGTGTACCGGGCAAGCTGTGGTAAGATGAAAGCAGCGATATAAAGGAGTGTACATAATGAAGAAATTCGAAGAAAAAACAATTGATACATCCTCAATCTATGAAGGTAAAGTTATTTCATTAAAAGTGGATACTGTTTCTTTACCTGACGGAAATACTTCCAAACGGGAATTAATCAAACATCCTGGAGCAGTAGCTATCATCCCGATTACCAAAGAAGGGAAAATCATTTTTGTCGAGCAATACCGAAAAGCTCTAGAAAAATCGATTATTGAGATCCCGGCAGGTAAGCTTGAGCCTGGTGAAAAACCAGAAGTAACGGCTGTAAGAGAGCTTGAGGAAGAGACAGGCTATACAACTAAAACATTGAAAAAGCTTGGATCTTTCTATACATCTCCAGGCTTTGCTGATGAGTTACTTCATGTATACGAAGCAGATGATATAGAACTCCTTGCCCAAAAGGTAGCCGGTGATGAAGATGAATTTGTCGAGTTGATGGAACTGACTCTGGAAGAAGCGGAGGAGCTTGTAAAAGAAGAACGGATTCATGATGCGAAAACAATGTATGCCCTGCTGCATCTTCGCTTGAAGCACGCAACTAAGTAATAGTTCTATCAGACAAGCTTTCGTCATAGATTCTAGTAACTAGACTAGAATACGGAGGCAGATAAGATGAAACAGCGGGAGTTTATTCTCTTTCATCACTTAAAGCAGCATGCTACAAGCTATTTGTTCATGCTTGTTCTATTCCTGATCGGAATCATATTCGGAGCAATTGTTGTCAACAGCATGAACTTTACGCAAAAGGAAGATTTGTTTTATTATCTGGAACGTTTTTTTGCGCAGTTACAGCAAGGACAAGTAATCAGCAAGCAGGAGATTCTCCAATCGAGTTTTCTTGCACATCTCAAGTTTCTGTTATTCCTGTATGTGCTCGGTCTTTCCATCATCGGTATTCCAATCATCTGGATGCTGCTGTTCAGCAAAGGGCTCATGATGGGGTTCAGTGTTGGATTCCTTGTCAACCAGCTAGGCTGGAAAGGCCTTACGCTTGCAGCGGCAGCTGTTGCTCCGCAGAATCTAGTCGTCATCCCGCTATATCTTATTGCTGGTACGAGCGCGATGCTGTTTTCTGTTACACTTTTGCGTAAGCTCATCGCCAAGCGGTCTCCATTATCATTAAGACGTTATTTTTTCCAATACAGTACCATTTTCTTAGTTCTTATTGCAGGTTCTGCTGCAGCATCCATCATCGAAACTTTTCTTGCGAATCCTCTTCTGTCAATGCTTGTAAATGATTTGCTCTGAGTTTTTCTATCAATAATGATTATAATTAGCTGTTTATAATAATTATAATTTGACACCTTTTTCTCAATCAGTATATAATAAGTGTGGGATTACGAGGGAGGAATTCACTTGGAACACCGCATTGAACGCATAAAGAAGCAATTACATGCGCAGAGCTACAAGCTGACACCGCAGCGGGAAGCAACGGTACGTGTGCTGCTGGAGCGAGAAGAGGACCATTTAAGCGCTGAAGACGTCTACCTCCTCGTAAAGGAAAAAGCACCGGAAATCGGTTTGGCTACTGTATACCGTACACTGGAATTATTATCAGAATTGAAAATTGTTGATAAAATAAACTTCGGGGACGGCGTTTCCCGCTATGACCTTCGTAAAGAAGGGGCAACGCACTTCCATCATCACCTTGTCTGCATGGAATGCGGATCGGTCGAGGAAATTGATGAAGACCTGCTGGAGGATGTCGAGAAGATCGTCCAGAGTGACTGGGGATTCAAGGTGAAGGATCACCGGCTTACTTTCCATGGTATCTGCCGTGTCTGTCAGGCTAGTGAGAAGGAAGAAGAGCTCGAAGCAGCCACTGTGCAAGTGAACCGAACATCATAAGCAGATGAAGCCTTTCCAAGTAGATGGAAAAGGCTTTCTTTCGTTTCACTAACCAATTTACAAAACAACAGGAATGAGGTAACGTTATCCTGTACGTATAAATTCCGCTTTCTTTGGCATAGTCTGTTACAAAGACAAGTCTTAAGAAAGGGGAAATGTACATGAAGCGATTCATCTTCGACACCTGTAAACTTCTGCTCGTATTTGTAGCTTGCTCTACTTTCTTCTATTTTGGATTACGGTTCATCCATAGTGAATATGAGAGCTATCACCGCTATGACCCTCCAGAGGGAAATGCAGTGAAAGTGGCAGCAATGGAGCAGGAAAGTCTAGTGGATAGGATGACGTTATTCTTCCGGTTAGGAGAGTAGGATACATGCAGGAAGCACTGGATGACTTTATCCATTATTTGCAGATCGAACGGGGTCTTTCGGAGAATACACTGCAATCCTACGCCCGAGATCTGCGTACATATGCAAGATATCTTCAGGAAAATGAAGTGCAAGAATGGGCACACGTGACTCGAGCCAAGCTGACTGCTTATTTGCGCTGGCTGCATGATGATGGGAAATCAGCTGCGACGATAGCACGTACATTGTCCAGCATCCGACTTTTCCATCAGTTTTTGCTTCGCGAATACGGACTAAAAGAAGATCCAAGCATACATATCGATACGCCTAAGAAAGAACGTAAGCTGCCGAAGATCCTTTCTTCCGACGAAGTGGACAAGCTGCTCACATGTCCAGGAACTGACACTTTGACGCTTCGAAATCGCGCTATGCTGGAAACACTATACGCGACAGGACTACGAGTTTCAGAGCTCTTGGCATTGGAACTGGATGATCTTCATCTGGAAATGGGCTTTGTCCGCTGTTTTGGAAAAGGATCGAAGGAACGAATCGTCCCGCTCGGAGATATGGCAAAGGCGAGGCTGGAGGAATATTTAAACCGGTCGCGTAAGAGGCTGCTGAAGTCCAAAGCAAGCGATATATTGTTTGTGAATCATCACGGAAACCCATTATCTCGACAAGGATTCTGGAAGGTATTAAAACAGATAGCCCGGGATGCCGGGATACAGAAAGAAATCACCCCTCACACACTGCGTCATTCTTTTGCGACGCATCTGTTGGAGAATGGGGCTGATTTGCGTGCTGTTCAGGAAATGCTCGGACACGCAGATATCAGTACCACACAGATTTACACACATGTGACGAAAACAAGACTGAAGGATATTTACAAAACACATCATCCTCGGGCTTAAAGATGTAAATTAGGAGGCACTTAATTTGGATTTCAAACGCGTATTTCTTATAGTAATGGATTCTGTCGGCATCGGGGAAGCACCTGATGCGGAAGCTTTCGGTGATAAAGGAGCGGATACACTCGGTCATATCGCTTCTCACCGCGGTGGTTTGCAAATGCCGAACATGGCAGCACTTGGACTTGGCAACATTCGAGAAGTAGAAGGTATACAAGCTGCCAAACAGCCAAAAGCTTTTTACACAAAAATGCAGGAAGCATCTAATGGCAAAGATACAATGACTGGACACTGGGAAATTATGGGTTTACGTATCGATCAGCCTTTTCGAACGTTCCCTGATGGTTTCCCCGATGCATTGCTTGATGAATTGAAGCAGCGGACTGGACGCGGTATCATCGGTAACAAACCAGCTTCCGGTACAGAGATTTTAGATGAACTTGGTGAACAGCATATGGAAACTGGAGATATGATTGTCTATACATCCGCAGATTCTGTTTTGCAAATTGCTGCCCATGAAGATATCATTCCGCTTGATGAGCTGTACAAGATTTGTGAAATCGCACGTGAGATGACATTGGATGATCCTTATATGGTAGGGCGTATTATCGCTCGTCCATTCGTTGGTAAGCCAGGTGCTTTTGAACGTACTTCGAACCGCCATGACTATGCATTGAAGCCTTTTGGCAGAACGACAATGAATAGCTTGCAGGATGCGAACTTTGATGTCATCGCTCTAGGTAAGATTTCTGATATTTACGATGGCGAAGGTGTGACAAAGTCTGTTCGTACAAAGGACAATGACGATGGTATGACGAAGATTGTGGAAAGTATGGATGAGGATTTTACAGGCATCAGCTTCCTTAACTTGGTCGATTTTGATGCGAAATATGGTCATCGCCGCGATCCGGAAGGCTATGCACAGGCGCTGGAGGATTATGATAAACGACTTCCAGAAGTACTTGATAAACTGAAAGAAGATGATTTGCTTATAATTACAGCTGATCATGGTAATGACCCTGTAGCGCCTGGGACTGACCACACACGGGAATATGTGCCACTGATTGCTTACCATACTGGTGCAGATCATGGAGAGAAACTGGAATTGCGCAATACATTTGCGGATATCGCTGCAACGATTGCAGATAACTTCGGTATCGAAATGCCAGAGCACGGAACAAGCTTTTTACAAGCATTGAAAAAGGGGAAATGAACATGCAGGCAGAAGCAATCAAACAGGCAGCAGATTATATTAAAGAGAAACTGACGAGCACACCAAAGATTGGCCTCATTCTAGGATCCGGACTTGGAGTACTGGCTGATGAGATTACAGAAACAACAGTCGTGCCATACGGAGATATTCCGGGGTTCCCAGTTTCAACGGTCAGCGGACATAAAGGACAGCTTGTTATCGGGAAGCTGGAAGGACAAGATGTAATAGCTATGCAAGGCCGGTTCCATTTCTATGAAGGATATCCGATGGAGCTTGTAACTTTACCTGTCCGTGTAATGAAAGCTCTTGGTGTTCAATCATTGATTGTTACGAATGCAGCCGGCGGAATCAACGAAAGCTTCGAGCCGGGCGACTTGATGCTGATCACGGATCATATTAACAATATGGGAACTAATCCGCTAATCGGACCAAATGATGAAGAGCTGGGAG
This sequence comes from Terribacillus saccharophilus, assembly GCF_000725365.1. Classification (NCBI taxonomy): domain Bacteria; kingdom Bacillati; phylum Bacillota; class Bacilli; order Caryophanales; family Bacillaceae; genus Terribacillus; species Terribacillus saccharophilus. The sequence goes on along the minus strand of NZ_CP008876.1, from coordinate 1,652,523 downwards.
CTCGTTTCCCGGACATGTCTTCTGTGTACAGCAAAGAGCTTCTAGGCTATGCGCGTGAAGTAGCAGCTAAAATTGGACTTGGAGTGAAAGAAGGCGTTTATGTCGGCAACACAGGTCCATCGTATGAAACAGGTGCTGAAGTGCGGATGCTTCGTGTTTGGGGCGGAGATGCTGTCGGTATGTCTACAGTTCCGGAAGTAATCGTTGCCAGCCATGCAAAAATGGAAGTATTGGGTATTTCATGTATCTCCAATATGGCAGCAGGAATCCTTGACCAGCCACTTACACACGATGAAGTGATGGAGACTACGGGTCAAGTAAGGGAAGATTTTCTGCGTTTCGTAAAAGAGATTGTTAAGCAGCTTCCAATAAAATAAAGCAGGTGAACGAATATGAGAATGGTTGATTTAATTACGAAAAAAAGAGACGGCGGTAAGCTTTCCAAAGAAGAGGTAGCCTTTTTCGTCCATGGTTATACAAAAGGAGATATCCCTGACTATCAGGCTTCTGCCTTTTTAATGACAGTCTATTTCAATGGTATGACAGAAGAAGAAACAGCTTGGCTGACAGAAGAGATGGCCAACTCTGGTGAAACATTCGACCTTAGCAGTATCGAAGGTAAAAAGGTCGATAAACATAGCACAGGCGGTGTAGGTGATAAAATCACCTTGATTACAGGGCCGCTTGTCGCTGCTATCGGCATTCCAGTTGCGAAGATGTCTGGTCGTGGTCTTGGTCACACTGGCGGAACATTGGATAAACTTGAATCCTTCAAAGGCTTCTCAATTGATTTGAGCCGTGAGCAATTCATGGGATTGGTGAATGAAAATAAACTTGCAGTAGCTGGTCAGACCGGTAACCTGGCACCAGCAGATAAAAAGCTTTATGCGCTGCGTGATGTTACAGGAACGGTTAACACAATTCCACTCATCGCAAGCTCTATTATGAGCAAAAAGCTGGCTTCTGGTGCGGAAGCGATAGTACTGGACGTGAAAACAGGTTCTGGTGCTTTCATGAAATCATTGGATGACTCCAAGCAATTGGCAGAAACAATGGTTAAAATCGGTAAAAACCTTGGCCGTCAGACAGTTGCAGTCATTACGGACATGAACCAGCCACTAGGATTTGAAATTGGAAACAGCAACGAAGTGAAGGAAGCAATCCAAGTACTAAGTGGTGAGAAAATAACAGATCTACGGGAAATTTCTGTTGAATTGGCAGCTCATATGGCGCTTTTAGCTGATAAGTTCTCAAGCTACGAGGAAGCGCGTGCGCATCTCGAAGCATGCTTGGATAACGGAACTGCATTAGCAGCTTTCCGTACGTTCATCGGCGCTCAGGGCGGCGACACGGCGCTTGTCGATAACCCGGAACTTCTGCCTCAAGCGGATTATCATATTGAGGTGAAAGCACCTGTTGCTGGCTATGTACACAGCATTGATGCGGAAGGAATCGGAACGGCAGCTATGTATTTAGGTGCAGGCCGTGCAACAAAAGATGATGACATCGATCATGCTGTTGGTATCACATTGAAGAAGAAGCAGGGAGATGCTGTAGAGCAAGGCGAAACGATCGCTATTCTGCATGCACGTGATGCACAAGCGGCGGATTCCGCTGAAAAAGTCTTGGCTTCCTATACAATTGACACAGCTAAGCCTGAAAAAATGGAATTGATTTACGACGTAATTTCCTAACTTATAAAGCAGTCCTTTTTAAGGGCTGCTTTTTTTGTGTGCAAAATATTAATAAATCATTTCATTTGGGAGATTCTAACTGTATTACCGTAAACGGAGGAACCTTAAATGAAAAAAATGAGTCTATTAAGTTTGCTGATCGCTTTCGTTATCAGTCTTATGGCACTCCCGCCACAAACTTTTGCTGCAAAACAAGAAGGAACGACAGCGACAGCTAAATCATCTATTCTAATCGAACGTGATACTGGTCGTGTTCTGGCAGGTGAGAATATGGAGGAGCAGCTCCCGCCCGCTAGTATGACAAAAATCATGACGATGCTCTTGATTATGGAAGAAATTGATGCTGGTAAGCTGCGCTACGATGAAAAAGTCAGAGCAAGTGAGTACGCAGCAAGCATGGGTGGATCACAAATCTTCCTTGAACCTGGAGAAGAAATGACAGTAAAGGATTTATTGAAAGGCGTAGCTGTCGCATCAGGTAACGATGCGAGCGTCGCATTGGCTGAGAAGATTGCAGGTACCGAAGATGGTTTCGTACAAAAGATGAACGAGAAAGCAAGAGAACTAGGGCTGACTCACACAAAATTTCAAAATGTTACCGGCCTTCCTGCTAATGATCATTATTCGACGGCGAAAGATATGGCGATGATGGCCAGAGCATTGCTAGAGCACGAAGAAATCACTGAATTTACAAGTATTTATGAAGATTATCTGCGCAAGGATTCCGACGATCCATTCTGGCTTGTAAATACGAATAAGCTAGTAAAATTTTATCCTGGTGTTGATGGCTTGAAAACCGGCTTCACGAAAGAAGCAAGATATTGCCTCACGGCTACCGCCAAGAAAGATGGAATGCGGGTTATAGCAGTCGTAATGGGCGCTGAGACACCAAAGCAGCGAAATAATGAAGTGTCTCAGCTGCTCGATTATGGCTTCAACCAGTTTACGGTAAAGCAGCTTTATAAACAGGACCAGACTGTGGCCAAGCTTGATATGCTGAAGGCACGCGATAAAGATGTTCCGGTTGTGACTAGCACGCCAGTGTCGCTGCTTGTCAAAAAAGGAGAAAAGCTTGGGGAATTGACGACGAAAATCGTATATAACCCAGATCTCTCCCTTCCTCTAAAAGCTGGTGAACAAGTAGGAGTGCTGGAAGTAAAAGCTGATGGTAAACATGTTTCTTCAACCCCGCTCATCATGAAAGAAGACGTACCAAAAGCAAGCTATTGGCTGCTGATTAAACGCAGCTTTGACGATGTGGTGAAATTCCACTAATTCTGACTAAGACGTACGAGTTTCTTCTAATTTTGTCACTCGAAAGGTATTCGCCTTTTTCTGCAGAAATCTATAAGCAGATAAGGGAGGAGAAAAGCTATGGGGTTGACAGTTGATTATGAATTGAAAGAAACCATCTTGCTGGCACGTCTAAACGGGGAGCTCGATCATCATACAGCGAGCGAGTTGAAAGAAAGCTGGCAGTTTGCCCTGCAGCAGCCTGGAATCAAGCATATGGTACTGAACCTGGAATCTCTTTCATTTATGGATAGCTCTGGTCTAGGTGTCATTCTTGGCAGATATAAAGAATTAAAAGCAGAGGGAAGGGAAATGGTCGTCTGCAGTCTTACACCGGCTGTAGACAGACTGTTTCAGCTATCCGGACTATTCAAGATTATCCGATTTGAAGAAAATGAGCGCTATGCGCTGGAAACTTTCGGGGTGGTATTATCATGAACACGAATATGATGCGGTTCGCCTTTTCTAGTCAAAGCAGGAACGAAGCTTTTGCCCGTGTAACAGTTGCATCCTTCGTCTCTCAGCTAGACCCGACAATGGACGAGTTAACCGAAATCAAAACAGTCGTTTCTGAAGCTGTAACCAATTCTATAATTCATGGTTATAATTCAGATCCAGACCAGATGATTACAATTATCTGCACACTGTCTGATGATGAAGTGGAATTAATCATTCAGGACGAAGGCGTAGGCATTCCAGATGTGGATGAAGCGATGGAGCCTCTTTACACATCAAAACCTGATTTAGAACGTTCCGGTATGGGTTTTACTATCATGGAGAATTTTATGGACCATGTATATGTGCATTCCACAGAAGGCGAAGGCACAACAGTGACGATGAATAAGCAGTTCAATCGAAGCAAAGCCATGAGTCAGTAGGTGGGGCATATGGATGTATATTTGAAACAGCAGAAGGCAAAAGAACAGTTGACCGATAAGCAAGTGAAAACATACATCCAGTTAAGTCAGAATGGTGATAAAGAAGCAAGGGACATCCTTGTCGAAAGAAATGTACGGCTCGTTTGGTCTGTCGTCCAGCGTTTTATTAATCGCGGCTATGATCCTGATGATTTGTTCCAGATCGGCTGTATAGGGTTGATTAAGTCAATTGATAAATTTGATTTGTCATATGATGTACGCTTCTCAACATATGCAGTACCGATGATTATCGGAGAAATCCAACGTTTTATTCGGGACGATGGCAGTCTGAAGGTCAGTCGTTCACTTAAGGAAACAGCCAATAAAGTAAGAAAGAAAAAAGAAGAATTAACAAAAGCACTCAATCGCGTGCCAACCATTCAGGAAATTGCCAAGGAGCTGGAGCTGTCACCGGAGGAAATTGTCCATGCTGAGGAGGCCGCCAAGCTGCCTCATTCAATTCATGAGACTGTTTTCGAAAATGATGGAGATCCGATCACTTTATTGGATCAAATCGCCGAACAGGACGATAACTGGTTCGATAAGCTTGCCTTACAAGAAGCGATACAATCACTTGGTGAAAGGGAGCGGCTCATCGTCTACTTACGGTTTTATAAAGATCAAACACAATCGGAAGTATCTGAACGGCTCGGTATTTCTCAGGTGCAAGTTTCCCGACTTGAAAAGAAAATATTGGCTAGCATCAAAGAGCAGCTGGAAAAGTAGCTTTTGCACATCGTGCAGAAGCTTTTTTTATTGCCTGTAATTACCAGCATGTTTTTCTGTGCTTTTCCCATACTAAGTACAGAAACCCTTCTTCATAGGAGGAGAGGTGTATTATGCCAGCTATTGTTTATATCCGGTTCATCCGGAAAATCACAACTGCTCCAGAATCCGTAATCAAACTTAAGGATATCGCACATATTGCGAATGCTGGAGATTATAAGGAACGCATGCTCGACACCGTCATTTACCGTATAAACAAAAAAGACAGCAATATCGTTGTCCTTGATTGTTTTTCGGTATTCCAGCAGCTAATGAAACTTTTTCCGGAGCATGAACTGCAGTTGATAGGTGCGGAGCAAACGATTGTCCATGTCCAGCATGCAAAAAAACGCACCGTATGGCCTCTCGTCATTCTCATCTGGCTGCTCTTGTTCATAGGGTCAGCCATGACGATCATGAATTTTCACTTCGATGTTGCCATGGAGCCGGTGCAGCAGCAGATTCACTTTCTATTGACTGGAGAACGGCTTGTGCATCCGCTCTGGCTGCAAATTCCGTACAGCATAGGCATCGGAGTGGGGATGATTCTCTTTTTCAACCATGTATTCAAAAAGCGTTTGAATGAAGAGCCTAGCCCGTTGGAGGTAGAGATGCACAAATATCAGCGTGATATGGATGTTTATGTAGCTTATCACGAAAACGAATTGGAACAGCAGCATGTGGATCGCCACAGTTGAACTGCTGATCGGGCTCAGTGCCGGGCTTGCAACTGGAGCAGGATTTGTCGCTTTTCTGACTGTACTAGGTATTATTCCGAGATTGGTACAGCTTAGCAAGACACAGAATTTCCTGATTACTTATGAAGCAGGCGTCACTGCCGGTGCTTTCGCCGGAACGATTCTCTCCTTCCATTATTTTCATTTTCATGCGCCGATTCTTCTGATCACGCTTTGGGGTCTTTTGCATGGAATATTCGTCGGTATGCTTGCTGCAGCTTTGACGGAGGTGTTGAATGTGTTTCCAATCCTGACTAGACGAATTGGTCTGGATAGTAGTCTGATCTGGTTCTTTATGGCAATTGTCCTAGGGAAGATCACCGGATCCTTGTTCCAATGGCTTTTATTTTCCTATTAATCAAAGAGGTGACATCATGGATTCCAAGTTCAAGAAAGAAAATTACACCGATACAGCAAAAACGTATTATCCGAAAGTGCCATACGTCCGAAATTGTCTTAAAGCTTTCTTAGTGGGCGGTTTCATCTGTCTCATTGGAGAGCTGCTGACTAAGTTTTACATGCAAGTCTTTGATATGTCCCAGCAGGAGGCTGGTACGCCTACTGTCACAACACTAATCCTTATATCTGCGATATTGACTGGGCTTGGGATCTATGACCGAATCGCACAATTTGCCGGGGCAGGATCAGCAGTGCCGGTAACAGGATTCGCCAACGCTGTAACAAGTGCTGCCCTGGAATATAAGTCGGAAGGTTATGTGCTTGGAGTAGGTTCTAATATGTTCAAACTTGCTGGCAGTGTCATTGTATTCGGGGTTACGTCGGCCTATATTGTCGGCATTATCCGGTATATATTCAACCAGCTGATCGGGGGATAAAAGAAAATGGCGAAATTGGGCAAGCAATCCTGGACGCTGAATCAAAAGGTTTATATTCAAGAAACAGGGACGAGTGTAGGACCGAAGGAATCAAAAGGTCCATTAGGGGATTCCTTCGATAAATCTTACGATAATTTATACTGCGGAGAAGATAATTGGGAAATGGCAGAAAGAAAGCTCTTGCAGGATGCTATACAAATAACGTTGGAGAAAGCTGGTTTAAAGCAGCAGCATATTGATATGTTCATTGCTGGAGATCTGTTGAATCAGAATGTTAGTGCCAATTACACAGCACGTGATATGGATATGAGCTATCTAGGCATGTTTGGAGCTTGCTCCACTAGTATGGAAACGCTGGCCGTAGCGTCCCAATTGGTTGATGCTGGTGTGGCAGACCGGATTTTGACGGCTGTCTGCAGCCATAATGCAACAGCAGAGAGGCAATTCCGTTTTCCAACCGAATATGGCAATCAGAAACCTGCAACAGCAACTAGCACAGCAACTGGAGCTGGATGTGCACTAGTAAGCCGTGAAAAGAGTCAAATCAGAATTGAAGGTGCAACTATTGGTAAAGTGGTTGATTTCGGTGCAACAAATGCCTTCGACCTTGGAAGCGCAATGGTACCGGCAGCATATGACACGATCAAGAGGCATTTGAGCGATTTTGGCCGTACACCTGCTGATTATGATCTGATAGTTACTGGTGACTTATCGAGCGTTGGTTCTCCTATCCTAAAGGATATGCTCCGCAGTGATGGGATAAATATTGATGCCGTACATAAGGATTGCGGCAACTTGCTTTATAACAATGATCAAGGAATGCTTGCCGGTGGCAGCGGTACAGCCTGTTCCGCCATTGTAACGTACAGCCATCTCTTGGATGAGATGCGAAAAGGAACTTACAAACGGATACTGGTTACCGCAACTGGTGCATTGATGAACCCAACACTGATACGTCAGAAAGAATCAATACCAGCTATTGCACATAGTGTCGTACTCGTAAGGGAGGAGGTATAAGCATGGACTTTTTTTGGGCATTTGTAGTCGGCGGGTTTATTTGTGTTATAGGTCAGCTGCTTTTAGATGTTGCGAAACTGGATGCTGGACATGTGATGAGTACCTTCGTCGTTCTTGGCTGTGTGCTTGATGGATTCGATTTGTATGATAACTTGTTATCTTTCGCAGGTGCTGGTGCTTCGGTTCCTATCACTAGCTTTGGACACTCTCTACTTCACGGTGCCATGGAACAAGCTGATAAACATGGATTTTGGGGTATTGCACTCGGTATGTTCCAGCTGACTTCTGCAGGAATCGCTGCCGCTATTCTTTTCGGGTTCCTAGTGTCTGTATTCTTTAAGCCAAGGGGATGAACCCTTTATGAAGCGAGTAATTCTGATTACAGACGGAGATGCTTATGCAAAGCGAACAATCGACTATTTAGCTAAGAAGATCGGCGGGACGTCTCTTTCTTATCTGGCTGACAATCCGATGACTGTGGAAGCCAAAGCTATGGTTAATGCTATCCATGCAGCAAAAGCAGAACCGGTTTATGTCCTTCTCGATGATGGGGGTGTACCGGGTGTAGGCAGTGGTGAAATGCTGCTGCAGAAGATTGCGGATGATCCTGAGATCAACGTGATTGGAGCATTGGCAGTTGCGTCTCATACGCAAAATCGTGAATGGAGCCGCGTCAACTTCTCTATTGACCAGGATGGGGAACTGCAGCCATTCGGTGTAGATAAGGAAGGTGTCATTACAGAGGAAATCGGTCGTATAAACGGCGATACGGTGTATCTGCTTGACCAGCTGGATCTCCCTTTAGTGGTGGCGATCGGAGATATTGGAAAAATGCACGGCAAAGATGCAATTGAGATTGGCTCCCCAATTACAGAACAAGCACTCCGTATCATCCTAGAAAGGGAGGGAAGCAGAAATGGCTGATGAACAAAAAACGCCCATACCAGCAAAGATCGATGACGTAAATGAGTTTATGAAGGAGCGTGTTGGTGTCGGTGTCTCCTTCGACGTCGGTCACCGCACCTTGATCATTCTCAAGAAAAAAGTGGAAATCTACTACACCACCGGTCTTGCGGATGCTGAGGTTGTACAGCGTGTACTTTCGAAATTAATGAGTATCAATGATGACGAAAGAAACACTAATAAAGTTTCTGAAATCATCGAAAACCGATTGGTTCACATGCAAGTGAAGCGAACAGAAAGCATCGATGATTGCGTCGATCAGTTCCTTTCAGGATTGATTGTCGTATTCATGGATGGCTGTGATTTTGCTTTTGTCGTCGACACAAGATCCTATCCGGGCAGACAGCCGGAGGAGCCTGACACGGAGAAAGTCATCCGCGGACCTCGAGATGGGTATACGGAAAATATTATCATCAACACTGCCTTGACGCGCCGTAGGATTCGGGACGAACGGCTGCGACTGGAAATGATGCAGGTAGGAGAAAGATCGAAGACAGATATTTGTATCGCTTATATCGAGGACGTTGCTGACCCAAATTTAGTAAAACTGATTAAAAAAGAATTGAAGGAAATCGAAATCGATGGACTACCAATGTCCGATAAATCAGTCGAAGAATATCTCGTAAAGCAAGGAAACAGACCATTTCCTCTTGTAAGATATACTGAAAGGCCAGATATTGGCGCAGTTCATCTTTTTGAGGGGCATGTGCTTATCATTGTTGATACGTCACCAAGTGTTATCATTACACCGGCAACTTATTTTTCCCATTTGCAGCATGCAGAGGAATACAGAGAATCACCAGCACCTGGAACATTCATACGCTGGGTCCGACTAACGGGGATCTTTGTATCATTGTTCCTCCTGCCGTTTTGGTATCTGATCACAGTTCATCCGGAATTACTGCCCCAAAGCATCGATTTTATTGGTCCCAATAAGGATGACGGACATATACCATTATTTCTGCAAATACTCCTTGCAGATCTTGGTATAGAATTCCTCAGACTAGCTGCAATCCATACACCCACGCCGCTATCTACGGCAATGGGTCTTATCGCAGCAGTCCTGATTGGTGAGATTGCCATTAATGTAGGGTTGTTCACACCTGAGGTAATTCTTTATGTGGCGATTTCTGCTGTCGGTTCCTTTGTTACGCCAAGCTTCGAACTTAGTGTATCAAACAAAATAACAAGAATCTTCTTCCTCGTTGCAACAGCTATATTCGGGGTTCCGGGATTTGTCATCAGCATCACGTTAGCCATCTTGATTCTTGTAGGCACGAAATCACTAAACACACCTTATATGTGGCCGTTTATTCCGTTTAATCTGAAAGCACTTCTGGAGATTGCATACCGGACACCGGTTCCATTGACAAAATATCGTCCTTCCATTACCAACTCTCCAGATAAAACAAGGGCGCCGAATTCTTAGTTGCTAGAAAAATGAGAATATGGTACGTTTACCCTATCTATTTTTTACGACAGTACGGGTAGTGTAGCGTGTGAAGCGAAAGCTCATCTTCTTCCTATGCGGAAAGATGAGCTTTGTTTTTATGCCATATCCGATGAAGCCGTTGTTTGGAGGTTATTGTATGCAGCACCCTTTTGTAGTAAATGATCAGCACATTTTAGAAATAGGCGGAGTAGATGCCGTCACATTAGCCAAAAAATATGGTACACCATTATTTGTGTACGATGTCGGTGTTATCCGAAAAAATGCTAAGGCATTTGTCGAAGCCTTTGAAACATTAGGCGTCAAAGCTCAAGTAGCATATGCTAGTAAGGCTTTTTCTTCGGTTGCGATGGTGCAGGTAGCGAAGCAGGAAAAGCTTAGCTTGGATGTGGTCTCCCGCGGAGAACTGCATACTGCATTGAAAGCTGGCTTCCCGACTGAAAAAATTCACCTGCATGGCAATAACAAGAGCTATGAAGAACTTTCAATGGCTGTGGAACATAATATCGGCTGTGTGGTTGTGGATAACTTCCATGAAATTGCCTTACTGGAAGCGGTATTGAAGGAACAAGGAAAGCAGATGGATATTCTGCTGCGTGTTACGCCAGGCATTGAAGCACATACACATGATTATATTTTGACAGGCAATGAGGATTCGAAATTCGGTTTTGATATTAGCAATGGACAAGCTGAGGAAGCATTTCGTAAAGTGAAGGATAGCGAAGTGATTAGAATGAAGGGTCTGCATTGTCATATCGGTTCTCAAATTTTTGAAACTGACGGATTTTTAATGGCAGTGGGCAGGCTGTTCGAGCTTATCAAGGCTTGGAAGAATGATTATGGTTATGCTCCTGCAGTACTCAATGTAGGCGGCGGCTTTGGTATCCGTTATACGGAGAACGACGAACCGCTACCATTGTCAGATTATATCCATGCATTGGTATCACGAATCAAAGCAGAGGCCGAGGAAGCATCAATTGAGATGCCGGAAATCTGGATTGAGCCAGGAAGATCGATTGTCGGGAATGCGGCAGTAACGCTTTATACGATCGGTTCTGTTAAAGAGATTCCTGGTGTGCGTAAATATGTATCTGTTGATGGCGGAATGACGGACAATCTCCGTCCAGCACTTTATAAAGCTGTGTATGAAGCAAAAATTGCTAACCGCGCAGATGAGAAAGCAATAGAGACAGTCTCCATTGCCGGTAAATGCTGCGAATCGGGTGATATGCTGATTTGGGATATTGATTTGCCAAAAGCAGAGGCTGGAGATCTGCTTGCAGTTTTCAGTACTGGCGCGTACGGTTACGCAATGGCAAACAATTATAACCGCTTTGGCAGACCAGCTGTTGTCTTTGTCGAAGATGGAGTCGACAGACTTGTCGTCAGAAGAGAAGAAGCTGAGGAACTTACAAGGCTTGATCTTTCTTATGAATAAAAAAAATCCTGTATGCATCATGCATACAGGATTTTTTTTATTCTTCGTCGAAAACTTCTACAGTTTCCATTGTGTCGCCGTTTCTCATGTTGCGAGCGATTTCCAATCCGGAAGTTACTTTACCGAATACAGTATGAACACCGTTCAAGTGCGGCTGAGGCTCGTGTACGATAAAGAACTGGCTAGAGCCTGTATCTTTACCTGCATGCGCCATGCTCAAGCTGCCTGCTTCATGCTTATGAGGGTTACCTTCAGTTTCACATTTGATTGTAGTTCCGCTGCCGCCGGCACCAGTACCAGTCGGGTCGCCACCTTGGCTTACGAAGCCTGGGATGACGCGGTGGAACGTTACACCATTATAGAAACCGGAGTTCGCGAGCTTCTCGAAGTTCGCTACTGTGTTTGGAGCTTCCTCCGGATATAGTTCAAATTCAATTTTATCGCCATCCAACATTAGGATGTAACCTTTTTTAGCCATTTGCTTGTCCTCCTAGATTGAAGTGAGTATGTACTCGTGATGATTCTACCACATAAACCGTCACTCTCGCCAGATTCTGCTTCTATCCTTTGTATGGAGAGAGGAATGTAGGAGAAACTACCATAGAATTTCTTTGTTTTAGTCCGGCAGTAAGCGTATGGAGAAAATACAGTATGTAAAGTTGACAAAAAACGTAGATAGGTTTTAAATAAGACTACGTACGGCAGGAGTTGAACACAGTTGCAGGATAGTGACAAACAAGAGAAGGTACTTTTCTGGGTCATGATGGGAGCAAGCTTCTTATTCCTTCTGTCTTTGATCGGAAAGTTATTTTCTTAATGAGGGGTTATTATGCTAATACGATACAAGAAGTCAATGGAAAAAATCGCAATGGGACTTTTATCTTTCATGCCACATGTAAAAGAAGTAAAAAAGCTGCAGCAGACAATTCAGGAATACAATAACAATCCTAATTGGCACTTGTTTCTTTGGAAAGATGAAGATGATATCCTCGGAGCACTTGGAGTCGTGATCGAAGAGGATAAGGCTATCGTGCAGCATATTTCGGTCGATCCATCTCATCGAGGCAATGGCATCGGTAAGCAGATGGTTTGTGAGTTACGCAATATGTATTCGCCGATGCATCGAGTCACTGCGACGGATGAAACAAAGAATTTCCTTGAGAAATGCGAAACAGAAGCTTAAAATAAAAACCAGCCTCCTAAGAAGGCTGGTTTTCTTTATGCGCTCGGCTTATAGCCAAGCAGCACCTACGATAATTAGAAGAATGAAAAGTACAACGATCAAAGCAAATCCTCCGCCGTAGCTACCCATGGTTAAATTCCTCCTTTATAAAGTGTGACTCAGATAAAAGCCAGGATGTCTGAACATTTATCTTACGGTATAAGTTATGTAGAGAAGTAAGCCAGGGTATGGGCGGAAAGTGAACTTTTTTTCGGAAGGAGGAGATTTTATGCAAGGATACAGTGTGAAACTGGATGGGTTTGAAGGCCCGCTTGATCTGCTCCTGCATTTGATTAACCAATATGAAATCGATATTTATGACATACCGGTGGCAGTAATCACCGAGCAATATATGCACTATATACATACGATGCAGCAATTGGAATTGAACATTGCCAGTGAATATTTAGTGATGGCAGCAACGCTTCTTGCGATGAAAAGCAAGCTGCTTTTGCCGAATCAAGCAGCACTCGATGAAGAAGCAGCGATAGAGGAGGAAGATCCTCGAGACGAGCTTATGAACCGCTTGATTGAATATCGTAAGTTCAAGGAAGCAGCGGAAGAATTAAAAGAAAAAGAGCTGTCTGCTGATAAGCTTTACACAAGACCGCCAGCACCGCTTCCGGATAAACCGGAATTGAAACCGCTCGAGCCAGGTGAGGTTACAGTTTATGATATGGTAGCCGCCTTGCAGCGTGTTTTTCGCAGAAGAGAATGGAGCCAGCCGCTCGATACGAAAATCCAGCGTGCAGAAATTTTGCTGGAAGATCGAATGGGCGAAGTTCTGCATTCTATTAAAGCCAGAAAAGAAGGGGTCGATTTCTTCGAATTATTCCCGGAACGGACGAAGCAGCACATTGTTGTTACCTTCATGGCTATATTGGAATTGATGAAAAAACAACAGATTTTCTGCAAGCAAAAACAGCATTTTGATGAGTTAATCGTATTTGAAATGGGGATGCACGATGGAAGTACCGTATAACAGTATTCTGGAAGGGCTGTTGTTTGCAGCCGGTGATGAAGGACTAACAAAGAAACAGCTTATGCATGCATTGGAATTAGGAGAAAAAGAAGTCGAAGAGGAATTGGCTGCACTTAAGAAAGCCTACGAATCACCAGACCGCGGCTTATCAATTATGGAAATGAAAGGTGCCTATCATCTGACCACAAAATCAGAGCATGCAGCTTATCATCGTAAATTGCTGGATTCTCCACAAAACAGCAAGCTATCGCAAGCAGCGCTTGAGACGTTGGCAATCATAGCATATAAGCAGCCAATCACCAGGATCGAGGTTGAGGAAGTGCGTGGTGTTAAGAGCGAGAGGCCGATTCAGACACTTGTTGCCAGAGGCTTTATAGAAGAGAGCGGCCGCAAGGAAGGCATTGGCAGACCGATCTTATATGTTACAACACTTGCTTTCCTTGCTTACTTTGGTTTGCATACATTGGATGATCTGCCTCCTTTACCAGAAGGAACAGATGATCCCGAAGGCGCTGCAGATCTGTTCTTCGAAGATTTTCCTGCCGAATCGGATTGACAAGATTCCCCTAGCTTAATGGGTACATATGCTAGGGCGAGGTGAGTGACTTTGAACAGCAGAAATTATCTGGAAGCATTGCTGGAATGGAGTAAGGCAATGGAAGAACATGCAGGAGAGGCTTCAATAGAGGAATGGGAACCAGATCTTCGTGAACTGCAGCATAACCTGCAGCAGACACTATTATCTGAGGATACTATTGCACAGGAAGCTGTGTTGCAGCTTCGTCAGGATGCAGAGAGGGTAGCAGCCCGAGCGGAGCAGGCCAGCCGTCAGAATAGCGTTCGGTGGGGCCAGCACAGACTGCCGCCACTTCCTTACCGCTTTGACGCACTTGAGCCGCACATAAGCAGGGAAATCATGGAACTGCATTACACAAAACACCATCAATCTTATGTTGACGGACTGAATAAAGCAGAAGAGATGCTTTATGTGAATCGAGGGAACAAAACAAGCTCAGACTATAAGCATTATTTAAGAGAGCAGTCTTTCCATGGTTCCGGTCATTTCCTTCACACAATTTTCTGGTATAATATGTCGCCTAATGGGGGCGGAGAACCTTCCGGACAGCTGGCACAGCAGATCCGAAAAGATTTTGGAAGTTTCCAGAGGTTCAAGGACATGTTCTCCAAGGCTGCAGACAGTGTCGAAGGAGTCGGCTGGACTATTCTTCTTTGGGAACCGAGGTCGCATCACTTGGCTATACAGACACTTGAAAAGCATCAGTTTTTCAGTTTGGCAGATACAATTCCTTTATTAGTCTTAGACATGTGGGAACATGCTTATTATTTGCAATATAAAACAGAAAAGAAGCAGTACGTGGAAAACTGGTGGAACGTCGTCAATTGGGCCAATGTGACACAGAGATTTCAAACTGCTAAGCAAGTAAACTGGGCGCCATTCTAAGTGAAAGACCCCTATCCATGTGGATAGGGGTCTTTCACTTGTTCATAAGCTTGTCTTCTGTGCATACACTGATGATAGATGACTAAGGGAGGGTTTGAAACATGTTCAAGCGCGTTCTGGTTGTAATGATTGCTATAATCCTCTGTGCGATGCTCCTGCCAGGGCAAGCGGCCGCCAAACCTGGAGTATCTGCAGATGCTGCCATCTTGATGGAGCTTTCTACTGGCAGGATTTTATATGAAAAAAACGCATCTGATCCTAAAAGGATCGCCAGTATCACAAAAATCATGACCGCTATTATCGCTATCGAATCAGGCAAGATGGATGAAGAAGTCCATGTTAGTAAAAATGCAGTATACACAGAGGGCTCCTCCATTTATCTGGAGGAAGGAGAGGAAATACCGTTGAAAGATCTTGTGTATGGGCTAATGCTTCGATCCGGAAATGATGCAGCCGTAGCAATAGCAGAGCATGTGGGCGGCAGTGAAGAAGGATTTACCCATTTGATGAACGAGAAAGCGGCATGGCTTGGCATGCAGAATTCTCATTTTGACAATCCGCACGGTCTGGATACTGAAACACATCAAAGCTCCGCATATGACATGGCTTTATTAACAAAGTACAGCATGCAAAATGAGACTTTCCGTAAGATTAGCGGGACTAAAACATACAAAGCTGATTCCAAGATGTATGCCTGGGGAAATAAAAATAAGATGCTAACACGTTATTATGATTACTCTACCGGCGGTAAGACGGGCTATACGAAAAAGGCGGGCCGGACACTTGTGAGTACTGCAGAAAAAGATGGGATGGAGCTGGTCGTCGTCACGATAAACGACCCGGACGACTGGAGGGATCATATGAATCTCTTTGAATGGGGATTCGAGGAATATGAGCTTACCAAGCTGAAACAATCTGAGACAGGCACGTCTCTTATCTACCCGCTTTCCGAACAGGAAAAGAAACAGGCGCATACAATGACACAGCTCCTGAACCAGGACAAGCAAAAGGAAAACCAGCAGATTGGTTCAGATGTTTATTATTTGAACGAAAAAAAAATCGGTACAGTGCCTATTTTCGCAGTCCCGCAGACACCGACGCTAGCTGGTTCGACAAAACAGCTCTTTGATGATCTGGCTGGTGTCCGCTTATGGTGAACTATATATGGGCAATCATGGCGATCGGCGGCATTATCTATGCCATGATCAATGGCACGATGGATGAAGTAAATAAAGCCATCTTCAAAAGTGCAGATGATGCAGTTGTGCTTGCTATCAGTTTGATTAGTGTGATGGTATTTTGGCTCGGAATTACGAAAATAGCAGAAGCCGCCGGACTTTTAAAAGGTCTAGTGCGGCTGGCCAAGCCATTCATTGCCAGATTATTTCCGGACATCCCGAAGGATCATCCGGCAATGGGATATATATTGTCCAACTTGACTGCCAATTTCTTTGGTTTAGGAAACGCTGCGACGCCTATGGGAATTAAGGCAATGGAAGAGATGAAAAAGCTAAGCGGCAGTCCGAAAGCAAGCCGTTCGATGATTACCTTCCTTGCTATCAACACTTCAAGCTTAACGCTTATTCCTACAACAGTGCTTGCTGTTCGGATGAAATATGATTCACATTCACCCACCGAAATTGTCAGCGCTACCTTATTGGCTTCCATCATCTCTTTCATCGGAGCCATTCTGATTGATCGGCTCTTTTACGAAATCAGGCGACGGAAGGAGCGTCATGTATGAGTTTGCTTTCGACTGCAAGCATGTGGATCATTCCTTGTCTAATTCTTGTAGTACTAGTTATCGCGACTGCTAAACGACTGCCAACATATGAACTGTTTGTAGATGGCGGCAAGGAAGGCATCGGTCTGGCTATCTCGATACTGCCTTTTCTGCTCGGAATGCTTGTCTCGATTGCGATTCTTCGGGCTTCCGGTGCATTAGATGCTATTATCGGTCTGATTACACCTTTTTTGAGTTTTATTGGTATGCCTGCTGATATTGTCCCGCTGGCACTTGTAAGGCCGATCAGCGGAACAGCCGCACTTGGAATGACAACAGAGCTGATTGCGACCCATGGCCCAGACTCTTTCATTGGCAGACTGGCTTCTGTTCTTCAAGGGAGTACCGATACGACTTTTTATGTGCTTACTGTATATTTTGGTGCTGTCGGTATACGTAAGATGGGAGATGCATTAAAAGTTGGACTGTTAGCTGATGTTATTGGTATAATGGCTTCAATAATAGTAGTAACGATTATATTCGGAGCATGAGAGGCGTTGACAACCGTTAACGCTCTTTCTTTTGTTCCTAATGATAAAAAGTGAGGATCAGTAAATGGATAAACAAGCAGAACGCCTGCAGAAAGTAATCGCACACAGTGGTATTACATCAAGAAGAAAAGCCGAGACAATGATTTTGGAAGGAAAAGTCAAGGTTAATGGTAAGGTTGTAAAGGAACTTGGTATTAAAGTAACAGATAGAGACACCGTTGAGGTAAATGGTATACCGCTTGAAAAGGAAAAGTCCGTCTATTATATGCTTTACAAACCCCGCGGCGTCATTTCAAGTGTGCAGGATGAGAAAGACCGGAAAGTTGTGCTCGATATGATGCCAGATGTATTGGAGAGAGTTTATCCGATTGGCCGTCTGGATTATGACACATCAGGTTTACTGCTTTTGACGAATGACGGAGAGTTTGCCAACATGCTCATGCATCCTAGTCAGAAGATCGACAAAGTGTATGTTGCCAAAGTCAAAGGCATACCTTCCCCGGAAGAACTGAAACAACTGAAACGAGGTATTATGATTGACGGGCATAAATGCAAAGCTGTTTATGCAAAGCTGATGAGCGCTGACAGAAAGAAGAATACGAGCCTTGTTCAAATTATCCTACATGAAGGTCGTAACCGTCAGGTGAGGAAAATGATGGAGAAAATTCAATTCCCAGTTCAGAAATTAAAGCGCGAAAGATACGGTTTCTTAACACTTGAAGGGCTTCAGCCAGGTGCATATCGTAAGCTGACTCCTGAAGAAGTACATCGCATTAAACAGGAATACAAAGAAAATCGTAAATAATTTGTCAAAATTGGCAGCCCGCCGACATGCTATACTTGGCAAAGAGGTGAAGATACGTGACACCTATTCGTAAACGGCGTTTCATTGTACGCCTGACTGTGCTTGCCATACTGGCTTGCCTTGTTTTAATAGCATGCTGGCAGCTATTAGGAGAAGGAAAAGCGTCAAAAGTGGAAGCAGGTCAGCAGGCTCCTGATTTCATGCTGACGGATATACAGACGGGTCAAGAATTTAAGCTATCTGAAAAGCAAGGCAAAGGTGTTTTAGTCAATTTTTGGGCAACCTATTGCGAGCCTTGCAAGCAGGAAATGCCTTTGTTCGAAAAGGCATCTCATACATATGAAAATAAAGATGTAATTTTTGCTGCAGTCAATGTAGACGAAAGCAGCGTTGTCATTGAGCGGTTCCTAGATCTGTATAATTTGTCCTTTCCGATCTTATTGGATAATGGACAAGTCATGGAAGCATATGGAGTAGATGCCTTACCGGCTACGTTTTTCATCTCCCCTGACGGAACAGTTAACAGGACTGTTTATGGGCCGTTAGAGACGGAGCGGCTGGAAGAATATTTAGATGAGATTGTGCCTTGAGAAAAGAGGCGATGTATTTGCAGAAATGTTCTAGTTGTAAGCATGAAAACAATCTGGATAGCGAAGAATGCCAGCAATGCGGTAGTACTTTAAAGGGAAAATTGGATATGCGCTATGAAGGAGCTCGCCGGCGTTCCCAACAGCGTAACCAGACGCTAATTGATAAGGTATGGCGGTTTTTCGCTTCTGTGCGAAACGGCATGTATATCCTACTGTTGACAGTGCTTGCAACGGCGCTTGGCACCATTCTTCCGCAGCAGATATACATTCCTATTGGAAGACTGCCTCAGGAGTTTTACGAATCAGAATATGGTGTGTTTGGAAGTCTGTATCATAACTTAGGTTTTGATCAGCTGTACAGCTCATGGTGGTATATGACGCTGCTCGGTTTGCTTGGTGCCAGTATCTTAATAGCCAGCATTGATCGGTTTTTCCCTTTGTACCGTGCATTGAAGCTGCAGCCAGTGAAACGCAAGGAGCATTTTCTTAGACGTCAGCTGTACGTTCGAAATAAGGAAATAAGTGATCCTGAGCGTTTGTTGAGCCATATAGGAGGTAAGCGTTATCGTATTCGTCAAGATGGCGATGCCTATCTGGCGGAAAAAAACAGGTTTGCCCGATGGGGACCTTATGTGAATCATATCGGACTCCTTCTTGTTCTGCTGGCGGCATTTCTTCGTCTGTTTTCTTTCTTTTATCAAGATGAATTTGTATGGATAAGAGACGGTGAGACAGCGGTCGTACCTGATACCAATCAGTCACTGTTTATAAAGAATAAACAATTCAGTGTAGATACATATGATGTGGACGACCCGAAGTTCGAAGCAGCTATTGAACAAGAAGGTAGGACGATACCGAAAAGCTTTTCAACAGACATCATCGTCTACGAAGCTGAGAATCATATAGCTGGTGATACACCTGATTTGAAGGTATTGAAACAAATGCAGGTGTCGGTCAATCATCCTGTCAAAGCAGCCGGGTTTACAATCTATCAGTCAGGCTATCAGCTCAATGAGTTCAGCGGTTTGACTCTCCGCGCTGAAAATGAGGATGGTATAACAGTTGATTTTCAAGTCGATACCGAAGACCCCAAAGTGGAGTATGAACTTGCTAACGGGCTTCATGCAAAGTTAGTTGATTACTATCCAGATTATCAATTAAACGGTGATACTATTATCACCGCAACGAAATACCCTCGTAATCCCGCATTCGTCTTTGATATTTCAGAAGGTGATATGACGGAAAGACTCTTCATCTCAATAGATGAGGTTGTTTCGGAAACGGGATCGAACGAATACAACATAAAAGCAGTCGATTATGATACGCACAATGTGACTGGTTTATCAGTGAAACGTGATCTGACATTACCAGTATTCCTGCTCGGAGGTCTAATTTTCATGATGGGCCTCATCCAAGGACTTTATTGGCAGCATCGCAGAATATGGCTCCATAGGCAAGCTGATGGCACCTATCTGATTGCAGGACATACGAATAAGCATGCTTCCTCCTTTGAAAGAGAAATGGATCGTATCTTAGACGTGTACGATAAAGGGGAGAGGGGCTAATGGAAAAGTTATCGATCCTAAGCGGACATTTGCTGGAAGCCGCGTTTATCACTTACTTGCTTGGTATCATTTTATTCACATGGTCAGCAGCCAAACAGAGGCATGGTCTCACTGAGCGAATTGCCTGGGGAGTCACTGCTGCCGGATGGATCGCACAGCTAGGCTTTTTCATCCTTCGATGGGTGTACAGCGGACATGCGCCAGTAAGCAATTTATTCGAATTCATGACCTTCTTTGGCATGATGCTTGTATTAGTGCTGCTGATTATGTATCGGTTCTATCGCTATCCGCTTTTAGCGGTAATGGCATTGGTAATCAGCATTCTGATCATTGGCTGTGCTGCCATGTTTCCGCGTGAGGTAGCACCGCTAGTACCTTCTCTGCAGAGTCATTGGCTGTATATTCATGTAACAACGGCTGCACTTGGAGAAGCAGTACTTGCTGTCAGCTTTTTCGCAGGTTTTCTTTATATTCTGCATGAAACGGATCAAGAGAAACAGCATAAGAGGGTGTGGCTCATTGAAGCTATAATCGTTCTTATCTTATCGGTTGCAGGGTATATGCTGCTCGCTATTTCTTTCCGAACTTTCGGATATACTGCCAGTGTGATGACAGCAGATGCAAGCATCATCTATCAGCTGCCGCCTGTCTTTGTTCCGAGTGATATGGTATCTTCACCATTTCCGTTTGGGATATCTGTTCCGGATTGGATGCGTGGTGAAAATGCGGCACTGAAGCTTAATACAATCTTCTTATCCTTGCTTTCAGGCTGTGTATTGTATATTTTAATTCGTTTCTTCACAAGAAGAAGGATTGGAGCAGCACTTCAGCCTCTAGTGCGAAGAATGCCAAAAGATATGCTGGATGACATTGGCTATCGTTCTGTTGCAGTCGGTTTTCCTATCTTCACACTTGGTGCCTTAATATTCGCGATGATATGGGCCCAGCAGGCATGGGATCGCTTCTGGGGCTGGGACCCGAAGGAAGTATGGGCGCTGATCACTTGGCTTTTCTATGCTGCTTATTTACATATACGTATGCTGAAAGGCTGGCAAGGAATTCGATCCGCTTGGCTTGCAGTTATCGGCTTTTGTATCATTATGTTCAATTTGCTGGCAGTAAACTTGCTTATCGTAGGTTTACACGCGTATGCTTAACCTAAAAAGAGAAAAGGGGAAGGACCATGGAAACAGAAGCACATATTCTTGTAGTAGACGATGAAGAAAGAATCCGCAGACTCGTGCGCATGTATCTGGAGAAAGAAGGTTACACGCTCGATGAAGCTGCTGACGGAGACCAGGGACTTCAAATGGCAAACGAAACAGACTATGATGTTATTTTGCTGGATGTAATGATGCCTGGCAAGGACGGAATCGAAGTTTGTCAGGAAATCCGCAAGGAAAAGGGAACACCAATTATCATGCTGACAGCTAAAGGGGAAGAAGCTGACCGAGTGGAGGGCTTCGAAGTCGGTGCGGATGATTATATTGTGAAACCTTTCAGTCCTCGTGAAGTCGTTTTACGCGTCAAAGCATTATTACGACGATCTTCGACGACTAAATACTTGCATACTGATGCAAAAGCGAAGGATTTACTTGTGTTCTCTCACCTTACTATCGATAAAGATGCCCACCGGGTGACAGCGGATAATCAAGAAGTAACATTGACACCAAAGGAATATGAATTGCTGCACTTCCTCGCTTCGACACCAGATAAAGTGTATGGAAGAGAAGAGTTGCTGAAGCAGGTTTGGAAATATGAATTTTTCGGAGATTTGCGTACAGTAGATACTCATGTAAAAAGATTACGGGAAAAATTGAGCAAGGTTTCTGAAGAAGCAGCTAGCATGATTGTGACAGTGTGGGGTGTCGGATACAAATTCGAAGCGGATAAAAGCTGATGCTGTGGGGAAGTGTTGTTAACAAGCTATGGCTGACTATCTTGGTTCTTGTGTCAGTCGTCCTTGGTCTGCTTACTTTTCTGCTGCTGGAGTTCTTCGGTAATTTTCATATTGAAGAAGCAGAGGAAAGCCTTATGCAGACAGCTACGAAGGTGTCTATTTTACTGGAAGAAATCGATGATCGCAGCACCGTCTACGATACTGCAGAACGTGTGCAGGATCCGAATTCCCGCATAGCTATCCTTCAGAATGATGCGCTTTGGATATCAAATCCAGATGAGGCGGAGCCATTGCCTGATGTTGAACAGCAATGGCTGCTGAATGATGATACATTAAATAAAGCTGTAACAGAAGGAGAAGATGTTTCCAAACAGCTTATCTTGCCTAATACCGATAGAAGCGTAATCGTTGTCGGTACACCGTTGCAGGATGGGTCTGGAGCGGTTTATGTCTATCAATCGTTATCTGTCGTAAAAGAGACAGGTAATCAGACGACACAAATTATCCTGCTTGGAGCTGGAATTGCCTTTGTCCTTACAACTGTGTTTGCCTTTTTCTTGTCATCGAGGATCACGAAACCACTGATTAAAATGCAGGATGCAGCACTGAACGTTGCTAGAGGTGAATTCGGGACCACAGTGCCTGTTGTCACACATGATGAAATAGGTATGTTGGCAACTGCTCTCAACAAGATGGGAAAACAGCTGGAATTCAATATCAACGCACTCAGTCAGGAAAAAGAACATCTTGCCCGTGTTGTTAATGCGATGGTAGATGGTGTTGTCATGATCAACCGTCAAGGTGAACTGACCGTGACGAATCCGCCGGCTGAAGAATTTATCCATGATTGGCAGTTTGAAAATGGCGAAACATTCCATGAAGTACCAGGTGTCTGGCTAGAAATCATGGAAAGTGTTGTCTCAACTGCATCGGAGGTTACTCGTGAAGTGACGATTCAAGGGCGGGAATGGGTGATTATTGCTACGCCTCTTTATGATGATGCGGCAATTCGCGGTGCGGTTGCTGTTGTGCGAGATATGACGCAGGAACGCAGATTGAATAAGCTTCGTGAAGACTTTATCACGAACATCACGCATGAACTGCGCACCCCAATTTCCTTGCTGCAAGGCTATAGCGAGGCAATTATTGATGATATCGCTGATACTGTTGAAGCGAAAAACGAGCTTGCTCAAATCATTCATGATGAATCCTTACGAATCGGAAGGCTAGTCAACCAATCGCTTGACCTTGCTCGGATGGAAGCAGGCGATACAAATCTTGTGGTGGAAGAAGTAGAAATAAATCCATTCCTGGAGCGAATCGTCCGTAAGTTTCAAGGCTTAGCCGATGAACGAGAAATTAAACTGGGACTTGTCAATGCAGTAGATAAACGCACCTATCGGTTTGCTCCCGATGGAATTGAACAAGTACTTACGAATTTAATTGATAATGCCATTACCCATACTGAAAATGCAGGTGCTGTCCAAGTGTTGGTATCTGACGATAAAGATCAGCTTGTTATGATTGTAAAAGACTCTGGAAGCGGGATTCCTGAAGAGGATCTGCCTTTCGTGTTCGAACGATTTTATAAGGCTGATAAATCAAGGACGAGAAAAACTGCCAGAACCGGTAATGGCTTAGGGCTCGCTATTGCGAAGAATATCATTCAAGCACATGGCGGAACAATCAAAGTAACAAGTAAGCTTCATGAGGGGACAACATTCACTATTCGTCTCCCGCAGGATACAAACCTGACATAATATGATAAAATAAGCTGGATTCAAAGCGTACAAGGTGTCGAACAGACTTGATAGGGAACGCGGTGTGATTCCGTGACTGTCCTCGCAGCTGTGATTACCGCCGAAAAGAACATAACCACTGTCTTATTGGACGGGAAGGGTTCTTAGTAGATAAAGGTATAAGTCAGCAGACCTGCCCTGTGTGCTTGTGTTTCACCGCTTCGAGGACTGAGCGGGTGGGGCGGCAGCTTCTAATGCTCTTTCCTTTACTAAAAGGGAGGATTTTTTTATGAAAAAAGCACTACATATGTTATCAGCCTTATTGCTGGCAGCAGGCATCCTGGCTGGTTGCGGGACGACAGAACAGCCGCAGCAAAACCAACAGGCAGAGCAGCAGACCGAACAGCAGGTCACAGTAACACTATCTGAAGACGGAGAAGAGATTTCATCCAAGGAAGTCAGCTTTGAAGAAGGCGATATGCTGTTGGATGTGATGAAAGAGAACTTCGAAATCGAAGAAGATGCTGGATTTATCACTTCTATTGATGGCCACGCTCAGGATGCAAATGCGAACAAATATTGGCTTTTCACCGTGAATGAGGAAATGTCACCAGTCGGAGCGAATGAGGTTGAACTGAAAGACGGCGACGAGGTTGTCTTCAATCTGCAAAAATCTTAATGTTTACCACACGTAAGCTGACTCTTTTAGCAATGCTGACGGCACTTGCAGCGGTAGGAAGGATATATGCCAATGTGCTGTTTCCTTTTCTGCCAAATATGCAGCCGATGACAAGTGTCATCATCATTTGTGCTCTTTTACTAGGTCCGGCTGCAGGCGTCATTATCGCTGTATTGTCCACACTATTATCCAATATGATACTTGGTATGGGATTATGGACATTGTGGCAGATGCTCGCTTGGGGGTTGATTGGTCTGACATTCGGTTTAATAGGCAAGCTATGGAAAAACCCGCCACTGATTGTCATGACCGGTGCCAGCGTTTTGACAGGGTATGTCTATGGCATCTTGATTTCACTGCCGAATGTATTCATAATGGAACATTTTCTGGCGTACTATCTTGCTGGCGTAAGTTTCGATACAATGCATGCAATCGGTAATGGAATTTTCTTTTTCATCTTGTATCCTGTTTTGCGCAGGCTGTTCAGCAAATGGATTCCTGCCCCAATAAAAAGAACCACTTCCTCTTAACGGGAAGTGGTTCTTCATATATGGGATAATGCATCTTTTGCAATAACCAGATCACTTAACTTGATCGATTCGGTTGGACATTCTTCAAATGCCTCTGTCACATCCTCCTGCAATTCCTCTGGTACAGAGAAGGTACCAGTATTGCGGTCGAGCAGGACGAATGCAAGACCTTCATCATCATAATCGTATACATCGGGCGCGACAGCTCCGCATGTACCGCAGGCGATACAAGTATCTTGATCGACATATGTATACATTGCCATCCCGCATTTCCCCCTTCCGCTTTCACCAAAGCTGCTTCTTGCTTTATACTAAGTGTAGCGCGTACCGAAACGGAATACAAGCTTACAGAAAGGTTGATTGCAATGCTTCTGGCATCTATCATCATCCATGCCGCACAGCCCATACGTCAGGAACGGAGCGCGGCGTCCATCTATCATCTGCTGCAAGGCAAGCGTTCTGCCCAAACATTGCAGGATGCCCACATGTACGGTCTTACTAATTTATTTGGCATCTACCCAAAGCTGTCAAGACAGATATTCGACCAGGTAGCCGCCAATGCCTTGCAAGAAGAAGACCAGGATAATAAAAAAAATATGCCGTATTTCAATGGTATGGCCTATCAATCACAAACAGAGCCATTTCTGTATCGGCTGCTTTTGCTTGTTCAACTGCTTTCCAATCAAACAAAAGGGGAGAATCGGTATATTCCTGTAACTGATAACCTGGCTATTCAGCATTGGATTAAGCAGTTGTATCGACAGGAACAGCATCACTTAGAAGATTGGCGAAACGGAGTATATGAGGAATTATACTGCTTGCTGGAGAAACTGCCGCAGATACAGGCAGAGTTATTTGTCGATCGATTGACCGGATATCATCATATCGGTTTGACAACTTTACAGCTAGCAGAAAAGTATCATGTGCATGATACGGATGTGCTCCTTTATCAGACGTCGACTATTCACCATCTCTTACAGCAAGCAGAGAGCAATGCAGCAGCTTTTCCATATTTAGCTGCACTCATGGATAAACCCCAGCACAAGATTCGTTCCATAACTTCCACTGCGCAAAAGACACGGACTATGCTCGAACGAGGTATGTCAGTAGAGCAGATTGCGCTTGTCAGAGGATTGACGGAGAACACGATAAAAGACCATATTGTCGAAATAACTTGGCTTGATGGAGAAGCGCTTTCCAGTAAATTTATTTCTGATACCGATGCTGCTGTCATTCTGGAATGTGCTATGCAGGCTGGTACTAATAAACTGAAACAAATCCATGCTTTGCTGGAAGGGAAATATGATTATTTTCAAATTAGATTGGCTTTAGCATTGCGGAAAGAGCAGGAGGTGAAAGCATGAACGCCGATTTGCAAAAAGCATTGCATAAGTTCTACGGCTATGACCACTTCCGGACTGGGCAAGAGGAGATACTGCAAAGTGTATTAGAGAATCATCATACATTGGGAGTTTTACCGACCGGAACGGGGAAATCTATTTGCTATCAGCTGCCTGCGTTTATGCGGAGCGGACTAGTTATTGTTGTTTCTCCCCTTCTTTCGTTAATGGAGGATCAAGTGAAACAGCTGCGCGCTAGAGGATTCAAGCGGGTAGCTGCACTGAATAGTTTTCTCGATTATGAAGATAAACAACAAGTCATGCGAAATCTCCAGAATTACGATCTGTTATATGTTTCACCGGAGATGCTCCAAAATGATTTTCTGATCAACCGTCTGCAGTTGCTGCATATCCAATTGTTTGTAGTCGATGAAGCACATTGTATTTCACAGTGGGGGCAGGAATTCCGGACTGATTATCTGCGTCTGGCAGAAGTGATTCAGAATCTAGATTGTCCTCCAGTACTTGCGTTGACAGGAACAGCTACACCAGAAGTTCAAGTGGATATTCAGCATTTACTTGGAGATTTGGATATGGATAAGCATATCTATCCGATGGATCGGGAAAATATCTCATACTTTATCAGGGAAGTACAAGATCAACAGGAAAAAAATGAAACGATGCTAGCTTTACTTAGAAAGATTCAAGCTCCGACTATCATATATTTTTCGAGTCGAAATATGGCTGAAAGCACTGCAGGCATAATCCGGGCTAATATGCCGGAGATGCCATGTGCTTATTATCATGGCGGCATGGAAAACGAAGACAGGATATTGATACAACAGCAGTTCCTTGCCGGCCAGCTGCAGATTATTTGCTGTACAAGCGCATTTGGTATGGGAGTGGATAAAGAAGATGTACGCTTGATTATTCATTATCATTTGCCAAGTGACAAGGAATCTTTCATACAGGAAGTAGGCAGAGCCGGGCGGGATGGCGAAGAAAGCGTAAGCGTGGTTCTTTATAGTCCGGGAGATTGGCAAATCCCTATCCACTTAATCGAGCAAGACCTACCGGAGCAAGATTCGATTCAGCAATTGCTGCGTTTCCTTTATCAGCGGGTAAAAGCAGGACTGCTAGAACTGCCTTCCTACGAGCTGCTCATCCAGCATATTCCGATTAGTGAGACGCAATGGCGATTTTTACTTTATCAAATGGAGAAACATGATATAGTAAAGGGAAATCATCTGCATTATAAGGCAAATGCCTGGAAGGAATTCCTGGACCAGATAGAGAAGTTTGTTGGGAATAGGAAAAGGCATAAGCTGAAGCAGCTGCAGCGCATGAAGGAATGGGTCTATACGGATTCATGCAGACGACAGGCACTTTTTGCTGACTTCCAATCTGAAGTACGACCAGCAAAAGGCCGATGCTGCGATAATTGCGGCGATACCCTTGCTGATTGGCAGGCAGGTTTGACGAATGCACAGCCGGAACGTACTGGCTGGCGGGAGCAGTTGTATCACCTCCTGCAGCAGTAAAACGGAAATGGAAGGATGGACACTTCATGGCAAAGACAGAAGAGAAGGATCAGAATCTGGAGGAGCTGGTGGCATCCGTGACACAGTCTCACGGTGACGAAGAATTACCACCTGAGAAAGAAGAATCGGAACCAGCAGTTCAGCGTATCGATGTTCTTAATTTACCCCCACGCAGAACAATCCATGACGGACAGCGGACAAGCTTCCGGCTGCACTGGAATGGAGGTATTGCCAGGTTCATCCTCCTGACGGTCATCGTGCTAGCAGTGATAGTATTTATATTGCTGTATACAGATGTGCCGCTGTCGATACCAGCCTTATTTTAGTCCGTTTTCAGTTTGGACAACGAGGGTATTTTTAACTGAAAGATTAATATACTAACTATACGTACAAAACCTTTCTGTTCGAGGCTAAAACCTATCACGAAAATGGACGCTCCCAATGGGGGAGTGCCGCGTACAAAACATAAAGCGAATCATATGCTATCTATATCTAGAATGGCATCCAAGGGGGAAAAGTGATGAAGTTAGAGCGCGTATCATTAAATCAATTCAAGATCTTTCTTACCTTCGACGATTTAATCGAGAGAGGCTTGACTAAAGAAGATCTGTGGCATGATCTTCCGGGCGTTCATCAGCTTTTTCACGATATGATGTATGAAGCAAGCGATGAATTGGGCTTTGAATTGGAAGGTACACTTCTGGTTCAAGTGCATATTCTTCAAGCACAAGGGATGCAGATCATCGTAACACAGTATCCACAGACGGAAGACTTCGAAGAAGAAGAGGATTATATCGAGATGAAAGTGACACTTGACGAAAGCAGGGAGCTTATCTTCTCATTCACAGATTTTGAGGACATCATCAGCGTTTCACGTCAGTTGGACCAAATCGGCATTGAAGATGCCGCTGTGTACTTTATGAACGATCTTTATTATATGGAAATCCGCACGCAGCTCCATCCAGCGGCGCGGGAAAACTTGATTGCAGTCATGTCGGAATTCGCTAACCCAAGTATCGTAACCTCGGTTAGGCTGAATGAATATGGCAAGAAAATTTTCGAAAAGGATGCAATACGGCAGATCTGCACGTATTTTGCATAAGTTGCCGAAGATACCGGAGCATCCTCCGGTATCTTTTTGATTTTTGATTAAAAACACGGTTCTTGTTATCTATCTGGCTGCTTTTTTGTTAGAATGGATGTGAAGATTCGATGTGGTAATATCGCTAAACAAGATGGGGAAACATTTAGGAGGTACAGAACAGTGGCCGACAACGCTGCGGAATCTACCAACAACAAGCATAGGGACGTATTAGAATCGACACAGAGGGTCGTGCAATCGGCTTTGCAGAAACTTGGCTATCCAGAAGAAGTCTATGAATTACTGAAAGAACCGGTACGGTTAATGACAGTTCGTATTCCCGTTCGGATGGATGATGGCAGTACAAAGATTTTCACAGGGTACCGGGCTCAGCATAATGATGCAGTTGGCCCTACTAAGGGTGGCGTGCGCTTTCATCCGGAAGTAAGCGAGAATGAAGTAAAGGCATTATCCATTTGGATGAGTCTGAAAGCAGGTATCGTCGACTTACCTTATGGAGGCGGAAAGGGCGGTATTATCTGTGATCCCCGCGAAATGAGTTTTCGTGAGCTTGAAGGTGTAAGCCGTGGATATGTACGGGCAATCAGTCAGATTGTCGGACCGACGAAAGACATACCGGCGCCCGATGTTATGACCAACTCTCAGATAATGGCTTGGATGATGGATGAATACAGCCGGATGGATGAATTTAACAATCCAGGCTTCATCACCGGTAAGCCAATCGTATTGGGAGGCTCACATGGCAGGGAGACAGCTACAGCTAAAGGTGTGACGATTTGCTTGAAGGAAGCAGCTATGCAGAGAGGCATCAATATCGAAGGAGCCCGTGTTGTCATTCAAGGCTTCGGAAATGCTGGCAGCTATCTAGCTAAATTCATGCACGAAGCTGGCGCGAAGGTAATCGGTATTTCAGATGCTTACGGAGCGCTTCATGACCCGGATGGTCTGGATATCGACTATTTGCTTGATCGACGGGACAGTTTCGGAACAGTAACCAACTTGTTCAAGTCTACAATCTCCAACCAGGAATTATTGGAGCTTGATTGCGATATACTTGTACCAGCTGCGGTAGAAAATCAAATCACCAAAGATAATGCACATAATATTAAAGCTCAAATTGTAATTGAGGCTGCAAATGGCCCGACAACGTTCGAAGCGACCAAGATTTTAACCGAACGCGGTATCTTGATAGTTCCGGATGTGCTTGCATCAGCAGGCGGCGTGACTGTCTCCTATTTTGAATGGGTGCAGAACAACCAGGGCTTTTATTGGACGGAGCAGGAAGTAGAAGAGAGATTAGAAAAAGTAATGCTGAGAGGGTTCCAAAATGTATATCAGACTGCCCAAACGAGGCGAGTTGATATGCGGCTGGCTGCATATATGGTAGGTGTCCGAAAAATGGCGGAAGCTTCCAGATTCAGAGGCTGGATCTAATCATAGTGAAAAACATGCTCTTATCCTGAAGCGAAAAGGATAAGAGCTTTCTCTTTTCTTAGGAAAAGGGATGGAAAGGAGCAGTACAATGCAAAAGGAACGAGTAATTATTATAGGAGCAGGTCCATGCGGGCTGTCGGCAGCAATTGAGCTGCAAAAAGCCGGAATCGAACCTCTTCTTATCGAAAAAGGCAATGTTGTCAATTCAATTTATCAATATCCTACACATCAGACCTTCTTTAGTTCCAGTGAACGCTTAGAAGTAGGTGACATAGCATTTGTTACCGAAATGAAGAAACCTGTCAGGAACCAGGCGCTGGCTTATTATCGAACAGTGGCTCAGCGACAGAATTTGCGTATACATACTTTCGAGCGAGTAATGCAAGTGTCTGGAAGTGTTCATGACTTCACGTTAACTACGAAGACGATAAAAGAAGAAGAAAAACACTATAAAGCAGATTATGTTATTGTAGCAACCGGATATTACGATCAGCCTTACTTGATGAATGTACCTGGTGAGAATCTGCCGCACGTTTTCCATTATTTTAAAGAAGCCCATCCTTATTTCGGGAAAAAAGTGACGGTAATTGGCGGGAAAAATTCCGCCGTCGATGCTGTGTTAGAGCTTCATAAAGCAGGTGCCAATATTACAGCACTCTATCGCGGCAGTACGTATTCCAAAAGTGTAAAGCCGTGGATTCTGCCAGAATACGAATCATTGGCTCGTAATGGATACATCGACCATAGATTCAATGCACATATTAAAGAGATCACCGATACACAGGTTATTTATGAAGTAGAAGGTGAGACTCATTCAGTCGACGCTGATTTTGTTTTTGCGATGACTGGGTACCGGCCTGATCTAAAGCTACTGCTAAGCATGGGTATCTCAATACATCCAGAAACAGGAAAGCCTGACTATGATCCAGAAACGATGGAATCAAACGTTCCGGGTATTTTCATTGCGGGTGTAATCGCAGCTGGTAATAATAATAACGAAGTATTCATTGAAAATGGACGTTTCCATGGTGGACAGATTGCCCAATCAATTGCATCTCGCAACTGAAAGGAAGGAAATACATGATAAAAGGTAAAGTCGTATTGATCACTACTGGCGGCACAATTGCCAGTGTACCGAACGAAGAGAGCGGAAAGCTTGCTTCTGGAGAACTGACTGGCGAGGAACTGCGCAGCCAGATTGACCTGCCGGATCATATCGAAGTCAAAGTGGTGAGCGCACTTCAGAAACCGAGTATGCATATCACATTTGATGACTTGCTTACATTAAAACAAATGATTGAACAGCAATTAGAGGATCCGGAAGTAAAAGGGATTGTGGTTACGCATGGAACAGATTCGCTGGAAGAAACGGCTTATTTTCTTGATTTAACAATAGCGGATGCCCGGCCAGTTGTAGTCACAGGTTCACAGCGAGCTATCCATGAACTAGGCTCAGATGTGTTCATCAACCTGCGGCATGCGGTTCTGACAGCTTATGATGAGCAATTGCTGAATTGTGGGACTGTTGTTGTTTTTAATGAGCGTATTTTCCCAGCAAAATATGTTAAGAAAGAGCATGCCTCTAATATTCAGGGCTTCAATGCTTTCGGATTCGGATATTTGGGTATTATCGACAACGATAAAGTGTATCTTTACCAAAAGCCCGTTAAACGGAATACGTATGAGTTGAAAAGCAACCTGCCAGATGTGGATATCATTAAGTGCTATTTGCAAGCAGACGGTAAATTCGTGAAAGCGGCGCGTGAAGCAGGCGTAAAAGGTATTGTTTTAGAAGGCGTCGGACGAGGACAAGTCGCTCCGAATATGAAAGACGAAATCCTTCAATCCTTACAGGCAGGTATCAAAATTATTCTTACGACTGCATCTGAAGAGGGTAATGTATACACTACCTACGATTATGAAGGCAGTGCCTATGATTTGTATAAGGCTGGTGTTTTGCTAGGGAAGGATCAAGACAGTAAGAAAGCGCGTATCGAGCTTGCGGTAGCTTTGGCATCCGATCAGACAGATAGACTTTTATAGACCGCATTAATTATTTCCTGTTTCTTTCCAGTAACATATTCCAAAAAAATAGAGCACATGGTACGATAAGGAAAGATTGTTTGTTGGAAGAGGTGCTATCATGCTTACCATCCTTTCCGCAGCTATTGCACCTGCCCTCGCGCTCCTCACCTTCTTCTATCTGAAGGATCGTCTGGAACCCGAGCCGCTCAGCATGGTGCTGCGGACTTTCCTATATGGCGCTTTGCTCGTTTTTCCTATCATGTTCATCCAATATGCGATGAAAGCTGAAGGAATGAGTACGAATCCGATCTTTTATTCATTCTTCACTGTCGGGTTCATGGAAGAGTTCTTTAAATGGTTCATCTTCCTGTACACTGCTTTCAGGCATACCGAGATGGATTCAGTTTATGATGGGATTATTTATGGTGTCAGTATCAGCCTAGGTTTTGCTACGGTGGAGAATGTACTCTATTTATTTGCGCACGGAGTAGACTACGCTTTCACTCGGGCGCTCTTCCCGGTATCTTCGCATGCGCTTTTTGGAGTGTTGATGGGATATTACCTCGGCAGAGCTAAATTCGGTAGCTACCATCCTCGTTTGCGTATCTTTGCAGCGATGCTGATTCCATTTTTGCTGCATGGTTTATATGATTATATATTGGTGATTGTAACTTTTAATTGGATATACATTCTTGTACCATTTATGATTATCCTTTGGATAATCGGATTACGTAAAGTGCGGTCAGCTATTCAGCATCCTATCGAACAGATACATACAACAAAATAAAGAGTCGGGCAGTGAATCTGCCTGACTCTTTTTTTGTTGAATAATATGGACGCACCAGAAGAAAGCTATCGGTATCAGATCATAGTAGGTTGGAGGAAATGAACAATGGAAAGTAAAAAGTTTCGGCTTTGTAAATTGTTTTGTGCCGGTCTGATCCTGATAGGCGCAATTCTATCGGCACCTGTGCAGACTAGTGCCTTTTCCGAACAGGTGATCCAGCATGGAGCCACAGGTGACGACGTAGTGGAACTGCAAGCTCGCTTACAATATGCAGGATACTACAATAAAACAATTGATGGTGTATTCGGTTGGAGTACGTACTGGGCATTGCGCAATTTTCAATATGAATTCGGAATGGAGATTGACGGAGTTGCAGGTCAGCAGGCAAAAGACAAACTAGCATCCATTACAAAGTTTGATAAAGCTTTCGTTATGCGACAAATACAAGAAGGCAACACATTTACCTACTATGGAGGTACTCCGCAGGAAAACCAGGTGAAGAAGCGTGGTAATGGAGGTAGTGGAGGCAGTAATAATGCGAAAGCACCAAATACTTCCGCGGTCAATGTTCCTAATGGGTATTCACAGAATGATATCAAGCTGATGGCTAATGCCGTTCATGGAGAAGCGCGTGGAGAACCGTATGTTGGTCAGGTTGCAGTAGCAGCAGTCATTCTGAACAGAGTGGAAGATGCTTCTTTCCCGAACACGATCTCTGGTGTCATTTTCGAGCCAAGAGCCTTCACAGCTGTTGCTGATGGCCAAATATGGCTCACACCTGATGAAACAGCAGAACAAGCTGTATTGGATGCAATAAACGGCTGGGATCCGTCCGGCGGAGCAATTTATTACTTTAATCCGAACACAGCCACTTCACCATGGATCTGGGGCAGACCTCAGATTAAAACGATTGGTGAGCATATTTTCTGTATGTAGAAAGGAGAGCGAAAGATGTACAAATGGGTGATAATAGGTGTTCTGGCTTTAGCACTCGCAGGAACAGCTTTTTGGGGCTATAATGAACGCCAGGAAAAGAATGATATCAAGATTCAAGCAGAAAATAATTACCAGCGTTCCTTCCACGAGTTAACGTACCGGATTGATACGCTGCACGACAAGATCGGAGCGACGCTGGCGATGAATTCCAGGGATTCCCTGTCGCCTCAATTAGCAGAAATCTGGCGTTTATCTTCTGAAGCGCATACAGATGTCGGTCAGCTTCCGTTAGCGTTATTGCCATTTGAAAAAACAGAAAAATTTTTAACGAACATAGGTGACTTTACTTATAAAACAGCGGTTCGGGATTTGAACAAGGAACCATTGTCTGATGAAGAGATGCAACGCTTGGAAAAGCTGCATGATAATGCAGGGCAAATAAAAGATGAACTGCGGAATGTGCAGAATACGGTTCTCGGAGATAACCTGCATTGGACGGATGTAGAACTTGCATTATCGGATGATGAACCCGATCATTCAGATAACACAATCATCTCAAGTTTCCAAACGGTTGAGGATACTTCAGGCGGGTTTTCAGATGAAAAAGAATTCAATAGCGGTGCGCTGCCTGCTTCTAATGAAGAGCATAAATTCGAAGGTGTTACTGGTAAACGAATCAATCAAAAACAAGCAAAGACTGTTGCAGCAAAAGCTTTTGATTTGAATACGATCAGCGGTATTGAAGGCGGGAAATCAGGTAAGGGTTCGGATGTGCCACTCTACAGTCTCTCCTATCAAAAGGATGGGGAAAGCGGCTATGCGGATATAAGTCAAAAAGGCGGCCATGTTCTCACGCTTATGATGCAGCGGGAACGAGAAGAGCCGAAACTAGGATTGCACGATGCCCAGCAAAAGGCACAGGATTTCCTGGAAGAGCAGAAGCTAACTGAAATGGAGATGGTACAGAGCAGTCAGTATGATTCTGTCGGTATCTTTTTCTTTGTACCTGTCCAAAACGACGTGCGTATTTATGCAGATATTGTTCAAGTAAAAGTAGCATTAGATAACGGAGATATTCTAGGCTATAATGCCCGTGACTATTTTATGAATCACCATGAGCGTGATATACAAAAACCAAAACTATCGGAAGAACAAGCAACAGAAAAATTGAATCAAAATGTTAAGGTTCAAGAAACACATCTTGCATTGATTGAAAATGATACACACGAAGAAACGCTGGTGTATGAAATCATGGGTACACGAAATGACGATGATACGTATCGTATTTACGTGAATGCAGATACAGGAAAAGAAGAAGAAATCGAGAAACAGACAACAACAGAAGCGCGTTTTTTACAAAGTACGTAAAGGGGTAAGGCAAACAGCCTTCCCCTTTTTGATTATTTTTGTAATAATAGGAATAAAGAACGGTTCAAGGGAAGAGGAGAGGCGTTTGCTGAAAATTGGTAGCACTTTAGTCTTAGAAAAAAAAGACATATCAAAAAATGAGGAATGGGCGCGTTATCGAGCGAAAGTAATCGACATAGCTGAAGATACTATTTATATAGACTATCCGATAAATGAACAAACAAAAAGAACAGATATCTTCCCGGTAGGTACAGCTTTTAGAGCATTGTTTGTGACTGAAGAAGAGAGCGCATTCACATTCAGTACATCAATCCAAGGCAGGGAAATGATGAAAGTGCCGGCATTGAAACTGTCCATGCCAAATGAAAACAATATCCGGAAAATACAGCGCCGTCAGTATGTACGGATTTTGACGAGCACGGATGTTGCAATTCATAGTGATGAAGCAGGTATTGCTCCTATCTCATCCATTACGCTTGATGTTAGCGGAGGAGGTCTATCTGTACTGCTTCCTGAAAAGCATAATTTTACGGAAGGAATGAGCGTTACGCTGTACCTGGCATATTCCCTTCAAAAAGAAGGACCTGGTTTTCTGACTGCTTCTGGACGCATTGTCCGAATCGTCCGTAATGAAAAATCCGGCAAAATTATCGCTAGCATTCAGTTCGATGAGATTCTTGAACGGGACAGACAAGCAATTATTCGTTTCTGCTTTGAGCGTCAGCGGGAACAGCGAAAAAAAGGACTCCGAATCAGGTAGACTTCAAATAGACCAGGCTGCTATCCTGTGTTATGCTTTATTAGGTTTTATTCCAAGATTATGAAGAGAAAAAGGATTGAATTTAATGAATTCGAAAACTATCGCTATCGCAATTGATGGACCTGCTGCTGCAGGAAAAAGTACGGTATCCAAACTAGTAGCTAAGAAATTAAAATTCGTCTATGTGGACACTGGTGCTATGTATCGAGCGCTAACACTGACTGCCCTCGAAGCTGGAGCCGATTTAGAATCGGAGGAAGCTCTGCTTTCTTTGCTGCAAGGAATAGAAATTGTCTTGATGCAGCATGAAGACGGTCAAAAAGTGCTTGTAAACAGTAAAGATGTTACTGAAGCTATCCGCACGAATGAAGTAACAAATAATGTATCCATTGTAGCTAAGCATGCGCTGGTACGTGAAGAAATGGTAAGACGCCAGCAGAGCCTTGCAGCCGACAATGGAATTGTCATGGATGGCCGTGATATTGGTACTCGGGTCCTTCCCGATGCTGAAGTGAAGATTTTTATGATCGCTTCTGTCCAAGAACGTGCAGAGCGACGTTATAAAGAAAATATCTCCAAAGGATTCGAGGCGGATCTGGAGCAGTTGAAAGAGGAAATACGTCTTCGTGACAAGCTCGACTCCGAAAGAGAAGCATCTCCGTTAGTAAAAGCGGAAGACGCTGTTGAAATCGATACAACTTCACTATCCATTGATGGTGTTGTAGAAAAAATCCTTAAAGCCGTACACGAGGCTCTCGGAAGATAAGGAGTAGGGTTTATGTCTTTATATACCATAGGTAAAATGATCCTCAGTGCCGCCTTTTACCCGATGTTTCGCATAAAAGTGTATGGCAAGGAACATGTTCCTAAGGAAGGGCCAGTTTTGGTCTGTTCCAATCACATTTCTAATTTTGACCCGCCCATTTTAGGTATTACATGTCCGCGTGATATTGCCTTCATGGGAAAAAGTGAGCTTTTTAAACCTAAGCCACTTGGTTGGCTCATGAAAAATCTAAATGTATTTCCGGTAAAACGCGGTATGCAAGATCGCGGAGCACTGCGTGTAGGTTTGGATATCTTAGCAGAGGGCAAGACAATGGGTCTGTTTCCAGAAGGAACAAGAAGTAAGGACGGAAAATTAGGCAGTCCGCTTCCTGGAATAGGTTTCTTTGCTATGCGCTCTGAAGCAAAAGTTGTCCCTTGTGCGATTATCGGCTCCTATAAAGGGGTAAAGCCATTGAAGGTCATCTATGGACCACCGATCGATATGGAAGAGCTGAAAGAGCGTAAAGCACCAGCCAAAGAAGTATCACAGGTGATCATGGATGAAATTCAACTTCTAATAAACAAGCATGTCGGATAGATGCCCTATCACTTGACAAATATCTTCAAATGTTAGAAGTTAGAAAAAAGGACATTTCTATGTTTTTTTACTTATGTTTTGTCTCGTAAACTGAAGGAGGTCTCTTTGATGGATGAAATGAATGAGCAAGCTACGGATTTCAAGGAATTGTCTGTAGGCGATACTGTAACCGGTAAAGTGGTGAAAGTGGAAGATAAACAAGCTTTGGTAGACATTGGCTACAAAGTGGAAGGTATCCTGCCAATCAGCGAATTATCTAGTCTTCATGTTGAGCGCGCTGCTGATGCAGTGAGTGAAGGTGAAGAGTTGACACTAAAAGTGAAAAAAGTAGATGACGAAGAAGTCGTTCTATCCAAGCGCGCAGTTACTGCTGAGCTTGCGTGGGATGACCTGGAAGCGAAATTCGAATCCGGAGAAATCTTCGAAGCAGAAGTCAAGGAAGTCGTTAAAGGCGGTCTTGTTGTAGATGTCGGTCTTCGCGGATTCATCCCTGCTTCACTCGTAGAAACATATTTTGTTGAAGAGTTTGAAGGATACAAAGGCAAACCGCTTACGCTTAAAGTGGTAGAGCTTGACCGTGAACAGAACCGCGTCATCCTTTCTCACCGCGCAGTAGCTGAGGAAGAGGAAGCTTCCAAGAAGCAGGAAGTACTTGACAGTTTAGAAGCTGGTCAGGTAATTGACGGTACGGTACAGCGTTTGACTGACTTTGGTGTCTTCGTCAGCATCGGCGGCGGAATTGACGGTCTCGTACACATTTCTCAGCTTTCACATGAGCATGTTGAAAAAGCATCAGATGTCGTGACTGAAGGTCAAGAGATTAAAGTCAAAGTGCTTGGAGTCGACAAAGAAAACGAGCGCATCAGTCTATCCCTAAAAGAGACACTCCCTGGACCATGGGAGAACATCAGTGACCGTGCACAAGCAGGGGATGTACTAGAAGGCGAAGTGAAGCGCCTAGTGAGCTTCGGGGCATTCGTTGAAGTATTCCCAGGTGTTGAAGGCCTTGTACACATTTCCCAAATCGCTAACCGTCACATCGGTACGCCGCAGGAAGTGCTTGAACCAGGTCAAACAGTGCAAGTGAAAGTTCTTGAAGTCAACGAAAGCGAAAAACGCATGAGTTTGAGCATCAAGGAATTAGAACAAGATGAAAATGATGCTGTTATCAAGGAATATGAAAAAGAAGAAGAGCATTCCGGCTTCCAGCTTGGAGATATTCTTGGTGACAAATTAAATAAGTACAAGCAATAAAAATTAAAAGACCAAGGGTGCTCTAAGGACATCCTTGGTCTTTTTTTGTCCTTCGTGTATAGTTTTTCGCCTCACTTGTCATAATGCAGATACAAGGAGGAGTGAAAAATGGAAGGATTCTACTTTTTTTGGGCTACGTGGATCAGTTGGATCTTGGTAACCTTTTTTATGCGTCATTCATTAGCACGGACACTTTTTGCATTTGCCATACTGCTTACCATTTCATTATCTGGTTTTTCTTTTAATTTTGCCGGTCATCGTATATTTGCAACCGTTTTTCTGCTTGCTGTTATTGGCTACTTATTTATTTTTGCCAGTAAACGAGTGGGGCGCGGAACATTTGGAAGCATTTGTGTAGGAATTGCATATGCGGGAATGCTGCTTTGGGAGCTTACAAATCCAGTCGCACTGCTTATTCCGCGTGTTCTTCTGTTCTCGCTGACATTATTTGCTCTTGTCATTTATCTGACTCGGAATTTCCATTTACAGATTGGTATTATTTGTTTGGGTTTTTCCATCGGAGAAGTAGTTTATCTTTTATTATTAGATATCTATGGTCTCCAACAAGATGCCGGCAGCTTCAAATCTATGGATGTAATGGGAATAGTACTGCTGTTATTAATCTCGGCAAAGCTGCTTAGCATGCTTAGACAGTATCTGCGAAATAAGTCGAAATGGACCACCGGACGAACATGATGTCGAAAAATATTGTGTCCCTATGATGCTTTTGCTAGAATAAAACAGTTAGGTTGCAACAGAAGAACCAGCACATAAAGGAAAGTAGGAAAGGATGTTCCTTTCATGAGGAAATCAGTAGTTGCCATCGTAGGCAGACCAAACGTAGGAAAATCAACCATATTCAACCGTCTTGCCGGGGAAAGGATCTCCATTGTGGAAGATACACCTGGTGTGACACGTGACAGAATCTATACGGAAGCTGAATGGCTGAACCAGCCGTTTAACATAATTGACACCGGCGGTATTGAAATCGGAGATGCACCATTTCTAGTAGAAATCCGTGAACAGGCAGAACTTGCCATTGCGGAAGCAGATGTTATCATCTTCATGGTGAACGGACGTGAGGGTATCACGGGGGCGGATGAAGAAGTAGCTAAAATTCTATTCCGTTCCAATAAGCCAGTCGTACTGGCTGTCAATAAAGTGGACAACCCAGAAATGCGAGATCAGATTTATGAATTTTACAGCCTTGGCTTTGGAGAACCATTCCCGATCTCTGGTACACATGGTTTAGGTTTAGGAGATTTGCTTGACGCAGCTGTCCAGCATTTCCCTGAGCGTGCTGAGATGCAGGAAGACGAAGAGACAATTCATTTCAGCTTGATAGGAAGACCGAATGTCGGCAAATCCTCTCTTGTTAACGCACTGCTTAATCAAGAGCGTGTAATCGTAAGTGATGTTGCAGGAACGACGCGTGATGCAGTCGATTCAACTTTCACAAGAGAAGGGCAAGATTTTGTTATTATCGACACCGCAGGTATGCGAAAACGCGGAAAAGTATATGAAACGACCGAGAAATACAGTATCCTTCGAGCATTAAAAGCGATTGAACGATCTGATGTCGTCCTAGTACTGATTAATGCAGAAGAAGGTATCATTGAGCAAGATAAAAAAATCGCTGGTTATGCCCATGACGCAGGTAGAGCGGTTGTAATCGTCGTCAATAAATGGGATACTGTCGAATCAGATGAGAAGAAGATGAAAGAATTCGAAGATGAAATCCGAGCGCACTTCCTTTACTTGGATTATGCACCGATCGTCTTCTTGTCTGCTAAGACGAAAAAGCGGATTCACACACTATTGCCTGCAATTCTTACAGCAAGTGAGAACCATGCAAAACGTATCCAGACAAATGTATTGAACGATGTCATCATGGATGCTTTGGCAATGAATCCGGCTCCAACATACAAAGGTCAGCGTCTGAAAGTGCTTTATGCTACTCAAGTGGCTGTTAAGCCACCAGCGTTCGCAGTATTCGTCAATGATCCTGAACTGATGCATTTCTCTTATGTTCGTTTCCTAGAGAATAGAATCAGAGAAGCATTTGGATTCACTGGTACACCAATAAAGATTTTCCCTAGAAGAAGATCATAAACAGGGACGAGGAGGATTTTTATGACTCAACAGATAGCAGCAGTACTCGGTGCCGGCAGCTGGGGGACAGCCCTTGCCATGGTTTTGGCAGACAATGGACATGATGTGAGACTCTGGTCTCATAATCCGAATCAGGTTGCTGAAATTAACGAGAAGCGCCAGAATGAAAAATACCTGCCTGGAGTGACGCTTCCTGAGGCTATTACTGCTTATGCGGATATAGAAGGTGCTGTACGTGATGCAGCTGCTGTCATCCTCGTCGTACCTGCAAAAGCAACTCGTGAAGTAGCGGCAAAGCTTGCGGAATATATTCCGGCTGAAGCGGTCATTGCGCATGCAACGAAGGGTATTGAACCGAAAACGAGCAAACGTGTTTCTCAAATGATCGAGGAAGAGCTGAAGCATGTAACGCATCGTCCTGTTGTTGTATTGTCCGGGCCGAGTCATGCGGAGGAAGTAGCGAAAAGGCAGCCGACGACTCTAAGTGCCTCTTCTGTCGAAATGGAAGAAGCAAAAAAAGTCCAAGAACTATTCATGAATGAGAATTTCCGTGTTTACACTATCACGGATATGGTTGGCGTGGAACTTGGCGGTTCCTTGAAGAATATCATTGCACTTGGAGCAGGTATTTCTGATGGTCTAGGTTATGGGGATAATGCAAAAGCGGCATTGATTACAAGAGGACTTGCT
Source organism: Terribacillus saccharophilus (assembly GCF_000725365.1). Taxonomy (NCBI): domain Bacteria; kingdom Bacillati; phylum Bacillota; class Bacilli; order Caryophanales; family Bacillaceae; genus Terribacillus; species Terribacillus saccharophilus. The sequence goes on along the minus strand of NZ_CP008876.1, from coordinate 1,610,953 downwards.
GAAATCGCCCGCCTTGGAACGAAGCTTGGGGCAAATCCGCTTACGTTCATTGGCTTATCGGGTATGGGAGATCTTATTGTGACATGTACAAGTGTCCATAGCCGTAACTGGCGTACTGGTAATATGCTTGGTAAAGGCATGACATTGGATGAAGCGCTTGATCAGATGGGTATGGCTGTGGAAGGTGTTCGGACAACAGAAGCTGTAGCTGAGCTGGCTGTTCAAGCCGGAGTTGATATGCCTATCACTGAAGGAATCAATCAGGTCCTTTTCCGCGGTGCAAAAGCGAAGGATATCGTGGATCAGCTTATGACACGTTTACCGAAGCATGAAATGGATGATCTTCAAGATGTATTGAATACCCGCTAACGTTTTTTCACTTCTTGCATATACTGTTTCGTAGCTAATTTGCAAGGAGGAATGAACGTGGCAGACTTTCAAAAGAACTTGATTGATCAGATTCAGAAAAAATCAAATGTGAATGCTGATGATATCTACAAGGTGGCCAATTCTGTTAAAAGTGCGAACTTCCAAGACGAAGCAACGGTGCGTGGTTTGGTAAAGCAATTGGCTGCAATGGCAGGCAAGCCGCTTACACAGGCAAAAGAAGATAAAATCGTCAAAGCGATCATTGGCAACAATATGCCAGCTGATATGAACACATTAAGCAAATTATTCAAAAACTAACTGTGGCAATTGGGCAGAACAACTTACCATTCCTTGCCCTTTACGCATAAACTAACTCGCACCAGCATATTTTTCTAGGTTGCCTTGGGTATATTTAGTCTATTTCAAGAAGAAGCATCTGCTTCTTCTTTTTTTATTGGCATGATCCCTGAATACAGCGCATAGATTATCCGCAGAGGGCAATATGCTGTTCGTCCTTTCCTGCAAAACCGCCCTTTGATGCCAGCAGGCAAGGAATCCATTATTTCTAGCATATTTGGATAGGACAACATCATAAACTGCTAGTGTATGTAGCTAAGACTGTCCATGCATCGAAAGTAGATCGGGAGGGGATCTTTTGGAAAGAGTAGATATTTTTAAAGATATCTCGAAACGGACAAACGGCGATATCTACCTTGGGGTGGTAGGGGCCGTCCGAACTGGGAAATCGACTTTTATCAAGAAGTTCATGGAATTGGTTGTCCTGCCTAACATGGAGGACGAAGCAGAGCGGGCACGTGCCCAGGATGAACTGCCGCAAAGCGCAGCAGGCCGGACAATTATGACAACAGAACCAAAATTCGTTCCAAACAACGCTGTCTCCCTTCAAGTGGACGAAGGTCTGGAAGTAAGTGTCCGGGTCGTCGATTGTGTAGGGTATACAGTGGCAGGTGCGAAAGGTTTTGAAGACGAGAATGGACCGCGCATGATTAATACACCGTGGTATGAGGAACCTATTCCATTCCATGATGCTGCCGAAATTGGAACTCGTAAAGTGATTCAGGAACACAGCACCATTGGTGTCGTCGTGACAACGGACGGTTCGATTGGTGAAATTCCGCGCACTGACTATGTGGAGCCGGAAGAGCGTGTTGTATCTGAACTGAAGGAAGTTGGCAAGCCATTTATAATGGTTATCAATTCAGTAACACCGCATAACCAAAACACCGAGCTGCTTCGTCAGGAATTGAGTGAAAAATATGATATCCCAGTAATCGCGATGAGTGTTGAAAGCATGACGGAACATGATGTTTATAACGTGCTGCGGGAGTCGCTGTATGAATTCCCAGTCCTGGAAGTGAACGTCAATTTGCCGAGCTGGGTGATGGTGCTTAAAGAAGACCATTGGCTTCGTTCTAATTATCAGGTAGCTATCCAGGAAACGGTAAAAGATATAAAACGACTTCGTGATGTAGATCGTGTTGTGGGATACTTTGATGAATATGATTATATTGAAAGAGCAAATCTTGCCGGAATGGAACTTGGCGAAGGAGTAGCTGAGATAGATTTACATGCTCCAGATGCTTTGTATGACCAAGTGCTGAAAGAGATTGTCGGCGAGGAGATTCGCGGTAAAGATCATCTTTTGCAATTGATGCAGGATTTCTCTCATGCGAAACGCGAATATGATCAAGTATCAGATGCATTGCATATGGTAAAACAGACAGGCTATGGTATTGCTGCACCAAGTCTCCAGGATATGGCTTTGGATGAACCTGAAATTATTCGCCAGGGCTCCCGCTTCGGTGTTCGACTGAAGGCTGTCGCGCCAAGTATCCATATGATCAAAGTAGATGTCCATTCCGAATTTGCACCGATTATCGGCACAGAGAAGCAAAGCGAAGAGCTTGTTCGATATCTGATGCAGGACTTCGAGGAGGATCCGCTTTCAATCTGGGATTCAGACATCTTCGGTCGCTCCCTGAATAGCATCGTACGAGAAGGTATTCAAGGTAAAATTAGCTTGATGCCGGAAAATGCCAGATATAAATTAAAAGAAACTCTTGAAAGAATTATTAACGAAGGATCGGGCGGATTAATAGCGATCATTCTATGAGCGGCAAATGAGCCGCTTTATTTTTTTTGTCAAATATTATGCTGAAATGCGATAAATTTAAGGATTTCTGGCGTTTTGTGTTGAATTATGACGCTAAGTCGTATATTATAAGCGTTGATATCGCAACATGAGCGGTATTGATAGGTATAAAACCTATCTTTATGGTGAACAAATGATAGCAAATGCTATTGTCTTACTGTTCAAGGTAATGTCAGGGAGGTGTAATTATGAACAAAACAGATCTTATCAATACTGTTGCTGAGAAAAGCGATCTTTCTAAAAAGGATGCTACGAAAGCTGTTGACGCGGTTTTCGATTCAATCATGGATTCTCTTAAACAAGGTGACAAAGTACAATTGATCGGTTTCGGTAACTTCGAAGTACGCGAGCGTGCTGCACGTAAAGGCCGTAACCCGCAAACTGGGAATGAAATCGAAATCCCAGCAAGCAAAGTGCCAGCGTTCAAAGCCGGCAAGGCCCTTAAGGATAACGTGAAGTAATTACATATGGGCTAGGATGAGGGATGCCTGACTACATCAGGTGTCCCTCATTTTTATTTGACAAGCTTGCATACAAGACGAATTAGGACTTGCTATGTTATAATACTTTTTATACAGTTTGAAATACGAAAAAGGGCGCAGGTGATTGTTTTGTCCTATGCATCCACGGAAGAGCTACACACACTACGAAATAAAATAGAGAAGCGCATGCAGCAGGATTATCTGGACAAGAATACGGAAGCGCCATTCTTGGATGAGAATAAACTGCTGCTATTGCAGACGCTATTTGGTCAAACGAACCTGCCCGATAAGCAGCAGACAGACTATACGATCACTATCATGCTGATCCAGATGGCGCTGGATACGCACGATAAAGTGATTGTTACTACCAAAACCGACGAGACAGCTGATGAACGGAAGAACCGACAGCTGACCGTTTTAGCCGGTACTTATTACAGTGCGCTGTATTATCAGATACTTGCTGGCTTAGAAGAGATTGATATGGTGGCCTTATTAGCAACTAGTATCAAGGAAATCAATGAACAGAAGATGTCACTTCATTATGACGCGACAACGTCTGAAGCATTTTTCAAAAAGCTTGGACAGCTGGAAGGCTGCTTATTCCGAACAGCAGCTTCCCGTTTTATTGATACAGCAAGACTTGATCCGCTGGATGACTATTGCTTGATAAGCAGACTACAGCAGGAAGTCAGAGAAAAAAATCAAACTTCCCTGCTCGTAAAGCTTGCTTCGATCATCGAAATGGAACAGAGCGGACTGACTGTTATGCAGGTGATACAACAGGAGATAGAAGCTGCTAAACGCAGGCTTCTAGCAGGGCTGGATACACTGCCGCCAGCTTTTGCGAAGCTATCCCGTAAGCTGCTGCTTCAGGGGAATCGGCAGGAAGAGTTATTTCTGGAAGAAGGGTAATTATGGCACAAGAAACGAAAGAACAGCGTGTACATCACGTTTTCGAAAAGATATACGATCGCTATGATTTTATGAACTCTGTCATTTCCTTCAGGCGTCACCGTGCTTGGAGACGGAGTGTGATGAAGAAAATGCAGGTACAGCCAGGAGATTCAGCTTTAGATGTATGCTGCGGAACTGGTGACTGGTCCTTTTCTCTTGCTAAGGCTGTTGGTCCGAAAGGGCGAGTAACAGGTCTTGATTTCAGCAAGAATATGCTTTCAGTAGCAGAAAAGAAAAACACGGAAAAGTCAATTGAGCAGTTATCGTTCACTTGGGGAAATGCGATGGAGCTGCCGTTTGAGGATAATTCTTTTGATTTCGTGACCATCGGCTTCGGCCTGCGGAATGTTCCTGATTATCTCCAAGTATTAAAGGAGATGTATCGGGTCGTTAAGCCTGGTGGCAAAGTGGTTTGCCTGGAAACATCACAGCCGACAATGTTCGGTTTCAAACAAGTATATTATTTTTATTTCAAACGAATCATGCCAGTATTAGGTAAGCTTCTGGCGAAAAGTTATGATGAATACAGCTGGCTGCAGGAGTCTGCAAAGGATTTCCCAGGTAAGAAGGAGCTTCGCGGGCTTTTCCAGCAAGCTGGGCTGACGAATGTGAAGATTAAGACATATACAGGCGGCGTAGCAGCTATGCATATGGGAGAGAAGCCGGCAGTCAGGGACTGACTGGTAATATGTCTGGACGGATGAAGGTGACGTGAATGAAATTACCGATGATCTACTCATATTTAAAAAAGGACTTGGACAGAATCGAAGATGCGATGACCAACACGATTCGCGCGGAGCATCCTGTCCTGGAGGATGCGTCGGTACAGCTTCTCCGTGCCGGTGGCAAGAGAATACGACCGGTTTTTGTTTTGCTGAGCGGTAAGTTTGGCACATATGAATTGCCCCGGATACAAACAGTTGCCGTCGCACTCGAATTGATCCATATGGCTTCCCTTGTTCATGATGATGTTATTGACGATGCTGAACTCCGACGAGGAAAACCGACCGTCAAAGCAAAATGGGACAACAAAGTGGCCATGTATGCAGGTGATTACATCTTCGCTCGTTCCCTTGAATACCTTTCTAAGCTGGAAGAACCAAGGGCACACCAGATCCTCGCTCATACAATTGTCGAGCTGTGTGTTGGCGAAGTGGAACAGATTCGGGATAAATACCGGATTGAACAGCACTTGAAGGATTACCTTCGACGCATTCGCCGTAAGACAGCGATTCTCATCGCAGCAAGTGCTCGGCTCGGGGCAATTGCATCTGGTGCGCCGCTCGAATATGAGCGGGCATTGTATCGGTATGGGTATTACGTGGGAATGAGTTATCAGATCATTGATGATGTGCTCGATTTCACTGCATCTGAAGCGGATTTAGGCAAACCAGCCGGCGGTGATTTACTGCAGGGGAATATGACACTTCCGGCTTTATTGGCATGCGAAGATCGTTTCTTCAAAGAGCGGCTTACGCAAGCATTTCACAATACCGAAGCATTGGACCAAGAAGCTTTGCAGCCATTTATCCAGCACATTAAAACTTCAGACAGCATCAAGCGATCGTTGGAAATCAGTGACCGCTACTTACAGAAAGCATATCAGGAATTGGATAAATTGCCGCCAACAAGAGATCGTAATACACTGAAACAAATTGCTAGACATATAGGTAAGCGCAGCTCCTGATTGTAAAACGCTTACATTACTGGTATGATGACAGTAAAGTTCATAAAAGGGAGCTAGAATTAGTATGGAAAAAACATTTTTGATGGTTAAGCCGGATGGCGTACAACGTGGATTGATTGGTGAAATCGTAACAAGATTTGAAAAGAAGGGCTTAAAGCTTCTGGCAGGTAAGATAATGGTCGTGACAGAAGAGCAAGCGAAGACGCATTACATAGAACATGAAAGCAAACCCTTCTTCGGTTCGTTAATCAGCTATATTACATCCGGTCCGGTATTTGCTATGGTTTGGGAAGGCAAGGATAGCGTCGCATTAACAAGAAGTATGATTGGGGCGACTAAACCAACAGATGCAGCACCAGGTACGATCAGAGGCGATTACGCAGTTGAAATGAGCCGTAATCTTATTCATGGTTCTGACAGTGTGGAAAGTGCTGAACGGGAAATCGCAAACATGTTTAAAGCCGATGAACTGGTTTCTTATGAACAAGCAACAGCTAAATGGCTATATGAATAAATGAAAAATGCAGGCAGACTTGCCTGCATTTTTTTGTTATTTTCTTCTACCCACAATACTCTATATACAGTAAAATAGAACTAGATACATATAGACAGGGGAACATGACGTGGCAGCAGATTATGATTACTTTGTACAGCAAATCAAAACAAATACGGGTATCGACTTATCTCAATATAAAGAAGCGCAGATGCTAAGGCGTTTGACGACTCTTCGAGAAAAGAAAGGCTTTAAGGATTTTAAGGCTTATTTCCATGCAATCAACGGTGACGCAGCTCTGATGGACGAGTTCCTGGATCGCATGACCATCAATGTTTCTGAATTTTACCGTAATTATCAGCGGTGGGAAGTGTTAGAGCGACGCATCCTTCCTGAACTGCTTAAGAAGAAGAAGCCGCTGAAAATATGGAGTGCTGCTTGCTCTACGGGTGAAGAACCATATACATTAGCTATCCTTTTGGATCGTTACGCTAAAGGGACTTCGTACACAATTCACGCAACTGACTTGGATCAGCGCGTGCTGGAAACCGCAAAGGTTGGAAAGTATAACGAAAGGGCATTGAAAGAAATGCCAGCGGCAATCAAATCCGCGTATTTCAACCAAGACGGATCTGTATTCCAAATAAAAGATGAATTAAAGCAGCATATCCAATTCAAACAGCATAATCTGCTGGCGGATACTTACGATACGAACTACGATTTAATTATTTGCCGGAATGTGCTTATTTACTTCACAGAAGAAGCGAAGGCAGATATTTATCACAAATTCAGTAAATCACTGGCACCTAATAGTTATCTTTTTGTCGGAAGTACTGAGCAGATATTCAATCCGAATGTTTATGGCCTAGGGGCTGTGGATACATTCTTCTATCAAAAACAAAAAACAGACTAGGATAACTCCTAGTCTGTTTTCTTATTCTTTTATCCGTACTATTTTTGATACATGTTTATTGACGAATGCTGGAAGAAAAAAAGAGATAGCAAATACTAAAGAAAAAGCGATGATCCATGCGCGCAGCCAGTTCGAAAGCTGGAATGCATGTAATCCCGAATTAACAGCTGTTAATGTGAAAGAAATAATAGCGGTCATAATGGCAGCAGTGACAGCGCCGCAAAGAGCGCGGTGAATTTTAGAATTGACAATCATGTTCGTACTCCTTTTGTAACTAATCTCCAATAATTATATATTATCTTCAAAAGTTGTCAAATGAATTAAATGACGTATAATGAGGCTAAAGCTGCATGGAGGAGGCAGGATTCTAAATGGATGAAATTGATTATGAATTGCTGCGTCAGATGGCTGTAACCATAGGGGACGCAGCTAGAATTACTGATATCCCTATACGAAAGCTTAGATACTGGGAAGATAAAGGTTATATAGATAGTGTAGAGGAAAAAAAGAATACAACAAGACGATTTGATTATTATATGATCAAGAAAATTGTTCTTATGAAGGAATTACTGGAAGATGGGTATACCGTAGAGGCTGCCTCTAACAAAGCGGAAACCGGTCTTAGCACACTGCGGCACGTATTCGATGAACGCAGCAGTAAATAATGATAAGACACAGCTCAAAAATATTGTCAGAATAGTTCCCACTTAAGAAACAAGTTATGTTATAGTAATTAAAATTACAAAGAATAGAGACAACGGAGGAATATACATGCGCTACTTAACTGCAGGTGAATCACATGGTAAACAGCTTACAACAATTGTAGAAGGTGTTCCTTCCTATTTACCGTTGACTACCGATGATATCAACGAATCCTTGCTTGAAAGACAGAAAGGCCATGGCCGGGGCAAGCGAATGCAGATTGAAAAAGATTTGGTTGATATTGTAGGCGGTGTCCGTCATGGATATACACTAGGTTCGCCTATCGCACTTGTTATACATAATGATGATTTTAAGCACTGGATAGATGTAATGGGCGAGGATCCAGTCGAAGATCCTCAAGCTGTCCGTCGTATTGTTTCACGTCCAAGACCAGGACATGCAGATCTAAATGGAGCCTTAAAATACGGCCACCGCGACATGCGGAATGTATTGGAGCGTTCATCGGCACGTGAAACAGCAGCACGCGTGGCAGCTGGTGCTGTAGCTAAAAAACTTCTAGCTGAATTGGATATCAATATTGTCGGCTATACAAAAGAAATTGCCGGCATTAAAGCAGTTGAGTTTCCAGATTATACATATAAAGAAAGAGATAGTATATCGAAAGCATCGTCTGTACGTTGCCTTGATCCACAAGCTGCAGAACAAATGGTAACTGCGATTGATCAAGCAAAGAAAGACGGAGATTCCATCGGCGGTGTTGTGGAAGTTTTCGTAGAAGGTCTGCCAGCAGGCATCGGCTCTTATGTTCATTATGACCGAAAACTTGATGGACGTATTGCAGGAGCTGTAGCGAGCATCAATGCATTCAAAGGTGTTGAATTCGGAATCGGCTTTGAAGCAGCCAGACTGCCAGGAAGCCAAGTACATGATGAAATTGCATGGGACAAAGAAAATGGCTATTACCGCAAAACGAACCGTCTAGGTGGATTGGAAGGCGGTATGACAACAGGTATGCCACTTGTTGTAAAGGGTGTCATGAAACCAATCCCTACTCTTTATAAACCGCTTCAAAGTGTGGATATCGAGACGAAAGAACCATTCAATGCGAGCATCGAACGTTCAGATAGCTGTGCCGTTCCGGCAGCAGCGCTTGTGATGGAGCATGTAGTGGCCTTTGAAATTGCGAAAGCGATTCTTGAACAATTTCCTCATGATCAGTTTCCGAAGCTTCAGGAAGCGATCAAAAATTACCGGGAAGAAATCCGGGTGTTCTAATGGAACAGATTACAGTAAAAGCGAGTCAGTCTAGTTACAAAGTTTCTGTAGGTGCAGGTATCAGACATAAATTGTCTGATTTTCTGCCTAAGTCCTATCAAAATGTATTTGTAGTAACCGATACGAGCATTGCTCCTCATTATCTGGATGATTATGTATCTTCGCTTCTGCCAGATGCAAAGATAACAAAGAAAATCATCAAGCCAGGAGAAGCAGCAAAGAGCAAGGACGTTTATTTCAACATTCTTGATAGTATGTTTGAGGCAGAGCTTGACCGGAAGGCACTTGTGCTTGCTTTAGGCGGCGGTGTTATCGGTGACTTGGCAGGATTTGTAGCAAGTACATATATGCGAGGAATTGATTTCGTTCAACTTCCGACAACAATCCTTGCGCATGATTCGAGTGTTGGCGGTAAGGTTGCAATCAATCATGAAACTGGTAAAAATTTGATTGGAAGCTTCTATCCTCCTGTTGCTGTCATCTATGATGTTGACACTATTACCACACTTCCGGAAAAGGAAGTACGAAGTGGTTATGCTGAGCTGATAAAAGAAGCTTATATCGGAAACGCTGATTTCCTTAGCCAGCTGCTTGAACGAGAAAAACTCGACAAAGAAAATCAGGAACAGCTGATTCAGGACTTATCTTTAGGAATCCAGGTGAAAACGAAAATCGTTGAGGCGGATGAAAAAGAAAATGACCTTCGCAAGTTTCTGAATCTAGGTCATACACTCGGTCACGCTATTGAAGCTGAAGCAGGCTATGGCACATTTACTCACGGCGAAGCTGTCGCGATCGGTATGCTGTTTGCTTTAGAATTGAGTGAGAATAGATTTGGAGCTGATCTGCGTTTAGGCGAATTTCGCAGTTGGATGGAACGAAACAATTATCCTATGCATTTACCAGATCTCTCTGCCGAAAGACTCGTTAAGAGGATGCAAATGGATAAGAAGTCAGAGAACAAGGAAGTTCATATGGTGCTTCTTCGGGAAATCGGAGACCCGGTGACGGAAAAAGTCGATCATGACACGCTTCATGACGCTGTTATATCATTCCTTGAGAGGTTGAGCAGAACATGATACGAGGTTTTAGAGGTGCCACAACAGTAGCAGATAACGAAGAAAAGCAAATTATTGAAGCAACTGCAGCTATGCTGGATGAAATGGTCACAAAGAATGCCATAGATTCTGAGGATGTTGTCCAAGTACTCATTTCGGCAACCCCCGATTTGACAAAAATATTCCCCGCAAAAGCATTGCGAGTTTTTCGTGATGATTGGACATACGTACCTGTTATGTGTATGCAGGAGCTTTCAATCGAGAGCGGCTTACCGAAATGCATCCGCGTAATGCTGACAGCACGCACTGACTTGGCACAGCAAGACATTCATCACGTTTATCACGAGGAAGCAATTAAGTTACGTCCCGACTTAAAGGAGGAGCATCAATGAGAGCAAAACAGATTTTGAATGAATTGACAGCTTACAAACCAGGAAAACCGATGGAAGAGGTTCGAAAGGAATTTGGATTGGACCGAATCGTAAAACTTGCATCAAATGAAAATCCATACGGCTTTTCAGCTAAGGTAAAAGAGGCTTTGCCGACATTCGCTGACGAACAGGAGATCTATCCGGATGGATATGGTACAGCATTAAAGGAAAAATTGGCAAAACATTTTGGTGTAGGCTTAGATCAACTTGTTCTTGGAGCAGGCTCAGATGAAATCATTATGATGCTTTGCCGTACTTTCCTTGCGCCCGGGCTTAACACGGTAATGGCGCATCCTTCTTTCTCTCAATACCCTCATCATGCTTTGATCGAAGGAGCAGAGGTCCGAGCGATTGAAACGAAGAACGGATTCCATGACCTTCCAGCTATGCTAGAAGCAATTGATGAGAAAACAGGTATTGTTTGGCTATGTACACCGAACAATCCAACAGGAAACCATATTGCCAAAACTGACTTTGAAAACTTCCTTCGCCAAGTTCCGAAAGAAGTTCTTGTAGTAGCGGATGAGGCTTATGTCGAGTTTCTGGAAACAGATGACTACTTTGACACACTAGCTGCTTTGGGTGATTATCCGAATTTAATGACGCTTCGTACGTTCTCCAAAGCATATGGACTTGCTGCATTGCGTGTTGGATACGGAATCGGTCATCCGGAAGTTATCCATAAGATTAACGTTGTAAGAAGTCCGTTCAATAATACGACGATTGCACAAAAAGCAGCGATTGTAGCACTTGATGACCAGGAGTTCATCAAGGATTCCATCGCAAAGAATAACCAAGTGAAGCATAATTTCCTTGCATTCTGTGATGCTCACCAAATTAAATATTATGAGTCTCACACAAACTTCGTGTTGATATATGATTTGCCTGTAAGCGGAGATGCTGTTTTCCAGCATATGCTTTCCAAAGGCTTCATCATCCGTTCCGGAGATGCTCTTGGTATTCCGAACAGCGTCCGAATTACAATCGGTAATGAAAAAGACATGACTGAATTCACTGTATTGCTTGATCAATTCCTAACTAGCGTGAAAGAGAGCTAAGATGGAGACGGTCGTTATCGCTGGATTAGGTTTGATCGGCGGCTCGCTAGCTCGTAATATACAAACACACAAGGAAGTTCATCTTATAGGAGTAGACCAAAGGGAAACTACCCTTGAATATGCACTAAAGCATAAGATCATTGATGAAGCATCGTCTTCTTTCCAGGAAGCTGCACATAGAGCAGATATAATTATACTGGCTGCACCAGTTTCTAAGTCTGTTGAATTGCTACAAGAACTTGATAACATGAAGCTGGAAAAAGACGTGCTTGTAACGGATGTTTCTTCGGTTAAAGGTCCGATTTTTGAGCAGGCTGCATCACTTCAGTCCGACAAGGTATTCTTCGTAGGCGGCCATCCAATGGCTGGATCCCATAAACATGGTATCGAGGCTTCAAAAGCTCATTTGTTTGAGAATGCCATTTATGTTCTGACACCTGTACAGCGGGCTAAAGAAAGTGATATTAAGCGGGTGGAAAACCTGCTTGATGGTACGAAAAGCACCTTTATTACATTATCTGCAGAAGAGCATGATGAGATGACCGGAGTTGTATCTCATTTTCCGCATCTGATTGCATCCGCTTTAGTGCAGCAGGCAAAAAAATGGGAAGCCAAACATAGCTTTCTGCCGAAGCTCGCTGCAGGCGGATTTCGTGATATCACTCGAATTGCTTCGAGTAATCCGGGTATGTGGCAAGACATTTTCTTTCAGAACAAAGAGAAGATGGGAATGCTGCTTGACGACTGGATAGAGGAAATGCAGGCTTTCCGAAAGCTTTTGGCGGAAGATCAGGGGCAGCAGATTCATACTTACTTGGAAGAAGCTAAGCAATACCGGGATGGATTGGAACCTCGGAAAAAAGGTGCAATCCCAGGGTACTACGATTTGTATGTTGATATAACTGATAGGCCGGGAGCTTTGCAAAAAGTACTTACCAATGTCGCCGATGCAGGCTTGAGTATCGTAAATATTCAAATACTCGAGCTTCGTGAGGGACTGACAGGTGTTCTTCGTCTCAGCTTTTCAGATCAGAAAATTCAGCTGAAGGCTAAAGGTGTACTGGAAGTTTTCGGTTATGAAGTAAAGATAGAAGATTGAAGGTGAAAGCAGTGACAGATGTACGACTCAAGCCGACAGCAAAGGGACTTTCCGGTTCAATTACAGTTCCAGGCGATAAATCGGTTTCCCACCGAAGCATCATTTTTGGTGCTTTGGCCAAGGGGAAAACTACTGTCCGTCATTTCCTGACTGGAGAGGATTGTCTTCGGACGATAGATGCTTTCCGAGCGCTTGGCGCCTCGATTGAGCAGGACGGAGACACAGTTATTATTGATAGCGCTGGTAAAGACAGTTTCAAAGAACCGACAGTTCCGATTTACTTTGGAAATTCCGGAACAACAGCTCGGCTTCTGCTCGGTGTTTTTGCAGCTTTACCATTTCATATAACAGCATATGGAGATGCATCCCTTACTAAACGTCCGATGGATCGTGTTGTTATTCCTTTGCGTCAAATGGGTGCAAAAATTAATGGACGTGAACAAGGAAAATACTTGCCGCTGGCCATTGATGGACAAAAGCTTTCAGCTCTTACTTACCATACACCAGTCAAAAGTGCACAAGTGAAATCTGCTTTGCTGCTTGCGGGTTTGTTAGCTGAAGGTGAAACGCGGATTTCAGAAGATGTGAAGACTAGGGATCATACCGAACAAATGCTCAAAAGCTTCGGAGCGAACGTTGATGTAGCAGGAACGACAGTCACGGTTCAAGGCGGTCAGCAGCTCATCGGCACAGATGTTTATGTTCCCGGGGATATTTCCTCGGCTGCCTTCTTTTTGGTTGCTGCATGTCTTGTGCCCGGCAGTGAAATCGTACTAACTAATACCGGCTTGAATGACACACGTACCGGTATTTTGGATGTGCTGAAGCAAATGGGTGCTGATATGCAAATCAAAGAGCATGACATTCAAGCTGGAGAGCGAATCGGAGATATCACGATACGATATCGTCCTTTGAAAGGTACAGAGATTGGCGGGGACATCATACCACGGCTTATAGATGAGCTGCCAATCCTTGCATTGCTGGCAACGCAAGCTGATGGGGAGACAATCATCAAAGATGCGGAAGAACTTCGGTACAAGGAAACGGATCGTATCGAAGCGATTGCAGCTACACTGCGGAGCTTTGGTACAGAGGTCGAATTAACACCAGATGGAATGAGAATTCCAGGCAATCAACCTCTCAAAGGTGCAAATGCTGATTCCTTCGGTGATCACCGAATCGGAATGATGATTGCTATTGCCAGTTTGGTTGCAAACGGGGATACAATCCTTGGAGATGCAGACAGCATCAATATCTCTTACCCAACATTTTTTGAAGATCTTCGTGCGCTGCAAAATTGAATATGTCTGATTCCCAACCGGGAATCAGACTTTTTTGCTGTTCTAAAGCTATTGCTTTAGGTTACACTGAAGACAGATGGAAAAGCCGAGAGGCGTGTAAATAGAAGGAAGTGTGAAAAAATGGAAGAAATAAGAAAAGCAATAACACATATGGAAAATGATCAACCGCAAGAAGCAGTGGATACATTGGAGGCTTACTTGCCGGGTGCCAATGAAGAAGAAAAGTTCACGATAGCTGAATTATATATGCAATGGGGTATGCATGAAGAAGCAAAAGCAGTCCTGCTTCAGCTGGAGCAAATGTTCCCGGATGAGATGGAACTTAAAATGATGCTAGCTGAACTTTTCATTGATTTGAATGAAGATCAGGAAGCAATCGATAAGCTTGATCAGATTGTGGAGGATGAGGACTATTTTGTCCCAGCTCAGATGCAGCTTGCTGATTTGTATGAAGCGCAAGGTTTATTCGAAGTGGCTGAGCAAAAACTATTGGCAGCAAAACGATTCGATCCTTCCGAGCCTGTTATTGACTTGGCATTAGGAGAGCTCGCTTTATCGACCGCATCTTATTTAAAGGCAATCACTTATTATGAAAAAGTTTACGAAAAGCAGACTGTTATGGGTGATATCGACATCGCACTTCGCCTTGCGGAAGCTTATGCAGCTACAGGTGAATTCGAAAAAGCATTGACTTACTATCAGGAAACAGACGTGGATGACGTAGAACAGCTGTTTAGCTTTGGTTTCACTGCCTTCAAGCTATCCAGATACGATATTGCTATCAGCACTTGGGAAAAACTCCTCAAAGAGGAAGCGGATTATCTTTCTGTTTATGAATATCTTGCCAAGGCCTATGAAGAAGAGGGCTTGATGGAGAAGGCATTCGAAACGGCTGAAAAAGGATTGGCATTGGATGAGTATAATCAAAAGCTCTATTTCACTGCAGGCCGTCTTGCGAGACAGCTTGGCAAAAATGATCGAAGCTACTTCCTGATTCGTCATGCTATTGCGCTCGACCCAGGATATAAAGAAGCAATACTCTATTTGATTGAGAATTTCAAGCTGGATGAAGACCACGAGGCGATCATCGAGTTATTGACACATATCTTGGAAACTGATGAAGAAGATGCAGCATACCGTTGGGAGCTTGCACGTGCCTATAATGAAACTGAAACTTTTGATGAGGCATTAAAAGCATACAGGGAAGCATATACTAACTTCAAAGATGATAGCGATTTTCTAAAAGAATACGGATATTTCCTATTGGAGGAAGGGAGGATGCAAGAGGCTGTCGAAATACTAAAAGAGTATCTTCGTCTGGAGCCATCAGATATCGAAGTAGAAGAGAATATCAACCGGCTCTTGTCTCAATAAATGCATTGAATTGAAATCATTTCGCTTTCTGGGAGGGGGCACATATGAATATTTCCGTTACCATGCAGGATAAGAAGACGTTCATTCGCTGGTTCTTAGATAATTACCAATTGAAGCGCAGGGAAAGTGTCTGGATCTTGAACTACTTGATCAATCATGATTCATTTCTTGATAATGTGCATTTCATCCGTGAAGCAAGGTTCAGTCCCAGAGGAATCATCATATCCGCCCATTGTTCCGAAGAAGTACCGTTCCGGTTTTACAAGGACAACATCGTTACAACAGATGCAGAGAAATCATTCCATGATATTCGCATGAACAAGAAAGACCCGGTCTATATTCAACTCAATTTCAAGAACTCTCATCAAAGTATGGAGTATGTAGCGGTGCTGGAAGACAATCCTTTCTTGCCGGAAGATCATTACGTAACAAAAGAGGACCGGCAGCTGGCAACGAAGCTTCTAGATGCATCGCATTATCAATACAAGAAGAAGAAGCTGCAAGAAGCAATTGATTTGGCTCTTGATAAGAGAGATGAAAGCAAATTTCAGCTGCTTAGCAGGGCTATGCGTCAATTGAAAGAAGAGGCTGAAGATAAGATTGAAAACATATAACAAGATGCGCTATGACAGCGCATCTATTTTTTTATCTTTCTTGTTAAAAGTATCAATAGAAAAGAAGGTTTCTGCTAAAATAAAGTGACTGCTTTAAATAAGCAGATCAGAATACATAATAGAACTGAAAGGATAAGCACATCATGTATCATCTTTTATTCCATCGTTACAGCATCTTGTTATTGTTTATCATCAATCTTTTTGGAACGATATACGGGTATATATGGTATGGCTGGCAGCTCGAAATAACGCCGGCTATTTTCCTGCCTTTTGTTCCGGACAGCCCAACAGCAAGTCTCTTTTTCACAATTTTTCTAGGTTTATTTTTGATTGGAAAACAGAATGGTTATATCGAAGCACTAGCTATTGTTTCATTATTTAAATATGGCATATGGGCTGTTGTGATGAACCTTCTCACTTTAGCCGTAAATGGCTCACTTTCCTGGCAAGGGTATATGCTGATTGCCTCCCATTTAGCAATGGCTGTACAAGGCATTTTGTATGCACCGCTTTATCGAGTGAAACTGCGGCATCTTGCTGTGGCTGCCATCGTAGTCTTGCACAATGATATTATCGATTATGTTTTTGGTATGATGCCGATTTACGGTAATCTGATGGATCATATGCAAGTGATAGGATACTTCACTTTCTGGCTGAGCATTGTTTCCATTATAGTCGGTTATCTAGTCACACAGCGGAACTCATTAAGAAACAAAAACGAATAAGGCGGATACCGACATACGCGACTGTTTTATCGCATAGGCTGTAGGAACATCTAAAAAAGAGGGGATGCTTATGAAAAAGCTGCTTCTCGTCATTGTTCTGACAGCCTCTTTTTTTGTACTTGCTAACCTAGCTGAATTGCTGCTGCAGCCGCATACAGAGGCATTGTCGTCATCTTCCGACAAAATAGGTCAAACGTTTGATCAACGGTTTGAATCGCTGCCTACGCATTTGTATAGTGTTTCCGTGCCCGATAAAAACAGTTATGGAACAGGACGATTCTGGGGAATACTTGGTATTAGTGCAAGCATTGTAGGGACACTTGTGTATGTTGGCTATAAGAAGTATCGAGCTGAAAATGACAAAAGTGTGAACAACGATCCTAATAGTTGATTTTTTTCGAATTTTTGACTAAAATTGACCTTAATAAGTTCCAAATACTTTTACGGAGGAATGTATATGTCATTAGGTGCTTATATAATCTATATAGCACTTCTTCTGATTATCCCTTTATGGGCTCAATCGAAGGTGAAAAGCACGTATAAGAAGTATTCGAAAGTTGAAACGTCATCTCTAATGACTGGTGCACAGGTCGCAAGAAAGATTTTAGATGACAATGGTATATATGATGTGCAAATTGAAGAAACACGCGGAATGTTGTCAGACCATTACGACCCGCGTAACAAAGTGGTTCGTCTATCTACAGACAACTACCATGGTCATTCTATGGCAGCAGCAGCTGTTTCTGCCCACGAAGTAGGACACGCAATTCAGGATGCAGAAAGCTACGGATTCCTTAAATTCCGTACTGCACTTGCTCCAGCAGCTGCATGGGGTAACAATCTGTCCTTCTTCCTTATCATAGCAGGTGCTATCTTTGGATCCCTGCAATTCGTCGGACTTGGGATCGCGTTCTTTGCTATCGCAGTATTGTTCCAGGTTGTTACTCTGCCGGTCGAGTTCAATGCATCTAACCGCGCAATGACACAATTGGTTTCAACAGGAATCATCCGGAACGATGAAGAACGTTCCACTAAAAAAGTATTGAATGCAGCAGCAATGACTTACGTTGCAGCGGCTCTAGTAGCTGTAGCTGAGCTTGTACGCTTCATCCTTATGTTCTTTGTCGGTAATAACGAAGATTAAAAAAAGGCATCCCGAGGGATGCCTTTTTATTGTGTCTGAATGACCTTGATGAGTTCTCGTAGATAGTCTGGCAGATCGGGCGGTCGTCTGCTGCTTACAATGTGGCCGTCCACAATAACTGCTTCATCATGCCAGATGGCTCCGGCATTTGTCATGTCATCTTTAATTCCTGGTGTGCTCGTGACATTGACTCCTTCCAGAATACCTGCAGAGATCAACACCCAGCCAGCGTGGCAGATTTGACCGATTGGTTTCTTGTGAGTGTGGAAATGCCGAGTGATTTCCAATACGCTATGATAGCGGCGCAATTTATCCGGCGACCAGCCGCCTGGGACAAGCAATGCATCATAATCACTCGGAATGACTTCATCAAATGTTACATCTGATGTAGCAGGTACACCATATTTGCCTTTGTAGATTGTATTGGCAGCTTCACCTGCCAAATGAACTTCCGCTCCAGCCTCACGAAGTCTTAAGATGGGATACCATAGCTCCAGATCCTCAAAATCTTCACTTACAAATGAAAGTATTTTCTTGCCAGTAAGCTCCATCATCTCACCTCTTTCGTTTATTCTTTTCCACTTTACCAATTCAATCGTAAAAATGCATGCAATACGCTAGTCTGTATGATAAGGCTTTTTGTTTTCGTCGAGTGTAAAACCTTCACCCATTACATCATGCACCTCGCTAAGAGCGACGAAGGCATGTGGATCTACTGCAGTGATGATTGCTTTCAGTCTGACAATTTCATTCCGTGCGACAACACAATACAGTACATCGCGCTTTTCACCGGTAAAGCTGCCTCTGCCATCAAGAACAGTAACACCTCGGTCCATTTGTTTTAATATCTGATTGGCGATATCTGCACTTTGACTGGAAATGATGGTCGCACCTCTTGCCGAGTAGGCGCCTTCTTGAATAAAGTCGATAACTCTCGCTCCTACGAAGACTGCAACGAGTGTATACATCCCTCGGATCAGATCAAGATAGGTAAGGACGGATGTAATAATAACAACAGCATCAAAGAGAAACATTGTCCGTCCCATTGTCCAACCAGCATATTTATTAGCCAGACGGGCAATGATGTCGACTCCTCCGGTAGTACCTCCGAAGCGGAAGATGATACCGAGTCCGACACCAATGAACACGCCGGCTAAAAGTGAGGCAATCAGCAAGTCATCTCCTAAATTAATATCAAAGGAATATGTCTGGAACAAACGCAGGAATAGAGACACAGCTACTGTCCCGATTATTGTATATACGAAGGTTGTACGGCCAAGGAATTTCCATCCGATTAGAAACAGCGGAATGTTCAACACCAGATTCATAATAGCTGGATCCCAATCAAATTCAAAAAGTAAAATAAGCGTTATCCCGGTGAATCCGCCTTCACCAAGTTTATTGGCTATATTGAAATGAACAATACCGAACGAAAAAATGGCCGCGCCTAACAGAATGAACAAAATGTTCTTTATACGCAGTCTGAACATAATCTACCTCCTAAGATGACAATTCCTTCTATATTATAGACAACTATGCCTTTAGCTACAAATTTGCCCAATAGGTAAAAACATTTGTCAAATGCCGTATTTTTAAGCTAACATGGTAATGATATAGCGAAAGGAAGATCGCGCATGAATTCTACATATACAACAAAGGAAATACAAGAACGTGTTGACGCTTATATTTCCCAATTCAAAGAAGGTTATTTTTCACCGCTCAGTATGCTTGCTAGAATGACGGAAGAAGTCGGGGAGCTTGCAAGGGAAGTGAACCATACATATGGCGAAAAGCCGAAAAAAGCTAGTGAAGATGCAAATACAATAGAAGATGAACTCGGAGATATTATTTTCGTGATGACATGCTTTGCTAATTCCCTGAATATTGATTTGTCGGAAGCATTCGAGAAATCGATGACAAAATTCGAAACAAGGGATAAAGACAGATGGACGAAGAAGACACAGGAGGATCTACATAATGGCTAAAGATACGATCAGAATTATTGTAGCAGGACCAAGAGGACGTATGGGATCGGAAGCATTGCAGCTTATCGAACGGACAGCTCATTTTGAGCTAGTTGCAGCAATTGACCGGAAAAATGGAGGAAAGCGTGTCAGCGATATCGATGGTTTGACTGCAAGTGATGCTGTCATCTACGAAGACGCTGAAAAGTGCTTGGATAAAGTGGAAGCCGATGTGCTTATCGACTTGACCATTCCAGAAACAGGCTACAAGCATATGAGACTTGCTATCGAACACGGTGTGCGTCCAGTAGTTGGTACATCTGGTTTTACAGAAGAACAAGTAAACGAATTAGAAAAGCTAAGTGAAGAAAAGGGCATAGGAGCTATTATTGCACCGAACTTTGCAATTGGCGCTGTGCTTATGATGCAATTTGCCAAACAAGCAGCAAAATATTTCCCAACAGTAGAAATCATCGAAAAGCATCATGATCAGAAACTAGACGCACCAAGCGGTACGGCTGTAAAAACAGCACAGCTGATTCAGGAAGTGCGCGAACCTGCTAAACAAGGACATCCGGATGAAAAAGAGACGATAGCAGGAGCTCGCGGTGCTGATGTAGACGGCATGCGAATCCATAGTGTACGACTTCCAGGTCTTGTTGCCCACCAGGAGGTTATTTTCGGTGCACCAGGAGAGCAATTCACAGTTAAGCACGATAGTTTTAACCGCGCATCCTTTATGTCAGGTGTAGAGCTGGCTGTAGACCGTGTCATGAAGATGGATGTACTTGCATACGGATTAGAAAATATATTGGAATGAGGCGTTAGACATGCATATTGCTTTAATTGCCCACGATAAGAAAAAACCTGAGATGGTCCGCTTTACGGTCGCATATAAAGAGATGCTGAAAAAACATACTTTGTATGCGACAGGAACAACCGGTACACGTATCATGGAAGCTACAAATTTGCCGGTGGAATTGTTCCTGTCAGGTCCGTTAGGTGGAGATCAGCAAATCGGCGCCAAAATAGCAACAAATCAAATGGACTTGATTATATTCTTCCGGGATCCGCTCACTGCCCAGCCTCATGAACCTGATGTGAGTGCGCTAATGCGCCTTTGTGATGTGCATCGTATACCGCTAGCTACCAATTTGGCAGCAGCAGAGATTTTTATACGTGGATTAGATAGAGGAGATTTCGATTGGCGCAAGATCATTCGTGATCGTGAGCCGGAGCTATGAAAAAGCTAAAAATCGGAATTACTTGTTATCCGACGCTTGGCGGCTCCGGCGTCATTGCGACAGAACTCGGAAAAAAACTGGCTAAAAAGGGACACGACATTCACTTCATTACATCCAGTGTCCCTTTCAGGCTGGATATGCTGCTTCCGAATGTATTTTTCCACGAGGTCGAGATGAGTCATTATCCAGTATTTCAATACCCGCCATACGACTTAGTGCTAGCTAATAAAATGGCTGAAGTCATCGACGAGGAGCAGCTGGATATTTTGCACGTACATTATGCTGTACCACATGCTATATGTGCAATCCTGGCTAAGGCAATTGCCAAGCGTGATGTAAAAATCGTTACTACACTGCACGGTACCGACATTACGGTGCTTGGAATTGATAATGGGCTGCGCAAAATGATCATTCATGCGATTGAGGAAAGTGATGTCGTCACTGCCGTTTCACAAAGTCTTGTAGACCAGACAAGGGAAATGCTTGATGTCGCAAGTCCTATCGATGTTGTATACAATTTTGTAGATGAAGAAGTATACCAACCAACTGATGTGCGTGACATAAGAGAGCAGTTCGGTATCAAAGAAGATGAAAAAGTACTCGTACATATAAGCAATTTCCGTAAAGTGAAACGTGTACAGGATGTTGTACAGGTTTTTTCGTATGTACAGGAGAAATTACCTGCCAAGCTGATGCTGATTGGGGACGGTCCTGAGTATTCGGATATCCTGCGAGATGTGCAGCAGCGCGGCCTTGAAGATAAAGTCTTATTCCTAGGTAAGCAGAATAATGTTGCTGCGCTGTTAAATATGGCGGACATCATGCTGCTTCCTTCTGAAAAAGAGAGCTTTGGTTTGGTTCTCTTAGAAGCTATGGCCTGCGGGGTGCCGTGTATCGGAACGGATGTCGGTGGCATCCCAGAAGTAATACAGCACGGAAAGAATGGTTTTATATCGCAGCTAGGAGATGTGGAGCAGATGGGAGCATATGCATTGGATTTGCTAACAGATGAAAAGCTGTGGCAGCGATTTTCCGAAGCATCCATCCGTTATGCAGCAGAAAACTTCCATTCTGATCAAATTGTCGCTCAATATGAAGCAATTTATGAAGAGGTTTTGCAATGAAGATATTTGAAAAAGCATTCCGAGTCATACAGGAGCTCGAGCAGTATGGTTATGAAGCATATCTTGTCGGAGGAGCGGTGAGGGATTACCTTATCGGCAAAGCTGTTGGTGATTTGGATATTGCAACGTCAGCAACACCGGATCAGGTAATGAAGGTCTTCGATAAGGTCATACCGATTGGAATTGAGCACGGAACCGTACTCGTACGTTTCGAAAAGGAAAGCTTCGAAATAACGACTTTCCGGACAGAAGGAGCGTATTCTGATTACCGGCATCCTGATAGCGTAAACTTTGTTACGGATGTTGCAGCTGATCTGGCTCGTCGTGATTACACAGTTAATGCGATTGCGATGGCCAGAACTGGGGAGTTAGTAGATCCTTTTGATGGCAGGAGTGCCATTGAAAAGAAAGAGCTTGTAACTGTAGGCAAGGCCTTTGACCGTTTTCAAGAAGATCCGCTGCGTATGATGCGCGGTGTCCGGTTTGTATCACAGCTAGGGTACAATTTGGATCATGATGCACGAAAAGTGATGGAGAATCAGCGTCTGTGGTTGGCGCGTATTGCAATTGAGCGCGTAAGCATTGAAATGGAGAAATTAATCTCTGGTAAAGATGTGAAAACAGCTGTTCAGCTCTTACATGATACGGGATTATGGGAAGCAATGCCGATTTTTAAAGATCATCCTGAGCTGATGCGTGAGCTAGCTAAAAAAATCGAGCCTCTAGACAATTTGGCAGAATGGGTTGCCCTTTGTTCGTTACTTAGCGCAATACCAGTTCTTGATTGGGTAAAGAAATGGAAGCTGTCCAATGCTGTCAAACAAGACGCTCAGCACTTAGTGCGCATACTTCAAAGTAAGCTGGATGCTTGGGCAGTTTATCAGCTGCCAGTACATCTGGATGAGGGTTTTTGCCGGCTTGAGAAGATCTATAAAGAAAAAGATGTCCAAGATAACGTATTATCCATTAGACATACGCTCCCAATACGGAACAGTTCGGAACTGGCTATTTCCGGAGGAGATTTGACCAGCTGGTTTCCTGACAGAAAAAAAGGAAGCTGGATTCGTGATTTGCTGCTTGCTGTTGAAAAGGCTGTCGTTGAAAAAAAGATTCCAAATGATAAAGCACAGCTGAAGGAGTGGGTTATTCATGGATACAACACGTAATCGTCTCATCAGAATCCTTCAGGATCATAAGACGTCGTATATTTCCGGTCAGAATCTGTCCGAACAGCTTGGTATCTCAAGGGCAGCAGTCTGGAAGCATATGAAAGCGTTGGAAGCAGACGGGTATGAGATAGATGCTGTTCCACGAAAAGGATACCAAGTAAGACGATCGCCGGACAAACTCAGCAAAAATACGCTGAACTGGCAGCTGGATACCGAATGGATCGGACGTAAGATCATCTTTGAAGAAGAGCTTGATTCTACCCAAATTTTAGCCAAATCTTTGGCAGATCAAGGTGCAGTACATGGAACTGTTGTCATAGCTGATCAGCAGACGAGCGGTAAGGGAACAAAAGGGCGCAGCTGGCATTCTCCAGCTGGAACCGGTATATGGATGAGTTTAATCATCCGACCTGAATTCGGTCCGAGGGAAGCAGCGCAGCTGACGTTAGCTGCAGCAGTTGCAATTACACGCGTCTTCCGTCAAAACGACATTGATGCTGCTATTAAATGGCCGAACGATATCTATCTAGGTGGCAAGAAGCTTGCCGGAATCCTTACAGAAATGCAAGCGGAGCAGGATTATATTCAGCATATCGTACTGGGTATAGGAATCAATATCAATCAGACAGTGTCTGAGATTGATCCGGATATTCGCAAGAAAGCAACGTCTTTGCGTATCGAGACAGATAAGGAATGGAAGCGGCAGGAGCTTATTCATTTGATTTGGAAAGAGTTCGAGGATGTTTATTCGCTATACATAAATAAAGGTTTTCTAGATATCCGGGACGAATGGATGCAGTATGCTTTGCGTCTGGGGCACCGAGTAAAAGCAGCTACACCCTCAGCTGTTTTTGAAGCAGTTTTCAGAGGTATTGGGGAAGACGGCGAGCTAATTCTTGAAAATGATGATGGCAGTACACAGCGCTTATATTCTGCTGAATTGAAATGGAAAGAGGAGTAATAAAATGAAGACAAGACTCGATTTTCAAAAGATGAAAGAAAACAATGAGAAAATCACCATGGTCACTGCCTATGATTATCCGACTGCAAAATTAGCCCAGCAAGCTGGTATCGATATGCTGCTTGTCGGCGATTCGCTTGGTATGGTCGTACTTGGATATGATAGCACTATACCTGTAACAGTGGAGGATATGATCCATCATGGAAAAGCCGTTACTCGCGGCGGAAACGAGACGTTTGTTGTAGTAGATATGCCGTTTATGACTTACCACGTATCGGTAGAAGCAACTATACCGCAAGCGAAACGCATCTTCCAGGAAACAGGAGCGCAGGCATTAAAGCTGGAAGGAACAGATCAGGTCATCCTGGACAGTATCAAGGCTTTAGCAACAGGGGGTATCCCAGTTGTCGGTCACCTTGGTCTGACACCGCAGTCAGTCCACATGCTTGGCGGTTATAAAGTCCAAGGAAAAAGCGAACAGACAGCAAAACAGCTGCTGGAGGATGCACGAAAAGTTGAAGCGGCCGGAGCAATTGCTGTTGTACTGGAATGTGTGCCAAAGCAGTTAGCAGCACTTATCGCTAAAGCTATTTCTATCCCGGTTATTGGAATCGGCGCGGGTGCCGATGTTGACGGCCAAGTTCTCGTTTTCCATGATATAAGCCGGTATGGTGTCGATCGTTTGCCGAAATTCGCAGTCAGCTATGCAGACCTCAACGAAACGATTACAAATGTCTTTTCTACTTATCGGGAAAATGTAAAGAACAATATCTTTCCGAACGACGATCAAAGCTTCACAATGGATGAGGCAGTATTACCTAAACTAGGAGAATGAACATGAAGATCATTTCGACATTAGAAGCATTGCAGCAAGAGAGAGTACAGCTTGCAAAAGAGCAGAAGTCAGTTGGCTATGTCGCAACAATGGGCTTTTTACATGAAGGACATCAATCCCTGATGAAGCGTTCTAAAGCAGAGAATGATATTACAGTGCTTAGCATCTTCGTCAATCCGCTTCAATTCGGCGCGGGGGAGGATTTTGAGACATATCCCAGAGATGCAGTCCGCGATCAGTGTATTGCGGAACAAGAAGGCGTAGATATCGTCTTTATGCCAGAGGCAGCAGCAATGTATCCTGGTAATAGTACAATTAAACTGCATGTTGCTGACCGGGTAGATGTGCTTTGCGGCAAATCAAGACCAGGTCATTTCGATGGTGTTGTTACTGTTCTATCAAAGCTTTTCCATTTGATTCAGCCGGATCGTGCGTATTTTGGGCTGAAGGACGCACAGCAAGTAGCAGTTGTACAAGCCTTGGTAGACGATCTTAATTTCCCGCTTGAAGTGGTTCCGGTACCGACAGTCCGCGAGGAAGATGGATTAGCGAAAAGCAGCCGCAATGTCTATTTATCTAATCAGGAGAGACAAGTTGCACCAGCGATTCACCAAGCGCTACAGCAAGGCAAACAGAGCATCCAAAATGGAGAAAAGGATCCTGAAAAAATAGCATCTGCTGTAAAAGAATTTATAAACAGCCAAACAAGTGGTAGAATAGACTACGTTGAAATTTTATCTTATCCAGCATTGAAGCCAGTCAAGAAAATAGAGGAGCGTGTTATCATTGCCGCTGCTGTTTACTTCGACAAGGCAAGATTGATTGATAATTTAGTATTGGAAGCCGACGGCTCTATTATGGACCGTTTTTAATATAGGGGGAAATAAGATGTTTCGCACAATGATGAAAGCGAAGATACATCGCGCTCGTGTTACCGAAGCGAACTTAAACTATGTTGGCAGTATTACCATCGATACGCACATTCTGGAACAAGTGGGCATACTTCCTCATGAAAAAGTTCAGATTGTGAACAATAATAATGGAGCTCGTCTCGAAACATATGTAATCCCCGGTGAGCGGCATAGCGGAGTCATCTGCCTGAACGGTGCTGCTGCACGTCTTGTACAAAAGGATGATGTAGTAATCATCGTTTCCTATGCCATGCTATCTGAAGAAGAATTGGCTGACTTTAAGCCGAAGATTGCCCTGATGAACGAAGATAATACAATTCAGGAAATCATCGAGGAAGAACCGCCGCTTACTGTGATGATGTAACGGCATAAAAGAATCGTACGATAAGACTCTTATCTGTGATAAGAGTCTTTCTTTTCTAAGCAGTATGGAGGGTGGAGTATGGAAAAATTTGTAGTGGTGGATCTTGAAACAACAGGGCACGCGCCGTCGAATGGCGATAAAATCATAGAGGTCGGGATTGTCGTCATCCAAGGACGTGTGATCACAGATCAATTTCAGACGATGCTGGATCCCGGTATGCCGATTCCACCTTTCATTTCCCAGCTGACAGGTATTACTGATGAAGATGTGGCTGGTGCTCCGCAATTCGAAGATGTAGCAGAAGAGGTTTCTGCTTTCTTCAAAGATAGTTATGTGGTCGCTCATAATGCGAATTTTGATTTACGATTCTTGAACAGCGCTTTGGAAGTGGCGGGACTTTCTCCAATCCAGCGCCCAGTGCTTGATACGGTCGAATTGGCTCGTATTCTGCTGCCAACGGCACCGAGCTATAAATTGAGTGTTCTTAGTGAGCATCTTTCATTTGAACATGATCAGCCCCACCGGGCACTGTCCGATACGCTTGTAACAGCAGAACTTCTGTTGTCTCTTTTAGAAGAGCTAGGAAAGCTGCCATACGAGACAATTTCTCATCTATTAACGCTGGAACGATCATTGAAAAGTGATTTGCGCAGCTTGCTTGAGTATCGTTTGGAAGAACTTGCATTCGAGGATATACAGGATGAGGGGCTCGAGGTTTATCGAGGGCTGGCTTTTAGAAATGTGCATGAAGAAGACGATACCGTTTCTGTTATAAACCAATCTTTCGGTGAGATGGCGGACCAGCTGTATCAAAAAGAAGGCTGGCTGTCAGAGGGAATGAAAGGCTACGAGCCGAGAAAAAGTCAGCTGGAGATGAGTGAACAGATCTTTGATGTTTTCCAATCAAATAGACATGCACTTCTTGAAGCTGAAACCGGTACTGGAAAATCACTGGCATATCTTTTGCCGGCAGTCTACACTGCAGTAAAAGAAAAGAAACGCATCGTTATCAGTACGCATCTGACACAGCTTCAGGCACAATTGATGGACAAGGAAATTCCGCTTTTGCAGCGTATCCTGCCGTTTTCTTTCAATGTAGCACTGTTGAAGGGAAAGCAGCATTATTTAAGTCTCAGCAGATTTGAATCAGAGCTGCAGCAAACAGCAAATGACAATTATGATATCGTACTTACGAAGGCTATTTTACTTGTGTGGCTGACAATGACGGAGACAGGGGATATCGATGAAGTGAATCTGCCTTCCAGCGGAAAGCGATTTTTCTTGCATATGTCCGCGGATGCAGAGGATACGCAAGATCCATTTTCACCATGGTTTTCCCGTTCGTTTTATCAGCGGGCAAAAAAAGCAGCATGGCAGGCGGATATTATCGTAACGAATCATGCGCTGCTTTGCAGTGATATGCAGGAAGAATACCAGCTCCTTCCATCCTATCAGCGGGTCATCATTGATGAAGCGCATCATTTTGAAGCTACTGCAGCTAAGCATTTCGGATTGGCGCTAGATTATGTCTCAATCCACCATATGCTGTCTCATGCGAACAAAGTGTACGAGAAAGCAACAGATGAGCTTCCAAATTCACAAGCTGAGATGCTGATTTGGCAAAGTTTATGGGACCAAACAAAAGAAGAAGCAGATGAAATGTTCCGTTATATCCATGATTTTGTCTTGTCCCAGCATAAAAAGAAGCTTGGTACCAATGACATCGGCAGATTACAGCTGCGGCTTGAAGATGTTCGGGAGTCAAAACAAGTCTTAGTTATTGCTGAAATGAGCAACAGATTATTATTCGGTGTGCGGGACTGTATCCACCATTTGCTGCAGCTGACAAAAGCGGCAGACAAGCACGGGGATAAAAAGATCGCTGATTCTATACGGAACGCAGTAGATCAGCTGCAGACAATTATCGATGCTATTGAACGGATGTTCCTCATATATGACGATGAGGAAGTGAAATGGATAGAAGTCGATATGTATGGCGCCCGAAATGCGGTTTATTTATACAGTGAACCATTAGATATTGCTGATTTGCTGCTTGAACATTTCTTTTCGGAGAAGAAAAGTGTTGTGCTCACGAGTGCAACTTTAACAATGAAGCAATCGTTCGCTTTCATTCAGGAACAACTTGGTTTGGATGAACGTACCGTCACAAGACGCTTTGATTCTCCTTATTCGTATCAGGAGCAAGTGCAGCTGCTCGTTCCAAATGATTTTCCAGATGTACGAGGAAAAGATAACTATCCTTTCATCTATGCTGTTTGTGAAGCGATACTTAGTCTTGCCGCTATAACGGATGGACGGATGCTCGTTCTGTTCACTTCTTATGACATGCTGAAAAAAGCTCATGGACTTGTGAAGGAACTGACAGAGGATCAAGATTATACCTTGATTGCGCAAGGTATTACAAGCGGCAGCCGCGATCGGCTGAAAAAGAATTTCCAAAGCAATAAAAAAGCCATTCTATTTGGAACCAGTTCATTCTGGGAAGGCGTCGATATTCCTGGAGAAGACTTAAGTTGTCTGGTTATTGTCAGACTGCCATTTCAGCCCCCAGATCACCCAATATATGAAGCAAAGGCTGCCAAACTGAAAGCAGAAGGGAAGAATGCCTTCATGGAGCTTGCATTACCCAATGCAGTCATCCGCTTTAAGCAAGGTTTCGGCAGGTTGATCCGGTCTTCAAGCGATAGAGGAATTGTGTTCGTTTGTGATGACAGGATGATGAGAACTAAATATGGTAACTACTTCACCGCTTCTATACCGGATGTACCGACACATTATAAAAGTACAGCCGAACTTTTAGAGCTCGCGGAGGATTGGCTATAAAAAAAGTGCGCCACAAGGACGCACAACTGCTGGGGAGAAGGAAGAATTTTGTTGAAAAAACTTTTAACTCGTCTTAGAATTACACCAGGACAACTGGTATAATAAGAATTGGATTGCTTCTCAACATACATTAGTTTGCTGCAGAAAGCCATCTCTATGAGTAACAAATCATGTAAATGAATTGTTCGGAGGTAACGATGATGGAAAATAATAAAATGGAAACAATGTCCACTGTCCGTGTACAATACAGCAGCGACCTATACAAACTGGTCGATTCACTGAACCGTACATTAAAAGAAAAGGACTTGATGTTCGGATTAGCATTGGATGAGGAAGATCATGATACGGCGATATTCACGATTTACCGTACCTAAGTGGGCGAAGATAACATTGTTCAGCGCTCTAGCTGTTTTGATCATCGTCCTTGGCTGCGGTATATACGTTTATAGCACTGCACAAAATGCACGCACAGAGGGCTTTGAAGCTTCAGAGGATTTTGCACTTAAAAACACGGATTTAGAAACTGTTGATGAAGTGACACGCTTCAATGGCGAACATGTCTATCATGTCGTCAAAGGCAAGCAAGCCGATGGAGAAGATGCTATCGCTTATGTTAAAAAGAGCGAGAAGGATCCGAAACAGATCATTTATACGACCGACACAGCTGATGAACAGCAAGTCGAGAGCAGCTGGCAGTCAGCATGCGGCACTAATTGTGAAATGGATGATGTCCGTTTAGGATTGTACGATGATGCCCCAGCATGGGAAGTCACATTTCGCGATGAACAGGATCGCCTTGGCTACAGCTATTACACACTAGATGGTAACGAGCAGCTGGAAAGCTTTGCTTTATCCAACCAATATCAATAACACAACTACATATGTAGGACAGACAATGGAGGGTTCTTTTTGAAAACAACGATTGCTAAGCTTAGTGAACATGTAGGAGAAGAAATTACAATCGGAGCGTGGCTCCGCAATAAACGTTCCAGCGGGAAAATTGCATTTTTACAGCTGCGTGACGGAACAGGATTCGTTCAAGGTGTTGTCGTAAAAAGCGATGTACCAGAAGAAGTGTTCCAGACAGCTAAGAACATGACACAGGAAACATCCCTTTACGTTACAGGAAAAGTAGTGGAGGACAGCCGTTCTTCCTTCGGATATGAAATTCAAGTCAGCAATGTGGAAGTAATCCATGCTGCAACAGACTACCCAATAACACCGAAAGAGCATGGAACTGAATTCCTAATGGATAACCGCCACCTATGGCTTCGTTCTCAAAAACAGCATGCTGTGATGAAAATCCGTAATGAAATCATCCGTGCGACTTATGAATACTTCCATGAAAATGGCTATACGAAAATCGATCCGCCAATTCTTACAGGTTCCTCTGCAGAAGGTACGACGGAATTGTTCCATACAAAGTACTTTGACGAAGAAGCATATCTATCACAAAGCGGACAGCTTTACATGGAAGCAGCTGCAATGGCATTTAACAAAGTATTCTCCTTCGGTCCAACATTCCGTGCAGAAAAATCCAAAACAAGACGTCATTTGATCGAATTTTGGATGATCGAGCCAGAAATGGCATTCGTTGAGCATGCAGAGAGCTTGGAAATCCAAGAGAACTACATCAGCCACCTTGTTGCTTCTGTACTGAAGAACTGCAAACTGGACCTTGAAATCCTTGGACGCGATACAGAGAAATTGGCAAAAGTAACTGCGCCATTCCCGCGCATCACGTATGATAAAGCAATCGAATTGCTGAAGGAAAAAGGATTCGATGATATTGAGTGGGGCGAAGATTTCGGAGCACCGCATGAGACTGCTATTGCTGAAAGCTTTGACAAACCAGTATTCATCACTCATTACCCAGCTGCAATCAAAGCATTTTACATGAAGCCAGACCCGGATCGGGAAGATGTTGTACTTTGCGCTGACTTGATTGCACCAGAAGGCTATGGTGAAATCATTGGCGGATCCCAGCGTATCGATGATCTTGAATTGATGGAAAAACGCTATGAGGAACATAATCTGACTAGCGATGCATACAACTGGTACTTGGAATTGCGTAAATACGGCAGTGTGCCGCATTCAGGCTTTGGGCTTGGTCTAGAACGGACAGTCGCATGGCTATCCGGCGTGGAGCACGTTCGCGAGACAATTCCATTCCCGCGTCTTTTGAACCGCCTATACCCATAATATATAGATTACCTGGCGATCCCTTGTCGAATGACGAGGGATTGTCCTATTAATGGAAGGAGAACCCAGATGAATAACGACTTGAATTACCAACGAATGCTGGGAAATCCATTTTCCTTTCCCGGTATCCTAATGAATAAATATGTATCTCTTGGCTTGAATGAAACGGAAATGATGGTAATTTTGCATATCTGCTTTTTCCAGCAGCAAGGCATTATGTTTCCGACTACTGATGAACTAGCTAAGAAAGTAACGCTTTCTGAAAGAGATGTAGCACTGATATTACGCAAGCTCGTTCAGCGTAATTTGCTTCAGATTGAAGATGTACAGGAAGAAAATATGCGCAGCCAAGCTTATAGTCTGAACGGGTTATGGCATCTTGCATTTGCCGAAACCGTCTATCCAGAGCCTGAAAAGAAGAAAACAGACAAAGAAGAAGAGGCAGCAATATTTATTCTCTTTGAGCAGGAGTTCGGCCGGCCGCTTTCGCCTTTTGAAATAGAAACGGTCACCTTATGGCTGGATGAAGATATGCAGCCGCCATCTCTTATTAAAGCTGCTTTGCGAGAAGCAGTACTGATGAGTAAATTGAATTTCCGCTATATAGATCGTATTTTGCGTGAATGGAAGCGCAAAGGTATCCGCTCCGTAGATCAGGCCCGAAAGCAGAGCAAATCATTTCACGAGAACCAGAGACCCACAGCTGCTGCGGTACGTTCCGAGCAGCAAGCACCAACTCGCGATGTGAGTATTTACTACAACTGGCTGGAAGAAGATTGAGGAGGAAAAGCATACAATGCTGAACAAAACACAGATACGACGGGCATTGGATGTGATGCGTGACATGTTCCCGGAAGCAGCTTGTGAACTGGTGCACCGTAATCCATTCGAGCTGGTGATCGCCGTACTGCTGTCAGCGCAGTGTACCGATAACCTTGTCAATAAAGTAACAAAGGATTTGTTCCAAAAATATAAGACACCGGAAGGTTATCTAGCTGTTCCGCTTGAAGAGCTGCAGCATGATATTCGTTCTATTGGTCTTTATCGCAACAAGGCAAAAAATATCCAGAAGCTCTGTCAGACGCTGATTGATCAATATGATGGGATTGTACCGGACACACGTGATGAATTGGTCAAGCTAGCTGGAGTGGGGCGAAAGACAGCTAATGTTGTTGCATCAGTTGCGTTTCACGAGCCTGCCATTGCTGTAGATACCCACGTTGAACGAGTATCCAAACGGCTTGGTTTTTGCCGCTGGAAAGACAATGTGACCGAAGTTGAAAACACATTAATGAAAAAGGTGCCGCGAGAAGAGTGGAGCGATACGCATCATCGCATGATCTTTTTCGGACGCTATCATTGTAAAGCCAGAAACCCAAACTGTCTGGCATGCCCATTGAATGACATTTGCCGGGAAGGGAAGAAACGCCTGAAAGCCGAAGCAAAATAAAAAGACAGTCACTCCAAATCGAAGTGACTGTCTTTTTTCTGTCTGGTATTATTTTATTGTTGCTCGTCTGTTTCACCTTGATCAGTGCCAGAATCAGCATCCCCGCCGGTATCAGTTTCCTGATTACCTTCATCAGGGTTTTCTTCTTCGGTGTTACCTGATTCATCACCTTGATCAGAGTTTTCATTGCCATTTCCATTGTTGTTGCCGTTGTTATCTTCATTACCGTTACCATTGCCATTGTTCTGGTCACTGTTTTCATCGGCATTTTCATCTGGATTTTGTTCATCATTCTGATCTTGGTTCTGCTCGTCCTCATTTTGCTGATCTTCATTATTCTGATCTTCTTGATTCTCAGCATTTTCATCTGGATTTTCTTCTTCTTCTTCCGCGTTTTCTTCTTCACCAGGAACGGTGACAGAAGTTGATTTCGCCTCACTAGTTTCGCCATCAACTGATGCTGTAACAGCAATGTTGTAGGTTTGTCCAGCTTGAACGTTCTCAATTACGGCTGAAGTATCAGAAGTGGACGTAGAGCCGCTTGGATCAGCACTTACACTGAAGCTTGCATCACCGTCATAATTCCAGCTGATATTGATACTGTTACTTGCTTCATCATAGCTTGCAGAAAGTCCGGTTACTGGATCTATTTCTTCCTCTTCATATCTTTCTGAAGTTGCTCCAGGAAGATTACCCTTCAGGAATAATTCCGTCAGAATCTCGGAAGAGGGAGTACCAGCACTTGGAGAAGCAGCAGGGCGAGAGCCTCTTTCGACTTTCGCCTCCACTACGTCACTGGGTTTCTTAAAACTTTCTGTGTCTTTGCCTTCATGTACATTGGTCATGATTTGCTTGAACAGTTGTTTTGCGACATTTGTTCCAATTACACCGTTTCCGTCTTGAATCACTGTGTTACCCTTGGGGTTACCGGTCCAAACGGATAGGGTATAATTCGTTGTCAAACCATTCATCCATGAATCCGGACTACCTTTTTGGTCTTCCAGATTCGTTGTACCGGTCTTACCAGCAATATCCAAACCAGATACGTTTGCCATAGTTCCAGTACCTTCTGTCATAACAGAGCGCATCATGTCTGTAACCATATAAGCTGTTGATTCACTCATCGCTGCTTCAGATTCTGGTTTCATATCCAAGGTACTGCCATCGCTAAATTCAATTTTTGTAATAGCATATGGCTCCGTGTAGATTCCTTCGTTACCAAAAGCAGCATAAGCGCCAGCAATATCAATTGTATGGAACTGAGCTGCACCACCTATACTATCTCCATTTTTGATACCATCCGGAAATTCTAGACCTAAACCATTCGCAAATTGTTCTGCGTTTTCAGCACCTACAGCTTGGAATGTTTTGATCGCTGGAATATTATAGGATTTTGCTAGAGCAGTTCTTGCGCTCATCCAACCATGGAATTGATCATCGTAGTTACCAGGTGTCCAACTACCAATCGTAAGTGGTTCATCATTAATTTGTTCATAAGTAGACGTATAAACACCTGTCTCAAATGCTGGTGCATAGTCAAGAATCGGCTTCATACCAGATCCTGGCTGACGCCCGTCGCCTTGTATAGCATAGTTATAGCCACCAAGCTCGTTATTCCGGTTTCCACCAATAGCTCGAATTGCACCGCTTTGTGTGTCGAGCAGGGTAATACCAGCTTGCAGCTGATCGTCCGGCCATACAATGCCGCTGTCTTCGCTAAGAGCATTTTCTACAGTGTCTTGTGCATCTGGATCTAAAGTCGTATAAATCTTCATGCCATCAAGGTTAAGATCTGCATCTTCAAAACGCTCACTAAGTTCATTTTGAACTTCATCTAAGAAAGCACCATATTTGTTAGATTGCGGCTGCTTTTCAGTAAGCAAATCTTCGACATTCGTCTTTTTCGCTTCATCTGCTTCTGCTTGGGTAATCTTTTCATGCTGTACCATCAAATCAAGCACGGTGTTCATGCGTTGCTGTGCAAGATCTGGGTTTTCAAATGGATTATAAGCAGTAGGGCGCTGCGGCAGACCAGCTAGTAAAGCTGTTTCCGGCAACGTAAGATCATTTAGATCATCTTTACCGAAATATGTTTCTGCAGCTGTAGCAACTCCGTAAGCGTATTGACCGTAAAATACTTTATTCAAGTACATTTCCAGGATTTCTTCCTTAGAATATTGGCGGTCAAGCTGGAAGGCAAGCCACCATTCCTGCATTTTCCGTTTTACGGTTTTTTCTGGAGATAGGAAGGAGCGTTTGATGACCTGCTGGTCGATCGTACTACCACCTTCTGCACCGAATCCATTCTTAAAGTTGGAAACCAGTGCGCCGCCAGTACGGATAATATCGATTCCGTTATGTTCAAAGAACCGGGAATCCTCAGTTGCAGTGACTGCATCAATCAGTTGCTGCGGCAGATCGTCATAATTCACTTTCCGTCTGCTTTCCGAACCTAATTCCGCAAATTCGTCTCCATTCATGTCATAGACGATATTGGAAGCAGGATCAGATAGTTTTTCTTCATCCAGCTTAGGTGCTGTGGCTGCGTAATAACCAAATACGGCACCGCCCGCAACAACACATAATACACCTATTAATACAATCGTAAGTAAAATTTTCTTCCAAATAGGTCTTTTCTTCTTTTTCTGTTTTCGTCTTGATGCACGAGATTGGCCCTTTTCTGCCATTACTCCTCTTCCTCCGTTCTAAAATGAAGCTGGTCGATAATGTGCAAGTAATCGACCTTTGCCTGATACTTCATTGGAATAAGAAATCCTTCCTCACAGATCACCTCATAGGGAATAGATTTTCTTCCTCCATCATATTGACGTTTCCACCACGGAAAAAGTTTCTCTGCTTCGAAAAAAAATGTTTGATTATGTGCAGAAAAGCGCATAATGACGAAGCAGACAGCCCCATGACTGCATACATGCTCCATGTGGATAATCTGATGATCGTGGAAATTTGAGAGCGGGAAGCTGGTCTTGTTTTTAGTGACCTTGGCTTCGAAGTCTACATATTTTCCGCGATATACGCCATTATAATCCGTAGTGGATGCTTGTTTGAAATACGCTTCCTTAATTACCGCTGCACTTCGTTTTGGATAATCGACCTGGACAATCTGCACTGGGGTAGGTTTTTTATGGATGATAGCCTTTTGTTGAGCGAGGTAATACTCGTTTGTCTCATTGATATCTTCCTCTAAAGTCATCCCCCTGTTGCCGAAATCGATAGGCTGTGAGAGCCTCGATGCAGCTGGTTGTTTGATGATCTTTTTCCCGTTAGGATATTGCACGGTTTCTCCCCCCACTATAGGAATGATCATACCATAATCCTTAGAATACTTCACTTTGTGTCTGTAACTCAACTGAAAAAAGGGGCAATTCGATGACATTTACTGACATTGCGCGGTTGCTTGCTTCCATCGAAGAGAAAACAGCCACTGCAAACTTAGATAATATCCGAAGAACGATGGCTTATCAAGCTTTTTATGAAAGGAATCCAGAGATAAAATGGGCATTCCTAGCTTCAATGGTTTCCAGAAACGCCGGCTGGAATATGACAGATCTGCAATTGGATATGTTTCAGAGCTTACTGTCAGCCCGTATAAGAAAACAGCTTTTCTCTCTTTATGAGCGTGCCAATTGGCTCATCTTCTCTGATGCATATCCTCAGCTGCTTTTATATGAAGCACATAAAAAAGGACAAATTGATATGGTTGAACATTTGCGTCATTTTCGTGTTTCTGTCTTTATGGAAGAAACATGGCAGCGTTACTTAAAAGAGGGTGACAAGAAGCAGCTGCTTTATTGCCTTATTATTAACGAACAGCATGTCATCGGATCTCCTGTCATAGTCCAGCCATTTTATAAAAATCACATCTTCAGCAGGTGGCCATATCAGCTGCAGGATTTATTCCGTCTGAATGCTGTATTTTTCCCGACATTGGATGGGAACTTATATGGACTGTATGCTCACCATTTTACAAGTGTGGACGAGCGTATAGAAATAGGGAAGAAGTTGAGTCAGCTCCTTTTTGATGAGCAGCTTCATCCCGCTTTTTTGCAGTTTGCCAAGTTAGCTCCTTATACGGGGTCTCGAGATGATTATGAACATTTTGGTCGGTTTAGAACTACAGGCAGTAGTCCGCTGCGGACTTGTTATCCAGTCATTTCACACGAAGATAATATTCGAAGAGATTGGTACAAATATGGGGGCATCAAACGAAGTTGGCTCATTTCTGCAAAAAAAAAGCGACACCAGCCGACTGGATCGGTCTTTTATTGGAAAAGGAAATTGATGAAAGTAGCCGCATTAATCAAGAAAAAAAGCAAAGCGGTCAATTGATCGCTTTGCTTTTTTTAACTTATGTGGAAGGACGATTTGGTCCATCAAGTTTTTTGTCGTACCCGTCACCTGCAGTGCGTGCTGTCGGTCGTTTCTGGTCAGTCGATGTCTTTCTTTCCTGCTTTTTCATCATTCACCCTCCTTTATAGTTAGGATGAGCGAAACAGCTCTTAATCATGCGAATGTGCCCGTATTTTTTGTTGTTTTGTCAGCTGTGCAGGAGAAGTCTTATCTTAGCAGAAACAGTAAAGAAAAAGGGGGCATACGGATGAACAAGCAAAATGGTGTAACCAAAGAAGAATTGCAGCTGGCTCTATTCCAGCTAGCTGGCGCATATCGGAAATTGGACCAAAGACTCACCGTACAGGCGAACCGTTCCAGGACGACACTAAAACAGCCTTTGATTGAACGCGTACTCCGAGCAGAGTCCCAGCTAGATAAAAAGCATGATAAATGGAACCATGAGCATGGTAAATTAGCCTGACTGCTTGTATAATAGAACGACACGATAAGCAGAGAAGGGGTTATATTGACAACACTACCGATATATAATAAGCAGCTATCCGATTTGATGGCCCAACTGAAAGAACGATTTCTTACGCATGAGCCGCCAAGTGATAAGCATGACAAAGCATTCTTCGAGATGGTGAAGAAAGAAACAGAACCTATGTATCAGCTGCTTCAAGAGTGGCATCAGGCTGCAGCGGACTTTGTCCAGCAGCGTGAGATAAGTGTGCATCCACAGCAGGTACAGTCTACAGAAGAAAATGTTCATTTAATCATCTTGCATAGCTATTACATAGACATCCGGTCCGAACGATATATGGATTATCATCAATCGATCGGCTACGTCATTCAATTGCTTGATGAAGATATGGACCGATTAGAAGCACACGACGGAGAGGAAGAAAAACAATGACGAAAGAAGAATTGATTAATTTAGCTAAAGAAGCAAGAGAGCGTGCATATATACCTTATTCTAAATTCGGAGTAGGTGCAGCAGTCTTGACTAAGGCAGGAAACGTTTATCAAGGATGTAATATTGAAAATGCAGCTTATCCTGTTACATGCTGTGCTGAACGAACTGCCATTTTCCAAGCTGTTGCGAATGGCGAAAGGGAGTTTGCTGAGATTGCTGTAGTAGCGAATACAGAACGTCCAGTTCCTCCATGTGGGTCGTGCCGACAAGTGATGGCTGAATTCTTCCCTCAGGACGCTGTCATCCACATTTCAAACATGAATGGCGTTTCGAAGACTGTGACGATGGAAGAGTTGCTTCCGTTTTCTTTCCAGCCAGAAGACCTTTTCTCTGACGAAAAAGCTGCTCAGTAAAAATTAATGTAAATTAAAGACCTAAAGTGTTTTTGTGCACTTTAGATCTTTTTTTATTATTAATTTATCGTTCGATAGGTTTTAAAATAAGGCGAACAGGGTATTGGGAACTATTCGGAATGGAGGTCTGACCGTTGACTAAGAAAAAAGTAGCAATCATCGGGGCTGGTCCTGGGGGTCTGACAGCAGGGATGCTGCTTGCAGCCAAAGGATACAACGTAGAAATATATGAAAAAAATGAAGTGATCGGCGGTAGGACTTCACGTTTGAAGCAAGGTGAGTTCCAATTTGACCTTGGTGCTACTTTCTTTATGATGCCTCAGCTTCTAGAAGAGCTTTTTGAGGAAGCAGGCCGCAATCTTAATGATTATGTGCAGCTGCATCGGCTGGATCCATTATATACGCTCCGGTTTGGAGACGTTACGTTCACACCGCGAGTCGACAAACAAGATATGCTGGATGAAATAGAAAGGGTCTTTCCCGGCGAAAGCCAAGGTTTTATTCAGTTCATGGAAAAAGAGGGAGAGAAGTTCGACCGAGTTGAAAAGCTTCTACGCCGACCTTTCGTACATAGACGCACTTATTTGAGCAAGGAGGTGCTGCACGCACTCCCAAAATTGGATATGTTCCAGACTGTATACAGTAAGCTTTCTACATATTTTAATGATGAACGCTTGAAATATGCGTTTACTTTCCAAGCAAAATACTTAGGAATGTCTCCTTGGAAGTGCCCAGGAACGTTCACGATACTTTCGTATCTTGAACATAAATTCGGTTTGTACCATCCGATTGGAGGCGTCAACCGAATATGCGAAGCGATGAGACAAGTGATTGAGGAATATGGGGGCGTGGTTCATACTGGAAAACCTGTCGCCCAGATTCTTACAGAAGGCAAGCAGGCCACAGGTCTGCTTCTGGAAAATGGACTTCAAGTTCAAGCTGATGAAGTTATTATTAACGCGGATTATAGCTATAGCGTACAGCATCTGTTCGAAGATAAATGGAAAAAGAAATTCCAGAAGAAAATGGAGAACAAAAAATATTCGTGTTCGACATATATGCTTTATCTAGGTTTAAAGCAAGAAGTTGATCTTCCGCACCACATGGTTGTCTTTGCTGATGATTACAAAAAGAATGTAGAGGAGATGACAGAACAGTTCGTCCTTTCTGAGGATCCTTCTGTTTACATTCATTATCCAACAAAACTTGACCCAACGACAGCTCCTGCTGGGAAGTCTACAGTATATTTACTAATGCCGGTGCCGAATACAGAGGCTGACATTGATTGGGAGGCAGCAAGTCCTCATACTCGTCAGAAAATGCTTGATATTCTTTCACGTGAAACAGGTATTGAGAATATCGAGGATCTAATTGAAACAGAGCACCGTATTACTCCGTCAGATTGGGAAGCAATGAACATTCAGCACGGGGCAGTATTTAATCTTGCGCATTCATTAGATCAGATGATGTACAACCGACCACATAACCAAGTGAAAGAGCTCTCCCATTGTTATCTTGTTGGTGGAGGAACACATCCTGGCAGCGGCCTGCCGACTATTTTTCAATCAGCAAAGATCAGTGCTGATCTAGTTGAGAAAAACAATGGAGTTAAAACTTATCAATCGATAAAATCATCTCAAGAGAAGGTGACGATGTGAAGACGGCTATAATCGGTTCAGGTATTGGAGGTCTTACAGCTGCATTGCTTCTTGAAAAACAAGGACATCAAGTTACCGTCTTTGAACAGCAAGCGAATCCAGGGGGACGCATGCAATACGAAACAGAAGGTGAGTTTCGTATTGATCAAGGCCCGACAATTGTCCTCTTGCCCGATATGATTCGCAATGTACTGGATGCATGTGCTATTCCGCAGAAAGATCTCGAGCTTATCAAATGCGATCCGCTTTACAAAATTCATTATGCGGATGGCACTGCTTATACAAAATACTCTGATCCAGCAAAACAGAAAGAAGAATTGCTGGCAAAGTTTCCAAACCAAGAAGCGCAATATAATCAATTCATGCACGACATGGAAAACGTATACCGAGTTGGAGTGAGTCAGTTTTTGGAGCAAGGATTTTCTAACAGACTTCGTTTCTTTACGTCAAGCAACCTGCGCTTCCTTTATAAATCAAAAGCCTACCGTGACGTTCATAGCTTCATCAGTGATTATTTCACTGAACCGAAACTACAGGATGCATATGCACTGCAATCTTTGT
This sequence comes from Terribacillus saccharophilus, assembly GCF_000725365.1. Taxonomy (NCBI): domain Bacteria; kingdom Bacillati; phylum Bacillota; class Bacilli; order Caryophanales; family Bacillaceae; genus Terribacillus; species Terribacillus saccharophilus. Next base: position 1,570,174 of record NZ_CP008876.1, on the reverse strand, counting down.
ATATAGGAGGTTCTCCTTATACGACACCTGCTATTTATGGTCTGATTTCTTATAGTGAGCATGCACACGGAATTTGGTATATCAAAGGCGGCTATGCTGGATTGATTGACACTTTGGTTTCTTATTGTAAAAAACGCGGAGTCACACTTCGATACAATGCAAAAGTTGATAAGATCCAGCAGGAGGGTAAAAGAGTTACCGGGATAGAGGTGGACGGAGTATCCGAGCCTTTTGATAATGTGGTGTACAACGGAGATTTTCCTGCCATTCATTCGTTACTTGGTGATAAAAAAGCTAAAAAGAAAAAGCAGCCCGCAGCTTCTAGCGGCTGTCTGCTCATTTATGCTGGCACCAATCGGACATGGGAAGAACTTCAAACGCATCAATTTGTACTCCCGGAACAATTTCAGCAAAATATGGAAGCAATTTTTGAATCCCGGACTATTCCAGAAGATCCCTCATTCTACGTATTCAACCCTAGTTCAATTGATCAAACCTGTGCTACTGCTGGAAAATCGGCTTTATATTTCCTTGTTCCTGTTCCATCTGGCGACCATATCAACTGGGAACAGCAGCAAGATCTGCTCGTTGAACGCGTTCTCCATAAAGCAGAGAAGACGCTTCTGCCAGGATTAATGGAATCAATCGAATGGATGAAGGTGAGGACACCAGCGGATGCCAGCCAAGCTGGATTGTATCAAGGAGGAAGCTTTGGAATTGCTCCCAATTTGCTGCAATCTGGAGGCTTTCGCCCGCAGAACAAACCGTTTGGCATTGATGGGCTTTATGCTGTCGGCGCATCTGTTCATCCTGGCGGAGGTGTGCCAATCGTCATGCAAGGAGCAAAAAATTTAAGTGATCTAATAAAGAGTGAGGTGGGAGACTATGCTCAAGAAACCGTACGCAAAAGCGTGTGAAAAGGCGATGAAGCAGCATTCTGCGAGCTTTTATCAGGCATTTCGCGAGCTTCCTTCTCCGCGTAAGGAAGCTGTGTTCGTTATTTACACTTTCTGCCGGATGATTGATGACAGCATGGATGAACCTGAAAAGAGCGTGTATACCCTAGATGAGCTGGAGTGGAACTTTCAACACCTCAGTAAAGCTGAAGGACACTTTATCTGGCCTTCCCTTCGCTGGCTATTTGATACTTTTCCTAATTTGGAACCAGCTCCGTTCTTCACCCAGATCAAGGGCCAGCGTATGGATGAGAAACATACTCATTATGAGACATTTGAACAGTTGGAAGAGTACTGCTATCATGTAGCCGGATCTGTCGGAGAAATGCTGCTGCCAGTATTGCACGATTACCCTTCGGAAAAAATTGTACAAGCTGGAATCAAACTTGGAAAGGCGATGCAAATCGTCAATATCCTGCGGGATGTCGGCGAAGACTTGGAAAGGGGCCGACGTTATATTCCGTTATCCATTTTGTCGGCTTATGATTATTCAGAAGAAGCATTTTATGCTCAGGAATTATCCATGTCTTTCCGCCAGGTAATCGACGACCTGACAAATACGGCTAACAGGTGGTTTGAAGAAGGAATGGAAGGTCTGAATACGTATCCAGAATCGAGCGCATTCGCAATTACTTTGGCTAGCAGCTATTATGCAGCAATCATGGATGTAATCAAAGATAATAATTACGATGTGTTCCACAAGCGCGCTTATGTATCACAATCACGTAAACTTGCACTCTACCAAAAAGCTAAGAAAGCTAGGAAAAGGGAATCAATTACATGATGTACCGCATCTTTGCTGTTTGGTTGTTAATTGGGCTTTTGCTTCTGTTATTCTGGGAGCTTCCGGAATGGCTATATTTCGCAAATAGTATCTTTATGATTCTCTATACGGCAGCAGTGCTGGTAGAAAGTAAAACCTACTTTTTCAGCAATATAAAAATTAATAAGATTTTCGCTGTTCTGTTTATTATTGGAGCTACCACACTGTTAATTGAAGCACTAAGCGTTTACACTGGATTTCCCTTTGGTGAATACGAATACACGACGATGCTCGGCTACCATGTGTTAGGAGTACCTTTTACAATCGCCATTGCTTGGGTTGGGTTTATTATTAATAGCACTATGATCAGCACACAGAAAAATAAGTGGCTGCGAGCTTTAGAATCAGGTGTGTGGGTCGTATTTATCGATCTCATACTCGATCCTGTCGCATTAGCTTGGGATTTCTGGCAATGGGATAATGGCGGATTTTATTATGGGATTCCGGCAACGAATTTTATTACATGGTTTTTCCTTGCTGCCATTTTGTCATTGCTGCTGCCGTTGCAAAAGGGTACAAAACCGTCAGTCCAGTCATATCGATTATTGGAATTGATGTTTCTGTTTTTTGGTTTGCTGGCTCTAAAAAAAGGTTTCGTCCTTGTTGCTTGTTTGGCCGTTCTGTTCATTCTTCTTACAGAAGGGAGGAGAGTGCTTGATTCAAGCAGAAAAAAAGCGCTGGTTCATTAAACTTTTCACCGCTTATCAACGTTATCATTTACTTCCCCGAAACTTTGAGCGAGTTGAAGCTACCGGGCATGTCCAGGTATCAGAAAAACCAGCTATATATATTGCAAATCACAGCTCTTGGTGGGATGGTTTGTTAATTTTTCAAATTACGGAAAAGCATTTAAATGGTAATCATTATATGCTTATGGCACAAGAAGGACTGGAAAAATATCGCTTCTTTCGTAAGCTTGGTGCTTTCTCTATTGATAAAACAAGAATTCGCGATGTTGTCGCTTCCCTTCAGTATGCGAGACAGTTGCTGGAAGGAGGCAATAACGTGTGGCTCTTTCCACAGGGTCAGATTTTGCATCAAGACCAAAGGCCATATGTTTTTGAAACGGGAATAGGATATTTGCTGCATCAGATGCCGGTACCTGTTGTTCCGGTCACCTTGCATTATCATTTTGGAGAAGAAAAGAAGCCTATTGCATCATTGCACTTCGGTGAACCAATTCATGAGGACTGGGAAAGCATGACAAGGACCAGCGTGAGTTTGTATCTATCAAAACTTCTGGAAGAACAAGCAGACGTGCATAAACAAACGATCATAGGCGGGCAGCATATAGAGCCCCAGGAACAGATCAGCTAGAAGGGAGAAGTGTTTATGCTTGTACTTTTACTTATCATCAACCTCTTGCTTCTTCTTCAGCTGGTTTGGATTCTATATAACAGCACAGCTTTTCCGAAAAGCCCAGTAATAGAGAGTACACCGATTAAGCCATTAAGCATATTGATACCTGCACGTAATGAAGCAGATAATATTGGACGTCTACTTGAAAGCCTGATTTCCCAGCAGGACTACATAAAAGAAATACTTGTATTAGATGATCAATCCACAGATGGAACATCTTCTGTTGTACGTGAATATCAGTATAAGCTATCCAACTTAAAACTTTATCAAGGCAAGGAGCTTCCTTCAGGTTGGACCGGGAAAAACTATGCTTGTCAGCAACTAGGTGAGTACGCGGAAGGAGAATGGCTATTGTTTCTAGACGCGGATGTAACATTGGAAAAAAACGGACTAGCATTATTGCAGCCGTGTCTTGACGATAATTATCGTATGATATCCGCGTTTCCGAGACAGCGTGTTCATACCTTTCTCGAACGTATGCTTGTTCCGTTCATGATTTTCCTCGTTATTTGCCACTTACCAATCCGACAAGTAATGAAAACTCAAGATCCTAAATTTGCTGCTGCTCACGGCGCTTTTATCTGTATTCACAAGGAAAGTTATCAAAAGGCAGGCGGTCATGCTGCAATTAAATCAGCCATAGTGGATGATATGGAACTGATGCGTCTTATGAAGCGGTCTCAGTTTCCTGTCGCTTTGCTACGTGGTGAGAAGTTCGCTAGTATGCGAATGTACGAAACGAACCGATCTGTATGGTTAGGATTCCGAAAAAATATCTTCACGGGGACTGGAAGCAATATATACCTTACTTTGTTTATTTGTTTGTTATATGCACTAATGTATGTGTTACCGATTGTTTGCTTAGTTTCCGGATTGTTACTTGGAGACAAACAGATTGTGCTCACAGCAGCTATAGCTTATCTAATAGGAGTAATGATTAAGATTTTCATTGATCTTCAGGCAAAGACAAACTGGTATACGTCCTTTCTCTATCCTTTAGCTTGCAGCTGCTTCATATTGCTTGCTTTGGATGCAATACGGATTCATATGAAAAGAGAGGGATATGAATGGAAAGGCAGGAGATATTACGAATGAAAAAGGCTGTTATTATAGGAGGCGGATTAGGTGGTTTAACGACCAGTATTTACCTTGCACATGCTGGCTGGGATGTTAAAATACTCGAAAAGAACAAAACACTTGGCGGCAAGCTCCAACAAGTTAATAAAGATGGTTTTCACTTTGATCTTGGTCCCAGTACCATTACACTCAAACATATCTTTGAACAAGTATTCTACGATACAGGACGTGACAGCCGAGATTATTTGACCTTTTATCCAATCTCCCCAATCGGGAAGAATTTCTTTCCGGATGGAAATATTGTCGAACTGACACCAGATGTAGCGAGGATGCAGGAGCAGCTGGCCGTCTACAGCAAAGCTGATGCTAAAGCGTATCCTGCTTTCCTTGCTGAAAGCAGAAGGCTGTTTCAGATATCTGAGAAGGCATTTCTTCATAAACCACTCTTTCTCTGGGAGGAGAAGCTACAGCCCGAGCTCTTGCTCAACTTTGCCAAAATTCGTCCAATGCAATCATTTCAAACATTATTAAAACGGTACTTTCGACATCCAAATACATTACGCCTATTTGGCAGGTACGCGACATATATAGGATCATCTCCTTATCAGGCACCATCCATTTTCGCAATGCTTGCATTTTTGGAAGCGGGGGAAGGAGTTCATGGCATTAAAGGCGGCACATATAAACTTGTGGAAGCATTTGAAAAGCTTGCTGTGGAATTAGGAGTTATTATCGAAAAAGAAACTGATGTGACAAGTATACGGACAAGTAAAGGTGCTGTAACAGGGGTTACGACTACCAAAGGTGACTATGCTTGTGATACGCTTATCGGAAATGGAGATGCCATAAGCTTGTACAGCGGGCTGCTGGATGAGTCCGATAGACCGCATTTTTCTGATCATAAAATAAAGAAAGTAGAGCCTTCTTTGTCTGGCTTTACAATGCTTTTGGGTGTTAAAAAGCGCTACACTCAATTAGCTCACCATAATGTTTTCTTTCCTTCCGATTATCAAGCAGAATTCACGTCGATTTTCAAGAAACAACAATATATTAAGGAACCGACTCTTTATATTTGTTTTTCAGGAGCAAGTGAACCGGATCTTGCACCTGTAAACATGAGCAATTTGTTCGTGCTTGCAAACGCGCCGTATCTTACTGGTATCAACCAGCTGCAGGATAAAGAACGGTATAAAGAAAAACTTATACAGCAGCTTGAAGATAAAGGACTTACTGCTTTATCGGAATCAATTATCTATGAAGAACTTCAGACTCCAGCTGATTTAGCGGTACGCACCCGTGCTTTTCGGGGAGCAATATATGGGATGAGCTCGAATAATCTTCAGCAAGCCTTTTTCCGAATACCGAATAAAGATACATATATTAAAGGTCTTTGGTTTGCGGGTGGTTCGACTCACCCAGGCGGTGGCACACCAATGGTCACATTAAGCGGAAAATTGACAGCACAAGCAATATTACAGGGATAGGTTAGAGCCAGGGGGAAACAGGATGACAGACAGATCCATACATAACCGTAAGGATGAACATATACATATAACATTGAATGAACAGGTACAAGGAAAAGGTATCTCAACTGGATTCGAATCGTACCGATTTGAGCATCAGGCTCTTCCTGAAATTAGTTTCGATTCAATTGATACCAGCGCAACATTTCTAAAAAAACAAGTGAAAGTGCCTTTTCTGATCAGCAGTATGACAGGCGGCACGCCCCGTGCTCATGAAATTAACCGGAACTTAGCAAGTGCTGCCGAAGAAAAAGGCTGGGCACTTGGGCTTGGATCCAGTCGAGTGGCGCTGGAGAATAAGACGGCTGCCGCAAGCTTTCAGCTTCGGGAAGAAGCGCCGACCATTCCGATTTTTGCTAATATAGGTGCTGTCCAGCTGAATTATGGCTATGGATCTGAAGAATGCAGTCAAATTGTGCGTTTAACAGGTGCAGATGCCATTGTGCTGCATCTTAATAGCATGCAGGAAATTTTCCAGGATGAAGGAGATACAGACTTTAGCGGACTTTTGATTAAAATTGCCAAAGTGGCTGATGCATTATCTGTACCGGTCGGTATCAAAGAAGTAGGCTTTGGAATTGCTTCTGACACATGCAGTCTGCTAATTGAAGCAGGTGTACAATTCATTGATACAGCAGGTGCTGGTGGTACTTCTTGGATTGAGGTAGAGAAATATCGTTCTCAGAATTCTATAAAGCAAAGAGCTGCGTCAGCATTTCTTGATTGGGGTCTTCCGACAGCTAAATGCGTCGAACAGCTGAGCGGGTTGCCAAAACCTCCAGACTGCCTGATTGCCAGCGGAGGGATCACAAATGGCGTTGAGGCAGCTAAAGCAATAGCTTTAGGAGCTGACATGGCAGGATACGGGCGTTCCATTTTGCCTGAAGCCGTGGATTCGAAAGATGCATTGCTTGAACGATTCGAGCAGCTGGAACTTGAGCTGCGGATCAGCATGTTCGGAATTGGGGCTCAAAACTTGGAGGCATTAAAAAATACGGACAGGTTAATCAGTCAAAACGCCTGAAATATAGGTTTTTGTCATAGTACATGTTTTTTCGCCCTTTCATATGTTATAGAGAATCCAATACAGAAAGGGGAAAGAACATGCGTAAAAGACATTGCTGTCCTCCTCCGCGTCCAGTACACCCAGTACATTGTGGTCCAGTACATTGCGGAACGAAGACGATAGTCGATCCTGTTATCAACAATGTACAACACACTTACTCTGAAGAGGTAATTGAGCATATACACCCAGTTCATACAACAGTGGTGAACCATCATAAAGTGAAGAATGTCCACGCGTATCCGCATACGACTTCTTTTGCTAATGAAAAATCGGTGGAACAGACACACCTAAGCCCGACTCACAACAGCCCACCGAGACCGAATCCTTGCAAAGACTGCGGTCCAATGCCAATGCCGATGCCGGCTCCAGCACCTATGCCAATGCCGCAACAGGTTAGCCCGCAAATGTATCAGCCAATGCCTGAGCAGCCAAAACCGCAAATGGCACCAAAACCTAAACCAACGCAGAAAAAGTGGTACTAATAGTCCTATTAGAGCTGGCGTCAGCCAGCTCTTTTATGTTTAGATAGAAACAGTGAAAAGAAGAGGAGCGCATGTCCCTAATGAAGAATTTATACGTTACTGGATACAAGCACTACGAAATGGGAATCTTTAAAATGAGTGATCCTCGTGTGCATTATATCAAGCAAACAATACGGGACAAGCTGGTCGGTCTGATTGAAGCTGGATTGGAATGGGTGCTGCTGTCCGGACAGACGGGTGTAGAGCTGTGGGCAGCCCAGGTTGTACTTGATTTAAAGGAAGAAGAATATGATATCCAGCTTGCTGTTATCCCGCCTTTTGATAATCAAGATGCGCGCTGGTCCGAAGATCTGCAGGAAGAGTATCAGGAAGTGATCATGCTTGCTGATTTTTACCAGCCGATATATGAAGGTGACTATAAGGGACCTTACCAATTCAAGGCACGTGATAAATGGATGCTGTCTAAAACCGAGGCTGCACTTGTCATGTTTGACGAAAACCAGAAAGGCAGTGTCGATTTTTTCCTAAAAGAAGCACGCAGCCACCAAGAAGCGCATGATTATGGGCTCTACTATATAACTGCGCTGGATTTGCAGGACACACTGGAGCGGGAACAGATGAACGATCCTACTTATTGGGATCAGACATGAGAAGAAAATTGACAATTACGGATGATTTTGAAAGAATGGACTTATATACAATTGTATAAATGAGGTGACTTGTGTATGGCTTTGGCAAACATCCAACTGACACAAAAAGATATCTTTGAAAAGAATTTTAAAACAGGTATGCGTGGTTATAACCAAGATGAAGTCGATGAGTATTTGGATAAGATCATTCAGGATTATGAAACATTCCAAAAAGAAATCGATCGGCTGAAAAGCGAAAATGAACGTCTTAGACAGCAGCAGTCCTCAAATGACACAACCAGATCAACCAGATCTGTACAGCAGCCTAAAGAACAAGCTCCACAACCAGCTGCTCCTGTGCGCGAGCGAGAGACACAGATGAATCATCAAGTGAATTATGATATCCTTAAACGTCTATCCAATCTGGAAAAGGCCGTATTCGGAAAAAAATTCGCAGAGAATGATGTTTGACGCTGGGCGGTCTTGACTATTGACGTCGAACCGCGTACAATAGGTTAGCAACTTAAAAATGAATGTTTGAGTAATCGCTGCAGTGATGCAGAGGAAAGTCCATGCTCACACAAGCTGAGATGCTTGTAGTGTTCGTGCTTGGCGAATTCATAAGCCAAGGTAGCAGTAATGCTAACGGCAGGCAGAAAGCCTAAGTCTTCGGATATGGCTGACATGTCTTGAAAGTGCCACAGTGACGTAGTCAGCTTGGAAACCTGCTGAGTGGAACGAGGTAAACCCCACGAGTGAGCAACCCAAATGTTGGTAGGGGCACCCTTGATTATGGGAATTCAACCTAAAAAGGGACAAGCGCTGAGCTTGTAGATAGATGATTACTACCGTTGTACGAGGCTGACCACCGCTCGCAGTGCATCGGTACAGAACATGGCTTACAGAACATTCATTTGGTCCACTGTATACAACAAACAGCCCTTTCTAACTGGTTTCAGCTAGAGAGGGCTTTTTAATACATAAAAGCGAGGTTTTACATGATGAAAAGGCAAGTGACCCTGATTGCCACTGCTGCGATGGGATTGGAATCAGTTGTTGCACGTGAGGTGAAGCAGCTGGGCTATGAAGATGTACAAGTAGACAATGGCAGAGTAGTATTCCAAGCGGATCCTTCCGCTATTGTGCGCTGCAATCTTTGGCTGCGCACAGCTGATCGTATTAAAGTATTGGTCGGAGAATTCAAGGCAACTACTTTTGATGAACTCTTTGAACAAACAAAGGCATTGCCATGGGAAACGTACATACAGGAAAATGGTGAATTCCCGGTAATCGGAAAAAGCGTCAAATCGACGCTTTACAGTGTTCCGGATTGTCAGCGCATCGTAAAGAAGGCGGTAGTAGAAAGACTGAAACAGAAGCAGGGCATTGCTTCCTGGCTGGATGAGTCTGGTCCAAGACACCGGATTGAAGTGGCTATCTTGAAGGACACGGTCAGTTTGACACTGGACACAAGCGGTACAGGCTTGCATAAGCGCGGTTATCGTGTTGGGCAAGGTGAAGCACCGATCAAAGAAACACTTGCAGCCGCAATGGTGCTTTTGACGAATTGGCGTCCAGATTTTCCGCTTCATGATCCATTCTGCGGTAGTGGTACAATTGCCATCGAAGCCGCACTAATTGGTCAGAACATTGCTCCTGGATTCAACCGCGAATTTGATGCTGAAAACTGGCATTGGATAAAATCCGACCTATGGGAAAAAGCGCTGGAAGAAGCAGAGGATTTAGCTAATTATGATCAAGAACTTCATATTTCCGGTTCGGATATCGACCATAAAATGGTGGAAATTGCGAAGGCAAATAGTATTGAAGCGGGTCTTGGCGAATTGGTCAACTGGAGACAGATGCAGGTGGCGGATTGGAATCCAAAGCAGGATAATGGCTATATGATCTCGAATCCGCCATATGGGGAAAGATTGGGAGATCGCCCTGAGGTGGAAAAGGCCTATAAAGAGCTAGGTTCCATCATGAAGGATAACCCTTCTTGGAGCGGTTATATTTTAACATCTCATGAAGGCTTTGAAACTTTCTATGGCAAGCAGGCAACTAAGAAACGCAAGCTTTTCAATGGTTTTATCAAAACCGATTATTATCAGTATTTCGGTAAACATATCTGAAAAAGGGAGCGGATAGTATGTCAGATGCAACACAGCAATATTGGGACTTGATCAAGGAACAAAAAGCGTATGAAGAAGCAATTGCCCTCATGCATTGGGACTTGCGGACGAAAGCACCAAAAGCCGGTATGGAATATCGAGCTGAAGCGATTAGCTATTTATCACAGCAGTCGCATCGTCTATCCACATCTGACAAACTGAAAGAACTGATTGATGAACTTAAGCCGATCGCTGAGGACGAAATTCTGATCAAATCACTAGCAGAAAGTGAAAAAGAATACGATCGCAACAAGAAAATTCCTGAAGCGGAGTTTAAAGCATATATCATGCTACAATCCAAAGCTGAATCTGTTTGGGGAGAAGCTAGAGAGAAAGGTGATTTCAGTTTGCTCCAGCCTTATTTGGAGGAACTGGTCACCTATAAGAAGAAATTCGCTTCCTATTGGAATGCTGAACAGCATGCTTATGACGTTTTGTTGGATATGTATGAGCCTGGCGTGACGATGGAGACATTGGACGAAGTGTTCCCGGCATTACGCAATTCCCTTACAAATTTACTCGATCAAATCAAACAATCGAACGTCAAACCAGATACTAGTGTGCTCCAGACACATTTCTCCAAAGAACAGCAAAAAGCTTTCACAGTTTCTGTCCTGGAAAAAATGGGCTATGACTTTGAAGCGGGAAGACTGGACGATACAATTCACCCGTTTGAAATCACACTGAACCCGAAGGATGTCCGAATTACAACTCGCTACGATGAACAAGATTTCCGTATGGCTGTCTTCGGTACAATTCACGAAGGCGGACATGCGCTGTACGAACAGAACATAGCAGAAAAATTAGCGGCAACACCTTTAGCAAGCGGAACGAGCATGGGAATCCATGAATCTCAGTCTCTATTCTGGGAAAACTTTGTCGCACGTAGCGAAGCATTCTGGAAGGGCCATTTTGAGGAATTCAAAACGTATGCTCCTGCATCACTGCAAGAGATTGATTTTAACACCTTCTATCAGGCAGTGAATGAAGTAAAAGCATCATTCATCCGGATTGAGGCTGACGAATTGACATACGCTTTGCATATCATGATTCGTTATGAACTGGAAAAAGCATTATTCAAAGATGAAATTACGGTAAAAGATTTGCCTGAAATCTGGAATAGTAAGATGGAAGAGTACCTTGGTATTGTGCCTGAAAGTGATGCCCAAGGTGTTTTGCAGGATATCCACTGGTCAGGCGGGGACTTCGGTTATTTCCCATCATACGCACTAGGTTATATGTATGCAGCCCAGTTCCATGCTAAAATGCAGGAATCTTTGGATATAGATAATCTGATAGAAAAAGGCGACTTTTCCCCGATCAAAGCATGGTTAACGGACCAAATCCATCAATATGGAAAAGCTAAGAAGCCGTTGGAATTGCTGCAAGATGTAACGGGTGAAGGTTTGAATGCTAATTATCTTGTAAGCTATCTGACTGAGAAATACAGTAAAATCTATCAGCTATAAAAAAAACGATGCAGACTAGTCTGCATCGTTTTTCTTTAGCTTAATGCTGTTGCCATATTTGGCACTTGCAAGTCAGCGTCTTTATAGATTCCTTCCAAGTCAGACTGGAAAGTATCAAATTGTTTCTGAGCAGCATCGAAGTTTGGTTCAGTTTGAGAAGCATCGATTGCTTTGCTCACTTCCTCAAAATATGCTTTAAAGGATTCAAGTGAAGCAGTGAAAGCTTCTTTCTCTTCATCTGGAAGATTGCTTTCCAGTTTGTAGTCAGCAAGCTTTGCTGCACCTTCATCAGCTGCTTTTTTAGCAGCTTCAGCGGAAGTTTTAATAACATCCTCAGTTGAAGCATCATCAGCTAGAGCAGCTTGATAATCTGCAATTGGTGCATAATTAGGACTGAAATCCGCAGTAAAGTTCATTTGCGTATTAATCAGTTCCTTTTTGACATCAGTCGTTTCTGTTTTTTCTGAACCGCCGTCTGATTTACTTTGTGAATCAGCGTTGGAACAACCTGTTACAAAGATGGCTACGATAGCCGTTAACGCAAGCAAATACATAAGCTTTTTCACGCTAACATCCCCTTTCTAATTAGCTTTTTTAGTTTAATGCTAACTTTTTGAATTGTAAATACTTAGGAGAAATGTTGCGCAAGTTTGAAAAATCTAATAAATTAAACAAAACGGAATTATCATAAAATCATTGAAACCGGAAACAAGAATGCTATAATTATAAGCGGATTCTGATAAAGGGGTTTTGCACGTTGACAAAACATAGCTTGGCCTATTTTCTAGATGATTTATGGGCAAAAGGGTTTAAACTGACTGATGAAGACATACAATTCATTTATTTTGGCAAAAATTATGCTAATGCACCTGATTGGAAAGTGATCTTTGCCGTACAAGTAACTTTGCGCTTTCAGCACGCCTTTGACGGCAGCTTCTACCTCAGTGTGCTGGATTTAATAGGAGAAGATAAGATACATACAAAAAAACAAGCAGAAGATCTGCTCTCGAGGAAAGGGTTCCAGCTTCAATATCATTGAGTCTGGCGAATCGCTTCCCGAGCAAGCTGATCTGCTGCTTTGTTTTGTTTTTCCGGTATCCATTTAATAAAGAAATGAGGGAACTGCCGGCTAAGCTGCATAATTTGTTCTAATAGCGGCTGGAATTCCTTGTTTTTTGTATATTCCTTGTCGATAGCTTGCACAGCCGATTGGGAATCCGAGCGCAAGGAGATGATATCGTCGGGGTGATCGCTCTGACATATTTCCAGTGCTTTGATGATGGCCCAAAACTCGGCATGATGATTTGTCATTATATCAAGCGGTATGCTGTATGACTGGCGCGCGCCATCTTTTATAATCACGATACCTGCGCCGCTTTGCCCTGGATTACCACTAGTGGCACCATCCGTATATACCTCGATCAATATCTTTGCCTCCTAATCGTTGATTTGCTTGTACATTCTTTTTGCTCCGTAAAGAAACGGTGTCGAGATAATGCTGACCACGAATTTCAACAAATATGTTGAGATGAAGATCTCAATCCATACTGACCATTCATATGTCCCTGCGAAGGCGATCGTACAGAAAACGAGCGTATCTAGCAGCTGACTGAGCATTGTGCTGCCATTGTTTCGCACCCAAAGATATTTATCATTTGGGAGCATTCTCTTAACGAGGGCATATAACCAGACATCCACATATTGACTGATGCCGTATGCAATCAAGCTTCCAAGTGCGACTCGCGGCAAGAATCCGAATATCGTGCTAAGGGATGAATTCGCAATGTCGCTTGGCGCCGGATCGAACACAAGAACAATCTGCATGATGATTGTCATAATGATCAGGGTAGAAAAGCCGAGACCCACTGCTTTTCTAGCGATTTTCTTACCATAATTCTCATTCAGTATATCTGAAGCCAAGAAAATGGTTCCATATATGATATTTCCCATTGTCGCTGTCAAACCGAACAGCTCAATCGTCTTCGTCACTTGTATATTCGCCAATACTGTAGCCATACCAACCCATACGAACAATCCAAGACGTCCGAACAGCCGATACATGATTAACAGCAGGACAAAATTTATAATTGCAAAGACAATCCAAAGTAAATCGTTATTCAATACTGCTCCTCCTAGAGAAAAAACTTTAGACAATGGAAGAGTATACGCGCTTTTCACAACGTATGCAACTTAGGACAGGGTATGTATACAGAAAAGCGACAACCCATTGGATTGCCGCTTAGAGTTATATTAGACTTTTTCTACGTTAGCTGCTTGAGGTCCTCTTTCGCCTTCGATTACTTCAAAGGATACTTCCTGACCTTCTTCAAGATTCTTGAAGCCTTCTTCCTGGATGGCGGAGTAATGTACAAACACATCGTTACCGTCCTCTACTTGAATGAATCCGTAACCTTTTTCAGCGTTGAACCACTTTACAATTCCGTTTGGCATATTCCTTATCCTCCTAAAGACGTTTCACAGAAAACGCATGTAATAATACAAAAAAGACGTGCATGAATTAAAAAAGGCAGTCTGCTAGAAGGGCGGAATTACTTAGCTCTTCTAACAAGCTGCCATTGTTCTTATTCCGCTCATCTTGTTTGCTTGACACAAATATAGCTCATTTTAAAATATGCGTCAAGTAGAGAAAAATGGCGCTTTGTTGGGAAAGTAATCGCTTTCTGAATGAATTGAAAGGCTGTATTTTGTCTTCTTTCTTGTCAATTTGCGACATTTTATGTTTTTTCATGACTGGCAATGCTCTTCGTTGATGGCTTGATGTGATTCTATTACAATATAATAAATCGTATGTTGTCGGAAGGAGGCGGAGGTTTGACAATTCAAATCGGTGTAACCGGGTGGGGAGATCACGATAAATTATACCCAGATGCAAAAGCTAGGCAGCAGAAATTGAAAACATATGCAACCCATTTTGATGTTGTCGAAGTAGATTCTTCCTTCTACGCCATTCAGTCTGTCAGTAATTATACAAAATGGGCAGAAGAAACACCTGATCATTTTTCGTTTATTATTAAAGCGCATCAAGACATGACTGGCCAGAGCCGGAAAAAGATGACGCGAGCAGAAGCGTCATCACTATTTGAACATTTTTTGGCATCAATTCAGCCCATAATAGAAGCAAATAAGCTAGCTGCGGTCCTTTTCCAGTTTCCTCCTTGGTTCCAGGTGGAAAAGACAAGCATCGATAGACTCCGTTTTATTCGTGAGCTGACAAAAGGGCTGCCGGTAGCGATTGAATTTCGTAATCAGTCCTGGTATGCAGAGGAATACAGAGACAAGACACTTCATCTGTTGCGTGAGCTAGAATTCATACATACAGTTTGCGATGAACCGCAGGCAGGGAGTGGTTCTGTGCCAGCAATTCCTGAAGCCACAAACGACCATCTGACGCTTGTGCGCTTCCACGGACGGAATGTACATGGCTGGAATCAAAACGGTCGCGATGATTGGCGAAAAGTCCGTTTTCTTTATCGATACAATTCGACTGAATTAAAAGAGTGGCGGGATACTGCATTGGAGTTAGAGCATTCCAGCACACGTGTCATTTTGCTATTTAATAATAATTCCGGCGGAGATGCCAGTGATAATGCCAAAGAAATGATGCAGCTACTTGGACAGAAGCTTCCGGATCCGCCGCCAGAACAACTGAACTTATTTGACTAGGAAGGGCGATGAATGATGGAACAGAAAAGACAATTAGAAGAAATGGAGCGTTATGCATATACCATATTTCGTAAAGATGCTACTGGGCACGATTTCTACCACATGAAACGGGTAGCTAAGATGGGACGGAAAATCGCGTTCGAAGAAGGTGCTGATCCGTTCCTGACAGAGGCAATTGGATGGATGCATGATATTGGTGACCATAAACTGTTTGATGAGCCGGCAGACGCTGTGGCTGAGGCACAAGGTTTTCTGCGGCGCATTGAATTGGAAGAGCATGTAATTCAGGATATCTTCCACGCATGCCGCAACATTTCCTTCAGTAAAGGGCGTACTCCTGATACATTGGAAGGAAAGATCATTCAGGATGCAGATCGTTTGGATGCAATAGGTGCTATCGGAATCGCTCGGACATTTGCATTTGGCGGAGCAGCCAGCCGCCTCATCCACTGGCCTAATGACCCCAAGCATTCGAGCATACAGCATTTTTATGATAAACTATTGAAATTGAAAGAAACACTGCATACAAAAACAGCATTGCGTATGGCTGAATCGAGACATGCTTACATGCAAGACTTCCTAAACCGATTTTTCGAGGAGTGGGAGATGCCGTGTGATGATATACGATAAAGGAATGATATATTATGACAACCTCTGAACAAGCATATTTGGATCTATGCAAATATGTTCTTGAAAATGGCACTAAAAAAGAAGATCGCACAGGCACTGGCACAGTTTCTGTTTTCGGCTACCAGATGCGCTTTGACCTGCAAAAAGGTTTTCCGTTGCTTACAACAAAAAAAGTCCCTTTCCGACTGATTGCAAGCGAACTGCTTTGGTTCCTTAAGGGCGATACAAATATTCGCTATTTGCTGCAGCACAACAATAACATCTGGAATGAATGGGCGTTTAAAAACTGGGTGGAAAGTGCAGCATATGACGGACCGGATATGACTGATTTTGGACGCCGTTCTCTGCAGGATGATAGCTTCCGAAAAACATACGAAACACAAATGGAGCGATTCAAGCAGCTGATTCTAACTGATGATAGCTTTAGCGAACGTTTTGGCCATCTTGGAGACGTGTATGGAAAACAGTGGCGAAACTGGAAAACAACACAAGGCGAAAGCATCGATCAATTGAAAGACATAATTGAAACGATCAAGAAAAATCCAGACTCCAGAAGATTGATAGTTTCCGCGTGGAATCCGGAAGATGTACCATCGATGGCCCTGCCGCCTTGTCATACGATGTTCCAATTCTATGTAGCAAACAATAAACTTTCTTGCCAGCTTTATCAGCGCAGCGGCGACATTTTCCTTGGTATCCCGTTTAATATTGCCAGCTATAGTTTGCTGACGCATATGATCGCCAAAGAATGCGGATTGGAAGTCGGGGAATTCATCCATACAATTGGAGACGCGCATTTATATACGAATCATCTTGAGCAAGTTGAAACCCAGCTAAGCCGTACACCAAAAGCATTGCCAACATTACAGATTAAAGACAGCTTGCATTCTGTTTTCGATGCTTCCATGGACGACTTGGAAATCATCGGGTATGAACCGCATCCTGCTATTAAAGCGCCAGTTGCTGTATAAGGAGGGACAAGTATGATTTCATTATTATTTGCAATGGATCAGAACCGAGGTATCGGATATAAAAATGACCTTCCATGGAGACTTCCGCGTGATCTGCGATTCTTCAAAGAAAAGACGACTGGTCAAATCATCGTTATGGGAAGGAAGACGCTCGATTCGATGAATGGTGCTCTGCCGAATCGGACGAATGTTGTGCTTACGAGAGATAAAGCGTTCCAAGCAGAAAATATTACTACTTTGCATGATGTGAAAGAAATAAAAGATTTGGCGGACAAGTACTCTGAAAAAGAAATCCTTGTTATCGGTGGAAGTGAGATTTTTTCACAGACATTGGATATCGCCGATCGTATTTATATGACGTATATAGAGGAAAGCTTTCCAGCAGATACGCACTTCCCAGACTTTCCATTGAAAGAGTGGAATGAAACATCACGTGAGAAAGGCGTCAAAGACGAACGGAATCCATACGATTATTATTTCATCCAATATGATCGGGTAAGGCAGTAAATGCTGTATGTATTTTTGCCGCCTGTTTTTTTCTTCTTACTTATAGTGCTGACAATTTATTATCCGGTGTGGAGGAAGAAGAGCGAAGTACAACCGAGAGAAGGTGAATAAATGCGTTCTTTTTATCATTTTATGATGACATACCGAGGACGAAAGAAACCAACGGATGAGAGCCAGCTTGCTGACTGGATGTTTGGAGATCATAATTTCCCAAAACATAGCTCATCTTACGACGAAATCAGCGAATACTTGGAATGGAACAGTCCTTTCCATGGAGCACTGCAGGTTTTTGATCGTCTATGGAGAACTTATGAAGCAACAGAATAACTAATTATTATGCCTGTATCAGCAGATACAGGCATTTTTTGTACCATTTTCAGGTAAAATTTTGTCAAATGTCATTGAAAGTTCAGATATTTATTTATACTATGGAACTAATGCAAGGTGGTGTAATTTTATGGAAGCCGTCGGGCTCGCTTTAATAAGTATCATATTGGCATATCTGCTTGGCTCTCAAAATGGCGCCTATTATATGATGAAATGGAAGCATGGGATCGATATTCGTACGACTGGAAGCGGGAACGCAGGGGCAACGAATGCCGGAAGAGCAATGGGGAAGACAGGTTTCTTTTGGGTGCTTGTCTTCGATTTAGCTAAAGGAATGCTAGCTGTGCTGCTTATCCGCTGGAGCGGTCAGACTGAACTTGTTGCGGGCTTGGGTGTTATTGCAGCAGTAATGGGTCATATATTCCCCATTCAGCTCCGCTTTAAAGGTGGAAAAGGAATAGCAGTTTCCCTCGGGGCATTTGTCATTTACTCTTTTCAAGCAACGTTCCTGCTGCTTGCTGTTTTTCTATGTATCTATCTTTTCCTTAGAAGATTCAGCATCTCAGGTTTACTTGCTTATGCCTGTACAGCCGTGCTGCTTCCATTTTTACGATTGGACATGCTAACTATTGCTATTTACGTTGTAGTGACTGTCCTTATCCTGGCAGCCCATCATACGCATTTGAAAGCTGCTTGGAGCTATTTGCTATTACGTAATGAAAGGTGACTTACGATGAATTCGACACAATTAAAGTACAAGATTGCTACCGAGCCATGGGAATTCGAACAGGTCCATGCGCTCAATTATCGTACCTTTACAGAGGAAATTCCACAGCACGAGACCAATCAGGAGCGTAAAAGAATAGACAGGTTCAATCAAGAAAATACATATATTATCGGCCTGGATGGGGATATGGTCGTTGCAATGATCGCCATCCGCTCAGTCAGGCCTTTTTCACTTGATGAAAAAATAGAGGGACTGGACGACTATCTGCCTCCTCATGATGCCAAATGTGAGATCAGATTACTGGCAGTAGAAAAAGCCTATCGTGATAGTTTCGTATTTTTCAGGCTAGCAGAAGCGCTTATTCAATACTGTCTCGAAAATGGATTTGATATGGCCGTTATTTCCGGCGTCTTACGGCAGCAGAAGCTGTATAAGCATATGGGATTCGTTGCTTTCGGACCGTTGACTGGATCAGGAGATGCACAGTTCCAGCCGATGTATGTGACGGAAGAATTGTTCCAGCGCAAAGCGCGGGCTTTTCAGCGCATTTTTTTGCAAAGCCAAGATTCGATAAGTTTCTTGCCAGGTCCTGTTCCAATGGCTGATCAAGTAAAAAGGGCAATGGGTGAAACAGCATGTTCCCACCGTGCACCTGCGTTTCTTGATCACCTTCATCAGCTGCGAGGGCGGTTAAAAAGTCTGACACATGCAGAGCATGTCCAAATAATGCTGGGTACCGGGACACTAGGAAACGATGCCGTTGCCGCTCAGTTGCGCACACTGACTGAGCAGGGCCTGATTCTTGTTAATGGAGAATTTGGATCGAGGCTGACAGATCATGCGCAGCGGGCGGGTCTGCATTTCAACACAGTGGAAATACCTTGGGGTGAAAGCTTTGATTATGAACACATATTGGCAGAGGCAGAAGCTTGTGATGCCGCCTGGATATGGGCTGTCCATTCGGAAACCTCAACCGGTGTGCTGCAAGATATAAATCAGCTGAAGTACATAACGAAGAAGACAAACAGCAAGCTGGTTCTGGATTGCTGCAGCTCCCTCGGCAATGTACCACTTGATCTGCGTGATGTGTTCCTTGCCACCGCTGGTAGCGGAAAGGGTGTAGCATCCTATGCTGGTTTGGCTTTCGTCTTCTATCATCATACAATAGAAATTTCTAACAGCATTCCGCGCTATCTGGATCTGGGTCTGTACCATACATATGATAGTACGCCGTTCACGCATTCTTCTAACTTGATCAAAGCTTTGTCTGCTGCAATCGATCAATGGGAAGATGCAAAACTGCTACAGCGGGTCAGTGAGTTGACGGATATACTAATTAAGCATTGTAGAGAGAAGGGACTGACACTCTTAGCAGATGCAGCATATGCGCCTGGCATCGTTACTATCGTTCTGCCGAAGGAGCAGCGTGCGGATATCGTTGGCCGGGAGCTTGCCCGAAAAGGCTGCTTGATCAGCTGTAATAGCAGTTACCTTATCGAGCGAAATTGGGTGCAAATTTCCGTCATGGGACATCATGAGGAAAAGGATTTGGAGCGTGTGACAGATGCGCTTGCTGTTCTGATCGGAAAGAAGGAAACAGTCGTCTGATGAACTTTTTTGCTACCGCAAAAGGATTCTGTTCGATAGGGGCAGTTCTCCTTTTATTAAAAATGTATCTTATTTGTATCATCTATTTTGATTTACCTTTATATGAACCATTTGATTACATTCAGCTATTTCTGTCCTGTTTGTCGTCGGTTGCCGTTTTATTTGTCTTGCTGTATCTATTTGCCAGGAAACTGCGCGCTGGCGCCTACCTTATTTTACATATCATCATAACTGGTATTCTGTACGGGAATTTGCTGTATTTTCGTTTTTATATCGACTTTGTGACACTGCCTATTCTTTTTCAGTTCAAAAATGTCGGGGGACTCAGTCAAAGCACTGCTGAATTGATGGATCCACTGGACTTACTGCTTTTCGCAGATGTCGTGATTCTTCTTTTATGGTGGATCTTTAAACGTCCGCATTCCCTACCTTTCAAGTGGAAACGAAAGGGTATACTCACTGTGAGCACTGCGCTATTAATAGCCATCAATGTCGGCTGCTCTTTTATCGGCGGAGGAGACCAGCATGATGGCAGTTATAATCGGTCAGCAATGGTGAGCACATTAGGACCAGTATATTATCACGGCTATGATATTTACCAAACGGCGCGCGCAGAGCTCAGCAGTACGTTTGCTACAGAACAGGATTATAAGAAGGCAGCAGCGTACTTAGAAGCTGCCGACACAGATATCACATCAGAATATTTTGGCGTTGCAAAAGGCAAGAATGTCATCTTAATTAACTTGGAATCCACACAGCAATTTGTCATCGGCAGAGAAGTGAAAGGAGAGGCAATCACTCCTTTCCTGAACAGCTTGATGGGAGAAAGTTTCTATTTTGATCAGATTTATCACCAGACTGCTCAAGGAAAGACCTCGGACGCTGAATTCATGTTCGATCAGTCTTTCTATCCGCTTACAAGCGGATCTGTCTATGTCAGGCGGCCGGAAAATGAGTTTATTGCTATGCCTGAAATCCTTTCAAAAAACGGATACCATAGCGCTTCGTTTCACGGCAACGTCGGCAGTTTCTGGAACAGGGAGGAAGCATATGATGCTTTTGGCTATGATGATTTCTTCTCAAAGGATTCTTATCAAGTTTCCGAAGAAAATTCCATTAATTACGGTATAAAGGATAAGGCATTCCTCGAGCAATCCATGCCTTATCTTGTAAAACTGAAGCAGCCGTTTTACAGTAAGTTCCTGCTGCTTACAAACCATTTCCCATTTCTGTTGGATGAAGAGGATATATTTATAGAGGGAGCAGACACAGGTCTGGATGTCGTGGACCGCTACTTCCAGACAGTTCGATATGAGGATGAAGCACTTAAAGAATTTTTCGGTGAACTAAAACGCACCGGATTATACGAAGATTCCATCATTGTACTCGTTGGTGATCATTATGGTATATCAGAGAACTATTATGATGGAATAGCATCGTATTTGGATGAGGATCTTTCGACACCGGAAGAGCTTGACTTACAGCGGGTCCCGCTGATCATACACGTACCTGGACAGAAGGGAGAAACCTTCCATAGTCCTGGAGGGCAGATTGATATCCAGCCAACCATCTTGCATCTCCTTGGCGTGGATACGGCTGCTTATCCAAATTTCGGCCAAGATCTGCTAGCTCCTGATCGTGATCCATTCGTTGTTTTCCGAGATGGTGATTTTGTTTCAGATGATGTCATCTACACAAAACAGCTTTGCTATGATAAGACTTCAGCTGAACAGTCAAAAATGGAAAAATGCTCTCCATATTTTGAAAAGCGTAATAAAGATTTATATTATTCAGATGCTATCCTGAATGGTGATCTTCTTCGTTTCGCTGATTGACGAAATCCGGTTCCTATTATGGGAACCGGATTTTTGTTGGTGTGAATTCATAAATTATTACGGTATCCATTACCTTAACTGCTTATTTCTGAATTATAGTTTCATATTTACATAATCTTTCCATCATGGTATTGTGTAAAAGGTCAATTCATACTTAGTTGATTGGAATTATATAATTTTATAAGGGGGATGATTTATTTGGACTTATTCACAGTTGTGAACATTATTATTCTTTTAGCCTTAATCGGCGTACTCTTTTACATGCAAAAGAATCATATTTCCTTTTCCAAACGAGTACTGACCGGATTGGGCCTCGGTATTGTGTACGGAGTTATACTGCAGTTAGTTTATGATCCGGCTTCTGAAACCATCGTCATGACAAATGATTGGTTCGGGTTGGTGGGAAGCGGTTATGTGAAGCTTTTGCAGATGATCGTCATGCCGCTAGTTTTCATATCGATTGTAGCTGCTTTCACGAGACTAGAGAAGTCTTCTAATCTTGGAAAGATAAGCGGACTTGTGATCGGTACACTGATGGTAACAACAGCAATTGCAGCTGCAATCGGTATTGCAGCTGCTGCAGGTTTTGATCTGAAAGCAATTGATATAACTGCCGGTGATGCGGAAATAACACGCGGTGAAGATTTGGAAACAAGCTTAACTGAAGTACAAAGTACGACAGTCCCGCAAAAAATATTAGAATTCCTGCCTGCTAATCCTTTCTTGGATTTGACAGGAGCAAGACCTACTTCCACGATTGCAGTTGTTATTTTTGCAGCATTTGTCGGGGTAGCTTACCTCGGGATAAGGAGAAAGACTCCTGAGCATGCTGCTTTCTTCCAAAAATTAATTGAAGCATTGCATAGTCTCGTCATGCGTATCGTTACATTGGTATTGCGTTTAACGCCATACGGCATACTTGCTTTGATGGCAAAGACAGTCGCAGGCAGTGATTTTAATGCAATCGCAACGTTAGGTAAATTTGTTATCGCTTCTTATGTCGCGCTGATTGCGATGTTCGTTGTTCATCTAATTGTGCTAGCTGTTTTGGGACTAAGTCCAAAGCAGTATCTTAAAAAAGTCTTTCCAGTACTGGCTTTTGCCTTCACTTCCCGTACGAGTGCCGGTACCCTGCCGCTAAATGTTGAGGCGCAGCGAAATAAACTGGGTGTACCAGAGTCAATCGCCAATTTCTCGGCATCATTTGGTATCACAATCGGACAAAACGGATGCGCTGGAATCTATCCTGCTATGCTTGCGGTTATGATTGCGCCTTCTCAAGGTATAAATCCTTTATCACCGTCATTCATTGCAACACTAATACTAGTTGTTATGATCAGCTCATTCGGTGTAGCAGGAGTAGGCGGAGGAGCAACATTTGCTTCTTTGATTGTTCTTTCTACAATGAATTTGCCAGTAGCTTTAGCTGGTGTATTAATATCGGTTGAACCGTTGATTGATATGGGGCGTACAGCACTCAATGTTAGCGGATCGATGGTATCAGGACTTGTTACCAGCCGAACGCTAGGTGAATTGGACACAAAAACATATGCTTCCAATGAAACACCAACGGAAAACATGGCACGTTAAAGCTAGTTTATCGCTATATTATACGAAAAAAGCCGCCTCCATCTAGGAGCGGCTTTTTTTATTGGAATGTGATATCTATAATATGGTCGAATGGAATGCGGATAGGATACAAGCTATTCTTTGTATCCAAAAGTAAGTATTGCTCAAACTGCTTCAGCCCTGTAACGATGCCTGACGCATGTTCCACATTGGGTCCTTTTCTGTACAACATATTGGCTTTCGTTTTACCTACCTGGATATAGCGCACCTTTTGTTCTAGTTCTTCCAGCTGCTGCTCATCCATGATCGGCGGCTTGGCTTTTCCAATATCTCTTCCCATCTGCTGCAGCATCTCCACATGCTCAGGAAGCATTAAAGATGTCCACTTGATTTTTCCTCGATCATTCACCATACGTCATTCCTCCTGTAAATAGTATAATCGAACGTATGTTCTTTTTCAAGTGACAGAGAACGCGCGTTCGTATATAATGAATATATGAATGATACAGAAAGCAGGGATCTTAATGGAAAGAGCCGCATTGGCAAAATTCGTTGAGCAGCAGGTTACAATAATTTATATGGCAAAGGACGGTTCCTTGACGAAACGCCAAGTAAAGATCGAACGAATCAATGAAGCATCCGTAACAGGGTATTGTTATTTGCGCAAGCAGCTGCGCACCTTCCGTATGGATCGAATTCTTGCCATCCAGCCACAGCGGAACATGTGGCGTATGTCCTCATGATACCTGTCATTCACCTGCTATCTCCATCCTGAATAAAGTATTGAGGGTTAACCCAGGAAAAGGAGAACATGTGATGACGATCTTGTACGACAGCTGTGTTACTGAAAATCACCCCAAGACTTCTTGGCAGCAAGAAGCAATACTTGCCTTCCATAATAAATTATCCGATCAGCAATCCCAGTTCCCTTGCATACCGGCCACGGTAGGGCATAGGCTTGGTCAATTCCGTTATGGATTTGCCGTTGATCCAACAACAGAAGATGCAGCTAAACAACTGGCGGATTTTCTGCACACATACGGACAGCAAGCAAAGGAATTTGGTTCTTATACTTCCCTGATAATATTCTTTGATACAACAAAACAGCAGGAGCAACACCTTGATGTACCTGCTTATTTCAATATTTTTTGGAATTTGCTCAGCAAAACGACAGCCCACGATTCACAGAGCTGGCCAATGCACATCCCAAATGATCCTGCAAATGCATTATGGGAATATTGTTTTGGCGGAGAGCAATATTTCATGTATTGTGCCACGCCAGCGCATTCTAATAAGAGAAGCCGAAATTTCCCTTGTATGTTGTTAGCCGTAACGCCAAGATGGGTGCTGGAAACATTCGAATCGAAACCGAAAGCTGCAGCTGGCATCAAACAGAAAATTCGGGAACGGATCCTCAAATACGATTCTAGTGACATTCACCCTGATTTGAATGCATACGGCAATAAGGACAATCTTGAATGGAAGCAGTACTTTCTCCATGATGACAATAGCTCTCCCTCCAAATGTCCTTTTCATAGAAGAAAGCAAGATTAGCAGTTTCCTACCGGTTCTTCCCATACCACCCTTTTCTAAATCATGCTAGAATAATAGCAGGAGGAATTCGTATGAAACTATTGCATACCGCTGATTGGCACCTTGGTAAGATCGTCAACAGCGTACATATGACAGAAGATCAAGCTCTTATCTTGGAGCAGATCAAAACGATAATTGATAGAGAACAGCCTGATGCGATCATCGTAGCAGGCGATTTATATGATCGGGCTATTCCGCCCCGCGATGCAGTGGAACTGCTGAACAATACATGGAACTGGCTGATCGGGGATAAGGAAATACCTGTATTGTCCATCAGCGGCAACCATGACAGCCCGGATCGTCTCGATTTCGGCAGCCAGCTGTTTAAGGCGAGTAAGCTGTATATCGAAACGAAGCTGCGGCCTGGTATGATTCCAGTCACACTGGAAGATGCACATGGCCCTGTGCATTTTCATCTTATTCCATATACGGAGCCTGCTGATGTACGTGCATTCTTTGGAGATGACAGCATTACTACTCACCAGCGGGCGATGGAGCGAATCGTTTCCTATATTACCGATACGTATGACATGGCAGAACGTCATATTTTTGTTGGACATGCCTTCCTGGCAGGCGGTATGGAATCAGATTCAGAGGAACGGCTCTCGATGATCGGCGGAAGTCCGTATGTGGATGCTGCTCTTTTCCAGCCGTTTACGTATGCGGCGTTTGGTCATTTACATCAAGCACAGCGGATCGGCAGTGACCATATACGCTACAGTGGGTCGCCGCTCAAATATTCCTTTTCGGAGGCAAATCATAAGAAATCAGTGACGATTGTGGAGCTTGATGCTGCTGGATTCCAATCATTTCAAAAGATTGATCTTACACCAGAACGGGATATGCGCATTGTGGAAGGATATTTTGATGAATTGATGGAAGGAGCAGCAGGAAATCCCGACGATTATTTGCATATACGTCTACTGGATGACGGGCAGCTACTGGATCCAATGGGAAAACTCCGCAAACTTTACCCAAATATTCTTCGATTAGAACGTAAGGCAAAGGTTGGAGCCAGTTCAATGTCCGACATCAAGCAAATTAAGGAAAAACAGCGCTTGTCGCATATGCAGCTGTTTGCTGCCTTTTATGAGGAAATGAAAGGTGAAGCCATACCAGAACACCGTCAGACTCATATGGAAGCGGTCATCCAGCGTCTAGTCGAGCAAGAGAGGAGAAGCTGATATGCGTGCCATAACATTAAACATGACCGCTTTCGGTCCTTATCATAAACCGCAGACGATCGATTTTCGAGAACTAGGAGCAGAATCTATCTTCCTAATTACTGGTCCTACCGGAGCAGGGAAGACAACGATCTTTGATGCGATTTGTTACAGTTTGTATGGACGCGCCAGCGGAAGTGACCGTGATCAAGATTCCCTTCGCAGCCATTTCGCAGCGCCAGGTGAAACGACGGAGGTACGCTATCGTTTTGCGCTCCGCGGTACGGAATATGAAGTTATTCGTTATCCAAAGCAGCAGAAAAAGAAAGAACGCGGAGACGGGTTTACGGATGATCCGGCAAGAGCAGAATTTTATGAGTGGAAAGATGGAAAGCAGGTACTGATCACCTCCAGGATCAAGGAAGTGAACGAGGCAATTGAAGAGAAGATTGGACTCGATTATGAACAATTCCGTAAAATGATCATGATTCCTCAAGGGGAATTCCGGAAACTCATCTCTGAGAATAGTAAAGAACGAGAAGAAATTCTCCAACGCATTTTCCGCACGTACTTTTATGAACGAATGACAGATGCGCTGAAGGACGAAGCCAAACAATTAAAGGAAAGTTTGCAGCAGACGGAATGGAAAGAACAGCAGCAGATCAGCAAAATCGAATGGCGTACACAGGAGCCCGCTGAGACAGACAGTGTACCCGAGACAATGCAGAAGCTGCAAATAGAGCTTGATGCTATTACAGAAGCTGTTAGCCAAGGCGAACTGGAACTTATACAGCATAAGAATATTTGGCAGGAACGCCAGCAGCAATATTATGAAGCAAAGCAGCTTCTTGACACGTTCAAACAGTTAGAGCAAGCGCTCGTTCAAAAAGAACAGCTTGAGCAGAAACTTCCTGATATAAAACAAAAACAGCAGCGTCTTCAGGATATGGAGCGCGCAAACCGCTTAGTGCCGTATGAGCAGCAGCTCGTCACCCGTAAACAGGAGTGGCAGCGTCAAGCAAAAGCCCAGCAAGAGACGAAAGAAAGAAAAGATCTGCTAGAGAAGCAGTATACCGCTATCTCCTCTTCTTATACAAAAGCAAAAGAACTGGAACCGCAGCGGAAAAGCCGGCAGGAACAACTGCAGCTGCAAAAACAGCAGCTTGAAAAGTGGAAAGAGTATGAGAAGCAGAAACTAGAATTAACACGCATTCAGAAGATGCTTGAAGATAAGCAGCGGCGTTTGCATATGTTAAAAGAGTCACACACAGAGAAGAAAAGCCAGCAAAATAAACTGGAACAAGACTTAAGCCAGGAAGCCGTACTGATTCAAGCGTTCTATGAGGAACAGGGAATACTAGAGAAACTTGAACGACAATTAGAAGAAGCTGCGCGATTGAAAAATGCTTTCAACCAGTTACAAGAAATGCGCACCGTTTATCAGCAGACCAAACAACTGCTGCAGGAAAAGGAAAACATTGTACAGCAACTGCGGCGTGACATTGCCGAGATGGAAGAAGCTCAGGCGGCCCACCACGCTGCACATCTTGCCGGACAGCTTGCATCTGGTGAACCTTGTCCAGTATGCGGATCCACCGAGCATCCATCACCGGCTCAGACTACAACGCATATCCAATCATTTGAGATGCTGAAACAAAAGAGAATGATGCTTGAAGATGCCCAGCGTGCATATGATGAAGTACAGAAAAAATATGTAGAAGCAAAATCGAATGGGCAAGCCATCCGCCAGGTGACAGATGAGCTATACCGTAACATTACCGGAGAAGCTTCTTATGATCAGGCAAAACTGGATGGATTAAAACAAGATATACAAACGAAAAAGGATCAAACAACTAGCTCCCTTCGTGCTAAGCAAGCAGAGCGCAAGCAGCTGGAACAGAAGAGACAGACACTTGAGCAGCTTAAACAAACGTTTGAACAAGAGCAAAAGGCCGCAGAAGAGCTCCAAAACGATCTGCGTACACTAGAAGAAACGTACACTCGCGCTGAGGCAGAAATAAGTTATCAACGCAAACAACTGCCTGAAGTACTGCAGGATCACTCTGAGTGGGAACATCAAATCAAGCAAGAAGAAGCTGCAATCGAAGCGGCAATTAACGAATGGGAAGCATTGCAGCATCAATTCGAGGAAATATCCAGAAGCAGACAGCAAATTGCAGCTGCTCTGGAATCAACTGCAAAATTCACAGCAGATTTGGAGCAAACTTACTTACGGGAGGAAAAAAACTTTCTCGCTAAGCTCGAAGAAGCAGGGTTTTCTGATACGGAATCTTTCAATAAAGCCAGCGGTTCGGAGCTGGACGTAAGAAAGCTTCAGGAAGAATTGGAACAGCATGAACAGCAGCGCCGCAGTGTTTCTGAACAGATCGAATCACTGCTCAAGCGAACCGATAAAAAGGAAAAGCCAGATTTAAATCTGTTTGAGCAAGCAGTGATAGAAGCCGAGAAAGTATTCGAAGCAAAAAATAGCAGCTTGAATATGGCAAAAAGCTACGCCTCTCATCATGAAGATATTAAGACTTCCTTATTGCGTCTTCAGGAAGAAGCGGCAGAGCAAAAAACACAGTATTACGATATTGGCGAACTAGCCAATTTGGCAAAAGGAGATAACAGTCTGCGACTTTCCTTTGAGCGCTATGTTCTAACCAGCTTCTTGGATGAAATCATTCTTCAGGCAAATATTCGATTAGAGGAAATGACAGATCACCGCTATCAGCTTAAACGAAGCGGACAAATTGCCAAACGAGGTGCCCAAAGCGGATTGGATCTTGAAGTAATTGACCATCACACTGGACAAGAACGCCCAGTTAAGACATTATCCGGCGGTGAGGGCTTTAAAGCAGCATTATCTCTAGCTCTTGGGATGTCTGATGTAGTTCAAGCGCATGCAGGCGGTGTTGAACTTGAAACCTTATTCATTGATGAGGGCTTTGGTACACTGGATGAAGTGTCACTTGAGCAGGCGATTGACAGTTTGAAAGGATTGCAGGCAAGCAATCGTGTACTCGGCATTATTTCTCACGTACCACAGCTGAAAGAAGAGATTCATACAAAACTGCAGATTGATACTTCACCGACGGGGTCATCTGCTAAATTTATTTTCCAATAAGGAGGAAGACAATTTGGGAACACCAATCAATTTTGAAACAGTTCTGCGTACAGAAGGAAAAGAAAAACGAATTGACAGCAAAGAAAATATTTTTCAGCTAAAACTGCAGGGATATCATATATTTCCCCTTCATCAACAGATTGATATCAAGCGTGCGAAAGATACCGACGAAATTGGCAGAGCAATCATTGTCGAATTGACGTTGAAAGAGGAGCAAACTATTTGTACGTATCAGCTTGTTTCGTTATCAAGCGTCAATTAACGACATATTATCCTGCTATAAAAGGAGATAGAGGGGGAATTTTGCGCTTGCCCGGGAAATAGGAGCTGAAAGAGGGAAATATATTGCCTTCATACGGAATAGAATGGAACAAAAGACTTCTTACTTGCGTAGACTGGTAGAAATATTGACGTGAGAAGAGGTATGTGAATGGCAAGAAATCTATTCGGTCCTTCCGCTTTCGGGCGACGAGGGCAGCCACCTGTAAGAAGGGACCCATTTCTTTCCCATCAAAGAGTTGCACCGCAGCCTCAGCCTCAGCGTACATCAGGCGGTTTGCCTGGTGTTCTGCAAAAGATTCTGAGACGTGGAAGCAGAGGCGCACAAACTGGGGCGAGGGCAGCTCTTCCTGCTAGCAGCAGTTCTTCTGGAGGAGTATCGTTACTTGACATGCTGAATCATACACAAAGCGCACTAAGAGCAGCTGAGTCCTTCATGCCGATGGTACAGGAGTACGGACCGATGGTGAAGAACTTGCCTTCCATGTTTAAAATGATGAAAGCTTTGAAGGACATTAACTTTGACGAAGACGATGAGGAAACAGCATCTGAGACAGAAGCAAAGGATGAGAATCAGGATAAGGATAAAAGCGAGGAAGGCAACAAGTCCTTGACTCCTATCTCTAAGGAAGAAAAAGCACCACCTCAACAGAAACTGAAGAAAAGCGGATCTGGATCTGGAAAGTCCCTTCCGAAAATGTATATTTAAGCGTGCTACTTGATTTTTTTCCGCAAAAGAGGAAAATATATAGCATACGATGAAGGAGGGATTTATTATGGCATTACAACACGCTACCTTTGCAGGTGGCTGTTTCTGGTGCATGGTCGAACCATTTACGGAGCGCCCTGGGATCGAAGCAGTAGTTTCCGGGTACACAGGCGGCGACAAACCAAATCCCACATACGAGGAAGTGTGCTCGAACACAACTGGTCATGTCGAGGCCGTTCAAATTACTTTTGATCCAGATATTTTCTCTTATGAGAAACTGGTAGAAACGTTTTGGCAGCAGATTGACCCGACAGATGCTGGCGGTCAGTTCCACGACCGTGGAGAATCATACAAAACAGCAATCTTTTACCATGATGAACAGCAGCGGCAAGTGGCAGAGGCATCCAAAGCGAAGCTGCAGGAGAGCGGACGTTTCCAGAAGGATATCGTGACCCCGATCCTGCCTGCCAAGCCGTTTTATCCGGCAGAAGAGAAACATCAGGATTATTACAAAAAGAACAAGTACCATTATAAGATGTACAAGCGTGGTTCCGGTCGGGAAGATTTCATCAAGCAGAACTGGTCTCCTAAAAAGGACAAAGCGAAGCTGAGAGAAACTTTGACTCCGATCCAATATCATGTTACGCAGGAGAATGGCACTGAGCGTCCTTTCGAAAACGAGTATTGGAATAATACTGAAGAAGGAATCTATGTGGATGTCATATCCGGCAAAGCATTGTTTTCTTCAAGAGACCAATATGACGCTGGCTGCGGTTGGCCAAGCTTTACAAGACCGCTTGATTCCTACGAAGTGAAAGAGAATATGGATCTTTCACACGGAATGGTTCGGACAGAAGTAAGGTCAACTGAAAGTGATTCGCATCTTGGTCATGTGTTCGATGATGGTCCTAGAGCAACAGGCGGACTGCGGTACTGCATGAACTCTGCAGCAATGAAATTTATTTCTGTCGATGAGATGGAAAAAGAAGGTTATGAAGAGTTTTTATATCTCTTTAAGTAAATAAATACAGTAACAGCTTTGCTCTTGTTCGCTTACACGATGGAACAAGAGCATTGTTTTGGACGAGGAGTATGAGAATGGATTCTACATTATGGATTGAATATGGCTGGATTCTTTTAGTATTGATTGGACTGGAAGGATTGTTAGCAGCCGATAATGCGCTTGTTATGGCGCTTATCGTAAAACATCTGCCTGCTGAACAGCAGCGCAAAGCTTTATTATATGGTCTGGGAGGGGCGTTCATTTTCCGATTCGCTTCCTTGTTCTTTGTCAGCTTCTTAGTGAACATTTGGCAAATCCAGGCTTTAGGTGCTCTTTATCTACTATATATTTGTATATCGAACCTTATTAAACTGAAGAAAAACAGCGGAGAGGAAGATGGCGAGAGTCCGTTTAGCAAAAAGAACTCCGGATTCTGGATGACAGTATTAAAAGTCGAATTAGCGGATATCGCTTTTGCAGTGGACTCTATTCTTACTGCAGTTGCACTTGCAGCTTCTCTATCGGCTACACCACTCCCACATATCGGCGGCATGGATGGCGGCCAATTCCTAGTTGTATTAGCAGGCGGTATGATAGGTCTGATTCTAATCCGAATCGCGGCTTCTTATATCGTAAAAATCCTGGACAAGCGTCCTGGACTTGAGGCAGCTGCATATCTAATCATCGGCTGGGTAGCAATCAAATTGGCTATTCACACATTGGCTCATCCTGCTTTAGAGATCATTTCAGAACATTTCCCTGAGTCTACGGGCTGGAATGCTACATTCTGGATAGTGATGGCTGTTATTGCCATTACCGGCTGGTTCTATAAACCTAAAAGCGAAAGGGTCTGACTTCAATGGGGGAAAACGGTCAATTACGTTCCATCCTGAAGTCTTATCTGATTGCCTTGATAGGCGGCGGCCTTTTCACTTTGCTGCATTTGCCGCTTCCTTGGATACTCGGTCCGGTAACGGGCCTTCTACTTTCCAAAATCTTCTGGAATAACCGGACAGCTGCATCACAGCCGCTTCGTAAAGTGAGTTATTGGCTGCTCGGTATCCAAATCGGTAACACGTTTACGGTGCATACTTTCCATAATGTACAGCCTTACCTATTAATCTATACGCTTTTGACATTATTATTAATTGTAATTTGTATGGTCAATGCTTATTTAGTCAGTAGATGGGTGAACGTGGATATGAAAACAAGTATGCTCGGCAGTATACCTGGCGGATTGTCTGCTGTATCGGCGCTGAGCGAGTCCATGAAGGCTAATACCGGACTTGTGACGATATTCCAGACAATTCGCCTTGTCAGCATTTTATTCATCATTCCGTTTGCTGCTACGCATTTGTTTATGGATGCAGGGAGTCAAGCAGCAGTACAGCTGCCGCAGACAGAGCAAGGAGCTTGGTGGACAATCGGGTTATATGTTGTCATGTACATAATTGCCCGTCTGACAAACAGATTCATCCCGTCATCGCTTGTTATCGTCCCTATGCTGCTCACAGCAATACTGCAAGTAAGCGGAATGCATTTATATCAGTTTCCGCATCTGTTTTTTGTCGCAGCACAGTTGACAATTGGCGTCTATTTAGGTCATTCTATTTCTATAAGAGATTTAAAAAAAGCTGGCAGACTTTGTCTCTATTATACTGGTCTGTCTATACTTCTTATTTTACTTTGCTTCGGGCTTGGCTACCTGTTCAGTTTGTTTACATCTTTAAATATGGCTACTTCTGTGCTCAGTATGGCACCAGGAGGACTCGTCGAAATGGCGCTGACAGCCCAGACGACTGGCGGAGACCCATCCATTGTCAGTTCATTGCAGACAATAAGGCTGCTTTTGGTCGTACTTGTCCTGCCGCTACTGCTGCAGTGGACGTTACCGAAGCTTGAGAAACATCAACGAAAGGAAGAAACGTAATGATCCACAAACATTGGCAAGATACAGAAACAATTAAACAAGTGGAATGTATCCACACTAACGCAAAAAAATATGTCGTGAATACGACTTTGACACCAGGAAAAATCTATGATGTTAAAAATGAAACAGAAGAATTCATTTTTATTATCGACAATACAAACCGCGTCGGCGCTTTCCGGAAAGATTATTTCAAGGAAGTGTAATAATTTAACAGAGTAAAGGCTAACCTAGTAGAGGTTAGCCTTTTTTGTTAGCTAGTATTTCCTATGCTTGTAATTGTCCGATGGTTAACCGATAATAAAGCTAAGCATAGCTAGAAGGAGATGGGGCTTGTGAAAAGGATTATTCTTGTTCGTCATTGCAATGCACAAGGACAGCATAAAGACTCGCCGCTAACGTATGAAGGAATTAATGAAGCCCGATTGCTTGCTGCTTTTTTAAAACGGCTGGACTTTCCAATCCAGCGTATCCTCTCCAGCCCCTTCTTTCGGGCCGTCGAGACAATTAAGCCTTTCGCAGATGCAGCTGATGTACCAATTGAGCTAGACCGCCGGCTGCAGGAGCGAATTTTGAGTGAAGAACCTGTTGACGATTGGCTGGAAGTATTGGAAGAATCGTTCGCCGACTTTGATATGCGGCTGCCCGGCGGTGAATCATCAAATGATGCCAGAGTCCGGGTACGTGCACTACTCGATGAACTAGAAGCAGAAGAGAACCTGGAAAACGTTGTTCTGGTCACGCACGGAAATCTTTTGGCGATCCTGATGAAGGAATTCCAGACTGATATTGGATTCTCTCATTGGAAGGGCTTTTCTAATCCAGATGTTTTTCTCGTGCAGCGCACTGGTGGCAGTTATATGGTTGAACGCATCTGGAATGTTTAAATAGTATCACTTGTGAGTATAACCATTAAAATGGTACAAAGCTTTTCATAAATTTCATCGACTTGGTCAAGGGGCAAGGGATTTTGTCCTTTGCCCAGTTCAATCGTGAAACCAGGCCGCTGATAGGAATCAATAAACCAATCTTTGAACCCCGCGTAATTATCGAGCTCCTTAACACCTCTGTATCCGCTGAGCTGTTCGATCTGAGCCACTAGCTCTTCGGTTGAAGGCGGCTCTTTTTCCTCAAAGCTCCAATAAATTTCCTCTCCTTGCGTATGAAGCGCCACGACAGAATCATAATCTTCTGCTTCTACGAGTTCATACATACCGATTGATTCTGGTTCTGTCAAAGGCGTGAGGCCTGGAAAGTCACGAGGCCCAGGCAGTTTCGGTTTTCTCAGTTGCTCATATTCCCACTTGGCAGGATATTGTTTATTCAAATCCACACCTGTTATATTCGCCTTCCAACCTTGAAAGTCGTAAGAACCTTCGTTCAGGAAGTGCGCCAGTTCTTCATAGTCATACGCAGCCTTACTACCGTGAATAACAAGATCAACACCATCCGGGTTAACCATCGGTACAATAGAAAGCGTCACGTCACGATATAATTTGCTTGCAGGGTGCCCGAAAAGCTTTTTATCATGGGTAACAGCAAGTAAGTACTCATTTACGAAGCGCATAAGAGCTAAAGAAGTAATCCACTCATTACCGTGGAAACTCGCATTTATATGGATTTTTTTCTTCCCTTTGCCAATTTGGAGTTCTGTTACTGGTTTTCCCAGTACCGATTTGTATACTGTACGCATACGTAAAAATGGAAAAAGCTGTTGAAGTGCTCTTATATCTTGAAGGCAAGCTGCATAATCATATTGCTGGCGGAAGCATGTTACTGGATAGGTCACTCGCTGCGGGAGTAGGAGCTTAGCACCTGCAGGGAAATAAGATGCGTTATACAATAGATGAACTAGTCGGAGCGGAAGCTTATAAGCAGATGCAAATACATCATCTGTCATCTCCTTATCGAGTGTAACGGAATTGGGAGCATAGCCAGGGACCTGAATAGGCTGCTGTGATTTTACATGCGTGGAAAGAAACGGATTTGCAGCGAACAGGACATACGTCGGGAGGTGGAATAATGTTGCCACCGTGCTTAACTGACAGCCTTCTTGCAGTGTTATTTCCATCTGAATAGCCTCCTTTGCTACAGTGTATGTCAAGTATGAAGTATTTAGGCTGAACGGGCAAGCTGTCAAATATTGAGTACGCCCGTTGTTATTATCGAATATTGTTGTTATAATTTGAATCGATAGGGTATAAATACATATAGTTCGTTGTATTTTGCGAAGTCGCAGTATACCTGGATAAAAACCGTGTCGAATGACCGGTTCATTCATAGTAGTAGAGGAGGCTGTACACATGGCTTTTGTCATTACTTCCCCATGTGAAGCGGAAAAAGCGGGCGAATGCATGGAAGTTTGTCCGGTTGACTGTATCGCGGAAGGAAAAGATATGTTCTATATCGATCCTGACATCTGCATCGATTGTGGTGCATGTGAAGCGGTATGCCCAGTTGAAGCAATCTTCATGGAAGATGAGGTTCCAGCGGAAGAAACCCCGTATATCGAAATCAACCGCAAGTTCTTCCAGGAAAACTAAGCAGATCCACTGCCAAGAGGCAGTGGATTTTTTTGTTTATCTTCTCCTCAAATAGGTTAAGTGTAACAAAAAAGGAGTTGTCGCTATATGTCGACTGGCAAGCATGAATCTTATTGGATTGATACAAGCGCTTTTCCGAACTATGAGAAGCTGCAAGAGGATACGGAAACAGAGGTTTGCGTAGTCGGCGGAGGCATTGCAGGAATTACGACTGCTTATTTACTTACAAAAAAAGGCTATAAAGTCACTTTAATTGAGGCATTAAAACCTGGTCACGGTACAACAGGTTATACGACTGCCAAACTGACAGCCCAGCATGACTTAATCTATGATCAGTTGATTAGTAAATTCGGTGAAGAAACTGCCCGGATCCACTATGAAGCAGCAATGGAAACAATCGATTTCGTTAGGGAAACAGAAAAAGAATTGCAAGCAGATTTTCAATTAAGTGTTGAGCCTGCCTACGTCTTCACTGACGAAGAGAAAAACGTAAGCCAAATTGAAAAGGAATGGAAAGCATATGAGAAGCTTGGCATACCAGGAGCTTTGGAAGATGAAATAGCTTTACCGGTTTCTGTACAAAAAGCAGTAAGAATGGATAATCAGGCACAATTCCATCCGCTTCTTTTCCTTCAAGCAATGGCAGAGTATATCAGCGCGCATGGAGGCCGTATCTACGAAGATACCCGTGCAGAGACGATTGAAGAAGGTGAACCAGCTACGGTTAAGCTGAAGGATGGTGGAAGTGTAACAGCTAAGCATGTGGTAATAGCCACTCACTTCCCATTTTATGATTTCAAAGGAGCTTACTTTGCACGTTTGGATGTTGCTCGATCTTACATTGTTGCAGGTAAAAGTCCACGTGATTACCCAGGCGGCATGTACATCTCTATAGATAGCCCATCCAGATCTGTACGAAGTGCCCGGGATAAAAATGGAGATACGATATGGCTCATTGGCGGTGACGGACATCGCACTGGTAAAGGAACCAACATGAAGGAGCATTATAGCAATCTTCGTAATTGGGGCCGATCCGAATTTGATATAATTGATTTTGATTATAACTGGTCCTCCGAGGACTTTATGAGCTTGGATCAGCTCTTCTATATCGGTCGTATAACGAAACGAACACAAAATCTTTATGTAGCAACTGCCTTCCGCAAATGGGGAATGTCCGGAGGTGTAACAGCAGCTAAGGAAATCACCTCTTTGATTGAAGAAGGCAAAAGCTTGTACAACGATATTTAT
Source organism: Terribacillus saccharophilus (assembly GCF_000725365.1). NCBI lineage: Bacteria > Bacillati > Bacillota > Bacilli > Caryophanales > Bacillaceae > Terribacillus > Terribacillus saccharophilus. The sequence goes on along the minus strand of NZ_CP008876.1, from coordinate 1,533,163 downwards.
GATCCAGCTCGGCAAGATGTTGCAAAAGGAATCGGTTCATTAGCTAAGAACATGGTCGAAGTAAGTAAGGAGCTTGTATCTGGCAAGCTCGAGAAAACAGATAAGAGCATTGAAGAGATGGACCGGGGAGAAGCAGGGAAAATACGACAGAACGGAAAACTGGTGGGAATATATAAAGATGATGAAGGTACTGTCCATAAAGTAGATACAACATGTACTCATATGGGCTGTGAAGTGCACTGGAATGATGCAGAGACAACCTGGGATTGTCCTTGCCACGGCTCCCGCTTCAGAGCAAGCGGTGAAGTAATTGAAGGACCAGCAGTAAAAGACTTGAAAAAAGTAGATTAAAAAAACGCTCGGCTCCTATGCCGGGCGTTTTTCGTTTACCTTACTTCAAAACGTTTAAAGCCTTGCTGTTTTTCTAAGTATTTTAAATCTACTTGTTTCACTTTTACAAAAGAATTCGGACCTTTGCGAATCTGCTGGATGAATTGTTCCACCCGGTCTGGATCTCCCTCTGCATCAACTCGGACAGTACCATCTGCTTCGTTCCGAACAAAACCTACTAACTCCAGATTTCGGGCGATTTCTGCAGCAGAAAGCCGAAAACCGACACCTTGAACTTTTCCGCCAACTACCATCTGTACACATTTCATCTCTATACCGCCTCCTTGCAGAACGTCTTCCCTGATAGCGTATACAAAAAACGTCTGATTAACACATCATTTATTTGGCAAAAATGGTGCTATTACAACAGATGGAGTGATAATCATGACACATAATAAAAGCTATTGGCGGGAGAAGACGGAGATTCCGCAATTTGAATCACTCCGTTACGATACGGAAAGTGACATTGTCATTGTTGGAGGAGGTATAACAGGTGTTGTCACAGGCTATATGCTAGCCAAAGAAGGTCGGCAGGTCACCATTCTGGAAGCAGACAGTCTATATAGCGGAACTACAGGTTATACGACAGCTAAGCTAACTGCACAGCATGGGCTCATTTATGATGAATATATCCAGCATTTTAATACCGACACAGCTAAGACACATTATGAAGCATGCATGGATGCTATAAAGTTTGTCAAAGAGTCGACCTCTGCGCATAGTATCGACTGTCATCTAACGGAACAGGACGCTTATATCTATACAAAGGAAAAGCAGAACATCACTAAACTAGAAAAGGAATATGAAGCATATCAGAAGCTCGGAATACAAGGAGAATTGACTGATTCGATTCCGCTTGGCTTTGACATAGAGAAAGCATTGACTATGAAGGGCCAATATCAGTATCATCCGTTGAAATTTCTTAATGGTTTGCTGAAAGTGATTCTTGATAATGGAGGCAAGATATACACAGATACACCAGTCGACACTATCGAAGAAGGACAGAATCCTGTTGTCGTTACAAAAAGCGGATTGAAGATCAGCTGTAAAAAGGTAGTCGTCGCTTCTCATTTTCCATTCTACGATGGTAAAGGCTTTTACTTTGCCAGATTGTATCAGGATAGATCTTACGTTGTAGCTGCCAAACCAAAAACGTCCTATCCAGGCGGCATGTATATCAATGCAGATACACCTTCCCGGTCTATACGCAGCATGGAAACAGAAGAGCATGGCACGTTACTTCTCATAGGGGGGGAATCCCACCGTACAGGCGAAGGCCATCCAGAAGAAACATACTACAAGGAACTAACCGACTTCGCTGCATATATGGGCACAGAGACTCCTATTTATATGTGGTCTGCACAAGATATCGTTACATTAGACAATCTTCCTTATATAGGACATATCAGCAAAGGCAACGATAATATCTTTGTCGCAACCGGCTATCGTAAATGGGGAATGACAAGCAGTATCGTTGCAGGTCTTGAAATCAGTTCACTGATTACAGCAGGAGTCAGCCGCTACAAAAATATTTATCAGCCATCGAGGTTTCAGGCTGACCCGGATTTGGGTAGTGTAACTAAGAATGTTATGGAAGTGGCGAAGGAATTTGTACTTGGTAAACTGGAACAGCCGTATGAGTATGTACCGAACCTAAAACGGGGCGAAGCGACCAAAGTGCGGTTTAACGGTCTGCTGCTTGGTGTGTATAAGGACGAAAGTGGAGAGATTCACCAAGTCGATACAACTTGTACCCATATGAAATGCGAAGTCAATTGGAATAGTGCCGAATCCAGCTGGGATTGTCCTTGTCACGGATCACGTTTTTCTGGAACAGGAGAAGTTCTTGAAGGTCCAGCGAAAAAACCACTAAAAAAATTGGATCGTGGGCTGAACAGTTAACAACTTGTTTACACATTCTCAAATCTTCCTTAACATCATATTGTTTTTCATTGCAGCATCGTTAGCATATAATTGTTAACGAACGTACCAAGAAATGTTGATGTCACAGGAGGATGAGTCATGAAAATTGTTGTAGCTGGTGGAGATGGTTTCTGCGGATGGCCGACAGCGCTTTATTTGTCAAAGCAAGGTCATGAAGTAGCAATCGTCGATAACTTAGTAAGACGTAAGTATGATGAAGAATTACGATCCAATTCCGTAACACCAATCTATTCCTTGGAAGAGCGGGTCGCGAAGTGGAAAGAGAAGACCGGCAAGGAAATCAAGACATACATAGGCGACTTGAATCATTATGATTTTCTAGCGGAAGTATTCCGTCAGACGCAGCCTGAGGCATTCGTTCACTTTGCGGAACAGCGCTCAGCTCCGTATAGCATGATTGATCGTGAGCATGCAGTATATACGCAGCAGAATAATGTGATCGGAAACTTGAATGTACTTTATGCAATCAAGGAATTCGCTCCAAATTGTCATCTGATTAAGCTTGGTACGATGGGAGAGTACGGCACCCCAAATATCGATATTGAAGAAGGCTATATTGAAATAGAACATAAAGGCAGAAAGGATAAACTGCCATTCCCGAAACAGCCGGGATCTTTCTATCACTTATCTAAAGTGCATGACAGTCATAACATCATGCTTGCGTGCAGAATCTGGGGCATTCGTGCAACAGATTTAAACCAAGGTGTTGTATATGGCCTTCATACAGAAGAAACAAAACTTGATCCGGTTCTAGCAAATCGTTTCGATTATGATGGTGTCTTCGGTACAGCATTGAATAGATTCCTCATTCAGTCAGCTACTGGCCATGACATCACTGTTTATGGCAGCGGCGGACAGACACGTGGCTTCTTGAATATTACAGATACAATCCGTTGTGTGGAAATCGCTGCAGAGAATCCAGCAGATGCTGGGGAATTCCGGGTATTTAACCAATTTACAGAAAGCTTCTCTGTGAAGGAACTTGCCGAGAAGGTGCAGAAAGTAAGCCGGGAAAAAGGTCTTGATCCAGAGATTAAATCTATCGAAAATCCAAGAGTGGAAGCAGAGGATCATTACTATAATGCGGTGAATACAAAGCTTCGTGATCTTGGTCTCGAACCTAATCTGCTTACTGACGATGTGCTTCGTGAAATTCTGGAGACTGCTCTTGAACATAAAGATCGTGTCATCAAAGAAAATGTGCTTCCTACGGTTACGTGGAAATAGGATAACACATTGAAAATCGTCATTATCACCGAGACATTCCTGCCATCGACTGACGGTGTCGTTACCCGGCTCACCGAAGCGATCAAGTACCTGCGCAGCCAGAAGCATGAGGTCGTCGTCATCGCTCCGGATTTAGGTGTAACTGAATACGAAGGCGCGCTTGTGGAAGGCGTTGGAACGGTAACAATGCCATTTTATCGTTCCAAGAAATTTTCTCTGCCTACAAGACGTATTAAAACTCTACTTGAGAAGCACAAGCCGGATCTCGTGCATGTGGCAAACCCTGCCTTAGTCGGAGTTTCAGGAATCCATTATGCACATAAGAAAGGACTGCCGCTTTTGGCATCCTATCATACGCATGTTCCAAAATACCTTGATTACTATAAGTTTTATAAACCTTTGAAACCATTATTCTGGTGGCATTTCCGCCGATTGCATAATGCAGCTGATATAAATCTGTGTACGTCTGCTGCTATTAAGCAGGAGCTTGACGAACATGGATTTGAGCGGATGCATGTATTACGCAGAGGTGTCGATGTAGAGAAGCGGCATCCAGATTTTCATTCTGAAAGTATGCGTGAGCGGCTTCTGCAGGGTGATCACAGTAAGAAATTGCTCATCTTTGTTGGCAGACTGGCGATTGAGAAGGAAATCCATAAGATACGTCCATTGCTGGATGAACGGGATGACTTAGCATTAGCTATTATCGGAGACGGTCCAGCACGTAAAGAACTGGAGAAGATATTTGCGGGGACAAACACGATGTTCACAGGCTTTCTTCATGGAGAAGAGCTATCCCAGGCGTTTGCTTCTGCTGATGCTTTTCTATTCCCGTCCATTACCGAGACACTCGGTCTAGTCATACTAGAAGCAATGGCTTCCGGTATTCCTGTTATTGCTGCTAAAAGCGGACCAACTTTGGAGCAAATTGAGGAAGGCAAAACAGGATTTCTCTTCGAAAATGAAGATGTCGCAAGCATGAGTAAAGCAGTTGGTAAACTCGATGACCTAGAATTAGCAGCTAAAATGAAACAGAATGTACGAATAGAAGCTGAGAGACATTCCTGGACGAATGCTTCCAGTGAACTATTTGATTACTATTTAGAGACTATCCAAGCAAGATCCCCCGTATATCAAGCAGTGCAAAACCCGAGCTCCAGATAACGGAGCCGGGTTTTTGCATGTTTAAGCTTTTTAGCATATGGTTAACAATAAGAAAAAGCACACGAAATGAGGTGCAGCAGCATGAAATTCTTCAAAGGACTGCTAATCGGGATCTTGTTAGCTATACCATTCTGGATAGTGCTGATTTATTTACTTTTCTCCCGTAAAGGTTGAAAATTAACAATGAAAGGGAGTAGTCACTATGAAAGCAATCACATTACAAGGTTTCGGCGGAACAGAGAAACTAAAACTGGAAGAAGCCGATAAACCAAACATAAAACCAGACGAAATTCTAGTCGCTGTAAAGGCATCAGCAATCAACCGAGCCGATATAGAGAAAAGAAAAGGAAATTATCCATCAAGTGATTTTGATCCGATTTTAGGATTGGAAATCGCTGGAATTGTAGAAGAAGCAGGAGCGGAAGCATACGGATGGGAAAAGGGAGACCGTATCTTTGGATTAATACCATCCGGCGGCTACGCAGAATACGCCGTACTTAACAGCAAGCTAGCAATGCCCATTCCAGAGCATCTAAGCTACGAAGAGGCAGCGGCAGTCCCAGAAGTCTTCTTGACAGCTTATCAGACGTTACATTGGCTTGGAGAGCTTAAGCAAGGTGAAACAGTCTTGATTCACGCTGGAGCAAGCGGTGTTGGAACAGCTGCTATTCAAATAGCAAAACAAGCAGGTGCAACAGTTGCTGTTACAGCTGGATCACAGGAAAAACTTGATTTTTGTAAAGAACTCGGTGCTGACATCACAATTAACTACAAAGAAGAAGATTTTGCTGAAAGATTAGCCGATACAGGTGCCGATGTTATACTGGATTTCATTGGAGCAACATACTGGGATCAGAATATCAAAACACTCAAAACCGACGGAAGATTGATCCTAATCGGATTCCTAGGCGGTACTGAGCTGGAAAATGTATCGATAACGCCGTTGCTTGCAAAACGCTTACATGTGAAAGGAACATTATTAAGCACAAGAAGCATTAATTACAAAGCTAGGCTGACAGCAGATTTAATTGATAATGTATTGCCATTGTTCGAATCACAAGCAATAAAATCAATTGTAGACAAAGTATTTCCGTTAGCAGAAATCGCAGAAGCACATGATTATATGGAAAGTAACAAGAATACCGGAAAAATCGTGTTACATGTGGCGGACTAACTAATTAGAATCAGATTGTGCAGTCAACATGCTGCGCAATCTGATTTTTTAATTTCGTCTCACTATCTTAAGAATACTTAGGTTTTGAGATATGAAACAACGTTTTTCATTTACTTCCGATAATATATATTATGTAAACTAATAAAAATAAAATTATCTAAGAAGTATTCCTGAGCTATTTTTATACCTCTTCTCCTTCATTTACATATAACAAGTTGCCCTTACTGGTATGAGTGTAATTATCATAATACTATGGGCGGATCTTCTATATCTTCAAAACAGCGCGACTGCAACTTTAAATCAATTACTTAGACTTAAAAATAAATAACTTAATGCTATTATCTATATAAAACTTTATCCGAATTTAAGTTCTTTATAATCTCACATCTTTATCAGTTACTGTAGAAACAATTTCACTACTGGTAAAGCTATGATAATTTGTTCCTGCGTAAAGTATTAGATTTTACAACATTCTCGCAAAATCATCCGTTGTCTCGATATGTATCCAGTATATATGCCTGAAACTTCTGTACAGCTAGTGATTTAAATCTACCTGTCGTCCATGAAATACCTATAGAGCGCTCAGATCTGGCGTTTTTAAGTAAGAGTTTACATAGATATGATTAATCAAGGCCTTCCAGATCAGACAAGATAGAAATCCCCAATCCTTCAACAACGAAACCGGCTACAGTTGCGATTTCTTCCCCTTCAAAGATAACTTCGAGAGTAAGCTGCACCTGCTGGAACATGTCATCGACAGTATAACCTAGTGCATAACCGGCCTTAGCATAATGAGACGTTCGCTTCAGCTGCATTACTTAGGAGTTGATGGAGAAACAGATATCTTCCCATACAAAAAAAGGGTGAATCTCAATGATTTCACCCTTTTGAAACAATTACTTATATAGTAAGTACTCTTTTCGAACCTTCTTAAATTCAGATAGTTCTTTCTGATAAGTTTTCGTGATTTCTGTAACGGATGCTCCTTCAAGAATCATTGTTCTGACCAGATCGTTTCCAATCAATTTATCAAAAAAGTTGTTGGAAAGAAATTCGAAATCATCTGGATACATGTCGTAAATTGTTTTAATGATGTGAAGACCTGTAGTTACCGCATCGAATTCATCGCGGTCTGTTATATAAATCTCAACACCATGGCTGAGTTTTCCAGCATGCTTTGAAGTTGAAGGTGTAAAGGATGCAGCCCTGAATTTCACACCTGGCAGACGAAGTGAATTCAATTCTGCTGCAAGATTTGTACTGTTGATATAAGGTGCGCCGATCAGTTCAAACGGCTTGGTTGTTCCACGCCCTTCTGACAGGTTTGTTCCTTCGATTAAACCAGTTGCAGGATAAACAAATATTGTGGAAACTGTCGGCATATTTGGTGACGGTAGGACAAATGGAAGTCCTGTGTCATCGAAATCCATAGACCGCCTCCAACCTTTCATTTTGACGACTTTCAAATCTGCTTTAATATTAAATTCTGTGTTGAAGAAACGAGCAAGCTCTCCGACTGTCATCCCGTGCTTTGTCGGAATTGGATACATCCCTACAAAGGAAGAGAACTCAGGTTCAAGTACAGGACCATCAACTGAAAGTCCGCCTAGAGGATTCGGACGGTCGAGCACGACAATTGGAATGTTGTTTTCTTTTGCTGCTTCCATGGCATAAGCCATCGTGTAGATGTATGTGTAATACCGTGTGCCGACGTCTTGAATATCAAAGACAAGCACTTCTACGTTTTTAAGCATTTCAGGTGTTGGTTTTCTTGTTTGTCCATAGAGACTGTAAACAGGTAGTCCTGTCTTTTCGTCAATATAAGATTCAACATACTCCCCTGCCTGAGCATCACCGCGTACGCCATGCTCAGGGCCGAATAAAGCTGTCAGTTCAATACCCGAATCATCATGCAGCAAATCAACAATGCTGTTCATTTTTGAATCAATACCGGTCGGATTGGTAATTAAGCCAACTTTTTTGCCTTTTAAAAGCTCTTTCTGATCATCTAAAAGGACCTCAACACCAGGCGTGACTTTATTATTTTTCTTTTTCTTATGGGCAGCAACTTCTTTTTCTGCAGGAAAAGCACTTAAAACAAGCATCAGAATTATAACCAGCAACAATCCCCTTTTCAATGGAACTCCTCCCCTTTATATAGGATTATTTAAGCGGCTTGCCTGAACGAATATCGAGTCCATAACCATAATGATAAAGAATTTCTTCAGGTTGATTGACAGATGGAATATCTACTGGTAATTTACCTTTTGGCTTTGATTCACCAAAAATCGTCTTAATACCGGCCGGAATGTTCGGCTGTCTATATGCTCCATTTGAATAGCCTTTAAAACCATAGACGGCAAGCACAGCTTTTGCTTCTTCAAAATTTCCAACATCATAAGGATTGCGCAGACTCATTAACACAAACTTTTTATTTTTTGCTTCAGCATCTTTCATGACAGCTCTTGGAAAAGCTGTTGCCCATTTGCTCGAATCCTGAATACTATCATCAATGACGCCATCGTTTACAGCAGGGTCATTTTTGACAACATAGGAACCGGTAATAACATAGTCTGCTTCATCAATCATAGCTGCCACTTCTCCATTGAACGACTTTTCTGAGAAAGCATAGCCAGTAATTTCAACATCTTTCTTCTTACCTTTTAATTCGTTTATACTTCTTGTCATCGCTTCTACTTGATCATCAAATGGAGCGAGCACAAGAACATTGTCACCTTTTTTCAGTTTAAAAGGGAGTGTCTTATCTTCGTTTTTCAAAAGAGTAACAGCATCTTCCGCCATGTTCTTTTCTTTCTTCAAATGCTCCTTGTTGCCGACTACTTTTAACGATTCAGCTACTTTTTCTTCAATAGGTGCATTGTCAGGAGTCAAAATACCGCGTTTTTCTTTCAATTTAAGGATTCTCTCAACCGATGCATTTACTTGCTCCATTGGGAGATCGCCAGATTCGATTGCTTCTAGCACTGCGTTATAAACGGAAGCCAAATTCTCTTCCATTTCCAAAGAGTTTACTTGCGCAGGCATTAACGCAATATCTACACCAGATTTTAAAGCTAATACAACGGCTTCTTCCTGACCAAAGTTGTCTGCAATCGCTTTCATATTAAGGGCATCTGTGACGATGACACCTTCAAACCCCATTTCCTCTCGAAGCAATCCTGTCAACACTTTTTTGGAAAGTGTGGCTGGAACCAAAATCTCCTGACCGTCTTTTTTGCTGATATACGTTGTATCATCAAAAGCAGGAAATTGAACATGAGCTGTCATAATCATATCTACACCTTCATCGATTGCATTCTGAAAGGGCAGAAGTTCTACAGCATGTAATCTATCCTTGTCATGTGTAACAAGCGGCAGACCGTAATGACTGTCAGTAGCGGTATCACCATGTCCTGGAAAATGCTTTGCAGTTGCAGCAATATCCGTGCGTTGCAGTCCTTTTATAGTCTGAATACCTAGCTTTGAGACAAGCTCTGGATTAGAGCTGTATGAACGGACACCGATTACAGGATTATCAGGATTGTTGTTTACATCCAATGACGGGCCGAAATTTACATTAACACCAAGAGACGATAATTCTTTCCCGATGATTTCGCCAGTTTGATAGGCATATTTTTCACTTCTTGTTGCACCCAACGCCATGTTGCCGGGCAGGTTCGTTCCCGTTTGCAGACGTGTCACAATTCCGCCTTCCTGATCAATGGTAATGAAAAGCGGTAGTTCCGGGCTTGCATCTTGTAAGCCATCTATCAAACGGACTGTTTGCTCAGTACCTACAACATTTTCGGCAAATAGGATAACGCCCCCTAAATGATATTTCTGAATGATGCTTCCCACTTCATCGTTCATCTCTGTAAAACCTGTTGCTTTGCTTTCCCCTTGCTTTTGCCAGTTGCGGAAATCCGGCATAAGCATTTGACCTACTTTTTGTTCGACCGACATTCCTTCAACAATTGCCTTCACATCTGTTTCAGCCTTCACATCTGTTGGTTTGATTCCAACTAATGCTGTAACTGAAAGTGCTGCAACTAAAGCGGCTGCCGCCCATTTCTTTTTAAACATACTCCCATCCCCTTATTAATTATTTGATACTGAAGTTTTGTAATTAGCTATCACTACACTCCAGTAGTTTCCTCTTATGACAACATCTCCGTAAAATGGATTACGGTTTTCAGTAAGCAGGACACTTCCCAAGTCTTGTTATGGGTTAATGATGGTTAGGACAATGAAGCGAACATCTCACAAGGAAAAAGGTTGAGAGAGCGACCGATTCAATGGCAGTAAGCCCGATGGTTACATCGCCACTCTCTTTTACAAGATTGAACACTTAAAGGATCCTCTTTTTTTGCAGGAAAAAGAGGTAGCGAACTAGACATAGTCCACATTTGTATTGGCTATGACAATTAGATACTTCAAAGTAAAAATGTTGTTCATAATAAATGCGGAGTAACTTTTGTTGGGCATTCGCTACTGTATTACAAACACCTATACAACAAACACGATTAACATAAATTACTTTTTATAACTGCAGCTGTATCATGGACAATCTGAACATTGGTTCTTTATATATAAGAATTGGGCTATTTCTAAAGCAGGGTGCTTTAATAGAGTGGGAAGCTTCAAATATAATTAATATTTTGAAAACTATGAGGGGGAATCGACAGTAAACGATAGATACTAAGACTAAGTGGTAGTATTTCCTATTTTATTATGACCTCCATATCTATTTTTCCCCAAGTTTAACATACTCCATTATAAGATGGTTCAATATTTGAATTTCTTTTAAATTCAGGAAAACTTGACTATTACCTTTTATATAGGACTGAAGGTTTACAATTCAGTACATATCAGGAAAGAAGAGTTGTGTTTAGAATACACAGCTCTTCTATCTTTTTATTAATTCTTCAATTGTCTAATTCTTTTTGTCAGTTGATTAAAACGCTCATCCAAATCCTTGTAAACCGTATCTCCAGGTGTTAGCATACTCAGCTTCCCTAATACTTCCTGCCGTTCATTCTCTAGCTGCATTAAAAGAATGTCATCATCTGCGTCTGTTTGCGCTGCTGAAGTACCTAGATTCTTCATCATCTTCCCATCCTGTATGATTAACTGCGTATCTGTCACTTTCTCTCTGAAATAGCGATCATGTGATATAACAAGCAGTGTCCCGCTGTATGCTGCGAGTGTTTGTTCAAGCTGTTCCCGGGATGGAAGGTCCATATGGTTTGTTGGCTCATCAAGTAAAAGGACATCCTTATCTGCCAGGATATGCTGCATGAGCTTTAGCTTCACGCGCTCTCCCATACTCATGTCTTCTATTGGCAGCATCCAGCTTTCTGCCTCAAAGCCGAGATGCAGAAGCAGCGTTTGTACCTTTCCTCTCTCTGCAAATGTTTCCTGATGAAAAATTTCTGCAGGTGCCTTATCTAACGGAAGGTCATAGACATCCTGTGAGAGATAGCCGATGTTGGCTGTTGGCGAGATCCATAATTCTCCTCCATACGGTTCATTACCAGTTATCATCCGGAAAAAAGTAGTTTTTCCGCATCCATTTGGACCTTGCAAACCGATTTTTTCTCCATGCTTGATAGTGAAATTGGCATCTTGAAAAAGTACCTTATCATCATATTGCTTGGTTACGTTTTTACATTCCAGAAATCGTTTCCCCTTTTTACGGGCAGAGCTTAGTTCAAAGGATACGCCATGATCAGGTACAACTGCTTCGACCTTCTCTTTCTCCAATTCCTTCTCCAGTCTCTTATGCTTGGATTTTACTGCCTTATCCATCCGTTTGGCTTTCTTTCGGTAGTATTCCTTGGCGCCTTCTTGCTTGGTGGATTGTGCATGTGCTTTGGCGCTCCAGTTTTGCAGCGAAGCAATTTGACCTTCTACTTGCTTGATGCGTTTCTGCTGTTTTTCAAAGGCGTGCTGCTGTGCCTCTTTTTCTTTTTGTCGATGATCTGTATAGGCAGTATAATTTCCTGCAAAAGTATGAAGCCTCTGTTCTTCTATAGACCATATCTTTGTAGCCACTCTATCAAGTAAGTAGCGGTCATGGGAAACAATCAGCAGTGTTTTATTTGTACTCTCTATCTCCTCTACTAGCAAGTTCACACTGTCTTCATCTAGATGATTAGTTGGTTCATCAAGCAGCAATACATCTGCCCTGCTTGAAAGGCCGTTCGCAAGCCTTGTTTTCAATTTCTCTCCGCCGCTCATATTTCGATATGAAACAGAAGGAACTCGCCATTTGCCGCGCAGTTTTGCTGCTTCAGACAGAACTGACTCAGAAGTATAGATGTCCCTTTCCTGCTCTACTATTTCTATCTCAATCGAATCCTCCGTCCATATTGCCCCTTCGGCCATATGCTCCTTACCTGCTACAAGTTTCAACAATGTACTTTTACCAGCGCCATTTCTTCCGATGATGCCGATTACATCACCTTGATGCACTGTAGCATTCGCTTGCTGCATGATAAGGCGTTCACCGTACTTGTAGGTCAATTGCTGTAATTTGATTAATTCTTTCATTAGTACTCGCTCCTTAACAATAGGAGGACAGAAAAAATCCTCCCAAAATAAATTGGAAGGATTAGCCGTACCAGAAATACACATACATCCTTGGAGAGGTATACGTTTCCGTTCAATTAGAAAATGGGCAGACTAATCCTATTTAATACGCGTTGAAAATGACTTTTCAATTCGTGAAAAAATAAGATTAGAACTTCATCGGTCACCCATCATCCTCTCGTGTTTGTTGGTTACAGTATATCAAACATAAAATGGAAGTCAATTACAATTAAATTAATTGCTCTTTTCGTTCTGTACCAGGGGCTAATACAGTCTCATCTAAACCAGCTTGATAAGGCTTGTCGACAGTAGCTTTAATGAATTCCGCTTTTGCTTGCTCGACTAGTGCCGGTTCCGTCAGAAGATCATAAGCGGTCAAAGCCATGATTCTTGCAGCATAGTGCATGCCCTTCAATCCAATACTTGTTCCGAATACTGCCGTAGCTTGCCACGCATGTACTTGGGTTCCAATTGGTCCACAAGTTGTACCGATACTAGCTAGTGGTGTGATCCAGCTTACATCGGCTACATCTGTCGAGCCAGGCATCGTTGTATCTTTCATTGTTATATTATAGAAATTCTTAGTCGGAAGTATATCATTGTAATCAAGCTGCAGCTGTCGGCGGGATTCCTCAATGAGTTTCGGATCCATTGACTTACGCAGAATAGCAGCATAAGCAACTTCATCCGAAGTGAAGCTTTCCATCGGGTAATCCTCCATATTGCGATAATTCACTGTATCCATTGTGTCATTTGTCAACATATGATAACAATTCGCTAAAAGTTCATGAGAAGTTGAAGTGCCAGTAATCAATGCTGCTCCTTTAGCTATATCATGCATTCGCATCAGCATATCCTCTACTTGTTCGCGGTTCTCACCTCGAAGGTAATACCATACTTCGGCTTCATCTGGAACAATATTCGGCGCTTGGCCACCGTTAGTGATAGCATAATGGATACGTGTGCCATCTACTAGATGCTCTCGTAGATAGTTGGCACCGATATTCATGATTTCCACTGCATCAAGCGCACTACGTCCGGCATGCGGTGCACCTGCTGCGTGTGCCGGAACACCATGAAAACGGAATTTGATAGAGATCATTGCTTGCGTACTATAATTTTGTACAACATTGCTCGTTCCTGGATGCCAAGTGAGACAGCAATCCAAGTCATCAAATACACCTTCTCTGGCCATAAAAGTTTTTCCAGAGAGCACTTCTTCAGCCGGACAGCCGTAATAGCGGATAGTACCGTCCACCTTGCCATTATCGATAAGCTGCTTTATTCCTAGCACTGCTTCTACAACAGCGGTACCAAGCAGATGGTGGCCACACGCATGACCTGGTCCGTTTTCGCTGACTGGATCCTTATAAGGCTTGCTCGATTGTGACAATCCTGGCAGTGCATCAAATTCGCCTAATATGCCGATGATTGGATGCCCACTTCCGTATTCCGCATAAAAAGCAGTTTCCATACCGCCGATGTTATCTGTAATACGAAAACCTGCTTCTGAAAGTACATCCTTTTGCGCTGTACTCGCATAAGTCTCCTCATAAGCGATTTGAGGATGCTGCCATATATCAAGTGCCAAACTTCCTGTGACGTGCTCCAACTCCTCCAGATTACGAACCAGCTCTTTTTTACTCATGAACTATCTCTCCTTCATTTTTAGTTTTAGATGCTTGCTTGTTTTCCAATAGTACACAGATAATGACTGTTAGGAACATACAGACCAAGCCTTTGAAGAAGACTGGGATTGGCAGCTGTGTCATCAAGATGCCGAAAACGATGCCGATTACACCGAAAAGTGGCTTTTTCATAGCCAATTGAGCGATCATCCCACCAAAGATTGCAGGAATGATATAAGCGAATGCAGCCTGAACGGATTCTGGAATTGCCGAGAGGATATACGAGCCTGCTAATATAACTGGAATCAGCACGGCGATATTCATAAAGCTCGCTGCCGCTATTGCAAGAGTTGCTGCTACCTCACCTTTTCTCGTACCTGGTTCTGCGCCAATTACCTGCTGAGCAGCTGCTGCAGAGGGCAGACACATATTAGCAATGTTTCCAGTAAGGAAACTAAGATACGTTCCAGATACTCCGAGTGTAGCGTAATAACTGACCGGCTCCACCACCCAAGCAAATCCAACGAGGGCGATATACGCAAGAAAGGCTGCGAATATGGCCTGCCAGCCGGGATGATAGCCTGCGACAAATGAAAGGTAAAGCGGCAATGCTGCCGATAAGACGATCACACAGCCAATCGTGAGCCTGCCCCAGAAATGGGCGTTCACATGAAAAGCATCGAATGATTGCTGCTGTGTTTCAATCAGCTGTTCTTGTACTACTACCTGTTCCGCTGTTTTAGCCATTATCTTTGCCTCCCTTTCTTATCCGATAAAGTAGCCGACTGTCAGTCCGCCGATGATAGCAAACCCTAAGGCCCATTCTTTCAGCCAATTCATTTGGAATTTGTTTGCTAGCAGTAAAGTGCCGATAGTTATGAGGATGCTCGTCATGATTACTAAGGTGTGACCTCCGCTTTTCACTGCTTCATTCG
This sequence comes from Terribacillus saccharophilus, assembly GCF_000725365.1. Classification (NCBI taxonomy): domain Bacteria; kingdom Bacillati; phylum Bacillota; class Bacilli; order Caryophanales; family Bacillaceae; genus Terribacillus; species Terribacillus saccharophilus. The sequence goes on along the minus strand of NZ_CP008876.1, from coordinate 1,518,110 downwards.
CTGCAAAGTACCCGAACGCACCTAGCATTGCTGCCGTTGAGATAATAACCATCTTTTTTGTGCCATTCTTACGTGCTGTAATTTTCTTTTGAAATGACCCTAACGACTTTGTAAAGAAAAACGTGACAATCAGCCATCCGGTGCCGCCTATACACAACGTCCAAGCAATAGTTGTGAAGGCTTCAGGACCGAAATTAGCTGATCCTAGCTCAGTACCATAAGCAGTTGACGCCATTTGGGCACCGAGTGACTCGGTAGCAGAGGATCCGATAATTGCACTGCGCATCATCGTTAGCGGATTTCCGATCAAAGTCATAAGTGAGACAGCAATAATAATATTGCCTAGAGCAGGACCGATGGCTGCAATTGCACCTGTCTTCATCGCACTTCGGGCCTCACGATCTGTCATACCTACACTGGCTTTTACTTGAAACGCAGATCGCATGAACACGACACCTTGAAAAATAACAATAGATACGACTAGCAGACAGAACACCCATAAAACACCGCTGTTCATGATCTCAGATATCTGCAATTTTTCGCCTCCTTCAATATAATTAATAATTCTGATTATTATGTTAATTGTGTTGTTACCTACTGTCAAAACCTTTATGAAAAACAGGCCTATCTGAGTAAAGATGCACACAAATCAATACGAAATCGTACCTATCACTTGTCAGTTTCTTTATCAAGAGGCATTCGATAAGTAACAAGCGTCGATACAAAATTGCTCCGAATTTAGAACAGTAAAAAGGCAAGCGCGTCTGTGTACTCGCACTTGCCTTGGCATCCAATAGCCCTATTTAATAACTGTATTCGATAATAAGGTGGGTACATTCTTTATAAGCCTCTTCCTTCATGTGGCTGCAATAATTCAGTCTTCCCAATAAAAGATAGCATCCATTACGATGTATTTGCCTGGTTCGCGGAAGATTGTCGGTATTGTTGTTTGAAAAGATAATGGCGAATTTGCGCTTTCGGCATCCAATAACTCATAATCATATTCTTTTAACACTCGTTTTAATTCTTCAGCTAGTGGATGTAACTTCTCGCTTACGTACAAGCGCCTGGGACCATCCAGCAGAGTGCCAAAGCCTCCCGTTAATTCTTCATTCGTTTTCATTCGTATTGATCTGTATCTTTCATCTTCACCCATTATTGCAACTGGAGCTAGACGACAAACGTCTAAGAGAACTCCTCTTATTTCTATATCTCGCTGTCCATTCTTTTCACAAACAACTGAAACATCTTCTTTGCGATAACAAAAAACTTCCACATAAGAAGCATAGCCACTGCCAAAGTGGTTCCACTCCGCTTCGCAAATGACGTTTGGTATCCGGTTAATCCGGTGATATAAGCGTTTTATATGAGCCTCAATCATTTCTTCATCTTTTGAGTCATAAGGAAAACTGTTACCCACCGCTTTACCGGCAATTAATTCTCTCAATTCTTGATTTGTGAACAACACAGCCCTCTCCAATCGATTTTAATCTATTTATGTTAAATAAAATTCTTCGCGCTTTATCTAACTGCTAGGTAAGCTTCCATGACATAAAAGACTCGTTCTCCTCATAAATCTAAACTATGGACAAGTTGAGGTGACAAATGTGGGAAAACAATCATTATTGAAAGGTACGATCATTCTTGCAGTTGCTGCTTGCTACAGCAAGCTGATCGGATTCATAAACGGAATCGTTTTGTCACGGCTCTTAGGCCCGGAAGGAATCGGACTGGCGATGATGGCAATGCCGATAACCGGTCTGCTGATTGCTATTACAGGCTTTGGATTGGAAGTGGCGGTAGCCAATTTGGTGGCAGAGAATAATGCGACGAATAATCGGACAAGACTGCGGCACGTCCTTTCCCTTTCATTTCTGATAACAGGGACTTTGGGAGTTATCACTTCCTTGCTACTGCTTGGACTGATCCACTACGTTCCAGGACTTTTATTTGCAGATGAACGTGCCATATACACATTCACAGCTATCATCCCGATTATACCGATTGTCGCGATTTCTTCTATCTTGAAAGGTTATTTTCATGGCAAGCAGTATATGTCACCTGGGGCCTTCGCTTCTATTCTGGAGCAGAGTGTACAGCTTGTAGTTACGTATATGCTCGTTCAATATTTGCTTCCTTACGGTTTAGGAGTTGCTGCTGCAGGTGCTGTCATCAGCATGGTCATCGGCGAAGCAATCTCTTTAGGTGTATTGATTGTAGCGTTCAACAGGCAAAAAGAATTCAAATGGCGTTTCTTTCATATTGTTCAGGATCTCATCCGTGACGGAAAACAGCATACACGAGATTTAATTCGTGTCGCACTCCCGAATACCGGCAGTCATTTGGTCAATAGCTTTGCTGGAGTTCTATTACCAATAATTATTACCCACAGTTTTCTTACAGCAGGGCTTACTGCCGAGACCGCTACCGAAACTTATGGCCTTTTAATGGGCTATGTCATGCCGCTAGTGTTTGTTCCGACATTTATCACACATTCCTTATCGACCAATCTGTTGCCGTCCATTAGTGACTTGTATGCACGTCGTCAATTTCAGCAGATGTACAGCAACATCAACCAAGTGATCAACGTTACGATGATGATTTGTATTCCATGGGCGCTGTTTCTTTACTTTTTCGCCACCGAATTGACAGGTTTGTTTTATCACTCGGAAGAAGCAGGGCTTCTTATTCAGAAGATGATCTTCTGTTTTATGCTCAGCTATTTACAGATTCCGCTGCAGGCCGTGCTAATTGGAATTGGGAAAAGCAGTGTCGTACTATACAACAATTTGATTGCAGCGCTTGCCAGTCTTCTAATGATTTACTTTGTTGCTTCTCAGCCGAGCATGGGTGTAAATGGAGTTATACTCGGTCTGAACTTGGGAGAAGTGCTTGGCACAGTACTTCATTTTGCAAGTCTATACCAGGCTGTACGCTTTCCCTTTAGCTTTGCCAGGTTTTATAAGCTCCTTATTGCCATCGTTTGTATGGCATCATGTGCGATCTTCCTTTATATGACACTGGACTCGTACATTTCGAATGGTTATGTGCTGCTTAGCAGTGTATTACTCGTTTCTGCCAGTTTCTATATGCTCCTCCTTCACAGATTCCGACTGTTCAAACAAGAGCTGTAACAGAATCATGCTTGAAGCCGATAATTCCGCTGGGTTATACTTATACTAGTAATTGAGGTGAAGAAATGTATAAACTATTAACACATAATGACCTGGACGGTGTCGGCTGCGGTATTTTAGCTACACTTGCTTTTGGAGAGGATGTTGAGATCCGCTATAATTCCATCAGCAGTCTGAATGAAGAAGTAAAGAAATTCCTAGCCGATGAAACACAGCATGAGAGAGCACTTTGGGTAACTGATTTGGCTGTGAACGAAGAAAATGAAGCTGCTATCAGCACTTTCATCAAATCTGGCGGAAAAGCCCGGCTTGTGGACCATCACAAAACAAGTGAGCACTTGAATGCCCATGATTGGGCATGGATTGCGACAAAGGAAGAAGATGGAACTCCTACGTCAGCTACAAGTATGTTATACGACGTTCTTGTCGAAGAAGGATATCTAGAAAAAACCAAGGCAGTAAGCGAATTTGTCGAGCTTGTTCGCCAATACGATACATGGGAATGGGAGAAAAGAAATAATGAAGCTGCCAAGCAGCTAAACGCACTTCTCTTCCTCCAAAGCATCGAAGAATTTGCAGATGAGATGATACAACGTCTGCAGCATAATGATACATTCGTTTTCAGCGACTTGGAGGAGAAATTACTTCAAGTACAAGACGCTCAAACAGCACGCTATATTCGTAAGAAAAGGAAACAAGTTGTTCCTATTAAGACAGATACATATCTAGCTGGAGTTGTTCATGCAGAATCATATCTCTCTGAATTGGGTAATGACCTAGGCAAGACGTTCCCTCATCTTGATTTAATCATTATGATTATGATGGGCACCAAACGGATGAGCCTTCGGACAATTCATGATGATGTGGATGTATCTGCTTTTGCAGGCAACTACGGCGGAGGCGGTCATCAGAAAGCTTCTGGAGCTTCCCTGACTGAGGAAGCATTCGATTTATTTGTAAAAAATGCGTTCGACTTGCAAACATTGCGACCTGATGCGATAGATAACAAATATAATGTCCCAGAGAACGATCTTGGGACGCTGTATGTAAATGAGCAGAATGACAAGTTCCTCATTGTGCAGCAAAACCGCAAATTTTATATTATGAAAAATCAGCAGCCCGCAGACATCGGATTTGATTCCTTTGAGGAAGCTGAGAAGCATCTGAAACGGGAGGAGCTTGCATTCCTCGTTACAGATCATCGCTATGTAAAATACTTGAGCGAACGCGTGAAGAAACAAGATATCATCGTGAATCAGCCAATCCAAAAAAATCAAGAAAACTAATAAAAAGGCGGAAGACACTTAAGTGTTTTCCGCCTTTTCTTTATGGTCCCTCAGCAGTCGCAATAGCTTGTTCTATCAAAAGAATATCATCATGAATTAAGCTTCGAATTTGTGGTTCAGGACATCTCTTATACTCATCCTCCAGCCGTTTCAGTTCTGCGTAGAATATATCCATCTCTGTAAAATGCATGATTTCGGCCTCCAAATGGCTTTTTTATTATATATGCCGAATGCAGCAGAAAATATACATCTTATGTAATATATTAATAGTTGTTGCAACAAGTGAACTATGGTAGAATCTCTAACATAGTTCAAATAGTTTTAATATTTTTTCTATTAAATTATCTGATTAATTAGAAATCGATTGTCATCTTGGAGGTAATCACTGTGAAAAAATCAATTCCGTTTTCTTATGTTATCGTTACAGGATTCATGTTATTTGCATTGTTTTTTGGAGCAGGTAATTTAATTTTCCCTGCTTTGCTTGGTCAGAGTTCCGGAACAAATGTAATGACTGCTAATCTCGGGTTTATCGTTACCGGTGTAGGCTTGCCGCTGCTCGGTATACTGGCTTTCGGGTTTTCTGGTAAGAACGATTTGCAAGATTTAGCCAGCCGGGTTCATCCTCTTTTCGGCTTTGTATTCACTATCGTTCTATATTTGTCTATTGGTCCGCTTTTTGCACTACCGCGTACAGGTACTGTGTCTTATGAGATTGGCATCCAGCCTTTCTTAAGTGACAATGCCGGATCGTTGCCTTTGATTATATATTCCATCTTGTTCTTCGGGATTACTTGTTTCTTCTCTTTAAAACCGGCCAAGATTGTCGATATAGTCGGGAAATACTTGACACCTGCTTTGCTGATTACCATTGCAGTATTAATCATTACTGTACTGGTCAATCCGTTAGGCAGTCCGCAGGAACCAACGGAAGCATACAGCAGCAAAGCATTCTTCAAGGGATTCCAAGAAGGTTACTTGACGATGGATACATTGGCAGCGTTCGTCTTTGGAATTATTGTCATCAATTCTGTGAAAAATATCGGAGTTACCGATCGCAAAGCAATTCTCGGATTCACATGGAAAGCTGGCTTGATCGCCGCAGCACTACTTGCTTTGATCTACACTTCCATATCCTATCTTGGTGCAACAAGTGTAGCTGGAATAGGTTTGATGGAAAACGGCGGTACCGTACTAGCAGGAGTTTCAGAAATATATTATGGAAGATTAGGCAACGTCTTGCTTGGTTTGATTGTACTAGGTGCTTGCTTAACGACTAGTATCGGTCTGGTAACAGCTTGCAGTAGTTACTTCAGCCGTCTGCTTCCAAAAGTTTCTTATTCTGTTATTGCTATCGTGCTTTCTTTATTCAGCGCTGTCGTTGCAAATGCCGGATTAGCGAACATCATCGCATTCAGTGTACCGGTCTTGACCATCATCTATCCACTGGCGATTGTTCTGATTTTCCTGACTTTCCTGCACGATGCTTTTAGTGGCAGCAGAGCCGTCTACTTGATCAGTCTGCTTTTCACTTTTGCAGTCAGTTTGATGGAAGGCTTAAACGCTGCCAAACTCCCTATACCTGGAGTACAGAAATTTTTAACAGACAATCTGCCAATGTATAGCTTAGGTCTTGGCTGGCTTATACCTGCAATTATTGGAGCGGCGATCGGGTATATCATTTACCTAGTTACAAAACCAAATCAGAGTGAAGTTAGAAATGCAGATACAAGATAATATGACATTGCATAAATGTTAATTTAATTACATCGTAAAACGCCTGGAATCATATCCAGGCGTTTTTTGATGTCATTATAAAGCTATAAGTTATACAGGTATTATACTAGTTATTGAGTGACTGTATAAATTCGTCCAATTCCTTGTCTGTGAACTGCCCTTGTGAAAAGATAATAAGCCCTCTGAGTGGCAAATCGCTCAGCATTGGAAACATCATCTTATCTACATTTTCCTCATCTTCAGGAATCAATAATAATTTTCCTCGCAGTGATAAAAGCAATTCCTCCATCTTGTCTTGATTTTGCGGGTCGTCGAGTACATCTGATACTGTGCTGTTTCTGTCGTAAACCATCTTAGGTGCAACTGTTTCTGTAACCTTAACTGTTTCACTCAAATGAATCGCTTCAGAAGAGCTTCCTACCAGAATATCAAAGCTACCTGTCTCTACACGCCATGCATGCTGTTCCGGGTCATAGAATGAAAAGGCTCTGGGATCCAACTCAATAGTCACTGTCTTACTCTCTCCGGGTGCAAGCAACACTTTTTCGAATCCTTTAAGTTCTTTAACGGGACGAACATTACTGCTTTCTCGATCCGAAATATACACTTGTGCCACTTCTTTACCTGCTCGCTTACCTGTATTTTTCAAGGTGAAGCTTATATTCAATGTATCAGAGTCTTGAAGCTTGTTAGCAGAAAGCTTCAAGTTATCATACAGAAACTCTGTATAAGATAGACCATAGCCGAATGGGTATAAAACTGGCATGTTTTTCTTCTCATAATAGCGATACCCTACAAAAATACCTTCCTGATAAACTACGCGATTTTTCTCTTGATTAAAATTGAAGTAGCTTGGTGTATCTTCTAGCTTTAACGGAAAAGTCTCAGTAAGCTTTCCAGAAGGATTTTCTTCTCCATAGAGAATCTTAGTAATCGCTCCTCCAACAGCTTGGCCACCTAGGTAGATTTCTACTATCCCGTCTACCTGGTCACGCCACGGCATTTCTACTGGAGATCCGTTAGATAATACGACAATTACATTTTGATTTTTAGCAGTAATTCGTTTAACAAGAAGTTCTTGGTTTTCAGGCAAACGGAGATGCAGCTTATCAAAACCTTCTGATTCAAATTCCTCTGACAAACCTAAGAAAAGAATTACTTTGTCCATTGATTCAGCTACTTTTTCAGCTTCTTTAATAAGCTGTTCTTGCTCGTCTTTTCCGTCGATACTATAACCACGAGCAAATTGAATGTTCTCTCCTGCCTTTTCTCGTAACTTATCAAGCGGAGTATCTAGCTTAGTAGGATTTACTTGAGAGCTTCCTCCGCCGCGATACCGCACGTTGTCAGCGAGGTCTCCGATTATAGCCACCTTATCTGTTGTGTTTAGCGGCAGAATATTCTTCTCATTACGAAGCAAAACAATGCTTTCAGTTGCGATTTCCTCTGCTAGGGCATGATGTTCGTCTTGGTTATAAGTTTTCTCCTGTTTTACGGCAGTTGTTTTAAACAGGATTCTCAAATAGGCAGCCAACCGTTCGTCCAATACACGTTCGTCTAATTCTCCAGCTTCTATAGCTAGTTTTATTTTCTCATCGGAAAGGCCACCTGTAGGGGGCATTTCAACAGCAAGACCTGCCTTCAAAGCTTGTACCCGGTCGTCAACTGCTCCCCAATCCGAAACAACAAATCCTTCAAATTTCCAATCGTCATGCAATATTTGCTGAAGCAGTTCTTCATGCTCTGAAGCATAATAACCATTTAACTTGTTGTATGCAGTCATTACCGTCCACGGCTGCGCTTTCTTTATAGCCTTTTCAAATGCAGGATAATATATCTCATGCAGTGTTCGTTCATCGACAATCGTATCAACTTCCATGCGGCGGTATTCTCTGTTGTTTGCGGCAAAATGCTTAACGGACGTTCCTACGCCTTTAGCTTGCATGGCCTTTATGTAATCTACAGCAAGCTCTCCAGCTACATAAGGATCCTCTGACAAGTATTCGAAGTTCCTTCCTCCTAGTGGTGAACGTTTTATATTGACACCAGGACCTAATACGATCTGTACATCAGCCGCCAATGCTTCATCTGCGATTGCATTGCCCAATTTAGCTACAAGTTCTCTATTCCAGGAAGATGCATATGCAGCTGGTGCAGGGAAGCACGTTGCCGCCTCACTCTCTGACATCGCGATAATATCCTCTCCAGACTTTCTAAGCCCATTGGGCCCATCTGAAAAGCGCATAGATGGAATGGATAATCTCTCTAATGATTCTGTTTCCCAAAAATTAGTTCCAGAGCAAAATCTTACTTTCTCTTCTAATGTCATTTTTCCTATAATATCGTCTATGTTGTTGTTCATAACTCTCCTCCGTTCGTATCATTATTTTTTACCCATAAATGAGAAATAGGTAAACCTGTCTGCGTATTGAAACCTCAAAGCAATCTTCAATGGTATACGTTTGAAAGAGGATCACGATAATATACTCAACTTAATAAAAGCAAAACTTTGGATTTATTATTCATTAGAATTTATAAGTTGCAGGCACAAAGATAAATGATTGATGCATACTAATAGTTATAAAAAAAATAGCTCAACCAATTAGTCGAGCTACCTAGATATAATTTCTTTTAAATATAAATGAATATTGAAGCTATCACACAGCATCTGTTTTAGGGAATGATTGCAAATCATAAGAGCAATTTTCAAGAATTTCAATAAAGATGTCAACAATGTCTGCATCAAACAGGCTGCCTTTGCAACGAATCAATTCAGCGGCGGCCTCGCGTACTGACATTCCTTCACTATAGGTGCGTACCGTTGTCATCGCGTCAAATGCATCCGCCACGCCTACTATGCGGGCAAATAACGGAATCTCTTCGCCTTTCAGTTGCTTTGGATAACCGCTGCCATCCATCCTTTCATGATGGAGCATTGCTGTATCAATTGATTTCTGAAAGAAACGGTTCGGCTGAATAGCGGAAAGGATACGGGCACCGATTTCAGTATGCGTTTTCATCAACTCGTACTCGTTTTCAGTTAATCCGGTCGTCTTTCGTAAAATTCGGTCTTCGATACCGATTTTTCCAATATCATGCAAAATAGCCGCCTGATATAATTCAAAACAATCTTGAGCATCCAGCTTCATTCTTTTTCCGATCAGCCAGGCATAGCGAGCTACCCTCTCTGAATGCCCCTTCGTCAGCGGGTCACGTGCATCAAGTGCTTCTGCAAGCATACGAATCATACTGACAAACATCTTATAGAGTTCATCGTACATTTGACTATTATGTAAAGATAAAGCTGACTGCTCCGCCAGTATGACAGCAAGCTCTCTGTCTCTAGTGTCGAAGTGACCTCCATCTTTTTTATCATTCAGCTGAATAGCTCCTATAATTTGCCCTTTCGCCAAAAGCGGTACAGTAAGGATGGAAGTGCTACGTGGGCTGAGATATGCTACAGAACTATTGATAACATTCTCCGTATCAGTTATCAATTCTGCCTCACCAGTCTTAACGACTTTTCCAACGATACCTTCCCCAATTGAAAGCGTGGACGTAGGCAGTGATTCAGTTGAAGTCCCGCTGGACGCTTTCGCTACTATCTGGTTCTTCTCTTTTTCAAGCACCCATAATGTTGCCTCTTTTGCTTCCGCAATCATTACCATTTGATCTAGGATCCCCTGGAAAATATCTTGCAGATCAATTGCGGCATTCAATTCCTTCAGGGCTTCTAGCAGTTTTGATAATTCTTTCACTTTTGACTCAAGCTTTGTAATAGTTGTCAAAACGCTTCCTCATTTCCCTGAACTCATACTTCCGTCATGGTACGTTCTTCCTGATATTCCTTGTTTTAAGTATAAGCGAACAACTGGTAAATTAGAAGCTGTTTTCCTACTAAACTGCGGCTTTGACTGATATTAATAAATCTATATAGCAATAAGTATATAAAAGAGCTAGCTTAGGACAATCTTTTCCATTTATGCTACGCTGGAAAGTAGAATTGGAAAGGAGAAATTATAATGCATAACAATATCCCTACCAAAAAGCTGCACGACGGCACAATTCTTCCTGCTGTAGGTTTCGGCACATACAGCTTGAAAGGAAGCCAGGGTGTTCAGGCTATACGCAGCGCTATCGATGCAGGTTATCGTCTTTTGGACACAGCTTATAATTATGAAAATGAAGCAACTGTAGGTCAGGCCATTAAACAACACGGTATTTCACGAGAGGAGATTTTGGTAACTTCCAAGCTTCCAGGCCGATATCATCAGCATGATAATGCAATTACAACGATACAGGAATCACTTTACCGAGCTGGTCTCGATTATTATGATCTATATTTGATTCATTGGCCGAATCCAAAACAAGACCATTATGTTGAAGCATGGCAGACGCTTCTTGATGCTCGTAAATGGGGCTTGATCCGTTCCATCGGTGTGTGCAACTTCCTTCCGGAGCATTTGGAGAGGCTAAAGGCAGAAACTGGTGAACTGCCTGTCATCAATCAAATTGAACTGCACCCTTTCTTCAACCAAGAAAAACAAAGACAGTATCATGAAGAAAATGACATTGTAACAGAGTCATGGAGTCCTCTTGGCAGAAAAACGAATCTGCTTGAGCACCCTTTGCTTTCTGAAATTGCCGAGAATCATGGCAGAACTGTCTCTCAAATTGTACTGCGCTGGCACTATCAGCTAGGGAGCATCGCTATACCTAAATCCGCTACTCCGAAACGCCAGGTAGAAAATCTCGCTATCTTTGATTTTGAACTGAATCATGCAGATATGGAGAAGATCAACAGTTTGACGATCTCAGACGGACGGATCGCCGACCAAGATCCAGCGGTTTACGAAGAATTTTAAAAAGAGCGATGTGTGATAGTCACACATCGCTCTTTTTATTTTTTCTCAAATTCCATTTTCCAGCTGTAATAGTCATTGTCTGGGTTCTTTTCATAAGAAAGATAAGCTGAGAATTTTTTGCCACGCTTACTTGTCATTCCTTTTACATGGGCCGTTCCGCTTTTCAACAGAGCTTTTACCATCGTCTTTGTTGGCTTCTTCCGCACTGCTGCTAGGAATTTATCGTTCTTCCAAATGATAAAGCTGCAGGTTTTCTTGTAATTTTTACAGCCAAATCCTTTATACCCTTCTACAACTTCACCACCGCAAGCGGGACACTTGCCTAGCACTTCATGGGTGATTGTTTGCTTTTCGATTGTTCGGATTGGTGCAGCTTCATCCTGTTTCATCGTCTGCACGGCATCCTTTGTAAAGGAGAAAATCATCTCCAGAAAATCTTCTCGGTCAACTTTTGCATCCTCTATATCAGCTAATGTCTTCTCGAGTCGCCCCGTAAAGTTTAAATCGAATAAAGGCTTAACCGGGAACGTTTCCACAAGTTTCTTTCCTGTATCTGTTACGTGAAGTTCTTTTCCTTTATTACCAATATAGTGAATGTCTTTCAGCTTCTTAATCGTTTCTGCTCTGGTTGCTGCAGTTCCGATACTAAAGCCACGCAGAACTTCGACAACCTCATCTTCATCCTGTTTGCCTTTGCCGCAAGTTTCCATAACACGTAATAACGTTCTTTCCGTATGCGGCTTTGGTGGCTGTGTCATATGAGAAGTGACGCTTGTTTCCCATGTATCCACCAACATGCCTTCTTGTACATCTGGAAGCAATGTTTCCTTTGTCTGCTGCTTCTCGACTTTCTTCCAGCCATCGACAAGCTGGATACGACCTTTTGAGATAAAGCTGCCAGATAGCGAGACATCCGGAATGACGGTTTCTAAAGTTGTCTCTTCATACACAGCGACTGGCATGAATTGCATGATAAAACGATTTTTAATCGCCGTATATACAAGCTCCTGATCGGGAGTAAGTCTTTTAGGCAGTACATATGTCGGTATGATCGCACTATGGCTCGATACCTTGCTGTTATTGAACACCCGTTTTGACCGGCTGAATTTAATCTCTGATTCGTAAGGCAATCCAGCTGCTACTTTTTTCAATACACCCGCCGCCTTGGATACAAGACTTTCCTCTAATGCTGTGCTGGATGTTCGTGGGTACGTAATATATTTCTTCTCATAAAGCGTTTGCGCCACTTTCAGTACTTTATCGGAAGTCCATCCGCTGTACCTTGCTGTCATATACCCTTGCAATCCAGAAAGATTGAACAATGGCGGACAGAATTCCTTCTTCTCTTCCGTCTGTTTATCCTTGATTTGGCCTTGTTTGCCTTGGATTTGCTGGAGAATATCCTGAAGTGGATCTCTTTCCTTGAATTTATCCGTTTTTCCTTCTTTATAGACACCTTCATAGAATTCCTTTTCAGGCGTACGGAAGGTTGCAAGCAGCTTGAAATATGGTTCTGGCTTGAACTGTCGGATTTCCTCATCACGATCATAGATGATCTTAAGCGTCGGCAGAAGAACCCGACCGATATTAAGAACTTGTCCGCGACCGCTCTGATAACGCAGTGTCGCTACCGAGGTAAGGTTAATCCCAATAACCCAATCTGCCCATTGACGGCCGATTCCGGCATCATAAAGAGGCTTCAACTCTGTGTTTGGCCGCAGTGATTGAAGACCGCGCAGTACTTCCTGTTCGGTCCACTCATTTAACAACAGCCGGTAAACTGGCTTGTCCGGCTTGATATAGTTGATGATACTGTCGCCGATCAGCTGTCCTTCCCGGTCATAGTCGCATGCAGACACAATTCTTCCGACATCTCTTCTTTGCATGAGGCGCTTTACGATTGCGATTTGCTTTTTCGCGCCAGGATCGGCAGCGTCGCGATTGCGCGGGCTCGATTTAATCTTATATTGGAAAGCATCAGGTACGAATGGGAAATTATCCAGTTTCCATCTAGCCATAGCAGTGTCATAATCTTTCGCATCAAACAACTGCAGCAAATGACCGAATGCCCACGTAATGATATAGTCAGGACCCTCATAAAACCCGTCCTGTTTTATTTTAATTTTTAATGCATCGGCGATATTCTTCGCAACGGAAGGTTTTTCTGCCAATATGACTGTCATACTCATATATAGATAAAACTCCTTTAATCTATCAAGCTCATAACTTCTATTTTAACATAAAAAAGCACTGACTCTGATGAAAGAGTCAGTGCTATATTTCTTAAAGTGCACCCAAGAGAGTAGAATGAATTGTACGAAGAACATCCCCGCGGCTAATTACTCCAACCACTTGTTTTTGATCGTTCAGAACCGGTATTTTTTTGAACCGGTGTTTTGCCAGGATGTTCACCACTTCTTCCATTTCGTCCTCTTCATGGACTGTGACTATTCCCCGTCTTTTAGCGAGATTCAGTACCGGATGATCTTTTAGTTCATTAACGATTTTGTCTATTTTCTCTGCTTTAAAGCTTACAGTTAGCAAGTAGTTGAAGACGACTGTATCCTTCGGCTGGATCCCTCGCAGAATATCTCCGTCACTGACGACGCCTACAATACGCCGGTCCTTATCCAGTATCGGCATTCCGCTGATCCTCCGATCAACAAACGTCTCCAAAACCTGCTTGACTGTGTCATGTTCGCTCGCTGCTATTACATCTGTTATCATGAAGTCTTTTGCTTTCATGAAAAAGCCTTCCTTCTGTATGGGATGAATGCTACACCTTTATTATACGCTTCCATGACGAAAACTGCTAAAAAAAAGACATCTGCGATAAGCAGATGTCTTTTTTTCATTCTTTTTCAAGTTGCTTTGTGCTGCGTACAGTATCGATCGGACGGACAAGTTTTTCGATTTGTACACGTTTTGGCTCTAAAAATGGCGGTAAGGAAAGTTTTTCTCCAAGCGTTTCATATGGTTCATCGCCCATGAATCCAGGGCCATCAGTAGCAAATTCGAACAAAATCCCTGGTGCTACTCGAGAATATAAGGATTCAAAGAAGTGACGATCCACATATCCTGAAGTTTGGAATTGGAAGCTGTGCATCCGTTCAATCCATTCCTCTAATACTGCACGATCCTCCACACGGAAAGCAGCATGGTGTACAGTGCCAAATCCTTGTCTTCCATCTGGCAAAATTGTATTGTGCTCAAGAACGATGCTTGCACCATTTCCGCCTTCGCCTACTTCATACAAATAGTAAGAACCTTCCTGTGCAACCGGACGGAAAACAAGTACTTTTTCAAGCATTTCCTTGAAATAATCAATATGTCCTGTTCGGACAAAAATCGGACCAAGTCCTGTGATAGCAAACTCTAAAGGTACAGGGCCGTCTTGCCATGGTGTCCCGGAAGCCACACCTTTATCATTTTCGTCACTTATCAACTGGTATTGCTGCTCATCAAAGTCCTCAAAGGACAATGTCTGGATTCCGAATTGCTCTTTGATGCCATGATGTTTTACTTCTAAGCGATCAAATCGTTTTACCCAATAATCCAAAGCTGCATCAGATGGCACGCGGAAAGAAGTTTTATAGATTTCGTTTGTCCCATGTGTTCCTTTCGGAATGCCTGGAAAATCAAAAAACGTCATATCTGTTCCCGCACTGCCCTTATCATCTGCGAAAAACAGATGGTAAGTTTGGATGTCATCTTGGTTCACTGTTTTCTTGACAAGACGCATGCCAAGTACATATGTGAAGAATTCATAGTTTTTTTCTGCACTGCTCGTAATTGCTGTTACATGGTGAATACCTTTTAAATGATTCATCTTTATCACTCCAGCCTGCTGATGGAATTACCTCGAATTCGAGATAAATATATTATGACTTATTCTCTGTGTGGTGTCAAATGGATAGAAATCAAAGAAACACCTTAATATTTTTCAATTACATCAATTCATTTCAATTTTATACTCAATTGAAGTGATACTACTGCTTTTTGTTAAATTTTCTTTTTTTGTTTTTGACCTGTTTTTGGTGCCGTCCGCCGCCTCCTCGCGTCTTCGTGTTCATAAGTAAGTTTCAATTTCTATCTAAAACAATAGAGGTCATTCTGCTCAAACAGAATGACCTCTATTTCTATATTACAAGCTCTTTTAGTTTCTTCGCTTTTCTTCTAAGCATATATATACCGAATATACTTAGTATAGTTATGGGAGCGGCAATTGATCCCTCTGCCCAGATAGGTAATCCGTTACTACTCATTAATACGGATGGCCACAAAGATAGACCATACATAGCCAAAACAAATAAGAGATAATTCGACAAACGTATGTATTTAGCAGCTCTTGATTGTACATCAGTAAAAATCTCTAATTTATCTGTTCCATCATCTTCTTTGCAAAAATAGTACCAGCCTCCAAACGAACTGACCAAATGCCATCCATCCATATCAAATAAATCAAAATAACTTCTGTCAGGAAAACCCATTTGGTGATCTAGTCGATACACCATTTTAGAAGGCGTCGCCGCTTTAAACGTATACTTGAACCATCTGTAATCTTCCAGTATCCAGCCTTCCTGGGCCATTTTCTGGAGCCAGACCTCTTCTTTCTGGTCATCCCACGCCCAGAACCATTTTCTTATCTTCTTTCTCTCTATCATTATTTTCCCCCTAACTGCTTTTCACTTATCTCAACAAGCTTTCTAAGCCGCTCGTATTCAGCAATTAATAATTCTCCCCCGACACCCGTCAGCTGGTATGTCTTTTTCGTATCCTGTTGGTCCACTTGACAAATCAGCTGCAGTTTTTCAAGTTTTCTAAGGACTCCATATAATGTACCTGGCCCTAGTCTGACAGACCCTTCACTAATTATCTCTACTTCTTTCATAATTCCGTAGCCGTGCAACGGCTCCTTAAGAACCATTAAAATATAATAGGTAGTATGTGTCAGAGGCAGCAAGTCTTTCACTTTTTTCGACAACATTTCACCCTCCTTTATATCGAGGCGCGATATATATCGCACCTCGATAGAATAACATAATATTTACAATTATGGTTATCGATTTTTTCTATACCAAATGTTAAAGTGGAAATATATCGGACGATACTTTCCGCAAAGCGCGACCGAGGACTGGTAATGCGAACAACATTGTCATTGTTTACATAAGCAGCTGCTTTGTTTGCGGCAATAAACTAGAAAGACTTTTTTCATCGTTTTACCATCATTGGCTTTGTGTTTACTGTTTTCAATTAGAAGTGCCGATCGCTTCTACAAGTCACAAAAAATAAGTGCCTGAACAATTGTCCAGGCACTTACCAATGCTTGACATCCTTGAAATCCCGCATGATAATGCGCGATTCTTTAATGTCCTGATATAATCGATATGGCTTGCTCGCTAGCCTGATTGGCAGCGTAAAGAGAAATTGGCTTAGGTCATCTTTATACTCCGTTGTCATTCGGGAAGGTTTTGAAAGAATACGATTTTGCCATTCTTCCTTGAATTCCTTTTGCAAATCTAGTCTGACGTCAATAGCGTGATGGCATTGCGTACAACAAATCGTTTTAAGCTTATCGTTGATGTACGTAATGGTAAATGGAGACTCCTCGCGACAATGGATACAATATAGCTCTGCTTCCATGCGGCTTTGTTTCACCGTTATCTCCTTCTTTCCTTATATCTAGCTTTAGTAAACTGAAACTCAAAGCAAGCGATATAATTCAGCGCGGTATAAGGCGCTACCTCACTCACTTCTTTGTTTCTAATTAAAACATTTCGCTATCCGCTTGCTGATATCCTGTCTATATTCCTCAATTTGTATGCATACTTTTCAACTCTTCATAAACAATTTTCAATATTTCTTCTTCAATGACCGGTCCTTCATCTTCATCCAGCATTCCGTTTAACAGGATAGAAAAAACTACACGTTCACCCGACTTTGTTTCCATATAACCCGATAACGAACTAACTCCGGTAAGCGTGCCCGTCTTTGCTTCGATCTTCCCAGCAAGATCCGTGTCGACAAAGCGATTGCGGAGTGTTCCACCGACCATGCGTTCCGCCTTTCCTGCAACAGGAAGAGATGTTTTAAATGCTTGAAACCAAGACTCCTGTTGTACTCTTGTAAGCAATGTCGTCAGTTGCCTCGCGGTTATCCCATTCACATGTGACAAACCAGATCCATCTCTTATGACCATTTTTTCCTTCGGCAGCTTCATCCCATCGAGATAGTGTTCTAACTGGTTAATGCCATCTTCCCAGTTTCCGGCTTTTTTCTTGCTGCCGATATGCTTTAGAAACATCTCAGCATGTCCGTTATTGCTTAGTTTCATATAAGGAATAAGTAGTTCCTTGAGCGGTGCAGATTCTTTCCGGAGCAGTTCTGTGTGTTTCATCGGTGCTTTGGCTGTTTTAGTAATACCTTCTACCTGGATACCGGATGCCTTCACATAGTCTTGAAAAAGGTGCAATACATATTCTGTTGGTTCCCAGACCGCAACCCATTCCTGCTCGTTTGCACCTGTTGCAATAGAGCCTGATATGACAATGTCATTACTTCCATGAGTTCGAGTTACTTCTAGCTCAGCTTCTTCGTTATCGGGTGCTATAACTGCATTGTTTTGAATCGTAACGTAATCCGTTTCCGGTACCACCTTTACCTCCGGTTTACCTGATGAGGAACTTGCATTCACCATGACCTTCACAGTTCCCGTGTCATGATCAGTATCAGGCGCTACTGTCAGGGCACTGATAGCAGCGCCATAATAAGCTGATTCGTCTTTCCAAGTTGTATCCTCACTGTAGCGTTCTTGATCAAAATACGTATCATCTGCAATGATATCACCGTTGATCTTCCTTATCCCTAATTCATGGAGCTGATTTGCCAGTCGCTGTATATCTTCGTATGTAAGAGAAGTATCTCCTTTACCAATCAAATATAGGTTCCCATTGAGTTGACCGCTTTTTATCTGTCCGTCAGTTGCAACTATCGTTTCGAAGCGATGGTCTTGTCCCAATTCATCCAGTACAGCAGCACCAGTCAAAAGCTTCATATTAGATGCAGGACGCATACGCTGGTCAGCATTTTTTTCAAAAATTGTCTTTCCTGATTGTTCGTCAGTAATATGAATTGCAAAGACTGCTCCTTGTAACTGTTCTTCATTTGCCAGATAATCTGTTAACCTATCTATCATCTTATCCTCTTTTCCGGCTACGTGGACATGTGTATGAGGTATCATACATGTAAAAAGCAGCAGTCCTAGAGCTAAAACCCACATCACTTTGCGAAGCATCAGCAACTCCTCCTTTTGCATATCCTACTTAACCTGCACGTTATAATGTATATGTATGTATTCTCCCTTAGTTTAACAAACTATCAGATTATTTAAAATATTGTTTGAAACATAAAGAAAAGACACCATTAAATGATGTCTTCGTCCTTGATATACAAGCATACCGGACAATGGTCACTGCCCATTGTATCTGCATGTATTTCCGCTTCTTGTATTTTATTTTTCCAACTTTCGGAGACGATGAAATAGTCTATACGCCAGCCGATGTTCCGTTCTCTTACTTTATTCATATATGACCACCAGCTGTAGGCGTCGTCACGATCCGGATAAAGGTATCGGAAACTATCTACGAAACCGGAAGCAAGGAAAGTAGTCATCTTTTCCCGTTCTTCTTTCGTGAATCCGGAATTGCCGTGATTTGTCTTATGGTTTTTCAAATCGATTTCCTGATGTGCGACATTTAAATCGCCACATAAGATAACAGGTTTTTGATTATCAAGTTCCTGCACATAAGAAAGGATCTTATCTTCCCATTCTAAGCGTTCATCTAAACGCGCCAAATCTCGTTTAGAATTTGGAGTATATACTGTAACTAAAAAGAATTTCTCATATTCCAATGTGATGATTCTGCCTTCAGGCTCGATCACACTTTCATCCAGTCCATATGTTACATGAAGCGGTTTATGCTTTGTAAACACAGCAGTTCCTGAGTACCCTTTACGCTCCGCGTAATTCCAGTATTGGTAATATCCAGGCAGATCCAATTCAATTTGACCATCCTGGAGCTTTGTTTCCTGCAAGCAGAAGAAATCTGCATCTTGCTCCTCAAAATAGTTAAGAAAGCCTTTCTTTACACAGGCTCGTATTCCATTAACATTCCATGATACCAGCTTCATTTCTCTACTTCCCCCGTTGTCTGTCTCTAATCTGTGATGTGCAGGATGATCTTTCCTGCATGTATTCTGCTTTCCATTAGCTGATGTGCCTTACTTGCATCCTCGAGCTTGAATTCTTGTATGCTAGGAAAAGTGATATCTCCCATTTCTACTAAACTGATAACTTGATCAGCAACATGCTTCAGATCTTCTGGCCGTTCTTTGCGTGTCGTTCCCAAGCTATAGCCAAGCAGTGACCGGCAGCTTGCATGCACATCTGACGTTTTAATAGAACCGGCTGCACCGCTGGCATTCCCGTAATTCACTAATCTACCATAGGAAGCAAGACAAGTAAAACTCTCTTCCATTACAGTACCGGCTAAAGAATCTAAAATAAGATCAACACCTGCTCCATCAGTTAAGTTCTGTACCGACTCTGATAGATTATCATAAGTAATACAATAATCAGCGCCGTGCTCCAATGGAAGTGCTGCTTTTTGAGTGGCGCTCACAGTTCCGATTATCTTACCAGCTCCAAGTTTTCTTGCAAGCTGAATCAGTGTTAGACCTGTTCCGCCAGATGCCGCATGGATAAGTACGGTTTCCCCCTTTTGCAGTCTCCCAACTCGCTCAAGCAACATGAAAGATAAAAAGGCAGGAACCGGACATGCAGCAGCGACAGCTGCCTCAACAGCATCCGGAATAGGATAGACGAGCATTGCATTCGCTATGGCATACTCCGCATAAGAACCTTCTTTCACAAATGCAATGACGCGTTCTCCTTCACGAAAACCTGTGACGCCTTGTCCAACTTTGTCAATGATTCCGACAGCATCTAGTCCAAGTATACCTGGGATTCCAGAACCCTTGGTGCCTTTCCGCTTTTTTATATCAGCAAAATGAACACTCGCTTTTAACACCTTTATTCTTACTTCTCCTATTGATGGTTCGGGTACTGATATATCTTTATATTCCAATACATCCGGACCACCTGTACTTGCCGCTACAATCGCTCGCATAATAAGCCTCCTACCTTATTGGGACATAGATGCAATAGTCATAATCAGCTATTCTCCGCATATTTTATCATATTGCAGTATATTTTCCGTCCAATTACTCTCGGGAAAAGGAGCTGTATTATGAGCCAGATCAACATGGAAGATGTGAAGACAGCAATTGAAAAGCGCATAAGTAAGCTTGAAGAACTGCAGCAGAAGGATGGATCTTGGCGTATGTGCTTTGAAGGTGCGATTTTGACAGATTGCTTCTATATAATTACCTTCACTTCCTTCGGCAAAGAAGCTGATACCGTAGAGAAACTGAAACTTCAATTATTTAAAAAGCAGCGGGACGATGGCAGCTGGTCAGCATATCCCGGTGAAAGGAACGGCAACTTATCGGCTACTGTCTTGGCTTATGCTGCACTTCGTTTTTCAGGAGTCTCTGCTAAAGATTTACGAACTGCAGAACGTTATATCAGCACTAACGGCGGCATCAACAAAGCTCACTTTATGATACGCTTTATGCTGGCAGTCCACGGTATGATACCTTGGCCTCACTTTTTGAAATTCCCGATGACTGCTTTACTCGTACCAACCACATTCCCGATAAATTTCTTCCAATTTAGTTCCTATGCCAGAATTCACTTTGTTCCGATGCTGTTATTGCTGAATAAAAAGTTCAAACGACTCAGCGTGAACAGCGTCCAGCTTGAACATTTGCTATATGAAGAAGAATGGGATGATTTTACAGATGCTCGTTCACCTTTTCGCACCATCACGAATGAATGGAGCCGTTTGGCCCGCCTGCCAGCTCGGCTGCATCGTGCTGGCTATAGATATGCAGAACAATATATGAAGGAACGAACCGAATCGGACGGAACACTCTACAGCTATGCCAGTGCCACTTTCTTCATGATTTACGCCTACCTGGCGCTCGGATATGAAGAAAACAATCCCAAAATTCAGCAGGCATTAAAAGGAATACATGGTCTTGTCAATGAAAACTGTAACGGCATCCATGTCGAAAATTCCACATCAACTGTGTGGGATACAGCATTACTAAGTTATGCACTTCAGCAGGCAGGAGCCCCTGTCAAACAAAACATGATTCAATCAGCCAATCACTATCTCCTGCAGCGTCAGCATGTCCAAAAAGCAGATTGGCAAATCCATCAATCAAGCGTGGAGCCTGGCGGTTGGGGGTTTTCTGATAGTAACACCAATCACCCTGATAATGATGACACAGCTGCCGCACTTCGAGCACTCACAAGACAGGCACGTCAGGACCTTACTGTTAAGCGTTCCTGGAAAAAAGGATCGGATTATTTACTAGCGATGCAAAATAAAGATGGTGGCTGGGCTGCATTTGAGAAAGACACGGATTGGTGGGTGTTAGGAAAACTTCCAATCGAAAATGCAGAAGATGCAGCAATTGATCCGTCTACTGCGGACTTGACTGGCCGAGTCATGGAATTCCTCGGAACGTATGCAAGTTTGAAAAAAGATCATTCTAGTATGAAAAAAGCTGTCCGCTGGCTGTATAAGCACCAGCAGTTAAATGGTTCATGGTACGGAAGATGGGGAGTATGTTATTTATATGGGACATGGGCAGCTTTAACTGGCCTTGCAGCCGTTGGTGTAAATCCGACAGAAAAGCATGTCAAGCGCGCAGTAAATTGGCTGAAAGCTGTTCAGCATGAAGACGGCGGCTGGGGAGAATCGTGCCGAAGTGCGGAAGTAGGAACGTACGTGGATTTACCAATCAGCACAGTCGTTCAGACCGCTTGGGCTATTGATGCACTAATCGCCTGTGGCGAACAGGATAGCAAGGAGGTACAGCAAGGCATCAGCTTTTTATTATCGGAGCCTTTGCTGCAAGCCTCAATTGACTACCCTACTGGCATTGGCCTACCAGGCCAATTTTATATCCGTTATGAAAGTTATTCCCATATATTTCCGTTACTTACTCTAAGTCATTACCGAATCAAAGCGAAGTCTTAACTAATACTTTTGACCATACCGCCATCAACAACAAATGCTTGGCCAGTAATATACGAATTGGCAGAAGAACAAAGGAAAACAGCCATGTTGGCAAATTCCTCTGGTGTACCATATCTGCCGATTGGAATAGATGCTTGGCTCTGGTGCTGTACTTCATCCAAGCTTTTGCCCAGCTGATCAGCAGTCTTTTGATCTAACTGATCGACCCGGTCTGTATGTATTTTTCCAGGACCAAGCGTGTTAATCAAGATATTATCTGGTGCCAATTCCTGTGAGAGAGACTTCGCCAAGCCGACAATCCCAGCACGGAATGTATTGGATAATAGCAAATTATCGATTGATTGCTTAATGGAAGATGAAGCGATATTAAGGATATGCCCGCCGCCATTTTCTTTCATGCTAGGCGCAGCTGCACGAATGAAACGGACGAAACTCAATAAATTCAGATCGAAAGCTTGCTGCCAATCTTCATCGGTAAAATCCATTAGTTTACCGGCCGGTGGTCCGCCAGCATTATTAACAAGGATATCAATCGATCCGGTATGCTGCTTTGCTGCCTCGACCGCTCTGGTAATAGCTTGTGCATCGGTGATGTCACAAACTGAATAAGCAACAAGATCATTCCCGGATTCTTTCATTATTTCATCTCGTGTCTGTTTTAATGCTTGTTCATCACGGCTGAGTATGTGGACGAAAGCACCTTCTTTGGCTAACTGTAAGGCTGTCGCCTTACCCAGTCCTTTGCTGGCTGCAACGACCAAAGCCGTCTTGCCTTTTAATCCTAAATCCATATGATCACTCCTTACTCTGCTGCTTTTGCGATTTTACTTCTGATCCAGCGAGCTGCTGTTTCTTCTGGAATCTCATATGTTCCACCTTCGCGAAGCAGTTGATTTTTATACATTGTTTGGACGAGCATGATTACTTTCATCAGTGCAACTCCTTTCTGGTTTTTATTATACACCGAAGCCGCCAAGCTGGCAGGCTTGGCGGCTTTTTCATAGGAATACAATATAATTTCGATGAACTACGGCTTTATGCCAAACCGAAGATGGATCAGACTCACGGTTTGTTAACATTTCGCGTAAATCTGCAGATGAGATATCACTGATTCCACGGGCAATTGTATCTCCATCAGTTGTCTTGATTTCAACGACAGCGGACGCTGAAAAAGTACCCTGTACTTCCGTGATTCCAATCGGCAGCAGACTTTTACCATGCTGCAGTAAAGCAACTGCAGCACCTGAATCAATCGTAAGGCTACCTGTCGCTCTGGCGTGATGCGTGAGCCATTGCTTCGTTTTGCGCTGTACCTCTGTCGCTTCGTCTCCTATATACGTACCCGCTCCATTACCTTGGGAAATTTCATGGAGCGTCGATTGGTCATTAGTCGTACCAATGAATACAGGCACGCCTAACTCAAGCGCAGTCTGAGCGGCTAGCACTTTGGAATACATCCCCCCGGTACCGACATTGGAACCGGAAGTCTGTTCAATGGATGCCTGCATTTCAGGAGGTATTACGTCTAGACGCTGGTACCGTTTCGCATCAGGATAGGTATTCGGATTCTTGTCATAAATACCGTCCACATCCGTGATTAGTATCAATAAATCAGCTTTCACTAGCCCGCTAACATAAGCAGACAGCATATCATTATCACCAAATGTTAGTTCTCGGATAGAGACTGAGTCATTTTCATTGATTATCGGAATGATATTACGCTTCAGCAGCTCCTGCAGTGTGTTGTAGCTGTTATGGTATTGATCGGCATTTGTGAAAACATCTCGCGTCAAAAGTAGTTGCGCGCATTTCATATCATGTTTGCCGAAAGCTTCCGTGTATGCTTGAACGAGCAGGCCTTGTCCAATCGCTGCCGCAGCCTGTTTCCCTTCGATAGTTACCGGTCTTGACGGGTATCCTAGCTGTCGGAATCCAGCTGCTACAGCACCGGATGATACAAGTATGACCTCATGTCCTTCTTTGATTAGTGCCGCTATTTGATCCGTATGCTGGCGAATTTTCGATTCACTCATTCCACCGCCATATTCAGAAAGCATACTGCTTCCTATCTTTACAATTATTCTTTTCATCATCCAGTCACCTTTTCGTCTAACAACTCATTTTAGTAACGATTATATAGCAAAATAGCACAAGCTCCTAGTCTATAAACAAAAAAACCTCCACAGCTTAAAGTGTGGAGGTCTATTTCGAATTAGTTGACTTCGATTGTCCAGCCGAATGTATCTTCTAGCTCGCCCTTTTGGATACCTACGATCGTATCATAGACGCGCTTAGCAACTTCACCAGTAACGCCATTGTTGATATCGTATGTTTCACCCTCATAGAAGAGCTTGCCGACTGGCGAAATGACTGCCGCTGTTCCAGTACCGAACGCCTCTTCCAGTTTGCCTTCTTTCTGCGCTTGAACCACCTCTGCAATAGAGACGCGGCGTTCTGTTACTGGATAGCCCCAGTGCTTCAGTAAATGAAGGACACTGTCACGTGTAACACCTTGCAGAATGCTGCCGTTCAGCTGTGGTGTAACGATTTCACCATCAATTTTAAAGAATACATTCATACTGCCGACTTCCTCGATGTATTTCTTCTCCACACCATCCAGCCAAAGAACCTGAGAGAACCCAGATGCAGCTGCTACTTCTTGCGCTTTCAGGCTTGCTGCATAGTTTCCGCCTGTTTTCGCATCGCCAGTACCGCCTTTGACTGCACGTACATAGTCATTCTCCACTGCAATGCTTACCGGGTTAATACCTTCTTTGTAGTAAGCTCCTACAGGAGAAAGAATGATGATGAACTTGTAGCTGACAGATGCAGCTACGCCAAGGAACGGCTCCGTCGAAATGATGAACGGACGGATATAAAGTGAAGTTCCTTCTGCAGTCGGGATCCAATCTTTCTCGACCGAAATGAGCTGTCGCAATGCTTCTAATGCCACTTCCTCATCCAAACGCGGAATACATAGTCTGTCATTCGAACGGTTGATACGCTCGAAGTTCTTGTCTGGACGGAATAGCAACACCTTTCCTTCATTAGTCAAATAGGCTTTCAAGCCTTCAAATACAGTCTGGCCATAATGGAAACACATAGCTGCCGGATCAAGCTCCAGCGGCGCATATGGCACAATCTGCGGATCATGCCAGCCTGTTTCTGCTGTATAATCCATTGTGAACATATGGTCAGTGAATACCTTTCCGAATTGAAGCGTGCTTGCTTCCGGTTTCTGTTTAAGATTCTCACTGCGCGTAAATGCAAAAGTTTGTTGTTTCAAAGCTAGGACTCCCTGTCATTTAAGATTTTCTTTCTCTTTTCAGCTAAATTGTTTCTAATGATAGAATATTGCGACAACAATATCTTATCCAAAGATTATATAGGAGATTCCAAAGAGTTTCAACCTAAAATTTTAACAAAATCTCATTCTGTATGTTACGATGGACAAAGATCAGGGAAAAGAGAAGCAGACAAACAAAGGAGGTACGGGGTATGGAAACGGGTACAATTATGTGGATTATCTGCGGTATTATCATCATAGGCGCAATTGTGGTCGCCGCTGTTATGATCATGAAAGCTGTAAAATCAATGCTTGCAACAAAGAAAAAAATCGATAAGACAATGGCACCAATGCAAGCGGATATGCAGACAATCAAGCAAGAGCAGACAGTTTTGCAGCAGCATCAGAAAGATATCCAGTCTAATGTCCAGTCTATTTCAGAAGGATCAAAGACTGTTATTTCTTCCATTAAACAAGCACCTTCTGCATTGAAAGAGCAATTCAAGCAGACACAATTTGAAAGCAAATAACCAGCAGTCATTTGACTGCTGGTTTTCTTTTGTTTATGTAAGTTCATTTAGTTGACGGAGTACGCTTTCTGCTTGCTGCATAGCTCCTTTTACATCCATGAGCTCACCAGTGAATTCTTTGATGCTTTCCTCGGTACGGCTGCTTATTTGCTCATTACTTTGAGAATGTGTCATGATGTTCTCGAATTTCGATGTTACATCTCCTAGCTGTACAGTTCCATTAGCAATTAGATCTTCTGCCGTCTCCATGAATTTGCTCACATTACTAATCTGGGAATGTGTATCTTGAATCAAAGCTGTGACATCAGAAACAGATGATTTCGTTTCTTCTGCCAATTTCCGGACTTCACTTGCAACAACGGCAAAACCTTTCCCTTGTTCGCCTGCCCGTGCAGATTCAATGGAAGCATTAAGTGAAAGCAGATTCGTCTGCTCAGCAATACCTTCCACTAACACAACAATACTGCCGATTTTAGCAGCCGCTGTCTCAAGTGTCGTCAGCTCTTTTTGCACCATATTCATTTGCTCTCCGATATGCTGCATCCGTTGCTGCTGGGACAATAGTCCTGCTTGACCTTCCTCGGAATGGTTCACCACTTCTTTTGCTGTTTGTTTCGTTTCATTACTTTGTTCTGTCAGTTTTGATGAGAATGCGACCAGCTCTTCTACAGCCAGGTTCACTTTCAGGAATATGCTTGTAAGACTCTCGGAAGTCGCTTGTATACTTTCATACAATTTATCCTGTTTTTCGATATGCTCAATATGTACGCGTTCATGCTCGATATTATAAGCATCCAACACAATTTGCTGTTCGATGTTAAAGATCTTTGTCGTGGCCAGTACGACTGTGCGGTAGGTTGCGAAATCAGTGAGATGCTGTTCGAATATGGATAACATCTGCTGCAATAAATCCTGAAAAGCTCCCATATACCATTTCGGCTCCAGTCCAATCTTCGCATGAATCAACGCAATCCGTTTGCGCTTCTCTACATAGTCAGCATCAACTTTTCCATCAAACATTTCCTGTATATGACGCTTCAGCGTCTGCTTCAATCGTTCAACAGAACTATTGCTTTCGATGATATCGAGCAAATTATCCTGATTTGTGATGTTCTGGTAAAAACGGCTTACGATACTTTCAATCTCCGCACAAACTAGTGGCTGCAATCCTGTCAACACTCGAAGATCATCTTCTGTCAGATGAATCATATCAAGTTGTTTTTTTAGCTCACCCTCAATTTTTAATACTACATTCGCTTCTTTAGATAAATTTGTGTGTTCCACTGTTTCTGCTTGTCTCTCTTTTTTGCGTTTCAATAACATGCTGATCCTCCTCATTGAATCCCCCATCCCTTGTATATCGGATGAATAGAGGCATTATGAAGTTGTTCTGACAAAATACTGGCAGAAATCCTGACAAGTTGCTGGATTGCATTTTCTTCTGAAGGCATAATAAAAGCAGAACCTCCGTTAAACGGAAATTCTGCTTTATCATCAAGGTAATACAGTCTCACCCATAAGTTGAAGATCAACCTGTTTAGCAACGTCTCTGCCTTCATTGATAGCCCAGACGATTAAACTTTGTCCACGGCGGGCATCGCCAGCTGCGAAAACTTTATCTACATTCGTACGATAATCTCCGTAGGCTGCTTCCACGCGTTTGTTTGGTGTAACATTAACGCCAAACTCTGTAAGCAACGGTGTTTCTGTGCCTTCAAAGCCGATGGCGATCAATACAAGTTCAGCAGGCCATACTTTCTCAGATCCTTCGACTTCCTGGTAGACAAACATACCTTTATCATTACGTACTTTCTGCATATCAATAGTATGCAATTCTTTTAGATTGCCTTGCTCATCCTTGACGAATTTCGTTGTCTGGATAGAGTATTGGCGCGGATCTTCCCCGTAAACTGCTTTCGCTTCTTTATGCGCGTATTCCAAACCGAATACATGCGGATATTCTGGCCATTGATTATCCGCACTACGAGCAAGCGGCAACTGTGGGTGTTTACCGAATTGCGTAACGCTTTTCGCGCCTTGACGAACAGCCGTTGCGATACAGTCTGCACCAGTATCCCCGCCGCCGATGACAATAACATCTTTACCAGCCGCATCAAACTCAGGCTGAACAGCTAGTTTGTCATCAAGTAACGCTTTTGTTGAGACGGTTAGATAATCCATTGCGATATGAACACCTTTTGATTCTCTACCTTTGATTACAAGGTCACGCTGCTGCTGAGCTCCAGTACATAAGATAACAGCATCATATTGTTCACGAAGCTCTTCAGCAAGGATATCCTTACCGATTTCTGTGTTCAGGATAAAGTCAATACCTTCCTGACGCAGTAGGTTGATGCGGCGTTCTACCACTTCTTTTTCCAGCTTCATGTTCGGAATACCATACATGAGCAATCCGCCAGCACGGTCAGCACGCTCGTAGACAGTGACTGTGTGACCAGCTTGGTTCAGCTGATCAGCACTTGCCATTCCTGCAGGACCAGATCCAATGATAGCGACTCTTTTGCCAGTCCGTTTTTGCGGAATGCGCGGTGTAATCCAGCCATTTTCGAAGCCTTTATCGATGATTGCGCGTTCGATATTCTTGATGGCAACTGCCGGATCGCTGATTGCTACTGTACAGGAACCTTCACATGGCGCCGGGCATACACGACCAGTGAATTCCGGGAAATTATTCGTCAGCATCAATCTTTCTAATGCTTCCTTCCATTTACCCTTATACACAAGGTCGTTCCATTCCGGAATCAGGTTGTAAATCGGACAGCCTGACGTGGCGCCGCCAATCTCCATACCGATATGACAAAACGGTGTACCGCAGTCCATACAGCGGGCTCCCTGTGTCTTCAGCGTAGCATCAGAGAAAGGAGCGGCGTATTCGTTCCAGTCCCGGGTGCGTGTCTTTGGATCACGTTCATTTGCTTCTTCTCTTTTGTAGTCGATAAATCCGGTTGCTTTCCCCATACTTCCACCTCTTTCTTAATGTACTGCTGCAGGTTTCTCGGATTCTTTCACTGGTTTTGGCTGCTGATTTTTCAATACGAATGCTTCCATAACAGCTTCTTCCTGCGATAGTCCAAGCTCACGCTGTGCATCAATTTGATGCATCATGCTGCGGTAATCGATTGGAATCACTTTAACAAAGTAAGCTAGCTCCGCTTCCCAGTTCTCCAGGATGAAGGATGCTTTCTCACTATCTGTGTAAGCCGCATGCTTCTCAATAGTGCTGCGCAGCTCAGCGATCTCTCTTTCATCAGACAATTGTTCAAAGTCGATCATCTCTGTATTGCAAAGCTGTTTGAATGCTTCCCGGTCAGCCGTATGAATGTAGGCAATACCACCAGACATCCCCGCAGCAAAGTTTTTGCCAACTTCACCGAGTATAACAACCTTACCACCAGTCATATATTCACAGCCATGCTCCCCGATACCTTCTACAACAGCTGTTGCTCCACTATTCCGGACAGCAAATCGTTCTCCTGCCATACCGTTAATATATGCTTCACCAGAAGTCGCTCCATACAGCGCCACGTTACCAGCAATTACGTGCTTCGCAGCAGATGCTTGGAATTCCGACGGCTTCTTGACAATTAATTTCGCACCGGACAAACCTTTACCAACATAATCATTGGCATCTCCCGTTACTGTTAAGGTCATTCCCTTCGGCGTAAACGCGCCAAAGCTTTGACCAGCTGAACCATGGAAATGCAGAATCACTGCGTCTTCTGGAAGTCCTGCTTCTGCAAACTTCTTGCTGATTTCACTGCCAGCAAGTGTTCCTGCAACACGGTTGATATTGCGGATAGGAAGTTCAAGATTTACTTGTTTCTCACCAGATAACGCTTTTTCAATATGCGGCAAGATATCTGTTGTATCCAATGCGATATCAATCTTATGGTTTTGCGGCGTATTGTAAGTCCGAGCTCCGTCGATTTGATGCAGCAGTCTGCTTAAATCCAGCTGTCCTGCTTTCCAATGCGATTGTGCTCTTTCAGATACTTCAAGTACATCAGTACGGCCGACCATTTCTTCCATTGAACGGAAACCAAGCTCTGCCATAATTTCTCTTACTTCTTGAGCAATGAATGTCATGAAGTTTACAACATGATCAGGATCTCCCATGAATTTCTTACGAAGCTCAGGGTTTTGTGTTGCGATACCAACTGGGCATGTATCAATATGACAAACACGCATCATAACACAGCCAAGAACTACTAATGGAGCTGTTGCAAAACCGTACTCCTCTGCACCAAGCAATGCCGCCATAACAACATCACGGCCAGTCATCAACTTACCGTCGGTTTCCAAACGGACGCGGTCACGTAAACCATTCAGCATAAGCGTCTGGTGTGCTTCCGCTAATCCGATCTCCCATGGAAGACCAGCGTGTTTGATACTAGTTTTCGGTGATGCTCCTGTTCCACCGTCATAACCACTGATTACGATAACATCAGCAGCTCCTTTAGCTACACCGGCTGCAATCGTGCCGACGCCGCCTTTGGCAACCAATTTAACACTGATTCTTGCATCGCTATTTGCATTTTTCAAGTCGTGGATCAGCTGAGCCAAATCCTCAATACTGTAAATATCATGATGCGGCGGAGGTGAAATCAAACCAACACCTGGCGTCGATTTCCGAACGTCAGCAACCCATGGATATACTTTCTTGCCTGGAAGCTGTCCGCCTTCCCCAGGTTTTGCACCTTGCGCCACTTTGATTTGCAGTTCATTCGCCTGCACAAGATAAGAGCTCATAACTCCGAAACGGCCAGATGCAATCTGCTTGATGGCACTTCGGCGGAAATCACCATTCTCATCTGGCGTATAGCGCTTAGCATTTTCGCCGCCCTCACCGCTATTACTTTTTCCGCCTAGACGGTTCATTGCAATGGCTAATGCTTCATGCGCTTCTTCGCTGATAGAGCCAAATGACATAGCTCCTGTCTTGAAGCGTTTCACGATGCTTTCAACTGATTCAACTTCCTCAAGCGGGATCGCATTAGACTTCTTAAAATCAAACAAATTACGCAGGAAACCAAGCCGTTCTTTATCGGCAGCCTCCGTGTATTCTTTAAACAGATCATAGTTATCACGGCGACACGCCCATTGAAGTGTATGAATTGTTTTCGGATTGAACGCATGATGCTCACCGTTTTTACGCCACTGATATTCACTGCCTGTTTCCAACGCCGACGTTGTGGATTTATAAGCTGCGTGATGACGTTTTTTCGCTTCTTCTGCGATTGTTTTCAAGTTAATTCCATCAATCTGGGATGTTGTTCCTGTGAAGTACTTAGAAATAACACCATGACTGATACCAACTGCTTCAAAAATCTGCGCTCCACGGTAGCTTTGTACCGTACTGATGCCCATTTTTGACATAACCTTAACGACACCCTCGGTCATTGCTGCAGCATATTGTCTAACAGCTTCTGGATAAGTCAGCACGATATCTTCGTTATCAATGCTTTCCTTCAGTGTCGCATATGCCAAGTAAGGATGGATGGCATCTGCACCATATCCAAGAAGTGTAGCCACGTGATGCACTTCTCGTACTTCACCGGCAGAAGCGATCAAGCTGACCTTCGTCCGAAGACCTTTCCGGACAAGGTACTGATGCAAGCCGCTCACAGCGAGCAAAGTAGGAATCGGTACATAAATATCAGACATAAGACGGTCTGTTAGTACAAGTACACTGACACCTTTACTGATTGCCTCTTCTGCTTCCTGGAAAATACGTTCCATACTTTTCTTCAGATTCTCTCCGAACAATGTATGGATTTCCTGAAGCTTGAAATTGCCGCTTTGTTCAGAAACCAATTGTTCGAGCTGATTGTTTGTTATAACAGGTGATGCTAATTTAATTCGTCTGCAATTCGTTTCATCTGGATGAAGAAGATTGCCTTCTTTTCCAAGATAAGAAAGCGTACTTGTAACGATTTGCTCCCGATAAGCATCAATCGGCGGGTTTGTTACCTGAGCAAATAGCTGCTTGAAGTACTGGAATAGAGATTGAGGTCGATCAGACAGCACAGCTAGCGGTGTGTCATTCCCCATTGCTCCGATTGGATCTTTTCCTTCTGATACAAGCGGAACAATATACTTCTGTACATCTTCATATGTGTAGCCAAAAGCTTTCTGTTTCGTAACAAGGTCCTCAACAGCACTATCATCTGAAACTGTCTGATCATTTAGTTCTACAATGTTTTCATCCAGCCATTGCTGATAAGGTTCTTCTGCGGCCATTTCCTGTTTGATTTCCTCGTCAGAAATTAAACGGCCTTGCTCCATATCCAAAAGAAGCATCTTCCCAGGACTTAGACGGTCTTTCAATAGAATGTTTTCTTCTTCTACATCCAGCACGCCTACCTCTGAGGACAGAATCAAATGGTCATCCTTTGTTACGTAATATCGTCCTGGACGCAGACCATTACGATCAAGGACTGCACCGATTTGTTTACCGTTTGTGAACGAAATAGCCGTTGGGCCGTCCCATGGCTCCATCAGTGTGCTATGATAAGCGTAAAAAGCACGTTTTTCTTTATTCATATATGGGTTTTTATCCCATGGTTCTGGAATCATCATCATCGCGGCATGAGCTGGTTTGCGGCCAGCAAGAACGAAGAATTCAAAAGCATTATCCATGATGGAAGAATCGCTTCCGTCTGTATCTAGAATCGGCAGGATTTTTTCTGTGTCTTTGCCGAATGCTTTCGAAACGAACTGTTTCTGGCGGGCACGCATCCAGTTAACGTTACCTTGAAGCGTATTAATTTCCCCATTATGGATGAGATAACGGTTTGGATGGGCACGTTCCCAGCTTGGGAATGTATTCGTACTGAAACGAGAGTGCACAAGTGCAAACGCACTTTCAAATAACGGATCCTGTAAATCCAAGTAGAACTGATCCACTTGTACAGATGTCAGCATTCCTTTGTAGACGATTGTCTCACTGGAGAAGCTAGCGAAATACAGATGCTGCTGCATTTCTTTTGCTTCATTTTCCGCCTGTTTACGGATTACATACAGCTTACGCTCGAATGGAAGACCTTTTTCTGTGTTCTCTCCTTTGCCGACGAAAAGCTGACGGACGAAAGGTTTTACATCCTTCGCCATGATGCCGATGTGCGTGTCATCGACAGGTACCGTGCGCCAGCCGATTACGTGCTGACCTTCTGCTTCTACAAAGGCGGTGATTTTACTTTCCAGCTCTTCCTGCTGAGCATCCTGTGTGTTGAAGAAAATCATGGCAACGCCGTATGAACCAGGCTCCGGTAACGAAAATTCAGTCTTTTCGGAAAAATAACGGTGTGGTAGCTGCACCATGATTCCTGCTCCGTCCCCTGATGCAGGATCGCTCCCTTGTCCGCCACGGTGATCAAGCTGGCACAGCAGCTGCAAACCTTTTTGGACAATATAATGAGCGGCTTTACCCTTCATATGTGCGTACAAACCGATTCCGCACGCGTCGTGCTCAAATTCCGGTCGGTATAAGCCTTGTGCTTTTGGTAGGAAATGAAATGCCATTATTAATCCCTCACTCTCTGTCTCGAACCGACATGTTGTCTTATAGTACATTGTAGGTTTTCTAATTGATCGAAACAATATATAATTTAGATAGAATCAATCTCATTTTGAGATAGATCGGGGGATTACCACATGGAATTACGTCAACTGCGCTATTTTATCGAGGTTGCACAGCGGGAGCATATGTCGGAAGCAGCCGAATATTTGCATGTTGCTCAGTCCGCCATCAGCCGGCAAATAAGTAATTTAGAGGATGAACTCGGAGTAGATCTGTTTGAACGGGAAGGCAGAAACGTCAAACTCACCAAAATCGGACGTACTTTCCTCTCCCATATCGAAACGGCCATGCAGGCAATCGATTATGCTAAAAAGCAAATCGACGAACATTTAGATCCAGAGCGAGGTTCAATTAAGATCGGCTTTCCAACCAGCTTGGCTGGTCAACTTCTGCCGACTGTCATTTATTCCTTCAAAGAAGCCTATCCGAACATCCAGTTTCAGCTTCGCCAAGGAACATATCAATTTCTAATCGAACAAGTGTCTCGCGGCGATATAGATATTGCCTTCATCGGCCCTGTTCCAAGGGACCACGATCGAATTGAAGGAGAAATCCTCTTCACTGAGAGCTTTTCTGCGCTTGTTCCAGTCGCGCACCGATTTGCAGAACGGGAGCAGCTACACTTAAAGGACTTGCAGAGCGAGCAGTTCGTACTATTTCCTGAAGGATTTAAACTGCGCCAGCTTGTGATGGATGGCTGCAAGAAAGCTGGATTTGAACCGACTGTGTCTTCAGAAGGGGAAGATTTGGATGCTATAAAAGGACTTGTTGCAGCCGGCATCGGCATCACTATTTTGCCAGAAAGTACATTCTATGATGCTACGCCCAGGATGACTACGAAAATACCAATTACGTTTCCCGAAGTCAGAAGGTCAGTCGGCGTCATCATACCGAAGGAGAGGCAAGTTGCGCCGTCTGAACGATTATTTTACGAATTCGTCCGGGATTTCTTTTCCCGCTTGCAGCAATTCAGATGAAAAAAAGAGATTGTGCATTTAGCACAATCTCTTTTTAATTTGCCAGCTGGTCGGCTGCACGCAATAAACGGCTTAGCTTTGTCAGTTCGAATTCTTCGAGCATGGCCTGTTTTTGCTTCTCATCTACTGCCCAAACAGCATCGACAAGCTCACAGCTGATTGGAACCTCGCAATGAATAGCAGCAAGTTTTCTGCTCAAATGCAAGTTGTCCAAATCCGATTCGATTTTTTTCCGCACACCTGCAGGAAGTTCTTCTAGATTCTCAAGCAGCTTATCAATATTTTTATATTGAGTAAGCAACTTAATAGCTGTCTTTTCACCAATACCTTTAACTCCTGGATAGTTATCGGAACTGTCCCCCATCAAGCCTTTCATATCAATAATTTGCGCTGGCGTCAGACCCTTTTGTTCAAAGAAGCTAGTTTCTTGGAATACTTCATAGTTGCCTTCGCCTTTTCTCATAATCGCAACATCAATATTCGGACGGACGAGCTGCAGCATATCCTGGTCACCGGTAAGAACGGTCACGTGATGTCCTTCAGATGCATAAAGGCTAGCCAATGTACCGATGCAATCGTCAGCTTCGTAATTCTTCAATCCGATATTTGGAATACCATAACCAGCAGCAACTTGCTTAACTGCTTCAAATTGCGGAATCAACTCAACAGGCGGTGCTTCGCGATTCCCTTTGTACGTATCCAGCATCTCACTGCGGAACGTTTTCGACCCCATATCCCAGCAAGCAGCAACATGAGTCGGTTCAAAATTATCAACAGCTGCAGCCAAATGACGGATAAAGCCATGTAAACCATTAGTTGGCATTCCCTTTGAATTAATCATGTAATAATTTCGGTAAGCAGTAGCATGAAATGCACGGAACAAAATCGCCATGCCATCTATTAATAAAATATGATTTTTCATACGTTTTTCATTGTCTCCTTCTTTTCTTTCATCCTTCTAGTTTACCATACTAGTACAAGTCATTTATATAGGGTAAAATAAGTCATATCGCACCAGGAAGGAGCTATTAATTATGACAACAAACTTTGCTAAAGCAACATTCGCAGGAGGATGCTTCTGGTGTATGGTAAAGCCGTTTGATCAATGGGACGGCGTTGAATCAGTCATCTCCGGCTATACTGGAGGACATGTCGAGAATCCGACATACGAACAAGTGAAAACAGGTACGACAGGACATTATGAAGCTGTCGAAATCACTTATGACCCTACGAAAATAACGTACAAGCAAATAGTGGATCTCTATTGGCCTCAAATCGATCCTACCGATGCAGGCGGCCAGTTCCAGGATCGCGGTGACCAATACCGAACAGCTATCTTCTATCATGATGATGTACAAGCAGAACTCGCACAGTTCTCCAAGAAAGCAATTGAAGAAAGCGGAAAGTTCAAGCAGCCGATTGTAACAGAGATTTTGCCTGCTTCTGTCTTCTACCCTGCTGAGGACTATCATCAGGACTTTTATAAGAAGGAAAAAGAAGCCTACGAAGAAGACCGCGCCAAATCCGGCCGTGATGAGTTCATCGAAGAACATTGGGATAAATAAGATACGAATAAATCAAGTTACAATAAATCAAGCAGGCATTTACCAATCAGCTTGGAATGCCTGCTTCTTTTATGTTTCATCATAAAATGGACGCTTACTTCCATTCAGCCCTTCTTGGACTTCCTACCAAAGTAAAACTTTACTCCTCCAACAAACAAGTAGCCTACCAAAGAGATGATAAAACAATTGATTGTTCGGAAACATTCAAAGTTTTTCACCCCTTTTTAAGAGTAATGATTTCATTTCATCTTACAGTTTACATAATATTATTATGGTCAATTTCGTTCTTGATCAGCTCATATGATTTCCATTTTGCTTCTTTATCGTAGATGTTGGTAATCAGCATGAACTCGTCGGCTTGATATTCCTCCTGTAGCCTCTCCAGCTCTTCCCTAACCTTCGCAGGCGTTCCAATAACACAGCGCTTCCGGTTTTGACGGATTGTTTCTTTATCAGTTTCAGTAAGCTGTCGCTTTTGTATGAGGTCAGGTGAGGGAATCTGCGTATCTCGTCCCTTTCCGACACTCAGCAGCCAGTGATCCTGACTCTCCGCTAGTTCTTCCGCCTTCTCCTCTGTCTCTGCACATACAACAAATATACAAACAATACCATATGGCTTTTCCCTTGTGACAGACGGACGGAATTCTTCCTTATATATAGGCATTGCATCCGGCTTAGCAGGACTGATGAAGTGACCGAACACAAAACCGATGCCAAGTTCTGCCGCTCGCTTGGCACTGCCTTCCGATAAACCAAGTACCCACAAAGGTGCTGGCTCTTTGACACGCGGGGATGCTTTGATTGAACGATAGGCATGCTCGCGAGGAAGGGAATTATGTAGGAACCCTTGCAGTTCCTCTAGCTTTCTCGGAAATTCACCCATCCCGCTTTCTGCCCCATCTGCCAAAGCACTTCGGGTCTGTTCAGTTCCGCCAGGCGAACGGCCAACACCAAGATCCACTCGCCCAGGAAAAAGTCCGGCTATTGTATGAAAAGTTTCTGCCACTTTTAAAGGACTATACTGCGGCAGTAGCACGCCGCCTGTACCAACTTTTATTTTATTCGTCGCACTAGCAATCCGCGTTGCCATAATTTCAGGCGCGACGCTAACTAAACCATTTGTATTATGATGCTCTGCAAACCAATAGCGCTCATAGCCTAATATCTCTGCGTGCTGAGCCAGTTCTACACTTTCCTGCAGTGCTTCTTCTGGCGTTACACCTCTTCTGACCGGTGCCTGATCTAATACGCTAAGCTTCATGCGCCCACCTCTTCTCTGCTCTTCTCCTTTTTATTTTAGGTAAAGTGGTAGGAAGCATACAAGATATTCGCTCAATAACGCTAAAGGTACTTTTCAAGGGAGATATCGTAAACACTCAAATCAGGTAACTTAGGTTAATATTTTTCGCTCTAAAGTATCCTCTACCAAGGACCAGGCTTCATGACAGCTTGGAGATGTGATGAACGGTTTAAATCCATGATTTAAATACATATTAATCGCTTGGTAACTTGTTGTTTGCGAAGTAAGATAGGCCTTTGAATGATAGTTGGCCAAGATATTCATAGCTGCACTTAGCAAAGGTTTGGATAGTTTTTTTCCTTGGTATGCAGGAACAATTCCCACCCAATGAATTCTCCCTAATATTTCTTCATCGTCTTTTAAGTTTCCATACCATGCCGTTGTGGTTCCAATCACTTCTCCATGTTCATTCTCAATGAACACACACCTACTTGTCATTTCATCAATATAGGCCCCAAATTCTTTATGAAAGTATTCTAGTGCAGATTCTTTATTTTCAAATTCATCTACACTTGCTTCCACACGTGCCCAATGATGTTCATCACCTTTCTCAAATAACCTAATTCGATATCCATCAGGAAGCGGATATTGAGGAATATGCAACAAATCTTCTCTCGCCATACTAAGAGAAATTCTTTTCATTTAAGTCAGCTCCTTATTCGATTCTATGCCTTGTCCATCGAGGCCCAAATGATTCGATTCACTATTTATGTATTCTGAGAAAAGAGTGTTTAATCTTAACCCTTTCTTTAAAAATACTCTGGAGTGTCATATTTGTTACCTTGTGCTGCGTCAAGTGACAATCGCAACCTAAACTCCCTATGATTACGTTTTCATTATAAGGCATTCAGAAAAGTAAATCACAACTTCATTACTTTTTTCATTCAGGTTATGCAGGGAGGTATTGGAAGAAACAGGAGTAACCATTGAGCCCATCTGTGTAACAGGTGTTTATACAACGTAATAAGTCATCTATTATGTGATGTACAAGGTGACATAAGAAGGAGGACAACAGAAAAAACAGCCAGAAGAGATCAAAGAGGCCGAATTCATAAAGCTTACAGAGGAAAATATCGGCGAATATATAACCCGTCCACATATAAAGTCTCGTACACTGGACTGCCTAAATTGGAATCATTCCGTTTCTTATGAAGCATGGGAAGTACAACCTTATGAGCGTCTAAAAAGACTCGATCCTCATGTAAGCCCTAATCAGGATTGAGAATGACTATCCACGAACAGTGAAATGCCCAGTTTTACTCCTGATGTTATTCAAAAAAGAGTGCAGAAATCTGCACTCTCACAAGACACAACTATCAGAACTTACTTAAATCCGGATAACCGCTAACCTCCCATGCCCCATCCACTACTAAACTTGTACCATTTATATAACTTGCATCCTCGCTTACAAGAAATATGGAAGGCTTAGCAATTTCTGTCGGGGTTGCTGCCCGCTGCATTGGAATTCTCTCCATAAACGCTTCATTCAATGACTTGTCTTCGGTAAAGTTGGTTGTAAGAGGCGTTTCTACTAGACCCGGCAGAATAGCATTCACCCTTATATTGTAACGAGCTAGCTCCAAAGCCCCGTTTTTGGTCAGCATCTCCACCGCAGACTTGGCTGAAGCGTACGCAGCACCTCCATACATTGGTACATGGGCATTTAGGGAGGAGATATTCACAATGGCCCCCTGATTTTGCTTTTTCATTTGAGCTGCCTGATGCTTCATTCCTAGAAAAACACCATGTAAAATAAGGTCTGTGGTAAAGCGCCAATCTTCTTCAGAAATATCAGTTATCGTTCCAGATTTATTAGCACCCGCAACATTAAAAGCAAAATCAATTTGTCCAAACTGTTCTACTGCTTGCTTCACAAGTGCTTCCTGATCAGCCGACTTTGTAACGTCCGTTTTAACTCCAATAAAGCTATCCCCTAATTCTTCTTTTAACTGTGTAAGTTTTTCTTCATTTACGTCAGCACCCAAAACGGTGGCTCCGTTTTTCAATAATTGTTCCGAGATTGCATATCCAATACCTGAAGCCGCTCCAGTAACTATTGCAATTTTCCCATCAAATGTATACGCATTCATTTTTATCCCTCCAGTAAAATAGGTCCTTATTTCTATTACCTTTTACTGGGTATATAAAACATATGTAACTATTTAAATGTGTTCTATAGCTATCAAGATTCAAGTAAACATTGATAGTTTTTCCTACTCACACACAATGACCTGCCTCGAAAACAACGCATTCAACCCCTTGTTAGCAACACATCGATCCACTATTGTAAAGCCAGCCTTCAAAATCATCTCGTCCATATCTTCTATAGTAAGAATAACCACTCTGTCGGCAATTCTTCTGGCATGCTTAATAATTGTGTACTGTTCTTCCACTGTCGCACTGGAATAGAGATTGTAAGGCATATCAACAATCGCGATATCGTAGTGACCTTCTTGCTCTGCAATATCTTGAACAACCACTTCTCCATGGTAGTTAAAGTGGGCGATATTTTCTCGGGCACCTTTAACAGCCAGCGGATTGCGATCAGCTCCGTTTATTGCTACACCCATCGAAAGAGCTTCCACAAGTACTGTGCCGATTCCGCAGCAAGGATCTATAATACTAACACCTGCTGGGTCTGGAGCCGCAATATTCACAACAGCTCTTGCTAGACGGGTACTTAGTGCTGTCGAGTATTCCTGAGGTTTTTTAGCATGATGTAGCCATACAGATTCACTATCTAGATAGCTGCCGAAATACCAGCGTCCTTGGAAAGGGATAATGCCAAACAGAACATCAGGGTTCCGCATTTCTGCCTCACCTATAATATTCCATCCAACTTCCTTCTCAATTACTCGCTGGTCCTCAAATTCAATCTTCTGGTTTTTGGGAAGATCATTAATTTTAATATAAACAACCTTGAAGGTTTTGTTATCAAGTTCAATCTGGCTTACTTGTTTAACAATCTCTTCAATAGAGTCCCCGTAATAAAGAATAGAAAGTCTTCCTTTTATAAATGGACTTCTGCTTGGTTCAACCATTCTTGTACTTTTAATAAGGTTGTCTGTTTCTTGTCCAAAAAGCATTCTTTGCTCTAACCTGCAAAGTGATCTTTCTTCCAGACCCATTGTATATACATATAAATATTCATTTATTTCGATACTTCGATTTTCCATACTTTAAGCCTTTCTTTAAGCCCGTATTCTTGTTAAAAAACCATTATACCAAAAGAAAAGGATTCAACTTAAAAAGTATGAGAAATTTTAAAATCCACATAATGAAACTAGAAAAATCTAGGAGCGTAAACAATGGCAAATAGTGAGGAAAGATTGAAGGATATCGAAATATGCATGCATTCCGGCGAAGTCCCGAATAGCTATAATGGTGCAATTATTTCGCCGACATTTAGCAATACTCTATTCGTTTACCCTACCTTTGAAGAATTAGGGAAAGCAGTGTCGAATGAACAAAACTATTTTGTTATACACGGGGAACGAACCCAACAGTACAAATAGCTGAACAGAAATTAGCTGAGCTGGAACGCTGGGAAGCCTGTAAATGCTTCGCTTCTGGAATGGCAGCCATTAGCGCTACATTAGTTAACAGTCTTAAGTGGGGAGATCACGTATTGTGATACTTCTCTTCTATGGATTTACTTCATATATGGAAAAGTTCAATGGATCGCCCTCTGTTATATATTTAACAGACATTGCCGCTATTGAACAAGCATTGCTGCCTACTACAAAAGTAATTTATTTAGAATGCCCTACTGACCATAATTTCAGGCTGGTTGATTTAAAGGCACTTGCCAGCTTGGCCAAAAACAAAGGAATTCGAACGATTATTGACAATACCTGGGCAACACCGCTCTTTCAAAAACCTTTAACACACGGCATTGATATCGTAGTACATTCCACATCGAAGTATTTAGGTGGACACAGCGATTTAATGGGAGGAGTGGTAATATCGAATAAGCAGATTATAAGTAAACTGTTCACCTATGAATTCATTTTATTTGGAGGAATAATGCCTCCTCAAGAAGCTTCCCAGCTATTACGCAGCCTACGAACTTTACCTAAACGCATGGCAAGACATACAGTGAATGCGCTTAAAGTTGCGAAGTTCTTAGAATCTCATTCAGCTGTTGAGGCAGTTCATTATTCTGGACTGCCATATCACCCTGACTATGAACTAGGACAAGGGCAACTAACAGGATACTCTGGATTATTAAGCTTTACGCTTAAGAATGCAAGCTATGGAACGGTGAAAGAGGTTATAAATAAAGCAAGTATTTCAAATTGGTGTATCGTGGGGTTCCTTTGAGAGCTTGATCATGTCTCCTAACTACGGGAATAATGCTGAACAGTTGAAAAAGGAATTTACCAGCCCAGGGCTGATCCGGATATCTAATGGGCAAGGAGATCCGAATGAGCTAATACAGGATTTAAAGCAAGCTTTAGCATGAACAGTAGCAATCGTATTGTAGCTTGTCTATGTAATATCCAGTGATTTTGTGATAAGTTGAATAATAGTATATTATTCAATGTATTCTTTTTATCAGTTAGCATAGCTGTTACTTCAAGTTTTCAATTTCCGTTCATTTCATACATTTGAGAGGGGAACAAACATGAAGCATGTAGCTCTAATCGGAGGTATCGTAGGACTGCTATTTTCAATAATAGCGCAGTTATTTGCTGTCATCGACGATTCGTACACATTCGGTAACATTTGGTTTTTAGGGGTGTTTAGCGGAATCGTTGCTATCGTTTGCTCTTTCCTTGTAAATAAAAGATCATTGCTGGCTGGCTGGTTACTAATACTAACTTCAGCAACCGGATTTTATGCGCTTGCTGGCCTATATTTAATTCCGGGTGCTATGACTTTATTAGCTGGTATTTATACCTTAAGCAGAAGAAATAACAACGGAACAAGTCATTGATAAGAAAGCTTCTCTCTTACAAATTAAGCATAAGGTAAGATGAAAAAAGAGCGTCACCACTCTTCTATCGGCGGACGCTCTCCTTTATTATTGCCTTTCTTCTGGAACCGGCGTGCTAGCTCTGCTTCAACTTCTTGCAGACTGACTCCTTGATTAGCGAGCAAAACAAAGCTGTGATACAGCAAGTCGCTTACTTCGGCAACCAATTCCTCTGGATCATCATTCTTTGCAGCAATAACGACTTCACCAGCTTCTTCAATTACTTTCTTGCCAATTTTATCTACACCCTTGTTATACAAGTAGTTTGTATAGGAATTCTCTACAGGGTGCTTTTTCCGGTCTTCTGCTTCATCCATAACTGTCTTGAATATATTCGCTTTTTCCTCTGTATCACCAGTAATTGGTGTTTCGTTGAAGAAACAGCTCACTTCCCCAGTGTGACACGCTGGTCCTTCTGGTATGACACTGATCAGGATTGTATCATTGTCACAATCCAGCTTCATATCGACAACCTGCTGGGTGTTGCCGGAGGTCGCCCCTTTATTCCAAAGCTCCTCTCGCGAGCGGGAATAGAACCATGTTTCTTTCGTTTCTACTGTTTTCAGATACGCTTCTTCATTCATATAAGCAAGCATGAGTACTTGCTTGGTCTGGCTGTCCTGCACGATCGCAGGGACAAGTCCTTTGCTAAAATCAGGCTTCACGAATACGTACCCCTTCCTGTTGGCAGCTTTGTTTCACTTCTTCGATGCTGAAGGTTTTATCATGGAAAATGGATGCTGCAAGAGCTGCAGATACATCTGTTTCCTGGAATACTTCTGTTATATGTTCAGGGCTGCCGCAGCCTCCTGAAGCAATTACCGGAATGCGAACTTCCTCAACTATTGCTTTCGTCAGCGGCAGATCGTAGCCGGTTTTCACACCGTCAGCATCCATGCTTGTCAGCAATATCTCCCCTGCACCTCTTGCTTCTGCTTCTTTCGCCCATTCTATAGCGTCTATACCAGTATCTTTACGACCGCCATGTGTTACAACGTGCCAGCCGTCATCAAAGCGCTTCGCATCGATGGCAACAACGATACATTGGGAACCGAACTTTTCTGCCCCTTTAGTGATCAGTTCTGGATCGACAACTGCTGCCGA
Organism: Terribacillus saccharophilus; assembly: GCF_000725365.1. Lineage (NCBI taxonomy): Bacteria > Bacillati > Bacillota > Bacilli > Caryophanales > Bacillaceae > Terribacillus > Terribacillus saccharophilus. Next base: position 1,474,577 of record NZ_CP008876.1, on the reverse strand, counting down.
GTTAACAGCTACTTTATCCGCGCCTGCCTGCAGCATGGTCTTCATATCCTCAATCGTCCGAACACCGCCTCCAACAGTGAAAGGCACAAACACATGCAATGCAGTTTGGCGCACAATATCCATCATCGTCGCACGGCCTTCATGTGTTGCCGAAATATCAAGAAAGACAATTTCATCAGCGCCGCTTTTCGAATAAGCCGCAGCCATAACAACAGGATCACCAAGTTCACGCAAAGAGACGAAATTCGTTCCCTTTACGACAGTTCCGTCTTTTACATCCAGACAAGGAATAATTCGTTTTGCGATCATATACTTTCCTCCTTGCTATAAGCCTTCTGACTGCTCTCGAACACACTCTGCAGCAGAAGCTGACCAACTTTTTCACTTTTCTCCGGGTGGAACTGGATACCGCAAATATTCCCATTTTGCACGATTGCAGGAATTTGTGTACCGTATTCCGTGCTTGCAACAATATATTCTTCCGGTGTGTTTGCCTGGTAGCTGTGCACGAAGTAGACATGCTTGCCATTTTGTTCTGTGTAAGTTGGGAAGCTTTCGCTTACTTCAAGTGCATTCCAGCCAATATGAGGAAGCAGATGCTTTGTTTCAATTTTATCAACTGTTCCTGGAATAAGCCCCAGTCCTTCTGTTTCGCCATGTTCAAAGCCCTTCTCAAATAACAGCTGCATGCCGACACAAATACCAATGAACGGCTTACGTGCAGCTAAATCAAGAAGCAGTTCACGTAAGTCACGCTTGTTGATTTCCTCCATCGCTGCTCGAAAAGACCCCACGCCTGGCAGGATAATATGCGTTGCTTGCTCGAATTCTTCTTTCTTATCCGTCAGGATCGTTTCATATCCTAGCTGTTTGCAGGCATTGGCAACGCTCGCGACATTGCCGACGCCGTAATCGACGATTGCGATCATTCAATCATCCCTTTCGTACTATTGACACCTTTGATATCAGGATTCACTTTAATAGCGACAGCCAGTGACTGGCCAAGAGCTTTGAACAAGGACTCCGCTTTGTGATGTGTATTGGATCCATAATGAACCTTTGCGTGCAACGTAATACTAGCGTGTACAGAAAACGCTTGGAAAAATTCGCGTACCAGCTCTGTATCAAAGTTCCCCAGTTTAGGATTTTCGAACTCAGCATCAAAAACAAGGAATGGACGCCCGCTAATATCTAGAGCTACAAAGCCTAATGTTTCATCCATCGGCACAAATGCATTGCCGTAGCGATTGATGCCTTCCTTTGTACCAAGCGCTTCTTTCACCAGCTGCCCGAGCACAATACCGGTATCTTCCACTGTATGGTGACTATCGATATGTAAATCTCCTTTTGCTTCTACAACTAGTCCTATTCTGGCATGACTTGCGAACAGTGTCAGCATGTGATCGAAGAACCCTACTCCTGTATTGATAGAAATGTTACTGTTATCATCCAGATTCACCTGCATATTGATGTCTGTTTCGAATGTTTTACGAGCTTTTTCTGCTGTACGCATTATTGCATCCCCCTGTCTCATTTGAACCGGATATTGATTGATTTACCGTGGCCAATCAGCTGTTCTTCCTCAGTCAGCTGTGTGATAGCCGTTCTAGCATGCTGCAATGCTTCTTTATTGTAATACGTGTATGTCGTTTTCTTAATAAAATCATCCACGCTGAGTCCTGATGAGAATCTTGCTGTGCCGTTTGTCGGCAATACGTGATTAGTTCCGCCGTAATAGTCACCGAGTACTGTAGGAGCATAGGAACCAAGGAAAACTGATCCAGCATGTTTTATCTTTCCTAAAGTCGATAACGAATCAGCTGTCTGGATTTCCAAGTGTTCTGGAGCAAAAGCATTCGAAAGCTCGAAGCTTTCCTCAACAGAATCTGTCAGAACAAGAGCACTATCCCCATGTATTGCAGCGCTTGCTATTGTTTTACGAGGCATATCTTCCAGCTGGCTCTCCAGCTCTTTTTCTACTGATTGAATCAAATCCTCACTGTTTGTTAAAAGGACAACTCTTGCATTTTCATCATGTTCTGCCTGAGCCAGTAAATCTGCTGCGATAAATGCAGGATCAGCAGTTTCGTCTGCGATGACAGCCACTTCGGATGGACCGGCAATCATATCGATACCTACTTGACCAAAGACAAGCATCTTCGCCGCAGCAACATACGCATTACCGGGTCCTACAATTTTATCGACTGGAGCTATGCTATCTGTTCCGTAAGCCAGAGCTCCAATAGCTTGAGCGCCGCCAATCTTATATATCTTATCTACACCGGCGATTTCAGCTGCTGCCACCAAAACAGGTGCGATATCACCGTTGTCTTTCACTGGTGTCACCATGATGATTTCCTTTACACCTGCCAGACGTGCTGGAATGGCATTCATCAGAATTGTCGACGGATATACCGCTGTGCCTCCAGGTACGTAGATACCGATTCGCTCCATCGGCAGGACCAGCTGCCCGAGCTGTTTGCCTTCTTCAGCAGCCATTATACGGGACGGAGTAACTTGCTTTTCATGAAAGATCCGGATATTCGCTGCAGCTTCCTTTAAAGCAGTCAGTGTTTCAGGTGCTACGTTGGCTTTTGCTTCTTGTATCTCGACTTCTGAAACTAGAAGCTGATCTGATGTTGTACCATCGAATTGCTCCGTGTATTTCTGAACAGCCTGATCACCTTCCAGCCGGACATCGTTTAAAATAGCCGATACAGCCTGGAGCACCTTAGGATCAAAACCGCTATCTGCTTTCCTGGTGCAAAACTGTTCCAGAAATTGTTTGCTTGTTAGTTTTTTCATGATTGTGCCACCTCTTCCTGTAAAACAGAAAGGTATGGCTGAAGGATATTACGTTTCATTTTTAAAGATGAACGGTTAGCAATAACTCTGGCCGTGAAGTGCTGGATATCTTCGATCACTTCCAAACCATTTTCTTTTAAGGTTGTGCCAGTTTCGACGATATCGACAATGGCATCAGCCAATCCAAGCAGCGGCGCCAATTCTACTGACCCTTCCAGCTTGATGATATCGACCGACTCGCCTTTTTCTAAGTAATATTGTTTCGTGATATTGGTGTATTTGCTGGCAATTCGTTTCTTCCGGTCCGGCCAAACTTTGTCCTTCTCAGCAGCAACCGCCATTTTACAAGCTCCGAATGGTAGTGGGAAGAGATTGAATACATCAGGCTGGAATTCAGCAATGATGTCTTCTCCTACAATTCCAAGGTCTGCGATACCATGCTGTACATACGTTGTCACGTCCACGCCCTTAGCGAAGAAATAGATTGCTTGATCTGTTTCAACACTTAGTTTACGTCCTTTTTCTACCAATGGAGTACTGTCAACGCCTCGTTCCTCCAAGTATGCGAGAAATTGCTTTTCGACTCGACCTTTAGTTAACGCGATGACTGGTTTCATTTTTCTACCACCTCATATCCTTCTCCGCTCTGAACCACTTTATAAACTCGATCGTAATTTTCGGCTGTTGCTTCTGTCCTGACGTCTACTACCGCATCTGGATATTTATAACGTAACGCTTCAGCTGCTATCAAACCTTTCTCATCTGTCAGCAAACATATGCGTTCTTGTTTCTCTGGTGCTGGCAGTGCAGTCGCTAGTACATCCATATCAAATGCCAAGCCGACAGCGCTCATTTTTCCGCCAAACTGCTCGTACAGCTCGTCATATCTGCCGCCAGAGAAGCATTCTGCGCCACTATCAGCAAGGAAACCTCTAAACATGGCACCATTGTAATATGGAAGCTGCTTTACACGACCCAGGTCGACGATGACATCCTGACCAAGCTCTTCAAGAGCAGCTGCAAGCTGCTGAAGCTCTTGGATTACAGGTAATAATTTAGAGTTATTTTCCCACTCCCCAGCAAATTTATCTAATATAGCTGTTCCGCCAAATGCATCTGCTAATGCAGCGACTGCTTCGGCTGTCTCTTCATTTCCTGTTTCTTTAACAAGACGATATACTTCATCTTTTCGCTTATCGTGCATCGCTTGTCTAATCTGAGAAGCAGCAGCTTCATCAAGTTTTAGCGAAGAAATGAACGTCTCAAAGATTTCCGTATGTCCTAGCTCAATGCTATACTGCTGCAATCCTAGTTCCCGTAGGAAGCGGACCGCCGTAAACAAACTTTCATATTCTCCAAACAGACCTGGGGTCCGGATGATTTCAATGCCAGCCTGATGACTTTCGACACCTGCATGATCCTTTTTGAAAACAGATCCAGCATAAGCCCATTTTTGCTGATTAGACTGCTGATTCGCAAGTGCACGAGCAACAGCAATCGTCCAATCCGGACGCAGTACTTCGATTTCCCCTTCTTCATCAAACCATTTGAGCATCTTTTTAAGCGTCATACCCGCATATGGATTGGTAAATGTTGTGCTATACTCAATAACAGGTGTTTCAATCGCTTGATAATTTCGTAAATTCACGACAGACTGGAATTTTTCATATATGGCAACACGATTGACAAGCTGTCGACCTGTCAAATCACGGCTTCCTGCTGGTAAGAACATCTATAAGCCTCCGATTCTTTCTTTATCATTCTACCACTTTACTTAGATAAAGGATTTCTGTTGATTTGAATGTAACATAATGAGATACTAACGTCAACACATAACGAAAGGAACAAAACTATGCCAGGAGATTTTCACGTACATACCCAGTATTGTCAGCACGGCGCAGACGATAAAATGGAAGCCTATGTATTGCAGGCAATCGAAAAAGGACTCACCCATTTATCATTTACAGAACATGCTCCGCTCCCGGAAAGCTTTACAGATCCCGCTCCACATCGTGACAGCACCATGGATCGGAACAAGGTTGAAGCTTATATAATTGAAGGAAAAACACTGCAAAAAAAGTATAAAAATGATTTGCAAATAAATATCGGCTTTGAAGTTGATTATATCAGAGGCTACGAACAAGAAACACAAACTTTCCTTGATACGTACGGTCCAGAAATGGATGATGGTATTCTTTCTGTTCATATGCTGCAAGCACCGGATAAGTCTTTTTTCTGTATAGATTATAGTGAAGAGGAATTTGGGCGTGCTGCTGATGCATTTGGCGGACTGACACCATTGTACATCGCCTACTATAACAGTCTTACATCTTCGGTAGAAGCTGAACTCGGTCCCTTCAAACCAAAAAGGATTGGTCACATTACGCTCATTCAGAAGTTTCAGCTAGCTTATCCTAAACCAGCTGACTTTTTAGAGGTACAACAGCACCTTCTAGAAATTATTAAGAAAAAAGGATATGAACTTGATGTGAATACAGCTGGTCTGTATAAGCCATTATGTAAGGAGATTTATCCGTCAGCCGAGCTTATAGCATACGCTGAAAAGTTGGATATTCCGCTAGTTCCTGGTTCTGATAGCCATGCTGCTGCGGGAATTGGCAAAGGTTTTGAGCAATTATCTGCTTATTCTCTCCAACTACCGCAGGGCTTACATATGTGAATAAGGGATAGCATCAGGAAAATGCGGATTTACAACGTTAAGCGTAATTCAAAATTTTATCAAGGAATAAAAAGTTAGGAGCAGCGTGTGTGAAAGAAATATATGAGCTTGTTAGTGAAGAACATTTGCAAAAGTATGCTGAGCTTGCGGTACGAATTGGTGTGAATGTGCAAAAAAATCAATTAGTGGTTATTCACAGTGACTTAAAAAATGTAACTTTTGCACGTCTTATCCAAACGGCATCCTATGCAGCGGGGGCATCAAATGTGGTGATGGACTGGACAGACGAACAGTCTACCAAAGCATTTTACTTACATGCCACAGATGATGCAATCGATCACTTTCCCGACTGGCAGCACCCGCTTTAAGGAGTGGGACGATGCGGGTGCTGCCTACATCCATATTATTTCTGAAAACTTCGATGTCTTTAAGGATGTTTCCCCAGAACGGATCAGCCGTTTTCAAAAGTCTTTCCGCACCAAGTTAGAGGATTATTATGCAAAGATTAGGTCCCACGAGGTACGCTGGTGTCTTCTAGCTGCCCCGTCCTTCTCATGGGCCACGAAAGTATTTCCTCACGTAAATAAAGAAGAAGCCGTGAAATCGTTGTGGCAAGCTATATTAAGAGGAGCGCGGGCAGATGGAACAAATCCTATCAAAGACTGGGAAAAACATGATCGAGCCTTCGAGTCCCGGAAAACGTTTCTAAACGCTCGCCAGTTTGACGCCCTGCATTTTACTAATAGCCTAGGAACGGATCTCATCGTCGACATGCCTAACAATCATGTCTTTATCGGCGGAGGGGTGACAGATATCAAGGGAATCAAGTTCTTTCCAAACATTCCCACAGAGGAAGTATTTTCGGCCCCTCATAAAGATAAGGTGAATGACAAACTCGTAGCCACGAAACCGCTTGTTTATGAGGGGAGGGTCATCAGTGATTTTTCCCTCAGTTTTCAAGATGGACGGATTACGGCCTATGATGCAGACACTGGCCTGGAAGCGTTACATCGTCTCATCGAAACAGATGAAGGTTCCCATTATCTAGGGGAAATTGCTTTAGTCTCCAATCATTCTCCTCTAGCTCAGATTGATATGCTTTTTTACAACACCTTGTTTGATGAAAATACGGCCTGCCATATAGGCATCGGCAACGCTTCCCCTTCCAACCTACAACATGGCAGCAAACTATCTGGAAAAACGTTGAAGGAAGCTGGACTGAATACGTCCCTTTTGTTAGTCAATATGGCCTTTGGTAGCGAAGATATGAACGTGGTAGGTATGAAAGAAGGCGAAACTGAAGTTTTATTAATGAAAAACGGTGAGTTTCAATTCTAATAATAAGGATTTAATGGTATCTATTAACGAAGTGATATGAAATAATTCTCTTTAAATAGTACTACGTTTTTTTAATAAGTTTTACCATCCACTCTCTTCTAATTACAAAGCAATCTAAGGGATGGATAAGTTGATAATTTACTATAATAGAAAACATGATCTAAGAAAGCAGGATAAGAGCACTCTTCTATTCTGCCTTTTTTAATTTTTAGCGGAAGGTTTGAAAAGCCCAAATTCTCAATATATAAGTTGAGAATTTGGGCTTTTTTTTACTGCTTTGTGAGATGGTATAAACAGAAAGCAATACGCTAAAGGACAGAAAAGATCTCATCTTAAAACAGGATTTTACAAGCAGAGACATTTTTCTGCTAATTTCATGCGCGTATATAGTGAATGAAGCAGGAGATCAATGAATAAAAATATAATTAAGTAAGGTCATACGAATGCTTTGTAAGTCATTTTAACTCGGTATTGCATCGAGTGCATGGAGTTGTAGTTTAAGAGCCCTTTATAAGAATAGGAGGATATAATGTTCTTCATTTTCTTAATTTACTTATCATTTATTAGCTTAGGATTACCTGATTCTATACTGGGATCTGCATGGCCGCTTATGAACACTGACCTGGGTGTTCCTATAGGGAATGCGGGTATTGCTTCAATTATTATATCTATAGGAACAATAGTATCCAGTCTGTTTTCATATAAGTTAATTAGAATCCTAGGCACTGGTAAGATCGTTATAATAAGTATATCTATGACTGCTATTGCATTGCTTGGATTCTCATTTTCTCCTTCATTTTTATGGCTATTATTATGTGCTATACCATTGGGTCTAGGTGCTGGAGCGGTAGATGCAGCTTTGAATAGGTTTGTTGCTACTCACTATGAAGCAAAACATATGAACTGGTTACATGCTTTCTGGGGAGTTGGAGCCCTGCTCGGTCCTGTTATTTTATCAGTATTGATTTTTTGGGGGAATTCTTGGAGAAGTGGTTATTTCACCATTTCATTACTACAATTTGCATTAGTCTTGCTGCTCCTATTTTCACTTTCAAAGTGGAAAAAATACGAAGATACTGATAGTAATAATATTCAATACACGAAAGAAATCAATTCAGAAAGCAAGATAGGATTGCTGAACTCGTTTAAGAAAAAAGGCTCTACCTTTGGAATGGCATCATTTTTCTTGATAGCATCTACAGAAGCTTGCATAATGCTTTGGGGTTCTAGTTACTTAGTCAAAATAGAAGATATTCCACCCGAAAATGCTGCTGGCTGGATCTCCTTATACTTTGTTGGTATGACAGCTGGTCGTATGTTAAGTGGATTTCTGTCAATCCGCATTAACAATGAATCTTTGATTCAGCTAGGTTGTTCTATGACTGCTTTCGGTTTATTGATTATGTTACTTCCATTACCAATCATTTTTACACTTCTATCGTTTATAATTATAGGGATGGGTCTGGCACCAATTTATCCTTCCATGTTACATCAAACTCCCGTTTATTTTGGTAAACATAAATCCCAAGCAGCAATGGGAATACAAATGGCGTTTGCTTACACAGGTGCTACTTTAGTGGCACCATTATTAGGACAGTCGCTGTCGAATATTTCCTTTTTGATATTCCCTTACTTTCTTCTAGTATGCGTAGCTGGAATAATGTTCTGTCGGTTGATACTAATTCGAGCAAGTAAGGTTAGTGTTGAGCCTGAACGATTAAGTCAATAATCCGTTTTAAACTACCTGAAATAGTATCACGTAAAAATAGATATCAACTACTATCTTTGCTTATTTCTAATAAGGAACGAGGTCATATATATGGACAAAAATATTAAAGATAGCCTGCACAATCGCAGTATGTATCTGCCAGGAAATAAAGAATTAGCAGAACGTCAAAACGCATGCCTAGAACGACTATACGACTTTAATCAAACGCGTCCAAGCGAAATAGATAAGAGAGAGGCTTTGCTCAAAGAGATGTTTGCTGAAATCGGGGAAAATTGCTATATTGAGCCCCCCTTTCATGCAAATTGGGGTGGCAACCACGTTCACTTTGGAAATAACGTATATGCTAACTTCAATCTAACTTTAGTTGATGACACCCATATCTATATTGGAGATTATACAATGATAGGTCCTAACGTAACGATAGCAACAGCTGGACACCCTATCTTACCTGAACTTCGTGAAAAAGCATATCAATTTAATGTACCAGTAACTGTAGGAAGAAACTGTTGGATAGGCGCTGGTGCAATTCTTCTACCAGGTGTTTCAGTAGGAGACAATACAGTCATTGGTGCAGGTAGTATAGTTACAAAGGACATTCCTTCAAATGTTGTAGCTGTAGGAAATCCGTGCCGAGTACTCAGAGAGATTACTGACCATGACAAAGAATTTTATTTCAAGAATTTAAGAGTAGCAGATAACTAATAAGGTGAAAGAAGCCACACTCAATTAAAGTGTGGCTTTTTGCTATATATTATTGAGTTTTATACTTAATGTCTGGAAACTCACAAGAAGACGTGACAGAAGAAGCATTGGCTTGATAAAAAGCAGAGAGAGCAGTTTTTAATAAATGGTTGGGATCATTCCTCCATCTATCCGGATTGGGGATCCCTTAAATGCAGAAGCATAAGGACTGCATAAGAATGCAGCTAGTCTTCCTATTTCAATTGGTCTAATAAATCGTTGTATATCAGATTGAGGTTGATTATTAATCATAAAATGTTTTTCTTTATCAGCAAATGAGATGTCCTTATCATTGTATATTCCCTCAATAATTTGCTGTACATTTTCCGATAAAGTTGGTCCTGGCATAATTGTATTAATAGTAACTTCGGAACCTTTTGTTAGAATGGATAGACTCTTAGATAAAGACAAGACCATGGATTTCGTCATACTATATTGAGGCATTAGTCCTGAAGGCATAGATGCTTCTTCACTTGCAATAAATAGAATGCGGCCATCATTATTTCCCAACATTTTCGGTAAATAATATTTGGATAAGCCATTTGCAGCTAATACATTGGAACGGAAGTATTTTTCCCATACGCTATCGGTTATATCTTCATATTGCATAATTTCATAGATGCCCACATTGTTAATTAAAATATCTACATAAGGAAACTTCTCAAATAATGCTTCTCTTTCATGAGAATCAACAATATCAGCTGTGGCACTTTGAGGAGAAGTGGTTGGGCAAGTTGATTTGATTTCCTTAACAACTCGTTCAACATCCTTTTCATTCCGTCCATTTACAAAAACGTTAACCCCTTCCTTAGCCAATTCTAAAGCAATTGCCTTGCCTATTCCCTTGGTAGAACCAGTAACTAAAGCAGTTTTATTTTTTAATGCCATTTCCATCTTGTTTTTCTCCTTTGGGTATTCATTTAAGATTGTTTGATTTTATGTTCAGCTCGCCAGTTCAAGGGGGTGTTATCTTCCCAGAAACGAAAGGCCCGATAAAATGAGCTTTGATCTTTATAACCTAGAAGAAAAGCTACTTCCTTAAGATCTAAAGATGGATTAGCTAAATATTCTCTCGCCTGTTCATGACGTACTTCCCTTAAAAGCTCTTTAAAACTTGTATGTTCATCAGTCAGCCGCCGTTGAAGGGTCCGTTCACTCATATCCAGTTCACTTGCTATATCTTTTAAATCTAGTTTTTCCTTAGTTAAGCTGCGTTTTAAAATCCACTTAACTATCTCTGTTATAGAGAGACGACCTGTGTGTTTTTCTAATGTTTGATCCAAAACTGGTGTTAAAATATCTAGTAATTCATCATTGTATGAAACAAATGGATGATCAAGATCGTCTTTGTCCAATATTAATCGATTACGTTCTGCAACAGTTTTAATAGGACAGCCAAAGTAATCTTCAAGCACCTGTACTTGATTCATTGCATATGTAAATTCTACTGAGGTTGCTTTTATAGGCAATCCTGTGCCGCGACGTCCTAGTTCTAGTAGAAATACAAGTAACGTACCAATTAGCAATGGTGGAACAGGTATATCAGTTCTATCCCAACTAACTTCGATAATGCACTGCTTCCCTTCTTCTACAATATGAATATTTTCCGGGGGACACATTTTTTTATAACTAGCCATTCTGTTTAAAGCATCCCTATAGTCACGAGCATGATAAGCAGCCAGTACAGGTGGTGGATATTGAGAAGTTTCTATTGCTGTTGGAAGCATAAGCATTCCACCTTCTATGTCATCAATAATGTCAGAAAAAGCCTGCCATAATGCAATGTATTGTTCCGTAGTAACCTCGGATTTGGTTATAACAGTCAGAGGCATTTTTGCCTTTCTAACAACTTCTTGAACCTTAATTCCTAGTTTAGAAAACCCCGCCCAGAGTCCATCGGGAATTCTGATATTACTTTGTGAAGTCATATCCTGCACCTCTCTTTATATAGACATATTTACGTAACCTGGCAAAATTCAAGCCAACATGATTGGGGATACTATTTTATTTTAATCCTATTATCTAGTTATGTAATTAGCATTACCTGACAATACACTTACAATGGACGTCAAACATCAATCTATAATCTTGGCAAGAGTCTAATGTTTATTTAGATAAATAGTGTTCAGGGAATGTAAAAAAGCTGAACACCAATAAGTGAACAGCTTTTAGCTATTTCGATATTTATTATAGTAAATCATATGGTATATGAAATCGAAATAAGCAGCAGATAAAATCTGCTGCTTACATTGATTAGCTCGGACGAACTAAAATTTTACATTCATTTTTATCCCCTATTAGTTTTTCAAACCCGTCTTCCACAATGTTATCTAACGCTATAATACTAGTAATAACTGGTTCAACATTCAATGATCCTTTTGCTAACAAATCAATTGCTTGGGCAAAGATATTATTGTAACCGAGTGAAGAATTGATTTTTTTCTCACTGACTACTTGCATTGTAGGGTGATAGTTAACTGGATTGGCAAAGACACTGACAATCATGAATTCCCCATTAGGTTTTATGCAATCAAGAGATTGATTGAAGGTAGCTTCCACTCCGGCAACATCAAATGAAACGTCCACACCGCCATTTGTATTATCTTTAATAATTTGAACAGCATCTTCTTCTGCTGGATTTATTACTATGTCTGCACCCATTTTCAATGCTAATTCCCTGCGTTCTTCACTAACTTCAGCAACAAAAATTTTACTTGCTCCTGCTGCTCTCAAACTCTCTGATAATAGCAATCCAATCGGTCCTGCACCAAAGAGAGCGACACTGTCTCCAATTTTAAATTTGCTTTTTCTGATTGCCTGCAACACAACAGCGAGTGGTTCTACTAAAGCTGCCAATTCATAGCTGAGTGTATCAGGTAGTGTAAACACATTCGCTTCTTTTACTACAACGTATTCCGCAAATCCACCATTCTCATGAATTCCGTATGATTTCATATCAGGACATATATTATAGTTTCCTGTTTTGCAGGTATCACACTCGCCACATCCCCAAATAGGTTCAACGGCTACTCTGTCACCAGCTTTAAATTTCGTTACATTGTCACCCACTTCAACAATTTCACCTGTAAACTCATGACCTAAAATCATTTTATCTTCTGTTACAAAGGTCTTATGTAGGTATTCATGTAAATCAGTACCGCATATACCTGCGAACTTAACTTTTACTTTAACCGTATCCTTGGACACTTCTGGTTCAGTAATATTTTCAACCTTTACGTTTTTCGATCCGTAATATACTAAAGATTTCATCGTATTATCCCCTTTTTTCAATTAACTAGTTATGTCCTAGTCTCTATTAGTTTGTAATGTCTTTGATGTATTGTCCAATATCATTGCTTTGTTCATCAAGATTTTGTATGTCTTCCATGAACTCCACCATTACACGGGATTGCTCCTCCGATGCAGTGGATACTTCCCCTATGCTCAATGTCAAATTCTCCATATTGTTCTGGATTTCTTGAAGTGACTGGCCAATCGTACCGACTGCTTCCTTCGTTCCAATAGATAGCTTTCGAATCTCATCTGCCACGACGCCGAATCCTCTGCCAGCATCACCAGAGCGGGCTGCTTCAATAGCTGCATTCAAGCCCAATAAGTTCGTCTGTGTTGAAATATCTTCAATCAGTTGAACAACCTTACTAATCTCCTGGGAGTTTTCATTTGCATGTGCGGCTTGACCATTAATATCTGTGCTCGTAGCAGAAAGCTCCTCAGCTTGCGCTGCAACTTGTTGTACTTTTCCTTGCAGACTGCTGACAATGGTGCGTAATTCATCCAGCTCTTTATCAAGAATCTCTTCGTCTTTTAAGGTTTTGGTGATTTGGAATACACCGACAATCTCCCCGTTTTCATCACGTATAGGATTAGCGGAGTATTGCATACCAACACCATAACGCTCTTTTGGAATATGTATTTGTACCTTTTCTCCATGAAGTGCTTGACGTAGTATATCGTTATCCTCAGAAAAAGCAAAATCGCCGACATTAACGCTATAGTCAAAGTCTTTCGACTGGGAAGAAAAGATAAAATTCTCTGTGTCAGTAACGACAACAGCACAATTTTCACCAAGGTTTTTTTTGATTTCAGGTGCTAATTTGACCAATGCTTGTAGTGTAAGATGCATATTGTAATCTCCTATTCCTGATTAGTTACTTTCTTCATTGTTTCAATGATTTGTTTGCTCTTTTCGTCCAAAGCTTGAATGTCATTCATGAATTCGACCATGACAACAGACTGTTCCTCTGATGAAGTAGAGACTTCACTAATGCTGAGTGTCAGATTTTCAATGCTGGATCTTATCTCTGTTAAGGATTTCCCGATAGTTTGCACTGCTTCCTTCGTATTATCGGAAAGTTTACGGATTTCATCCGCCACGACGCCGAAGCCTTTTCCTGCTTCGCCAGAACGAGCTGCTTCGATGGCTGCATTTAATCCAAGAAGGTTTGTCTGTGTGGAAATTTGTTCAATTAATTGAACCACTTCGCCTATTTGGCGGGAGTTTTGGTTTGCACTGTTCGCTTGCTGGTTAATGTCACTACTAGTAGCAGAAAGTTCCTCTGCTTGTGCAGCTACATGCTGTACCTTACCTTGCAATGCATCGATGACCTCATTCAGTCTGTTAAGCTCTTTATCCAGCTTCTCTTGATGCTCCAAAGTCCGAGATAAAGACAAAAGACCAACGATCTCGTTTGTTTCCTTATCCCGAATAGGCGTTATGGAAGTTACGACTGGTACACCGAAAACTTCAGGATCCTCGGTTTTGGAAATAATGTGTTCCCCTTTGATTGCTCGCAGATAAACCTCATGTTCATCTAGTCTTGTTTTTCCTGCTTCAACGTCTAGCTTCAAAAGAGTTGATGGAGCAAAATAGACAAACTTCTCTGTATCCATTACACCTATAGCAGCTGTCGGGCCTAGTGTATCTTTTATAATGGGGGCAATATTGACTACTGCCTGAATCGTAGAATTCATAAAACAAGCTCCTCCGTATGTATTCTTCTATATACATATCGGTCAGAAGTACTATAATGTGAAGCGCTTCACTAAAAAAAGTCTGATTTTGTCACAATTTGTAGAATGGTTTTATATAAGTGGAAAAGTAGATAGAAGAGTGGCCAAGACTCAAGATGCGATTAAAAAAGCATTTCTAGAGCTCATGAATGAAAAAAAATTCGAAGCTATAACTATTCAAGATATATCGGATAGAGCAAACTTGAATCGTAGTACCATCTATCTGCATTATTTAGATAAATACGATTTACTAGATAAGTTGATTGATCAGCATATCCAAACTCTCACAGAAATGGATATATGGGCATGTGAAGAGGAATGGGAAGATGCAATTTTAATCTACGTCAAATACTTTGAAGATAATTCTTTATTCTTTTCGACGATGTTGACAAGTAAAGCAGCAGCACCTTCTTTCCGTAGCAAATTTTTAAAGTATGCCAGAGATGGGTTTAAAAAAGAGTTGGAAGGATCAAACGTAAATAATAAGGGTTTGAGCGATGATATTATCGTAGAATTTGCTTCAAATGCATATGTAGGTGTATTGGAGACATGGTTAAAGGAAGGAATGACTTCTACTTCTCAGTCATTGGCAAAGGATTTGGGAATTTTGTTGGAGAGGATTTTATAAGATTTTTTTTGAAAAACAAAAGTGAAGCTGCTTAAAAAGCTGCTTCACTTTTTTCAATTGATCAATTAAAAGTCCACTTTAATGAACGAGGATCAAACCTATCGACTTTTTGTATCTCTTAAAGAACTTATTATGCAGAAGGCATAAATCTTTTACTGAACAGTTACTAATTCTGTAACTGTAAGATCAATATCCCATCGCTCTTCAATGATTCTTTCTTTCTTATCCGACCATTCCTCATTTGGTTTTTCCTCAGTTAACGTAAAACCAAATTTATTATAAAGGTGACGTGCTGCAACCAATTTGCTGAAAGTCCATAAATATACATGCTTATAACCACTCTCTTTACAGAAATTCATTGCGGTATTCATTAACCTTTTGCCTAGTCCTAAGCCTTGAGAATTTTCATTTAGAATAAACCATTTTATCTGTGCAATTGAATCACTGGTCTTCCCTACAGCGATGGAACCGACTTTCTCTCCATCCACTTCTGCAATCCAAAGCTGACTGCCATCTATATCAAGAATAAATTCACTTATGCCCTTCAGTACATAATACTCAAAGATAGATCCAAAATTATATTCTTGTTTGTAAAACTCTCCATGTAATTGTGCAACAAATCCTGCATCTCCAGGTTGAAATGGACGAATGACAACTTCCTTTTCTCCATAAGTCTTTGAATTTATAGATTGAATAGTTTCCATAGCTGCAACTAGGTCGGTTAAATCTCTATCAGGGATATGCTCAGTGATTTTTTCAATGCCACGTCTGCCCTTTTCAGCTAAGTCTGTGTAAATCTTTTCTCCATGATTTGTAAGATATAAAGCATACTGACGTTTGTCTTTTGTAGACTGTTCTTTTTTAAGGATATCTTCATTTTCCAATTGTTGAACAATCCGACTCATGTATCCACGATCAATACCTAACTTCTCCCGTATTTCAGTAGCAGTACAGCCACTATTCATATGTACCTCTGTAACAACCCTCGCTTCTGTTAAAGGTAGAGATGGATTGTATATTTCTTGATCAATTTTACCTAACACATTTGCATAATACCTATTAAAAGCACGGATCTTATCTAAGTAATGCATTCTTTTCATTATTAACCCCCCATAGTAAATGAATGTTCATATAATATATTTTATAGTTGCTTAAGTCAACTATTGTTATAAATGCTATGAGAGGAATCGTTCACTAACGCTAAGTTTAATTTTGAAAAAAGTCTGTATTTTTGTGCATTGTCTAAACTACTTTTGAAAGTTTTCGAAAATATTGCAGATGTCTTCTGTATACAGTCACGCACTTTTCGTCTAATTTTTAAAGAATATAAGAAAATTTGTCTATTGCTATATAATTTGTATGTGTTAGTATAATAGGTGCATTATTTGGAAAGCTGTTATTCAATATATCTGGATCTTTCCAAGCAGATAATTTTTGACCACTTCTCTCTTAAAGAGAAGTTTAAGGGCCATACGGACAGCCGGGTCAAATGCCGATTGGCAACTTTAGTTGCCCTATTGATTGAGTTAGAAGCTCAAATTTTATAAGTTGGTTACTTTACAACCAGTGCATCATCTGCACATCAACTTGTGAAACGGTCAATAAGAGTGGTAAAAGTAATTATTTGCTATTAGACTCTGATCCTTTTGATATATTCTTGAATATTAAAAAGCTTTCTTGCAAAAGACTCAGTTTAATTGAACTGCTTTTGTTATGGAATTACTATGCTATTTTAATATTGATAATTATATCTAAAGCAAGTGTGATGCGCGGTTATGCGTATTTGACACTTGCTTTTTTGTTTTAAGGGAGTTACATCAAGGTATTCTTTTCCTGTAGATAAGTAAGTGTCATGTACTCTTGGTTGTTTCGGTATTCTTCTTTGCTAGAAAAAATCTATCTTAGTTAGGAGACAAAAGAATGAGTAAAGCACTTATTATTGGCGCTGGCGGCGTGGCATCAGTCGCTGTCCACAAGGCAGTTCAAAATAGCGAGGTATTTGAAGAAATCTGTATCGCAAGCCGTACAAAATCTAAATGTGATGATTTAAAGGCTAAATTAGATGGCGGTAAAACAAAAATCACCACTGCACAAGTAGATGCAGATAACGTAGATGAGCTAATTGCTCTAATTGAAGAAGTAAAACCGGATATCGTAATGAACTTGGCTTTGCCTTATCAGGATTTAACGATTATGGATGCTTGTCTTGCAACAAAAACACACTATATGGACACAGCAAACTATGAGCCAGAGGATACAGCTAAATTTGAATATAAATGGCAGTGGGAATACCGCGAGCGTTTCGAAAAAGCAGGAATTACAGCTCTATTAGGCAGCGGTTTTGACCCAGGCGTAACAGGTGTGTTTTCTGCATATGCACTTAAACATTACTTTGATGAGATCGAATATATCGACATTCTTGATTGTAATGGCGGAGACCATGGCTATCCTTTCGCAACGAACTTCAATCCAGAGATCAACATTCGCGAGGTTTCTGCTAACGGAAGATATTGGGAAAATGGCGAGTGGATTGAAACTGAGCCAATGGAAATCAAGCGTGAGTATGACTTTGCTGAAGTTGGTAAAAAAGATATGTACTTGCTTTACCATGAGGAGCTTGAATCTCTTGCTCTAAATATTCCTGGTATCAAGCGTATTCGTTTCTTCATGACTTTCGGTCAAAGCTACCTTACACATTTGAAGGCTCTTGAAAATGTAGGTATGACTTCTATTGAACCGATTGAGTTTGAAGGCAAACAAATTATTCCGCTTCAATTCTTAAAAGCTGTATTACCAGATCCATCAACACTTGGACCACGTACAGTTGGCAAAACAAACATCGGCTGTATTTTCAGAGGTAAAAAAGACGGCCAAGACAAAACTTATTATGTATACAATGTTTGTGATCACCAAGCGTGCTATAAAGAAGTTGGTTCTCAAGCTGTTTCCTACACAACTGGCGTTCCCGCTATGATTGGCGCAGCTATGATCCTTACTGGTAAGTGGAACAAACCAGGTGTGTTTAATATCGAAGAGTTTGATCCCGATCCATTCATGGAAGAGTTGAACAAATGGGGCCTTCCATGGGTAGAAGATTTCAACCCTGTGCTTGTCGATGATTCAGCTGCAAAAGAGCAGGAGTCAGTACGTTAACATGCGGTTTGAAGAATTACCAACCCCTTGTTATGTAGTTGATGAAGACCTTGTAGAAAAAAATCTTAAAATCCTTAATGGTGTTATGCAGCGTACAGGAGCAAAAATTGTGTTGGCACAAAAAGCTTTTTCCATGACAACAATGTACCCTTTAATTGGAAAATATTTAAGCGGCACAACAGCGAGTGGCCTTTACGAAGCTCGCCTCGGTTACGAGGAAATGGGCAAAGAAAATCATGTCTTTGCCCCTGCCTATCGTGAAGATGAAATCGATGAGATCATATCCATTTGTGATCATATTATCTTCAATTCCTTTTCCCAGTTGGAAAAGTTCAAAGATAAGGCGCTTCAAGCCGGCAGGAAAGTTGGCTTGCGCATCAATCCTGAATGCTCTACACAAGATGGTCATGACATCTATGATCCCTGTGCGCCAGGTTCCAGATTTGGTGCGAAACAGGAAGATTTTTCTCAAGATTTGCTTGAAGGCGTCTCTGGACTACACTTCCATACCCTTTGCCAGCAAAATTCGGACGACTTAGAGACAACTCTAGATGCGGTGGAAGAAAAATTCGGCCAATGGCTACCACAAATGGAATGGATCAATTTCGGCGGTGGTCATCACATCACGAGAGAAGATTATGATATTCCAAGACTAGAATCTTGTATCAAAAGGATGCAGGATAAATATGGGTTAGAAGTATATCTTGAACCAGGAGAAGCCATTGCACTAAATGCAGGCTATCTGATCACTTCTGTCCTTGATATTCATAAAAATGGAATGGAAATTGCCATTCTTGACACTTCAGCAACTTGTCATATGCCTGATGTATTGGAAATGCCATACCGCCCTCCTCTATTTGGTTCAGGCGAAACTAGTGAAAAGCCATTTACTTATCGACTTGGCGGGCAAACCTGCCTTACAGGCGATGTAATTGGAGATTATTCTTTCGATCAGCCATTAAAAAGCGGCGATAGACTAGTCTTTGGAGATATGGCTATCTACTCCATGGTAAAAACCAACACATTTAACGGCATGCCGCTACCTGCCATAGCTGTACGAGATAAAGATGGCGATTGCCAAGTCGTACGCGAGTTTGGCTATCAAGACTTTAAGATGAGATTAGCTTGATTCAATTATAATTTCATACTTCACATCTTTAGGAATGCTGATTTTTTATAAATCGGACCATTCAAGTAGAGATGCTTTAAAAACCGGATTCTGAAAGAAGAATCCGGTTTTCTCATATAACTAGCCAGTTAAATATGAGCGAAACCTAAGGTCTACTTCTATAATACCTGGATACTAAGATACCTTTCTGAGAGCAGAGGTACTCATATGACGAGATCGTGCGCTAAGCTGTAGATCTCAACACCGCCAACTAATGGGATAAATATACAGTCTTTCAAATTTTAATTAAAGCTATTTACCTTAATGTATGTTACAGTGAGGTAAAACCTAAATTATTGTTGGCTTTTTACTCATCAGAACTCCAAGAGTCACCTTTAATGGAAAGGGGAACATTATGCTCACCCATGACATTAAGAAGGCATTAGAGTTTCTGATTCATTATGAAGATGTTAATATAACACACTCTTTTGATGAATATATACTCAGTTATTCTAAATTTACCGGTGGATTTCGTATAGAAAACACTTCGACTGGTCTTATTGATTTATTTAAAGATATTGAAACTTGTTCGGCTGCGGTGCACGACATTTTCATAAAAAAAGGTGTTTCAACCCTCTCCAATATAGTTCCATAATCAATTTGTGACAAAAAAAGAAGGGCAACCTATTTTCGGTTCCCCTTCTTTTTTTCTTACTCTAAAGATTAGCTTTGCACAATAAATTAATATTAGATGTACATTTAACTGAAATAATAGCAATTAATCTTTTCAATGTTTTAAGTGACTTTTATTGATTTTCTATTCACAACTGCTCTTGATATTTAGGTAAAAAGAAAGCTATAATTGCACCCACTAACGGAAGAAATGAAAGAATGGTGAATACTGTAGAAACACCAAAAGCGTCCGAAATACCGCCCATGAAAACAGAGCCAATTCCACCAGCTCCAACACCAAAACCGATAGCAAGTCCGGATGCAAGCCCTATACTTTGCGGCAGCATACGCTGCATATAGACTACACTTGCAGAAAACGAAGACAACACACTGAATCCGAAGAACAATAAAACAATAATTGATAAAACACCATGAACATGTGGAAAGATGAGCGCGAACGGTGTAGCAATCAGCATAGACAAAATAAGCAATTGTTTTGTACCAATCTTATCAGCCCACACTCCTCCTAAGTAGGTACCTAGTGCCCCTGCTCCCACAAATACGAAGCTAAGTATTTCTGCCTGCTGTACAGAAAGAGAGTCCATGAAAAATGGCAAAAAGACAACCACTCCAATTTGACACCAAGATCTGAGTATAATGATACAAGAAAGCAAGCTAGCTCCTAGATAGTTATTTGCGCCTTTTACTTTTTGGGTCGTCTTATGACGCTGAGTAATTATTAATTCCTCTTTTAACCAAGGTAGTATTTGAACAGTAATAAGCAAGGAGATGAACGCTATTGGTATAAGCCAAAGAAGTCCTTTTATCCCAGTATAGGTTATGAATACAGACACAATTAAAGGGCCAAATGCCTGTCCAGCGTTTCCCCCTACCTGGAATATTGCCTGAGCCAAGCTTTTCTTTGATCCCGATGCCAAATGCGTTCCTCTGGAGGCCTCTGGGTGAAATGCTCCTGAACCGAGCCCTGAGATTGAAATAAATAAAAGAAGCCAAGGTAATGATGGGGCGATTCCTGTTAGAGCCAGACCCATAATTGAACAGAATACCCCTGCTGGTAATAACCATACACGAGGCTTTCGATCTGCAATCATTCCAAAAAGCGGCTGAGAAACAGACGAAGTCAAATAAGACAATAAAACAATTAAAGTGGATTGGGTATAGTTTAATTCAAAAGCATGCTTGTAAAGTATAACTAAAGCAGGCACCATACCTGTTGTTACTAAATCATTTAAGAAATGAGAACCGCTAAACGTAAAGATAGCCCGGCGATAGAGGGGCTCTTGTTGTTGAGCTGATGACTGAGAAGCTTCCAATTAATGCACCTTCTTTATATATATAATCTCTCCTCTTCTATATTTTATATCAACCTAAATAATATGTCATAATAAAGATTGAATAATAAAGGAAACTACCGAAATTATTGTAAATTCCTAATAGTTTTAACCCAAGGAAGCCTAAGAAGGTGCATACAAAAAGGCTGTCATAATTGACAGCCTTTCGCGTATAAAGTATTTCTTAATATTGGTCTGATTCGCGACTTTTTTCCACTGCTTCATCCGTTGCTTCATTGGCAGCTAGTGAACCTTGTCCGAATTTAGTTTTTCCTGCTTCACGTCCAGGAAGCTTAGCTTCCTCGTTGTTTTCTTTGATTTCTTTCAGCTTCGCTTCAATGCCTTCCTTCACACGGCGGCCATACTCTTTATCTGCTTGTGTGAAGTGTTCAATCATGGCGCTTTGAATCGATTCATCACACACTGCTAACGCATTGGATAAGTTATTGATCAACTCGTCTCGCTCCCAATCTTCAAAGCTGCGATACGTTTCGCCTGCTTGTCCATAGTTATTCGGACGATCGATTGGAGCGCTCATTGCTGCTGCATTAAACGTAGGGCGATGCTGCGGACGCTCTCCTTTATCCGCTTCCTGTAAACCGCCCAGCATGGATGGTTCATAATTGATATGCGGATTATCGCCGGACTCTTTCGGGTCGCGGATATCCATTTGACCACGATGCTGATTGGTCTGGACCTGTGTCTTTGGTGCATTGACCGGCAGTTTCAAGTAGTTTGCCCCTACACGGTAA
Source organism: Terribacillus saccharophilus (assembly GCF_000725365.1). Taxonomy (NCBI): domain Bacteria; kingdom Bacillati; phylum Bacillota; class Bacilli; order Caryophanales; family Bacillaceae; genus Terribacillus; species Terribacillus saccharophilus. The sequence continues at coordinate 1,452,588 of NZ_CP008876.1, read as the reverse complement.
CGCTGCGTATCGGAATAGGAGAATGTACGTCCTTGCAGCATTTTGTCATCAGAAAAGTCCATTCCATCGACAAGCACTCCTGTGCCGAATGCTGCTTGTTCGATCTCTGCATGATAATCGACTGGATTGCGGTCTAAGACCATCTTTCCAACTGGCAGCCACGGGAATTTATCTTCTGGCCATAGTTTTGTATCATCTAGAGGATCAAAATCCAGTTCTTCATGGTAGTCATCCTCCATGATCTGTACAAACAGTTCCCATTCAGGATAATCTCCTTGCTCTATTGCTTCAAACAGATCCTGTGTGGCATGGCCAGTGTTTTTACCTTGAATATAATTAGCTTCTTCTTGGGTCAGATTCCGGATGCCTTGCTTTGGTTCCCAGTGATACTTCACAAGGACAGCCTCACCCTTGTCATTTACCCATTTATACGTATTAACACCTGAACCTTGCATATGACGGTACGTTGCAGGTATACCATATGGTGAGAATAAGAATGTAATCATATGTGTTGCTTCCGGAGAACGTGAAACAAAGTCGAACATGCGCTGCGGGTTCGGAACGTTTGATACTGGATCTGCTTTAAATGCGTGAATCATATCTGGGAACTTCATCGCATCACGGATAAAGAAAATCTTAAGGTTGTTACCAACCAAGTCCCAGTTACCGTCTTCTGTGTACATTTTTACAGCAAATCCACGAGGATCCCGCTCTGTTTCCGGCGAATCTTTTGAGCCTGCTACAGTAGAGAAACGAACCATTAATGGTGTTTTCTTACCTTTACCTGAAAAGACTTTTGCCCTTGTATACTTCTCTACAGGCTCGTCTCCTACTTTTCCGTACGTTTCGAAGTAGCCAAATGCTCCGGCACCTCTAGCGTGTACAACTCGCTCTGGAACTTCTTCCCGATCAAAATGGGAAATCTTCTCGATAAAATGATAATTCTCAAGTGTTGCTGGACCACGGTCACCAATCGTACGGATATTCTGATTATCTGTAACTGGATGCCCCTGTCTCGTAGTTAACGTTTTTCTTTCGACATTTTTATCCTTATTCTCAGCCAAATTGGTGTACCTCCTTAGATTATTCGAAATAATTCTAACATTCTAATTTAGAATCTTCAATTATTATACTTGTTATTTAATATAAATTATTCAATTGTAATCATTACAATAAGTTGATCTTTCCGTTATAAACACCTAATTAAAGACAATTCTAATTTCCCCAGTTCTTATAAAAATTAAACGTAAAACTTGAAGTACTAACACGTATTATTTTAAAAAAGACTGTATACCAAATTGGTGTACAGTCTTTTAAATTACTCCTATTTATTTTCCGTAGTCACTTCAAGCGTTTATGGCTTTTTGTCCAACTTTTGAAAACTGATGTCCTTCAATATCAACATTCGGGATAAGTAATCTTTGCATACATGTTATCCTGATTCACTAATAGACTACATACACTGAAATACCGCTCTCGATAAAATGGGGAGGGATATCCTTAGTTTAGATACATTTAACCAATAAGTTTTAAACCTACTGCAGCACTAAGCACCATCGCCATAAACAACAGTCGTTTCCAACTTTTTGACTCCTCATAAAATAGGATGCCAACAAGTCCTGATCCGACTGTTCCTATTCCTGTCCATATAGCATAAGCAGTTCCCATTGGTAAAGATTGCATTGCTAAGCTCAGGAAAGTAAAACTGGCGGCTAGTCCTAATATAAACACGGAGAACGTTAACACAGTCTTCTTTTGACGTATCATGTTTAAACCTGTAACTCCAACAACTTCAAAGGCTCCAGCACATATAAGAAATATCCACGACATTACGCAGCAACCTCTTCTCTCTCCGGCTTTCCTGTCACTAACTTAAGACCAATAACACCAGTTAACAAGACAAGAATCAAGATTATCTTCATAGGCTTAAATGGTTCTCCAAAAGCCACTATTTCTAACAGTACTGTTCCTACTGTACCTAGACCAGTAAATACTGCATATGCAGTTCCAACCGGCAGTCCCGCAGTTGCCTTAGTAAAAAGTACGAATGAAGCAATAAGCAAGATTATAGTTCCACTCCATGTAAGTATATCGTAGGAATGCTTTAGTCCAGTAACCCAGCCTACCTCTAATACTGCCCCCATAACAACCAAAAACCAAGCGCGATTCATTAAAATTCTCCCTTCATTGCACGGATACCTTGCCAGTACACAAGCAAAGATTTTTCAGTACGCTCTTTTAAGCGCTCTGATGTACCGTACAAAAACTCTACAAATAATCCATCTAATAGTGTAAGAAAAGCTATTGCAGCAGCTTTTGAATCAACTGCGTATTTTTGTTCAAAAAGCGATTCAATTAAGTCCTCTAATTGATCAAGGTATTTATATGTTTCTTTTATTATTAATTCTCTGAGTTGCACTGGAGGAAAGAATGAACTCCTAATATAAAAACTTGTATTTGTATTCTTCTGGCAACGCTCCAAGTACTCATTAATAAATTGATTCAATAAATCTTTAAGAGATATGTCCTCATCATCTTCTAAAAATCTTTTAACAAATAATAATTCCTTTTCCACTGCATCTTGAAAGGCTTGCAGAAAAAGTTCCTCTTTACTTTTAAAGTGCGAATAAATAGACTGCTTTTTGATTCCTACATCACTAGCAATTGTGGATAGCGATGCACCTTCATATCCACTTTTAGCAATATGAATTTTTGCTATTTCAATTAGTTGATCAGATTTCATTATATCCCCCTTACGAACGGTCGTAAGGTAAAAATAACACTATACCAATATCTTGTCAAACCGAAATGTAAATTAATAAAATTAAAAGATAATGTTAATCTCTAGTTAGCCTCATTGGTCTGTTCGTTCCTGTTAAAAATTAGTGTAACCTGTTGTGCCAAACTTAACTGGATTGATAATCCTAGCAATCCGCTGATTGAAACACAAAAAAACTTCCCTTAGCAACAGTATTGTTAATTAACTGTTTACCTCAAGGGAAGCATTCTATATTTCATTAAAGAAGGTTTAAGTGTTATTTAATGAAATTTTTATTTACCTAAACCTGTTAGGAATTCAACAGTTTCTGGGTCGTAATGTGAGAAGAACAAACTTTGTTCTTGATCAAGTTGAGAAATTTTATTCATGTCCTCATTTGTTAATTCAAAATCAAAGACATCGAAATTCTGGATCATGCGCTCTTTCGTTACCGTTTTAGGAATTACAACTACATTGCGTTGAATGAGATAACGCAGTGCTACTTGCGCAACAGATTTATTATACTGCTCCCCAACCTCTTTTAGAGTTTCATTAGTAAAGAAATCATTTTTCCCTTCAGCAAAAGGACCCCAGGACTCGATTTGAGTACCGAACTTCTCCATTATCTTTTGTGCTTCCTTTTGTTGGTTGAAGACATGTGTTTCCACTTGGTTAACCATTGGAGTGATTTCGCTAAATTGAGCGATATCGATGAACCGATCAGGATAGAAATTACTTACCCCGATAGCTTTGATTTTTCCTGCTTTATAATACTCTTCCATAGCACGATACGTACCGTAATAATTATTAAAAGGCTGATGAATTAACAGTAAATCAATGTAGTTAGTTTGCAACAAACGCAAAGATTCATCGATGGATGCTTTAGCTTTTTCATAACCAGCATTAGAAATCCAAACTTTTGTCGTAATGAAGAATTCTTCCCGAGCAATGCCGCTTTTTCGAACTGCATTACCTACAGCTTCTTCATTACCGTATGCCTGAGCGGTATCAATGGAGCGATATCCGACTTCAATGGCTTCCGATACCACTCGTTCACATTCTTCAAGGTCATCGACTTGGTACACCCCGAAACCTAGTATTGGCATCTTGATTCCATTTGATAAAGTAATAGTTTCCATCATAAATCCCTCCTAAATGTATTCCTGAGACAAGTTAATCTTACTGCATTCGCGTTACACTAAGGCAAGTGAATTGATTCGTAATTTTCCCCTAGTAAGACATTATTAATCTATTAGTTTGCATTTCGCTCTACTTTCTATAATGTTTGAAGGACCGTTAAGAGCAATCTTAGAAAACTTTTATTTTTGTATCAGAAAACAGGCTTTACACTTATTCAGTGAACAGCCTGTTCTCATTCTTTATTTAGTCTTCCAATGAATCAAACAACTCATCGCTCACAGATTCCAGCCATTCAGGTTTACCTGCAGTTATTGCAATATGTTCAAACCAGCTATCCTTTGTAGCTCCATGCCAATGTTTTACACCATCATGTGTGACGATAACATCGCCAGCTTTTAAGAATTGCGCAGTTTTTCCTTCTTCTTGGTACCAGCCTTCTCCGCCTGTCACTAACAGAATTTGAAACCCATCACGGTGAATTTGCCAGTTATTTCTGCAACCTGGTTCAAAGGTTACGTTCCCAACCCCAACATTCACTTTAGGATCAGCAACCAGTGTTTGAAGGTAACTTTGTCCTACGAAAAATTGTGCAAATGCATCATTTTTTTCTCCCACAGGGAAAATGACGCCATTTTTCACTTCTTCATGTTTTGCCATCTTAATTCCTCCAATTAAATTTTCATTGGTTCTTGTGTAAATTAACTCCTACTACTATTTCTATTGCTATTCTTATTTTCCACTAAATACTGGGAAGAAGCTATGTTCACCATAATCCTTGATGAGCTCTATATTTTTTAATGTTTCCATATCATCATCGCTGATTGAAAAATCAAGTTCTGCATTATTTCTCATGTGTTCCGGATTTGCCGTCTTAGGAATCACTACAAGACCCAGCTGGATATCATAGCGCAAGCAAAGTTGAGCAACAGTTACTCCATATTTATCAGCTATCACTTTCACCTCTGCATTATCAAGAACTGCACCATGTGCAATTGGTGAATAAGCCTCTACCAGGATGTCATTCTTCTGGCAGAATTCAATTAATTCCATAGGAGTATTGCTTATATGTGCCAATACTTGATTTACCATAGGTTTGATCTCACAGTTCGCAAGAATGTTCTCCACATCATCCTGCAAGAAGTTAGAAAGGCCAATTGCCTTCACCTTGCCTTTCTTATAAGCATCCTCCATTGCTTTCCAAGCTTCCTTATTTTCTTCAAAGTAGCGGTTATCATCACGGAATTCATCCCATGGCTGTGGACTGTGAATAATCAGCAAGTCAATATAATTAAGTTTCATCTTTTTTAAAGACTCATCAATGGACTGAGAAACTGCATCATAGGTTTTTGCTTCTGCAACAACCTTTGTTGTGATGAAAAGGTCTTCTCTTGTCACACCGCTAGACCGAATTCCTTCGCCTACACCGGCTTCATTCATATAAGCCTGAGCAGTATCAATATGACGATATCCCATAGATACCGCATCACGTACCGCCTGCACTGTCTGCGCGTCATCCAGGAGCCATGTACCAAGACCTAACTTCGGAATTTCGATACCATTTGATAATTTGTAAGTTTCGTTCATCATGATTCTACTCCTTTGTTATTCTTTAGATTTTGTCCGTTACCTTAATTCGTTTACGCTAGCTAATGCGTTTAATGTCCTTGGAAAGCCTATATATGGAAGGCAGTGAGTGATAGCAGCAATCAATGTCTCTTTGTCATTTCCTACATTCTTGTTTCCTTGCACATGTGCTTTCACTTGACCTTCTGCACCGCCCAATGCACTGATAATACACAGAGTTAACAATTCCCGCGTTTTCAGATCTAGCCCTTTCCGAGTATAGAAATCTCCGAAGCAGAAAGCGGAGAGATAATCTTGAATATGCTTTTGATCATCTGGGGCACTTTCCCGCATTTTTGCAATTACATCACCGAATATTTCTGATTGAACAGCAATTCCTTTTTCCAGACGGTTATCTTCATTGACTGTTTTTTGGCTCTCAATAGGTAACATGATATTTTTCGCTTGAAAGACATCATTGATTTCATTTATAGCATTTAGCGTTTTAGGGAATCCAATGTACGGCACACACTGATAAACAGCCTCTTTGATTTCAATTGGTGTTAGACCAATATTTAAAGCTGCATCTACATGTGCTTTTAGTTGAGGCAATGTTTGGTTGGTGGCAAGAACAACTAGAGTAATCAACTCCCGATGTTTGTCAATCAGGTTACCTTGATAAAAGACTTCCCCAAAAATAAAACGGCTTAGAATGTCCTGAAAATCAGGATCAGTAGCCTGCACAGCAGTTTCTCCTTCACCAAATAGCTGCTTGAACTTTTCCTTGCTTTTTTCAATACGGTCCATAGCTAAACCTCCTAAATCATGCCGTATTTTATTACCTTTTATATTCGATATTTTAATGCGCTCACAACCGTATATTGATACGATACCGCACATATGTGTATAATATAGAACGATTAAGAGTTTCATACAATAATCAAAACCCCTAAATCTGTGCGTTTTTGCACAAAGTCATGCTAATTGTACGACAACTTTATGGAAGTCTGGTGATTATTAACAATGCCTAAAATAGATAGACGAGTACAGAAATCCCAAAATGCTATTAAAAATGCATTTATTGAACTCATGTCAGAAAAAAGCTTTGATCATATTACAATTCAAGATATTTCCGATAGAGCAAACGTTGGTCGAAGAACCATTTATGATCATTACATGGATAAATTTGACTTATTGGATAAGCTGATTGAAGAACATATCAACGAACTAAGGAAACTGTGCGAATCAGCTTCCGAACTGACTTTTGCAGAGGGCAACATGATTTGGTTTGAATACTTTGAACAGAATTATTCATTCTTTTCTACAATGCTATCTAGTAAAGGAGCACCTGCTTTTCGCAAGAGTTTTTTGGAATTCGTGGTAGAAGAATTGGATATCGACTTAGATCTTACTGAAGGGATTAATCAAGGATTAAGCAGAAACTTAGTACTGAGATTCTTTGGAGCAGCCATCGTAGAGATAGTAGAGGCTTGGATCACTAACAGATTATCTGAACCAGCTGATGTTGTTGCTAGGCAAATGGGTCAGTTGCTTGATAGGAATTTATAAATTCACTGGGGTTTTACTCTGCTCGATACATTAAGAGCAAATTATTCCTAATTCACTTAATCCTCCCCCTTTTCAAAAATAGTCACTTTCACTATCTATTAACCGAGTTTTTAAAGTTAGTATAGTAGCTTGCCACACCCGAATAAAAGTTTGCGATAAGGGTAATATACCTGTATAAACTATTAATAAGGTGGGAGAAATGATGAAACAAGAAGAATTGGAAACATTAAGAGATCTAATTAAAGACGTAGACACAGCAATGCTGACTACAGTAACTGAGGAAGGTCTTGTATCTCGCCCAATGAAAACGCAAGAAGTAGAGTTTGATGGCGACTTATGGTTCTTCACTAAAAAAGAGACTGATAAATATAAAGAAATCTTACATGACAAAGATGTAAATGTGGCTTATGCAGGTAAATCCTACGTTTCTGTTCGCGGAAGAGCTGAAATCGTTGAGGATTTGAATAAGAAAAAAGAATTATGGAGCAAAACATATGAGAAGATCATGCAAACGTCTTATGATGGCCCTACTGTTGTCTTGATTAAAGTTAAAGCGGAAGCAGCCGAATATTGGGATACAGGTAATTTTAAGAAACAGATCGCCTTCCTCTATAAGCGTATGAAAGGGCAAAGTTCTGAATCGACAGATGTTAACGAAACGATTGAGTTTAATAAATAATCCCATCATAAGAAGAGAGGGCAGAGTTTTTACTGGAAACTCTGCCTCTCTTTTATCTTTCCGTTATTAATTATATATTGTATTAGAAGACTCAGTAACAGAATGAATAATTATGTGTTTTGCTGAGACGATGGTGATCTTTTCACTAAGGTAACGTAGGCTATAACAGCAAGGATGCTAGTCATAAAAATAGTTACACCAAAGGGAACTGCAGACTCTTCCCCAGCAATACCTACTAACGGAGAAGTGATAGCTCCTAATGCAAATTGAAGACTGCCTAATACAGCTGCTGCGCTGCCGGCAATGTGTCCTTGTGACTCCATGGCCAGTGTAAAGGATACTGGTGCGATTATGCCGATAGCTACTGCGAAGAAGAAGATCGCAAGGAACAAAGCGATAAATGGTCCGTGAACTAGCACGACAACCAAGATGATAGCAGTCGTGATGAAAGCAATCAGCAGTCCTATGCGGAAAATACGATGTTCCCCAATCTGCTCGGATAACCGTTTAACAAGCTGGGATCCTAAAATAATTCCCAGTCCATTTAAGGCAAAAAGTACGGAAAATAGCTGAGGAGATATACCATACATATTTTGATAGATAAATGGAGTACCAGATACATAAGCGAACACTCCAGAAAACAGTATCCCATTGACAAGAGCGTAGCCCATAAAGCTCCGATGCCGAAACAAGGAACCGTAGTTATTTAAAAGCCCCTTGAAATTGCTTGAAACGCGTTGATCAACAGGCAAGCTTTCTTTTATTCCCCATGTGGCTATGCCTGTTAGGATGAGTCCTAAAAGACCAAGAAAAATAAATACTCCAATCCATGAAGTAAACGTCGTTACCGCGCTGCCAGCAGTCGGAGAAATTAATGGAGCCACATTACTAATCATCGTTAGAAGTGCCATGAATTTGACCATTTCTACTCCACTGTAGCGATCACGAACAATTGCACGAGAAATAACTAGTCCTGCGGAAGCTACAAAACCTTGAAAGAAACGTAAAAAAATAAATATACCGATGTTCGGCGAAAACGCACATGCTATTGAAAGGATAAAATATAGCAGCATTGAGATAAGCAATGGCTTACGCCTACCATGAACATCACTTAAAGGCCCTGCAACGAGCTGTCCCAGACCTAACCCTAATAGACTAGCAGTCAGGCTCGCTTGAATTAAAGATGCCGTTGTACTGAAATCATTCATCATTTCAGGAAGCGAAGAAAGATACATATCTACAGTAAATGGCCCTAGTGCTGAGAATACTGCTAATAACAGTGCGGTTCTAAAAAAATTGTTTTCTGTCTTAAATTTCATGTAATCACAGCTCCTTTGCCACGTCATCTTGCTCTCAAAAAGAACATATAGTTCAAATTCAAGGGCAATCTTTTCTTATCAGTCTTATTTATACTTTCTTAGTCGACTTGCTTTGTTGGGCGGATTATTATTTCGCTTACTGCTGCCGTTTCGGGTGTACCTATCGCATAAGCAACTGCATCTGCGACATCGCTTGCTTTTAAACCGTTAGTGTGCTGAAGATTCTCTATCCACGCCCTTCTTTCCGAATCATTTATGGTTGTATGAACTTTCAGTGTCTACTATTCCTCGAGAAATAAGCGTACTGAATGGTAATCACTGCATCATCACTTCTTGATACCGTCTTTGACCTCTCTTATATATTTTAGATATCACTCATACATATAACAAATACTTATATCTTATATCTTGATATGCTTGCTAAGCATGCCTAATTGTATATACTAAGTAGCATCAGGAGGGATCAATATGGAATTAAGAGTTCTGCGTTATTTTCTTACAGTGGCACGAGAAGGAAGCATTACAAAAGCTGCAAACTTTCTGCACGTTACGCAGCCAACCTTATCACGACAATTAAAAGACCTGGAAGAGGATTTAGGGAAGAAGTTATTTATCAGACGCAGTCACAGTATAGCCCTCACGAATGAAGGAATCCTCTTAAAAAAGAGAGCAGAAGAAATTATCTATATGACAGATAAATTAAAGACTGAATTCAGTTCCATGAAAGAAACAGTAAGTGGTGATGTTTATATAGGAGGCGGAGAAACAGACGCTATCAGGCATATTGCAAGGATAGTAAAGGAACTGCAGATAAGCTACCCTAATGTACGCTATCATCTTTATAGCGGAAACGAAGAAGACGTGACAGATCGGCTAGACAGAGGAATGCTGGATTTCGGGATTTTGATAGAACCCGCAGACCTTTCAAAGTATAATCATCTGAAAATTCCAGCCAAGGATCTTTGGGGAGTTGTTATGAGAAAAGATAGTCCTCTGGCTGAAAAAGCTACCATTCAAGCAGAAGATTTATTTTCCCTTCCGCTAATCTGTTCAAGACAGGTGATGAATCAGACTTATTCAAAGAATGAGTTTGCTGATTGGTTTGGTGAAAATCTGGATAAATTGAATGTTGTGACAACATATAATTTGGCATACAATGCTAGCATACTGGTGGAAGAAGGCATCGGTTATGCAATCACTCTTGATAAAATAGTAAATACATCAGAAGAAAGTAATCTTTGCTTTAAGCCTCTTGAGCCGAGACTTGAGTCCGGTCTAAACTTAGTTTGGAAAAAGCATCAGGTCTTTTCGGCCGCTTCTGATTTGTTCCTTCATGCTATACAAGCGAAATTTTCAAGCTGATCTATAGCCACAGGTGAAAATAGCTATAATCTAATTAATAAGTATGTCAATTACAAATAGTAAGTTATAATACCTTTTTAGCAAGACTTGGAGCATAAACAAAGAAGACTGAACACTAAGTTGTGCACAGTCCCCTTCGTTTATATTAGATATTCTTACAAAAATAGTCCTACAATTGTACCTGTCAGTATGGATCCCATCGTAGCCACTAGCAGAACCTTAAAGCCGACTTTAGCCAGAAGACTTGCCTGCTTTTGATCGATAGCTTGTACTGTTCCTAAGATCATTCCGATAGATGAGAAGTTTGCGAATGAAATCAAGTATGCTGAAACGATACCTACAGTTTTCGTAGACATGTCAGGTAGTATTTTGACGAAATCAGTAATTGCAACAAATTCATTGGCAGCTACTTTCGTTCCCATGACGGATCCTGCGTTAAGGATTTCCGAAGTCGGGATTCCCATAATAAATGCTACTGGAGCAAATACATAACCTATTAATTCCTGGAATGTCATTCCTACAATGCCATCTAAAATATAATTAACCATTGCAAGTAAAGCCATATAAGTAAGTAACATTGCTCCTACGATCAAAGCAGTTTTACCACCTAATATTGTACCGTTACCAATTGCTTCAAAGAATGATTTTTCATTATTCATCTCTTTTACATCTATCTCAAAGTCTTCTTCCTTTGTAACGGGAGCGACAATGGAAGATAAAATCAGACCAGAGAAAACGTTTAATGGCAAGGCCACTAGCACATATTCAGCTGGAATAAGCTGCAAATAAGCTCCAAGAGTCGAACAAGATACTGCTACAAGTGATGAACTAGCGACAATAAATAAACGGTTCGGACTAAGCTTGTGAATTTGCGACTTAACAGAAAGAATTGCAGTTGTATTACCGAAAATCATTGAATTTACGGCAACGAATGACTCAACCTTCGGAAGACCAGTTATTTTGGAAACAAAACCACCTATATACTTAATGGCGAATGATAGTATTCTGGTATAAGTTAAAATGGATAATAAAGCAGATACAAAAATAATCATCAAAAGAACGTCAAAGAAGAAATAACCCTTTGTAGATAAGTCACCCAATATGAATGCAATTCCTTCATGACCAAATGACAGTACTTTGGTAAATACATCTACAATTTTCTTGATGATCGTTCTGCCAATAGAAGTGTTCAGCAAGAACCAAGCTAGTATTAGCTGGACAACTAGCATGATACCAACAGCTCTATAATTGATATTCTTTTTATCATTTGACATTGCCCAGGCTACCGCAACTAAAACAAGTATTCCTAAAACCCCAATAATAATAGACAATTTCTTTTACCTCCAACTCTGCAAAACCACAACGGCAACAGTATTTTTTACTTAGCTTTGGATAATTTTAATAATTGTATAAGAAAGGCTGTGCCCTATCGCAACTTTTATTAAAATTTTTATTTATAAACGCGTGATTAATAATAAATCTGTTCTATAAAGTAACTTCTCGCTAAATATTTCATCTATTATTACATATATATCAAAGCATGATAACTCTTTTATTATTAGTTCTATTATTTACATTTTTCCTAAAATACTCTTAATTTATTTATTAAAATATTTCTATTAAATCTGAAAAAACAGTAAAAAGAAGCAGCTTTGAACTACGTGTTCAAGGCTGCTTTCTTTTGTACTTTTTCAGTTCACTCCTTTTTACAGTATCGCGGTTCAATATCTTTCCATTTACCTTTCTTTATTTCCTTTAATTGGTACAATATATATAACGAAGGAAGGAATGAGTCTATGAAGAAGTTTAGTAAGATGTCGTATATGTACACTGTAGTGCTATCGCTTGTTTTAGTGCTTACTGGTTGTACAAACAACAATAACGAAGAAAGTTCTTCAGTAACCCCCACTGCTTCGGCAACTAATCAGCAAGAAGTTAAAGAAGATGATGAGGTTGCCGATACTGATGATAATTCAGATTCCGAGGCAGACTCAGAAGCAACTGCAGCAGATAAATCAGAAGAAAATTCGACTGATGCATCAGAAACAGAAAAACTCAAGCACTCTTCTGAGGAAACTAATACTAATGAAAATTCAACAAATACATATAGCAAAGATGAACCATTAGCTGAATACTCCTCTCAGGAAATCGAATATGCACGAGTGTGGCTGCAGCTGGGACCAAACCAGCAGATTGATGGGTTGTATGTACGGCATATTCCAGCTGGCACAACACTAGAGCCAGATCATTTTCCCATTGTCAGCTATCCTGAAGATGTTGTTCAGCTTAGCGGGTCTCGCATAGTGGATGGATCTGTAACATATAGCAGTAATGGAGATGGCACGATCAATGTATACAACGTCCCCTTACCAGGACGTTGGTATGGTGGTTCACCCACTCCTCCAGAAGGTTTGGATGAGGAAACAATGAGAGAAGAATTAGAAGACATAATTAATAATACGGAGCTTGTTTACATTAATCCTGGAAACGATGACGCAGTCAAAAAGATCATTGAATTAATTAGTGAATAATTCGCTTTACCAATAGTGAGCTGCTATATGAACAGCTCACTATTGCTTATTCAAGCTTTTCATAAGGAGTGATGAAGATAGAATCAAACAATGTAATATATAAAGAAGTCCAAAAACCTAAGCAGCCTTTACTTTGGCTTATAGTATTATCTGTTGCTGCAATAATGTGGTACGGCCTCATTCGGCAAGTCATTTTAGGTCTTCCTTTTGGGAATAATCCAGCTTCAGATGCTATTTTAATATTGTTTTGGGTTATCTTTGGAATCGCATTTCCTCTAGTCATGCTTAAATGGACAAAGCTGATTATCGAAGTCCGAGAGGATGGTCTTTATATTCGCTATACACCTTTTCATTTACAATATAAGAAGTTTTTGTATAAAGATATTAAACATTATAAACCTATCAATTACAGTCCATTAAAGCGATTTGGCGGCTGGGGGTTTCGTGTGAATTTCAAAGGAGAAACGGGTTATATAATGAGCGGGAAACAAGGTATAGAGTTAACTTTAAAATATGAAACAGTAGTGATTAGCACTATTAAATCTGAGGAAATTATAAAGGGAATGGATGCTGTTCAAAAAGATAGACTATAAAAGTTTCTTGCTTTGATTGTTAAAAGGAAAAACTAGTATTACTCTCGGATATTCATGTTCGGACATCTCTTTTTTAACTCACTAATAAATTCTTCTTTACACATTGGTGAAATCGTTACACTTCCCCAAAATGCCTGTTTGGAATAAATATCGATTGCGTCTCTCGCTGACAATATTCTATAGCCTGAGAAAATATTATTTGAAGAAGTAATCTTTGTAATATCTTCGTACAAAATACGGCTTTTGTATGGCCCCCCTTGAACTAATAAGAAGTCTTGATAGTAAACATACTTGATTGAAAATACTGACCACAAAATTACTCCTGCAGGGATTAAAAATGTGCTAGACAATAAAAGAAATTCGAACAAGTCTATTTTGTTAAAAAAGAAAAGCGGCCAAAATGAAGCTAGCGCCAGTAAAAGAATTACAATCAAGATGAAATTAACGAAAAAAATATCTATTTTCGAACGAAATACCATCTAAATCACCTCGCTTCTATAACACTACATACGAGTTCTGTTCTACAAGGTTTCACATCAGAAAAAAGCTGCCGGGAATACCCAGCAGCTTTTCTATACTATTCTCTATCCAATGCTCGCACCGCAGGGCCCTCAACAACTTCACCAACAGCTGTAAATCGAGATCCATGACAGGAACAATCCCATGTGTGATCCGCATTATTCCAAGAGACGGGACAGCCGTTATGCGTACAGGAAGCACTCATTTCGTGCAGCTCCCCTTTTTCATCCCGATAATAAGCCATTGTCTGGCCATCTTTCTCAAGAATAGCGCCTTTTCCATTCTGCAGATCATCTGGTTTCACAACTGGTTCATTGCTGATACGATTTACATCGTCCTCACCGATACTAACAGCTTCTGCTTCTTCCATCTCCCGGCCAATCTTATATAAGTCGGCAAATGCATTGTCTTTGCCATCAATAAGATCTGCAAGCAAGGTAGCTGCTGCAACGCCATTGGACAAGCCCCATTTACCGAAGCCGGTTGCTGTGTAAATTCCTGGCGCCTCGTCACTCACTTTCCCAACGAATGGGAGCTGATCGGTTGTCAGAAGATCATGACTGGACCAATGCTCATAGAGTTCCTCTACTCCGAATTGTTCTTCAGCAAATTGATAGATTTTTTCATACCGCTCAAGTACAGAGGAGCCGTCACCAGTCACATGTGCCTCACCACCGACTAGGACATAATGGTCTTCCCCTTTTTTCAAACTGCGGATCGACCGCTTCGGATTTTCAAGACTGATATACATACCGTCTGGATAAGGCTTTTTCGATTTGATTGCGATACCATATGAATTTTTCGGATTCATATTTGAGGAGAAGTATTTATCCTCCACTTGTAGAGGGAAATGTGTTGCACTGACAACATGGTTTGCTGTAATGGTATGTCCGTTCTCAGTATGAACAACAGGACGAGACTCCGTATCGAATGAGACAGCTAACGTCTGTTCGTAAATGCTTCCGCCTCGAATCTCGATTTCTTTCAATAAGCCTGTTAAGTATTTCACCGGATGGAACTGGGCTTGCTGACGCATTACAGCAGCTGCTTTTATGGGGATATCTAACGGCATTGTATCTGCCAGATAACCATCGATATGGAGCTTGCGGTACGCCTCTACCTCTTTTTCGATTGTTTCCACGCCTTCGTCCAGCTGCGTGTAAACATAAGCCTCCTGCTCCTCAAATTCACAATCGATACCATGCTCGGCTGCTGTATCTTTCACATAATTGATTGCCTGCAGATTTGCTTGGAAATATTGCTTCGCTGTTTCCTCGCCATAGCGTTCAATCAAGCCATGATAAATAATATCGTGCTGCGCGGTCAGCTTGCTTGTCGTATACCCGGTTGTACCAGAGATCAACTCACGCCCTTCGATAAGTACAACGCTTCTTCCGCGCTTAGTCAGTTCGTATGCTGTCGTTATACCGGCGATTCCTGCCCCAATGACCAATACGTCCGTATCAAGATCTTTTTCCAGAGCTGGATAGGTCGGCATATCCGTTGAATTACGCCAGTATGATGATGGTTTCTGTGAAAATAGCTTTTTTGTTTGCTCCATAACTGCTAACCTCCTGGACTATTACCTTTTGGTTATACAGTATCCTGGATTAGCATCGGTCAAACTTTTTCTGGTAAAAGGGTAGCGAAAATTTGTACTGCTTGCTGCAGCTTCTGACGAGATGACGTGTCAGTCAAAGCCCGAAGCATACCCGTGTAATAACTTTCTAACTGCCCCGCGGCATTCTTCTGAAGTAGCGCCTCCTCTGACTGCCAGATTTCTTCGTAATGGCTATCCATAGCTGATGTATACACTTGCAGTATTTCAGCAAGAATCGGTTCCATCAGCTTGAGAAGTTCTTCTTTCAGCTTCTCTTTTCCGTTTTCTTGGAAAAAGACTTTTGGACTGCGATACAGTTTTTGTAATCGAGTAACTGCTCCTTGTTCAAAACGAAAATCTGTTTCTGGCAGCGCTGTTTCCGGAAGTTTCTGATCAGCAGGTGCTGCCAGAGATAACGCCTCGTTTACCGATTGAACGGCTTGTTCTAATCCACTCCTCCACCGCTCCATCTGCTCTCGGACTGTTCTGTCGACACGAATAGTAACTGCCCGGTATTCTTGTTCCAGCTGAATCTGGATTTGTTTCGCGAATTCAAGTATTTGCCGTGCTACTTCCTCTTTACCTGCTGCTCCACTGCTCTTAATTAGTGCTGGATTAAAGCATTGCTTAAACAAATCATTCGCTTCTAGCAGCTGTCTTTCTTTTACATAATGCAGCTGTTTTTCGATGCGCTGTATAATAGCTTGTTGAAACACAGGCTGTGTATATGTCCGTGCTTTGGCCAAAATTTCATCCTGTTCTTGCTTATACTGACGGACTTTCTGCAATTTCGCATTTTCATCCAAATCCATTGCATTGCTATACGTTTGCAGCTGTGCGTATTGCCTTTTCAATTCCCGCCTGGCGCCTTGAATAATGACTTCTGTTAGCTCGTTGCGGATAAAGTTATTAAGTTCTAGTTCCAGCTTGTTGAGCCCTGAATTCAATTTCCGGGAAGTCTCTTTCTCCTTCAAGCCAAGTAAGCTGCTTAACGCGAAGAGGCGCGGCTGTCTGATTTGGAAGTTTGCCAGATTGGCTGCTACATAGGAGGTAACATAGTTAACTTCTTCCTCATCCTTCGCCAAATCACTCGCATTAACGATAAAGAACATATTGTCTTTCTCCAACGCCCCTTTTACTTTGCCTAGTTGCTGGAGTACTTGTTCATCTGCTTTTGAAAATGCGTGATTATAGTACGTCACGAAAAGTATCGCATCAGCATGCTTCATGAATTGGAATGTCACATCTGTATGACGTGCATTGACGGAATCCGCTCCAGGAGTGTCAATTAATGTAACGCCTTGCTTAAGGAACTCATTTTCCAAATAAACGGTTATTTGTTCTATAAAGCAACTTAACGTCTCTTTCGTTACATGATCGCCGAACTCCTCGAACCGGATAATCTCTTCTGTACCAAGATTCGCGTGCACAACATTGTACCCCGTTTGAACCGCCTGCAGAAATGCTTGATGTCTTTTATCCTTAACTAGATCGGCTGGGTTTTCAGATAAGAAATCACTTAAGGTAAGTTGCAATCCGGTCAAACTTTCAATATCAGCCTCTATATGCTGGCGGGATTTCCATTTAACAAGCACAGTCTGATGAGGATGCTCTCTTGTAGCTTGCTTCAGCATATTGATTGATGCCGTAGTTGGATTCGGTGAAACCGGCAGTAAGTTTTCACCAAGCAATGCATTGGCAAATGAAGATTTACCAGCACTGAAAGCCCCAAAAAGCACTAATGTATAATCTTGATGAATCAGTTTTTCTTTTCTATTCTTGATGTCTTCTATTGCTGATTGAAATCCTTCGACACCATTGAGCGCAGATGCTGCTGTCTCTAATTGTTGCGCCATCTCTTCTGCGGACAGATTTGCAAATGATTTATGCTGCACAATTGGCTCTTCACGTGCTTCTGTTGTACTTTTTATAACAGGTTCCAACAAATTTAAGCTTTCTTTAAGCTCGTATCTATTCCTCATAGCCTGTCTTGCTTTTTCGATAGTTTCTGGATCCGAATTACGGTCTGTCTGGCGAATTTGCTCTGTGAGTCTTTCGTAAGAATGCTGCAGCTGGTTGATTTTATTATCGACTTGTTCATTTTCAGTTGCTTTCTTTTTTTCCTGTTTTTCTAGCTGTTCCGCTTGCTGGAAGGCAGTTTGAGTCGTTTGGATTGCTGCTTCTACGACTAAAAGGGCAGCTTTTTTGTAAGCCAGCTTGATATGATCCTCGACAGCAGCTGTATAGACCAATGTATATGTGCCATTTTTACTCGCTCCTGATTGAACATGCTGCTCAAGCAGATTTGTTGGCAGCTCTACCGAAAAATCCTGCAATAGTACTTGCACGGATTCTGTATACATATCATGCTTTCTAGCCCATTCGCTCAGCTTATCACGAATCCGCCAAACCAACTGCTTCTCGATTTGCTGATATATCAGCTCCTCTGTTTTAGCCCGTCGCTGTTCCCGTTCTTCTGCTGTTTTTCGTTTACTACCAAACAAACCTACTTTAAAGTCCGGAAAAGTGGATTCCAAATAAACTTCGGCTACTTCACGCACTTCAAAGGGCATCAGATTCGCATTTTTTAAAGTCTGCTGAATTGTCTCACGTCCGGCTTCTTCAGCAGTTTTTTGTTTTTCTCGCCAATTGCTGGCTGCATCCGCAGCAGTATGATCCAATTGATGACGCTGCTCCATCAATGCTGCTTGTTTTTCCGCTAATTCTTGTCTAACATCCTGCAAATAATAAGCAATCAAGCGTTGCTTTCCTCGCTCCAGTCCTGCTTTATGCAACTGTTCCTTTTTTGTAAGTAGTTCTTGCATCTTTTCTTTCACAGCATACAGTTGATTATGCTCATCGTCTTGTTCTTTCAATGTCGTATAATATACAGCTTCAGGGGTAATGTTCCACTGTTCAAATACATTAGTGACCCCGATTTGGAAATCAGTCCAAGAGAGTTCTTCTTCCCGATGCTTGTCAATTTGATTGATAATCAGATAAAATGGCTGTTTCTGTTCAGAAAGTTGCTGTAAAAAAAGCAGATTCACTTCTGACTGTACATGATTATAATCAGTCACATAAAACATACTGTCCACCAGATGCAGTGCTGACTCTGTCATCAAACGGTCTGCATCGTCACTCGCATCGATACCAGGGGTATCCATCAGTGCTATTTTGTCTGGGAGTACTGTCTGTTCATCTTGTATTTCGATTCTGCGAATATCTTTATTCCGACAATATGTATCCAATGTTTCCTTCCGGTACGGAGCTGGAAGTTCATATTTCGTTTCATCTGCTCCATAAGCGAACACTTTTGGCTGTCCACGCTGAATGGTAACGATATTAGCACTAGTCGGTATCGGACTGGCTGGAAGCACTTGATCACCAAGCAGTGCATTTATAAGCGAGCTTTTTCCGGCAGAGAAATGTCCTGTGAAGCAGATAAAGGCAGTTCCGTTCTCGGCTTTATCCACTAAATCAAGCGTTTTTTTACTATATTGTATTGCGTTTTCCGTTTCGAAATATTGATATAATGCTGACAGACTGAACAATTCCGTTGTTTCCGCTGTTCGCCGCATAGATGGCCCCTCCTCTTATGTATGCGCATTCATATTTTTTATTATAAAACAGGAAAACCGCACTTACCATTGTAAATGCGGTTTTCTTTTTATTCTCCCATATAAGGAATGCGGACATCAGTGTCCAAATCACCTGTAAACTGACTGAATGACAGTTCTTCACCCTTGAGCCAGCTGCCGAAATCGACTTCTGTTGGCTGTTGGTTTCCGATAGCAAATCCCATTTTCAATTCTTTTGGTTTGTAGACAGATGTGTGGATTGTTCCTCCCCAATTGCGATACTGGTCTGAGAAAACATCATGTTCTGGATCGTTCAAAAGACTAAAACCCTCCGCTGCATTAATATTTTCTTTATAATGCTTGTGGATGTTATCAAATCGTCTTTTGCTGTCAACAAGATGATGACGGTTCTCTTTTGTCAGCACTTCAAAGTGGTTTGTACTAAAGCTTGCTTCTCTTACGGCGGTACCGCGTGGGCTGCCTTCTACCACACGACGGACGCCAGCTGCATCATTTATTACGTAGTTAAAGGAGTGGCGATGCGGCATTTCTGTCAGTTTTTCAACTGCTTCTTCTGTCGTCGAACACGTTTCCAGAATAATACGCGAAAGCATATTACAAATGAAGCCTTCCTCAGGGAATCTTTGGTGCACAAAGTTGTAGCCAATGGTCAGACCTTTTTCATTCATCCCATCTATACGTCCAAGAATTCGCTGAGTAGGACCAATTGTAGCGAAATATTCTTGTTCTGATGGCTGGTACAAAAGGAAACGTCCTTCATATGTCTTTGGATGATAATCATAATTACGTGCAAGAAAGTCATTTCCAGCGACGATCGAACAGCCAGAGTTTATTCTCCACTCCTGCTGAAATCCACTGTAATCCATCAGCGTTTCATCGATGGAAAGGCCAAGTGCATCACTTAGTCCAGTAAGCTCTTCATAAATGCCAGGATGATAGCTTCTGAACATACGGAAAGCATCGGCTGAATCAACCGTGAAACGGCGACGGTTCCTCTCTTTTTGTTTTTGCTGATATGCATATAACGGTGTATTTTTCAGGCGTTCTCCTTGCATGACGCCGAATTCATAATGTGATCCACGGTAAGTGAGAACATTGGAATGTATCTGTTTCATAGCGGACCCTTCTTTTCTGCTTAGTATCCTCCTATTATCCATTACGATGCAGGGACGAGGGAAATGATATGCTTATCGTCATTTGATCTCACACACTGTAAGCTGAGGCGGATATGATTCAAGAATGCTCTTGTATGTAACTGTAATTTCGTCTCCGTTTTCTATGGAATCAGGTATTGTAGCTCCATTCAGTAGATACCGCATTTCTTCAGTTTTATCAATGACATAATGCTTATCTTCCGTAATTTCCAGATACCCTGTCATTTCTGGCAAGCATTCATTTAAGTTTTGTTCCTGATTGCTGCACCCTGTTATTAATACAACAAGAACAAGTAACCCCATAAGCCAGCGCATTTAGTTTTCACCAAATCGATTCGGTAAAGAACCTAAGTTGCACCAGTCACCATTCAGCTCTGATATACCAATAAAAAGCCACTCCAAAGGATACTCCTCCAATCTTAAAAAACGTTTTTTAGTCAGATTGTGATTACTGTTGCTGCATTTAACTAATTAAATAGGACATCACCAATTCTAAATGTAAGTATATGTTAAGTGTTAAATACAAGCACAATTAACGCTCCTTTTATTAAAATACACAAAAAAGAGACTGCATAGATTTTGCAGTCTCTTTTATTTAGATCAGCACCATGCTGCTCCAACGATAATAAGCAAAATAAACAAAACAACGATAAGCGCAAAACCTGCGCCGTAACTGTACCCTCCGTCGCTCATGAAAACACCTCCATATGTTATATGTGTAGTATATGAATAGCTCTAAACCCTTGTATGGTTATTAACCCATTTGTGCTAAAGGATTCGGAGGAACTATTCAAATAAAAAAGCAGCTGATTAGGCAAACCCTTTTATTTGAAATAGCCCGGGGTAGATAAAGCTTTGCATTAACACTCAAGTTAAATGGTGTCCTTAAATGATATGTACATAGTACGGATAATGTTATTGTTATCCGCCAATTAATTCATTGAATAATAAGACACAGTTAAGGGTGTCTCTTAAAAAAATGGGTTGTTCCAATCTTATAAACCTCAGAATAATACCCAATCAGCAGAAACAGACAAACATAAAATATATCATCCTTGAACAACAGGAGGTGTAATTATGGGACATGGTAAAGGCTTTGCGTTAATCGTAGTATTGTTCATCCTTTTGATCATTGTCGGTGCATCTGGCAAGGGTTACGGTGGCAGCAGCTACTAATTTAATTGTTTTCACTAATAATGCAGACAGGTCAAATGGCCTGTCTCCAACTTTAGTTTCTAAACCTGCTAGTTTGTACAAGATCCCCTTTGGACGAAATACATAAAAAAGACAACAAAAAGAAGCAGCTGCTCGCTGCTTCAATCTTCTTCACTATCATATGCGATGGTTATAATTTCTCCGGATTGTGCGTTGATGACAACTTCCGCTTCATCGTCAGCTGTTTTCAGCTCAAGCTCATAAACCGGAAGCCCATCTTCTTCATCAAACTCCGCATCGGTTACGCTGCCGCCTACTTCGTCAGTCGCAATTTTGATTGCTTCGTCCATCGTAATTTTCACTTCAGCCTGTGAAGCCTGCTTTTGTGAAGGAGCTGTCTGCTCTTTATCTGATTGCTGTTGATCATCGGCAGTTTTTTTGTTTTCATCCTGCTGCTGATCATCACCAGATGCTTGACTTTGATCCGTATTCGGTGAAGTTACTGTTCTGTTACTTTCTTTTAAACTGATTACTTCCCCGGTATTTCCGTTCAACGTCAAGTCATAGAGTTTCTCTCCATTTTCCAAATCAATATCATATCTCGGTTCGCTTCCGCTGCGATCCAATTCAATTTCGGTTACGGTTGCATTGTATTGTTTTTCCGCTTGCTGACGTGCCTGCTCGATTGTCATCTCCGGTTCTCCGGCTGATGCCTGCATCTGATAAATACCAAAAACAGCAACTATAAGCACGACAACTGCAGCAGGTATAATCCACTTTTTCTTCACATCTATCGCCTCCAGCTATGATCTATAGCCAGTATATAACTTCATCATTAAAAGAATAGTAAGTACTTTATTAGAATTTCATGAGAAGTTAAATCGGCAGCCGTACAGTGAACGTCGATCCCTCACCTAAAACGCTAGTCACATCGATCTTTCCATCATGCAGTTCTACAAGTTGTTTAGCAATGGCAAGACCAAGGCCGCTGCCGCCTTTCTCTCGTGTACGCGCTTTATCCACCCGGTAAAATCGATCAAAAATACGCCGCTGATCTTTCTCATCGAGCCCTTCTCCATAATCCGTAACACTCAGGATGGCTTCATTTTGGTCAGCTTTAACATCTATCTCAATCAGATCGTCACTATATTTGATGCTATTGCTTAGTAATATATAGACAACCTGCTTCAGCATATTGCTATCAGCCATAACCAATAAACCACGCTCCATGCGGACAATGATTTCCCTTTGGTATGCCGTTTCCATTGCTGCTGCACAGATTTCTGCTATATTGCCAAGGTCGACAGGTTCTTTTTGCAGCAATTCCGGATCATCTTTTGCTAAGATTAGCAGCTGATCGACTAAAGCCTGCATCCGTTCAGTTTCACTATGAATAGCTTGTACTGCTTCCTGCTGCACAGCAGGATCATCAGCACCCCAGCGATCCAACAGTTTGCTGTAGCTCTTGATGATGCTGATTGGTGTTTTCAGTTCATGCGAAGCATCAGATACGAATTGCTGTTGCTTTGTAAAGTTCTCTTCCAATTGATCGACCATTTCATTAAACGTTTCGCTTAGAGCATGCAATTCGTCATGACTTCTGT
Source organism: Terribacillus saccharophilus (assembly GCF_000725365.1). Lineage (NCBI taxonomy): Bacteria > Bacillati > Bacillota > Bacilli > Caryophanales > Bacillaceae > Terribacillus > Terribacillus saccharophilus. The sequence continues at coordinate 1,429,440 of NZ_CP008876.1, read as the reverse complement.
TTTCTGTTTCCATACGCTTCCACTTCCCGCTCTTGCGGATGGCCTGCATGGTCGATGTTAAAGCCAGAATTGGCCTTAGCAGGAAGCTGCTCAGCAGTCTGCCTCCGAGTATCGATGGAATCAAAATGATCAATCCCGCTATCGTCAGACAATATTTGAGCACTTGCAGTGTCTGCTCTAGGCTGACTAGCTCTTCTGCAACTTGCATTGTATAAATGCCATTATCCCGGATAACAGGAATTGATACCTCAGCATACCAGCTGCCGTTATGATAATACGTTTGATCCTGCTCCTGTGATGTGTACGTAAATGGCAGCTCACGATACTTTTCCGCTCTCGTGATTACGCCCTCACTTTGCCCGTCGGATCCTATAAAACGTACAAGTCCTTCAGTTGGCAAATCTGCTTGAAACAAGCTAGTACGTGACGTATCCTTCCAGTCGACAGTGGCGGCGGTCTCAGCCAAGGCACGCCCTTGTTCATGCAACCGATCAACACTATTATGCAAACTCACTTCACGGAACAGAAAGTAAATGGACATATTCACTATCAGCAACAGGATCACCAGTGTAACAATTATGTATAGTTGGATCCTTGTCCGCAGCTTCACTTTTCTTCATCCTTGATCGTATATCCGACACCTCGGACTGTCTTGATTAGTTTGCGCTTTTCACCTGTATCAATCTTTTTCCTTAGATAGCGAATATATACATCGACCACATTCGTGTCACCGGCATATTGGAATCCCCATACTCTCTCAAGCAGCTGATCACGTGTCAGAACCTGCTTTTCATGCTTCATAAGGAACAGTAGCAAATCATATTCCCGCGGTGTTAGCTCTATTTCCTTTTTACTGCGGATAACGGTCCTAGTCTTTTCATCGAGTGTTAAATCACCGACCTGCAGCAGCGGATCTTGTACTGCTGCAGCTGTAATAGTATGGCGCAGATGTGCACGTATGCGTGCCAATAACTCTTCGATTTCGAATGGCTTCGTCATATAGTCTGTCGCACCTAGATCAAAGCCGCTCACCTTGTCAGGCACTGCATCTCTTGCAGTCAGCAGCATTACAGGTACGTGCGCATCCTGCTTTCGGATACGACGAAGCAGTTCCATACCGCTCAGTGATGGCAGCATCACATCAAGTAAGATAAGTTGATAGGAATTTGCATAGAATGCCTCTAGTGCATCTAAACCGTCGTATTTTACATCCACAGCAAAACCCTCATGCTCAAGCTCAAGCTGCAGCAGCCTTGCCATTTTCTTTTCATCTTCCACTACTAGGATTGTCGTTTGCTCCATAGGCTCTGCTCCTTTTCCTTATGTCGCTTTGATTTCTCGGTAACTGCCTCCAAAATAAAGTACTGGATCACCGTCACGCAGCACCAAGTCTTCCACTTCTCCAATCAGGATAACATGATCACCAGCTACAACTTTATCCACTACCTTACACGCTAGATTAACAAGGGCACCGTCAACAACGGGAACTTCTTGCAGCTTTGTGATCGGCACAGGATTCTCCTGCTCTTTCTGCTTGGCGAATACCATGCTGACATCTTTTTGTTCATCTTTTAAGACACTTACTCCGAATGTAGGATTAGTTTGCAAAATATCATATAGTGACGCTTTTTTATCGATTGATATAGCAATAAGTTTCGGCTCCAGTGATACTGACATAAAAGCGTTCACTGTCATCCCTTTTATCTCTCCAGCAACCTCGGTTGTAACAATTGTAATGCCTGTTGCAAATTTCCCCATTGCATCTCTAAACGTTCGATTATCCATTCTGCTCCCCCGTTCATTTTGCTATACGTAAAACTATACCATGTAAAATGCGTCGCCTGTCAATTATTCTATCCTTGCCAAGTCCGTATTGTGCAGATAAAAAAGAAAAAAGAGAGGCTATCAGCCCCTCTAGTTTACATAATAATATTATTGTTCACTTAAGATTTATCCTCTGGAAATGCAATGTCATATATTGCTTCCGGATACGTGGCGATAACTTCTCCGTGACTATCTGTATCCAATACATAAGAACCATTGCTATAGCGATCATTTGCATTCAGACTCATCGGCTCAAGAATATGATCTTGTTTATCCTTTGTCACCATATGAATCGTCGCAGTTTGTTCCAATACGTAGAAACCAACAATTCGATGCGGGTTCTTTTTCAGCTCACGGAGCATAACAACGCCGCGTTTCGCTCTGCCAGATGGTTCAAATTCCTTCAGTTTCATCCGTTTTGCCGAACCTCTATGCGTAATGACAACAACACTTTGCGAATGTTTCAGTTCGAATGCTTGGGCACCAACAATATATTCGCCCTCTTTCAGCTGCATACCTTTGACGCCTGCTGCACGTATTCCAATCGGGCTGACTTCTTCTTCAGTAAACCATAAACCATATCCTGAATTAGTTGCCATGAATAGCTGCTTGTTTCCATCTGTCAGGGACACATGACAAACTTCGTCGCCGGCTTTTAAATTGATGGCAGTTAATGATTTGTTAGCTCTTGTTGCTTCATAAAGTTGGAGCTCACTTCGTTTCACAGAACCATTTTTTGTGAAGAAAACAAGGTAGCCGCCCTGTTTGAAATCACGTACTGGAATGCTTGCAATTACTTTCTCATCTTTATCCATACTCACGATATTGGCTAAATGCTGACCTTGATCCTTCCAGCGGATATCCGGCAGCTCATGCACAGGCATGAAACTAAATTTCCCTTTATTCGTGAAGACAAGAAGCTTGTCAGTCGTATTGATTTCCTGCATACCGATCAAGTGATCTTCTTCTTTAATTGCCAGATCCTCACCATTGGATGCTTGATAGGAACGAAGGCTTGTCCGTTTGATATATCCGTCATGCGTAACAGTGACAAGAACTTCCTCTGACGCGACCATTACTTCCAGATTGATTTTCAGTTCTTCGATTTCATCCTCGATCTCTGAGCGTCGATCTGTATGATAAGTCTTCTTGATAGTCCGAAGATCTTGCTTGATTACTTTCAACAATGTTTTTTCGTTCTTCAGAATATCTTCAAGCTTTTGAATCTGCTCATCCAGCTCCTGCGCTTCACGCTGCAATGCTGTAATGTCCGTATTCGTCAGACGATATAGCTGCAAGTTTACGATTGCCTCTGCCTGTGCTTCAGTGAAGCCGTAAGCAGCCTCGATCCGCTGCTTTGCATCCGCTTTGTCTTTCGATGCACGGATGGTTGCAATCAATTCGTCGAGAATGGAAATTGCTTTGATCAATCCCTCAACGATATGCTTGCGGTCTTTCGCTTTCTGCAGAGCATACGCAGATTGTCGCGTGACGACTTCTTTTTGGTGGCCGATATAAGCATCAAGCAGGCTCGCCAATCCTAACAGCTGTGGCGTTCTATCCTTGATTGCCACCATATTGAAGTTATAAGCGATCTGTAAATCGGTATTTTTATATAGATAATGCAGAATTCCTTGAGCATCTGCTTCTTTTTTAAGTTCAACTACGATTCGCATTCCGGTACGATCCGTTTCGTCCCGAACCTCGGCGACACCCTCAACTTTCCGGTCTAGACGCAGCTCGTCCATCCGCTTTACGAGATTCGCTTTATTCACTTCATAAGGAATTTCATCGATAACAATTTGTTGTTTACCGCCTTTAAGATCCTCGATGCTCGTTTTTCCTCGAACAATGATCTTGCCTTTACCGGTTTCATACGCCTTTTTGATTCCATCTACACCCTGAATAATACCGCCTGTTGGGAAATCTGGACCTTTCATAACGGTCATCAATTCATCTACTGTTGCATTCGGTTTATCCATGCGCATGATAACAGCATCGATAACCTCGCCTAGATGATGCGGTGGAATTTCTGTCGCATAACCAGCGGAAATCCCCGTTGAACCATTCACGAGCAAGTTAGGAAACTTAGCAGGAAGAACAGTAGGTTCCGCGTTCGTATCATCAAAGTTCGGAACAAAGTCGACTGTTTCCTTATCGATGTCGCGCAATAATTCAGAAGCGATGTGGGACAGCCTTGTTTCTGTATAACGCATCGCAGCCGGCGGGTCACCATCGACACTACCGTTATTCCCATGCATCTCAATAAGCACGTTACGAACTTTCCATGTTTGGCTGAGTCGAACCATTGCTTCATAAACCGAACTATCTCCGTGCGGGTGAAAGTTACCGATTACCGCACCGACAGTCTTGGCAGCCTTCCGAAACGGTTTATCATGTGTGTTTCGCTCATCAAACATTGCGTATAAAATCCGGCGCTGCACCGGTTTCAAACCATCTCTGGCATCCGGCAGCGCCCGGTCTTGAATAATATATTTACTGTATCTGCCGAATCGGTCTCCGATGACTTCCTCCAATGGCAGATCCAAATAGTTTTCCAAAAGAAATCCCCCTTAGTTGTGCAGCTTGTCGTTTTCGAGGATATTCCCGTCTTCTTCCATACCGAAAGCGACATTACTCTCAATCCATTTACGACGTGGCTCTACTTTGTCGCCCATCAGTGTCGTGATACGACGTTCAGCACGAGCAAAGTCCTCGATCGTAACACGGATGAGTGTACGAGTGCCAGGATCCATTGTCGTTTCCCAAAGCTGATCGGCATTCATTTCACCGAGTCCTTTGTAACGCTGGATCGTATAGCCATTTTTCAATTCCTGGACGATTTCACGCATCTCTTCATCGCTCCAGGCATAGCGGATTACTTCTTTTTTTCCTTTACCCTTTGAAACCTTGTATAAAGGAGGCAGGGCAAGGAATACTTTTCCAGCTTCAATCAATTCCTTCATGTATCGGTAGAAGAAAGTAAGCAGCAGGATTTGTATATGTGCACCATCTGTATCAGCATCAGTCATGATGACAACCTTGTCATACTGCACATCCTCTAAGTCGAATTCAGCTCCAACACCAGCACCTATTGTATGAATGATCGTTGATATTTCCTCATTTTTCATTACATCCTGCAATTTGGCTTTTTCTGTATTGATAACTTTACCGCGAAGTGGCAGGACAGCCTGGAACTTACGATCACGCCCCTGCTTGGCAGAACCGCCGGCAGAATCACCCTCTACCAAATATAATTCATTTTTCTGAGGGTTGCGGGATTGAGCTGGTGTAAGCTTTCCGCTCAATAACGTATCCTTGCGTTTTTTCTTCTTACCACTGCGGGCATCTTCCCGAGCCTTACGAGCCGCTTCGCGTGCTTCTTTAGCCCGAATTGCCTTCTTCACGAGCATGATGGAGATGTCGGGATTTTCGGAAAGGAAATAAGAAAGCTTCTCCGACACGAGCGCATCGACTGCAGAGCGCGCATCAGAAGTACCAAGCTTGCTCTTCGTCTGTCCCTCGAATTGAAGCAGTGATTCTGGAATACGAACACTGACAATCGCAGTCAGCCCTTCCCGGATATCAGTTCCTTCCAGATTCTTATCTTTTTCTTTTAAAAGGTTGTTACGGCGAGCATATTCGTTGAATACACGTGTCATACCTGATTTAGCGCCTGCTTCGTGGGTTCCGCCGTCTTTTGTACGGACGTTGTTGACAAAGCTGAGCATTGTTTCGGTATAGCCGTCATTAAACTGGAATGCGAAGAAGACCTCAATATCTTGCTGTTCGCCTTCGAAGGCAACGACAGGATGTAGAGTATCTTTCTCCTCATTCAAATAGTCGACAAAGGATTGCAGTCCATCGGGATAAAGATAAGTCTCTTCCTTATCGCTGCGCTTATCTACAATATGGAACGCCACTCCCTTTAGCAAGAAAGCCGCTTCACGCAGACGCTCAGCAAGCGTATCAAAATTGTAGCTTGTTACAGAAAACATGGACGGATCCGGTTTAAAGTGGATGCTGGTTCCTGTTTTTTTTGTTTTCCCTTGTTTCACAAGTGAAGTGGCAGGTTTTCCTCCATGCTCAAATCGTTGTGTATACATATTTCCATCACGATGGATCGTTACTTCGAGCCACTCGGAAAGTGCGTTAACGACCGATGCACCAACACCATGCAATCCTCCACTAGTTGAATAGCCGCCCTGGCCGAACTTTCCTCCGGCATGCAGCACAGTGAAAATGACCTCTGGAGTGGGTCTACCGGTAGCATGCATACCCGTCGGCATACCGCGGCCAAAATCCTCAACAGAAATACTGTTGTCTTCATGAATGGTCACATTGATTTTGTCACCATGGCCTGCCAGTGCCTCGTCCACGCTATTATCGACAATTTCAAAAACTAAATGATGTAATCCCCGGCTGTCAGTACTACCGATATACATGCCGGGACGTTTTCTGACTGCTTCAAGTCCTTCAAGCACTTGAATAGAGTCATCTGAGTAATGCGATGCTTGCTTTACCAATGCCACATCGGCTCCCTTCTTCATACAAAAAAACTGTTTCCAAGTCATTATTCCGTCATTATCATTGGAAAACGACAGTACGCTATGTTTATCATAACGCAAACATATGTTTGTGTAAACTAGCCCCCATGCTTAGCAGAGTCCAGTGTATGCCTAATTAAAAGTAGCAGAATAATGCCGGTCAATCAATCCACATTTTGGGATTTCACATAATTCCTCGTCTGCTAGAGGCGATTTTCGCTACATTTTTAGCCATTTTGCATGCTTTCTTATAAAAATTTCCGAAAAATAGCTTCTAGTACAAGATGGGGAAGAATTTGATAAATATGATGATAAGCTAAGTGATATATCATTATAGTTTTGCCGCAAAGGCATTTCTCACTATGCTATTTCTTATTCTTAACTTCCTATATATGTATACCTGCCATTAGGCAGGCAGAATATCATGTTCCACAAAATGTCTGAAACGGTTCTTCTGGTTTTTGCGGGTCTTCTGTATATTTTGGATCGATTGACGCATCCGTGTAAGGATCGGAAACAATCTCACAAAGACGATTGAACAGTGTGTAATCGCCGCCTCCAGCAGCTTCTAATGCTTCTTCCACCAAGTGATTTCGGGGGATCACATTGGGATTGGAATTTCGCATCATTTCACGTGCAGCTTTACTTCCATCTAAAGCAATTCGATCTTCCCAGCGTTCTTTCCAAGAACGGAAGCCATCTACTTGGTCCATTGAAGCGGTATCCCCTGTTGTCAATGCGCGAAATGTGTTCGTGTAATCCACTTCTGCTTGTTCCATCCACTTCAGCAAATCCTCAACCAGGGCTTCATCGCCATCTTTCACATTTACTATACCGATCTTCCGGTACATAATATCTAGCCATGCTTTTCTGTATAAACGCGGAAATTCACGTAAAATATCCTCAGCTTTTTTTACAGCTTTTTCTGGTACTTCATCGAATAGCGGAAGCACTGCTTCTGCAAAACGAGCTAAATTCCAGGCTGCAATCGGTGGTTGATTGGCGTATGCATAACGCCCCTGTAGATCAATTGAGCTGTATACGGTCATCGGTTCATACGTATCCAGGAAGGCACACGGTCCATAATCAATCGTTTCTCCGCTGATTGTCATATTATCCGTATTCATCACGCCATGAATAAACCCTACACTAACCCACTTTGCAAGCAGTGCAGCCTGGCGCTCCACAACTGCTTGGAAAAATCGCACATAGGTATCCGGCTGATTTGCAATCTCGGGATAATGACGCTGTATGCTGTAATCTGCCAAAGCTTTCAGCTCAAGCTCTGAACAAAATCTTCTAGCATATTCGAACGTTCCAACGCGAATATGACTTGCAGCAATCCTGGTAAGCACTGCACCAGGCAATTCAGTTTCCCGGTAGATAGGTTCACCTGTTGCAACGACAGCCAAGCTGCGTGTTGTCGGGATACCAAGACCGTGCATCGCTTCACTGATCACATACTCCCGCAGCATCGGACCAAGTGCAGCACGACCGTCGCCTCCTCTGGAATAAGGCGTACGTCCAGCGCCTTTAAGCTGGATATCTACTTTCTCCCCTGACTTGTTTTGCCATTCACCAAGAAGGATAGCCCGTCCGTCGCCAAGCATGGTGAAATTGCCGAACTGGTGACCGGCATATGCTTGCGCAATCGGACTTGCTCCTTCAGGAAAAGTGCTGCCCCCCAGCGTATCGAGTACACCTTCCTGTTTGATTCCTAGATGCGCTGCTAGCTTTTCGTTCCATTTCACCATCTGCGGTTCATTGACCGGATTAGGTTCCATGCGAGTGTAAAAAGTTTCAGGCAATGTCGCGTAGGAGCTTTGCAATTTACCATCTAAGTCCATGTTTATTCCTCCTCTTATCGTCTGCATTAGTTCTAGTATACGCTAATGATACAAGAACCCCATCTGCTAGAAGCAGATGGGGTAAAGTCAATTGCGTGTAGGTCCGACAAGCACACTATGAGCGACCTTGATGCATAGATCCATCAAGACCGTAAAGCCTTCCTGTTCTAAATAAGAGGCCGCTCCTTCATCATAGACACCTTGCTGGGTCCAGAATATACGGGCATTCGTCTTGCTTGCTTCTCTTGCCAAATCCGGCAGAAATTCTGACCGACGAAAAACATTGATAATATCAATTTTATCAGGTACATCAGCCAAACTTGGATAAGCTTTCTCGCCAAGAACTTCGGTCACGTGCGGATTAACGGGGATAATCTTATAGCCAGCCTGCTGCATCGCACGTGATACACCATAAGACGTGCGAGTCGGGGAATCTGACAACCCCACTACCGCAATCGTCTTCGCATTGACTAGTATCTCACGAATCTGTTCATTATCTGGATTTTGAAATGTCATTTTTCATGCCCCTTTCCTAGAGTAAACCTTCCTGTTCAAGGAATTCTCTTGCTACATCCTCTGGCTGTTTATCTTCGAAATCGACTTGATAATTCATCTCTGTCATTTGCTCATCTGTTATCTTACCCGCTAGCTGTCCCAATATGTCAGCAAGCTCTGGGTATTCATCAAGTGTCTCCTGACGCATTAGCGGAGCGCCTTGGTATGGCGGGAACAGATTTTCTGGATCGTCCAACGTGACAAGATCCAAATCTCTAATATAACTGTCTGTCGAATAGGCATCGATAATATCTACATCATTCGCTTCGACAGCTTGTTTGCGTATACCAGGATCCAATGTAGTCAGATCACCAAACTCGACTCCATAAAGGTCTTGTATACCTAAATAACCGTCTTCCCTGTCACTGAATTCTAATGTGAAACCAGCCGTCATCTCATCATCCATTTTGCGGAGGTCCGCAATGGTCTGTAAGTCGTTTTCTTCTGCGAATGAACGCTTCACCGCAAGTGTATACGTATTATTGTACGCCATCGGCTCCAGATATACCATGTCGAACGTTTCACTCATAGCTTCCTTCGCCTGCTCGTATACTTCCTGACCGTCATTACTTTCTGCTTGCTCACCAGCTAGTGTTACTAATGCAGTGCCGCTGAATTCCGGATAAATATCAATACTGCCGCTTTTCAATGCCTCAAACAGGAAATCTGTTTTCCCGAGATTCGGCTCTAATTCTACCTTCAAATCAGATTGATCCTCGATAAGGAGCTTATACATATTGATTAGAATGTTAGGCTCTGCATTCAGTTTTCCAGCGATTACAAGATCAGGCTGATTATCTTTAGCAACCACAAACGGTGTAACGACACCGATTATAGCTACGAGAAGCAAAACAACCAATGATTTAAAGCCAAACTTTCGGCTCGTTCGCTCGAAGATTCGTATAACCAAATCCAGCAAAATAGCAAGTAAAGCTGCCGGAATCGCACCAAGCAAGATGAGATTTACATCACCGCCACGATCAATTCCTAAAAGAATCAGTTCTCCGAGACCGCCGGCACCGATCAAAGCAGCAATAGTAGTAGTACCAACAATCATAACCATCGCAGTCCGTATACCCGCCATGATGATTGGCATCGCGAGTGGAAGCTCTACTTTCCGCAGACGACGGAAACTGTTCATTCCCATTCCTGTAGCTGCTTCTTTTAAAGCCGGATCAACTTCGGCGATACCGGTATATGTATTGCGGAGGATCGGAAGAAGTGCATAAATGATAAGTGCCACAACTGCAGGCTTCGTCCCGATACCTATCAATGGAATCAAGAAGGCCAAAATAGCGAGACTAGGGATTGTCTGCAAAACTGCCGCTACTGCTATAATCGGTTCTGCCAGCTTTTTGGAGCGGCTCAGCAGGAGACCAAGAGGTACTGCAATTGCTATACTGATAAGCAAAGCAATGATAGATATTTGAAGGTGTTCACCTAATGCTGACCAAAAGGAATCACTTCGCTGCTCGAATACGTTTAAGAATTCGCTCATTGTGTGACCACCCCATTCTTGACTTCGGTCTTACTCGCTAAATAAGTCAATAGCTCTTGTTGCGTAAGTGTACCGATTAGTTCATTGTTCTTAGTGACAGGAAGGATGCTAGTACCGGTATTTTCAAACACACTTACTGCTTCCAATACATTCATGTCATTCGGAATTTCTATCACATTTTGCTGTTTGCCATGCTCCACTGCACACAATACTTGTCCGTCATCAGTTGAAAGAATATAAGCTAGCTCCGAGTCAAAATTTCCTTCTTCGTATGCTGTTTGTGTCAGAATACGCGAAACTGTTTGGGAAGCTACAATATCTACCGCGGTCTGCCAAGGTGATTTTTTATCTCCTATAAAGTTGCGGACGAAGGAATCACGCGGCTCAAGTATTAGTTTTTGCGGTGTGTCCACTTGGATGATCTCACCAGCATTCATAAGACAGATTCGATCACCTAACGCTGTTGCTTCATCAATATCATGCGTTACGAAAACAATCGTCTTTTTAATCTGCTTCTGTAATTTACGTATATCTTTTTGCAGTCCTTCTCTGCTGATTGGATCCAATGCACTGAAAGGCTCATCCATCAGCAAAATTTGCGGATCCGCAGCTAGGGCTCGAATCACTCCGACTCGCTGCTGCTGGCCACCGGATAATTCAGAAGGCTTCTTTTTCATATAGATGGATGGCTCCATTCCCACCATTTGCATCAGTTCTTTTGCACGATCGTGAATTTCTTTTTTCTTCCACTTTTTCATTTCTGGAACAACAGCAATGTTCTCCTCTACAGTCATATGTGGAAATAAAGCAATCTGCTGCAGAACATAGCCGATATTCCAACGTAGTTCGTGTATGTTGTATTCTTTCAATTGTTTTCCGTTTATGTATATATCGCCTTCTGTAGGTTCAACAAGCCGGTTAATCATTTTCATCGTCGTTGTTTTGCCGCAGCCGCTTGGACCAATGAGTGTGAGAAGTTCGCCCTCCTTTATCTTTAAATTAAAATTTTTGATAGCCTCAGTTCCATCGGGGTAAGTCTTTTGTACGCCTTTGAATTCAATCATACCTTCACCTCGTATTATGTACTAAGTGTTCTCATACCCTTGCACCTAGGGATTTAATCCTATAGTATGTAAAAAGTTATGCCCATCCATGATACTTCGTGCTAAAATGGATAAGCAAGTAATAGGAACGTTTCGTTGTTAAAGGAGAATGTATATGGAATACGTGTTATTCATCCTGCTCGCCTATGTGATCGGTTCAATTCCATCTGCCCTGATTGTCGGCAAAGTAGGCTATAATATAGATGTAAGAGAGCATGGAAGCGGTAATCTTGGTGCGACAAACACATTCCGGATTCTCGGTAAAAAAGCCGGAACAATTGTTTTGATTGCAGACATCTTAAAAGGAACAATCGCTACAATATTGCCTGTTCTGTTCGGGTTCGATTTATATCTGCTCGTCATCGGTCTTGGAGCGGTCATCGGACACGTTTATCCGGTATTTGCTCGTTTCAAAGGTGGAAAGGCTGTCGCGACTTCAGCTGGAATTATATTGGGCGTAAATGCACTGCTTTTCGCCATTATTATTGCAAGTTTCGTCATCGTGCTGCTTGTCAGCAAATATGTATCTCTTGCTTCCATGACAGCAGGCGTTGTCGGCGTTGTTGTCTCGATCTTTATCGCACAGGATATCGTTCTTACTATCGTTCTCGGATTGCTGGCTATCTTTATCCTCTATAAGCATAGACAGAATATAGTCCGGATCATCAGACGTGAAGAACCGAAAGCGTCCTTCCTCGTGAAAAACAATTCCAGGTAAGCGGGATTGTTTTTTTTCATTTTCCCGGGAATTACTCGGTTCAGACAATTGAATTACGAGCTTAGCATCGGGTATACTTTAAGCTAGTCCATGCGACTTTGAAAGGAGTACAATTATGCAACACCTACACACACCAACTAGAAAAGAGCTGCCATCAAAGGCAGAACGTCACAAATTGTTCGGCTCCGTTGAGCCAGGCAAGAAGACGAAACCAGAAAACAAAGCCGATATGGCTGACTTACAAAATACGAAAAAGAACTTTCTTTTCCATATAGATGCAGTCGGCATTGCGAAAGTAAAACATCCGATCCAAGTGATCAGCAATACGCGTCCTGCTATGCAGACGACAATTGGAACGTTCGAATTTACCTCCAGCATTCAGCAAGATAGCAAAGGTACAAATATGAGCCGATTTACTGAACAGCTGGATTTGTATCATAAGAATGGATTTACTGTGTCAGTTAAAAGCTTACAGACATTCGTTGCTGAGCTTGCAGACCGCTTAAAACAAGAGGATGCACGTGTGAAAGTAACATTTCCATGGTTCTTTGAGCGAAGCGGCCCTGCTTCGGGGATGACTGGATTAAATCATGCTGACGCTACGCTTGAAGTAGCATATGACAAACATACCGGCTTCCGCACGACTGCTAAGCTTTCCGGCACAGTGACAACACTATGTCCTTGCTCTAAAGAAATCAGCGAATACAGCGCACATAATCAGCGTGGTATCGTGTCAATGGAAGTGCAGCTGACAGATGCGTTTGATGAAGACGTTCGTGACTGGAAAGAAGACTTGCTCGAAGCTGCCGAAAGCAATGCGAGCGCACGAATTCACCCTGTTCTAAAGCGTCCGGATGAGAAGATGGTTACGGAAACTGCCTACGAAAACCCTCGTTTTGTTGAGGATATGGTCCGTCTTGTTGCAGCTGATTTGTATGAGCTGAACTATGTGGAGAAATTCACTGTATCATGCAATAACGAAGAATCCATCCACCTGCATGATGCTGTAGCCACATTAAGCTACGACAAACGCGACGAAGAGGAGTAAGCAGATGGACAAGGTATTTTTAGCCTTGATCCGTTTCTATCGCCGATTTATCAGCCCTGTAACGCCGCCATCGTGCCGTTTTTATCCGACATGTTCCCAATACGGACTCGAGGCAATTAAGCGGTACGGTGCATGGAAAGGCGGCTGGCTCACCATTAAGCGTATTGCTAAATGCCAGCCTTTTCACCGGGGTGGTTTTGATCCAGTACCAGGTACAACGTGTGAGCACCATCATGAAAAAAAGCAGTAATCCCAAAAGGATTACTGCTTTTTATTTTGGAGCAGCTGAAATCTCTCCAGTTGCTCCCATTGCTGTTCTGCTTGGAGTATCCGAAGCTGATAGTCACCAATTAGATCGAAATGAAGCAGTTCCTCATGCTCATCAATCCAAGCTTCCTGTAAACCGTACTGCGCTCCCCAATCTATCAGCTTTTGCCGATCGGCACAGCCTGCTTTTGTCACTGTCTTTGCTTCAGGAAACCGCGCATCCAGCCAATAATGGGTCAAAAAAGCAACCTCTCCTTGGCGTACACGCTCCTTCCATATTTTCAGTTCATTACGTTTGATCCCAAAAGCCATCTGTTATGCTTCCAAAGCTTTCGAATAAGCAGCATGCCATTCCGGCAGGGAACGGCGAATGGATACCGGGCGGAAGGTTTCCTTTTTCACGACTGTATGAGTCGACGTTCCGGAAACACAAAGCTTACCATCTTCATTTTTGATTTCGTAGCGATACATCGTCCGAATGCCATCATAAGAATGCAGCCACGTCTCCACAACCGGCTTTTCTCCGTACCGTACTGGATAGTGGAAGTTTAATTTGGCATCCACAACTGGGGAAAGAAAGCCATCATCCTCCATCGCTGCATAGCGTAGACCTAATGTTTCTATAAAGTCGGTTCGGCCAATCTCAAACCAAACAAGGTAATTCACGTGATACACAACACCCATTTGGTCTGTCTCGCCGTATCTTACATTTATTTCTGATGTTGATTTCTTCATAAAGCACTTCTCCTAACCATTTCCCAAGCATTTTCTATATCTTTTTTCTCCAGCACATCCATTTCTATCTGCTCTTGTGCTTCTACAAGTCGAAGTGACTGGAACTGGATTGCTTCATCCAAGAGATTCGTAACGAATCTGGCATTTCCTGCTACTGTTACTGCTTCTAGACGATCTTTCAGGAAAGCTTCTGCTTCTTCTGAAAGGGTGTACGCATAATTTTCCATCGCGTGCTTAAATATTGCGACGAGTTCTTCACTATTATAATCTGGGAAGATGAAATACTTCTTAAAACGCGAAGCGAGTCCTGGATTGCTGTCGATAAATTGCTTCATCTCCTGCTGATACCCTGCAAGTACCACTACCAAGTTTTCATTATGCTTCGTCATCTCATCTACAAGCGTGTCAATTGCTTCTTTACCGAAATCTTGTGAACCACGGAACAAGCTGTACGCTTCATCGATGAATAATACTCCGCCAAGAGCATCGCGGATAACTGTTTTTGTTTTCGCAGCTGTTTGGCCAACATATCCCGCCACCAAATCACTTCGCGAAGCAACGACTAAATGTCCTCGCTTCAGCAATCCGCGCTCTTTCAGGATAGCAGCATAGATTTTTGCAATCGTCGTCTTACCCGTTCCTGGATTACCAGTAAAAACAGCATGCAGCTGAATTGGAACTGCAGGAGCTCCTTTACTTTTCCGTGCCTGCTGAATTTGCACAAAGGATGATAGTTTTTTCACTTCTTCCTTAATCGATTGTAGACCGATCAGCTGTTCCAGCTGCTGTAATGGTTCTGATTCATTTTCGTTTTGTTTTGGGTCTTTCACATCTTGTGCTGCCAGTGTCATATGATCAATCCAGGAATCTGTCGTCAGCTTTCGATCAGCTCCTTTTTGAAAAATGATGCGCAGCACAATATCCCTGACGGTCCGGGCATTACCGAATGTATCATCTACACGCGCTTGTTCGATGTTATCCTGCACGAGACGCAGAGCTTCGTCTGTAAAGAAGAAATCGTTCGAAAGTGCCGTATTCTCCGCAATTTGCAGGAGCTCCTCCGTCTCGAAGTCCGGGAGCTCGATGTAGTTTTGATCAGGTATTCTGCTGCGAAGACCAGGATTTGCAAACAAAAACTGACGAGTCTCTTCAGGATAACCCGCAAGAATAACAGCGAACTTACCACCATATTCACTGCTTGTCATACTGGAGACAAGCGTATCAATTACTGCCTGTCCATAATCATTTCCGCTCTGACCTTCTCGTTTTAAGCTGTACGCTTCATCTATGAACAGCACGCCGCCGATGGCCTGACGCACATAATTTGTCGTGTTCTCTTCACTCTGACCAAGATACGAACCAACCAAATGGGAGCGATTAACTTCGACAACATGATCAGATTCTAATAGTCCAAGCTGATGATACAGCTTAGCCAGCAAACGAGCTATCGTCGTTTTACCCGTTCCGGGGTTCCCTGTGATGACCATATGAAGACCCGGTTCATCTACCATCTGGAACCCAAATTGCTTTCTCTCCTGCTGATAACGCAGATAATGATAATAGTCGTGAATGTACGTCTTTACATCCTGCAGTCCGATCAGCTGATCCAGCACTTCTAGCGGACGGCTCTCGCTCGCCTGACTCAAAACATCAGGTAGCGCTTCCTTTACAGCTGTCAGGGATTTCAATATTTGCAGAACGGTTGCGTTCATAGCTGTAACTGGAGAACCAGTCTTTCTATTTTCTATCGTATCAATTGTCTGTTCCAGCAGAACAAGTAAATCCTCTAATTCCTCATAAGAACGGTTATATGCCGATGCAATTTTGCTGGCACCATCAATTCTGCGCGGATAAGCCTGTAATGCATCCGTCAGCTGACTGTGTAAGGATTGAGATTTCTTCAGTTTTGCAGGATCGAAATCCGTTTCCCTTATCGACCATACTGGCAATTCTGTATTCATCAATGCCTGGTAGTATTGATTCACTTGTGCGAATTGGTCGATTTCCATCACGATTGGATGAGTCCGTTCAGATGCAGCGAGCAGCTGTCTGCTGATTGGATCCTGTTTATGCACGCGCATGATCCGGTAAAAAGCGATGATCCGATACAAGCCTTGTCTTAAGGCTTCTTCCCCTGTATCAAGCTCTGATGCCATACGTAACGCCTCTATCTCTGATAGAGGCGGTGAGATGTCCATTGAACTCCATGCAATCACTTGTTCGGTCAGGGTTTTCTCTGTCTGTGCCACAAGTATGCCCCCTTTTCTACCATTATTTTAGCATACTACAGCCAGACAGGTGAACTGGCGGGACTTTATTTAACCCATTCCTCCAGCTGTTTCTTCGACACGGGGCCCGGAATAACCCGCTGATTGCCGGTTTTATCCACAACGATAGTGAAAGGTACCGCAACTTGCCGGAATTGATGTGCGACAGCACCGTCCTTATCAAGATAAACAGGTACTTGAAGTGCACTTTTCTCTACAAAGGCTTTCACTTGCTTATCGCTACGCTCACTCTTGGTAGCATTGATGCTATACACACTTACCTTTTTGCCTGCTGCAGCATGAAACTCTTCCAGTTCTGATAAATCCGATAGACATGTATCACACCATGTTGCCCAATACATAATTACAACCGGCTTCCCATCCGCACGTTCGATCAAAGCTTCGACAGATTCCAGTTCTACCGTTTTAGCTTGTACAATGGACGGAAAGATGAACAGCATAAGGCACAAGAGAAGTAATCCTCGTTTCATAAATATTCCCCCTTCGCCGTTTATTTTGGGCTAAAGAGAACCAAACTAACCAAAAAAGAAGCAGCCATTTCGGCTGCTTCTCCATAATTCTTATGCATGTTGCAGTTTGTCACGCAATACCATGTTCAAAATACCGCCATGACGATAATAATCAATCTCCACTTCACTGTCAAAACGTGCTACTGCTTCGAATTCAGTTACTTTGCCATCTTCAGCAGTTGCTTTTACTTTAACAATATCACGAGGAGAAACATTTTCATCAACTGAAACGTCGATGCTTTCGCGACCAGTCAAGCCAAGGGATTCCGCGCTCTCGCCAGACTGGAACTGCAATGGCAGTACACCCATCATGACGAGGTTCGAACGGTGAATCCGCTCAAAGCTTTGCGCGATGACTGTCTTGATTCCGAGCAAGTTCGTACCTTTTGCTGCCCAGTCACGAGAGCTTCCCATGCCGTAGTCTTCTCCAGCAAAGATTGCCAGCCCTGTCTGATCAGCTTGATATTTCATTGCTGCATCATAAATCGGCATTACTTCATCTGTCGGCCAGTAAGTTGTGTAACCGCCCTCTGTACCTGGTGCCAGCTGATTGCGGATACGGATGTTTGCAAATGTTCCGCGCATCATTACCTCGTGGTTACCACGGCGGGAACCATAGGAGTTAAACTCGCGAGGTGTAACACCTTTATCTTGCAAATATTTACCTGCTGGCATATCTTTCGCAATTGCACCAGCCGGGGAGATGTGGTCCGTTGTCACGGAGTCGCCAAACTTCCCGATTACGCGCAAGCCTTGTAACGGCTGCACTGTGCCGCTTCCTCCAGAGATGTTCTCAAAGAAGGTAGGATTCTGGATATAAGTAGATTCCGCATCCCATTTGTAAAGCGGTTGGTCTGTTGTGTCGATTTCATTCCATTTAGCATTGGAGTTGAAGACATCTTCATACTCTTTGCGGAAGATTTCCGGTGTAACAACCTCAGCAACTGCATCACGAATTTCTTTGTGAGTTGGCCATAGGTCTTTGAAATACACTGCTTTTCCGTCTTTATCGGTTCCGATTGGATCATTATCCAAGTCGATATCTACTGTACCTGCAAGTGCATAAGCCACAACTAGAGGCGGTGAAGCCAAATAGTTAGCACGCACAAGCGGGTGAATACGACCTTCAAAGTTACGGTTACCAGAAAGCACAGATGCTACCGTCAAATCGTTAGAAGAAATCGCTTCTTCGATTTCAGGAGACAACGGTCCAGAGTTACCGATACATGTTGTACAGCCGTACCCTACAAGCGTAAAGCCTAATTGGTCAAGATATGGCGTCAAACCTGCATCATCCAAGTAGCGTGTTACTACTTTAGAACCTGGTGCAAGGGATGTTTTCACATACGCTGGCACATTCAAACCTTTTTCAACTGCGTTCTTTGCAAGAATTCCTGCTCCAAGCATAACGTATGGGTTAGATGTATTTGTACAGGAAGTGATCGCAGCAATTGCGACAGCACCTGTTTTCATCGTGGATGTCTTGCCATCCGGATGGTGTACATCAACTGTTTTATCGAATTCACTCTTATCAAGTCCGAATCCTTGGTTGCCAGACGGTGCAGTGATTGAATCAACGAATGATTTCTGCATTCCGGAAAGCGGGATCAAATCCTGCGGACGCTTCGGACCAGAAAGGTTAGGCTCCAATGCGGAAAGATCGATTTCCACCAATTCTGTATACTCAGGATCGCGCGTTTCCGGTGTGTACCAGAAGTCGTTTTCCTTCGCATACTTCTCAACCAAGTCAATTTGTTCCTGGCTTCTGCCTGTCAGATGCATGTAGTTCAGTGTTTCTTCATCAATTGGGAAGAAACCGCATGTCGCTCCATATTCCGGCGCCATATTCGAGATTGTCGCACGATCCGCAAGCGGCATATCCGCAAGTCCCGGACCGAAGAATTCTACGAATTTACCGACCACGCTCTTTTGACGGAGCACTTGTGTCACCTTCAGAGCCAAGTCGGTCGCAGTGGAACCAGCTGGCATCGAACCAACGAACTTCACTCCAATTACATCAGGAGCCGGGAAGTAAGATGGTTGTCCAAGCATACTTGCTTCTGCTTCGATACCGCCGACACCCCAGCCAAGGACACCAAGTCCATTGATCATTGTCGTATGTGAATCGGTACCAACCAATGTATCAGGATAAGCAGTATACGAACCGTCTGCATCCTCGTTACCATGGACGACATTCGCTAAGTATTCCAGGTTAACCTGGTGGACGATACCAGTTGCAGGCGGAACAGCACGGTAGTTATCAAATGCTTTCTGTGCCCAATTTAAAAATTCATAACGTTCTTTGTTTCGCTCAAATTCCAATTCCATGTTCACTTTCAGCGCGTCTTGCGTGCCATACTTGTCAACCTGTACGGAGTGGTCAATGACCAGATCCACCGGAATTTCCGGATTGATTCGATCTGCATCTCCTCCAAGGTCGACCATCGCTTTCCGAAGGGAAGCGAGATCCACGACTGCCGGTACACCGGTGAAGTCCTGCAGGATAACACGGGAAGGCTTGAATGGTACATCGGTAATGTTCCCATTCCCCCAGTTTGCTAAGCCTTCTACATGCTCGTCCTTAATTGCAAAGCCATCATGCTGACGAATCAGCGACTCTAGCAGTACACGAATGGAGAATGGCAAACGGGATACTGTTCCGAGGCCTTTCTCTTCAAGCGCTTTCAATTGATAGTAATTGTACGTCTTTCCGTTTAATTCAAACTGTTTCTTTGCGTTGTATGAATTATTTCCCACCATCGTATGAACAAACCCCCTTGTGAATTAGCCTGCCCTATCACAATCTTATGATAGAACAGCACGAGCTAACATCGATTTGCACTTTTTATTCTAAATGAAAACGATTCATAAGTAAATTAATTAAGAGCAAAAAACACGCGTAAAATAGGGAATAGTAGCGCATTTTGCGCTGCACCTATAGATTTTGATAACGCTCGCATAAGGCTTTTGGAGGGAGGAATAATAGGTACTACGGAGGTGAGAAAATGGGAGATCAGAAAGGGAAACAACGCAAACACCCAGAAAAGGTAAATGAGCCGCTAAGCGGATCTAAGAAGGTAAAAAACAAAAATCATAGCAGACAAAAACACAATAGTTCTCACGACATGTAAAAGAAACATGGCCTCTTGCAGAAGAGGCCATGTATAAATATTATAAGCTAATTGGCAGGGACGCTCTGAAGGTGCTCCCCTTCGTTTCATTGCGTAGAATATCAAGTGCACCATTATGCTTGTCCAGTATTTGCGTACAGATCATTAAACCAAGACCCGTCCCTTCTTTCTTCGTCGTAAAGAAAGGCTCCTTGAGCTTAGCAAGCACCTCGTCCGGTATTCCTGGTCCCTCATCCACTACGTCTACTATACAGTCATTACCTTCTTGACGCTGCCGAATATCAATCTTACCGCCATTCGGCATCTCTTCAAGCGCATTCTTTATAAGATTGATAAAAAGCTGCTTGATTTGAGATCGATCACAGAGCAGTTTGCTATTTTCACCTTTTTCAAAGCTAATCTGGACATTCTGCAGACGCGCCTGAGAATAAAGCAGTGTAATGACATCCTGCAGCATTTCATGAATCGTTTCCGGTTCTTTGTTTTCTGCTACTGGCTTTGAAATGAATAGAAGCTCTGATGTGATTGTTTCAATTTTCTCTATTTCTTCAACCATAATCTGATAATATTCTTCTTTGCGGCTGATTCCGGCTTGAATGAGCTGGAGGAAACCTTTTAGACTAGTAAGCGGATTACGTATCTCATGCGCAATTCCCGCTGCAAGCTGTCCAGCCACACTCATCTTCTCTGAACGAAACATCATCTCTTCTATTTCTTTCTTATCGGACACATCCTTAGCAACGCCGACATAATAAGGTACGCCCTGATTCTCTGTCAAAGAGATGCTCGCTTCCATCCAAATATGTTTGCCACGGTTATCCAGTATTGTCAGATGGAATCGCTGTGGCCATTCTGTCGTAGACTCAAACCTATTCCGTAAGACAGGCACGTCACATGAATCTAAATACGCCAAAGAAGATGTACCGACTACTTCTTCCGGCAAATAGCCAAGCAGCCTTGTAATCGACGAAGATGTATAGTGAATGATACCTTCGTAGTCACAGACGAAAACTATATCAAATCCGTTTTGATCGATCCATTGCAGCATCGGTGCGGGAAGTTCAGCCAAAGAATGTGGATCAAAGCCAGTCGGATTAAATGAAGCCGCTTCTTTCTTTTTCTCTGTCTTATAGTCGTCTTCGTTCAAGCTCCTTCGCCCCCTTTTATGTGACCTTGTTCGTGCATCTATGTATGTATTAGTCCTTTTGTTAAGTATGTTACTACAATTATAGAAAAAACAAAACGTCCATACCACGATTTTCCTAAAACTTGTATAGACAAAACCTTTATATGAAAAAAGACCTTCTTACTGGAAGAAAGTCTTTTGACAACCATCAGGTGATCTGTAAGCTTCTCTCAAGCCGTTTGTACTTCCAAAACATCGCAATCCGCCAGGAAACGATCATACCGAATGCCAATAGGAAGAACACACCGCCCATCTCTCCGATTTCAATCGTCTGGCCGATAGCAACCTTCAACAAGACTCTAACAAATACGAGTCCAACAATGATTACTGCGAAAGCTTTTGAAGGCTTCAGAAAAATCTGTTCGTCCCGTACTTCGAAATTAGAAGTTAAGATCAAAAGACTTGAGAAAATAATCCCAGCTCCAAGTGAGAACCAGACTTCCCACCACGGCACACGAAACACCGGAAAAAGAAACATTAACGCACCAGTACTCATAAACAACGGCGGCAAAATGATTTTCTTCGCCGTCACCGGTCTGGCAGCTGCCCGCATTCGGACCATTGCAACAGCAAGGCCCATACAGGCAACCAGGATAGTACTAATGATAACAGGTAATGTCATACCCTTACCTTCTTTCAATTTACATTTCTTTAATTGAGAATACGTTCAACTGTCTCTATGACCCTTGCGTCCTCGAAAGGCTTCGTAATGAAGTCCTTCGCGCCAAGCTCGATCGCTTGCATGACAATACGTTGCTGCCCCATGGCAGAGCACATAATCACCTTTGCGTTCGGATCCTGCGTGATAATCTCTTTTAAAGCTGCAAGCCCATCCATGTGCGGCATTGTAATATCCATAAAGACGATATCAGGCTCTGTTTTCCGAAATTGCGAAACAGCCTCATGTCCGTCTGCTGCTTCTCCAACAATTTCATAATTGTTTTCAGTAAGCAGGCCACTCAATGTTTTCCGCATGAATTTTGCATCATCTACTATTAGTATCTTTGCCACTTGCATTCTCCTCACTGCTTGAACGATCTTGTGCGATTGACAGGATGATCGTAAGAGCTACACCAATAACGGTAAGATAGACCCCTAGATCAAAAAGCGTCGCTGTAGCCAATTCCAGCTCCCCTAAAACAGGCAAATGGATATACGTAAACGTCTGGCTCAGAAATGGCTGTCCAAATAGGAATGATCCTGCACTAGACAGGATAGCGATAAGCACACCCGTTACTGTCAAAACACGATAGTTGATCGGCAAGATCTTACTGACCGTTTTGACGCCATAAGCCATATACATGAGCACCAGAGCAGCAGCAGTCCCAAGTCCTCCTATGAATCCTCCACCCGGAGAATTATGGCCTGAAAAGAACAGATAGACCGAAAATCCGAGCAACAAAAAAGAAATGAGCACGGTTGTTGTTTTGAAAATAAGATTATTCGGTGAAAATTCCACATTCGACACCCTTTCCCTACATATTCTAAACTACTTCTCTCCTTTTTTCACGATTTAAAAACCGTAAAAGGAGAAAAAACTGGCTAGATAAGAAGTAATCTTTGTTGTTAGATCAAATAAAAGCAGAATACCTATCAGAATCAGGAAATATCCACTAATTTCATGCAGTATTTTTCCGGTTCTCTTTAATCTCTGCAACCGGGATCCAAAAAATCCCCAAATAAAAAATGGAATACTGAAGCCTAATACATAAGCTGCCATAAGCGGAACGGCCCCAAGGGGCTGCAATGCGGCGCTAGCCATGATGCCTGCCAGAATAGGACCTGTACAAGGTGTCCACCCCATAGAGAAGGAAAGTCCAATCAGGAACGAACCAGCATATCCAGGTGGCCTGCTTTTAAAACGAAGCAAAGTTTTTGATGTCTGCCACCTTCCTCCTAGCAACCCTATCTGCACTGCACCCAGCAGTATCAGAATGATCCCTCCAAAAACTCGTATGTAAGACTGATATGTAAAAAGCCATTCAGATAACGCCAGTGCGCTGTAGCCAAGCAGTAAAAAGATCGAAGAAAAGCCAATCAGGAAGAAAATTGTATGCAGTAACCATTTGGAAGAATGCCTTTCTTTTTCAGGTGAGCTTGGATTAACACCTGCCAAATAAGACAGAAATGCCGGATAAAGAGGAAGTACACATGGTGAAAGAAAAGAAAGGAATCCAGCAGTTACAGCCAGCAGTATAGTTACTTCCATATGAATTCCTCCTGTTAATACACTTATAAGTAAAAGGAACCCCGTAATTGGGATTCCAGCTTAAACTTCAATATATCATAGTTTAGAACATACCTACAGTTTGAGCATTTCGGTCTTTGATCACTCGATTATTAACATACCGATGGAATAGCCACTCACCGATCCCGATAATGACAGTGGCTATCAGAGAAGCTAGGATGACATTATTCTCGGGTTCCAGCAATGCATTTCCAAGTGTCCACAGCACAATGAAACTCAAAACCGCATCACTTACAGTCGCAATAGCATTCCGCTTCGGATAATCTCCGTTTGGTTTACTTCGGTCACCTGACCTGCTTAAAACAAGCAAATCACCAATTATATAGGCCGCTAACGTCAAGACAGCACTCATAAGCAGCACCGCCCCTACTCCTGCATTGAAAACAAGGGTGAAAACAATTAATAAAACAGCCAGAATCATGATGAACTTAATCAACAGTGCTTTCACATGTTTCATTTTGTTCACTCCTTTTTTCTTTCAAATACCATTATCACTGCAGCTTCAAACCTATTTGTTTGTATTAAAAGTGTTGCCTGCTTCATATGTTTCATACCTTGGCTTTCATTAAGAGGCTTATCCATTAAGGATCATCAACGCTGTTTTGGTATCATAATTTTTATAATTCTTTATCTATCGCTAAAGAATTAATCCTAACTAAAAGCTGATTTATTGCATTATAATCCGGCTTGTCAGGAAGTGGTGAATGCTCTGCTGCTTGTTTAAGATCATTATCTAACGACTCTATAAGCTCTTCAGCTTCACCAAAGGTATATTTACCATTCCTACAGTCTAGCAAAAAGCTGCGATTTGGTCTGTATGTGCTAAAGTTACCTGTCTCCAATATCTCAATAGCGCTTGTCAGCAGCCTCACGCTATGCATAAAGAACTTCGTGTCATATCCATAAAGATCAATCAAATCTTGTCTGCCGGATCTGCTATCATTCCTCTGCTTAAGCTTTTGAATCTGAGAGTTAGCATATCCTCCGAACTTCTTTTGTATTTCTCTAGAAAGGAATAGATGCCGACTATCTATTAATTGTTGTCCCAAGTCTGTTATTTTTATGTACTGCTCGTTTTTCAAGAATAATATTTCAATATTATTGGGCACTCCGACCATAGCGTCCTTAACGAACTTTGTGATATGAATAATATTGATATCTATATCGTCTTTCGAATTTTTAAAGTTCTTGCCTCCACTGCTGTTGTATTCGTTGAATGATTCCAGTCCTAAAAAGTAGCTTACTGGTGGGATACAAATTCCTTTATAATCTTTATCCGAGTCCTCCGTATTAGTGCCATATGCATAACTGCCTGTTGGAGCTAAAATGATGGTTCTTTCTTCGAGCCATTCATGACCGATGGATTCCATCTCTTTTCCATCCCCTTCCTTAATCAATAAATAGTGTTATCAAAATAAGCACAATAAAAACTTATGACATATTACACGCTCATCCTTCTCTGAATAACAGATGTGTTAGGTCACCATTTCCCGCATTCATTCATAAACTAAATCCAGATTGCAGCAAATAAAGGATGGGATAGTTATGCTCTATTTTACGGGGTTATTCCTCTTAATCATTGCCGTGAGCTTGGATAGTTTTGGGGTTGGAGTTACTTATGGTATGAGGAAAATCCGCATTTCCTTCATAGCGTTAATAATTATCATGCTCTGTTCTGGAGTTATGGTTTTGACGTCGATGACCATTGGGAGTGTATTAAGTTCTCTTATACCCTCTGGTGTTGCAGAAATATTCGGGAGCTTAATTTTAATTTCGATAGGATTATTTAGCTTATATAATGTTCTTGGATCAAAAAAGAATAAATTCACTGAAGAGAATTCTAAATTAGAAAGTAAATTGGAAGAAAAAGAATGGAAGCTCGAGATAAAAAGATTTGGTTTGTTTATAACAATACTTAAAAAACCACAAATGGCAGATCTGGACCGCTCAGGTACAATTTCAGCAAAAGAATCTCTAATACTAGGCTTTGCCCTTTCACTTGATGCATTTGGTGCTGGAATCGGAGCTACTATGGTCGGGAATTATTCCCCCTTTATAACTGCTATATTAGTATCTTTAATGAGTGGTATATTTATATTCTTTGGGATTAAATCAGGCTTAATTTTAGCAAAAATAAAATGGATGCAACAAGTAGTACTTTTACCTCCATTTCTCTTGATAGCTCTCGGGCTTATAAAAATGCTATAACATCGACACAGACACCAAAAATCCCCTCCTCAAATTAGGAAAGGGGATTTTTATGATGTATTAACTTGACTGAACTTCTCGTTCATTCAAGCCATTATAAATAGAAGTTGCTACCTTCTGATCTTCGTTAGTGGATAACTTATACCGATGTTTTTTGAAAACACTTTTTAAAGGTGTTTCATCTCTCTTGTTTATTTCAGAGCATTGATGGATTCCTTTATATCCCTATCTCTACCTTGGGAATCTGCCGTAATACAAATTCAATCCGATAAATCTTCTTGTCGTTATCTCTCACAAAACGAATCGTAGAATCCATTTCCCTTAGGGTAAGTAAAAACTGATCATCTCCAATTGGATCAAGTACTACAACAGGCATTCCTGCGGTTGCTAGATGCAGCTTTCCATCCTCTACATAAAATTCATTCATCATACCGTCACCTGATATGAATGTACCCTCATATTCTTTTAAACTTTCAAGAGATAAGTCTGCAGTCCCCACGTTTAAGTATGATGCATCGATGTCTTTATCCAAATGCTGTGTGGAAAATGCGCTGAAAAGCAGTTTCGAAGATGGTGCTCCTGCTAAGTTCGCAAGAGATACACCAGTTAGATTAAGTTCAGGCAGGATATTCATCTGGGCTGTTACCCCTTTCATATCTCCGCCATGATGAATAAGTTTATATCCAAAGAAATCTGGAATGATATTTAAACCGTAACCGTAAAAACTCCCATGAGCACATTTGATGTGCGGTGTTGTCATCAACTCCACACTTTCAGGGGACAGAATACGTGTACGACCAATCTCTCCGCTGTTCCGAATAATTTCTGTAAACTTGAGCATATCATTCACTGTCGATTTTAAAAATCCTGCTGCACGCATTGCTGGAGCGTCCCAAGGATTATTGGACCGGAATACAATTTCTTCGCCATCTTGCATTCGCATATCATATAAAACAGCTATATCTTCATAGTCATTCTTGTATTGAAAACCACTGTTATGCATACCAGCAGGCTCTAAAATATTTTCTCGCACATATTGTTCGTATGACATACCGCTTACCCGTTCAATTATTGCACCTAAAAGAGCATAGGCATCATTGGAATAACTGAATTCGGTTCCCGGCTCTCCTAGGAGAGTAAATTCTGTATTTGCGATAGAATTCATTAAATCTGCGTATGTATCAATTTCAGGAATCGCATCCAAAGGGCTATCTTGCTGCTGCTCTCCCCCGAATTTCGGATCCTTTTCCATGCTTCTCTTAACTGCACCTATTAATGTAAGTAATGGCGGCATACCCGATGTGTGCGTCAAAAAATGATGAATCGTCATTTGTTTTGTTTGCTCTTCATTCGGCGTCTTAAATTCAGGTAAAAATTTAATGACTGGATCTTTTACAGACAGTTTTCTTTTCTCTTGTAACTGAAGGATGCTAGTAGCTGTAAAGGCCTTTGTTATCGAGCCGACTCCAAAAACGGTATCTGCTGATAATGGAAGTTCGTCTTCCATGTCACGATGTCCAAACTCTTTTTCATAACACAATTCACCATCTTTAGCTAATCCAATCGCAAAACCAGGTACTTTGTATTTTTTCAAAATATCATCGCTATATTGTTCGAAATTATGTACTTTTGTTCCTTGTTTCATGGGTAAACCCTTCTCTCTTTATCTTGTCTTCAAGTTCATTTTAAGCATTTCAAGTTGATTTTCCATCAATCCTTAGAATGGAACTTTCTAAGACTTAAGACGGATATTAGTTACAAAGACTTTAGTATAAATGATCCAAGTCGTTTATAAGCATTATAAAACAACAAAAAACCACCCTCTCTACTTAAATTCTCAGCAGAAAAAGTGGTTCCTGGATTTTAATCACTTCTATCAGTAATCAAATCCCTTGTTTGCAATGCCAAATCGCCAACTTGAAACGTCAAAGCTATATAGAAATAATTGCTTATTTACCTTGTTGGTTATTCATTGCGCGCATCATTTGGTTGATTTTCTTTTGTGATGGTTTTTGACCCATTTGCATCATCATTGTACGAAGCATCTGTTCATTAATTGGCGGGTTCTTCTTAAGATAGTTCATCATGTACTTTCTGGCAATGAAAAATCCAAGTGCAACGCCGATAATCAATGCAGCCAGTGCTATAAGTACGACCCAGATCGGACTCATATTGGCTTCCTCCTTCAAAATATCTCTAATCTAGTATAGACAATCAAAAGGAAGAATACAATAGATGAACCCGTGATTGCAAGTCATTTTTTATGATAGGAGCAATCCAGCCGCAGTTGTTGGCTGCTGGCTCAATAATAAAAAAGGAAGAATCGAAGTGGCGGAGCTCTGAGAAGACCGTTTCTTCGGCAGTCGTCAAGGAATCGCAGACTACTCGAAGATAGTGCTGATCCGTCTCTATATGAACGCTATCATCCTGATAAAGAGCTTGCTGAAGTGGCGCTCCAGGAGAGAAATCATAGGTGATATAATCTAGCTGCTCCTGAACGTATACAGTATCCTCCACTTGACTGGAGAGGAAAAAACGATAGAGGATATCCGACTTATAAAAATAGCGGAAATAAATTTCGTGTTTTACCCAATAGACGAAGTATTCTTTCATAAGCTTGTCCCTCCTTCTCCTTTGAAAGAATAGTATACGTCAGGAACGATGCTTAATCCCTCGGAACGTGTTGCAAAGAGGCACGAAGTTGCGAAAGTTTACTCGAATTTTGTCATATAAGAAAAAGACCAGCCTTATTCCAAGGCTGGTCTTCACATTAATCCAAGATGGATTTTACTTTTTCAATAACATTCTCAACAGTAAAGCCGAATGCTTCAATCAATTTATCTCCGTTGCCAGAAGCACCGAAAGTATTAATACCGATTACTTTGCCTTCATCGCCAACATATCTTTCCCATCCAAGCGGAGAAGCCATTTCAATACCAACACGTTTCTTCACTGCAGGAGGCAAGACGCTATCTTTATAGGATTGCTCTTGAAGCTCGAAACGATCCCATGAAGGCATGCTGACGACAGAAGCCTCAATGTTTTGTTCCCTAAGCGCTTCTTGTGCGCGTACAGCCAACTGTACTTCTGAGCCAGTAGCAAGAAGCAAAACATCCGCAGTTTCCTTCTGAGCAGGACTTACAACGTAAGCACCCTTCTTCACGCCTTCATATGCAGCTTGCTGCGTAGATGGCAGTGTAGGAAGATCCTGACGCGTCAATACAAGTGCAGTTGGAACTTTTTCAGATTCAAGTGACAGTCTCCAAGCAGCTTGTGTTTCATTACCGTCTGCTGGGCGAACAACACTCAAACCTGGCATTGCACGAAGTGACGGAAGCTGTTCGATCGGCTCATGCGTTGGGCCATCTTCTCCGACTGCAATAGAATCATGTGTCAATACGTAAGTCACAGGTGTTCCCATTAGTGCAGACAAACGGATAGCCGGACGCAAGTAGTCACTGAATACGAAGAATGTACCACCGTACACTTTCAATCCGCCATGAAGTGCCATACCGTTTAATGCTGCACCCATTGCGAATTCGCGCACACCGAACCAGATATTGCGTCCGCTATAGTTCGCTTTAGAGAAGTTCTCTTCTTTTGCAAGCAATGTTTTATTCGAACCTGCAAGGTCAGCACTTCCGCCGAACAAGCTAGGCACAGCATCTGCGATTGCGTTCAATACTTTACCAGAAGCAGAACGAGTAGCAGTCTTATCTTTGCCCTCTTCATACGTTGGAAGCGTATCTGCCCATCCTTCTGGTAACTCTCCTTTAATTGCCGTAGATAATTCTTTAGCAAGTTCAGGGTGAGCTTCTTCGTACTTCGCAAATAGCTCATTCCAAGCATTTTCTGCTTCAGCACCGTTTTTAACGACCTTCTCTTCAAAATCAGCATAAACCTCATCTGGAACGTAGAAATCTTCATGTTTCCACTTGTAATATTCCTTCGTAAGTTTTACTTCATCCACACCTAGTGGTGAGCCATGAGAAGCACTTTTAGCTGATTTGTTCGGAGAACCGTATCCGATGACTGTTTTTACTTCAATCAAAGTTGGCTGAGTTGTATTTGCTTTCGCTTCTTTGATTGCTTCGCGAATTGCATCTACATTCTTACCTTCTTCGACACGGATAACTTGCCAGCCATAAGCTTTGAAGCGATCCTCTACGTTTTCAGAGAAGCTGTGGTGAAGATCACCATCAAGAGAAATATCATTGGAATCGTACAACACGATTAGCTTGTCCAAGCCAAGATGACCTGCAAGTGAAGCTGTTTCATGTGAAATACCTTCCATTAAGTCACCATCACCACAAATTGCGTATGTGTAATGGTCTACGACAGGGAAGTCCTCTTTATTATACTTCGCCGCAAGATGTGCCTCTGCCATCGCCATACCGGTAGCCATCGCGATACCTTGTCCAAGTGGACCAGTTGTCGCTTCGACACCATCCGTATGATGGACTTCCGGATGTCCTGGTGTACGGGAACCGTATTGACGGAAGGATTTTAAATCATCGATGGATACTTTGTATCCTGACAAATGTAAAAGGGAATACAATAGCATGGAACCATGTCCAGCAGACAATACGAAACGATCCCTGTTAAACCAGTGGGAATTCTTCGGATTGTGAGCCATGAAATCGGTGAAAAGCGTATAAGCCATCGGCGCTGCACCCATCGGCATACCTGGGTGGCCGGAATTCGCTGCTTCGATTGCATCGATTGATAACGTACGAATTGTATTAATGGAAAGCAATTCTGTAGTCTGAACCATGTAAACATCCCTTTCATCTAACAAATTATGTACTCTTGTTCATCCTATACAAAAATCCTCAGATTAACAAGGATTTATATATAGAAAAAGAAGGGAAAGGCTGTGCATAGAGCCAGCCGTCCCTTCTTATTTCTCATCACGTAATTGTTTTACTTTTTCTGGTGTAACGTCATTGCCTTCACGATCCATAACCGTCATCGACTTGAACTGGTTCTTGAATGAAGAACGTACATTTCCCAGATATTCCTGTCTTAGTTCTTTTTGCTCTTTCTGTTCGCTAAGGCTGAGTCCTTCTGCCTTGGCTTTATTTGCTAACGCATTTAGGCGTGCTAATTTATCTTTAGTTAACATGTGTATATGCTCCTTTAAGCATTAGAGTTAATATACCTATGTTACCCGCTAGCGTCTTCCGATTCAAGCGAAAGATACTCCTGGTACCTTCTATGTACGGTCGCCTTTGATACATTAAAGCCCATACCGCGCAGAACAGAGCTGATTTCTTGGAAAGTAAGCTTGTTGTTTCGCAGCCTGATTACTTCTTGAATCGGAAAGTCAATCCGCTCTCTGCCAGGTGCAGCCTGCTGGTTGCTCAAATTCTTACTTGGATCATATCCGGCCTCAATTGCCCTTCTCATACCTCGTTTAATTTTCATATTATGAATCTTCCGCTGATACTCCTCGACAATACCAACGATCTGGAGCACCATACCATCTGATTCTGAAAGCTGGAATTCACCGTGCTGGCTTAACGTATACACCTTGACCTCCAGCTTCTGAAGATGATGGAACAAGGCGATCTTCGTATTGCCTCTTCCTAGCCTCGTCTCATCCTGAATGAGAAGACAATCTGCTTCATGTGCTGTAAATATATCCAGCATGCGAAAAATTCCCGGACGTTCGATCTCATAACCGCTCTGTTTCTCTTCGATGATATCGATAACCTCTATGTTGGAGGACGCAGCAAGACTGATAAGCTCTTCGCGCTGACGCTCAATCGAGCTTGCTTGCTCGTCCTTTTCTGTACTTACTCTGCAATAGATGACTGCTTTCATTGATGTACCCTCTCACTTCGACTAATTAGACGCTCATTATAAGTGTAAAGTATAGGAAGAAAAGCGTGAAGCCGAAAAGCACATAATAGAATAGATCTGATTTTGCTAGTTTTTTGAACATGGTAGACCCCTCCGTTTTCAAGAACGTGCGTTCTCTTTGTTAATTCCATTATATACGAACATAGGTTCTAGTCAAGGCTTTTTTTCGAACGGATGTTTGTATATTGCAATCTATCATGGTATACTGTATGTAATAAAAATATATGCACGGGGTGTTCGATACATGATAAAACTATCGAAAAGACAGGAAGCGATTCTAGCATACATAAAGGAGCAGGTACTCGATAAAGGCTACCCGCCATCCGTTAGAGAAATTGGCGAAGCAGTTGGCTTGGCTTCAAGTTCTACAGTTCATGGCCATCTTTCCCGCTTAGAGAAAAAAGGCCTTATCCGACGTGACCCTACAAAGCCGCGCGCTATCGAGGTATTATCATTAGATAGTGAAGAACAAACAGATATTCCTCGCGGCGAGGCAAACTACGCTCCGGTAATCGGGAAAGTAACAGCTGGTATTCCAATTACAGCAGTGGAGAATATAGAAGAATATGTCCCTGTACCTAGCCATCTAGTAGGACCGGATGATAATATCTTTGTTTTGGTTATTGTTGGTGAGAGTATGATAGAAGCTGGTATTTTAGATGGAGACATGGTCATCGTCAAACAGCAGCAAACTGCTCAAAATGGAGAGATTGTTGTTGCGATGACAGAGGACAATGAAGCAACAGTGAAACGCTTCTTCAAGGAAGAAAACCAGATCCGACTGCAGCCAGAAAACAGTACGATGGATCCTATTATTTTGGATAATGTTAGCATTCTTGGTAAAGTAATCGGCTTATATCGCTCCATTCAATAAAAAAATCGGCTCCGGCCGGTTTTTTTATTTTTTTCATAGAATTTACATACTTTTAGCCTTCTTTCGACATATTTTTTGGGTATATTAGATTATGATATTACCAAAAGCTAGAAAGCGGGTGGTGTTGTGAAGCTGTTGTATAAGCTCTTCTGCAAGTTGCGAGGCCGTCATAAGATTGATAGTGTTACTGATTCGTGTAAATGCGGATATACAAGAAGCCACCGCAGAGAACAACACAGTATGGACGATTATTATCTTAAAGAACGCTAAAAACGGTATAAATAAGGAGCTTGCCTACATGGCAAGCTCCTCTTTTGTGTTTTCGTCATTCAGTTATAGAAGAAAGCTAGATATTAGTTTGTTTCTTGTATCTTTCTGCCAAAGTGATACTTCCTCCACTCTCCATAGAAATGAGTAACAGCCGTGCGGAATGCTGCATAAATCGGAACAATGAGTAACAAACCGATAAAACCAGCAATATTACCAGCAGCCAACAATAGTGAAATGACGGTAAGCGGATGCAGTTTCAATACTTTCCCCATCACATTAGGTGAAATAAAGGAACTTTCGATTTGTTGAGCTATGAACATGACTACTGCTGCCCATACAGCAAGCATAGGGTCCTGGAAGAATGCAACCAGCACAGCAGGAGCAGCGGCAAGATACGGCCCAAGGAAAGGAATGAAGTTTAACAGTAAACCGATTAAAGCAAAGATTAAGGAGTATTCCAATCCTATAATCAGATATCCTATATATAATAACGCTCCGACACAGCAACTTACGATAAACTGGCCTTGAATAAAGCTAGACAAAGTATGATCTAGTTTTCGCAATAATTCTTTTAAGCTCTCGGACTTATGTCCTGTAAAAAACTTTGTTAAAAATGGCTTTAGTTTATCTCCATCTTTTAGCATGAAGAATAAAAAGAACGGTATAAGGATCAGACCTACTGTGAAGCTGACTAAACCTGAAAGAAAACTAGTGAGATAGCTTAACGCTTGTTCTGTATAGTTTTCTAAATTATTGGAGAAATTCTGCACTGCACTGTTTATCTGATCTGGAACGGCTGAATAATTATCCTCCACGTTCTCTACGAGAGATTCAGCATGCTCCACTATAACAGGAACTTGTTCGGACAGTGCAGCTATCTGATCCTGTGCTATCGGTGCAATAAAACGAAATCCTAGATATCCAATTCCGATAATCAACAGAAATAAAATTAGAATTGCCGACCACCTCGGCAGCTTTAGCCGTTCCAGTAATTTAACCAACGGCCTAGTGATGTAAAACAAAAAGCCCGCTGCAATAAGCGGAAATGCTATTGCTTTTACAAATTCATATAACGGGGTGAAGATATAATTTACCTTCCCTAACAGCAGTATGATTGTCAAAATCAGTACCGCTGCTGTCAAACTCTGAAACCATCGTTTTTGCAGCATATTATGTACCATCCCTTGAATAGAAGTTCTATTCCATTTCCCTGCGTATTACTCAAAAAAACATATCTTTCGTAAGCATTTGTTAAGGAACAGAGTTTGGATATTCACGAGATACATTCGATGCAACGATAAAAAAGAAGGTTTCTGTAGTTTATTTTTTTCTTGTATGTCTGAAGTCTATATTGCTATAAACAATAAGAAGCCTGCCTAGACGGCAAGCTCCTCCTGTATGCTTTTATGTTGTTTCATTGCTAAATTAAGGGCATCGAGAAGAATACCCGGCGTCGCTTTCTCGTATGTCTCCCCTAACAGTTGCTTGGCTCCCGCTAGAATCCGCTGATTACCCATCAAAGCTAACAATTCATGTCCTTTTACTAAAATATCGTCAACGAAAACATCTCTGTAATCTTTAGAGTTTGTTACCACACCTGAAATGAACCCTTCTTGCAGAAGAACCTCCGCATGATGCACGACATCGTATGGTGTACACGTTCCGACAGCACATCGGTACTCTCTTGCTTTCGTTCCTTGGAGTTGGTCTGCTTCTAACTGTTCCAGTATTTCATGAAATAATGTAACGCGTAGTTTTGGCATTTGATCTCCTCCTTAATATAGTTCTATTATTTCACATATCAGCTTTTAATTTCTTGAAAAGTTTGTACATTATTTCACAAATAAGTGACAAGTTAGAGAACTGAATTAAATACAGCAATCCGTGGTATAGACTCTATAAGCATTTTATTGGAGGTGCAATATTGTCAAACTATCATACTACCCCAGACGGAAACGGAAATTGGCAGGTCAAGAAAGAGGGAGCAAAGCATACTTCAGGCAATTTTGATACGCAAAAGGAAGCAATGGATTATGGGAAAGAACTAGCTAAGAAAACTAAAGGGGAACATTTCATTCACGGACGAGACGGAAGAATTCGGGAACGAGATTCATATGGCAATGATCCATTTCCACCGAGAGGTTGAACAAAGTCATAACGTCTCATAAGAAGCTAAATACCTATAATCTCAGAATAAATAACAAAACCTGAAGATAGTTTCAGGTTTTGTTATACTAGTTTTTATTCTTTTATGCTCTATTAATATGCAATCCATCCCGCATCAGCCGCTATTACTTGCCCATTTACGAAGCTCGATTCATCAGAACCTAAGAAAAGAGCAAGTTGAGCTATTTCAGCTGGTTTTCCTACACGCGGCATTGTACCATTACCAGTCATTTGGCGGCCAGCTCCAAATTCAGAGATATTTGTCATAGAGGCACTAATGTTAGTCTCTACACCACCCGGAGCAATTCCATTACACCGGATATTAGATTGAGCGTACATATATGCCGTGTTTTTCGTCAATCCAGTTACTGCATGTTTAGAAGCTGTATATGCTGCCCCGGCACGTGCACCGCGCAAACCGCCAGCTGAGATATTATTTACGATTACGCCATGGCCTTGTTCCAAGAAGATATTCGTAGCAATACGCATTGCACGCATAACACCAGTAGTGTTAACAGCAAATACGCGATCCCATTTCTCATCCGTGATATCCCCCACCGGCTCCATTCCATCCATGATACCAGCATTATTAACCAAAATATCTAACTTACCAAACGCTCCTTTTGTTTCTGCGAATAATTGTTCTAAGTCCGCTGACTCAGCAACATTAGTACGATTCGCAATTGCCGCGCCGCCCTTCTCCTCAATAGCCTTAGCAACTGCTTTGGCGCCTTCATAATTAAAGTCAGATACAACTACTTTTGCTCCTTCTTTTGCGTAAAGCTCTGCTATTGCTTTCCCCATCCCAGAGGCTGCTCCTGTAACGATTGCCACTTTATCTTTTAATCTCATATCATTCATCCCCCATAGTTAATGTACAATTGTTCGATAAAATAATAATATATAATTGTAACCGCATTCAATCAGCAGAAAAAATCAAATTGTATAATATAGTACAAAATCAAAAAAAGTGTTTAATAAAGGGGGCTTTTATTTTGAATAAAAATGATTTGCGCGTATTAAAAACAAAACAGAATATACATCTTACATTAACAAATCTGCTAAAAAAGAAGCCTTTACCTCAGATAAAAGTAACGGAACTCTGCAAGCTAGCAAATATCAATCGAGGGACATTTTATTTTCATTATCAAGAAGTTGGAGATGTCTTTAAGGAATTTTTCGAGGAGATTATGATGGATTTAAGAGAATCCTATAATGAACCTTATCGTCATACAAAGTATATCGAAAAAGAAAAACTGGACCCAAAAACGGTACGTATCTTCCATCATGTTCAAAAATACGAAGAATTTTATAGGATTATCTTATCTAAGGAAGTGTCTGCAGAGTATTATTATATGCTGTTCGATGAAATACGCTCGATCCTTCTTGATGATAAATATACGGCTCATCTTGAAGAAAGCTATTTATATTCCTATTCCTCAAATGCAATTATCGGATTAATTATCGAATGGTACCGCCGTGATTTCCAAGAATCCGCTGATGAGATGAATATACATTTAGTTAATATTCTTAAGTTATATTGATACAATATAACAGATTTGTTTAATAAAACTAATAGCATGTGATTTTAGAAAAAGAATTCACAAAGAAGTGCTTTTAAACGATGGATTTCTTATTCATCCTCCCCTACAGAGGAGAGTCAAGTAATTGTAGATTACTTTTCGGAATAGGGCAGCAGTATTCCCTGTATCATATACAATACATCCTGAGAGGAACTTGTTGCCATTCCATCCACTCTCTTTTTAATAAAGACCACCCTTAGGCGGCCTTATCGTTATTATTATGTGAGATTGTCTTTTTACCCAATGAGTATAATCCTGATGCTGCAAGTCCAGCAAAGCCCCCTGACCATAGCCTCAACACTGCATCTAATTCAGTGAACGGCCAAGCTAAAAAGCCTACAAGAATACCTATGAGCAAGCTAATCAATGGCAAATACCGGTTGTTTACTGTGATTGTCTTTTTTAACAGTTGCACTAAAGCAATTACAATGGGGCTGATAATCGAAGCAAAGGTCATTACTTCTTCCATTTATCATCACCTCTTCTGTATTTGTACTTAGTAATTCCTTTCTGCAGTTCTGAATTCCTTCCATTTAAAAGATGTCCCAAGAGCCAGTAAATAATCAAAAAGACAACCTCGCCAGACCCCAAAATACTGGATATTTCTAACTAGGTTGCCTCATTTCACATGTATTATCTCGTTTATGCTGCCGATTATTAAATAAAATACTGGATAACATGATGCGTTGTTCTCTCCTAGCCAAGTATCTCTTGGTCGACTCTTGATAATACAGTATATCGCAGAATCAACCAAATTGATTAAACACCTTCTAAATATTATCTATTATACTCTTATGTGAAATCTATACTTTGCTTTCTAATTTAGGAAGTAATAAAAGCTATTTATAGATATATATGTTACGGTGAAGACAAATCTAAATTATCGATGGCTTTTTATACATCAGAAACCCAAAAGTCACTTTAATGGAAAGGGGAACTTATGCTTACCCATGACATTAAGAAGGCGTTAGAGTTTCTGATACATTATGAGCTCTTCAGTATCTCACACCATTTTGATGAGTACGTAGTCAGTTTTTCCAATATCACCCGCGGATTTAAAATCGAAGACAGCACTACTGGTATCATTAAAAAATATAAAGATCTTGAATCTTGTTCGTCTGCTTTATACGAGATACTGTCTAAAAAAGGCGTTACAACATTACCTTTTAAAAACCGAATCAAATAACTTCCAAACTAAAGAAGGTCAACCTTAAGTGGTTTGACCTTCTTTATATTTTTCATCGATTCTTTGATGTGGATATCGGACGCAGCTTCTTAAGATTTTGTAACCGCAATATTTAAATCTAGAGCCAATATTTATAAAGACCTTTCCACCTTAACTTACCGTATGTCACATGAAAAATTGTCGGTTGAAACCTAAAACTATAAACATGTGCACCTGTTATATAATCCGCCTCGAGGTTTGTATCCGCCCTGATGATACACATTTAACCAAAAGTACTTTATTCAATGCATTAAGTCGGATATTAAAAGAACAGGAATAGACCCTCTGCCTATCCATGGTCTGTGACATACACATCCTGTAATGTTACTTGAAGCAGGTGCAAGTATGAAATATATTCAGGAAAGATTAGGTCACAAGAGCATGGAAATAACATCTGATGTATACTCTCACATCTCTAAGAAACTGGAACAGAACACTTTAGACAAGTATGAAGACTACAAGAATAGAATGCGAGAATAATTATGGGGGGTGAAATGGGAGCTCTTTGGGGGCGGATTAAAAATAATGGAACAATAACAGAAAAGAAAAACCCTTGATACCAGTGGTATCAAGGGTTTCCTCAATTAAAAGTCTTCCATGTACTGTTCGCGTTCCCATGGGTGAACTTGAGTTCTAAACATATCCCACTCGATTTCTTTCGCTTCGATGAAGTGTTCGAATAGGTGATCACCTAGAGATTCAACGATGATGTCGTCGGATTTAAGCTGCTCAAGAGCATCGTATAGTGTAGCTGGAAGATCTGCTACGCCATTCTTTTCTCTTTCTGCTTTGTCCATAACGTAAATGTTACGGTCGATGGAAGCAGGTGCTTCCAAGTTGTTCTTAATTCCATCAAGTCCAGCAGCAAGCAATACGCTCATTGCTAGGTACGGGTTCGCAGATGGATCAACGCTGCGCACTTCTACACGTGTGCTTGCTCCGCGAGCAGATGGTACACGGATAAGCGGGCTGCGGTTTTTACCGGACCATGCAACGTAGCATGGTGCTTCATATCCTGGTACAAGACGTTTGTAAGAGTTAACTGTCGGGTTTGTAACCGCAGTGAAG
This sequence comes from Terribacillus saccharophilus, assembly GCF_000725365.1. Classification (NCBI taxonomy): domain Bacteria; kingdom Bacillati; phylum Bacillota; class Bacilli; order Caryophanales; family Bacillaceae; genus Terribacillus; species Terribacillus saccharophilus. The sequence continues at coordinate 1,390,677 of NZ_CP008876.1, read as the reverse complement.
TTAACCGCATGCTTCAATGTACCTGCAATGAATTGGTAAGCTGTTTCAGAAAGCTTCAACTCACCACTTTCATCGTAGAATGCATTTTTGCCGTCTTTGAATAGAGACATGTTACAGTGCATACCAGAACCGTTCACACCGAATAGTGGTTTCGGCATGAATGTTGCATGCAGACCGTGCTTTCTAGCGATTGTTTTTACTACTAGTTTGAAAGTTTGGATATCATCAGCATGTTTCAGTGCATCAGCATATTTGAAATCGATTTCGTGCTGGCCTGGCGCCACTTCGTGGTGAGAAGCTTCAATTTCAAAGCCCATCTCTTCCAGTTCCAATACGATATCACGACGAGTAGTTTCACCCAAGTCAGTTGGTGCAAGGTCGAAGTATCCGCCTTTATCGTTCAATTCCAAAGTAGGCTCGCCTTTTTCATCAAGTTTGAACAAGAAGAATTCCGGCTCTGTACCAATGTTGAATGCGCTGAATCCAAGCTCTTCCATTTTCTTGATGTTACGCTTCAGGTTGTAACGTGGGCAGCCTTCGAATGGCTCTCCTTCTGGAGTGTAGATATCACAGATGAAACGCGCCACTTTGCCTTTTTCGCTTGTCCAAGGGAATACAACGAATGTATCCAAGTCCGGATAAAGCTTCATGTCAGACTCTTCGATGCGTACGAAACCTTCGATAGAAGATCCGTCGAACATCATTTCGTTATCCAATGCTTTGTCTAACTGGCTAAGCGGGATTTCTACGTTTTTGATTGTGCCAAGCAAGTCGGTGAACTGTAAACGAATGAACTTTACGTTCTCCTCCTTGATAATCTTGATTACATCTTCTCTAGTAAATTTCGCCATTCTTTCTCCTCCTCTATTAATGGAAGAATCGTGATAACTCTCCCTGACGTAACGAAGCTTTGCCCAATCGGCCGGTATCCATTAGTTCCTGACGCAGCATCTGTCTTAGTGCTTTATCAGAGATTTCCGGTTCGATCGGTGTTTCAAGCATTTCTGCAGTCGGTTTTTCTCTGAACGGCAGCATTTGCTTGATTCCTGCAAGGTTGATTCCTTTATCGATCAATTCCTTGATTTCCAGCAGTCTATCCACATCGTTGAATGAGAAAAGACGCTGATTGCCTTCTGTTCTTGCTGGGAAAATCAGTCCGTTGTCTTCATAATAACGGATTTGTCTCGCTGTTAATGCAGTAAGTGATTTTACAATACCAATAGAGAACAAGGGCATAGATCGGCGATTTATGTCACTCATTTATCGTCCATCCCCTTTCCTTATGTACTCTACGTCTATTATAAACGTAGGTAATTTTAAATGTCAACACGTGTTAGCTTAGTTGACATGAAAATTTTTAGTATGCTTGATTAGTTGATATCAAGCCTTTTTCTAATAGATTCTGAGCTGCGTCAATAATAGCGAGCTTCACATGGGCATAAGTCAAACCACCTTGAACAAACGCTGTATATGGCGGGCGTATCGGTCCGTCAGCTGTCAATTCCAGGCTGGCACCTTGAATGAAAGTTCCAGCTGCCATGATGACATCACTTTCATAACCCGGCATCGGTGCTGCATGCGGTGTCACATGGGCATTTACTGGTGACGCATGCTGGATTGCCTGACAAAAGGCAATCATCTGATCTGCTGAGTGGAAGTTCACTGATTGGATCAAATCGACACGCTTGCTGTCGAATTTCGGTGAAGTCGTGAAGCCAAGCAGCTCCAAAAACCGTGATGTAAAGATTGCACCTTTCAGCGCTTCTCCAACCACATGTGGCGCAAGGAAGAATCCTTGGAAAAGCTCCTGCAGCATACCAAGTGACGCTCCCGTCTCTTTTCCGAGACCTGGCGCAGTCAAACGGTTGGCACACAACTCGATTAAATCGGCACGGCCAGCAATATAACCTCCCGCACGAACAATGCCTCCACCCGGGTTCTTGATAAGTGATCCGGCTATCATATCCGCACCAACATGCAGCGGTTCCTCTGTTTCAGCAAATTCTCCGTAGCAGTTATCAACAAAAATGATTACGTCGGGATACTTCTCTTTCACGAAAGAAATCATTTCACCAATCTCTGCAACAGAAAAAGAAGGTCGGTCGGCATATCCTTTTGAACGCTGGATTGCCACCACCTTCGTTTTCACGGAAAGCTTTGCTTCTACAGTAGGATAGTCAACTGCACCATCTGCCGTTAGATTAACAGCATCGTATGTTACACCGAAATCCTTTAGTGAACCTGTATCTTCTTCTCTGTTTCCAATGACACCTTCCAGCGTGTCATATGGTTTGCCAGTTATATAAAGAAGCTGATCTCCTGGACGTAAAACACCGAACAATGCAGTAGTTATCGCGTGGGTACCAGAAACGATCTGCGGCCGCACCAGGGCATCCTCTCCGCCGAACACTTCTGCGTATACTTGTTCAAGTGTCTCCCGTCCAAAATCATCATAACCATATCCTGTAGTAGGATTGAAATGACTGTCACTTACACGCTGATGACGGAATGCATCCATCACCCGTTTTTGATTTACCTCTACAATACGGTCTATTCCAGCGCGCTGGTCGCTTGTTTCTTCTTCTGTTCTTCTTGCTGTTTCGAATATCATGCTTCATTCTTTCCTTTCAACTGATGGAAAAGCGGATTATTTGGCAATACATACCCGCTCACTTCATAGGCATCCATTTCCTCGTTGTATTCCCTTTTCGTTAAAATCGTCTCCTGTGCTAGCTTGTCTAATAGACGGCCGCCAGAGGCAGGAACGATTGTATCATAAAATTCACTTGTTTCTTGGATCATTTCCTGCACTTTTTCCATTACAAGTCTGCGGTCTTCTTCTTTAAAAGCAGAGATTTGAACGTACGGATGTGCACTGGCAATGAAATCTTCTGTTAGTAAATCTGCTTTGTTGTATACTGTCAAAATTGGCAATTGATCAGCGCCAAGCTCTTTGAGCAGTTTCAGTACAGTATTCTGTTGCTGTTCATGATCAGGATGCGCACTATTCACCATATGAATGATGAAATCAGCTTCTGTAACTTCCTCAAGTGTTGAACGGAAAGCTGCGATAAGTGCTGTCGGAAGATCTTGGATAAATCCAACCGTATCTGTCAGTAGTGCTTGAAAACCTGATGGAAGTCGCATGCGGCGCGTCATCGGATCCAGTGTAGCAAACAGCTGGTCTTGCTCCAGGCTGTCGTTTCCGGTCACTCGGTTGAAGATTGTCGACTTCCCAGCATTCGTATAGCCGACCAAAGCAACTTGAAAAGCTTGATTCGCTTTACGGCGCTCTCGATAACGGGAACGGTGCGAGACGACAGCTTTCAGCTGCTGCTTGATCTCATCGATCCTGCGGCGGATATGCCTTCTGTCTGTTTCAAGTTTTGTCTCACCAGGTCCTCTTGTCCCAATACCAGCTCCGAGCCTGCTCATTTCTGTACCCTGTCCATAAAGTCTAGGCAGCAAATATTGCATCTGCGCCAATTCCACCTGCAGTTTACCTTCTCGGGTATGTGCACGTGTTGCAAATATATCAAGAATCAGCTGACTTCGATCTATGACTCGAACCCCGACTCTGTTGCTGATATTTTTCAATTGTCCTGGCGACAACTCGTCGTTGGATATGACTAGAAGCGGTTCTTCTTCCTCAACTAGCTCTGCAAGTTCCTCTAGTTTCCCTGATCCGAAATATGTACCAGGATGCAGGCGTTCCCGTTTCTGCGTGACAATTCCTGCCACTTCGCCTCCAGCTGTTTTTGTTAAAGCTTCTAATTCATCAAGCGAGGATTGAAATCGCTCTAATGTTTGATTCTGGTGATGGACTGCCATCAATAATACACGTTCCATACTGTCACCCTTTCCATATGTCATTATACCCTATCATAGAAGGAAAAAGCCTTCGCATTTTTGCGAAAGCTTAAAATCATCTTGTTAGAAATGTTGTCAGTTAGCATCATGTATGTGCTATTCAGTATAACTGACAACTTCACTTACTTTTTCATTCTTATTTTTACAGGTTATTATGGTCAATCTTTCACCATATCTCCTGTGTTGATTATCTTTATCTTCGCATCATACGACACATCTGCATCTGCAAAATGCATATCCCAACCTTTTTTCATCTTTTTATAATCCCTTGGATAACTAATCCTGAAACTATCGTGAAATTCGATAACGTCTGATTGATATTCTTTTTGAAGCTTATTCATCGTGTCTTCCATTAACTTGACTACCTTTTTTTCTGCCAAATGCTCGAGCTTTTGAATATAGTGCTCGGATAAATTGTTAGATGACTGAGACCAGTCCTCTGATATCCAACCCTGTGAGGTTACTTTTACACGGAAAGTCAGTCTGCCATCCTTGTATAGCGGCTCTACCTTTGTTTTATAATGCTGCACTTCATATACAATCGTATTGTCTTTTTCATCCTTGAAATTAAGCAGGCCACCCTTTCCTTCTCCAGTCAGCCAATTAATTCCTTGGACATCGTCATCTGTCAAAAAACCGGCGAGTTTATTATCTTTCCCTCTTATCACTCCTGCACCTTGCACCAATATAGTATTTTTCTCCTTGATTACATTCGGCAATATAAAACTAACATGCGAGGATAAATTAGCAGCAATATCGCCGACTCGCACTGGCGGGAGCATCTTCATTGTAGATGTTTCATTGTCAAAGATGTTGCCAATGTAGCTGCTTGGTATCTCCCCTTCTATATTCGTATCCAATACTGCGCTCGCTTGCTGCTTACTTAGCACCACAACTGGGCTTAGACGCGTCACATTATCACGTAAGATTTGGTCTAGCAAAATCGAAAGATCGTATCTCGTTGCCGTTTCTTGATTGATTACAATAGAAGCCAGATGATCCGTATAAACTGGATATGGCAACTGGAGGGATATACTGCGCAGAATATCGTGAAGGGAATCCCCTTCCAAGGTAATATCCTGATACATCTTTCCCTGTTGAGCGGATGCTTGCTCCCCCTTCTTCTTTGTGACAGCAATCTGCGTCGTATGCTTAATAGGAGTCTCTTTATTCTCACTGCTATCGAATCCAAAGCCAATGACAAAAGACATATCTTCAATATCTGAACTGTCCCAGCAGCCAGAGAGGAAAAGCAGCACTATAAGGCAAGCAAAAATGTTACGTTTCATCTTTTGTCTCGCCATCCTGCTTCAGCCTCCTTACAAGCGCAATCAAGAGAAGTATCCCAGGCACAATGAAAGAGAAGACAAAGCTCGTCCAGCCAATAATTGTTCCCATTTTTTCTAACTGATTCAAATCCCGAGGTACTAAACAAATAATGTACACCGCAGCTAATAGTATATAATTCGCTTTTTTATATGAAATACGCGTCAGCGTAGAGATCCCTTTTGCAGCCACATACTGACAGACAACATATGTTGTAAACATCTGAATCAGCCATACGACTAAAAATAGCGATTCAAAACGTTCAAACAAAATACCTTCATATTCATACTCTTGTATGAGGGCAAATGTCGGCCATTTTTGATGCTTCATTCTTTCTACTGATAGCCCTCCAGTAATGATTACGACTGCGAACAAATAAATGGAAACTGGTATTGCTAATCCAAAAAAGGCAACTTTTTTAGCATCTTTAGGATTCTGCATCATGGCAATGAATACAAGCAAAAACTCTAATCCGCTAAAAGTAAGGAATGTGGGCGTCAATCCTTTCAAAACAGGTGCTGCACCTAATCCGAACAGCGGCCGCAAGTTATTGAATTCAAAAACTTTGAAACCAAGAGCAAACACCAGTATAAAAACAAATATACAAAGAGGTGTGAGCAGCTCAATCAGCCGAGCAATAGGATTGATACCGCCTACTAACAAATACATTGCTACCCAGTACATACTGATAAGAATGACACTGATTGGCGTCTCTTCCAGCAAATAAAACTGGGTTAGTTCACCCATGGAACGGATTTCAAATGAACCGATCAAAAGGGCATATCCAATAAAGCAAACACTAAGTATTGTTCCTACCCATTTGCCTACAATTAGCTTATTAAATTCAAAAAAAGTAAGCCGGTTAAACCGAAGACTCAAAGACACGATAATAAGACATGATAGATATCCGCATATACCGCCTATAAGAACACATATCCACAAGTCAGGCGTTCCTACTTCAATCGCCAGCGTTCTAGGCAGTGTGAAGATACCTACAGCAATTAATGTTGAGGAAAGCAATGTTATCATTTGAATTGTTGTGATTCGAGTTGTCCCCATCTTCATATTCTGCAGCTCCTAGTATTTCTTTCTTCTGACTTGATCCTTTGGAAAATATTCTGCCGGCCGCTTTCTCATCGTAAACAAAGGCATGCGAAGGAAAAAGTCTTTCCAGTCATCTTTACTGTAAAGTGTGCCCGGCGTTATATACGGCACACCGAAACTCCTCAGTTTAACCGTATGGACGCAAATAGCCAAAAAGAATAAACTGATTCCGTATAGTCCAAGAAAAGCAGCGGAAAACATGGCAAGAAACCGGAGTACTCTTAGTGCAATACCTGCACCATACTGTGGTGAGACAAAAGAAGCGATTGCTGTCGCTGCTACAACTATGACCATAATCGGACTTACTAACCCAGCTTGAACAGCTGCTTCCCCGATGATCAGGGCACCAACCAAGCCGACTGTCTGTCCAACAGGCCTCGGAAGTCTGAGACCCGCTTCCCTCAGCAATTCAATCGATACTTCCATAAGAAGAGCCTCTATAATTGTTGGAAACGGAACCCCAATCCTCGTCCCAGCTATTGCCAGTGCTAAGTCTGTAGGTATCAAACCTTGATGAAACGACACGAATGCTATATAAAAGGATGGAAGGAAGATACTTAGGAAAGCTGCAACATAGCGAAGCATTCTTATCAGCGACATTGGAATCCAGCGCTCGTAATAATCCTCTGGTGACTGCAACATCATTGAGAACGTTGTTGGCACAATGAGTGCATATGGAGTGCCATCGAGCAATATGGCAACTCGTCCTTCCAAAATTGCTGCCATAACGCGATCTGGTCGCTCTGTTGATTGTACTTGGGGGAAAATAGACAAATAATTATCCTCGATCAGCTGTTCAATATAACCCGTTTCAGCTGCATGATCTATATCCAAATTATTAATTCGCTCTTTTACTTCCACTAAAAGCTTTTCGTTAGCGATATCCTTCAAATAAGTAACGCTCAACTGTCTTTTCGTTCTCTCCCCCACTTCAAAGTCTTCGAAGGTCAAATTTGGATCAGTAGTCATTCTGCGTAGCATGGCAGTATTATCACGGAGGTTTTCAATAAAACCCATCCTCGGACCCCTTACAAGAGTTTCAGTTATTGGCTCCTCCATACCACGTAATATCCATTTTTTTACACTCAGTACAAAAACTTCTTCTAGTCCGTCAACCAGAAGAAGAACAGAACCAGATAGGAGCTGCCGTACAATCTTATCTGAATCTTTCATCATTTTCACATCACTAACCTCAATCGTGTGAAGCAGCAGATAATCCTTTATGCTTTCTGTTTTGAAAAAGTTCAGCCCTGATTTCGCCTGTTTCGCATTCAGGAGTGGATGAAGAATAGACTGTTGCAACAGATGCTGATCAACCAATCCATCAATATGCACAATACTGCAGCTTCGATTATCCATTCCTAGCTTGAATTGACGGAAAATGATATCAGAGCTGTCCCCAACAATCGCTTTTATCTGTTCTACATTTACTGATATCTTTGTCGATAATACAAAATTTTGAATGAAGTGCTGCTCTTTTCGTTTATGTGTCTTTTTACGAAGTTCTTTCAATTTGTTGCTTAGCACTGTAAATCCGACTGGAATAAGAAATACAACGATAGTCCCCAGCCATACATCCGTTCGGATAAGAAATTCCAGTATATTTCCCATGATTTGCACTCCTTGCTAAGTATTGTTCCCTAGCAATTTATAGCTATACACACCATATATAAATGGGTATTCATGGAAAAAAGCTCAAGCGTGCTTTACACACACTTAAGCTTTTGATACACTACGTCATTCTTCTTGACTCAAATCAGCAACAGTCACTTTCATCAGTTCCTCAGTAGACAGATGGTGATCATAGCGCACGAGCCGGACCGCTTGCATCCGAATCGATTTTTCGATGATATTTCGTACAAACCGAGCGTTTGAAAAATCCGCTGTTCGTTTTGCTTTCTGCTGCACGATTATCTCTTTCAGCTTCCATTCTGCTTCTTTGGTCAATTGATACTCTTTTTCAGCAAACATTCCTTTTGCGATATCCATAAGCTGTTCGGATTTATAATCAGGGAATTCGAGTTGAATAGGAAACCGCGAGCGCAATCCTGGATTCAAGCTCATAAAATGCCCCATTTCTCTGGGGTAACCGGCAAGGATAAGTATGAAACGGTTAGAGGCGTCTTCCATATGTTTAACAAGCGTATCAATAGCTTCTTTCCCGAAGTCCTTTTCTCCGCCCCGAGCCAGCGAGTAAGCCTCGTCTATAAACAGGATCCCACCCATGGCACGCTGGACAAGAGCCCGCGTTTTCTGAGCAGTATGCCCAATATATTCTCCAACTAAATCTGCTCTTTCCGCTTCAATAAAATGACCTTTATCTAACACGTTCATGTCGTGGAAGACGGATGCAAGCTTACGGGCTACCGTCGTTTTCCCAGTACCGGGATTGCCTTCAAACAGCATATGCAGCACTTGCTTTTCTTGTTTTAATCCCGCTGCTTCCCGTTTCCCGTTGATATGGACATTTGCATAAATTTCTTTGATTGTTTTCTTGAGTTTTTCCATTCCGATAAAGGTGGAGAATTCCTGATCGATATGACGGAATGGATCGATATCGCGCTTGACAGTTCCACTTTGCAGCTGTTCCGTCTCCTGCTGCCTGTTTTTCAGGACGATATTGATTTTCCCTTTTGCATTCGTAACTTGAGCTTCCACATGATCACCCCTCACTGCTGTAGTCTACGCTCAAGACGGGTAGGCCGTGACAAATGCCCAATGGTCTTTTTCTACTTTATTCAGCAGCCGTGCGCTTTACAACCACAAAACAAAACGAGCGCCATATGGCGCTCGCTCCGATTTAGCTCTGTTCTTTATAATCCAGCGATACATTCTTCACTGGGGAGAATGTGGAAATCGCATGTTTGAAGATTAATTGCTGTCTACCTTCCGTTTCGAACAATACAGTGAAATTATCAAAAGCCTTCACCGTTCCGCGGATTTGGAAGCCATTTGTCAGGAAGACAGTGACCTGCATACGTTCTTTGCGTAACTGATTAAGATATTGATCTTGAATATTAACAGATTGAGACATCTATTCCCCTCCTAATTTCTATACGGTTCCTATTTCTACCTTTATTCCAGCTTTCCTGCAAGTTCTTCTAAAATAATTCTAAATTTTTCATTTTTTGTCGCAGGAGTGATTGCATACCAGTCCACATCCATCTTATTGCGGAACCAGGTATATTGCCGCTTGGCATATCGCCTGCTATTCTGCTTCAACTGGTCAACCGTATCTTCCCAGTCCATTTTCCCTTCCAGATAAGGGATAAACTCCTTATACCCGATTGCCCGCATAGATTGGGTATCTTGAATCCCACTTTCGACCAGACGCTTGACTTCTGCCAGCAAGCCTTCCGCTAGCATTTTATCAACTCGCAGATTTATCTGCTCATAAAGAAGATCCCGTTCCATATCCAACCCTATCATTATTGCGTCATAACGAGCATCTGGCTCTGTTTCTTCGTGATCACTCATTCTTTTCCCCGTACGATGGAATATTTCAAGCGCACGAATGACGCGGCGGATATTATTAGGATGAATGCGCTCTGCCTGCACTGGATCGACTGCCTGCAGCTGTTTGTGCAAATGCAGCGGACCATGAGTTTGAGCCTCCTGTTCCAGCTGCTGCTGATAGCTGTCATCTCGTTTTGCTTCTGAAAAATCATAAGCATAAAGGGCTGCTCGTATGTATAAACCGGTCCCGCCTGCAATAATAGGCAGTTTTCCTCGGCCTGCAATATCTTGAACACAAGCCTCTACATCGGCTTGAAAATCAGCAGCTGAATAATTTTCATCCGGATCACGGATATCAATCAAATGGTGCGGAATTCCTTGCTGTTCTTCTTTGGTTACTTTTGCCGTTCCAATATCCATGCTTCTGTATATCTGCATGGAATCGCCACTGATCACTTCACCGCCATATCTCTTGGCGATATCGATACTCAGCTGTGTCTTGCCGACACCAGTAGGTCCGACAACGACGATTACTTTCTGCTTGTCCATGTCATTCTCCTTCTTTAACATGTCATTAGTTTAGCATAACACTGCAAAGAAAGATAAACGAAAAGCCGTGCGCGTTACGCACAGCTTATCGATCGGCGTCAATAAGATATTTCGACAAGCGGATTGCCTCGTATTCCAGCTTGCCAAGTATATCAACAAGCAATCCTGCGGTCGCATCATCTTCCTGCCTTTTCGCAAGCGGTATGCCTGTTATCTTGATCTCTTGTGCCAGCTGACTATAATCATGGCGCATTGTCTTGACTACCTCATAATCTTCATCATCGGCCTCGGCTTCTTTTATAGTGGCTTCCTGCAGAAATTTACTCATGACAGCAATTGGTCTGCCACCGATGGCAAGTACTCGCTTACCTAAACATTTCTTTATATCATCCAGCTGCTCGTGCAAATCCTCGGTATATTGTTCAATCACATAGCCATATGGACCTTTTGCATACCAATGATAACGCTGTAGTTTTACGTGCAGCACACTCACATTGGCTATCTGCTGGTTAAGAAAGTCTACAAGATGTTGATTTTGCATGACTAACGCCTCCTCTGGCTGTCAGCATGCCCAAAATCAGAACAATCTATTCCAAGTAGCCTGGCCAACAATACCATCCACACCAAGTCCATTATTTCGCTGGAAATTGATGACTGCCTGCCTTGTATTCGGTCCGAAAATTCCATCTGCTGTTACGCCTAGCGCCCGTTGGATACGGCGCACATTTTCTCCTCGGGATCCTGACCGGATATAGCTTCCTGGATATCTGACACTCGTAGTCTGCTGCGCACTGCTTGCTGTAGAACCAATATAATTGAGCGGATTGACCGCATTGGATTTTTCAACATTCCATCTGCCTCTGTGCAATTCAAAATGCAGATGCTGACCAGTGGAATCACCTGTGTTACCCATATAGCCGATGAATTGACCTTGTCTGACAGTATCACCTACACGAACTTGCCGGGATCCGGAACGCATATGAGCATATACCGTTTCATACGTCTGACCATTTAGCTGGTGCACAATAAAGACAACTTCTCCATATGATGTAGATACATATGACCTGCTAACAGTACCTGCCGCTGCTGCGACAATACGCACTGTACCAGATTGGGCCCAGTCGACACCATTATGATCCGATCTTGCTCCTCGAAAGCCGCTTGTCAGCCTGCCTGTTGTCGGTTTGATGAATAATGCCATACGAATACTCCTTCCTGTCATTTTTTAGGTTACAGGATAGTATAAGCAGGCTGCCATACTGATGGAGCGGTGAATACCTAGACAAGCAAAAAAGGCGCAGTTGCCTGCGCCTATTGTACTCGTTTGAAGAGTTTCTCCAGTTCATAGGAAGTAAAACGGATAATAATCGGCCGCCCATGCGGACAAGTGAACGGATCCTGTGATGTGCGGAGTTCTTCTAAAAGATGAAACATATCATCATAATTTAGATGATGATTCGCTTTAATAGATCGCTTGCAGGACATCATAATAGCTGCTTCTTCTCGTAATTTTCGAATGTCCACTTTACTTTCTTGCATCACTTGTTCGACGATTTCTCGTATGATTTCCTCTTCAAAGCCTTTCGGGAACCATTGCGGATGGGATCGTACAATGTACGTGTGACCGCCAAACGATTCGAAAAACAATCCGACTGCCTCTAGCTCAGTCTTATGCTGTTCGACAATCAATGACTCTTGCTGAGTGAAATCAAACGTAAGCGGAATGAGCAGCTCTTGGAGCTCTTTTTCCACTTCTCCGATTTTTTCCCGGTAATACTCATATTTAATCCGTTCCTGAGCAGCATGCTGATCGATGAGAAAAAGGCCTTCTTCATTTTCAGCAAGTATATAAGTTCCATGATGCTGACCAATTGGATACATCGCAGGCACCGCATACTCCGGCTCCGTTTCTTTCTCAATCGCTACATACTCGGGTTCTTGCACTATATCAGGAGATGATTCAGTGAATATCTCAGGTTCCGGCTGCCGCTGCCGCTCTTCAATCATCGGAGGAACTGTTTCTTTCACTTTGTCAAAGAACCATTGCTCCTGTTCTGGTTCTGCTTCCGGTTCCTTTGCTGGTTTACTTTCAAAGAAAGTGAAGCTTTGCTGTTCACTTTTTTCTTGTATTTTCTTCTGTTTAGGTGCGACAGCTTCTGGAATCAGCCGCTGCTGTCGAAGTGCTTTTGAGACAAGCTGCTCAACAGCATCAAATAATTCCTTTTCTTTACTGAAACGAACTTCCAGCTTAGCTGGATGCACATTCACGTCCACTAAGACTGGATCCATCTCGATAGTTATGACGGCAAGCGGAAATCTCCCGATAGGCAGCAGCGTATGGTACGCCTGCATAACCGCTTTTGCCAAGACAGGATTACGAATGTATCTGCCATTAACGATGAACGATACATACTGGCGGGACGCACGATTTATTTCTGGTTTGGCCGCAAATACTTCCAGCTTGTAATCCAATGTTTCGTGTGATGCTTTGACCATTTTCTTAGCTACCGAATTACCGTAAATCTGAGCAGCAATCTGAAGCATATCTCCTCGGCCAGAGGACTGGAACATCGGTTTATCGTTATGAGTGAGTTCAAACCGTATTTCCGGGTGAGCAAGTGAAAGCCGGTTAATCACTTCTGAAACGTGACCAAGCTCGGTATGAATTGTTTTCATATACTTAAGCCGGGCTGGCGTATTAAAGAACAAATGCCGTACCGTCATCTCGGTTCCTTTACGAGCATCACATTTGCCTCTTTCTTTGATTGAACCGCCTTCCATCACAAGCTTCACACCAGCATTTTCGCCTGTGCTTGTCTTGATTTCCAGCTGGCTAACCGCTGCAATACTGGCTAATGCTTCCCCTCTAAACCCGAGTGTGCGGACATGGAATAAATCATGTTCATTTCGGATTTTGCTTGTAGCATGGCGGAAAAAGGCCCGTTCCACATCATCCGGTTCCATACCATCACCATTGTCGACAATTTTGATTTCGGTCAGCCCTGCTTCCTGAACCGCCACCTTAATAACCGTACTTCCGGCATCAATACTGTTTTCTACCAGTTCCTTGACGACCGAAGCCGGCCGCTCGACCACTTCACCTGCTGCAATCTTATTCGCTAAATCATCCGACATCAATTGAATCGCCATATGGGAACCTCCTTACTTTTTTGTTGCCATTTGCTGTAATTTATATAATAGATTCATTGCTTCAAGCGGTGTTTGCTCCATCAAGTTAATGGATGCAAGCTCCGCTATCACTTTATCAGCCTTATCGTTTTGTTTCGCTTTTTTCTTCTCTGGTTCAGGCTCTGAGAAGAACGATAGCTGGATGTCATCCTGCTCTTGCGTTGTTGGTTTGGATATAGCCGGTTTTTCTCCCTGTCCTTCTAGCTCTTGGAGAATATGGGAAGCACGCTCAATAAGACTCTCTGGCAGCTTAGCCAATTTTGCAACGTGAATGCCGTAGCTTTCATCTGCAGCTCCTTCACGTATTTGGTGAAGGAAGACAACATTGCCATCATGTTCTTCTGCTCTGACGTGGACATTCCGGAGTTTGTCCAAGTTCTCATCAAGACTCGTAAGCTCATGATAATGGGTAGAGAATAACGTCTTGGCATGGATATTGTTATGAACATATTCAATAATGGCTTGTGCCAGTGCCATTCCATCATATGTGCTAGTTCCTCTGCCGATCTCATCCAGCAGGATAAGACTTCTGTCGGTGGCATGCTCCAATGCATGTCTCGACTCCAGCATTTCAACCATAAAGGTACTCTGACCGGAAACAAGATCGTCCGCCGCACCAATACGAGTAAATATTTGATCAAACAACGGCAGATCAGCAGCTTCACACGGGACGAAACATCCAATTTGCGCCATGATGCTTGTTAAAGCCACTTGGCGCATATACGTACTTTTACCGCTCATGTTCGGACCGGTGATCAGCAGGATATCAGATGCATTTCCCATCTGCACATCATTTGGTACAAACTGCCCTGTTTTCATCACTTTTTCAATAACAGGATGACGCCCTTCTGTAATGGCCACGGACCGATTTAGATTGAATGTCGGACGAGCATATCGCTGCTTTTCACTCACTTCTGCGAAGCTTTGCAGCACATCCAGTTGGCTGATTTGATCTGCAAGCAGCTGAAGAGCAGGGATGTACGTTTTGACATGATCCCGAATTTCCATGAACAAGTTATACTCAAGTTCCACGCTCTTTTCCTGCGCTTCTAAGATGAGTGCTTCTTTTTCCTTCAGTTCCGGCGTGATAAAGCGTTCTGCATTGCTGAGTGTTTGTTTACGCTCGTATTTCCCTTCAGGAAGCAGCTGCAGATTAGCGCGTGTTACTTCGATATAATAGCCAAACACTTTGTTATAGCCGACTTTAAGTGATTTGATGCCAGTCTCCTCACGCTCTCGCTTCTCCAGTGCCGCAATCCATTGTTTTCCGTTTCTTGAAGCATCTCTGTACGTATCAAGCTGTTCGTGGAAACCGTCCTTCAAGATACCGCCTTCCCTGACACCGATTGGCGCATCTTCATGCAAACTTTTCTCAAGATATTCGCTCAACTCTGGGAGTGGATTAAGTGCTTTGCCCATTCGCTGCACTTCTTCTTCCGCAAAATCAGACAAAACCTGCTTCAATTCAGGCAGTTTCTCCAATGTACGTTTGAGCTGCAGAAGATCTCTGGCGTTAACATTTCCGAAGGCGACTCGGCCTGAAAGTCTTTCTATATCATAAACAGATTGTAAATGCTGACGGATTGTATCACGTTCGAAGAAGTGATCAAGAAAAGCTTGAACTAAATCCTGGCGTTTTGTGATCGCTTCTTTCTGAAGAAGTGGACGCTCCAGCCATTTCTTCAGCATCCGAGCTCCCATTGCTGTAACTGTGTCATCCAGTACCCATAGAAGACTCCCGTGCTTGCCCTTCTTCAAAATCGTCTCTGTCAGCTCTAAATTACGCTTTGAATACATATCCAGCGTCATGAAGTGTTTAAGCTCCATCACTTGAAGCGGCTTCAAGTGATCCAAACCCCGCTTTTGAGTTCTTTCCACATAGTTTAACAGCATGCTGAAGCAATCTAGCAATCTTGCATCTGCCACATCACCTGTAAGTATTTCCAGTGACGCGCTCGTGCTGCTGCTATCTTGGTAGGATAATGTGACACCAAGGCGCACCTGTAAAGCCTCCTGCAACTGCTGATCCAGCTCTTCGCTAATGACGATTTCCCGCACCGGCTGATTGTATAGCTCACTTAAAAGACTATCCAATCCACCTTCAAGCAAGGCAGCCCGATTTTCTCCCGTTGAAAGGTCATGATAAACAAGACTATATGTACGATCATTGTTTTCATGTACAGCTGCCAGGTAATTATTCTCCTTTTCATCCAGCATACCGTTTTCCATAACGGTCCCTGGTGTTATCAGCTGGACTACTTCCCGTTTTACAACCCCTTTGGCTGTCTTCGGATCCTCCACTTGTTCACAGATGGCCACTTTGTAGCCTCGCGATACTAGCGTTCTTATATAATTATCAGCTGAATGATAAGGAACACCGCACATCGGCACTTTTTCCTCAACACCAGCATTCTTGCTTGTTAAAGTGATTTCTAACTCCTTTGTCGCTTTCAGCGCATCATCAAAGAACATCTCATAAAAATCCCCAAGCCGGAAGAAAAGGAATGCATCCTTATAGTCGGCTTTTATTCTTAAATATTGCTGCATCATTGGTGTGTAACCTGCCATTTTCCTACTCCCCTGTTTCATTGCAATTAGTACTATTATAACACAGGTATTTTATCTGTTTCTTCTACAGTGTCATTCTGAATAATACAAAAAACGAGAGCATCAGCTCTCGTTCAGTCTTCATCGTCATCCTTTTTATCCAAAAAGTCAGGATCTACATCTTTAAAATCATCTTCAGTCAGCTCATAATCCCAATCTTCTTCCACATCTTCCACTACACAGCCATCAGGATCTACTTTCACACAAAGCTTCGTTTCTCCGATAACTTCAACAAGGAATTCCTTCTCCACTTCGACGAAAATCTTCTGTCCGTGCTGTACGATCTTGCATTCCAGACAGTTTGGCTGCTGAATTGCTTTTGCGTAAACCTCGAAATCGTCATCAACGCAGTTCTCGTCTTTGATGCTCAATTTTATCAATTCCTTATACTCTACACTTTCTGAAACAACATGTGTTTTCGTATTATCATTATACGAATACCATACGTTGATATCATAAGTGCCGACTACTTCCACCCCTTTATCACCTTTCTTTTTCGCGTGATAGCGGTGGTTGATGATCCAGCAGCCAAGGATGCTTGATGGTTTGTGTTCCGGACGGATATGATCGATATTCTTGCTAAATTTACGTCCGCGGCCAATGACCGCTTTCGTGATGATCTCACGGTAATTCTGCTCTAGAAAACCCATCTTGCAAAAACCTCCTCTTTTTACATAGTCATGTTATGCAGGGTGTTCACCTATGGTGTCAGAAAAAATACAATCTCCTACCACAGCTGGACGCTCCTTCATTCTATGCATGTGCCTAAAAGAAGGTTATTGAAAACTTTTCGACTGATGAACGTAAAAAAAATAAAAGCCCAAAAAAAAGAAACGGACTTATTTGTCCGCTTCATCATCCTTGAAAACCGTATGCTGGATGTTTTGGGTAATACTCTGTAGAATATGGTTCGTGACAACCTGGGATTCCTTGAATTCCTGGACGACAGGGATGCCATCGATTTTTTCCTGTATCTCATCGATTTCCTTTTCCATCTGCTGCTGTGCTTCCCGCTTACCATAAGCCTGAAGATTGACAGCCTGCTTCTGCTTCATTTTAATCTGATTGATATATGTTTGCACCTTCTTGTTCTCATTAAGCTTCGCTTCCAATTGGTGAAAGTGTTCAATCTCATCCAGATTGCCCATGTCATCAGCCAAAGCTTCCGCTTGCTTGAGAATATCTTCGGTGGAATAACTCATTAGATTTGTACCTCCGCTATTGTTTCTGCTAATTCACCATCGAGTGACCATGTCTTTGCCTTCGTAATCCTGACTGGAATGATTTTTCCGATTACTGACTTTGGCCCTCGGAAATTGACTAGCTTGTTCTTCTCGGTATAACCCGCCAAAACGTCCGGGTTCCGTTTGCTTTCCCCTTCAACTAGCACATGCACGATTTTGCCTTCATAAGCGCGCATGGATCTGGCTGCGTGTTCATCTATCATTCTATTCAACCGCTGCAGGCGCTCCCTTTTCACTTCCATAGGGATATTATCTTCCCAATTAGCTGAAGGTGTTCCTTCACGAGGAGAATAAATATACGTATACGCTGCCTCGAACCCAACTTCCTTTACAAGAGTTAATGTCTCCTGAAACTGCTCTTCGGTCTCATTCGGAAAACCAACTATGATATCTGTCGTAAGCGTCGCATTCGGGATAGAACGTCTGATCTTATTTACCAGAGTCAGATATTCTTCTCTCGTATACCTCCGAGCCATAACCCGGAGTATGTCACTACTGCCGGATTGAACAGGTAGATGGATATGATCGAGGAGATTGCCGCCTTGAGCTAGTACCTCTATTAGTTTATCATCAAAGTCCCTTGGATGGGAAGTCGTGAAACGCACACGTGGTATAGCAATCCGGCTGATTTCGTTCATCAAGTCCCCAAGCCCGAAATCCAAATCAGGCAAATCCTTACCATATGCATTCACATTCTGTCCCAGTAGTGTAATCTCCTGATACCCCTGAGCCGCTAGCTGGCGCACTTCCTGGATGATATCCTCCGGACGCCGGCTCCGCTCCTTACCACGCGTGTATGGAACGATACAATAAGTGCAGAACTTATCACAGCCATACATAATATTGACCCATGCCTTTATCTTACCTTTACGTGCTTTTGGGAGATTCTCGATGACATCGCCTTCTTTGGACCACACCTCCAGAACCATTTCCTTATTGAAAGTAGCTTCTTTTAAGAGCTGCGGAAGCCGGTGGATATTGTGTGTCCCGAAAATCAAATCTATATGATGATGTTTCTTCAAAATTCGGTTTACTACTGCTTCCTCCTGGGACATGCAGCCGCACACCCCGATTATTAATTCAGGCTTCTCAAGCTTTAATGGTTTCAAATGACCAATCTCTCCGAAAACTTTATTCTCAGCATTCTCCCGAATGGCACAAGTATTGAGGAGAATCACATCAGCCTCGTTTGTCTCCGTTGTCGGAGTATATCCCATCTCGATAAATAGACCAGCCATCACTTCTGTATCATGTTCATTCATTTGGCAGCCGTATGTACGGATGAGGAACTTCTTGCCAAGTCCAGCTTCCTGCATCTCTGCTGGAATAGTGAAATCATAATGGAACTGAACATCTTCCCTGCGTCGTTTCTTTGCCTGCTTCAAATTAGGCGGCTGGTACGTCGTCTGAAAATATTTTGCGAAATCAGCTGTGGTTTTCTCATGAAGCGGCTTCTCAACTTGTCTCGTCTGTTCTGCAGCTATCAAAGTCACGGATTTACGCTGTTCCTCATTCACTTGTTCCTGCTCCCCCATTCATTGCTCACTATTTTCTACATTATACCAGTGACTGAGATAGCGTCCAAGTATTGGAAATGAAAAAGCCCCGCCATTGGCGGGACTTATCTTGGTTCAATAATTAATTTAATGGCAGTCCGTTCTTCGTTGTCGATCATTATATCCGTAAATGCCGGAATACAAATTAGATCTACACCACTTGGTGCAACAAAGCCTCGCGCGATGGCGACAGCTTTCACTGATTGATTGAGTGCTCCTGCCCCGATTGCCTGTATCTCCGCTGAGCCACGTTCCCTTAATACGTTCGCGAGTGCGCCTGCTACTGAGTTTGGATTGGATTTCGCTGAAACTTTTAGTATATCCACCACTGGTACCTCCTTCGTTTACTGGACTACTTTCCTTTTTACTATATTTCTGCAAGATAGTAGATATGCCCATTTCGGGCGATGTCTGAAAAAAGTGATACAACCTGTCCTGGTTCATATCTGTAAACAAAAGTCCTAGTTGGTGAGCAGCAAGGATCAATCCATATACGGGTGGTCATCATTGATCAGGATGCGTTTGATGGAAGAAGCCTTCCCCGTTTGTGGATCCAGATCGATTACTACTCCATTTAATTGTGATTTACCCTTTTTTGGTACTTCAAAACGTACTGGAAGACCGGTAAGGAATCTTTTAATGACTGCTTCCCGCTCCATTCCAAGAATCGCTTCATACGGGCCGGTCATACCGGCGTCAGAAATATACGCTGTTCCAGACGGTAATACCCTTTCGTCAGCTGTCTGCGTATGCGTGTGAGTACCTACGACTGCACTGACACGACCATCAACGTACCATCCAAAAGCTTGCTTCTCGCTAGTTGCTTCACCGTGGAAATCGATGAAAATCAGATTCGTCCGTTTGCGCGCTTCCTCGATGAGTCGATCAGCTTCCCGAAACGGATCGTCTGCCGGCATCATGAAAGTTCGTGCCAATAAATTGATAATCGCTACTTCATGCTGATTTACCTTCACATAAATGATTCCCTTACCAGGTGTACCTGGTGGAAGATTTGATGGACGGACAAGGTATTTGGCATCATCGATGAATTCAAAGATATCCCGTTTATCCCATGTGTGGTTACCCATCGTGATTGCTTGTGCACCCCATTCGAGGAACTGCTTGTAAATACGTTCATTAATTCCTTTACCGTCAGCGCTGTTCTCTCCGTTAATGATTGTAAGTTGCGGCTGATAGCGCTGTTTCAAACGCGGTAAATATTCCTGTACCATTTGACGTCCCGGCTCGCCGACAACATCTCCGATAAATAATAACTTCATATTCAAATCCCTTTCTGCATCTCAACTTGTAGTAGGTATAGTTTAACATTAAAAAAAGCGGCACAGGGCCGCTTTCTTATTTTGCATATTCAACTGCGCGCGTTTCTCGGATGACCGTGACTTTAATATGTCCCGGATAATCCAACTCGCTTTCAATGCGTTTCCGGATATCTCGTGCGACCTTAATGGATTCCAAGTCGTTTATTTCATCCGGTTTAACCATGATACGGATCTCACGTCCAGCTTGAATTGCGAAGGATTTCTCCACGCCTTGGAAGGATTCTGAAATCTCCTCCAGTTTCTCCAGACGCTTGATGTAGTTTTCCAGTGTCTCACTTCTCGCACCCGGACGGGCTGCGGAAAGAGCATCTGCTGCAGCGACAAGCACTGCAATAATAGATGTTGCTTCCTCATCCCCGTGGTGGGACGCGATGCTGTTAATAACGACCGGATGCTCTTTGTATTTCATTGCGAGTTCTTTCCCGATTTCAACGTGGCTGCCTTCGACTTCGTGATCGATTGCTTTACCGATATCATGCAGGAGACCTGCACGTCTTGCCAAGGTAACGTCCTCGCCAAGCTCAGCAGCTAGCAAACCAGCTAGGTAAGCGACTTCTGTCGAGTGCTTCAATACGTTCTGCCCGTAACTTGTGCGATACTTCAATCTTCCCAGTATCTTCACAAGATCCGGATGCAAGCCGTGTACGCCTACTTCGAAAGTCGTCTCCTCACCTATCTCGCGAATATACTCATCCACTTCGCGTCTGGATTTCTCCACCATTTCCTCGATACGAGCTGGGTGGATACGTCCATCCTGGACAAGTTTCTCAAGTGCGATTCGAGCGATTTCGCGACGAACAGGATCAAAACCGGATAGGATGACCGCTTCAGGTGTATCATCAATGATCAGATCAATTCCCGTAAGCGTTTCTAACGTACGAATGTTACGGCCTTCCCGTCCGATAATGCGTCCTTTCATCTCGTCATTCGGCAAATTCACGACTGATACAGTCGTTTCCGCAACGTGATCGGCTGCGCAGCGCTGAAGTGCAAGGGAAAGAATGCTCTTCGCTTTCTTATCGGCCTCATCTTTGGCACGATGTTCCGCATCTTTGATCATGACAGCTGCATCGAAGGCAACTTCCTTCTCGACTTTGTCCAGCACGATTTGACGTGCTTCATCAGACGTATAGCCGGAAATTCGCTCCAGTTCGAGCTGCTGTTCTTTCACCAAGACTTCCACTTTGCTTTCTAATTCTTCAATTTGTTGTTGTTTTTCAGCTAATAATTGTTCCTTTTTCTCTAACGTAATTTCACGCTTATCAAGCGTATCGCTTTTACGGTCCAGATTCTCTTCTTTCTGCATCAGACGGTTTTCCTGTTTCTGCAGTTCCAGACGACGCTCACGTAATTCCTGCTCCGTCTGCTGACGCAGCTGGAAGTTCTCATCCTTCGCTTCGAGAAGTGCTTCCTTCTTAGACGTTTCCGCATTGCGATGGCCTTCTTCTACTATTTGCTTCGCTAATTCCTCCGCACTGGAGATTTTTTTCTCAGCAATAGATTTGCGAACAAGATAACCAACAACACCACCGACGATCAGAGCAAGCAAAATGGAGATGATTAGGTAAAATAGTTCCATGATTTCACCTCCCCTGCTATAAAATTGTACAAACATGTCTGTCGGCATGCACAATGTTTTTCATAAAAAAACTATGGTAACCTTTTGAGAAGTATAATAAAAAATAAAATTATACAAATCAATTTTAATCCTGTGTTCGCATGTTGTCAAGAAAACATGGAAAGTACTAGCAGATTAACCTATTTAAAAATGATGGCTGGGACAAAAGATGATTTTGCTTTCTTAAAAAGGTGAAAGGAGCCGCTCCGGTAGAATACTCTGCTTCCCTGCGGCAGCAGGTGAGCCTCCTTGTGCTAAACTCCGGAGTCTTACCCGGGCCTTAATCCCACGGTAGTCTTCGTATCTCGCCTGAGTTTATCTATTGAATAAAATACTTATTGTAAAATAAACCGAACTTTTAGGCAGAATCTAAGATTCGCCCAAAGTTCGGTTTATAAATGAGCTAAACATCTTTTGTTCAGACTCTTATCTTACATATCAAGTGTTTCTTGTTCTTCTGACTGCGCATCTTCTGGCAGCTTTTTATCTGCATCGAGGTTATAGTGGTCACGTACAGTCATTTGAATTGTTGTAGCAATTTCCGGATTTTCTTTCAGGAACTGCTTCGCATTTTCACGTCCTTGACCAAGACGCTCCTCATTATAAGAGTACCAAGCTCCGCTCTTCTGAACGATATCCAAGTCGCTGGCGATATCGATGAGTTCCCCTTCCCTGGAGATCCCTTCTCCGTACATAATATCAACTTCCGCTTGTTTGAAAGGTGGAGCTACTTTGTTTTTTACTACTTTGATTCTCGTTTTGTTACCGACCATGTCATTACCTTGTTTAAGTGTCTCTGCACGACGTACTTCCAAACGTACAGAAGAATAGAACTTAAGTGCGCGTCCACCAGGTGTTGTTTCCGGGTTACCGAACATAACGCCGACTTTCTCACGGATCTGGTTGATGAAGATAGCAGTCGTTTTGGACTTGTTGATTGCTCCAGACAATTTACGAAGTGCCTGAGACATTAGACGAGCCTGCAAACCAACGTGAGCATCTCCCATTTCCCCTTCGATCTC
This sequence comes from Terribacillus saccharophilus, assembly GCF_000725365.1. Taxonomy (NCBI): domain Bacteria; kingdom Bacillati; phylum Bacillota; class Bacilli; order Caryophanales; family Bacillaceae; genus Terribacillus; species Terribacillus saccharophilus. The sequence continues at coordinate 1,367,796 of NZ_CP008876.1, read as the reverse complement.
TGCTTTTGGTACAAGGGCAGCTACCGAATCGACAACAACGATGTCAACCGCTCCGCTTCGTACAAGCGCTTCGGCGATTTCCAATGCTTGTTCTCCTGTATCTGGCTGAGAAAGTAAAAGTTCATCGATATTGACGCCTAGCTTCTGTGCATAAACAGGATCAAGTGCGTGCTCTGCATCAATAAAAGCTGCTTGTCCGCCGTTACGCTGTGCTTCTGCAATTGCGTGCAAGGCAACCGTTGTTTTACCAGAGGATTCCGGGCCATAAATCTCGATAACACGGCCTTTAGGATATCCACCTACTCCTAACGCAATATCAAGTGCAAGAGAGCCGCTGGATACAGTAGAAACCTTCTGTTCTGCTCTTTCACCTAGTTTCATAATAGAACCTTTACCGAATTGTTTCTCTATTTGTCTCAAAGCCATATCAAGGGCTTGTTTACGTTCACTCAAATGTATTTCCTCCTTTGGATTATCTATTTCTATTTTAACTTGTTTTTTGAGATATAACAAGCAAAAAGCGAATAAATGTTCCCTTTTTTTATTTCTCCCGAACATACCAATAAAGACAATTCATCCAGGCAAAAAGAGCATTTATTCGCTTCAAACTTTAGTTAAATCATGATTTTAAATAATGAAACAGCATATCGAAGCCTTTTTTAACAGCCTGCGCCCGAACACCTTGACGCGAGCTTCGTATAGACAGCTCGGTAGTGCGTGTCTGTTTGCCTTTTTCATGAAGGCTGATAAAGACAGTTCCAGGCTCTTTGCCTTCAGAACTATCCGGGCCGGCAACTCCGGTGAAACTGATCCCGATATCGGCACCAGATACGCGTACCGCATTCTCGGCCATCTCAATTGCACATTGCTCACTTACCGTGCCATAGGTCTTAATCGTTTCTTCCTTCACACCAAGCACGTGCTGTTTCATACTAGGAGCATACGTGACGAAACTGCCAAGAAAGACCTCGGAAGCGCCGCTCAAAGAAACGAGAGCATCAGCGAACAGTCCGCCTGTCAGGCTTTCTGCACTGGCCAATGTAAACTGTCGTTGCTTCAGCAGTTCAAACACTTGCTGCTGAACAGATGTTTCATCATAGCCATAAAAGTATTGACCGACGCGTTCCATCACGTCTTTTTCAACAACATCAATCAAACGATCTGCTTCTTCCTTCGTTTCTGCACGAGCAGTAAGCCTTACAGCAACTTCCCCTTCTGAGGCATATGTTGCGATTGTTGGATTTTCCTGTACCTGAATCAAATCAAGCAAGTCCGTTTCCAGCTGTGATTCCCCAATTCCAATGAAATGAAGCAGGCGGGACTGCAAAACAGATTGAAGCTGATATTTCTCCCGCACATGAGGCAGAACATGATCTGACATAATCTGCTTCATTTCACGAGGGACACCCGGCATAAACGCCCACACCACACCATCATGTTCTACAAGCATACCTGGTGCCATACCTACTGTATTTTCCAGCACTTTTGCGCCGTCAAACACACGGGCTTGCTTATGGTTGTTCGGAGACATCGTGCGACCTCGTTTTACGAAGAACTCTTTGATCCGGTCCATGGAAACCTTGTCTTCATGCATTTCAAGGCCGGAAATGAGCTGAAAGGCTTCTCTTGTAAGGTCATCCTCAGTCGGGCCGAGGCCGCCGGTTACAAGTACAAGATCTGCATCGCGCTGCGCTTTCGCGAAGGACGATTGCACACGAGCAAGATTATCGCCTACTACATGATGATAGAATACGTTGATTCCGTGATCAGCAAGCTGCTTGGAGATATATTGTGCGTTCGTATTGTTAATTTGACCGATTAGAATTTCCGTTCCTACAGCTATCACTTCTGCATTGATTTGCTTCATTTTGTTTCGACTCCTTCATGACACTCCAGTTTCTTACAAAGTAGTCGACTCCGGAAACGATTGTCAGAATCAGTGCGAAATACAGGCAAATCGTTGCGAACGGGAAACCAAGATAAGAAAATGGCCAATTGTGCAATAGCAATGCGCTGATAGCGACAATCTGAACTGCCGTTTTCTGCTTGCCCATTTTGCCTGCAGCCATCACCGTACCTGCACCTGCTGCAACAAGACGCAATCCGGTAACAGCAAATTCACGGCTGATAATGATGATCGTAATCCAAGCCGGCGCTAAATCTAATTGTACCAGTAAAATAAGCGCAGCTGAAACAAGTAGCTTATCAGCTAGTGGATCAAGAAATTTACCAAGGTTCGTTACAAGATTATATTTACGGGCATAGTAACCATCCACCCAGTCGGTACATGATGCAATGATGAATAAAATCGCCCCAGCCAAATGGTTTACTGGGAGTGCAGTGTCACCGATATCGATAGTTCCCCAATCAAATGGAACTGCTAGCAAGATGATGAAGATCGGAATCAGGAAAATTCGTGATAAAGTAATTTTATTAGGTATATTCATGTCTGCCTCCTATGTATGTACAGATAAACATAAGTTAAACCCTTTCCATAGACGTAAAGGGTTTAACTTTTATCATTATTTCTTAATATTTACCATAATGGTCTGAACATCATTATCAATCGGGAATGCCAGTTCCTGACCATTAATCTCCAGTTTTGTTGCTCTTGCAAAGCCTGTTTTAATGGAAACTGTCTCCAAGTCACTTACATCTTGTTCAACAGCTTCACTGCCGGCAGCAATTGTGCCTGTATAAACATTACCAGCATTATTACCGTCACCGACCTGGAGCCACGCATCTCCATCTTCTGCAGAAAGTTTCAATGTTACTTCATCACCGGCGTTCTCCAGCGTATATGTTGTAACCGGATTGCTGGCAGTGCCTTCTTCGTCCACAGAAAGTTTAGGTTCTGTTTGCTCCTCTTCCTGCTGTGCTTGCTCTTCTTCCTCAGCAGCGTCATTCGCTTGCTCCTCAGAATCAGCAGACTCATCAGCAGTATCAGTTCCGGATTCCTGTTCACTTTCCGGTGAGGTTACTTGATCTTCATTTTGCTGCTGATTGGCGGAATTGTTATCATCGTTATTATTAGATCCACCTGCATAAATGAGGACAACTACAATAATGGCAGCCAATACAATCAGTCCAATGATAATGGAAGGTAAATAAGGGATGCCTTTGCGTTCCTTGCGAGGAGGTCTGTCATTTTCCCGAACGCGACTGCGTTCTTGACGGGAAGGTGCCTCACTCTCTTCTTGAACCGGGACAGCTGCCGGTGTTTCCTGCTGCTGCTGTTCTTTCGGTTCGAGCACTTCATCTGGATTAAGTCCTACTGTCTGCGCATATTCTTTGATGAAAGCACGTGTGTAGAATTCCCCAGGCATAACGCTGTGGTTGTTCTCCTCAATTGCTTTCAAATAACGCTTCTGAATTTTGGTGCGCTGTTGTACGTCCTCCAAAGTCATTCCTTTGGACTCTCTTGCCTCCCGGAGCTTTGCACCAATGTCCATTAATACCACCATCCATCTTTAAAATTGCTTAAATCTGTCTGAATTCCGGCTCATAGATGATTTTCTCATCATCATGATTCCGAAGTTCAATAATATAATCGAAATGATCCAATGTAAACTCCGTATCTCGGACAAATATATCTGGATGTTCGATTACCTTTGCTACAGGGAGCCGCATCACTTCGCGTACAAGCTCCCAATGACGCTCACTCGCGCGGCTGGTCGAAACAATACCGTCGATGATAAAGAGGTTGTCCTCATTGTATTCATCCTGCAGCAGCTGATTCCTTGCAGTTTGCTTCAGAAGGGTGCTGGAGACGAATAGCCAGCGTTTATTAGCGCTGACACTGGCAGCGACGATCGATTCTGTTTTTCCGACACGAGGCATCCCACGTATTCCTATTACCTTAGAGCCTTCCTGTTTAAACAATTCTGCCATGAAATCGACCAGAAGTCCGATTTCACTCCGGACGAAACGGAATGTCTTCTTATCATCCACATCCCTATGTATATACCTGCCATGCCTAACAGCAAGCCGATCTCTAAGTTTCGGCTCCCTGGACTTTGTGATATGCACATGTTCCATCGTCCGCAGAATGGAATGGAGGCGAATGATCTGCAATTCCTTTTCTGCTGAAAGCAGCATGCCGCGCCGTTGGTTTTCCACTCCATTGATCGTCTTGATGTTGATGGACAACATACCGAGCAAAGAAGAAATGTCCCCTAACAATCCGGGCCGGTTGTGCTGAATTTCATATTCTAAGTACCATTCCAATGTTTCCATAGAAAAGCTCCTTTACAGGAAAATAGCGTCTTATATAACTAAAACCTATCCTTACTATAAAGGAAAACGATAGATTAGAAAAGCCATAACAAGCTTATGAGAGGCTATAAAGAAAACCTGCTTCTTAAAAAAGAAGCAGGCTTGAATGAAGTTGGCCGCTTTATTTAGCGTGTATGGCCATTGTCTTGGACAAGCTTTACCATAATGTTGGCAATAGCTTGTTTCTCATCCTTAGACGCAACAGTCCAAAGGTCACGAAGAATTTTCTCTTCTGTGTTCTTTGCATCGACTTTCGTCGCAAGATAATCACCGATTTCATATGCAATGCCTGAGACAGTATCATTCTCCATCCCTTTGCCTTGCGCCTGATGCAGGCGATCACCTAGGAAGTCTTTCCAAGAATCAAAATTATCAAGAACAGACATGGTTTATTCCTCCTTCATTAGCTTGCATCTTAGCTTTTGACAGAAGGGGTTTCCTTATACAAAAAAAATGACTTAATTTCACCAGCCGCCATTTACTTGGAGAGCATGTCCATTCACATAAGATGAATTATCGTTAAGCAGATAACTGACAGCATTAGCCACTTCGCTCACTTGCCCGAACCGGTTCATCGGAATATCTTCTGTAAGCTGATTCTTTTCTTCTGAAGATAAATGGCTGTTCATTCCGGTATCGATCGCTCCTGGTGTTACAGCGTTGACTCGTACACCGCTCGTTCCGACCTCTTTAGCCAAACCTTTAATAAATCCTATTTGCGCAGCTTTGACACTGGAATATGCAACTTCAAAGCTTGCCCCTCTTTCTCCCCAGATAGAAGAAACAATGACGATTTCTCCCTTCCTGCGCGCAACCATCGGCGGCAGAATATGCTGGCATATACGCCATGGCGCCTTCACATGGACAGCAAGAAGATCATCCATCTCCTTGTTCGTCATATCCTGGAACATGCCATAATGGGCCATTCCGCCAGCATAAACAAATTGATCAATCGGGAAAGACAGAAAGCGGAGAAGCTCCGACAATTCCGCTTCGTTCGTCAAATCAGCTTTAACTGTTCCAAGTACACTTTCCTCTATATCGCGACACAATGCTTCCATCGCTTGTTCATTTTGATTGTAATGGAGCAGCAGCTGATGCCCTTCAGTGGCAAGCTGACGGGCGCAAGCAGAGCCTATAGCTCCGCTTGCGCCCGTAATGAAAATGATTCGGCCCATGCTTAGGCCTCCTGCGGCAGGATTTGGCAGACAGCCAAACGATCTTCGCTGAACCATTCTTTTAGGAAAGCATTCGCATCAGCAGCAGTCAGTTTTTCGATAGCTGGTACAATATCAAACAAATCCACTCCAGCAAGATGGTACTGGATGAAACGATTGGAGACGAACTCCAAGCTGTTCATTGCTCTAAGCATTTGACCGATTGTTTTCTTCTTCATCCGTTCCATTTCTGCCTCGGAAACGGTATGATCTTTCATTCGCTGGAGCATCCCTTTGACTGTATCGGCAAAGCGATCTGGCTCTTTCGTATTGCCGCCGATGATTGAGAAACCGAAGTTTTTCTCCAGACTTGTTTCAAAGCCGAAGCTGTCATCAATCAAATCGTTTTTATATAGTTCTTCATAATAGACACCGCTCTTAGAGAAATAATAATCCAGCACCATGTCTGTAAGCAGTTCTTGTTTCAAATACGCTTCTGGAGATGCATAATCTGTGTTCTCTTTAATCCCGACCATACATTTTGACACGCTGACAGGCATTCGGACTTGTTTTTTCTTTTCAGCTACGGTTTCAGGTTCTTCAGGGAAGAAGCGCTCGATTTTAGCAGGCGGGGCGAATTTTTTGCTATCTTGATTTGCCCGAATAAGTTCAATCATCTTCTCTTGATCAATATTACCTGTTACGAATAAAGTCATGTTCGAAGGATGGTAAAAAGTGTTATAGCAAGTGTACAAATCTTCCTTAGTAATTTCCTGAATGGAATCCACCGTTCCTGCAATATCAATTCTAACAGGGTGTGATTGGAATAGGCTTTGGATAGTTCCAAAGAAAGAACGCCAATCCGGCTGATCATCATACATCCGAATTTCCTGTGCGATAATGCCTTTTTCCTTTTCGACCGATTTATCAGAGAAATATGGATCCTGTACAAAATCAAGTAAGGTTGTTACATTCTCTTCAATATGAGAAGTCGCAGAAAACAGATAAGCTGTTTGTGTGAATGAAGTAAAAGCATTCGCTGATGCACCTTGTTTGGTGAAATCTTGGAATACATCCCGATCTTCTTTTTCGAAAAGCTTATGCTCCAGAAAATGCGCAATGCCTTCTGGTACGGTGATTTTCTCTTTGCCATCAAGTGGCACGAAGGTTTGATCAACTGATCCATAATTCGTTGAAAAGATCGCATAGGTTTTTGCCATCTCCGGCTTCGGCTGCAGGAACACCTTTAGACCATTCGGCAGCGTTTCTGCGTAGAAGGATTCTTGTAATTGTTCATAGTGTTTCTTATGCATTCTTCTCGGCCTCCTTATTCGTCAGCAGGTACACTGTATCCAATTGAACTTTTTTCGCCACTTGCAGTACATCTTCCGTGGTTACTTGTTGTATGGAATCAAGCATTTGCTCGATAGTTACGTTTTTATTTCCCATCACTTGCTGGTATAACGTTTCAATATGACCTGCTGGATTATCGATTGTCTCTAATATTTGACTCACAATGAGATCCTTCACTTCTTCAACTTCGGACCCTTCGAATTCTCCCGCTTGCATGGAAGCTAGCTGAGCGTCGATAATTTCTTTTGCTTTCTGATAATCTTTTGGATCGATACCAGAGAATACGAATAATAAACCTTTGTGGCTCTCAAAACGTGAAGCAGCATAATAGGCAAGGCTGTGTTTTTCTCTGACATTCCGGAAAAGCTTCGAACTCGGGAAGCCGCCGAATAAGCCATTAAACACTTGCAATGCTGCATAATCTGAATCATCGTAACGGATATTCGTCCGATAACCAAGGTGGAGCTTGGCTTGCTGTACATCTTGCGTCTCAATTACTTCCTGGACCTCATCAGAAGCTGGATGAACAGATGCTGTACGTTCTTCAAGTGGAGCAATATCTCTTTCTAGGAATGGCTGAACCGCCTTTTCAGCTAGTTCGCTCTCTACATCTCCAAGAATGTAAATGTCCATTTTATCCTGCTTGAGCATTTTCTCATAAAAGCCATACAGTTTGCCGCCGTCCATGTCTTTCAGTTCCTCTTCATACCCGTGCACATGAAGACTGTACGGTTCATCTTTACACATCTCATCGATAAGCCGCATATTTGCATAGCTCATCTTATCATCCTTCAACGCAACCATTTTTTGTTTTAGCGTTTGTATTTCGCGTGTAACGATTGACTCTGTAAAAGCGTTGTTTTCAGCTTTTGGCTCAAATAGGATCTCGCGCAGCAGATCAACTGCTTTTTCAAATAAAGGAGTACGGTCGCTCAAATAATTTTCATTGGCAACATCTAGACGAAGCGTGATGATATGCTTCTCCCCTTTTTTCGTACCTGAGATAGACAATATAGCACCATATAAGTCATCAAGTTTTAGACGTAAAGCACGAGCATCCGATAAATTGGCTGTACCCTGCTGCAGCACATATGGAAGCAGCGCTCTTGCTGTAATAGTCTCCCGCTCTAGCGGCGCCTGTAATTTTACGGCAATGCTGATTGTCTTATATTTTTTAGTGGGAATAAGGTGCAGCGTCGCACCTTTTCCTGTGATGATTTTTTCACCTGCGATTTTCATGAGGAACCTCCCTGGCTTCTGTTATGTATAGCTTCTGTAGTTTTGCTTATATATATCCGACAATCCTCGCTATGATTACCATATTAATGAAAAAAAGCCTAGAAGTAAAACGAATCGGATTGCATAAAAAGACCCGATGCATAAAAAGCATCGGGTCTTTCGTCTTAGCGGCTTCCTTTTACGTATGGAACACCGCTTGCTTTTGGTGCTACCGAACGGCCGATGAATCCTGCCAAAGCAAGAATAGTCAGCACATAAGGTGCAATCAGCAAGTAAACCTGCGGAACATTTTCAAGCAATGGAATAGATGAACCGACAACGCTTAAAGACTGGGCAAAGCCGAAGAACAAAGCTGCTCCCATTGCTCCAAGCGGATTCCACTTACCGAAAATAACAGCTGCAATTGCCATGAATCCTTGACCTGCAATTGTAGATATAGAGAAGTTCTGCGATATTGTCATAGCGAACACAGCACCACCGAGGCCGGCAAGAGCGCCTGAAATAATAACGCCTATATATCTTGTTGTATATACTTTGATACCATTCGTATCCGCAGCCATAGGGTGTTCCCCGACTGCTCGGATACGCAAACCAAATGGCGTTTTAAATAGCACGTACCACGCAACGAACGATAATGCGATCGCGATGTAAGATGTAAGATACATATTTTTGAAAAACATTTGACCGATGACCGGTATATCAACCAAGAATGGTACATTAGTAGTATAAATCGGCTGAGAGATAAAATCGGTTTGACCTTTCCCAAAAATCTGTTTGATCATGAAGACACCGAATCCAAGCGCCAGCATATTGATTGCTACCCCCGTAACCGTTTGATCGGCACGGAAAGTGATCGTAGCGACAGCGTGAATCAGTGAGAACAGTATACCTGCTACAATTGCAACCAATAAAGAAATCCATGGTGTAGCTGTACCCAGCGCATCAGCATAAAGAATATTGAATGTCACCGATGAAAAAGCCCCGATGACCATAAGTCCTTCCAGGCCGATATTGATGACACCTGAACGCTCACTATACACACCGCCTAATGCGGTGAAAATAAGAGGAGCGGCAAAGAACAGCGTTTGCGGAATAATGGAATAAAGGATATCCAGCATTTTATTTTTTCTCCCCTTTTTTCAATTGCAGCAGCGCCCAGCGAATGATAAAGCCGGAAGCAACAAAAAGAATGATCAATGCAATGACGATTTCGATAATTTCATTCGGCACACCAGCTGTGGACATGTTAAGCGAGCCCACCTTCAGGAATCCGAAAAGACTAGCTGATAATACAACGCCGAACGGGTTATTCCCGCCCAGAAGCGCTACAGCGATACCATCGAAACCAAGGTTTGAGAATGCTGTATTGGTGAATGCATTACCGAAGCTTCCAAGACCTTGCATCGCACCCGCAAGACCTGCAAATAAACCAGAAATCAGCATTGAGATGACAATGTTTCGTTCCACTTTCATACCTGCATAATTGGAGGCATGCTGGTTGTAACCTACAGCTTTCAATTCATACCCAAGCTTTGTGCGTTCCAGAATGACCCACATGACAAGCACCATCAATAAAGCAACGATGAACCCAAGGTGCAAGCGGGATCCTGTTAATCCGATCAAAAAATCATTCGTCAGTGATGCAGTTTGTTTAACTGGCTCTGTCGTCTCTTGATTATCTGTCAGCACAGAACGAATCAGGTAGTTCGTAATATGAAGTGCTATATAGTTCATCATGATACTGACGATAACTTCATGGACACCGAGTTTCGCCTTCAGGATACCGGGAATGAACGCCCATAACGCTCCTGCTGCTGCTGCTGCAAGAAGTGCAAGCGGCAAATGGATGAAAGCCGGTGCATCAATAGCAGTACCTACCCATACAGCTGCAACCCAGCCTACTAACACCTGACCTTCTGCACCGATGTTGAATAATCCGGTACGGAAAGCAAACGCGATTGCCAAACCAGTCAGTATATATGGAGTAATACGGTTAACTGTTTCTGACATGAAGAACGGACTATCAAATACGCCATTCCATAGTGCCTGATAGCCAAGAATCGGATTATAACCGAAAATAAGCATGATAATTGCACCGGCAACCAAACCAAGGATGACCGAGATGATTGGTATGATGAAATTGAACTTTGTGCTGGAAAACATTAGTTTTGCGCCCCTTCTTTCTCAAGCTTCGAACCTGCCATCAGTAATCCGAGCTCCTGTTCATTTGTTTCCTTCGGATTTACTGTTGCAATGATTTTCCCATCGAACATAACCGCAATACGATCACTTACATTCAAAATTTCATCTAGTTCGAATGAAACGAGCAAGACAGCTTTTCCTTGATCACGCTGCTCAATCAGACGCTTATGGATGAATTCAATCGCTCCTACATCAAGACCGCGCGTCGGCTGAGCTGCAATTAATAAATCTGGGTTCCGGTCAATTTCGCGACCAATAATCGCTTTTTGCTGGTTACCCCCAGATAGTGTTCGTGCTTTTGATAGATGACTAGGAGTACGAACATCGTATTCCTCTATCAGCGCTTTCGCTTTATCAAAGATCCGTTTAAAGGATAAGAAACCGCCAGTTGAATAAGGCTTTTGGTAATAAGTTTGCAAGACAATGTTTTCTCCGATAGAGTAATCGAGCACTAGACCAAGCTTGTGGCGATCCTGTGGGATATGACTGACTCCACTTTCTGTAATCGCGCGAACAGGCATATTGGTAATATCCTGATTTTTCAACGTCACTTTTCCTGCTGATTTCTTACGAAGTCCGGTAATTGCCTCAATTAATTCTGTTTGACCATTTCCGTCAACTCCGGCAATTCCGACAATTTCGCCTGCTCTGATATCAAGATCCAGTTCTTTCACCATATCCACATGGCGGGAATCCTGTACTGTCAGACCTTCAATGGAAAGAATTGTTTCTTTTGGTTCTGCAGGTTTCTTCTCCGTAGAAAAGCGTATTTCACGTCCAACCATTAGGGAAGCCAAATCATTCGGATTCGTTTCAGAAACCTCAACTGTTCCGATACCCTGTCCCTTCCTGATTACCGTACAGCGATCACAAACTTCCATGATTTCTTTCAATTTATGAGTGATCAAAATGATAGATTTTCCTTCTTTGATCAGCGTCTTTAGGATAACAATAAGTTCCTTGATTTCCTGCGGTGTCAAAACAGCTGTAGGCTCGTCCAGTATGACGACATTTGCACCGCGATACAATGTTTTCAGGATTTCCACCCGCTGCTGCATACCAACGGAAATATCACTGATTTTCGCTGTGGCATCCACTTGCAGACCGTATCGGTCTGAAAGTTCCTGCACTTCACGAACCGCTTTTTTCATATCGATCTTAATGCCTTTTTTCGGCTCACTGCCGAGAACGATATTTTGTGCAACTGTAAAGGTGTCGATAAGCATGAAGTGCTGGTGCACCATTCCGATACCTAATCTATTGGCAACATTCGGATCATTGATTTCGACTTTCTTTCCGTCTACGCGGATTTCTCCCTTTTCCGGCTGATAAAGGCCGAACAGGACGTTCATCAGTGTGGATTTTCCTGCGCCATTTTCTCCTAGCAGCGCATGGATTTCACCTTTTTTCACATGAAGCGTGATGTTGTCATTGGCGACAATTCCGGGAAATTCTTTGCGAATGTTCAGCATTTCGATTACATAATTCTCCATATTTTACACTCCTTCTCGGAATTACGAACTTTCTTTGATTCTGTTCAAAAAAAAATCGTCAAATGAAGCGGGGAATTGTCTAATTAAAAGACGCTTCAGTTGAAGATTTTTTTATAAAGGGCTAGAGTGCGTACTCTAGCCCTTCTGGTATTTTATAGAGAATCTACATATGCTTTCAGTTCGTCATCCGTAGTTGGAGCAGTTACATCACCATCGATGATCTTTTGCTTCCATTCGTCTACAGCTGCTTTGATATCGTCTGTGTATGCTTCTGTGTTTGTTTCTGCAATACCGATTCCATCATCTTTCAAACCGTAAGATACGATTTCTCCACCAGGGAATTCACCATCTTTGGATTTCTGCGCGACATCAGCTACTGCAACATCAACAGCTTTCAGCATGCTAGTAAGTGTCACGTTGTTATCTCCAATTTGGCCTTCATCATACTGGTCACGGTCAACACCGATTACCCAGTAGTTTCCTTCTGGATCATTGTTTTTCAAATCTTTTGCTTGTGCAAATACACCGTTACCTGTACCACCAGCAGAATGATAGATTACATCTACGCCGGAGTTGTACATATTGGATGCAATCAATTTACCTTTGTCAGGAGCACCGAAGGAACCAGCATACTGTACGTCCACTTCGATATCCTTATTGACTGATTTCGCACCAGCTACATATCCTGCTTCAAACTTCTTAATCAATTCACTTTCTTCTCCACCAACGAAGCCGATTTTACCGGATTCGGATTTCGTCGCTGCAGCTACACCTGCAAGGAATGAGCCTTGCTGCTCTTCGAAGACGATGCTCGCTACATTATCTTTTTCAACGACTGAGTCGATGATGGCAAAATGCGTTTCTTTATTCTGATCAGCAACCTTTGTAATATCCTCTGCAAGTTTGAAACCGACACCGAAGATCAGATCCGTATTGGATTGCACAAGGCGATTCAAGTTTGTTGCATAATCAGATGCACTGTTAGATTGAAGGTAGTCATAACCTTCTTTCTCTTTTAGGTCGTTCTCTGCACCAAATTTTGTAAGACCTTCCCAAGCAGACTGGTTAAATGATTTATCATCAATACCGCCAGTATCTGTAACCATAGCTGTTTTGAAGCTGTTGCTGTTGCTGTCGCTTCCGCCCTGCTCGGAGCTGCCGCCAGAACCACATGCACTAAGCACGATGCTTACGACAAGAAGTAAACCTAAAAGTGTTGCATAACGACGCATTTTCAAGATAGTAACCCCCAAATATAGATTAATCTAAGTTGAAGCTTGACACATAATTAGTAGATTAATAGGACATAATTACTACAATCCGCTTCACTCGAACATAATATATCATGCTTTTTACAGAAAATAAATACTTATTTTACAAAAAACACGAATATTTTCGTTTTTTTCGAGCTGATTCAACTACATTTTGGGACTTTTTCTCGAAAATTATGTCCTACGATAGTTTGTCCTCCGCTGACTTTGAGACTAACACTTGCCGTGGCTTACTTCCTTCATAAGGTCCTACTACTCCCCGTTCTTCCATTGCATCTATCAATCTAGCCGCTCTCGTATAACCAATTCGGAATCTGCGCTGCAGCATGGATACACTGGCACTCTGCATATCTGTTACAAGGAATACGGCGTCATGATAAAGTTCATCCTCAACCTCTGACTGTACTTCAGCTTCTTCATCTGGGATCATATCTGTCTGGTATTGCGCTTTCTGCTGTTCGATACAGTGATTGACAACGTTCTCCACTTCTTCGTCGGAAAGAAATGCACCTTGGATACGAGTTGGCTTGGAAGAACCGACTGGGATGAACAGCATATCTCCTCGACCGAGCAGCTTCTCAGCACCGCCACCATCCAAAATCGTACGGGAATCTATCTGAGAACTTACGCTAAAGGCGATACGTGACGGAATGTTTGCCTTGATAACACCAGTGATAACATCAACAGATGGTCGCTGGGTAGCGATAATCAAATGGATCCCTGCTGCACGTGCCATCTGAGCCAATCTGGTAATGGCATCCTCTACTTCGCTGGATGCAACCATCATCAAATCGGCAAGCTCATCAACTAGTACGACAATGAATGGCAGGAAAGGCTGCTCTTCATCATTCAATTCATTCTGCTTTTGAATATAGGCATTATATCCTTCTATGTTTCGAGTACCAGAATCAGAGAACAGATCATATCTGCGCTCCATCTCGGCTACAACTTTCTTCAGTGCTCTGGAAGCTTTTTTTGGATCCGTCACAACTGGAGTCAGCAAATGAGGAATACCGTTATAGACATTCAGCTCTACTTTTTTCGGATCAATCATCATCATTTTCACTTCATGCGGCTTTGCACGCATTAGGATACTTGTAATGATGCCGTTGATACATACACTTTTTCCGCTTCCTGTAGCCCCTGCTACAAGCAGATGGGGCATCTTATTAAGTTCAGCCACAACAGATTCACCTGATATATCACGTCCAAGAGCAAAACTCAGCTTGGAACCTGTTTTTACCTGACTGTTGTCCAGCACCTCTCGCAGTGATACGCTCGCGACTTCTTTATTCGGCACTTCGATTCCGACAGCTGATTTGCCTGGTATCGGTGCTTCTATACGTATATCCTTCGCTGCCAGTGCAAGTGCTAAATCATCGTGCAGATTCACAATCTTACTTACCTTCACACCGGTGTCCGGATAAACTTCATACTTCGTTACTGCTGGACCGACATGTACCTTGCTCACCTTTGCTTTAACTCCAAAGCTTTGGAACGTCTGCTCAAGCTTACGTGCAACTGCTTGAATCTGGGAGCGTTCTTGTTTCTGACTGTTCTTCTTCGGTTGTTTCAACAATGTAATACTAGGAAGCTGATAGTCCCTATTTTCGAGTTCTGACGCCGGCAATGCCTCTTTCTCATCAGAAGAAGGCTCTTCTACTGGCTCTTTTGGTTTCTCTTGTTTAGGTTCAATTATTTCAGGTTCCGGATCGGCGTAGGCAATATTCGTGAAATCCTGGATGATTGGTTCCTCATGAATAGGCTCCGGTTCTGCCTCTGCTGCTTCTTCCTTCTCTGCTAATACTTGTTGACGTTTCTGCTTCCTCTGCGGCCGTTCCGTTTTTTTACGCTCCTTCGTTTCTGAAAGCTTATCTTTCATTTTATCTGAAGAAGCACTCGCTCCTTTTCTTAGAAGGGCGAACAGCTTTTGAACGATGGAGCTAAGAGACGTATTGCTCAAAATCAAAATACCAATTAATACTAGGAAGAAAGCGATAATTTTAGCTCCTGTAGCAGACAGCAGATAATAGCTTAGCGCGAAAAGGATAGCTCCTACCATCCCCCCGCCTAGAGCCGCTGGATCAATCGTATCCTGCACATAAGCTAAATAATAGTTCCAGCTTGTCTTTATTATCGATGGTTGTTCTACTTGACTCAGCTTATCCTCGAACGCTTGAATATGGGTGAACAGTAAAATACCCGCGGTAATTGCATATAACCCAATCAGCTTCTTATGAAGCAGATTCGGCTTTTTGCATCTAGCCATCAAGTAGATGCCGACTCCGCCCATAAAGATAGCTAGCAGGAAATACCAGCTTCCGAAGAAGAAGCGGAATAAGTGCTCAAGTGCGTTCGGTATCGCTCCATCACTAATTGCTCCTGCACCGCTGCCGAATACCGCAAGAAATACTAATAATAGTCCAATTACTTCAAAGCTCATTACTTGCTTGAACTTGGTTTGTCGTTTTTTTGTTTTTCGTTTAGCCATTGTAGGAATCTCCTTGTTTTGCATTGCTTATGTACTTCTTTAGATGTAAAGAAAACCCCTGCCAACGACAAGGGTTTTCTAATTCATACGTCAGTTTGCCATCTAAATTCAGTATAACATAGCTAGCAAAAAGACGAACGTACGTATTCATTTATAAGGAGAACAATTTTCCTGGTGCACAGTCTTCATCAAGAAAATCAGCAGGATCTGTCGACATCAGCTGGTGAACACGATACATACCGTTACCTAAGTGTTCGGCCTGAACTGTTTTTCCGTTATATTGCATAATTTGGTGAGCTTCAAATTGTGTTGCCTCAACAGGAAAAATATCTTCTGCGGCAAGCGGCGTATACAAAATCATTGTAATTCCCCGTTCATTGCTGCTTTCCGTTGCTCCATCAATTCATTCAGCTTTTTCATTGCATGCTGTACTCCACCGACTTCATGGATCAGTCCATAGGAAACAGCATCGGTTCCAACTACATTCGTACCGATGTCACGTGTGAGATTTCCTTTCGCAAACATAAGCTCCTTAAATTTATCTTCAGTTATCGAAGAATGAGAGGTGACGAAACTGATAACTCGGTCTTGCATTTTATCCAAGTATTCAAAAGTTTGAGGAACACCGATGACTAAGCCTGTTAGTCTGATTGGATGGATGGTCATTGTTGCAGTCGGCACGATAAAGCTATAATCCGTACTTACAGCTATTGGAGCCCCTATGCTATGGCCACCTCCGAGCACAATAGATACAGACGGCTTAGAAAGTGATGCAATCATCTCTGAAAGCGCAAGACCCGCTTCGACATCTCCTCCGACTGTATTCATCAGCACAATTAATCCTTCTATTTTTGGATTCTGCTCGATTGCGATCAACTGGGGAATGACGTGCTCATATTTTGTTGTTTTATTCTGCGGCGGCAGCTGCATATGTCCTTCTATCTGACCGATGATAGACAGCACGTGAACACGGGAATCAGGTGCCTGGGCAACTGACGTCTGTCCAAGTTGCTGGATTTTTTCGATTATGGATTTTCCGCCTGATTCTTCGTTTTCATTCTCTTGATTATCGTTACGTTCCTTAGCCATATTCCTAGCTCCTTTCCATACTTGCTTTTAGTATGGACAGTGAGCCAGGCACCATACATAAACAAAGAAGCAGGAGGGATCCTCCTGCTTCTTTCGTCATTTATTTCAATAGCTTACTGACATTCTCTTTTTCTTCATCCGTTAGTTCAACTAAAGGAAGACGGACACCGCCTACTGCGACACCTTTTTGATTCAATGCCTCTTTTACTGGTGTCGGATTCGGAGCCTGGAACAATCCTTGCATCACCGGCAGAATCTGCTGATGGATGCGTGCAGCTTCTCCGACATTCCCAGCTTCAAATGCCTGCAGCATAGCCTGCATTTCGTTACCGACAATGTGAGAAGAAACGGATACGATACCATCACCGCCAATAGCAGCTATTGGCAGGGTCAAATCATCGTCTCCGCTGTACAGACTAAAATCATCAGGCGTGCCTGTAATGACCTTTGTCATGCTGCTCAAGTCACCAGTGGAATCTTTCACAGAAACGATATTCGAAATCTTCGACAGCTCAATCACAGTTTCCGCTTCAATCTTAACAACAGAGCGTCCTGGGATATTATACAGCATGATCGGCAGTTTCGTACTATTTGCAACTGCTTCAAAATGTGCATATAATCCGCGCTGGTTTGGTTTATTGTAATACGGCGCAACGATTAGTGCTGCATCGACACCAATATCTTCTGCTTCTTTTGTAAGCTCAATACTCGCTTGCGTGTTGTTGCTGCCAGTTCCAGCTATGATCGGAATTCGTCCGCCTACCGTTTTCACTGCATGGCGAAACAAAGTAAGTTTTTCTTCGTGAGAAAGCGTTGGCGATTCGCCTGTCGTACCAGCTACGACGACGGCATCTGTTCCATTCTCGATCAAATAGTCGAGTAATCGAGTAGTGGCATCAAAATCAATCTGACCTTGATTATCGAATGGGGTTACCATTGCTGTAATAACTTTACCGAATTTCATCGTAAAACTCCTCTGCCTTCAACAGTTATCATCTCTTATAAACTAAGTTCGAATGTTGCATGGAGCGCATTCACCGCTGCTATAAGATCCTTTTCATTAATCAATACCCAAATAGTCGTATGACTATCCGCTGATTGCAGGATATCGATTTCTTTATCCGTCAAAGTTTGGACGATTTTGGCCGTCACGCCAGGAATACCTGTCATACCTGCTCCGACTAGAGATACTTTTGCACAGTTATTGATTACCTTCGGCTTTAGTCCAAGCTCACGAAGGATATCCTGCGCAAGCATTACCTGCTCGGCAGCAATCGTATACACGACACCATTTGGTGAAATATTGATAAAGTCTACCGAAATATTTGCTTCGGCCATTGCTTTGAAAACACGGGACTGCGTTTTATAAGCATCCGTATCCGTTTCAATCTTAATCTGAGAAATACCAGCTAGATGTGCGATACCGGTAATAAGCCGATCAGGAATATCCTTGCCTGCAAAATTGTCTCTGGATGACGTCACTAGCGTTCCTTCTGATAAGGAACCTGTAGATCTGACACGCATCGGAACCTTTGCCTGCATCGCTATTTCAACTGCACGCGGATGCACCACTTTTGCACCTTGATATGCCAAGTTGCATATTTCTGTATACGTAACCACATCGAGCATACGTGCTTCTTCTACAACACGCGGATCGGCAGTCATGATGCCTTCTACATCCGTAAAGATGTCAATGTACTCCGCTTGTAGAGCAGCACCGAGAGCAGCAGCAGATGTATCGCTTCCGCCCCGGCCAATTGTAGTAATCTCTCCATCTTCTGTCATACCTTGGAAGCCAGCTACGACGACAACATCATGTGCCTCTAGCTCCTTCCAAATCCGTTCAACTCGCATTTCCTTGATTTTTGCAGCTGTAAAATCTTCATTGGTAATAAAGCCAGCTTGTGCCCCAGTTAATGCGGCAGCTCGAATTCCTTTTGCATTGAGTGCATTTGAAAAGACGACAGAAGAGATGACCTCACCGCAGGATAGCAGCAAGTCCTTCTCTCGTTTAGATATATGCGTCTCACCTGGTACACCGATTAACCCTAGTAAAGAGTCGGTCGCGTATGGATCCGGATGTCTTCCGATTGCCGATACGACGACCACTACTTTATTCCCTGCTTGAAGCGCTGCTTCGATATGCTGGATGGCTTCCGCCTGATTATCCCTAACAGACGTACCGCCGAATTTCTGGACTAACACTTTCATTTCTACACCTCAGACTGTAAGCAAGTTATGTTGGATTAAGCGTTCTGCGATTTGTACGCTATTCCACGCTGCACCTTTCAAGAGGTTATCGGAAACAATCCACAGGTGGAATCCGTTGTCATGATCAGGATCCTTGCGCACTCTTCCTACAAATACTTCTTTCTTACCGGCTGCAGAAAGCGGCGTTGGATAAGTTTGTGTACTCGGATCATCCTCAAGTATGATTCCTTCAGCCGCAGCCAATTTCTCCTGTATTTCTTTTACAGTAAGACCGCTTTGACCAAGCTCCACATAGACGCTTTCCGCGTGGGAAGTGAAAACTGGAAGACGCACACAAGTTGCTGAAACATGAAGGTCTTCTGCATGCATGATTTTCTTCGTTTCATTGATCATTTTCATTTCTTCATATGTGTAGCCATTATCCTGGAACACATCGATTTGCGGCAGCGCATTGAATGCTACCGGGAAGTGACGTTTATCACCTTTGACTGGCAGGACACTTGCATCCATGTCCTCGCCGTTCAAGAATTGCTGTGCCTGATCTTTTAATTCGTCAATTGCAACTGCTCCAGCTCCGGATACAGCTTGGTAAGTAGAGACGATGATCCGAGATAGCCCGTAAGCTTCTTTTAGCGGTTCTAATGCTGCAACCATCTGGATTGTAGAGCAATTCGGGTTTGCAATGATTCCTTTATGGAGTTTCAGATCTTCTTCATTTACTTCTGGTACTACTAAAGGAACCTCTGGGTCCATCCGGAATGCACTCGTATTATCGACTACTACTGCTCCGCGCTTTGCTGCTTCCGGTGCCAATGCTTTGGAGACAGAACCACCTGCAGAGAATAATGCGATATCAACACCTTCAAAGCTTTCCGGTTTGGCTTCTTTCACAGTATAGCTTTTGCCTTTGAAATCTATTTGTTGTCCAGCAGATCTGCTGGAAGATAATAAGGATAGCTCGCTGATCGGAAAATTGCGTTCTGCGAGAGTTTCCAGCATTTTTTGGCCTACAGCGCCTGTCGCGCCTACTACTGCGATATGATAACCTTGCTGAGTCATGAATAACCCTCTCCTCTGTCTATCTAAATGGATACGTATAATAGTTTTAACGCTAGCACTATTCTATCACAATTTTTCTATCATAGGTTATCGTTTGAGGAGTTTAGGAAAAACGTTGGACCAGCACTGGCTGCAGCTGCTTGTATTGCAATGCGGCTTCAATCGTTTCCGGAAGTTTTGTCATATCAGCAACAAGGGAGTTCGGCTTTTTATAAGGATCGTCTTGTCCGAATGGGATGAAATACATGTATTTCGCTGCCATCAGCCGCATTAAGTTAACCCCATTCAGCCCTAAGGCATCATTCGTACTGATTCCTAAAACGATAGGTTTCTCATTTCGTAATGTAGCTTTCGTTGCCATAAGTACTGCGCTATCAGTGAGTGCATTGGCGAGCTTCGACATGCTGTTGCCTGTAAGCGGTGCTATGACCATGCAATCTAAAGGTTCACGAGGTCCTAACGGCTCTGCTTCAGGAATCGTTTTGATTATTTTAGTTTTAGTCAGATCACTTATTTTCTGCAAATGATCCTTGGCATCTCCAAAATACGTATCAGTAAATTGAACTGTGTTGCTGACAATCGGCACCACTTCTGCTCCAAGTTTCACCAACTGTTCGATTTGCGGGAAAATTTCACTGTACGTACAATGAGAGCCCGTAATACCGAAACCGATCCTTTTACCTGCTAAACTCATATGTTACTCCTCCTTCAGCTGTTGGTTAAAATCTGCTTAATGACGACGGACAATATATTTCCAGCAGTTTTCGGGGCGACAATACCAGGCAGGCTTAATGCATGGATCGCTTCAATCCCTCGTTTTTTCGCATAATCAAAGTCTACTCCGCCCGGCTTGGAAGCAAGATCGATGATCAGCGTCTGAACAGGCAGCTGTTCGATGATTGCTTTTTTCACAACAAGTGCTGGTATTGTATTGATCAGGATATCAGTATCCTTTACCATTTCCGGGAGACGATCGAGGAAAAAGGCGCGCATTCCCATTTCACTTATTCGAGCAATATCGGCATCGTGAATCGATCCGACTTGTACCTTAGCACCAAGTGCATCGAATTTGCTTGCCACGCTTATACCGACACGCCCGAACCCAAGCACAACGACCTTGGAGCCATGAATAGTGAAATCAGTATGTTTGATTGCAGTCATAATAGCTCCCTCGGCAGTAGGGATTGAATTATAAATTGCGACATCATCTCTGTCGAACAAGGAAACAAGACGCAAATTTCGTTTCTCGCATAATTTTGTAAGATAGTCATTTGTAATACCTGTAAAAATGACACAATCCTTTGGCAGTTGATCTACCCAGCTCTCGGTCAGCTGAATATTCTTATCGGAGAATACTGTTTCAATCTGTCCATTAGAGCCAACTCCGGGAATTGGAAGAATAATTGCGTCCAGACTTTTTGGATTTATGTCCTCCAACTCCCGCTGGATACCGCCGGTGAAGCTTTGACTGATTTGTTCGAAGCCCACCGCAAATACAGATGCATTCGCACTGCACTGTAAGCTGCGAATCATCTCCAAGTAGCGGGCATCACCGCCAAGAACAGCGATAGTCAATTCAGTGGTCAAATTCTCACCTCGCTTTGAAGCGTATTTTCTTAAACTTTCATCAATGAGATTAGTTGCTTTCGAGTTATCATATGAGGATTACCGCAAGGAGTGATTGAATTGAGGCATACTGTAAACACAAAAAAAGCCAGTGCTTTATGCACTGGCTACATTTACGTACGTATTAAAATCATATGTTTTCCGATTGTCTGGATTTCTTCCCAGGCAATTCGATTATCGCTGCCTTCCTTGCGCAACCCGAACCATTTGTAATTCGGTATGAGAAATGCATCGATTTTTCCTGTGACAGGGTTGAACTCTATATCAGTCTGACCAAGCACACCTAAACGTTCGCCATTGTTCACATCAATGATCTCTTTATCACCTATGTCCTTGAAACGCAAAGCAGATCAGCTCCTTTTATTTTGGTGCAACAATCGCTCTTGCCTGTTCCTTACCGAATATCTGCTGGATGACAGCATCGACATCATCCATCGTCACTTTATCGATCTTTTCGATTAATTCATTTAAGGATGGATGCTTTCCGAGCAGCAATTCATTACGGCCATTTCGGCTCATTCTGCTGTTTGTACTCTCCAGTCCAAGCATATAATTCCCTTTCAGCTGCTCCTTCGTATTACGGAACTCTTTGTCAGTGATGCCATCTGCTTTCAGCTTCTCCAACGTCAGACGGATTGTTTCCTGAAGCTCATCCAGCTGTTCTTTGCCAGTTCCGGCATAGATAGTGAGCATACCGCTGTCCAGGTATGTACTATGATAGGAGAACACAGAATAAGCCAAGCCTTTCTCCTCTCGCACATCCTGGAATAATCTTGAACTCATGCTACCGCCCAAGACATTGTTCACAACTGTCAGACTGTAGCTTGCTGGATCATCCAGCTCCAGACCCTGATACCCGATTGTTAAATGGGCTTGTTCTGTTTCCTTGGATCGGCTGATTGTATTTGGTATGAATGGAGGCGCATAAAGCGCTCTATGAGCAGATTCAGCTTGGAACGTACCAAACTGGTCCTCTACAGTCTTGATGAAAGATTCGTCCACATTACCAGCCACAGAAACGACCATTTTCTCCGGCACATAATGAGACTCTTTGTAATTTCTTACAGACTCACTTGTGAAACTCATAAGCGTGCTTTCCGTACCGAGAATAGGCAAGCCCAGTGGATGTTTTCCGTAAGCAGCTTCTGCTAGCCAGTCATGGATAATATCATCCGGCGTATCTTCTGCCATCTTGATTTCCTCAAGAACTACTTTCTGCTCCTTCTCAATTTCCTCTTGTAAAAATTGAGATTCAAAGAACATATCAGCTAACACTTCTAGTGCGAATTCTTTATGTGTATCCAGTACTTTAGCGTAATAGCATGTATATTCTTTTGAGGTAAATGCATTGACCATGCCTCCGATAGCATCGAATGCCTCTGCTAATTCTTTGGCGGAACGATTTTTCGTACCCTTGAAGAACATATGCTCTAAAAAGTGCGACAAACCATTATTCTTCTCTTCTTCATTTCTTGAACCAGTCAAAATCCAAATGCCGATCGTAACGGAACGTACAGATGGCATGTTTTCTACTACAACTCGTAGTCCATTTTTGCAAGTGTGCGTTTGCAGCAAATTTAAATCCTCCCAATCAGCAATGTAACTCGCTGTACCATTATCTTCCTTCATTCAATATCGTATCCAAAGTCGATACACTGTACCCTTTGTCTTCAATAGCTTTTAACATATCAGCTAATCCAGCCTCCACAACAGGAGTGGGATGCATCAAAATAAAAGCTCCCGGATGCAGTTTTTCGGTCACGCGTTTCATCATAACAGGAACTGTCGGTTTTTGCCAATCTATGGTATCGACAGACCAAAGAATGGTCTCCATTTCCTGATCATCGGCAGCCTGAATGGTTCCATCATTAAAGCTCCCGCTTGGAGGTGCAAAATAGACTGGTTTATCACCTGTAATCGCATGGATGATTTCATTCGTCTGGCTTATCTGCTCCGCCGAATCGGTCTGGCTCATTCGACTCATATCAGGATGGTTGTATGCGTGGTTCCCAATGACATGCCCTTCTTCCTTGATCATTTCGACTAGCTGGTTATGCTCTTTCGCCCATTTACCTTCAATAAAGAAATTAGCTTTGGCATTTGCATCCTTCAATGTCTGCAAGATTGCAGGAATGTGATCTTCTCCCCATGAGACATTGATTAATAAGGCAACCTGCTCCTGATCTTCCCTGGCGCGGTATATTGGCGATGCTGGCAGCTCATCCAGTGTTATTTCAGGTTTTACTTCTTTTACTACAAGCAGCTCCCTATCGAATATACCTGCCTTCTTCATCTTTTCCAAAGAAGCGTCGACATCTACCTTGATGCCAGCCTTTCCGGGCACCTTTTTCCATATCTTATCGATTCGCGCATTTTCAGCCGGCTGTTCGACTTCTTTGCGCACCGCTTCTATTTCCTGCCGTAGCTCCTGTTCATCTGTCCGTACTGCTATATCAGAAAAAACTGGATGATGGTTGACAGACGCTGTCTGATACGGCATATGCCCGCTATCGATGAGCAGAAATAGCAGTGTGACAAATACAACCAGGTGAATGATAATCCGGTGCATTCCCATCCCTCCTCTAATCTAGCTTATGAGGGGATGGGACAAGGAAGAACAAGCATAGCATGTTTATCCGTTTAAAAAAAAGAAACTGGCTAGACCAGTTTCTTCTCTCTTACATTATTCTGCAGTTTCCTGCTCTTCTTTTTCTTTCTTAGCCTCGACCAATAACTGTTTATGTGAAAGGTTTACTCGTCCTTGACGGTCGATTTCCTTAACCTTCACTTTCAGTTTATCACCGATCTTAACAACATCCTCAACCTTACCTACACGTTCTTCAGCAAGCTCAGAGATATGAACCAAGCCGTCTTTTCCTTTGAACAATTCAACGAAGGCTCCGAATTTCTCGATTCGCTTCACTGTACCGTCGTAAACTTCGCCAACTTCGACTTCGCGTACGATGTCTGAGATAATCTGCTTCGCTTGTTCATTCTTCACAGATTCAGTTGAAGAAATGAATACAGTACCGTCTTGTTCAATATCAATCTTGACGCCAGTTTCTTCGATGATCTTATTGATTTGCTTACCGCTCGGTCCGATTACATCACGGATCTTATCCGGATTAATTGTCATAGTCAGGATCTTAGGAGCATAAGCGGAAAGCTCTTCCTTCGGTTCACTGATTGTTGACATCATATGACCAAGAATCTCCAGACGGCCTTTACGTGCTTGTGTAAGTGCCTCTTCTAAGATTTCACGGCTTAAGCCTTCGATTTTAATATCCATTTGCAGGGCTGTTACACCTTTTTCAGTACCGGCAACTTTAAAGTCCATATCGCCTAGTGCATCTTCCATACCTTGGATATCAGTAAGGATTGTATAATCATCACCAGATGCTACAAGACCCATTGCGATTCCGGCAACTGGTGCTTTGATTGGTACACCCGCAGCCATCATAGCCATCGTGCTGGCACAGATACTAGCCTGTGAAGTTGAGCCGTTTGATTCTAGGATTTCAGATACAAGTCGAATTGTATAAGGGAAATCCTTCTCATCAGGTATAACTTTCTCCAAAGCACGCTCACCAAGTGCACCATGTCCGATTTCACGACGGCCTGGTCCTCTGATTGGCCCAGTCTCTCCGACACTGAAATGCGGGAAGTTATAGTGATGCATGAAACGTTTTGTTTCTTCTGTATCCAAGCCATCAAGAATCTGTACATCACCAAGTGCGCCTAATGTACAAACACTAAGTGCCTGAGTCTGGCCACGTGTGAATAAAGCAGATCCGTGTGTACGAGGAAGTACGCCAATACGAGAAGACAATGGACGGATTTCATCCACTCCACGACCATCAGGACGAATCTTGTCCTTCGTGATAGCACGACGAACTTCTTCCTTCACAAGCTTGTCAAGGATGCCCTTCACTTGCTTGATCGTAGCTTCATCGGTTTCTTGTTCTTCATAGAACGCTACTATTTCGTTTTTCACTTCACTGATTGCCGCTTCGCGTGCTTTTTTCTCATGCACCTCGATTGCTGCTTTCAGCTGATCATAGCAGCGGCTCTTAACATCTTCAGTCAATTCCTTGTCCAAATCGAAGAGCTTAACTTCCATCTTCTCTTTACCGACAGCAGCAGCGATCTCTTCTTGGAAAGCAACAAGTCGTTTGATCTCTTCGTGACCGAACATGATTGCTTCAAGCATGATGTCTTCTGGCACTTCTTGCGCGCCTGCTTCTACCATGTTGATTGCATCTTTAGTTCCAGCTACAGTTAGGTCAATATCACTTTTCTCTTGTTGTTCTTTCGTAGGGTTAATGACGAATTCGCCATCAACACGACCGACGACCACACCAGCGATCGGACCGTGGAATGGGATATCAGAAATGCTTAGCGCAATGGAAGAACCGATCATCGCAGCAATTTCAGAAGAATAATCCTGATCCACACTCATAACCATGCTGATAACTTGTACATCATTACGGAATCCATCCGGGAATAGAGGACGAATTGGACGGTCGATTAGACGTGAAGCAAGTACTGCTTTCTCACTCGGACGTCCTTCTCGTTTGATGAAACCGCCTGGTATTTTACCTACTGCATATAGTCTTTCTTCGTAGTTCACTGTCAGCGGGAAGAACGGTAGGTCCTTCGGTTCCTTCGAACCAGTGACAGTGGATAGTACGGATGTATCGCCGTACTGGATGAGACAAGCGCCGTTCGCTTGCTTGGCAAGTTCTCCAATTTCAACAGAGAAAGTCTGTCCGGAAATCTCAGTGGAGAACACTTGTTTTTGGTCTGCCATGAATAAAGCCCCTCTCATTTATCTTGCATCATGTCCTGTCTGTATTATGCTCCAGTTCAGGCAACGTTTATAACACTATGTAAAATAGGTTTTCTCCTATAGAAAAAGCGGGAATAATTCCCGCTTCTTAGTCAATCTTATCGGCGTAGGCCAAGTTTTTGAATTAGATCACGGTAACGTGTAACATCTTTATCGCGAAGATAGTTCAACAAGTTACGACGGCGACCAACCATTTTTAATAGGCCACGACGTGAATGGTGATCTTTTTTGTGTGTACGAAGGTGATCGTTAAGTGTAGTGATTTCCTCCGTCAAAACAGCGATCTGTACTTCTGGTGAACCAGTGTCAGTGTCATGTGTTTTGTATTCTGCGATAAGTTGATTCTTACGTTCTTTTGTAATTGCCATTTGTTATTCCTCCTGAAAAATCTATTTGTAAACCCCATTCCCCGAGCAATCGCCGGAGCAGCAAATTGCCAAGCGAAGGTTTTCCATAGTCCAGATTACACTTTTTACAGACAGATTGCAAGTCTCTGGGACATGATTCTATGCAAAATATGCGCTAATTTGCTCTTTATCTCGATTCAGCTGTGCAACAAGTGCATCAATTCCGTTGAATTTGACTTCTTCCCGAATGAATTTCCTCCAGGAAACAGTCACATCTTCTCCGTAGATTTGTTCGTCGAATTCAAGGATGTGTACCTCCAAATTCGGTACCACTGCATCCTGCTGGAAGGTCGGCTTGAAGCCTAGGTTCGCCATGCCAGCATATGTTTGCCCTTTAACCAGCACCTCTACAGCGTAAACACCAACCTTTGGTAAGAAATACTCCTCAGCGATACGGATATTCGCCGTCGGATAGCCGATTGTGCGGCCTCGCTGATCACCTGTGATAACTTCTCCAGTCAACGTAAGCGGATGACCAAGTAAATCTACAGCACCTTCGATATCACCGTTACCTACCAGCTGACGGATTTTTGTCGAACTAATTTTTTCTTCCGCACTCTCTACTTTCGCTACCGCCTCATACGTAAAGGTATGCTGCTCAGCAGCTTTCTGAAGGGTATCCGCATTCCCTGCACCTTTTTTGCCGTATGTGAAGTCAAATCCGGATACTAAGTGACGAACTGCCAATCCGTTGATAAAGCGTTCGATGAAATTCTCCGGACTAAGACCAGCTAAATCTTTCGTGAAGCCAATCAAATAAAGATAATCGATGCCCATATTTTCCAGAATTGCTTCCTTTTCATGAAGCGGCGTCAGGTAATCCTCTCTAGTGTCCGCTTTGCCCAACACAACGGATGGATGCGGATGAAAGGTAACAACTGCACTTTTCAGCTGATTTTCCTGGGCAGCATCTATTGCATGCTTGATGACTTCTTGATGTCCGCGGTGAATGCCATCGAAAAAACCGATAGCTGCACTTACAGCCGGCATGTCATCCAGTTTCATTGTTTCTGAATAATTTAATTTAATCGTTTGCATCTGTGCCACCTGCTTTCCCTGATACGAATACTCGTTTTGGCTTCAGTAAATGTGGATAATCAGGATGTGTCTCATAAATACCGAGAAGCTGATCAGCTTTTTGTACACGGTAGAGATCTGCTTCCGCCGGCCGCGTGAGACGCTGGCCGTACCTGACCTTTAGTTCAATTGCTTCATCTGCCTCGATCAGCGGCATAAATTCAATCGCTTTCGTGACCGGCTGCAGCAATTGTTCCATATTTCCTGCTTCCATTGCCTCTTCCATTTTAGCAAAAGTAACCGTATCCTGTGTACGAAATGCTCCAGCCTGAGTCCGTTCCAGGCTGCTCATATGAGCCGGGTAGCCAAGAGCCTTGCCAATATCCACGCATAAAGTCCGAATATAAGTACCTTTCGAACAGCTGACCGTAAAACGGAACACGCTTCCATCTTCGCTTACAGATGCTTTATCCAGTACAATTTCGTGAATCGTCACATGTCGAACTGGACGCTCCACGTGTTCCCCTTTCCGGGCGTATTCATATAGTTTGCGGCCGTTTACCTTAACAGCAGAATACATTGGCGGAATCTGTTCGATGTCTCCAGTAAACGCTTGGAGTACCTTTTCAATTGCTTGCAAAGATATCGGTTCAGATACCGGTTTTTCTTCTATCACTTCACCACTTTTATCTTCCGTCTCAGTTGAAGTACCTAGTGTTATCTCAGCCACATAAGTTTTCGATGTATCTGTCAAATACGGTACAACCTTCGTTGCCTGACCAATACAAAGCGGCAATACACCCTCTACGTCTGGATCAAGCGTACCTGTATGCCCGATTTTTTTGGTTTGTAAAATCTTGCGTGCTTTGAACACACAATCGTGGGAAGTCATCCCCTTTGGTTTCCATAACGCTAGGATCCCATTCACTGCCAGCACCCCTTTTTTATGTAAAAAAAGAATCCCTTCCTCCCATGAAGGGCGAAGGGATTCTCCGTTGTCTCTTATCTATCGGAATCGTCAAGCTCTTTAAGAAGATGCTCGATCCGATTACCTTGTTCAACAGCTTCGTCGAATTCAAATGCAAGTTCCGGTGTTTTACGCAAACGGATGCGTTTGCCGATTTCGGAACGGATGAATCCTTTTGCCTTCGCAAGGCCAAGAAGTGTGTTATGCTTCTGCTTCTCTTCGCCAAGGACGGAGATGTAGACTTTCGCCTGCTGTAGGTCTCCAGTCACTTCAACATCTGTCACTGTTACGAAGCCGATTCGCGGATCTTTAATTTTTCTTGAAATAATGTCGCCAAGCTCTTTTTTCATTTGCTCTGCAACACGATTTGCACGTAGTTCACTCATATAATCACCTCATCATCATTCGGAGGGATGCTAAAGCCACTGTTTATCAGTAACTGTTCTCTCGATCTCCGGAAAAGAATCAATCAAGGCAAGCGCCTGGTCCATCACACGTTCAGCACGAACACGATCAGGAGAGGTCGTAACCAGCTCAAAGCAAGTGCGCTGCCATAAATCATGGTAGTCAGCTTCGCTGATGCTGATATTGAAGGACCCTCCAATTCGCGTTGTGATCCGTTTGACAACTGAACGCTTATCCTTGAGAGAATGCGCGTCATAGATCATACATTCTACAACGGCAGCCAGAATCATTTTCTTTCGATTTCTTCCATTACATATGCTTCAAAGACGTCGCCCTCTTTAAGATCATGGAAGTTATTCAAAGTGATTCCACACTCGTAGTTTGTAGCAACTTCACGAACATCATCCTTGAAACGTTTCAGGGAATCAATTTCGTCTTCCACGATAACTACACCATCACGGATGACACGGATGGAAGCATCACGTGTAATTTTACCTTCTGTTACATAGCTTCCTGCAATCGTACCGATACGGGATACTTTAATAATTTGACGAACTTCCGCTTGTCCGATGACTTTCTCTTCGAACTCAGGATCAAGCATCCCTTTCATTGCGGATTCGATTTCTTCGATAACTTTGTAGATGATGCGGTGCTGACGGATATCGACGTTTTCAGATTCCGCTGCTTTCTTCGCATTACCATCCGGACGAACGTTAAAGCCGATGATAATCGCATTTGAAGCAGATGCCAGGATGACATCAGATTCTGTAATTGCACCTACACCAGTATGAATGATGCGGACTTTTACGCCTTCTACTTCGATTTTCTCTAAGGATGCAGCCATCGCTTCTACGGAACCATGTACGTCCGCTTTCACGATTAAGTTGATATCTTTCACTTCACCTTGTTTGATCTGGTTAAACAGATCTTCAAGGCTGACACGTGCGCCAGTAGAACGGTTTTGTTCTACTTGCTTCTGCTGTCTTGCCTCACCGACTTGACGAGCTTGTTTCTCGTCTTCAAATACCATGAATTGTTCACCGGCATTTGGTACGACGTTCAATCCTGTAATCTCAACTGGCGTGGATGGAGGAGCTGTTTTCACACGGCGTCCCATATCATTCACCATTGCACGTACACGGCCAAATGCATTACCAACAACAATACTGTCACCGATATTAAGCGTACCATTCTGAACAAGCAATGTAGCAACTGGGCCGCGACCTTTATCCAATTGTGCTTCAATTACAGTACCTTCAGCTAAACGGTTCGGGTTCGCTTTCAATTCTTCAACCTCAGTTACGAGCAAGATCATTTCAAGCAGATCATCGATACCTTCGCGTTTTTTCGCAGATAGTTGGACGAAAATTGTGTCGCCGCCCCAATCCTCAGGAATTAGGCCATGCTCAGTAAGCTCCTGCATAACTCGGTCGGGGTTTGCACCTTCCAAGTCGATTTTGTTTACTGCTATGATGATTGGAACCTCAGCAGCTTTCGCATGGTTGATAGCTTCGACTGTTTGAGGCATAACGCCATCATCCGCAGCTACAACAAGGATTGCGATATCTGTAACTTGTGCACCGCGGGAACGCATGCTAGTGAAAGCCGCGTGACCAGGTGTATCAAGGAACGTGATTTTCTTACCATTTTCTTCAACTTGATACGCCCCGATATGCTGTGTGATTCCGCCAGCTTCGCCTTCCGTCACTTTCGTATCACGGATAGAATCAAGAAGTGTTGTTTTACCGTGGTCAACGTGTCCCATGATTGTAACAACAGCAGGACGTTCTTGCATGTCTTCTGTTTTATCTTCGATTTTGTAGTTATCTAGATCCGTTACATCAACATCTACTTCTTCTTCCACTTCAACGTCGTATTCTGCACAAATCATTTCAAGAGCATCTTTATCCAATTCCTGGTTCTTCGTTGCCATGACACCCTGAAGGAAGAGCTTCTTGATGATTTCAGTGGACTCCCTATGAAGTTTCGCTGCCAATTCACTGACAGTCAAAGACCCTTTGAAGGTGATTTTATCTGGAGTCGGCATTTCCGGACGCTTCTGCTGCGGTGCTTTATTGCGGTTATTGTTACGGCCGCCGCGTCTGTTGTTGTTCTGTCCGCCTTTGCCTGGTCTTTTAGCGCCATTACGCTGCTGTTGGTTGCGGTTCTGTGCACCGCCGCCGCTCTTGCTTTTAGGCTTATTGTTCTGTCCGCTATTATTTGCTGAGTTAGTTGTGTTTGCTGAGTTCCCCGTTTTAATCGCTACTTTCTCGCTACCCGCGCTTTTTGCTGTGAAGCTTTTATCCAGTCTGTCCTTTGCCGTTTCATTAATCGTGGACATATGGTTAGTTACTTCGATATTCATATCTTTCAATTTCGTGATAATTTCCTTACTGGAAACGTTCTTTTCTTTTGCGTATTCATAAACACGAATCTTTGACATACGTTCACCTCCGAGTGGATTCAGTGAGCAAAGATTTCAATTTGTCTGCAAAGCCTTGATCCATAATGGCAATTGCGACTCTGCCGGATTTACCAATCGCTTGTGATAATTGATCCCGGTCCTCCTCTACCTGCAGGAAGTCAATGTTGTAGAAATCAGTCTTGTTGCGAAGTTTCTTTAAGGTTTGAGGACCGACATCACTGGCAGCTATTACTAGCTTTGCTTTCTGCCGCTGGACTTCGCGGACAATTGCATCTTCCCCGAAGGTGCATTGTCCGGCACGTACAGCTAAGCCTAACAAATTCAAATAATTTTTACTCATGAGTTCTGACCTTTCGCTAATCGCTCAAGTTCTTCATAAATAGAATCATCGATCTGTGTATTCAAGTGGCGCGCCAGCGTATTTTGTTTCTTCGCTTTTTCTATGATAGCCGTATCCTTAGAGACATACGCACCGCGACCGTTCTTCTTGCCGGTTTCATCCACAAAGACTTCGCCTTCCTTGCTGCGGACAACCCGGATCAGTTCCTGTTTTGGCTTCATTTCGTTGGAAACCACACATTTTCGAAGCGGAACTTTCTTTTCTTTCATTTACAGCGCCCCTTATCAATATGTGTCTTCGTCGTCAAAATCGTCGAAGTCGTCTGCTTCTGCATCTTGCTTAGTCAATATGCCAAGCTCGATTGCTTCAGTCTCAGATTTGATATCGATTTTCCAGCCTGTTAATTTCGCTGCCAAACGGGCGTTTTGACCACGTTTACCGATTGCAAGGCTCAGCTGGTAATCAGGTACGATGACCGTTGTCGCTTTTTCATCCTCATCAACAAGAACAGAGATGACCTTGGAAGGACTAAGCGCATTTGATACGTATTCTACAGGATCTTCCGACCACTCAACGATATCAATTTTTTCACCTTTAAGCTCATTCACGATTGCTTGGACACGCTGACCGCGCTGACCAACGCAGGAACCGACCGGATCAACTTCTGCTTGAGATGCGTATACAGAAATCTTCGAACGATCTCCAGCTTCACGTGCTACAGAACGAATCTCTACAGTACCATCATAAATTTCTGGCACTTCCATTTCAAATAATCGCTTCAAAAGACCTGGATGAGTCCGAGAAACAAAAATGCTTGGTCCTTTGTTCGTGTTCTCCACTTTCGTTACATATACCTTCAAGCGATCATGGATTTCATATTTCTCCGTAGACATCTGTTCGCTTTCCGGCAATTTCGCTTCGATTTTTCCAAGATCAACATAGATGAATCTTGGATCATTGCGGGAGACGATACCAGTCATGACATCTTCTTCCCGATCTGCGTATTCACTAAAGATCACGCCGCGCTCTGCCTCACGTACACGCTGTGTAACGACTTGCTTCGCTGCCTGCGCTGCAATTCGGCCAAAGTCCTTCGGTGTTACTTCAATTTCAACAACATCACCGATATCGTACGTACCGGAAATAGCACGAGCTTCATCCAGTGTCATCTGTTGCTGACTGTCATCGACTTCCTCGACAACATCTTTACGGGCAAATACTTTCATGGACCCAGTTGTTTCATTCAAATCAACACGTACATTCGTAGCTGATTTGAAGTTCTTTTTATAAGCGGAGATCAAGGCTGCTTCCAGCGCTTCGATCAGGACGTCCTTATTAATCCCTTTCTCTTTCTCCAAATAAGTAATGGCATCAAAAAGCTCGCTGCTCACTCGTATATCCCCCTTTAGTTAAACGTTACAGCCAGACGTGCCTTCGCGATTTTCTCATATGGAAGGGACACTTCCTTTTTCCTCGCTTTGATCATGACTTCCAATGTCAATACATCGTCTTCGAACGCCTTCAATGTACCTTGATACTCTTTCTCGTTATCGATCGGCTCATACAGCTTTACATGTACTGTTTTGCCGATGCTTTTTGTAATTGCTTGTTTCGTTTTTAACGGTCTTTCCGCTCCTGGCGAAGAAACCTCAAGGAAGTATGGAAGATCAACCGGATCATTCTCATCTAGAATTGCACTCAACTTCTCTGAGACGATGGCGCACTCCTCGATATCAATGCCTTCCGTTTTGTCGACATAAACACGCAGGAACCAGTTCTTGCCTTCCTTGACGAATTCTACGTCAACCAACTCAAGCTGCAGCTCTTCCATGATCGGTTGTAGATAGCTTTCCGTAACTTCCGTTATATTAGCTGCCAAAATGCTTCCTCCTTTACTGCACGCTTTCAGGCGAATATTACTTTTAAAATGGGTAAGGGCGTGCCTCTCAATAGAAAACCCTTGCCCGAAATGGAAGCAAGGGAACAATGTTTATCATGTGCTTTTTGCTACAAAACAACGAAGAGGCGCTCCCCTTACAAACTTGATGCCGAATCCATGGTATGAAAAAGAGTGGGAAATCCCACTCTTGATCTGGTTCGTATCAATACCGCTATTGGATAATATACCACAAGTTTCTTATTTAGGCAAGAATCCTGTTAGAATAGCGAAAGCTGGTTCTGGTCAGCCATTCCTTCCAGACAGCCATGCTGATCCATATACTCCAATACCGTTTTACTGATCCTGCTTCGTTCACGCAAGTCCTCTTTTGATAGGAACTCGCCATCTTCCCGTACTTTCACGATATTAAGCGCAGCATTGGTACCTAGTCCGTCAATTGCATTGAAAGGCGGAATCAAGCTGTCTCCATCAACAAGAAAGTCAGTTGCACTGGATTTGTACAAATCTACTCGCTGGAAATGGAAGCCTCGCTCACACATCTCAAGGGAAAGCTCCAGTACCGTCACAAGGTTCTTCTCTTTTGGAGAAGCATCATGTCCCTTTTGGTTGATTTCGTTGATACGATGGCGGATTGCATCCGGTCCTTTGATCATCGTATCAAGCTCGAAATCACTAGCTCGTACACTGAAGTACGCTGCATAGAAGAGAATTGGATGATGCACCTTAAAGTAGGCAATTCGCACAGCCATGAGTACATATGCCGCTGCGTGGGCTTTCGGGAACATGTACTTGATCTTCAGACAGGAATCGATATACCAATCCGGTACATTGTTCTTCTTCATATCTTCTATCCATTCATCTTGGAGGCCTTTCCCTTTTCGGACAGACTCCATGATCTTGAACGCAAGAGATGAATCAAGGCCTCTGTGCATTAAATATACCATGATGTCATCACGACAGCCGATTACTTCAGGCAATGTGCAAATACCGCTGTTGATTAATTCTTGAGCATTACCAAGCCATACATCTGTACCATGAGAAAGACCGGAAATCTGGACAAGCTCGGCAAAAGTTGACGGGTTCGTATCCTCCAGCATCTGGCGGACGAAACGCGTTCCAAACTCTGGTACACCAAGTGTTCCTGTTTTACACATTATTTGTTCTGCCGTCACACCTAATGCGTCGGGTCCGGAAAAGATCTTCATCACTTCCGGGTCGTTCGTCGGTATTGTTTTCGGATCGATACCTGACAAATCCTGAAGCATTCGGATAACGGTCGGATCATCGTGTCCGAGAATATCCAGCTTAAGCAGATTATCATGAATTGAGTGGAAGTCGAAATGAGTCGTTTTCCATTCAGAATTGCGGTCATCTGCTGGGAACTGGATAGGTGTGAAGTCATATATATCTTGGTCATCAGGTACAACAATTATACCACCTGGGTGCTGCCCAGTCGTTCTTTTAACACCGGTAGTTCCTTGCACAAGACGATCCACTTCCGCGTTGCGGATATGAAGCTGATTGTCACTGGCATAGCCTTTTACATAACCGTAGGCTGTTTTTTCTGCTACAGTTCCTATTGTGCCGGCGCGATATACCTTGTCTTCTCCAAACAGCACTTTCGTGTAGTTATGGGCTTGCGGCTGATAAGCTCCAGAGAAGTTCAAATCGATATCGGGAACTTTATCACCTTTGAATCCTAGGAAGGTTTCGAACGGAATATCCTGTCCGTCCCTCTTCAATGATTCACCGCATGACGGACAATTTTTCGCAGGAAGATCGTAGCCACTGGCAACAGATCCATCATTGAAGAACTCGTGGTACTTACAGCCAGGACATACATAATGCGGCGGTAGCGGGTTTACCTCGGTAATATCGGTTAGCGTCGCAATCAATGACGAGCCGACTGACCCCCGAGACCCAACCAAGTATCCGTCTTCCAGTGATTTCTTCACCAGCTTATGCGAAATCAAATAAATAACGGCAAATCCGTGGCCGATAATACTTTTCAGTTCCTTCTCAATTCGTTTCTCAACTATTTCCGGCAATTCTTCACCATAGATGCTCCGGGCACGATCATAGCTCATCTGGCGCATTTCGTCTTCCGCACCATCAATATTAGGCGTGTACAGATCTTCTTTGACCGGTTTCACAGCTTCCATCATGTCAGAAACTCTCTTCGTGTTCGTCACAACGATCTCTTTCGCTTTTTCAGAAGGAAGGAAATCAAAGCAAGCAAGCATTTCTGGTGTCGTGCGGAAATGGACATCAGGCAAAGTCTGTCTGCTAAGTGGGTTACCATTCTGCGACTTGATCAAGATATTTCTATACTGCTTTTCGTGCTCTTCAATATAATGCACATTACCGGTCGCAACTACCGGCTTATCCAGATCTTCACCTAGTTCGACAATGTTGCGAAGGATGTCAAACAGATGTGCCTCATTCTGGACAAGCTCTTTCTCGATCAAATGATAATAGTTAGATGGAGGCTGCACTTCAATCACATCATAAAATGCCGCAGCTTCTGCTGCATCTTCCTTCGATTTTTGCATCATTGCCTCGAACACTTCACCTTTGTCACAGCCTGAGCTTATAATCAAACCTTCTCGATGCTGTTCCAGCTTGGAACGAGGAATTCTCGGTACACGATAAAAGTAGTCTACATGTGACATACTTACAAGCTTGTACATGTTCTTCAAGCCAGTTTCATTCTGCACATAGATTGTACAATGGTATGGACGGGAACGTTGATAGGCGTTTCCTTCCCCCATGTAGTTATTTAGCTGATTATGATTCATGATTTCTTTATTGAAGGCTTCCTTCAATAAACGCCAAAGCAAGTAACTTGTAGCTTCTGTATCGTAGATTGCGCGGTGATGCTGCGTTAATTCGATATCCAGGAATTTACACAGTGTATTCAAGCGGTGATTCTTCAGCTGCGGAAACAGGAATCTGGCAAGCTCCAGTGTATCAATAACTGCATTCGGTGCCTTCTCCAGACCAATTCGCTTGAAGCCTTGATTCAAAAAGCCCATATCGAAGCTTGCGTTATGAGCAACTAAAACATCATCGCCCATCCAAGCGTTAAAATCATTCAAAACGTCCTCGATTTCAGGCGCATCTACGAGCATATCGTCCGTGATGCCAGTCAAGTCAATTATCGTTTGACTAAGCTTTTGATGCGGATTGGCAAATCGTTCGAAGCGGTCTACAATTTCTCCGTCATGGAACCTCACCGCAGCCAGTTCGATTATTTTATCATAGGAAGCAGATAGACCTGTCGTCTCTACGTCGAATACGATATAAGTCGCTTTTTCCAAATTGATATCTTTGCTGTTGTATGCAATAGGAACCCCATCGTCGACAAGGTTGGCTTCCAATCCATAGATAACTTTTACATTGTTTTTCTTACCGGCAGCAAATGCTTCCGGATAACTCTGCACGACAGCATGATCTGTTATTGCGATACTTTCATGTCCGAATCTCGCTGCCGTCTCAATTAAACGGCTTGCTGATGTAACAGCATCCATTTGACTCATAAGCGTATGTGCATGCAGTTCGACACGCTTCTCCCCTTCTTCAGCTTCATCCCGGCGAAGAGTAACGGTGATCTGGTTGATGTCATTTGCCATCATAGTCAGTTCATTCGTGAAGTTGTCTGTTTGGATGCTTCCGCGTGCTTTTATCCACATACCTTTTTTGAGCTGCTTGAATTTATCAGCATCTTCATTACCTTTAGAGAACATTTTGATTTGGAAACTGTCAGTGTAATCCGTTACTTTCGCGATGAGCAAGTGACGGCCAGAACGCAATTCACGAATATCTACATCAAAAACATATCCTTGAACTGCCATGCGACGTTCTTCATCCTGAATATCCTGCATCAGTGTAATTTCGTCATTGATAGCATAACCGATCATAACTGGACCTTGAGGAGCCTCATCCTGCTTCTTCGCACGTTCTTCAGAATCCTTGATAGCCTTTTGAACAAGCAAGCTATCTTCCAGTGCTTTTTGCTCACGGAATTTAGTCATTTCTTCCACGCTTTGCTCCTGAACGGTGACAGTAAGCATATAAAGGCCCGCTCCTATTTTCTCACAATACGTTTGAAAAGCAGGTTCGAGTCTTTTCTTTAAAGCACTTGCTTCTGCTTCATTTCTCGCAGTTAACATAATCTTATTACCGTTAACTGTCGGGAGCTGCGTTTGGACAAGATCCTTATAAGCGGGTGACAGTTTGGGATAAGTTAAGACAAAATCCTTCCAATAATCCTGTATATGGTCACCTTCCACTGTATTCGTGACACATCGAATAGACCAATTCACAGCAGCAATGTGTGCGAAGGCTTCTGTCAGCTTAGCAGTAAAGATTTTATATATGGTTGGAGGCAGCAGATTCGCCAATTGAAAATGAAAGTGCCAAGACTTTTCTTTCGGGTCGACTTCCAATCTCTCCAGCTGACTCTCCTTGAAATGAGCTTCGATAGTTTCTTTATCTAGCTGGATCTGCTCAAGGAGCATGTCCATTTTCTCATTGCGACTTAAACTCATTGTGACTTCTCCTCCCCCGCTAGTGGTACTGCGGTCTTGCGAAAGCCCCTGTCAAAGGATTGACAAGGGCTTGTACATTTTTATAGATAAGCAGCTAGTTGCTCAAGCAAATCATTCTCATGTGAAACTGCTTCTTGTTCTGTATCACGGAACTTCACTTCCACTTGGCCATCAGTGGCAAGTTTACCTACTGTGACGCGAACTGGAACACCAATTAAGTCGCTATCTGCGAATTTGACACCTGCACGTTCGTTACGATCATCGTACAACACATCGACGCCCGCTTCAAGTAATCTTTCATATAAACGATCAGCCAATTCACGCTGTTCGTCTTTTTTCGGGTTAAGGCTAATCAGATGTACTTGGTATGGACTGATGGATTTAGGCCACACAATTGCCCCTTCTTTGCTGTGCTGTTCGACAGCCGCCGCAAGTGTACGCGATACACCAATTCCATAACATCCCATAATAAGATTCTGAGCTTTTCCTTGTTCATCAAGGAATTTAGCCTGCATTTTTTCTGCATAGAATTCACCTAGCTTGAATACTTGTCCAATTTCGATACCTTCCGCAAATTGGATTGTACCATTGCCGTCTGGAGATGGATCGCCAGCTTTAATGAATCTTAGATCAGCATATTGCTTCACTTGGAAGTCACGTTCTGGGTTCACATTTTTATAATGGAAGCCATCTTCATTCGCTCCGCAAGTTACATTAACTACATATTTAACGCTATTATCTGCAATAACGTCTATATCTTCATGTACATTGATTGGACCAAGAGATCCAAAGCCAGCACCAAGCAGTTCTTTCACTTCCGCTTCAGCGGCAAGCTCAACAATCTGTGCTTGGTAAAGGTTTTTCACCTTAATGTCGTTAATCTCATGATCTCCGCGTGAAATGACCATAACAAGACGGTCATCCACTTTGAATACAACTGCTTTTAGACCCTCTTCAAGCGTGTGACCAAGAAAATCTGCCACTTCCTGCATCGTCTTAACACCAGGGGTCTCGATTTTTTCAAGAGCGAGAGCTTCCGCATCAGGCTTTTGACCTTGATCAAGTACTTCGGCCATTTCAATATTGGCTGCGTAATCTGATACATCACTGAATGCAATCGTATCTTCTCCAACAGAAGCAAGTGCCATGAATTCGTGTGTATCCTTCCCGCCCATTGCACCAGAATCAGCTACTACTGCACGGAAATTCAATCCTACTCGTTTAAAGATGCGATGGTAAGCGTCAGAGATAGTCTCATAAGCTTCATCCAAACTTTCGTAATCAGCGTGGAAACTATAAGCATCTTTCATGATAAACTCACGACCGCGCAATAGTCCAAAACGAGGACGCTGTTCATCACGGTATTTCGTTTGGATCTGATACACCGTAAGCGGTAATTTCTTATAACTGTTTAATTCATCACGTACTAAACTCGTTGTAACTTCCTCGTGAGTAGGACCAAGTGCGAATTCCCGGTTATTCCGATCATGCATACGCATCAGCTCAGGTCCGTATACCTTCCAGCGTCCTGTTTCTTTCCATAGCTCTGCAGGCTGCAGTGCCGGCATAAGCATTTCGCTCGCACCGGTACGATCCAACTCCTCACGGATGATCGCTTCCACCTTACGCAGCACCTTCGTACCAAGCGGCAGATAGCTGTAGATTCCAGAAGCTGTCTGGCGGATATATCCGCCTTTGACTAATAGCTGATGGCTGATTGCCTCTGCGTCAGCTGGAACTTCTCTTAGTGTTGGTATAAATGTTTTACTTTGTCGCATTCTTCCACCTCTGCATCATAAAAATAGCCGCTGTA
This sequence comes from Terribacillus saccharophilus, assembly GCF_000725365.1. Lineage (NCBI taxonomy): Bacteria > Bacillati > Bacillota > Bacilli > Caryophanales > Bacillaceae > Terribacillus > Terribacillus saccharophilus. Next base: position 1,327,657 of record NZ_CP008876.1, on the reverse strand, counting down.
TATCATTCCAAGTGACCACAATCATCAAAAGCATGAGCAAAGCAAATCCAATGAAATGGACTACTGCTTCTTTTTGTGGTTCAACTGGTTTACCTCTTAATGCTTCCACACCGATGAACAACAAACGTCCACCATCAAGTGCGGGCAGCGGGACGAGGTTAACGATCCCAAGATTGACACTGAGCAATGCTGTCCATTGGATCAGATTAATCAATCCCGTTTTTACTACTTGATCTGTCGCATCATATATACCTACTGGACCAGAAAGCGCATTGATACTAAGCTGACCAGTTATGAGCTGTCCTAAATTGGTTATGATCATTGTTCCGAATTCCCAGGTTTGCTGGAAAGTATAAGGAATTGCACCTAAGAAACTTTTCTCCATTGCAAGTGTTACACCGATTTGGCCGATTTGCTGATCGCCATTTTCAACAAGCGCAGGAGTCATCAGAAGCTGCTGCTCAGCACCGTCCCGGACGATTGTAGCCTCAAGTTCTCTTTCGGGGTTCTCTCGCACGATAGTCGTGAACTCTTCCCAAGTTTGCACAGGTGTTCCATCGATTGCTGTAATTTCATCTCCCGACTGAATCCCAGCTTCTTGTGCAGCTGATCCGTCTTGTACAGTACCTACGGCTGCGTTGTCAGCTGGTACTCCCTGTATTAGAGCAAGTATGAAAAACAACACAAGCGCAAGCAGGAAATTCATCATCGGACCGGCAAACAATTGCATTGCTCGCTGCCGCTTGTTCTTAGAAGCGAATTGTCGGTTATATGGAGCGATTTGAGTTTCTGTCTCATCCATAACGTACATAGCTTTCTCATGGACTGGGAAAGAAAGTCGTTCTTCCTCACCTATCTCATAACCATATATCAGCAGGCTATGATCCAAATCTGCACTTTCAACTTCAATAACGCGTGCATAAGGATGCTTGGATTTATTATTGACGATAATCTTTGTTACTTCCTGTTTGTCATTGAATTCCAGACCGATATGATGACCAGGCTTCAACTCCACGATTTCCGGATCTTCACCGGCAACGCGGACATATCCCCCAATCGGGAGTAGTCTGATCGTATAAAGTGTCTCGTTTTTCATCCAGGAGAAGATCTTCGGTCCAAAACCGATGGCGAATTCACGTGCTAGCATTCCAGCACGCTTCGCAAAAATCAAATGTCCGAGTTCGTGCACGAAAACGAGCAGCCCGAACACTAGGATAAACGCAATAATAGTTGTCACAATGGGCACCTGCCTTTATTGGATATAGGACCTCACTTGACTCCGCGTGAGACGATCTGTTTCCATGATTGTTTCCAAAGAAGGGAAAGATTCATAGACATGTGCATCTAGTGCGCGCGCTACATAATCCTCTATTGTCAGGAAAGAGATCTTCCCTGCAAGAAACAACGCTACAGCCTCCTCATTTGCAGCATTCAATACGGTAGTGGCAGTGCCGCCGGCTTTGCCTGCTTCGTATGCCATACGCAAACAAGGAAATCGTTCCATACTCATTTCTTCAAAGTGGAGTTTGCCTATTTCCACTAAGTTTAACCTTTTTGAAACGGCTAAATCAAGTCTTTCAGGGTAGGTGAGTGCGTACTGGATCGGAACCCGCATATCAGGTGTACCAAGCTGGGCAAGGACACTGTAATCCTTATACTCTACCATGGAATGAATGATGCTCTCCCTGTGCTGTACAACCTCGATATCATCATAATCAATTCCAAATAGCCAATGTGCTTCGATAACTTCCAAACCTTTGTTCATCATCGTTGCAGAATCGATGGTGATTTTTTGTCCCATACTCCAGTTCGGATGGCGCAGAGCATCTTCCAGCGTTACTTGTTTAAGCTCATCCCTCGTCTTATCGCGGAAACTTCCGCCAGAAGCGGTAATGATCAGCTTGTTTACGTCCTCAAGCTTTTCCCCATTCAGGCATTGGAAAATAGCTGCGTGTTCACTATCTACCGGAAGCAGATTGACACCATGTTTCTTCGCTTCAGTCATGACAAGATGACCAGCTGAAACCAGCGTTTCCTTATTGGCGAATGCTACCTGCTTCTTAGCACGGATTGCTTCTAGCGTCGCTTCAAGTCCGATACTGCCGAGAACAGCATTTACGACAACATCGACCTCACCTGCTGAAGAGATTGCTACCATTCCAGTGGAACCGACCAGGATTTCTGCATGCGGAAGTGTCTGATGAAGTTTCTCTTTTGTTTGTTCATCCTGTACAACTACTACAGCGGGTTCGAACTCCTTGATAAGCGGCAACGCTTTTTCAATGTTTCGACCAAATGCCATACTGTGAAGTCGAAATGCTTCCGGATGGTTGCGGATGACATCCAATGTCTGCAGACCGATTGAACCGGTTGCACCTAATAATGCGATTGTTTTCATCGGACACGCTCCTCTTTATACTCTATTAAATGAATTGAATTAAATGCAGGATCGGGAAAACAAAAATCATACTGTCGAAACGATCCAATATTCCGCCATGTCCCGGCAGGATTTTTCCAGAATCTTTTACAAGGTAATGACGTTTAAAAGCAGATTCAACCATATCTCCAAGCTGGCCGAAGAGAGCAATCAAGATACATACTCCCGCAACAATTAAAATGGAGCTGCTTACTGGGGAAATAAACTGGAATACAATACCTGCTACACAGCCAAGAACGAGGCCGCCTACGCCTCCTTCGATTGTCTTGTTCGGACTGATTGTAGGCCAGAGTTTACGTTTACCGAAAGCTTTTCCAAAGAAATAAGCTCCCGAGTCAGTTGCCCAAATAACAACCAGGACAAAAATGAACTTGGACAATCCTGATACCGTATGGCCTCCAATTATTTCATCCGGAGCGTTCCTCGTAATAATGAAATAGAGGAAACCAAAACCGACATATACAACCGTAATCAGCAGGAATCCTGCATCTTCGAAAGTGAATCGGTTCTTAGCCAGTACTGTGTAGCTCAGCAGTAGAATAACGGAGAATAACAGAATATCCGTTTTATTGATATGTAAATCAAACATTGTGTTGATCATGCCCAGGTCTGGGGCCAATAGCCCCCATAGCAACAGGACACTCACGACAGATGGTACTTTATATTTCGCGATTTTGCGCATACGCAACAGCTCGATGAAGGCGATGGTTGCGATCAAATAAATAAACGCCTCAAACCATACCCCGCCAAGCAGTACAAATATCATGAAGAATATGCCTGCGATAATCGCTGTGATCAATCGTTGCTTCATTGTTAAATATTCACCTCAAATACCGCCATAGCGCCGTTTTCTGTTCTGGAAATCACTGACCGCCTGCTCGAAAAGCAGTTCATCAAAATCAGGCCACAATACTTCCGTGAACCATAGCTCTGAATAAGCGCTCTGCCAAAGCAGAAAATTGCTTAATCGATGCTCGCCGCTTGTACGGATAATTAAATCCGGGTCTGCCAATTTTTCAGTATATAAATAGCGGGAAATACATGTCTCATCGATATCTTCCATTTGAAGTTTCTTGTCGGAGATATCCTTCATCATACTTTGTACAGCATGAACAAGCTCGTATCGTCCACCATAATTCAATGCGAAGTTGAGTATAAGACCATCGTTATGTTTCGTCTGCTCCATCGCTTCTCTGATTGCTTCCTTAGTAAAGGAAGGCAAACCTTCAAAATCTCCAATCGTCTGTACCTTAACGTTCTCTTCAATGAGCTCAGGCAGGTAAGTCGTTAGAAACTCCTTTGGCAGCTTCATCAAAAAATCTACTTCTGCCTGCGGCCGTTTCCAGTTCTCTTTGGAAAAAGCATACAGTGTAAGTACCTTCACATCGATCCGATTCGCAGCTTTAACAATCCGTCGGACAGTTGTCATCCCTTCTTTGTGTCCTGCAATTCTGGGAAGACCGCGCTTTTTAGCCCAGCGTCCATTTCCATCCATGATAATGGCCACGTGTCCTGGAATGTTTTCGAGCTTTAGAGTCGATGGCTGTAAGTCTATTCTTCTTTTCCTATTGAAAAAAGGAAGTTTAATCATTTTGAATCCTCCATTGGGCTTTTTTCTCTGCTGACTGAAAAGAGCCAGAGGCGCCCTGCGCAGTACTGCTCATTGCTTCTCGCAAAAAGAGCAAAAACCCCCTTTAGCAAGAGGGTCTTGTACTACTTATTTTACATGGTTAAGGGTCAAACTTCCAATATTTCTTTTTCTTTGTCTTTTGCAAGACCTTCAAGCTGGGTGATGTGCTTATCCGTTTCCGTCTGTACATCATCCTGGAAGCCTTTTAGTTCATCAGCTGTGATTTCTTTACTCTTCTCAGCTTTTTTCAATTGATCGTTGCTGTCACGGCGAATATTACGGATTTGTACTTTCGCCTCTTCTAGATATTTAGAAACGACTTTTACTAAATCCTTACGTCGCTCCTCTGTCAATGCAGGGATGCTAAGACGAATTAAATTACCGTCACTAGAAGGAGATAGGCCAAGATCAGCTTTTTGGATAGCTTTTTCGATATCGGAGATCGCTGTTTTGTCGTAAGGTGTGATAACAAGCATGCGTGCTTCTGGAGCTGTAATACTTGCTAGTTGGTTTAAAGGTGTGGAAGCACCATAGTAATCTGCATAGACGCTATCCAAAAGAGATGGGTTCGCACGTCCAGCACGGACAGTCGCCAGCTGTCTGGAGAAAGCCTGTACTGCCTGTGTCATCTTGCTTTTCGCATCAGAAATGATTGCTGTTGACATTATTTATTCCCCCTAATAATCGTTCCGATACTCTCACCGGAAACTGCTTTTTTGATATTACCTTTTTCACTAATAGAGAACACAAGTAGCGGAATATCATTATCCATACATAATGTGGAGGCTGTCGCATCCATGACTCCCAGTCCTTCGTTCAGGATATCCAAATAAGTTAGAGTGTCGTACTTCACAGCATCTGCTACTAATTTAGGATCTGCACTGTAAACGCCATCGACATTATTCTTAGCCATCAGGATTACTTCAGCCTCAATTTCAGCAGCTCTTAAAGCAGCTGTTGTATCAGTAGAGAAGTACGGGTTTCCTGTACCTGCTGCAAAAATGACAACACGTTTTTTCTCAAGGTGACGAATCGCCTTACGACGGATATACGGCTCAGCTACTTGGCGCATTTCGATAGATGTCTGCACTCTTGTCGGAACATCAAGGTTCTCCAAGCTATCCTGTAAAGCAAGAGAGTTCATCACTGTTGCCAGCATACCCATATAGTCAGCATTTGCACGGTCCATTCCCATTTCACTGCCAACTTTACCGCGCCAGATGTTACCGCCGCCTACGACAACTGCAACTTCCACTCCCATTTCTGCTACTTCTTTTACTTGTTCCGCAATCGAACGGATGACGGAAGGTTCAATACCATAGCCGACTTGGCCGCTTAATGCTTCTCCACTTAGTTTTAATACGATTCTTTTATAGGGTGCTGTAGTCATCATTGCCTCCAAAGGTATGTATTTTGTAAAAAAGGGAACACCAAGTGTCCCCTCTTTTTGTCGTACTTATTTTTTAACTTGGCTCATTACTTCGTCAACGAAGTTATCTTCACGTTTTTCCATACCTTCGCCCACTTCATAACGAACAAAGTTAACTACAGAAGCACCTTTGTCGGATACGTATTTCTTCACTTTTTGATCTGGATCTTTAATGAAGCTTTGTTCAAGCAAGCAGATCTCTTCGAAGAATTTACCAAGACGGCCTTCTACCATCTTCTCAACTATGTTTTCTGGCTTACCTTCGTTTAGAGCTTGTGTTTTCAATACTTCGCGCTCACGTTCTACTTCTTCAGCAGCTACTGCATCACGGGAAACGTAACGAGGGTTAACCGCAGCGATGTGCATTGCAACGTCTTTACCAAGCTCTGCATCAGTAGTACCATCAAGCAATGCCAATACACCGATACGTCCGCCGCCATGTGTGTAAGCGCCGAATGCTTGGTTGTTTTCTTTGCTTGCAAGTGCGAAGCGGCGAAGAGAAATCTTTTCTCCGATTTTCGCGATAGCAGCATTGATGTATTCACCAACAGTTTGGTCACCATTGATTTTTTGTTCCAATGCTTCTTCTACGTTAGCTGGTTTGTTAGTAAGGATATGCTGAGCAAGATCGTTCAATAATGTTTTGAACTGATCGTTCTTTGTAACAAAGTCAGTTTCACAGTTTACTTCAAGCAATACTGCATGATCGCCTTCTGTTGCGATGAAAGTTAAACCTTCTGCAGCGATACGATCTGCTTTCTTAGCAGCTTTCGCAATACCGTTCTCGCGAAGGTAATCAATCGCTTTCTCCATGTCACCATCTGTTTGTGTCAAAGCTTTTTTACAATCCATCATACCTGCGCCAGTTTTTTCGCGCAATTCTTTTACCATTTGTGCCGTGATTGCCATCGTAAATGCCTCCTTAGGGTTTGGACAATTCATTTCTTGAAAAAAGGGTGATAAAAGGTCCCCCCTTATCACCCTTCATCCATTACTCGCTTACAGCTTCTGTAGCTTCTTCAGCAGCTGGAGCTTCTTGGTCTTCCAATTCTTCACCTTGCTTGGATTCCAAGATAGCATCAGCCATTTTGGAAGTAAGCAATTTGACAGCGCGGATTGCGTCGTCATTTGCAGGGATCACGTAATCGATTTCGTCCGGATCACAGTTAGTATCAACGATACCGATGATTGGAATATTCAATTTATGAGCTTCTGCAATAGCGATTCTTTCTTTGCGTGGGTCGATAACGAATAGAGCGTCAGGGATTCTTTCCATGTCTTTGATACCGCCCAGGAATTTAACAAGACGTTCTTTTTCTTTAAGCAAACCTACTACTTCTTTTTTAGGAAGTACTTCGAAAGTACCGTCTTCTTCCATGCGTTCGATGGATTTCAAACGGTTGATACGTTTGCGGATTGTCTGGAAGTTAGTAAGCGTACCACCCAACCAACGTTGGTTAACAAAGTACTGACCAGAACGGATCGCTTCTTCTTTCACAGATTCCTGTGCTTGTTTCTTCGTACCTACGAAAAGAATAGTACCGCCATCAGCAGCAAGTTCTTTCACGTAGTTATAAGCTTCGTCGACTTTCTTAACTGTTTTCTGAAGGTCGATGATGTAGATGCCGTTACGCTCAGTGAAGATATATTTCTTCATTTTTGGGTTCCAACGGCGAGTCTGGTGACCGAAATGAACACCAGCTTCAAGCAATTGTTTCATTGAAATGACTGACATAGTGTTTCCTCCTAATGGTTTTTTCTCCTCCGACTGCTTCATCTTTTATCGGGAACTGACAATCTGTCAGCACCTCCCGTAAAAATCGGCAGACGTGTGTATTAACACCAAAAATAAATATAGCACAGCTATAACCATCAATCAAGCATCTTAGACATGTTTTTGTATTTTCTCAGCTTTTTCTTTTATTTTCACCATTTTTCTTCATTAAAAGAATCAATTCTACTTCCGTCTTCCCCATTCCGAGCTGCTTCGCAATCTCAACAGAAGATAACCCTTGATCATGAAGCTGCAGCACGCGGCTGAGATTGGACATGGATACTTGATCTTCTTCCTCCGCTGGTTGAGGCGGTGTGTAATCAGAAACAGGTCGTGTGTCGTCTTCTATTGCTGGAGAAGGTTGGCTGTTTTTCTCCTCCACGATTTTTTGCGAGTAGGCTTTTCCGGGCTGAAGTTCTGAATGAAGAAGTCGATCATTCTCTTCTTTCAATTCATTGAGTATCGAGCTGAGCATCGCTTCGTACTCTTGTTTATCTTTCTGCTGCCGGCTTTCCAGTTGCTGTATGTTTGATTGCAATGCGCGGATAGCTATGAAGGTCAGTAAATGAAGGAGCAGACTGGCACAGACTAGTAGTGTTATCATGGAGAACCTTCTTTCTATATAAATTGGAAATAGCTTTCAGCTAGTTGCTGAAAGCTTTGCTAGGGATTCCCGTAATTTGAATATGGCGCGTTTGTGAATTTGTGAAATACGTGATGTTGTCAATTCCAGTATGTGTCCAATTTCAGTAAACGTTAATTCTTCCTTATAAAAAAGGCTTACAACAAGCTGTTCATGTTCATTCAGCTGCTTAATGCTGTCTGTCAACTGCAAAACAAGTTCCTTCTGCAGCACTGCATCTTCCGGCTGCGGTGTCTTGAGATCAGGAAGAACATAGCTTGTATCCTGTTTGTCTTGCTTTGGCCGAGCTGGCTTGTCATCCATGGACAGAACATTAGAGAACAGCGCATCGCATACTGCCTCCTCTACTTCCTCCCGGCTCAAGCCAGTCTGCTTTGCGATCTCTATGCTGGTCGGTTTCCGTTCCAATGATTGTTCGAGTTTGCTCGCAGCTGCTTCTATTTTCTTCACTTTATCACGTACAGTCCGGGGAAGCCAGTCTTCCTTCCGCAGACCGTCCATGATGGCTCCTCTTACTCGGAACGAAGCATAAGTTTCAAATTTAAAATCCCGGCTTGGCTCAAACTTTTGTAAAGCATCATACAATCCTGTGTAACCGAAGCTTCTGACATCATCTCTGCTCACACTGGAGGGAAGGTGCGCAGCGATGCGCTGCGTATGGTAATCGACTACATGCATATACATCCGCATCAATTCATTGGCAGCTTCACTATCTTTTTTGTAAAACCAGCTGTTCCAATACTGCTGTTCTGTTTCTGATCCATAATTGATCATGAAACTCCCTCCTTTGTTTGCTGTTACGTCATAAGAATGAAGCTGCTCCATTATATGATCGCTTCCTCTTTGCTTACTGTTTTAATCTTCAAACCACATGTATTTGTATTGAATTCTATCGTACGTCCATTGCTCCCACCGACATCTTTGCTCTCGATGGGGATACGATATTCTCGTAGCTTTTGCTCCACTGCTTCTATATTACGCGGACCAATTCGCATTTTCTCGTCACTGGACATGAAGGAGAACATCTGCGCTCCGCCTGCAAGCTTCGCCTTGAAACGACTCTTGCTTGCACCGCGGCGCAGCAGATTAGCAATCAAGTCGTCTAAAGCTGTATCTGCATATTTGTTTCGGTTCATCTGTGTCTGCTTAGCCATATTAGAGTCAGGCAGCATGACATGTGCCATACCAGCAATTTTCTTTTGCTTATCGTATACAACAACCCCGACACAAGATCCAAGTCCGGCAGTCCGAAGATGCTCTGGATAGGTAGCAATTTTTGCATCGGCAATGCCTACGTGCAAGATTTCAGCTTCAGTCATCTTCCTCGACTCCTAAAGCACGAAATAAATGACCGAAGGCTTCTGGATGAAGCAATAGCAGAAATTTCCCCTCAACCATATGCTGCTGCTGATTCGGGTCGTTTAGTGCGATGACCGTATCGATGACGACGGTATAATCGCTTTCCTCCGCTATCTCGATTAAACCGTTTGCCAAGATGGCACCACCCATATCGACACTGATTTGCGGAACCGATGGCTGCATATTTACTTTGGCGAAGTCGCTAATTGCAGATAGATAGCTTCCTGCCAGGATGTTTCCCATCTCATGCAGCGCAGAAAGATTTATATCATCATGGGACGTGTTGGACCATGAAAAGCTCTCATTTCCAGTTATATAATGTACAAATAACTCTGCTTCAGCAGGTTGGAGCAAAAAGAACATATTTCCTGGCGCATCGCCTTGAACCCTAAGGTAGATGGCGGCCAGCGGCAGCTCAGCCCCGCCAATAGATTCAATCAGTTCATTAAAGTGACAGATTCGAACTGCTGGCACTTTCATATCGATATCTTGGCGGAGCAAAGTAGAAAGCGCCGTAGCTGCATTGCCTGCGCCAATGTTCCCTGCTTCTTTCAATGCATCCAGCTGATCTTCCGTTATATTACGAAGATCATACATTAGCTTTCGATAGACTTGATTGCTTCGATTTCATGGAATTTCAGAACTTTTCTAAGATCAAGTAAAATGACAAGTCTGTCTTCAAGTTTCACTACACCATCGATGTAATCGACATTAATTGCCCCAATGACTTGCGGTGCTTCTTCGATTTTATCTACTGGAATATCCACGACATCATTCGCTGCATCCACAATCAAACCCATTGATGTGTCATCCAAATCCACAATGATGATTCTTGTATTTTCATCGACCGGAGTCTCTTCAAGCCCAAGTCGGCTTCGCAAATCAACGATTGGCGTAACAACTCCGCGCATATTGATAACACCTTTGATAAAGCTCTCTGTATTCGGAACTCTCGTAATATGCTCCATCTTCTCGATAGACCCTACTTGTGTTACAGGTACTGCGTATTCTTCGTTTTTTAACTGAAAAACAATTACTTTCACATCTTGTATGATTTCTTCTGCCATGATGAACCCTCCTTATTTAATTAACGCATTGCTGTCGATAATAAGTGCTACTTGGCCATCTCCTAAAATAGTAGCTCCAGAGATAGCGAAAATTTCAGTTAAGTAATTTCCAAGGGATTTAAGGACGATTTCTTGCTGACCAATAAAGCTGTCCACAATTAATCCTGCTGATTTGTCACCTTTTTTAATAATGACCACAGAGTAATAATCCGTTTCTTCTTTTACTTCCGGTACTTGGAAAACTTCTTTTAAGGATACAAGCGGAACGACTCTGCCCCGGAAATCGATAACTGCTTGATTATGAACATGCATGATATCCGATTTCGGAATAATTGCTGTCTCAATAATCGAAGATAGCGGAACAGCATATTTCTCATTTTGGATCTCTACAAGCAGGACACTGATAATTGATAATGTCAGCGGCAATTCAATACTGAATATAGACCCTTTTCCTTCTTCAGAGTTTATTGTTATTGTTCCACCAAGTGATTCGATTGTATTTCTGACAACATCCAATCCGACACCACGACCTGAAATGTCTGAAATAGTGTCAGCTGTTGAGAATCCGCTTTGCATAATCAAGCTGAATACTTGGTTGTCATTCATGATTGCTGCTTGTTCTTTTGTAATAAGACCGTTCTTAATTGCTTTTTCAGTTACTTTCTTCCGGTTGATCCCGGCTCCATCATCGGTAATATCAATAAATACATGATTACCAGAATGATAAGCTTTCAGTTTGATCGTACCCGTTTCCGGCTTACCTAACTCTCGTCTTACTTCCGGCGTTTCAACACCATGATCCAGACTATTGCGAATTAGATGTACTAGAGGGTCACCGATTTCGTCTATAACTGTACGATCGAGCTCTGTTTCAGCGCCTTCAATTTGCAGATCGATTTTCTTGCCAAGATCTTTCGCAAGCTGTCGCACCATGCGTGGGAAGCGATTGAACACTTGATCAATTGATACCATTCGCATAGTCAGAACAATACTCTGAAGATCTCCAGAAATTCTCGCCATACGCTCGACTGTCTCATGCAGCTCTGGGTGTTTTACATCATCAGCAATCTGCTCAAGTCTGCCGCGATCTATGACTAGTTCCTCAAACAAATTCATCAAAATATCAAGGCGTTCAATATTGACTCGAATCGTCTTGTTGCTTTGCTGAGCTTTTTTCTCGATTGTTGTTACTTCAACCTTCTCTTCCTCCACAGAAGCAGTTACTTCTTCTTGACCTTCATCTTTAACGTGCTTATATGTATCGATGAAGAAGTTTTGAATAGAAACAGCATCGATTTCCGATACTTTAAGAACCTTTTCCTCGATAACTTCTTTCGGTTCTTGTGTCACAAGTAATACTTCAAATGTCAGATCAAATGCTTCATCTTCAAGCTGAGAGACATCCGGATTACTTTTAACAACCTCACCCAAACTCTCGAGCACTTCGAATACCATGTAAACTCGTGCAGCCTTCAGCATGCAATCCTCACGCAACGTCACTTTGGTGTAAAAGTTTTGGAATCCTTTTTCTTCACTTTCTCGCAATACCGCAAGCTCAAATTCATCTAAAATAAGACCTGATGTATCACTGACTGGTTCCTCTGCAACTGCAGCAGCAGCCTGAAGCGGTGCATCACCAGACTCAATTGCAGCAAGCTGGCTTACCAATTCACTTACCTCTTTTGTTCCTGCTCCTCCGGATTCAATATCGAGGACCATTTCTTCCAGACTATCAACAGCATCAAAAACAATATCAAGTATGTCCGGGTTGATTTTAATCTGATGGTTACGAATTGCATCAAGTACATTTTCCATTTGATGCGTCAAATTAGCTAAATCCTGATAACCCATCGTAGCAGACATACCTTTTAGCGTATGAGCAGAACGGAAAATTTCATTCACTACACCGATATCTTCCGGTTGCTTTTCAAGTTCCAGTAAATTCTGGTTCAAAGCTTGAAGATGTTCCTTACTTTCTTCTATGAATACACCTAAATACTGATCTATTTCCATTTGTTAACCCCCTCTAATAGATTGATTCTCTGCTGGATTGCCGAAGCGATTGATTGGACCGCACAAACATGATGCAGCAGTCCGGCTTCTGCAGCCGCCCTAGGCATTCCATAAACGACACATGATTCTGCTGATTCACCGATGCTGTATACAGATGGCAGCTTGGTCTTCATTTTTTTCAGACCCTCGGTTCCATCTGATCCCATGCCTGTCATGATGACTGTACAAACATCCACATTAACCAAACTGCTGATTGATTCGAACATTCTGTCTACAGAAGGCCGATGCCCCTTCACAGGGTCTTCCAATGTCAGTTTGGCGATAAGCCTGCTGTCTGCCTGTACAATCGTCAGATGATGTCCTCCTGGCGCGATATAAACTACGCCATTTCTTAAGGTTTCATTTTGTTCTGCTTCCTTGACTTTTATTGCACTTAGGCTGTCCAGTCTTTCGGCCAAAGACCTAGTGAATCCTACTGGCATATGCTGGACGACAACTACGGGAGCAGCAAGTGCAGAAGGCAGTTTACCGATAACTTCCTGTAAAGCTCTCGGACCTCCTGTAGAAGTACCGATTGCTACCAAATTGCGATCAGCGGAATTCTTCTCAGGAGCCTTCGCAATAACCTTTATCTCGGCTGTTTTTACTTGCTCTCTGATTGAGAGACGAGAGGATGCTGCTGCCACTACTTTCATGACCAGTTCATCCCGCACCTTATCCAAATCCAAGGATATAGAACCAGACGGTTTTGCAATAAAATCAACTGCACCGAGTGACATGGCATGAATGGTCATATCTGCACCTTGCTTCGTTAAGCTGGAGAGCATGACAACCGGGAGAGGATGTTTCTGCATGATTTGCTTCAGCGCATCCAATCCGTTCATGATTGGCATTTCTACATCCATCGTCATTACATCTGGCTTCAGCTGACTGATTTGCTCCAGACCATCCTTACCGTTGCGGGCTGTTCCGATAACTTCCAGCCGATCATCACTGCTTAGTAAATCAGAAATAATTTTCCGCATAAAAGCGGAATCATCAACGACCAAAACGCGGATCTTTCCCATTGCGAGTTCCTCCCGTCCAAATATCTCTTAATCTGCCTATAAATGATGTTCTTTCTTTAGGGGTTGTTTCTTCTACAGGTTTCAGATAGCTGGCTGCGAGCTGCTTTATACTAGTTCCCGCTTTTGAATCCTTTTGATTTATGAATGGCTCCTGCATTTTCACCGATTTGGGAACCTGTTTATCTTCAGGCAAAATTCCCAAGAGCAATATCTCAGTATGAAGAAATGTCCGTATTACTTCCTTCATTCGAGCTGCTGTATCCTGTCCCTCACGCTTGTCCAATGCCCTATTTACAAGCAGATACATCGGCAAATCAGCACTCCGCTGCTTGATATGCTTGATAAGGGCATATGCGTCCATCATACTGGTAGGTTCAGTCGTGGTTACAACAATACTCTCATCTGCTGCTAAGATGAACGATGCACTTTCTTCCGTTAATCCAGCTCCCATATCAAAGAACACAAAGTCATAGATTTGCTGTGCTCTTTCAAACTCTTTTTGAAAATGCGCGAATCCAGTACCGTCCATATGAAAGAGTTCATTCATTGCTGCACCTGCTGCAATAAAGTCGAGACCATCAGGTCCTGCTTCCACAATCTGTTCAAGTTTTAAACGGTTCTGAATCATTTCAATAAAAGAATGCTTCGCCGAAGTACCTAGCAATATTTCAATGTTTCCCATACCTAAATCCAAATCAATAAGCAGAACTGATTTTCCAAGTTTGCTTAGTGCTAACGAAAAGTTCAGAGCAAAATTCGATTTGCCAACTCCACCTTTCCCGCTGGCAACAGCTATGGTGCGTCCAAGTGACATGCGCTGGACATTTGCACGAAGTTTAGCCGCTTGATCATGCACGAGCTGTCGCCTCCATCACACGTCTAGCCAAGTGTGATGCAGATGGTGCGATAATATCATCCGGTACATCCTGGCCGTGGGTTAGATAAGCTACACCGATATGTGCTTGCTGAATAAGATTAAGGATACCTCCGTAGCGGCTCGCTTCATCCAATTTTGTGAAAATAAACTGCTTGATTGGCAAATGTGCAAACTGGTCATATATCTCAGACAGATCACTAGCTCTTGTCGTTATGGACAAAGTTAAATACGTTTCCGCGTCATGCTGCAAGTCAAGCGTGCGCTCCAGCTCTTTTACATAAGCGGAATCTTTGAAGTTTCTTCCTGCTGTATCGATGAATACCAAATCATAAGCTGCAAGTTTCTCTCTTGCAGCTTGGTAATCTTCGAGCGAATAAGCAACTTCAAGCGGAACTTCCAATATTTTGGCGTATGTGCGAAGCTGATCAATTGCAGCAATTCTATAAGTGTCAGTCGTAATAAAAGCAACTCTTTTTTTATCTACTAAAGCACTCTTCGCAGCAAGTTTAGCAATCGTTGTCGTCTTTCCTACACCGGTCGGACCTACAAGATGTATGAATTTCTTTTCAAACTGTGCGGGCTTTTGGACCTTTTCAAACCGCTTCACTAAAGTATCGAGCAGCACCTGTTCGACATCTTTACTCGCAGCGTCTTCCAATAGTCGTTCCATAAGTCCAGAAGCGATCTGCGGATGGACCTCATTGTGCAGAAGTCGATCATACAGTCCTTGCAATGGCAGTGCATAATGCCTGGTCTGGTTGGAAAGTGCAGAAGTTAACTCCTTTTTAAGAGCGGCCATCTCGGCTGCAAGATCAGTTTCTGCATTGTTTGTCTCTTTTATTTCAAGAGGCATAGCGTTAGAGATTGCCGGCTTTCGCTCAATAAGACTGTTACTCTTCGCATCTTGCTGATCCAATGCCGCAATGACTTCAATACGCTTCTTCTTGAAGAGTCCGAGAAATCCGCCGCTTGTCAGTTCTTTTGTTCGAAGGATGACTGCATCCTTACCTAGTTCACGTCTAATCTGAATCATTGCCTCGGGCATCGTGGCAGCAGTATACTTCTTCATTTTCATGCGACATTCACCATCCCGACACTCCTGATTTCTGTTGTATTATCCAATTCGTTGTATGATAGGACGACTGCGTGCGGCAAACTGCGATCAAGTAGTTGACGGACATACATCCGGATCGTAGGAGAGCACAAAACGATGACTGTCTCTTCTCTTAAGGACAAACGTTCTGCTTGCTCCATAACTGACTGTACGATTTTCTGCTGTGATTCCGGATCCATAGATAAATAATTTCCATGTTCTGTTTGCTGGATATGATCAGCTATGACCTTTTCAACAGCTCCAGAGACAGTTATGACTTGTAGCGGCTGACTGTTTTGTACATATTGCTTCGTGATTTGTGGTGCAAGTGCTTGACGGGCATATTCTGCCAGCAAATCCGTATCAGTCGTCATCCTGCCGAAATCAGCCAACGTCTCGAAAATAACCGGCAGATTCCTAACCGATACATGTTCACGCAGCAGTTTTGCCAGTACCTTTTGTACATCTCCAACAGACAGCGGTTCCGGCGTCACTTCTTCTACTAATATTGGATAAGATTCCTTCAGATGATCGATAAGCTGCTTTGTCTCTTGTCTGCCAAGTAATTCATGTGCATGGCGCTTTATTGTCTCCGTGAGGTGGGTCGATACGACAGACGGCGGATCAACGACCGTATAGCCTGATAGCTCTGCATCATCCTTCGTCTCTTCACTGATCCACTTAGCAGGCAGCCCGAAAGCTGGTTCGAGTGTTTCAATACCATCCAGTCCATCATCTTCCACACCCGGACTCATCGCTAAGTAGTGGTCCAACAGAACCTCTCCAGCTGCGACTTCGTTGCCCTTTATCTTCAGACGATATTCATTGGGACCTAACTGAATATTATCGCGTATCCGCACAACCGGAATTACAATACCTAGTTCGATAGCAAGCTGTTTACGGATCATGACAATCCGATCCAGCAAGTCGCCTCCTTGATTCGTATCAGCAAGCGGTATTAGCGCATAGCCAAATTCGAATTCGATAGGATCCATGCTTAACAGATTCACAACGTTGTCTGAAGACTTCATCGTTGTTTCCTCTTGCACTTCCTCGGTTACTTCTGCGACAGTCTCCTGTTTTTTCTGAATTCTGGACAAGAAATAACCAGTTCCAGCAAGAATAGCAGCAATTGTAGTTGTTAAGAAAAAGTTGATCGGTGTTAACCCAAGCAAAAAGACTGTTCCAGCAGCAATATATAATAGCTTCGGGTATCGGAAGAGCTGCCTTGTTAAATCACTTCCTAAGTTCCCTTCTGAAGCTACGCGTGTCACCACAATACCTGTTGCTGTAGAAAGCAGAATAGCCGGGATTATTGTTACCAACCCATCACCAATCGTAAGTCGTACAAAGGTATTCGTCGCTTCCTGGAAACTCATACCCATTTGCATTATCCCGATAATCAATCCGAATACGATATTAATTAACACGATAATGATTCCAGCAATAGCATCACCTTTTACAAACTTACTCGCACCATCCATTGCTCCATAAAAATCCGCCTCATTCTCTACTTTTTCACGGCGCTTTTTTGCTTCTATATCTGATATCATGCCGGCATTCAAATCAGCATCTATACTCATCTGTTTACCTGGCATAGCATCTAGCGCAAACCGAGCAGCAACTTCAGATACTCGTTCCGAACCCTTTGTGATTACCAGGAATTGTATGATAACCAAAATGATAAACACAACAAAGCCGACGAGTGCATTGCCTCCAATTACAAAACTCCCGAAAGTTTCAACTACACCACCAGCATGACCTTCTGAGAGTATTGCTCTAGTTGTCGATATACTCAGTGCAAGCCTAAAGAGCGTAAGCAAAAGTAAGAGAGTAGGAAATATAGAAAATTGCAGCGCTTCCTCTGTATTCATCGCTACCAAAATAACGATCAGAGCAAACGAAATATTTATAAGGATCAGTATGCTGAGAAGCCAATCCGGAAGTGGTATGATCAGCATGACGATCACTAAGATTACTGCTATAAGTACTGACATATCCTTAAGTTTCATGTTGTAATTCCTCTTCTCTTACATTTTACGCTCCGTGCGATACACAAAGGCGAGCACTTCCGCAACCGCCTGGAAGAATTCTTCCTGTATCGGCTGGTTTAGCTCCACATTCTTATATAATCCGCGTGCCAACGGTCTGTTTTCTACCATCGTTACATTGTTTGCTTTAGCGATGTCCTTAATTTTCAATGCTACGTGATCCATTCCTTTTGCTATGACGATCGGTGTATCGGACTTTTCATCGTCATATTGAATAGCAATCGCAAAGTGTGTTGGGTTCGTGATGACTACATCTGCCTTAGGAACCTCGCTCATCATACGCATCATGGACATTTGGCGCTGCTTTTCTTTTATTTTGGAACGAATCAAAGGATTTCCTTCCATGTTTTTATACTCATCCTTGATGTCTTGCTTTGACATCCGAATGTTTTTTGCAAAATCAAATCGCTGATATGCGTAATCCAGCACTGCTACAAATAACAAGGCAATCGTTGCTGCAAAACCCATGTTTAACGTTATCTTTCCGAAAAACTGCATTGCATTTTCAGGAGACTTCGTGAACATAGTCATAACTGTATCCATGTTCTGCCAAAGAACATAGAATGCGACTGCTCCTACTAATCCAATCTTGAGCAAGGATTTTAGTAACTCTACTAAAGCCCTAACTGAGAAAATCCGTTTTGCCCCTTGGATAGGATCAATTTTCTTCAAGTCAAACTTGATTGCTTCGCCACTGAAAAGCAAACCGAACTGCGCGAAATTAGAGACAAGACCAGCCATAATAGCAATCCCCATAACTGGACCAACTATTTTCGCAAGAGATATGCTCATCTCTACAAGCAGTGTCTGCACAGTATTCGCTGTAATATCCTGATTCAGATAGTGACTGAATACATGTGTGAAAAGCTGAAGGAACTGATCTTTAAAATAACCGCCCATCAATGCCAAGAGTCCTAAAGAGAATAGTAGTAATATTGCAGTATTAACATCCTGACTCTTAGCGACTTGTCCTTTTTTTCTAGTATCCTGCTGTTTTTTAGGAGTTGCTTTCTCTGTTTTTTCACCAGCGAAGAACTGCAGGTCCAAACGATATTTCATTTTAAGCCCCTCCAAACAGCACCATCAGATCGCGCATTGTTACAAGCATAAAGTCGAACAGCTGCCGAACTACTGTCATATAGATTCCCATTGATAGGAACAGCAGTACAAAAGCTATTAATATCTTAATCGGAGGCCCTACGACAAATACGTTCAGCTGCGGTACTGTTCTAGCAACAATTCCAATAGCTACATCTACTAGAAACAAACAGCCAACAAGAGGGATGCTCATCTGGAATGCTATCAGAAACATTTGGCTGAAGGAACGGAGCACCAATTCTACAATCGACTGATCACCGAATGGTACCATTTCATCCAATGGTATAAGCTGATAACTGTAAAAAATACCATCAATCAAGAGCAAATGACCGTTAACGGAAAGCAGGAACAGCGTAGCAATCGTATATAGAAATTGTCCTGTAAGAGGACTTTGAGCCCTTGTAACAGGATCAATGACATTGGCAATTGCAAAGCCCATCTGAAAATCGATTAACCCTCCAGCAACATTGATTGCTTGGATGACTATGAAAGCGAGCAGTCCGATTGACAGTCCGACCATCGCTTCCTTAAAAAGTAACAGAAAATACGTGTGATCAACAGGAACTGTCGGCCGATCAATCGTAAAGAATATGATCATGGCAAGGAAAAAACTGAATCCAATCTTAAATGTTGTCGGTACGTTTCTGTAAGAAAACAGAGGTACCGTAACAAAAAAGGCAACAAGACGAACTAAAATTAATGCAAATGCTGGTACAACGGTGTAATCAATTTGCGACAGCATCTACTCAGCCCACAAACCGATCCAGATTCTCAAGGATACCTGCGGTGAATTCGACCATTCTAGTCAGCATCCAGGGACCGAAGAAAACCAAACCAACTAATACAGCAACTATTTTAGGAATAAACGCTAGCGTCTGTTCCTGTATCTGTGTCGTTGCTTGAAATATACTTACAATCAAACCAACAGCAAGCGCCAGAATAAGCAAGGGTCCGCTGACAATCAGCACTGTATAAATTCCGCGTTCTGCGATGGAAATAACAAATTCACTGCTCATTAACGTTACGCTCCTTCATTCGCTAAAACCCTCGCAGCAACGAGGAAGTGACCAGATACCAGCCATCCACTAGGATGAATAACAGTATTTTAAATGGTAATGAAATGATTACGGGCGGTAGCATCATCATCCCCATCGACATGAGGATACTGGCTACTGCCATATCAATAACAAGGAAAGGAATGAAGATCATGAAGCCCATTTGAAAGGCCGTCTTCAACTCACTTATTGCAAAGGCTGGTACAAGCGTTGTTAGCGGAATATCTTCGACTGATTCCGGTCTTTCGATACCGGCATAATTCATAAATAAAGATAAATCCTTTTGTCGTGTTTCTTCCGCCATGAACATCTTGATCGGGCCGCTCGCTTCTGTATAAGCCTCATCTAGAGATATTTCATCATTCATCAATGGTGTAATAGCCTGATCATTAATTTCATTGAAAGTAGGCGCCATGATAAAGAAAGTCATGAATAATGCAATTCCGATCAATACTTGCGTCGGTGGTGTCTGCTGTGTACCTAAACTCATCCTAACAAACGATAGAACTACTACAATTCTTGTAAAGCAGGTCATCAAAATAAGTATTCCTGGTGCTAGGGAGAAGACAGTCAATAATAACAGCAATTTTACCGAGGTAGATACATTCTCGGGGTCGGTTCCAGAAAATATATTGATAAAATCATTCATCGTCTGTATCCTTCCTTTGCTGCTGTTTCAACCTGTTTCTTGACTGCTTCAGCTTCCCTATTTCCTCTTTGAAAAGATCCTGGAAATTGCTTGCGGATTCCTTTTGTTCCGTTTTATCTTCTTGCTGCTTTTCTTCTTGCTGTTTTCTGCTCGGCAGAATGTTTGCCAACAAAGCAGATGCCTTCATTTCCTGCTGATCCTGTTCTGTAAGCTCCTTAATCGTCTGCTCATCTTTAATTTCCGTAAGCAAATCGACATTGTCGCCGACACCCAGCATAAACACTTTTTCACCGACCCGGACAATCTGGACGGATTTGTTGTTACCTAGCGCAATACCACCTATGTTCTCCATAGCCCGTACCTGCTGAAACAGCCGATTCCGTTTATTTAAAAACTTCAGTAGGACATAGATCAGTCCGAGCACGACGACTAGCGCCAATGCAAGCTTGACCAGATTCAGAAAGGTCGATGTGCCTCCAGCTGCTGAATCAGCCGAATCTACTGGTGGTGTATTCTCTTGTTGATTTCCGGCTTCATTCATATCTTTGCATTCATCTGATTGGGCTGCTCCTTCTTTTAAACAATCCTCCACGCTTGCTGCCGCTTCGGCAGAAACAGGAGAAAGGATAAGATGCAGCAATACGACGAGCATGCATGCCCAGACTGTTCTTTTCATCATTTCCTACTCACCTTTTTAGCTTAATGCTTTTTGAATTGCCTCTACAACACGATCTGCTTGGAATGGTTTGACGATAAAGTCTTTCGCACCTGCTTGAATAGCATCGATAACCATCGCTTGCTGCCCCATTGCAGAACACATGATAACTTTTGCATCAGGATATTGGCTCTTGATTTCTTTCATTGCAGCAATTCCATCCATTTCAGGCATTGTAATATCCATCGTCACAAGATCAGGAGTTAGTTCCTTGTATTTTTCTACTGCTTGCTGACCATCTTGTGCTTCCCCTACAACTTCAAAGCCATTCTTAGTCAAAATATCCTTGATCATCATGCGCATGAATGCAGCGTCGTCTACGATTAAAATTCTGTTTCCCATATTTTCTCTTCCTCTCAATGGTCAAATTAGTTAATTGATTTCAATCTATCTGTTTGGCTTAAGATGTCAGTAACACGCACACCGAAATTCTCTTCGATGACGACTACTTCGCCTTTAGCTATCAATTTATCATTTACATGTATATCCACTGGTTCTCCCGCAAGCTTGTCCAACTCCACAACAGACCCGACAGACAGCTCAAGGATTTCCTTGATGGTGCGTTTTGTTCTGCCCAGCTCAACAGATACTTTCAATGGGATGTCCATCAGCAAGTCCAAGTTACGCGGTTGTTCAGCAGGCGGAGCTGCTGGTGTTTCAAAGCTCGTGAATGCTGCTTGCTGCACATTCGGCGCAGGCTGAGCAAGCCGTGTCTGCTGCGGTGCAGTTTGCTGCATCGTCTGCATTGGCGCTTCCTGAATAGTCGGCTGAGGCTGGCTCGGAGCCGGCTGTTGTGATACAGCGACAGCTTCCGGTTCTTCGGGAGCTGGGTGAAGCAGTTCGTCCACCATATCCTTGGCAAAGTCTGTCGACAAAAGCTGCATGATGGAAGAATCTATCAAGTTACCAATCTTCAAATCAAAGGAGACACTTACTAGTTGTTCATCCTCCGGCAGTTTTTCTGCCCCAGTACCAGCAGAAAGATCCATTAACGCAATTGATGGTGGCGAAATATCAATCTTTTTACTGAACACAGTACTCATACTCGTCGCAGCTGCGCCCATCATTTGATTCATTGCTTCCTGTACCGCACTCTGATGAATTTCATTGAATTCTTCAGCTGGAGCGTTTCCGTCACCGCCGAGCATCAAATCTGCAATTATTGCAGCATCACTCTGTTTAATAACAAAAAGGTTGGCACCAGAAAATCCTTCTGTATAGCTGACCTCAATCGCCACATTGGGTTGCGGAAACTTATCATATAATTCCGATCTATTTATTACAGCAGTTTTTGGTGTAGTGATATCGACCTTTTGATTCAAAAGTGTCGATAGTGTTGTTGCTGAACTCCCGAACGAAATATTACCAATTTCACCTAGTGCATCTACTTCCATAGAATTCAAATCTTCCTCAGGGAGGAGCTGCGCATCATCTGTGCTGCTTGAATTGTCGGATGTTCCATTTAATAATGCATCTATCTCTTCTTGGGACAACATATTGTCACTCATTTTCTTCCCCCCCTGTTTCAATCTCTTCCATTACTTGTATCGCCATTCTGTTTTTCTGTTTACCAGGCTGCGCTTTGAACTTCACTTGATTGTCTACTTTCACATCAAGTGGACGATCTATCGGCTGATTTAGCATCAAGACGTCACCTTCCCTAAGATTCATCAACTCTTCTACTTGAATCGATGTCTCTCCAAGGATAGCTTTTAAGTCGATAGAAGCTTTCTGAATACTTGTGGTTAAATCTCGCCATTCTGTTTCATTACCTTGTTTGTCTACAGGAGCTTGCATCCAGTAATGAATGGAAAGTTTCGACACAATCGGCTCCAGCACAACATGCGGAATACAAATATTGATCATGCCGGACGTTTCTCCAATGGTTGAATTCAGAGTGACAACAACAACAGTTTCATTTGGAGAAACCATCTGAATAAATTGCGGATTTACCTCGAATTCTTCCATCACTGGATCAACGTCTTCCACAGACTGCCAGGCAGCTTTTAGATTCTCCATACCAGACTCTAAAAACTGAGTCATCAAAGTCGTTTCGATTTCTGTAAGGTTGTTGATCTTATTCACACTTCCGCCGCTTCCGCCAAGTGTCCTATCCAGCATCGCAAAAGCGATAGTAGGATCATACTCAATCAGAATTTTACCCTCAAGAGGTGCTAAACTGTATGTGTTTAAGATAGTCATCGTCGGAATAGAACGTATGAACTCCTCGTATGGCACTTGATCTACAGAAGCGACCGAGATCTGGACAAATGTCCGTAATCTTGCGGAATAGAACGTTGTCAGCAATCTGGCGAAATTCTCATGAATACGCGTAAGACTGCGAATCTGATCCTTCGAGAAACGGAGCGCCCGTTTGAAGTCGTACGTTTTTACTTTTTTGGCTTTCTCATCCTGCTTCAGCTCATCTGCATCCATCTCACCGGAAGATATAGCGGATAACAGTGCATCGATCTCATTCTGTGATAAGACCTCTTCTGCCATGCACGTCACCTCCGTTCCTGCTTTTCAGTGGTTTATTGTAGTACTTTACTGATCGTATACACATCATCGATCTTGCCTTCTTGCATTTCTTCATTCATTTTTTTCTTAAGGTTTTCTTCTAGATCTGTTAAACCAGCCTGAAAATCCTCTTTATTAATCGTAGTCATTTCTTTGATTACGATATTTTTTAGCTGAAATTGTCTTGCAGTCACTTCTTCTTTTGCTTTCTCGCCATCTGTGATGAGTTGGAATTGGATACGGACGATACTACCATCCTCCAAATCAGTCGTAATCTCATCTGTTGCTACTGAATATTCCGCAAGCTCCGTTGCAGAAGGTTCTTTAGCCTCTGACGTAGGGCTCGTGAAGAAATTCCATGCAACAAAACCGCCAGCACCTAAAATGATGACAACCGATAAAATAATAATGATAACTTTAGCGTTCATGTTTTTCTTGTTTCTCCTTCACACTGATCAAACCGATAGATTGATAGAATTGGCGTATCTTTCTTGTCACTTCTATCTCCGACTCCCGAACGATGATCTTTTTATTTGATGTCAATGTGATCGTTGTGTCAGGAAAGGATTGTATCTGTTCGATGAATAGTGCATTCAATGTAAATGATTCTCCATTTAGTCTTGTTAGCTGAATCATGCTATGAAAGGGAGCTCTTAACTCCCTTCACCCCCTTCTTAACGTTTCAGGTTAACAAGCTCTTCTAATATCTGATCAGATGTAGTGATGATTCTAGTATTTGCTTGGAATCCACGCTGCGCGATAATCATGTTCGTGAACTCCTCAGAAAGGTCGACGTTGGACATTTCCAGAGCCCCTGAGACGATATCAGCTGTACCATTTTCACCCGGTGCAGAAATACCTGCTGCTGACAAACCTGCATTCGCAGAATTACGATACGTACTGTTTCCGTTTTTAACAAGGCCATCTGGATTGGAGAACTTAGCTACTCCGATTGTTCCTGCTGTTGTTAATTCTCCATCAGCAGAATTATATTGAACCTGACCTTGACTGTTAATACTAATATTAGTAGCTTCTTTATCAATGGTTATAGCTTGTCCGTCCGTACCAAGAAGAAAAAGACCGCTGCTATTAACAACTCTGCCTTCTCCGTCAAGATAGAAGTTGCCGGCTCTTGTAAAGCTGACAGTATTTGCATTAAGATCGTTATTCCCTGTTGGCGCTGAAGATAGAACGAACATTCCATCTCCTTCTAAAGCAAGATCCAACGTACGATCAGTAGTCTGACGGTTCCCTTGCGTATGTACGTTATCAATAGAACCGATTTTTGAACCTAATCCTACTTGGCTTGCATTCGTTCCGCCAGTTGTTGCTGTAGGATCATTGGATGCTTTAATTTGTTGGTTCATCAAATCTTGGAAAGTAATTCTGCTTTTCTTATATCCAGATGTATTAACGTTTGCGATATTGTTGCCGACTACATCTAAGTTTGTCTGAAAACCTTTCATACCAGAAATACCAGAGTAAAGGGAACGTAACATTGCTTCATCATCCTTTTCTTATTTATTTATTCGTTGCTTACTTTCGTCACTGCGTCTGCATAAATTGACTTTCCGTTTTCAAGCTCCAGAACTGCATAGCCATCCTTTTGTGTCACAGCTGTTACTTTACTTGTAATAGTGTCTGTGATTTCACCTGTATCCAAGTTGTATTCGTTATACGTTACTTGTTTATCGATCATATGGCTGTACTGAAGGACAGGTGACATGACTGTCTGATTTCCTGCAAGAGACTGAACAGCTTCCGAAATATTCATGACCTGCTCGAGATTAGTGAAAGAAGTCATTTGATCCACAAATTTCGAATCATCCATCGGACTTGTGGGATCCTGATTTTGCAGCTGAACCATTAAGATCTGAAGAAAATCATCTTTGTCCAATGTTGCACTTGGTGTTCTGGTTTTTTGTGAGTCTAGATAATAGCTGGAGTCAATTGCTCCTGTAGTCGTCATATCTTAATCTCCTTTTGTTCAAGCAAGATGTCCGCAAACGTTGATTCGTTATCTTCAAGCATTACATTCTCTTGCTGTCTTTGTTGCCGATTTGGCTGTTCCTCATCATTTTTCTGGAACATTTGCTGATCATTTCTTTCAGGAGAAGCTGTTTGGATCTGATCTGCTCGCTCAGAAATTGTTACCTGATGAGGAGAGAACATATGCTTGAGACTTGAAATATTGGATTCAAGCAAATCTTTAGCCTGTTTTGATGTAGCAATAATCTGAACGGTTATATCTCCATTCTCACGGACTAATTTCACTTGTAAATCGCCTAAGTTACCCGGTTTAAGCTGAATAGATAATTCCTTTAAGCCGTTTCTATCAGATAAAATGCCGCTGAACTTGACTGCCTGTTCAAGCTTTTGGATAAGCTCCTCACTAGCTTGCTCCGGCATTTGATCAGCTTGTTTCAAATGGAAGACCAGTTGCTCCTGTTTCGGAACCTGGAACATGCTGACTTGCTTTTGATCCACAAGCTGTGAATCACGTTGCTGTGACGCTGCTGAGCTAGTCGGTATTTTTTCTTCTCCACCTTTGGCAGCGGCGTCCACAAGCTGTCGAACCGCGTTAGCAGTCTCTGTACGTTTTGTCTCAGATTGCTGCGTCAAGGCTGTTTGGTTTCTAGCAGTCTGCGCTTCCTGCAAACTAGAGCCTGTTGCTAAACGATTTGATAGAGCAGATAGCGTATCGCGTCTGTCGGCTGACAAAGTATCTGAAACTACTGAGTTATTTGCTGTTTTCTGGACAGATGTATTATCTGCAGCAGTTTGTGTAACTTGCGTTTCTTTCTTATTTGTCAGAGACATTGAAAAGTTTGAACTTGTCATAATCTGCAGAGAAGCTATCTCTTTTGCACTGTTGCTTACCAGCCCGGTCGCGGCAGGAAGACTGCCATTCGTTAACTGTTCTTGCAACTGTTCAAGCTGCGCTAAAATGTCACTAACCGCTGAGTTTTTGTCAGTCGGTTTAATATTCTGTAAAACGTTCTCTGCCAGTTCCTTTAATTGTGTCGGAAGATAAGCAGTTAGCTGTTCCTCTCCAAGCACTTGTTCCAGCAGTTCCCAAGCATCTTCAGGCTGCTCTTGCTCCTCAAGCTCCAGTGAGCCATTTGAAGGGACTTTGTCGAATAATGCTTCCAGAATAACCTGCATATCCTGCTGATCTTGACTGTCTAAAAGCATAGTTTCACTGCCAGCTTGATCCTTTATGACTTGGTCCCCCGTTTTGGAACTAACCTGCCGGAATAGACTTTGAAACACATCTGAAGGAGCGGATGTGCTCTGCTGCACTTTAGGAGTGATGCTTGTCGGGAGCATAGACATAATGACATTATTCAACTGCCTCTCCCTCCTTTTCTGCGTCATCAACCATTGCACTTGTATAAGAAGCTGCCGCCTCAGGATCCATTGCAGCGAGAATAGTTCCCCTTTTTTTACTTGAAAGCTCCTGAATGACGCCTAGAGCCTTCTCATTATCCAGCTTACTGATGATTGCTGCTGCTTTTGCATCATCCATCTTGCTGAATGAAGATGCTGCCTCTTTAAATGGAGTCGCTACTGTTTCACCATCAGCAGTAGTTGCTTGCGTTGCAGCAGTATCAGTTTCTGGTTCAGTGCCATTAATCTGATTTTCCAGTTTGACAATTTGCTGATTTAGATCGTCAATCTCGGCATTTTTAGCATCCTCAGTATCTTTCATCATGTCGATGGTCGCTTGCTGGTCTTTGAGCTGCTGTTTCAGCTTTTCTGCATCAGCTGTACTGCTCGTTGTTGCGGCAGTTTCATCATTGACCATGTTCCCTATGACCGGAATGCCAGAGGCAAGCTTTGCTACGGATACGCCTGAGAACTCTAAAATCGCAATTACGAGCGCTGCTGCCAGTACGACAGGCAATAAGAAGTAGAGGATAAATCCTTTTCCTTTGCCTTTTTTCTTTTGTTGGTCTTTTTTTTGTTTCACCATATACTATCGTGCTCCATTTGCTAAGAATTGGCGGATCGATATGTCATCCATCTGCTTATTTTCTTCCTCCTGCAGCTTGCGCCATGCTTCCTGCCTCTTCTTCTCGAGAAGCTTTTCGATCTTTTTCACTTCGATGTATGCTTCCGATAGCAGTTCCTGCTTTTCGAGCATAGCGTTACGGGCGAATTGTACAGCTATCTGGGCCCGGTCAATACGTCGATTGATCGTTTCTAGGAATTCATGGTGTTCAGACAGCCGCTGGATAGGAACAGAAGCCGCTAAGCCATTTGAAAGTTGCGCTTCAGCATCTTCTTTCTTTTTAAGAAGTTCATACAAAGTTGTAGCTGCTGCTTCGAATTGTTGCTGTTTTTCTGCAAAAGCTTGCTGTGCGGTTTTGCGTTCCCGCTCTTTCATACGTAATATCTTTTCAAATACCTTTGCTTCAGCCATTAGATCATCCCTTTCCTAGCAGCTGCTTCATGAGCTGAATTGCATCCGGGCGACTGGTAAATTCGTGCATTCCTTGCTTAAGAAAATCTAAAATAGATTTTTGATAGCTAATCGCTTCATCTATTTCATTATTTGTACCTCTTTTGTAAGCACCGATTTGAATCAGTTCACGGTTTTCCTCATACAAAGCAAGCATCGTCCGTAAACGCTGTGCAAGCTGATAAACTTCTTCGTCGGTGATTTGCGGCATCACCCGACTTATTGATTTAAGGACATTCAAGGCAGGAAATTGGCCTTGTTCGGCTAGTTTCCGGTCTAAAACGAAGTGTCCATCCAAAATACCACGCACTGTATCGGATATAGGTTCATTCATGTCATCACCATCTACAAGCACGGTGTAGAACGCTGTAATGGCTCCAAGTTCATTTGTTCCTGTTCGCTCAAGCAACTTTGGCAAAGCGGCAAATACAGACGGTGTATATCCTTTTGTCGTAGGCGGCTCGCCTGAGGCAAGACCGATTTCCCTCTGTGCCATTGCGACCCGGGTGACCGAATCCATCATCAAGTTCACATGCATTCCTTGGTCACGAAAATACTCACAAATGGCAGTTGCGGTGTAAGCACCTTTAATCCGCATGAGAGCAGGCTGATCAGATGTTGCAACAACAATTATCGACCTTTTGATACCTTCCTCGCCAAGGTCCTTTTCAATGAACTCGCGAACTTCACGCCCTCGTTCACCTATCAGTGCGATAACATTGACATCGGCGCTGGACTTTCGGGCTATCATTCCTAGAAGCGTACTCTTACCGACGCCGCTTCCGGCGAAAATGCCAACTCGCTGTCCCTGACCGACTGTCAGTAGACTGTCGATTACACGTACTCCAGTCTCCAGCGGCTCTAGAATCCGTGGCCTAGTCATTGGATTTGGAGGATTGCGATCCGTTGTAAATGACTTCAAGCCTTTAGGGAGCATACTGCCATCTAATGGCTGTCCTAACGGATCAATGATGCTGCCAATAAGCCCATGACCGATCTTGACCGACAGTGGCGAACTAGTCGCTTCAACTAAACATCCAGGTCCAACATCCTTCAGTGGAGCAAAAGGCATAAGCAACACTTTTTCGTCATCAAATCCGACCACCTCCGCCAGGAACCTTTCTCCTGAACTTGAAGAAGGATGAATATAACAGACTTCGCCTACACTTGTGACTGGACCGTGTGATTCAATCAACAATCCAATGACCCTGTGAATTCTTCCATATCTTTTGTAGGTATCCAGATTATCTAACTCATCAACATATCGCCCTAACATCAAAGAGATTCCTCTCGTCTGATCTCAAACAACTTTTCACGGAGAACTGTTAGCTGTGAATCAATGCTCGCATCAATTCTTCCATGCTTTGTTTCAAGAATACAGCCGCCAGCAGGCAAATCATGCTGAGGCATAATCATTAGGTCAAAATCATTTCCAGTCAGCAAAGCTAATTCCTCTTTTTGCTGCAGGACGAGTTCATAACTATCTGTATGAACATAAAGTCGAAGATCGGATCGTTCCTTCCAGTCAGCAATAGCACCCTTTACAAGTGATAGATAGCTTTCTGGTTCATCTTTCAGTTTTTCATGAAGAATCTTTTCTGCAAGCTTCAATCCAAGGTCAAGCAGAGCATCCTCACTGCCTTCTACTGTTGCTTTGTAGTCTTGCTGAGCCAGTTCAATCAAATTTTGCGCTTCTTCGATCTTGGCGTTATACGATTGCAGACCTTCCTGCTGTCCTGCATCAAAGCCTTTTTGATACCCTTCCAACTGCGCTTGCTCGACCAATTCCTGCCGCTCGGTTTCCCACTGAACTCTTTGCTCTTCCACAGCCTGTTTAGCAGCTGTCAGTATTTGGTCAGCTTCCGCCTTCGCATCCTGGACATACTGCTCTGACCGTTCTTTCTCAGCTTGGAAAGAAACAGCTTGTTCAGCACCATCACCTGTTTCAAGCGACAACTTGATTGGTTTTATACCGATTACTTTTGACTCTTGCACTGCAACTGATTGCCAGATATTAGACAATGATGTCATCTCCTCCGCCACGGGATATGATTATCTCGCCAACTTCTTCCAATCGTCGTATAACAGAAACAATTCGGCTTTGCGCCTCTTCTACATCCTTCAAGCGTACAGGACCCATGAATTCCATTTCTTCCTTGAACGTCTGCGCCATCCGGTCAGACATATTCTGGAATACAATATCTTTCACTTCGTCGCTTGCCACTTTCAGAGAAAGCTTCAGATCATCATTTTCCACTTCTCTAATCACACGCTGTATCGCACGGTTATCCAAGGTGACAATATCTTCAAAGATGAACATACGCTTCTTGATTTCTTCGGCAAGCTCAGGGTCTTGCACTTCCAGTTCATCAAGAATGGTCCTTTCTGTACTGCGGTCTACTCCATTAAGTACTTCTACAACTGCTTGGATACCGCCAGTTTGCGTATAATCCTGTGTAGCAGTCGCTGACAAGTTCTTCTCGAGTATCTGTTCAACCTGACTGATGATTTCAGGAGATGTACTGCTCATTGTAGCGATACGCTTGGCAACATCCGCCTGCATGTCCTGCGGCAACTCGGACAATATCTGACCGGACTGCTCAGGATCCAGATAAGAAAGCACCAGAGCAATTGTCTGAGGATGCTCGTTTTGAATAAAGTTGAGAATCTGTGTTGGATCTGCTTTCCTTGCAAAATCAAATGGTCTTACTTGCAAGGTGGATGTCAGTCTGTTCATGATTGCAGCAGCTTCATCCACTCCTAGAGCTTTCTCCAAAATTGACTTTGCATAGGCGATGCCGCCTTGGGATATATAATCCTGAGCAATGGCAATTTGATGGAATTGATCAATGATAGATTCCTTCTCTGTACTGTCCACTTTCTTGACCGAAGAAATCTCAAGAGACATGCGCTCTATCTCTTCTTCTGTCAAATGCTTATACACGTTCGCAGCCGTATCAGCTCCAAGAGAGATCATCAAGACCGCCGCTTTCTGTTTTCCTGTCAAACGTCCTTTCACAGCTGCCATTCCTTCATTGCTCCTTTAATCTTCAGCCATCCAGCTTCGCAATAATTTAGCGAAGTCTTCTGGTGACTCTTGTGCTAATTTTTCCAGTTGCTTTTGTTTCAAAGCTGATTCCGTTTCTGGAGTATCGTCTATTTCTTCTACTACGACAGGTGCTACTGCCATTTCTTCTTCCTCCAGCAATTCATCTTCCTCTTCTACTTGATTCCTTCTGGAGCGTATAAGCATGAATACAAGCACTGCAACAGCAGCTAAAAGAACTCCGCCCGCAATATATGCCCATACTGGAATTCCTGAACCAGCTGCGTCATCTGATTGTGCAGCCTGACTTGCAGCGAATGGCTGGAAGACAACTGAGACACTATTTTCAGGGTTTATTGTCTGTGCTACTTCCGCATCAACGGAAGTAGACACGATCGAATTAAGAATCGAGGTGATGCTTTCTTCTACTTGTGTTTGTTCTTGCTGTGTTAGCTGTTGAGCTTCACCGTTCTGCGCTGCTGCATTCTTATTACTATCAACCGCAACTTGAATTCCGATATCACGGATACTATATGGACTCTCGGTAATCTCTTTCTTAATCTTGTTGAACTCATAGTTCACAGATTCTTTTACATTGTTATAAGCACCGTCTCCGGTAGTAGTTTCATCTTCGGCTGCTACGTTTGGAACTTCTTCTTCACCAGTTCCAGCAACGCCGCCTTCTTCCGTTGGTTCGCCTTCATACGTTTCTGTTATAGTCTCCACACTTACAGGCAAACCTTCATTATTTTCTTCATCAACAGGTTCTACAAGTTCCTCTGTACGTGTCTCCTGATCAAAATCGATATCTGTTGTTACCGATACACGAACATTCTCAGCACCCACCATTGCTGCTAGCATTTGCTGTACGCGCTGCTGGATTCCTTGTTCAACTTCCTGCTTGATACCCATTTGATTTGTATAAGCATCTCCGCCTGCTTTGGCAGTATCCATGTTGATGTACTCAAAGTCCTGGTTGGTTATAACAATATTTTCTTCAGGAAGATTTGGCACGGTCTTCGAAACCAAGCGATACATTGCTTCTACCTGCTCAGGCTGAAAATCATAGCCGGTTTCTGTATTCAAAACGATTGATGCAGAGGCTTCTTCTTGCTCGTCCGTAACGAATACAGGATCAGTAGGTTTATTAATTAATACATTTGCACTCTTGATACCATCTATATTGGTCAAAAGCGTAGACAACTCAGTCTGTAAGGCATCAAGTTTAATAACATCAAATTCATTGTCTGTCATGCCCCATGAAGCATTATTGCTAAAGAAGGAATAATCAATACTGCCCGTTTCCGGTAATCCCTCTGCGGCTAAATCAACGAGTAATCCTTCAGCCTGTGTATCTGGTACAAGGATAGTTGATCCGTTACCTTGAAGCTCGTACTTAACGCCTTGCGCATCCAATTCTTCTTTTATCTTGCCAGCTTCTTGGGCAGAAAGATCTTTATACAACGGAACCATCGTTTCTTTTGTCGCAAAAAAAGAAGTGATACCAATGATTAGAATAAGAACAATCGGGGTACCTATTATTAGTGCTTTTTGCCATCCAGGACTTTTCTGCCAGAAACTCGTTATCTTTTCTTTGTAGCTTGCAATTCGCTGATTCATCTTGTTCCCCCAAAGCATAGGTCAAATTCATAACAAAAGCATATCTACTTTGAATGAGGATACGTTATATATCCTACTTACATAGACATGCGCATCATTTCTGTATAAGCATCGATTGCTTTCTTCTGTACTTGTACAGCTGCATCCAGTGCTACACTTGCTTTTTGAGACGCAATCATAACATCGTGCAGGTTATCAACCTTTCCTGCAGCTAGGTCTTGTGTCATCTTATCTGATTCCTGCTGTGTTTCATTCAAGCTTTCAATTGCGGATTTTAAACTTTCTGTGAAGCTTGATTGTGCCTGCCCTGGCGTTGTCTGCTTTATAGAAGTTAGGCCACTCGTTCCGGCCATCCCGCTGATTCCTTCAATTGCCATTTGTTACACCCCTTTATTTTCCTATTTCCAAGGCTTTTTGAAGCATTCCTTTTGTCGCATTCATTGCTGTAACGTTAGCTTCATAGGATCGCGTAGCACTCATTAAATCTGTCATTTCCTTCAGAGGATCGACATTTGGCATTGCTACATATCCTTCTTCGTTCGCATCAGGTGAAGTTGGGTTATAGACCATCTGAAATTCGGATTCATCCTCGGTAATTTCAGAAACTCTCACACCGTTGGAATTGGACGACCTGCCCTGCGCACGTTCTAAGAAAGATGAAAAATTGTTTGTCCCCTGTGTCTCTAAGGAAACCATTTTGCGTCTGTATGGCACATAGTTACCATTTTCATCAATAGTTGCTCTTGTCGTCTCTGCATTCGCAATATTGGAGGATACTACATCCATTCGCAAACGCTGTGCTGTTAGCGCACTGGCGCTAGTGTTTAAGGAAGAAAAAATTGTCAAACTTAATTACCTCCTGTAATTACTTTGGAAAGGCTGTTGAATTTCCCGCTCATCCGGTCGACAAGCGCCTGATAATATAGTTGATTATCCGCTAATTCAGACATTTCCTTATCAATATCTACGTTGTTTTCACTATTGGTGTAAGAGGTATTTTCTTGCTTGGTTACTTGGAATTCCGACGCTGCCTCTGAGCTGCCAAATACCAGATGCTTTGAATTCGTACGCTTGGCAGTAAATCCTGCATTCATCGTCTCCTGCAATGTATCTTTAAATGAAACTGTTTCTGTTTTATACCCAGGTGTATCTGCATTAGCTATATTATTAGCAATGGTCTGATTTTTGAGATTGGCATAATCCAGTGATCGATCCAACGCTTGAATCGTTTTGCCATATAGGTCCATCGTAGTCCCTCCCAGAGTGCTATGCCTAACGTCGAAATAGCTCTAATGTACACGATAATTGTATTGAAACGAGGAAGATGTGTCTATATATTCTATGATAATTTTCTTATATATGTAAAAATGGTCTAAGCATACTAATCCTTTGTACCTATACATTAACCAACCACTTACAGAAATCAAGGTAATATTAGTATTAACTTTTTATACATCGTGATTAAAGCCTAATAAATCACAATTGTTATTAGATTAACTTCCCTTTAATTGTGTAATTACTAAACACATTTTCCTACTCAAATTAGACATTATTTGTAAGGGCTTTCTATTTTGTAAGTATTTACATGTTAAACGTAGTATAAGAGTCTCAAATATAAACCAAAAAAAAGAAGCAGGCTATTTGGCCTGCTTCTTCTGGTTTAGCTTGTGTGTTTTTGTAATTCAACTAGGAATTTGTTATTAAGAACTTTGATGTAAGTACCTTTCATCCCTAGGGAACGGGACTCGATAACTCCTGCGCTTTCAAGCTTACGCAATGCGTTGACGATAACGGAACGTGTAATACCTACACGATCTGCTACTTTACTAGCTACTAGTAAACCTTCGCTGCCGTCCAATTCCTCAAAGATGTGCTCGATTGCTTCCAATTCACTATAAGAAAGGGAGCTGATAGCCATTTGCACAACAGCTTTGCTGCGCGCTTCCGTTTCAATTTCTGCTGTTTTCTGATGTAGAATTTCCATTCCGACAACCGTCGCGCCATATTCAGCTAGCAGCAAATCATCATCACTGAAGTTTTCTGCAAGACGGCTGAGAATCAATGTACCAAGGCGTTCACCACCACCAATAATCGGTACAATTGTAGTTAAACCACCCTGGAAAAGATCTTTGTTCTCGACAGGGAATGCTGTGTAAGGGCTGTCGATACCAATGTTTGCAGTTGTTTGCTGAACTTGGAAAAGACCTTCTGTGTATTCTTTTGGAAATTGCTTTTCTTCAAGCATTTGCTTCATTCTGTCATTCTCGATTGCCTGGTTAATCGAAACACCGAGCAATTTACCACGGCGGCTTACGATAAAGATGTTACTCTCAATAACCTGTTGCAATGTGTCTGACATATTGTTGAAGTTGACAGCCTTTCCTGCTGTCTTTTGCAGCATAAAGTTTATATCTCTTGCTTTATCTAATAATTTCATGATTTCCTCCTGTAATGTTATAAAATATATTGACTGAGATCTTTATTTTTTGCGATTGATGCTAGTTTGTCGTCTACGTAGCTAGGGGTAATTTGAATTGTCCCCATGTTGATATCAGCTGCTTCAAAACTCAAGTCCTCCAGCAGCTTCTCCAAAATGGTATGAAGACGACGAGCACCGATATTATCTGTTTCCTGATTCACTTCAAAAGCCACTTCCGCTAGTCTGGTAACAGCTTCGTCCGTAAACTCAACATTTATACCTTCTGTCTCTAATAAAGCCTTATATTGCTTCAGCAATGCGTTGGAGGGCTCGACAAGGATCTTCTTGAAATCGTCGACAGATAGCTTCTCCAATTCAACACGGATTGGAAAACGTCCCTGCAGCTCCGGTATTAGATCAGAAGGCTTTGCCATATGAAAGGCTCCTGCTGCTACGAACAAAATATGATCTGTTTTAACAGGGCCGTATTTTGTTGTAACAGTAGAACCTTCTACGATTGGAAGTATATCTCGCTGGACACCTTCTCGGGATACGTTGGCACCTTGCTCACCTTTGGCAGCAACTTTATCTATCTCATCGATGAAGATAATCCCTGCTTGTTCCACCAGTTGTACCGCTTCCTGCGATACTTCGTCCATATCAATCAGCTTTTGGGCTTCCTGCTGAACAAGAAGCGGTCGCGCTTCAGATACTGGCAAACGGCGCTTTTTCTTTTTCTTCGGCATGAATTGCCCCAAAGCATCCTGCATATTCATACCCATCTGCTCCATACCGGATCCTTGAAGCATATCGTACATTGAGGATTGCTGCTCCTCAATTTCAATTGTAACCATTGTGTCTTCCAACTCGCCCATTTCGAGCATACGCTCTGTCCGAGCTCGTTTGGATTCAATTTCATCAGAAGGTTTTTCTTCTTGCTCTTCAGTCTGCTGCTGGTTAAAGAGCATCTCGAATGGATTTTTGAAGTTATTTGCCTGCTTTTTCGTCTCAGGAACAAGTAGCTTGACGAGTCGTTTCTTCGCCTGTTCCCCCGCTTTATCCTGAACAGCTTCCATCTTGTTTTCCCGTACAAGCCGTACGGAAGCTTCAGCCAAATCCCTTACCATCGATTCTACATCACGGCCGACATAGCCGACTTCAGTGAATTTCGTTGCTTCCACTTTAATGAATGGTGCCCCAACGAGTTTCGCCAGCCTTCTAGCAATTTCCGTTTTACCAACACCAGTCGGTCCAATCATCAGAATGTTTTTTGGCGTTATCTCATCGCGTAATTCACTATCAAGCTGCATGCGGCGATAACGGTTCCTTAATGCCACCGCTACTGACCTCTTGGCATTTTGCTGACCGATGATATAACGATCCAGCTGCGCTACGATTTGTTTAGGGGTTAAGTTAGCCTCCATCATTACGCCTCCAATGTCTCCAACGTGATTTGGTCATTCGTGAATACACAAATCTCTCCAGCAATTTCAAGAGCGGCCTGAGCGATTTCAGCTGCCGACTTCTCTTCGGAATATCTTTTCAGTGCTCGTCCTGCGCTTAAGGCAAAATTGCCGCCTGAGCCGATAGCCAAAATATCATCATCCGGTTCAATGACTTCCCCAGTTCCTGAAACAAGAAACATTTGCTCTTTGTTCATAACGATTAGCATCGCTTCCAGCTTACGAAGCACTTGGTCACTGCGCCATTCCTTCGCTAATTCCACTGCAGCTCTGGCAAGGTTGCCGTTATATGCTTCAAGCTTCCCCTCGAATTTTTCAAAAAGCGTAAACGCGTCAGCTACCGAACCAGCGAAGCCCGCCAGCACCTGACCTTTGAATATTCTTCTAACTTTTTTTGCTTTATGCTTCATGACAACTTGGTTGCCGAGTGTCACCTGTCCATCACCAGACATTGCGCACTCACCTTTATGACGTACGGCGAAAATAGTGGTGGCATGAAATTCAGAACTCATGGCTATCCATCTCCTTTATTCCCGATTCGCTCTCGGATGGGTATTCATATATATCGTACGCAGCCGATCTTTCGTCACATGCGTATAAATCTGTGTAGAGGACAGATGCTCATGACCAAGCAGTTCCTGCACAGCACGCAAATCAGCACCTTCATTCAGCATGTGCGTGGCAAATGTGTGGCGCAGCTTGTGCGGATGCAGGTGCATATGTACAGCGGACTGCTCAACCAGTTTATTCAGGATGAGACGAATCCCCCGTTCCGTAATCGGTTTTCCTCTGCTGTTTAAGAACAGTTTATCGGTATCTTCCTTCGCCTTTTCTAAAAGACGATTGCGTCCATCCTGTATATATCTCTGCGTTGCTTTTTCCATGAAACTGCCGAACGGAACATACCTCTCCTTACGGCCCTTTCCACGTACAAGGACGGTGCCAATAGCAAAGTCTATATCACCTAAGGTAATACCAGCACACTCGCTGACACGCATACCAGTACCGTACAGACACTCAAGAATAGCTTGATCCCGCTGTCCCAGCGGAGTTTCCAAATCAGAAGCCTCGAAAAGTTTCTCAAGCTCTTGTTCGTAAAGGAAGCTGGGTACATAGGAAGGTGCCTTTGGCTGAACAAGCCGTAAAAATGGGTTTGCCTTGACAATATCTTCCCGCTCCAGGTACTTGTAAAAAGAACGCAGACTGGATATCTTCCGTGATACCGTCCGTCTAGACAACTTCTTCTCATATAATCGTGTAAGAAATACGCGTACTACTCCGGGATCTACTTGCTCAAACAAAATAGATTCCGAATGAAGGAATTCAAGGAAAAAATTCACATCATTCAGATAATAGTAAACCGTATGTGGGGAAGCATGCTTCTCCACTTGCAAATAAGATTTGAACTCTTGAACGAACTGTTCTGCATTTTTCAATTTAATCGCCTCACTTCAAGCGTATAAAGCTTATCATAACTTCAAGCAGAGAAGCAAACGTTAGAAATTAAATTGTAGAAAAATTCTGAATTGAAGTCAATGTGCAATCAGCTTAAGCTTGATTTCAATTTTGCTTAAGTTTTAATCGGCTTTTCCAATTCATTAAACAAACCGAATTTAGCGTTCATTAACGGGAAATTCTTGCTGTTCGCATGCGTTATATAATGTGCAATACTTTCGATTACAGTTTTTCTGGCAACTTCACTTTATCAAGCGTGATTTTAAGCAAACTCTGTACATATTGATGCTGTTCTTTTCAATGATCGGAGCAGCTGCATCAAAGAAATGGCGAATCATTTGTCATACAGTCTTACCCCTCTAGTGTGTCAAGCAAAATTCCTTTCCAATCCGTTATTATAGACCTCGTATAATACTGTGTCAAATTATTTCCGGTTCCTGCTCTTGTTTTCACAAAGTCTTAACAATTCAAACAAAAAGACTCTGGCTATCATTAAGCCGGAGTCTTCTCGTACTACTGCTGAACTTCTTCTTTATAATCACAGCTGGAACAGGTAATCTGTGTTCCTTTTTTCGCTTTCTTTTCGACAAGCATGGATGTACATTTCGGACATGGTCTTGAAATAGGTTTATCCCAGCTTAGGAAATCACAGTCCGGATAGCGATCACAGCCATAGAACACTCGGTTTTTCTTCGACTTACGTTCGACTACTTCGCCTTCTTTACATTTCGGGCAAGTAACACCGATTTTTTTCAAAATCGGCTTCGTATTGCGGCAATCCGGGAAATTGGAGCAAGCCAGGAACTTTCCGTAGCGTCCCATCTTGTATACCATCTCATGCCCACATTCCTCACAGTCGATACCGGCCGGTTCATCCCTTATCTCTATTTTTTCCATTTCCTGTTCTGCTTTTTCCAACCGTGTATCGAAGCCTTTGTAAAACTCATCGATGATCGTTACCCATTGAGTCTTGCCATCCTCGATATGGTCAAGATCTTCCTCCATCTTCACCGTGAACTCCAAATCGATGATCTCCGGGAAAAATTCCTTCAGGATATCAATAACAATTTCTCCGAGTTCTGTCGGTACGAAACGCTTGTTGTCAAGCGTCACATAGCCGCGGCGCTGAATCGTATCCAGTGTTGGTGCAAATGTAGATGGGCGACCGATTCCCTGCTCTTCCATCGTACGTACAAGCCGAGCTTCCGTATAGCGTGGTGGCGGCTGTGTGTAGTGCTGATTCGGCGTGATCTGGTCCGCCTTCACTGTCATGCCTTCTTCCAGATTCGGAAGTAACCTGTCCTTTTCACTCGTATTATCATCATTACCTTCTACATAAACCTTCATAAATCCTTTGAATTTAACCTTGGATCCTGTAGCTCTAAACTCTACACCTTCATTTACAAGGTGGACTGTCATCGTATCCAGGACAGCCTGTGCCATCTGACTCGCAATGAAACGCTCCCAGATAAGTTTGTACAGTCTAAACTGATCACGTGACAGGATTGCTTTCACGCTGTCAGGATGCCGGAAAGCAGATGTTGGGCGGATACCTTCATGGGCATCCTGTGCACCTTCAGTTTGTTTCGTTTTGGTTCCTGAACCAAGAAACTCATCGCCATACGTCTCTTTGATGTAAGTGGCTGATTCTTCTTTGGCTGTGTTGGAAATACGAGTAGAGTCGGTACGCATATAAGTGATTAGACCTGTGATACCGCCTTCTTTTTTACCTAAATCGATTCCTTCATAAAGCTGCTGTGCCACCATCATTGTTTTACGTGCTCGGAAATTAAGTTTGCGCGCTGCTTCCTGCTGCAGCGAAGACGTTGTGAATGGAGCAGCTGGGTTACGTTTTCGTTCCCTTTTGTTCACTTTATCAACTTGGAAATCTTCCCCGCTTAATTTACCTAGGATCTCATTGACTTCTTCTTCAGACGCGAGACCAACCTTTTTACCATCTATTCCATAAAATGATCCTTCAAAATTGTCTTTGCCGGATTGGAAAGCTGCATCAATTGACCAGTACTCTTCTGGAATGAATTCCTTGATCTCGTTTTCACGGTCCATAATCATCTTAACGGCCACAGATTGAACACGTCCAGCACTCAAGCCTTTTTTCACTTTCTTCCATAGCAGTGGACTGATATTATAACCGACAAGTCGGTCCAAGATACGACGAGCTTGTTGGGCATCAACTAAATCCATATCGATACTGCGCGGATGCTTAAACGATTCCTTGATCGCATCCTTTGTGATTTCATTGAAGACTACGCGGCACTCAGAAGTTTCATCGATA
The DNA here is from genome assembly GCF_000725365.1 of Terribacillus saccharophilus. Lineage (NCBI taxonomy): Bacteria > Bacillati > Bacillota > Bacilli > Caryophanales > Bacillaceae > Terribacillus > Terribacillus saccharophilus. The sequence goes on along the minus strand of NZ_CP008876.1, from coordinate 1,287,416 downwards.
TTCAAGCTATGAGCTAAATGCCAGGCGATTGCTTCCCCCTCACGATCGGGATCGGCTGCGAGATATACTTTTTTTACTTTTTTCGCTGCACTTTTCAGTTCTTTAAGCACAGGCCCTTTTCCGCGGATGGTGATGTAGCGAGGTTCAAAATCTTCCTCTACATTGATACCCATTTGACTTTTTGGCAAGTCCCGGATATGTCCCATACTTGCTTTTACTTTATATTTTTTACCTAGATAACGTTCAATTGTTTTCGCTTTAGCTGGAGATTCCACGATTACAAGATAATCTGCCATATTGTTTCCTCCCAAGAGGTTTTCTTTTTCTGTTTTGTTTTTATATATATATTGTCCGATAAATCTTCCCTATTATTAAATACTTATATTCCGTTTGTCAAACATAACTTGCTATTTTTTGTAATAGAGCATACATAAATAAGCGAGTTTCTACTATATAATGTGTAACCATTTCGACTTATTACGTTCCCATTCGTCAATCAGTTGACCCGGTTCAAAGATGATTCCAGCTCCCTCAGATATCATCTGATGACAGCCTGCTGTTCGGTCCTCAAGAGGGTCTCCAGGTATAGCGAATACATCTCTCCCCTGTTCCAATGCATGCATGACGGTATGCATCGTACCGCTATGCTTTTTTGCTTCAACGACAAGTGTACAAATACCAAGTCCGCTGATAATCCGGTTTCTCTCTGGAAAATGATGCTGCTGTGGATTTTGATCGGGATAATACTCGCTGAGAACTAGCTGCGTGACTGCTAATTTATCAAATAATGCCTGATTCGAACGAGGATATATATGACGTAAGCCGCCTCCCAATACGGCAATTGTACTGCCATTGCTGCGAATGGCTGCGTGATGTGCCATGCTGTCGATTCCTTTTGCCATGCCGCTGACAATTGTCCATCCGGCAGCCACTAATGGCTCTAAAAAATAAGCTACTTTGGCAGCAGCAGCTTTGGTCGGCTGACGCGTGCCAACCACGCTGATTGCAGGCAGCCTATCAAGGAGCTCGATTTTACCTGCGGCATAAAGTACAAGCGGAGGATCAGGTATGTGCCTTAGAGCAGCTGGATACGCTTCATCAAAGCAAGTTAAAGTGGAAAAGGTCTGCATGTCCTTCTCCAAGGAGGTAAGATGTGTTTCGTCCTGCAGTTCGCGGAACAATGTAAGTGCAAAAGATTCGGGGAGCTGATAATAACTCATCAGTTCATGGAAGGATGAATGTAGAAGGTTGTCTAATTGAGGATCAAGTGTGAGGATGCGCTGTATGACCTTACGCCGTCCCCGCAGCACTCGGTGCAGCAACAATAATCTTTTACGTTTCTCCAATTTACCACTCCTGTCTCTGAAAAAGATAAGAAAGCGGGCCGAATAATCGGCCCACTTTCATCTTAATGCGTTTGACAGATTTCGTACAGTCCCTTTTCTTTGAGCACTTCAATCAAAGTTTCTCCCATAACCGCTGGCGTATCCGCTACTTTTACACCGCAAGCTTCCAAGACCTTGATTTTTTCGTCAGCTGTGCCTTTTCCACCAGAAATGATGGCACCAGCATGGCCCATACGTTTACCTGGAGGTGCTGTTGCACCGCCGATAAAGCCGACAACAGGTTTGTTCATGTTTTGACGGATCCATTCGGCAGCTTCTTCTTCGGCTGTACCACCAATTTCTCCGATCATGATAACCGCTTTCGTCTCTCTGTCTTCATTGAATGCTTTCAAAACATCGATGAAATCCGTTCCGTTAACTGGGTCCCCACCGATACCAACCGCAGTGGATTGGCCAATGCCAGCTTGTGTAAGCTGATGCACTGCTTCATACGTCAATGTACCAGATCTTGATACAACGCCGATATGTCCTTTTTTGTGGATATATCCAGGCATGATACCAATTTTGCATTCTTCCGGTGTAATGACACCAGGACAGTTCGGACCGATCAATCTTGTCTTCTTGCCTTCCATTGCTCGTTTCACACGAACCATGTCCATTACTGGAATATGCTCTGTAATACAGATAACCAAATCAAGCTCTGCGTCCACAGCTTCCAAAATCGCATCAGCCGCAAAAGCTGCCGGAACATAGATTACTGAAGCAGTAGCGCCAGTTTCGTGTACTGCCTCTTTCACAGTATTATAAACAGGTACACCTTCTACTTCGGTACCGCCTTTTTTCGGCGTAACACCGGCAACAATCCGGGTACCGTATTCAATCATCTGCTTTGTATGGAAAAGCGCCGTAGATCCGGTAATACCTTGTACGAGTACTCTTGTTTCCTTATTAATAAAAACACTCATGAATTTGTACCTCCCCCGTTAGTTTACAAGTGCGACGATTTTCTCTGCTGCATCTGCCATGGACGCTGCCGATGTGATGTTCAGTCCGGACTCCTCAAGCAGCTTCTTGCCCTGCTCCACGTTCGTTCCTTCCAAACGTACGACAAGCGGAATATCCAATCCGACCTGACGGGATGCACCGATTACACCTTCAGCAATAACGTCACATTTCATAATGCCTCCGAAGATATTGACTAAGATACCTTTAACATTTTGATCAGCCAGAATGATTTTGAAGGCCTCGGTCACTTTTTCAGTCGTAGCACCGCCCCCAACATCGAGGAAGTTAGCGGGATCTCCGCCGTAATGTTTGATAATATCCATCGTTGCCATTGCGAGACCTGCACCATTTACCATGCAGCCGATATTTCCATCAAGGGAAATATAGCTCAAATCATGCTTAGAGGCTTCGATTTCTTTTTCATCTTCTTCATCCAAGTCGCGAAGCGCGACGATATCTTTATGTCTGTATAGTGCGTTTTCGTCAAAGTTAAGTTTGGCATCAAGTGCCAATACTTGGCCATCACCAGTCGTAACAAGCGGATTAATCTCAGCAATGGAGCAATCCTTCTCTACGAAAGCCTGATATAAGCTCATCATGAAACCGACAGCTTTGTTCAGCGATTCCGGCGGAATATTAATAGCAAATGCCAATCTTCTAGCTTGATAGCCAGTCAAACCGACAACAGGGTCGATCGCTTCACGGAAGATTTTCTCCGGTGTCTCTGCTGCAACTTCCTCAATCTCTGTACCGCCTTCTTCAGACGCCATCATTACGATTCGGGATGTGCTGCGATCAAGAACAAGACCGATATAATATTCTTTCTGGATATCACAGCCCTCTTCGATTAGAAGCCGTTTCACTTCTTTTCCTTCTGGACCTGTCTGATGCGTTACAAGCGTCTTGCCTAAGATTTCCTCCGCGTATGTACGAACTTCATCCAAGCTTTTCGCTACTTTCACACCGCCTGCTTTTCCGCGTCCGCCGGCGTGGATTTGCGCTTTGACAACGCATACATTTGTGCCCAGGCTTTCAGCCGCTTCCACAGCTTCCTCGACACTGAATGCCACTCTACCAGCAGGAACAGACACACCAAATTCACGCAAAACCTCTTTGCCTTGATACTCATGAATATTCATTCTGTACCCTCCCCGTCAGATTCCGTGCAAGACCATTGTAAACGATTTCTTCTGCAAAAGTCTACCAAAAACTATGGAAAAGACAGAATCTACATAAAACTTATAAGGGCGAATAAAGAAGAGGGTGCCCTTTCGCTGAAAATTTATGAAAATGCTTTCATAAGAGAATTTATGGAATAAGCGTCCCCACTAACGGACGCTTATTTCCCTGCCTGTTTGTCTGCTTGGTAAATGAATGCAAAGACCTCGGCAACTGCCTCATAGAGATCTGCCGGAATCATCTCATTTACGTTTAACTCCGTCAATAGACCTACCAGAGCAGGATCTTGCTGCACCGGTACACCATTATCCCGAGCACGTTTTATAATAGCCTCAGCAGTCAGGCCCTTCCCACTTGCTGTAAGAACCGGTGCCTGCTTTTTGGCAGCGTCATATTTCAAGGCCGCTGCTTGCCGAACATATTTTTTCTCTGTCATATGCGATAGTCGACACCTTTCTGTTCTGCATGTACAGCATTCAGATTTGTATCAAAATGGCTTGCTTCTTTTGCATTTTTGCTCACTGTATATTTTACAGAAGAAAGATGATATCCGCTTGTATCAAGTGCTGCTTTCAATTTATGCTGAAGCGGACGCATGACTTGTTCTACTTTGCCTTCTGCTGTATAAATATGCAGACTGACAGCCTTTTTCTGCACGTACATATCCACTACCATGTCATCGAGAAAAGGTAAATGCAAATAAAACAAAATACGGCAATGCTCAGAAGATAACTGTCCATCAGCTTCTTTTCTGCCCTCCATCTCCATCAGAATATCTTTATCGAATCCAAACGGAGCTCCGGGAAGCTGAAGCTGAATGTAAGCCATTTGTTTATCATCCTGAACCTGAAGCAGCTGGCTTCCGGTAATTTGCTGAAGAAGCTGAGACGAAAGCTCTGCTCTTTCATTACCTTGTGCTGCGTGCTGCAGGAGCAATCCTTTCAAAGGCAGATCTGTAGCATCTGCATCGTTTAAGTCATGTTCATATGTAAACCCTGTCTGCTTGAAAATATCTTGCATGAGATTTTTAAAAAAATCCCCATCTTTGCTTTGCTCATTTGTTTGCGTCACTTGGAGAAGCTGTAGTAATTCTGTACTCTTCGCTAACAGCTGTTGGTTATCTGCATTCCCTTTTGTCAGCTGACTGAATATGTCTTGAGCCATTGGTGCCGACTGGAAGGGTTCCAAAGCTGTGCGCAAACTGCTGACTATTTCATTGGGCAGCGCCCGATCAGGAAACATACTAAGAAGCTGCCGGACAGTCGTCAGTGTAGTCTTGAGACTCTCTTGGGCAGCCAGAGATTGCTTGCCTACATGCTGCATCTCGGACATGAAACTATCAAGAGCTTGAGAAAACGGTAGTATACCTGCTGACCTGTTCGACAAACTACCAGATTCCTGCATTAATTGCTGCGGACCAGTTTTGCTTTCATCCAATTGCTTATCATATGCCAGCCATTCTCCTTGCCAATCAGCAAATGTTGGCACAGCAGCAGGTAAGGATGTGCGGATAGCTTGATACATATCTTGTTTCCCTGTTTTTGCCTCTTGGATGATTTGCTGTACAAGCTGTTGTTCATGTACTGCTGGTCCAGCAGGTGCTAATTTTCCAAGCAGCTGCTGAAGTGGCATTGCTTTATCACTTTCGACAGCTATAGTATTGCTGAACTCACGAAGGGAAGCTGTCATATCTTGTGTCTGTCGAGCTGTGATAGCTTGAAGGACATTTTCCGTTAAAGGCAGCTGTCGCTGAAGCATAAGCTGCAGTGCTTCTTTCTTTACTTCCATGGGCTGTAATTCTTTCTGCTGCAAAAGATTTAATGCTTGTTTCAGCTGAGGCATCGTAAATATAGTCTGTTGTTTCATCAAGCCCTCAACGAAGCTTGTATTCGTTTTATTCGGTTTCATACCAGCAAGCTCAATTAACTGAGCAGCATCAGCTTGCTTTCCAGCTGCCTGGGGCAGAACCTGCAACAAAGGACGCTCTCCGCCTTCTTTCACTTCAAACCAATAGGTGCCGCCGGTTGTCAGTGATGCCTGTAATTCTGCTATAACTTGCTTGGCACCGATTTGCAGCAATGCTTTATTATCAGGAAAAAACTTAGTAATCTTCCCGGTTACGACCTCCCCAGGCCGAAAGTTTCTTTCCTGTTGTGGCTGCTGAGCTTGTTTAATACCCTGGGAGCTTTGGATACTTAGGTGATGCATCATGTCACTTCCTTCTTAAACGCGGGAAAGATCCTTTATAGGAGCAAAGCTTAGTCGATGTAATGGGGTTATACCTTGCTTACGCAATGCTTCCAGATGCTGCTTAGTCCCATAGCCCATATGATCTTTGAAGCCATAACCCGGATAAGTTGTATCCGCCTCTTTCATCATCCGATCTCTTGTCACTTTCGCAATGATACTTGCCGCTGCAATCGAGACACTGCGCTGATCTCCCTTAATCAAGGTTTCATGAGTACAGGTCAATTCTGTAAGAGGCATAGCATCCACCAGTACATGATCAGGCGGACATTCTAACTCATCGACAGCTTCAAGCATTGCTTGTTTGGCAGCTTGATAGATATTTATCTCGTCAATTCTTTGGCTGCTTACGATACCAACTCCATAAGCAATACAAGTATCGATAATTTGCTCATATAAAGCTTCCCTTTTCCCCTCGCTCAACTGTTTCGAATCATTCAAGCCTGCTATGTAAGCGTCTCTCGGTAAGATTACTGCAGCTGCAACAACCGGACCCGCGAGCGGACCTCTGCCTGCTTCATCTATACCTGCGATATACTGCTTTCCATTTGCGTAATAGGCGTTTTCAAAGCTGCACATATGATCGTATTGTTCGCGAAGCTTCTGTTCTTTCACTTGTTTCCTTCTATGTGCGTCTATAAGTTTCTGAACACCTGTACGATGATCCTCTTGCCAGGATGAAAGCATTTCTTCCGAATATGTTCCTTCTTGTAAATGGGTTCGTATCTGCTGGATCGTCAATACATCTTTCATAAATAATCTTCCTTTTCTCTATTTATCGGTTATGTAAGCAAAAAATAAAGACATACATAAAGAAATATGTATGTCCGTTTATTACACTTCTGGTTTCTCAAATGTCACGTTCGTAATCCGCTTGCTGCGAAGATCCCGAATAATGATCTCGTACGTTTTTTCATAATTGACTGCACCGCCAGCTTCAAGTGCACCTCTGAACCGCCCGATATGGGTGAACATTTCGACTGTGTCCATGGAAATATCCTCTATCGCATATCTTTCCGCCACTTGCTTCGGATAATGCTCTTTTAGATAGTTTAAGATAAAAGTTGCTACTTCCTCCATCGGCAAAATCTGATCTTTGATTGTACCAATAGCAGCAAGCACTAAACCAACCTGCGGATCTTCGAATTTCGGCCAAAGAATCCCTGGTGTATCCAGCAACTCGAAATCCTTCTTCACTTTGATCCACTGCTGCTGTGTTGTAACACCTGGACGATCGCCTGTTTTGGCAATTTTTTTACTTGCAAGTCGATTGATAAGTGTCGATTTTCCAACATTCGGTATACCGATGATCATCGCACGACCAGGAGGCGGATTCTGCACGCCTCTACGCTTCCATTTCTCACGTTTTGCGGCATGCATATCGTGTGCGCGTTGAACAACACGCTGAATGTCGTTTTTTTCGTCAGCATTGACTGAAAGAGCCGGCGTACCTTGTTCCTCATAATACCGGATCCAAGCATCTGTTACCGATTTATCAGCCAAGTCTTTCTTCATGAGTACAACCATTTTTGGTTTATCGCCGAGAACTTTACGAAGCATCGGATTCTGTGATGCTTCTGGCGCCCTTGCATCCACCAGCTCAATGACAAAGTCTACGAGCTTTAGTTTTTCTTCTACTTCTCTTCTAGCTTTGGCCATATGGCCGGGAAACCATTGAATCGTCACGAGAATATGTTCCTCCTATTTTGTCAGACCGATGCGATCCAGCGGCCAGAACGTAAGCTGTACTTTACCGACAATTTGATCTTCCGGTATTAAGCCGATGTATCTGCTATCGGTTGAATTTCTGCGATTATCCCCGAGTACGAGCACATAGCCCTCTGGAATCTCTTCGTAATTGCCCGGCAGATCTTCAAGAGTGAAATCATTCGTTAGATTACCGCCATCTGCAAGCGCCGCTTTCTCACTATCCAGATAAGGCTCATCCACGATTTCACCATTTATATATAATGTATCATCGATCATCTCGACATGATCTCCCGGCACACCAATCACCCGTTTAATGTAATCCTTCGATTCAGTAGCGTGAAAGACTATAATATCCTTCTGTTCAGGCTCACCGAACCGGTAGCTTATCTTATTCACGATCATAAAATCATTATCATGCAAGGTTGGCTGCATGGAAGGTCCGTCAACTACAATCGGAGCAAACAGGAACATCCGAACGACCACCGCAATGATGACAGCGATGATTAAAGCCTTCAGCCAATCTAGCCATTCATTTTTCTGTTTGGCCATCTATAAGCCTCCAATTGTCTACTAGATCTATTTGGTCTATATAGCAAAAAAAGAGCTTGACGAAGCAAGCTCTCTTTTCTGGTACTTAGCGGATTTCTTTGATACGAGCAGCTTTTCCGCGAAGTTTACGTAGGTAATAAAGTTTCGCACGACGTACTTTACCACGACGGCTAACTTCGATTTTTTCTAAACGTGGGCTGTGTACTGGGAAAGTACGTTCTACACCAACGCCTGAAGAAATCTTACGTACTGTGAAAGTTTCTGAAATTCCACCGTTTTGACGTTTAATAACGACACCTTCGAATAACTGGATACGCTCACGTGTTCCCTCTACTACTTTAACGTGAACTTTAACCGTATCTCCGGGACGGAATTCAGGATGATCAGCGCGAAGCTGTTCTTTTGTAATGTCATGAATTAATTCCTGCATTCTGTTCAACTCCTTCTCACCAATGCTCATTCTCGCAAAAATACGACAGCGGAACATTGTAATATGGCGCTTACCGTTGTAAGCACAGCATTTAATATACCATACTTAGCCTATGAATTCAAAGCATTATTCAATCTTTTTGCCACTTTTTCACTTGATCACGCTCTTTGTCAGAAAGCTCTGCATCCGAAAGAAGATCAGGCCTTCTTGTAGCTGTGCGGTAAAGCGATTGTTCCCGGCGCCATGCTTCTATTTTGCCATGATCACCAGAGGTAAGGACTTCCGGCACCTGCATGCCTCTGAAGTCGGCAGGACGTGTATAATGAGGATGTTCCAGCAGTCCCGTTGAGAAAGAATCTTCAGGCGCAGAAGAAGCATTCCCCAATACATCAGGCAAAAGACGGACAACGCTGTCCATAACCGCCATCGCACCGATTTCTCCACCGGTCAGCACATAGTCCCCGATAGAGATCTCATCTGTCACAAGGTTTTCACGGATACGTTCATCGTATCCTTCGTAATGACCGCAGATGAAAATCAGATGCTCCTCTTTTGCCAATTCTTCCGCTTTCTTCTGGTTATACGGCTCACCCTGCGGACACATAAGAATAACACGAGGCTTAGCGGACCCCTCAGTCACATGTTCTATCGCATCGAAAATAGGCTGCGGCGCCAATACCATACCTGCTCCGCCTCCATATGGATAGTCATCTACTTTCTTATGTTTGTTCGTCGTGAATTCCCGGAAATTCACCAGATTAGGCTGAAAAGCTCCAAGTTCTTGGGCTCTTTTTAGAATCGAATGATTTAGCACACCTTCAAACATTTCCGGAAATAGTGTTAGAATGTCAATTTTCATAGATCAAGCAATCCTTCCATCGGTTCAATGACGATGCGTTTGCTTTCAATATCGATCTGTTTAACGACTTGTTCAATATAAGGCACTAGCAGATCCTTCTGCTTCGTACGTTGTACAACCCAAACATCGTTTGCCCCAGGGGATAGGATCTCTTTCACCTTGCCGAGCTCTTCTCCTTCAACTGTCTCAACTGTACAGCCGATAATCTCGTGGTAGTAGAACTCATCCTCTTCTAAATCGCTAAGCTGATCTTCACGAACTTTCAGGATACCACCCTTCAATTCTTCCACTTGATTAATCGTTGTATACCCTTGGAAAGTGAGCAAATCAAAAGTCTTATGTTTTCGGTGTGTGTTTACAATCAGTTTTTGGGGCTTACTGTTTTCGTCCTGGAACCAATACAATTCTTCTCCTGGCTCAAAGCGTTCATCGAAATCCGTGATTCGTACGACCCGGACTTCTCCAGCTATTCCATGTGTATTGACGACTTTTCCTACATTGTACATTTTTATATCCATAGTTTATCACCTTCATTATTCTATCCGGATGACGATGCCATCTTGGATGACGATTTTTTTCGATGTAAGCCCGTCCCATTTCATGCCTACTTCAACTTCAACAAGAGCTTCAACCTCTTGAATCATGATCTCACTGCCAATCGGCAGCATGTCCAGCTGCGTAAGCTGGAATGCGATCGTAGCCGCTTTTTCCTCTCGTTTCCGAATCTCTGCCTGGAAACGCTTGTGCACATCCTGTTTGGATACACCTTGTTTCTTTTCGAGTTTTCGTTTTTCGAACAACAGCTGTTGACACTCTTGGTCAAGTTGACGCGCTGTCTTTTGAAGACGTTCTCTGAGTGCTGTCTTGCTGGATTCAGTAATCACTTCATCGACGCGCAAGCTTCGGATAATCTTCATCGGACACCTGGCTTTCTGCTGGAAAAGCTTTTTTTACATTGTAAAAAAGGGAAAGGTTTCCCTCTCCCTTTTACAATATGTCCAGATAAATGCGTTTTTCGTGATCGGCGGATGCAGCACGCAGCACTGTGCGAAAGGCACGAGCATTACTGCCGTGCTTGCCGATCACTTTGCCAATATCAGATTCATGCACCTGAAGCTGATAGATGACCTTATGCTGTTCTTCCCTTTGATGCACGACGATCTGCTCAGGAAAATCAACAAGCGGAGCAACCATCGCTTCAATGAGTGCTTTCAGAATCGATCAGCCCTTTACTTCTGGTTTTTTGAGTCGTGGAACTTTTGCATGATTCCTTCGTTAGAGAAAAGGTTACGAACTGTGTCGCTTGGCTTAGCGCCTTTAGCCATCCAGTCGATTGCTTTCACTTCATCCATTTTAACCTCAGCTGGGTTAACTGTTGGGTTATATGTTCCGATTTGCTCGATAATACGTCCGTCACGAGGAGAACGAGAATCAGCAACTACGACACGATAGAAAGGGTTTCTTTTAGAACCCATACGTTTTAGACGAATTTTAACTGCCATGTTGTTGCACCTCCAAAATAATGTTTCTCACAAGATATGATTGTATCAGATTAAATAATCACTGTAAAGGGTTTTTACATTACATAAAAGGAAATTTCATTCCGCGTCCTTTTTTACCCTTTTGCATGTTCGTCATTTGCTTCATCATCTTCTTCATATCTTCGAATTGTTTCAGCAGACGATTGACCTCGGAAACACTGCGGCCAGAGCCTTTTGCGATCCGTTTCTTGCGGCTGGCATTGATTAAAGACGGCTCCTGCCGTTCTTTGCGTGTCATCGATTGGATAATCGCCTCGACGTACACAAGCTGTTTCTCATCCAGCTGAACATTCTTCATATTCTTCATCTTACCTGCACCAGGAAGCATGTCGAGAAGGTCACCAAGCGGTCCCATTTTCTTCACCTGGCTCATTTGCTCGAGGAAATCATCAAATGTGAAGCTCATACTGCGCATTTTTTCTTCCAAATCGCGTGCTTGCTTCTCATCGACATTTTCTTGTGCTTTCTCGATCAGTGAAAGCACATCTCCCATGCCAAGGATACGGGAAGCCATTCGTTCCGGATGGAAGGCTTCTAGCTGGTCTGTGCGCTCTCCCATACCGACGAATTTAATAGGTTTACCGGTTACAGCGCGGATGGATAGTGCTGCCCCGCCTCGTGTATCACCGTCAAGTTTCGTTAATACAACACCGGAAATATCGAGCTGGCTATCGAAGCTCTCCGCTACATTTACGGCGTCTTGACCTGTCATTGCATCTACCACAAGGAAGATTTCAGCAGGTTTGACGTTCGTTTTAATTTGTGTCAGCTCATCCATCAGCTTCTCATCTACATGCAGACGACCAGCCGTATCAATAATGACATAATCATGATGCTCTTCTTTTGCTTTCTTGATTGCCTCATTAGCAATATCAACTGGATTTGCTTCTGTCCCCATTGAAAATACCGGCAGGCTAAGCTGCTTGCCAAGTGTCTCTAGCTGATCGATAGCAGCCGGTCGATATACGTCAGCTGCTACGAGCAACGGGTTGCGGTTATGCTTTTTGCGCAAAAGGTTTGCTAGCTTACCAGTTGTTGTTGTCTTACCCGCACCTTGCAAACCAACCATCATGATAACAGTTGGCGGTCTGTCTGCGACAGCAATTTTGCTCTGCTCGCCGCCCATAAGCTGTGTCAGTTCTTCCTGAACAACCTTGATAACCTGTTGACCAGGTGTAAGGCTCTCCATTACTTCTTGACCAATAGCCCGCTCTTTGATTTTGTTGATCAGCTGTTTCACTACTTTGAAGTTAACGTCTGCTTCCAAAAGCGCCAGTCGTACTTCACGTGTCATTTCTTTTACATCTTGTTCTGTAACTTTACCGCGCCCGCGAATTTTTTGTATCGTACTCTGCAGTCGGTCGGCTAATCCTTCAAATGCCATGGAATCGACCTCCTAATCTAATTCTTTTATCTTTTGGATCAAGTCTTTTGCACCGGACTGGCTGCTGGAATCCATTATTTCTTCCAGCTCATCCAGCAGAGCGCTCCTCTCCTTGAAGCGATCATAAAGATGCAGCTTTTTCTCGTAGCTTTCTATCATTGCTTCAGTACGCCGGATATTATCATAGACTGCCTGACGAGAAACTTCAAATGTTTCTGCAATTTCCCCGAGTGACAAATCTTCCAGATAGTACATTTCCATGTAACTGCGCTGCTTAGGTGTAAGCAGTGCCTGATAAAAATCGAACAAATAGTTCATTCGAGTTGTTTTCTCTAACATGATCCGCACCCCTTGTTAAGTGAAATGCCTTTACAAAATTGTAGCCAACCTAGTGCGCAACTGTCAAGAAACTGCTATTCCGCCTGTTCCTCATCCTGCATCAGATCAGCAAATAAACCATATACAAAGGCATTTGGATCAAATTCCTGCAAATCCTCCATTTGTTCGCCAAGACCGACAAACTTGACCGGGATTTTCATCTCGTTCCGAATCGCCAAAACAATACCACCTTTAGCTGTTCCATCCAGCTTGGATAAAACGATACCAGAGACATTGGCTGTTTCTTGGAATGTCTTCGCCTGTGCAAGAGCATTCTGCCCTGTTGTTGCATCCAATACGAGCAGTACTTCATGCGGCGCTCCAGGTACTTCACGTTCGATAACACGATGTACTTTGTTCAGTTCGTTCATCAGATTCACTTTATTTTGCAAACGACCGGCAGTATCGCAAAGAAGAACATCGGCACCGCGGGCCTGTGCTGCTTTGATACCATCATAGATAACAGCTGCTGGATCACTGCCAGCATTGTGGCGAATTACCTCAACACCAGTCCGCTCTCCCCATACTTGCAGCTGTTCGATCGCTCCAGCCCGGAAAGTGTCTCCTGCAGCCATGACTACTTTCTTACCTTCTTGCTTCAGCTTATACGCCAGCTTACCGATACTAGTTGTCTTGCCGACACCGTTGACGCCGACAAACAAGTATATTGTAAGTCCGTCGTCATTCATTTTTAGCTTCTGAGGCTGTTCATCTTCATCACCTTGATATATTTCAACCAGTTTCTCTGAGATAACATCCTTAAGCTGAATAGTATCCTTGATGTTCTGACGTTTTGCTTCCATGCGGAGCTCATCCACCAGATCCATTACTGTATTAACTCCTACATCGGAAGCGATTAGTACTTCTTCCAATTCCTCAAAGAAGTCCTCATCAACTTTCCGATAACGTGCCATCAGATTATTCATCCGATCAGAGAAGGAAGTACGAGTCTTTTTTAGACCTTCTTTGTACTTTTCAGGTGTTTTCTGGTCTGTTTCGTTGTTTGTATTAGAGAATTTGTTTTTCAGTTTTTGAAAAAAGCTCATTTTGTTCTTCCTTTCTTATACCTTCACTAGTGTAGGCGCGTCTTCCAGACGGACAGAAACCAATCTGGAAACACCGGATTCCTGCATCGTGACGCCATAAAGAACGTCTGCTTCCTCCATTGTACCTTTTCTGTGTGTTATGGCAATGAACTGCGTCTTTTCGCTGAATTGCTTCATGTATTGAGCAAAGCGGCTGACGTTTGCATCATCCAGGGCCGCTTCCACTTCGTCCAGGATACAGAATGGTACAGGCCTTACACGTAAAATGGCAAACAGCAAGGCAATTGCTGTTAAAGCACGTTCTCCGCCCGATAGCAAACCTAGATTCTGCAGTTTCTTACCTGGTGGCTGTGCGATAATATCGACTCCAGTTTCCAGCAGATTATCAGAATCGGTCAACTTCAGCTCAGCGTGCCCTCCGCCAAATAGCGAGCGGAATACTTCCGTGAATTCTGTTTTAATTTTATTGAACACATCTTCGAACAGACGCTTCATTTCTTCATCCATTTCGTCAATAACGGCTAGCAAAGTTGATTTTGCCTGATAAAGGTCGTCCTTTTGTTCAGTAAGGAAGCTATATCTTTCATTAATCCGGTCAAATTCCTCTATTGCACCTACATTGACGCTGCCTAGTTCCGAAATAGCACGCTTAATCAGCTTCACTTCAGTTCGGGCAGTTTCGATATCTTCTGCTCTTCCAAACGTCGCCAATGCTTTTTCAAAGGTCAGGGAGTAGCTTTGCTGTAAATTCATCAGACGGTTTTCCAACTCAACATCCAAACGGTTCGAGCGGACTTCCTGATCTTGTACTTGCTGCACCAGATTCTGATGAAGACGATTTGCCTCTTTAACTGACAGCTCCTCTTGCTGCACCCAGTCATAGCGCTCCTGCCGTTCTGCTTTACGTTCCTCAATCAGTGTAGTTGTCTGCTGCTTATGCTGCTGCTTCACTGTGATCAGCTCAGCAATCTCTTCCTCTGTCTGACCTTTCTCACCAACTTCAGCCATTTGCTGAAGCACTCGCTGCTGTTCTTCATACTTCTGCTGTGTCAGCTCTAGCTGCTCGGTAAACTCACTGAGTCGCTGCTGCTGATTCTCAAGCTTAGCAAGGCTTTCTGCAGAGCGTATCTGAAGGGTTTGCTGTTCTTCTCGTTTAATTTCCTTTGTCTGCTGCCATGCTTGGTGGGTTTCAGTCAGTTCACTGATCTCCCGCTGTATATCCTGGAGCTGCTGGTCTAAACTCGCAAGCTCAGCCTGCAGCTGCTCAATGCGTTTTTCCACTTCTTCTCGTTCTGTGTCATACTGCGCATTATCCTGGTCATACATGGTGAGATTATCATTGGCATGCATAAAGCGAATGCTCGTTTCAGTAAATGCTGCCTGAAGCTCCTGTTCCGACTCCTGCAGCTGCTTCAAGCTGTGTCGGGTTTCCTCTGCTGAAGTTTCCAATTGCTGAAGTTCTTCTTTCAGCTGCGCAACTTTACGCTCGAATACTTCAGTCCGTGCCTGGAAATCGGATAGTTTCTCCGTGACTTCCTGCATTTCCTTTTCTCTTGTAAACAAAGATTGACTGTTGCGTTTTTGTGCTCCGCCAGTCATAGATCCTCCAGGGTTTACAACATCACCTGTCAGCGTAACGACGCGGTACCGTCTGCCAAGAGCAGCAGCAATCGCATTGGCATGCTGAAGGTCTTCTGCGATGACCACATTACCTAACAAGAAATCAACTGCCCGCTTGTACTGGGGATCAACCTGGATGAGATCTGCCGCGATACCGATGAATCCTTCCCGATTGGAAGCATTCCCTAACACATTCGCAGGAATCTGTTTAGGCTGAATCGATGATAGCGGTAAGAATGTTGCACGGCCATTATGTGTCTGTTTCAGCCAATTGATTGCCTGACGGGCACTTGCTTCCGTATCGACCACGATATGCTGGGCTTGACCTCCAAGAGCGGTTTCCATCGCAGTAACATACGCAGTTGGTACATCAATCAACTCGATGACAGCACCTTCAATTCCCTCGAGCTTTTGATCCTGACGAGCTTTAAGGACTGCTTTTACCCCTTGGAAGAATCCTTGGAACTCTTCTTTCATCTCCTGCAGCATTTCCTGCTTGGAACGAAGCTTCTCAATATGCTGGTACCCAGTGTACAGCTTGCTCTGTGCTTCCTGATACTGCTCCCGTTTTTGCGCCGCCTCCATCCGAAGTGAATCTGCTTTTTCCTCAGCTTGTTCACGGGCTTCGGTTGCACCTTTGAGACGCTCAGACAATTGCTCTCTTTTCTCACTGATTTCATCACGATTTGAAACGACGTCTTTGTATTTTGTACGCTGACGTTCTTTCTTCGCATCAATACCTGTGAGCTGCTGTTTGAGTGAGTTAGTCTCATTCCGCTTTGCAGCTTGTTCATTAAGCAAATCGATATAATCGCTTTTCTTTTCTTCGATTTGTTCACTCAAATCTTCCTGCGTACGAGATAGCTGTTTGTCCAAAGACCGTAAATCTGATTTGATGGCTTTGTTCTCTGTATCCAACGCATCCAAAGCTGCTTGCTCCAGGTCCAGCTGTTTTAACTGCTGCTCTAATGTGATTCCAAGCTGTTCAGTATCTTTCTCCAGTTTTTCTTTGTTTTCTGCAAGATGTTTGGAGCGCTCATTCAACAGCTGTTTCTTGCCTTCCAAATTCTCAAGCTCTTGTGTGACAATTAGCAAGGATGCTTGCAGTTCGTCAATAGAAGCATCCAACGCATGCAATTCTGTTTTCTCTGCCTCAAGAAGCTGTTCTTTTTCTCCAATTGTCTGCTTTTGGACTTCTAGCTCGCGTTTATTCACTTCAAGCTCCTGGAGGACCGCTTGCCACTCTTTATGTAATTGCTCGATCTCCGCAACTAGCAATCCGATTTCGACATCTTTCAGCTGTGCTTTCTTCTCCAGAAAATCCTTTGCGATAGCAGCTTGTTCTCGCAGTGGTTCAAGCTGTCCTTCAATTTCATACGTAATATCTTCTACTCGATTCAGATTCTCCTGCGTTTCTGCTAATTTATATTCTGCCTTCTTCTTTCGCTGCTTGTATTTGAGTACACCTGCAGCTTCTTCGAAGATAGACCGTCTTTCTTCCGGTTTAGAGCTTAGGATTTCCTCTACCTTTCCTTGACTAATAATAGAAAAGGCTTCTCTCCCTAATCCAGAATCCATGAACAAGTCGATGATATCTTTCAGACGGCAGCTTTGGTTATTAATCAAAAATTGGCTTTCTCCAGAACGGAATACCCGTCTGGTCACACTCACTTCCTGATACTCCAGCGGTAACGTCTGATCGGCATTGTCCAATACAAGTGTCACTTCCGCTACATTAAGCGCTTTTCTCGTATCGCTGCCCTGGAAGATGATATCTTCCATCTTGGATCCTCGCAGACTTTTTGCCGACTGCTCGCCTAATACCCAGCGGATGGCATCGGTTATATTACTTTTCCCGCTTCCATTCGGACCTACCACTGCCGTTACACCTGGTACAAAGTCAAGTGTCACTTTTTCGGCAAATGATTTGAATCCGACGGTTTCTAATCGTTTCAGGAACATACTCATTCTCCTATATTGAAAGCTTATCGCTTATTTCTGCATTGTTATTGGTTTCTCTTTTGTTTTTAACTTATTTATTTTATCATAAACTAAAGGTACATAATAGGTATCAATTACGTCAAAGGAGGCTCGTCCATGAAGCTCGAACAGGCATCAGAGGAGAATTTGTCCATCCTCATCAATGGCATCGCCGACCGGCTTGTTGTCGTCAACCGTTCCATCATGCAGCCAGAAGACTACCAGATTGAGAAGTACGATGATATTAAGTTTTTATATGATCATATTGAATCAAAAGGACAGCTCAGTGTATCTGAAACTGAAGCATTTATCCAGGAGCTGGCGAATTACCGAAAATAAAAAACGGCGGAGACTACTTGCTCTCCGCCGTTTTTTCTATTCAGTTAAAGCTTCCAAAGCAATACGGGCAGCCTGCTGTTCTGCTTCCTTTTTCGTCCGCCCTGCTCCTGTGCCGACAAGTTCCCCCTGAACCTTCAGCTCCGCAACGAATTCACGGCTATGGGCAGGACCTCTTTCATCAACGATCGTATACGTGATTACTTTATCTTTATCCTGCTGAATAACCTCTTGCAGTCTGCTCTTATAATCCATCGCATGTGAAAAAGCACCTTGGCTGATTTTTGGAAAGACGATTTTTTCGAAAAATCCGAGTACCACATCGAAATCCTGGTCAAGATACAAAGCACCGACAAATGCCTCGAACACATCAGCTAACAATGCAGGACGTGTTCTGCCCCCAGTGCGCTCTTCCCCTTTTCCGAGCAGCACATATGTACCAAGATCCATTTCTTTGGCGAAGAGTACGAGTGATTCCTCTCTGACTATAGCAGCACGAAGCTTCGTCATATTCCCTTCCGGCATATCAGGATAATGCTTGTACAGAAATTGTGATACACCAAGCTCCAATACAGCATCGCCAAGGAATTCCAATCGTTCGTTATCCGTCTTCTTCAGGTGACGATGTTCATTCACATAAGATGAATGGGTCAAGGCATTCTGCAACAAAGCTTCATCATGGAAATGGATTCCAAGCTTCTCCTGCAGTTTATATAAGCTCATTCTGCTGTCCCCACTTTCCATTTGTTGTGATGATGCGGAGAAAGTCCCGCCTACAAAGTGACGGGACTTTCTCCTATGCATCTTATTTAAATCTTACTGTTTGCTGTTTATGTAGTTTACAGCGTCGCCAACAGTAGCGATTTTTTCCGCATCTTCATCAGAAATTTCCATGTCGAATTGATCTTCCAATTCCATAACCAATTCCACAACATCAAGGGAATCTGCATCTAGATCTTCTTTGAAAGAAGCCTCTAGTGTTACTTTGGATTCGTCTACATCAAGACGATCAATAACGATTTGCTTTACTTGCTCGAATACATCTGCCATAGGAAATTCACCTCCCTTCGTTATTATAGGACATTTCGTCCTGGAAAACTACAATTTTTTCATTGTATTACATTACCATGCCGCCATCGATATGAATCGTTTGACCAGTAATGTAATTGCTATCTTCTGACGCAAGAAAACGAACGACACGCGAAACGTCTTCAGGCTTGCCTGGTTTACCAAGCGGAATCATGCTTTGCATCGCCTGCTTCTGCTCATCTGTCATTTCGTCCGTCATATCAGTCGTGATGAATCCTGGAGCAACAGCGTTCACAAGAACGTTTCGCGCAGCAAGCTCCTTAGCAGCCGTTTTCGTTAATCCGATGACTCCTGCTTTTGCAGCGACATAGTTAGCTTGCCCTGGATTACCGCTGACACCAACAATGCTCGCCACATTGATAATACGGCCAGCTTTTTGTTTCATCATTTGACGAGTTACTGCTTTCGTACAAAGAAATACACCTTTCAAATTAGTCTGGATGACTGCATCGAAATCTTCTTCCTTCATACGCATAAGCAAGTTATCTCGCGTAATACCAGCATTGTTTACTAGTATATCCAAACTACCGAATGCTTCAATAGTCCGCTTGACCATATCTTTTACGCTTTCTTCTTCTGCTACATTCGCTTGGATTACAATCGATTCCTGCCCAAGTGCACGGATTTCCTCTGCAACTGCCTCTGCTTTTTCTTTGCTTCCAGAATAGTTTACTGCAACGTTCACTCCATTACGCGCAAGTTCCAGGGCGATTTCTCTTCCGATTCCGCGTGATGCACCTGTAACTAGTGCTGCTTTACCTGATAGCATTTATTCTTCCTCCTTGTACCACGTCAAGAATGCTTGCAATGATTCGGGATCTTGAACATTGAAAGTTGTTGTGCGGCGGTTGATCTTCTTCACTAATCCGCTTAGCACTTTACCAGATCCCACTTCGACAATGGCATCCAGTTCGTCATTTTGAAGCATATTGACCACAGTCTCTTCAAAACGAACCGGTGAGTACAACTGCTGTACAAGCAGCTGCTCGATCTCTTTCTGATCTAGTACTTTTTCTGCTGTTACGTTTGCATAAACAGGAATTGATGCATCAGCTTTCTCCACGTCTGCAAGTTCAGACGCGAATTCCTCAGCAGCTTGTTTCATCAGCCTGGAGTGGAACGGACCGCTGACATTCAGCGGAAGCACACGTTTAGCTCCAGCTTCTTTCAAAAGCGGCTCTGCAAGTTCGATTCCTTTTTTCGTACCCGAAATTACAATCTGACCTGGGCAGTTGATATTCGCTGCATCAACAATTTCGCCATGCTCCGTATCAACTGTTTGAAGAGCAGTCTTGATGTCTTCCAAACTTAGACCTAATACTGCAGCCATGGAACCCTGTCCTGACGGATAAGCTTTTTCCATCAGCTGACCACGCTTGTTAACAAGCACAGCAGCTTCTTCTGCACGGAAAACGCCAGCTGCAACAAGTGCACTGTATTCTCCTAAGCTGTGTCCGGCCGTAACGACTGGTCTAACACCTTCATTTTGCAATACCTGATAGATAGCAGCACTTGTCAGAAGCAATGCTGGCTGTGCATTCTCTGTCTTCGTCAGTTCTTCTGCCGGTCCCTCGAACATTAAGGGTGTAATTGGCTGTGGCAATAATTCGTCTGCCGCTTGGAAAAGACTTTTCACTTCATCATATTCGTTGTACATTTCCTGACCCATGCCTACTGCTTGTGAGCCTTGTCCAGGAAACACAAAAGCTACTCGTTTCACTTAACGTCCTCCTCGTCTTTCTTCATGCTCTGAATCGTATCTTGGATAATTCCTGTTACATTATTTTCTGCCATTTGCTTTGTTTGCAGGATAGCAACTTGGATGGCACGCGCATTGGAGGAACCATGCGCCTTCACAAAAGGTGCAGCAAGGCCAAACAAAGCAGCACCGCCATATTCCGCATATTCTGTGCTAGCTTTGATTTCCTTCAGCTGTGGTTTCATCATAGCTGCCGCAAGCTTTGTCTTCGTGTTCTTTAAGAAAGCCTTCTTGATTGTCGTAAAGAACATCGAAGCTGCTCCTTCTATTGTTTTCAGGGCGATGTTACCGCTAAAGCCGTCCGTCACAACAACATCAAAATCTCCGGAAAGAAAATCTCGGCCTTCTACATTACCAATAAAGTTTATTGGTGCATTACTGAGAAGCTCGAAAGCTTTCTTCGTAAGATCATTACCCTTTCCTTCTTCCGTACCTACATTGAGCAATCCTACTCGAGGATTTTTGATTCCGCGAACTTTCTCCGCATAGATGGAGCCCATTACGCCGTATTGTAATAGATGGTTCGCTTTGGCGTCAATATTGGCACCAACATCAAGCAGGACAAATCCTTTTCCATCCACCGTCGGAAGAGTTGGCGACAGTGCTGGCCGCTCGATGCCTTTAATACGGCCGACTATCATAAGACCTGCCGTCATAAGGGCACCTGTATTTCCCGCTGAAACACAAGCATCGGCACGGCCTTCTTTTACTTCCTGAGCAGTCAGTACAAGTGATGACTGCTTCTTGCGCCGAATTGCCCGGACAGGTTCGTCATCTGCTGTAATGTACTCCTCTGTATGTATAATCCGGATATTCGCCGGACGAATCTCGCCGAGATGTGGTTCGATCTTGCTTTGATCTCCAACCAGTGTCAGCTCCAAGGATGCATCCTCTGTAGCTGCTAGCACGGCACCTTTGACTATTTCTTCCGGTGCGTTGTCGCCACCCATTGCGTCGATTGCAATTCGCATAACTTATTTCCCTTCTTTCACGCTCGAGCGGAACATCTCGAACGTACCTTTAAATACTTCTTCTTGATCAACAGCACTATCCACTTGGATGATCGTCCGCTTCCTGTCCTGACGAATAACTTTCGCTTTGGCTACTACCCGCTCATGGAGTTTCACCTGTCTTGTAAAGGTGATTTCCGAGTGGAAAGTAAGTGCGAACGGATCATCAATCAGCGCGACCGCCAAGGAATTGGCCTGCGCAAACAGATGATGCCCTCTGGCAATCTGATTTCGTGTGAAAACATGCTCCGGTTTAATATCCAATATACTTATCGCCCGATCATCTAACTCTAGGTCAATGATTTCACCAATTACCTCATCAATGTTGATGCTTTTCACGGTTTCATCCCACTGTGAATGAGCGACGTGCTTAATCCGTTCCCGCAGCTCCGGAATTGTCAGTTCCATTCGGTCCAATCGGATTGTTTGGATACTGACAGCAAATTTCTTTGCCAATTCCTCGTCTGTTATAAACGGTGTTTTTTCGATTGTTTCCCGCAGTAAGTCCTGTCTGTCTTTTTTGCTTCTTCTCATCTCTCCACCGCCAAAATTAAGACTAGGTACTAAAAGTAATATATAATAGCAGACCAGAATTTGCAACAGCCGTTTTTAGTCGAGCACATTCCCGTTCAGCGCAAACTCTGTATCCAACGCTTGCAATAAATTGCGGTAAGCCGGGTCATTTTCCAGTCTTTCTTCTGCAATGATTTGCTCCGCATCCTTACGCGCTGTTTCCAGTGCCCGGTAGTCGTGCACCATATCGCCAACCTTGAATTCCGGTATCCCGCTCTGCTTTTTACCAAAGAAATCACCAGGACCCCGAAGCTGCAAATCCTGTTCGGACAGCTCGAATCCGTTCGTTGTTTCTGTCATGATGCGCATACGTTCTTTTCCGATTTCCCCTTTTGGTTCGGCAATCAAGATACAGTAACTTTGCGCATCCCCACGACCTACTCGTCCCCGCAGCTGATGCAGCTGGGATAGCCCGAAGCGCTCTGCATCATAGATGATCATCAGCGTAGCATTCGGAACGTTCACACCAACTTCCACTACTGTGGTAGACACAAGAACTTGAGTTTCATTGTCGGCGAATTCTTTCATTACCGCGTCTTTTTCATCAGATGGCAAACGTCCATGCATGAGTCCGACACGAATATCCGGCTCAAAAACAGCAGAAAGCATTTGATGCAGATCGACAGCATTCTGGATATCCAGCTTGTCCGATTCTTCGATCAGCGGGCTTATAACATACGCCTGATGACCGGCTGCGACTTCTTTCCGGATGAAATCCAGCACCCGATCTATCGTATTTTCTTTTACCCAATATGTTTCTATTTCTTTACGCCCAGCTGGCATTTCATCAATAGCCGACACATCCATATCGCCGAATGCAGTAATGGCCAGTGTCCTTGGAATCGGAGTAGCAGTCATGAATAAAACATCGGGATGAAGACCTTTATCACGAAGTGTTCGGCGCTGTGCAACGCCAAATCGATGCTGTTCGTCAACTATAGCTAGAGCAAGATTTTTAAAATGCACTTCATCCTGGATCAGCGCGTGTGTACCGACAACAATGTCCACTTCCCCATTTACAATCTGTTCGAGGACCGCTTTCCGGCGTTTGCCTTTGACACTTCCAGTAAGCAGTGCTACTGTGGCGAATCCTTCCAGCATATTAGCTAAAGACTGCGCGTGCTGTTCTGCTAAAATCTCTGTCGGGACCATAATTGCGCCCTGTTTACCTGCTGTAACTGCCGCATAAAGCGCAACAGCTGCAACAGCTGTTTTACCAGATCCAACATCCCCTTGTAAAAGGCGGTTCATTCGGTAAGAAGAATGTAAATCCCGCATAATATCCTTCAGCACACGCTGCTGGGCGTTCGTCAACGTAAAAGGAAGAGTGGTTACAAAAGCTTGTACCTTCTCTTGATCATACGCTAAGCTGCCTCCAGCAGACGCTTCCCGTTTTTGTTTTCGGATAAATTGCATTTTCAGCTGGAACAATAAAAATTCTTCGTATGTGAATCGTCTACGACCATGAGCCAGCGCTTGTCTGTCAGGCGGAAAATGCATATAATGCAATGCCGTTTTTCGGTCTGGCATTTTATAAGCTGCTAAAAAGGATGCTGGAAGAATTTCCGCGATGTCTTCCTCATACTGTTCCAACGCCTGCTTTACGCTTTTTTGCAGCTGTCGTACTGTAACTGTACCTTTCACACCGTAAACAGGCTGAACAGGAGTCAGCTCATCTGCTCCGCCAACTTTGAAGTTGCTGACAGTAAGCTGCAGACGATGCTGATCCCACTTGCCTGTCATTGTCACCTTTTTGCCCGGCATAAGCTGTTTCTGGGCAAATGCCCGATTGAACATGATCGCCTTCACTGCAACATTCTCCACTAGGAGCGTTACAGTTAGTTTGTTCTTTTTCCGTCCATAATATTGCACTTGAGCCGGTGAGGTGATTTCACCTTCAATCGTCACTTTATCATCATGAATCAGTTCAGCTAACGGCTGGACATCGAAGACATCATACCGATACGGCAGATGAAAAAGGAGATCTTCGACTGTGAAGATCCCCATATTCGCCAATCCTTCCGCAAGCTTTGCACCGATTCCCTTGACTTGATCAACCGGTTGCTTTAACACATTCCTCACTCTTTCCCTTTCGTAATCCCGTATATCATATCTGCCAAACGGCGTCCGGTCGGCGTAGCAGCCAACCCGCCTTCAGCTGTTTCCCGAAGTGCTGATGGCATACTCTTACCGATCCGGTACATAGCTCCAATCACTTCATCACAAGGTATCCTGCTTGTGATACCCGCCAATGCCATGTCAGCAGATACGATTGCATTAGAAGCCCCGGCTGCATTTCGTTTGATACAAGGCACTTCTACCAGGCCAGCAACTGGATCACATACAAGACCAAGCATGTTTTTTAACGTTATTGCAAACGCTTCGGAACTTTGTTCTGGTGTTCCTCCAGCCATTTCTACCACAGCCGCACTAGCCATCGCAGCAGCCGAGCCTACTTCAGCCTGACAACCGCCTTCAGCACCACTGATGGATGCATTGTTGGCGACAACAAATCCAAATGCTCCTGCTGTGAACAGGAAACGGATCATTTGCTCACGAGTCGGATTCAGTCTTTCTTTAACAGCGAATAACGCTCCCGGCACACAGCCCGCACTTCCTGCTGTTGGTGTGGCGCAGATCATTCCCATCGCTGCATTCACTTCGTTGGTTGCAACAGCTTTACTTACGGCATCTAAAAGCAGATGACCAGAAAGGGTGTTGCCTTTCGCCATATACTGCTGAAGCAAAACAGCATCATTTCCTGTCAAACCAGAGTGGGATGTAACTCCCTTCAACCCGCGTTCTACTGCTTCTTCCATAATTTGCAGGTTCCGTTCCATCTGCCCCATAACTTCTTCACGGGAACGCTGATGTATATCCATTTCCTGGCGTATCATAACTTCCGAAATGGATATACTGTCTGCATTCGCTTGTTCAAGCAATTCCGCTACATTGCGAAACATATTCATTCCTCCTGTTTAATTGATCAAGCGGGATACACGGTTGATGTGCGAAGCTTTTTCTAAAACTTGCATCACATCATCCTCCACGTTTTGATCCGTCTCGATCACCATGAGCGCATCCTTTCCGACATCCTTACGGGAAACTTCCATATGCGCTATATTTATTTCGTGCCTCGCTAAAATTTGAGTCACGGAAGCTATCGCGCCAAAGCGATCATTATGCATAATCAAAATAGCGGGCTTATTACCTGACATACGCAGTTCAAAGCCATTTAGCTCTGTAATTTCTACTTTTCCGCCGCCGATAGAAATACCGACCAGCTCCATGCTGCTGTCATCTGTCCCAAGCTTTATTCTTGCAGTGTTTGGATGTTCTGTAGCAGCTGTATCTTCAATGAATTCGATTTTCATATTGTGTTTTTCGGCTGTTTCCAATGCGAACCTGATTCGATCATCATCTGTATCATAGCCAAGCAAACCACCAGCAATAGCTAAGTCCGTACCATGACCGCGATACGTTTTCGCAAATGATCCATAAAGATGTACCGTCGCCCAAGTCGGCTGTAGTCCGAAAATGAGTCTTGCGGCGCGGCCAATACGGGCAGCCCCGGCAGTATGCGAACTAGATGGACCGACCATGACCGGTCCAATAATATCGAATACGGATTGATATTTCATAGGCTCACTCCTTCTTCTTCTATTTTAGCATGTATCACACATATGTTCCTACTAGAACCAATGAAAAAAGCTCCCGTTAAGGAGCCTTTCCCCATCATTATTCAACTGCGACCAAGTACGTGTAGACAGGCTGATTTCCTTCATGAATCTCGAGTTCCGCTTCAGGGAATTTCCCTTCAACAAAATCCTCCAAGCGATCATCAGTATCTTCCGCGTCTTCACCGCGAATAACTGTTATCAATTCATCTTCTTCACTGACCATTTTCTCAAGCAGCAGCTCTAAGGCTTCTTCTGCGTCAGAAGCTGCTGCAATGATTTTACTTTCCTGGATAGCTATGAATTGTCCTTCTTTAATTGATACGCCTTCGATTGTCGTATCACGAACAGCATGTGTCACTTGTCCGGATTTCACTTGTGAAATGGCTTCTTTCATAGCCTCAGCATTGCCATCTGATTGCTGGGTAGCATCGAAAGCAAGCAACGAACGCATACCCTGCGGTATCGTTTTTGTCGGAACTACAAACACCTGCTCCTCTGCCATTTGGGCTGCTTGTTCAGCAGCCATGATGATATTCTTATTATTAGGCAAAATATAGACAGAGTCCGCGTTAGCAGTTTTAATGGCGTCAGTGATGTCCTGTGTGCTAGGGTTCATTGTCTGTCCGCCCGAGATGACGACATTTGCACCAAGGCTCTCAAACAATGCTTTGACACCTTCTCCCATTGCAACTGTCACAATGGCATGCTGATTGCGTTCCTTCTTTTCTTTTTTACCAACAATAGCTGCATGCTGTTCACGCATGTTTTCTATTTTCATGTTGATCAGACTGCCGAATGCTTGACTATATGTCATCACTTCACCTGGATACTCGGTATGAATATGGACCTTTACGACATCTTCATCCGCGACAACAAGTAAGGAGTCTCCTCGACCGTTCAATTCCTCACGATAAGCCTGCTCATCGAAAGGATGTTCCTGAAGCTTGTCCGCTTCGAATTTGACCATAAATTCGGTGCAATAGCCATACGTGATATCAGCTGTATCCAAAAAATCCTGCGCTTGCTTGTGATGCTCCGCACTGACGAGATTCTCCATCTTGCCATGCTGCACCTCAGCAGGCAGTTCTTCTCCTGTCAGAGCTGCAAGGAATCCTTCATAAACAGTAACCAAGCCCTGGCCCCCACTGTCAACAACACCGACTTCCTTTAGAACAGGAAGGAGATCAGGAGTACGACTTAGACTTTCCTTGGCAGATTTCACGACATACCTGAATAACTCTATTGAATCAGCTTCAGTTTTTGATTTTTCTACCGCAGCGGCTGCAGCATCTTTTGCTACAGTAAGAATCGTCCCTTCCACTGGCTTCATGACGGCTTTATAAGCCGATTTGACACCAGCATCCAGCGCATGGGCAAGCTTGCCTGCTGTCAGATCCTTTTGCCCTTCCAATGCTTTGGCAAAGCCACGGAAAAGCTGAGAGAGAATAACGCCAGAGTTGCCTCTTGCTCCCATCAGCAGACCTTTGGCAAAGGCCGCAGCAAGTACACCGACTTCTTGACTGTCAGCTTCTTGAACAGCCTTTGCCCCAGACGTTATTGTCAAATTCATGTTTGTACCTGTATCGCCATCCGGCACGGGAAATACATTCAGCGCATCTATCGTCTTAGCGTTATTCGCCAGATGATTTGCACCAGTCAGAAGCATCCCCGCAAATGTCTTTCCATCCACATTTCCAACACTCAAACTGTTTCCTCCTTAAATCTGCCGGCTATCTTAGTCTGCAGAAACACTGACGCCTTGTATATAAATGTTCACAGAGCTCGTCAGTACGCCCAATGCCCGATCCAATGTATATTTCACTTGGGATTGCACATTATGTGCAACCTCGGATATCTTCGTTCCATAACTTACAATAATATGTAAGTCGATCTGGACTTTGTTGTCCGCCTGGGTTACAACTATCCCTTTCGAGTAGTTCTCCCTGCGGAGAATTTCTGCTATGCCGTCACGTAATTGATGTCTGGAAGCCATACCAACGATGCCATAGCATTTTACCGCGGCACTTCCAGCCAATGTTGCGATCACATCCGTGGCGATCGTAATACTTCCATCTTCTGTAGTCAGATGAAGGGTCATACGGCTCCTCCTAACGCTTCTCAAATCTATCCCTACTATACTATATGGAAACTCTATTTGAAAGCGGATTAAAAATAGCCCTTTTTACAATGCCAGCTAAACAGTTTACTGTCAAGTAATTTTTCTTGATATATTTTTGTTAGATTATTGCATTACGTGCCGAGTTGTGATAAATTTGTTTAGTGTTAAAAATTAACTCGTAATATTAGGAGGGATAACATGGGACGCAAATGTGTAATCACAGGACGTACTACTCGTTCTGGTAATGCTCGTTCTCATGCCATGAACGCTAATAAACGTACTTGGAAAGCAAACGTTCAAAAAGTTCGCATTCTTGTTGATGGTAAACCTAAAAAAGTTTACGTTTCAGCTCGTGCACTTAAAAAAGGTAACATCGAACGCGTATAAATAGCATTTCTAAAATACTTTTATGGTAGCATTCGCATGCGACAAAAAAAGCACCCTTTCTCGAAAGGAGTGCTTTTTTTGTGCTAATCTTTTTTAAACGTTCCGATAATGACGCGGACGAAGCCACCGATGAACCTCGGGAGTTTAAAGGTATAAAATTTCATAAGATCCCCTTCCTCCTTTTTCCTGAGCAGCCTAAACGCTGTAGCTTTTAAACATCCTTGCTCTTTATCATTATTACTATGCCTGAAGCAAATGAATAAGTACCAGATTGTGCAACAAGCTCATTAGAGATGGACAATGTTTCTCCCCAATGGATTGAAGCATCTGTTAAAGGATATTTAAAGCCAGTCAAGGTTAGACCATTAACTTGCTCAGAGAAGGAAAGAAATGATATATAACGATATGTATCATCTTGTTCTATCCGGTATGTACCAGGTCGGTGCAATCGAATATTATTCTGCCAATCGATAATGACTGCTTGCTCGAAACTGTCAAGCAGGCGGTAAAGCATCTGAATGTTTATTAGTTCATGATCAAGTCTTCCGCCGGTCACCCCATACACAGCCACATCAGTAGCACCCAATTCTTCTGCTTTCCGGATGGCGAGTTCAAAATCCGTTTCATCTTTTTCAGGTGGATAAACCAGCATCTGATCAGCGTATCGACGGATCGTAACCAGTTCTTCTTCCGATACAGAATCAAAATCACCAATTGCCACCTTCATCCGGATGCCCGCAGATGCCAGCGCTAGTGCTCCCGCATCTGCTCCAATCCAAATATGATGATGTTCAGGATATAAATCCGGCAGTCTACCCGCGCCGCCGACAAGCCCGATACTAAGCTTGGTACTCATACGTTATTCAGCCGCTTCCCGGATTGCTGCAATCGCCGCAGCCCGATCTTCCTGATTATAGACAGCACTTCCGGCAACTAGCACGTCCGCACCTGCATTTGTACATAGTCCCGCCGTTTCAATATTCACACCGCCATCAATCTCGATTTCAAAGTCGAGCTCGAGTGCTTCGCGAAGACTAGACAGCTCTTCTACTTTCTTCAACACGGAAGGAATAAATCGTTGGCCGCCAAAGCCTGGGTTCACCGTCATCAATAACACCATATCCAACTCTGGCAAGATCTCTTCAATCAAGCTTACTGGAGTGGCAGGATTCAATACAACACCGGCTTTAACTCCTTGCTCTTTGATCATCATGATTGTACGATGCAAATGAACACATGCCTCTTGGTGGACTGTAATGATATCCGCTCCCGCCTTGATGAATGCATCAATGTATTGATCTGGGTTTTCGATCATCAAATGTACATCAAGGGGCAGCTTAGTCACAGGACGAATCGCCTCCACAATAAGGGGACCGATTGTAATATTCGGGACAAAATGACCGTCCATTACATCGACATGGATGTAGTCGGCTCCGCCTTTTTCTACATCCCGAATTTCATTTGCCAAATTTGCGAAGTCAGCTGAAAGAATAGATGGTGCGATTTTCGTCATCATTAATACCTCGGCTTTCTCGATTTGATTTCCTCTAGGAACTGCAGATAATGTGTGTAACGGTATTCAGGAATCTCTCCTGATTCGACTGCGTCCTTTACCGCACATTTTGGTTCCTTGTGATGCATACAGCCTCTAAATTTACAGTCGTCTTCACGCTCCCTGAATTCAGGGAAACAAGATGGCAGCTCTTCGGCTTCCAATTCGGTGAACTCCAATGAGCTGAATCCAGGTGTGTCCGCAACAAGTCCGCCGCCGATTGGTATAAGCTCCACATGTCTTGTCGTATGGCGCCCGCGCCCTAGACTTTCAGATATCTCATTTGTTTCTAAGTCCAGGCGCGGATCGATAGCGTTCAGCATTGAAGACTTGCCCACACCAGATTGCCCTGCGATAACCGAAATCTTGTCTTTCATGTGCAGCTGTACTTGTTCTAAATTAGTTTCTTCTTTGGAAGATAACATCTCAACTGAATAGCCAATCTGTTGATAATCCTTTTTAAACGCTTCGATTCTGGCCAATTGATCTGCTGACAGCATGTCCATTTTTGTAATGAAAATAACTGGCTCGATAGCTTTTGACTCTACTAGTACAAGGAAGCGGTCAAGCAATGCTGTGCTGAAATCTGGCTGAGCTGCTGATGTTACGATGATCGCCTGATCGATATTGGCGATTGGGGGCCTGACTAGCTCATTCTTCCGCGGACCAACATCCAGCACATAGCCTTCTTGCTTTGTCTCCGCTTCGAATTCCACTTGATCACCGACCAGCGGCGTTATTTTTTGTTTGCGGAATACCCCTCTGCCACGGCATTGATAGGTTTCTCCGTCTTCTGTAAGCACATAGTAAAACCCACTCAGTGCTTTCATGATCTTACCTGATGGCATTTATTCACCTTCCCTGTCTTCATACGGAACCGTTTTTTCCAAAACTACTTCATCATCACGCAATATACGATATTCAGCTTCTCCGCCAGCCGGTATGCTGAGAGTCAGCGTAATTTCCTCGTCTTCTGTAATAGCACGTTCATCATAAAGCTCAGTCACATCATGGTCTGCGTCACCAACATAGATCTGAACTATCTGAGGGACTGGATCTTCCTCTGTTTCTTCGGTCTGTTCGTCTTCGCCTGTCTGTGTTTCATCAGGCTCATAAGGAACAGTGAAGGTAACCGTGTGCGTCGCAGGAGGCAAATTCTCCGGACCAGTTGATACGTACAGATCGACACTGCCATTTTCTTCAATCGATTGGCCTGAGCCTGGATCATGCCGGATTACAATACCCTCCTCGACTTCATTTGAAGGCTGTTCAATGAAATTACCATCTAAATCATTCTTGTCTAAATAAGATTGTGCTTCTTCTTCCGTCATACCAGTCAAATCTGTGAGCGTCACCGCTTCTGGCCCTTTGCTTACTTCAAAGATGACAGTTGTATCCTCCGGAACCACTTTTGTTCCTGCTTGAGGCTGGATTTGGGATATGATTGTACCAACAGGTTGATCAGAGAACTCCTCGTAAGATCGTACATTCTTATATCCCTTATCATCCAATAGTTTTTCCACTTGAGAGAACGACTTGCCTTCGTAATCATCAAATTCTTCTTTTTCTTTGCCGATACTTGTATATACCGTCACACTGGAGCCTTCCTTAATCTTACTGCCTGCTGACGGATCTGTTTTAACGACACTTCCCTCTTCTACAGTATCAGATGCGGTTGCTTCCCGTTTTACGTGAAGATCCAGATCGGATAACTTATCGACTGCATCTGCATAGGAATCATTTCTCACGTCAATCATCGTAACTTCTTTCGGCGTCGTAGCAAGCACGATGCCTATTCCTGTACCTGCAAGCAATAAGAGGATGACAATTAGCCATATAAACACTTTCAATCGTTTCTTCTTCTTTTTTGGCTTTTTCTGCTCTTCTTGTTTCGGTGGATTTGTATGACCGTTATGTACGATCGTATCAGCTAATGATGCTTTGTTCAGATCCTTCTCTGAAATAATCGGGATCGCTTTCGTTGTGTCGCCATCTTCCTTAGGAGGAGCATAACGCTCTTCGTTTGCCCTGGACGGATCCAGACATGTTTCTAAATCTGTCTCCATATCATATGTGCTCATGTAGCGGTAAAAAGGATCCTTCGTCGTGGCCTTCAAAACAATATTCTCGACACTTTGCGGAATATCGCCAGCCCAGCGTCTGACAGATGGCGTGTCAGTCTGTAAATGCTTTAGAGCAATACTGACAGCAGACTCACCGGAAAATGGAAGACGGCCGGTAAGTAATTCGAACATGACAATACCGAGAGAATAGACATCGGACTTCTTGGTAGCTATGCCCCCCCTTGCCTGTTCTGGTGACAAATAGTGCACAGATCCCAGCATGGCATTCGTCTGGGTTAATGACGTTGCACTCAGTGCAGTAGCTATACCGAAGTCGGTCACTTTTACTTTTCCATAATCATCAATCAGGATATTTTGCGGTTTGATGTCACGATGAACGATTCCGTTTACGTGTGCATGTGAAATCGCGGAAGTGACTTGTTTCATAATATCGACTGTATCTGGCACCACAATAGAACCATGAGTCTGTATGTATTGCTTCAATGTCATTCCGCTGACATATTCCATGATCATATAGTAGATGCCATCCTCATCTCCCACATCATAAATCGTAACGATATTTGGATGTGAAAGACTAGTTGCCGCATGGGCTTCCCGATGGAACCTTGCAATGAATTCATCATCGTTTGCATATTCCAGCTTCAGGACTTTAATGGCGACTTCGCGATCGAGGATGATATCCTGGCCAAGATAAACATTTGCCATACCGCCTCCGCCGATCAGACGGTGAATTTCGTACCGTTCATTCAGCGTACGTCCTTCGAGCATGCTATGCACCCTCCCGGACAGGTGTATCAGCCAAATCAGCGATAATCAGGGAGATATTATCTTCTCCGCCTCGCTCATTGGCAACCGTCACGAGCTGCGAAGCGATATGTTCGATCTCTTCTCCAGATGTGAGGTACTGCAAAAGCTCCTGCTTGTCGAATTTGTTTGATAGCCCATCTGAGCACAAAAGCAAACGATCTCCTGCTTCCCAAGTGATTGACACTAAGTCCATTTCCACATCTTTATCAGTTCCAAGTGCACGCAGCAGGACATTCTTACGGGGATGGTGCTCGGCATCTTGTTCTGTTATTTCACCAGATCGGACCAGTTCATTTACAAGGGAATGATCCTGTGTCACTTGTTTGAACCCTTCTTCATTCAACAAATAACAGCGGCTATCCCCAATATGGGCGATTGTAACAAAATCATCTGTACATACTGCGGCTACAATCGTCGTCCCCATACCTGCCAATTCTTCACTCTGACGTGATTCTTCATACACACTTAGATTGACATCTTTGATTGCTTGCTTGATAGCCTCTTCTGTCTTTTGCGGAGAATCGAAGGAAGCAGCAGTCTCCCACCAGTTGCGTAAATGGGAAATAGCTAGCTGACTGGCGACATCACCTGCTTTATGTCCGCCCATACCATCGGCAATGACAGCAAGATATTGGGCATGGGAATTGGAGAATACCCCGCCTGCATCTTCGTTATGACTTCTGATCTGACCACGATCGGTAATGAAAAAACCTCTCACGCTTCTCACCTCATCTATATGCAGTCTGTTTGCTGCTCCAAATTTATCCTACCACATTTTTACCCTTTTCTAACAAGTCGGACAAGGAAAAAGCCATCGGTATCAAAATCCTGCGGGAATACTTGCAAACCAGCATCGGTAAGACCAGGAGCATTCTTAACAGCTTGCGGCAAATCAGCCTGGAATTCTGGATCGACTTCGAAATTCGGATGCTGCTCTAAAAATGCTCGGACAACTTGTTCGTTTTCTGCTTGATCAACTGTACAGGTACTGTACAATAGCTTTCCGTCTTTTTTCAAAAGCGGAGCTACCTGTTCCAGCAGATCAGCCTGAATCGAAGCAAGTGACAAAACGTCTTGTTCCGATTTATGGTACTTAATATCCGGTTTTCCTCTAAGTACGCCCAAACCAGAGCAAGGAGCATCAAGCAAGATACGATCAAAACTCTCTGGCTGGTGCCGCTCCTGCAAGTTACGTGCATCTGCCTGATTGGATTCGATTATTGTCAGATTGAGCTTCTCTGCTTTTTGCTGAACCTGCTTCGCTTTCTTAGCATGCAAATCATACGCATAAAGCTTGCCCTCATTCTCCATTGTTTCTGCAATATGTGTCGTCTTTCCGCCCGGTGCACTGCATGCATCCAGTACAGTCATACCGGCTGCTGCATCAACCATCTGACCAGCTAGCATACTCGTCTGATCTTGGACAGTCACTTGATTGGAAAGGAACAAATCACTTTTCAGGATATTCCCATCTTCTACGATAATCCCTTGCGGATTGATGTTGGAAGGACGAACAGTAAATCCTTGAGACTCCAGTTCTTCCATCGCTTCATCGCGTGTTATCAGCATGGGCTGTACGCGCACACTTATTGGTTTCTCCACTTGGTTTACCGCACACATTTCACGAGCTGTCTTCTCTCCATA
The DNA here is from genome assembly GCF_000725365.1 of Terribacillus saccharophilus. Lineage (NCBI taxonomy): Bacteria > Bacillati > Bacillota > Bacilli > Caryophanales > Bacillaceae > Terribacillus > Terribacillus saccharophilus. The sequence continues at coordinate 1,253,102 of NZ_CP008876.1, read as the reverse complement.
TTGTGCAATCCAGCGCTGGACAAGCCATTTTGGATGACTCGTTTCCAGCGAAATACGCTCTGCTGGGTCTTGGATGTCATCCAATTTAGGGAATCCTTTTCGCTGTGCATTACGCAGTACAGCATTTACAAGCGATGCGATACCTTTATGCCCCCGTTGCTTAGCAATTTCAACGGATTCGTGGATAACGGCATGGTCAGGCACCCTGTCCAATACGTACATTTGGTAGAAAGCAGATAGCAAAAGCCATTTCGCCCATGATTCCAATTTCTTTGTTACAAAATGACGAAGAAAATATTCTAATGTCAGTTTATAAGATAATGTTCCATAAACGATTTCGGTTAGCAGTCCTGTATCTCTGCTGTCAAAACCTTTATTACGGATTGTCTGATCCAGCAGCAAATGACTGTAGCCGCCCTGATCTCCAATACGAGATAACAATGTAACAGCTGTATCACGGAGTTCATACTTCTTCATGCTGGCCCAACCTTTCTCCAGCTTGCAATTCTTTACCAACACCGCGCAGATAATCTGCTGCAGTCATTTGTTTTTTACCCGCTGGCTGTACCTGTGTTAATTTGACTGCTGTATTGTTTCCGCAAACTACGATAATGCCATCGGCTTCAATGCTAGCAATCTCTCCTGGCGCTCCATCATATTCACTGTCCAGAAGTTCACTCCACCAAATCTTGAAAGGCTTGTCCTTGTAGGTCGTGAAAGCCACCGGCCACGGATGCATGCCTCGGATATGATTGAAAACTTCCCAATTGGATCGGTTCCACTCAATCACTTCTTGCTCACGTTTAATTGTTGGAGCAAATGTGACTTTTTCTTCGTCCTGTTTGATTGGATTTACGGAACGAGAAAAGATATCTGGAAGAATATCATGAACCATTTCCGCTCCAAGCGTTGCTAATTTATCATGCATCGTTCCTACATGATCTTGCAATGTAATTGGTACCGCACGCTGCAGCAGCATATCGCCGGCATCCAGTTTTTCGACCATATACATGATAGTAACGCCAGTCTCAGCTTTTCCTTGCTGAATAGCATAATGGATCGGAGCACCGCCTCGAAGTTCTGGCAGCAAACTAGCATGAACATTGATACATCCAAATTTCGGATAATCAAGCAGCTCCTTCGGCAATATCTGTCCAAACGCAGCCGTTACGATCAAATCCGGCTCATAGGAGAATATTTCTTCATAACTTTGCTTGATTTTTTCTGGCTGATAAACCGGAATTCCGTGCTTGAGAGCTTCCTCCTTCACAGGTGAACTGGTGAGGATGCGCTTGCGGCCTTTCGGGCGGTCAGGCTGGGTGACAACAAGCACCACCTCGCAATCTTCCTCCGTCAGCTGTTTAAGTACAGGTACTGCAAAATCTGGTGTACCCATGAATACGATTCGTTTCATTCAAAAAAGCTCCTTTCCTACATGAGCGAATACGGCTGTAAATCAACGTGTATTTGCAAATCTTCTTTTTTCCGCGCATCTTCGTAGTGATGAAGGATTCTTCTGATCACATCCCGAAGGTTCGGTTCGTTTTTGTATTTTACCATGCACTGGAAGCGATATCTATCTTTGATCCGCGCCAGCGGCGATGGAGTAGGTCCAAGTATCCGGACCTGATCGGACAGGTGCTTCTGGAGCAGCTGTACAATCGTCTGTGTCGTCTGCATTGCTTTTACTTGGTTCTGGTGACTGACCGTCAATAAAGCCAGATAATAATAAGGCGGATATTGAAAAGCTCTCCGTGTTTGCATTTCCGTCTGGAAAAATGGACGATAATCCCCTGCTGCAGCAAGTTCAACACTGTAATGTTCCGGAGAATACGTTTGGATGATGACTTCTCCAGGCAAACTGTGCCGACCAGCTCGTCCGCTCACCTGTGTCAGCAGCTGGAACGTCTTTTCCGCAGCACGAAAGTCAGGCAAATGCAGCATAGAGTCTGCCGCCAGGACACCGACAAGCGTTACTCTTTCGAAATCCAGCCCTTTTGCAATCATCTGGGTACCAAGCAGAATATCGGCTTCTCCTCTGCCAAATGCGCCAAGCAGCTTTTCATGCGCACCTTTGCGCCTTGTCGTGTCAACATCCATTCGAATGACACGGGCTTCCGGCAGCAGTTGTGTGAGTGATTCTTCTACTTTTTGTGTACCCGTACCAAAATAACGTATCGTATCACTTTCACAAGCAGGGCAGATGGAAGGCATTCGCTCTTCGTAGCCGCAATAATGGCATTTAAGCTGCTCACTGCTTCTATGGTATGTGAGCGTTATATCACAATGCGGACATTCCACTGTATGACCGCAGTCACGGCACATGACAAATGTGCTGTATCCGCGACGGTTGAGGAAGAGAACAATCTGTTCTTTTCTACGAATGCGTTCTTTCATTTGTTCCAGCAGTTCTCGGGCAAATATTGACCGGTTGCCAGCATGCAGCTCATCTCGCATATCAATGATCTGATAATCTGGCATCGACGCATGATTCACACGCTCTGGAAGCTCCAGCATATGGTAGACACCTTTTTCAGCTCTAGCATATGATTCGAGTGAAGGTGTCGCACTACCAAGAACAACCGGAGCATGATGATATTTCCCACGAAAAACAGCAATATCGCGGGCATGATATTTGGGGTGATCTTCCTGCTTGTAACTTGTTTCATGTTCTTCATCTATAATGATTATTCCCAGATTTTCAAAAGGAGCAAAAATGGCAGATCTGGCACCGACGGCTACCTTAACTTGCTTACGCTGAATCTTTCGCCATTCATCGTACTTCTCACCGGCTGATAAAGCACTGTGCAGCACAGCAACATCAGAGCCGAATCTTCCTTTGAAACGGTTGACTGTCTGGGGAGTAAGTGCTATTTCAGGTACTAGAACAATCGCTTCCTGCCCTTTTTCCAGCACCTGCTGGATTGCCTGCAAATAAACTTCTGTCTTCCCGCTTCCAGTAACGCCGTGCAGCAGAAAGACTTCATGCGTTTGGGACTGGATGCTTTCAAGTATCGGTTCAAGAGATTTCGCCTGTGAATCTGAAAGCTCTAAGGGTTTCGTACGCTCAATTTGCTTATCCTTGTATGGATCACGGAGTATTTCTTTATCATATGACCGAAGTAATCCGGCATCCAGCAAGGGCTTAAGCGTAGAGCCTGTCGTCTCGTACATTTCAAGCAAATGCTTCTGCGCGATTTGACCTGGCTCTTCAATGAAATGCTCAAGAAGCGCTCTTTGTTTCATAGCGCGAGCGTTCACTTTTCCTAGCGCCTCTTGAAGTTCCTCAACAGAACTGTCTGCATCAATCATCCGGATTGTTTTCTTCGTTTCTTTAGAGTTAACTTGGTAGCGCAGTTCTATTTGACCCGCTTTGATCGCCTGTTGCAGAACCGCTAAAGGAACACCGCTATGCTCGAATTGCTCGTACATGCTAGTATCTTCTTCTTGAAATAGCGGCATCAATGCTTCTGATATATTCCCAGTCCTCACAAGTACTTTCTGATATGTCGCCTTCATCGCTTGCGGCAGCATCGCCTGAAGGGCGGTGATATGGAAACTTAATGTCTGCTCCCCCATCCATACTCCTAAATCAAGCAATTCTGGGGTTAACGCCGGAAGCAGATCCATTGTTTCCTGAATTTCCTTTAGCTTGTCCACTTCAGCAGAACTGCTGATCTCCAGGACGAAACCCATGATGCGGCGATTTCCAAATGGTACGATGACACGCATTCCCGGCTGGAGTACGTTGATCAATTTTTCAGGAATCAAATAATCATACACGCGGTCGGTCTGACTGGCCGGGACGTCAACAACAACCTTCGCGATGTTCATTTTCTGTCAGCCTCCATATCTTGCACAATCTCATCCAGAATCCGGTGGGCAATCTGTTTTTTCGTATCAGAAGGCAGGTGCTGTTCCTTGCCTTCTCTGTTTAAGTAAATCACTTCGTTGGTGTCAGATTGAAAACCTGCGCCTGTCTTTCCGACTGTATTCACACAAATGGCGTCTAAATGCTTCCGCTCGAGCTTTCCTATGCCATATGCTACAGCATCATTTGTCTCAGCAGCAAAACCGACAAGGAACTGATGCTGCTTCCGCTGTCCGAGTGTCAGAAGTATATCGGTAGTCCGTTCCATTTCAATGGACAAGTTTCCATCCTGTTTTTTCACTTTAGAGTCGAATGTTTGAACCGGTCGATAATCAGCTACAGCTGCAGCTTTGATAACGATATCCTGCTGGTCGTATACTGATAGTACCTGGTCCAGCATCTCCTGGGCACTTGTAATATCTATCCGTTTTACCCCAAGAGGTGTAGCTAACTGGGATGGTCCGCTCACAAGCGTCACATCTGCCCCGCGTTTAGCAGCGGCCTCTGCCATAGCATAGCCCATCTTGCCCGAAGAATGGTTCGTGAAGAAACGTACAGGATCAATCGTTTCCTGGGTTGGTCCTGCCGTTACTAACACTTTTTTACCTTCTAGATCACGCTTGGGCTCTGTTCTTTCTTCTAGGATTCGGATAATGGATTCCGGCTCTTCCAGTCTGCCCTTACCAACATATCCACAAGCAAGGTAACCAGCTTCTGGTTCGATAAAGTGGTAACCCCAGTCATCCAGCTGCTGCATATTACGGATTACTGCAGGATGTGCGTACATATGAACGTTCATAGCAGGCGCAATGTAGACAGGTGCCTCTGTTGCAAGCAATGTAGTCGTCAACATATCGTCTGCTATACCTGCAGCAAGTTTTCCTATGAGATTAGCGGTTGTTGGCGCAAGCAGGAATAGGTCTGCTTTATCTGCTAAATCTATATGAGCAATTTTCTCTGGGTGTTTTTCATCAAAGGTATCCGTATATACCGGGTTACGGGATAACGCCTGGAACGTGAGCGGTGTCACGAATTCTGCTGCATGCTTTGTCATGATGACATGAACATCTGCACCCCGTTGTGTCAGTTTGCTCGTCAATGCACATGCCTTATATGCAGCGATGCCTCCGGAAACTCCCAGACAAATAGTCTTACCAGCTAAATTCATTACACTTCCCCCTCCTGATGCACAATAAGAAAGAAACCCCCGCTTGGTGTTCACCATCGCGAGGGCATCTCCATCGGATGCACCTGGCATCCTCACCGTTTATTCTTCTGTATATTCCAATTGGTCAGCTTGGATTTCTTCCAGTGCGATACCAACGTATTTATACGATTTCGGGTTTGCAATCTTCGTTGTCTTCGTCTCTTGCAGCTGACGTGCACGCTGTGAAGACAAAGTAACCAGTGTGTATTTCGAATTGATCTTTTCCTGTAGTTTATCAATAGACGGTTCTAGCATCATATCAATTAACCTCCAATGCTTTCTTGTATTCTTTTGCGACGCGTTCACGTTTGCAATGCTCACTTTGGACAATGGACTGAATCTTCGACACGGCGTGATCCAGCTGATCATTGACGACCACATAGTCATAAGCATCCATCATCTCGATTTCGTCACGGGCAGCATTCAGACGGTTCTTCACAAGTTCCGGCGTCTCTGTACCGCGTCCGACAATACGATTCTTCAATTCCTCCAGGCTAGGCGGAATGAGGAAGATAAAGACTCCTTGAGGGAAGTTTTCCTTCACCTGAAGAGCACCTTGTACCTCGATTTCAAGAAAAACATCATGACCTGCTTCCAAAGTCTCTTCTACGTAATCCCGGGGAGTACCATAATAATTGTCCACATAGCTCGCATATTCCAAGAGCTTATTCTGGCCAATCAAACGCTCGAATTCTTCCTTCGATTTATAGAAATAGTCCACACCATCTTGTTCTCCTGGCCGCATGTTTCTAGTTGTCATGCTAATTGAGTAACGCAAATGTGTGTCCTGTTCGAATAATGCCTTCCTTACCGTCCCTTTTCCGACACCGGATGGTCCCGACAGGATGAAAAGGATCCCTTTCTGTTCAATCATGTGCTTCCTCCTAGCTATTCCTCAGATAGTTCATCGTCACGCAGGACACGCTGTCCCACCGTCTCGGGCTGTACAGCCGAAAGGATGACGTGATCACTATCTGTGATGATGACAGCTCTTGTTCGCCGACCATATGTAGCATCCACCAGCTTATTCGCATCACGGGCAACCGTGATGATCCGCTTAATGGGAGCCGATTCAGGAGAAACTATCGAGATTATTCTGGTTGCGGAAACAACATTCCCGAACCCGATATTAATCAATCTTAAACTCATCTTGCTTCTCCCTTCTTGCTGTACTGCTCTTTTGACTGGCGTTTCAAACTTCTTATAATGTCATGAGAATCCGCTCTACAGCTCTAATTGTTAGAAGCATCTTCTTTTCATTATACCTTTATCATCAATTAAACCATATCTTATTCATTATAATTATATCTTAAACCAAACTCAACACTATTCTATATTTTGCACTTGCTCTTTTATTTTCTCCAGCTCCGATTTCATGCTTACTACGATTATACTGATAGAGGAAGCGGTCGATTTGGAGCCGATCGTATTCACTTCCCGCTGCATCTCCTGCAGGATAAAATCGCATGTCCTGCCGACAGGTACAGTCTTCTCAAGGTTTATAGCAAGCTGATCTAAATGACTCTCCAATCGGATGAGTTCTTCGGTTATATCACCTTTTTCAGCTAGCAGTGCTATTTCCTGATACAGACGGCTGTTCTCCGGCAATCCACCATCAACGTAGCTTGTTATCCTGTCCTCGATGCGCCGTTTATAAGCTTCCATCACCTGCGGACGCAGCTCTGCCAGCTGCTTCAGCATGGTTTGGATGTCAGTCATCCTATTTTGGATATCCTTTGCTAAAGCGTTGCCTTCTGCTGTACGCATTTGGATGAAGGCTTCTAATGCGCCATGCAGAGCCTTTTCAACCAAGTCCGGTAGTTCTGTCAGCTCTGGCTGCGCTTCTTCCAAAAGGATATCAGCAGATTGAGACAGCAGTGTATCTATCGTAATGTCTCCTCGAAGATCAAAAGCGGATCGTATAGCTCTAAGCTTAACCATATATTCCTCAGCTAATTCCCAATCAATGGATAATTCGCGTTTTCGCAAACCTCCGCCATCGATATCCACTATTAGTTCCAGCTTGCCTCTGCTGACAGACTGCTGCAGCTGATCCTTTACAGACGTTTCAAGATAAGCAGCCGCTTTTGACAGCTTGCATTTGATATCTAAGTACCTGGAGTTGACACCCTTCAATTCCGCTGTAACCGTGAGACTGTTTCCGGATGCCACACTCCTGCCATACCCTGTCATGCTTTTAGTCAAGCTAATCCCTCCGGCTTTTTAGTAGTCACAGTGTATCAGAATCAAGACTGTTTGTCCTGTATCAAGAACGCGGTAAACATAAAAGCATGCTGCCTATGTATCCTGGCAGCATGCTTCTTATTTATTTCTTTAGAAAACCGAAGAGTACGGTAGGAACAGCGCTTAGCCCCATAATCAACAACCAATCCCGCATAATTAAGTCTGTCGTATGGAAAATCGGCTGTAGCGGGCCGACATAAATAACAGCAAGTAATAAAATGAGGGATGACAGCACGGCACCTATGAGCCACATATTTCCAAATGGATTGCGAGCAAACACCGATTTTTCACTGCGGCAGTCAAATACGTGAATCAGTTGTGCCATAACTAATGTAGCAAACGCTGTTGTCTGTGCATAAACAAGTCTTTCCGGATCTCCTTGGTACATGAGCATGAAAGCAATGATTGTCACAGATCCTATCAGAATACCTCGGGTAACGATTTTCGTACCAAGTCCCCTCGCAAAGATACCTTCGTTCGGATGACGCGGTTTTTGCTTCATCACTTCATCTTCAGCCTTGTCCATACCGAGGGCAATGGCTGGCAGACCATCTGTCACTAAATTCACCCATAAAATTTGAATAGGTACTAACGGCATTGGCAACGCCAGAATCATGGCAAATAGCATCACCAGGATTTCACCAACATTGGAAGCTAGCAAGTAGCGCACAAACTTTCTTATATTGGAGTAGATTGTGCGTCCTTCCTTGATGGCTGCTTTAATAGTGGCAAAATTATCATCCATTAAGACAAGTGCACTTGCTTCTTTGGCAACATCTGTACCTGTGACACCCATGCTGATGCCTATGTCGCTTGCTTTGATCGCCGGTGCATCATTGACGCCATCACCGGTCATCGCAACAATATGGCCGACATTCTGCAGAGCTTGGACAATTCTAAGCTTATGTTCCGGAGTCACACGTGCAAACACGTACATACTATCTACATCTGCCTGCAGTTCTTGATCTGACATGTGGTCTAGATCCTTACCTTCTACGACTCTGCCAGCTGGAGGCAGAATATGAAGCATATTGGCAATTGCGGCGGCTGTCTTCACATGATCACCTGTAATCATGATCGTTTTAATTCCAGCTTTACGACAATCAATGATTGCATCTTTTGCTTCCTTGCGCGGCGGGTCGATCAGTCCGTTCAGACCGATAAATATCATTTCTTTTTCCAGCTCTTCTTCTTTCGGCTGATATCCAGCTGGAAAGTGCCGGACACAAACAGCAATCGTTCGCAGTGCTTTAGCAGCCATTTGATCTACAGCTTCATACAATACTTTCTTATCCTTGCCAGCAAGCAGTTTTTTCTCTGCTCCATGATACGCAGCTTTTTCTATTAAAACATCTGGTGCGCCTTTCGTAATCGCAATCAGTTTCCCTTCAGGTGTCTTGACCAGAACGGTCATTCTTTTCCGCTTGCTGTCAAAAGGTATTTCATGCACAATGCTATAGCTGGATAAGTCGTCCACTTCAATTCCTGCTTTCTTCCCAGCGACAACAAGTGCCCCCTCAGTCGGATCACCATCGATCATCCAGCGCTTTTTTTTCCGGAATGCCTTTGCATGGCTCGACAAAACTCCATAACGAAGGAGATGGATAAGTGCCTCTTCCTTCGTTTCTTTCCCATTCCGGTAAAAACCACCTGATGGATCGTAGCCATCCCCTGTTACCGTAAAGGTGTTTCCATCGAGATATATCTCTTTGACTGTCATTTGATTTTCTGTAAGTGTCCCAGTTTTATCTGAACAGATGACTGTGGCTGAGCCAAGAGTCTCCACAGCAGACAGCCGTCTGACGATAGCTTTTTGTTTGATCATACGCTGCACACCAAGTGAAAGGGCTACCGTCACAATTGCTGGAAGTCCTTCCGGTATAACCGCTACCGCAAGTGAGACACCAGCAATAAGCATCTCGTATAACGGATTGCCTCGATAAACTCCCGCAAGAACTGTTAACGCTGTGAGAAGTAAGGCAATGACAATGAGTACCTTTCCGAGCTTCTCCAGTCTTCTTTCAAGCGGCGTCTGCTTTCGTTTTGTATCAACAAGAAGTTCAGCAATTTGCCCGACTGCCGTATTCATACCGGTTCCAATGACGATTCCAGTACCGCTTCCCCGTGTTACAAGAGAGCTCATGAATGCGATATTGTGCTGATCCTGAGGCCCCAGTTGATCAGCTTGCAGTTTCTCTGTCACCTTGACAACAGGCAACGATTCTCCGGTAAGTGCAGATTCCTCTGTTTCCAGACTTGTCACACTAACCAAACGCAGATCAGCAGGTACTCGGTCACCTGCAGTCAGTGATACGACATCACCAACGACCAGTTCTGCCGATGATATCCTCGCCCATTGTCCATCCCGCAGCACACGCGCCATCGGGGCATTTAATTCCTTCAGTTTGCTGAGAGATTTTTCAGCATTTCTTTCCTGAAAGAAGCCAATCAGCGCATTTAACAGAACGATCAGCAGGATGGCAATGCTATCGATATACTCGCCCAACAGTCCAGAGACGACCGTCGCTGCGAGAAGCACCAGAACCATAAAGTCTTTGAACTGTCCAAAAAATAGCGCAAGCTGGGAAACTCCTTTTTCCTCTTTCCATTCATTTTTTCCATCCCGCTTCAGCCGCTGGTCTACTTCCTTTGTGCTAAGTCCTTTATGTGTGTCGGAATTTGTCTGTTGGGCTGTTTCCTCTGCTGAAACTTGATACCATCGCACATTGCATACCTCCACCCTTATTTCTAAAGTAAATGTATGCGTGCTTGTCCGATAAAATGCTATACTAGCAGAGAATGAGGTGAAACATATGGCATTTGACGGAATAGTAACTAGAGCGATGGCCAAAGAGCTGCATGATACATTGGCAACTGGCCGTCTGTCAAAAATATACCAGCCGACGGATACGGAGATCGTGCTCACCTTCCGCAGCAAAGGGAAGAATCACGCACTATTATTGTCGGCGCATCCAAGCTATGCACGAGTGCATATTACAAACGATACCTATCAGAATCCCCAGAATCCTCCGATGTTCTGTATGCTTCTACGAAAGCATCTGGCAGGCGGGTTTCTTGAAAAAGTAGAGCAATTCGAAAATGAACGGATCATCCAGCTTAGTTTCGTCAGCAAAGATGAGCTTGGTGATCAGACATCCAAACGTATTATTATGGAAGTGATGGGAAAACACAGTAACATCATGCTGGTAGATAATGAAACGGATATGATCATCGACAGCATTAAACATATCTCATCCAGCGTGAACCGACACCGGACAATCCTTCCCGGTCAGACGTACAAGCTACCTCCGAGTCAGGAGAAGCTGAACCCGTTTACTTTGGAACCAACAGAGTTTGCCCGGAAGCTTGACTTCAATACTGGCCAGATAAACAAACAGATTTTGAATATGCTGCAAGGTGTATCTCCTGTTTTGGCCAATGAAATGGCCCAGCAAGCATATTTGGGTGACAAAGAGAAATACGCCCAGGTTTACACACTTTTCATTGATAAGCTGAAGCAAGGCAACTATGAGCCTACTTATTTTAGAGGAAAGAAAGAAGACTTCTACGTCATGGATCTTTCTGGCATTGATGGTGTGCGAGAACAGTACAGTTCAATGAGTGAACTGATTGATGCTTTTTATTCCGGAAAAGCCGAACGCGATCGCGTGAAACAGCAGGCTGGCGACTTGATTCGTTTCTTGAAAAATGAACGAGATAAGAATATCCGCAAGCTTTCTATCCATGAAAACACACTGAAAAAAGCTGAAAAAGCCGACAGTTATCAGCGACGCGGGGAACTGCTGACTGCTCATATGCATCAAATCAAACAAGGTGATACAGAGGCTGTCGTCACCGATTACTATGATCCTGATCAACAGCAGCTCACCATTACACTCAACCCGAATAAAACACCAAGTGAAAATGCCCAAAGCTACTTCAAGCAATATAATAAATTGAAGAAATCGCGCACGATGGTTGAATTGGAGCTTGAGAAAACGAATGCAGAAATCGACTATATTGATCAGCTCATCCAGCAAGTAGAAGGCGCTCGGGAGCAGGATGTCGAAGAGATTCGTGAGGAATTGCGGGAGCAAGGCTATTTAAAGGCAAAAGCCCAACAGAAAAAGAACAAAAAACCGAACCTGCCGCAGCCGGAAACTTATACCGCGACAGATGGCACAACGATACTCGTTGGACATAATAATAAGCAAAACGAATACTTGACGATGAAGCTTGCCCACAAGCAGGATACTTGGCTTCATACGAAGGATATACCAGGTTCTCACGTTGTTATTCGCGCGACTGAGCCAACCGAGGAAACATTGGAAGAAGCAGCAAAACTAGCTGCTTGGTTCAGTAAATCAAAACTTTCTTCTTCGGTACCCGTCGATTATACAAAGATTCGTCACGTGAAGAAGCCCAACGGTGCGAAACCTGGTTTTGTAACGTATGATCAGCAAAAGACGTTGTATGTTACTCCAGATGAGCAGTTTGTGAAACGTTTGGGAAAAAAATAAAGACGTGCGCTTCATATCAAAAAGGAAAACGCAGAGGCTTATGCCTTCTGCGTTTTTTTATGATTTTGTATAGATTAGAAATGATTTGTAGTGATACCTCTTACACCTTCCAGTCTCTATGTTCGTTTGGTGTTTCATATTCAATCTCAAGAAATGTACTTCCCCATCTTCCTTTAGACTGGACCTCAACACTTAAAATACATAAATCATGTAGGTAACTTATAAAAAGGAATCATTCAAAAACCAAAGGAGATGCGCAAAGATAAATGACGACTGGGATTTTATTGCAGATTCCAGAAAAAGTATGGATTATCTTTTTATTGAATCTAGCAGTCTATTAAATTAGAATAATAAAGGCAATATTACTTACATTTACCAATTCTAAGTAATATTAGAAAAGACAGCTTGTTATACATAAGAAGGAGTTACATTGTGAAAAAATCATTTATTAGCATGCAACAAGGTGAAAACAGCAACTGGCGATACATATTATCTTTGTTGTCGATTTTCTTCTTTTTGCTTTTAAGCGGCATCGCTTATGTCATCATACTACTAGTAATCGACCCAGCTGCACTAGATACGCCTGATCTAACATTAGGAAACCCGATATTAGACTTGGCCTTGTCACATATAGAATATCCTTTTTGGTTATTGGGTCTCTGGTTCAGCATGAAAGTCATTCATAAGCGTCCATTCAGAACACTTATTACCCCTTATCAAAAAATTAATTGGCAGAGGATCGTATTCGGATTTCTTATTTTCTTTGGTCTTATGATGATTTCATCCATTATAGACTTTCTGGTATTCCCAGATGATTTTTCTTTACATGACTTTAATATCTCTAATTATATTTGGCTGGTGCTGATTGCATTATTACTTGTGCCAATCCAGACAACTTGTGAAGAATTAGTATTTAGAGGATTTATTCTACAATGGTTAGGTAAAGGAATTAAAAATCCTATTTTACTATCCATTATCGTTGGAAGCATATTTGGCTCTCTGCATTTTGCCAATCCAGAGATGAGTGATGGAGCACTATTCGTAGGTTTTGATTATGTATTTACTGGCTTCATGCTTACCTATATAGCGATAAAGAGCAATTCAGCCGAATTATCCATTGGTGCTCATGCAGCCAACAACGTTTTCCTTGCATTATTCTTTACTTCGGATAACGATGTTTTTGGAGAAATCCCATCCCTATTTGTAGTTTTAGATGAGTCTCCATTTTACAGTGCCCTTATGTCTTCAATCATCATTATTACTTTTTATGTCATCACGGTAAAAACTAGATTTGGAAAACGTATGAACAATGAACACAAACAGATACAATAACACACAAAAGAGGTTCTGCCTGCAAGCGGAAATTCTTTTAGTATTGTTTTTAGATTTTGCCAATAAAAGAATTCTCTACTTATTGATGATAGACCTTCTGCTATAAGTTCGAAGGTCTTTTCCTCTCTTGTTGTTAGTTTAGTGTGGAGCCACATGAGTTAACCCCCTTCCCCCCACCTTTTAGTCCTTCATCAACTAGATACTGTGTATACTGTTTCCATTCATACCGGAAACAGTTATTAATATTATGTTCATTATGTTCGTCTGCAAGGCATCAGCTTTTGTTTGAACATTATTTTATTAATTTTACCTTTCTTAAGCTTCAAGAGAATCATGATGCGTTTGGAGAAAGAATTTAGATTGTTTATAGCTATAATTGATTTTTGAAAAAACAAATGGCTGACCATTCTTGAGATGTAAATTACCCTATTAATTTGTAATAGAAATTGCCGGTTAAAAGTGTGCCAAATGCATCCTGCGCGAAATCCGGCACTTCTCCAAAAAGAACATACCCTTCAGATTGATAAAGTAAATTGGCCGGTCCTTCTTTCTCCGTATCAAGCAATAACAGAGTTTTGCCATCTGCTTTTGCTGCTTGCTCAGCATGCTGAAGCAGCTTTCTGGCAACGCCTTTCCTTCTGGCTTTAGTACTGGTCATCAACTTACCTATCTCTGCACGATGACGACCATTTTCTTTGTTGCTATAATGCAGCTGGACAGTCCCAGCAATTTGGCCATCGATTAGCCCTATAAATAGCTTTACTTGTTCCGAGAGTACATTATCCCAATAAGATAATGCTGTTTCCTTGCTCATTGGATGCAAATAATTCATGGATGCGCCATCAGCAACTACCATTTGGAACAAACTTGCAAGCTCTTCTCTATATTCGCCGATCACTCTAATCTCTTTAATTTCCATAGATGCACTCCATTTCTATTTATTCAAGCTACTTCTAAACCCATATTCCCTCCATTAGTTGAGTCTTTCACCTAATTAAACAATAAAGTAAATGATGCGATATTTCCGTATATAGCTATCTATAACAGGATATTTTTAAACACTGTAAACATTAACTGTTAACTTGTATATCAGAAGTAGCATATAAGACTGCAGTTCCACCCATCGCAACTCTCTCACCTTCAAAACGGCAATGGAGAGTACCGCCTCTAGCTGAAAGTTGTCTAGCTACCATTTTATCTTCTCCTAGTTGTTTCGCCCAATATGGAATTAACTGAGTATGTGCAGATCCACAAACTGGATCTTCGTTTACCGCTATTTTTGGAAAGAACGCACGTGATACGAAATGGTATGCATTGTGTTCAGCTGCTGCTGTAACAATGACACCCAATCCATCTGGAAGTGCCTTAAGCTTAGAAAAATCAGGAGACAGTCCCTTCACTGCTTCCTCATTCCCTAGAACAAACATTAAGTCTCTATCCAGATAAACGCTCAATGGCTTTACTCCTAGGGCGTTAATCATTTGTTCTGTCAATTCAATTTGCGAAGGCATTCTACTCGGAAAATTTAATTCAAATATTTCTCCCCTACGTTCGACGCGAAGTTCCCCACTTTTTGTCTCAAATACGAAAGAAGCGTCTTCAGTAGCATAAAAGTTTGCTAGCACATAAGCAGTAGCGAGCGTAGCATGACCACAAAGGTCTATCTCTCCGCCTGGTGTAAACCATCGCAACTCGTAATAGGATCCAGTTTTAACAGTAAACGCTGTTTCTGAAAGATTATTTTCCGAAGTGATTTTTTGCATCAAACTGTCTGATATCCATTTTTCCATAACACAGACAGCTGCAGGATTACCTTCAAATACCTTCTCTGCAAATGCATCCACTACATACATTCTCATTAAAACAACTCCTTTATTGCAAACTGTAAAAATGCTTATTCTGAATAGTAACACAACATAATGTATAACACGCAATGTAATAGTAAAACAGCTATTATGGCTAAATAAAACAAGTACCTCCAATTTCTAGATAGAGTCTAAATTTTGGAGGTGCAGTTCAGTTGTTAAAATTATACGGGTCTCTGGCTGTATGACCCGGTCGTTCTTTGTTTCATCTGTAATTGAATCATCTTGTCAGCTATTCACGATATGACCCAAAAATAGGAAATTATATCTCTATCTGCCCGATTTTCAGCCAGCCGCTCTCTTTCTGCTCCTCGTTAGCAAAATGGAATGATTTCGCGTTAGAGTTAAAATTCGATAAAGGATTAACGACTCTGACTAAAATATCATAATTACCAGCACTTAGTTCTGATGCGTCAGCAGACCACTTGAACAAAGCCTTATTATCTTTCGTCTCTTTGTCATGTGGTAATACGTATGATAGATCCCAATCGGTTGTCCATTCTTTGATGTTACCGTTCTTATCCCTTGCTGCGATTTCGACTTCCCAATCATAATAGAAAGGAGCCACACCTGTATTTTCAATTTCAATAGCTGCTTGCAATTGGCTATCAGTTGCGTCTACGTAAGCAGTTGGCACAAAATACTCGTAACCTAAACTACGTGAACCTTCACGGGCTCTCTCAAGAGCATCTCCTTCTAGCGGCGTTTGGAAAACTTCTTGGATTTTTAACCAAGACGCATGAGTTAATTCCAAGCTTTTGTAAAAATCTTCTCCTTGCGCCCCTTCGATTGGCTCACCTAGATATTGGGGCGGATCGTTATCCCACATATCAATTTGAATTTCCGGACGCATTTCCCCACCGATAGGTTCTGCTTTCCATTTATCCATCACTTGATTGTCTTGCAGACGGCCGATAAAGTGCCAGTCTTCTCCACCCAAACTAGCAGGTAAAGTCTGAAAGGCAAAAGAGTCATCGTGATAACCTATATTCAAGTCACGATTAAATTCGGATGGATAACGCGCAAGTATTTTTGTTTCATCAAATGCATTGTCAAATCCTTGAAGAATGGCTGTTTGATTGGCCAGGTTTGGCATCCAATCTGTTGCACGTCCATCTTTTTGTTCAGCCAATTCACCATCCCAATCTCCAGCCGGAGTCGAGCCATCTTGCGGATAAGTGTGCCATTCCCCCCAAAAGCCTATTAATCCAGCTTGAATGAAACCAATTCTTGGGTCACCATCGTACTTAGCACCAAGGGCTTCAATAAACTGCTGCAATGCGGTGCTTAAATTCTCATCATTATAGTCGGGTGAAACACTTGTTCCCTCTGGTCCTCCGTTGCTATTATAGGAATAGTCTTTCGTTTCCAACCCAAGATCCAACAAAAACTGCGGAATTCCTGATGGTCTATTTGGATAATCTAGATACACCCTAAAAATAGCCTGATTTCCTCTTGAAGCTATATCATCTATCCTGGATTCCAATGTGCTCCAGTCATATTCATTAAAATTCGTCATAATATCATTCAGAGGTATATAGAAGTACTCCATACTGTATGGCATCTGATTATCTATCTGCCATTCTACTGATTCACTAAAGGGTAGAAATCCTTTTAACGGGTTATCGATTGGCGCTGCTGTGTAATTAAGATTAAAGGTGTTAGAAGGAGTTGCCCAGTCAGGAGCCAAAGTGCTTTCAGAAGCACTCCATCTACTGATAGAATCTATATAAATTTCATTCGTCGGATTTGCCTGTGGATTATAGCCAAATTCAAACCCTTCTACCAAGGATAAATTAAGATTATTCTCACAGACTTCTGGGCATTGCCATGCTTTTTCCGTAAATTGATCCCAAGCAATACGGATATAGCCAGTAAAATCTGCTGGAACACTTAGCATGCTTTCAAAAGAATTCTCTTCCCATGAAGAGCTGCCGTCCTCTTTCAAGGAAGCCGTAAAAGTTCCTTCTTGTCCAAAAGCTTTTGATTCAGATTTAATATCGAAGTTAAATTCCAACGGTTCATCTGCATCGTTATGTATCCAAAATGAAATGCCAGCAGAATCTGTCCAGTCACTGACAGTAAAATTATGAGATAGTGATACCCAGGAATCTAAAGGCTCATTCGGGGCAATCTTCATTGAATTTGTACCATCATTAGCTTGCTCTTGATTTAAGGACCATTCAGCACCATTTCCTTCTGATGACCAAAGTCCATATGCACTTTTTAATTCATCATCTGAAGTATAGTTTTCAAAGTCGTCAATTATTGTATTGGTTGCTGAAGACGCTGCATCAACTTTCAGATTTGCTGGTGTGACTGTTAAAGTTATAAGTAAAGCAAAAACCAAGAAATATTGTACTAATTTAGTATTTCGACTCATAATAACCTCCATTTAGTATTGAATAAGATTTATTCTAGCTTCCTAAATACGCTAGATCAGACCTTCGCAAGCCTTTCTACAATTAAGGCAGTTGCCTTCTTCATTTAATCTGAAAAATCCGACTCTTAGTATTTTTATCGGTTAGATTTCGAGTTTGATTAGTTCTGCTCTAAATTAATAAAAGCTCCTAACTAATTCTTCATTTAATCACCCGCTCCTCTCAAGACATTTAATTTAAAAAAGCCCATCGTAAGTCTTTATGATGGGCCATTTTTTAAAAATATAACTCTGATCTTTGTATCTACAAGTGTTAATTTAATTCGTATTTGTTTTTTCTTTTACTTTATATGTTAAAATTTTCTTATGAATACGTAGGTTGAGTCTTCGTTTATTCTTTTCCTTTAAGGATTCTCTAAATTTACCTTCACTGAAAAAGAGATTTTATCACACAATAGAAAAGGGCTTAATAGAAATGAAAAAAGTTGAAATAATGGATGAATATTTTGATTCTCATCAAGGAAAAATCACTAGTTCTGAGATTTGCAGCATTGTAACGACCGTCTTTGATTTAAATTTGGAAACAAAGCCTATTCTGGGAGAGATGACGTCTTCAGAGAACAAAGCTAAAATGGCTATAGATTCTAGACTCGCCCAATATGAAAAAGAAATTTCAGGTGCAGAAATACGCGAACTGATCAATCAAATTTTTGGTATTAACTTAGATGCGGTGTCCTCTTTAGATGGCTCAAGGATTTCCTTATTTTCAAAAGATCAGTGGATCAATCGACAAGACCGAGACTTATTTGTAGTTCATACCGGGCCAGGGGATGTCGACGTGATGATTTATCCAACAGACTTCTTTATTGAACGGACTGGTTTAAAAGAGCTACCAGAAGATTTGAAGCAAGAATTAATCAATCTAGGATTCTACTTTGATAACGAAGTCGGGAATTACTACTATGCAGACGCACATGAGAATGCCGTTCCCGATGCCTTTAAGGGACAAACGATTGGTGCTATTTTAAAAGTCATTCGCCAATCCTATCAAAATTTATAAAAATAAAAATCATATAGGAAATCCTATATGATTTTTTTGTTATTCCGATATCGTTTATTTTCCAAAAGAAGATAAAAATTTAACACGATCTCCCATAGGCGGGGTGTTATTATCGACTAAAGCAATCTCAAGTACTGATGGACCATTCAGATTCGTTAAGCTATCTATCACATTTTGATTGATATCTTCTAAATCTGACACTCTATAGCTCGGTATATTCATAGCTGCGGCCATTGCACTAATATTGATTGGTTCCTGTTCGAAAGATGTATGAGTTCTTTTGAATTGCAGCGCATGTCCGTGATATACCATACCTAATCTCGCATTATTCATTACAACAAACAAAATTGGCAAATTATACTCTTTTGCTGTTGCTATTTCCATTCCGTGCATGAAAAAGCAGCCGTCCCCTGTAATACAGACAACAGGGCGTTCTGGTTCAGCTAATTTTGATCCTATTGCAGCACCGATTCCACTTCCCATGGCGCCAAAATGTACATTAATATTATATGTATCAGAATCCAAGACCTTCATATGATGGATTACATAGGACATGAATTCGCCAATATCAATGGTGTACCTAGTTGATGTTGGCACATATTTTTGAATAGATAGAAGGACATTTTTCGTGTTATATTCCTCCATATGCTCCTCTGCCTCATTATTCTTTTCTACAGCCAGCTCAGTGCTTTTGCTTTGTAACCCCAAAGCCTTTAATTCTACAATTAGATGTAATAAGCTTAAATCTATATCTCCCAATACTGGTATATCAATCTCGTATTTCCTATTAAACACAGAACGGTCAAAGTCCATTTGCACAGAGAAACGATTCCTTAAAAGATTACCGTTATAGTTATTCGTCGCTGTTTCACCTAAGCTGGATCCTACAATTAATAACGCTTGTCCGTCACCTTCATTTATTAGCTCCGAAGCAGCCTCATGACCTGCAAAACCGAAGACTCCTACTAAAAGCGGGTGCTGCTCAGGAATATACCCTTTTGCTTGCGGAGATGTTATAATCGGCCAATTAAGCAATTCTGCCAACTCTATTAACGCCTCAATAGAATTCCGTACTCCCTGCCCTGCAAAGATATAACCGCTTTCCCTTTTTAACAATTCTCGAGCCACAGTTTTAATAGTGTCGTGTTCAGGAACCATTGGCAATCGTTTAGGTGGGTTATGCAGTTCAGTATGATTCAAAGCAGCATGTTGAATATCTATCGGGATGGCAATATGTACTGGTCCTGGTACGCCTGAAATGGCAATTTCCGTTGCAATTTCAACTTCTCTTAGTAAATCCTTTGCGTCACTTACGGTTACACTATATTTGGTAACAGATCGAAATACTGGTTCAACGTCTAATTCTTGAGAAGCGTTCAAACCTACTGTATCAACTGGTACAGCACCAGTAATGAATAACACAGGTAAGTGCTCCCGCATAGCATTGGCTGCGCCTGTTACGAGATTGGTGGCACCTGGTCCGCTGCAGCCGATACATACGCTCAGTTGATTAGAATATTTAGCATACGCAGCTGCCATGTAAGATGCCGCACCTTCATGCTTTGTTACGATCGGTGTTAATTCAGGCATATCATAAAGCTCATCAAAAAATGCATTGACAGAACCTGCTGGAATACCAAATATATGCTTAATTCCATTAGCTTGTATATATTCTAAAACAACTCGAGCTGCTTTCATTTTCATTCTCCATCCTATATTCAATTTTTTTATCCTTTTCATAGAAAGTATTTCTTGGCGATATCTTCAGCCAGCATAGGACGGCTGAAAAAATATCCTTGCATCAGAAAACAATCTCGGGCACATAAATATTCCATCTGTTCTTTTGTTTCAACACCTTCAGCAATAACCTCAAGATTTAAATTCTTGGCCAGCATTATTATCGTGTTGGTTATGGCGGCATTATCTTTTATCATATCTTGTACAAAAGATTTATCTATTTTCAATGTTGATATCGGCAGATTTTTCAAATAACCCAATGATGAATAGCCCGTGCCAAAATCATCAATTGCAATATTTATACCTAGTCCTTTTAATTTCTTCATTGTTTCTAAGGTTAAGTCTGTATTTTTAACGATAAGATTTTCTGTAAGTTCTAAATCTAAATACTTTGGAGACAGCCCGACCTTCTTTAAAACATCCTCTACAGTTGAAAAAAGATTACGCTGTTCAAACTGACGAACGGATAAATTCACGCTCATATTAATTAAAGGGAAGCCTTGATCATGCCATTCCTTTAATTGCTTACAAGCCTCTTCCAAAACCCATTCGCCTATTGGGACAATTAACCCAGTTTCTTCAGCAATCGGGATAAATTTATCTGGCGAAATCATACCATGCTCTGAATGGTTCCACCTGAGTAAAGCCTCTACTCCCACGATATTATTCGTCTTACAGTCTATTTGCGGTTGATAATAGATTATGAGCTCTTTCCGCTCTAAAGCTTTATACAAAGCATTTTCCAGCTTTATACTTTCAAATGTTCTGTTATCCATTCCTTCACTGAAGAAATGATAATTATTTCCAGATATATCTTTCGATTTGTACATTGCTGTGTCTGCATTTTTAATTAGGGTTTCAGTCGTATCACCGTTATCTGGAAATAAACTAATACCAATACTCGTTTTCATGTAAATTTCATCATCCACTAATTTAAATGGTTCAGAAAAAGAATCAATTACCCGGTTCACAACCTTCAATACTTCTTTTTCATTTTTTATATTGGGCAAATAAATGGTGAATTCATCTCCCCCTTGCCTCGAAACTGTTGTACTTTTTGATACACAAGCACTCAATCTCTTTGCAACATTTCTTAGAAGCAAATCACCAATACTATGCCCGAGCGTATCATTCACCAGCTTAAACCGATCTAAATCCAAATATAAAACAGCTAATTTTTCTCCATTCGATTGGGCATAAGCAAGACCTTGATTTAGTCTGTCTTTTAAAAGTACTCTATTTGGTAAATCTGTTAAACTATCAAAATAGGCATGATATTTAATTTCTTCCTCCATCTGTTTCCTTTGTGTTATGTCTTTGAATGTGACAACTTCCCCCACGATTTCATTTCCTTCCTTTATGGAGGAGATCACATATTCGACTGGAAAATTTGAATTATCTTTCCTAAAGAACCATTCTTCTTTGTTATAATAATTTCGATTTTCATCAAAACCAGATGACGAATGCAGCTTACTTTCTGTTTCGCTGCCATTGAAAATCAGACTAGAAGGTTTCGCTATTAATTCACGCTCTGTTTCATAACCTAACATAGATGCACCAGCTGGATTACAAAAAGTAATGTTCTTATTCAAATCTAAACCGAAAATCCCTTCACCAGCAGAATTGAGTATCAATTCCTTTTCACGGCTCAGCTGCTGCAGCTCGGTTATCACTCGTTCCAGTTCTTTATTTTTCACAGTTATTTCCGAGGTTCTCTCCTCAATAATGACTTCCTGTTTTTCCATATACAAAAGATTGGACAGGGTGGAGGCTGTTATATCCACAATGGATTGTGACAGCTCTATTTGCTCCTCAGAATAATGGAAATCGCCATCTTCAAGATTAACAATTGATATTTGGCCTAATACCTCTCCCATTGAAACCAATGGCAGCATGAATAAACCTTTTATACCAAAATTACGGCAAACATCATGGTTTGGGCGTGAATCTGCATACACATCTGGAATCAATACTGACTTTCTTGTTTTAATGACCTCTTGCATGACTCTATCATTGCTTTGGTCGATTTGTATTATATTATGTGTCCTGATCCAATCTTCTTCTGTCCAGTCGGAATCCGTGCTTAACTTCGCTGGTGTTATTTTCTTTTCTGCTAATGGATCCAGCAAATGAACTCCAATATTATAGTTTTCTAAAACTCCTCCTAAATAAGAGAAACAAGTATCAAGGCTTTCTTGCATGGAAGAACACATGGATAAATCACGTGTCACATCAAGCAATCGTTGTTTCTCGGCAATAAGATTCTCTTTATGTGTTAAATTGTTCGCATTTTGAATAGCTACAGCTGCCATATTCACATATGCCTCAACCGTTTGGATTTCAGATTCTGTTAAATTCATCGGGATTCCATAATCAAATAAAAAAACAAGACCGAACAGCTCTTCTTCAAAAGAGATAGGAAGTACAAGTAAAGATTTGATTTGAAACCCTTCAACAGCTCGCTGATCTGGCCGGCTGTCCATTGACGTATCAGGTATATAGATTGCTTTTTTTGTTTCACTTACTTCTTTTGCCAGTAAATCGAATTCCATATCAATGACATGCATATCCAATGTCCAACCATTAATAGTTTCTGGCTTTCCTACGTAACCTCTAAAAGTACCATCTTCTTGCGGCAAATAAATACCAACAGAGTCGCATTGCACAATTTCTTCAGAAATCGCTGTTGTTACTTGCTCCAATACTTCACGTAAATCTAGTTTTGTATTGATCATTTTGGTTATATTTGCAAGTCGAGAATACCTTGTTTGATCCTTTGACATCCCTATATTCTCCATTCTCCTGGTGTTATCAGGTTGCATCGCTATTTGAATCTCTTATCAAAGTAAAAACAAACCACATATTTTTACTATATTTTTCATACTTAATCGACATAATCTCTTATATTTCTCATTGTATATTGTTTTATGGAGCTTTAATATACAAATATAGAAGAACGATAATAATACACGGAGAAATCAGCTTAGAATGCGCTGATCTTTACTAATAACAATAAGAGAATTTAAGATTTTGCGGATCAAAGGGCAACCTAATGAGATAGAAATATCCTATTTGTTGTTTCCTCCTTTTTAAACATTCTACCAAAATTTTCTTATATAGAAAAACACACCAAAATAATCTTTTAGTGTGTTTTACAGTTTCCTCATTATATCTGAGAATCATAAATAGAAATGTATTTATCGCTGCTTCTCTTTACAACTCATTACGCCATTCTAGAAGTTCCTGTTTTTCCTGAGAAGTTATCGTTGTTTCTTTTGTAAGTATATCTACTAACTCATCAAAATTAGTCAACGTCTCAAATGGAACACCAATTGCGGCAAAGTTATCATCCGCTTTTTTCAGATTGTAGCTGAATATCGCCAATACCTTTGTCACTATTGCCCCCGCTTCCTGCAGTGCTTGAACCGTGTTAATGACAGAGCCACCAGTTGAAATAAGATCTTCAATGACGACGACATGTTTACCTGCAACGTTGGCTCCTTCGATTTGGTTGCCTTTTCCGTGTCCTTTTTTGCTGGATCGGACATAAATCATCGGCAGATCTGCTTTATCAGCAAGCCACGCTGCATGTGGGATTCCGCCTGTAGCACATCCTGCGATGATATCCGTTTCCGGTAATTCAGCGAGTTTCTGCTGAAACTGCCGTGCTATAGCTGTCCGCACTTCCGGATGACCAAGCGTCAGCCGATTATCGCAGTAAATCGGCGAGTGGATACCAGATGCCCAAACAAAGGATTTAGAGGGATCAATTTGAATCGCATCGATAGAGAGCAATGCTTCTGCAATATTAGTTGTAGTTGTCATAGTTTTTCCACTCCTCGATTACTTGTTCGTATGCTTGTTTTGGGTTGGATGCTGCTGTAACGCTTCTGCCGATTACGAGATAGTCTGCTTGCATTTTCCTAGCACCAGCAGGTGTTGCGATGCGGTGCTGATCATTTTTGTCGGATCCTGCAAGCCGTATTCCTGGGGTGACAGTCAGGAAGTCTGTTCCGCAAGCTTCCTTGATACTAGCGGCCTCATGAGGAGAACAAACTACCCCATCAGCACCTGCTGCTTTGGACAATTCTGCAAGATGCAAAGCATAAGCAGCAAGCTCCATCGGCTGTTTAAGGTCGGTCTGAACCGTGTCTTCATCCATTGATGTCAGCATAGTAACAGCTATCAATTTAGGAACTGTAACTCTTGCTCCTTGCAACAGACCTTCTTTTGCCGCTTCAATCATCTTTGCTCCGCCTAACGCGTGAACATTGAGAATATCTACATCTAGTCCTGCTAGATTACGCATAGCACTTTTGACGGTATTCGGTATGTCATGCAGTTTAAGATCGAGGAATATTGGATGATTATTCTCTTTCAGCTGGTGAATGATGTACGGCCCTTCTCGATAAAAAAGCTCCATTCCGACTTTAACCGGAACCTCAGCAAGACTATGCCGTTCGAGGAAATGCAGCGCTTCTTTCCCGGTAGGGAAATCAAGCGCGAGATAGATTGGCGTCTGCATATTCATGCCCCTTTCCGATTGCGTCCTCGACACTTGTGAAACCATATTTCTGTAAGACATCAGGCAAGTTCTGAATGATTTCAGTACAGACGAATGGATGCTGGAAGTTAGCAGTACCTATTGCTACAGCTGATGCGCCCGCTAAAAGGAATTCCAAAACATCCTCTGCTGTTGTGACGCCTCCCATACCGATGATTGGCAAGTTGGTCATTTGACGTATCTGGTAAACCATACGAATCGCTACCGGTTTTATGGCAGGTCCAGACAATCCGCCTATTTTATTAGCAAGCAATGGTTTTCTTCCCGCTAAATTAAGTTGCATACCTGTTAGTGTATTGATTAAGGACAACCCATCTGCCCCGCCTTCTTCCACTGCACGGGCGATAACCGTAATGTCGGTGACGTTTGGAGAAAGCTTGACATAGACTGGCACTCCACTTACTTCTTTCACCGCTGCTGTAACCATTTTGGCAAGCTCCGGATCGGTACCGAACTGAACACCGCCTTCTTTCACATTCGGACAGGAAATGTTTAGCTCGATTGCTTTTATGACTGGATCTCTGCTGATTTTACGCGCCACTTCCACATACTCTTCCACCGTGCTGCCTGCCACATTGGCAATGATCGGCGTGTCATATCCAGCCAAAAACGGAAGCTCTTTTTCTATGATTTGGTCCACTCCAGGATTTTGTAAGCCAATTGCATTGAGCATACCCGAAGTAGTTTCAGCAACACGCGGAGTCGGATTACCATAACGTGCTGTACCGGTTGCCGCTTTAATCGTAATCGCGCCGAGAAGGTTCAAATCATATAGCTCTGCATATTCCTTACCGAAGCCGAAACATCCGGAAGCTGGTAAAATAGGATTTTTCATCTCCAAGCCTGGAAGATTCACTGCTAAGTTCATGCTAGCACAACCTCCTTCGCCCGGAAGACGGGACCGTCTTTGCATATTTTCTTATAACCGCTTTCGCTGTCAGGTGCTGGTACGACACATGCGAAGCAAGCACCAATTCCGCATCCCATTCGCTGTTCAATCGAGATGTAGCCTTCTTCCTCTTCAAGCTGGGTAGAGACAGCTTTGAGCATGCCTGTTGGACCACAAGTAAAAAATTGATCGAAAGTGAATGCTTCTTTTTTAATAATATCCGTCACAAATCCTTGTTCTCCGGCGCTTCCGTCATCTGTCGCAAGATAAAAGTTTCCAAGTTTACGAAATTCTGCTTCATAGAAAACTTGCTCTTTGTTTTGGAATCCAGCTACCATCGTTACCTGGATGCCTGTTTCCCTTAGCCGCTGTGCCAGATAATAAAGAGGTGGTACGCCGATTCCACCGCCAACCAGCAATGCATGCTCTATTTGAAGTTCATCGACTGGATAACCTTGACCACATGGTCCAAGCGCATCCAGCTGATCTCCCGGCTCTGCTTTGGCCAGTGTGTTTGTACCTTCTCCGAGAAGTTTGAAGATGATCGTGATGGTGGACTCCTGCTTATCTACACCAGCAATACTGATCGGACGGCGGAGCATATGATTGCTGCCTTCTCCTACAAGCAAATGGAGGAATTGACCGGGCAGGATGTTCTCCTGCGCCATCTTTCCCCTAAAAGTCATTTGCACTGTATCTTTTGCAATTGTCTCTCTGCTGATAATCTCAAGATGTTCATGAATCAAGATGATATACCTCCTGCTACTACAGGTTTGGCAGTGAACGTCATCGATTCAATAATAGTTGCGATCGCTTTAGCCGTATCTAAACTAGTCAGACAAGCAATACCATGCTCGACAGCTTCTCGTCGGATAAGGAAGCCGTCCGATCTAGGCTGTTTGCCAGAAGTTAATGTATTTACCACAAATTGTACATCGCCGTTTTCAATAATTGAGATAACATTCTGTTCAGAAGCACCGACTTTTCCTACTGTTGTAACCGGAAGTCCTGCTTCTTCGACTGCTGCACTCGTTCCTTCGGTTGCGTACAACTGGAAGCCGAGCGCATAGAATAGTTTGGCGATTTCCAATGCTTCTTCTTTATCTTTATCAGCTACAGTGAGTAGAATAGCGCCTTCTTGCGGTAAAGATAGACCAGAAGCAAGTAATCCTTTGTATAGAGCTTTTTCAAGTGTGCGATCATGTCCGATTGCTTCGCCTGTTGATTTCATTTCCGGCCCGAGCAACGTATCGACACTTCGCAGCTTCTCAAAGCTGAATACAGGTACTTTCACGTACACATCCTCTGGTTCCGGTAAAAGTCCGGAAACATAACCCATGTCAGGAAGCTTTTCACCTAAGATTGCACGCGTTGCGATATTTGCCATCGTTACGTGCGTAATTTTGGACAGGAACGGAATCGTTCGGCTGGCACGCGGATTCACTTCCAGGACATAAGCTTTGTTTTGATGGATAACGAACTGGATATTGATTAAACCTTTTACTCCAAGAGCCTTCGCGATTTGCATTGTCGCATCTATACACTGCTGGCGGCATTCCTCGGTTATCGTCTGTGTCGGATAGACAGCAATGGAATCTCCTGAATGGACACCGGCACGTTCGATATGCTCCATGATGCCTGGGATGATCGTCGTTTCACCATCACTAATGGCATCTACTTCCACCTCGATACCAGTCAAGTATTGGTCAATCAGAACTGGATGATCATGTCTGACATGCACACGTTTCTCCATGTAAGTCTGTAATTCCTCATCATTGTAGACGATTTCCATATTGCTTCCGCCTATCACATAGGAAGGACGTACAAGTACGGGATAACCTATCTTTTCTGCTGTGGCTGCAGCATCCTCTAGTTTTGTGATAGAAGCTCCATCTGGTTTGGCAATCTTCAATTCATCAAGCAGTCTTTCGAATTTATCCCGGTCTTCAGCCGCATCAATTGCCTGCAGAGACGTTCCGAGCACCTTCACACCGCGACGCTCCAACCCTTCTGCAAGGTTGATAGCTGTCTGACCGCCAAATTGAACGATGACACCCAGCGGGTTCTCAAGGTTGACGACATGCATCACGTCTTCCAGTGTGAGCGGTTCGAAATACAGCTTATCGGACACACTGAAATCTGTCGAAACAGTTTCTGGATTGCTGTTGATGATGATTGCTTCATAACCCGCTTCCCGGATGGCCAGGACGCTATGGACTGTTGCATAGTCGAATTCTATTCCCTGTCCTATTCGGATCGGGCCGGAACCGAGTACGATCACTTTTTCTTTATCGGAAGCGGCAGATTCATTTTCTTCTTCATAAGTGCTGTAGAAATAAGGAGTTTGCGATTCAAATTCCGCTGCGCAAGTATCCACCATTTTATATACAGGTTGCAGGTCGTTTTCAATACGGAACTCGTATACTTTGTCCTCGGTTGTATTCCACCAGTAAGCTATTTCCCTGTCTGAGAATCCTTTTTGTTTTACTTCCTTTAATAATTCCAGTTCCCATGGCTGTTCTTGTAACGCTGTCTCCATTTCAATCAGTGCTTCAATTTTCCAAAGGAAGAAGCGGTCAATTTTAGTTAGTTCGTGTAGCTGTTCAATTGTGTATCTGCGGCGAAAAGCCTCAGCTAGGACAAACAGTCGTTCATCATCAGCTTTGATAAGCCGATGTTCCATCTCCTCATCGCTCATGGATTCAAGATTGATAGATGCAAGACCGTTTGCTTTGTTATCAAGGGAACGGACACCTTTCAGTAAAGCTTCTTCCACGTTACGGCCAATCGCCATTACTTCTCCAGTAGCTTTCATTTGTGTTCCTAGTTTGCGGTTGCCGCTGACGAATTTATCAAATGGGAAACGTGGCAGCTTGGCGACAACATAGTCTAGTGCTGGCTCAAAGTAAGCGTACGTTGTTCCTGTCACTGGATTCTTAATTTCATCCAATGTTAATCCTACAGCAATTTTAGCTGCCATCTTGGCGATCGGATAACCCGTTGCCTTGGAAGCAAGTGCGCTTGAGCGGCTAACACGAGGGTTTACCTCGATGATGTAATAGTTAAAGCTGTGCGGATCCAGTGCCAGCTGTACATTACAGCCTCCTTCAATCTGCAGCGCCTTGATGATTTTTATCGAAGCATTTCGCAGCAGCTGGTATTCGCGGTCGCTCAGTGTCTGAGAAGGTGCGACGACAATGCTGTCCCCTGTATGAATGCCGACTGGATCGACGTTTTCCATATTACAGACAACGATAGCCTGATCATTTTTATCTCGCATTACTTCATATTCGATTTCTTTGAATCCGGCAATATTCCGTTCAATTAGACATTGTGTTACTGGGGAGAGCGCTAATCCATTTTTTGTGATCTGTTTCAATTCTTCTAGGTCGTAGCACATTCCTCCACCTGTTCCACCCAGTGTATAAGCCGGACGTACAATAAGAGGGAAGCCGATCTTTTCTGAAAAGGCGACTGCACCTTCTACTGTAGTAACGATCTCGCTCTCTGGTACTGGTTCTCCAAGACGGTTCATCAAATCGCGGAATTGCTCTCGGTCCTCTGCCTGCTGGATTGCTTCAAGGGATGTACCAAGCAGTTCAACACCGAATTCTTTCAAGATACCTGAGTTATCAAGTGCAACAGCCAAGTTCAAACCTGTCTGTCCGCCAAGTGTTGGCAGCAATGCATCCGGCTGTTCTTTACGGATAATCTTACTTAGGAATTCCACCGTCAGCGGCTCCATGTAAACAGTATCCGCAACAGTGTGATCCGTCATGATGGTAGCAGGGTTGGAGTTAGCGAGAATAACCGTATATCCTTCTTCGCGCAGTGCCTGGCATGCTTGTGTACCGGAATAGTCGAATTCCGCTGCTTGCCCGATTACGATCGGTCCGGAACCAATGACAAGTATTTTCTGGATATCAGTGCGTTTAGGCATAAGTAGCTTCCTCCTTGGATGTTTGTTTGATTTGTGCTGTCATAGTAAGGAAGTTATCAAATAGATGGCGAGTATCCTCAGGACCAGGTGCTGCTTCCGGATGATATTGCACACACATGACCGGATAATTCCGGTGTTTAAGACCTTCTACTGTTCCGTCATTCAACGCGACTTGCGTCAAAATGAGATCCGTCGCAGCTAGGGATTCCTTTGTAACTGTATAGCCATGATTTTGTGAGGTGAGGTATGTTTTTCCTGTCTCCAAGTCTTTGACAGGATGGTTGGAGCCCCGATGCCCGAACTTCAGTTTTTCTGTATTAGCACCAGCTGCCAATGCAATTAGCTGGTGACCGAGACAGATACCGAATATAGGTACTTGGCCTATTAGCTCACGAATAGTTTGTATGGCGGGTTCCACATCTTTCGGATCACCAGGTCCATTCGTCAGCATAATACCATCAGGGTTTAAATGGAGGATTTGTTCGGCTGTGTAATGCCAAGGTACAACTGTGATATGACAGTCGCGGGCCGCCAATTCTCGAAGAATGCCGTGCTTCATGCCAAAATCCATAACTACGATGCGTTTGCCGCGTCCTGGTACGACATAAGGTTTAGCTGTACTCATACGTTGTACTTGATCGTTTGAAAGTGTGATTGATTCCCAAGTAGCATGTTTTTCAAGTGTCTCGACTGCTTCTGTCAATCTAGCTTTCATTGCGCCTTGTTTGCGGATGATTTTTGTCAGTTTACGAGTATCAATTCCTGCGATGCCAGGTATCTGATGAAACTTGAGGAAAGCATCAATCGTGTGCTGTTTCCGGAAGTTAGAAGGTGCTGCAGCTGCTTCTTTCACAACCAGTGCCTGAATGGATGGCTGTATGCTTTCGAAGTCATCGCTGTTGATACCATAGTTGCCGATCAATGGATACGTCAGTGTAACGATCTGACCGCAGTAGGAAGGGTCGGATATAATCTCTTGATAACCTGTCATTCCTGTGTTGAAGACGATCTCTCCAGTTGTTGCGCTATCGCTGCCAAACGCTGTGCCAGTAAATACTGTACCGTCTTCTAGGATAAGTTGTCGTTTTTTCATTTTACCGCTTCCTTTCTGTAGACGATTTCTCCGCCAAAGATTGTCATCGTCGGCTCTCCTTTGTAGCGCCAGCCGATAAATGGTGTATTTGTTCCTTTTGATTGGAATTGATCCGGATTTACTTCCCCTTTAGCTTCAAGGTTCAATACAGCTAAGTCTGCTGCTGCACCGATTTCGAAGCGGCCATACGGAAGACTGAATGCCTGTGATGGCTTGATCGTAAGCCAATCAATCAGCTGATTGAGCGTAAAGATATCTGTCTCAACAAAGTGTGTGTAAAGCAGGCTGAAAGCAGTTTCTGACCCAACGATACCGAATGATGCATCCAGCATGCTGACGTTCTTCTCTTCTGCTGTATGCGGTGCATGATCTGTCGCGATCATATCAATCGTTCCATCAAGCAGTCCCTCGATCAGTGCCTGACGATCAGCGTCAGATCTGAGCGGCGGATTCATCTTGAAGTTTCCATCGTCTGTTTTGATATCTTCATCGATCAGAAGCAAGTGATGCGGTGTCACTTCGGCAGTCACACGTATACCAGCGCGTTTTGCATCTCGAACTACCCGGACTGATTCCTTTGTACTCACATGGCAGATATGATAATGACAGCCAGCAGCTTCAGCCAGCAAAATATCACGGGCTATATGTACAGACTCGGAAACACTATTGATACCCGGCAGACCAAGTCTCTCGCTAGCTGTACCTTCGTGCATGACTCCTCCTGGAACGAGACTGTCGTCTTCGCAGTGTGCTACAACAGGAATTCCGAGCCTTGCAGCGCGCTGCATCGTCTCCAGCATCATTCCAGCTGACTGGATGCCAAGGCCATCATCGGTAAAGGCAAAAGCTTCTTGCATGTTTTCCATGTCTACTATCTCTCGGCCTAATTGCTGTTTCGTGATAGCAGCATACTGCAGGACGCGAATTACGCCGCTTTCTTCGTTGCGAGCCATGATGGATTGCAGCGTTTCTGGGCAGTCTGGTGCAGGTCTGAGGTTAGGCATAGCAGCTACTGTCGTAAACCCACCTCTGGCAGCTGCTTTTGTACCTGTTTCAATCGTTTCCTTTTTTTCTGCTCCTGGTTCACGCAAATGTACGTGAACGTCCACAAAACCTGCCGTTACAAGCTGACCTTCCAAATCTTCTACATGATCTTCTGCTGTAATATGGATTTGATTAGCAATATCAGAGATGATTCCATCCTCGATTTTCACCATTACTTCTTCCAGTTTCTGATCAGCTGTTAACTGCTTCGCGTTTGTTAAGATTGTAGCCATGCTTGATTCCCCATCCTTCCAATAGTGTAATAATAACTGCCATTCGTGCCGCTACGCCGTTTTCCATCTGGCGGAAGATTCTAGAGCGTGGTGCTTCAACGAGACTGTCGTCGATTTCAATGCCTCGATTGACTGGTGCAGGATGCATAATGATCGCATGCTGCTGCATCCTTTTTTCTCTTTCTACAGTCAGTCCGTATTGTTCCAGATAATCAGCAGACCCGCCTTTTGTTTCGTGGCGTTCAAACTGGATACGAAGAAGCATCATGACGTCACATTGTTCTACTGCCTCATCCATACTCAATACCGGGATACCAAGTGTTTCATCCATCCATTCCGACTTGCCAGCTGCAAAGACGTGCGCCCCCAATTTGCGCAGTGCCATTGCATTACTTCTAGCAACCCGACTGTGACGAATATCACCGGCAATCACGATTTTCAAGTCCTTGAATTGTCCATACTCCTGGTATATCGTCATTAAATCAAGCAAGCATTGTGTCGGGTGCTCCCCTTTTCCGTCACCGGCATTAATGACCGGTATATCCAGCTTTTCAGCAAGCATATCTGCTGTCTGTTCCTCTGGATGACGGATGATAATGACAGAAGCGCCGATCGATTGAAGGGTCTTCGCGGTGTCGTAGACGGTCTCGCCTTTTGTCACGCTGGATGCCTCTGCGGCAAAGTCCAGCACTTCCAGGCCGAGTTTCCGTTCTGCTACGGTAAAGCTCATCTTCGTCCGTGTGCTCGGCTCGAAGAATAGATTGGCTGCGAACAGCTGCTCCCTGTATCCTGATACCCCCTGTACCTGTATGTCTGTAGCGAGCTGTACGAGCTGTAGCAGTTCTCCTGCAGTAAGATGCTTCATCGATACGAAATGCTTCATGTCCTTCTCCTCCTTATTTGGATGCTGCTTGTTTCTGATCCTCGACTGTGAACAGACTGCCATTTCCAAGACCGGATTCTTTGCCCGGCAATACAAGGTTCAAGACGACACCAACTAGTGCTGCTAATGCCATGCTGTTAATTTCTAAGTCTAGATCGGCAATCTGGAAGCGAAGGAAAGCTCCGCCGATTCCGATGACCAAGATAATCGAGCTGATGATTAAGTTACGTTTGTCCCCTAAATCCAGCTGACTGTCAATCATTGTCCGCAAGCCGCTAGCAGCGATAATTCCAAAGAGCATGATACTCACGCCGCCCATGACGGCAGATGGTACTGAGCTAATCAAAGCTGTGATCAAGCCCGTGAAGCCGAACAGTATAGCAAGTACTGCTGTACCACCGATGACGAAGACACTGAACACTCTCGTGATTGCCAGCACCCCGATGTTTTCCCCGTAAGTTGTGTTCGGTGGTCCACCAAGCAAGGATGCGATTATCGTCGCTACTCCGTCACCTGTCAGTGAAGAATGTAAACCTGGCTTGACGAGCATGTTCTGATCGACAATCTTAGATAATGCAAGCTGGTGTCCGATATGTTCGGATACCGTTACAACTGCTATTGGCACCATGGTGAAGAAGAGCTGCCAGCTGAATACATCGGCGACGTTGTAATCGACAAACGGTATGGTAAAGTTCGGTACAGTGAAGATTCCGCTAAAGAAAGCACCGATGCTATCCGCTGTAACAATCTGGTTCCAAGCCGCCTGTACACCGCTTGTGTCAACGATTCCTTGCGTGAGGGCGAAGACGTACCCACCGATGATTCCGATTAGGACCGGAATCAATCCAAGGAACCCTTTCAGGAAGATTGAAGCTACTACTGTTATTGCTAACGTAACTAGTGCGATTGTGAAGTATTTTGTGCTGTATTCCCCTGTGTCAGGTGCATTCATTGCCATATCCACCGCAGTAGGTGCCAGTGCCAGACCGATGACGATGATGACTGGTCCAACAACAATCGGCGGTAACAGTTTGATGATACTTTTCATTCCACCGAGACGGATTGCGAGTGCAACTACACC
The DNA here is from genome assembly GCF_000725365.1 of Terribacillus saccharophilus. Classification (NCBI taxonomy): domain Bacteria; kingdom Bacillati; phylum Bacillota; class Bacilli; order Caryophanales; family Bacillaceae; genus Terribacillus; species Terribacillus saccharophilus. The sequence continues at coordinate 1,219,159 of NZ_CP008876.1, read as the reverse complement.
ATAAGCAAGACCTGCGAAAAAGCTGCCAATCATGGCGCCGCCGATTCCAGCAGCTTCAATCGATTGCGTTATCGGATAGATAAAGGCAAAACTCGAGCCTAGATAAGCTGGCACTGACCCTTTTGTGATCAAGATGAATGCGAGTGTGCCGACGCCGCTTGATACAAGTGCTACAGCCGGATCAAGTCCGGTTAGCGCCGGCACCAGGATCGTGGCACCGAACATTGCGAATAAATGCTGTAAGCTGAATATGATCCATTGATTCCATTTTGGTATGTCGTGTATGTTTAGTGCTGGCTTCATCAGTTTCTCTCCTCTTTTTCCCCTATAAAAAAAGCCTCTTCGCGATTATGGTCGCAAAGAGGCACACGTCTGCCACTTCCGTGACGACGTAGCTTGCGACCTTGTAAGCCTCTCTGGACTTCCATTAAAGGTCCTTATTCATTTTCGTAAATATCCACGCTCTCGTAATCATCCGTCTCTTCCAACTCGACGACGATGACTTCCGATTGAGATGTCGGAATGTTCTTCCCGATATAATCGGCCCGAATCGGTAGTTCCCGATGGCCTCGGTCGATTAAAACTGCTAATTGGATCTGCGCTGGACGTCCCGCGTCCATGATCGCATCCATTGCAGCTCTAACCGTTCTTCCTGTGTATAATACATCATCAATCAAGATGACATTCTTATTCGTTAAATCCGTTCCAAGCTTTACTGGCTGCACCATCGGCTCCTGATTGTCAGAAGCATGTGCCAAATCATCACGGTATAACGTGATATCCACTTCTTCAAGCGGTACAGTCACTTGTTCAATTCCTTCTATCTTCTGCTGCAGGCGTTTCGCGATGGGAACACCTCTCGTCTGGATACCGACAAGCACCAAGTTTTCAGGTCCTTTATTGCGCTCTAAGATCTCATGTGCAATCCTCGTAAGTGCACGTCCAATCGCAGCCTGATCCAGCAGGGTTGCTTTCTTATTCATTTTCTTCCCACCTTCCCTTGAAGCTATGAAAAAACCCCTTATCACCATGAGGCAATAAGGGGCTTGGATACATACGTATCCTGTTCATCTCCGCTTCCTTATCAGCCTCTCTGGACTGTCTTAAAGGTTCTTATTCAACTTCATTCAGTATCGCATGTCAGGGAACTACTGTCAAGCATTGAACTTCAACTTGTCCAATTCCTCTTGGAACACAGCTGGAACAGGTGCTTCGAAATGCATCCATTCTCCTGTGATTGGATGGTTGAAGCCAAGAACAGCAGCATGAAGCGCTTGACCGTCGATATCCAACGTTCTGCGCGGACCGTATTTCGGATCTCCAGCAAGCGGATAGCCGATATATTGCATATGAACACGAATCTGGTGTGTCCTGCCTGTCTCTAGTTTACATTCTAGATACGTGAATTCTTCGAAGCGCTCCAGCACTTCGAAATGTGTCACAGCAGGCTTTCCGTTTTCAACGACTGCCATTTTCTGGCGGTCATTCTTGTCACGTCCAATTGGTGCTTCAATTGTACCAAACTCGTGGTCAATCACACCATGGACAATTGCACGATATTTTCGTTCAATGTCATGTTCTTTCAGCATATCTGTCAATTTTTGATGCGCTTTATCATGCTTAGCGACTACTAAAAGGCCGCTTGTATCCTTGTCAATACGATGCACGATCCCAGGACGCATTGTTCCGTTGATACCAGAAAGATCTTTCAGATGGTAAAGCAGAGCGTGAACCATCGTACCAGACTGATGACCGTTGGATGGATGTACTACCATACCGCGCGGCTTGTTCACAACTGCAATATCCGCATCTTCATAGATAATCTCAAGCGGAATATTCTCCGCTTCAATTTTCATTTCCTCAGGTTCCGGAATCGACCACTCGATTACGTCTCCCTCTTGCATAGTATACTTATTCTTAACCTTGGTGCCGTTCACAGTAACAAGATCTTCTTTGATCCAGCTCTGCGCCTGACTCCGGGAGACATCCTCCTGGATATCAGATAACAGCTTATCTATGCGCAAGCCCGCTTGCTCGGCTGCGACTGTATGTTCCAACTTACTCATGCTTCTTTTCTTCCTTTCTTTCGCTCATCAAGCAGCATTGCAATAATGATGAGGATTACACCTACAACCAGACAAGAATCTGCCACGTTGAAGATTGGATAATGATAGTCACCGAATCGTGTATCAACGAAATCGACGACTTCCTTACGAAACAGACGATCGATGAAGTTACCGATAGCTCCGCCTAGTACAAGCGAAAGTCCAATGCCCGTCAATTTGCTTTCCTTACTATATTTCACAATAAAATAGCTGACTATGACAATAACTATTGCTGTTACAAGATAGAAGAACCAAAAATGACCTTCTAAAATCCCCCAAGCCGCTCCTCGATTACGATGAGAAGACAGGTACAGGAAATTTTCGATGACCGGAATTGACTCTCCTTCTGTCATATTTTTCACTACAGCCAATTTCGTTAGCTGATCAATGATGATCAGAATAATCGCGATGACAAAATACATGGACTCCATTTCCTCCGTTCAATACAATCTATCTTGCATTTTACCATAGATACGATGAAAAAGATTGTCCAGATAAAAAGAAAAACTCCGCCTAAAAGCGAAGCTTTCTCTTCTTACGCGTGATAGTGTGCTTCCACGATGCTAGCACAGCGTGAACATAGTTCAGGATGCTTCTCATCCTGTCCAACAGTGTCGGAAGCAACCCAGCAGCGTTCGCATCGGTCAGCCGGATGTTTTTCCACACGGACAGCCACATGCTCATAATCAGCAGCATCAGCATCTGAATCCACCACATTAGCTTCAGATACGATAAGCAATTGATGCAAATTATCAATTCCTTGAAGCAGCTGTTTTGTTTCATCATCTTTGGCAACGATCGTTAGTTTGGATTCTAATGATTTACCGATGACTTTCTCACTGCGGGCAATTTCCAATGCTTTCAAAACATCATCGCGTACTTTGATGAAATGATCCCATTTTGTCAACAGTTCATCATGATCTGCAATTTCTACAGCTTCTGGGAAGTCTGACAGTTGAATGCTCTCTGCTTTCTCACCAGGGATGTAACTCCATGCTTCCTCAGTTGTATGAGCAAGGATAGGTGCAAGCATTTGCAGAAGCGATTTTACAATTTCGTAATACGCAGTCTGAATGCTGCGGCGTGCTGGATGATCAGCAGCCTCGATATAAAGGATATCTTTACCGAAATCAAGGTAGAACGCACTAAGTTCTACTGAACAGAAGCTTAGGATTGCAGAATATACATCAGCAAATTCGTATTTGTCATAGCTCGCGCGAACGTGCTTAGTCAAATCAGAAAGCTTCGCAAGCATATAGCGATCTACTTCCACCATGTCAGCATGCGCTACGCTATCCTTAGCAGGATCGAAATCATGCAAGTTGGCGAGTAAGAAACGGAATGTATTCCGGATTTTACGGTAGCCTTCGGATGTCTGTTTGATGATCTCATCAGAGATACGAACATCAGATTGATAATCAACTGAAGCAACCCATAGACGAAGGATATCTGCACCATACTGCTTCATGATTTTCGCCGGTACAACGATGTTGCCAAGCGATTTACTCATTTTCTTACCTTTACCGTCCAATGCGAATCCGTGGCTAAGAACTGCTTTGTACGGTGCTTTACCTGTTACAGCAACAGCAGTAGTCAAGGAAGAGTTGAACCATCCGCGATATTGGTCAGAACCTTCAAGGTATAAATCTGCCGGACGCTGCAATTCCGGACGGTTTACTAACACACCTTGGTGAGAAGAACCAGAATCGAACCATACGTCCATGATATCTGTTTCTTTCGTGAAGATGCCGTTCGGGCTATGCTCGGAAGTAAAGCCTTCTGGTAATAGATCTTTCGCTTCTCTTTCGAACCAGATATTTGAGCCGTGCTCAAGGAACAGGTCGGAAACATGCTGGATTGTTTCTTGCGTGATGATTGGCTCTCCATTTTCCCCGTAGAATACAGGAATCGGAACACCCCACGCACGCTGACGGGAAATACACCAGTCCTCGCGATCACGGAACATGTTATAAAGGCGTGTTTCGCCCCATTTCGGGAACCATTCCACTTCTTTGATCTGTTCAATGATTTGTTCGCGGAATGCTTTGATGGAAGCGAACCATTGAGCAGTTGCACGATAGATAACTGGTTTCTTCGTACGCCAGTCATGCGGGTAAGAATGCGTGAAGAACTCAAGTTTCAGTAATGCGCCTTTTTCTTCAAGCAGTTCTGTGATTTCTTTGTTGGCCGTATCATAGAATACACCTTCAAAACCTGGTGCTTCACTTGTGAATACACCTTTGTCATCTAATGGGCTGATGATTGGCAATTTGTATTTCTGGCTGGCAAAGAAGTCTTCCTCTCCGTGTCCAGGTGCTGTGTGTACACAACCTGTACCGCTGTCAGTCGTAACATGTTCGCCAAGAATGATCAACGATTCACGGTCATAGAAAGGATGCTGTGTTGTAACATACTCCGCTTCTTTTCCTTTGAATGTTTTCAGTACTTCAGGACTGCTCCATTCAAGTGTTTCGGTAACGTTGCTAAGCAAGTCTTCTGCCACAACATATTTTTCTTTGCCAACTTGTGCTACAACATACGTCACTTCTGGATGAAGAGAGATCGCGACGTTAGCAGGCAATGTCCATGGAGTTGTTGTCCAGATGATGAATTTCTCGTCACCTTGGAACAAGTTTTTCCCGTCTTTTACTTGGAAAGCTACATAAATCGATGCAGAGCGTTTGTCTTGGTACTCGATTTCCGCTTCTGCCAAAGCAGATTCAGAAGATGGAGACCAGTATACTGGCTTCATACCTTTGTAGATGTAGCCGCGCTCTGCCATTTCACCGAAGACTTTAATTTGTGCTGCTTCATAATCCTTCGTCAATGTGATATAAGGATTATCCCAATCACCGCGAACACCTAACTGTTTGAACTGTGTGCGCTGGTTATTGATTTGCTGCATTGCATATTCCGCGCAAAGACGGCGGAATTCTGCGACAGTCATTTTCTTGCGGTCAACCTTCTTCTTCGTAAGTGCTTGTTCAATCGGTAGTCCGTGTGTGTCCCAGCCTGGAACATATGGTGCATGAAAGCCGGACATTGATTTATAGCGAACGATAAAGTCCTTCAATACTTTGTTAAGCGCATGACCCATATGAAGGTCACCATTAGCATATGGAGGTCCATCATGCAAGACGAAGAGCGGACGTCCTTCCGTTCTTTCCTGCACTTTTTTGTAAATGTTTTGTTCTTCCCATTCCTGCTGCATTTTTGGTTCTTTGTTCGGCAGGTTGCCGCGCATCGGGAAAGCCGTTTCCGGCATCAGCAATGTTTCTTTGTAATCCAATGTGATTTCCTCCTTATGATGACCGATAATTTTGGGCAAAAAAACGAGTCTCTCATCATCCCAGAAGGGACGAGAGAGACTCGCGGTACCACCCTTATAGACAGACTAGTATCATCTATCCACTCGAATTCGTAACGTGAATGAGACGTCCATTTCTACTGCTTGCGGTTCGAATGGAAACTAGCGGGTGATGTTCGAAAGAAATACCGTACCAGGCTCTCACCTTCCCTGGCTCGCTTTGAAAGCGGTATGGACTTCCTACTGTCCCGATCACAGTCTTTATATCATGGTCATGTTGTTTGCTAATAATAGTAAAATTATATGTAAGTTTGCGAAAAACGTCAAGCGTACTTTATTCCGCCGTCTCTTCCTCAGGTTCATAAGCAACTTCTGTTGCGAACAATCCATCCCAATCATCCGTTTCAATCATCTCAAGTTGCGCTTCCACAAGCATCTTCAATCGTGTGCGGAATACTTTTGCTTGTTTTTTAAGATCCTCAACTTCCAAAGCAATCTGACGGGACTTTGTAAGGGATTCATTGATGATACGGTCTGCATTCTTTTCTGCTTCCTTAATGATCAGCTTGGACTCTTTCATTGCATTGCCTTTTACTTCTTCAGCAGTCTCCTGCGCCACAAGGATCGACTTATTTAGTGTCGTTTCAATATTATTGAAATGACCAAGCCGTTCTTCGAGCTGCTGCATGCGCTCTTCCAAATCCTTCTTCTCACGGATGATGATCTCATAATCCTTGATTACTCTATCGAGGAAGTCGTTTACATCATCTTCATCATAACCGCGGAATCCGCGGGCGAACTCCTTATTGTGAATATCCAAAGGTGTTAATGGCACGACGGCCACCTCCTGTTAAAGAATCTATAATAGCTGTTATTCGACAAAGATAGCATAAAATAACCGTTACGGCTACTTTAATTTTTCCAATGTAATGCGCTGCTTGTCCTTCTTCGTTGTACCTTTCACTTCTGCAAGCTTGCCTCTGCCCATGCCTCGCAAGGATAGGAGATCTCCTTCAGCCAGCTGAAAGCTGACATCCTCGACCGTCTTGAAATTAACTTTAACAAGACCTTTTTGAATACGCTCAGCTGCCTGCTGGCGTGACATACGATAGAGCTCTTTTATGATAGCATCCAGCCTAAGAGAGGAAACGGTTGTTTCGCTCGTAACCCATTCCACCTCTTCAGGCCTGAACCGATTTGGATCCACCGATTCCCATGTTACCTTGGCTCTTTTGACCACAACTAAATTTGCACGTATGTAGGTAGTTATATCTGATGTAGTGAAAAGTTGTATTACGCCTTCACCCACACTGATATCGCCCAATTTTTTACGATCAATTCCAAGGGAAAGGAAAGATCCCATTACATCTCGGTGTTCCAGTGTGACAAACTTTTCGGGATAAGTAGCCTCAAGCAGCTCGATACTAAAATCCCCAGGTGTAATTGAATCATATAGCGGTGCGATAATTCCCCGTTTTCTTTCTGCTTTCTCCGTTCCGCCTGACAAAGACCACTGCAGTTCAGTTTGGCCGCCTAACAGCTGCCTGAAAATAAGCTGTTCCCGGGGATCCAGGAAATCGGTCACCCGGGGCTGGTATTGACGTTCCACTTGTTCCATCCAGGAAAGGATCTGATCGATAAAAGGGCGTTCCTCTTCCCGGTAATGCTGATAGATGCTCACGTTACTATATACTCCTTATCAATAGAAAATCGCCGCATAAATTGTATACAATCCACTCTCCGCTAATCGTAAAACAATAATTCCAACAATTGGAGAAAGATCTATCATTCCTAGTGGCGGGATAAACCGTCGAAATACATCCAAATATGGTTCACAGATCCTGCCTAAAATTTCGCCGAACGCCGACTGCCTGGCTCCCGGGAACCATGACATGAGAATATAGATAATTAGCGCAAAGGAATATACTGTGAAAACTGTACTAATTACGTACCAAAGCATTTGCTTCTACCACCTCTTATTATAGTCATCCTGCTCCTCTATCATATCGGATATGCTACCGGCAAGTTCAATATTGTCCGGAGCACACAGGAAGGTTTGACTGCCCAGCTTCTGGATATCTCCATTGAGGGCGTAGACTGTACCGCTAAGAAAATCGACAATCCGTTTTGCCTGATGATGGTCAACACGCTGCAAATTGAGCACGACCGCTCTCCTGTTCACAACATGATCGGCGATTTCTTGCGCTTCGTTATATGTCCTCGGCTCACAAAGAACTACTTTAGAGGACGATTGTACACTTTTCAGGCTGACAACGTTCTGATTTTGATTACGCTCTCGCCCGTTCTGTGGATACGGCTCGATTTCCTCTTGTTCGTTTTGCTGTTCTTCGACGTATTCATATTCTTCATCATCTACAGTAAAGAAATTTCTCATCTTATTTTTGAAACTCATTTTCTTCACCTCGCTCATTTATATGGACCTACAAGAGCAGAACCGACCCGGATATGAGTCGCTCCTTCTTCTATCGCGATTGTGTAATCATTACTCATTCCCATGGATAAGTATGTACAAGGTGCATGCAGCATATCTGCAGCTCTTACTTCATCTCGAAGCTGCCTCAAACCGCTGAACACACTGCGAAGTACATCTTCCTTCTCTGTATTCGGTGCCATTGTCATCAAACCGACAACCTCAATTGCCGGAAACCCTGCAAGCTGCTGGATAAAACCTAGCGTTTCTTCAGGTGACACGCCTGATTTGGTAGCTTCTCCGCTCACATTGATTTGGACAAAGCATTTGATTTTCTTTTCTGCCCGTTTTTGAATTTCCTTCGCAAGTGACAATCTGTCTAATGCATGCAGATAGTCCACCTGATTGATGACATCTTTTACTTTTCTTGTTTGCAGACTGCCGATGAAATGCCATACAGCTTTTTCTCCGATAGCTGCCTGCTTCTCAAGAAAACCCTCGATCCGATTCTCGCCCAAATCGACAATACCAGCATCGACAGCTTCTTCTGTTCGTTCAATTGTAACATATTTCGTAACGGCAAGGAGTGTTATATCCTCGGAATTTCGTCCGGTTTTAGCGGCTGCTATGTTAATTTCCTGCTGGATCTGTTTCAAATTCTCTTGTACTGTATTCATGCCTGCTCCTCTTTCATCCCGATAAAACCGATCATCCTTCCGGTTTTTCCTTGATCTTCCCGATGTGAATAAAACTCTGGGGAATCGTATGTACAGTATGCTGCTGTAAGTATGTTATCATCTTGAATGCCTGCTTGCAGCAAATACAACCGATTAAGCATCTGCAAATCAAGATAGTATCGATCAGATCCGCTTGGCAACAGTACCTTAGCCCGGAACTCCTCCGGTATCTGCTGTACAATATAATCGTCCACTTCATATCTGTTTTTCGATATACATGGTCCGATCATCGCTTGTATACTTTCTCTGTCTGCTCCATTTGTACAAAGAGCCTCAACCATTTTCCCCGCCATATCAGCAACAGTTCCACGCCAGCCAGCGTGTGCCATTCCAATCCAGTCACTTGTGCTATCGAAAAAATAAAGAGGCACGCAGTCAGCAAAGAAAGCAGCTAGAAGCATACCTTTTTCATTGGTGATAAGGCCATCCACGGATGGGAGACTATCAGTTAATTCCCTACTTCCGCGACCAGCTTCCCTTTTGGTGGCGACTGCAATTTCTGTCCCATGGACTTGTTCTCCTAATATCCATGTATCCAGAGGAAACTGAATAGCTTCGGCAAGAAGCTGACGGTTATGGACAACATCTTCTGGCTCATCGCCGATATGAAGTCCCATATTCAGACTATCAAAAGGTGCTTTGCTCACACCATTGTATTTTGTTGTAATGCCACTTACGATGTTAGCAGGAACTGACCATCCGCCAAGCTCCATATACATCCCCTTCAAGTTGGAAGCTGTTTCTTTCATATGGTACTCACTCCTCTGATTGCTTTTATAGTACCATATTTCAGCTGTATTCTGTACAAGATTACTTGCCCGCCACCTCCGTAACAGGTGCTTGCTCAGGACTTTTGATCAAGATAACATCTGTTCCAATCGTGATGATCTGATTCCATGGAACGACTAATTCTTCTTCCTTTCCGAACAGCCCCATCATCTTCCCGCGAAGTGTCACAATAATTGCTGATATATGACCATTTTGCTCATTGATCTCCAAATCAGACACATTCCCTACTTTTTTCCCATTCTCCATCAGAACAATATCCTTCATTTGCAATTCGGTTAGTGTCATCATTTCTTGGCCCCTTTTCTTTTTTTCTTTTAGTCTATGCGGCCAAGCTTAAGATTTAGCATATAAATATAAAAGAGATTTTTTGCCAAACAAAAATCCGAACAGTGCAAATTTCTCAATAAATTTGCGCTGTTCGGACCTTATTCGGATTACGAGTATTACTTAACTTGTTATTTCTTAGCTTCACTCGAACATTTGTTTATTCATCTCTTCGATTGCTGCTTTTTCCAAACGCGATACTTGTGCTTGAGATATACCGATTTCATCGGCGACTTCCATCTGTGTCTTGCCTTGGAAGAAACGCTTATTCAGAATCATTTTCTCTCTTTCATTCAAACGATGCATTCCCTCTTTTAACGAGAGGTTATCCAGCCAGTTAGCATCATTTTCCGACTCGCTGCGAAGCTGATCTAAAACGAATATCGGGTCACCGCCATCGTTATAGATCGGCTCGAACAAGGAAACCGGATCTTGGATGGCATCCATTGCAAATGTTATATCAGAAGGTTGTACGCCAAGCTCGGCAGCAATTTCTGCTGTTGTTGGATCTTTAGAAGTTTTCGCAATCAGCTGCTCTCGTACTTGCAAAGCTTTGTATGCTGTATCACGCAAGGAACGTGACACACGAATCGGATTGTTGTCTCTTAAGTAGCGGCGGATTTCTCCAATGATCATTGGCACTGCGTATGTAGAAAAACGCACATTATGCTTCAAATCGAAATTATCAATGGATTTCATTAGTCCAATACAGCCTACTTGAAAAAGATCGTCGACATATTCACCTCGGTTATTGAAACGCTGAATAACACTGAGCACGAGGCGGAGATTTCCATTGACGAGTTCTTCACGGGCATAAATGTCGTCTTCTTGCTGCATGCGGATGAAAAGCTTTTTCATTTCCTCATTTTTGAGTACTGGCAGTTTTGAAGTATCTACTCCACATATTTCCACTTTCTGTCTCGACATGTTACTTGACCTCCCGAATGAAGATACGATGCAAGCACAGTATCTCCCCGCGGGAATTTTTTTATGCAAAGACAAAAAGTGCCTGACATTGTCCGACTATGGACGAATACAGGCACCAGTAAGGCTTAGACCATTTTATTAAATTCTTTTTGCAATCGGCGTATGATCTTTTTCTCCAGCCGCGAAATGTAGGATTGAGAGATACCAAGCATATCAGCCACATCTTTTTGCGTTTTCTCTTCCTGACCGATTAGCCCAAAGCGCAGTTCCATGATTTGCTTTTCTCTGTCATTAAGCTGTTCCAATGCTCTTTTTAATAAATTCTTATCTACATTTTTCTCGATATCCTTCGTAATGATATCATCATCTGTTCCTAGAACATCTGATAAAAGCAGTTCATTGCCATCCCAATCAATATTGAGCGGTTCATCAAAACTAATTTCTGATTTTAGTTTGCTATTACGGCGTAAATACATGAGGATTTCATTTTCGATACAGCGGGAAGCGTATGTTGCAAGCTTGATTTTTTTCTCTGGATTGAATGTGTTCACTGCTTTGATCAAACCAATTGTTCCAATACTAATCAAATCTTCGATATTGATACCAGTATTTTCGAATTTCCTTGCAATATATACCACTAGACGCAGATTGCGCTCGATGAGCATCGCCCTTGCCGATTTATCACCTGTAGGCAGAAGTTGGAGCAATTTGAACTCCTCTTCTTTCGATAATGGGGGTGGCAGGGCCTCGCTACCACCGATATAGTAGATTTCCTTTCGCTTGATTTTAAGCTTGACGAGAATTTTATACCACCATATTTTTAGCTTCCATGTTTTCATTCCCATGTTTATCTCCCTTCTCCTTAGCCCGCTTGCGTGCTGGCATCGTGTACAAGTGACGGATGTAGCAGACAGTGATAACGGTGATCTGCGGTAAGATTGCCGAATTGGATTCCAATCCAGACCCGGTCCGTTTCAATCGGGCTTTGATCCATTTCAATCAGGATGCTATCCGGCTTTAAAACCAACATTAGAGCACCTTCCCCATTCACACCCTGATACGGAACGACAGAAAATTCATATGGCCAATCCTCAGGCAATAAATCCAAATCCAAATTGTCGTTTGCTCGGGCTAACAGCTGCCAATCTTCTTCAGTGAACCAGTTTCGTAAAAAAAGTTGATCACAGATTACGACAGGCCGCTTCGTCAGCGGATCAGACAGGTGATTCCCGCTATCGATGAAGCCGTCTGTTTTATGTGAAATGCCATTGATGCTCACTTGAACGGTGTGCAGCTGATCATAACGGAATTGTTCAAAGCGCTGCTTGTCCATTCTGCTTTTTGTAAAGTACAAAGCAATCGGAAACATGATGGCTACGAAAAGCCAGCTGACGTGATCACCATATCCTGTGCTTACAGTCAAGAATGAAGCAGGAGTGAATGCAGCTTGGGTCTGCAGCATATAATGGATGGCGAACAGACTGCCTCCTGCTGCGAAGGTAATAAAATAAAATAACAGCAGCATTTTAAGAAAACGGGTGACAGACCGGAATCCGAAAGCAGTCCAGATGATTAGCATGGAAAAAAGTAATTTCCCTACCGGGTGGGCCAGAAAGCTGTCTGGAAAATAGACTGTTACTGGAACAATGAGTGAAGCAACAACGGCGCCTGCAAATATACGAAGCTTGGGTACTTGCAACCTTGCAATTGCTTGCGTGCATAATAACAGCAGCCAGTCCAAAAAAAGATTGAGTGTCCAGACTGCATCCAGATAGATTGTCACGTCAGCTAACCCCTTCTCCTTTAATAGATGAAGCTAGTATAACGGAGAGTAGATTCAAATGCTGTCAGTTTATGCACGCAGCAGCGCACTATTTTTATGTATTTTCCGCCTAATTTGTCTAACATTTCTTGGCATAAAAAAAAGGATAGCATCATAGGATGCTATCCTTTTTACTTATTTTCTGCGGTTGCGATTGCGTAGGAATGTCGGGATATCCAATGTATCCTCTTCCTGCTTACGCGGCTGTTGCTGCTGTGGAGATGGTGTTTCTCGGCGCAGTTCTTCCCGCTCTCTTCTTCTTTCAGAAGTTGCTGGCTGCTGCGGCTCCCGAGTTTCCTTCTCTGCCGGACGTGCTTTCGGACGAGGAGCATTCATAGCTTGCTGGATTTGAGCTTCATCGAAACCTGTCGCAATTACAGTCACGACGATTTCATCTTTCAAATCTTCATTGATAACTGAACCGAAGATTACGTTCACTTCCTGGTCAGCTGCACTCGTTACGATATCAGCCGCTTCCTGTACTTCATACAGGCTTAGGTTTGTGCCCCCGGAGATATTCATAAGAACACCGTGTGCTCCATCAATAGAAGTCTCTAATAACGGAGAACTGATAGCTTTCTTCGCAGCCTCAGTTGCGCGGTTTTCACCAGTTGCAATACCGATACCCATTAGTGCTGATCCTTTATCTGCCATGATCGTTTTCACGTCGGCAAAATCGACGTTGATCAAACCAGGAACAGCAATTAATTCGGAAATACCTTGTACACCTTGACGAAGGACATTATCCGCTTCACGGAATGCCTCAAGCATCGGTGTGTTTTTATCAACAATTTCAAGCAAGCGGTCATTCGGGATAACGATAAGTGTATCTACGCTGCCCTTTAACGCATCTGTTCCAGCTAGAGCCTGTGTCTGACGTTTACGCCCTTCGAAAGAGAAAGGACGTGTAACGATTCCGACTGTTAGAGCGCCAAGCTCTTTGGCAATCTGTGCAATAACTGGTGCAGCACCTGTACCAGTTCCGCCGCCCATACCTGCTGTAACGAATACCATGTCAGCTCCTTGAAGAACTTCCTGGATTTGTTCTTTGCTTTCTTCTGCTGCTTTGCGACCTACTTCCGGGTTGGCACCAGCACCAAGTCCGCGAGTTAGTTTCGCACCAATTTGCATTTTAACATCTGCTTTAGATAGATTCAGTGCCTGTGAATCTGTGTTCACTGCGATGAAGTCCACGCCTTGGACGCCATGTTCGATCATTCGGTTGACGGCGTTGCTTCCGCCTCCGCCGACGCCGATGACTTTTATTGTCGCTAATGTTTCCATATTTGTGTCAAACTCTAACATCTTAACGTCCTCCTATTTACAAACCGTCTTTCCCTTTAATCGAGCTGACGTGTCTGTCTTAATCGAAAAAGTACTTGAACAGGTTAGCAATACCTGATTCTTTCTTTTTTTCTTCGCCTTTTTTCTTTTCTGATTTAGCAGGTTTCGCCGGTCTTCTTTCCGGCTCATCGAAGTCTCCCTCTGTTACAGCAGAGAAGATCTCCTTCCCTTGTATTCTCGCATTCCGATAGGCAAATTGCAAGATTCCAACGGCGCTTGTAAACTGCGGTTCCCGCACTCCTAAGTAATCCGGGATTGCTAGTCTTACATTCGCTTGGAAGCAGTCTTGAGCCAGTTCAAGCATACCTGGCATCATGGATGTTCCTCCAGTGAGGACATAGCCGCCCGGGAGTTCCGGGAATCCCATGCGCTTGATTTCATTGTCGGCGTATGCAAATATCTCCTCAACACGGGCTTCTACAATATCCGCGACATCAAGCTGGGAGAAGTTTTGTTTCTTGTTGCTGCCGATAATCGACGCTTCGAAAGTCTCTTCCTCCCTGGCATCATCGTAGAAAGCGTGTCCATATCCAATTTTGATTTCTTCCGCTTGTTCAGAGGAAGTCTTCAGCCCGATAGATATATCTTTGCTAATATTTTCGCCACCAAGAGGAACGACACTAGTCGCCATTAGCTGGTCATTGCCAAACACAGAGACAGTCGTATTGCCTCCGCCGATGTCGATCAATCCGACACCAAGGTTCTTTTCATCCTCTGAAAGGGCGACAGCCCCTGCAGCCAATGGCTGCAGACATATATCCATCACTTCTAAGTTGGCTTTTTCTACGCATTTCAATAGATTATGTAAGACTGTGCGGGAACAAGTAATAATTGTCCCTTCCATTTCTAATCGTACACCGATCATGCCACGAGGGTCATTGATACCGTCCAATCCATCTACGATGAACTGTTTTGGAACCACATCGACTATCTCACGTTCAGGCGGGATGGACACAACCTGTGCCGCATCAAGTACACGTGCAATATCCTCATCGTCTATCTCTCTGGTTTCACTGGATACAGCCACCACACCATGACATGGATGCAGTTGAATCTGATTACCATTAACACCGACGACTACACGTTCGATTTGCATGCCGACCATCCGCTCTGCTTGTTCAACAGCAGTACGAATTGATTGGACAGTTTGATCGATATCGACGATGGCGCCTTTTTTCAGGCCTTTCGATTTTGCCGTACCGACACCGATTATGTTAAGGGAATCCTGAAATACTTCCCCTATAATCACTTTAATATTTGATGTTCCTACATCTAAGCTGACTAAAATTTCACTGTTGTTCACGTAAGGCACCTCCTAATCCTAGAGACATGTCGCCCAGCATTGTTTTTACATTTTTCATTTCATAAATTAACCTTAGTATTGAGACACGCATAATTATAACAAATTTCACGAGAATTTTTGCCTAAAAAGCGACATTCTGTAAGAATTTAGCCTAATATACTCGTATTTGATTCGACTATACCGCATATAGCCCGTTTATTCTACATAAACTGACAAAATACCATGAATTTCTGCTTATTGGCCTTCTTCTTGTTCGCTTTCTTCTTTTTCCTTCTCGGCAGGCTCGAAATAGGTACCAACTCCCATATGGAGTACACCATCGACTTCTGGGTCAAGCTGCGCCGCAATACTAGGATACGCCTCCATGTTTGTGGCGAAGGTGCGGATCGTTCCTTGTACTTCCCTGCCATCGTTCATGAATAATTGAATGACGAATTGATTGTCTTCTGTCGGCTTATAATGTATCTCAGATATGAGACCGGTTATAGAAGCTGGCAGCTGGCCAAGCTCTTCTGCCATTTCTTTTAGATACTTATCATCAGAAAAACCATAGAGTGTCGGGGCATCCGAGTTTGGCTGATCCCATTTCTTCTCAGAAATACTGCCATTGGTAAGCAGCGCGCGATAACTATCAGCCTGCTGCAAATACCCTACTCTCCCAAGCTCCGTCACTTTGATCGTGACAGTGGCAGGAAAGCCTCGGCTTATTGATACCTTTTCTACTTCTTCATTTTCTTCTATTCGCTTAATTGCTTCGTCCTTATCAATTCGCCACATATTATCTGAAGTAGTCAGTCCGCTGCTTTGAATAATAGTTTCTTTAGGCAGAAATTCATTTCCTTCCACTTCAAGACGGTGAATATTGCTTAATGGCGATTGCAAATACACAATGATGAAGATTAGTACGAAGAAAATAGACAAGTAGAATACAAGTCGTCTATTCGCTTTTTTCTTTCTCGCTTGTTTTAATTTCGGGATACGGTCTTCGATGGAAACAATTTTCTTTTTTTCGCTCATTTCCTCTTCTTCCTATGCTGTACAGTCGAAAAACTGCTTGTATTGTAATTATAAAATTATAACACATTCATTTAGCGGAAAGAGTCAGTAACCAACAAATTGTAAATAATCCGCTTTTTAAAAAGGTTTCTTTACCTAATTACATAAGAAGCCGCAAATTTCCTTCTTCAATGGGTCAAGAAATGAAAACTTCTTTTTCTTTCATTCTGTCTCTGCTATTCTTCTCTCCCATTCTACCATTACATTCGTACTAATGTGCTTTGTTTTGTCGGTCAACCCCTGTTTTTTATATCGGTAAAAATATCCAGATCTTCTCTCTGCCAAATCCAAATACGTACAGATCGGACTCAGAATGGGATGAGGCAGAGTGTGTTACTCGTTATGTACATGTGTTAACAAGGGCTTAACCTGGAGAATTATAGTACAGAAAAAAGAAACCTCCTATCAAGAGGTTTCTTCCCTCAAATCGTTCCAGATACCTGATAAATCTGTTTTAAAAGTATTTCACAGGCAGGACTCTTGGAAAGCTTGATTATATTACCCGCTTTAGCAACCCACGAAACCCAATTAACCAAATTTATATCTTAACCACTTGTATTACTTATTAGCCACCTTTACTTTACACTGCTGACAGCATGATTTCGGCGTATTGCCTCAACAAACTGATTCGTTTGCGTTTTAATTCTTACACCAGTTTCTTCGTCTGCAACTGGCTGATCGGGGTTCTCCTTATTTATATGATGGTCGCACAAATACACTCCCTGCAAAGACTCTCCCTTTAGATTTGCAATCAGGGGTTTTAACGCATAATCTATCGCTAGCAAATGCGCAGGGCTTCCGCCAGTCATGATTGGAAGTACCGGTGTATTCTTAAACGCGTTCTGAGGCAATAAATCAAGTAATGCTTTTAATACGCCGGTATAAGCTGCTTTGTATACAGGAGAAGCAACGATTAATCCTTTGGCACTGCTGACAGCTTTACCTGCTTCCACAATTGCAGGACTGTCGAACCTTGCAAAAATCAAATCCTCAGGCGCAAAATCGGTAACACTAATTTCCTTAACGGTTAAGCCTTGATCCGCAGCCAGTTTTCCGGCAAAGTTAGCTGCCAGCTGCGACCTAGAATTTTGGATGGACTTCCTGAAAGAATAATTATGTCTGTCAATTTGTCATTCTCCTTTTTTATGTAATAAAGTGATTAAACGAAAAAAGCTCTCTTTTCCGAAGAAAAGAGAGCTTGGTATAATCGCCCGCACCCTTATCTTCCAAGAATTTAATCTTGCTGGATTTAGCACCTTTCTGACATAGTCAGAGGTTGCTGAAGCTTCGTCGGGCCAGTCCCTCGGCTTCTCTTGATAAGAACTGTATGAAATTGTCTACAATATTACGTGCCTTACATAAAAAAGTCAATAACAATTATCTAAAAATTTTAAATATGATGTTTTTTTCGTGTTTAGCATGCTACTAATGTGAGAATAGTCTTCTGTACGATATTAACACGGCCTCATTACATACCGTCTTAGGTGCCTATCTAAAAATGCGACTCCCACAAAAGTTTTCAAAGCTTACTATACCTGCTGACATTCAATAGGATACCGACAGAGCTAAGCGTAAGTGTAAGAGAAGACCCACCGTAGCTTAAAAACGGCAACGTAATACCGGTAACTGGAATCAACCCTATAACAACACTGATATTAATCATGCATTGGATAGCGATCATACCGGTGATACCTAATGCCAGCAGACTGCTGAAGCCATCAGGCGCCCGTAGTGCAACTTGGATGCCTCGCCACAGAAACAGCAGGAAGAGAAGCATAACACCTGCGCCGCCGATAAACCCGAGCTCCTCTGCTAGAATGGCAAAGATGAAATCCGTCTGTGGCTCTGGCAAGTAGAAGAATTTTTGCAGACTGTTGCCTAAGCCCAGTCCCATTAATCCGCCAGGACCGATCGCATATAATGATTGTATGATCTGAAATCCTTCCCCTAAAGGGTCTTCCCACGGATCCAGAAAGGCTGTAATACGCTGAATACGATATGGCGCAGACAAGATAAGCGCTGCGAAAGCACCTAGTCCTAAAATGCCCAGACCAACGAAGTGTGAGATTCTGGCTCCGCTCACTAAAATCATCACCATACAAGTAAGTACAAGTACCACACCAGTTCCAAGATCCGGCTGGAGCATGATCATACCGAAAGCTGTAAAAACGAGCAGGAGCGAAGGCAGAAATCCTTGCTTCAAGGAAGTTATATATTTCTGCTTGGCCGAAAGATATACAGCTAAATAGATGATCAAGCCTAGCTTAGTAAATTCAGAAGGCTGGATACTGAAAGCCCCTACCCCAATCCAGCTTCTCGCACCACCGCGGACCAATCCGACGCCGGGAATCAATACGGCAATGAGCAAAACAAAGCAAATCAAAAGTAAAACCTTCGCATATTTTCGCCAAATCTCATAATGCAATCTGGAAATGACCAGCATAGCTCCTAAACCAACACCGGCGAACAATAGCTGCCGTTTGGCAAAAAAGAAGCTATCGTCAAATTTATATTCCGCCCATACAGCAGAAGCACTATACACCATGATGATACCGATTGTCAGCAGGCCACCGATAGAAAAGAGCAATAGCCAGTCCGTCTTCGGAAGATTAGATTTACGCAAAGAAAAACCCCATTTCCTTGGATTGGAATTGGGGGTCCGCATGCAGCGAAGCGGCTGAGCAGGACAAGCCCCTACTCTAATGTATGTACCGCTTCGATAAACATGTCTCCTCTTTCTTCAAATGTTCGGTACTGATCCCAGCTTGCACATGCTGGAGATAGCATAATCACATCGCCGCTCTCAGAGATGCGATATGCAATTTCAGCTGCCTCTTTGACATCCTTCGCATGTTCGATAAGCTCGATCCCAGCCATATAAGCAGTCTCTCGCAATTTTTCAGCTGTTTCACCGAAGACGATCAATGCTTTCACATGTTCCATGAACGGAACAAGTGTCTCAAACGTATTACCGCGATCTAAACCGCCTGCAAGCAGGATAATCGGCTGATCGAACGAGGATAATGCTTTGGAAGTTGCCAAGATATTAGTAGCTTTTGAATCATTATAGAATGCACGGCCATTGATGTGCTTGATGTACTGTAACCGATGCTCAACGCCTGAAAAAGTCTTCAATACTTGCTGAATACCTTCATTAGTTGCTCCGGCCAGCTTAGCAGCAGCTAAGGCAGCCAGTATATTCTCCAGCTGGTGGCCTCCGACAAGCAAGATGTCTTTCATTGCTGCAATCGGTTCATCTTTGAAATACACATGTGTATCATCATACCATGCACCATCTTCCAGCTTTCTTGACCCAGAAAAAGGAACAAGTGTTGCTTTTGCTGCTTTAACTATGTCACGAAGTCTCTCATCTTCCGCATTATAAACAAGATAGTCACCTGCATCTTGTTTACGGAAAATATTCGCTTTCGCTTGTTCATAGTTTTCAAGAGAATGGTGATAATCCAAATGCGCTTCAAAAATGTTCAGCATAACGCTTATATTCGGACGGAACTGATCAATACCTTGGAGCTGGAAAGATGAAAGCTCCAAAACAAGCCGGTCATCTTCTGTTGTCCTGTCGGCAACTTCGGATGCGGCTGTACCGATGTTCCCCGCTACGTACGTACTTACCTGACTTTCTTTTAACATCTCATAAGCAAGCGTTGTCGTCGTAGTCTTACCATTTGATCCAGTAATACCGATCAAAGTGCCCTTATGAAGCAAACCAGCAAGTTCCACTTCCGTCAGAACTGGAATATTTCTTTCCATTGCAGTTTGTACGATAACATTCTCATAACGAATTCCTGGGTTCTTGATCAAAACATCAATACCTTCCAGAAGTTCTACTTCTTGCACGCCAAGCTTCACTTGAGCACCTTTTTGCTCTAGAATTTGGACCAATTCTTCCTGATTCGATGCATTCAAATCACTTACCCGGACATTGCGTCCATGGGCAAGCAATGTGCTGGCAGCAGCGAATCCACTTTTAGCCAAACCTAGTACAAGCACGTTTTGATATGGGAATTTGGTTTCAAAATCACTCATCATAATCCCACCTTCATGTATACACCGATGACAGCGAATAACAGTCCTACAGCCCAGAATGTCGTTACAACACGCCATTCAGACCAACCGGACAGTTCATAGTGATGGTGAAGCGGGCTCATCTTGAATACCCGTTTTCCAGTTGTTTTGAAAGAAATAACCTGAATCATTACTGAAAGTGTCTCGATAACGAAAACACCACCGATGACAATCAGCAGAATCTCCATTTTAGTTAGGATGGCTACCGCTGCAATTGCGCCGCCAAGTCCTAGTGATCCTGTGTCTCCCATAAATACCTTCGCAGGGTGCGCGTTGAATACAAGGAACCCTAGCAAAGCTCCGACTACCGCTAATGAGAACACAGTAATTTGTGTTTGCTGTACGTCATAGTACGCTACTACAGCGAAAGCTCCGAATGCAATCGCAGCTGTTCCTGCCAAGAGGCCGTCCAGTCCATCTGTCAAATTGACAGCATTGGATGCCCCGACAAGCATAACAAGAATCAAGAAGAAATAGCCCCATCCGAGGTCCCACTGAATCGATGTTCCCGGAATCTGTATGTACGTACCGAAATCATTGTATCGAAGCAGTGCATAAAAAACGATCGCAATTATGATTTGGCCGATCATTTTTTGCTTGGAGGTTAATCCAAGGTTACGTTTCATTGCTACTTTGATGTAGTCATCCAGGAATCCTAGCAAACCGTATCCGATTAATACGAATAATAGCAGCCACGTTTCCAAGCTAATATGGATATTGCCTATTGCATGCATTATCCATGTAGATACGACAATGCTGATCATGATCATCACGCCGCCCATTGTCGGTGTACCCGACTTTTTCATATGGGATTTTGGTCCTTCCTCACGAATACTCTGACCGAATTTCAACCTGCGTAGAAATGGTATGATTATTGGAGAAATAAGGACGGTGACGATGAATGCTACTGCAATTGTCACAAGTAATAGTGCCACGTTCATTGATGTTTTCCTCCTTTAAAAAGCACCCGTCCAGTGTATTACTGGCGCCAGTGGCGCCATGTTTCTGATTACCAGCTATTAATTCTCTTCCATAACAGCGATTGTGTCAAGTATCGATTCCAGCTTCATGCCGCGAGATGCTTTCAACAGAACGATTGTATCCTGCTCAAGCAATGGCAGCACTGCCACAGCTAAGGAATCCTTATCGCGGAAGTGAATGGCTGTAATTGGTGTATCTTTCAATGCATCAGTAATTTCATCTGCATCCTCACCCACCGTAAATACATGCGTAGTATCTGTGGTGATAGCTTCTGCAATGTCCCGGTGATAGCGTTTGGATTCTGCCCCTATTTCATAGATATCACCAAGCACGAGAATACGTTTAGCAAAAGGCAGTCCCTGTACTGTTCCAATGGCTGCTTTCATCGATGTTGGAGAAGCGTTATATGCATCATTAATGATTTTACTTCCATTCTTCCCGGTAAGCTGTTCCATACGCATTCCAGTCATTGACGGAGTATGCAAAGCATGCTGGATTAGCTGCTGACTGACACCCAACTCTTTTCCAAGAACGATTGCATAGCCTGCATTCCGTACATTATGCGCACCAAGCAAAGAAAATGTGTAATTTTCACCGTTCACTGTAAATGCAGTTGCTGCATCAAGTGTCTGCTCAATCTTGAGCTGCTGTTTATTATGTTCTTCAAAGCCGCACGTGATCGTTGTCTCATTATCGTGATGGAACGCAAGCAGTGGCTCATCTCCATCAATAATCAACACACCATCTTCAGCTAAGCCGGCTGTAATCTCACTTTTTGCCTTAGCAATGCCTTCTCTTGATCCAAGGAATTCGATATGCGATTCCCCGATATTTGTAATGATTGCATAATCCGGCTGCGCAATATGCGACAATAGCTCGATTTCACCAAAGTTGCTCATACCCATTTCTAAAACAAGCACTTCACAGGAAGACTGCATAGATAAGACAGTGAGCGGCAAACCGATATGATTGTTAAGGTTGCCTTTGGTCGCCAGCACTTCATATTTCTCTTTTAAAACGCTAGTAACTATATCTTTTGTAGTCGTTTTACCGTTCGAACCGGTGATGCCAACTACAATCGGATCAATAGCTTCTCGATGCGCTTTAGCTAGTTTTTGTAATGCTTCAAGCGTATCATCAACCAAGAACAGCACGATACTAGAAGCAACTTCCGGAATCGGTAATGATCTGTCCCATAAGGATGCAACTGCCCCCTGTGATACTGCCTGTTCAATAAAACCATGTGCATCGAAGCGTTCTCCCCTTATTGGGACAAATAAGCTATCTGGCGCTTCTTTTCTGCTATCGGTATTCACTTCTGCAATGGTAAATTCCTGCTGCTTCGTTGCATCTGGGAATACACCATATAGGAAATCACTTGAAAATAACATGGTCATTCTCCTAATCCCGCTCTTTTGATGGCTTCTGCTGCAACAAGACGATCATCGAAATCAAGAACTTGATTTCCAACGATTTGATATGTCTCATGCCCTTTACCCGCTATTAACACGATATCATCATCTCCGGCAAGCTCGATGGCACGCTGAATTGCTTCCGCTCGGTCTGGGACAATTACATACTGATCTGATTCTAATCCTCGGACCATATCATCAAGAATATCTTGCGGATCCTCAGAACGCGGATTATCTGCAGTGAAGATAGAAGTATCCGAATATTGGACAGCTTTTCCTGCCATAAGCGGACGTTTTGTTTTATCACGGTCACCGCCGCAGCCTACTACAGTTATTATATTGCCCTTCACGAATGATTTTATCGTAGTAAGGACATTCTCCAACGAATCTGGTGTATGTGCATAGTCGACAATCACACCAAATGACTGTCCAGCCATAACAGGCTCAAACCGACCCGCTACGCCAGTCGTCTCTTGCAATGTACTGCAGATGGTCTCAAACGGAATACCGCTGCATAGAGCCGCACCTACGGCAGCAAGCATATTGTAAACATTAAATTTACCCATTAGCTTACTCGTGATTTTTGCTTCACCCTTTGGCGTTTGAAGTAAGAAAGTCGTACCATTAGATGCCAGCTGAATATCCTTGGCCATAATGTCAGCTTCCTTATCAATCCCATATGTGCAAATTGGCTGTGCAGTTGATTTAGTCAATGCCTCTGCATAGCGATCATCTGAATTGATCACAGCGTATTTCGAATGCTCTGGGTCAAAGGTATTACCTAACTGAGAGAATAAAAGACTTTTTGCATGGAAATAATCCTCAAAGCTTTCATGATAATCAAGATGATCCTGTGAGAGATTCGTGAATACAGCAATATCAAAATCGGTGCCATGCGCTCTTCCCATGTCCAAAGCGTGAGAAGATACTTCAATGACAGCCGTATCGACTCCTTCAT
This sequence comes from Terribacillus saccharophilus, assembly GCF_000725365.1. Classification (NCBI taxonomy): domain Bacteria; kingdom Bacillati; phylum Bacillota; class Bacilli; order Caryophanales; family Bacillaceae; genus Terribacillus; species Terribacillus saccharophilus. Next base: position 1,195,577 of record NZ_CP008876.1, on the reverse strand, counting down.
CGACCATTTTCCGGAACCCTTTTTGCAGGAACAACGCATCCGGTGTCGTATTTTTCACCGGAAACGTCTCGTCCTTGATTTTCATCTGAATCGTACCAATAACGCCAGTAGCTTCCTCGTTAGCACGGAATATACTTTCCAGCAAATATGTCATGCTCGTCTTGCCATTGGTACCAGTGATACCGATAACCCGCATCTCTTTTGATGGGTGAGCATAAAAAGCATTTGCTAATGGAGCTAAAGCGCGAAGTGTGTCTTTTACTAGAATGACTGGAATGGATACATCTAGCGGACGTTCTGCTAAAATAGCTGCCGCTCCTTGCTCCTCGGCCTGTCTGGCAAACGTATGTCCGTCGACGACGGCTCCGTCTATGCATATGAATAGATTGCCAGATTTAATTTCCCGGGAATCGATAGTTAATCCGGTAATGTTGATTTGTTCATGATCCGCCTGCTGTTCATAGAAAGGCAGTGCGGATAAAAGTACTGCTAGTTTCAAAGTTGCCACGTCCTTCATTTATCCTTACAAAATGCAAAGTAATATTATTTTGATTGATTGAGGCGTAAAAACCTTTCCCCATTATACCAGAATTTATGTCCGCAGGAATGGTTCATCCGATTTATTCAGGCGGGTTTTCAGATAAATACAGCCGGATAGTCGATCCTGCCTTCATCTTTGTTCCAACTTTTGGTTCTTGATCGATAATATACTCACCTTTTCCGCTCAATTCCAGATTCAGAGTAGTATAATATTCCGTCAGTTCTCTCTTTTTCATACCGACGAAATCAGGTGCTTCTGCCGGCGGCTCTTCCGGCCAGCTGTATGATTTCTCTAAACCGTCCTTCTGCGGTTCTACTCCCATCGAACGAAGACTGTCCTCAAGAATAGTACCTACGATCGGTGCCACAACTTTACCACCAAACTGAATCGTATTTTTCGGATTATCAATTGCAACATATACAACGATTTCCGGGTCATTTGCAGGTGCAAATCCCACAAAGGAAAGAATATAGTTATTGTCCATATACGTTCCGTTAGCCCCTACTTTTTGGGCTGTTCCCGTTTTACCGCCAATTCGAAATCCTTCTCGAAAGGCCCCTCGACCTGTACCTTTTGCTACAACGTTTTCTAATGCATAACGTACTTGTTTTGATGTATCCTCTGACACTACCCGTCGTTTCATGACTGTCTCGGTGGCTGTCTCCGCGTCACCGGTAACTGGATCCTTCCACGACTTTGCGATATGAGGCTGATACAAGTATCCTCCGTTGATGGCAGCTGATACACCCATTACTTGCTGAATCGGTGTCACGGAAACACCTTGTCCGAAAGCGGTGGTAGCTGTCTCCACCTGTCCGATCTTTGTGGGATCGAAAAGAATACCTTTTCCTTCCCCTTGCAAGTCGATACCAGTTTTCTCACCGAATCCAAAATCTTTAATATATGAGAATAGGCGATCCGTTCCGAGTTTCTGTCCTAGTGACACAAATCCCGGGTTACAAGAATTCTGTACAACTTCTAAATATGTTTGATCACCATGTCCGCCGCGTTTCCAGCAATGCAATGTGGCACCGTCCACTTTTATTGCACCGCTATCATGAAAATGATCATTCTCAAGGTCCACTACCTTCTCTTCCAATGCGGCCGCAAGTGTAATGATCTTGAAAGTACTACCTGGCTCATAGGAACTCCAAATCGGCAGATTCCGGTTATACGTATCAGGATCGGCTTCGTTATAATTTTCCGGTTCAAATGACGGTCTTGAGGACATTCCCAGAATTTCACCTGAATCTGGATCTACTGCCAATGCTATCGCACCGTCCGGATTGTATTTTGCTTCTGCATTATCCAGTTCCCGCTCAATAATTGTCTGAATATCAGAATCGATCGTCAGCTGAAGGTCCAGACCATCCGTCGGTGGCGAATAGACATCAGCCATATCTTCCAAACGATGTCCTTTTGCATCAGAGAAAAACGACAGACTGCCTGATTCTCCACTCAGTTCTTCATCATAGTATGCCTCCAGACCCATTAATCCCTGGTTGTCTATACCACTGAAGCCTAGTACATGAGACAGATAATCCCCATTTGGATAATGCCGTTTCGAATCTTTGGCAATATAGACACCTTCCATGTTCAGCGCCTGAATTGCTTCTGCCTGCTCCTCGGAAATTTTTCTTCCTTCAGGATGAATCCTCTCAATGGATGCTTTCTTCGTAACATGCTGTAATGCCTTGTCCTTTTCCATCCCAAGAATTTCCGCTAGCTTCTCTGCTGTATTATCAGGATCTTTGATCTGACGTGGTACGACCATGACAGTTGGTGCAGACACGTTCTCTGCCAGCACATCCCCATTACGGTCGAGTATTTTCCCTCTTTCGGGTTCAAACGTGATATTTCTGCTCCAGGAATCCTCAGCCTTGTCCACCAAGTCCTTACCTAAGACAAACTGGACGTATGCTAATCGGATTCCGATAACTAGGAACACGATAAAAGCCAAAACAAAAACAGTGACCAACCGCTTGCGCATCGTAACATTGGATACTCTCTTCAAACAAATCTCTCCCTCGTATACAAAGGTAGGCTTGTATCCATGTTATGACGCTTGGCAAGCGGATAGACCACTGTCCTGTTTTCTTATGTCGAGAATTCGACAGCAAGATAGTCGTTCTTATTCAGTTTCGTTCCTTTTTTGATACTTTGTGTTTTAGCATAGCCACTGTTGATTGTTTCAACATCCAGCTCGAGCAGTTCTCCCAACTCAAGCACTTCACGCATGGACCAGCCTTTAATATTAGGCATCGTTGGTTCATCCGTGACAATGATGGCGCGTTCACCCTCAAGAATGGTTTGGCCGCTTTCAACACTCGTTGTAGCAACTTTATTACCCTCACCGACAACCACTACGTCCATGCCAGTATCTTCTAGGGCTTTCTTTGTTGCGTTAACAGACATACCTTCAATATCAGGTACTCGTTTTTCAGAGACTTCATTTTTATCGTCGGCCTGGTCCGGACTGATATCCATGTAATGCAGCGCGTTTTCCATTACATTTTTGAAGATGAAGGAAACAGGTTCGCTGCCTGTCTCTGTCGCACTCAATTCAGGCTGCTGCACAGAAACATACATGATTAATTCTGGATCGTCAGCAGGTGCCATGCCGAGGAAGGAGAATAGATAGTTCTCTTTCCCCGTCATATACTTGCCGGTTTCCGAATTTGGAATCTGGGCTGTACCTGTCTTCCCTGCTACACTATAATCATCCAATTTATACGGTTTACCTGTACCATGCTTAGATGTTACGACTGATTCAAGAATCTTCAAAGTCTCATCAGCTGTTTCTTTCGAAATTGGCTCAGCTTGTACTTCGGTCTTTTTCTGTTCAACTGTCTTTTTCGTATCAGGATCAACAATTTTATCAATGATATGCGGTGTCACCATTTTACCGTCATTGGCAATAGCACTTGCGGCGGTAACCATCTGAATTGGAGTTGCTGTTGTTCCTTGCCCAAAAGATGTACTGATTTTCTCTGCTTGATAGTTATACAAAATTGTACCTGCTATTTCACCTGGTAAATCAACACCTGTTTTACGATCGAAATGGAATGCTTTTAAGTAGTCGAGGAAAGTATCCTCGCCCATTTTATTTGCAACAAGATTGGCAACGGCTACGTTAGAAGAGCGCTGGATCCCTTCCAAATAGCTTATTGTTCCCCAGCTCTGGTTATAATCATGTATATCAGTATCCTTATCAACCTTAAACGAACCTGACTTATACATTTCATCTGGATTCCATTTTCCTTCTTCAATAGCAGACGCGACTGTGAACATCTTCATAGTCGATCCCGGTTCCATTGGATTGGAAATGGCATCATTATACCAGTTTTCTACATTTTCCGGATCATTTGGATCGTAGCTTGGCCGGTTACTCATAGCAACAATCTCTCCAGTTTTCGGGTTCATGACAATCGCACTGACTTTTTTCGGATTATACTTCTCATCTACTTGTGTGAGCGTATCTTCCAATAGCGTCTGGATCTTCTGATCAATCGTTAGATAGACATTGTCACCATCGTGCGCTGCAGATACTTCTTCATTTGGATTCAATAGCTTAAATCCGTAACCGTCACGTTCGTAGGATATATTCCCGTTTTCGCCGGCAAGCTGATCGTTCAACTGCTGTTCAATACCTGTCAGACCCGAAATTACACCATCTTGTCGCTGCGCTAGCCCGATCACTTGAGAAGCGAAAGTACCATTTGGATAAAAACGCTTGGCCTCTTCTGTGAACTGGATACCAGGCAACTCAAGTGCTTCGATCTTTTTCTTCTGATCTTGGGATAATCCGCTTCCTGCTGAGCCGAACTCCACTTGCCATAGACCTTTATCGATACCTTTTTGCAAACGTTCCTTTAAGTCGGCTGGATCAGCGTCAATGATATCCGCTATTTCTTCCGCTGTCTTATCCACTTCCGTCACATGGATCGGATGGTCCTTATCCGCGGAGTACTTTTCACTAACAATCGCATAAATAGAATAAGTTGGCTGATCATACGCCAACTCCATTCCATTGCGATCCAGTATCTTCCCTCTCGTCGCTTCGAGCGTGTACGAGTCGGTCCGCTTACTTTCCGCGAATTCTTTTAAATTGACCCCGGCGACTTCACCGGATGCCTGGATGAACAAGAAACGTCCAGCTAAGACAAGAAAGAGCAAGGCAAAGGCAGATAACAGAAACATCGCCATTCTTTGTGTCGTCTTGTTCTTTTTCATATTGACAGTACCTTTCTTATTCAGAGACTTTGTTTGCTTCTTTTACTTTAGCGCTTTGTACCTTCAAACCTGCATCACGCGCAATATCGATGATGCGCTCTGGTTTGCTTAATTCTTTCACTTCATAAGTCAGATCTTTATTCGCAACCTGTTGGTGGCTGATTTCGGAATCCAGTGCTTCCAAGTCACGGTTGACGTTATAAGTGGAAGCTGCGAAGGTGACGAAATAAGCTGCTGCAGCCAAGATAACTAAGCTGAAAACGGCATATAAAACCTTTTCTCCCGGCGTAATCCATGTTTTCTTATTAACTTTTACTTTTACCTGTCGTTTAGGCTGCTGCTGCGGTCTTTGTGCCGGACTGCTCTGCTGCCAGCTTCTTGCACGTTCTGCGCTCAAGCTTATTCCTCCCCTGTATTAGAATTCGAATTTAGGACTCCACGGTTTTATTTTCTCTGCTACGCGGAGTTTTGCGGAACGGGATCTTCTATTGTCTTCCAGTTCCTCTTCACTTGCCAATATTGGCTTTCTCGTAATAAGAGCAAACGGTGCCTTACTATCCTCCGGCAAAATTGGGATATTGCGCGGGACAGGCAGCGGTGTGCTCCATGATTTGAATGCCTGCTTACACATTCTGTCTTCCAGCGAGTGGAAGGTAATAACTGAAACTCTGCCTCCGACTGCAACTATCTCTGCTGTTTGCTGCAGCGCGTCCCGGAAAGCTTGTAATTCATCATTCACCGCAATCCGGATTGCCTGAAAAATTCGTTTGGCCGGATGGCCGCCTTTTCTTCTTGCTGGTGCAGGAATAGCTTCCTTGATCACTTCCACAAGTTCAAATGTTGTTTCAATCGGTTTCATTTCTCGTCTTTTCTCTATTTTTCTTGCAACTTGCTTGGAAAAATTCTCTTCTCCATATTGGAAGAAAATCCGTACAAGCTGCTCGTAAGACCACGTATTAACCACCTCGTAGGCAGAAAGCGCCTGGTGCTGGTTCATGCGCATATCAAGCGGCGCATCGTGCTGATAGCTGAATCCTCGTTCTGCCTGATCGAGCTGCGGTGAGGATACACCAAGGTCGAATACAACTCCATCGACTTCCGTGACGCCTCTTTCCTCTAATTCGCTTTTCAGATCTCGGAAATTTGCCTGGATGTATTCGATTCGATCGCCATACTCCGCGAGTCTTGCCGCTGTGGCCTCGATCGCTTGCTTGTCCTGATCAAACGCATACAGTTTACCTTTATCAGATAACTGCTTCAAAATCACTTCGGAGTGACCGCCTCCACCTAGGGTGCAATCCACATATGTACCTTCTGGCTTCACAGCGAGTCCTTCAATCGTCTCTCTGTTCAGCACACTATAATGTTCAAACAAGCTCTTACATCCTTTCGACTGCCATCAAATATCGAAGTCAAGCATATTTTCAGCGATTTCAGCAAAAGATTCCTCAGATTCATCAAAATAGGAATTCCATTCGCTCTCCGCCCAGAATTCGATCCGGCCAGACACACCAATAATGGCAACGTCTTTTTCCAGCTTCGCATATTTCCGGAGCGGTGCAGGGATATTGATTCTCCCTTGCTTATCAAGCTCACATTCGACTGCTCCTGAAAAGAAGAAGCGAGTGAATGCACGGGCATCCTTCTTGGTCAATGGCAGCTTTTTTAGTTTTTCTTCTAGGAGTCTCCATTCCTCCATAGGGTATCCAAACAGACATTGGTCCAATCCACGGGTCAGTACAAAACGTTCCCCCAAGTCTTCTCGGAACTTGGCAGGTACGATAATACGTCCTTTTGTATCGACCGTATGCTGAAATTCCCCCATGAACATAGACTCCGCCCCCACTTTCCATTTTCATAGTACCACATCGCCCCACATTTCACCACCTCAATATTCACACTTTTTAATAGCATTTTCTCCCTTACCTAGCGCTTTTTCGGAGTTTTGTGCACAAAAAAACGTGCATGGTCGTCGACCAGACACGCTTTCTGTTTCATTATAACGTTACGATATGGTGGGGAGTCGTGAAATCATAGCTTTTCTGCGCTAATTCGTGCCAAATCTCCACTCCATGCGTATTCCATATTGAAAATATACTCCACGTCCGCTCCTGCAGCCCATTTTCTGGGTGAAGCGTACATTGGATATGGTCAAAGTGGGATAATGCCACACCATGCTGTTCTTTTATTCTAGCTTCCATTCGCTTGACCAGAAAATCAATATCCTCCTCTAAATGACGAAGATTCTTTTCTGCTAAGCTTCCGAGATCATCTGCTATAGATGCGGCACTATGCCGCAATGGGGCGTGCAAATCAGCCATGGCCCGCTTCACTTGTTCGGAAACAACAGCAATTGGAGGTTGCTGCTGAGCAGCAAGATAATGAATCTTTTCTGTTTCAACGCCGGTAGCAATAGCTTTTTCAGGACTAAGACGGTAACGACCGAGCAACTTCTCTGTCTTGCTGTCCAGCATTGTGAAGGACAAGCGCGGCATGACAGGCGGCATGTTAAAACCAACCGCCTGGAAGCCTGGTTTCAGATTCGCCCAATAAGCGATTTCTCCAGGCCCGGCAATAAAAGCAAGCACCGGCATGAGATAATCCTGCATAAGCGGGCGCGTGACAACATTGTTGCTGAGTCTTTCCGGTGCCGTTTCCGCTATCAGCAATAACTCTTCTTCCGTAAAGACTGCCTCATTAGCTTTACCTCGCCACTTGCCTTCGCTGTCGCGTATAAGCAGTGTTCTTTCACCATCAATATAACAGAACAGGTTAGCATCTTCTGTTTCTGCACCTAACACATCGGCGTAGCCCATCTGCTGAAGTTCCTGAGACGCTCCATAAACGCCTTGGCTTATCTCCTGTTGCTTGCTGATCAACTCTCGGAAAAATGGGCGCTCTATTTGCCGCAGTTCCGGATCACCGGAATCCAAAAGAACCAAACCTGTATTTTTATATAGAAAATGTATAAATTTCGCGAAGAAATCGACGAAGGTCTCCGATTGGTCCATTATATTACTGACCGTGGAGTGAATATCCTTTGTGTAAGCTGTCTCTGGCAGGGCAGCTATTACTTCCTGTAAGAAATCGTGCATCAATCCGTTGTCTAGCACGACATCAGAAGCTGCTATCTTTTCAGCCAAATGCTGTTTCCACTTGTATTTCTTCAACTTGTTGCGATTTGGAAGGAAGATATGATTAATCTCGTCGACATCATGATCCTCGCCTGCTATCCAGAAAACTGGTATGACAGTTGTGCCCAGTTTTTTACTTTGCTCGGAAGCAAGGGAAATGATGGAGGTAATCTTATGCAATGTCAATAAAGGACCTGTGAAAAGGCCTGCCTGCTGACCACCGACAACAGCCACTGTTTTAGAATCACCTAATTTATCGATATTATGGATCGTAGCTTGATCTGCTCCCCAATCTCTATTACATTTGTGAAGAAGTTCAACTAGCGCCTCTCTCGGGAATTTACGAGCTTCAAGCTCCTCCAGTCTAGTCGCATAGCTTTCTTGGCGAAATGGAGAAAAATCGAATTTCCCCATAATAGAAGGAAGCTCTGCCCGATAATCGGTCACCAATTTGTTCGGACTTTCCAGTCTCATTGGTTGTATTACCATATTAAGTACTCCTTTATATAACGTCTGATATGTATTACTGTCTAATAAATGTAACGATAACACCTGCGACAAGCAGCAGGAGGTAAAGCGGACCGAACAAGAGGAAGCAGATGCGCAGGAAGATGCGCCACACATGCTTAAAGACGATCTCACCGCGATACTTATAATGCATAAGCACCACCAGAATGAACAATACCGCAAGGAATCCTATCATATAACCGATCACTGTATGCTGTAAAATGATTTGCAACATAATCATAACAGAAAAGATATAGAATACGGCAGTAGTTTGCACGCTATGGAGAAAAGCATTCCGTCTTTTATGGATGATCCGTCTGGCTATCAAATAATAAATCCAAGTAGCAAGCGGCGGTACAGTGATTGCTGCCGCTAAAAGGTAAGCGAATAAGTGGGTCATAGATAAGTCCTCTCCTGCTGTTTCGTAAGTCCAAGTATACTATAGTACACAAAATCCGTATAAGGAACGGCTTGTTTTGCATGATCCCTGACGTATCCAGATATAGATTCGATCTCTGTCTGTCTTCCAGCTTGTATATCTCTGTGCATGGAGGACAGATTAGCTTTCGTAGCATTTATGATTCGGCGAACATTTGCCCATTGCTGCACTCCCTCTAAACCTAGCGCATCTGCTGCTTCTTTGCATAATACCTTTGCTATTCTTTCAAAGGCAGGATGTTCCAGCAGTTCACCATTCTTCACCCGATAAATTGCAGTCAACGGATTGATAACAGCATTGGCAATCAGTTTTGTGCCTAACATCATATGCCAATTCTGCTCAAATAAGATTGGGAAATCTGGTTTATTCAGCTGATTCACAAGTACTTTAGCGTAATGGTCACTCAGATCCGCCAGGCGAATTGCTGCTTCTCCCGTATGCTCTACGGTATGAGAATTTATCCTTAAAGCTCCATGTTCGACAGACCCGACGATGATTGGATAATTAAAATCTTCTTCCTGCAAAAAGTCCGTATGATTCATACCGTTTTGAAGGAAAACTACAGCAGCATTAGCATGCAGCTTCAACTTTTCCCAAATTGCCTGCAAATCATATTGCTTCACACAGACAATCCATACATCCGGTTGCCCCAAATCCTGCCAATCAGCAGCAGGCAACGCCTCCACCGTTATCACTTCATCCCCGAGATGAAGACCTTTCACTGTAATCTCATCGGACTGTTCTCGCGTTCTTGTCAAAAGCCGCACATCATGAAACCTGCCGAGTTTGGCGGCTGCAAGTAACCCGATCGCTCCTCCGCCGATCACATTGATTTTCATGTCCGTTCCCCCATTCGTTCTATACCTAATTGTTTATTTTAGCAAAAGAACTGACAGTATGGATATAAGAAATATAACGCTTGAATTTGTAAACGTTTTCATATATATTGAAAACATAAGGCACACAGTGAAATTTTTTAATACGGAGAGGGGAATCTGTATGACATTTGCTAAAGTGGAAAAATTGCCGGTGAATTATAAAACTGCTGAGGATTTCGAACGCTTTGCTGCACAGGGGAACGCAGAGCTTTCTATGTTGGATGAGTTCCAACTCAGTCTCATTGAAAGCGACGACGATACGCTTTTCTACGGAATCTACATGGATAAAGAGCTTGCAGCGAGAATGGCGCTTACCTTCGTGAACGAACAACGTGACAATACGTTTTATCCGCCAAAGGGATATGTGGAAATCTCCAAATTGGAAGTGCTGCCATCATACCAAGGAAATAAACTTGGTTCATCTCTTGTTGAATTTGTGCAGTCCTTCGCCAAACCAGTTCGCACAAAAGCAAGGGTAAATTCGGAAGCTTTCTGGAACAGACTTAATTTCAAGGACAGCAGCAAAAAAGAAGATGGCTTGTCCGTTATGACCTGGCAGCCAACAAAATAAAAAGCCCATTTGGGCTTTTTTTATTTGGTCTCAGCTTCCTCAATTACCCAACGGCATAGTTTCTCCATTTCTATGCACGCGTCCTGGTACCGTTTAATTTGATCCTTCAGCTTTGCATTTTCTTCTTTAAGTGTCCGAAGTTCTTCCTGCGGTTCTTTTCTCGGCACTTGAAAATTAAGTTTTACTTTCTCAAGCAGATCAATTGCTGCTTCTAAACTGATGGACTCTTTATCTTCCTTCACCGGAGCAGTTTCTTTATCTGACACTGGAACCTGCTGTTTCCGCTGTTGTTTCGCAATTTCGATATCCGTTTGATAATATTGCCGGAGCGACGCATTCCAACGGAACCCACAAGCCGCTGCTGTACGGTTAAGCTTTACCGCGACATCCCGGAAGGCATCCAGCTGCGTCTTCCCTTCCTGAATAAAATCCAGTACAGTATTTGCAAGCATTACATCCTCTTTATCCGACCATGCATCTTGTCTCGTACTCTTCAAAACGCTTCCCCCCTCTTCTATTCTGCTATCAATGTATGCGAGAGGGAAAAATGCTAGACTAGAAAACGGACGATAGAATATAAAAAAAACATCTATCGGCAATATTGCCGACAGATGTCGTCTTTCTTTCTTACGCTTCAACCACTGCTTTTCCATCGTAATGTCCGCAAGATCTGCAAACGTGGTGTGGTTTTGCAAGTTCTCCACAGTTAGAGCATTCTACCATTCCAGGTACATGCAATTTTTTGTGTGTACGGCGTTGGTTTTTTACTTTTTTAGAAGTTCTTCTTTTAGGTACTGCCACGGTCCTACACCTCCTTCAATCGTTACAATGCTTATTCGTCGTCCTTTTTCAAGAGAGCTTGCAGTTTCTCGAGCCTCGGGTCGATCTTGTCCTGCTGTGCTTTCTCACTGGCAAGCTGCCAGCCTTCTCCTTCTTTCGCGGCATTATCCAATGCCTGCGGATCGTCGGAGAAAACACGGAAAGGAACATCCAATAGGATATTTTCCTCTATATACGGTTTCAAGTCAAGCAGTTCTCCCTCAATAGGATGAATCTCTGACTCGTCATCCGCGCTTGCATATGGAGACAAAGTAAACAGTTCAGTCGTTTCAATATGGAATTCATACGGTACATCTACCAGTGTACGCGCACACGGAAGAATCATCTTACCATCTATTGCGAACTTGACAGTTATATCGTTTCCATACGAAGTCGCCTGACCGCTGACCTTCACCGGATCAATCCGACGAATATCATTTTTGCCCTGGATGTCTGACACATCCACTTGCTCTGTAAATTCGAAAGGTTCAAGACCTTTAGCTTTAAGCTTTTGAACCGGAATTTTCACGTTAATTCACCTCATGGCAACAAAAGTAATTGTAAAAAAAAACAGAAGCTTTGTCAATATATTTTCTTTACACCATGGCAATAATTAGCCTATATTCTTAGTAAAGAACATTATTTCTATTATAACACGTTCGAAAAGCGGAGAAAACCGTTTAGAAACGAAGGGATAGGTGAGAAAGCCCGGAGAGTGGGTGAACTTCCCATTCGCAGGGATTTATCGCCTATACCGCAGTTTCTGGTTTTCGAAGCTAGACAACAAAGAAAAGCAGAGAAAACCGTTTAGAAACGGAGTGGTAAGTAAGAAAGCCCGGAGTGGGTGTTCTCCCCACGCAGGGATTTATTGCTTACAGCGCAGTTTCTGGTTTTCAGAGCTGGATCACAACAAAGAAAAGCGGAAGAAACCGTTTAGAAACGAAGCGGTAAGTAAGGGAGCCCGGAGTGGGTGTTCTTCCCACGCAGGGATCAATTGCTTACAGCGCAGTTTCTGGTTTCTGGAGCTAGACAACACACGAAAAGCGGAAGAAACCGTTTAAACTGGTGCTAACGAGTAAGCCCGTGACAGACCTAAAATACAGAAAGGAGTCTTCATTATGAAAGCAAATGGTCTCATCGTTGAATACAACCCTTTACATAACGGTCATGTTTATCATATACAGCAGGCACAAAAATTAACCGGCAGCGATTGTACGATTGCTGTAATGAGCGGAAATTTCACACAGCGAGGTGAACCGGCCATTTTGGATAAGTTCAGTCGTACAAGAGCGGCACTTTCTGCCGGTGTTGATCTGGTTGTCGAATTGCCCTTCCTTTATGCAGTACAGCACGCTGATTTGTTTGCAAAGGGAGCTGTTTCTATCCTTGATGCACTGAAAGTAGACCACCTTGTTTTTGGTTCTGAAAACGGAAGTATCGAACCTTTCCATCAAGCACAAAAGGAACGGATTAAAAATCAGGCAGTATTTGAGAGTATTCTGAAACAGGAGCTAGATAAAGGCCTATCCTACCCGGAAGCGAATCGTACAGCGTATGAATTAGCCGGAATCAGCTCTACACTCGATCTTAGCAGCCCTAATAATATATTAGGATTTGCATATCTTCAGGCCGCAAATGCGCTTAACACACCAATGCAGGTCGATACAATCCGCCGTATACAAGCAGATTATCATGAACAGTCGATTACCGGCCCGATTGCAAGTGCCACGTCAATTCGCTCTGCTTGGCAGGATGAGAAGACACAAGAAGTGAAAGCAGCAGTGCCAATAAAGACGTTTGAATTATTGGAAACTAAAGAACTTCACAGCTGGGAAGCCTATTTCCCACTGTTACGCTATCTTATCTTAACTAGACCTGCTGAAACCTTACGTCAAATCCACGGAATGGATGAAGGATTGGAATACCGCTTTAAGAAATATATTCACCAGTCATTGGATTTTCAGCAGTTTTTATCTTTACTTAAAACGAAGCGCTATACATGGACACGGCTCCAGCGCGTTTGTGTTCACATATTATCTAATACACAAAAGCACATAATCAACGAACATCTTGATGAAGCAGCATACCCGTATATCCGTATTCTCGGCATGACTAAAACTGGACAGGCATTTCTCTCTTCAAGAAAAAAGCTGCTTGGGGTTCCGCTTTATACTCAATTGAAGGACGGCATGCATCCAGTTGCTGATTTAGAATTGCAAGCTGCAGATGCATATTACAGTATTTTACCTCCTAAAATAGCTGCTGCTTCACGCAGACAAGAGATATCTCCGCCTATATTCGCATAGTAAAAGGATGCATCAAATCGATGCATCCTTTTTATTATTTTGCAGGCATTTCTTCTAAGTATTTTTTAGCATCATCAAAGGTATTGACTGGTACAACTTTCATATCTGTATCGATATCTTCTGCTGTTTGTTTTGCAACCTGATAATTTGAATCCTCAGCACCTTGTTCATTTGGAGCAAAGAAGACGTCGCAGCCTTCTTTATCCGCAGCTACAACCTTCTTGTCAATTCCGCCTATACGGCCGACGTTTCCTTCATAATCTACTTCACCGGTTCCGCAAATCTGAAGGCCCTTCGTCATATCTTCCTTTTCCAGCTGATCGTAAATTTCCAAGCTGAACATAAGTCCCGCACTTGGTCCGCCGATTTGTCCGCTTGAGAAGGTCACTTCAGGATCTTCTGTGACATCACGATCGGTTACGAGCGTAATCCCAATACCAGGTATTTGGGTATCCGGCAGTGCTTGGAGCTTTAATTTCTTCTCCAGCTGTTTGTCATCTCGTTCAATTTTCAAGGTAATAGTATCACCCACACGTTTGGACGTGACATAACTAGTCAGATCTGTTGCTTCTTTCACTTGCTGGTCGTCTACAGCCGTGATGTGGTCACCTTGCTTGAGCTGGCCATCAGCTGGCAAATCATTAACGACAGACACAACATATACGCCTTTGTAATCGATTTGCAGTTCTGCACCCGCTGCCTCATAGGCAACGACGGTAGAAGCTTCTTGAGAGCTCTCCATCTGCATCAGCTGTGCTTGTGTGTATTCTTCCTCGGAAACACCCTCCGGTATAACATCTTCAAGTTTTTCGATTTGATGATATGGCAGTATTTTAGCCATCACATATTGGAATGGCGTTGCTTGCCCGCCCCGTACGGTGACAAGGTGCATATCACCTTCGCTCTTCTCGCTGCCATCTACAGAGACAATTGGATCAAGCGCATCTGCTGCACCCGGCTTGTATACATAATATGGCATTCTGTAAATTCCGGAAAAACAGAAGACGATGATCAGCAGCAGAATAACGAACAAGATATAACGTGTATTCTGTTTCATCTACAAGTTCCCCTTCTGTGCCCGCTTTCTCTACTTATTCAGAAGAAGAAGCATATTTCCCAATTGAGCACGCGTATAGTTAAGATAGCCTGTACAAACTGGCTGAATTTAGTTTACTACTTCGAATTCAAGAAGTACAGCTGTCACAAATCGGAGGGATTTTTTGTGCAAAAAATGAAGTCAATTCTGCTGGCTGGAGCTACATTGCTGCTGGCGGTCAGCTTAATTATGTATCCGGACCCATCATTGCAGGCCAGTATACGTGGATTGAATATGTGGTGGGAAGTCGTTTTTCCATCCCTCCTGCCTTTCTTTATCACTGCAGAACTGCTGATTGCGTTTGGAATGGTTCGTTTTATAGGAGTATTCTGCGAGCCGATCATGCGGCCTTTATTCAATGTTCCCGGCGTCGGCAGTTTTGTGCTCGCTATGGGAATGGCCAGCGGATATCCATCAGGTGCCAAACTGACAAGCCGGCTTCGCCAAGAAAAACAGCTGACAAAGATTGAAGCTGAACGTCTTGTATCTTTCACAAATGCGAGCAACCCTCTTTTTATTGTTGGTGTAATTGCCGTAAGCTTTTTCGGGGAAGCCGAGCTTGGCATGCTGTTAGCAGCAGCGCACTATGGAGGGAATATACTTGTAGGTATCTGCATGCGTTTCTACGGTCGATCCGAACCCCGCTCGTCTTACGTTAGGGAAAAAGGGCTGATAAAACGCGCCTTTCGGGAATTGCATGAAACACGTATGGCTGATAAAAGACCATTCGGAAAGATTTTTGGAGATGCCGTCGTAAATTCTATTCAAACATTACTTATGATTGGCGGATTCATTATCATGTTTTCCGTTTTTAATAAGCTATTATTCATTTTAGGCATCACGGATTTCCTGGCATATGGTTTAAAGCTGCTGACTAGTATTTTTGGTATTCCAGCTGAATTAGTTGTCCCCATGTTCTCCGGATTATTCGAAATAACAATGGGTGGCCAAATGATTGCTCAAGCATCAGGATCAAACTTTTTCTTCCCTATCATTATCGTCAGCTTCATTCTTGCATTCAATGGTTTTTCCGTCCAAGCCCAAGTTGCAAGTATTCTCGCTGAAACAGACATCCGATTTGCTCCGTACTTTTTTGCCCGCCTGCTTCATGGGTTCATTGCTGCTGGATTAGCAGCAATTCTTTATGGACCACTTTATGCCAGACATCAGGAAACAAGTATTTTGACCTTCTTACAAGAAAAAACAGCTCCTGATACTACCATGGAGCTGCTTCGTTTTCTTTCGTCTCTCGGCCCTGCATTCACGCTCTTCATGCTCGCAGTAGGAACACTGATTCTGCTGAGACGCCGATTAAATTAAAATTTTTGCTTGATGGCTTCTTGTACAGGAGGCGGCACAAGCTTACTGATGTCAGCTCCAAAGCTTGCTGCTTCCTTCACGATGCTGGAGCTCAAGAAACTATAAGCAGAATCTGCTGTTATGAAGATAGTCTCTAATCCTGGCTCTAGATGCCTATTAATACCGCTGATCTGCATCTCATTTTCAAAATCACTCACAGCCCGCAGACCACGGACAAGCACTTTCGCATCATGTTTTCTGGCAAAATCGACGGTAAGACCTTCCGCTTTAACAACTGATACGTTTGAGATATGTCTTACCGACTGCCGCAAAAGCTCCATTCGCTCTTCTTCGTTGAACAGTGGTTTTTTCTTGCTGTTCACTGCCACAGCCACAATTACTTTATCAAATATTGCTGCAGCTCTCTGGATAATGTCTACATGACCATTTGTGACTGGATCGAATGAACCGGGATACATAGCAATCGTCATCACTCATCCTCCCGAGCAGCTTGATAGATGGTAATAGCGGTAGTATTTCCATACACGTCTTGTTTTACAGCTTGCAATCCAGCGATGAACTCCGGCAGTTCCTTCTTCGCATCGTGCTCACAAACGATTCGTCCATCTGCTCCCAAAATACCTGCTTCACTGATTTGCTCCAGAAGACCTTCGTATGACATCTTATGATACGGCGGATCCAGAAAAATAAGATCAAACTGTTTCTCCCTTTTTACGACAGCTTTCAGTGCACGAAGCGCATCATTTCGATATACTTCCGAATTGTCCGTCAGCCTCAAGGTTGTCAGGTTCTGTTTGATTGTCTCGACAGCCTTCCCTTGCTTATCTACAAAGATACAATGTGTCATTCCTCTACTCAAAGCTTCAATCCCAAGTCCGCCGCTTCCCGCGAACAGATCCAGACACTCTCCACCATCAAAAAAAGGTCCTAGCACCGAGAACAAGCTCTCTTTCACTTTATCCGTTGTCGGTCTTGTCAATTGGTTAGGGACAGCCTTTAACGCCCTGCCTTTATGTTCTCCAGCAATCACTCGCATTGCATTCCACTCCTTCAAAAAACGATGTATATTCCCGCCTAAGCCGGTCCATACTGTACTATTGAAGCGGCTATCACGCTAATAGCTGCTTCATGAACACGGAGAAGACTTACGTTTCCCCATAAGCTCTTCCTCCGGTTTCTCCTCTCCCTTTGCCTGTTTGTTTTCATTGGAAACAAAAGGCGCCTGCAGGGCTCTTCCCTGCAGGCTTTTTTTATATACCAATCTTATAATCGTATTCTTTCGCTTTATCCTGTTTCGCATTCTCGAAATCGGTACGGATGAAGGGACGGTAAGATAACGCCGTCTTAGAGACGAATGGCAGTTTATTCAATGCTGCTTCCCTCTCTTCTGCTTCCTCCAGGTTCACGTATATCATCGCATATTTAAGCTTTTTGGATACAAAAACAAGATGTCCATGCCGCTTCAGCTGCTTGATATTCTTCATATGCTGGAACCATACGACGATTCCTTGCCGTTTTGTCAACATAAATGATGTTCCTCGCTTTACAGCTTTTTTCTTAGTGTAGCAAAGCCTGCCCCCTTGGAGCAACACAAAAAAACCGGCAAGCCGAAGCTTACCGGAATATTGTCAGGAAGCACACCCGCAGGCGCCGCCGCTTCCACAGCCGCAGCCAGAGTCTTTCATGGCCGCACCTGACCGCGGAGCTTTGACATTCTTGCTCACAGTCATGGCAAGTTTGGCACTTATATCATCAAGCAGTTTTTGCAGATTTCGTTCTGCTATTTTAAATGCCGCAACGTTGGCATCCATATCCATCTCACGCTTCTTGCTGCGGATTTCCTTCATGATGAAGCTGTAATCAGGGTGGTATCTGCCGAATCGCTGCACTTCTTCATACTGTTCCTTTATAGCCGTGAATGCGTCGATTTTCGCTTTCGTTTCGCTATTCTGGTAGAGTGCGGATTGCGCGGAGTTATATGCCGCCATCACTTCCGAATCACGGATCATCACACCCAAATGCTCGGACTTCTCCAGAAGCTCAACGAATTCCATAGTTGCAAACATGTAACCACCTCCCCTATTATCATACCAAATAATAGGGAAATGAAAAGTGTTTAATCCCGCATTGCTCTTGCCATTTGAATCAGCATGTTCACCATGCTCAACTGATCCCCAAACTGTCCGATACGCTGCGGCACCGTTTTACCGTAAAAATAGTTCGCCTGCTTTTCCAAATCTGTGAATGTGCTCGGGTCACGCGCAAGTGTGCGGTACCATACCGGGTGAAGTCTGACAAAACGGAGCAGTTCTTCCCGGTGCTGCAGCCTTTGATAGATTTCCTGCCGCATCACCCTACCTCCTTTTAGTCCTTATGAAAGAACGTTGGTGTCTTCTTCTTTGAAGGAAACTGTTGTTTCACACCTTGATATTGTCCGATCAATTGCTTGATATTTTCAAGCGCTCCATTCAAATGATGGATATGGCCCTGCAGTTTTTGTAAGTCTAACTGATTTGCCATCCCCATCACCTTGTTGAACATTTCTTTTCCTGTCTCTTCTGATTCCTTTTCAGTTTGCTCAGCCTCTGCTTCTGCCGCTGTTTCTCTTTCTGCATTTGCATTCTGCCCATTTTTATATGCTTGCCAGCTCGGATCCTCTTCACCCAGCAGCACCCACTTTTCATAGTATGGCTGCCACCCTGTTTGATTCTGCCTAACTTCTTGAATCAGCTTAGGATGCTGCTGAACGAATTGTCTGAATTCCTGAATAGAAGGATGCAAATTCGTATCTGACATTACATTCATCTCCTAACCAGATAAATACCCTCTCTGACCAATGTATGAAAGACTCAGGCAAATGACACAAAAAAAATGGGGTTCCTCAGCGGAAACCCCATTATTGTAAAAGAAAATTCTGCGTATAGTAGTAACGATACACGCCTACACCTAGCTCTTCATAGGATGCGTCAAGCAGCGTCTTACGATGTCCTTCACTATTCAGCCAGCCAATCATTGCTGCAGGAGCATCTGTATAGCCAGCGGCGATGTTTTCTCCTGCACTTTGGAATTTGACCCGACCGTCCGCCAGCCGATCTCCAAGTTCCTCACCACTTGGTGTCACATGAGAGAAATACTGCTGCTTCTGCATATCTTCACTATGGCCAAGCGCAACAGCGGCTACCTGATCGTTCCATTTTAGCGGCGGCACATCAAAATGTGAACGCATAACATTCGTTATATCAATTATTTGCTGTTCCATTCCTTCCTGCACCTGCTGCCATTCTTCATCCGAAACTTTAGGCTGTTCAGGAAGCTGACCAGTATACGTTACGTCGTAAGGACGCTCCATTACGAGCTGTTCATCAGTCAGCACTCGTACTGCGGTTAGTTCGTCCTCAAATGTATCGAAATAGAACTGAGCGAACAAACCATCTCCAATCTGGGCAAGCGGCTGTATCTGCTGATCCTTATCCTTCAGCTTGAATGTATATCGGTTGCTATCATATCGGAATGAAACTTCTTCTTGAAGCGGATAATCCTGTTCTACTTCTTCCCGGTTCTCACCAAGCTTCGCTTTTGCAAGCGATGCTTCACCAACGGCAAAGGCTGTGACAACACGCCCGTCTTTTACACCATACTGAGCATAAGCATCACCTTTATCATATATATACCACTCATAACCATAAGAAGACTGATCAATTCTATTCGGCTCACCTTGATCCTCTTCTAATGTTTCAGGCGCTTGATTGATCCAACGTTCTATATCACCATTCGGCTTCTGTTCAGCTTCCGCCTTTGGTGTTTGCTCTGTATCTCCTGACTTTGTATCCTGGGCAGGAGCCAGATAATCATCCTTGTTCCAAAAGAACAGCACGCCTGCTCCCACTACGAGTAACAATAATACGATTCGTAAACTCTTCATGCATCCTGCCCCCTTTCCATAAGTTGCACCTATTATAATACAAAATCCAATTTGGAGATAGTCGACTCCTTCGACAAGCTTCACATACCATCTGCGGGAAGCAGCTGTCCATACGTCCGGAACTGAATCAAGCCTCCTACTGGACCAAGCTTTTTGAAGCCGCACCTTGTCAAGACTTCCTGCTTTTCTTCCTCCTCTGGCTTACAAAATGCATGAATTGTTTCGATGCCATGCTTTAGCAGCCAATCGCAAATGCTGATTATTGCTTCATCTTCGTATTTTTTCCCTTGCATCTCTTCGCGAATATCAAAAAATAATTCAGCTTCAGCAGCATCTTGTGAAGGTTGTTTTATGAAAATGTCCCCAACCATATCCTTTTGATATTTTGTATGTAAAATCCATGGTCCAAAACCAAAGCTTGTCTGTCCAGTTTCGAATTCTTCGAGATAAAGAGGTAGCTCGGCCTTCAAGGCATTTGTCGGCCAATCTGTCACATAAGAAATTTCCTGTTCATAAAAGAAGGTGACAGGAAATCGAACAAGCTGCTTTCCCATCTCCATTGTTATAGCTTTCATAGTTAAACGCGGTGTTTCCATATCCATTTACTTTCCCTCTCTCCGATGCACATTTATGGTTCTTATTCCCGATACTTCCTACTACATAAACACAAAAAAGACACCTCCATATTGGAGGTGTCTTTAATTAGAAGATAGCAGGAGTTGTGAAGATCACAAGTGCGATAAAGAAAATCATCAAGTAATTAAGGCTATAGACGAACATCCATGTTGCCCACTTAAGATCATTTTTCATAAAGAACCCAGCGATACCGATTGCAAGCCATCCAACGTTCAATACACTGGCGATGATAACAAATACAGTTCCCAGAGAAGTTAGGTAGAATGGAAGCGGCAGCAAACATGCTGTATAAACAACAATCTGGCGCTTCGTAATTCCAAAGCCGTATACAGAAGGCAGCATCGGGATATTAGCAGCTTTGTAATCATCTGCTTTTTTCATAGCTAAAGCTAAGAAATGCGGTGTCTGCCAGATAAACATGATAGCGAAAACGATCCATGCTTCTGTGCTTAAACCGCCATCGATAGCAGCGTAACCGATTAGCGGAGGAACCGCTCCGGAGAAGCTTCCGATTGCTGTGTTGATTGTATAACGACGTTTAGACCACATCGTATAAAGTACAACATAAGCAAACCAGCCGAAAATACCAATCGCTGCAGCTTGCCAAGTTGTCAGGAATAAAAATCCTGCGCCAAGGACTGTGAATCCAATTCCCATCGTAAGTACAACAGAAAGCGGAATCGTACCTGTTACCGTTGGACGTTTCTTCGTCCGTTTCATCACGTGGTCAATATCACGATCATAATAGTTGTTGATCACACATCCGCCAGCAATGACCAATCCGCTTCCGAGCATCATGTAGATGAATGTCGGGATATGATCAACGAATTGTTGGTTCGTCATATAAAGTGCGAGCCAGAAACCGCCGAAAGCAGTCAACAGATTTGAATTTATAATACCAGTTTTTATAAGCGCCTTAAAGTCTGTCCACAGACTAGTAGTAGAATCGGCCTGTTCAGCACCGTTCAATACTTGTGAAGAAGTTGTTTCGATCTTTTCCACACCAGCACATCCTTTCTGCTTGGTTAAACATAATTCTTGTATACTATCACACTTTTAACATTGTAACACGTCCAGCTCCGTCAAATGAAACGGTTTTTGACAATTTGCTGAACTAATATCTTATCTTCTCAATCTATTCTTTAAAACGGCAAAGCACAGGTCATAAAATTGACAATAAATTTCCCCTTCTTTAAATTGATTTCATGTTACGATAGGCTTAATGTTTTTATCCTAGGTATAAGTTTGTATATAAGAGGTGTTTATACGTGAAATTATTGAAATCCTTATCCGTGATCAGCACTGTAGGTATGCTGTTCATCTTGCTAGGCGGGGCCCTTGTTACAAAGACAGGCTCAGCTGACGGCTGCGGACAAAGCTGGCCGTTGTGTGAAGGTGCATTAACCAACATTACGCCCGAGCTTATCATAGAAGTTGCTCACCGATTTGTTTCTTCAACAATGGGGATCGTCATTCTGTTACTGGCAATCCTTGCTTGGCGCAAAATCGGTCATATTCGAGAAGTTAAGTTCTTGTCTATCGTGGCAGTAGGCTTTCTTGTACTACAAGCATTAATCGGTGCTGCAGCTGTTGTTTGGCAGCAATCCGACACTGTATTGGCGCTGCATTTTGGTATCTCACTTATTTCATTCGCTTCTGTGCTTCTGCTTACTCTCATAGTATTCGAAGTGGACAAGAAGTTCGATGCCCGCGCGCTCGTCATCCACAAAGGGATGCGAATTCAATTTTATCTACACACAATTTTCATTTATTTGGTCGTCTATACCGGAGCGCTTGTACGTCATATGAATGCAAGCCTTGTATGTGGAGATTTCCCACTATGCTCTAACGCAGATCCAGGACTTTTTGGATTGAGCACAGCACAAATGGTACAGATGCTCCACCGCGGCGCAGCAATGCTAGCGCTTGTCTGGTCCTTCATCATCATGGTTCAGGTGCTTCGTCGTTACAAAGGGCACGCAGTGATGACGAAAGGCTGGATCATTAGCTTCTGTCTTTTAGCGGCACAAGCTGTCGTCGGAGCGCTCGTCATTTTCACTGGAATGAATCTATTCGTGGCTCTCATGCATTCCTTGATTATCAGCGTCTACTTCGGAATCATGACATACTTTATCATGCTATCCTTCCGAAGCGCAAAATACGAAAAAGAACTATAAAAAAATCCACTGCCATTAAGCGGCAGTGGATTTTTTTTATTGAAATTCTATTAGCAAATCTCCAACCTGTATCGGTTCTCCATCTTTAACGTTTACTTCTTTAATCGTTCCATCGAATGGAGCTTGTACTGTTGTCTCCATTTTCATCGCTTCTGTAATGAGAAGCTGCTGACCCTTTTGTACTTGCTCACCGGCATTAACCAGTGATCTAATAACTGTTCCAGGCATTGTTGCACCAATATGCTTCTTGTTCTGTTTATCAGCTTTTGGTGTCGTTTTTACTGTTGCCTGAACTTGTTCATCACGCACTAGAACCTCGCGAGGCTGTCCATTAAATTCGAAGTAAATTGTCCGCATTGCATCCGGACCCGCTTCTCCGATTGCGACAAGCTTTACAATCAAGGTCTTTCCAGGTTCGATTTCTACTTCGATTTCTTCATCCAGTTTCATACCATAGAAGAATGTTGGTGTTGTCAGTACAGACAAGTCACCATAAGCTTCTTTGAAGGCAGCGTAAGTTTCAAATACTTTCGGATAAAGGGAGTAAGCAGCAACATCCTGTTCCGTAATGTCAGCTTCCACTTTCTTTCCCAATTCACTTCGCAGCTGATCAAAATCGACTGGGGGCAGCAATTCGCCAGGCCGGTCTGTTATTACTTCGCGATCCTTCACTATCACCTTTTGCAATTCTTTCGGGAAGCCGCCATATGGCTGTCCGAGGTAGCCTTGAGCGAATTCGATTACAGAATCCGGGAAGTCAAGAGCTGCACCTCTCTCAATAACACTAGTTTCATCCAAATCGTTTTGAACCATAAATAACGCCATGTCACCTACAACCTTAGAAGAAGGCGTTACCTTGATAACATCTCCGAAAAGATCGTTTACCCTTCTATACATTACCTTCACTTCATCCCAGCGGTCGCCTAATCCAACTGCATTAGCCTGTTGCAGCAGGTTGCTGTATTGTCCGCCTGGCATTTCGTGCAGATACACTTCTGCATGAGGAGCTTTCATGCCGCTTTCGAAGTCGCTGTAGCGGTTGCGGACATCTTCCCAATAAGAACCAAGCTCGTCATAATTTTCGACATTAATGGATGGTCTGCGCTCCATCCCCTGCATCGCATGATAGAAAGAGCTGGCGCTAGGCTGAGAAGTAAGGCCAGCCATAGATCCTGCTGCTACATCGACGACATCAACACCAGCTTCTACAGCCTTCATATATGTCAAGACACCGTTGCCGCTTGTATCATGCGTATGCAAATGAATCGGAAGTGATACGGTATCCTTCAAAGCGCTGACTAGATCATAAGCAGCCTGCGGTTTTAGCAGTCCTGCCATATCTTTGATACCAATAATGTGAGCACCTGCTGATTCGAGTTCTTTTGCCATCTTCGTATAGTAAGCAAGATCGTATTTCGTCCGACTCGGATCCAGGATATCCCCACTATAACAAAGCGCAGCTTCTGCTACCTTATTTTGCATTCGTACTGCTTCGATAGCAGGCTTCATATTTTCAATCCAGTTCAAGCTATCGAAAATACGGTATACATCTATGCCAGCTTCAGCACTCTCTTTAATGAATTTCTCAACAACGTTATCCGGATAGTTTTTGTAACCGACAGCATTGCTTGCACGAAGCAGCATCTGGAACAATACATTCGGCATCTTTTCCCGTAGTTTAGTCAAGCGCTCCCAAGGATCTTCCTTTAAAAATCGATATGCAACGTCAAAGGTAGCGCCGCCCCACATCTCGACAGAAAATAGATTAGGCAATAGTTTGGCAGTTGGCTCAGCAATTGTTAATAGATCCTTCGTTCTTACACGTGTAGCAAGAAGTGATTGGTGAGCATCACGGAAGGTCGTATCCGTCAACAAGACTTCTTCCTGCTCTCTCAGCCAGTCGGAAAGGCCTTCAGGACCATGTGCGTCCAGAATCTGCTTTGTTCCGTTCTGATAATCAAGTCCTTTTGAAAGCTTCGGAACTCTTGGATAAGGAAATTCCGGTTTCTCGACCTTTCCACCGCCATCAAATCCATTAACAGTTGTATAGCCGATATACTGGAGCATTTTTGTTCCTCTATCCTGACGTTTAGGGAAGTCAAACAGCTCTGGTGTTTCATCGATAAAACCAGTCGTATAGTCAGCTGACAAAAACTTATCATGCAATATGACATTTTCCAAGAATGGAATGTTAGTCTTGATACCTCGAATACGGAACTCGCGAAGGTTTCTTTCCATCTTATAAGCAGCTTGTTTGTAATCCGCTGCCCACGTCGAAACTTTTACAAGCAAGGAATCATAATAAGAGTTGATGACGGAACCTTGGAACGCATTTCCTCCATCTAAACGAACACCAAAGCCGCCACTGGAACGATAAGCCATGATCTTTCCGGTATCCGGCATAAAGTTATTAAGTGGATCCTCTGTTGTCACACGTGCTTGAATCGCATAGCCGTTTGTTTTAATCTCCGACTGTGCAGGGATATGAAGACGTTCATCTGAAAGGCTGTACCCTTGGGCAAGCAAAAGCTGTGTTTGAACGATGTCTACTCCTGTAACTAGCTCCGTGATCGTATGCTCTACTTGAACACGAGGGTTAACCTCGATGAAATAGAAATTGTTATCTGCAACAAGAAATTCAACAGTTCCAGCATTTAAATAAGAAACATTTTTCATTAATTTAACGGCAGCATCACAAATTGCAAGTCGAAGTGATTCCGGCAAACCGACGCTTGGAGCTACTTCAATAACTTTTTGATGCCTTCTCTGTATAGAACAGTCACGCTCGTACAAATGTATAATATTTCCGGCACTATCCCCAAGGATCTGTACCTCAATATGTTTTGGATTTTCAATAAGCTTCTCAACATACACTTCATCACTGCCGAATGCAGCTTTAGCCTCTGATTTGGCTCGCTCATAAGCCTCGGCAAGTTCATCCGCAGAGCGTACAACACGCATGCCTCGTCCGCCGCCGCCCAATGAAGCTTTGATGATGATTGGATAGTTATGGTTCTCGACAAAAGCTTTCACTTCGTCCAGCTCTTGGACCGGTCCATCGCTTCCTGGGATGACTGGTATTTCTGCAAGCAACGCTTGCTGTCTCGCCTTCACTTTATCCCCAAACATATCCAGCTGTTCGCTGCGCGGGCCGATGAAGATAATTCCTTCTTCTTCACAGCGTCTGGCAAAGTGGATGTTCTCAGAAAGGAATCCATAACCTGGGTGAATAGCATCAGCACCAGAAGTTTTCGCAATTTCGAGAATATTCTCGATATCAAGATAGGCATCAATCGGCTTTTTCCCCTCGCCGACTAAATATGCCTCATCTGCTTTGAAGCGGTGACTGGAGGATTTATCCTCTTTAGAATATATAGCAACAGTATGTATTCCAAGCTCGACACAAGCTCGGAATACACGTATCGCAATTTCCCCTCTATTTGCTACTAGAACTTTGTTGATTCCCCTTAGTTCGTCCATCGTTCTCCTCCTCTAGTCTTTTCCCTGGTTTGTGTAGTAGTACTAGTGGTGCGGATCCTCTGTCGATTGGAGGGACGTCTTCCCCGCTTATCTTGCGTAAAGGTGCTTTCTGACACAATCAGCTCTTGTGAACGTACATGCTTGGCAATGTTATTCAATATACCCATAGAAGCGAATAGAATCATCAAGGATGTACCGCCGTAACTGACAAATGGCAGTGTAACACCTGTGATTGGCAATAGACCGGTGATCGCGCCCAGATTGATGAAGGTCTGGATCCCCACCATCGACGAAATGCCTATTGCCAATAATGAACCAAAACTATCTCGACATTGTCTGGCAATATAAAATCCGCGCAGTACAATGATTGCAAGCATTGCCAATACTGCAGCAACTCCGACAAATCCGAGTTCTTCCGCTATAACAGCCATAATAAAGTCTGTGTGCGGTTCCGGAAGATACCCTAGCTTTTGGATGCCTTGTCCCAATCCATCTCCGAAAATACCGCCATTTCCGATAGCAAGATAAGATTGTACAAGCTGGAAGCCTCCGTCTTGAACGTTGTCTTCACTGAATGGCTGATAAGCTCCAGTAAATCGTGAGATACGTTCTTCGTTGATCATGTGCGGCAACACAGCGAGTATTAGCCCGACACCTGCAGCAATCAGAAGACTCAAATGCCTCAAACGTATACCTGCGCTGACTATGATTGAGCAGGAAATCAGAAATACGATAGAAGCTGAACCAACATCCGGCTGAATCACGATCAAGCCAAGTATAAGCCCTAATGCAATAAGAGGCGGCAAAACACCTTTTGAGAAACTATCCAGATATTTCTGCTTCTTGGCATAAACAGCCGATAGATAGATGATCATACCGACTTTAGCCAGCTCTGCCGGCTGCAGGCTGAAGAAGCCAAGATTAAACCAAGATCTGGATCCATTCACTTTACCGGTGAACAAAACTAATACAAGCATGGCAATGATAACTAGCATGATTGGTTTTATCCACTTCTGGAACTTCTGATACGGGACAAAACAGAAAAATGCAAAGACTGGCATCGCTAAAGCAATCCAAATCAATGTTCTGATAAAGAAGGAAGTGGCTGGCTGATCAAATTTAACAACCGCTACCGTATAACTTGCACTATATACCATTACTGCACCAAATGCAGTCAACAGCAACGGAGTGAATAGCAAAGTAAAATCGAAATTACGCAATCTTTTTTTCATCTTAAAGCTCCCATAGTATGTATTTTACGATCGTTACAAATCGCCAGATTCATAGAATAATAAAAAAACCCCGCCGAATTAAAGGGCAATGGGGTTTCATCTTTCGTATGGGATGCCCGTACAAGCAATTGCAGGCGGCCGTAAGCTTTAAGGACGCATAGACCGCTGCGCTGCCTCATGCAGCACATTCAACTGCCTTTCCAAGTTTTCAAGAAGCTCTTTTCCATCTTCTTCTTTCACGAGATTCAATCGAATTGCAAAATCTATCTCACGTGACAAACCAAACATTTGTGTATCGAGTACTTCTTCATAAAGCGGACATTGCGGCATCGTCAAATTGTCCATCTGTACTTTGATTAGTTTAAGTATTTTATCAGCATCCGCCAAAAGAAGGGCATATGCTTTCTCTTGATTACTAACGGTGATCTCAGATATCAATATTATCCCTCCGTTAAACAGACTTCTTCTATACAATTCTAGCGGTAGTCCTGCTAAATTGCAAGACACGTCCAGGTAATATTTTTGTCGAATCGTTGTCAATTGTCACAATCTTTATGTTAAGCTATATTCGTAGATACTCTGAAAAAGGAAGTGTCGCTATATGGTAATCACCCTGACAGGCAAAGTTGAGTTTCCACTCACACTTGATCCATCCGTCTGGATTTTTGATGATCGCAAAATCCTTTTTGAAAACGCTTTTAAAGAGGTTGAGTCAATTCCTGCTACGGAAGAAAAGCACTGGGATCGCTCTATTTATCAGCAAAAAATGAAGCCACCTATTAATAAGAGCCTTACAAAGGCAGAGAGAAAACTGGCACTTGAAAACAGTTATGTAATGCCTATTTCCGACTTTCTCAAAACAGCCAGTATACAAGAAGATGCCACGCATGCGGTTTTTCTGACAGACTCTGGTGAAGAAATCGTTCCTTTGGACGAGCTTAAGGCGAGCATGTTTCTGTTCGCAGTAGATGGGCGCAGCATTAAAGAAACCGGACCTGCTCACTGCTACCTGCCCAGCAGGAAGGAAGATCCGATCAAAGCTATTCGTCAGATAAAGATCTGCTAAGGTTCCTGTTTAGAATCTACTATGAGCGGATATGACTGATAGAGACTTTTTGTAAGATACACACAATGGCTTATCGTATGGTAAACTGAAAAAGTATTATACTCTCCTGAGGTGATAGCATGCGTGTAAAATGTGTACTTTGCGATAAAGTCGAAGAAATAGATGATGGAAGTCCGCATGCGAAAAAACTGCGGAATCGGCGCAATAGCATGCATATATGCAACGATTGCTCAGACCGTATCGCAATGCGGACGAAGGAACGGAAAGCGACCGGGAATTTCAATTTATACCGGGAAAAGAAGACAGATGAACCTTTAATTTAATAAATGAGGTGAAACGATGTCAAAGGGATTAGCTTTACTGACTGCAATATTAGTTATTGCTTGCTTCGTAGCAGCAGGCGTGACGATCAGCTACCAAAACTATGGCTTAATGACAGTCGCGATCATCGCCGGTTTCTTCATTATGGGTGCTGGTATCTTCGCAAAACGAAAAGGACAATAAAAAAAGACGGGCTATCCGTCTTTTTTTATTTTAATTCGATGTAATCCTGAATCAATTCCTGGTGGATGCTGCTATTTGCTGCAACAACTGTCGTCTTATTCAGGAAGTCGACAGGCTCACCAGTTGCATCAGTCAGTTTTCCACCTACTTCTTGCAGCAGTACAAAGCCACCAGCATAATCCCATGGCTGCAGACTGAAAGTTAAGTAAGCATCTGTAATCCCTTCGGCAAGAAAAGCAAGCTCCAAAGCCGCTGATCCATAAGCACGAGTTCCCATTGCACGATAGACGAGCTGCTGCAGCTTTTCTTCGTTCACCCGACGGTTGGGGCAGAGCCAGAAATGGTTCAGCTCGATAATCGATTGATCGAGCGTCTTTTCGGGAAGCATTGGCAGCTGAAAATCTCCTTTAAATGCCCCTTCACCACGTTTTGCGTGATAAAGCGTATCCTCCATCACATTATAAATTATCCCAATTTCCGCAATACCGTCATGTATAATTCCTATTGAAATAGCGAAATTTGATTTCTGATGGACAAAATTCATCGTACCGTCTATCGGGTCGATTATCCACACTGTACCTTTCGTTTCGGAAACAGCTTCTCCGATACCTTCTTCCCCTAGCACTTTATGCGATGGATAGTTTTCACGTATTCTTTCCAAAAAGAAAGACTCAACTGCTTTATCCATCTTTGTTACAAGATCTTTCGGGCTTGACTTTGTCATGATCTCCAATGGTTCATCCATCTTCTCTTTGATAAGCTGTCCTGCTTCCAGCACCCACTGTTGTGCTTGCTTATGCAATGTATGCTTCATTGATTGCTCCATCATGTGCCCCCCATTCTTTCCACTAGCTTATCACAAATAGTTTAAGATTCGAATCGATTCAATTGCTCGCTGAGTACACGAAGCTTCGCTTTTGCTTCCTTCACTCCTTTGTCATCTTCCTTCTGCATAGCATCAGACAAAGTAACTAGAAAATAATCGATCTCAAGGCGTATAGCAGGCACCTTCTCCTGGGCTTCTCTTTTTCGTAAGGCTTCCATTACATCACGCATCTTGATCTCCTCCTATCTATTTAAACCATCTATCAAGTTGTTTCTTTTTTACCACTGCTATGCGGTTTGTAAACCTTTCCTTACTTGCATTTTAACTATTGGACGGGTATGATGAAGGAAGATTTCTGCAAGGAGTGACTCTAATGACCGCATTATTCACAAAAGAAGATTTCGATGTTTTTACAATAGATGGTTTAGATGAAAGAATGGAAGTGCTGCGCAGCCGTCTTTCTCCAAAACTGGAGATGCTTGCTACAGAACTAGCACCATATGCAGAACAAGTGACAGACCATGATATGTATGTTCACGTTGCTAAGCATGCACGACGCACGAAGAATGCGCCGAACGATACATGGTCCGCTCTAGCTTCAAGCAAGCGCGGATATAAAAAGCTGCCTCATTTTCAGATTGGGCTGTGGGGTACACATGTCTTTGTCCAATTCGCACTTATATATGAAAGTCCTTTAAAGGAAACGGTTGGCCAGAAGATGGCAGAAGCTAAAAAGCAGATTCTAGAAAATATTCCTTCTCACTACGTTTGGTCTATGGATCATATGAAACCCGATGCTGCTCCTATATCAGATGAGCTATATGACAAAATTGCAGATCGATTGCAGCATGTCAAAAAAGCGGAACTAGTATGCGGAATTCATCTGCAGCCTGATGATCCAGCGCTTGCTTCTAAAGAAGCTTTCCTTAAGGTGTGTCAGGATGTTCTAAAACATACAGCTATTCTTTACGAACAAGCGGCTTATCAGCCCGTATAACGCATAAAACCCCCATTCCTTAAACAGGAAGGGGGGTTTTTTTACATTTTGATTTTTGCACCAGATGGAGCGGCCTTGGCTTTCTGAACAGCTCTATAGCTGGAATAACCGGAATCTTTTTGAAACTTGGCGTCCAGCTGCTTTTCTTCTGATTTAGATGGTACAACTTGCTTGAAACGTTCATACGCAAGCAGCAGATCTTCGCGCAAAATTCCATCTTCATATGTACGCTCTACTAATGAAAAGAAATTCACTACGTCAATGATCTCTGTTTTCGTCCACGTTTCATCAATTGGATAGCTGTAATTCATTCTATCCCTCCTTTTCCCTGGATAATAGTGTAACACGAAAATAACTTTCCATGCGATGCTAGTAATCTTGATGCAGTTTTGCTATAATTCTTTTGTTTTTAACATGTAAAGAGGTGTCAGCTAAGATGTTTTCACAAGAACAAGCACCACTATTCGACGGTGTGCGCAAGCATGCGGCGAATAAACCATTGCAATTTCATATACCAGGACATAAAACCGGAAAAGGAATGGATAAAGAATTCTCAGAATATATAGGTGAGAATGCCCTTTCCATCGATTTGATAAATATAGAACCTCTGGACGACTTACATCATCCTCACGGGATGATCCAAGAAGCACAGCAGCTTGCGGCCAAAGCCTTCGGAGCAGACTATACATTCTTTTCCGTTCAAGGAACAAGCACTCCTATTATGGCAATGGTCATGAGTGTATGTAAACCAGGGGACAAGATCATCGTACCCCGGAACGTCCATAAATCTGTAACCAGCGCGCTCATCTTCTCAGGAGCGATACCTGTTTTCGTGCATCCTCAACTGGATCACAAACTTGGCATATCACACGGTATCACTCCGGAAGCTGTTGAAAAAGCACTGGAAGCAAATCCGGATGCAAAAGCTGTCCTCGTCATTAATCCGACTTACTTTGGTGTGGCTGCCGATTTGGCACATATCGTAGAAATATCCCACCGTTATGAAGTCCCTGTTCTTGTCGACGAAGCACATGGTGTTCACATTCACTTTCACGATGAAATGCCTGTTTCGGCCATGGCTGCAGGTGCAGACCTCGCTGCTACCAGTGTCCACAAGCTTGGAGGTTCTTTGACACAAAGCTCTATCCTTAATCTGCGTGAAGGACTGGTACGCCATGAACAGGTTCAAACAGTTCTTTCCATGCTCACATCAACGAGCACATCTTATATTCTGCTCGCATCATTGGATGCTGCGCGGCGTCAGCTTGCAACAAAAGGTCAGGATATGAATACTCATGCTATCCAGCTGGCAAATGACGCACGCCAAAGCATTAACGGCATAGATGGTCTGTATTGTGCCGGTGAGGAGATTCTTAGCTCGGAGGCAGCCTTTGCCATGGATCCGACTAAACTGCTTGTATCTGTAAAACAGCTCGGCATATCCGGCAGCGAAGCAGAACGCTGGCTGCGAAAAGAAAAAAATATCGAGGTTGAACTTTCCGATTTATATAACTTGCTGTTTTTGATTACACCTGCTGATTCAGTTGAAGAAATTCAGCAGCTTATAGATGCATTGACAGATCTGGCAGATCTTCATCAAGCAGAAATCTCAGCTACCGAGATTGAGGTATCTGTACCAGAAATTCCGGTATTATCGTTAAGTCCCCGTGATGCTTTTTATGCTGATACGGAAGCAATCCCGCTTACAGAAGCTGAAGGTCGAATCAGTGCTGAATCCATTATGGTCTATCCGCCAGGAATCCCGATATTCATTCCAGGTGAAATCATTAGTGCCGATAATATCAGCTATATTCAACGTAACCTGGAAGCAGGTTTGCCGGTGCAAGGTTTAATGGATGAATCAATTGAATACATCCGCGTTATTAAAGAGCACCGTGCCTTCCGATAAAAAAACTCCCCATATGGGGAGTTTTTTTATGAAGGTCGCTCTATTGTTTCCGGATCGACAAGCTCATAGCCTTTATCTCTTAAGCCCGTCACAATGTCCGGTACAGCTTGTGCTGTCCATTCTCGATCATGCATGAGCAAATTCGCACCATTTCCTAACAGTTCCGTGTTAACCATAATATCCGCTAAAGCGTCACTGTCCTGGTACTGACTCTCCCAATCATAACCGTAAGTCCAGTTCATCACTGTCATTCCTTCATCTTCTGCCAGCTGCCTGCTGTAGTCCGTATTCTCTCCAAACGGAGCTCTGAAGAATTCGGGTTTTTCACCAATGATCTCTTCAACCTGTTCGTTCACTTTGATAATTTCTTCTTTTGCTTCTTCTTCGGTCAAATCATTCAGATTGGCATGACTGTATGTATGGTTTCCGATCGCAAACCCCATGTCATGAATTTTTTTAAGTGTCTCTTTTTCTTCATCAGTCGTTAAAAAGTGACCATTAACGAAAAAGATTGCCGGTGCATCAGCTTCCTTCAAGGACTCTGCAATTTCTAAAGCATGCTTATCCGGTGCATCATCGAAGGTCAGCAGTGCAACCTGTGCATTGGCATCGTCGATTGGGACTATGGAAGAAACTTCAGAAACCTTATATTGCGGTTCTTGCTGCTCCTCCTGTTTCTCTGCCTGCTTCTCTTCAGCTTCCTGCTGTTCAACGTTCTCTTCCTCCGCATTCTCCTTCGTTTGTTCCTGCTCAGAAGATGCACTCTTTGTACTTTCCGTTTGATCCGATTCACTGTTCGTCTGTTCTGTACTAGCACATCCGCTTATCAGTACAGCGGATAAGCAAAAGAGTGTAGGAAATAATAAAAATCTCTTCACCAAAAAAAACCTCCAATTTGACATAATACTGCCATTATAGAGGAAAGATTTGGACTTGTAATGCAAGAAGGTCAAAATATGTCGAGTTTAGGAGAAATGTACCGGTTAAGGTTTACTAATTTGTCAATACGGGTAGGAACTTCAAGTAGACATTGTTATACTATTCACTTACGTGAAATTATACGAGCTTTAAAGCAGAAAGGATTTTTTTATGAAGAAAACAACAAGTGTATTTTGGTGGGGAATTGGAATTGTGGTAGCTTTCCTTATTTGGGGCAGCATTCCAGAATCTGTACTTCCCAACGGAAATACTGCGAATGTGACAAATACCATTCAAACTTTCCTGATTGATCAGTTTGGCTGGTTCTACTTAATTGCTACCACAATTTTCCTCGGTTTTGCATTTTTCCTCATGTTCTCCAAATACGGAAAAATTACATTAGGTAAACCTGACGACAAACCAGAATACAGCTACATATCTTGGTTTGCAATGCTGTTTAGTGCTGGTATGGGGATTGGTTTGGTTTTCTGGGGAGCATCAGAGCCACTGAATCATTTCAATAATCCGCCTACAATCGTAGAAGATGCGCAAACTGCTGAAGCAGGATCAACTGCTCTATCCTACAGCTTTTTCCATTGGGGACTGCATCCTTGGGCCACTTACGCGATACTTGCGCTGGCAATTGCTTACTTCACCTTCCGCAAGCAATCTAAAGGCGGCGTAATAAGTGCGATCTTGGAACCAATTTTCGGTGATCGCATCCATGGTCCGCTCGGAAAACTTATTGATATCATTGCAGTTTTTGCGACTATTTTCGGTGTAGCTACATCTCTAGGTCTTGGTGCTATTCAAATTAGCGGTGGACTATCCTATATTTTTGATGGAATAGAACCAACCTTTAGTACTGAATTACTCATTATTGTAATTGTTACAATATTATTCATTGGTTCTGCATTAAGTGGTTTAGACAGAGGTATAAAAATCCTAAGTAATGCTAATATAATATTTGCAGTTTTGCTTATGCTTGCTGTTCTGTTTTTAGGACCAACTAATTTTATTCTTAATTCCTTTGTAACTTCCTTAGGACAATATGTACAACACATTCCAGAATGGAGTTTACGCCTGACACCTTATGAATCTGATAATTCTTGGATTGGAGATTGGACTTTATTCTACTGGGCATGGTGGATTGCATGGGCACCATTCGTCGCAACCTTTATCGCCAGAGTATCAAGAGGACGAACAATAAGAGAATTCGTCACTGGTGTATTATTAGTACCTACAATCTTCGGTGCTATGTGGTTTGCAGTATTCGGCGCTACCGGCATTCACATGGAATACTTCCAGAATATCGATATATTCGGTGATATTACAGCACTTGGAGAAGAAGTAGGATTGTTCGCAATGCTATCTCAGCTTCCAGGCGGAATGATTCTTTCCGTTCTTGCATTATTGCTTATTGCTACATTCTTCATTACCTCTGCTGACTCAGCTACATTCGTTTTAGGGATGCAGACAACAAATGGCGATCTAAACCCTTCTAAGTCAGTCAAATTGATTTGGGGTTTGATTCAATCTGCAACAGCTGCGATTTTGTTATGGGTTGGCGGTGCAGATGGTCTAGGCGCATTACAGACCGCTTCGATTATTGCAGCCTTCCCATTTGCGATAATTTTGATCTTAGTAGTCATTTCTCTAATTATCACCTTTAAAAAGGAAGCAAAACGACTAAATCTGGATAACAAACCAGAAACACCAGCGAAAAAGACAGGAGATTAACTCTCCTGTCTTTTTCTTTTTGCAGGATTTCTCTGAAATTTATCGAAGAGTAATCCCCAGAAGAGGTGATTTTATGGAGGAAATAAAAGCTGCCATTATTCAAGCTAGAGGAAGTGCATATGAAATAGGAAAGAATACGGCTGCCGCATATGCTAAAAACCCTATTCTACAGCAATTCAGCCAGCTTGCTTCACAACAGACCAATTATGAAGAGATTAAAGCATTGTTCTCTGATTATGCTCCACATTTATTAGACGAATTGCAAGGGTTGGCAGATGGTTTAGGCTTATCGCTACAAGATGCAGCTGTGCTGTACAGTGGCTATAATTTGCCAAGACCACAAGCCCTCGGATGCTCCGCTTATGTCGATCAATTTCAATACGTACGCAATTATGATTTTAGCCCTTCTCTTTACGATCATTGCCTTAGCTTCATTGCGCCAGAAGAGGTTTTTGGATCGATTGGTTATAACCTTCAGCTAATTGGCAGACATGATGGAGTAAATGAGAAGGGATTGGCAATAGGTCTGCACTTTGTCAGTAATTCAGGATACCAAAAAGGCTTATCTGCTTGGTCTGTTCTTAGGATAGCACTTGATACGTGTGAAACGACTCAGCAAGTTATTAATCTGTTTAAAGAGCTGCCACACGCAGCTTGCTACAACTTTTCGGTTGGTGATGCACAAGGTTCTCACGCTGTCATTGAGGTTGCTCCAGAGAAGCTTTGTGTAAGGTCTTCTAGGGCAGGGTTAAACTGTGTAAATCACTTTCAGCACGGTGAATTAGAAGCATTTAATCGACAAGATATGACTAGTTCGGTTAAACGGGATAACTTCCTTCTAAATTTGGATAAATCCGAAATGACGCAGGAGGAATTATTTGATTTATTTTCTGATCCAGCTTCTCCCCTCTTCTTCGAGGACTATGATCAGCTGTTCGGTACTTTACATACTTTTGCTTATTCATTTCAAACATGGCAATTAATAACTTCCTTATCTCGAGGTAATCCGTTAGAAATAGACATAGAGGATTGGTTTGCGGGCAAAGATTTAAAGATTGATATGTTATATGGAAGAATAAAAAAAGAGCCTACCCCTGAAGGATAGGCTCTCTCTTATTATTTTACGATATGGATAGGTGTGCCGATTGCAACTTCAGCAGCTTCCATAGTGATCTCACCTAGAGATGGGTGAGCATGGATTGTAAGTGCAATGTCTTCAGCTGTAATTCCAGATTCAACCGCAAGGCCAAGCTCAGCAATCATGTCGCTCGCGTTAGGACCAGCGATTTGAGCACCAAGGACAACACCGTCTTCTTCACGAGTGATAAGTTTCATGAAACCATCACTATCGTTAAGAGAAAGCGCACGACCGTTTGCAGCAAACGGGAATTTAGAAGCTTTTACTTTGTAGCCAGCATCTTTAGCAGACTGCTCTGTATGACCTACAGAAGCAAGTTCAGGCTCAGAGAAGACTACCATCGGAATACCATTGTAATCGATAGCAGATGGTTTACCACTGATTGCTTCAGCAGCGATCTTACCTTCGTAAGATGCTTTGTGAGCAAGTGGCGGGCCTTCTACGATATCACCGATTGCATAGATGTTCTCGATGTTTGTACGGCATTGCTCATCGATTTCGATAAGTCCGCGATCAGTCATCTTAACGCCAACGCCCTCAAGGCCGATTTCAGCAGTGTTAGGACGACGACCAACAGTTACAAGTACGTAATCAGCATCGATAGTTTCTTCTTTACCTTTTGCTTCATATGTTACTTTTACGCCGTCAGCACTTTCTTCAACGCCTTTAGCCATCGCTTCTGTAACGATGTTAACGCCTTTTTTCTTCAGTTTACGGGAAACAAGAGAAGTCATTTGTTTCTCGAAACCACCAAGGATATCTTTCAATCCTTCAAGGACAGTAACTTCAGTACCGAAGTTAGCATAAGCAGTACCAAGCTCGATTCCTACGTAACCGCCGCCGATAACAACTAGTTTCTTAGGAATTTCTTTAAGGTTAAGAGCACCTGTAGAATCTAGAACACGATCAGTGTACTTGAAGCTAGGAAGCTCGATAGGTGTAGAACCTGTAGCAATAATACAGTTGTTGAAAGTATAAGTCTGAGAGCTCTTCTCATCCATAACTTTAACAGTGTTTTTATCTACGAAGTAAACTTCACCGCTAACAACGTCTACTTTATTACCTTTCAATAGACCGCCAACACCAGAAGTAAGCTTGTTTACTACACTAGCTTTCCATTCTTGTACTTTGGAGAAGTCTACTTTTGCACCTTCAGTAGAAATACCAAGATCTGCATCACCATGAGCATATTCCACTTTGTGGCCAGCTTGGATCAATGCTTTGGAAGGAATACAACCGACGTTTAAACAAACACCGCCAAGGTTTCCTTTTTCTACTACTGTTACTTTCTGCCCTTCTTGTGCAGCGCGGATGGCAGCTACATAGCCGCCAGGTCCCGCACCTACCACAAGAGTATCTAATTCGATTGGGAAGTCTCCTACTACCATTTCTTATCCCTCCATCATGATTAGTTGTGGATCAGCCAATAGACGTTTCAAGTGGTTCATTGCTGTTTGAGCAGTTGCACCATCAACGATTCTATGGTCGAAGCTTAGAGAAAGTGCAAGCACTGGAGCTGCAACGATCTCGCCGTCTTTAACGATTGCTTTTTCAGCAATACGTCCTACACCTAGGATAGCTGCTTCAGGGTAGTTGATTACCGGAGTAAACCACTGACCGCCTGCAGAACCGATGTTTGAGATAGTGCTGGAAGCACCTTTCATTTCGTCCGGAGCAAGTTTACCATCACGTGCTTTAACTGCAAGCTCGTTAATTTCCTGGGAAATTGTGAAGATAGATTTGCGATCCGCATTTTTCACAACTGGTACAAGAAGACCTTTTTCAGTGTCAGCTGCAATACCGATGTTGTAATAATGTTTTGTAATGATCTCGTCTGTCGCATCATCGATGGAAGAGTTCAAGATCGGGAAGTTTTTCAATACAGAAACAAGCGCTTTTGCAACGTATGGAAGATACGTAAGCTTGATTTCTTTTTCAGCAGCAACCGCTTTGAATTTCTTACGGTGTGCAACTAGCTCAGTTACATCTACTTCATCCATCAATGTAACGTGAGGAGCTGTAGTTTTAGATTTAACCATCGCTTTTGCGATTGCGCGACGGATTCCGCTCATTTTCTCTCTGGATTCAGGGTATTCATCACCAGAAACAACTGGAGCAGATTGTTTTTGTTCTGCAGCAGGCTTTTCATCAGCTTCAGCTTGTGGAGCAGCTTTAGCAGCGCCACCGTTTTTGAAGCTATCGATATCTTCAGCTAGCACACGGCCGCCTTTACCAGAGCCGGATACTTGTTTGATATCAACGCCTTGCTCACGTGCATATTTGCGTACAGAAGGCATAGCGATGATTAGGTCGCCAGATGGAGCTTCGCCAGCTTCAGCTTTAGGACCTTCTTCTTTGATTTTTTCAACAGTTTCGTTAGATTCTGTTCCATTAGCTTGGATGGAAGTCTGTTCTTGCTCAGCTGGAGCCGGAGCATCTCCGCCAGCAGCATCGCCAGCTTCACCATCGAAAGTGATAAGTGTATCACCAACGATTGCAACTTCACCTTCGCCTACAGAAATCTTGCTTACTGTACCCTCGTAAGGAGATGGAATCTCTACTACTGCTTTATCGTTTTGGACTTCGCAAAGTACGTCGTCCTCTGCTACTGTGTCGCCTTCTTTGACGAACCATTTTACGATTTCACCTTCGTGAATACCTTCACCGATATCCGGCATTTTGAATTCGAAAGCCAAAATAATTACCTCCTGATTCTGCTTTTAGAAATTGATTACTTCGTTTGCTTTTTCCACGATGTCGTTATGGTTTGGAAGCCATACTTCTTCTGCTTGTGAGAAAGCAAATACAGTATCTGGTGCAGCTACACGCATAACCGGAGCTTCAAGATGAAGGATAGCGCGCTCTTGGATCTCAGAGATCAAGTGAGCTGCGATACCTGCTTGACGCTGTGCTTCCTGCACAACAACAACACGGCCAGTTTTCTTAACAGATGCAAGAACTGTATCAAGATCGATCGGGCTTACAGTACGCAAGTCGATAACTTCAGCAGATACATTGTTTTTCTCAAGTTCTTCTGCAGCTTTCAAAGAAGCTTGTACCATTGCGCCATAAGCGATCAATGTTACATCTGTACCTTCACGTTTAACAGCAGCTTTACCAAGTTCAACAGTGTATTCCTCTTCAGGAACCTCTTCACGGAATGAACGATAAAGTTTCATGTGCTCAAGGTAGATAACCGGATCGTTGTCGCGGATCGCAGAGATCAAAAGACCTTTTGCATCGTAAGGGTTAGATGGGATAACTACTTTAAGACCAGGCTGTTGTGCCATAAGTCCTTCAAGGGAATCCGCGTGCAACTCAGGAGTGTGCACACCGCCGCCGAATGGCGCGCGGATTGTAACAGGAGCACTTTGCGTGCCGCCGGAGCGGTAGCGCAAACGAGCCAATTGTCCGCTAATTGCGTCCATAACTTCATATACGAAGCCAAAGAATTGAATTTCAGGTACTGGACGGAAGCCTTCGATCGCAAGACCTACAGCCATACCGCCGATTGCAGATTCTGCAAGTGGTGTATCGAATACGCGGTCTTCGCCGAATTCAGCTTGCAGACCTTCAGTCGCACGGAATACGCCGCCGTTTTTACCAACGTCTTCCCCGAAGACCATAACGTTTTCGTCATTCTTCAGTTCCGTACGGAGAGCATCAGTGATTGCTTGGATCATTGTCATTTGTGCCATGACTTACTTCGACTCCTTTTCTTTGTACACTTCCAATTGTTCTTCAAGGTTAGAAGGAAGTACTTCGTACATGTTGTTGATTAAGTCGGAAACTTTCATTTTCGGATAGTTATCCGCATCTTTGATCGCAGCTTTGATTTCTTCTTTCGCTTGATCGATCACTTTGTTTTCTTCTTCTTCAGACCATAGACCTTTAGCTTCCAAGTACTTGCGGAAACGTACCAATGGATCTTGTCTTTCCCACTCAGTATCCATTTCTTCTGTACGGTAGCGAGTTGGGTCATCACCAGCCATTGTGTGCGGGCCGTAACGGTAAGTTAGTGTTTCGATCAAAGTAGGACCTTCGCCATTGATCGCACGCTCACGAGCTTGTTTTGTAGCAGCATATACAGCAAGTACGTCCATACCATCTACTTGGATACCAGGGATACCAACTGCAACAGCTTTTTGTGCCAACGTTTTCGCTTTAGTCTGTTTCTCACGAGGAACAGAGATTGCGAAGTGGTTGTTTTGTACAACGAAGATTGCAGGTGCATCATAAACTGCTGCAAAGTTCATACCTTCGTAGAAGTCTCCCTCTGAAGTACCGCCGTCACCTGTGTAAGTGATTGCAACGGATTTCTTGCCGCGGCGTTTCATACCTAATGCAACACCAGCTGCTTGTGTGTACTGAGCACCAATGATGATCTGTGGGCTTAGCGCGTTCACACCTTCAGGGAATTGGTTTCCGTGGAAGTGACCACGAGAAAATAGGAATGCTTGATAAAGTGGAAGACCGTGCCAGATAAGCTGCGGTACATCACGGTAACCAGGCAAGATGAAGTCTTCTTTCTCCAAAGCGAAATGCGTACCAAGCTGGGACGCTTCCTGACCTGCTGTTGGAGCATAGAATCCTAGTCTACCTTGTCTATTCAATGCAATGGAGCGCTGATCAAGGATGCGCGTATAAACCATTCTGTGCATTAATTCCTTCAATTCTTCATCTGACAAATCCGGCAAAGCTTCTTCATTTACAACTTCGCCATTTTCGTTAAGGATCTGAAGCATTTCAAACTGTTCTTCAATACCTTCTAGCGTACGTTTCAAAGCTAGTCACCTATCCTTCCTAGAACTATATTTACTGTAATAGCCTTTCCAAAAACACAGGAAGTACCACAATAGTTTACTGTACCCGCTCTGCCTCCGGTTTAACCGGTTACAACAGAAGTACACAAAACTGTTACATAAATCATGATAACAAATAGTGATACAATTCATGTCCTGTTATAGTTTAGCTTATCTTGCCGGAAAACGTCAACATCTTAGATTAGATATTGCTAATAATTTATGAAAACGGTATTAAAGAAATCTTCACAATTCTCGGATTCTCAACTGTACTACACAATATTTTAACACTGTATCAGTACAATTAAAAAAACCCTCCTCTCATTTCGAGAAAAGGGTTTTTGCTTATTCGTTCTCTACATTCAGACCAGCAGCTTCATAAAACTGCTGTTTTTGTTCATTGAATGCTTCGGTCTGGGAATTAAATTCCTCATTGGCCGTTTTAATTTCTTCGTAACCTGCATTTATCTTTTCGATTTGGCTGGTTAATTCATCCTGCGTAATGTCATCTTGCTGGAACATATCATACAACGTGTTATCTTCATCCAACGCTTTCGTATATGCCTCATGGAGTTTGTCATATGCACTG
The DNA here is from genome assembly GCF_000725365.1 of Terribacillus saccharophilus. Classification (NCBI taxonomy): domain Bacteria; kingdom Bacillati; phylum Bacillota; class Bacilli; order Caryophanales; family Bacillaceae; genus Terribacillus; species Terribacillus saccharophilus. The sequence goes on along the minus strand of NZ_CP008876.1, from coordinate 1,153,797 downwards.
TATCGCGCCTCCATCGTATCATAAAGTGTTTGAGCCTTCTGCTTTGCGTCATCACTTTCCAGCTCATCGATGATAGAATCCACTTCCTCGAACTCAGCTTGTGCCTTATCCAAGCTTTCTTTTTCCTTCGCAAGCGCATCTTTACGCTGCCCGATCAAATCGATTGCTTCTTGGGATTTACTTTTGATTTGATCCAATTCATCCGTACCCAGCTGCAAAATCTCGTTGTATAAGTCCTGTTCTTTCTTTTCTAAATCTGTCAAAGACTCTTGCTGCTCGACATATCCTGATTCCAGAGATACAGTCTCCTCTAAATGATTGTAGACTTGTTCCTCCGGCGATGCATTGTTACATGCAGTGAGTCCCACAGCGCTCCCCATCAGGAGTATGCCTAATCCTAACTTGCGCAAAACGTATCCTCCTCTGCCATGTTACCCACAGCTTCTATGTATTCTCCTACATTGTATACTAAACGCAAAATTCACGAAAGAAATACGATAAACGATTCTGTAAACTGATTCTGGTGTCATACAGACATTCTTGTGATACACTATAGAACGGAAAAGTAACAGTGCAAGGAGTGATCAGCATGATTACCATGGAAGATATTATCCGAGAAGGCAATCCGATTCTTGAACAAGTTGCTAAGGAAGTGGAACTGCCGGCATCGGAAGAAGATAAACAAACATTAACAGATATGCTTGAATACTTGAGAAATAGCCAGGATGATGATCTGGCGGCAAAATATGATCTTCGCCCCGGCGTAGGTCTGGCTGCTCCGCAAATTGGTATTTCAAAGCGAATGATAGCTGTCTATTTCGAAGATCCTAACGGTGCCTTCTATGAATACGGTCTCTTTAATCCAAAAATCGTCAGTCATTCTGTCGAAAGTACTTATTTAATGAGCGGAGAGGGCTGCCTGTCGGTTGATCGTGAAATACCCGGGTACGTACCTCGCTATTCCCGTATTACTATTAAGGCTGTCACCTTGGAAGGCAAAGAAGTCAAACTGCGCCTGAAAGGCTACGCCGCTATAGTCTTCCAACATGAAATCGATCATTTGAACGGAACAATGTTCTATGATCGTATTAATAAAGAAGATCCTTTCGCACAGCCGGATAACTCTAAACCGATTGAATTATAAAAAATGCGCACTCTTTGAGAGTGCTCATTTTTTTATATCAACCCAGCCTCTTTCAGACCAAGCGCTAATCCGTCTTCATCTACATGCGCTGTCTGGATGTCAGCCAGCTCCTTCAATTCCGGTACTGCATTCCCCATCACAATACCAGTTCCCGCAAATTCAATCATTTCCAAATCATTCAGTCCATCACCACAAGCATATGTTGATTGTACAGAAAGACCTGCTGCTTCCAGCAATTTCATAACTCCGATTTTCTTAGATCCATTACCGGGCAGTACATCACAGGAGAGCGGATGCCATCTGATGAACCGGACATGCTCATGATGTTCTGCATAATCTTGTTGTTCATGGTCTTCACAAAATAGGAGCGCTTGGTAAATCGGTTCATGATGAAAATAGTCTTTATCAATTTCAGGATATGTAAACCCTAGAGATGCTAGACTGTCACGTACAAAGCCATTATCAGTTTCCGATGCCTTCATGATCGTATCTCCCATAAACACCATCGCATGCTCTTTCTTGGAAGCTTCATTATATAAATGCAGCAAATGATCCCGTTCAATTGGATTGCGATGGATGACTTCCCCTTCAAAGACAACGTACTGACCGTTATAGCTTACAAAAGAAGTAATACCAAGCTCATTGCGAATATCCTCAAACATAAACGGAGCCCGCCCCGTCGCTATTGCAACGTAATGTCCATTATCCTTCAGTGCCTGAACAGCTTCCTTTGTTGCCTGCGGGATTTCACCCTTTGTGTTCAGTATTGTGCCATCGATATCCAGGAATACGATTCTTTTCTCCATAGTACATCCTCCTCCTAGTCTTTCCTGCCCTTGCATCTTTCTTCTCTACTTCTTATAATCGAGTATAAGTTATGCAGGTTCGTCGAAAAATATCTTTACATGAATCCCAAGAGAAAACAACCATCCCTTCCTTTTATCGGCAGTTTTTTTGAAAGTATGCTGTGTTTTTGTTTTCATCTTAGCGTTTTCATACTATACTGTAAGTAAGAGGGATTGGACGGGTAAACGTTTTTTCTTGCTTTTCTGCGAAACGAAAGGAGTTGCTTCGTGTGCTCAAGCGTTTGAAGGAAAAGTTAAAGAAACGGTGGAAAGATTTATTTGGCCAAAAACGACGAGTGCCTACTACGTGCGGACAAGATCTAACTGAATAGCAATACGTCAGCAATTCGGTTTTCACACAGACTTGCTCCGTTCGTTATGGATATATAGCAATTGTCAACCATAAGAATAGGAGAGATAGATATGGTATTTAAAGTATTTTATCAAGAAAAACCATCCGAAGTTCCTGTACGTGAACGCTCTAAGAGCTTGTACATGGAAGCGGAAAGCATTAGACAGGTACGTAACACACTAGCAGATCGTGACATCAACATCGAGTTCATCCAGCCGCTCGATGAAGCACATCTTGCATATGAGAAACAATCTGAAGACTTCAAATTGGAGCAAGCGAAATGAAATTCGTAAAAAATGACCAAACAGCAGTTTTTGCCATTGGCGGACTCGGAGAAATCGGCAAAAACATGTATGGTGTCCAATTCCAGGATGAAATCATCATAATCGACGCAGGAATCAAATTCCCTGAGGACGAGCTTCTCGGTATTGATTATGTTATTCCTGATTTCACTTACATCGTTCAAAACCAGGATAAAATCAAAGGTTTGTTCATTACTCATGGTCACGAAGACCACATCGGCGGCGTACCATACCTCTTAAAAGAAGTGAACATTCCGATTTATGCAGGGAAACTTGCAATGGGAATGATCAAAAATAAGCTGGATGAGCATGGTCTATTGCGCAATGCAAAGCTTAACATTTATGGTGAAGATGACATCATCAAGTTCAGAAAAACTTCTGTCAGCTTCTTCCGTACAACACATAGTATTCCGGAATCATTCGGTGTAGTCGTTAAGACCCCTCCTGGCAACATCGTGCATACTGGTGATTTCAAATTCGATTTCACTCCGGTCGGACAGCCAGCTGACATAGCAAAAATGGCTGAAATCGGCAAAGAAGGCGTACTTTGCTTACTATCCGACTCTACAAATAGTGAAGTCCCAGGTTTCACTATGTCTGAACGTGTTGTCGGTGAAAGTATTAACGATATTTTCAGACGCGTTGACGGCCGCTTGATATTTGCTACTTTTGCTTCCAATATTCACCGGTTGCAGCAAGTAATCGACTCAGCTGTAAAAACTGGCCGTAAAGTTGCCATTTTCGGAAGAAGTATGGAAACAAATATCAACCTAGGTATCGAACTTGGATTCATCAATGCACCGAAGGAAACATTCATCGATTCGCATCAGATTAATCGTCTGCCTGCGAATGAAGTTGTTATTCTTTGTACTGGTTCCCAAGGTGAACCAATGGCTGCACTTTCTCGAATTGCTAACGGAACACACCGTCAGATTCAGATTCAGCCTGGCGATTCGGTTGTCTTCTCGTCTTCTCCGATTCCAGGTAACGCGATTAGCGTAAGCCGCATTATCAACATGCTGTATCGCGCAGGAGCGGACGTTATTCATGGAGCATTGAACAACATCCATACTTCTGGTCACGGCAGTCAGGAAGAACAGAAGCTAATGCTTCGCTTGATGAACCCGAAATACTTCATGCCAATCCACGGTGAATACCGTATGCTAGTCGAGCATATGAAGCTTGGTAAACTTACTGGTATTAGCGAAGAGAACTCCTTCATCATGGATAACGGAGATGTATTGGCATTAGGCAAAGATAGTGCTGCTATTGCAGGTAAGATTCCATCTGGGTCCATCTATGTAGACGGTAGCGGTATTGGTGATATCGGTAATATCGTATTACGCGATCGCCGCATCCTTTCTGAAGAAGGACTTGTCATTGTCGTTGTGAGCATCAATATGAAAGAATTCCGCATTGCTTCTGGTCCAGATATCATTTCCCGCGGTTTCGTTTACATGCGTGAATCAGAAGACCTTATCAATGAGGCACAAAAAATCGTTTCTGCCCATCTGAATAAAGTGATGGAAAGAAAAACAACTCAATGGTCTGAAATCAAAAATGAAATTACAGATACAATTGCGCCGTTCTTGTTTGAAAAAACGAAACGCCGCCCAATGGTACTTCCGATCATCATGGAAGTATAATAAAAAGCCTGAGCTTATCGCTCAGGCTTTTCTTATTTCAAGAGACGTTTAACTGACTCTTTCATATTTGGAAGCTCTATTTTCCCGGTAGAGAAGAATTCTTTTATTAGATATTCAGTGTATTTTACAGCTTGCTGGTAGGAAATTTTCCCAGGCAGCGGCGCCATATCCTCAATTACCACATCGATTATTGCTGGTTTATCAGACAGGAATGCTTGTTTGATGCTCGTTTCCAAGTCTTCAAACTTCTCAACTCGGTAGCCTTCTCCTCCACAGGATTGAGCGAATTGAGCGAAGTTCATCTCTCCCATATCAATTCCGTAGTTGGAGGAACCAATCGTCGCTTGTTCAAATTTGATCAAGCCAAGCTGGCTGTTATTAAGAACAATCACTTTCACTGGCAGGTCATATTTAACCGCGGTGACAAAGTCCTGCATATTCATGCTAAAGCCGCCGTCCCCGCATATAGCGATTGCCTGCTTATCTGGATATGCCATCTTCGCTGCTATGGCACCTGGCAATCCGCAGCCCATCGTAGCAAGTCGACCCGATACAACAAAATCCTGTTGGGTCAAAGGCAGATATCGCGTAGTCCAAACAGTTACATTTCCTACATCAGAAGAAATGACGGCGTCTTTGTCCATATTCTTTTCTAAAGCATACATAATTTGCGGAGGCTGTATTGGTGATTCCTCTCTTTTCTTTTGCACTTGAAGCTGTGTATGCCATTCCTTCATTTTAGCTTGATATTTTTCGATGTAAGAAGTCTCTACCTTTTCCTCGGTGATTGTAGTTAATTCCTCCAGCACTTCTTTGGCATCTCCTGGCAACCCCACTTCTACAGGATAGATACTTCCGATGGCGCTAGCTCTATTATCAATCTGAATTGCAGGTAAGTTATCCGGTAAGAACGAACGATATGGGAAGCTGGTCCCTACAAGCAGCAGCAAATCCGCCTCATTAATCGCTTCATAAGATGGCGTTGTCCCAATCTGTCCATGCTGTCCCAAGTTATAACTGTGATGATCCGGAATAATTCCTTTACCTAGCAGGCTGAGAATAATCGGGGATTTGATATGCTCCGCAAATGTAAGCAGCTCAGTACGAGCATGCTTAGCTCCTTTTCCCGCTAATATTATTGGTTTTTTCGCCTTATTAATCAGTTTGACTGCTTCCTGTAGATCTTGCTTAGCAGGAGCAATTTGGGGACGCGCATAGTTGGCAGACGTTTTACCGGGCTTTTCAGGATGCTTCTCAGCAAACAAATCATCCGATACTACAAGTACACTGACACCTGAGTTAGCATATGCTTCCCGGATAGCTTGATTCAAAAGATCTGGCAGTTGTTCGAACGATTCTGCTCTTTCATTGAAAACAGCAACGTCTTCAAACATTTGTTCCAGTTTAACTTCCTGGAAAGCACCCGTCCCGAGCTCATTGGTAGGTACTTGTCCGACAATAGCAAGTACAGGTGCTTTATCTTCACGCGCATCGTATAAGCCGTTCAGCAAATGGACCGCTCCTGGTCCCGCAATCGACAAACAGACCCCAAGCTTACCTGTAAGCTTGGCATAGGCAGCAGCAGCAAGTGCTCCCGCTTCCTCATGACGGACTTGAATGAACTTAAGTTCGTCCTCCTTCTTATGTAAATCACTGATGAATTCGTTAACCGAATCGCCTGGGATGCCGTAAATATGGTCTACACCCCAATCGACTAATTGATCAGCAAGGACTGCTCCAGTTCTTCTTTCAAACATAATAACATCTCCCGTTTCAAATTTTTCCTCCTAATGTATGTAACCTTTTTTGGGCATATAAAAACCCAAACAGTCCAACTGTTTGGGTTTAAAAGTTCATTCATCTGCTAATGAGCGCTCAAAACGCGCTAGATCACGATCCGCACCAATTACGATCAGCACATCTTCTGTACCGAGTTCTGCATCCGGTGAAGGGCTCACGTTAATCTCATTTGCCTGCTTGATAGCAACTACGTTACAACCATATGCAGCACGGATGTCCAGTTCTATCAGGGACCTGCCAGCCATTTTCTTGCCGGCACGCACTTCCACGATGCTATGCTCATCACTAAGTTCCAAGTAATCAAGAATGTTATTGCTAATAATTTTATGGGCTATTCTTCTTCCCATATCACGTTCTGGATGGACTACGTGATCGGCACCTATTTTACTCAGTACTTTTTCATGGTAATCATTTTGAGCTTTGACAGTTATTTTTTTTATGCCAAGTTCTTTTAGCATGAGTGTTGTCAGGATACTCGCTTGGATATTCTCACCGATTGCCACAATCACATGCTCGATATTACGGATCCCCAGCTCTTTTAATACCTGTTCATCCGTCGTATCCGCGATAACAGCATGAGATGCAATATTACGGAATTCATTTACCTTATCTTCTTCGATATCAATTGCCAGCACATTGAAACCTTCTCGGCTCAATTCCATGCAGATACTGCCTCCGAAGCGGCCTAATCCGATTACTGCAAATTCTCTTTTCATCGTACTTCCTCCACTATTCCATAAACTAATCTTAGTCTATCACAAACAGTCAAGGGTTGTATTATTTCTTTCCTTTTACATATTCTGCATCGAATAGGAACATCCGCATGACAAGTATTAGAGAAGGAATTAACATGAGCAAGCCTCCACCGAAGGCAAGCAGCAGAGCTGTTCCCATTTCCGGAAGTGTTGCATCGGCCGCCACTTGGATTTGGTCATACAGTATATACGGCATATGGCCGATACCATAACCGAGAAGAGCGAAAAAGAATTGCAGCATCACACAAATGAAGGAAAGACCGTAGTTCTTTTCTTTGTACATGAAATAAACTGCGCCCAAAAAGAATAGAACGGAAAGGCCAAACATCCACCATAAATCAAGCATATTATTATAATGTTCTGGATTCTGTCTGCTGATCGCAATAAATGCCGTCAAACTAGCAATAATCTGCGGAGCTGACCAGAAAAGAGCATACGAACGCAATATTTTACGTGCAGGTTCATCCCCAGCTTTGTTCGCGTAGTAAGTCAGGAAATTAGCACTGATATACAGCACAGAAACGATAGCTAAGAATACAACCGCCCAAGAGAATGGGTTTGTGAGCAGCTCCGTATAACGTAAATGTATACTGCCACCCTCCTCACGTAAAAAACCTCCTTCTGAAATTGTCAGTCCTGTTGAAATGGCAGCTGGTATAAGCAGCCCACTTGCACCATAAAGAAAAGTGTAAAGCAAGCTACTGCGAGAACCATAATTTTCAAACGCGTAGAAGGATCCCCTAATACCAATTAGGACAAGAATTATCGATCCTGGTATAAGCATAGCAGATCCGTAATAATAACCGGCATCTGGAAAGAAACCTGCCAATCCGTAGTAAAAGAAGATAAAGAATACGTTGGTGATTTCCCAGACAGGAGATAGATAGCGTGCAATTAACCTGTTTAATATATGATCTTTCTTCGTCTGCTTGGCGTAATAAGCAAAGAAACCGGCACCAAAATCAATCGATGCGATAATCAGATAGGCAAAGAGGAAAAACCATAAAGCTGACAGTCCTAATACTTCGTAGCTCACCTCTGATCACCTCCAAACAATGTATCTGGAAACCGCTGCTCCCATTCTTTCTGTATAGGATTTTTCTTATACAGTCTGACAAGTATAAGCGTGACGAATGTTCCAAGCAGCACATACAGAACAAGGAACATTGCAAAGGCGTAATGTACATAAGGGGAAGAAACTGCACCTTCAGCAACCCTCAAGTATCCTCTCATGATCCACGGCTGCCTCCCTACCTCGGCAAAAATCCATCCGAATTCGAGAGCGAGCATTGCAAATGGTGCATTCACTACAATTGCGCGTAATAACCATTTATTATATTGGTCCCTTTTCTTCCAAAACATGAACACAAGAAATAGCATACTGATCATGATGCTATAAGCGCCAAGTGTGACCATCAAATCGAACATATAATGGATCCACAGAGGAGGTATCAGGTCGGCATCAACCTTATCCAAACCGGTTACTTCACTATTGAAATCCCCGAAGGATAAGAAGCTGAGTATTTTCGGCAGATGGATTGCTCCCTTGATTTCATTGTCATCCGTTAATCTTCCGAAGAGGATCAGATCTGCACCTTTCTCTGTTTCAAAATGCCACTCTGCTGCTGCTAGCTTTTCCGGCTGATAAGATGCTAAAAATTTAGCGGAAGTATCTCCTGCGATGGCTGTGAATATGGAAAAGACCAATGTAACAATCATCGTCAGTTTCAATGCTTTCTTATAGTAATTGTTATTGCCGTATTTCAAAATGAAAAATGCTGTTAACGCTGCAAGAATGGCGCCACACGTCATATACGAAGAAGTCAGCACGTGGAAGACTTTCGATGGTGTGGCTGGATTGAGTATAGCCTTCAGTGGCTCGACAGACGTGATTGTCCTGCCAGCAAGCGTAAAGCCTTGCGGCGTATTCATGAAGGCATTCACACTAGTAATAAAAACTGCACTTAATCCCCCACCTATAATGACCGGCAAGGAAAGATACCAGTGTGTGTATCGTCCTTTAAAACGGTCCCACGTATAAATATAAGCGCCAAGAAAAATAGCTTCAAAGAAGAACGCAAAAGTCTCCATGAATAGCGGAAGACTGATGACATGACCTGCAATTTGCATAAATGTTGGCCACAGAAGAAAGAGTTGAAGACCAATTGCTGTACCAGTTACTACTCCGACAGCTACAATGATGACGAATCCTCGCGTCCATCGTCTCGCGAGTAAGATATAACTTGGATCTCGCTTCCGGATGCCGACATACTCGGCAGCACTGATCAACAACGGAACACCAACACCGATTGTCGCGAAGATAATATGGAAGACGAGCGTCATCGAAGTAAGCATACGGGCTAAAATGACACTATCATATGCGAACAATGTTATCCCTGCTTTCTGTATAGATAATCGCTCCTCTTGTTATGCCCAGAGAAATAAAAATTACCCAAAAGAAAGAGCGTATCCCATTAGAGATACGCCCTTTCTTATTTTTCGTCTGATTGGAATTGGGTTTTAACCAGTTCATAATACTTGCCTCTTACATCCATCAGCGTCATATGGTTGCCTTGCTCCAAAATACGGCCTTGTTCCAGTACGATAATATTGTCTGCTTCTCTTATTGTAGAAAGGCGGTGGGCAATCATAATAGCTGTACGACCTTGCAGCAAGGTTTTCAATGCATGCTGAATTTTCAGCTCCGTTTCTGTATCAATGCTGGCTGTTGCTTCATCAAGAATGATGATGCGAGGATCAGCGAGCATAGTACGAGCAAAAGACAGCAGCTGCCTTTCTCCAGCTGACAAGATATTGCCTCGTTCTTCTACTTCCGTTTCATAACCATCGGCTAAGCGCTGGATGAAATCATCGGCTCCGACAATACGTGCAGCTTCCCTTACTTGTTCGTCCGTTGCTTTCGGATTACCAAAACGGATATTTTCCATGATGGTACCTGAAAAGACGAATGTATCTTGTAAGACGACACTGATTTGCTGCCTTACATCCTGAAGTCTTACATCACGTAAATCTTCACCATCTATTTTCACAGCCCCAGCAGTTGGATCGTAAAATCTGCTGATCAAATTAGCAATCGTCGATTTTCCTGAACCAGTATGACCAACGAGTGAAACCGTCTGCCCTGCTTCCATATGCAAATCGATTTCTTGAAGTGCAATCCGATCAGAGTTGTAAGCAAACACAACCTTCTCAAACCGGATATCTCCTTTTATGTTCTGAAAAGGTTTTGCATCCTTCCGATTCTCAACATTCGGTTCTTCGTCCAGAAACTCAAAAATTCGTTCCGATGATGCCATCGCTACAAGCAGCTGATTATATATCTGACCTAAACGGGAGATTGGCTCCCAAAACATTCCTAAGAAGAAAGCAAAAGTAACGAAGGTTCCAATTTCAATTTGATTCGATAGAATCAAATGAGCACCATATGCGATCAGAATCACTGTACCGACGGCATTACTTAGTTCTACGAAAGGGCCAAAATACGCACTCTTTTTTGTAGCAATCCGTTCACTTTCGAAGTTATCCCGGTTAAGCGCTTCGAAATAATCTGTGTTTTCCGGCTCCTGAGCATAAGATTGCGTCACACGAATGCCTTGTATCGCTTCATTTAAATGCGAATTCATCCGTGATTTTTGCATCCTTACTTGCTGCCAGGAACGTCTGATGCTTCTCCTAAGCCTTGTTGAGATGAAGAACATAAGCGGCAATATGATTAGGACTGCTAATGCCAGTTTCGGACTAAGGAAGAACAAGATGGCTATGATACCGATGAGCATGACAGAATCTGTTAACAGATTGATAATTCCATTCGTGAAAAGCTCTTGTAAGGAGTTAATATCATTAAGAACTCGAACAAGAATGGAGCCTGCTGAACGGGTATCGAAAAAACGATGCGACAGATGCTGAATATGACTAAACAATGTTTTCCTCAAATCATAAATCACATGCTGTCCGAGGATGTTTACCCATTTGATTCGCAGTATATTAGCCACATAGTTGAGCACATACAGCACTCCGATAACAATTACCAAATAGATAAGGAAGCGGGTGTCTCCTGATGAAATTGCCATATCAATCGCCACTTTACCGATAAGTATCGGAATGAGCAGACGGATAATTGTAGAGAGAAGCATCGTAACAATCGATCCTGGCAGCAGTGTTTTGCTGTATGGTTTCATAAAGCCAAGCAGTCGCCTTATTTGAGCCCAGTCGAAGGGCTTCTCCATCGCCTGATCCTGTGAATAATGAAATCTTTTTGTATGCTTTTTCTTATTATATTGCAGGTTTTCCATAGGCTCGCCTCCTTACTGCGCTGAGCGCATGATTGCTTTTTGATCTTGATATTGAATATCGTAGATACGCTGGTATAAGCCACCGTTTCGCAGCAGGAAATCATGTGTGCCCCGTTCAGCAATCTCTCCTTCATCCAATACAAGAATTTCATCAGCATGCTTAACGGACGATATACGATGCGCAATAATGAATGTTGTACGGTTTTTCATTACTTCCTTCAGTGCTTTTTGTATTTTAACTTCTGTCTGCATATCAACTGCACTCGTCGCGTCATCCAAAATCAAGATGCTAGGGTCGATCAGCAGTGCTCGTGCGATTGCGATACGCTGCTTCTGCCCTCCGGACAGACCCATTCCCCGTTCACCAAGCAGTGTGTCATACTGATTCGGCAATTCCATGATAAAGTCATGGGCCTGGGCACGTTTGGCTGCATCCACTATTTGGTCGAAGCTGACATTATCAGGATTTCCGTATGCAATATTCTCTTTAATCGTCGTCGAGAAGAGAAATGCCTCTTGTAAGACGAAGCCGATGTGCTGTCTAAGCGTTCTTAGATCATAATCCTGTACAGGCTTGCCATCTATGTAGATATCGCCTGATGTAGGTTCATAAAAACGGGTCATCAGCTGGGTTATACTCGTCTTTCCTGATCCTGTTCCGCCCACGAGACCTATTATTTTTCCTGGTGGTGCATCGAAGCTGATTTCCTTCAGTGCCATGTCGTCATCCTTGGCATATTGAAGTGAAATCCTATCAAACGTTACATGCCCACTTATCTGTCTCGTACCGATTGGCTGTTCCAGCTGTTTAATATCCTCTTTTGCTTCAAGAACTTCCAGCAGCCTTTCCCCTGAAGCCTTTGCTTGAGAAAACATATTGATAATGAAGCCAAGATTCGAGAGCGGGCCGAGGATATAGGAGACAAGACTGAAGAATGCGACAAGAGCGCCTAATTCAAGCTGCCCAGAAATCACCAGATATCCTCCATAAGAGATGAGAACAACCATACAAATATTGCCGATCAATTCCATGAGTGGGAAGAACTTTGCCCACACCTTGGATGTGAAAATATAGTTATCACGATATGTGGAATTATTATCTGTGAATCGATCAATCTCAAAATCCTCACGCGATAAAGATTTAACTGTATTCATTCCGCTAATATTTTCTTGCACCCGAGTATTTAGCACACCTAATGATGTTCTGATATTACGGAAAGCAGGATGCACACGCCGGTCGAAACGATAGACAACCACCGCTAAAAACGGCATGGAAACCATCGTAACAAGCGCAAGCGGAATGGAATAGGCGAACATAACAGCAAGGCTAATTACGATCAGCAAGACAACGCGCAGGAATTGCCCTACTCCTGCCGACAAGAAAAAACGGATACCCTCTACATCCGCGGTCAGCCTGGACATTAAATCTCCCGTGCGGGCATTATCATAATACGTAAAGCTCAGTCTTTGCAGCTTCTGGTAAAGACTGTTCCGCATCCGGAAAACAGTTTTAACTCCGAATAAATCCCCTAAATACTGCTGCAGGAAATTGGCAATCCCCTTAATGATCATTAATATGACGAATCCAGTTGAGATAATCGGAATAAGATTATACTGATTACCTAGAACTACGTCATCAATCGTAATTTGCAATATGATTGGATAGACAACCGTGATGGCCGTGACAATGGCGATGAATAGAAGCGATAAATAGAAGTTGCGCCGGTATGGCCAATAAAAGTCCTTCAATTTCTTGAATATGTGCAAACCCTTCTCCCCCTCCAAGATTAGTCGCATGTTCTAATATATCGGGTTCCGAACTAATTTACCAGCTTAAATTAACGATTATTTAAAAAAGTTTGAATTTATGTTAAATAAAAAAAGCATCGTTTACACGATGCTTCGATAATGGTCTTGCAGGAATTGTACATAACGCTCCAAATCCTTTGTCTGCTGAAAACTAGCTTGTGCCATCTGAGCACTTCCGCCACCCTTACCACCAAAATCAGAGAGAGTTGTACGGAATAGGTTACCGCTATGAAATTCATCTAATCTGTGGGTTAATACAAGCTTCCGTTCAGCAGCATCTGACAAGATGACAAACTCCTTGCCCGCTTCAAGCAGCTTGGCTGCCATTCGCTGCAAAGCCTTAACGTTTTTTCCTTCAAAAGAACGAACTGCGATAGGAGCTTTTGTTTGGATGAGCTCCACCACTTCCAATTCTTCAAGTCTTACTTCAAGCTCTTCGGCTCTTTTAACAGCTGCTTGCAAATCGGCTGCTTGTTTCCCAATTCTGTCGAGAACTTCCTGACTGTTTGTTTGGAAGTGATCTGCAGCTTTTTCCACAATGCGAAACATATTTCTAGTAGTTTCTAAGGCGCGCTTGCCACATTGGAAATAAATTCGCTGGCCCTGCTTTTGTTTTTCTGTTTTAAGAATTTTGATCAATCCTACTTGCCCGGTTGATAATACATGTGTACCACCGCAAGGATTGTATTCTACACCATCAATTTCAACAATACGAACGTCTTCGGTTACAGATGGCTGCTTGACCACAGGCAGTTCAGCCAGCTGTGCTGCTGTCACATAGTAGCTCGAAATCAGACGGTTATCATAGATTAATTCATTCACCTTTTGTTCTGTCAATTGCAGTTCAGCTTCTGTCAGTTTATTACCAGACAAATCAATTGTCACAGCTTCCTGCCCTAAATGAAATCCAATAGTTGGGCGATCTAAAACGAGACGAAAAGCAGCGGATAGTAGATGCTGTCCAGTATGCTGCTGCATCAAATCAAAACGATATTCCCAATCTATCCGGCATTCGACTCTTCCTTTGACATTAGACTCCAAACCGTAATACGGCACAGCATCCTTGCTCTCAACAGCTTTGACTTCCAATTCGGCTATTGTACCTCGGTCTGCAGGCTGCCCACCTCCACCAGGGTAAAATGCTGTTTCTTTCAGTGACACATAATAAAGTCCATCTTTTTCATATGTATCGTCAACTTCTGTTTCCCACTTTTCACAAAAAGCGTCTACTCTGTATAGCAGCTTGCTCATATCGATCATCCTTTATTTTCTGATAGAGCAAGCTTACCATGAATCACTAATAAGTAGAAAGCCCGCTTAGCTGTATCTTAAAGCATCCAGTTGATTTATCAACATTGTTGTGAAATTACCGCCAGACTGCATATGTCGCAACCTTCCCTTTCTGTCTAGTAAGACAATGCATGGCAGTTTTTGTACTCGGAATGTATTCTTCATTTGATGCCTTTGATCGAGATAGACAGGCAAATCAATATTTTTATTAACTGCATAGTCATGTATCTTTTGTATATCTAAATCGGATGTTGAGCGTGGAACATGAACTAATAGAATGTCAAAAAACTGCCTTTCATGATTTGCAAAATCTAGAAAAACAGGCATTCTTTCTTTACAGATTGTACAGCTAATAGACCAAAAGTAAATGATAACCGGCCGACCGCCTACTGTTTGCTGAGGTGGATAAAGCCAATTTGATGCCTGCTGGTCGATTGCATTTGGTAGTTGGGGCATCATAATGGAGCACCCTTCCTCTCAAGCACTTCATCACCAGGCTGCCAATTCACACCACATGCCTCACCTGTTTGAAGTGCCTCCAATACACGCAGCAATTCTGATGTCTCTCGCCCTACCAAATCAGCATGCATTAAATAATAACAAATCTTACCTTCTGGATTGACGATAATTGTAGCTCGTACAGATGTATAGCTTTTCCCATCTAGCACACCGTAAGCTTGAGATACATCACCAGTAAAATCAGAAGCTAGCGGATAGGTGACATTTTGAATGCCATTCTGATCCCGCGGTATTTTCTGCCATGCAACATGGGACACGAGACTATCTGTAGAAATTGCGACTACATCTGCATTTAATTCACGTACTGTATCAATATGATCTGCTAAATCATTCAATTCAGTAGGACAAACTGTACTGAAATCACGAGGATAAAAAAAGAGCACCAGCCATTTCTTCGTATCAATCTTCTGTTTTAAGCTGATGTTTGCCGTCTTACCATCAGGCATGACAACTGGCAGCTCGAACTGAGGTGCAACACTTCCGATCATGGGCTCTCCCCCTTCATCTATACCTGTGTCACTATATGCATAGGAGCTCCATGTGTTACGGAGCGTTTCATTTTTAGCTATTCCGGGTACTCTCCTAGGAGCAGAAAATTGTAAAAGGAGACATGGTATGAACTTTCTAACAGACGGACTACAGTTCAACTACGATGGCTTAATCGAAAAATCCGTGTCAATCGGATTGCAGCTGCTGCTAATCATAATCGGTTATTTCGTTTTGCGAGCTGTCGGAAAGAAACTTATCAGCACGAGCTTGAGTAAAGCAAGTTCTAAACAGCGTATTTCAACAAGCAGGATGATGACATTGGAAAAACTGCTTATCAATACATATGGGTATACCTTGATTTTCCTCCTAATAGTCATGGTATTTGGAGTGTTTGACATTCAAATCGGCCCTTTGATTGCAGGAGCTGGGATTATCGGACTTGCTATTGGTTTCGGTGCCCAAGGCCTGGTGAGTGATATTGTGACTGGATTCTTCATCCTTTTGGAGCGTCAAATAGAAGTTGGAGATGTTGTTACCACATCTGGCTATAATGGTGTTGTAGAGGAAGTAGGATTACGGACGACACAAGTGAGAAGCTTCGATGGCACGTTGAATTTCATCCCGAATCGTAATATCAACGGCATCAGCAACCACTCTCGCGGTAATATGCGTGCTATGGTTGATATCGGCATCAGCTATGAGGATGATATTGATCATGCCCTCAGGGTTCTGCATGAAATATGCGAGACGTTCCAGCAAGACGAACGTTTCCGCGAAGGTCCAGATGTCATTGGTGTAGAAGAACTCGGAGCCTCTGAAATCACCTTGCGTATCATCGGTCATACAGCCAATATGGAACAATACGGTGCAGAACGCGATATGAAAAAGGCAATCAAGGAAGCCTTCGACAGAGAAGGCATTGAAATCCCTTATCCGCATCAAGTATTTCTGCAGCGAAAAGAAGAAAGCGCAAAGCAATAAGCTTTGCGCTTTTCTTATGCGTGATTTAGGTAAGCTAAAACGGCTTCGACACCATATTCCAATGCCTGTTCATCTGGCTGCAGCTTACTATGATGCAATCCGTAAGTCGAATTGACACCTAACCAAAACATAAAGCCGGGAATCTCCTTCAACATATAGCCAAAATCCTCCCCAGTCATTGCTGGCGGAGCTTCCTTATACGTCAAGGACGTTTTTGCTATAGCTTCTTGGAATGATTCCACCTTGGTTCTATCATTGTACACCTGGTAATAATTCGAACCATAATCAATCTCAATCTGACAGTTGTGGCTGATTTCCAGTCCTTTTGCCTGCTGCTCGATATGCTGCTTCACTAAAGCAATAGCTTCTGGGTCCATCGTTCTGATTGTTCCTTCCAAACGAGCAGTCTCCGCGATTGTATTTTGCACAAATCCGCTTTCCATCTTCCCGATCGTTATAACCGCACTTTGCAACGGATCCAAATTACGCGCTACTATCCCCTGCATATACGTCACAAAGGTACTAGCCGCTACAACCATATCCTTTGTCAAATGCGGATACGCAGCATGTCCGCCTTTCCCTTTGAAATCAAGGAAAAGCTCGCTTGTATTAGCGAATAATAATCCCGGTCTGGAAGAAACAGTACCTAATGGCAGTTCTGGAGCGATATGAAGAGCGAATATTTCATCCGGCCACCACTCTTTCAAAATACCGCTTTGCATAAGCGGCAGAGCTCCTCCCGGCCCTTCCTCTGCAGGCTGAAAAATGAATACGACGTTTTGTGCAGGCTGATTTTCAGCACAAGCGGTCAATGCGCCTAAAGCAATTGTCATATGCAGATCGTGCCCGCAGGCATGCATACGTCCTTCATGCTCAGATTGATATGGCAGCCCGGTGGCTTCCGTAATCGGTAATCCATCGATATCAGTACGATAAGCAATTGTTTTTGACCCGACAGACCCGGTCACTCTTACGATAATACCAGTCCGCCAAGTTTTTATTTCTAAATATTCCTGGGAAAGTTTGTGAATATAATCCAGCAGATATGCCTGTGTTTTTACTTCCTGGAATCCAAGTTCAGGTATACGATGCAAATCCCGTCTAATCTGTATCAATGTATATTCCATGCTATCACCTGCTTTACATGATAATAAAAAAAGGAGCAGCAGCTGCTCCTTTTTCCTTTTTAGTTCAATTTACGAAGTTCCTGACGAATCTCTGTTTTTGATTTCGTCTGGTCATCGATTTCTTTCAATACGCGTGCCGGTGTTCCGCCAACAAGTGTATTTGGAGCTACATCTTCCGTAACGATTGCGCCAGCAGCAACAATCGCTCCTTTACCTACTGTAACACCTTCTAATACAACAACGTTAGCACCGATGACAACATCATCTTCGATTACAACTGGTTTCGCAGATGGTGGTTCGATAACACCTGCCAAGACAGTACCAGCTCCGATGTGGCAGTTCTTACCAACAGTTGCTCGTCCGCCCATAACGACGTTCATATCGATCATTGTACCTTCACCAATAACAGAACCGATATTGATAGAAGCACCCATCATGATAACAGCTCCATCACCGATTTCCACTTGGTCACGGATAACAACACCTGGCTCGATGCGGGCATTGATTCCTTTCAAGTCCAATAGAGGAATCGCAGAGTTGCGGCGGTCATTCTCGATGACATAATCCTCAATTGTTTCTGTATCTTTCAAAAAGCCTTCCAACTCGCTCCATTCACCGAATAGAACTGCTGTGTTCGCTTCAGGGAAAGCTTTTACGTTTTCTGGGTAAGCTAGCGTGTCCAGGCCTTTTCCTTTTACATATACTTTAACTGGTGTAGATTTTTTACTATTCGAAATGAAAGAGATGATTTCATTTGCGTCCATCATTTTCACGGTTTTTGCCTCCTATGTAACTACGTATGGAATTACTTTATCAAAACTTTTACTAATCAACAAGCTTTTTCAACATGCCTGGCTTTTCGCCAAAAAAACATCTTCAGACATTGGTCTTATCGACAGTTGGATGGTAGTGCACTTGTTCGTGCAAATACCTGTTCATTTTTTTGAGAATCGCCCTTCGAGTCAGAATTCCCTCGAAATATCCTTCCTCATCAAGCACACAAAGAAATGCGTGGTTCACCACAGCCTTCAATGCTGTTAGAAACGAATCCGACTTCTTCAATACAGGTACATCTGGCAGCATCGTCTCCGACACTTTAATTTCGGAAAGCTTCTCCATCTCGAATCTCTCCATACCGAGCACTTCATTCAAGATTGCTGTCTTCGATATCATACCCTGCAGTCTATACGTATGATCAAGTACGGGAATGACCGAATAACCTGATTTAACAAGCACGAGCAAAGCGTGCTCTAACGGGTTATTCAATTGAACGTGAGCAACTTTTTCAGACTCGATCATCAAGTCCTCTACCGTTATTCCAGTGAGTTCCTGCAACTCTAATTTTGCCATTCGATCTCTCCTTTTTCAGCGGCAATAGAAGGAGGTCAATCACCTATACCAGTTTACCACAACCCACTGCAGGCTACCAATTTCGACAACGTACGCAAAGTGTCACATTTAGGCGCCTGCACCATAAAATATTTCCAGGATTGACTCTGTTTTTATGGTGAAAAGCTAGAAAAAGCATTATACTGAAACAAAGCAGAAATGAGGTAAATAATTGGAAACTTATATTTTCACGAAAAAAGAGGAAGCTGCCCACTCGATCACGCATGGGTTCGGCGCTTTACTGAGTATCGCAGCTCTTGTGGTTGCGGTGGTCCTGGCCAGCTTTACTAAGGATCCATGGATCATCGTCTCTGTTACTATCTATGGTACGACGATGCTGCTCATGTATCTCTCTTCGACAATCGTCCACGCCTTGCCCGAGGGAAAAGTGAAGGATATATTCCAGATTATCGATCACGCAGCGATCTATCTTTTCATCGCTGGTACTTATACACCCTTACTGTTGATCGGCCTCAGAAGCTCACTCGGTTGGACCATTTTCGGTATCGTTTGGGGCATAGCACTAGGAGGAATCATCTTCAAGATTTTCTTCGTTAAGAAATTCTTGATCATGTCTACTGTTTTCTATCTCTTGATGGGCTGGATGATTGTCCTAGTTTGGGAACCAATGCTGGCAGCGCTGCCGCAACTGACGATTCTTTATTTGGTCATTGGGGGCCTTTTCTATACAATCGGTGCTGTGTTCTACGTTTGGCGAAAGATTCCCTACCATCACGCTGTATGGCATTTGTTCGTGCTGGCGGGCTCGGCGTTCCATTTCTTCGCCATCCTGTTCATCATCTAATTACAAAAAAGGCATTCTCTCCATTGAAAAGGGGAAGAGTGCCTTTATTACGGATAAAAGAAGGTGCATGTTTGTTATGAATAAGAATTGGATCTCAGCTGCTGTGGGAACAATTATAACCGGAGCTGGCTTTGGATATATGTATGCACGACATATAGAACCAGCAAAGCTGGTGACTAAGTCATATACACTGACAAGTGAAAGACTTCCGAAATCTTTTCACGGACTGAAAATCGTTCAATTCAGTGATTTGCATTTAGGCTATCATTATTCCATTAGGAAGCTGAGACGTTTAGTTCGTCATATACAAGAACAGAAAGCCGATGTTATTGTATTTACTGGCGACTTTGCCGATCGTCCGATCCGTCTGAAATGGAAGCAGGAGATTGTCGATTGCTTAACGACACTTCAGGCTCCATTCGGAAAGTACTGGATTTATGGCAACCATGATTATCGTGACGAAAGCGAAGCAATTGTTGCGAAGTATATGGAAGCTGGAGGATTCACTGCACTGCATAATACAGCTACATTCCTAAAACGCGGACAGGAGCATATCGTTCTTGCTGGCATCGATGATGTTATCCGAAGCACACCGAACCTGCATGCAGCCACTCGCCATAGCGATGAGGATTCCTTTACTATCCTATTGGCACACGAACCGGATTTAGCTGAAAATGTAAGACATTTGCCTGTAGACGTTCAATTATCCGGCCATTCGCACGGCGGCCAGGTGCGAATTCCTTTTTATGGCGAAGTGATTGTACCTCCATATGGCAGACGATATGTGGACAGTCATTATGAAATCGGCTCACGGCCATTGCATATTTTCGTCTCCAGAGGTATTGGCACGACTAGGATGCCAATTCGTTTTGCATGTCCGCCAGAAATATCAATACTTACCCTGCAGCATGGACCAAAGCAAGTCGAGCTTAAAAAATAAAGAGCTTGCCAATCGTACAGCTTTTCTGTACTATAGTACCATTCTCCGATAGGGTCAATTCCTACACTAGGAGGTTTACTCGCATGAAAGTGAACTGGACATTAGAGGATATAGCAAAAGCGTTGTTCGTCGTCAATCGACACGCAAAAACAGCTTCTGATCCAAGCCACTTATATCAATTAAAGAAACAAACAGTAGCAAAACTGCTGGAACAGAACAAAGCAAAGAAAATCGGACTGCATTTCTCTGAACACCCGAAGCTCAGCAGACAGCACTCCACTATGCTGGTACAAATAGCAGACTATTACTTTCATATCCCAGCTGCAAAGGAAGATTTCAAATCACTGCCGCATCTTGGAGAATTGGACAAGACTTTTCGGAACCCAAGGCCAAACCTCTCCCTTTCTCAAGCAAAAAGGATTCTTTCCAGCTATTTGGATATACCTCAGCAGGATACCAAACCTAAACAGCAGACACCTGTGAGCAGATCGGCATATTATACGCCTTCCTCACTTGGTCAGTTCACCTGGCCAGACAAGAAAAAGCATCGCAGCTAAGCTGTACGCTTTTTCTTTTTATCACTTAAAATAGTAAATAACCTAAATATGATAAGCACGCTGCAAATTAAGGTCATTACCAGAAGAAGATTTCCTTCTAAAGATTCCCACTGCAGCCAACCAGATCGGTGTAAATAAACTAAAGCCGCATGCGCACATAATACAGATAAAATATAGTACCACTGCTTTTTTACGAGCCACCTGACACTGAAGAATATAACTGCAAAAACAGACAGAATGCCTAATAGACTCATTATAGGTAAAATCATCAACGCATACCTCCTTTCCATAGTTTCGACTAAAAATAACCTACCTAGACAAAAAAATCCCGCTAGAGTCGGGATTCCTTTGTCTTCTTACACTATGTTATAATGTATCAATCGTTATTCCATTTGATCAGCCGGAATGCCATATCTATCATCGAGCGACTCTTCAATTTTAAGCATTGCCTGATCATCTTGTAATAACTCATTTTTGTTTTGCGTGATCAATTCTTCTAAAGAAAGCTTGCGGGGTCTCATTAATATTAGCCTCCCTATATATTTTCCTTTAGCTATTCCCAATACTATCACGTTATAATCAAAATTGTTTGAACATTACGTTAAGAAAGTATGACAATGGAGGATCTCAGATGGAACATCTTATCAATCCGCGCGTTACAAACATACAAATCTCCGGCATTCGCCGCTTTTACAATCTTGTTGCAGATAAAGAGGATATGATTAGTCTGACGATTGGTCAACCTGACTTCACTACCCCGCTTCATGTTAAGGAAGCAGGAATCGAGGCCATACGTTCTGACAAGACGACGTATACACCAAATGCTGGTCTAATGCCTTTACGTCAGGCAATCAGTGATTTTTACACAAAATATGCTCCCGTCTACCGCCCGTCCGAAGAAATCATCGTAACTGTTGGGGCATCACAAGCTATTGATATTACACTGCGGACTATCCTGCAGCCAGAAGATGAAGTGATTTTACCAGGTCCAGTTTATCCTGGTTATGAACCGCTTATCTCGCTGGCAGGTGGAAAACCAGTTTTGGCGGATACAACCGAAAATGGCTTTAAATTGACGGTATCCATATTAAAACAATACATTACACCGAAGACGAAATGCGTGATTCTGCCGTATCCATCCAACCCAACTGGAGTAACACTTACATATGATGAATTGGAAGAGATTGCGGACTTTTTAGCTGACAAGGAAATATTCATATTATCAGACGAGATCTACAGTGAGTTGACGTACGATGATGCTCATGTATCGATTGCCAGTTTCCCGCAGGTTAGGGATAAAACGATCATTATTAACGGCTTGAGTAAATCCCATTCCATGACCGGCTGGCGAATCGGATTTACTTTGGCACCCGCATGGCTGAGTACGCATATGCTCAAAGTCCATCAATACAACGCTACTTGCGCTACTTCTGTCAGTCAGTACGCTGCAATTGAAGCGTTGACGAATGGACTGGAAGATCCAGTTGACATGCGTGAAGCATATCGTGCACGCAGGGACTACTGCTTGGAGCGCTTAGAAAACATGGGATTGACTGTCGAGAAGCCAAATGGGGCATTTTACATTTTCCCAAAATTCTCGATCAAAGAAATGACTTCATTGGAACTTGGTTTGGCATTAGTGGATAAAGTAGGTCTTGCTATCGTACCAGGAGATGCATTTTCTCATCTTGGTGAAGGATATATGCGGATTTCCTATGCGTACAGCATGGAGATGCTCCAAGAAGGTATGGACCGACTGGAACGTTTCCTATCTTCTAATACATTGGCATAAGAAAAAGGACAGGTCGATGTACCTGTCCTTTTTTATATCTTTCTTTTAGCTTCATATAAATTCAGCAGCTTGTCCAATTCCTGACTTTTCGCAATCGATTCACTGCTTGTAAATCCTTTTTCAAATGCTACTTCTGCCATTTGCTCACGCAGTACCTCAATCTGCTGCGTCAGCCTGTTAAGATTGATTAGTTTGTTGGAGTGCTGCAGACAATATCTGGCGTGTTCAGGCAATATCATTTAATCACCATTATCCCTCATTAGTTACAAATCTTTTCCATTACTTATCATGCCAAAAGATCGAATGAAAGTAAAGTTTAACAAGCACTTTTCACACTTTTTACATAAGTAATGACAAGCTTCGTCCTTTCTTCCTATCATTCGCTAAAAGCTGATGGAACCAAATTAGAACACTATCCATAAGTGTGTGTTGTCCTCGCTGCGCTAAATAACACGCGAAGGAATTAGTATTTGAAAATGGGCTAACGTCTATACCTCTTTACGCTCTGCGCCATATAGTAAGGTGTAAGCTTTAGGAGGTGAAACAGAATGGGTTACGGATTCGGCGGTTTCGGCGGAGGCAGTTACGGTGGTGACAACTACGGCGGAGGTTATGATTGCGGTTGCAACAACAAAGGCAACGGCTTTGCTTTGATCGTAGTACTTTTCATCTTGTTGATTATTGTTGGTGCAGCGTTTTACTGCTAATAACCACAAAAAAGACGGCATCCTTGATGCCGTCTTTTTCATTAACCGATAATGATTCGCTCTTTAGGATAGTGGAAGTTAGCTGTCTGCGAATTTCGTTGCAAGGAATACAAGAACGTCAGGATACCGACACGCCCTAGAAACATTAGCAGCATTAATACAATTTTACTTGCATCACTCAGTTCTGGTGTAATACCGAGACTCAAACCAACCGTACCGAACGCGCTACATACTTCAAAAATCACTTCAGTTAGCGAAAAAGGCTCAATAGAGACAAGAATCACAGCTGAGGTGAATACTAAAATCATACCGAAGATCGTCACATTAATGGCCTTGAAAAGATCTTCCGGATGAATTTCCCGCCGAAGGACAGTAATTTGCTTGTTCCCTCTGGCAAAATGGTATAGCGCAATGACAACCAATGCCAAAGTGGTAGTTCGGATACCTCCTCCGGCACTACTAGGAGAAGCCCCGACAAACATCAGCGCAGACATGAACAGCTGATTTTGTTCTGTTAGCTGCGCAATATCCATCGTTGCAAGTCCCCCACTTCGAGTGGTTACAGATTGAAATAGGGAGTAAAACAGTACCTCGTGCCAGGATTTCCCCACAAAGAAATTCCGTGAATCAAGTAAAGCAATTATGATTGCACCCACAAAAATAAGTACCATAAAAGTAATTGAAGTTAGCTTTGCGAATAAAGAAAATCGAATAAAAGTGCGCTCATCCTTAGAAGCAAAGATATACTGCTTCACCTCAATCAGAACCGGGAAACCGATTGCTCCCAGAACTATGAGCAGCATATGTACGAATTGCACAAAATAATCATGTCGAAAAGGAATAAGTGACTGTCCGGTTATATCAAAGCCCCCGTTGGTCGTCGCGCTAATCGCGGCAAATAAACCTTGAAAATAAGCCTCACCCGCTGTAGGGAAATATTGCAGATAATAAGTACCAAGGACAAGGAATCCAATCAGTTCTATCGATAAGACAACAATCAGAATCTGTCGCATAAGATTAACTGCTCCGCGAAACGATACTTGATTCTGATCAACCATGATCAGTCTCCGTTCCTTGAAACCGATTTTCTTACCGAACAGCAGCCATACAAACGTCCCTAGTGTCATGACGCCAATCCCGCCCAACTGCATCGTGAAAGCTATGAAAATGATACCAGTTGTGTTGAAATATTCATGAATCGGGACAGAAGCAAGTCCTGTAACACTTATAGAGCTTACAGCCGTAAATACTACATCAACAAAAGATAAATCAGTGCCTTCTTTATGAGCCACTGGCAATGCCAATAAGCACGTAGAAATAACTACAGCTGCTAAATAAAACAAGATGATCAATCTGGTTGGCGAAATGTTATTCAGCCATCGCCAACGCGGGTCATAGGTACGCATACAAGAGCTCCTTTAATTGCACGTTTCAAATGTAGTCTATTATAGCAGGCATATTGGAGAATAGCTCGCTTTTTCAAGCGTACTTACTCCGTGGTTCCAGCTCCGCTGGTCAATATCTCTTCCTCTTCCATTCCTTCTTGACGCATCCTTTTTATTGAAGCGAATAGTTCCATTTTTTCTTCCCTTGCAAGCGTACCTTTCATAATTACATTTCCTTCTTCACCTAAATCATTCACTTCCTGTACATGAACAAGGAACATTGCTGGGCGGTTTTCTGGTTTTGTGATTCGCACTTGTGCAAGAAGCACTTTTCGGCTTTCGGATAATGCTTGTACGCTCTCCAAATCCGTTTTACCTA
Source organism: Terribacillus saccharophilus (assembly GCF_000725365.1). Classification (NCBI taxonomy): domain Bacteria; kingdom Bacillati; phylum Bacillota; class Bacilli; order Caryophanales; family Bacillaceae; genus Terribacillus; species Terribacillus saccharophilus. The sequence goes on along the minus strand of NZ_CP008876.1, from coordinate 1,128,471 downwards.
AGACCGCTTCCAGCACCCATTCATTATCCTCTTCCTTATTGATGATCAATCCCTCCGACAGTTTCATTTCTTCTTCGTTTAAGAAGTCTTGGTCTGTCGGATATAAAGTCAGTTCTACAAGTTTGAATGTTTTCAAAGGTACCTCTCCTTTTAACATGTCCAATTATGTCTTTTTCTCTATCTTATCAGAACTTTTCCAATCCGTATGTATAGTATATCTGATGTTTTCTGTACATAGTGCCAGGGTACAGAGTTAGGATATAGCCAGGAAGGATGATACTATGCATAAACTGGATTTGATCGTAATAGGCTCTGGCGTAAGTGGCCACAGCACTGCTTCAGCAGCTAGAAATAAGGGTTGGACTGTGGCCGTTATTGATGAGAAACCATTTGGAGGTACATGCCCTCAATGGGGATGCGACCCAAAGAAAGTACTAATTGAAACAGTCAAGATTCAGGATGCTTTTGACAGAATGAAGGGTTATGGATTAACTGGAGATGCACAGCTGGATTGGAGCAAGCTGCGCGAACATAAGGAGACGTTCACGAAACCAATTCCCGAATCGACAGTTGAAGAGTTTAAAAATGACGGCATTGAGGTGCACCAAGGGCACGCCCAATTTATTGATGACCATACAATAGAGGTAAACGGAGAAAAGCTTCAAGCCTCCTATTTTCTAATCGCTTCAGGAGCTTCCCCAACTAAACTGCCGGTAGATGGATTCGAAAATCTCGTTTCAAGCGATGCATTTTTTGAACTCGATGAGCTACCTCAGGAAATGGTACTGATCGGCGGAGGATATATTAGTTTTGAATTCGCACATATTGCTGCTCGTCTTAACAGAAAAGTAACCATTATTCATCGTGGAGAACGTCCTTTGGAAGGCTTTGATGAAGACGTCGTCAATCATTTGGTTGATTACAGCAAAAAACTTGGTATTGATATTAGAACGAAAACGGAGCTGGAAGCTGTAGAAAAGCAAGGGAATGCATTCACTGTTTCTATCCGTTCTGAAAACAACACAGAACAGCTATCTGCTGACATCGTCATTCACGGCGCAGGCAGAGCACCGAATGTTCATAACATGGGACTGGATCGGACATCCATTTCTTATAGCAAGAAGGGCATTAAGGTAGATAAAAATCAGCAAAGTATATCAGCACCGCATATTTACGCTGCAGGTGATTGTGCTGATGACGGCAAGCTGCCCCTTACACCTCTGGCTACAGAAGCTGGAAGCCGCGTTATACAACACATGTTGGAAGAAAAGCAACAGGATGATTTCAATCATGTTCAGCCTTCCGTTGTTTATACGATCCCAGGAATTGCTTCGGTTGGTGTATCAGCAGACGATGCTGCAAAATCACAGGACAAGTATACTGTCATCAAACAAGATTTGAGCTCCTTCTTCACAAATAAAACGACCAGACTGGAAGAAGGGTACAGCAAAATTATTTTAGATAAAGAAAAGCAAATAATTGTTGGCGCGCATTTGTATGCAGCTCATGCTGAACATTTAATTAATGTCTTCACATTGGCAATTGAAATGGAAGCACCAGTTAAAATGCTGCAGTCTTTGCTTTGGGCATATCCGACAGCGGAGAGCGACATATCAAGTATGCTTCAGTGAATAAGAAAAAACCGCCATATCTGGCGGTTTTCTTATGCTTTATATGCCTTTACATAATATACTTCTTCATTAAAGTCTCCTTGCGTCACTTCAAATCCAGCCTTAGTCAATTTATCTGCAAGGAGGTCCGCGCTGTGATCTCTGCTGTAGCCGAGCGCTACCATAATACCCTTTTCAATAGTAACTCTGTACATTTCCTGCGCTGCAAGATCAGGGTCATCCGTGTTATCCAGCACAAATGCTGCTAGACCTCGTTGGAAGGATGCGTCGGGGAAATTCAACCTACCTAATCCGCTAGGCATCCGGTCGATATTAGTCAGTGTTTCCTCCTCTGCACGAAGAGCTAATTCTTCTAATAAGGCTTCATCTTTTTCCAGTGCTGTGACGCGATCTTTTGTTTTATGTGCGATAGGAATAACCAGATCCCCGTTTCCAGCACCAAAGACTATTACTTTTTCTCCGCCTTCTATTTCCAATAGCTCCAGCACTTCTGCTGTGGAAACTTCTGTTGTCTTATTCGCCATACGACTCTCTCCTTTTAAATCAATTAGTTCTGTATTGCCCTTACTATGCGTTGCTAAACGTCTCTTCCCTATGCTCTCACGCATTAACATTTTCTATCCTTCAATCAAAAAGGACAGCTGGTACATCCAGCTGCCCTTTCAACTCGTATATTTGTCAGTTTGAATTTTGCGGTCAATAAAGTAACATAGGTCTCCTATTTTCGGAAAGCGTTCGAATTCCATATTAGCAGGGTTCTCTGCATCGATTAGTGTGATATCCCAATAACGCAGTAATTCATAATAACTTCTCAAAAATAGCTCTCGATCACCATTATAAATTTCAGACATATTTGAAGCTGTCGTTTTAAAAGCATATTCAGGAAGTACATTCTTCGTATGTTTATCTACATATTTAACCACAGTCAAATATATTTCGTATTCGATCCCTTTCATTTTGGCGACCTGACATAAACATTTCTTAGTTTTAACTTGATCCATATCAATAATATCTGCCATATTGTTTCCTCCTCGCTCGGACTGGAAACCTCGATTTATATTCAGTTTATCACAACACACAGCATCTGTATGTCGATTTTCAAAGAAATAGACATACTATATTGAATTTTTGTAATTATTATTGTTGGTTTTATTTTTTAGTCAGCGGGTACACATGTAGTACATCAAATTCAGCTAAAAAGGAGAATACAACATGAAACCATATTTAAGAGAGTACACAAACGATGAAAAACTACAAGAAGACATTCAACTTTTAAGCACAAAAGGCGTAAACAAAGATAACATCTACGTATTATCACATGATGATGACAGAACAAAAAGAGTATCCAGTAAAGTAGATGCCAATACAATCGGGTTATCTGAGATGGGAGCTAAAAGTGCTGTTGGCACCATGTTCAGTAAACAAGGTGATGAACTACGTGCTAAATTGAAGGAAATCGGTTTTTCTCAGGAAGAAGCCGAGGATTTCGAAGAAGATCTCGATGAAGGGAAAATCTTCTTAATTGTAACAGAAACAGACAACGTTGAAGGCTTGCTAATCTAAATGAAAAGGCACTGTCCACTGAGACAGTGCCTTTTTTCATTTCTTTGGTAAGATGAGTTTCGGCTGAGCCAAAACCAGAATGAGAATAACGATGATGCTGGCTATAAAGCTTGGCAGCAAATAGGAACCATTGTATATAAGCGAGTATGCCCATACCGTTTGTCCTGGAGCAGCTGCAGATCCGAAGAAGACCATTCCGCCTACAAAATGCGCAGCGAACCTTCCGATACTGCCAATCAATGTTCCGATGATCAAGAAACCAATAAGCCTAGTCCGGTTATTCTCTTTTGCCGCTTTACGAGCTGAACCAGCTGTTACAGCTGCCAGTCCAACTAAAGTGAAGGCCAGAGGATAATCTAAGAAACCTTGGACAACATGTATTATATAAGGGTTAGTGACTAATTGAAGCAATGCTACAACAAATCCTGTTGTTAGTCCACCTTTCCATCCCCAGCGAAATGCCATTAAGAATATTGGAACCATTTGCAAGGAGATACTGCCCCCCTGCGCCCACGCTTTAAATGAAAATAAGTCCAGTACAAATGCGAGTGCGGCGAATATTGCCACCTCAACTAAAAATAAAACCCTGCTTCTTGATTGCATATATTTTCTCCCCTAATAAAGAATGCAACAAAAAAACAATGCTGCAGAGGGATCCCTTCCGATGGCCCAGTGTGCATTGTTTCCCCATCAAAGAAGCTACATCCCTACGCGAGTGCTAACTCACAGGTTCAAAGGGTCTGGACATACGTCCATCTCAGCCAAAATGGCTCCCCCTGCAGGCTTTTTTGTACCGTTTTGTTTTCTGTTGTCTATCCATTATATAGAAAAATGATAGCGCTAGCAAGAATTATTATTATTTCCTATAGATGAAATTTTACCCAAGTGCTAATTTTAGCAATTTTATTACTTTTACTTCATCTAACGAAATTATTTGAATTCGAGAAAAACTATGACGTATAATGGACACTGTTCTTTAAAAAGGGAGGATTTTTTATTATGGATACACCAGCTACAATCCCACAAGGGAAAAAGCATCCAAAGGGATTGTATCTTCTCTTCTTCACGGAAATGTGGGAAAGATATAGCTATTATGGTATGCGCGCTGTTCTAATGCTCTACTTAACTGCTGCAGCAATAAGTGGCGGGCTAGGCATGGATACACAAAAAGCCGCAATGATTTATGGTTTGTATACAGGAATTATTTACTTCACGCCAATTATTGGCGGTTACTTGACAGACAAGTATATCGGCCTGCGTACTGCTATCACTATTGGTGGCGTAACAATGGCGATCGGAGATTTCACAATATTCCTATTCAACAATCAGTGGGGATTATACATTGGTATGTTGTTCCTAATACTTGGTAACGGATTTTTCAAACCGAATATCTCAACACATGTTGGTGAGTTGTACCACCCGATGGATAAACGTAAAGATGCTGCATTCACCATCTTTTATATGGGTATCAACATCGGTGCATTCTTCTCTCCTCTAGTTGCCGGATTCCTTGCTGAGGATTTGTTCCATACAACTGATGCTGCCGGTATCGAGCACTTTGGATTCAAATGGGCCTTCTTGGCATCTTCCATTGGTATGGTTATTGGGCAATTGATCTTCAGTACTTTGGGTAAAAAATATCTAGGTGATATTGGTACTAAACCTGCACGATCTAGTATAGCTACAGAGGGTGTACCTGCTAAAATGACATCTGCTGACAAGAAGCGTACAGGTGCAGTCTTGATTCTAGCTGTATTCATCATCTTCTTCTGGGCTGGTTTCGAACAAGCAGGTACTTCACTCACCCTATATACAAGGGACTTCATTGATAGAAGTATCGGTGGTTACACAATTCCTGTTTCATGGTTCCAATCTGTGAACCCGCTGTTCATCGTCATCCTTGCGCCAATCGTTTCTGCTGTTTGGTTGAAATTAAGTAAATCCAAACGCGGCGATTTCCGTACGACGACGAAAATGTCTATGGGTATGATTCTATTAGGATTAGGATTCATGATTTTAGTTCCTGCAGTGCTCTATACAGGAAGTGATGAAGGAGATATTGTACACAAAGCAAATATTCTATTCATCGTATTCACTTATCTGTTCCATACATTAGGTGAGCTATGTCTGTCACCTGTCGGTCTATCGATGGTAAGCCGAGTGGCGCCAGTCAAGATCGCTTCTCTATTGATGGGTGTCTGGATGGCTGCAACGGGTATCGCTAGTCTAATCGCTGGAAAGCTAGCTGCATTAACAGAATCACTTGGTTATGTTGAAATTTTCAGCATCATCGGTGCAGTGGCTATCGTAGTAGGTATCATATTGTTAGCTGTTTCCAAGAAACTGCAATCCATGCTGGATGCACGAGACTAACACATAGAAACACAGTTCCCTTTTGGAGCTGTGTTTTTTATATGTATTCCTTTTCTTTCGCTATGTAGACTGCTTGTGAGCGGTTCTGGGCTCCTAATTTATCCAAAAGTTCAGTGAAGTAGTTTCGGATTGTACCTGACGATAAGAATAGTTCTGCAGCTATTTGCTTTGTAGAGAATCCTCTTTCAGCGAGATGAAGTATCTCCTTTTCTCGTTATGTCAACGGATTGTCATCTCCCTGCACAAATTGATAAGTAATTTCTGGGCTGATTACCGTGCGACCATGGTATACAATATCCCTCACAGCATGCGCCAACTGCTCACTTGGTGTATCCTTCAGCAAATAACCCTCAACCTTCATCTTCATGGCTTCTTTCACATAAGCAGCCGTAGAAAAGGTAGTCAGCACCTTTTCTTCACGGCTGTTTTGCCGCATTAGTTTGACCACTTCCAAGCCATCATATTTGGGCATTTCAATATCAAGAATTAATAAATCAAAAATTTGTGTTTCAAGTGCTTGCAAGACTTCCTCACCATTGGCAGCTTGATTGGTGACAACGAAATCTTCCTCTAAATCGAGCATCATCGCCATTGCAACTCGAAGCATATTCTGGTCATCCGCCAACAGCATACGAATCATTACTATTCCCTCCTTTAGTTTGTATAGGAACTATTACTATCAGGTGTAAGCCGCCATTTTGCCGCTTACGGAAATGGGCTTCCCCCTTCATTAGACTGACTCTCTTTCTAATTCCGTCCAATCCGTTTCCTTCTTGTAACAGCATATCATCATAGCCACCATTATCTTCCACGTGTAAATGCAGATGGTTATTGGATTGTGTAACCCGAATTTTACAAACGGTGGCGTTACTATGACGGATTACATTTGTGACAGCTTCTTTGAGTATATAGGCAAGCATTGTTTCCTTTGAACTGTCCTTTAATGAAGATATATGCTGCTCCAATTCAGAAGCAATACCAGCTTCTTTCAATCTAAGCTTCACTGCTTCGTACTCCTCCTGCAAAGAAACAAGGCGCAAATCGCTCACAATTTCTCGCATTTCTTGAAGCAGTGATCGTGATAACTGCTGGATATCATGTAATTCCCGCCCTGCTCGTTCCGGATACTGGTATAACAGTTTTTTTGAAATGTCGCTTTTAACTGAAATTGTCGATAAAGTTTGTCCTACCGTATCATGCAAGTCACGTGCAATCCTATCCCGCTCACGCTCCTTGATCAATTCTTCTACTTGCTTTTTTGTATCAGTAAGCTCCTCATTGACTGCTTCCCATTTGCGGTACCACTTTTCTTGTACTTTCCATACTGCTGGTGTAATAATGCTGATCAAGATACCAGGAGAAATAAATCCCCATTCCCATTCATGAATCCCATATATATCCGTGAGAATCATGAAGCCTGTAACAGTATTAACTGTTAAATATCCAATCCAGAATTTCGCTGGACTTTTCACTACATAAAGCATATTAATCGCATATAATAGCAAATAGAAAAAAGACTGTTCGATAAAAAAAATTAAATAAGCAACTAGTATGATTAAGGTGATTGCGGAAGAAAAAGTCCGTTCCGGCCGCCAATAGATTTCCCTGTAACAAAAAAAGATGATAATCATTATTAAGAGAGGAAACCAGAAGCGAAAACCTTGCTCTCCAATCAAATACAGTAAAGTGAAATAATAATAGGCCAACCATAAATGTGGTATATAGCCATCCTCTTCCGGAAACAGGCGGAATTTCTTCACATAGTCAGCTCCTTTGCCTATACTGCAAAACCATTGCACCTATAAAGAATACCAAAAAATAACAGACAAGAATTATAATATTAGAAATTTCAATACCCTCTCCTGATGCTATATTCCATGCACCCCATGCAAACAAGTATGATGGAAGCTATTCACCAATCATTTGCACCCAGTTAGGAAATGTTTGCAGCGGCATCCAGAGACCTCCTAAAATAGCTAGTCCTAACACTACTATATTGGCGGTTACAGATGCGGTCTCAACCTTTCTAGACTGAGCAATTAAAATTCCTATTGTTAGAAATAGAATCGACCCTGCAAGCAGCCATATGCTAGTCATTACCCATTCTTCTAAAGTTCGATTGAATCCTTTCCATGCATTAACAACAAGGAAAAACAAAGAAACAATGAGTGTGTTCAGCAATAGCTGCGTGATAATTCGAGAAATAAAATACTGTGGTGGCGAAAGAGGATGGGTAAACAAATAGTTCATCCAAGACTGTCTGCGGTCATACATAATTTGAATGCCAAATGTTTGTACAGAGGTCACTACCAAACTATAGCAAGTCATGGAGATGAGAAAATAATAATCAAAGTCAATTCCGTCGACAGCTGAACCTCTATTAATATAAGTGAACAAGGTATAAAACACGAAAGGCATAAGTAAAGAGAAACATAAAAAGTATCTATCTTTTATCATTCTTTGGAGTTCCATCACAACTGTTACGATAATAGATTTCATATACCAGCTTCCTCTCCTTCCAGTCCCTCAACATACTGCTCAAGAGTATCACCCTTTATTTCAAGTTGCGAAAATCTGATATTGTTCTGAATCAGCAACTTCAGTTCAAAATCCGCATCTTCCGTTAGCTTTCGATATAAGCCTTCCTGCTGTATATATCCCACAGAGAGCAACAAACTCTTATTCTTGGGATCAGTTCGAAAGCTTATTGACTTTTTGTCCATCTTTATTTCCTCAATAGGACGATCTATTTTTATAACCCCGTCCTCAAGATATAACAATCGTTCCGCAAGCTCTCCTGCCTCTGATAGAATATGAGTCGTCAATAACACACTTACTCCATCCGAACGCACTGCAGACAATTGCTTGCGAAATTTCCGTTTAGCTTCCAGATCCATACCTGCTGTCGGTTCATCCATGATTAACAGCTTTGGTTTTACCGCAACAGCAAGTTGGAATAATAGACGCTTCATTTGTCCAGTACTTAATTTTTCTGCCAGCACCTTTCTTTTTGATTCCAGCCCTGCATCCTGTAATACTGTCTGGACCTGTTTTTTTCTGCCATGCAAAGAGAGCACATACGAAGCGAATTGTAAGACCGTTAAATTCCCAATCATGGAAGGTGCTTGTGGTACATACCCAATATGAGGCCTAATACCTTTCCATGTCATACTTCCTCGATCCTGTTTTAGCATTTGTAAAACAATTTTCAGCAAAGTAGACTTGCCAGCTCCATTCGCTCCTAACAAAAGAATACTCTCACCCTCTGCCATGTGGAATGTAATATCTCTTAGTACCGGCTGCCCTTTAAATGATTTATTAATATGATTTATCCTTAGCATAACCCCACCTCCTGCTATCAGAATAACTTGACAGATTGTAAGGAGTAAGAAAGTAATGTCATGAAAAAAGATGACAATTGTCATAAAAAAAGACCACTCAAGTGAGTGGTCTTCCTTTGTTATTCTGCAGTCAATCTTAAGAATTCTTCGATGTCCTGCTTACAAACTTCGATAGCTTTAAGCCAGAATGATTTGTCAGTCAAGTCCTCCTGCAAATGCTTCATTGCCAAGTCTTCAACCGTCATGCGGCCAGTATCCTCAAGCAAAGCATTATAGGAACGTTCAAAGTCTTCCGGATTCTCTGCTGCTTTTGCGTAAATACCTGTGCTGAACAAATATCCGAATGTATACGGGAAATTATAGAATGGTACGTCTGTTGCGTAGAAATGCAGCTTGGATGCCCAGAATGTTGGATCGTATTCATCTAGCTGGTCATTATAGGCTTCTTTCTGAGCATCGACCATCAACTCGCGCAAGCGTGCAGCGGATACGAGTCCATTTTTGCGTTCTTCATAGAATCTTGTCTCAAACAAGAAGCGCGCATGGATATTCATGAAGAAAGCGATACTGCGCTGGATCTTCTCCTCAATCAACGCAATTTTCTCATCCTTTGTCGCTGCTTCTCTCACTGCAGCATCAGAGACAATCAATTCTGCCAATGTGGAAGCTGTTTCCGCCACATTCATAGCATATTGCTGATTCAGCTGCTCTACATCGTTCATTGCATAGCTATGATACGCATGTCCTAGTTCATGCGCAAGCGTCGACACGTTAGAAGCTGTTCCACTGAAAGTCATGAAAATACGACTTTCTTTCTTTTCCGGAAAGCTGGTACAAAAGCCGCCAGGGCGTTTGCTATTACGATCTTCTGCTTCGATCCATCGCTTCTCGAATGCTTGCTGTGAGAAGTCTGCCATCTGACTGCTGTACGTGCGGAAATTCTTCACGATGAAGTCAGCGGCTTCGTCGTATGATACATGTTTCGTTGCAGAAGAGAGTGGCGCATCGATATCATACCAGCTCAATTTTTCCAGACCAAGGATCTTCGCTTTGCGCTGCAAGTATTTCACGAATGAATCTTTCTCATCTGAAATTGCTCCCCACATAGCGTCAAGCGTGTCTTGGGACATACGGTTATAAGCTAGCGGCTCTTTCAGCACACTGTCCCATTTGCGGTGCTTGTATGTCTGCAGACGGAAACCAGCAAGATGATTAATCGTTTCCGCAAAGAAATCTTCTTTTTCTGTCCAAGCTTCCTGCATTCTTGCAAACACATGCTGTCTTACCTGGCGATCAGGTGCATCCATTTTGTTGGCTGCTTGGCCAACGGAATAGGATTTTTCCGCTCCATCAATCTCTAATGGCACTTGGATGCTGCCGACAATTGTGTCATACATGCCTCCCCAGCCATGGTAGCCATCAATCGCTAAATCATTTAACAATATTTCTTGTTCAGGTGAAAGCTTCTCAGCAGCCTCTTTTTTACGTTCATCAAGAACGAATGCATAATTAATCAGTTCCGGCTGCTCGAGCAACTGCTCCCATGTCTGCTGCGGAACTTGTGTAATAACCTGATCCACACCAGTAAGCGTTCCGCTGTAAGCAGCCATAAGTTCATCTTTCTTTCCAGACCACTGCTTCGCTTTCTTATCTGTCACATCCTGTGCTACAAGACACTCAACGAATGCAACAACCTCGAATACATGTTTAGCAGATGTCTCCCACTTCTCCACAATACGAACCAAGCCAGCAGTATCTTCAGCCTGATCCGGTACTTGAAAGGCTTCCAATGCCTGTTTCCAATCAGTTAGAGCTTGATCTGCTTTTTGTGCAAATTCCGCAAGTGCAGAAGAGTCACTGCCACCCGGGAAAATAGCATCCAGATCCCATGTTTGTCCATACTTATTTGTCATATGTATACCTCCTTAAAACTACCTTTCTATTATACGCTCCGAGTTATTGACTGAAAAGTTTTAGTGTTCGATATTTTTCAGCATGGATATAATGACAAAAGGTCATAGCTCTAAGGATGCTATGACCTTTCTGTTATTATACAAATCGTGTTCCATTAAGATTACGTGTTTCTGCTGTAGCTGATGTGATATTCGAAGTTGGTACTACTGTTACGCTTACTGTATAGGTTGCGACTCCAGTAGTTGTAACCACATCTACGAACGTATTTGGCAAAATGATTCGATAAGTTCCCGCAGCCGTACCTGTTCTGCTGATAGTCACCTGATTTAGGATGGTGGCATCTCTTCGAAGAGTAGCAGTAACACTTACTGACCAGTTCGCAGTTGCTATAACTGCAATCTGTGAAGTTAAATCCAATTTCACATTATTACCTGCCACTACTGCTGGAGTAATGGTGCTGATTACCGTATCAGTATTAAGAGGGACTGGAAGTGCTACTGTTGCCTGGCTCGCTGCTATTGCACTGACGGAAGGAAGTGCACTGCCTGTGGATCCCGTTGGTCCAGTAAGACCAGTTGTTCCAGTTGGCCCGGTGATTCCAGCAGGTCCGGTGGTTCCCGCGGCTCCGGTTGGGCCGGTAGTTCCTGCTGCCCCGGTTGGACCGGTTATTCCAGCAGGCCCGGTGGTTCCCGCGGCTCCTGTTGGGCCGGTGATTCCGGCAGGTCCGGTGATTCCCGCGGCTCCCGTTGGGCCGGTTATTCCGGCAGGTCCGGTGGTTCCCGCGGCTCCTGTTGGGCCGGTAATTCCTGCTGCCCCGGTTGGGCCGGTTATCCCGGCAGGTCCGGTGGTTCCCGCGGCTCCCGTTGGGCCAGTTGTTCCGGCGGCTCCGGTGATCCCTGCTGCCCCGGTTGGACCGGTGGTTCCAGCAGGCCCGGTGGTTCCCGCGGCTCCTGTTGGGCCGGTAATTCCTGCAGGCCCGGTGGTTCCCGCGGCTCCCGTTGGTCCGGTTATTCCGGCGGCTCCGGTGATCCCTGCGGCTCCCGTTGATCCAGTTGTTCCGGCTGCTCCGGTGATCCCTGCGGCTCCCGTTGGACCGGTGGTTCCAGCAGCTCCGGTGGTTCCAGCAGGTCCTGTGGTTCCCGCGGCTCCCGTTGGGCCGGTGATTCCAGCAGGTCCGGTGATTCCCGCGGCTCCCGTTGGTCCAGTTGTTCCGGCTGCTCCGGTGATCCCTGCGGCTCCCGTTGATCCAGTTGTTCCGGCTGCTCCCGTTGGGCCGGTTTCCCCTGTCACTCCAGTGAGTCCGGTCGAGCCGGTTTCTCCTGTTACTCCAGTAAGTCCAGTTAATCCAGTTTCTCCTGTCACTCCAGTGAGTCCGGTCGAGCCAGTTTCTCCTGTCACTCCAGTGAGTCCGGTCGATCCGGTTTCTCCTGTCACTCCAGTGAGTCCGGTCGATCCGGTTTCTCCTGTCACTCAAGTGAGTCCGGTCGAGCCAGTTTCTCCTGTCACTCCAGTGATCCCAGTTGATCCGGTTTCCCCTGTCACTCCAGTGAGTCCAGTTGATCCAGTTTCTCCTGTTACACCCGTTAGTCCGGTTGATCCAGTTTCTCCTGTCACTCCGGTGAGCCCGATTGGCCCGGTTTCTCCTGTCACCCCAGTGATCCCAGTTGATCCGGTTTCTCCTGTCACTCCAGTGATCCCAGTTGATCCGGTTTCTCCTGTCACTCCAGTAAGTCCGGTCAATCCAGTTTCTCCTGTCACTCCAGTGATCCCAGTTGATCCGGTTTCTCCTGTTACACCCGTTAGTCCGGTTGATCCAGTTTCTCCTGTCACTCCAGTGAGCCCGATTGGCCCGGTTTCCCCTGTCACTCCAGTGATCCCAGTTGATCCGGTTTCCCCTGTCACTCCAGTGATCCCAGTTGAACCAGTTTCTCCTGTTACTCCAGTGATCCCAGTTGATCCGGTTTCCCCTGTCACTCCAGTGAGTCCCGTGGATCCCGTTTCTCCTGTTACTCCAGTAAGTCCAGTTAATCCCGTTTCTCCTGTCACTCCAGTGAGTCCGATCGATCCTGTTTCTCCTGTCACTCCAGTGAGTCCGATCGATCCTGTTTCTCCTGTCGCTCCAGTAAGTCCCGTGGATCCCGTTTCTCCTGTCGATCCAGTGAGTCCGGTCGATCCTGTTTCTCCTGTCGCTCCAGTAAGTCCCGTGGATCCCGTTTCTCCTGTCGCTCCAGTAAGTCCAGTTGATCCAGTTAATCCAGTTTCTCCTGTCACTCCAGTGAGTCCGATCGAGCCAGTTTCTCCTGTCGCCCCGGTGAGTCCGGTCGATCCTGTTTCTCCTGTCGCTCCAGTAAGTCCCGTGGATCCCGTTTCTCCTGTTACACCCGTGAGTCCCGTGGATCCCGTTTCTCCTGTCGCTCCAGTAAGTCCCGTGGATCCCGTTTCTCCTGTCACTCCAGTGAGTCCGGTCGATCCTGTTTCTCCTGTCACTCCAGTGATCCCAGTTGATCCGGTTTCCCCTGTCACTCCAGTGAGTCCCGTGGATCCTGTTTCTCCTGTTACACCCGTGAGTCCCGTGGATCCTGTTTCTCCTGTTACACCCGTGAGTCCCGTGGATCCTGTTTCTCCTGTTACACCCGTGAGTCCCGTGGATCCTGTTTCTCCTGCTACACCCGTGAGTCCCGTGGATCCTGTTTCTCCTGTCGCTCCAGGGAGACCAATGGATCCTGTTTCTCCTGTCACTCCAGTGAGTCCAGTTGATCCCGTTCCTCCGGTTACTCCAGTGAGTCCTATTGGCCCGGTTTCTCCTGTTACTCCAGTGGGTCCTTGTGCTCCAGTTTCCCCTGTCACTCCAGTGAGTCCCGTCGATCCAGTTTCTCCTGTAACCCCCGTGAGTCCTGTTGGTCCAATTCCCCCAGTAATGCCTGTAATTCCAGTAGCACCGGTCACACCAGTAACACCCGTACCCCCTGTTACTCCCGGTGGTCCTGTAATTCCTGTAGGACCTGTTACTCCAGTTACACCTATTCCGCCCCCAAAAATCGAAAGACTCACATCATCGACCAATATGCTGCCAAGAGCTGAATCTGGAAGTGTGTTGATCAACAAAAAGATTTGGGATGTTCCTTGAGGTGCTGTTACGGAGATGCCAGTAACTTCTCTCCAGCCTTGTAGCGGTGCAACGGGTATACTGTCTGAGGGTATATCCAATAGCAATCCTCGTCCCGCTGTTTGGAAGTTCGCTGTTAGAAAGATAATTTGAATCTGTACTGTCGGTGCAGACTGTTCACTTTCTCTCGCCAAGTAAACTGACAGATTATAGTTGTAGCCTGCAATAACAGGTGACACGTATTGTGCTATGAAAGCAGTCTCCTGACCTCCATCCAGTCTTGCTGCATAGTTTCCACTATGTGTATATTGCTGTGTTATAGATGCAAAAGATGAGACCCACGGTACTAGACTGCCAGATTCGAATCCGCCATTCCTTACGATGTTCTGGTCAGGCATCGTTTTTTTCTGCCTCCTTCAAGTATTAAAGATCCTACTCACACAATTTCTCTCCTATAACTATTCAAATGAAAAGCTTCTTGAACCCTTGTTTAACCTATATTCCTATAAGTTTTCCATAAATGTACAAGTCCGCTCAATTCACTAAATCAAGGGCCATAAAAAAGTTTTCTGCCAGATATTCTAACAACAACCCCTTCACCAGCGCATTGGTAGCGCTTACAAGTAGTTTGAATGGTTTAAAGAATCTGAAAATTTATTCAATAAGCTGTTGACCTAGCTTTGGTTAGGCGTTATGATAACTGACAATTAATCAAATAAATGAATTTTCAAATTATTCAATTCAACTAATTTATGCGCATTCAACACGTAAAGAGAAAAAGAACTTTTGCAACTGGGAGGTGTTTTGATCCAATGCGAAGTGACATGATCAAAACAGGGATTGACCGCGCCCCGCACCGCAGTTTGCTGCATGCGACCGGTGTTAAAACGTCTGACTTAGGAAAACCATTCATCGGTGTTTGTAACTCTTACATCGATATCATTCCAGGACACATGCATTTAAACAAATTCGCTGAAGTAGTAAAAGACGCTATTCGCCAAGCAGGCGGTATCCCCTTCGAATTCAATACGATTGGTGTAGATGATGGCATCGCGATGGGCCATATCGGCATGCGTTACAGCTTGCCGAGCAGGGAGATCATTGCGGACAGTGCGGAGACTGTCATACAGGCGCATTGGTTCGACGGCGTCTTCTATATACCGAATTGCGATAAGATCACACCAGGTATGCTGATGGCATCAGCAAGGACGAATGTCCCTTCTGTCTTTGTATCCGGAGGCCCGATGGAAGCTGGTGTAAGCCCAGATGGGAAACCATTGAACCTAGTATCCATGTTTGAGGGTGTAGGTGCTGTGCAGAACGGGACCATGACCGAACAGGAATTAGCTACAATCGAGCAGCTTGCTTGTCCGACTTGCGGATCCTGCTCTGGTATGTTCACTGCAAACTCTATGAACAGCTTAATGGAGATGCTCGGTATGACCGTTCCGGGAAATGGAACACTGCTTGCTACATCCGACGAGCGACATGAGTTGATTTATGAGGCTGCCAGACATCTGATCCGACTTGTAAAAGAGGATATTCGTCCGCGAGACATCATGACAAAGGAAACCTTTGATAATGCATTTGCTTTGGATATGGCTATGGGCGGATCAACAAATACGGTGCTCCACACAATCGCCATTGCTCATGAAGCTGGCATTGAATACGATATGGCAGACATTAATAAAATCGCTGAGAAGGTTCCTTACCTCTCGAAAATCAGCCCAGCGTCGGATTACTCGATGCATGATGTTCACCTGGCTGGTGGTGTCAGTGCCATCATCAATGAGTTATGTAAAATCGACGGGCTGCTCCATAAAGAACGGATTACGATAACCGGTAAAACTATTGCTGAAAATGTGGAAGACTATGAAATTTTGAATAAAGATGTTATTCGTCCATTAGATAATCCATACAGTCCAGTTGGCGGTCTAAGTATTCTGTATGGCAATCTAGCTCCCGACGGCAGTGTCATCAAAGTCGGAGCTGTTGATCCTTCCATCAAGAAATTCCTAGGTGAAGCAATTGTCTTTGAATCACAAGATGAGGCTCAGGAAGGAATCACGAATGGAACCGTGCAGGCAGGACATGTCGTCGTCATTCGTTACGAAGGTCCAAAGGGTGGACCAGGGATGCCAGAAATGCTCTCCCCTACTTCCGCTATTGCAGGACGCGGTTTAGCGAAAGAAGTCGCTTTGATTACAGATGGCCGTTTCTCAGGTGCAACCCGAGGCATCTCTGCCGGACATATTTCTCCAGAAGCAGCAGAAGGCGGACCGATAGCATTTGTTGAAAACGGCGATCCAATTTTGATCGATCTGGAAACACGCAGCATTGAATTGCTTGTTGATGAAGATGTTCTGGATAAACGCCGACAAAATTGGAAGCAGCCAGAACCTAAAATCAAATCAGGTTATTTAGCGAAATACGCAAAGCTCGTAACCTCAGCCAATACTGGCGGAGTGATGAAAATATAACCAAAACGAAGACGGGACCATAGAGACGGAAGCATTATATTCACAGAGAGCCAGGGACGCTGGAAGCCTGGCAATATAATCCGTCATCTCTCTTCCCTGAGCGCGAAGCTGAATTACAGTAGGCTGAGCCAGGTGTACGGCACCTGTTACCAAAACGGAGCTAGCATTTTTAGCTTCACGAGGCAGTTTACCGTAAGGAAGCTGTGAACTTGGGTGGTACCGAGAAAAGCAAAGTCTTTTTTCCCCATTTCTTGCAAGATTGCTTGAATGGAGAAAAAAGGCTTTTTTCATATAACAAAATCTATTGGAGGGATATAACCATGAAGGTGAAGGCACAAGCCGTACAAGAAAGAAAGCCCACTGCCAAAGTTCCGAAGACAGGTGCTGATTTATTTGTAGAGTCGCTGCAGGCAGCAGGTGTTGATACAATTTTCGGCTATCCGGGAGGAGCCGTACTTCCGATTTACGATGCCCTATACCGAGCTGAACCTCGATTCCAGCACATCTTAACTCGGCATGAACAAGGAGCCATACATGCCGCAGAAGGCTATGCACGCGTTTCCGGTAAACCGGGAGTTGTAATTGCAACATCTGGACCTGGTGCGACAAACCTTATCACCGGAATTGCCGATGCCATGATGGACTCCCTGCCGCTTGTTGTATTCACTGGTCAAGTAGGAAGAAGTGTTATTGGAACAGATGCATTCCAGGAATCAGATGTTATGGGGATCACTACTCCGATTACAAAGCACAACTATCAAGTTCAAAAGCAGGAAGATATGCCACGCATTATTAAAGAGGCGTTCTATATCGCAACAACTGGCCGCCCTGGTCCTGTGGTAATCGACATCCCAAAGGACATTTCGGGAGAAGTTTACCAAACAGCCGCTGCTGAGGAACCGATTCACCTTCCGGGTTATCAACCGACAATGAAGCCAAATAATAATCAAATCAAAAAGCTGATCCATGCTATTTCGACAGCCAAGCGCCCAATTTTGTTAACTGGAGCAGGTATTCTGCACGCAAAAGCATCTGAAGAAGTTCGAGCATTCGCAAAGCGTTTTCAGCTGCCTGTCACATCCACACTCCTTGGACTTGGAGCATTCCCTGCCAGTGAACCGCAATTTCTCGGCATGGCTGGCATGCATGGGACATATGCAGCCAACCGCGGACTGTATGAATGCGATTTATTGATCAATGTCGGGGCCCGATTCGATGATAGACTTACTGGCAATCTGGTGCATTTCGCTCCACAAGCAACAATTGCACATATCGATATCGATCCCGCTGAAATCGGTAAAATCATTCCTACTAGCATTCCAGTTGTGGCAGACGCAAAAGCTGCATTGCAACAACTGCAAACAGCAGAAGCAGAAATGCCTGATACCGAGACCTGGCGAAATCATTTGCAGAACTACAAGGAAGAATATCCGCTTTGGTATAACAACCCGGCTCAGGACCTTATCCCGCAATGGGTAATGAAGGCAGTACACAAAGCAACCGATGGTAATGCCATTATTACAACTGATGTCGGGCAGCATCAGATGTGGACAGCTCAATATTATGGCTTTGACAGACCGAACCGTTGGGTTACATCAGGCGGGCTCGGCACAATGGGATTTGGTTTTCCTGCGGCCATAGGAGCTCAGCTGGCATGTCCAGAGAGTAAGGTTATCAGCGTAGTCGGAGATGGCGGTTTTCAAATGACGATGCAGGAGCTTTCCGTCCTGCAGGAGCGAAAGCTGCCAGTTAAGGTATTGATCGTCAACAACCAAAGTCTAGGCATGGTAAGACAATGGCAGGAGTTCTTTTATCAGGAACGATATTCCGAATCACTGCTCAATATCCAGCCGGATTTCGTCAAGCTGGCAGATAGCTACGACATTAAAGGCGTACGTTTGGAAACACAGGAGCAGCTAGTAGCAGAGCTACCTTCCCTGCTTCAATCCGACGAACCTGTTGTTATTGATTGCCGCGTGTTGCGTCAGGAGAATGTGTTCCCTATGATCGCACCTGGAAAAGGGCTGCATGAAATGATTGGAGTGAGTCGATGAAGCGTATCATTACGGCCACCGTTCAAAATCGGAGCGGTGTGCTGAACCGGATAACCGGTCTGATGCAGAAAAGACAATTCAATATCGATAGTATTTCGGTCGGCAAAACTGAGGTGGAGCAAATCAGCCGAATGACCTTCGTCGTTGAAGTAGAAGACATGCAGAAGCTGGAGCAGCTTACAAAACAGCTTCACAAGCAGATCGACGTACTGAAAGTCGCTGATATTACCGACCACGCTATCGTAGCTAGGGAACTGGCACTCGTAAAAGTTGTCTGCCCCCCTGCCAGCCGGAATGAGCTGCAAAGCATCATCGCTCCTTTCCGAGCTAGTGCAGTTGATATCAGTAAAGACAGCATGATAGTTCAAGTAACTGGCGATTCGGATAAAATCGAGGCTTTCCTCGAGTTGGTCCGACCTTATGGAATCAAGGAATTGACTAGAACTGGTGTGACGGCCTTCCTACGTGGGCATCAGCCGCAAGCTGCGGATGGAAACACGTATTCACTTATAACCAATTAAAAATGGAGAGGAATGACGAGAACATGGCAAAAGTTATCTATCACAATGACATTCAAGAAGAGGTTTTGAAAGGTAAAAAAATCGCAGTAATCGGTTATGGCTCTCAAGGCCATGCTCACGCGCAAAACTTAAAAGAAAGCGGATTTGATGTTGTTGTCGGAGTTAGGCAAGGTAAATCATGGGATCAAGCAGTTGAAGACGGACATGATGTGCGTTCTGCTTTTGAAGCGGCTCAAGCGGCGGATATCATCATGATGCTTGTTCCAGATGAACTGCAGCCAGATGTATATAAAGAGAGCATTGAAAAGAACCTGGAAACAGGAAATGCCCTTGTTTTTGCACATGGTTTCAACGTTCATTTCAACCAAATTGCACCTCCATCTAATGTGGATGTATTCCTTGTAGCACCGAAAGGTCCTGGTCACCTTGTTCGCCGTACCTTTACAGAAGGAGCTGGTGTACCTGCCCTATTCGGTATCTACCAGGATGTGAGCGGAACTGCAAAAGAAGTTGCGCTAGCATACGCCAAAGGTATCGGAGCAGGTCGTGCAGGCATCTTGGAAACAACATTCCAAGAAGAAACTGAGACTGATTTGTTCGGTGAGCAGGCAGTCCTTTGCGGCGGTCTTACGAGCCTTGTCAAAGCAGGCTTCGAAACATTGACAGAAGCAGGTTACCAGCCGGAAGTTGCCTACTTTGAATGTATGCACGAATTGAAATTGATTGTTGACCTTATGTATGAGGATGGTCTCGAGGGGATGCGCTACAGTATTTCTGATACAGCTCAATGGGGCGATTTTGTTTCCGGTCCGCGAGTTGTTAATGACGAGACGAAAGCTCGCATGAAAGACGTACTGGAAGATATCCAAAACGGTGCTTTTGCGAAAGGCTGGATCTTGGAAAACCAAGCTAACCGTCCACAATTCAATGCAATCAATGCAAAAGAAACAAACCATCAGATCGAAACAGTCGGCCGTGAGCTCCGCGAATTGATGCCATTCGTCAAACAAGGCAAGAAAAATCAATCCGCTGAGGAAGTGATCGTCCATGGCTCAAATAAAATTTTTTGATACAACATTGCGTGATGGCGAACAAACACCTGGAGTCAATCTGAACAAACCGGAAAAGCTTGAAATCGCCCGTCAGCTGGAGCGCCTCGGAATGGATGTATTGGAAGCGGGTTTTCCCGCTTCCTCCGAGGGTGATTTCCTCGCTGTTCAAGAAATTGCCCGAACCATTAAAACAACTGCCGTCACGGCATTGGCCCGGGCTAAGCAAAGCGATATCGATACCGCTTGGGAAGCATTGAAGGATGCAGAGCAGCCGAGAATCCACGTCTTCTTGGCTACCTCCCCTATCCATATGGAATACAAGCTGAAAAAAACGCCGGAGGAAGTGCTTCAAACTGCTGTCAAAATGGTCACCTATGCAAAGGAACGATTCCCAATCGTCCAATTTTCTGCAGAAGATGCTTCCAGATCTGAACTGCCATTCCTTGCGCAAGTCGTAGAAGCTGTCATAGATGCTGGTGCGACAGTAGTAAACTTGCCTGATACTGTCGGTTATGCGACACCCGCCGAATACGGCAGAATGTTTGCTTATATGAAGAAAAACGTTCCGAATATAGAAAAAGCAGATCTATCAGCACACTGTCATGATGATTTGGGAATGGCTGTTGCCAACAGCATTGCCGCAATTGAAAATGGCGCAACCCAAATTGAGGGTACGGTGAACGGCATTGGAGAAAGAGCCGGGAATGCAGCACTTGAGGAAATTGCTGTTGCCCTTCATATCCGGAAAGATACGTATCAGCACTCCTCTCGCATGGTTCTGCATGAAATTAAACGGACCAGCAGCTTGATAAGCAAATTGACTGGTATGACTGTGCCAGGCAACAAAGCCATCGTCGGAGATAATGCTTTCGCCCATGAATCTGGGATCCACCAGGACGGGATGCTAAAGCATGCAGAAACCTATGAAATCATCACGCCGGCACTAGTCGGTATGAATGCTACCAATCTAGTTCTCGGAAAGCATTCCGGCCGACATGCATTTAATACTAGAGTTGCAGAACTTGGTTTTGGACTTTCTGAAACACAGCTGCAGGAAGCCTTCGACCGCTTCAAACGTTTGACAGACAAAAAGAAAGAAATCACTGATGATGATCTCTTTACAATAGCACTAGATGTCCAGACAAAACACGACCCAGTGAAGACGTATGAAGTAAAAGCTCTTCAAGTAACGATGGGTCCACAAAATCTGCCGACTGCAACAATAGCTCTGCAAACACCAGATCATGGTATTAAGGAAACAGCCCGGACTGGACATGGAACGGTCGAAGCTATCTACAATACATTGGCTGCTTTAATTGATGAACAAGTGACACTCACCGACTACCGCATTCATTCTGTCGGTAAAGGCGAAGATGCTCTCGCTGAAGTGCATGTACAGCTGCAAGTAGACGGCGATCCTTTCACCGGCCGAGGTACCGCGAATGATGTACTAAAAGCCTCAAGCCATGCTTTTGTTAACGGCGTGAACCGTGCTTTGCGTGCTGCAACAATGAAAAAGGTTCAAGCATTAATCTAAACCTGACCTGGAGAGTGTTAACTATGCAAAAGAACATCGTACTGCTTCCGGGAGATGGAATCGGTCCTGCTGTGACAGAAGCCGCTGCTTCTGTCCTGCAGCAAGTGGCCGATATCTTTTCCCACAACTTCATCTTCACTAGTAAGATGATTGGCGGTGCTGCCATTGATACATTCGGGGAACCACTGCCAGCAGACACCCTTCAAGCTTGTAAGGACACAGATGCCATTTTACTTGGTGCTGTCGGAGGACCAAAATGGGATCAGCAGCCTCCTCAACTGCGACCGGAAAAAGGACTGCTTCAGCTGCGCAAGGGCTTAGGCCTTTTTGCTAACTTGCGGCCGGTCAGAACCTTCCCTTCTCTGCTTGCTAGTTCTCCGCTCAAGCAGGAAATTGTCGCAGGAAGCGATTTATTGATTGTAAGGGAGCTGACTGGCGGGCTGTACTTTGGTCTCCCAAGCGAACGTCGTGATAATGGTAAAACCGTTGTCGATACCTTGCAATACGAAAAAAGTGAAATCGAACGGATTGTCGAGACAGGTTTCCAGAGTGCTATGCTGCGAGATAAACGTTTGGCTTCTGTCGATAAAGCTAATGTACTTGAATCTAGTAAGCTATGGCGTGAAATCGTCGATGAAAAAAGCAGGGACTACCCAGAAGTAAAAGTTGAGCATATGCTCGTAGATTCTACTGCAATGAAACTCATTACGAACCCAACCTACTTCGATGTCATTGTCACAGAGAACCTATTCGGCGATATCCTGAGCGATGAAGCATCCGTGCTAACCGGTTCACTCGGCCTCCTCCCTTCTGCCAGCTTGCGCGAGGACCAACTCGGTTTGTATGAGCCAGTCCATGGCTCCGCTCCGGATATAGCCGGCAAGGATATTGCTAATCCGCTTGGAGCAATTCTTTCAGCCGCGATGCTGCTTCGTTATTCTTTCGGGATGGAAAAAGAAGCCGACGCCGTTGAAGCTGCTGTAGACGACGTGCTGCAAAGCGGTTATGGCACTCAAGATATGCAGGTAAATCCTGAAAGAATCGTCGGTACAAAAGAAATGACCTCCCTCGTCATCGAACAGCTGACGGCAGCAAAAGTGAGTTCTTAAGAAAGGACCTGAGACCAATGAAGCAACCAAAGACGATTATCGAAAAGATATGGGAAAAACATACTGTCGTACAAGAACCGGATAAGCCAGATCTCTTGTATATCGACTTGCACCTTGTGCATGAAGTAACATCTCCGCAGGCTTTTGAAGGCTTGCGTCTGGCTGGTCGGAAAGTACGGCAGCCGGAACGCACATATGCAACTGTTGATCACAACGTACCGACGATTCACCGTCCATTGATCCGTGATGAAGTAGCACGAAAACAAATGGAAACATTGCGGTCCAATTGTGCTGAATTTGGTATCCGTCTAGCTGATATCGACCACCCGGATCAAGGTATCGTGCATGTTATCGGCCCGCAGCTAGGTTTGACGCAGCCCGGTAAAACGATTGTATGCGGCGACAGCCATACATCCACCCATGGCGCGTTTGGGGCTTTGGCATTTGGTATTGGTACAAGTGAAGTAGAACATGTGCTTGCTACCCAGACACTTTGGCAAAACAAACCAAAGACACTGAATGTGCATATTGAAGGATCCCTTGGAACTGGTGTGACTGCGAAAGATTTGATTTTGGCCATTATTGGTAAATTCGGCGTTAAGTTCGGAACCGGATATGTACTTGAGTATACCGGCGAAGCTATCCGTAAACTATCAATGGAAGAACGAATGACAGTATGTAACATGTCCATAGAAGCAGGTGCCAGAGCTGGCCTTATCAGCCCGGATGAGACGACGTTTGAATACCTGCGTGACAGAAGATATGCTCCGGAAGGTTTAGATTTCGAGGCTGCTGTCTCTGAATGGAAAAACCTTGTTACGGATGAAGGTGCAGCTTATGACCACACCGTATATTTGGATGCATCAGAAATCGAACCGCAGGTCACTTGGGGAACGAACCCTGGTATGTGCCTTCCGATATCCGCAAATGTTCCAGACCCAGCGCTTATCGAGGATAAGGACGAAAGAGCTTCTGTCGAGCAAGCCCTCGCTTATATGGGCTTGGAGGCAAATCAGCAGCTGACTTCCATTGAAATCCAGCATGTTTTTATCGGCTCCTGTACAAATTCTCGAATTACAGACTTGCGCAAGGCTGCAAGTGTCATTAAAGGAAGAAAGGTCCACCCCTCTGTCCGTGCCATGGTCGTTCCAGGTTCGTTCACTGTCAAGATGCAGGCTGAACAAGAAGGACTGGATCAACTATTCCAAAATGCAGGATTTGAGTGGCGTGATGCAGGCTGCAGCATGTGTTTGGCAATGAATGAAGATGTTGTGCCCGCAGGTGAACGTTGTGCTTCTACCTCGAATCGTAATTTTGAGGGTCGTCAAGGAACTGGAGCCCGAACTCATTTAGCCAGCCCGGAAATGGCAGCGGCGGCAGCAATCGAGGGACGCTTTGTCGATGTCCGACAGGTAGTCGCACCAACTGTGTAAGGAGGATAGAAAATGGAACCTATCAAAACTCATAATGGACTTGTCTATCCGTTGCCAAAACGTAATGTCGACACAGACCAGATCATACCTAAACAATTTTTAAAGCGTATAGAACGAGCAGGTTTCGGGCAATTTCTCTTTTATAACTGGCGTTTCGATGAGAATGACCAGCCACGCACAGACTTTTCTTTGAATCAGCCGAAATATGAAGGTGTCTCCGTCTTAATCGGCGGTGACAATTTTGGGTGTGGTTCGTCACGTGAACATGCTCCATGGGCCCTCTTGGACTATGGATTCAAAGTTATCATTGCGCCTAGTTTTGCAGATATTTTCTATAATAATACAACTAAAAACGGGATACTCGCTATCCGCCTGTCAGAGCAACAAGTAGACTATTTGCTCAATCAGGCAGAAAAAAATTCTTATACACTGACAATAGATCTGGAAAAACAGAAAGTATATGATAAGCTAGGTTTTGAGGCAGGCTTTGACATTCCTGCCTATAATAAACATATGCTATTAAATGGACTAGACGAGATTGGCATTACATTAAGTTATGCTGATCAAATAACACAATTTGAACAGACACATTAAAGGAGTGTGAAGGCATTGGGGATTGCTTAAGTCAGAAAAAGATACAAGCAGCTACAGCTTATTTGAAGGGTTTAGTACATCATACGTCAATCAGAACATCCACTTCATTAGATAGATTGATGGGCAGGAACGTATATCTGAAGATGGAGAACCAGCAGAAGACAGGTGCCTTCAAAGCACGCGGAGCCATTTTTAAAATTGGCTGCATGAAGGAATCGGACGCAAAGCGAGGAGTTATCGCTGCATCTGCCGGCAACCATGCACAAGGAGTTGCTCTTGCAGCAGCAAAACGCGACATTCCAGCTAAAATCTACATGCCAATTCATACGCCGACGCCAAAAGTGGAAGCAACCAAAAGCTATGGTGCAACGGTTGAATTAGCAGGTGAAACGTTCCAGGAGGCGCTATTTGCTGCCCAAAAGGAGCAACAGCATTCTGGGAGTACTTTCATCCATCCATTCGATGATATTGATATCATCGCTGGACAGGGCACGATTGCTGTAGAAATGCTGGCAGATCAGCCTGAACTCGATACACTCATAGTCCCGATTGGAGGCGGCGGCCTGATTAGCGGTATCGCTTTCGCCGCCAAGCAGATCAAGCCTTCGATTCGAGTCATCGGTGTGCAAACGGAGGCAGTGTGTGCTACCTATCATGCATTTCATAAACATTTGATACCATCTCTCCCTTGCCCAACAATTGCTGAGGGGATTGCTGTCAATGAGCCAGGTAAAGTGACATTGCCGTTGATTCAGCAATATGTGGATGATATCGTTACTGTTTCTGAGCGTGATATAGCTGCGGCCGTCTTGCAGTTGCTAGAACGGCATAAGACGCTTGCAGAAGGTGCAGGTGCCGCTAGCTTTGCAGCACTGATGCGCCATCATCAGAGTATACGTTCTGATCATTGCGGAATCATCATCAGCGGTGGGAACTTCGATCTTCATAAGCTGACAGAGCTGCATGCACTTACTATGCATCTCCCCGCCAACAGCTTGGCATAAGAAAGAGCAGGAAGCTTTTGCTTCCTGCTCTATTTTTCTTTTTCCGGCTTCAGTCTGCCAGCTTGCTTCAGCTGTTCCCGAAGCAAATATTCGATTTGAGCGTTCACACTGCGAAAATCATCGTCTGCCCATTTCTGCACCATATCATAGATATCCTGGTTGATACGTAGCGGAAAACTCTTCTTTTTAACCATATGACCCCTGCTTTAATATAGTGATCCATTGTTCACGACGGGCTGTGTCCCGCGATCGGAAACAATGGCCACCATCAGATTATTCACCATTTGCGCTTTGCGCTCTGGATCTAGTTCCAAATCGCCTTCATTCAAAGCTTCCACAGCATCCATCGACATTCCAACTGCACCTTCTACAATCATCTTGCGGGCAGCAATGATTGCTGCTGCCTGCTGACGCTGCAGCATCGCTTGAGCTATTTCTGTTGAGTAAGCAAGATGCGTGAAACGTGCTTCCATTACTTCCACACCTGCTTCATTCAGGCGCGCTTCCAGTTCCGCCTGCAGCTTACCCGTAATTTCATCACCATTCTCTCGCAGAGAAAACCCTGATTCGTTGAAATTGTCGTATGGATAATTTGAAGCAATATGACGGACTGCCGCTTCACTTTGGATAGCGACGAATTCTTCGTAATCATCTACATTGAACGCGGCTTTTGCTGTATCTACTACACGATACACAATCACTGCAGCTATTTCAATCGGATTCCCTTCTATGTCATTTACTTTCAGCGTCTTGGAGTTAAAGTTACGGATGCGCAAAGTAATCCGCTGTCTCGTTGTCAGAGGGATAGTCAGAAATAAACCATTGGCGCGGATTGTACCAATATATTTACCGAAGAACGTTACGACGTAGGCTTGATTAGGGGGAACAATTACTATTCCAGTTACCAGTAATACAGCAACAAGGATGAGAACGACAGCTATAACGATAGCCTCTTGCATCAAACTGAAAATACCAGCTCCTGCACAAGCAAGGATGATCAACACTCCGAGGAAACCATTTAAGGAAGAAGCTTGCTTTTCTTTCATACACGTCACTCCTACATTTTCATATTAAAGTGATATCACTTTAATATTATTATATATTCTGACAACACACTTTGCAACCCGCAGACAAGCATATATACTTAAAGAAAAAAGATCGGGGAATTCACATGCTATATCAGGTCTTCAGACCGTTTCGATTATTGCACCGCTACCTTGTAGATAAAAGATATCCTCAAGGTGCGTATATTGCCGAGAGATACCGCGTCATCCGTAAACTCGGCTCCGGCAGCTATGGTACCACTTATCTGTGCGTTGATAATATACAGCAGAAAACATGTACAGTGAAACAGCTCCGGCGCAGCAGGCAAGGGCGGAAGAAATATTTCCGCATGTTTCAGCAGGAGTATGAGTTGCTCCGAGAACTTAAGCATCCTTCCATTCCGTCTGCCAGTGCCTTCTTCCATACGGATGACGGCTATTTCTTTGTCATGGATTTTGTTTCCGGTGAAAATCTAGAACAGCATATTTTTGATACGAAAAAGCAATATTACGAAAAAGAAGCTCTTGCGCTGACTATCGATGTAGCCCAAGTTGTGGACCATCTGCATTCACGTCGTATCTACCACGGTGACATCCGCATTCCGAATGTCATGTTAGCAGCGGGACATGCTTCTCTTATTGACTTTGGTCTGGCGAAGCAGTTCAGCGGTCCAAAGAGTTCTGAGGAGCAAAGTCGTCTGCAACAAGATCTGTTCGATTTAGGTGACATCCTGCTTTATCTTTTGTACACCACATTTGAAAAAACAACTAAAAAAGCTCTTCCTTGGACGGAAGAGCTCACTTTATCACCTGCTTGCAAGCATGTACTAGAGAAATTATTAGGCATTCAGGAACCTTTCTCTTCTGTATCCGAGACGATTGATGCCTTGAAAAAAGCAAAAGAAGCAGCAGATTAACTGCTGCTTCCATAACCACGACGCTTGTAACGGCTGCTGCCGCCATATCGATTACGGCCATAGCCGCTGCTGCCGCTTGAACCATAACGTCTTCCACGATGACCACTGGAATCATAACGGCGCCCGCGATGACCGCTGGAATCATATCTTCTGCCGCGGCGATGGCTGCTGCCACCTGCGGATTCTTTTAATTTACGGATGAATTTCTTGAACATAGATTTCCCTCCCTAAATAACAACTTGTCTATTTACGAAAATGATAACATGTTAGTTCCAAGAAGTACGTTTCTTTACAAATACTTAATATTTTGTCATCGAAATGAGTCTTTCCAATCTATCCTCAAACTCCTCCATACGAATAAACCGACCTTCTCTGATCTGTTCTTTTCCTTCTGCAAATACCAAGATAGTAGGTGCTCCAAATGCAAGGAATTTCCCTGTTACTTCCTGTACCTCACTGGCATCTGCATATCCTAGTTCGACTTCTGGTTGCCGCTGCAGCATATCCTCTATTCGCGGCAGCAAGGCCTGGCAGACACTGCAGCCTGGAGAAGAGATGAACAAGACAGCAAGTCTATTCGAACTAATAAAACCTTCCACTTCGTCTATGCTATGCAATTTCATTCTACCCACCTGCTTTTTGGTTGTTTCCTCCATCATATAGAATCATACCCCTCGATGGCGAATGATATGATATAGTAGGTTCTGGGGATATCCAAACATATTTTGACAAAATGCTAGATTAGCAGATTAAAGGAGAAACACATATATGGCAAAAGACGATAAACAGGAGTTGCGTCGCTCACAAAAAAAGCGGAAGAAGTCCCGCAAGAAGCGCGTAATTCGCAATATATTTATTATAGTAATACTTTTGATTCTCATCCCGGCAGC
Organism: Terribacillus saccharophilus; assembly: GCF_000725365.1. NCBI lineage: Bacteria > Bacillati > Bacillota > Bacilli > Caryophanales > Bacillaceae > Terribacillus > Terribacillus saccharophilus. The sequence goes on along the minus strand of NZ_CP008876.1, from coordinate 1,099,909 downwards.
TTATGCTGGTTATCTTTATGTAAAAGCAGGTAATTTGGCCAATGATTCTTTCGTAGATGATGGCCGTGACAAATCATCTCTTCGCGACAGTGCAGTAGATCCTGCCGAAGATAGCGTCAGCGTCTTGTTTATAGGTTCTGATTCAAGCCAAAAACGGGAACAGGACAATATCGGTAAACGTTCTGATACGATGATTCTGGCTACATTCAATAAAGATGATAAAAGTATTAAAATGCTGAGCATTCCACGTGATACGTATACCTACGTACCTTATCTTGAACGCAACACAAAAATAAACGGATCGTATAACGGCGGCCCTACAGCAACAGTAGAAGCAGTCGAAGAACTGACTCAGGTTCCAGTCGATTATTATATCGATGTAAACTTTGAGGCTTTCATCAGTGTTGTCGAAGCATTAGATGGCATAACAGTTGACGTACCATATGAACTGAAAGAAATGAATTCCAAGGATGAAAAAGGTGCTATCCACCTACAGCCAGGTGTTCAAACCCTGAACGGAGAAGAAGCACTAGCCCTTGCTCGTACACGTAAGCAAGATAGTGACTTTGCCCGTAACGATCGCCAGCAGCAAATCATCGAAGCGATGATGGATAAAGCGACCGACATGAGCTCAGTTCTTAAATATTCCAGTCTTCTGGATGCTGTCGGCAATAATATGACGACGAATATGACATTTGACGAGATGAAGAGTTTCATTTCTTACGGTGTAAACAATGAATTGACAGTGGAAAGCTTGAAGCTCGAAGGTCAAGGTGGAAATGGAATTGTTCCTGGCTATAATGCCTACGCTTTCCTTCCTGATGCAACATCATTGGCTAACGCTACACAGACAATGCGAGATCAGCTAGAACTCCCTGCTCTTGATAATACAACATCTACAACCTCGCCTTAAAAAGGCGAGGTTGTTTTATACTTCTTTTGGAACGACGACACGAATTTCTCCCGGTAACACTTTAGCTTCAAAAGGAAGCGGCTCTCCTTCATCTCCATCAATGTTAACGACGAGCTCTGTATCAGAAGCAACGCTGATTTCTTTAGCTTGGAAATAAGTAACTTGCTCATTAGATGCCAAGTTACCTTTGAAGATATCGGGTATCAGCTTAACTGCCTTCGGAATGGACAATTCATTCAAAATGAAGACATGAAACAGATGATCATCTACTTCAGCTTGGTCAGCAAACTTCTCGAAACCAGCTACGGAGTTTGTCAGTGCGACTAACATCATATAAGCTTTGTCGTTATATGCTTCCTTTTCTCCTGTATGAACACTGATTCGAAATGGCGTCTTATCTCGAAATGCTTTCGCTCCCTCCATCAGATAAGCAAAATGACCGTATTTGCTTTTTTCTTCTGGGGAAACATCATACACCGCTTCCGCAATCACACCGACAGCAAGTACGTTCATGAAATATCGATCACCTAATTTACCAATATCGACAGCTTTTATATGATAATCCTCCAATAACGCTAGTGCCTGCTCCGGTTTTCGAGGTATTTGCAATGCTCGGGCAAAGTCATTCACTGTACCTAGCGGAACAAAAGCAAAATTAGGCTGCTGCTCCTTTTCGGCTAACCCATTGATACATTCATTGATCGTCCCATCTCCGCCCATCGCCAGTAGCGTTTCATATGTACCATCGCAAGCAGACGCAGCAAACTCGGTTGCATCCCCCTCTTTTTCCGTGTACTTTACTACCACTTGTTCGTGCCGCTTACCGAGTAGCGCCACTGCTTGTTCCTCGTATTGCATCGCTTTTTCCTTCCCTGATGAAGGATTAATAACCAGCATAGCCCGCACAGCTTCCGCCTCTTTCTCTTTTTTCTTTCTTATACCCTTGTTCAGAAACAAATCAAACAATTAGAGAATTAATTGACAAAAGTATTAAAAAAGACCTCCAGCAGAGGTCTTTTTATCTTAGAAATATAAATGCAGCAAGAAAGCCTATCAAAATGAGAAGAATGACCCCAGTTACCTTCCAGCTTAAACCGCCTACTAAATCAACAAGATTTCCATTTTCACTTCTGTTGAATGCATCGCTTACATTTCCAGTTGGATTTCGTTTTATTTCTTCTTGTCTCAATTTTTCTCTTCGCATTTCAGGAGTTTCTCTTTCATTACTCATTACTGCACCCCTCTCTTTTTAAAAAAGCCAGCTTTCTTCATGAAAGCTGGCTAATTTTAATTCAATCCTTCGATCGAAATTTGCTCTATCGTTGCTGATAATGCTCCATCTTGCATAGCAGCTTCAAAACTGACTTGGTCTCCCTCTTTCAGAAAGATTGCATATGGTGCATCAGTAGAATTAATGCTGTAGATGACATCCTGATCCCTCAGCAAGAATTGAATCGTTTTCGCTCCGGCATTGTCACTGGAAATGTAGAGACGATTCACTTCTCCGCTCACTTGCTGCACAGGAGCATCACCTGTGGATTCTGCTGTACTCGTATCTGCGCTAAGCTGCAGTCGATATGCTTCCAACGTGCTTTTCGCATTATCTCCAAAAACAACATAGTCAGAATCAGCCGCTCGAACATATGCATACTGCTTGAAGATGCCATTGGAATCGAGCACACTGATTACCCAGGTAGGATTACCGTCGATATTGTAAAGTACCGGCATTTTTCCTTCCCATTTTTTCTCTGGATATTCCTTCTCAACTACCTGCACAGCACCGGAAGAATCCATAATGCCATTATTCTTCTCACCACCGAAGAATGTTACTTCCCCTGTCCGGCCATCAACCATTGAGTAGCCAAGGGCAGAGTCGATATTCTCTTTTGGTGATTTGAAATCGGTGAAGTATTGGATGCTTCCATCTTCAGAGAAGACAGATGTCACGCCATGCTCCGTTCCGTTGTCGTTCGGAATCTTCACGCCGGCTTTTCCGAAGTGACGGTTCCAGAATCCACCGCTGTATTCCCCATAATACGTATTGAGCTTACTAGCCATTTCGGGTGATATTGTGTTCTCAATAAAATCTGGTGCTTCATCAGCGTCATAAATTTTTGACTCTCCGTTATACGGGTTCACAACGACAACCTGAATATCATCACCATTCGCTTTTTTAGTGAAAAGCTTCGGCTGATAGACAGTCTGAACGTACCATGCTTTTCCTTCTTCATCGACTTCCAAGCGCGCTTCCCCCTCCTGGATGTAGGACGGATAACGGGAATAAATTATGCGCTGTAAATCTTTATGGAAGTAAGCCGATGGTACATAGGATAATTTATTTTCTACAAATTCAGGCTGCGCACCAAGGTCTGTCGCATCAATAACAAAGTACCCGGATGTCTCTCCGCCTTTCAGCCATTTGAAGAAACCATCAAATTCTACAGGTGCGATGTACTCATTCGTACCACCAACTGTCTGAGTTTGAAGACTGCCGAGATGATAGAGCTGTGTATCCGGCACGACGCTCATTTTCTTGTTCATCTTATTACGAACAGAGCTAGGCGCAATTGCTATTGGTGTCTTATCTTCATCCAGTGGTTTTGCTTCTTCCTCATTCGATTTAACAACATGATCATACGTTGACTGATAAACGGCAAAATTGGCTACTACAGAGACCATTGCTCCAACTAACACAACTGCAAATAAAATAGCTGCAAGAGCGATACCTGTGTTTTTCGATTTCTTTTCTGCTTGTTTGTTTGCAAGTAGCGGAAATGCTGCAAAGAAAATGCCGATTGCGTTCAGCCACAAGATATTTTGAAGAATAAATGCTGGTAGCACGAAATAGATGATAATAACCAGTACGATATAAGCGGCAACACCTGCTGCAAAGTACTGCTTAAGCTTTGATTTACCTCTTCCAGCTGCCAAGTCAGCCAGAGCAATAAGGATAAAGCCAGCAAGACTGGCTAAAGCGATTAAAAATATCATGCTGTTCCTCCTTTTGATGTCGTACTAACTATACGGTATAAAGGAGTGAAATGTTTCATGTATAGACCATTATGTTTGACACGGGTATAAGACTGACTCTGAGCATAAGGATTCAGAGTCGCTAATTATCGGCTGTAAACTACGTATGTACCGCCTATTAAATCATGGAGTCCCCGCCTATCCTCCATCACAAGTACCATAATGGCACTAACCAGTAAGGATATGCCGAGAGTAATAAACACCAGCAGACCATTGCCAACAACCTCTCTAAGAATCATGTTGGCAAACGTAACATCTTCCCCATCTATTCGTTTGATTTTAATTCCCGTGAGCCGCTTTCCGATGACATATCCTTTCCACAGAACCGGAAGAACTGTCAGATATATAACATAACCAATATCCCATAAGTAACCTTCAGACCATTGAGTAGAAAATTCTCCATTTATGAAGTTGAGCAAAATAGTGATAGGTATAATAAGAATAAACGTGTCAATGATACTAGCAAAAAACCTGATTCCAAATCCGGCCCGATTCCTTTCAATCATTACTAACACCCCCCACCACCATTTTAACATATACTTCCATTTCCATAATTATTTATATATGCATTGAAAAATGGACTGCTCCAAAAAAGCAGTCCGTTAGCAGATTACTTGTTTATTTCTTTTTTTTCAGTTCAAATCTGTCAAATGCAGCCCAATTACCAGCATTAGCATCAGAACATACTCCAACTTCGATCTGGCCGCTGGTCACGTGAATATCATCTATCTTGTACTGTGTATAACTAGTTACCGGACTTGAGCCAATGTCAGCTACTTTTTTTGCTCCGCCGTAATCCTTTGCGAAGAAGCGAAGCTCGTTCTGACCACCACCTGAGCGAACCCAAACGCTTGCCTCATATGTGCCATCTGGTATGTTTGTTACCTTTTGTGCGCTCTGCTGCTTATAAGCATCCCAGTGCCAATGTGTAAGTTTGTAAATACCGGTAAAAGGTTCATCTGCGTCTGCTTTATGTGCTGAAACACCATTATTTCTTTCCGTCCACTGATCTAACGTTCCCGTTTCAAAGCTAGCGTTTTCAATCAGGTTGTTGTTTTCCTGTTGAGAAGGACGCGGCCATTCATAGGTCCCTACCGTTCCTGCTGGCAGTGTTGCAGCGAATTGCTTGCCTCCTGATACAACGCGGAACTTCTGGGCTTTGTCTGTCTGATTAATAACCACTGTTACGATAGAGTTGTCAGGATTTAAGAAAGAGACATTTGTAACAGAATCCTTATATCCATAGTTGCTGTCTATCCGCTTCGCACCACGATCAACAAACTTTGAATAATTACCTGTCATATAATACATTGGTATCTTCCAATACTTATTTACATTTTCTGCATTTTGTATCAACATTGTTGGATCTGGAGTACCGATCCAATGGTGGGTGTTGATATTACTATCAAGCATCGTTACCCATGCATTGTAGCTTGCTGCACCGTTTCTAAAGTATTGAGCAATTCTATCTGCTCCAGCAGTCCCCCACACAGATCTTTCGGTAAGATGAATGGTCTTATCCGAATACGTTCGGCTTATTTCCCCCATTGATTTAGGATCACCGGCATAATCATGGAAGGCGATTCCATCTATCGACTCCTCTGCCGCTTCGTCTTCGAAAACGTTTGAAACGTAATCACGAGCTTCACTGAAGTTATGATCAAATGTCCATAGTTTTGTGTCTAAATGATGGTTATCCAGTTCTTTCCGGAGTAAAATTGCCAACTCTCTTTGCTGTTCCGGTGGCATATACATACTCGGATAATCGATTTCCAGCAGTGGTTCATTTTGCATTGTCATTGCATATATTGGGATTCCCTGAGATTCGTATGATTGGACAAATTTCCGATAATAAGCTGCCAGCACTTCTGTATTTCCCTCTTCTAACTTACCGCCAATCAAGCTTTTATTTGTTTTCATCCAAGCTGGTGGACTCCATGGTGAGGCAAATATTTTAATGTCCGGATTAATTTTGAGCGCTTCCTTTAAGGTTGAAACAATATTCAAATCAATATCACGTTGAATCGAAAACTCCCTTAAATCATAATCTGTCTCTGTAATAGGAATATCATTATAGGTATAAAATGCATCTTGTGCGGTAAAATCCGAGGTTCCAATCGTGATCCGAATAACATCCATCCCGATTCCCTTTTTTGGGTCAAACAGATCTTTAAGCTTGTTTTCGCTTACCCGGAGCCATTTTCGACAGATTATAGATAGAAGATTCTTATAAAGAGGTACCAACTCCTAGCATCTCCTGATACTGCCTGTCTGGGTCTACAAAGATCGTTGTCCCGTTGATTTCTTTTTCTTTCGTAATCTTAAGAGATGACTGCTGATCTAGCTTATACTTTATTTCTTTTGGTTCATCGTACCAGCTTCTGTCAGCCGGAGCATTTTCCGAGCTAAACCATACCTTCACTTCTTCTTGTCTTGGTTTGGCCAGTGTTGACCCTGGAAACATTGACATAGTAAGAACGGCAATAAGAACAACGAATAACGGTTTTGACTTTCGTTTTACGCCACGCATGGCCTTCATCCTCCTTTCAGGTGGAAGCTTATCTTTATACTATTCACTCTATATTAAAGCGCTTACATTTTGTAGGTACCAAGCTCCTGAATTGTTTACCAAGTTATTTAGCAGCTGAAAAATAAAAGAACTTCTGTAGAAGTTCTTTTGAGATGTTAGTAATCAATAGCTACATTGATGCCGTAATTTTGTTCAAATTTATTATTTACCTGAAAAAAGTTTACTTTTGCAGAAGGTTCATACATTCAGAATGTCTTGTAAGGTATGATCAAGTGTTTTAAATCTGAAATTGTAACCTTCTCGTTCTAATCGATCAGGGATGACCCAGCGGCTTTTTAGAACCAGCTCAGTTTCAGTCTGAATAAAAACGGATCCTATTTCCAGTAACCACTTAGGGGCGGGCAAGCCGATCGGAGCATTCATTTCATGTCTTAGTTTATTCATTAATGCACGGTTTGTAACAGGTTGCGGTGCAGAACAATTGAAAACACCGCTCAACTTCTTCTTATCTCTCAAAAAGAGTGTAATTTGAAACAAGTCTTCAATATGTATCCAGCTGAACATCTGTTTTCCTGAACCTTGAATCCCGCCTAAACCGAAACGCACTAAATTCCGATACGGGGTCATGACTCCGCCCCCTTTACCCAATACAATAGCAATTCGCAAAGCAATCTGCCTTGTTTCTGGCAGCTTATATGAAAAGAATGTATCCTCCCATTTGGTAGCAACATCAACTGAAAATCCCGACCCTATCTCCCCTTCAGCTTCTGTCATCGGACGATCCTCTGCGTGACGATAAATGGTTGCAGTACTGCTATTGATCCAGAGTTCGGGCGGATTGCTGCAGGACTGGACAGCCTCACCTAAGATTTTTGTAGTTGCTACCCTTGAATTCATTATTTCTTGCTTATTTTTTTCATTATATCGACAATTCACAGATTTACCCGCAAGGTTGATGAGAAGTTCAGCGCCTTCCAATGCTCTTTGTATGGACAATCTATCTTCCCAATTAATGTGTTGTTTTTGCCTTGAGATAATGATGACATCGTAACCTAATTCCTGAAATCTCTTTTGTAAGAAGTCCCCAATAAACCCTGTCCCTCCAGCTATGATTACTTTTTTCATAGATAGACTCCTTTCTTACTTATCAATTTTGAAATCATCATACAATAATATTCCATCTCCTTCTGAAGACAGAACCTTTATAATGCGGTCATCACCTTTTGGAAAGTTGTAATTGAAAGTATCGAATGATGCAAAAAAACTGGTTTCAGATCCAGAATCAATAATCATGCATCCGCTTGAAAACCAATATTGGCTTTAAGCGGTATATGTAACCACTCTTCTCTCTTCTTATCATATTTTTCAAGTACATATTCACGACCTATAGTAATGAAAGTGTCACTATTATTTAGTATCCGAAATATAAAACCTTCTTCAGAATTTAGACTATCATCTTCTATCTCAAGGAGTACATCTTCTGTAGTCGTTATTTCATCTGTGTACTTACTAGGCTCAAGCTCTATTCCACCACACCCTGATAGAAAGATTAACAATAACAGAAGAATGATTTGTTTCACCTAGCTTCCACCTCCATACGTAAACTTTATCACACACTCCCCTTACAAAAATACCCAATTAAATTAAAAATAGATTTAATTTACGAACTCTATCCCTTCTCTAATGGGCTGCCGAATCCGGGCATGAAGTGAGCAGCTAGATGACGCGGCTTGGACTAGTACATTTATTAAAAGAGAAAAAAAAGACTGAAGAGAAAGCTCTTAATTCTCTACAATCTTTTTTATTAAATGAAAAGATAATCTGCTAGAATCACTCTCTGTAAACTCAAAGCAAAAGATACTTGACTTGTTAACGTATCCAAAGTTCACTATACTTTCTCTAGGAGGGGATAAAAATGAGTGAAGACATATCGAAAATTAATTATCGCGAAGTAATTGAATATTCATTGGATCCCTTAATTGTACATACAGATCTAAAGATAATTTATGTTAACCATGCTGCTGAAGTCTTCTTCAAAGGAAAACGTGAAGACATCATCGGAGCAAGTCCATTAGATATATTTCATGAAACTTCAAAATCAGCGATACATAAAAGAATCCAATCGGCATATGCCAAGCCTGCCGAGGTGATAGAGGAATCAATCTTCAAACTGGACGGTACAACAGCAGATGTGGAATTATACTGTCATCCTGTTTTCATTGAGGATACGCAGGCTATCCAAACATATGTCAGGGATATCTCTTACAAGAAAGATGCCGAGAGGAAAAGCAGGGAAATGATGAACCAAATCAATGAACTTTCAGCTACCCTAGTGCCTCTTTTAAACGGTATAGCTATTCTACCTTTAGTTGGTTCGATAGACGAGGAGCGTGCAAGACAGCTTTTACAACTGGTTCCCCTTAAAGCAAAGCAGCAGGATGTGCAATGTTTAATTATTGATTTCTCAGGTATCTTACAACTTGATAAAGTTGTAACAGATTATCTCTTCAAGATTAATCACGTTCTGTCTCTGCTCGGTATAAAGTCTATCTTTACTGGTATAAGACCAGAGCTTGCGATAGAAGCTGTTGAAATGGATCTTAGCTTGTTATCCTCACCAACAATGTCTACAGTAAAGGATGCTTTAGATTACCTTGGAATACATTGATTTAGAGCTCCCTCTTATTCTAATAAATCATTTCAATCCTATTTAAAGAGGAGCCGACATTTTAACGGCTCCTCTTTAAATATATTACCTTAAAGTAAAACCCTCTCAACTGCCAAAGGCCTTAAAGCATTTGTTTCATCAATATAAATAAACCCATCATACCGCTGGGCCATATGAGAGGGCACATAATTACCGAACTGTTCAAACTCCGGACGATACACTACACCTATCGCTCGATGTCCGATTTTCTGCTGGAATAAATGTTCATTTTCTTTATCGAAAAAAAGCATTTTATCATGTGCGCCGGCTCGGTGCATGAGGTCCTCCCATGATCCCCTAACTGCTTTTGGAACAACCTTTACATCATGATTGACTCCCCATTCATCCGCAGCTATTACAGTTCCGCTGTGTGTACCGAAGCCTATAACATAAACATCTTCAGGAGCATTTTGCTGTCGCATTAACTCTCCTACATTGACCATGCCGTTATGCGCCATATCTGTGGCCCGGGCGTCTCCAACATGTGTGTTATGCTCCCAAACGATCGCCTTACCTTTTGATCCATAAAACTTCATTACTTCATTCAACGCATGTACCATATGGGTATCTCTTATGTTCCAAGATTCCTCATCACGGACAACCATAGAACGATAATAATGCTCTGCATTATATGCTACGAGCGCATTAACCTCCAGGTTCAGACGGAGCTCTTCTTCACAAGGATACTGGTCTTTCTTTTTTTGAATCGTTGTCAAAAGCTTGGCTACTTGGTCAATACAGCCTTCCGAATACAAACCAGCAGAAACAGCATATTCTTGGTTGTCCCTGTTGAATGGTTCAAAACAAGTAAATGCTTTTTTAGCTATCTCCACGTCAGGAGAATCAATCTTACTTAAATAAGCAATTACTTCCTCCATGGATTCCCAAAGACTGTACATATCTATTCCGTAAAAGCCGACTTTCGGCTGCACATCATGCTTTTCATTGTATTCTTTCATCCACTCTACCAAATCGATAATTTCTTCGTTCGCCCACATCCATGTTGGCCATCGATTAAAACTGCTGAGGACATCCCTAGCTGATGTGCTCTCTGTATCGTAACCTTTAATATATCGGTTTACAGCCTGACATGCCGGCCAGTCACCTTCCACTGCTACAAAGGTAAAACCCTTCTCTGTAATCAGCTTTTTGGTTATCTCCGCACGTACGGTATAAAACTCAGACGTTCCATGGGATGATTCTCCCAACAAAACAAATTTTGCACTTCCTGCTTTTTCATTGATGATACTTAAATCTGCTTCACCTGTTAACGGAATTGCGTGTTTTTTGATTGCTTGTATGACCTTTAAGTCCATTCAAACCCAACTTTCACTCTGAATTATGTTAGGTTTAAATTGTGATAAATCAGATGAAAAAATACCTTGAGTTATAACGCTTCGCTTTTTTTAATCCACATACTTCTGCTTCTTCTTCGACTTAAGCATATCTCCCGTCCAGCCTTTTGCCTTCAAGAACCAATATACTAAAAGAGTTGAAATGAGGATCAAAATCAGAGCTCCGGCATACCCGAATTTCCATCTTAATTCCGGCATACTATCAAAGTTCATTCCCCATAATGCACCGAGCGCCATGACCGGAGTAAAAAGCACAGTCATAACAGTAAGTGTCTTCATAATTTCATTGCCTCTGAAAGAAGATACAACATCTTCAAAATCGATTAGACCTCTGATTTCCTCTTCATAAGCTCGAACAAGATTCTGACACCGTTCAAAACGATAATTTGTTCGTTTAAAATGCACGTTCTCCGTATATTTTTCTCCAAATGCTTCTACAACGCCAGTCTTAACTTCAATGAATGGAATCAGAAAGTTCTTCCAAACTAGTATTTCATGGCGGTTTTCAGCAATTTTATTAAGCAGCTTTGTATCATTATTTTCTTTTACCTGCCAAAGTAAATCCTTCAATCGGACTTCGTATTGATCAATTTTATGTAAAAAAGCAGAAACAATCTCCCCAAGAAGAATCATAAAGCCTTCAATCGCATTAGTTGCACTTTGCATTTTAGCGAGAATCTCTTTTTGTGTTGTGGTTGGCAGCAGCTTAAAATCAAGTGCTGTTGTTAGTAATGTATTTTCTCTTACAAAGAAGTGAAAAAGATGCTTTTCTTCTTTTTTATGTGCTTCTTGTACATATATGAGCGAGCCCCAAAGAGCAAGAGAGTCCTGATCTGTCGTCTTCATTTGCAGACTATTCGTGTCAGAAGCATGTATATGCTCTACCCATGGAATATCCATTGTATACGTGTTAAATTCGTCTTTTCTCCCTAAATCCTTCTTCTCATTTACCTGAAGCCACTCCCATGCTGTACCTGAAAAAGCGTGCTTCTCCATGTTTTCCCCTCCATCTTTTCTTTTTCTAATTCCCCTAGATTCTGCAGGATAATCCTTTGCCCTCCATCCATTTACTGGAGGGATTCATATCTAAGGAAAGTTAAATATCAGAATGTTTCAGCAAGAAACCCTTTACAAATTAAGCTATCTTTTTTACTATAGATGTATCAATTGCATAAGCTTGCGACGCACTGGGGGAGCTGGTAACGGCTGAGAGGAATCGAATGATTCTGACCCTTTGAACTCGATCTGGATAATACCAGCGTGGGGAAGTGCAGCCAGAATTGTCCTATTTCTTTTGTATATTCTGCGACTGCACCCTATGGTGCCGTCGCTTTTTATATGCAAAAAATTAGGAGGAAATCATTATGGAAACACAAAATTATTGCGGAACTAGCCGGATTGCCGGCTGCAGTTTTTCGGTTTATCCGATGGCAGACAGGTTCAAAGAAATAATATTAGAGGCATTGAAAACTGTAGATACGTCGAAAGTATGGATTGAGACTGATGATGTAACCACACTAGTACGCGGGAGAATTCCACACGTATTCGATGTCACTTCTGCTATTTTCATAGCGGCAGCTAAAGATGGCGATCATGTTGTGTTCAATGGTACATATTCCATCGGCTGTCCTGGTGACTCTACTGGTGATGTTTATATGGCCGAGGACGAGACAAAGCTCAATATTTCAAATGTAAAAAATATCAAGCTTGAGACAGCATCCAAATTCTCACTTTACCCTTTGGGAGGCGGAAATTACATGGACACCATCTACAGCCAGATTGAAAATATGCGTTCTCGCGGAATCACTGTTTCCAAGTCACATTATTCCACGCGACTTGATGGCAATGCTTTTGACGTCTTCGATGGTTTGGAGCATGTTTTTACTGAAACTGAGGCGTCTGGTTCATCCCATACTGTTATGACGGTGACAATGTCAGCCAACAGTCCGTCTGCTAAGGGTGTAATCAAATGAAAAGTTGGCGCATGAAAGATATCGTCGTCATGGCAGCACTTGCTGTCGTGTTCGGCATAGTTTATCTCTTATTCCTGCCGGTCAACGTCGTCATGATGGGACTAATAGGACCGATTGGAACTGACATCATCTTCGGAGTATGGTTTCTTGTCTCGATCGTTGCAGCTTATATCATTCAAAAACCAGGCGTTGCTCTTGTTTCGGAAACCATTGCTGGTATTGTCGAGGTTTTGATCGGCAGCAGTGTCGGACCAATCATCATTCTTTCTGCAATCGTGCAAGGACTTGGTGCTGAAGCAGCATTTGCCATTACACGCTACCGCTCTTATCATGTTCTTGTATTGATGGGTGCTGGTGTTGGGGCTGCCATTACAAGTTTCATCTGGGGTTATTTCCGCGGCGGCTTTGTCGCTCTTGATCCTTCTTACGTGATACTTATGCTAGTTGTCCGGATCATAAGCGGAGCTGTCATAAGCGGCTTGATCGGCAAAGCAATCAGTGAGGCGCTGGCGAAAACTGGCACATTGACGAGCTTCCCGCTCGGTAAAACATATCGCCATCGAAAAGCAGGATGAAACAGCCCCTTCTGGAAGTTGACCAGCTGACTGTCACATTTGAGGAAGAAAGCTGCTCTACCTTAACTAATTTGAGCTTTACGATACAACAAGGAGACAGCATTCTCCTTCTTGGACCTAGTGGTTCCGGAAAGAGCACACTCACGTACTGTTTGAACGGGTTGTATCCAAAAGAACTAGACGGGAAGATGAGCGGCAATATCTCCTTTGCTGGATCCAATATTGAGGAATTCAAAAGCGGAAAAATCAACTTAGAGGTTGGAACTGTATTTCAAGATCCAGAAACACAATTCTGTATGCTAACCGTAGAGGATGAGATTGCCTTCGGCCTAGAAAATAAGAAGATTTCTCCAGATTTGATGGAGTCAGAAATCGATCGAGTTCTCTCGCTTGTCGGATTGCAGCATCGGAGAAAAGATCAAATCCACACCCTTTCCGGAGGGCAAAAACAAAAACTAGCACTGGCAGCAGTTCTGGCTCTGGAGCCTCGCTTACTCATTTTAGATGAACCGACTGCCAATCTGGACCCGGCTGCTAGTAAGGATCTTGTTAAAACAATCCGTCACTTAAAAGAACAGCAGGATATCACACTCTTTATCATCGAGCACAATATTGACTACTGGCTTCCAATTATTAACCGGACGATGCTACTGGATCGAGATGGCTCGCTATTCTTTGACGGAGACTTGCGTGAGGCGGTCAATCTCTATGACGAGGAGATGCAGCAGCGCGGCATTTGGCTGCCAGAAGCTGTTCTTCTAGCCAAGCAAGCACAGCTTGCAAAGCCCTGGCCGCTTACGATTGACCTTCTCCCTCACGGCTTGCAGTTCCAAACAGAAGCACCAGAGATTAAGCAAACCAAGAAGTATATTGTCCACGTAGAAAATGCTATCTTTCGCAATAAAGATAAAGTCTTGCTAGATATCCCTGCCCTAGATATTCAACAAGGAGAATTAATAGCCATTACAGGCAAAAACGGCAGCGGAAAGACGCTTCTTTCTCGACTGATAACCGGATTGCTGAAGCCCACAGCTGGGGATATCGAGTTTCTCGGAAAAAAACTTCGTCGCTGGAAAACCAATGAACTTTATCAGCAAATCGGTTATGTGTTTCAAAATCCTGAGCATCAGTTCCTTACCGACTCTGTTTATGGAGAGCTTGCCTTTGGTCAGACAGTAAGCGAGGAAGAAATACAGAAGTCTTTGGAGGAAATTCAATTAGCTGATCAAGCCGACAAGCATCCTTTTACCTTGAGCCAAGGTCAAAAAAGACGACTCAGCGTAGCAACCATGCTTGTCCAAGAGCCTCAGCTCCTCGTGCTTGATGAGCCGACATTTGGCCAAGACAGCCATACTACTGAAGTATTGATGGATCTAATTTGGAGACATCATCAGCGCGGATGCACAATTATTATGATCACGCATGATATGGACCTTGTCGACCATTTCGCTTCACGCGTTTTGATTGTTGATCAAGGGCGTGTAGTAGAAGATAACTACCCTGCATCTATATGGAAGAAAACAGATCTGTCCGACTACGGGCTCTCCCTTCCTGCAAAAGATGCTTATTATAAGCGAATGCAGGAGGACAGCCTCTATGCATAATATCAACCCTAGCATCAAAGCAGGAACAGTGACGCTAGCTGCAATCGTTATCGCTTTTCTCTTTGATCCATTAGCACTTCTTTTGTACATAGGCTGGACGATCGCTGTAACATTGCTGTTCGGGAAGGTGCAAATAAGGAAGTATCTCCTCTATCTGCTTCCCTTCACTCTGTTCGCAATCGGTATGCTCGTATCCACTCTGCTATTTGCAAAGACACCGGAGAATCCATCTGTCACACAGCAGTTCCTCTTCTGGGACTTGCCGAGAGAAACAGTACAGAATGCACTTGCATTAGCTATCCGTGTGTTCAGCTATAGCACGCTATCCTTGCTTTTCGTCCTGACGACAGATAAAGTGGCGTTCATATTAAGTCTGATTCAGCAATGCAGAGTTTCGCCTAAGCTGGCATACGGTATTTTAGCTGGCTATCGCTTTTTACCGTTACTAAAAGATGAGTTAACAACAATTCGCTCTGCTCATCTTATTCGCGGAGCCAAAACGAATACAAGCAAATTCAGCCGATACAAACAATACACTATTCCCTTGCTGGCCAGCGCTATTCGTAAAGCCGAACGGACAGCCATTGCCATGGAATCAAAGGGTTTCACAGGAGAAAGAGATCGAACATTTTACCGTACTTATCATACAAGTTGGATAGATTGGATCTTTGCTGCAGTTATGCTAGGTGCTATTGTTCTATGTATCATTGTTTCCAAATCGTTTCAGTAAACAGCAGAAGGGTTATAATGGAGAAAAAAGGAGAGATGAAGATGTGCGGCAGATTTACATTACTCACTCCCTGGGAAGAGCTCCTGCGCACCTATGATGCTGTCTCAGAAATGGAAGAACTCGAGCCAAGCTACAACATCGCACCAACGCAGCAAATTGCAGCAGTCATCCATGACGGTAAAAAACGTCGACTGGGAACACTGCGATGGGGGCTCATTCCACCATGGGCACCAGATAAGAAAATAGGCAGCAAAATGATCAATGCCAGAGCCGAAACACTTCTGGAAAAACGCAGCTTTAAGAAAGCCTTCCAAAAACAGCGCTGCCTTATTCCCGCTGACAGCTTCTACGAATGGAAAACTGAAGACGGTAAAAAACAGCCCATGCGCATTCAGCGCAAAGATAAAACACCCCTCACATTCGCGGGTCTGTGGGAGAAATGGCAAGATGAAGATGGCTCTAATATTTTCACCTGCACCATCATCACAACCGAAGCCAACAGCTTCATGCAGCAGATTCATAACCGAATGCCGGTTATACTCTCATCTGCTTCTCAGGACATCTGGCTCGATTGGGAACAGCAAGACCCAGATAAATTGCAGTCATTGCTGAAACCTTATTCTGAGGAACTGACTGCTTATCCTGTTTCTACGCTGGTGAATTCGCCGCGAAATAATAGTGAGGAATTGATTAATCCGTTGTGAAAGGAGCATGCCCGGGGCATGCTCTTATTTTTCAGCTTTTAAACTACTATAGCTTTTTGTTTTCAAACAATGTAACTTCTTTGCAGCTGATAATAAGTCCCTGGTTAAACTGGAGATACGATCACTGAAAAAACGAAAAACCGACCGGCAGTTGCCGATCGGTATATATTATTTAAGCTGAAATACTGCTTCTTTTCCTTTAGAAATGTCTTTAGCATCTTCATTTCTAATCGGACCAATCTCTATCTCGAAGGATTTATCCTTCCACAATTTGTCGTATTCTTCTTTATCGAGAACATACACTTGGAGTAATTCGCCTGATTCGCCACTCTCTATCACTTCAGAAATCCTATAGTTAGTTAGCATACCTTCATTTAATTGCCACCAGGAATCATCTACTGTTAAAGTCGAGCTTATGCTTCCTAGTCCAATGTTTTCATCGGTTTTGTTATCCAGTGCAAAATTCACTGTTAGTAAGACCACTCCGTTGAAATCTTCAAACCGTGGTGCTTCCTCCATATTCGGTGTAAACTCTGTAAATTGGTATCCTTCCAGCGTTACCGTAGTATCGCCAAGCTCCTGACTTTCACCGATACCCTCTTTCTGATCTAGCATTGCTTTCTCACCCATATTTTCAAGGGTAGTTGCATCCTCATAAAATCCTTCATTTATGTCTGTGGAGCTTTCTTTGCTTGTATTTTCAGTATCTGCAGATTCAGATTCCTCTGCAGCAACGCTTCTAAAATCAATTATGAATGAACCTTTCCGACCGATTGCTGTTGAAATATCATCCGGATCAGTCTGTGCTGTTGGTGCTTCGATTGTACCTTCACCAGCCGCAATAGCTCCATAAAGCTCGGATTCACCAAGGGGATATGTATAAGTACCAGTGACAGATTCACCAGCTTTAATCAGATACTTATTATCCGGGTTAAGCTTAACAGGTAATTGTCCTTCTTCCGGAAGAATCTCTCTATAGTTGTTGTACTGCTGCGTCGCTCCGGGAATACTCATATACATAGATGGCATGTAGTGAACATCTTCATCTGTATCATTCGTAATCGTATATTGAGTTAGAACGACAGCACCATTGGTTTCATCATTGAAAGGAATGCTGTAGTCTGTGTGGAAATCTTTCAGACCAACAATGGAGTATTGATCCAAAGAAGCTGTAACACCATCCATATCGTGGGTTTGTGGATCGGTACTCTCGTAGAAAACTGTTGCTTCTTCCGCATCTGTAGTTGTCTTCATATAATCAATTAGTTCGGCAAAATCTCCAGATTCGGAATCAACTGCAGCGGGTTCTTCGCTACCTGTTTCTTCATTTTTATTTTCACTGTCATTTTCACTCGCTGCTTTCTCCTCGGATGCAGCAGTTTTCTCCTCTGTGCTTGCTTCTTTATTATCAGCTCCACATCCACTGATAATGAATACAGAAAGCATTGCACCAAATAAAATCATTAACTTTTTATTCATAGTTCAACCTCCGTTCAAAACTTACAATAAGCGTAACATGTTCTATAATCTGACAATATCGGCAGAAAGAAGTAAATTTCGCTATATTCCTTTTCCATTTCTGGGACTTCTCTGTCTTTCTTTGTAGTATAGAGTACCCAAATCGCTCTATAATGCATAAAATCAATGTTTTTTACCTCTTTCCACCACTTCAACACTACATTTCAAGTAGAAAAGATAATCAACTAATGTGAATTTAGTTTGCGGATAAACCCTGCTTCTCTAGGCTAGTGAAGGAAGCACGTTGTGTTCATGTTGAAGAAAAAAGAAGGTCTGTTTTATTTATTCTGAGATAGACATTCTTTTCCCTGAAATATTCCTTTGGCTCTTTCATTAGCTTCATAATTTGTCTATCAGGCACCTTCCTGATCTACTACAATGTAATAACTCAATTTTATAAATATTGATATGACAGTTCGTTCTGCTCCTACGTTTAATAGATTTCTATAGTAAGGTCTCTAAGGTAAATTTCTTATAATATATTGAGGATTAGCTTCAAATTTTAAGATAGAGACTATTGAAAGGAGCATACCTATGGCATGCTCCTTTTTAAGGTGATAAATATTGTGTCTCTATCTCTTCGAATTTTAAAAATGCTTGGGTCGAATGGAATTATATCCTCAATAAGCTTAACATCTGATTTAGGTACCCTCCGAAGCCATGCATCTCTATCAATTCTAGGCAACTTTAGATCCTCTCCTACTAGTAAGGAACCAGTGCTAACCTGGTATTCATCATTTCTTTCCTTTAAAACTTCAACTTTTTTACCTTGAATATCTCCGTAGACTTGTATCTTCACACAATCCCTTAATTCACTTGGTTCTACTACTCTAAGCTCCACTCTGACACTTATCTACAAAAGTCTCATCAATCTTACTTCTATCCTGAGTTAGTATCTTTAAGTTTCCATCCATTCCTTTAGTTAATTTTTACTCTGCATAGTTAAATTCACCGTAGAAACCTCTTCCAAAACAACACCTTCCCGTTTTAATAATTTATGCATCTCACATTTAGGCTTCCATTCTAATTGTTCTTCGATGCTGTTCTAACACAAGATCATATAAATAATGAAAAGCATCAGACTCATTCTTATATTCATTAATAATATAGTGTCCTAGCCGTTCACGAGTTTTATATACTGTCCATACCTTGCCATTAAAGAAACATCCTATTATGTAAGGTTCATCTGAAATTTTGTCCAACTCAATTTGAAATTCACCTAGATTTAGATTGCTTTCCTGTATTTTTTCAATAAATTCAGCCATTAACATAAATCACCTCATTAATAATGTTAAGGTTTCAAAGCTGATTAGTTGCAATCAACCTACAATCATAACGATTTGTTCGGTTCTGTCTAATAAATCCTTCTATTGAAGAAAAGTTGCAATAGCTGTAAAAGGAGCATGCTACTGACATACTCCTTTGATCCATTCATAAATGATTAAAGACTACCGTACTCTTCCATCACTGCCTTATCGGCACAGAATTCATAGTATTTTTTTATTAGATTATCTATAAATTCTTTTTTAACTATCTTATCTAACCATTCGTTGGGAATAAGACCCATCTTATAATACATACCCGCTAAAGAACCTGTAATAGATGCTACAGTATCTGTGTCATCACCTAAATTTACGGCTGTTAGTATTGCCTCTTTAAAAGTGGTGGTATTCCCAAAACTCCAAATCGCAGCCTCTAACGTATGTACTACATATCCATCAGAAGCAATTTCATTGATTGGTAATTTCAAGAAATCTTCTTCAAAGATTCGTTTATAGTGATGTAATTCTGTTCTGTAAGCATGATCCTCGTTAAAATTCTCAACAAACAAATTTTGTATACCCTTTAAAGCATTTGATAGTGAATTATTATGATATAACCTAAGTAATAGTTCGACAAATATGATAGACCCCACTATAGCACGAGGATGAGAATGAGTAATTTCCGTATATGTTTTTATAATCTCTGCTTTCCTCTTAAAATTAAAGTCATTGTAAAGCAAAAATGCTATAGGTGCTATTCTCATAATCGCTCCATTACCATTATCGTATTCAGAATCTCCACCACATTTTGGTGCTGGGACTTCATTTTTATATCTTTCTATAGCTTTACTAGTTGCGATACCAATATCAAATGTCTTACCGAAAGGTGTAAAATAACCCGAATCCCTGTATCGTACAAATTTATCCATCAAATTATCTATATTACCATTTTCAATAATATTTTCAATCAAACACAAAGTCAGCGAAGTGTCATCAGACCAAGTTCCTGGAGGCTGATTATGAGTTCCATATCCTGTTATATCATTTATATTAAAAGTACCTCTTTTTTTAAATTCCACTGGAACACCTATCAAATCTCCTAATATACCGCCATACATAGTTGGAAGTACTCTCTTTTTTATTTTCAAACTAAGATTTATCTTATTATCATCGTTCCATCTATCTTCCATTCTTCTACCTGACATCCTTCCACCTTCCTTTGTAGACTGTATGACTTCTATTAAATATGCCTCTTCTTTATTGTATAAATTTTACTACACATCAAGAATGAAAAATCTTTAAAATGTAAAGCAAAACTTATTTTTTGCTAAATAGAGCTCTTTTGTAACTGATAGGGAGTGTGGAATAACAAAAAAAAGACAAAACAGTTTTACCGTACTTAGTTAATTAAAAATAAACCTTGAAAGTTTAATAACTTATCAAGGTTTATTTTCTTATTACTTAATTAAATCTTATCTTTTATTTCATTCATAATCGCATCATCTTTATTTATCCACTTTTGATAAATACCTTTATCTATCAATTTCATACTTAATTTTTCCCAAATCTTATAATCACCAGTCATAGTAACAATGGATATCATGTCACCTCTTGTTTCAACCACTTCAAATTTATAACCTTTATAAATTGCTTCTATCCGTTTCTTATAAATTTTTTCTATGTCATTTTGATGGACATACTTTACATATATGGTGTTATCGGCAATCGTTTTATTTTCGAATCCAAACAGTTCAGCTTGGGAATCTTCGGAACGCAAAATTATCTTTCCATCAGCTTTAATTCCTGCAGCATATTCTTTTCCCTCATATATCGCAAAAGTATTATTTTTCATAGCCCCATATATAACTCTAATGACTCCTCAAAATTCTTCAACCTAGAAGATATAATTCTCTTAGAGTCTCTATAAAATCAGAATCCTTTTTCACTTCAATTATATTAACAAGATTATAAAATAGCTTTAATTTAACAGAATAATTATACAGAACAACTGCTGCACTATTTAATTTTCTAGACTTATCTATATAAACTTTAGTGTCACTTTTCCCTAAAAACAGAACATTATATTTATCGTTTGTACCTTTTTCTAGAAGTATTCTTTTTGGCTTTAGTACTAAAAAGGAATAAAACTGCTCATCTAAATTGGTTTTAAATATCTTTTGAATATGATTTAATGATTTTGCTTGCTCAATCTCATTTTGCACATTTGCATCATATTTTCTTACTTCTAACTTACTCTTTGAAAAAATATAAAGTGCCACTATGGATTTATATTCATCTGAAAATGAATCTACTTTGTATTCATTTCCTCTAACAACTTCAAAAAGCTCATAAATATTACTTACTTTATCTAAGGTTAACTTGATAGTGGTTTCAGGGTAATCTTCTCCACTTACCGGTGCAACACAAATAATATCTTTTTCTCTTTGAAGCACTTTAAATTCACTATCAATTAATTTATATACACTACTTAAGTCCATATTTTTACTCCTTTATGGATTTATTTGTTTAATAACTTTAAGCTCTATTAATTCTTCTATCGAGTAAGGACGACCATTTGGTTTATATTTAATTATTTGAGTTCCCCCACCTGGCTGATCAAACCAAGGAGCAATTTTACCCAGAGTTACTTCAAAATCATCAGTAACCTCATATACATAATAAGGTGCTAGTTCACTATGCGGAGCCAAAGCTCTACTTGGAAACGAATCGCTTTCAGGAGCTAAGAATGAACCTGCCGGGTTTCCATATCTGTCTATTCTCATTCCAGTATGTAATGTCTCAGTTTTCTGAGTTCCTGAAACAAATCCATCATTAGGCGGCCAATGAATTGCTCCTGTTTCTTGATCATAATATTTTGGATTCTTATATACGCTTTCATATTTTCTATATAATTCTTGACTAGGTGGGTAATCCCATTTCTTCATATTTTCAGGAATCTCAATGTCATCTAGTTGTTTACTAACCTCACTAGAGACTTTCGCGCTTTTCGAATCTATCCTTCCTACATTGTTACTACTCACTGGATTAACTTCGGCAGAACCTTTTACAGGTCCTACGCTACTCACACTAGAATCTCCATTCTTCATCATAATAGGACTTACATCGCCAGCCAAATTATGTGTGAATGAGAGATTCTCACCTCCAGCTACTTTCTGTAGTTCCTGAACCTTATCCTGTTCCTTCACAGCCCACTGACTATTACGAAGTCTGTTAGATGCTAGCTTATTGGCATGTTCTGTCAGACTAACAACATTATCTGTTTGTCCAGCAGCACTTCCTGTACTAGGTGTTTTCACATGCAGTCTTTCTGTTGGAATTTTCAACTCGATTACGTTATCGACTTGCTTCACTGCTGTATTCGTTTTATTTATCTTGCTTGCAGATTGGCCCACATCAATCACTTTACTTGTCGTACGAGCAGTTCCGCTAAAGGTTGTTACAGCTTTTCCAATTGGCAGTATATCAATAGGTGCGAGTATACCCCTTGTCCAGCGTTCTGTCGTATCTAACTCTCGGCCGGAAGCCCAGTCTTGTCCTGAGATTGCACTACCCATTTCCACTGTCGCATAAGCCGCTCCTAGTACTGCACCAGCTGGCGGGCATACAACGGTTACGCCAACGATGACGACTAAAGCTGCAATATTCACCCAAAACTCTTTTGTAAACTGCCCGTCCTCAATCGATTCATATTCAAAGGCTCGCGTATTAACGGCAGCAGTGCGGTAATCCTCGTAGCTGATATCCTCATCTGGATTCTGCACTTTCCATTCCTCAAAAGATGCTTTGATCTGGTCGGCGTAGTAGTTATCCCCGCTTAGTATATCATCTATGGTGATTTCTGTTTTCTCAGTCGTGTATTCTTGATAGGAGCCGTAATAAGAGATTGGGATTGTTTCGGTTGCACCGATATGGTTCTTGGTCGTGTAGTTGGATATGGAAGAATCGCGTACTTTCTGAACAAATTCATCTATGTCTTCATAAAAGGGCTGATCGATCTTGTCCTCCACAATATCTCCGACACTTCCGCTGTAATCCTCTAATACCTTAAAATCCTCAAACAAACGCTGATACTTATTTTTATCGCTTGTATAAGAGAACGAGACAACACCGTCTGAATCATACTTTGCTACCTTCTCGCTTGCTTCGTCCAAGTTGTCCGTAATATCTTTCATTGTATCGATCATGCCCTTGCCCCAAGCACCAAGTCCGATCAGGTTTCGCAGGCTGTCCCTTGTTTTCTCCCATTGACTGCTTCGATATTTAACGTCCAAGCATTACACCTCCAATGCATCAATGATTTTTAAAGCGATGGCTTCGTCTGTTTCGATCATTGTGTTTAAGGTATCAATCACCAAGGAGGAAATACGTGCATAATGATCCTGCAGCTCCATGAACTTCTCATTCGCTTCAGGATAAGCCTCAATAGCTTCCATCGCTTTTCCTTCTTGATAGAATTTTGTATTTTTTATATCCTCGATTGCTGGCACAGCATTTGACTGTAAATCTTCCATGATTGCCATAAGCTGCTTATAAATATCTGTAATCTCTATCGGATCGACTGTGATTGCTCCGCTGGCCATTTATCATACCCCTACTTTCTGTCGATACGGGAAGTCCAAGGCATCGAACAAAACCTTCATGAACCAGTACTGGCTTGCTTGGTAATACTGTTTCTGTGTCGTATCAATCATGATCAACTTTTTGTCCTTCGACAGGACAAGCCATTGTTGGTAATGATTCGGATTAGTGTTTATTTGCGGTTTCACACGAGGATGAAATAGCTCTATATTGACGATATCATTAGTCACTTCAATTTCTTTAATTGCATCCTTATCCTCAAGCGACAGTTCTCGTTGTAGGAAATTCTTCTCCTCTTCAGCTGGTTCACGGTTCAGTAGAGGTACTTTCTCTCCTAGCAGTTTCAGAACAAGCGGTTTGGCCATGACATACAATTTGTAAGTCTTATCAGCAGTTTCAACAAGGATAATGACTTCTTCCGCTTCTTTTTCTCTGAAAGCAAACATAAGGTTGTTGATCCGAACATATTTCTGGCTAAAAAAGTATGTATACAAGGTCTTAATGATGACAGCGCCAGATTTAGTCAGCGAACCTTTTTTATCAAAGACGCCCTTATTTATAAGCTTTGCATGCGCTTGGCTCCATGGTTCCTCTCCTTGTAGCTGAAAGATTTTCTTATCCGGCAAGCCAAATAATGCTTCTGCATCAAACGCCGCAGCAAGCAAATACAGCTCCGTCACATCAAAGGTATCGATATCCGTCTGTGTCATAGGCTTTTCACTTCCTTCACCAAGTTGTCGTTTTGGAAGTCAGCCTGATAATCAGCGATGTTATCCAGTGCCTTTTTTTGCAGTGAAGCTGCATCCTTAAGGTCAGCATGATACTGAAGCAGCAGCTCCAAGTAGGCAAGGAAGCTGTCACGTGACTTCCCTTCCCACTTCGAACCCTGCACAAGGGAAAGCAGAGCTTCCCCCTGAGAATAGGTATTATCTAGCGATTCTTTCAGCTTTGATGCTGATGATTTGGCTGTGTCCAATTCAGCTTGATCAATAATCACATCCTTTGCCACGCCTTAGTCCTCCTTCGCCTCGTCCATTGCTTTTCGTTTATAATGAAGATACCGTTCGTACGCCCTGTCAGTAGCAGTAACTAGCTTAATGCGGTAGTCTTTTTCGTTATCCAAGTAATCTGTCAGCTTCTTATCAAGTCTTTCCTGTGCTGGAATGAAGTCATTACTAGGAATAGCATCTTCCGCCATACATGGTGTGCTTCCTTTATAGGATGAAAAATATGACTCCGCTTCACTGACCAGCTTGTCGTGTTCTGCCTTTGCATCCTCAAGCTTATGGTACAGCTTCAAGTACTCATCTCGTTTCTTTTCCGTATCTGTCTTAAACCATAAAATCGACATGTTTCCACTCCTTTCTTAGCATAAGGAAGTTGAAGTTAAATCTTATTCTGTGATTTTCACTTTCACATGCTGATGATCCATGGCTACATAGCATTCGTACGGTCCAGGATATTTTTCCTGGCGGATAAACGGCTGCTTGAAAATATCCTGATCGCCTAAGCGCATTCCGACGAGACCAAAGATGGCTTGGCTGCGAAGGTATTTTGGTACTTGCTCATAGCTCATGCCAAGATAGTTGTAGTCACTGCAGATGATAAAGTGAATGCCGGTTTTGCCGCCTCTTTCCATCATGAGGGTCGCTTCTTCGAGCGTTAGTCCAGCGCGTTCGGTGAAGTCCTGCAGGTCTGTAATTAGGACGATCCATTTAGATTCCACTGTTCCTTCTACATTTCGTTGTTTAATTTCATTGATAATTTCATTTTTGATTGCGGCTATTCCAATACTTTCGGATACATATGCCTGCATATCTTCCCCAATGTTTTCCAAATCCTTATCAGCTGTATCTATTAGAATCGTTTGATACACTTCTTTCAGTAAACTAACGTTCTTAGCGACAGATCTGATCATACGATCTAATCCATCTTTCCGATCGCTGATGACTGTCATGTGATCATATTGCTCTGGATTATAGGCAACAGGCAAGACCTCTTCAAAATCAAGTCCAAGCGGTACTTTCTTCTCTTCCAATATCCGTTTGGTACGGCGCTGTTCCTTGAATTCTAAGAAGTCCACAACACCTTCTGGCATCATCGGGATAGCATCAGGATAATCACCATCCCACACTTCGTTCATGTCTTTAGCTAAATCTTGAATCCGATCAAGAATCTCCAATGCTTCTTCTCCGTGTTCAGGCAGCATGGTCTGGAATAATGCTGGTTCCTCCATTTTCACAAGGCCTCGACCTGCGATTTCTTCAATTTCAATGTCAGTGCGCCCCACGATTGATCTTGCTTCGTTGGACTCGATCAGATACAAAGCGATTTGTGTCTTTATATTTGAGAGTAAAGGCATGCGCATAGCACTTTGGCGGCCGGCACTGATAATCAGATGAATACCGATGCTGGCACCTTCTCGGGCAATTTGTGTGATAACTTTCTCGAAATCATCACCAAAATCACTGTCTCTGACAGACTCATAGTTATCGATCACAATACAGATATTCGGCACGGTCTCTCCGCTTGCCTTTTCAAACAAGCCTATGTTCGCCACGCTGTATTGGCTCAGCTTTTGTTTACGCAGCTTCATGACTCCAGTTAGCATCCGGATTAATTTGCCTACTTTCTCGACTTGATCGACGAGGAATGTATCCGCAACATGCGGCAGACTCTTCAGTGGCAGCAATCCATTCGTACCAAAGTCAAGCAAGTACACATGAAGATGTTCCGGATTATGCTGTCTAACCAAATCCATGACAACTGTCTGCAAGAATGTTGACTTCCCGTATCCAGGACTTGCAAATACAGCGATATGTCCATCTTTTGATAAGTTCAGTGTAAGAGGAATCTGCTGCTGCATTTCTGGCTGATCGAGTAAACCAATCACCAGCTCCAAAGGTTTTTTCGGTTCTTTCCATGCGTCGCGGAATACCACTGGGTGAAGTTCCGGTCCGAATATTTTCTCTGGAAGAGGCGGTAGCCATGGGCGTGCTAACGGCTCTATCTGCTGCTGCTCCGTGTAATCAGCAATATGATCAATAACAGCATCGAGCTCTGATGGAATTTTTTCGATAGACTCTTTCTGCTCCAGTCCGCTTAAATCTTCTGTCAGGATATCGTATTGACCAAGGTCATTGATGCTATAAATTGTAAGATCCACATGGTCTTCATCATTTTTATCTGGAATATAGTCCGCTCCGCTCCATGCACTTTGGAACAGTTCATAGATTTCATTGTTACCAACCTGCAAATAAGAGCGACCCGGCAGTGTAATTTCCGCTGCATCTGGTGTTTTGATAATTTCATTCGAATCGCTTGCATTTTGTACTTTCAATGCCAACTTAAACTTGGAGTTGGACCAAATTTGATCATCGACTACACCACTTGGTTTCTGCGTCGCAAGAATTAAGTGGATCCCTAAGGAACGTCCGATACGTGCTGTAGAAACAAGTTCTTTCATGAAATCAGGTTGTTCGGATTTCAATTCGGCGAACTCATCCGAAATAAGGAATAAATGCGGCATCGGTTCAGCTGCTTTTCCTTGTTTAAATAACTTCTGATACTGGTTAATATGATTCACATTATACTCTCCGAAGAGACGCTGTCTTTTCTGTAATTCTGCTTTTATAGAAGCCAAAGCACGCATTGATTGTGCACGATCCAGGTTGGTGATCGTTCCCATCAAATGCGGCAGTTTACGGAACAGATTCGCCATCCCGCCTCCTTTGTAATCAATCAGAAGGAAGGCGACTTCATACGGATGGAAGTTTACAGCAAGCGAAAGGATATAAGACTGGATGATTTCCGATTTACCAGATCCTGTCGTACCCGCTACCAATCCGTGCGGACCGTGTGCTTTCTCATGAAGGTTCAGCTGGACAATATCTTCTTTTCCTCGCAGCCCAAGCGGTACAGCGAGAGTCTTATAGGTCTCATTTGCACGCCAGCGTGCTTGAATCGCTAATTCTTCTACCTTTTCTACACCATACATCTCGAGGAAGGTAACTTGTTCTGGAATAGAATTTTTCAAGTTTTGAAGATGGTTTAACGGTGCCAATGCTCGTGAGACAGCTTCCTTATTGAAATCCTTTGGAAAATGATCTGGCTTGAAGGCTTTGTTTACTAGTTCTGCTTCTTCCAGAATGATTTTTCCGTCATTGCTATCACGAATATCGATTACTGTTTTTACATGCTCTGGTAATGCCCGCATCACATCTTGAACGAAGACGAGTGATACACCGTATTCACTTGGATCTTCATTGAAGAATTCCATAATCGTGTGATCCAGTATCAGCTTCTCATCGGTAATTAACACAACATAATGTGGTGAGAAATATAGCTTCTCATTTGAATTGCTTTTTTCATCAACTTGCAGCTTCCGCTCTTTTAGTACTTGATACAAACTGTGCAGGACCTGATCACGGGAACGATCATGGTAGATAAAGCCGCGAACATTGATGTCTCGCACACTTGCATGCGGCAGCCACCGCATCCAATCCCACTCTTTCTTTTCTTCTTCTGGAAAGATTGTAACGAATTGAAGATCATGATAGCTGTGGAATAAGGAAAGCTGCATCACTAACAGCTGAAGCTGTTCCAGTACAAGCTTTCTCTGCCCAATATAACCGACCGGTCCCTTCGTCAGTGATGTAATAACAGGAACATTATGCAATTCCTTGAACTGGTCGAGTAATTGTCTTGCTTCATCTACCAGATCATCTTGTTCCTGCGTGAATTCTTCCTCGTTGTAAGTAATTTCAAAGCTTGTATCCACTCTTCCTAGTCCTGTACGGAAGTTCAAAAAGTCATGGTGGTAAGCTGTTTTCTCATATATGCGAGCTTCCGTAGCAGCGGCCATTTCAGATATTTTCTCTACATCAGGATAGTGGTAATGCAGTGCATGTCGCTGTTCTTCACTTGCATGATAAAGTTCCTTTGTTTTTCGTTTCAGATATCGCTTATATGTTTCTTCTCTATGTTTCATATCAGCCTTATATTTGCGCACATTTTTCACATAAGACGTAATGGAAAAGATTACCGTAACTACAGTAGCAACTACCATTACAATAATGAAAATTCCGCGGGGCTGAATTAATGAAATAACGATTAAAGCTGCTATCATAACAAGGGGTGGTACGATATTCCTTGCCAATTGCTCACTCGGCTTACTTGGCTTACTGGCGGGTTTAGCAATAGTTCGTTTCTCCTCGGGCTCCCGGTAAATGATGCGCGGGGAACGATGATAATCCGGATATTCCCCGCCATATGGTTTTTCTTGGCCAATCAATTCCATTAAGGAGGATTCGAGATCTCCATTCGTTTGAATTTCAATAGTGTCGCCATATACTGTCAGCAAGACGCCATCTGCGAATAAGATATCTCCATCTTTCACCTGCACATCATCTTGGATTAGTTGGTAGTTATGGTAGACCTTTCCGCTGCGTAAATCTAAGTGAAAACCAGACACACCCGTTCCACGCAGAAGTACAAAATCGGCTTGCCAATGCTGTTTACTAATATCATTGTAATCCGCTGCACCGAATGTAACAGATTGTTGGCCAGCAATATCAAATACGTTGCACTTTTTTGCATCAACCAAATAGAGCTGCAGTTCTCCTATTTGTTTAGCAGCTCGAATTTCTTCCTGCTGATATGATAGTTTCTGTCCGTCCCATTCCAGCTCTATTGCAGTTGCCAGTCCGGCTATAGTCACCTGATTCCTGCGTCTATCCCCGATAATCACGGTCTGACCGGATTGTGCCGGCAAATGGCATTTATGAAGTTTATCTTTATATGCTACGAGCAGTGTTTTATGTGCCATCTATATTACGTCCTCTCTATGCACTCCATCCATCGCAGACAGACATCATTTCTCTTCTTTATTCTCATCGTTATTTTCTTCTTGTGCGTTCTGCTGTTCCTCTGATGCAGCTTCCTGATCAGGGGCTGCCTCTGTCTCTGATTCCTCACCGAGAGGATCTAAATTATATTCTTCTAGCATTTTATCCAGTTGATTTTGGAAATCTTCAACTTCTCTATCTCGATCCGTTCCAGATAGATCCGGATTGTTCTTTACTTGTTCAATCTTCTTGATCAAGCCATAGATAATCAACTGTGGATCGTCGATATATTTAGCTTTATCTAAGGAGGTATCCAATTCACCACGGCCATTGTAAATCCAATAAAGCAGATAATCCTGGTCACTTTTCAGTGTCACATTCTTTAAAATTGATTCTTTTTCTTCGTCAGATAAAGCTTCTACCTGAATATAGGAGTACGCCAATGTATATTTTGTCTGGCTAGGCATCTTCTCCGGATCTTCTTCTGCCAAAGTTGAAATGACGTCATTGTAATTATTCGCCAGGAACTCGCCGTGCGCTTCCAATTGCTTATCTTGGAAAGGGTCCTTAATCAGCGCTAAGTAAACAAGCGGTGCAGCCAGCAAAACACTAAGGATGATCATGATGATGGATAAACGTTTAAATAATCTAAAACGTTTCGTCGGTAAGAAGCTCATTGTCTTATCTGTTTTTTTCTGTTCTTTTGCATAGCTCTCTTGCAGGAATTGTCTTAAAGCTTCAATCGTTTCAAGCTTTTGGATTTTCTTCTCATAATCTGATTCATTTGCATTCTCAAGGGAGCCATGATAAAGCTGATCGAATGAATATTTCTTAGAGAACATGGCGATGCTCAAGCATTTATATTGTTTTAGGAATGTCTCTGACTGCATATCGAATGGGGGTACGATATCACGGACGCCGCGGTGGATCACTTGCGGCATCAGATTCTCATCAAAGACGAGATTGTCAGGATGAAGGAAAAACGTGATCCGGCTGGAAAGGAAGCGTTCAAGTTTGCCAACATTACTCAGAATGCGCAGTTTATCATCCTGACGCAGCTTTTGGATGTCAGACCACTTTTTATGATTGGGATTGATGTTGTAGATGAATGCTAAAGTATCTTCCTCTTCTTGTACCTCCATTGGCACAAACTGTTCGGAAGGTTGATCCATTAAATGCAGCTGCCGCATATCCTTAACCGTGGTTTGGGATTTGGGCATTGTTATCCGGATTGCTTGTTTGTCCTGCTGCAAGGTATATGTAGCGTTATCCAATTCTATTTTTCTCTCATTCATGTTTTGCTGGCTCCTTCACAATTAGCACACACGGCTCTATAAATTACAAGACTACTAGTACATCGCCGTCTGTGACTGGATAGTCTCTTAGATAGTCATCATCCGCCAGGACAAGATGCTTGGTCACAATCTTAATCGTGGAATGGATGTGGGTTGTTTCAATATGCAATGTATCCATCACGTGATGAAGCAGCTGCTTCACCGTTAGTTGGGTAGGAATACGCAAGTCATAGACAGATCCTTCTCCACTAACAGATTGCAGGTCCATCGTGACGTTAATATGTTTCGTATTGGCCATCGTGTTTCTCCTAGTCTAATAATTTTCGCATCATCATATATAATCCGATGCATAACGCAAGCGCAATCCCGATTAGGAAGTAAAGTACTCCGTTTCCAGAGTCCGTCTCAGTCTGATCTGTTTCCTTCTGACCACTGGCCGCTTCCGAGGTATAGTCTGCGGTAAATAATTTATCCTGGACTTCCTCTAATGGTGCTTGCTGGTTGATATCAAGTGTAAAAACACTATCTTGCAATGCTTCAACATCTTCCTTCTTCACTTCAGCTTTTTGCTGAATATCATCGGTTGTTTCGTCATTGAACAGTCCTGGGAAAACTTTTTCCTTCTCTGTTTCCCGGATATCTGCCCCAACATCTTTTTCCTTTTGTATTCGGTCGATTTGCATCTGGAGACTTCCGCGTTCATTTTCCTCAGAATTAACTTCTGCTGATACCTCTATAGGTAGAAGTATCAGCAGAATAATTGTGAATATGAACGCCAAATCAACCAGCTTCCGTTTGGTTGTCATCGGCATTATCTACTCCTTTATCCGATTGGCTAATGACCAATAGGTTGGCAAGGACACCAATAGCTGCTGCAATGACCAGTGCAAAGATCGCAACAACGTAGTTGACCGAGCCTTCTACAATACGAAGCATAAATGTTTCCATGTACTGCAGAGGAGAAAACTTCTCAATTGTCGGGAATGCTGTGCTTGCTGTCCCGATCGCATCTGTAAAGAACAGATACAAACTGAATATAGCCAACAAGATGAACATCCCAATCATTTTCATTTGTCTTAACAAGTATGTCGCTATCAACAGCATTGCCGTAATAAGGAGAGCCATGACAGCAGTCAATTGAAGCTTATTCAAATCGTCAATTGGCAAATAGTAGCTAGATACAATTCCAATGACAATACCTTCCAGCAGCCCGATACCGGCTGTAATGATTGTAATTGGTGCATGCTGTACCATTAGTGATGTATCAGACGCAAATTGATCATCCTGTTTACGTCTCATATGCAAAGTTGAGATGACATAAGCTGTGAAGAGAACGACAATGAAACTAATCAACACAAGATAATATGGCGTGAAGACTGTCTCGCTTTGAGCTGCAATCGTACCTTCATTGCTTGTTTGTACAGGATTGGAAAGGAAATCATATAGATTTTCGTTCTGCCTGTCACCAACTCGGCTATTTGCTAACACTTCCGTGAAATTCTCAGTGAAGTTCTGATCATCTGACAGCTTGTCTGTCAGATTGGAAGCAAGTGTTTCCGCATCGCTCACGAGCCCAGTACCGCTTTGTTCAATCTCTCTCGCTTGTGTATCAATGTTGTCAAATGTCTCATAAACTTGATCA
This sequence comes from Terribacillus saccharophilus, assembly GCF_000725365.1. Taxonomy (NCBI): domain Bacteria; kingdom Bacillati; phylum Bacillota; class Bacilli; order Caryophanales; family Bacillaceae; genus Terribacillus; species Terribacillus saccharophilus. Next base: position 1,067,626 of record NZ_CP008876.1, on the reverse strand, counting down.
GCTGTATTCGTATTGCTTTGTGCTTGCTCAGCTAATGATTGACTCGACATCAGAAGCGGCTGGAATTCACTGCCCAATGTTAGGACTGCCTCCTGTTCACCCTGTGCATTCGTCTGAATCTCTGTCTGTCCCTCAAGAAGTGCCAGCACTTGATCACGCCACGCAGTGACATCTTCCAATGTTTGATTCACATTGTCATTCAAGACAGCTGCTTGCTCTGTTGTTGCAGCAACTTGGCCAGTTAATGTATCAGCATCTGCAATAGCTTGCTGTACCCGCGACTGATAGTCACCGACTTGCTGTCGGAAAGCTTCTGCCGGTGTTTGAAGCTGTTCAGTAACGCTGCCGGTGATTTGGCCTGTCATGTAATCTGCTAGAAGATCCTTGATGTCTTTTTTGTTGAATAAGTAAAATAGGGAGTTATTAGTAGCCAAATCATTTAAGCTTGCAGAACCAAAATTATCTGGTAGTCCATGCAATCCGAAACCATAATAGCTCTCGTATAGTGAGCCAAGTTCTTGATAAGCAGAAATTGAGTTTGTCACTGTACGAATTAATGTCTCCGTCGTATTATCCAAATCCTCTATGGGCGTACTGATTCGATGCTGGATGATGTTGTCTTTGATATACAACTTCTCTGGTTCATCTTTTTCTTCGTCATCTTCATCTGGTTTGTCAGTGCCTGGCTGTTCCTCGGAATCACCTGGTTCTTCATCTTCACCAGGTTCACTTGGCTGACCTGTTCCTCCATCCCCTGGGTTTTCATCCTGATCATTTTCTGGCGGGGTTACTGGGGTTTCCGTCTCATCTTCATTAGGCTCGTTTCCTTCATCAGGAGAAGATTGATCATTCTCTCCATTTTTGGATGGTAAGTCTTCTACGGGTGTATCTTCTTCGGTGACAGCATCTTCTTCAGCTGACTGATTCCCGTTATTTTTGACTTGAATTGTTGCAAGAAGATTTCCATTTGTAGCCTTATAAGCCAAATCATCTGGTTTATCTACGTCTCCCAGGTCCTTCTGCTCCAGAGTCCAGCTCCAATTAATCGGCTTGTAAACATCGAAGCTTCCCTCGTCTTTCCGCAGGGTAAGATTCACTTTAAATTCGCCCTCACGGTTAGCTGGTAATTTCACTTCCCCGTTCTTTATTGCATCAGTAAATCCTTGTTCCGCTTCACCTGGTAGCTGAATCCCCAGATGTTTAATAGTGAAACCTTCTGGAACTTGCAGTCGAAATAACTGGCCTTCTTTTTTATTTTCTGGAATGTTTACAGTATCTGTTAACTGAATACCTTCTCGAAGCTTCTCATTCAATCTGTCAAACTCATCTTTCAAGATTGTAGACGGGTTCCGATCAATACTCACACCCTTATTTTCCCGATATTTTTCTGTCATTCGAATGACATTAGTAATCTCATTTACAGTACTATCCGGCAAGCCCACACCTTGAAAATCTTCTGTGTTCAAAGAAGGCAGCTCACCAATAGCACGGTTGATTCTGTTTCGAGCAACTTGATTAGGATCTTCAAACAGCTTATTGATATTCAACATCTGATCTTCATCAAGTTCTTCTTCAATCGTACTCCTGATTCTCTCTCCAACCTTAGCCCTGAATTGCTCATTGCTTTCCGTAAGATAAGCGTCAATATCCTGCTGAAGGGCTGCAACTCTTTCAGAGGAATCCTGCAGCTGCTGCTGTAGAGATACAGAGCCACTATAGATATTCGTCGTATTCAAGGAAGTTGCAGGACGAGCCATAACCGTATCAACAACACCTTGCTGACTTGCTGCGAATTGACGGTTAATTGCCTCATTCGTTGCAGCTAGCTGATCTAGACGCTGGTCCACTTCCCCTGCCGTCAAACCTTGACTGAATTGGTTCATTTGATCCTGGAAGTTTACTAGATCTGTATTATTTGTTTCTTTTAAATTCATCACATCGTCCAGATTGCTGACGAAGCCTTCTCCAAGCTGAGTTTCATCAACAAGCTGTTCTTCATATGATGCCAAAAGCTCACCGAAACTTGTAAAGCTATCCTTAGACACTTCTGTATTTTCTCTTACCATACCGAATTGATCAGTGTAGCCAGATAATGGCTGGAACACATTTGAGTTATAAGAATTCGTATATGCCGCTTGACGGTTGACCATCTGACCGATGCTATCCTGTGCATTCTGCAGATTTCCAATGATGCTGGCAAAATACACATCGATAACTCTTCTGTTAAAATCATTCAGGATATCACTTGCTGTTTTCTCCGCCTCTTCTTTTAAACGAGGATTTTCGGATGCATTTATCTTGTACTGAAGCACTACTTGTTCAGGTGCCTCTGCTGTTATATTGAGCGATTTCTCCGAAAAGTCGTTGGGAATTACGATCATCATATCGTATGTATTATTCTTCAAGCCGCTTTCCGCAACTCCCCGACTTACGACGAACCACTCGTGATTTTCATTCTCACTAACCGAGCTGACAAAGGCATCACCGAAGGCTAAATCAGTACCATTAAAAGTAGAGCCTTGGTCTTCATTGACAAGTGCAACCGACATATTTTGTGTTTTCGGCTGTTCCGCTGTCTTCGTCGTTTCCTGATGCAAGGTTAAGTAAGATAAACCAGACGCTAACAGTACGATAAGTACTAAAAATAAAATCCATCTTTTATCAAACTTTTTCAATGTATTATCAACTCCTGGTGTCTCCAGTTTATAGATTATGTGTTGTAAGGATTAAAAGAATATGCATGGCAAAAGCACATATTTTTTTACAGTAATTGGGCTACATAACGCATGCGTCATGCAGCCCACCCTGTCGTTTCATGCGACGGTCAAACAGCAGCCAAAAGGGTGCTTATCTGAATCCGAAGTTTTGTGATAGTGCTTGGTCTTGATCTTGTACTGCTTGAGCTGTTTTCTCAAGCTGTAGTTGGATATCAAGCATAAGCTGAGAGAACTCCTGAACTTTAGGTTGCAGCTGTATGAATTGTTCATCAAAGCGATCGAAAGCTCTACCTTCCCACTCTGAACGAAGTTGTACTTGTAAAGCATTAAGATCGCTTAGAATTGAGTCGATCTGTTCAGAACTATTACGATATCTCTTTGCGTGGCTTTGTAACTGCTCCGGGGTCATGCGAATTTGTCCCGACATTTGCTCAGCTCCTCATTTAATTGATTTACAGAAGGTTGTAACGATTCCAATAAATGTATACCCAATACCTTCTAAAATAAATCCTAAAGAAAGGAAAAATTAAAGTCAACGGAGTATGAAACGATTTCCAGAAATTAAGCGTTAAGTCCCGAAATCCAATAGGCTTATATCCCGGTTTATGAAAAGAAATAATTTAGTACCATTATAAAAGTCTTATAAACTGGTAATTTGAGGTATTGTGTAAAATTGGCCCGAATTATAGACTGAAAGGATTTTACAATTATTTAACACAAATAATGCAAGTGCATACCAATTACAAATAAATAAAAAAGAGCATGTGTCTCCACATGCTCCTGCTTTTAAGCGATTAATTTTAAGCCAACAGCCGAAGCCAGTATCATCGCAATACAAACAAGTCTCTTCCAATCTTTCGATTCCTGGAAGAAAAGCATCCCGACGATAGCTCCTCCGGCAGTTCCTATACCAGTCCAAATAGCATAAGCAGTCCCCATAGGAAGGTACGACATGCTATAGGATAAGCAGCCAAAGCTTCCCGCGAATCCGAGAATGAATATGCTGATGTTCTTGAAGCTAGGCTTTTCATTAAGTTTGTTGATCATTGTCACACCAAGCACTTCAAACATGCCTGCGATGATAAGCACAATCCAAGCCATCAAGCACCCTCCTCCGTCTGTTTGTCTCCCGTTACGAGCTTAAGACCAATAACACCTAATAAAAGAACGGCAATCAATGCGACCTTTGCTAGTTTGAAAGGTTCACCGAAAAATAACATATCCACAATAACGGTACCCGTCGATCCGATACCGACGAATACCGCATATACGGTTCCGACAGGCATATGCTTGCTTGCCTGCAGCATTAAATAAAAGCTAAGCAAAATACATATGATCGTACCTGCCCATTCAAGTGTGTTATTCGCGTGCTTTAGCCCGATAACCCATAAAACTTCAATCAGACCGGCCAGCACGACGCTAAGCCACTGTTTTGTCATGATTATTTCCTCCAATCAAAAAAGCCTGGGAGATAGAAATCTCCCAGGCTTTTATCCTTCCGTGTCACAGCAATGCTGTGCGTTTTCTCTCGGACCAGACCAGTGTAAACTGCGGAACCCTAGAAAACTATCTGCCATATTCATCTGGTCATTATAAAGGAGATGAAAGCATAGTGCAAGCAATTGTGAGACAAAGTATTTATACTAACTAAGTCAGGAGGAATTACGATGCAATCTTTTAAAACACTATTTCAACAGCGAATCAATATGGACAGCGAAGTGACCTTTGTTACACTGCCTATGCTATTACAACATTTCGCTCAGGCCATTCCATTTGAAAACCTGCGAATTATCGATAAAAATGAGAGCCTTTTATCAAAAGAAGGTCTGCAGGAAAAAATTCTAATCCGCAGCGAAGGCGGCGTTTGTTATGAACTTAATACACTTCTTTATCATTTCTTAGAAGAATGTGGATTCGATGTCACCTTATTATCTGCCCGTATTTACGATCAGCAGGCGAATGACTGGAGCGTTACTGGTGATACCCATGTTACTATCCTTTTGAAGCATCATGGGGACGAATATATTGTGGATGCCGGATTTGGAGCTAATATACCGCTTGCCCCCCTACCTTTATCAGGAGAAGTTATGACAACTGATAACGGCCAATTCCGCATAAAGCCTGCTGAGAAAGGTTATATGCTGGAATTAAAATTAGCAGGCAGAGACAACGATTGGCGTACAGGATATAGTTTTACGGAAAATAACCGGATAACTAACGTAACCGAACTGGAACAAATGCAGCTGATTATCGAGACACATTCTGCTTCTCCTTTTAATAAGTCTCCACTGCTTACCAAAAGGACTGCAGATGGACTTTACATTCTAACTCCTTCTTCTTTTACGAAATGGCACAACGATGTCCCTGTAAAGCAAGCGATTGACGAGGAAGAATATAAAATGTTATTACAAACTAAATTTGAAATGCAGGGGCCGCAATAAATGCGGCCTCTTTTATATGGGAGTCCGGAAAGACTGCAGAGATTCTAATTATGGCCGCTCTCTCGTACTATCTGCTCTTCATGATGTAAATAAAAATGGCTTCCGAGAATTTCTCATCTCCGAAGCAGGACCAATCGAATTTTATGAACGAATATTCCCATTAAAACTATACACAAAAGAAAAGGGATGACCATCATGGTCATCCCTTTCAATTAATTTAATTTCTCACCTTGATAAACATCCGCTGCTAGTGGCGCACTAAGCATTTCCTTAGCAGATGCAATGAATTTTTGGAAGTGGCTGCTTGTATTATGTGCTTGAACAGCCTCCATGTCCTTCCAATTTTCCACCATTACAAAGCTGTTAGCATCTTTTGGATCTTGGAATAGGTCGTAGCTGTTATTACCTGATTCAGCTCGGCTTCCGTCCATAACTGCTTCGATTTCTTGAAGAAATTCTTCTCTTTTCTCTGGTTTAACTGTCATTCTAGCGTGGATAATAATCATAGTTTATCTCTCCTTATTTCCATTCTGTAATTTGTTCTACCGGCATCCGGTAGGATTTGTAGCCTGCATCTGCTGCTTTCCCGATAGAAAGCAGCATGACTGGAACATAACGGTCTTTATCCAAATCGAATGCTTCTGCAATTTGATCTTTCTCAAATCCGCCAATCGGATTTGTATCATAACCATATGCCTTCGCAGTTAGCATCATCTGCATGGATACTAAACCGCCATCGATCAAGATTGTTTCTCGGTTCCCTTGTTCTGAAATTCCGGAAAGCAATTTGCGGATAGAAACAACTTGCTGATCTTTGACTTCCTGCGGCATTAGACCATTCTCTACCGCTTTTCCATAGATTTCTTCCAGATAATCAAGATTATTCATATCAGCAAAAACAGCGATTACTGCAGAAGAAGTTTTCACTTGCTGCTGATTGAATCTAGCAAGCGGTGCAAGCTTAGCTTTAGCTTCCGGACTTTCAATAACAACAAATCGCCACGGCTGCAAATTGACGGAAGATGGCGCCTTTGTTGCTGCTGACAGCATTTCGCTCATTTCTTCCTTGCTGATTTTTACGTTTTCATCATACGTACGGATGGAACGGCGATCCTGAACGATTTGCAGGAACGCTTCTTTATTATATAGTGGTGTTTCGTTCATATGTCTTCTCCTCCTAGCTCAATCTTCGTGACGCGAGAGACATTTTCACTGACTTTGCTCAGCATTTGCAAGAATTGTTCTAACTCTGCTTCCGAAAAGCCAGCTAAAGTCTCTTTCACAAATTGGCTTTTCTCTTGATAGGATTGCTCGATATGACGCTTTGCTTCATCCTCCAGCTTCACCCAAGTAGCTCGCTGATCTTCTGCCTTCTTATAGCGTACAATCGTACCGGCAGCTTCAAGCTGTTTTAAATGTCTTGTAACAGCGGCAGCATCGATATTAACTTCTTTTTGCAATGCTGATTGAGTCACTTCCTCATGCTGTAGTAAATAATGGAGAATCTCCACACGAGAAGGACTGGCTCCTAAGCATGCCTCGAACTTAGAGCAGAGCTCTTTATTTACAGCCTGCAACTGTAGGAAAATCTGCAGTCGGACGGAACAAGCAGTCATCGGCATAACCTCTTTCTAATTAGTTGATACATCAATAGTTGATAGGTCAATAATATATCGAAGCAATTATATTGTCAATCCTCTTGCTCCAATAAAAAAAGAGCGGGGCTTCCCCCACTCTTATTGCGTCGTTTCTTTCCAGCTGCCGTCCATCACCATTTTACCTGGCCATGTGTATGCTGTTAGTCCTCCATCAACAATCAAGTCCTGACCTGTGATATAGGAGCTATCATCTGATACAAGGAACAAAACGGCCTTGGCAATTTCGTCCGGAGCCCCAAGCCGGCCCATCGGTGCAAGCCATTTATTTGATTCACGGAATGCTTTCCCCTGTTCTTCTTCTTTCGATCCTGACAACTCATCAATTAGAGGTGTTTCAATTGTACCTGGAGAAACAGAGTTTGCTCGGATTCCTTGTCTGCCATAATCAATGGCTGTTGCTTTTGTGAAGTTTATGATGCCACCTTTGGCTGCATTATAGCCAGATCTGTCGAGATCTGCGAAACTGCCGCTCATAGACGCATTGTTTACAATAGCGCCTTTCCCATTATCTAGCATAAGCGGAATAAGGAATTTGCTCATAAGGAATGTTCCACGCAAATCTGTCTTTTGGATGCTGTCGAATAATTCAATTGGATATTCATGTACTTTGCCGCCTTCCTGATCGATACCGGCATTATTAAAGAGCACATCTACTTTCCCATATGAATTCTTCACCTGATCAGCAAATTGCTTCACACTATCTTCGTCAGAAACATCTATCTCATAGGCTTCAGCTTTTCCTCCAGCCGATTGAATCGCTTCTACCAAATCTGTCATCTCGTCTTTCTTGATATCGGCTACTAGTACAGTAGCTCCTTCTTCTGCAAATAAAGATGCAGTTGCTCGTCCGATACCGGTAGCACCACCAGTCACGACTGTAATACGATTATCTAATTTCCCCAATGCTAACAACTCCTTCAGGTATGCTTCCCTAATGTTTTACCGGTCAAAGGTAATGTAAAACATACTTTTAGTGATAGCAGCAAGTATTGATGATCTTCAGTTTTTAGGTTTTCAGTTAGAAGCTAGGTCAAGCACAGTTAAAAATCACTTTTAAGTTCGTCAATATTAGTTAATGAATCCGAGCGTATTATCGGTAAAATACATGATTGCCAATTTGCTCCACGTGCTCTTGTGTTTCCGCTATCCAGTTTGTAGTAGCTGTTTCCGGATTCATAAACCAAACGATATCCTGCATGTTGTCTTTTTGTACCAATGCATCAGCCACAGCTTGTACCGTTTCATCCGTCGGTTCACTTTTCCAGATGACACCTGAGCCTACTGGCTGAAACTGACCCTTCTGCATAATCACATCATGGATAGTATCAGGGAACTCATCACTTTCGATACGATTAAGTACAACAGTGGCCACTGCCACCTTGCCTGGATAGTCTTCTCCACTCGTCTCCGCTTGAACCAATTTTTGGAGCAGCTCTATTTCCTCTGTTGTATATTGTTTTTGCTCGATTTTTGCTTTTGCCAAATCCATTGTTCGGTCATCTCTATCGGTTAAAACTATGGCGGCTGGCCCGTTTACCGAATGTGTATCTTTATCTGATAACATAGGCTGGGTTCTTTCATCCGCATAAACTCTTGCAGGGTAGACATTCTGTTTCAGATCCTTTAATGGCAGGTATAAAACCAGACATAGGTTACTGACAAAAAAGAAAGTCAATAAAAAAAGCGTAAGAAGTTTCTGCATAATCAAGTCCTTTTCTTCGTTATGTATGTGCATAATCAGTCCATAACGCTTATTACCCAGTCACCTTGTTTAACAAACATGAAGATGTCTTTAATAGAGTATGTTCCTGTCCGCAAAACTAGTCCTGCCAATGAGTTTCTAGCTTGGAAATCTTTTCTCTTTCGCCATGATACTTGCCCACCCTTCCCTAGACTGCTGTGCATACAGTAAAGGGACAGGAGGAATGATTATGAGCTACACGCACTATTCGCATCCATATGGACAAACAACTTATACGACAGACTATAGAACGAATCAAGAGGATCAGCGCTTCGGATTCGCTTTTATACCATTCATCGGCGGACTTGCTGGAGGTCTTCTTGGCAGCGCACTAATTAGCGGACCTGGATATGGTTATAAATATGGATATAACGCTCCTTACCCGGTGCCTTATCCTGTTCCTTATCCATATCCGACACCTTATCCTTACAACAACTATTACTATCCTACTCAACAGCGTTGAAAATAGAGGGACAGCTTGACTGTCCTTACATAATTACCGCCAGGAGTGCCACACTATCGGCAGGAGGTGGGATAGATGCAGAAACAGGATAAATCGAATCAGCGTGATGAATCCGCAGAAGCGATTGGTTTGGATCAGGATGAGCAAGTAATGAATGGTGATTACGGACATCCAGAGACTGAATATGAAAACAACGCCCACAAGCAAAAGAAAACACAGCTTTAAAAGCTGTGTTTTCTTATATTAGATAAATTTGGAAGCTATATAAGTCACGACGAACCATACTGCCAGAGCAATGACAATCCCTAGCATGAACCCTTTAATAAATGTAGACCGACTGCGCACCTGCCTGCACCTCTTTTGCTTTTTAACAATAGTCTTTACTTAGCATCCGCTTTTTATAAGTGCGCAGTTCTTTCTTATTTCTTAGCGACAGTATCAGTCTTAGCGCCTTGCTTAGCCGTCTGCTGCTGTTTTTGGTAGTCTTCCCGGAACTTGTCCCTCGCAGCGGAAAAGATGCAGAGCATACCCAACCCTCCCATATTCTTGATACTTCTGTTTTGCCAAGTTGACTGCATGTTAAAACTTCTTTTTTACAAAAATTTCATCTAAGGAGTAATTTTTTATTTGCCGGCCTCGTTGCGGAGAACAGCTACTATGAATTCAACGTTCCGCCAGATGAGTTGTTAGCTTTATTCCGAAGCATAATATGCTTCTGCCGCTTTGGCTGCCTGTTTACGTAATACTGAAAATGGCATACTGCCTTTCTCCCTTTTAAGCTTCACGAGCAGCTGCTGCCACACTTCCTCTTCCCTGATGCTGTCCAGCAGTTCATGTCCTTCCCATGTCAGACCATAAATGAGCAGTTCCTCTTCTTCCTCTTCCTCATCTAAAACAATGTCTAACTTTATTAACTTTGCTTCTTTCATCAGCTGCAGGTGATAATTCATTTCTTCCTCGGAATACTCATCTTCCTCTGTTACTTCCAGTGCGAAACCTCCCTCAGTGAATTCTGCTTCAATATCCAATAAGAGACTCCTGATAAGAGACATATCCCGTTTCAATAGCATCACCTCTATCCATTATTTCTGTCTTTGAATCGATTTTCCTTCAAGAAAAAAAGACTCCCTATACATAGAAGTCTTTTTTCACTATTATCGTAGCTCTAAAAGTATTTCATCTGTCGTATATTGTGTCTCTCTTCCTCTTACCTGCAATGATACCAACTCCCCTTCACGCCATGCTGGAGCAGCAATCGGAAGAGATGCTTGATAATCCTGACTATTTGTTCGAATCACATAATGTCTTTCTGTTCCTTGGAACTGGCTTATGATAACTTCTCCTTTTAACCCGTCTGCATCTGCCGGTAACAGCTGCCATTCCTCCGGTCTGACAGGGAAGAGCTGCTTTTGTTTCAGCTGTACTGATACACCATTATCCTGCCAGCTTAACTGACTGCCTGCAGGAATAAAATGATTGCCATTCCATGTGCCTTCTACTAAATTTGCCTTTCCAACAAATGTAGCCACAAAAGGAGTTTTTGGATTCTGATAGATGGTTTCTGGAGTATCAGCTTGTTCAATCTGACCCTGCTGCATGACAAGCACTCGATCAGCCATTGCCAGCGCCTCTCCTTGATCATGTGTAACATAAATGATAGTGGCACCGAGCTTTTTATGGATCTGCTTGATTTCCTTTCGCATACTGATACGCAATTCTGCATCTAAAGCACTTAAAGGTTCATCCATGAGCAGAATATCCGTTTCCGGTGCTATTGCCCTCGCTAATGCTACACGCTGCTGCTGTCCACCTGATAATGCTGCAGGATATCTCTCTCGAAAAGCTTCCATCCCGACAAGCTGCAACACCTCCGTTATTCTTGCTGCTTGTTCTTCAGCCGTTCGTTTCTGTGAAAAACGATGATTTTTCAAAGCAAAGCGGATATGTTCCTCTACCGTCATATGAGGCCAAAGGGCAAAAGATTGAAAAACCATGCCTATATTACGATTTTCCGGCTTGCTGCTATGCTTAGAATTAGCTACTTCCGTATCGCCAAATCGTATTGTTCCAGCAGTGGGCTTCATGAAACCAGCAAGCATTCGCAGCAATGTTGTTTTTCCGCAGCCAGACGGACCAAGAATAGCGAGGAACTCGCCTTTTTGAATCGTCAAATCTACCTGACTTAGTGCTGCAGTTTTCCCGTAATGTTTTTCTAATCCCTGCAATGTAATCATGCTTTACTCCCCCTTTGTTTGCCTTTGCGCTGCACAATGAGATATGTAAGTCCTCCGAGAAGAATTGCCAAGACAATCACTGATGAGAAAGCTGTCGAGTACGTGCTGTAACCAGCTTGTTCAAAACTGAAAATAATTACTCCGACTGTCTCGGCACCGCTGGACCAAAGCATACTGGAGACAGTCAGCTCTGTCAGCGAAGTTAGGAAAACAAGTAACGCACCACTTAGAACTCCCGGCAGAATAAGCGGCAGCAGAATTTGTTTCCATCTTGTAAAAAGATTAGCACCATTCGTCCGCGCAGCCTCCTCCATCCGAGCGTCCAGCTGCGAGAAAGCAGTATAACTGCCCCGGAATTGCAGAACAAAGAATCGCGTAATATAAGCAATCAAAAGAATAGCAGGTGTGCCATATACACCTGGATACCAGCCCGGCAATGGCTGCATCCACATCAAAATGATGCACAGCGCCAATACTGTTCCAGGAAGTGCGTAAGGCATCGTAATAATCGCTTCTAATACCTTCGGAAATCTACCTTGTTTGTAAGAGCGGTAATAAGCAAATAAAGTGCCGAAAACAAGACATACAATCGCGGTGATGAGCCCTAATAAAAGACTATTACCTAACGATCGAATCACCTTTTCATCCTCAAATAAAATATAGCGATAATTTTCAAAGGATAAATTCTCCCATGTCAAATCGATACCATATGCCCGAACGAGACTGACTGTACCCATTGCCAAGAATGGCACAAGGCTTGTACCTAACAGAAAAATCCAGAGAACTGTCTGCAGAATCCTCCGCTGACTTGATGGCAGCTGGATGCGTGGCTCATTATCTGGCACAGTTGTTTCTGTAACCTTGCTTCTTCTTAAAAGCCATACTTGTATCAGCGTAGCAGCAACAGCAACGATACCAAGCAACACAGAAAGAACAGCTGCCCGACTGAAGGCACTCGGCCCATATCCAATGACTTGCTCATAGATGTATGTACTCAGTACCCGAATGTTTGCCGGTATCCCAAGAAAAGCTGGCACACCGAAATTATCCAGATTAGATAAGAAAGCAAGCAGTGCCCCGCTGCATATACCCGGCAATGCCATCGGCAAAATCACTTTTCTCCAGCTTGTGATACGTGATGCTCCTGCCACCATCGCAGCCAGTTCTGCATCACGTGGAATTCTGCGGAACACTTGTACTGTCATCAAATAGACAAGCGGGTAATGTGAAATACCAAGTACAAATATGATACCGCCGACACTGTATAAATTAGGAATAAGCCAATCAGGCAATCCTTTAAGCGGACCGGAACTGCTGAAAAACTGCACCCAAGCGAGTGTCGTAATATACGACGGAATGATAAAAGGCAAATAGATGAACAACTGCATAGCAGACTTACCACGAACATCCGTATATGCCATGATGGCAGCCATCATTAAGCCAAGAATCACGGACAAGACAGTACTGCCAAGGACAATATAAATTGTGTTCCAAAGTGTTCTCCACGTAACAGACTCCTTGAGCACCTCTGAATAAGCACCGAAAGAGATAGTCTCTCCAGAGGTGAAACTCATTAGAAGCAGCCTGAGAATCGGCAATAGGAAAAAGAAGAAAAGAATCAGCGTTCCGACTAAAGCTGGAAGCTTGCGGAGGGCGATATGCCTGCCTTTATCCAGCTGCCTTGATTTCATGGTTAGTTGCATGGGTTGCCCTCCTTTTGCTTATTTACCGAACATGTCCTCGAATTGCTGTTTGTCTTTATTACGAGATGTATACAGTGCCTCAGTATCGGCCTGTAACACTTTCATTTCATCGTATGTCTTCAAACCTTCTGGCGCATCGATTCCATCCCGTATCGGAGTATATCCCAGCTCCGCTGCTAGCTTTTGCCCTTCCTCAGATAAAACATAATCTACGAATGCTTCTGCTGCTGCACTATTATCGGTATCCTTCGTGATCCCGATCGGTTCAGTAATGACAGGTACACCCTCTTCTGGATAAACGAGCTCAACTGGAGATCCATCCGTCTTTGCCCTGGCAGCAAGATAGTCAACTATCACACCATACTGCTTGTCACCTGAAGCAACCGATTTGAGTACATCACCATTTCCTTTTACAACTGATGTTTCCTGATTCTTGAGCTTTTCATAGAATTCCCATCCAAAATCATCCTGTCTGGTCAATACACCAAGATTATATGCGGCAGCACCAGAGTACAGCGGACTAGGCATGACTGTTTGAGCCTTTGCATCAGCTTCAGTCAATGCACTCCAGCTAGTTGGTACATCACCTGCATCGGTATTGGCTACGATTCCTGTCGCCATGATTTTCGTACCTGTATAATAATGATCTGCATCTTCGAATTCATCCGGGACGGCATCCAATTCTCCTGACTCATAGGCCTGCAGCATATCCTGTTCTTTCAGATCCTCAAATGTCACACTGTCTGCCACGAGCAGGACGTCTGCTTGCACATCACCCGCCATTTTCTCCGCATTCAGCTTGGATATTACCTCTTCAGTACCAGAACGGTAGGTTTCCACTTCGACTTCCGGGTAGCGTTTTTCAAAGCCCTCTACCAATTTCTGAGCATCAGCATCCGGCTGGGATGTATAGAAGCTGAGCGTACCGGCAATTTCTCCGTCTGAAGCATTTGCACTGGTTTCAGCGTCCTCTTGTCCGCATGCTGTTAGTGCAAACAATGCAGTGCCCACGATACCTGCCATCCATTTTCTTTTCATCCCAATCTCTCCCTTTACTCTGATGTATTTGTCTCCATAGATTTGAACCAGCGTTCTACTTGTTCTTGTTTCCGCTTATAATTTGTTCGCAATTCAATCGGTGAAACGGTTATGTATCCTTCTTTCAATAAAAGATACTCGCGTGCCGGTTCAAAATCCGTTAGTTCCAACAGCTGATCCTTCAGCCAGTAATATACTTCCCCGTGCGGATCATGCAGGCCAACAAAGCGATATCGCGATACACTCATGTCCATTGGAATGACTTGTATCCCTTTGAACTCCCGTTTATCGATATTTGGCAAATTGACATTAAGTAAGCCTACGGATTTCGATCTATGCTGAAGCAGTACTTCGGCAACCTGATAAAACAGCGTCTTGACCTTGGAATAGTTTACATGGCGAGGCGAACTGCTGTTTAAGCTGACTGAAGCTGACGGTATTTGATGGAGGGAAGCTTCTATCGCCGCTGACATGGTACCAGAATGATATATGTCACGTCCCAGATTAGGACCAAGATTGATCCCAGAAAAAAGGAAGTCCGGTTTTTCTGGCAGCAGTACTTCCACACCAAGCTTTACACAATCAGCTGGTGACCCGTTAAGGCTCCAAGCTCCAGCAACACCTGGAAAATGGTACATCTCCTTCACACGAACAGGCTGACGCAAAGTAATAGATTGACTAACAGCGCTATACTCCTGGTCTGGACAAACAACATATACTTCACCAAAATGCTGCAGTGTCTCGATCATTGCCTCTGCACCTGGAGAGAAAATTCCGTCGTCATTGGTAACCATTATTTTCATGTGACGCCCTCCTTTACTTGCCCATAGCCACCCAAATAGCTGTCAGCTGTGTTAGGCACAACTCTTTTCAAAGGGGCATTCCAGGGAAGCATTAACGAAAAATAAATATCTTTCACAGCATAACTCCTTTCATTTGTTCCTATATTGTTAACTGTACAAGCTGATTGTGAAGCTAGTGTTTAAGTTTTTGTGAAGATATGTTTAATTGTTGTAAAAGAATGAAAATTGTTTTTGACAGCTTTCTCTCTATCAAAACAACGTTTATCATTCACTTAGCCAAACCAAAAGTAAATAATTTACATTTTATACACAAATTGATGTTGAGTTGTAAAAATTGAATATCGCAAATATATAAATAGCATCATCTTACTGGGTTTTTAAAGCAGATACTTTTTACCTAATTTTCGTTAGAAGTCAGCTAATAAAATGCAGATTATACTAAATTGCCACAAAATTTTAATGGTATATTCGATTTAATTCATATACATTCGCTATTTCCTATGAGACAATGGGTTTAGAAACATAAATATACTAGGTTAGGAAGTGGGTTCGATGCTCTACAGAATTGTCCGAGAAGCGAACGGAACGAAAACCTACCTAAAACATTCCAGTTCAACTTCAGAAATGCTGTTTCAAAGTGAAACGGAAGCAACAGATCTGATGCAGAAGCTTAATTCACAGACAAATAGCGATGTCCGGTGGTCGGTTCAAGCTAGTATAGAATAAAAGCCATATCCTAGTGGATATGGCTTTTTCTTTTACGTATTTACACTAAATCCTTCTGTAACTATCTTTTGAAAAAGAGGATTAATTATTTGTCTTTCGGTTCCTTTTAGATGATTCTCTATAAAGGATTGTTCTTTTGCGAGCAGCTGAAGGATTGCAGCAGCCGCTTTCTGATGACCTGCTGGAGTGACGTTTTCCAGGATTATATTAAACTCGTTGTATATAGAAGAAGGCAGTAGCTACTCGGCTCGTTTTAGACCAAGTTGTGCTCGATCAGGAGCATAATGATGCAAAAGCATCCTGGACAGCGGATCAGTAACTTGCTGAAGCATAGCTGCTGCCCATGCACTATTTTCTTTCAAAGCAGCTTTGCGATACTGGAATAAGAACCATGTCAGATCTATTATCTGGTTTCCGTATTCTTCATCTGTCATCGTAAGCTTTTGGGTTCCTTTGAATTGATCCAGCAATTGATCCGGATCATAAAGAACTCTAAAATGGTCACTTTGTTTGAAAGTCTTTTCAGTAACGGTGAACAAATCCACATGAAGGAAGTCATTATAAACAATAATCAACTGTGGCGCGATAATAAATAGCTCCTCGCTGTATAAAACATCTTTGTATTTGGAAAGCAAGGGCAATCTCTTTGCCAGGAAGTTATTCAAGTTATGCTCTTCTACGAGACAATATAAATCTATATCAGAGTATGGGTCCTGTTCTCCTCTCCCAAATGATCCTTTCACAAATACCGCATTAACCTCTTTTTCATTCGCTAAAATATCTACTAGACTATCAAGTGCTGCTTGATGCATCAAGCTCCCTCCTTTTTCCATTTATTCCTCTCACTTTACACTAAATAAAAAGAAACTCCAACACTCGTTAGAAGTGTTAGAGTTTCTTTTAGTTCAAATATGGTATTGGGTTCACTGCATTTGATTTACTGCCGTTCCATGGACCTGTGTGCAATTCGAAATGAAGATGCTGTCCTTGGGACATGCCTGTATTCCCCATTGTACCGATCTGCTGTCCTTGGGACACACGCTGACCAGCACTTACTTGCATAGACGTCAAGTGAGCATATACCGTCGTGTATGTTTTCCCGTCAATAGAATGGCTCACAAAGATTACATTTCCGTAGCTGGAAGAATAGTAGGCTTGTGACACAGTTCCAGAAGCTGCAGCCCAAATCGGTACATTTGATCCGCGCTTAGCAATATCAATTCCGTAATGGAATGTACCCCATCTTGGTCCAAAACCAGAAGTAATGCTGCCTGGTGCCGGAGTAATGAAATCACCACTGGAAGCAGGAGCTTTAGTTGGTTGCTGCTCCTGTTTAGGTGCTGGTTTTGCCTGCTGTTTCGGCGCAGATGAAGCAGAATTAGAAGCCGTTGATTTTGATTCAACTGTTTGCTTTTTCGTAGCTGTTTCTTGCTTCGGCTCTTGTTTTACTGCCGGCTTGCTAGCAGCAGATGCAGCAGCTTTTTCTTCTTCTTTTTCTGCTTTGGCAGCTGCTTCTTTCTCAGCCGCTGCTACTCTAGCAGCTTCTTCCTGTTTCTCTTGCTCAGCACGCTGACGCTCTTCTTCCTTACGTGCTTCTTCCTCTGCCTTTTGCTTATCACGGTAAGCAACCTCTGCAGCAATAGCATCTTCTTGTGCAGCAAGCAATGCAGATTCCTCGCTAAGACTTACAAGCTCTTCAGAAGTCAGATCATATTCTTTCATAACATCTGCGATCAGCTTGTCCTTCTCTTCCTGCTGGTCCGTCAAGGTTTGCTTTGTCTCTTCTAAGACATCCGCCTGTTTCTCAACACGAACAAGCTTTGTTTGACGTTCTGATTTCTTAGATTCAACATCTGCCAGATCCTGCTGCTGGGCTTCCATCAATTCTTGATCAGCTCCCATGATAGTGCTTACGGCATCAACACGGTTAAGGAAGTCCGAAAAACTCTTCGATTCCATAATAACATCCAAGTATTTTACCTGACCGCCGCTTTTCTGCAAAGAATGGATCCGATCCTTAAGCAAACCGTGACGCTCTTCAATCCGGACCTCCAAGTCAGCAATCTCACTTTTCAATGTATCAATGTCTGTTTCCAAACTGGAAATCTCTGACTCTGTATCTGCTAGCTTTGTATTCGTTTCACCGATTTTGCCATCGATTTTCTCTAACTCAGCGCGGAGTTTCTCAGCAGCAGCTTGCAGGTCATCCTGCTTCTTTGTCTTTTTTGATTGCTGCTCTTCGTTCTCCGATTTCTTCCGTTCGACTTCATCTCTTTGTTCATCTAAATCTTCATAGGCATAAGCAACATTACTAGATACCGGCAAGACAAGTGCAGCAGTTCCGATCACTGCAGCCAAACCAATATGCAGCCATTTTTTTCTCAAATCTGTTCCCCCTGTGAATCTATTTATAGTTTTCATAGCCCTAGTTTGATTAATCTGTAATGAAATAGAAAATAAAGTAATCTCCGGAAACAGTATACTATACGAAAGTGTGACAAAACATTACAATAATGTTTCAAATTCACCGCTAATAGAAATGAATGGTACATCTTCCTGTAGAAAATGAAAAAAGCATGCACAATAACTGTGCATGCTTTCTATAAAACAAATAATACGATAAATGACACGATATAGATGAATGCTAATAATATCCCCAAAATCAAGAAAGGTACCCTCATCTGCTTACTTTTTACAGCTCCATAGAACAAGAGCCCGACAGTAAGCAAGGCCACCGCCAAGATCAGAATCAAACGCACGCTTGGTGGCATGATACAGCATCTCCTTACAAAAAATAATCTATTTTTTTATTATAACACGATAGAAAGGCACACTGCTTTGATTTATGTCCATTCTTTAACAATAGCCATCAATTCTGATAACTCTTCTATCCTGTAGCTATGCAAACCTACTTATACGAAAAGGTTTCATATCCACTGTCAATTCCTTCTCCATTGCCATCTCACTTAAGGTTTCCCCTACCGCACTGGCAAATTTGAATCCATGACCGGAAAAACCGAGAGCATACATAACTTCTGGGTGCTCCGGATGATAATCAATAATAAAATCTTCATCAGGAGTCATACTGTACATGCATGTTTTCCCTTCTCGAAGCCGAAATGTTCCGCTACCCATGAACCGAGATAGGAAGCTTTGCAGCTCTTCAGCGTCTCCATCATGGAAAGGGGCGCCCTTTTGATCTGGATGTATCGGCAAGCCGGTGTCATGGCGTCCGATTTTTAATCCTGTTCCGTTAATATCAGGAAACCCATAATAAGTACCTATATCTGTGTCAAAGCTAAAGCAAGGGAATTTATCTTCATGGAAGGTTGCATCGGCATGCAGCCAAGCGAATGTCTTCCGAGTTACTGTAATCGGTATCTGCAGCCCGAGCTGCGACAATATTTCTGCACCCCATGCTCCTGCTGTGACAATCAGCTTCTTTCCTCTATGTATCCCATCTTTAGTCTTAACTTCAACATTACCCTTCTTTATTTGTACCTCTTCCACACGCTGACCACCTGCAAGTACGGCTCCATGTGATACTGCAAGGTCTGCGTATCCATTTAAAATCGGATCCGTTCGCAAATAACCTGCATCTTTTTCATAAGCTCCCATATAATCAGCTGGTGTGGTCAAACCCGACCAACGCTTTTTCATTTGATTTGATGTAAGTTCTTCTACGTGAAGATCATATTTTTCCCCGCTCTTAAGGACATTTTGTATAAATGGACTCGATTCAGGACCGCAGTTCAATACTCCTGTTTCAATAAAAATGTCCCTTCCGAGCTTCTGCTCTAAATCCTTCCACAATTCTCTAGCTCGGAGAGCGAACGGCACATAAGCTTCACCTTCGCCATAGGCATGACGAATGATCCTCGTTTCTCCATGGTGGCTGCCATGGTCATGAGGAGGGTGATAGCTATCCAGCATTAACACTTTCCGACCTTCCTTTGCCAGATGGTAACCTGCACTCATCCCCATTGATCCGGCTCCTAGAATAATAATGTCATATAGCATGCTTTCACCTCGTCTTTTCAATAAATTAAGCATATCGAAAGAGGAGTTGGCGGACAACCTATAGAATTATAATAGTTCCAGAAAAAAGACTGTATTTTACCTAGTATAAAGGATGCGATTATGTGCCATTATACTGGAAGTATTAGAAATTCACGGTAGTAGAGAAAACCTATGGAGAAGGAGTGCTTAGAAAATGGATTCCCAATTGGACAAAGCTATCCAATATATTGATAAAACCCTTGCGGAAGGTCTTTTTGATCCAATGTCACGACAGGAAATGTTGGAAACGAAACAAAGGCTGGAGCGAGCTGCAAATCAGGAGAAAAGTCCCTAAAACGGCTTTAAATCAGCTTTCAAGGACTTACTGACACTGGTTGAATTTACAGAAACTATCCATTATAGTTATTTCTGTCATTATTTTACCTTAGTCAGGAGCGATTTTTTTATGGAACCACAACAAAGAGACCAACAAAGCAATGGTCAAATGAGAATTATGCAATGGGTATGGACAATAGTATTGACAGGTATTCCGATTGTCAATATCATCATGCTAATTATTTGGGCAGCTGACCGTGCCAATCCAAGAAGGAACTTTGCCATTGCCACATTTATCGTAATGGCCGCAGTTATTGTCATTTATTTCATTTTCTTTATCATTTTCATGATCATCGGTGTATCCCTTATTCCAGACACAGATCCAACGTATTCCGACACTTACTATTATTGATAACTTGTCAGAATGTTAGCAATTCTACTGCTAGACTTCTAAAATCTGCGAAAATATCATATGATAGAGGTTGCAGACAATAATAGAGGAGTTTTTAGTCGTGACAGTACTTACGAAAACCGAAAGTCTGGATAAAGTTCTTGCTGAGATGAACATGCGTTCTAAGAAGAAGCGTGCTCGCAAGAAATTCATCAAGCAGGCAATTCAGCAGCTGGCATCTGAAAACGAAACAGCTGTAGCGGAAACGCCGCTAGTCGAGAAAAAAGCAGCATATGCTTATGATAAGCTTCCTGTAGGATTCATGATTAAGATCGGAAAACAGCATTTCTCTGAGGAAGCTATCTTCCGTTTCTATTACAATCAGAACCATCCTCAGGAGTATAAAAACAAAGAATTGCTGACAGAACGTTTCCAGACATTAGTGGAAGCAGCATCTGGTTCAACCAAGACTAGTTTGATCGAAGCTCTTGATCAACAGACTTCCAAATAAAAATGACCGCTCAAGTTTTTGCTTGGGCGGTTATTTTTGTATCGTACTGTCAATTTGAATACTTTTCAAAGCCTGGCTCGCGAGTTGATCCGCTTCTTTATTCTTCTTTCTATCCACATGGTCATATTGCACCGTTAAACCGATTTCCTTTACCAGATCATCTACTTTGTCTGCCCAGTATTTCAGTTCTTTTTCATAAACTGGCCACTCATCCGACATCTGATTGACGACGGTACGGGAATCTGTGAATACCTCGATCTCCTGCTCTTTCACTCCTAGTTCCGATAAAACACCTATGGCAAAATGCAGTGCTGCATATTCTGCTTCATTATTTGAGATAAGCTGCTCCATCTCCTGATTACGGCGAAGACGGTATTCTTTTTGATTTTGTTCATAATGAATAACACAGCCTAGTCCGCCTTTACCTGTTCCTTTATCAAAGCCCCCATCCACATACACGCGGACATTATGCGGCTCTGTTACAAGTTCCTTCATGTAGTTGCGCAATTCTTTTATTGACCATTCTGTCTCATATTGATCCAAGATCTCTATTTGAGGTATTCTTCCGTTTTGCTGCATATCTTCCATTAGTAAAAGCACAGCACCTGGCGGTAAATAATCAGATAAGAATTCCGCATCCGTCCCTTTAGGTGTGCGATATGTCATCTTCATACGTAGTTTCACTTTGTCACCCCTCTCTTCTATTCTACCCCATTTCTTTATATTTTTATTTTTTGAATAAAAACCTTTGCTTTGTTTTCTGAATTATTGTATAGTACCAAAGGGCGAACGAAATAAAAGACACCATCAAAAATAATTCGTCTTTAGAGGGGTATAAACATGGAAAATGTATTTGATTACGAAGATATTCAATTAATTCCCGCAAAATGCGTAGTAGATAGCCGTTCAGAATGTGATACGACTGCTACACTTGGAAACCATACATTCCGTCTGCCAGTCGTACCGGCAAACATGCAGACAATCATTGACGAAAATATTGCCACTTATTTGGCTGAAAATAATTATTTCTATGTGATGCATCGCTTTGAACCAGAAACAAGAGAAGCATTCATCCAAAAAATGCAGGAACAAAATCTGATTGCCTCCATTAGTGTTGGCGTTAAAGAAGAAGAATATGGTTTCGTTGAAGGACTCGCAAGCAAAGCTTTGGTACCCGAATTTATTACGATTGATATCGCACACGGTCATTCCAATGCTGTTATCCGTATGATTCAACATATTAAAAAGCATTTGCCAGAGAGCTTCGTTATTGCTGGAAACGTCGGTACACCTGAAGCAGTTAGAGAGCTTGAGAACGCCGGTGCGGACGCAACAAAAGTAGGAATCGGGCCAGGTAAAGTTTGTATTACAAAGATCAAAACAGGTTTTGGAACTGGCGGCTGGCAGCTGGCAGCATTACGCTGGTGTGCAAAAGCAGCAAGCAAGCCAATCATCGCTGATGGCGGTATCCGGACACACGGCGACATTGCCAAATCAGTACGCTTTGGAGCATCAATGGTTATGATCGGCTCCTTGTTCGCCGGCCATGAGGAATCTCCTGGTGAGACAGTAGAAAAAGACGGCAAGCTTTTCAAAGAATATTTCGGTTCTGCATCTGAGTTCCAAAAAGGTGAAAAACGTAACGTTGAAGGTAAGAAAATGTTCGTTGAGCACAAAGGATCTCTTCAAGATACTTTGACAGAAATGGAACAAGATCTTCAGTCTTCCATCTCTTATGCTGGTGGTACGAAATTAGAAGCAATCCGTAACGTTGATTATGTTGTTGTAAAAAACAGCATCTTTAATGGCGATAAAGTATATTGATAAAAAGGCTGTCGAAGTAATTTCGACAGCCCTTTTTCATTTAATCAGAAAGTTTGGTCATCAGTTTGCTTTCTGTTCTTTCTTGATGTTAACAATTTTAACTATTCTAATAGCGGTAGATATGATCATCACAAGAGACATGATAATGAATAATACAAACAATAACCTGTCCCTACTAAGATCATCAAAGATAGTATAGGTTACAAGTAGGTATACTGCCCATGTGCTAATTATCTTTAAAATAAGATTAACAAAGTCAGATTCAAACATACTGCACCCCCATGTTCGAACATTCAGATATATAACTCATTATAACATATCCTCACTATATAAAAGACGCCGCGCAGCGTATCTGCCTTCTTCATACTAAAACAAATCCCTCAAACTGATAATCATTCTCATTGACTTTTTCCCTTGCTTTCTGGTAGCTTTAAAGGAGAACAAGTTTATGAGGAGGCAATCCTATGTTTGTCAATCAAGTTATTTTCGAAGGTGCAGTCGATGCCCAAGATAAAATTATAAATAAAGTGAAGCATACGATGGAGGAGCTGACTGATGTAGCTGGATTGCATTCAGCCGAATGCTGGAACAAAGATACAAAAAAAAGTGATACAGTTGCTTATGCCATCGTAACGAAGTGGGATCAAAAAGCTGATTTCGTAGCATGGATCTCCCGAGAATCACATGTTGCAGAGCACCGTGCTATGCGCAAAGAGAAAAAAGACAAAGATCAAGCGCCAGTTATGACGAAAACACTGTTGCAATACGAAGAAGCAAGCTTCGCGTAATACTAAACCCCCTCTGCCTAAGCAGAGGGGGTTTCTTTATGCTCTTTTGATGGTGAAGGTAAAGCTGTGATCTCCATCAGAAGTTAGCGTATGCTCCGGATGTACTGGTGCTCCCCAGCTATCATCGCCACCTACACCCATCTGTTTTCCAGAAACAGTCAGCACCGTATAGTGTACTGGAGGCAATTCATAAGCATGATTTGCTTGCTCGATTTCCCATGCTGTGTGCGGAGAAGCATTGCATGTAATCGGCTTATCATCAGAATGAAGCTCTATACCGCTTCCTTTTACATCAGTGAGCTTCAGCCAGCGCACTCCAGTCCTTGTGCCCGATTCCTGTGGTCGGACATATGCAGTACCATTTGTTTCAACAGTATTCTGGAAGCGGCAGAGTCTCGCTCCTTTATTTCTGTCTGCATAGTTTTCTTCCGGACCTTGGGCAAACCATTCCAGATTGCTATATGCTGCAGAAGTACGGAAAGTGAGAGCAAATGTCGGCAGATCGGGTAAATCTTCTGCTCCTTGGTACACTGCTTTCACACGTATAGCACCATCTGGGAACACAGAATAGATTGTCTGTACCTGTAGCTTTTCTGCTATGGAAAATGTATAGCTGAATGTCACATCCACTTGCTCTGTCCCGATATCCAAAGCTACATCCGTACACTTCCTCGCTACACTGGCTGCCAGCCAGACCCCGGCAGTATAGCTTTGCTGGTATCCATTATCATTATCTGTGCTTGCACGCCAGAATGTTGGATGAGGCGGTGTCTCAATCAGTTCCTCTCCGTCATAACAAAGCGACGTCAAACTGCCAGCAGCTTTAGAGAATTGAACGCTGAAATCATCACCATGTACGCCGATGTTCACATCACCTTCGACTACGCGGAGTTTACCGGTAGCTTTCGGGGTTTCTGCTTTACTTTCCCAAGCATATTGTCCAAATGCAATCTCGTATCCTGCATCTGCCCATAATGCTGCTTCACGCAGTCTCATGCCAGCATCGATTGTATATGTTCCTGGTTCAGCTAAAACGCTTGCTGGAATACCTATTTCGTATTCTGCTTGTTGACCAGCTGGAACACTCTGTTCCATGCTCTGTTCATAACAGCTTTCCCCTTCTCTTCGCACTGTCAATACCAACTCATAAGCACTTGTATCAGCAAAGAGATTTTCATTGCGCACCACTATCTTTTTATCATCTATATCCAACTTAATATTCTGATAAAGATATTTCACTTCCTGCATTTTCGGAGAAAGTTTACGATCAGCAAAGACGATGCCATTTGTACAGAAAATATAATCCGACGGTCGGTCATGGAAGTCACCGCCGTAAGCCAAAAATTCCTGGCCGTATCGATTCTTTTTCAGTAATGCCTGATCCATATAATCCCAGATAAAACCGCCTTGGTACATCGGATAGGCATTTTCCAAATCGGTATATTTGTACATTCCGCCCAATGAGTTGTTCATTGCATGGGAATATTCACAGCTGATAAATGGTTTCTCCGGATCATTTTCAAGATACTCTATGATGTCATCAACTTTGGCATACATGCGGCTTTCCATGTCGCTTGCTTCATCATACTCTCGTGCGTGGAACACACCCTCGTAATGGACAAGCCTGCTCGGGTCCTTTTCTCTGAAGTAGTTCGCCACATTGACGATGACTTCCCCAGCATATGATTCGTTACCGCAGGACCAGATTAGAATTGACGGGTGGTTTTTATCCCGTTCCAACATGGATACAGCACGGTCCATTACGATATCTTGCCACTCAGGCAAATTGCCCGGGACGTTCCAGGAAGGCTCCACCTGTCCAAGCTTCTGCCAGGAACCATGCGATTCCAGGTTCATCTCATCGATAACATACAAACCATACTCATCACATAACTCATACCACCGAGTTTGGTTCGGGTAATGAGAAGTACGAACAGCATTGATATTATGCTGCTTCATCGCTTTGATATCCCACAGCATATCTTCTTCGGTAACGACCCTTCCTGATCGTGCATTGAATTCATGGCGATTGACACCTTTGAAAACAACGCGCTTACCGTTCAGACACATCACTTTGTCTATCATCTCGAAACGGCGGAAGCCAACGGTCTGCGGAATGACTTCGACAAGCTGTCCTTCCTCATTGAAAACCTGCAGGTAAAGAGAATATAGATTAGGATTCTCCGCACTCCATAGTTGTGGTGTATCAACATCGAACGCAACGACAGCTGTCTTGTCTTGGAACAAACCTTCCGCTTCCTGCACCAAGCTACCATGTTTGTCATATAGACTTCCTGTTAGCTTCGCACCCGCTGGTATTGTCTCTTGGAATAGCATCGCTGCTTTCAAAGAACCTTTCGAATACGTATCATCTAACCTTGCTTGTACAGACAGATCAAAAACATGAAGCTCTGGTGTTGTATACAGATACACATCGCGGAAAATACCAGAGAAGCGCCAGAAATCCTGGTCTTCCAGCCAGCTGCCTGTACTGCGCTGATATACTTCTACTGCCAATTTGTTCTCACCAGGCTGGAGGTATGCTGTCAGGTCGAACGCAGCTGGTGTAAAACTATCCTCGCTATAGCCGACAAATTGTCCATTAAGCCAAACGTAGAAAGCAGACTCCACACCTTGGAACGAGATATACAATGGCATGTTTTCCATGTGCTTCGGCACGGTAAAATGTTTCACATAGCTGCCGACAGCATTATCCTCCATCGGCACTTGAGGCGGTCGGATATCATGAATACCATCCCATGGATACATCGTGTTCACATATTGAGGTGTCCCATACCCCTCCAGCTGCATATGGGCTGGAACAGAGATGGAATCCCAGCGGCTGCAGTCGTATGCTGAATCGTAGAATTCTGCAGGTCGAGCAGCAGGATTCTGCGCGTAATGGAACTTCCACTTACCATTCAAGCTCTGGCGCCAAGGCATATCCTTCTTTACCTTAGCCTGTTCCAGAGTTTCAAAGTACACATGATCGGAATGAGCCGGCACACGATTCACCGCGAACACACTCGTATCCGAAAGCCAATCCAAACTTGCAGTTACCTTTGTATTGATTGTCATAATCTCTTCCTCCCTCTTTATCTGTTACTTCACGGAACCCATCATTCCTGCTACGAAATGCTTCTGCATAAAGAAGAATATAATCGCTGTTGGCAATGTAGCAATAACAATCGCCATCATGATCATGCCGTAATCCGGCGAGTAGCTGGAACCAAGATTCGAAATGAGCAATGGTATCGTTTGGTTTTCAGGTGATTGCAAGACAACTAGCGGCCAGAGATAGTTATTCCAGCTGGCCATGAATGTGATAATGGCTGCAGCTGCATATGTTGTCTTCATCGTCGGTACATATATTCGGAAAAAGATGCCCAGCTCCTTCAAGCCATCAATTCGACCTGCTTCCAAAATTTCCTTTGGAAACATCTTTGTACTTTGACGGAAGAAGAAAATCAGAAATGCCGTGGTGATGGTTGGCAGGACAACCGCCGATAAAGTATCAATTCCGATAAACGGCAATATCGGTGTGAAGCTACCAAACATACGGAACAAAGGCACCATCAAGGCAGCAAATGGAATCATCATGGACAGCAGCAAGATATTGAATACGATATCTTTCGCTTTGCTGCGGTAAATTTCAAATCCATATCCTGCCAAAGATGCTATCAGCAAACTAAGGACGGTTGTAGCAACTGCAATAATGGCAGAGTTCGTTAATGCGGGTACCAAATCAACTGTTTGGAGCAGGTTCTTAAAGTTCTCAATAAAATGTCCACCCGGCAGCAATTTCCCCCTTGTTACGTCAGAAGATGTGTTTGTCATGCTGACAACCATCCAGTAAAACGGGAAAATAGAAATGATCGCACAGATGCTAAGGAACAGATAACCGATTACTTTGTTGGATGATTTCATTTCTTATCGCCTCCCGCTTTGAATTGTATGATTGAGAAGATAACGATCAGGATTACGATGGCATAGGATACAGTAGCAGCGTAACCAAAGTCAGGCGTATATTTAAAGGACAAGTTATAGATATATTGGGAAATAGTCATCGTTGAGTTCCCAGGTCCGCCGGCTGTTATGTTCATGACCTCATCAAACAATTGCAGTGTTCCGATAGTCGATGTGATGGATGTAAATAATATGATTGGCTTCAGCATCGGAATCGTTATTTTGAAGAACTGCTGAATAGCAGAAGCACCATCAATTTTTGCTGCTTCATAAATGGATTGATCCACGTTTTGAAGAGCAGATAGATAAAAGATCATATTGTAGCCAGTCCATCTCCATGTGATTGCCAGAATGATAGTAATTTTCGCCCAAAACGGATCTGTCAGCCACTGGACAGGCTCAGAGACAAGATTGATTTTCATTAGCGTCATATTCACAATGCCATCTGGTGCAAATAAATACTTGAACACAACTGAATAGGCAACAAGAGACGTTACACACGGTAAGAAAATGGCGGTACGGAAAAATCCTTTCCATTTCAGTGTCTTATTGTTCAGTACTACTGATAGGAATAAAGCCAGTAAAATCATAACTGGTACTTGGATGATTAAATAGATGACCGTATTCTTTACCGTTGTCAGAAACACAGGATCCTGGAATAGACGGATATAGTTTTCGAATCCGACGAACGACAGATTTACGCCGGTGCCAGATTGGAACGACATTATCAATGCCTGCACCATCGGGAAGAAATAGAATATTCCAATTAGCAGTGAGGCTACAGCTACGAATGACCAGCCAATCAATGTATTTTTTAGTCGGAGGGAACGTGCTGGGCGCGGTGCTGGTTTTTTAGCAAGTTTTTCCGGTCCTAGTTTTTCAGGGATGTTCATAAGTTTGGGCTCCTTTCGAAAGAAGCCCCGGGAGGCAGCATGTGTTCGCGGCATCCCAGGGCACTTGGATTACTTCGCTTGCTGTTCTGCCAGCGATTGTGCGTTTTCCATAACCGTATCTAAATCTTCGCCCTGCAAGTATTTCTGGATTTCATTCGCAAGGATATCCTCGATCACATACGTATGAAGACCGTAATTGACCTGTGGAATTTCTTCTGTCCAAGCTGCGAAATCAGACATTATCTTCTGACCGCCAAAGAACTCATCTTCTGCTTGGTAAGCTTCGCCTTCTGCTGCAGGCTGATAGGTTCCTACACCGCCTACTTCTTCAACGAACTGCTGATGGAAATCAACATCGGCACCGAATGTCTGGCCTAAGAATTCAGCTGCTTTTTCTTTACCAGGGATGTTCAATACATACCAGGAGCTACCGCCCAAGTTGGATGCATTCACTGAGTCCATGCCAGGAAGTTTAGGAAACGGCGCTACGGCCCATTTACCTGATTGAGACGCTTCTGCTTTAACAGAAGGTGTGATCCAGTTACCACTTGGCAGCATAGAAATATCACCATTATTGATTGTGGCAATGTACTGGCTCCAGTCTGCATGCGGTTTAACCAAGTCTGCATCAATCATTTCTTTATACAGACGGAATGCTTCTTTCAGCGCATCATTATTAGCTATGTTCGGAGTTACACCATCTTCCTCCAAATACCATGCACCACTTGTCTGAATCATCATACGCAATAGCCCTAGATCTTTTGGATCCTGTGTGATCATTTGCTTGCCTGTAGCATCCTTAACTGCTGTACCAATTTCAATCACTTTCTCCCAATCAGCATCCTGTAGATCATCGATGCTGTAGCCTGCTTCTTCTAAGTAGTCAGTTCGTACATACAAACCAGCTACACCAGAATCGAAAGGAACTCCATACTGTTTGCCTTCAAAGCTAGTTGGTGGCTGTTTGTACTTTGCAAAGTCATCAATTG
Organism: Terribacillus saccharophilus; assembly: GCF_000725365.1. Lineage (NCBI taxonomy): Bacteria > Bacillati > Bacillota > Bacilli > Caryophanales > Bacillaceae > Terribacillus > Terribacillus saccharophilus. Next base: position 1,038,405 of record NZ_CP008876.1, on the reverse strand, counting down.
AGATTGCATCGTCAACCGCGTAAAACATATCTGGATAGGACTGCAAGAAGCTTTGTGCACGATAGTCCTCAATCAAAACGACGTTCGGAAGACCTTTCGTTGTTCCGGAGCTGAGACTTGTGTTCAGCTTTTGGATGATATCATCTTGTGCGTACTCGATGATTTCAATATTCAGCTCACTGTTTTCTTCTTGGTAAGCTGTTTTCGCAAGCTCCGCTGCTTTTATATTGAAGTTTGGATCCCATGCCCAAACTTTGATATCGTTCGTATCTGCATCTGCTTCCGAGCTGGAACCAGAAGAACACGCAGACAGAACGAGCAAACTAACAAATAAAAGTGCTAAAAACTTTTTCATCCTATTTACCCCCTCATTTTTGTAAGCGCTGTCTTTCTGTTTAAATATTAGCATGCGTCCGCTATCTTCTGTTAGGAAATTATTGAGTCATACTAGGATTTAATCTTTATATTGATAACGCTTACATTATCGCGATTTAGGATTATTTTTTGTTATTTGTATTTTCTTTCTTAATTTACTCCTATACGCTCCCTTAAAGCCGACAGTCAATGAAGATGGTCAGCATTTTGAATTAAATCGCATCTCTTTCATCTTCTTTTACTGCAGGTAATCTTAAGCTCACTTTCGTCCCCTGACCTGTCTCACTCGTGATGGTCACACCATAATCTGTCCCATAAAGAAGCTGAATTCGTTCATGGACATTTTTAACTCCTATACCGGAAAACAGTTGTCGATTGCGGTTCGTATTGGGCAGATCTGTACAAGCTGCCATCCCATCGCCATCATCGGCTATTTCACATACAAGATCGTCTGCTTCTTTCCATACAAGCACCGAAATTGTGCCTTTAGCTGTTTTATTGAAAGCATGGAAAAATGAATTCTCGATAAAAGGCTGCAATATCAGTTTCGGAATAAGATAGTCCAAACAATCCGGAGACACCATGAATTGTACCTGAATCCTATCTCCGTACCGTTTCTGATTGATTAGCACATAGTTTTTTAAATTCTGAAGTTCAAGCTCTACGGTAACCGACTCATCTACATTGCCAATTGTATTTTGCAAAAGCGTGATGAACGCATCAATTGTTTTCTCAGCTTCTTCTCTTTCTCCCATCATGACCAGGAACTTGATGGAAGCCATCGTATTATAGAGGAAATGCGGATTAATTTGCTGCTGCAATGCAGCCAGCTCAGCATGGCGCTGCTGTTTTTGTGCTTCGATGAGTTTTTCTACATACACTTGTAGTTCATCCATCATGCTGTTAAAAGCAGTACCAATTTGGTTAGTTTCGTATGTACCTTCATATACGAGCCTTCGCTTAAGTCCCTTCTTTGGTACTGCTTCAATATCTTTGACAAGTTTCGATAAGGAATTGGTCAGCCGCTTCGTAACAAGAAAAACAATGATTAGCGCAAGAACAACAACACCTGCAAGCAATAATGCAATCTGCTTTGTATCAATCAGATTGCCTACAGCGGTCTGTTTGTCCACCATATTTATAAGGTACATATCAAAATAAGGCAGATATTCTGCCAGCATAATCTGATTTATATCCTGAAACTCGACCTCCTGGTATGTTTCTCCTTCAGTTTGCATATTCTCCGCCTGCTGACTAAGCTCTGGAAGCGATTGTCCAATTACATTCGTTAAACTGCTCGAGACCACTTTGCCGTTACGATCCAGCACATAAAAATCATTCCCCGGCTTTACGTAGTCTGTATAAAAGGAACGCAGCTGCCCCTCCCTAATTGGAAAGTAGACCGAACCATATGATTGATCTGTTTCCCGATCAAGGAGAGCCTTCGCCGCAATGACATAATTATCGGAGGCTTCTCGTGAATCTTGAAAATAAAGCAGCTTGTTCGGTTCCTTGGTGATTGTTTCCGTAATATCATGATTACGAATATCTGTAGGGGCAGCTGGCCAATACGTAAAGTTCGTCCTGTATGAGATTGCCTCTTGATCTGCAATTGCAATCTCCACGTTTTGATCACCAAGCTGTTCCCGAAGATGATCAATTTGGCTCATCACAAGGTAAAGACTTAATATACGCTCATTATCAGGCTCTTCCTCTGATAAATAGGCCTCTATTGTACTGCTCTGACCGATATCGGTAGCTGCCATTACGATGCTGTAATTCAACTCTTCGAAATCATATTGAATTTGATCGATTATTTGGGAATTTGTAATGCTGAACTTCTCAACAAAAAATTGCTCAGCCATCCGAATTGTCGTAAGAGTAACGGTAATAGCTACTAAAATTATTAGTGCAACTGTTATAAGGAACATCTTCATAAACAGGCCATTAGGCTGAAGCTGGTCTTTAATTTTCATCAGCTATTCCTCCTCAGCTCATTATCCGTTTTCGCCGGTATTGCGAAGGAGAATAGCTCGTTTGCTTTTTAAAAACACGACAAAAATAACTATGATCTGAGAACCCGACTTGCTCACTAATCTTTGAAATAGGTATATCGTTCTGCCTTAACAAGGTAATAGCTGCCTCAATCCGGACACGGTTAAGGTACTCGCTGAAGCCCTCCTTACTATGTGTGGAAAAATAATTGGATAAATAAGAAGGGCTGAAATGGAAATGGTTCGCAATATCAGATAATGATAACGATTCATGATAATGCGCCTTGATATAGTCTGTCAGTTTCCTCATATGCCCCTGTTCTTCCTCTGTTTCCACAATCTTCATTACTTCCTTTAAAAAAGAATCAACCGTCTGATTAGCTGTGTACACATCTGCTGCTTGGCCGACGTTTTGAAAATAGGTGTACTTCTTCTTCTCAAGCACTTCTGTTTGATAATCTTTATTGCCAAGCAGAACAATCAGATTGAACATAATATTATTGAGAAATGCTTTGTATTCGGCAACATCCTGTTGATAATTCTGTACATTCTGACCGGTATGTTCCTGTAAATATGAAAAAGCTTCCTGAAAATTGTCCCGCTTGCACTCTTCAATAAAGCGAACCAATTGAAAGTCCTGCAACTTACCAGGCAATGGTGGCAGGCTTTGGTCAGATAAATAAAAACTGTCCGGAAAGAAGAAACGATAACTCTCCACTCTTTCCAGTTCCTTTTGCTTTCCTTTTAGTTCGGAAAGATTATCGAAAACTTCTGTACTGCAAATAAAACCTGATTTGGGTAATCCGGAAAATACATCTTCTCCTAGTATTCGGTCGCCATTCCATAAATAAATATGCAAATCCGAAGTTGATAAGATTGATGTCAAGATTCCATCCTCATTAGTTAAGAAATCTTGAAGATGCATCATTTTTTTGTTTGCTTCGTAATTATGGCTTAGTACCTGAAAATACTTATGAGGAAAATAAGCTGCTGCTTCTTCTTCCAAGCTAAGATCTGTTCCTTCATATAGACCTCTTAATTTATCCTTTAAAGTTTGCTGATGCTCTCCTTCACTGCTGAGATGAAACCCTTCCAGTTGTCCTGCTGCCAGGCGCAGAGCCTTCAGCAGCACCTCTGCATTCAATTTTGGTTTGAGAATATAATCGATAACTCCGTTCTGAAAAGCACTTCGTACATAATCGAATTCACTGAAGCTGCTCAGTACGATCAGTCCGATATGCGGGAATTTTTCATTTACGATCCTCGTCAAGGCTTCTCCGTCCATAATTGGCATGACGACATCTGTGATAACAATATGTGGGTTCAGCTTTTCAATCAGTTCCAGTGCTTCTTTTCCGTTTGAAGCCTCCCCTACTATTGTGAAACCTTCCTTCTCCCAATCCAGATAGTGTTTGATTCCTTGTCGGATAAGAATTTCATCATCGACAATTAATGTCCTGCACAATCCCTTTGTTTCCAAAATGCATGACACCCCTTTATCAAGCCTCTGCTTAATTCTAATTGGAAAGCGCTTTCTTTAATAGTGTTCCGGATTCTAATATTTGTCAAGGTGAGATGGCTTGAACATACTTTAAATAACACGTTTTGTTAGTAAATTATGATAAGATGAATATAACCTATTTTTTCCAAAGGGAGAGACGACTGTGACACTGCGTGAACGACGGAGAAAACGAAAAAGGGAAGCTGATCCGAATCACAAATGGGATATTCTCGATATTCTTCTTTATGTACCAGAACTGCTGATTTTACCTTTTCGTTTACTACTGTGGATTGGCCGCGGCATTTTGCGTTTGTTTCAGATTGGACCTTAAAAAGGAGAACATTGATGGGAAATACAATCACAATCTTGATTATTATTTTAGCAATCGGCAGTACGATTTACTTCGGTATCCGTTCATTACTTCGGCGTTTCGGGTCTAAGTAAAAGCTTTGCTCATGTGATATGCATAATAAAGAAGCACCAGCCAATTAGCTGGTGCTTCTATCGCTTAGGAAGAAACCCACTGTTTCAGTTCCGAACTTTTTTCTGCGTGATACTTCTCCAATTATATGTGATGGTGAAACTGTGACTTTATGGCATGTACTATAAAATTTATTCATCAAAATGTGATCGCACCCGTTACGATTGCCACAAGAATAATAAATAAAGAAGTCAAAACAGCCCATTTGACTGCATATCGCTGAAATGCACCAAGATCAATTTTCAACATGCTGACAAGAAGTATCGTAGAGGCTACAAGCGGACTCATAAGATGCACCGGCTGCCCTAAGATGGATGCCCTGGCGATTTCAATAGGATCAACTCCATAAGCAGAAGCAGCCTCTGCGAATATCGGAACCATCCCGAAATAATAGGCATCATTTGAAAGCACAAAGGTTAATGGAAGACTTGTGATAGCGACAACCACCGGGAAAAGTTCACCCATGGAAGGCGGAACGATCGCGACAATAGAACCTGCTATTGCATTGACCATTTCTGTTCCGGATAGTATTCCAGCAAATACGCCTGCTGCAAATACAAGTAATACAACCGTGATGGCATTGCTTGCGTGTTCAGCAATACGCTCTTTTTGTACCTGGATATTTGGGTAATTGATTGATAGAGCCAATACAAAACCTATGAGGAAAAGTACAGCAGGATGCATGATCCCCATAACTAGCAATACCAAAATAGCTATAACAAGGAACAAGTTAATCCAGCGCAGCTGCGGCCGCTTCAATAAATCTCCTTCTAATGCCGCAGCCATATATGGTTCGGATGCATAGGAATCAGTCTCGATTTTCGTTACACCTATGCGCTTGCGTTCTTTAAGACCTAGCATAAAGGCTGTAAATATAACGAAAATGATACCTCCCAACATCGTTGGTAGAAGTGGAACAAAGAATTCAGAAGGATCCAATCCAAGTACCGCGATTGCTCTAGTTGCAGGACCTCCCCAAGGAGTCATACCACTGATAATACTTAAAGCAAGCATCGCAACTGTTGCCATAACCAATGGATTCATACCTATCCGTTTATACAAAGGCAGCATAGCAGAAACCGTAATCATATAAGTGGTCGTGCCATCTCCGTCCAATGCAATTAGCATTGCCAGCACAGCTGATCCAATCGCAATTTTGACTGGATCTCCTTTTACTAATACGAGTATTTTCTTAATCAAAGGATCGAATAGCCCAGCATCAATAAGGATTCCGAAAAACAAGATAGCAAATAACAGTAAGGCCGCTGAACTGGCGACGGTTTGCAGTCCATCTAAGATCATATCCCCAAGACTTCCTCCAAAACCTCCAATTAAAGCAAAGAAAATCGGTGTAATCGTCAAGGCTACAATGGGAGAAAGCTTTTTAGACATAATCAGTACAGTAAACACGATCATCATGGAAAACCCTAATATCGTTAGCATGTTAATTCCCCTCTCTTTGAATACGCTTTCATTTACTTGTTTGAAGAAGCATTTGACATAGCATATTACATAGCAGGAGATAAGTTAAATATAACTATTTTTGGAAAACTCATAAGTATTTTTTATATTGTCACATGCTGTTCCTGTTTCAGAAAACCGATGAACGCCTTCACCACTTGAAGATCGAGTGATTTAGGGTCATACATTAACCATGTTTCACGAAGCAAAGGCTCCTTCTTTTCATTTGTCAGACCGATACGGTATAGCTGATCGGATTCACGAAGGCAAATTTCAGGCACTATCGAATAACCTAAACCATGTTTAACCATCTCTTTACACGTTTCCTGCCGATCCACTTCCATTGCTGTAAGCGGTGCATGCTGCAAATGCTCATGTATCCATCCATCAATGATCGTTTTCAAGGAAGTATCGGTATTGTATTTAATGAAAGGAAGAAGCGGCAACTGCCCGATACTGATTTGCTGTTTAGAAATAACATACAGTTGTTCTCTAGTTAGAATTTCCTTTACTCCTTGCCAGCGATGGTTCCCACGCAGTATGCCTAAGTGTACATCCCCCTCATCCAGTAATTTCATCACTCTTGTACTCCAACCAGTCTGTACATTGTATTGGACATTCGGATAGAAAGAAGAAAATTTCGCCAGCAATCCCGGTAGCTTATATTGAGCAAAGTTACTGGAGACCGCTAATCGAAGCGTGCCTTGGACCTCTTCGCCTAGGTTCGCTAAAGCATCTTTCGTTTCTTTCAGCTTTCGCAGCATCTCCACGGCATACTCAGAAAGATACTCTCCCTCAGCTGTTAACGTGATTCCTCTATTCCGTTTGGTAAAAAGCTTTACTTGAAAATTGTCTTCAATCTTTTGAATTCGATATGTCAATGAAGGCTGAGAAGTGAATAATCGTTCCGCGGCTTTTGTTACACTCTTTTCTTCTCCTAATAGCTTTAATAAGATCCAATCTTTCTCATCCATTGCTCACCCTCCTAGGTACTTTCTCACAGTTATAAAATAAATTTTAACTTCAGGAAAAATTATTGTATTTTATTTTATCGATATTCAAGACTATGCTGTCAGTATAAACTACTTCATCTATAAAAGGACGTGAGCTGATGGAAAAGATTCGTGTTGTTTACATGCGCGGCGGTACAAGTAAAGGCGTTTTTCTTCATGAAACAGACATGCCTGCTGAAAAGGAGAACTGGACGCCTTTTCTTCTCGATTTAATGGGCAGCCCTGACAAACGGCAAATTGATGGATTGGGAGGCGCCAATTCACTAACAAGCAAAGCTGCCATTATAAGAAAAGCAGAGCAAGATAAAGACTTTGATGTCTACTATACATTCGCACAGGTAAGTATTACAGATGAAACAGTTGATATGAACGGTAACTGTGGCAATATATCTTCTGCTGTTGGTCCCTTTGCAATCCAGGAAGGACTTGTCCCTGCCACCGACCCAATCACGACTGTAAGGATATGGAATACGAATACTCAAAAGTTGATTCTTGCCGAAGTAGCCGTCAAAGATGGTGACGTCCAAATAACGGGTTCGACAGCTATACCTGGAGTACCTGGTTATGGATCGGAAATAGCTTTGACATTTTGCCATGCAGAAGGTTCCGTAACAGGTGAATTATTGCCTACCGGAAACGTTACTGATGTACTTGAAACGAGCTTTGGCAGCATTGTCTGTTCTATCGTTGATGCAGCCAATCCTCTAGCATTTATAGAAGCTGCTGACCTCGGTTTAGAAGAAACTATTCTGCCCGATGCATTCACAGAAGATGATCTGGAACGATGCGAGGAAATACGTGCTGCTGCCGCTGAACTCTGCGGGTTTGCCACTAGAGATAAAGCTACTAAGATGTCTCCGGCAGTCCCAAAACTAACATTGATAGGAAAAGCAAAAGCCTTTACTGATACAAACGAGAACATTTACTCCACTCAGGATATGGATATCCATGTACGTATGCTATCGATGCAAAGACCTCATGAAGCACTTGCCATAACTGGCGCAATTTGCACTACCGCAGCATGTGCCATTCCTGGAACATTGCCTCATACGCTTGCAAGAAAAACTACCGGCAGCTTACGCATTGCCCATCCATCCGGCATTACTGAGACTGCGTATGCCAGCTTATCAGAAATAAAGGTTATCCGTACGGCGAGGAGAATTCTTGAGGGAACTGCATATGTAAAGCAGAACTATAACTTTGAAGAAGTTATTGCTGCAAAGAATTAAAAAAGCTGTCCATCATGACAGCTTTTCCTTTGCCTTGATCAAATCTAAAATTTAAATATCTTGATACTCAGAATCATCTTGTTAAAATGAGCTTGTTCGCAGCGACTGTAATATTCTCTTTTAAGTAGGAAGGTGCATCCTCATGTACCATTATATCCTCCATCGTCATCCACATCACTTCCCCCACTTCTTCCATGCTCTTTGCATAAGGTTCACCAGTTATATGCTGACAAAGAAAAACGATATCAATAACGTGGGTTCCTTTATCCGTAACAAAAGAAGAGCTATTCACATAAGTAAGATCTTCCACTTCAATTCCTACCTCTTCAAAGATTTCACGCTTTAGTGTCCTTTCCAAAATATCGGTAGACACGCCCTCCAAGTCACACTTTCCACCTACCATGGAAAGACATCCTGCTGCATGCTCTTCTTTTTCACTTCTTTTAATCATCAACCACTTACCATCCCGGTAAATAGCACCTTCAACATTGACTACAAACATCGATAATCCTCCTCACAACTATCTTTCTTTGTAAAGAATACCATTTTTAAGTCAGATAATTAATTTTAGATATTCACTACTAAAGTTTTTCATAATTACATTAAATACATTTAGAAACTGAAGAATTCATTTAAACATTAATTAAAGAATGCTATTTAAATCAAAAAAACGATGCTGTGTTTCAGCATCGTTTTTGTTTACTATCTTCTATGTTAGACTCATTCTTTTTGAGTCTATATTACCTACATTCAATAACTCTTCAAAAGCCTTTATATTTGCATCAAAATTCGGCACAGTTTGTGATTCTTCAGCTAATTTTACTAGTTGTACAACTAGATCATTATAAGGTGTTGCTATACCCGTGGCTACTGCTCTGGTTGGGACAACTCCATTAATGAAGTCAATTTCAGTTTTGCGTTTCTTCTCAAGATCCTGAAGCATGCTTGCTTTTAACAACCTAGAAGGCTGCATCACTACTCTTAATGTTGAAATCCGTTCAGGAATATCTTTTTGACTTTTTATTTCTAGTGAAGCTATATCGAAACCATTCATCTTAGCAAATTCTATACCATTTTCGTGCCCAACTTTAATCGTCTCATCAGCAATATGAGCTGCACTAACGATGCCGATATCACTATCAAGAATGTCGCCATATTCTCCGTTTAATGCAGCAGATAAACCACTGAATGCATTATTGATAAGCAGTTTAGACCATTTTGTTCCAACTAAATTATCGGAAATATGTGTACCACCCACTAGGTCTAAAGCCGATTTAATACGCTGAATTCTTTCCGTTGTTTCACCGTTTAATTCTCCAATTTGAAAAGCGTACTTCTTAAATTGTATGTATTCAGTTGTAAGGCTGGATACACCTGGTTCAATAAATGTGGCTCCAAATTCAACAGAACCTGCAATAACTCGTTCGTCACCAACTATAGCAGCTACGCTCTTTTCAGGTATACCATTCTGCAAAGAACATACCACACTATCGTCATTCAAAAATGGCAGCAATTCTCGAAGGACAGCGTCGTTATATAATTGTTTAGTTAGAAGTAAGACTAAATCATATTTTCCGGACTTGTTCTCAGGTGTAATAGCCTTCACATTTGCTTGAAACTCAGTCGTACCAATCACCTTAGCACCAGTCTGATTTAAAGCATCTACATGTGCTTGGTAAGAATCGATTAATTCGACATCCATTCCGCCATCAGCAAGATAGGCTCCGACTATGGTTCCTAAAGACCCAGCTCCTAATACTGCAATTCTCATAATAATTTCTCCTTATCTTTGTCCAGATAGTTATAGATAGGTTGTGCTGCATTTAACGTTAAATCTGTAAGGATATGCGATGCTGAAACGACTTCTAATACAGGCAGATCTGCAAGAGGTGCCAATGCATGTTCGAATAATTGAAGTCGAGCAGGACCTGACCATGCTCCTTTAATATCAATATCAGTTATTTGTGTTCGGACTAAATCACATATCTTTAAATTACCAGTGTAATCAGTTGCAACTTTGACCATAAAAGTAGGACGACAAATTTCACTTTTGGCTTTTTCCTTCTCCATTTCAGAATGTTTATATCCCATCGTTGCAGTTGCCACACGTAGACTGCCATAATCCAGCGTACCAACAAGCGTATCAGAATCTACATATAATTCAGGCGCACCTAATTTTTTTGGATATGCAGTAAGTTCACGTCCACTTGCAATGGCTGGGAAATTGTCCACATACATAGAATGTACGTAATCTCCCTCTTCTCCATTAAAACTTACGGGTATTACTTGGCCGGCCTCTGTATAAGCACCAAGTCCTGAAACATCGGGCATCCACATTACTTCAAATTTTACTAGGGGTTCCGTAAATTCAAGCGGTTCCGGCACTGCTGCACGTAAAGCTTTTTCATCTGTTCGATAAATAATATTAAGATATTCACGGTTTACAAATTTATAGGGTGGCATAGGGTAAGCAGGTGCTGTTAATGGTGTATTGAAATTCTTTGCTATATTGTTGACATCGATTTTCATGATATAACACCTCTCTTTTTTTATTCAATGAACTAAACATTTCTAAAAAAACTGATCTTACTTTTTTTCTTAATGCCTGACTACGAATAAAGCATACATCTACATTTACATTTAATCTAATACATATTATGTTATATATATATTTATCTCAGTAAATAAAGGGGATTTCTAGATGGAATTACTTCAGCTAAAATACTTCCAAACAGTTGCCGGAACACATGTCTAAAGCTGCAAAACAGTTGAATATAGCACAACCTTCTTTAAGCCTGACTATTAAAAGACTTGAGGATGAACTAGAAACAAAACTTTTTGAGCGGAGAGGCAGAAATATACAATTAAGTTCCTCAGGTATCATTCTTTTGAAACATGTAAACAGGATTTTTACTGAGATTGAAAATGCACAAATGGAAATTCAATCCGACGAACGTCAAATTTCTAACACTATAAGGATTTCCATTTCCAATGCACGATTTCTTATCGGGTTAATCAGCAGATACATTAACCTTTTTCCTGAGTTAAAAGTTCATCAGGGAATTAAAGAGAAAAGCGATATAATGTCAAGTTTAAAAAAAGGGGAAATTGATTTAGGAATAGCAGGCCATCCTATTGAAGATGAGGAGATAGAAAGTTGTGTATTAGTTAATGAAGATATTGTTCTGGTCTTACCCCTAAATCATAAGTTTGCGGGTAAATCTGAACTTTCTTTACGAGAATTAGAGAACGAGCCTTTTATTTCTCTTGCCGACAATGAAGAATACAGCGAATTCACTAAAAATCTTTGTAAAAATTCTGGATTTATTCCTAACAATATATTTGAGGTAGATTCATACTTACTTTTAGAAATAATCAAAGTAAATCAGGGGGTTTCTTTACTTCCTATTTCAGTCTGTAGACAATTGAAATTAAATTACATTAAAATAGCTGATATTTCCCCTACCTATACGATAAGCCTTTCTTGGGTGAAAGGTAAATTACTATCTCCTTCAGCAAAAAACTTTCGAGATTTTATTATTGAGTACTATAAAGATAACTATAGAATGTTTAAGGTAAATCAATAAATCTCCACGAAAAGAATCTAAGTTGGTAGAATTGCTGATGAAGAAAAATTGCTTTGGAATTAGAAGAAGAACTTGAGGTCACTAGCGGTCATCACTATCATAGAAAAAAGAGCCTTTTTTATAAGGATCTTTTTTCTATATCAATGATTAATCAGGAATTGTTTATTGGATAATTTAAATGATACGGTGCAAGTTAGAGGATGCGTATAGCTTTAGATGTACTCTCCTCTATTACATCAGAATCAACTCTTACATTCTATGTACTCAATGCATACGACCTGCCCATTCTATAATTGCAGTTTCTAATAAATCAGTGCCAATACCAATTTGTTCAATTGCTGTATATTCATCAGGATGATGGCTTAAACCATTTTTAGAAGGTACAAAAATTAATCCAGTTGGACATAGTATTGCCATATTCATCGCATCATGTCCTGCACCACTCGTCATATGCATATATGTATATCCTTTTAGCTCACAACTTTCAGTTAAGGATTGAATAACTTCTTTATCAAGATTAATAGGATGCTCATTGCTCAATTCACTATACTCGATGCTAACACTACGCTTTTCCTCCACTTGTTTAATTGAAGTGAACAACTTCTCGATCACTCTATTTTTTGAATCAGTAGAGGTTCCGCGTATGTCGATTTTCATTGTCGCCAAATCTGGTATCACATTCATTGATCCAGGTTTAACTTCGCATGCCCCTACAGTTGCAACCGTTCCGTTACGAGCTTCCATTTTTGCAGCCTGCTCCAGCTGCAGAGCTATTTCCGCTGCACCCAATAAGGCATCTTTTCGATAGTCCATTGGTGTTGTTCCTGAGTGAGATGCTTGCCCTTTTATTTTTAATTCAAATCTTGTAGGTGCAGCAATTCCTATAACTATACCAATCTGTTTTAATTGCCTTTCTAACACTGGTCCCTGTTCAATATGCAGCTCAAAGAATACTTTAAACTCCTCATTCCTACGGTTACTTCTTTCTATCCCACTGAAGTTAAGGGAACATTCAGAAAATACATTAGATATAGATTTCCCTTCACTATCCTTAAGTTCAGCCACAGATTCCTTGTCTAATAAGCCTGCCATTGCCTTGCTGCCTATTGTAGAAACACCAAATCTTGAGGATTCTTCACATGCAAAAGCAATGATTTCAATCGGGTGTTTTGTTTCAATCCTTTTATCATTCAAGCTGCGAATGACCTCAAGAGCTGCGATAACACCTAATGTACCATCATATCTCCCACCCTGGATCACTGTATCTAAATGAGAACCGCATGCTACTACAGGAAGATCAGGATTGCTCCCTTCCCTGCGTGCTATCACATTGCCACTGGCATCCATTCGAACAGTCATTCCTTCTTGTCTGCAAAGATAGCTAAAATGTTCAGCTGCTTGTCGTTCTTCTTTTGAATAGGCTAAGCGAGTTACCCCTTCTTCTGATTGGCTAAATTGGTTTATTTCAAGTAGTGTCTTCTCTAAACGTTTTAAATCCATATTCTACCCCCAGCACTATACATTACAAGGCTATTTTTTTCATCTTAACGATCATTTGTCTTCTACCGATTTGATAGGTTCTATTACCTCAAGTCCACTTCCATCGAAAGGAAACAGACCTTCCCTTATTTTCTTCTGTAGTAAATCCAATGACTTTAAAGCATATTCTTTTATATCAGCAGAATAACCATACTTTACACTGTTGCTTTCAAATTCATCTTCGTCGACGATCATCCAGTCTGCGTTTCTTCCTTTCACAAAGTCCAGATCTAAATCCACAAAACTAATTTGATCCCCATGAAGCACAGAAGGCATCGCAATATTGCAGTAATACGAGAGTATTTTACCTTCCTCAATCTCCATGGCTACTGTATAACCCTCTTTCAAGAAGAAGTACTCCAACGACGTAACATCTATTGTGAAGGTTGTATTTTTCGTATGGTGTTTCATCTCTCTTCCACTTTCACAAAGCACCATCGCATACTCTGATGTTTTTCTTAATAATCGACCTTTCCATTCATAGTGCGGAATGTTGGGATATTTAAGTGATTTCATATGTATCATTTTATTCAAAGGTACACTCTCCTAGATTGGTGAATTACCTCCCATAAGATTTCAGGACCTTACTATTTCTGTAAATCAAAGGTATCTTCTATCATAACTTACTAGCTACTTAACATTTCAACCAAGAAGATATAACAATTACAATTTTAGTAATATTCAATAAAATCAGTCTATCATAGTTTTTAACTGAATAGACAAAGCTCTCGAACTTCTTCCAGACTTTGAACAAAATCAATCAACTGTTTATATATGTCCATCTTGAATGACTTTGCAGTCTATAAAAAGCGAGCAATAAGAATATATGTAAGGAGAAGTATTGATGAAAAAGAAACCCGTGAATGTTTCCTTCTTTAGTTACCAAGTTTATTATGATCCGTCTTACAACATACGAAAAAGCAGGCTCATTATTTTAATGAACCCACTTCTGAAATTGCGTAATCTGGATTATTAGTGAATATACCGTCGACTCTTAAATCTAGCATTTTATCAGTCAAATTTTTCTCATCATCATAGTAATAGACATGGAGCTGAAGATTATAGTCATGAATCTTTCTAACCAAATCAGCATCAACACTACCCGCATATATCCCTACACCTATAGCATAATTTTTAGTATGCTGCATGGTATCATCATCAAGTTCTTGCACCTCTGCTTTACGCAATAATCTAACAAAAGGAATATCCTTATTAATTTCGTGGATTGTAATCATACTTTCTTCTGAAAAGGACTCGATAATTACTTTTTTCTTTTTAATTAAGTCCTTACTATTGAGGATAGAAACCAACTGTTCCTCCATTCCTATATTACCTTCGCTATCTGTTCTTGTCTCTATATAATAATGGATGGAATCACCATAATGATCAACAATCTCCTGAAGCGTTAGGATTTTTTGCTTTTTTTTAACATGAAGCTGCCTTAACTCATCTAACGTTAAGTTTTCAACTCTTCCAGTACCATCTGTTATACGATCCACGTCCTCATCGTGAATTGCTACTAGCTCTCCATCTTCAGTCTGACGTAAGTCAATTTCTATATAATCCGCTCCGTCTTTCTCGGCATCTTCATAAGATAGAAAAGTATGCTCAGGCTCTATTTCAGAAGCCCCTCTGTGTGCGATAATTAATGGTTTATATGTAGGTACGTCATTATTCTCGCTTTCTTGATTAACAGCAGGTACACAAGAACAAAGAAAACATAAAATGAATAAATAAAAGCAAAAAATAGATGATTTTTTCATAACTTTACTAAACTACCATAACAAGTAAAATATTACAATAATATTTGAATTACTTTAACTGTAATAAACCACAAAAAAATCCTACTATCGACGCTTATCGATTTTTATTAAAGCAAGTGCTCCCACTATGTTTTGTTGAGTAAGAGTTAATCGGGGATGTGGTATGAAGTGAGCCCTTTGTATTAATCCACCCAGTCTCTTTCTCGCAATAATGAACGATGAGTTATTATAACTAATATAGGTTTTGTATACATACATGACAGCTCCTTACACGTATTAAAATAATAAAATGAGCCCCTATGTTTTATAGGGGCTCTTTCAAAAAAATTAGAATCCAGCTTCATACTGCTTCGGTACAATATTCTCTTTCCTCAACTTCTTTGCAGCTTCTAAAGTCCAGTATGGATTTCTTAGCATTCCTCTTCCAACTTGTACAAGATCTGCTTCTTCATTTCCTATAACCGCATTTGCTAGAATCAGATCATCGAGTCTGCCGACAGCCATGACTGGGACTTGCAGTGCTTCTTTGATTTGACGTGCTAATGGTACTTGGTAAGCCGCATGTGTACCTGGTCTTCCCCATGGAGCAATCTGTCCTTCACCGCCGGAGGAAATTTCAAACACATCCGCTCCCGCATCTTTGCAAGCTTTAGAGAATTCGATACATTCCTCTATACCATAGCAGCCTTCCACATATTCTCTTGCCGAAATTCGCATAATCAACGGCATATCAGCTGGCATTTCTGCTTTTGCTGCTTCGATGACTTCATGACCGAATTTAGTCAGGTCTTGACCATATTCATCATCACCTTATTTGTTAGTGGAGAATGGAATTGGTGGATAAGGTAACCGTGCGCACCATGGATTTCGATTGCATCAAATCCAGCTTGTACTGCACGTCTTACAGCTAAGCGGAATTTCTCGACCATACCTTTCACTTCTTCAGTTGTCAAAGCTCTAGGTGTTTTAGAATCCTCATCAAATGGAATAGCGGATGGTGCCACTGGCTCTGCTGCATCTTCTGCTTTACGTCCCGCATGAGCGATCTGGATACCGATTAAATCAATTTAATGAACAAACTCAATCACAAAACAGACCAATGTAAATGCACATGGTCTGTTTTTTTCAGAAGATTACTCCATTAATTTGTCTTTAATTTATTTCCTTGAGCAGATACGTTTTCATTTTGTTCACTTAGTTTTTTAGACAACTTATGTCCTTCAATATCTACATTAGGAATTATCTTATCCAGCCATTTAGGCAGGTACCAAGTAGCATGTCCCATCAGCTTCATTATTGCCGGAATAAGTGCCAGGCGAACGATGAAGGCATCAAACAACACGCCGAATGTCAGAGCTAGTCCCATTGACTTGATCATCGTATCTCCCGCAAAGATAAATCCAGCAAATACAAAGATCATGATTAAACCTGCAGCTGTTACGACAGGACCACTATATTTTAGACCTGCTAAAATGGATCTGACCGGATCCTTGGTGATTGTATATTCTTCGTGCATGCGACTAACAAGAAATACCTGATAGTCCATTGCTAAACCAAACAAAATACCGATAACCAGAATTGGCAGGAATGCCAAGATTGGTCCTTCTTGCGGAATACCGAGCAAGCTATTAAGATATCCATCCTGCAAAATGAACACGGAAAAACCTAATGTCGCAGTCATAGTAAGTAAGAATCCAGCTACTGCTGTGAGCGGCACTAATAAGGAACGGAATACAATCATTAGCAAAATAAACGCAAATCCAACAATGATTACACCAAAGGTAGGTATTGCATCATTCAACTTTTCAGCAATATCAATATTAATAGCCGTCAGACCAGTAACTCGGAATTCAATATTCTCTCCACCATCATTTAGCGAGAGCTTTCTGATATCATGGACAAGGTCGGCTGTGCCACTATCATTTGGACCTGTTTCTGGTATTACGTTAACGATTGCATACTTCCCATTTTCATTAGGCATGGCTGGTGTTACTTGGCTTACATTATCCAGTTTGCCAATCTCTTCTGTTGCTTTTTGGAATTGCACTGTCTGATCACTGCTTGTTCCAGAAGCATCAACCAAAACAGCTAAAGGTCCGTTAAAACCTTCACCGAATCCATCCGCTAGTAAATCGTATGCTTGTCGTGCCGGATCATCTTCTGCTTTCATGCCATCGTCAGGTAAGCCTAATCGCAGATCTGTAGCCGGGATGCTGATTATTACCAAAATCACGATGCTGATAATCGCAACAATCAAAGGCTGCTTTGTAACGAATCGTCCCCAAGCGTTCGAGTCAGTTTGTCCTTTTTGATTTTTGCTTGATTTACTTAGCAGACGGTTCTTCTTATCGATTCTTTTGCCTACAAGGGCTAAAACAGCAGGACCAGCAGTAATGGAAACTAGTACTGCGAAAAGTACACTTAATGCAGCCGTAATCCCCATTGCTGCAAGGAATGGAATACCGATTACAGTCAAACCACACAAGGCAACAATAACTGTCAGCCCTGCAAATATTACTGCTCCACCAGCTGTACCATTTGCTCTTGCAATAGATTCGTTAATCTCAATACCATCTCTTACCTGCTGTCTATGTTTTGAGAAGATGAACAGCGCATAATCTATTCCAACAGCTAAGCCGATCATGACGGAGAGTGACAAACTGAATGATGTAATGTCGAACATACTTGCACCAATCAGCGTTACGCCAATGCTGGCAACCAAACCAAGTATTGCGTTCAATATCGGTAATCCGGCTATGACAAACGATGCAAAGGTGATACTTAATACGATGAAGGCCATTACGATCCCAATTACTTCGGAGATTCCACCGATTTCTACTTCAGACGGTATGATTTCGCCTTTCATTGCAACTTGTAATCCTTCGTTCTTGGCAATTTTAATACTTTTTTCTGCATGTTCTAACGAAGATTCCGGAACATCGGCGGCAGCTTCTTTATATGTGATATCAGCATAAGCAACAGCTCCATCTACACTAACGGTCTGTGCTTCAAATGGATTTGCTGCAGATGCTACTTGGTCATCTTCCATTATCTTATCAAGCACGTCGCTGATTGCTTGCTGAGAAGATTCAGATGTTAATTTCTCGTTACCTTCTGCACCAAACACAATTCTTAACGACCCAGCATCCGATCCACTTGGGAATTCTTTCTGCAATAAAGCATTTGCTTCCTCAGATGGTGTTCCCGGTATACTCATATCACCGGAAAAAGACGGTTTTAAAAGAAATGCAGAAATAAAGATGATTGCAATTAAGGCAATCCATCCTACAAGAACAGTCTTTTTATGCAATGCACTCCATTTTCCTAATCTATATAACAATGTTGACATAAAAATCTCCCTTCTAATTTTAGAACCTGAACGTCTTACTCCATTCATATTAAAGGGAGAGCAAATAAAAAAAACGTACGTTTGGGCAGTACGTTTTTAAAAAGTCTACAATTTATTATAGTTAAGGTGAATCAACCCAGATTCAATGGCTACAGCAACTGCTTCCGTGCGGGAATCCACACCCAATTTATTAAAGATAGCAGTTAGCCTTGATTTTACTGTCCTTTCTGAAACACCTATATCAAAAGCAATGTCCTTGCTCGTCGTCCCTCTGGCAACTGCTTGAAGAATAATGATTTCCATTCGAGAAAGCTGGACCTTTTCTTTTATATGTTGCCTTTTATCCTGATAATCCCGGATTCTCTTCATCATGTCCTCTCCTATGAGGGTCTCCCCATTCATAGCAGTATCCATAGAATGAAACAAAGATTGGAGGCTGGTATCTTTTAGAAGGTAACCTTTTGCACCTAAAGCAAATCCTTCTGCCAGCAATTGATCTTCATTATAAGTTGTGAGAATGATAATAGGCAGCTTAGGATGCGTAACTGATAGCTTACGAATTGCTTCCATGCCGCTCATGACAGGCATGTACAAATCCATCAGTATTATATCGGGTACTAAATCATTTACAAGCTGGATTGCTTCTGCCCCATGTCCAGCTTCGCCTATGGTTTTATAATTTTCATTTGTTTCAATAAGCAATTTTAGACCTTCTCTTACGACTACATGATCATCTACGATAAGTACTTTATACGTCATTTAATCCTCTCCATTCTCCGGAATACTGACCGTCACTGTTGTACCTTCCCCCAATGTGCTGCTAATGCGGATCTCTCCGCCTAAAATCCTTACACGTTCTTTCATACCAATTAAGCCGTAATGCCCTTGTTTATTTGAAATCTCTTCTGTGTCAAAGCCAACACCATTATCCTCAACTTTTAAACGGATATGTGTATCCAAAGTGCTTGTAATAGAGATAAACACTTCACTTGCCTTGCTATACCTTGCGATATTCAATAGGCATTCACTGACGATTCTGGATAGGTGCTCCGTGACTTTCGGTGATTGTGACTGCATGACTCCATAATCCAAACTGCAAGGTATAGCGGTTGCAGTCGTAAACTGTTGGGTATTCTCTCGCAAGATATACTCCAAGTCGATATTTTCTTCGTGTAAACGTAAGTCATCAATTACAATTCGGGAATCTGCCAATACGGAGCTTGCACCTTTCATAGCCAGTTGTGCTATTTGCTGCGCTCGCTCCTGATTTCCACTAGTGAGGTGAGCATTTATTGCTTCGAGCTGCATCTTAATACCGGCAATTCCTTGTGCCAGCGTGTCATGCAAATCGCGTGCCATTCGCTGTCGCTCACTATACAGCGTTAGATTTTCCACCTGGTGATGTGCCTCTTCCAGTTCCTGCAGAATTTGTTGCGTTCTTATTCTTGCATTTACCTGTTTAAAGAAGATTGCAGCATAGGCAACAATTATTAAAGTAGCAGGAATAACGATAACAAAGTAGGTAAACAAACCTTCATTCGGAATAATGATGACTGATGCAATAATAGAAAGACCTGATAATATTACAAAGAACGCAACTCTGTTTCTCCCAACCATCCCTACTAGCTGACCTAAGAGCAAGGGAAACAATGCAATAATTGTTACAGAAACGTTGTACATTAAAAAGGCACTTCCATACACAATTAATCCTTGGACAACAAAATACATCCAAGCTCTCCTCGGCAGGAACCTATTTGAAAACCAATATAACGTACTAAACATAATGATCAGCAAACTAAATGAAGTGCAATGCAAAACAGAACTTCCCGATACAATTTGTATAACTAAAGAAGCAGTAAAAGTAACAAAGATCCAAATTAACCCTGGTATCCTTGCTGCGACCATATTATTGTTTTCTTGTTTTATATTGTTTTGAGTGTACACATGATTATTCATCTATTTTCTCCTAAAGATATCCTTAAGAATAGTATGCACTATACTAGGATGTTCTGTCTTTCCCGTTCGGGCACTTCACTCTAGAATACTTATTCTTTCGTGTACTTCTTTTTAAGAAGTATCATGAACCATTTCTATAAGCTTACATCTATTAAGCACAAAAAAAGAGAAGGAATACCCTTCTCTCTTCATACATTACTCCATCCATTCCGGCTTATGAAATTCTGTAAACTCTGCCTCAATCACCTTAGCAAATTCCTCCGACTCTACTGCTTCCTTTATATCTTGAACAAATTGTTCATCTTTGTTTTCTGTTGAGACAACTACTCGGTTCTGGATATCCTCCGGCAATTCGTCAAGTGCAAGTGCAGTCGCTAAGTCGATGCCAGCTGATATAGCGAAATTCCCGTTAATAGCAGCTAAGTCGACAGACTCCAATGTACGTGGCAGCTGGGCTGCTTCTACAGGTTCAAAATTTAATTTTTTCGGATTGCTTGTGACATCTTTCTCAGTGACGCGCAGTGGATCAGCGTTTTCATCGATTTCTATTAGACCGTTATCTCTTAGCACAGTAAGACCGCGCCCCAGATTAGTCGGATCATTAGCGAGTGCAACTGTGCTACCGTCTTTTATTTCATCCAGTGACTTGAATTCATTTGAATAAATACCGATAGGCGCTGTGGGAACTGTAATAACGCTAGTCAGATCCATATTATTTTCTTCGGCAAAGGCATCCATATATACTTTGTGCTGAAATAGATTAGCATCTAGTGAACCCGTTTCCAACGATTTGTTCGGCTGCACATAGTCGTTGAACTCCTTTACTTCCACTGTATAACCTTTATCCTCTAAATATGGTTTTACGCCTTTTTCAAGCATGTCGCTATATGGAATGGTTGCGCCTAAAACGATTTTTTTATCGGCTGAAGCACTGCTTTCTCCGGAACCGCAACCTGCTAAGACTGCCGTGAATATTGCTGCAAAAAATATTAGAAGAGCTTTTTTCATTATTCCATCCCCCTGATAATTCATCTTTTTGATACGACTCTTGCTACAAGATCGCCTAGGTATTGAACAACTTGTACGAGTACAATCAGCACGATAACCGTAGTGAACATAATTGTATTATCATAGCGATAATATCCATACCTTATTGCCAAATCACCTATTCCGCCTCCGCCTATCGTGCCGGCCATCGCTGAATACCCGATAAGACTAATAGCTGTAATGGTTAGTCCTGTTATTAAGCCAGGTTTGACTTCCGGAAAGATGATACTTTTGATAATCATCCACGGAGAGGCACCTACTGCAATAGCAGCTTCAATCACACCCTTGTCTATGTCCCTGGCTGAGGACTCTACGATTCTTGCATAAAACGGTATAGCCGCAACAGATAAGGAGACAGAGGCAGCTAAAGGCCCAATGGTCGTATTGAGAAGAAATTGCGTAAACGGCAGTAAAAAGACAAGCAGAATGACAAAAGGAACGGATCGAATGAGATTGATAATCAAGCCTGCTACTCTTTTTACTAGTACGTTTTCTAAAAATAATCCGCGATCTGTTACAAATAATAAAATCCCAAAAGGCAATCCGATCAAGATCGCTACAGCTAAAGCGATGGAGACCATTAAAAGCGTTTCAAGAAATGCTTGGTTCAATTCAGGCAAGATGGCGATTACGCGTTCCATCATCAAACACCTCCACCTTGCTTACTTTGTCTCTGAGATAAGCAATTGCTTTATTTACTTCCGCTTCATTTCCGTTCAATTCCATCACAAAAATCCCTAACGGCTTGCTTTGAATATACTCTACCTTGCCGTGTAGAATATTACCGCGAATAGGAAAGGCCTGCAGCATGTCTGATACAACTGCTTCTGCAGCGATACTGCCTTTGAATTGGAGCCTGACTAACTTTCCATTGATCTCTCCTAGTAATTCTTCCGGAAGGTCAAAATTAAGCACTGTTTGAATAAAAGATACTGTCAACGGATTAGCAGGATCGGAGAAGATATCATAAGTTGACCCTTGCTCAACCACTTTTCCATCCTGCATCACTGCACAGCGGCTGCATATCTCTTTTACAACCTCCATTTCGTGTGTAATGACAACGATGGTCAAACCTAGTTCTCTGTTTATTTTCTTAAGTAAAGATAGAATCGACTTTGTCGTACCAGGATCCAAGGCAGAAGTAGCTTCATCACATAAAAGAATTTTCGGCTGATTTGCAAGCGCCCGTGCAATACTGACCCGCTGTTTTTGACCGCCGCTAAGCTGTGCTGGATACTGATCTCTTCGATCCTCCAGTCCCACCAGGGCAAGCAGCTCCTCTACTCGCTGTTTTATTTGCTTTTTGTCTGCTCCTGCAGCTCTTAATGCAAATGCTACATTTTCAAATACTGTTTTAGAGGAGACAAGATGAAAGCCTTGAAAGATCATACCTATTGATTGTCTGGCTTTTCGCAGATTCTTAGGCGACAGCTCATGCAAATTAACTCCATCAACAAAGACCTTTCCCGACGATGGCTTTTCCAACAAGTTGATGCAGCGCAGCAATGTACTCTTGCCTGCTCCGCTGTAACCAACGATTCCAAATACTTCACCAGCTTCAACAGTTAATGTCACATCATCAACGCCAATGATTTGCTTGCCCTTGTTGATGTACTTCTTTGTAATGTTCTCCAGTTTTATCACCTTTCTTCTCCCTCTCCTGTCGGTATTTTCACCGGTCTATAATTACTTGCAGGATGCCCAGATGGAAGTCTGCTTGATTCATAGTCAAACAGTTTCTCTCTCAAAGTACCTGTTTTATAAGACTGTTTATAAAGCCCGCGTTCTTGAAGAATCGGGATAACTAGATCAATAAAAGACTCGAGATCTCCTGGTGTAACAAGATGATTCAAATTAAAACCATCAACTCCTGATTCCACGAATTGATGCTGGATAGCATCTGCTACCTCTTGGGGATTCCCGACTATCAAACTTTTGTCAGGCGTATCGAATCGCTTCAATGCTTCGCCTACTGTCAGCTGCTTTGATGCATCCTTAGTCAACGAGGCTGCTTTATAGTGGCCACCTTCAGTTGTTTTGCCATATGTAAATGGCTCGTCAGGATCTAACTCTTCATATTCGGATATGTCATAGCCACTTGCGCCAAATTGTGCCTTGGCTGCATCTGAACTCCAATGACTCGTGTATTCCTGATATTTTTGCTTTGCCTCTTCTGTTGTTTTTGCTACAATGACGCTCAAGAAGGAGAAAATTTTAACATGATCTGGATTCCGTCCATGCTTGGCAGCTCTCTCCCTTATATCCTCTGCATAATAACGGATACGTTCAGGCGTAGGTCCTCCAACGAATACACATTCGGCATGTTTGGAAGCAAATTCCCGCCCCCGTTCGGATGTACCGGCTTGATAAATGACAGGCGTCCGCTGCGGCGAAGGCTCACTCAGATGCGGTCCCTCAACCTGGAAAAATCGACCTTCATGATTGATTTCATGCACTTTTTTAGGATTTACTAGAACTTGATTCTGAATATCTTCAACAACTGCATCCTCCTCCCAGCTGCTTTCCCATAACTTATAAGAAACCTGCAGGAATTCATCAGCAATCTCATACCGCTCATCGTGTTTAATCATGTCGGTCAAGCCAAAGTTACGAGCAGCATTCGGTAAATAGGAAGTCACAACATTCCAAGCAACTCTTCCATTTGTCAGATGATCCAATGTGGAAAAACGTCTCGCATTCCCAAATGGCGGTTCATATGTAGTGCTTACCGTAACCGCAAATCCAAGATTATCCGTAACACTGGCCATTGCTGAAACCAATAAAGCAGGGTCGTTCAAAGGAACCTGAAGGCCGTCTCGAATAGAAGGAGCTTTACTATTACGATAAACATCATATACACCTAGCACATCGGCAAAAAAAATCGCATCAAACTTACCGCGCTCCAATAGCTTTGCCAGCTCAACCCAATAATTCAAATCCTTATACTGCCTATGACGCTTACTCTCCGGGTGCTTCCATAATCCATGCGAGTTATGCATTGCACTATTCATATCAAATGCATTCAAAATGATTTGCTTTCCCATTTTTATCCCTCCATGTTTACAAATAAAAGACCCCTTCTCGGATAAGAAGAGGTCTTACTTAGTCGACGCAGGCGTACAACGTCCACTCTCTTCTCATCTTTCAAGCTAGTAGCTTGCTGGAATTGGCACAGTACTGCAGCAGTCTGTTGCCGAGGCTTCAAAGGGCCAGTCCCTCCACCTCTCTGGATAAGAAATGCTTATTGAATTAAAGTTCAATATACAGGACAGTACTTTGCCTGTCAATCAAGTTTTCTAAATTAAATATATAATTGACAATATTCCGTATATGACTTATATTTATGCCGACAACCGAATAAACAAACTTATCTAGAGTCAGGGTAGGAACTGGTCCAGCGACCCTGCAGCAACCGCTTGTTTGAAGTAAGGTGCTAAGTCCAGCAGACTGACACGTCTGAGAGATGAGAGAGAATGCTTACATAAACCTCACCTCTTTCTCAGGAAAGAGGTTTTTAATTTAGTTGATAAGGAGAATGATAATGCGAGATACCGCCGAAAAAACGAAAGTATTTGATCAAGTGATACAGCAAGCAAGAAACCTTTCTGAAGAATTCAAGCTACGTGCAGCTCATATTGATGCAAGCGGTGAATTTCCTTATGATAACTTCCAAGCTTTAAAAGAGAACGACTTCTTGTCGCTGACTGTGCCAACGGAATACGGGGGCAAAGGATTAAACCTTGTAGAGTACTTACAAGTTCAAGAGATACTTGCTCAAGGCGATGCTCCTACAGCTCTGTCATTTGGCTGGCAGCTAGGTATTGTACTGGAAAATGCCGAAAGTAGAAAATGGGATGAACAAAGTTTTCAAGATCTTAACAACAAAATCGTACATGACAAAATTCTTCTTAATTTAGTACAAACAGAAAACGCTACAGGCAGTCCTTCAAGGGGAGCAGCTCCGAGGACGACTGCAAAACTGGAAGGTTCAAAATGGCGGATCAATGGTCGTAAATCCTTCGCTTCCATGGCTGTTGCTTTGGACTACAGCATTGCCACCGCCACTATACTACCTTCTGGAAACAAAGGCTTCTTTTTGATCGATCACTCTCTAGAAGGAGTCTCAGTGGAGGAAACATGGAATAGCATCGCAATGAGAGGAACAAGAAGTGATGATTTGATTTTGGAGGACGTGCTTGTGGATCAGGATGCTTTGCTTGTGGAAGAGAACAAAGGCACTTCCACTCCAAGAGGCTGGTACTTACAGATTGCGGCTGTGTACCTTGGTATAGCTGTTGCTGCTAGGGACTACACCATTCAATTTGCTTCCGAATTCCAGCCGGTTTCCTTGCCCGGTCCAATTAAAGATGTCCCAGAGGTTAGAAGAAAAATTGGTGAAATAGAACTCGCACTCTTCAATGCCAGAGAAGTACTTTACTCTACCGCTAGAAAGTGGGTAGAGCATCCTGAAAAGAGATTTGAAATGAGTCCGGATTTAGCTGCCGCTAAACATATTGTCACCAATAATGCTAACGAAGTTGTGGATCTGTGCATGCGTATAGTTGGAGCCAGAAGTTTGTCTGCAGACAACCCGCTACAGCGACATTTCCGTGATGTGCGGGCTGGATTACATAACCCGCCTACTGATGATGCGGTAGTTTATTCGCTGGCGGATGCAGCGCTTCGTCAGTAAAAAACTCCTGGATCCCATAGTGGATCCAGGAGTTTCTCTATTTACCAAGCATATGCATACGGTGCCGAGCCGCCTGGACCTGGGAAAATCTCATCCAGCCGTTTTAAAACAGAATCATCTAGATTGATTTCCAGTACACGTAACGTACTTTCAAATTGTTCAACCGTACGCGGCCCGATAATTGGCGCTGTAACAGCAGGATTAGCAAGCTGCCAAGCCAGGGCAATATTATCCTGTGTTTCTCCTAATTCCTCACTCAGTTGTCCGAACTGTTCCAATTGCGCTCTCTGCGCATTGATTTTATCACCAATCTTATCACTTCGACTTCCCGGCATTTTTTTGAGAGCATTCCGTCCGAGCAAACCTCCATCCAGAGGACTCCAAGTAATCATTCCTATTCCAAGTTGTTTCGCTGCTGGCAGTACTTCTAATTCTGCAAAACGACAGTTCAGATTGTATTTATGCTGCTCCGATACCAGCCCTAAAAAGTGTCGGTTCTTTGCAGCATTTTGAGCGTTGGCAAGCTGCCATGCTGCAAAGTTACTGGAGCCTACATAGCCTATCTTTCCTTGGTTGATTCCTAATTCAAACGCTCCCCAAAGCTCTTCCCACGTTACAGCTGGATCAATATGATGCATTTGATACAATTCGATATGTTCCGTTTGTAAACGCTTTAAAGATTCCTCAAGATGGCGCCGAATTTTATAAGCTGATAATCCAGATTCATCATTTGGTCCATCAGCAGCATCACGCATGCTTCCGTACACTTTCGTACCTAGTACTACTTTCTCTCTTCGACCTCCGCCTTGTTTGAACCATCTACCAATAATAGATTCTGTAAGGCCAGGATTTTCACCACCGTATACATTCGCTGTATCAAAGAAATTAATGCCGGCATCAAGTGCTGCATCCATAATGCGAAAAGCATCCTTTTCCTCTGTCGTTGTACCAAAATTCATTGTACCTAAACAAAGTCTGCTTACCTTCAAACCAGATTTACCAAGGTATTGATAGTCCATGTGAAGATCTCCAATCTAAAATTTAATTTATATTACATGAATCTCATTTTTATTTTTTTCCCTTTTCTACTGGATTCTCCTCATATGAAAGCCAATCGCTATAGCTTCCAGCATATAATTTCACATTATCAAACCCAGCCATTTTCAAAGCAATGTAGTTAGGGGCTGCTGTTACGCCTGATCCGCAATATACGATGATTGGATCTTTAGAATCCAGCTCAGCAAATCTTTTCTTTTGTTCCTTGCTATCTTTAAATGAACCTTGTTCCAATCCTTCCGCCCAAAACTTGTTGATGGCACCCGGGATATGGCCCGGTATTCTATCTATTGGTTCCACTTCTCCTATGTAGCGTCGATCCTCTCTTGAATCTATTAATATTGGAGACTTTTTCTCTTGTTCGACAACTTCTTTTACTTCCTCATAAGAAACCAGCATCTCTCTTCTAATATTCACTGTAAATTCAGCTGTTTCATATTCAGGTATATCTTCTGTCGTCATGTAGCCTGCCTCAACCCAACCTTTGAAGCCTTCGTTCAGTACAACTACGTTTTCATGACCTAAAAATCGAAGCAGCCACCAAAACCGGGAAGCATAAGATCCTTCTCCACCGTCATAGGCAATTACCGTCTTTGCATTGTCGATTCCGGCTTTCTCAATGTCGGATTTAAATTGGGCTATGTGTGGCAGTGGGTGCCTTCCTCCATGCTTTGAGACAGGAGCGGATAACTGTTTCTCTAAATCAAAATAGACAGCACCAGGAATATGACTTTTTTTATAAAGCCTGTCTCCTTTTTCCGGATCCCCTAAATCAAAACGGCAATCGACAATTTTAACCTGCTCATTATTTAATTGTTCATACAGCCATTCCTTACTCACAACAAAATTCACCTTGCATAACCCCTAACAAATTTAGAATAAAAGCCTTTAAATCTATTCTTTAAAAATCCTCACACATATTATATATACTAGATAGAAATGTTCGTTTCCTTCAAGTTCTCGAAGGTAATGCTTTTAGTTTCAACGAAGGCCATTATTTTACAGCGTTCCTTCCGTGAGGTTTTTGTTGCAGTCACTCCAGATATAAAGTTACAATGAAACCGTAGGGATATAAATTAAACTAACAACCCTTTTGATACTAATGGAGGTATATCGGTTTGATAGCAAAAGAAAATCTACCAGTCTGCCCGGTTGCCACGACAGTCGGCCTAATAGGAAGCAAGTGGAAACTACTCATTTTACAACAATTATTAAAGGAAAGAAAAAGATTCAATGAGCTTAGGAGAAGTATAGACGGTATCAGCCAAAAGGTTTTGACCCAGAACCTTCGATCAATGGAACAAGACGGCATTTTAGTTCGATATGCATACGCAGAAGTGCCGCCAAGAGTGGAATACGAACTCAGTGAATTAGGAAATTCATTGCGTCCGATCATTTCCGCAATGGATACTTGGGGAGTAGAATATTTAAATACGCTAAAAGATATGCAAGAGGCAGAATGATGGTAGGCTCAGTAAAATAAATACACTCACATGCAGGGACTAATTCCCGTTTATGTGAGTGTGTTTTTATTTGCATCAGCTGTTAAAATGTACGGATTCTTACTACTTCTTTTTGTCCTTCATCATCCTAATAAACAAAAAGACGATGATAAACATTATAAAGTAATTCATCGGATTCTTGAAGATACTTATATTTAGTGAGAGCTGCAGTATTAACCATGAGGCAAATATCGCTAGTATCGATGGTATGATAATTTTGTACATTTTAATCACCTTCTATAAAACCGATTCAGTATATCCAGCCTCTATCACATGCTGACAAAAAGTTATTTCATATCAATCAACTTCAATTTAGCGATATCCCAAAGCCCTTCCTTATAGTCCTTATCCCAATCGCTTACAGACAATTCAGGCAGGTGCTCTGATGGAAAATAACGCCTTACATTTTCGTTAGCTTTACTCAGAAACAACTCATTCACTTCTGACTGGTGGAAGATAATTTGCGACGGGTTTAACAATGCGCTGATGGTTTGAATTAATTTTGAGATTAGTGATACAGACTTCTCATCTTTTATATCAAAGCCACTCTCTGGAAGGAATCGTTCTTTATCATTTAACGGAATAAATGAGATTTCTCCACTGAACATCGTGTGCCCTTTTACTAGTTTTCCATTAATCAGAATACCCGCGCCTGGTCCATTTGCTCCCATATATATGTAGACAAGGGACGCTTCACTGGTTAGACCCTTTCTGTTCTGGTAACCGATAACAGCAGCATTCATGTCGTTCTCAATTGCTACTTCAACTGGAAGATTTAAAATATCTTTCATATTTTGGTTTGCATAGAGAGGATATTCAGGAATGTAGCTTATTACGTCTCCGTTTACAGCTCCGGGTATGCCCATTGCAATTGTTCGGATGGAAGGATCATTTGCTAGTTTCTTTTTCAAAAATGCAGATAAAGTATTTGGCTCCTGCTTTAAGAAGCTCTCCGCAGTATCTTCATGTATCTTTTTGTTGAAGGCATCCGTGATGACATACTTTGTTTCCTCTTTTTCCAAGTAAACTAGCAATGTATGTGCAAAGTCAGGATTATAAGCATAACTTTGAGCTCTCCTGCCTCCTGCAGATGGTAACAGGCCCAAGGAGAGCACTTCTCCTCGGTCCACCATCTCCTTGATGAACTTGCTGGCAGTTGGAAAGCTTATCGAAAGAGAGTTTGTGATTTCCGCTTTTGACATACTAGGAGTGTTCAACAGCGCTTGCCGTATACCTCTTATAATGTTTGCTTTCACCTGATCCTGCATTGTCATCTGATTATCCAACGTAATACCTTCCTTCTATACTTCAATAGCTTTGAGAATACGTGCAGGGTTGCCTCCAATCACAACATTGTCAGGTACACTCTTTGTTACAACAGACCCCGAAGCAACAACTACATTATTGCCGATAACAACTCCTGGATTTATTACCGCGCGTCCGCCAATCCATACATTATCTCCAATGGTGACCGGCTTGCCATACTCTAGACCAGAATTGCGTTCTGCTGGTTCCAGAGGATGTGTTGCTGTGTAGATATGAACCCCAGGGCCAAACATGCAATTATCTCCGATACGTATTTCACATACATCCAGCATAACACAATCAAAATTCGCATAAAAATTCTTTCCAACATGGATGTGAAAACCATAATCACAGCGAAATGTTGGCATAATGGTTGTTGTTTCATCAGCAGATCCCAACAGCAGCTTCAGTATCTCTTTACGATGCTCTTCCTCATAACCTCTTGTATAATTGTATTGATAAATTAGCTCTTGCGCCTCGACTCTGTTTTGCACTAATTCTTTGTCACCTGAAAGGTATAATTCACCTGCTGCCATTTTCTCTTTTTCTGTTAACAACATTTCTTTTCCATCCTCCTATATAGTAATTTCTACGATATTTCCTTCTGGATCTTCTATGACGCTTTCATAGTAGCCATCTCCTGTTGTACGAGGTTCACCCTGGATCGTATAACCGTCATTTCTGAGTCTTTCAGTTAATATATCAACCTCTTCTTTGCTTCCTACAGAAAATGCTACATGTGCCCAGCCTAATTGATCCGGCTGTGATTCTTTATCAATTCCCACCTTTTTCATTAGTTCCAATCTGGAACCGCTTGAAAAAGTAAGGAAATAAGAAGCAAAACCTTTCTTGTCATTTACATACAGATTGTTACTCTCAGCTCCAAAATAATGTGTGTAAAATTTCTTTATACGCTCAATATCTTTCACCCAGATGGCTACATGTTCAATTTTCATTCGTTAGCTCCCTTTCATCAACACTTATTAAACTAGTTTAATAAGTGTACATAAGATAATTTACTTCATCAAGTTAATCATTTTCTGAATCGTTAGCAGTACTCCATTTTCTTCGTTCGTTTTCGTTATAAAACTGGCTGCTGCTTTCGTATTGTCACAAGCATTCGCCATTGCAAAACTATAGTCTGCAATATCCATCAACTCAACATCGTTTTCCCCATCTCCAAAAGACATCGTTTCTTCTTTCGTCGCCCCCACAATTTCTTGCAGCTTTTGCACGGTTTTCCCTTTGTGAACGTCAGCTGCTGTAATATCCAGCCATGCCGGTTCAGAAGCGACCATATACATCGGTGCAGTGTATGTCTGCTTCAACAAGTGCTCTTTAAGTGCCACCGAACCAAGTGATCTATCAAAGACAGTAATTTTTACAAGCTCAGATTCAATAGCAGTTAAATCATCCGTTTTTTTAACTTCCTTGTATGAATTTCGGACTACTTTATAGTCAGCTTCAGATATATCTGACCTTACGTATGCAGACTCTCCAGTACACGCAATCACAGTTACCTTTTGATTATTAGCCTCAATATTACGTATAAGGTCATTCCCCAATTTCTTATCGAGTGGGAAATCTTTTATCAGTTCACCATCTCTTTTAATGCGAGTGGCGCTATCTCCCAGCACCCAAATATCAGAATGTCCTTCAAAAAGTTCTTCGACCCTTTCGCACTGTTTCCCTGTACAAGCAGCAAAGATTACACCGTTTTCTTTCATCATTTTGTGAGTTTCGTCAAAGAGTTCTTTGTCAAAGCTGCCCTTGTTATTCAAAAAAGTCCCGTCTAAGTCTGTTACAACCAGTTTTAGCATATATCATATCCCCTTCACTTGTGATAAGTACGAATGAAGCATACATCCTGGGATCGATTTCATGTCAATAATTTTTTATTCGAAAAGAATTGGAAGACAACACATAATGTACACAAAGCATATTTATAATGAGAATAATTAGAATAAACAAAGGAGACGTAAGATGTTATTGCTATTGATCGGCATTCTCGTTGTAGTCGTTATTACCGTCACCACTCCTAAAGATCTTTTTCATTCTCCAGATGAAATCTCTGCAGCTATCGCACAAAAAGCCAAAAGAGACGCAGCAAGCTACATAAATACAAATAGAAACAACATCAGCAAATCTGACCTCCACAACTAATTAACCTGCAAATAAAGCTGTAATTAAAAAGAACAACAAGCTGACAGCTTGTTGTTCTTTCATGCATAATGTAGGTTATTTTTACCTTATAATGTTTTAGTCAATATATAATCCACTTGTTCTTCATCACCCATATGAAAGGAATGAGCTCCAGTTTTAACAAAACCATTTTTAATGTAAAAATCAATTGCGTTTTGATTTTTTTCCCATACCCCAAGCCAAATAACATTTTTTCTTGATTCAGTAGCTAATTCTATTGCTTTGTTCATTAGGTATTTGCCTAACCCTTGTTTTTGAAATTTACTTCTTACATATATCCTTTCAATCTCTAGTGAATCATCGTTCATTTCTTCAGTCTGCGCATCATCTGTGTTTACCTTAAGGTATCCAGCCAGTTCTTCATTTAAATATATGAAAAAGAATTGGGAAGAGGTATTTAATAATTCATTTTCCAGCTTATTCGAGGCATATGCTTTATCCAAATAAACCTTCATATTCTCAGGTGTATTTTGGTCTTTAAATGTATCGGTAAAGGTTTCGACACTAACTCTCTGAAGTATCTGTAGATCTTTTATGCTGCATTTCTTAATACTTATAGACGTCATGAAATGTATAGCTCCCTCACATAATCAATAGTTTCGCTTGTTTCCTTTTTTCACATATTCCCAGTCTGTTTCAATATTATTTCTGACTTTTTGCAGAAGAATGTGAATGGTTTCTACTTCTTCTTCAGATAACCCAGCTAACGCAACCTTATCCGAATGATCATTTTCTCTTCTTATGAAATGATAAACACGTTCCCCTTTTTCTGTTGGGAACAGTTTCTTGATTTTTTGATTATGCTCATCATCTCTCTTATCAATAAAGCCATTGATCTCAAGCTTTTTTATAGAACGCGCTGCAGTTGTTCGATCTACTTTAATCATTTCTGCTAGCTTTTCTTGAATAATTCCTGGATTTTCAACAATTCGAACCAGATACAAATACTGCCCTTTGGCAAGATCATATTCTTTAAATTCTATATTGCTTATAGAATCCAGTGCTCTAGCTATCATTCCTATCTCGCGTAGAATCTCCTTCATATTTACAACTCCATTTATTTTTTGCTATGTATAAATAGTAAAGGTTTTTTGTTGCATTTGCAACAAAAAACCTTTACTTGAATATGCAATCCGCAAGTAGTAAATCTCAAAATTCTGAAGCTTCGTTCATTTACAAAGCTTAGATATATAAGTATTGAAAACAGCTACGCAAGCAATACAATAACACCAACAAACTATGTATCCATTGAAATTAAGACAGCTTCTTTGGTAGGAATTATTATATGGAGGATAAAAAGTGGACTTGATTATAGTTCTGATTATGTTGCTGATCAAATTCATTTTTTGTATAAAGGACAGTGCATAACTAATATTCTATTTGTATGTACGGTAAGAGAGCAGTAAAACCCTAAAAAAATGCGTGTCCTTATAATGGACACGCATTTTTCATTTTCTCTTTAGATTATATCCTATAACAAGTATCAGTACCCATATTGGCAATATATAAAGAGCCAGACGATAATCCGGAATAAAGCCCATAATAACAATTACCGCTATTAGGAATAGCAGTACGACATAATTGGATAACGGATACAGCGGCATCTTAAAGGATAGCTTGCTTGCTGCTTTCTTACCTATGCGCTTACGAAATGCCAAATGAATAGTAACAATCATTATCCAATTGATGATGCCTGCAACCGTTGCGATTGCCATCACGTAGCTAAATACCTTTTCCGGGAATAAGAAGTTGATAATAACAGCAATTCCTGCTACTCCTGAAGAGAGTAAAATAGCTGGTACTGGTGCTCCTGTCCGGGTCCCCACTCGCTGTAAGAACTGCGGTGCGTTGCCTTGCTTTGCTAAGGAGTGCAACATGCGGCCATTGCTGTACAAACTGCTATTATGCGCTGAAATAGCTGCAGTCAAGACAACAAGATTCAATATTCCAGCTGCTGCCGGTATACCGATACCATCGAGTATTTGGACAAATGGACTGCTTTCCCCATCAATTTGATTCCATGGGAAGATAGACATAATTACGAGTAATGCACCCACATAGAAAATCAGGATACGGTAAACAACTTGATTTATTGCTTTTGGAATAGTCTTTTTTGGTGTATCAACTTCCCCACCTGTAATACCTACTAGCTCGACGCCACCGAAGCTGAACATAACGAGTACAAGTGAGAGAAGTACACCTGTCATCCCGTTCGGCAGGAAGCCTCCTTCATCAAAAAGATTTGAGAATCCGATCGGTACACCGTTATTTCCTATTCCTGTGAAGATGATTATCAAGCCGAGAATTATCATGCCAATAATAGCTACCACTTTGATCAGTGCGAAATAAAACTCGAATTCACCAAATAGCTTAACACTTAATAAGTTGACGCAAGTAATTAAAATAAGGAATGCGAAAGCAGT
Organism: Terribacillus saccharophilus; assembly: GCF_000725365.1. Lineage (NCBI taxonomy): Bacteria > Bacillati > Bacillota > Bacilli > Caryophanales > Bacillaceae > Terribacillus > Terribacillus saccharophilus. The sequence goes on along the minus strand of NZ_CP008876.1, from coordinate 1,003,929 downwards.
TACCCAAGTCGGTATGTCCGGAAACCAATATTGGACATATATGCCGACGACCGTCAACTCAGCCATCGTCACTGCTACATAATTAAACCAATAGTTCCATCCGGAGAAGAATCCGAAAAAGTCTCCTAAGTTTTCATAAGCATAATAACTGATTGAACCAGAGTTTGGCGTATCAACAGAAAGCTCACCCAAGGCCCGCATGATAAAGTAAATCATCAAGCCGCCTATCAGATAAGCAAGTGAAATAGCCGGCCCTGCTAATCCAATGGCTGAAGCAGAACCATAAAATAAACCAGTTCCAATTGCTCCGCCTAATGCAATCATCTGCACATGACGGTTTTTCAATCCTTTATGTAAATCATTTGATCGGTTGTTTCGTTCCATGTCAAAACCCCTTGCTACATTAAACTCATCTCTTGCCTCTCGTACATTCTTGAACGACTACATAATATTGTACTTAGGCTATAATAACAATATTTTCATCAAAATACACACCTAGCTATAAAACAGCTTGAGGTTAACTACTCAAATTCTTTTAAATATATTTAAATGATTAATTACATCGATTTCTTAAAAATTGAATATAAAGTCTAGAATAGCTTGGACTTAGAACACTCATAAAATTCTACCATGATTTTTCATATTGAGCTCATTACACAATGCAATTATTAATTTGGTAAATAAAAAAAGCTTGGAACCTTAATGTACCAGGGGTTTCAATCTTTTAGAATGTAGTGATTCAGACTGGGAAACAGATTGGTAGTGCGAAAAAAGCTTACCATTACGCTCCTAGAAAGGACACATATTTGCAAGTAGTTTTTAAATAATTTTGATAGGGAGTATCATCTAATGACTATTCAGAAAAGAATCATTTTTATTTTAGTTGGCATTGTAGTTATCAGTCTTTTAGCTTCTATGTTTTTATTGAATAGTGATAAAACCAAACACGGTGAGGACACAGACAATGAGGTGGATCTTAGTTTCTGAGATAACTTTATTAGTGATAATTCGCCAATGTCATTTAATATCTTTGGTGCACAATATCCAAAAAATGAAGATGTTTCTATTTCTGATTTAATTAAAGATGTTAAATTTTGCTTTAGAAACACAAATCATAATCTGTACAAATGAAAAAGCCCTCTATAAGGGCTTTACTTTTGTGAGTTCTGTTTGGGGTATTGATAATTATGATTTAGACGCTGCAAATAGCCCATCAATAGAACAACTAATGCTCGATGAATTGACCTTTATCCTTCTGGCATGGTGGTGACTGTAAAGGCACTGCAGTAACGCCAATAAAAAAAGGTGTACGTAAATGTTTACGTACACCTTTGAAATAGCTGATTTACCATTGTAACCTAGCTATCTCCTTGTTCTATCGCGGTTTCTATAATTAATTTAGCTCGCATTAAACAACTAACTAATTTAAATATAGTTCTCTTAACATTTTGTACAAACTAGTTCTTCATCTAGTATAACAAATCCATCATCGTAGTTTATAATCTGCATGCAATTTGCACAAAATCTGGGCCATCCTTCTACTCGCCAAGTTGCTAAGATGCTTAAATCTATCCCGTATGCATATGCAGTCCACTCATGTATATCCATTTTTAAATCTTCTCGAATGCTTCCTTCTAACTCATCACGATGAAATTTATCTGTAATTTCATCGATAGCTTCATAAGCATCATCTTCTGATAATTTTCCATCATAAACTAGTTTTAAAATATTTATCATTTTCTACTTAATATCCTTCCTTTTACTGGATCTTTGTATAAAGCTCCAGAATTTGGGTTTAAGGACCCGAGAAAAAGATCTAGGGGTTTACTCACCTACCATTCCGTCATTATCACGATCGTCCATGTTCGGGTATAACCAATGTTATATTTAGGTTATATAGGGAAATGAGTTGATAATAAAAGGACCGAACATTTTAGATATGTTTAATATGTTAGGTCCTTTGTATATTTTCTTATTCAATTAAAGCACCCGATAGTTTAAGTGTAACAATTCACAAACTAATGATTTTCATCCACACATTATGAATGCTACACCTTTGCAGATGAATTAATGGTTAACTCCTATATATTTGATCAAAAGAAACAAATTCGTTCTTATGATATTTTAAAAGAAGCTATAGCATCTATCTAATCCATCTGGCTGAAGAACAGCAAAAGACAAGCAAACCACTTCCCTCCATCATAATGAACTAGTTTTAGAACATGCACTTGTAAAAAATACTAAGAGAAATAACAAGCTCAGCTCAATACACGAATCCAAGAGCTACAAGCTGACAACGAACGTGTATGTGCGATATATCAAAGTCGTTTAAAAGAGCTTTTGAAAATTAGACAAATAAAAATTAAACAGGTGGAGCCTCATTTTGCGGCTCACCTGTTTTACTTTAAATACATTACTAAATTTCATTTTGACAACTAACGTTCTAGTAAAGCTTGTTCACCCTGTGCTTTTTCACTGGGATCTTTCGATATTAAGGTTTTTATTCCATTTTATACCACCTATATATGAAGGGATTCAACAAATACAATAGCTCTTTACCAGCTAATATCACTTATTCCTTGTTCAACTATCCTTCCCCTATAGCACCATAAGAAAAAGGCTTCCCTTTTATTTAAGGATAGCCCCCTTTAATTTAAGTATAATTATTCACAACTTATTTTTTCTTTAGAATGAAACCATAATTGTAATAGGTAGTATATTTTTTATTGCATTCTAATTACTCAAGTAAAAAAGGAGTAGAAATGTTCCTACTCCTTTTTTCTTGAAACTTAGATCTTTATTATTAAACGTTATACAAACCACCATCAATAGTATAAGAAGATGAAGTAACGTAAGATGATTCATCAGATAGTAAAAATGCAATAAGATTTGCTACTTCATTAGGCTCACCATATCGTTTCATTGGTACAGCATCGTTGTAAGCATGTTTTGCAGCTTCCGCATCTTCTGATACATTTGATTCAATATTACGCATCATTTTTGTGTTAATAACACCAGGGTTAACTGTATTCACACGAATATTATGAGCTGCTACTTCTAAAGCTGCTACTTTATTAATACCCATTACAGCATGTTTAGATGAATTATATAGCCCCATACTTGGAGCTCCAGTTAATCCAGCTACAGATGATGTATTAACAATGGAACCAGCATTTTGTTGTTTCATTACAGGTAATACATACTTAAGACCAAATAACACACCTTTAACATTGATTCCATATACAAAATCAAAGTCTTTTTCTGTAATTTCTTCTATTAATTTAGCTGGTCCTTCCACTCCTGCATTATTAACGAACCCATCAATTCGACCAAATTTAGCGATTGTTTGATCTACATAATTTTTAACATTCTCTTCACTTGATACATCTGCTTGTACAACTAAACTGTTATCTTGAGTTAAATGAAGCTCTGATTGTACAGCTTCAATTGCTTCTTTATTTAAATCTACCAGTACTACCTTTGCACCACCATTTGTTACTTTTCTTACTACTTCTTTCCCAATTCCGCCCGCTGCACCTGTTACTATAATCACTTTGTCTTCAAAACTCATTTTTAAATCCCCCTTGTAATTAAAGATTGCAAAAAGTAATATAAGATAAAAATAAAATATGGCTCTTTATTTTTATCTTTTCCCTAATTCAATTGTACTATTCTGTTTATAATTGACAATCATTAAGATATCATTATGTGTCTATTAAATAGACACTTATGATAATTTTGTTTATATAGAGGAGATTCTTTCATGATTAAAAGGTACTGCGATCATAATGCTTATAATCGCAGTACCTTTTCTGCGTAAGTTTGGGTTACTTGAAAAACCTAGTGTTAGCTTGTTTCAAAGAGTATGCCAACTGAAAGATTCACCGCTAGTTCCTGAAGCGGCCTATAAGTCAGGAGCCGTCACCCCTACTGCCGGGTTATAAGGAGGGGGCGCAAACCCATTAAGCGACTGATCAAATGTGGGCTTTAAAGAAGTAAAAAGGACTAATCGCTGAAGCAGTGATTAGTCCTTTTTGTTATCTCTATTAAATTTAGCGGCTTACTCGCCTACCATACCGTCGTTATCATTATCTTGCATATACTTGTACAACCAATGTTATATTTAGGTTATAAGACTTTAACGCTTGGTATTAAAAGAGCCACACATATTAGACATATCTAAAATGTTAGGTCTTATTTTGATCTCATCTTCAACTAACTCCCCCTATAATGGAAGAACTATTGTTTTGAATAACACATTATTTATCCTTGTTTCGTAATTTTTCAAGGATTTCATAATTAGTTTTATTTAGCTTCCTTAATGAACCCTCAATTGATATACTAACCGAGGTAATAAGTAGCAGTGCTCCTGCTTCCTCCCTTTCTCTGGAACAATATTCGTAACATAAGTAAGTGCTACTGGTTCAAAGAAAGCTTTTGAAACGAAGAGAAAAAATAGACAAAGATATATATGCCTAATAGAGCTGAAGAAGGGAATCATTGCTACTAAAGTTGCAGAAATAATATCTGTGCCAATCATTATTCTCCGAATGTTCATACGATCAATAGAACTCCAAGACCAAAACTTCGTTAAATAAATAATGAGGTCTTGGTTTTTTCACTAATATTCTATTTAGGATTTCTCTTCGCTCCCATCAAGTAGTAGAATTTATTCACTAAAAATAAAGAGATTAACCTCTATGTAATGTTTTACCTATCAAATATCTTCTTATACTCAATGTCCTCAACAGTTTTCATATCTACAATCCTAAATGTATTATGCACCTTTTTATCTTCTAATTTCTTTACAATATAACGATCCTTTTCGTAGACATCTATAATTAAATATGTATCATTATCTATACTTGTAACAGGGAAAACTTCTTCCTGTCTTGCATATCGTTCACCCATTAAAAGGCACGATATATAAAAGATACAGATGCCTGACAAAAAGAATACAGATACTTTAAATATATAATACTTATTATCCATTCTAAACAATATCCAAAGTAGTGTAACAACGGCAATTATACTTAGAGTGATTAGCAAGTATATGATCTTGTAATATAAAAAGAGAATTACCAACGCAATTACTGATAGGATTAGAAGTGTTACTCCCATGATATAATTGTAAATTTTTTCAGAAAATCCCTTTTGCTTTAAACTATCTACAAATTTCCCTTCCGCCTCGATAGCCGTTCTGGTTAAAGGAATTGAAATAATTATAGCGTAAGCAATAATGAGTAGTGCAATAAAAAAACCTATAATATCAGTAACGAATATAGCTATCCGAATATAGCTATGTTGTTTAAATTAAATTGTACAAGTTGGCTTGGTATTCGAAAAGCTGAATAATAACCAAGTTTTAGCACAAAGGAGAACATATATAAAAGCAATGTTATAATTGCTATTAATGATGTGCTTTCAAATAAATGATTCTTAAGTACGTATTTAATATTATTTTTCGATTTCTCGTTCAAAATTCATCCCTCATTTAAATTAATATGTTACTTATAATATCGGGTTCTTCCATAAATTTATTTAACAGAATCTCCAACCTGAGATTAGATTTTATTCACTACCTCTTTAAGAAGATCCTTTTGTAAAACTCTCCAGAGATTCTTCTTTATACACGTCCACCCAGCTCTTAGCAGTCTCATTTAGCACCGACAGAAACCTCATTTACTTATGGTACAGTTCACCGTACTTACTTAAGAGGCAAAAAAACTACATTATACTACTTTATAGAAACTTCCTGCGTAAGTTTGAGTTCCTTGAAAATCCTAGTGTTAGCTTGTTTCTAAGTGTATGCCAACCGAAAGATTCGCCGCTATTTCCTGAAGCGGCCTATAAGACAGGAGCCGTCACCCCTAATGACAGATTATAAGGATGGGTCGCAAACCCATTAAGCGACTCATTAAAAAGTGGGCAGGAAAGAAAGAAAAGGACTAATCGCTAAAGCAGTGATTAGTCCTTTTTGTTATCTCTCTATTAAATCTAGCTGCTTACTCGCCAACCATACCGTCGTTATCATTATCTTTCATACACTTGTACAACCAATGATCACTCGTTATTGGCATACTGAACCCTGCTGCTTTTGCTTCTGCGATTGTAACCTGTCCATTACCGTTTGTATCAACACTAGAAAGATCCCCTTCATTTGTGGAGGAACTTGCTGATTCGGAATCGGAGTCCTTATTTCCGGTTAGTCCCAGTGATTCGTTTACTTCATCAGGGTTCACATTGTCAAATGTATCAACGATCTCGTTACCCATTAAAGTATATGTATACTTATAACTTGAAGGAATCTGCGTTTCCGTATCCGGATAGGTGATAATGGCTTCAAAATTAGTGGCTCCACCTGCATCACGAATACTTTTTTCCATATACGCTTGATCACCATGTCGATTGAGCGTACTTTCTTGAGGAGTGATATTATAAGCATTCGAGACCCCTCCGAGAGAATCAGCAATGACATGTCCTTCATCTAAAATATCACTTTCGACACCAGGAACCTTTGCCTCATCAGAATAGTATCTACCAGACGATGTTACAGGTTCGGTACTGTCATCTTGTAAAATAATTTCCTCAGCAATTACACGTACCAATTGCCCGTGCTCGTTAGTAAACGCCCAATATTCACGTTCCCCAAAACCAATATCAACGACCACGTTCGGTTGACGATAGCCAGACAAATTACCACCATCGACTTCAAGAATATCGTATCCCGGAAACTCTTCTTTATTTGCTCCGGTTGCGGTTTCCTCTACATCAGACTCCTCTCCTTCTGGTTCCTCCCCAACCTCCGCAACAGCTTCCTCCTTTTCACTTTTTGTATCTGGATTCTCTGCTGCTACTACTTTAGAAACTGTTTCTTTATCGGTAGTGGCTGCATCTTCTACATTGGTACAACCAACCATAAAGATAATTGTTAAAAGTAAGACTAAATAGTTTATTTTCTTCTTCATTTTAGAACTCTCCCATAAGTTTCATACCAATCACTCTAACACTCTAAAAGTCTAATTATATATTGATATTCTAAATTCCAAGACGGATAAGTTAATATATCTATATAAAATTTTCCCTAGGGGATTCATAGAGTTCCTGACCTAATATTAGTGATTAGTACTTCTAATTGATATTTAATATACTGCTACCTACACTTATTATTTGATAGACATCTTCTCTAACCCAATTACGCGCAGTAACTACCTCATTCCCAACTGGTCTTCGTACATTGTACGAATTTTTCGTTAGCAAAATGTTAGCATTTCAATCTATGCCAGTTAATTTCAGCTAACAAGCATAAAAAAAGGCTTGAACCCTTATGTACCAAGGGTTTCAAGCCTTTTTAAGTTAGTGATTCCGACTGGACTCGAACCAGCGACCCCTACCCTGTCAAGGTAATGCTCTCCCAACTGAGCTACGGAATCGATATGTAATGTAACGTCTTGTATTATTTTATAAAAGATATATAGGCTTGTCAACGCTTTTAGGAAATGTTAATTCGGGTAATCTAAAACACATAAATTGACTTCCTATTATAAGGAGCGTATAGTACCAAAGATAACCTGTTGGTTTTTATAAAACCCATGAGTTTTAAGTGAGGTGATGTGATGGATCGTAAAACAGAAATTATACTTGCTGCAAAGCATAAGTTTGCAGAGTTCGGCTTCCAGCAAGTATCTATGCAGTCGATTGCGGAGGCTTGTAAAATATCGAAGGCTTCTATATATAAGTTGTTCGATTCTAAGGAAGCTTTGCTGAATGAGCTTATTCAATACAATCATCAGCAGCTGACAAATAAGGCCGCTTTGATAGAGGCTGACAAGAGCTTATCCCCTGCGGCACGATTTGAGCGGAAGATTGTGATGGAGATTGATTCTTTTAAAGAAAACAAACATCTCATTCAAATGCTGATGTTTTCCCCTCCTTTTAAGGAATCGTCTGAGCTGCAGCGGCATATGAACAATGTTCGCGCTATTCTAATCAAGTGGCATCAGGATATGCTGCTGAATCTTTATGGAGAAAAAGTGGAGCCATTCAAATGGGATATGACGCTCAATCTGTTAGGGTTGCTAAACCCTTATTTAAAAATGATGGCAGATGGTGCAATTCTACGAGATCCTGCAGATGTTGCACATGAATTGAAGCTAGTAATGGATGCAATAGTTAAAGACAAGTTGACACGTCCTCCACTTCTTAATGAGCAGCATATCCAGTTGCATTTTCATGCTGATTTGCCAGATGCTCCTGGTAAAGAAGAATTACTGCATACAATTTTACAGCAAATACGCGGAATAACTGTAACCGACTTACAGGACAGTTCGTTGACAGAAGCTGTTGATCATTTGGAGAAAGAATTACTTAAAACTGAGCCCGCTTCCTATTTGATTGAAGCGCTGCTAACTTACTTAGATCAACACAATACTTTGAAAGAAAGTATCCGAGCAATTCGGCTACTGTTATGAGGAGGAATACAAATGGCGAATCAGACCGCTCAGATTAATCGAAAAGCAACGGTCACGATTTTCATCATCGGTGCATTCGTGACAATTTTAAACCAGACATTGTTGGTTACGGCGCTGCCCCATATCATGCAAGATTTTGATATAACCGCAGATCAAGGCCAGTGGCTAACTACTGCTTTTATGCTGACAAACGGGATACTCATTCCGATAACAGCATTTTTAATAGAGAAATATTCCACACGAAGACTATTTCTGTTCGCCATGATTACATTCAGCATCGGGACACTAATTGCGGCAGTTGCACCATCATTTAGCCTCTTACTAATTGCCCGTATCATTCAGGCAATCGGTGCTGGTATTATGATGCCGCTCATGCAAACTGTCTTCCTGACCATCTTCCCGCCGGAAAAACGTGGGACAGCAATGGGGATGTTTGGGCTAGTTATCGCGTTCGCTCCAGCTATCGGCCCTACGCTAAGTGGCTGGATCGTAGATAGTTTCTCTTGGCATTACCTGTTCTATATCGTATTGCCAATTGCCGTCATTGATTTAATTTTGGCGATTTTTATCCTGAAGAATGTAACTACTTTAAAGGAATCCAAAATCGACGTGCTTTCTGTCGTTTACTCATCTATTGGTTTCGGTGGTATCCTTTATGGATTCAGTTCTGCCGGTACGAATGGCTGGGTGAATTGGGAAGTAATGGGCACACTTGGCGTAGGTGCATTGTCATTGATCTTGTTCATCGTCAGACAGCTGCAGCTGGAAAAACCGTTGCTGGAGTTCCGGGTGTTCAAGAACTTCACTTTTACGATCACAACCATAATGGGGATGCTAGTCTTCGGTTTGATGATTGGGACAGAAACTATCCTGCCATTGTATACGCAGAACCTTCGTGATGTCAGTGCATTCCATTCCGGATTGATGCTGCTGCCTGGCGCGATCGTGATGGGTGTTCTGTCTCCATTCGTTGGGATTATCTTTGATAAAATTGGGGCGAAACTGCTGGCCATCGTCGGGTTCCTTCTGATGACTGTGACAACTGTTCCGTTCGCTTTCATGGAATTGGATACATCCCTTACGTTCATTATTGTTATCTACGCATTGCGTATGGCTGGTACAGCCCTTGTCATGATGCCGTTAACGACAGCTGGAATCAACGCACTTCCAAACCACTTAATTCCGCACGCGACGGCAATGAACAATACATTCCGGCAAGTCGGCGGTTCAATTGGTACAGCCATTTTGATTACTATTATGACCAATACGATTAAGTATGGTGACTTCACTAATCCCGCTGATGCACAGGTGACTGGTATGGGTGCTGCATTTATTGCAGCAGTTATCTTATCAGCAATTGGTTTGATTTTAGCTTTCTTCTTGAGAAAGAAAAATGATTCTGATGGCAGAAGTACACAAACGAAAAAATTAAGTGTGGATAAATAAAAAGAAATGATTGAACTCCAAGGCAGAAGCTCACCAGTAATAATCTGATGACCTTCTGCCTATTTTCTATTATTGGAAAAAATGTACTTATGTAGGGCATTAGATTATAATAGGAAATAAATGCTAACAATGAGGTCGATTTTTATCATTAAGAAAAAAGTAATAATTATAATCTTTTGTGTTTTAGCTATAGTAGGAATTCTAGTATACTTCGCTGTACCTTATTTATCAGTTAAACACGATAAAGAATTGGAAGAAAGCTTAAATAAGCTAATAAAGGAAGACAATAGCAAGACTATTGATATCGGAGATTTAATAACATACGATTGGGAACGAGCTTATATGTTTCATCCTTATACTGAGGAAGCAGATATGAAAGATATATTGGGATTAAAGTTTCATGATCCAGTTGGTATGGCATTAATGGATGACGTAGAGCTCTTAGTTGTAGTGAAAGATGACAACACGTTTGAATATGCTAAAATACAACGCGGAAATGGTGATTTATCGATGGGAGTAGAATATATAACTCCTAAAAATGATGTTGTAGAAATCACACACCCTTAAATAGAAAAACCGATCAACAACTGTTGATCGGTTTTGTTTTTGCCTTAAAAATACCCTTTGCAGTCTATACCAAGTCATCAATACACCACTATTAGGTATATTAAAAAAGAAAAAAAGACTCCCGAAGGAGTCTTTTTAACTAAATTAGATTTTGTTAACGTTAGCAGCTTGTGCTCCGCGTTGACCTTGTTCGATATCGAAAGTAACTTTTTGACCTTCGTCTAAAGATTTGAAGCCTTCGCCTTGGATAGCGCTGAAATGTACGAATACATCTTCTCCGCCTTCAACTTCGATGAAACCGAAACCTTTGTCTGCGTTAAACCATTTTACTGTACCTTGTTCCATGATATTGCCTCCTGTTGTGGGTTGCCCACAAATATATTACTACCCTTGTTCAAACATACTATCTCAAGATAAAATGCTTCTTGCAAATTTTACACCGAACAAAAATAACTAAATTCATCATAACATATAGAATTGAATATAGCAAATACAGAAAAGTAGATAAATTTTAAAGTGTAAAAACCTGGATTTATCTTACTTATATCCATCCCCCTTGCCTTGGGGTTTTATAAAGTATCTCCAATATGATAATAGAATTGACCAAAGACTACTGCTTCTAGGCAGCTCAAAATTCCTCGTTTTTTTACTTTATTTTACATATATATACAAATTATTCGTGCTTTTTATGTGGCAATCTATTATACTTTGATAGCGCAGTTGCGTAATACGTGAAGGTGGGCAAGTACATGTTCGATAATATATTCGTACCAGGGCTAAACGGCATTGCCAGTTTTGTTTTTTGGTACCCATTTGTCATGTCGCTGTTTTGGATTGCTGGTACGCTTGTCTATATATGGTTTCGTGATAAAGACCCAAAAATTGATTTTGATAAGGTTGATTGGCCGCTGATCAGTTTTTTGGTTCCTTGTTATAATGAGGAAGATACAATTGAAGAGACTTTAGATAATTTACTAGGTTTGGATTATCCGAAGAAAGAGATCATTTTGATTAATGATGGCAGCAAGGATAATACGGCAGCCATCCTGAAAATGCTGAGTAAAAAACATCCGAGCATCCGAGTTATTCAGTCGTATGAAAACCGCGGAAAAGCGAATGCTCTTCATCTCGGCGCGCATGCAGCCAGAGGTGAGTTTCTGCTTTGCTTGGATTCAGATGCGATTCTTGATAATGATGCGCCATATTATTTGATTCATCATTTCCTTCATAAGGGGGAGCGTCTTGGAGCCGTTACCGGGAACCCGCGCATACGGAATCGAAATACACTGCTTAGCCGGATGCAGCTTGTAGAGTACTCCTCTATTATTGGAGCAATCAAGCGGACGCAGCGGATTCTCGGAAAAGTTATGACGGTTTCAGGAGTTGTCGTTGCGTTTCGTAAGCGAGCTCTTTTAGATGTAGGTTTATGGGATCGTGATATGATCACCGAAGATATCGCTGTCAGCTGGAAGCTGCAGCAGCGCTTTTGGGATATTCGCTATGAGCCGCGGGCACTATGCTGGATGCTTGTCCCGGAGAGTTTGAAAGGAATTTGGAAGCAGCGCGTCCGCTGGGCACAAGGCGGACAGGAAGTTATGCTGCGCCACTGGCGTGTGCTGTTCCGCTGGAATCAGCGCCGTATTTGGGTTGTTTACTTAGAACAATGGATCAGTACGATTTGGGCATTCGCTTGGTTGTTTGTGACCGTATCACTTCTGCTAACTGCAGAGACTTTCCAGCAAATGCTCATCTGGATCACTTTTACTTCCTTCGCCCTTGTGTTTATGAGTCTAATCCAACTCTTCATTTCTTTGCACATTGATTCGAAGTATGACAAAGTGAAACGGTTTTACCTTTGGGCATCCTGGTATCCTGCTATTTATTGGATCGTTAATACAGGTGTCGTTATGAGTGCGTTTCCTCGTGCCATTGCATCACGTTATAAAGGAGGCTATGCGACATGGAAAAGCCCAGACCGCGGGATAAGCAGGAACAAGTGATTATTCTCGAAAAGCAGTCTTTACCGCGGTTCATTGTGAGCCTGCTATTCACACTGCTTATCTGGATTTATAGTCTGTTTGTCGTTTGGTTTTTCGCCTCTGCTTTATTCGATACAAATGATCGGTACAGCGGCATATTGAAAATTGCTTTCAAGACTTCAAATGCCGAGGTTCGGACGTTCATGCTGATTGGCGTGTGTATTTTTTTGTTCTTCCTTCTCTACTTCTTATTCTGGAGAACGTACAATAAGAAACGTTTTGGAAGCAAGACGCGACGCAAGTCTCCAATGCCAGCTACAGTAGATGACTTGGAGAAGCTGGAACTCATTCCAGCAGAAACAATTAAGAAACTGCAAACGAGCAATTATATTGAGTTTGAGAAGAATCCGGTACGAGATTTAGAAAAATGAGAAGAATTCTTTTAATCCTACTTGGTGTAATAATACTAGGGTTGATTACTTTTCGTGCTATTCACTTGTTTGAGGCTGACGTAGCCGAAGAGACAAAGATTGATCATGCTTTGAATCAAGATGGCTGCCTAGGATTGAATTATCATAGAGTAAGACGCCCGACAATCTTTAATAAGACTGTCTCATTCTTCACTCGGTCGGATGAGCTGACACGATATAGTGTCTATACCAATGATTTCGAGGCGCAACTTCAAAAGCTTAAAAGTATGGACGTTACCTTTGTTACACCAGAAGACATCGATCGCTACCAGAAAAAAGGATCTTTTCCGGATCGTTGCGTGTGGATTAACTTTGATGATATTGATCGGACTGTGTATGAAAATGCTTTTCCGATTCTGGAAAAAGAGAAAGTATCTTTTACTCTTTATGTGATCGCTGGACATGTTGGAGAGAAAGACTTTCAGAATCTGCAGATGGCTACTTGGCCGCAGATACAGAAAATGGTCGACAGTGGACTTGCAACAATCGGGTCGCATACATACGATATGCACAGACTTGAAGCAGACAAACCACTGTTTCTGAATGATAATAATCTAGATGCCTTCGCAAAAGATTTAGAGAAAAGTAAAACTGCGATTGAGAAACATTTAGATATTGATCCTATCACCTTCGCCTATCCCTATGGAAATACGAATGACAAGGTTGCTCAAGTTGTCAAAGACGCCGGCTTCGAACAAGCAGCTATTCTTGCGCCGCAATCAATTACTGTAAAAGATGACGCTTATTATTTGAACCGAATTGTTACTAATCCGGAAACATTTGAATCAATCATATTGCCTTATTTAGAAGAACAGAAAAAGGATGAAGCTTAGCTAAAGCTTCATCCTTTTTTATATGCTTTTAATCGCTCATCCAGCGTGCCCGCATACAATTCGAACAAGTTATTGTCAAAGTCGTAGAAATAAATGGATTCCCCTTCTCCGGAAACCCTAGAGCGGGGATGTCTTAATTCTAGGCCCGCCTTCTCTATTCGATCTCTATACTTGTTGAGATCCGTTGCCTTTACATTAAAAGCGACGTGATGATATGTCCGGTTCACAACCTCATCTGCTTGCATGACAGCAATCCATTGACCGCCTATCAAGAAAAACTTTTCCGGATATAAAGAATGGCGTTCACTTCCGCTGTCGTATACTTCTTCTGCATCTAAAATCTCTTTAAAAAAAGCAGCAGTACGATCCAGATTTCTTACAACAAAAGTGATATGGCTGATCCCTTTAATCATTCCGAAAATCCCGCGCTTTGTACAGAATCTTTCTCTTTCAATTTTTCTTCTGCTTCGGTAACGATCATTTTCCGTAGGTCCTCCAGTACCGGATGGAATTCCGTATGAGGTTTCAGCAAATATACCATTTCTCTTTCAACCTCAAGCCATGTATCAATCGATGCTTCATTATGCTGTAGCTGTGCTTCAAGCTTATCTAAAGCGTTGGCAACTTTTGCTTCGAATGTTTTCTTTGCTTCAAATTCCAGCCAAAGCTCCTGCAGTTCCTTCCCTGGCTCTTCTTTAAGCATTGCTTTAATGTTTTCCATAGCTGTTTGTTCTGCCAGCTGCTTTTGTTCTTTTCTTTCCGTATCAAACAACGTATCAAAAGCAGGAACATCCTTTGCCTCTGCTTCCACTAAATCGTGAATCATAATCATCTTCAATAATTTTGCCATGTCTAATTTTTCTTCTATGTATGGTTCAATAAGCACTGCCATCAGACCTACACGCCACGTATGTTCTGCTACACTTTCTTGTCTGCCGTTAGACAGCCAGCTGTGTCGCATCTCAAATTTGAGCTTTTCAGCAAGTCTCAATACTTGCATGATTCCTCTCATCCGCTCCATTGATACCATCCCCTTCCCACCATATTACCATAAATTCCATGCAGCAGATGTCGTTTTTTGCCCTAGGTAAATTTATTTTCTTAATTGATTATTTTTTGCAAACATGCACTTGACTTTCCCATGTACATAATATAATTTTGCACTAAGGCAAAATAAGTGCGCACGCCTAAAGGATTGAATTTACTGAAAAGGAGTGTTTTGTATGAAAAAGCTGTTTTACTTTGTTTCCTCTTTGTTTGCTGTCTTCTTACTTGCTGGTTGTGGTGCTTCCGATTCTGCTTCTAGTTCTGAGGAAAACAAATTGCAGGTGACGACGACTATTGCTCAAATTGCCGATGCTGCTGAACAGATTGGCGGCGAACATGTGGAGGTTGAAAGTCTAATGGGTCCAGGAATTGACCCGCATTTGTACAAAGCAACGCAAAGCGATATGCAAAAGCTTCAAGATGCCGATGTCATTCTTTATAACGGGCTTCATCTGGAAGGTCAGATGTTGGAAGTGTTCGAAAATATGCAGGATAGTACTCCTACAGTAGCAATCGGGGAGAAAATCGACGGCTCGGGTCTGCTTACTGATGCGGAGGATAACTCTTTATCTGATCCTCATATCTGGTTTGACGTTGCAATCTGGAAGGATGCAATTGGCAGTATTACAGACACATTCATCGAAGAAGATCCTGATAATAAAGCAGACTATGAAAATAACGAAGCAGCTTATTTAAAGGAACTGGATGAGCTAAAGGCTTATGCCGAAGAACAGATAGCTTCCATTCCAGAAGAACAGCGGGTTCTTATTACAGCGCATGATGCTTTTCAATATTTTGGTGAGGCATATGACATGGATGTGATGGGACTGCAGGGGTTGTCTACTGACTCCGAATTCGGTCTGGCTGATATCCAAAGACTGGTTGATACGCTGACTGAACGTAAAATTGGTGCTTTATTCGTCGAGTCGAGTGTGTCGGAGAAGTCAATCAATGCTGCGATTGATGGAGCCAAGGAAGCTGGACACGAAGTTAAAATTGGCGGCGAACTTTATTCTGATGCTATGGGTGAGGAAGGCACGGAAGAAGGCACGTATATCGGCATGTATCGTCATAATGTAGACACGATTGTTGACGCTTTGAAATAGGAGGATGACGAATGGAAGCTTTGAATGTAAAGGATTTGCAAGTTGCATATGATAGAAAAGCTGTTCTCGATCAAGTGGAACTCTCTATACCTAAAGGAAGCCTTACAGCCATCGTCGGACCAAATGGCGCAGGAAAATCGACATTAATTAAAGCAATTCTCGGAATGCTGAAGCGTTCATCAGGACAAATCTCCATTCTCGGAAAGCCTTACAGCCCAAAAAATCGGAATGTTGGATATGTACCACAGCGGGGATCAGTTGATTGGGACTTTCCAACGAATGCGCTTGATGTCATTCTGATGGGTCGGTATGGACATATCGGCTGGTTCAAACGGCCTTCAAAGCAAGATATTGCGCTTGCGAAAGAGGCTTTGCACAAACTCGGCATGGCGGATTATGCAGATAGGCAAATCCGCCAGCTTTCCGGCGGACAGCAGCAGCGTGTCTTTTTAGCACGCGCATTGGTGCAGGATGCAGAAGTATATTTCATGGATGAGCCCTTCGTCGGAGTAGATGCTAAAACAGAAAAAGCGATTATCGATCTGTTACGGGAATTAAAGCAAAAAGGCAAAACGGTCATTGTCGTGCATCACGATTTACAAACAGTTCCGGAATACTTCGATCACACACTTCTATTAAATCGCACTGTGATAGCTAACGGACCCACCGAGCAAGTATTCACAAAAGATTTGCTGCAAAAAACCTATGGCGGTGCGTTGGCTTTCTTCTCAACAAATGGCGATAAGCGAGTTATGTCATGATCCAGGATATGTGGAATGCACTGCTGCATCAGCCGAATACGCAATGGGTTGTGCTGAGCACAATGCTGCTTGGGATTGCCAGTGGCGTGCTTGGAAGCTTTGCTCTCTTAAAAAAACAGAGTCTTATTGGTGACGCTGTTGCTCACGCAGCACTGCCGGGCATATGTATAGCTTATCTCCTTATTGGTGAGAAACAGCTGCTTGTCCTGCTGCTCGGCGCAACTGCAACCGGACTGCTGGCAACCTATCTCATCCAGCTCATCACTACAACGACGAGGATTAAAAAAGATGCTGCCATCTGCCTCATATTAAGCGTCTTTTTCGGTACAGGAATTGTTTTGCTGAGCAGAATCACGCAGCAGGCAGGAGGAAATAAAAGCGGACTCGACCACTTCATCTTCGGGCAGGCTGCAGCGATGACCCGAAACGATGTTTATACAATGGCCGGCGCTGCTGGCGGATTGATTCTCATCGCTGGATCTATTGGGGCATGTTCCGGGATAGTTGGTGCGTTGATCAGTACAATCAGTACCGGTTTGGCGACCGGTCCGCTCATCGTTGTCACGGCTGCTGGCTGTTTTATTGTCTCCTTCACTATCGGACCAAAGCGCGGTCTTATTCAAAAGCTGATGGCACATCGTGTACGCCTGAAGGAGGAAAGCATATGACGTATGAGGGCTGGATTTTGTTGACTGCTTGTTTAGTCGGAATCAGCTGTGGTATGGTCGGTTGTTTCTTAATTGTTCGGCGAATGACAATGCTCGCTGATGCGATCAGTCATAGCGTTTTGCTTGGTATCGTACTCGCATTTCTTGTCGCAAACAGTTTGAACGGCATCTATATGCTGATTGGCGCAACCGTAATCGGATTGGTGACGACATTCGCCATCCAATCACTCCATAATTCGGGTGTTCAAGAAGATGCCAGTATCGGTATTGTGTTTACGACTTTCTTTGCCATCGGGGTTATACTTATTTCGCTTTTCGCCAGAGATGTCCATCTCGATGTGGAGCACGCATTAATGGGAGAAATCGCCTTTATTCCATGGAATACGTACACTGTCTTTGGAATTGAAATACCGAAAGCAACAGGAATGCTCCTATGTATCACAATATTCGCATTGCTCGTCATTCTCATGTTCTACAAAGAATTAAAGCTTACTAGTTTTGATGCCGCGCTGGCGGTAACGCTTGGCCTTCCGGTTGCCTTGATCCATTATTTGTTGATGGGTCTTGTATCCATTACGGCTGTCGGCTCCTTTGATGCTGTTGGGGCCGTCCTTGTTGTCAGTATGCTAGTCGTGCCCGGGACCTGTGCTTACCTTCTGACCGATCGACTATCGGTAATGCTGCTTTACAGTTGCTTGTTTGGCGCAGCTAGTGCCATCTTCGGTTATTATGGTGCCTTGTGGCTGGATGCTTCCATATCCGGCTCGATGAGTGCTGCGGGAGGTATTTTATTTCTGCTGACATGGGTGTTCTCCCCAAGATATGGGTTGCTGCGACGTTATCGAGCGATGATCACGTCTTGAACTTAGCCTTCTCTCCTTTACTTAGGTCACACGCTACGCTGTGTGACCTATTTCTTTTTACAAGAATTGAACTTTTTCTTACAGGTAAATCCACGACATTGTTGAATTGTAATAACCAAATACATTCAGAAGGAGAAATTAAATGATTAATTCTGTCGGTCAAATTATGCTGTATGTAAACGATCAGGATCAGGCGGTCCATTTTTGGACAGAAAAACTGGGATTTCAAGTGCTTTCACAAGAAGACGATGGTCAGGGTATGAGATGGATTGAAATCGCACCTTCAAATGGTGCAGAAACAAGTATCATTCTTCACAACAAAGCATTCATCTCCAAAATGGAGCCTGAACTAAATCTAGCTACTCCCTCTTTGATGTTTTTCACAGGTAATCTCGATAAATTGCACAATGTTTTACTAACTGATCATCTTACAGTCGGAGAAATAGTTACAATGCCTTCTGGAAGAGTATTCAATTTTGCAGATTATGAAGGAAATTACTTTGCAGTCATGGAAAAAAAGATTGATTCCATATCATAAGACTAGATATAACACGAAAGGATCTATTTCGATTAATTGAAACAGATCCTTTTTTCTATGGAGTCGAAAATTAAGTAATGCAGTTATTAAGTTGTAAGGTTTTCGCTGACAACCTGTATTATTCTTACTCTTCCTATCATTCATGGTAAAATGACATCACAACCCTTTCATAAAGCGAGGTTTATCAGATGAAACGAAATGGTAAGATGGAAAGCGCCATTATAGACAGTATCTATTTAGATGAGAGCTTAGAAGTACGCTGGTATAAGCCGGAGTCCTTTTCTCCTTTATATAAGTACCAGCTATGCATCATGCAGGATGGCAACGATTATTTCCAAATGGGGCGTATCGCGACATTAAGCGATCAGCTGCATAGTGACGGGCAGATTCAGAATACGGTTTTCGCAGGCATTCATTATCGGGACCGTTACGACCGGATAGATAAATACTATCCTGATGGAAAGAAACATGAAGCTTTTCTGCAGTTCCTTCTGCATGAAGCACTGCCGGTTCTGGAGGATGATTTACCCACGTTACATATGGGAGCTGCAAGGACATTAATGGGCGATTCTCTGGCTGGTACCCTCTCCCTTGTTGCTGCCCTTCGCTTCCCGCATACATTTGGCGGCGTTGTGATGCAATCTCCATTAGTCGATGACGCTGTCATGCGGGAAGTAAGAGATGCAAAGCAGCTAGATAGTTTGTCCATTTATCATACGATTGGAACAAAAGAAACGAAGGTTCCTACTAGCTTCGGAAAAGAGATGGACTTTGTGGAGCCGAATCGCAGCTTGCAAGAATATTTCCGCACAAAGGCTGTTGATTATACGTATCGGGAACTGGAGGATGCGGAACATACATGGAAATATTGGCAGCGTGATATGAAGCAGGTACTGACTGACGTATTCGGCTGAACCTTCGGACGCATACAGCAGGCACTATCTCTGGTATAATAAGACGCATAAAGCAAACGATACGCATGCTATTCATTCTTATTTGGAGGTATTGAGATGAACTACACTGTAGCAATTTTTCCATCTGAGCAAGTGCAGCAAGAAGCCAATTCGTACCGCAAACGATACGACTCTGCTTACGCACTAATCAAACCGCATATGAAGGTAAGACAGCCATTCCCATTGAATGAAGAAGATGATCTTATCGACGCTGTAAGTGAGCTGAAACGAATCGCACGCGAAACAGCTCCTTTCTCTTATCACATTGAGAAAGTAAGTACGTTTGCACCTGCTCATAATACACTCTATTTCAAGGTGACGCCTTCTGAGGAATTAAAAACACTGCACGAAAAGTTGTATCATGGTTTCTTTGAAGGTGAAAAAGCATATGCTTTTATTCCGCATATCACGATTGCGCAAGACCTTTCGAATGGGGAATATGCTGATTTGCACGGAACGCTCAAGCTAAAGCAATTTCAATATGAAGAACAAGCCACACAGTTTCATTTGCTTCAGGAACAAGAAGACGGGAAATGGATTGTGAAAGAAACTTTTACATTAGGTGAGGAATAAACATGGAAATAACGGTAGCAGAAAACAGTATCCAACAGCAAGATGCTTTTCAGGTAAGAACATTAGTCTTCGTTGAAGAACAAAAAGTACCGGCAGATCTTGAAATCGATGAACTGGAAAATGAGAGTATTCACTTCGTTGGATACGAGGATGGAACTCCGGGAGCGGCTGCAAGAATGCGTTTGGTCGATGAGTATTCCAAGATGGAACGCATTTGCATCCTGAAAGAATTCCGAGGCAAACATTACGGAAATGACCTAATGTGGGTCATGGAGGAAGAAGCAAAAAAACGCGGTATGCAGAAAGCGAAATTGAACGCGCAGACTCAGGCAATCCCTTTCTACGAACGATTAGGTTATACAGTCGTTTCAGATGAATTCATGGATGCTGGTATTCCGCATAAAACAATGACAAAACAGCTGTGAGACTTCCTTTTGGAGGTCTCTTTTTTTGTATAGTCACGTTTCCTTTGGGCAAGCTTTCTCTTAGAAGGGGTGTGTTGCACGTGGGAGAATATGGACATATCATCGTAGAAGTAATATTCGGCTTTTTTGGCCTGTTTATATTGACGAAGGTGCTCGGAAAAACCCAAATGAATCAAATTACCGCATTTGACTTCATCGCTGCAATTGCAGTTGGTGAATTGTTTGGTAATGCTATTTTCGATACAGAAGCTGGTATTCCTCATATTGCTGTTGCAATCATCACTTGGGGCTTACTAATGGTGATTATTGAGAAAACCACCCAGCGCTTCAAAGGCACCCGTGGTTTTTTGGAGGGAAAACCAACTGTAATCATTTCCAAAGGCGAGCTCCGGTATGAGGATATGAAAGCCAATAAAATGGATTTTAATCAGCTTATGCACCAGTTGAGGACCAATAGCATTTTCTCACTAGCTGAAGTCGATTATGCCATAATTGAAGCAGATGGCAGTTTAAGCGTTTTAAAGAAAAGCGCCTACCAAAATCCTACACGAAATGATCTCGATTTGAAAGAACAGCCTAACCCGCTCCCTGTTTCCTTCATATTGGATGGTGAAATAATTAAGGATAACATCATTAATAGCGGTCAGACATTGGAATGGTTGCAGCAGGAATTAAAAAAGCAAGGCTTTGGCAGTGTTTCCGAAGTAGCATATGCGGAATGGACACCCACTGATGGACTATTTACCAGAGCATATAATTAACAGACCGTGTTAATATAACGCCCTTTACCGGTTAACAAGCTATAAGTCTGCCCGTCAAATTGTGTCTCTTTGATTGTTTGATTACGCTTTTGACGAGGCATGGCAGCTTGGTAGTCAAGTCGATCCTGAACGCGCTGTTCAAACGTATCCTTCGTTTTATGGGACATAACAGGATTCGTTCTTTCAATTACATAACGATCGCTTTTAGGGCTGTTGATCCTATTTTGATAATCCATATATTGATAAGATGAAACTGGCACTGTCCAACTCATGCAATCTCCTCCTCTTTATAACTTATTCTTCTTTTTCCCTCTTCACTCCTTGTCTAACCATATAAAAAAAGCAGCCTAGGCTGCTTTTATCAGAACCAGAAATTCCGGCGTCTTTTGTCATCATCGTCTTCTTTCTTTTTATCATCATGATCATCATCTTTCTTCCGGCGGAAACCGAAAATCGGATCAAAATCAAAGTTACGATCATGCTTTTTATCATCATGATCGTGTTTATCATCATGTTTTTTATCATCATGTTTATCATCATGATCGTGTTTATCATCATCTTTTTTCCGGCGGGAACCAAAGAACAGATCATAGTCTTGTTTATGATCATGCTTTTTATCATGATCGTGTTTTTTATCGTCATGATCGTGCTTATCTTTGTGTATATCGTCTGCATCCAACACTACTTTGTCTGCTTTGATGATGAGATTTTTCACATGGATGATCTTTTTTTCCTCTGACATGTCTTTCACTCCTTTTTCCTTGGACTCAAGTCTTGATAGTTTATGTAACCCATTAGGATAAGGTGTGCTATCTACGCCTAATCCTGTGTTTTTTCTTCACAAACAAATACCTACCAACTTCTTGCATTATGCGGTTAAGTGCCCACACATAACAGATGCCCCCTCATATCTTATTAAAGACGAAACGTCATTACTTTATCATTTCGAGAGGGGTAAAATCATGAGTAACGCAAGGCGTGAAAGTTCATCAATCGTTGTGGATATCGTCAGAGAAATCGCTAATGCACAAAGAGATATTTCCAGCGAATGCTGTGCAACAAGTGCGGAACAATCCATTAATGATCTTCTTGGTAACTTCGGAGGATCTGCTGGTTTCGATACAGTACCAATCTGCCTTTATAACGACCTTGGAGGTATCTTCCGCGGGTACGGTGTAGCTCCTGGAGCAACTCCAGGAACACTTGGCCCGGTAGCTGCAAGCTACTACTTCCGTGTGAAAGCAGTATACGATGATGACGCTGCTGTATTGGAACTGCTTCGCAGCCCAGCTGATATCACACTCATTCCTGATGGTATAGATGATCAGATTGTTACTGGTCTGGCAGCAACTGGTCTTTGCTTCACTGTTGATCTGACTAAATTCGCACACATCACTACTTTGCCAGCTATATCTGCATTCCTTACTGGCACAACTGGCACAACAGTTTAATCCAGTTCTCAAAACAAGAAAAAGTTCAATCTTGATTTCAAGATTGAACTTTTTTTTTAGAAACCAAGTAATTTTATGTCTTGAATGTCTTCAAGCTTTACTTCCCGTTTAAACGGACGCCGGATAGATTTAAATTGAATTGAATCTCCTTCCATATCTGAAATGATACCAATCAAACTGCCTTCTGTTGTAACAAGTTCACATTTCATACGGGGAATCTGAGAAGGGATATTCAAAATATAATCAATCTTTTCTGCCGTCGATAAATCTTTGAAATTCACTTTTCTATTGGACGGAGCTACCTTTTCGGTTGCCTGTGCTTTCTCTTCTTTCGGCGAAACAGCTTCTTGTTTTACCTCTTCTGTTACAACTTCTTTCTTTTTTCCTTTTGTCGTACGATAAGCCTGCTGCATTTCTGCCTTTGGCAGATCAAGCTTCGGCTGGGCAATGAACAGCAATGGCTGCTGGTGCCTTACCTTTTCTTTGGACACTCTGCGTCCTCCTCTGCATTAGGATTCCTACCCATTATATGCAGTTATAAAATGAGGGTGCCCAATTTCCCCAAAAGAAAGAAGACTGTCTTCAGACAGTCTTCTTTAGCTTTACATTAACCTGTCAGCAGTCCCATAAAAGCTGTTGCCAGCCCAAAATAAATCAAAATAGAAATAATATCATTGATTGTCGTAATGAACGGCCCTGAAGCGATAGCCGGGTCAATGTTTAGCTTATGCATAAGAAGCGGGATGATCGCTCCAGCAAGTGTTGCAATGATCAGCGTTGCAAAAATGGATAATCCGACGAGTAAGCCTAGGAAGAAATCTTTCTGCCAGATAGTCACAACTAAAGTGATGACGATACCACAGCTAAGTCCTGTGATAATACCTGTCAACCCTTCCCTCATTACCATCCGTGTCTTTCCGCGCTTGGCAACATCTCCTGTCGCCATACCTCGGACCGCAACCGCTAGTGCCTGGGTGCCAGTATTCCCCCCCATCCCGCCGATAAGCGGAATAAAGCTCGCAAGTATGGCAACTTGGCTCAGTGTATTTTCAAAACGGCTGATCATGCTGGCCGTAATCATACCGAGAAAAAGAAGAACAACGAGCCATGGCAAGCGTTTTCTAGCAGACACGAAGGCACTGTCCTCTCCTCTTTCTGTATCACTGACACCGGCTAAACGGCTGTAATCCTCATCTGCTTCTTCTTCCATAACATCCAAGATATCATCGACTGTGATGATACCGAGTATATGGTTCTGAAAATCGACAACCGGCAGTGCCAGGAAGTCATAATCTCGCATCATTTGGGCAACATGCTCCTGATCGCCACCGACATCGACACTGACAATCCTGTCGCTCATCACTTCGGATATGAGCCAGTCTTTCTCCGCTATAATGAGATTACGCAAAGAAATAACTCCGACTAGCTTCTTGTCTTGGTCAACGACGTACGTATAATAGATAGTTTCCGCATCTGGCGCTTCCGCTCTAAGATGCAGCATCGCTTCTCGTACCGTATCTGTAGCGCTGACACTGACAAATTCAGTCGTCATGATACTTCCGGCCGTTTTATCTTCATAATGGAGAAGATGCTTGATTTCATCTGCTGAATCCTTTTCCATAATTGCGATGAAACTAGCAACTTTGTTTTTATCCATTTCCTTTAATATATCCACTGCATCATCAGCAGACATCTCAGCTAGTACCTGCGCTGCATAACGAGAGTACATCTCCGTGAAATACAGATCAGCATTCTCCCAGTTAACGTTTTCCATGATTTCTGCTGTTTCATCTGGTGAAAGATAAGAATAAATCTGCTTTCGGATTTCTTCTGGCTGCTCCTCAAAAACTGCCGCCTGATCATACGGGTGGAGTTCTAGGTATTCAGCACGAAATTGGTCAATTTGCTGGTTAACTAGTGCTTCCCTGATTTTATTTTGGTATAGTAAGATTTCTTGGTTTTCCAAATGATCCATACGTCTTCCTCCTCGCTTGCAAGAACACTCAATAGTAAGTAATAACTTGCTCTTTGTCAATGCAATAACGGCTGTTCTGTGAAAGGTTTAAGAAACTTTAATAGAGTTCACTTAATTTATCCGTCATTTTGTTGTAAACTGTAACAAGATTATATTCCACTCATTTGCAAAATCTAATCGCTTTTATAGCAGCTAGAGATGCGGAAGGAACGAAAGAAAGGTTTTGTGTATGAACTCTAACAAATTCCGGTTAGATCTAACAATTATATTAGTCTTGATATTGCTTTGTATTGTCTCTTCATTCACGTTATTCGAGCTGCAGCCGACATTATCTGGTCTGGCAGCCCAAACACAATATATGCCGCGCCAGATTATGTGGTACGTACTTGGTGCTGTTGTCATAGCTGTTATGATGCTGCTCGATTATGACCGGCTTCGCCAGCTTGTATGGATTTTCTATGGAATTGGAATAGTTATGCTCTTGATGCTGTTCTTCAAATTTCCAGCGGCCATCATCAATGAAGCAAATGGTGCGACAAGCTGGTTCATCTTACCAGGTATCGGTTCGATGCAGCCTGCTGAATTTGTAAAGGTGTTTGTTGTTATCGCATTGGCGCATGTCATTATGTCACACAATGAGAAAAATACTGTCCGCACGAATAAAACAGATTTACTCCTGCTTGTGAAGCTGTTTGCTGTTGCACTTCCACCTATGCTTTTGGTTGCGTCACAGCCAGACCTTGGCGGTTTCTTAGTATTGAGTGCAATCCTCGGTGCAACCATTCTAGTCTCTGGAATAAGCTGGCGGCTATTATTGACTATTCTTGGGATTGTACTTGGTATCGGTATATTTGTTGCTATTCTGTCGTTTATCTTTCCGAATCAAGTTGGTGGTTTCTTACAAGAAACGATTTTCAAACACGTTGAGAGTCGTTTCCTTGGATGGCTTTATCCGGAAAAATATCCGGATTCCAGTTACCAGTACAGATTGGGCTTGATGGCGATTGGATCAGGAATTCTTCTTGGAAAAGGTGCATCCAATTTCCAGGTTTCCATTCCAGAACGACATACGGATTATATCTTTTCTGCCATCGCTGAACAATTTGGGTTCATCGGATCAGCAATTGTCCTCTTCCTATTCTTCATTCTCATCTATCGGATGATTCAAGTAGGACTGGAGAGCAATGAACCATTTGGCAGTTATTTATCAGCTGGGTTCATCGGGATGTTTACTTATCAAATATTCCAAAACATCGGGATGTCGGTAGGACTTGTACCTATTACCGGACTTCCGCTGCCATTCCTCAGCTATGGAGGAAGTTCCACGCTCGCCTATATGATTGCGATTGGTATCGTGCTCAATATTCATTCGCGAACGCGTACGTTCATGTTCGAAACGCAGAAATAAGCCGCATTAAAAAAGGGAAAGCTTTTATAAGCTTTCCCTTTTTGTATATAGGAGTGATTCAAATGAAAATAGATTTTATTGGAGATGTGCATGGCTGCTTGCCAGAGCTTCTGGAGCTTTTCAGCAAATTAGGATATGACATAAGTAACAGATTGCCCATTCACCCAGAAAACCGCCGTCCATTTTTCATTGGTGATTTAACAGACCGCGGCCCTGATTCATTAGGTGTGATTGAGCTCGTCTATCGCCTTGTTGAAGAAGAGCTCGGATTTTACGTACCAGGCAATCATTGCGATAAGCTTTACCGTTATTTACTCGGCAACAATGTCCAAGTGAAGCATGGATTGGAAACGACGGTAGCAGAATTGCAAAACTGTGAGCCAAACAAGCGCAGGAAGCTGTCCAATATGTTTATGCAGCTATATAAAAAAGCCCCGCTATACAAACAAATCCCTGAACTCGGGGCCGTTGCAGCACACGCAGGTATCAAAGAATCTCTTATCGGTAAAGAAGGGAAAAAAGTAAAAAGCTTTGTTCTTTATGGGGATACGACTGGTGAAATGGACGAACTGGGCCGCCCAGTCAGGTTGGACTGGGCTAAGCATTATCATGGGAAAGACTGGATTATCTATGGTCATACGCCAGTTCTAGAGGCCCGCGTTATGCATCATACAATCAATATCGATACTGGCTGTGTGTTCGGCAACAAGCTTACCGCCTGCCGTTTTCCAGAACAGTCCTTGCACAGCGTCCCTTCCCAGCAGCCATTCGTTGAAGAGAAATTCCGTTCATTCGATTAAAAAGTCAGCCGGAATCGATGAATGAAAGTTCAAAACGCGCTTCGTAAACGGATGAACGAAGCGTAGCTGCTGTGAATGCAGGGCCTGCCGGTCGATGACATCCGTACTTCCGCCATATAGTGTATCACCAGCCAGTGGATGACCAAGTGATGCCATATGCACACGGATTTGATGAGTCCTTCCGGTCGCAAGCTTAATTTCAACTAATGTATGAGCAGCAAAGCTAGTCTGCTGGCGGAAGTGAGTGACTGCATCTTGTCCATCAGATCGAACTTCCCGTTCAATAATAGAGCCTTCCTTCCTGCCGATTGGTTTATTGATAGTACCTGATGATTCTGTCATACGACCTTCCACTAGCGCGACATAAGATCGCTGGATTTTTCCTTGCTTTTGGTCGGCAGCCAGAAGTGTATGTGCATAGCGATGTTTGGCAACAAGCATCAGCCCCGATGTATCACGATCCAGTCTTGTCAGAATATGTACAGTATATGTAAGACCTTGATTCCGGTAATGCCAAAGCAAACCATTCGCAATAGTACCCGACGGCTGGTTCATCGATGGAATTACCGCCACCCCAGGCTGTTTATCAAGAACAAGTACATGCTCGTCTTCAAAAACAATGGGCAGCTCAAGCGGCTCTGCATCCATATAAGCTCCGGCTTCCTCTTGTGGAAGCTCTACTTCTAAGCAATCACCATTTTTACCGATATGCCAAAGAGGCGCCGGCTGCTGATTGAGTGTTACCAGCTGCGGCTCCTCCTTGAATGTCTTAAATAATCTTCTAGAAACTCCTTGCTGTTTAAGGAAATCCTTAAGAACGATTTCCTCCTGCAAGGTCCAGCTTAATTTCATAGCTTTTACCTCTTATCTGCAATGAATGAGTCGTGCACTCGTTTCCAGAACGGGAACGGACGGAAGCGTGCAAACCGAACGCGCTGCTTCGCGACTGAGCAGGTAATTGACTCGATATCTGAATGATTTTCTGTCATATGATCAATGGCAATCAGGAAACTTTTATCCAAGGTTGGTCTTAGTGTACACGGATGATGGCTTGGCAAAATAAGCGGAGAACCTATCGTCCGGAAGACACGATTATTAATGGAAGCAAGCTCCGTTACTTGAATGGATGCCAAAGAAGGATGAATGATAGCTCCATTCAGTGCCTTGTTATAAGCCGTACTTCCCGAGGGCGTGGAGATGACAAGGCCATCTCCTCTAAATGTTTCAAAATGCTCTCCCTTTATCGAAACATCAAGTACAACTGAACCATCCGGTGTTTTGACGGAGCATTCATTCAGTGCCAGATGCTCGTCCACCCTGCCATCTTTATGGGTAATGGATATATCGAGCAAAGGATACTCCACGATATGGTACGGTTTATTGGCAATCTGCAGCAGCAGTTTCTCCAATTCCTCAGGAACCCAATCTGCGTAGAATCCTAGATGTCCGGTATGGATGCCGATAAATGCTGTACTGTCCAAACGATGGACATATGTATGGAAATTCTCTAGGAAAGTCCCGTCTCCCCCGACAGATATCGCGAGAGCCGGCTCCTTATCATCATACTCGAAATTGAAATGCGCCAGATGTTCGACAATTGTTTCCTTGATCGCATTCGACTTCTCAT
The DNA here is from genome assembly GCF_000725365.1 of Terribacillus saccharophilus. NCBI lineage: Bacteria > Bacillati > Bacillota > Bacilli > Caryophanales > Bacillaceae > Terribacillus > Terribacillus saccharophilus. The sequence goes on along the minus strand of NZ_CP008876.1, from coordinate 975,207 downwards.
CTCCCCGTGAAAGAACCGTATATTTCATCCCAGCTTACACCCCTATTTATGCTTTTTGATTTGCTGCTGATCATGATAAATCCGCTGTGCTTCCTGCACTTCATCCCGAATTTTGGACATCTCCTCGTCCAGTCGGAATGCAGCTTCTGCGGCCGTTTTCAATCTTGTTTTTAATTCTGCCGGTATTTGGCTATCGTATTTATAATTGAGCGAATGCTCATTTGTAGCCCAAAAATTCATGGCAAGTGTTCGGATCTGGATCTCGGCCAGTACTTTCTTTTCACCGTGAATCGTCTCGACTGGGTATTCAATGATCATATGATATGACCTATAGCCGCTCTCTTTCGTTTCAACGATATAGTCAATTTCATTTACGATAGTAAAGTCATTTCGTGCTTTTAGCATGCCCACAACCGTATAGATATCATCGACGAACTGTGTCACGATTCTCAGCCCGGCAATATCCTGGATTTCTTGATGCAAAAGGTCGACAGTGACCTGCTTGTTAGCTGCTTTTTGTAGGATACTGCGTACTGGCTTTACCCGACCAGTGATAAATTCAATCGGAGAATGGCGTGATTCATTTTCAAATTGCGATCGCATCCCCTTTAATTTCACTTTCAGTTCTTCTACTACCTGTACATATGGTGCTAAAAATACTTCCCAGTTCATACTTTCATAGCCCCTTTTCTTCCCAGCAGCGTCTAGTTGTTCCAGATGCATTATATCTGCTTTCAGTGTATCATAAAAGCAGCTTGGCATAACAATGGAATACAACAGATGGACGCACAGGGGGTATTAGCATGCCGCAAGAGATAGAAATCGAATTTAAGAATCTGCTGACAAAAGCAGAATTCAACAAATTATATATAGCGTTTAATATGGAAAGTGTGCCTGAAATACAGCAGGTTAACCACTATTTTGAAACAAAGGATTTTCAGCTGAAGCAGCATGGTGCTGCACTGCGAATCAGAGAAAAGAACGGACAATATCAATCTACGCTAAAACAGCCGCAAGGTGAGGGGCTCCTGGAAACGCATGACTATCTGACAGAGCAGGAAGCAAAATCCTGGCTGCAAGGTTCTATTACGCTTGGTCCTGAAATCAGCAAGCAGCTGCAGGAATTGGGTATTTCAGCTGCTGCTTTGACTTATGGCGGATCTTTGGAAACTATCCGCCGGGAGCAGCCATATAATGATACAATCATCGTCCTCGATAAAAGTAAATACAGTGATGTAACTGATTATGAATTGGAACTCGAAGCCCAGAGCTATGCACATGGAGAGCGTGTTTTCAGCACCATCCTCACCGAAAATGACATAGCGAAACGAAAAACACCGAACAAGATTCAGCGCTTCTATGATAGCCTCCGAAACAGATAAGTTGCCCAACTTAGCAGGTGGCTGATAAAATAAATTTACAGTCAACCCCGCTTGGGCAGATGTTATGTTGATTGCTCTTTGCATAAGAAAGGAAGAATCAATGAATCAAGCTGAAACATTGTACGATGGCATAGGCGGACAAGCCATATTAAAGCAGCTGGTAGATGCATTCTACCGACGCGTGGCAGAGAATCCAGATTTAAAGCCGATTTTTCCGGATGATTTGACGGAGACCCGCCGCAAACAACAGCAGTTCCTGACACAATTTCTCGGAGGTCCGCCGCTCTACACAGAAGAGCATGGCCACCCGAAGCTGAGATACCGGCACCTCCCTTTCGAAATTACACCTACACGCAAGGATGCATGGCTTTCCTGCATGGCAGCTGCCCTAACGGAAACTGACATAGAGGAACCTTATAAAAGCATAATATATGAACGACTTGCGTTAACCGCACATCATATGATGAATACACCAGACGAAGAGAAAGGAGAATCGATATGAGCTGGGAATCTTCTAATTCAATACAGCAAAGGCCTGAGGATGACTGTGGCGGATTTTGCGGGTTGTTTCCTTCCTCGAAGAAACCCGTGGAGATTTACGTTTTTATCGATCCGCTTTGCGAAGATTGCTGGTCACTCGAGCCTTTTCTCAAGAAACTTACGATGGAATATGGTCAATATTTCACTTTACGCCCGATACTGACAGGAGATTATCAGCCGCTCGTTCGTGAGCGAAGCGAGTGCAGCTACCCAAAAACGGTTCTGCAGCCAGATAATATCTTGTTGAACAATGCTGTGTCCTTCCCATGGCGCACGTCGCTTGCAATAAAAGCAGCGGAACTGCAAGGAAGAAAAGCTGGTACCCGTTTCCTCCGGACTATTCAGGAAGCACTGTTTTTGAATAAGCAAGATATCACTGCAGATGAGATCCTGATTGAATGCGCTAAAATAGCTAAACTCGATTTGGAAGAATTTCATGAAGATATGTATTCTGCTTCAGCGAAAAAAGCATTTCAATGCGATGTGAAGCTTTCGAAGGAACTGGAAATTGACGAATCCCCTTCCATTGTCTTCTTCAATGAATCCGAAGAAGACTCCGGCATCAAGATTTCCGGTATATATAGCTACGACGTCTATGTCAATGTCCTGCACCAGATGCTGCAGAGAGATCCTCAGCCAGCGGCAAAACCGCCTGTGGAAGAATTCCTTTCCAGCTATAAATTTGTTGGCAGCAGGGAGATTTCATTGATTTATGATTGGACGAATGCGCAGACAGAAAAGGAAATGAAAAAGCTACAGCTTAAACAGATGGTAGAACGCATTCCAATCAAGCACGATACTTTCTGGAAATATAATATTACTTCGAAAGCTGAATAACTTTTTGCAGCACTTATCCCAGACAGCCGTACTTTTGTGCGGCTGTTTTTCATTGTCTGGAATCGGGAATCTAGGAAAGATGTACAGAGGAGGTCAAAACATATGAAACAGCATTATTTCTATTCAAACGGCTTGCAGTTAGCTTATTGGGACAATGGTGTAGAGTCAGAATATGTCCTTGTACTAATGCATGGCTTATTTGCACGAGCGACTCTTTATAAACCATTTATGGAAAGAATAAAAGGCTGGCGAATTATCGCTCCTGATCTGAGGGGACACGGCAGAAGCAGTCATGCAACAGAACTGACAGGGTATGACCGAAAATCATACCTTCAGGATTTGGAGTCTTTACTCGATGAGATTGGCGAGACGAAACATATCATCCTGCTCGGTCATTCTTTATCAGGTGTGACTGCTTATCAATTTGCAGCCAAGTATCCAAACCGAATAAGTGGACTGATTGTAGAAGACATGGGTCATAAGGTTTCCGGTGAACTAACATATGCTTTGCAGTTCCAGCAGCCTGCAGATACTCTTGCTGCTCTGTCTCACAGTATTGAACAAGTACAGAATGAAAACCACTTCCTATATTACGCAGAGAGTGCATATGAAGCAAAAGACGGCTGGAGGCTATGCTTCGACTCTCAAGGTATTAAAGCATCTCAGGATTACCTGAATGGCGATTATACGGATACCTATCAAAAAGTCACATGTCCGACATTGCTTATGCGCGGTGCTCACTCCCCCATCTTGTCGGAAGAAGTATGGGAAGAGATGAAACTGCTAAGACCGGAAGCAGAAGCCGAACAATTTGATAAATGCGGCCATAGTATTCATTTTGAGGATTTGGACAGCTTCACAAGTTCTGTTCACCAGTTCTTAAAAAAATGGAAAGCATAACAAAAAGGCCTGCCTTTCGGCAGACCTTTTTGCATGTATAACTTCTACTGAGGGGATGGGAGAACAATAATCCAAACAAAGGGGACTTGTTTGTGATGTTTCTCACAAATATAATGTACCATAATATATTATTAGATAGCAACTATTATGTGCACAATTTCACAAAAAAGTCACAAGCTCTCTTAGTCTAGTCTTTTCCATATCTGCATAAAGTGATGATAGTTGGAGGTGGTATGGTGAAAGGAATCGGAATTCTGTTGATTGCCTGGGTCATTTTCGCTTTATGTTTCAATATTCTCGGTATGCTACATTTCATTTCCTTGGCGATTACATTACCTTTGCTATTTTTATCGTTACTAGCCGCATGCTTTTTCTTTACCAGAAAAAGAACTTTCAAAGGCATGAAAAAACCGACGCGTTAGCGTCGGTTTTCTTTTTACTTCTGTAATAGTTTTTCCATTTCGTCCAGTTTTGCCTCGAATACATCGAGTGCAGATAGGATAGTCTGTTTATCCGTCATATCTACTCCAGCTGACTTCAACACCTCAATTGGATAGTCACTGCTTCCAGCCTTGAGGAATCCTACATATTTATCGACAGCAGGCTGTCCTTCATCAAGGATTTTAGCAGAAAGTGCAGTTGCAGCTGCGTAGCCTGTAGCGTATTGATATACATAGTAATTGTAGTAGAAATGTGGAATGCGTGCCCATTCCAAACCGATTTCTTCATCGATTGTCAAACCTTCACCAAAGTATTTCTTGTTTAAATCATAATACATGGACGTGAGATTCTCGGCAGTAAGCACTTCCCCGTCCTGCTGATGCTTATGAATCATATGCTCAAACTCAGCAAACATCGTCTGACGGAAAACAGTGCCGCGGAATCCTTCCAGGAAGTGATTCAGCAAATACAGCTTCTCTTGCTCATCATCCACGTTATTAATCATATATTCATTCAGCAAAGCTTCATTACAAGTAGATGCAACTTCTGCAACAAAGATGGAATAATTACCATATCGGTACGGCTGATTTTTGCGTGTATAATAGCTATGCACGGAATGGCCGAACTCGTGTGCCAATGTGAACAAATTATTAACGTTATCCTGCCAGTTCATCAGGATATAAGGATTTGTTCCATACGCACCCGATGAGTATGCACCACTGCGTTTGCCTTTGTTCTCTTCTACATCAACCCAGCGATTCTCGAAGCCTTCCTTCAGGATAGACTGATATTCCTCTCCTAATGGCTCCAGACCCTTAAGAACATAATCCTTCGCTTCGTCATACGACACATTCATGTCGACATCTTTTACTAGCGGTGTGTAAAGATCATACATATGCAAGTCATCAATACCAAGCACCTTCTTGCGGAGTGCCACATAACGATGAAGCAATGGCAGACGCTCATTAACCGCTTCTACGAGGTTATCATAAACCTGTTCAGGAATTTTATTATTATCCAGTGCAGACTGACGAGCTGACTCATAATTCCTTACTTTTGCATAGAAGTTATTCTTCTTCACTGTACCTGAAAGTGTAGAGGCAAAAGTGTTGCGGAATTGACCGAATGTGTCATACATGGACTTGAATGCATCTCGGCGCACACGTTGATCCTTCGATTCCAGAAACGTGACATATCGACCGTGCGTAACGTCTACCTCTTCCCCTTCTTCATTCTTAATGCTTGGGAAAGTCAAATCCGCGTTATTAAGCATACCGAAAGTAGCAGAACCATTATCAGTCACCTCAGAAGCTTGAGCAAGTAATGTCTCTTCCTTCTCAGACAGCACATGCGCACGCTGACGGCTGATTTCGTTCAAAGTATGCTCGTACACTTTAAGCTCGTCATTCTCTTTCAGAAACGATTGGATGCGGCTCTCGTCGATTGCGAGTAATTCAGGAACAATATAACTCATCTTGCTTGAAATCTGCGTAATCAGTAGCTCCGCTTTTGATTGCAATGCCTGATAATGCCCGTTCGTCGTATCTTGGTCATAACGCATGTGAGCGTATGTATAAAGCTTGCCGATACGTTCAGATAGCTCATCCTGCAGCTTGAACATCTTATACAAAGTGTCTGCGGATTCTTCGAGCTTGCCTTGGAATGCAGAGATCTTATCTCCATCCTCTGCCAATGCTTTGCGCTCTTGCTCCCATAAATCATCTGTCGCGAATATATTCTCTAGGTTCCAAGTGTTTTCTACTGGTACCTCGCTTCTTTTTGGTAAAGATTTAGCTGATTTTGACACGAACATCCTCCTCCAATGCTGCTTACCTTTTCTGTTCCAACTAACTATTTCGTAAATTAGCAGGGAAAATCCTTCAACTATAAGCATTTTCTCTCTTATATTATATATAAAAGCGATAGAATCATGCGAAGAATATCCCTCAGAATAGAGATAATCCCTTTTTCTTTACGAAGGTGTCGGAATCAATTTGATCGAACCAGCCGTGCTGGCATAGACGCTGCATGTATGACTGCACGGGATGCTTATTGGAAGATATGGCAAACGGCTTTGTGGCTACTTCCCATTTTCTGCAGATATACATAAGCCGTTTGAGAGATATGCTTTCCGTGACAGATAGGTGATTCAATACTTCAAGCCACATATCAGTTTGCCAAATATAAGGTGGTACAGACATTTGATATTGGGTTTCAACAGGCTGCAAAATGGAGAGCGGTATATCTTGCAGCAGCAATCCGTTATCATACAAGCGCATTACCCATCGCTTCATAGCAACTGGAGCATATGTCAGAGGCTTTGCTATCGCTCTAGCTTGGATACTATGCCAAGCTTGATTAATCTCTAGAAGGTTTTTCGGAAGGGGCTGGAATATTTGTGGAAAACATAAACTTTGGAGAGGACGGAAAAAGAATTGACCAACAGTCTGTTTTTTACCCGTAAGGAGAATATGCTGGACGTTACACAAAGTTTCAGTATCCGAACAATAATATAATAGCTGTAAAGGCATGTTTTGCTTGTGCTGCATTAGGAATCGCTGTTCTCGTTTCGGCAAGTCAAACATATAAGTAGAAGTACGTTTTAAACGATTTCCCCCTAAAATCCATATAGGAACAATTCCATTTCGCTCATATGCTTCATTTCGTCGCATCAGCTCTTCATCCGATATAGATGCACATTGATATTCAATAGCTAGCTCTCTTCCGTTAGAGGTATGCAGCAGCAAATCTGGACGTCTAGCCGAATCTTTGACGCGTTCCTCCAATCTGACTGCATAGCCCTGCTTTTTCAACCAATGAAACAGCTGCAGCTTACCTCGCATATGGTATAAACTTTCCCCTGTTTTATTTAGCTCGCAGTCATGTATTTGTTCATGTGCAAAATGAGGAATAATCTTCTTGCCAGCACGAATGATGACTGACTTTCTACAGGCTGGACAGAAAAAACGCTGCTTTCTGAAATTATGGATTTGCTCTTTTTGATGTGAAGCAAGCAGGATGAGTCTGCCGTCCTCTAACTGGGCCTGCAACATATCTATCACCTCCATGAGGTAAGTATATATCAGGAAATTATCAGCACTGAAAAACTGATCAAAAAAGTCGTTTTAAGCACAAAAAAATAGACATTCTGTAATGAATGTCTATTTACGAGGGAAGTATTGCTTCACGTTGGTAAGTGCGTCTTCAGCGAATATCACCTTGCCGTATTCTTCCAATCGATATATCGTTATCTGGGAATCATAGCCGAATTCAAGTATCTGACTTAGAACATCTTCCTGATCGTCATCTCCAAGAATGGTGTCATCGAATTCTACATACAGCATATATTTGTCTTTGTAATGGAATAATCTGTTTTCGATGCCATACGTTTCTTCGAAGTAGTGGCTAAGCTGGATTACATCCTCGAAGTCACGGAATTGAATAACGAAGGACAATTCCTCTTCATCCTCTTCTTCACTATCTTGCTGATGTGAGCCGAATTTTTCCTCAAGGACAGAATCGACTTTCTCCTCTACAGAGGATTGAATTGTTTTATCATCGACATTCAGCTCTAGGCTTTCTCCATCTTTAGAAAGCTGAGCCTTTGTAACGACAATTTCCAATCCCTTATCCATGGCCTGCACTTGAATCCACAGCGGACCATCGACACTGAAGTCCTCTTTGTAATTGACTTCATCCATCATCTGCCAGAACAATTGCTCACTTCGTTCACGGTTATACCAAATATCTTCTTTATCGAAGCCGCGATCTTCAATATCTATATAAGATATAAAAAATTTGATTGTATTTTCATTTATTCTTTCTATTTCCATGGTTTTCTCTCCCTCCAGTAAAGTGGCAGGTGAAAAACGCCCTCTTGCCTTTACACTTCCCGTATTCCCTTACCCTCAATCTAACTTTTTCTGTGTGTATTTCTATTTTATGATAAATCCTCCCGTAAGGAAAACAGAAAGGCTTAAGATTGCCGAAAAAAGGCGAATGACCTTAGAAGGATTCTGTCCATTGTAGCGCATTTCAGATAATTTGTCATCCGAGGCAGCTGGAAAGAAAAAAGACGCAGATCCGAATGGATCCACGTCCTTTTTTGTATAAGGTCAGTTGACCATACGCTGTGCTTCACGCAACTGGAAAGTACGCACAGTTCTTGGCAAGAAGCGGCGAATTTCATCCTCATTGTAGCCTACCTGCAAGCGTTTCTCATCAAGGATGATCGGACGTCGCAATAGACCTGGGTTTTCTTGAATCAAGCTATATAACTTCTTCAATGGTAATTGATCTAAGTTCATATTTAGGCTTTGGAAAACCTTTGAGCGTGTAGAGATGATCTCATCTGTACCATCTTCTGTCATACGCAGGATTTCCTTGATTTCATCAAGTGATAATGTCTCGGAGAAGATGTTCCTCTCTGTGAATGGAATATCGTGCTCTTCTAACCAAGCTTTAGCTTTGCGGCAAGATGTACAACTTGGTGAGGTATAAAGTGTTACCATTAAACTTCACTCCTCAATACAGAATATGTTTCTATTTCTTTGCCATGGAAAGATTTTATTTAAAATAATTTTAATTTAATCTCTCTATGTACAAGTATACTACAGTGGTCAAGTTATTAAAAGGCTTCCTGGAAGATACCACAGTTTTTACACAAATATACGTATGCAACGTTGTTATGGTTCCTATATACCCTGCCTATACGGTTTGAAACCCATCTTAATAAATTATTTCTGATTTTCTTTCAACGTATTAAAAATGCTATCCTTCTCCGTATCCTTAGAAAATGTCAGCACTTCATTCGATGCTTGATAAGACTCACCATACAGTTGTTTATCCTTGTATGTATGAATCTGCTCGTACATATCCTTCATTGCGTCAAATATTTCCTCCTCTGTCTCTCCATTTGGAGCCCAGTATAGGATTTCCATCGGATTTTCCTCTGCAGTGGCAAGGGAACGGCGGTTGTAACCAATTGTCTGGGCATGCTGGAAACCTTGTTTTTCGTAGAAGCGAAGACGTTTTTGGGAATCAGAATCCTCATACTGCAGTGGCTCCACTTCCAGCAGAATCGGCTTCCCATGTTTCTTCAGCTTATCAATTAACTTGCCACCGATACCTTGACCGCGTGTCTTAGCAGCGACATATACATAATCGATAAATAGAAAATGGTCGAATTCTGCGTACATCAGGACATGCTCTTCGCTCTCATCCTTGAAATATACATCTGCCTTCTCTTTCAACAGTAATTCCATATGCTCCTTCGACTTCATCTCTTCTATCGGAAAATACTTGCTTAGTTTCTCATACCAATTCATAAGGCAGCTCCTTCAGCGAAAGTTTAACTTAGTTATACCCGTGAACACCCTCCATAAACAAAACAGCCTCCCAAAAGAGAGGCTGTTTTAGATTATGGTGTAAAATCGACACCTTCTGTATAGTTGTTAGCTGCATTCCAAATGAGAAATTCATCGATTCCATTCTCATTTAGCGCGCGAATTTGATCTTCTACTTCTTGCTTGCCATACTGTTTAGAAGATACCCATGGTGCTTCGAAATCCTGAATCCAAGGTCTCGATACCGGTTTATTCTCAAGCTTACCTAACACGTCATTCTCCACTTTCGCATACTCAGCCGTCAGCTCATACGGGTGATCATTCGGAACATCCAATCCAAAATACGATGTCCAGTGGCTTGGGTAGATCATCGAGGAAATAACATCAACATTGGATGATATTTTGGAGAAGTTCTGACCAATCCCTGGTGCTTCCTCCAACGTAGCAGCGTAGCCGAATATATCAACTGATGTTTGTACATCATAGTTGGATAATTCCTCTTTTGCATATGCTACGAAATCAGTTACCGCATTCACACGTTTCTGTACATTGTCCGTATTTTCATCGGTATAATCACCATGATCATACTGCAGTTCATCGTCCTTCGTCTCAAACCCTTCCGGGAAACGAACGTAATCAAACTGTATCTCCTGGAAACCCATCATAGCGGCTTCCTTTGCCAGCTCCACATTATACTCCCAAACTTCATGCTGAAACGGGCTGACGAAGGCCTCTCCGCGCCCATTCTTCCATACGCTGCCGTCCGCATTACGGAAGGAAAGCTCAGGCTTCTTCTCGGCTAATAACGTATCTTTGAATACAACGATACGGGCAATCGGATAAATCTTATGCTTTTCTAATTCCTCCAGCATCTTTTGCGGGTCGTCTATGTAGTTTTGTGCTATATCATAATAAGGAGACTTTTCATCAGGAGTGTATGTAATGTTACCATGATCGTCTTTGATATCAATGACCATTGCATTGAGGTCTGTCTCATCCACCAGCTTTACTAAGCTGTCGAATTTCGCTCCCCCTGCACTAGGTCCGGTCACGTAAATACCTCTGACAGCATCGGGATAATCAAATGTTAAATCTGATGAATATGTAAATCGTTTCATCACTTGCGGTACTTCATATGTTTCGACAGTTGAGGAGCGAGCAGTAAGCTGTTTTCCTTCCAATTGTTCCCCTTCATTAGCTGCAAAGGCAGCCGTTGGCATCAACGCAGTAACAGCAAGTGCAGCAGTCATCATCGACTTCTTGAATTTTCCCATTCTATCAATCTCCTATTTGGTAGTTAGTTTCATTATAAGGGAGATATTTGGCAGATGAAACCGTTTTTCCCAAGTCTCTGACGAAATCACCAAGTTTATGTCGGATTATACCCCCTCTTCCTACTTAACCTATTTTTTCATATCGCAAACCTAAATTAACATACAAAAAAACCGCAGCAATGGCTGCGGTTTTGCACATTAGTTTGTAACAGTGTTTTGTTTTTCTTTTTTGTATTCCTCAAATTCCTTCGAGGTGCACAATACCCAATGTCTTGGGCTGATTTCACGGAATTCAGGCTCTTCGCTCGTATCATGCTGGCTTGGATCATATACGATACGTTTACGATTGCGCTCGTAGATTGGATCCGGCAGCGGAATAGCGGAAAGAAGGGAGCGTGTATACGGATGCACTGGATTTTTATAAAGCTCCTCTGCATCTGCAAGCTCAACTAGCTTACCGAAGTACATAACACCAATTCGGTCACTGATGTATTTAACCATGGAAAGATCATGGGCGATGAATAGGTAAGTAAGTCCTTTTTCCTTTTGAAGCTGCTTCATCAAGTTAACGACCTGTGCCTGGATTGATACATCAAGCGCTGAAATCGGCTCATCGGCAATGATGAATTCTGGGTCTACTGCCAAAGCACGAGCGATACCGAGACGCTGACGCTGACCGCCACTGAATTCATGCGGATAGCGGTTGGCATGCTCTTTGTTCAAGCCAACTGTTTCCAGTAATTCATATACTTTTGCTTTTCTTTCTTCTGCATTTTTCGCCAAGCCATGAATATCAATACCTTCTGCAATGATATCCATAACAGTCATACGCGGGTTCAAAGAAGAATACGGATCCTGGAAGATCATCTGCATCTGACGGTTGAATTTCTTCAACTCAGTTTTGTTTTTCTTGCCTTGGACGTTTTCTCCTTTGAAAAGCACTTCACCATCTGTGGAGTTGTACAGACGGATGATAGAGCGGCCAGTTGTGGATTTACCACAACCTGACTCTCCTACAAGTCCGAATGTCTCTCCTTTATAAATATCAAACGTCAATCCATCTACTGCTTTGACGACGTTATTTCTTCCAAGTTTGAAATGCTGCTTCAGATTCTTGATCTCAAGTAATTTTTCCTGACTCATTATCGCGTCGCCCCCTCAGAATGATCCATTGACTCGATCCGCTTTTTAACTGACTCAGGCGGCTCGACCTTTGGTGCATTTTCATGCAATAGCCACGTTGCTGCATAATGCGTATCGGACACTTTGAACATTGGCGGCTGCTCAACAAAGTCAATTTCAAGCGCAAATTTGTTACGCGCTGCAAAGGCATCCCCTTGTGGAGGTGCAATCAAATCAGGAGGTGTACCTGGAATCGCGAACAGTTCCTCTTCGTCACTTTCTAGTGTCGGCATGGAACCGAGCAGACCCCATGTGTACGGGTGCTTCGGATTGTAGAACACTTCATCAGTTGTTCCAATCTCAACAATTTTACCAGCATACATTACTGCTACTCGATCTGCCACATTAGCAACAACACCAAGATCATGAGTAATGAAGATGATAGATGTTTCTACTTTCTTTTGAATGTCTTTCATCAACTCTAGAATCTGAGCTTGAATAGTTACATCCAATGCAGTTGTAGGTTCATCTGCAATCAAAATACGAGGATTACATGCAAGTGCCATAGCGATTACAACACGCTGACGCATACCACCGGAAAATTGGTGCGGGTATTGCTTCATACGTGATTCCGGATTTGGAATTTGCACCAAATTCATCAATTCAATTGCTTTTTTCTTTGCTTCTTCCTTGCCAAGTTTTTGGTGCTTAAGCAAGCCTTCCATGATCTGTGTACCGACTTTCATCGTCGGGTTCAGAGATGTCATTGGATCCTGGAAGATCATCGCCATCTCTTTGCCTCGGATAGCTTGCATATTCTTATCTTTCATTTTCGTAATATCTTTATCGTCGAACAAAATAGATCCTTCTTTAACAAAGCCGTGCGGTTGAGGAAGTAAACCCATTAGCGCTTTTGTCGTTACAGATTTACCTGAACCTGACTCACCTACGATTGCTAGAGTCTCCCCTTTTTTCAGATCAAAGGAAACGCCCCTTACTGCTTGTACTTCACCACTGTGGGTCTTAAATGAAACTTTGAGGTTATTCACCTCAAGGATATTATCTTTTTTCAAGGTAGTCGCCTCCTTTAATTATTTTCTCATCTTAGGATCGAATGCGTCACGTAGTCCGTCACCAAGAATATTGAACACGATCATAAGGACTGAAATTATTACTGCTGGGAACACAAGCAACGTTGGTGTCGTTAACAATGTTTTGAATCCATCATTAATCAATGTACCTAGTGATGCCGCTGGTGATGGCAGACCTAGTCCAATGAAGCTTAAGAACGCTTCGAAGAAGATAGCTGATGGGATCGAGAACATTGTATTAACAATAATCAGACCCATAACGTTTGGCACTAAGTGTCTTGCAATAATTTTCCGGTTAGGCGCACCTAATGTACGAGCTGCGAGAACAAACTCATGTCCTTTAAGTTTCAGCACCTCACCACGTACAATCCTGGCCATACTTGTCCAGCCTGTTATCGTAAGTGCTATGATAATCGCCCAAATACCTGGATCAAGAATCAGAATCATTAGAATTACGACTACCAAGTTCGGTATACCAATAATTACTTCTAAGAAACGCATCATGTAGTTGTCTACACGGCCGCCATAATAAGCAGCGATACCACCGTATGCAACACCAATTACTAAGTCAATCAATGCTGCAGCTACTGCAATTAGAAGTGAAACTCGTGTACCATCCCAAACTCGCGTCCATACATCACGGCCTAAACGGTCGGTACCGAAATAGAAGTATTCATCTTCTACACCTTTAGCTGCATATTTATCATAAGTAGCTTTTACTTCCGCGGAGTTACGACTGCCGTCTCCCTCGTTGACAGTTTCAAATGTTATAAAATCTTCTTGATTATCAAACTGCATTTTTGCTTTCATTTCAGCAGCTTGAACATTATTTCCATTAAATGTCTTTGTTTGTGTACCATCTAGACCGAGGAAAGATATGTTCTCGAGAACAGGAATTCTTGGACCCATCAAGGAACGGTTCAGATCCTGCTCTTTATACGTATAGTCGCTAGCAACCGGAGCGAAGATACTCATTAAGACTATAATAAGTAATAGAACCAGCGAAATCATGAAAAATACATTTTTCCGCAAGCTTCTTACTGCATCCTGTAGAAGTGTAGTACTTTTACGAGCCATAACATCGCTTTGCTCTTCGGTGCGGTCGGCAGGTCGGAAAAGGTTTTTATCCAGCTCTTTTTTTCTGTTTTCCATCATCTCAATCCTTTCCAGAAAGCCTAATTCTAGGGTCGATTAATCCGTACAAGATATCGATGATCAATATCATTACAATAAACACGACAGCGAAGAACATTGTCGTACCCATGATGATAGGGAAATCATTCGATGTAACAGATGTTACGAATTGTTCGCCGATACCAGGAACAGAGAAGATTTGCTCAATAACAAGCGTACCTGTAAGCAATCCTACAGCCAGTGGACCTAGAATTGTAACCAAAGGAATCAAAGCATTTCGGATACCATGCTTGAAGATGATAGCGGTACCAGCCAAGCCTTTTGCTCTTGCAGTAGTAATGTAATCTTCATTCAAAACTTCAATCATCTCTGTCCGCATGAATCTCGCACAAGTAGCCATTGGGAAGATAGCTAGAGCTATAGTTGGCAAAATTGAGTATTCAAATCCATTCCAAGTCGCAACTGGGAGAATTCCCCACTTTACTGCAACAAAATATTGAAGCAGCCCTGCAAAAACAAAGGAAGGGATTGATGTACCTAAAACTGCAACGATAGTAGACAGATAATCTGATATTCCATTGTGATAGATAGCTGATACTAAACCAAGCAAAATTCCCAAAACTGTACCGATAATTAATGCTTGAATACCAAGTTGAGCAGATGGTCCGATTCTATCAGCAAGTATATCGGAAACTCCTCGATTATCATATTTGAAGGAAATACCTAAATCTCCTTGGATAAGGCCCCCTAGGTAGTTTACATATTGAACAGGAATAGGATCATTCAATCCATATTTCTCAAAGATTACTTCTTGCTGTGCTTCTGTCAATTTGTCTGCATTTGCCAAAGGTGAACCCGGTAATAACTTCATCAACACAAATGATATAGTAGCTATTAGAAATAGCGTTATAATCATATAAATGACTCGCTGCCCTATATAACGCGCCATATGAGCACCTCCTAAATTAATTGTCGAAACATTCCTTATTATTTGATAATGGATGTCAATGGAAAAGAGAGTATATGCCATAGCGGGCTATACTCTCTTTTTCCTAATTCACTTCATATAAGTTTATTTTTAAACTTATTCTTCTGCAGCAGCGTTATCCGCATATGCCCATTTGTATTCGAAGTCGTTTCCAGCTGGGTTAGAGAATACACCTTGCAATTTTGGACTCTGTAGGTAAGAGTAACCTGCTTGATACAAAGGAGCAATTGCTGCGTCTTCAAGCAATACTTTCTCAGCATCTAGGAAATTCTGCCAGCGAGCCTCTGGGTTTGTTGCATTATCAGTAGATGCTTGCTCTACTAGAGAATCATATTCCTCGCTAGAATATGCCATGCGGTTGTTTTCACCGTCAGTAACAAATAGATTCATGAAAGTATAAGGGTCGATATAATCCGGTCCCCAACCAGAAACTTCGATATCAAAGTCTCCAGCAGTATCTAGATCAAGTCTTTGTTGGAATGGCACTTGCATGACGTCTACTGTCAAACCTTCCAAGTTCGTTTCCAACTGCTCTTTCAAGTAGTCAACCATTTGTGTAGAAAGATCAGTATCACCTGTAAGGATTTCAAGTGTAATTTCGTCCTGTCCAAGCTCTTCTTTCGCAGTAGCCCATGCTTCTTTTGCAGCTTCTGCATCATAAGTCAATAGATCACCGTTAGTCTCACGGAAGTCCTTACCATCTGGACCTTTTACAAAGTCTTTAGGCATTAGTCCGTTGGATACTGTAGAACCATTGTTCAATACTACGTTAACAAGACCATCTTTATCGATTGCCTGCGCAACAGCTTTACGTGCATTTTCATTCGCAAGAGGAGTTTCCTCACCCATACGGTTTTGGTTCAATTTCAAGTACCAAGAAGCCATGTCTGGTACTGGCAAGTAGTCTTCATCGTTAATGCGTTGATCAACGAATTCAGCAGTTAAAGAAGTTCTATCAACTGCACCAGTATCATAAAGGTTAACCCCTGTAGCTGTATCTTTAACAACTTGAAGATTGATTTCCTCTAGCTGTACAGTATCAGCATCCCAGTAAGTATCATTTTTTACAAATTGCATTGTGCTACCATGGTTCCATTCAGTCATCTTGAAAGGACCGTTAGAAAGCAGGTTATCTGCTTCAAGTGCATAGTTTTCGCCTTGTTCTTCAACGAATTTCTGATTCAAAGGCATAAATGTAGGGAATGTAGTTAATGACTCGAAGTATGGAACTGGCTTTTCAAGCTGCACTTCCAATGTATAGTCGTCAACTGCTTTAACACCTAGTTCATCAAGTTCTGCTTCGCCAGTATTGACAGCAGTAGCGTTCTTGATAACGCCGCCCATCATGTATGGACCGTACTCGGAACCTGTATCAGGATTGATCGCTCTTTGCCAAGCGTAAACGAAATCGTTTGCTGTTACAGGATCACCATTTTCCCACTCAGCATCTTCACGAAGTGTGAATGTCCAAGTAAGACCATCTTCGCTTACTTCTGGATCACCAGTAGCAATACCTTCTGCTAGGGAACCATCTTCTGCTAGACGGTAAAGACCTTCTTGAATCTCGGAAGTCCACTGGATACCATATTGGTCATCCGCAAGTGAGGAATCCATGGATGGAATTTCATCACCAATTGTTAGATTGTATACCTGATCGCCATTAGCAGATCCTGAAGCACTATCTCCGCTTCCTTCTCCGCCGCCGCTTCCGCCTGAGCTGTTAGAGCCGCCGGAACATGCAGCAAGGAATGAACTAAGTACTAAAACAAGTGCAAGCAATAGCCAGTTCGACTTTCTCATGTTAAAACATGACCTCCCCAAAAATTCTAAATTTTATCACTTTTCTACGAACAACTTGTTCGCAATTAGAATTATACAAGTTTTCTCACAATTTGTGCACCCCTAATTTTATACGAATTTTACAAAAGTGCGAAAACATTGCATTTTCATAACAAAAAATAGGACTAATTTACTAGTTTATTTTGCGGATTTCATACTTAATTTTATACTTTTTACACAAATCCAAGTATAATTACCCCTATGAGCAATCATACGTAATAGGAATAAATGTTCTCCCTTGTCCTTTTCGCACTTGTGCTATAATTGTTCATAATCTTTTGAAGGCGGTAATGTAAATTGTTTGGTAAAAGAAACTTGATTCTATTATTAATTAACTTAGCAATCACAGGATTGCTTTTCTTCTTATCAGATCAGCACAATCTTCTTGCTCTAATAAACTCCCTCTTCTATATAGCTTTCTTCTATTTTATCGTAGCACTGCTGTTGTTCGTCATAAAAGGAAGAGTACTGGATGGGATAACAAGAAGTTTCCGGAGATTTGGTAAGTATATGAGCAGAGGTATGATTGACTTAGAAGAAAATGGAGAGCCCTCTGAATGGGTAAATCGTTCTTTCCTAAGTTACATGCAGATTCAAGCTGCTGTCTTAATTGTACTAATGCTTATCTTCCTTGCGATCTACTACCTTATCTAACAGACCGGCTTGCAAACCGGTCGCAACATGCATATAATGAATAACTAACAAGAATATAAAAGCGACGAAGAAAATATAGTACGTTACTCCTCTGGTTGAAGAGAGCTTGTGGCTGGTGAAAACAAGCACCATGGGTAGCGGAAATTGGGTTTTTGGAGCTGCGGGATTATTTCCCGCCGTCTACGCAGGCGTTAACTGTATCAAGTGATCCTTCATATAGGAGGATAATTAGGGTGGCACCGCGGTCTATTCGTCCCTGCAGCAAATGCAGGCAGCGAATGGATTTTTTTGTGTCTTTTTTAGGAGGATGATTTAAAATGAAAACAATTTTTTCAGGTATCCAGCCAAGCGGCAGCTTGACACTGGGCAACTACATCGGCGCTCTTAGCCAATTTCCTGCTTTACAGGAAGAAAACCAATGCTACTTCTGTATTGTTGATGAGCACGCGATTACTGTACCACAGGATAGATTGAAGCTGAAACAACAGATTCGTTCACTCGCAGCACTTTATTTAGCTGCTGGAATCGATCCGGAGAAATCCGTTCTCTTCATTCAATCCGAAGTACCTGCGCACACGCAGCTAGGATGGATGATCCAATCGATCAGCTATATCGGAGAACTGGAACGAATGACACAGTACAAAGATAAGTCAGATGGTAAAGATGGTGTTTCAGCTGCTTTACTAACATACCCACCGCTTATGGCTGCCGATATTCTTCTATACAATACAGATATTGTTCCGGTCGGCGATGATCAGAAACAGCATTTGGAGCTGACGCGCAATGTAGCGGAACGATTTAACAATCGTTTCAATAATATCTTTACTGTACCAGATATCCAAATCACGAAAGTCGGTGCTCGAATTATGTCCCTGCAAGAACCGACGAAGAAGATGAGTAAATCAGATGTGAACTTGAAAGCTTCTATCTTCATATTGGATGAACCGAAGCAAATCGAGAAGAAAATCAAGAGTGCGGTTACCGATTCCGAGGGCGTCGTACGCTTTGATAAAGAAAACAAACCAGGTGTCAGCAACCTGCTTACAATCTATTCGGTTGCAACTAATAAGACAATCGAGGAAAGCGAACAGGAATTTGCAGATAGCGGTTATGGCGAATTTAAACAAGCGGTTGCGGATGCAGTCGTTAACATGCTCTCCCCTATCCAGCAGCGTTATTACGAATGGATGGAAAGCGATGCGTTGGATGAAGTTCTTGATAAGGGCGCAGAACGCGCACAAGCAGTTGCAAACAAAACATTACGTAAAGCGAAAAAAGCGATGGGATTAGGTCGCGGAAAATAAAAAATAACCGGCAGATTACTGCCGGTTATTTTTTATGAGGTTTTTGCTTGATCATTTTGCTCAAGCTCCCATAGCTTTTCATAGAAAGGCTGGCCTTTTACCATTTTTTCGCATAGTTCTTCCTGCTTCTTGCTCCAACCGACGGAAACTCCGTCATAGAGCTTCTGCCATGCTTCCTGAAATTCTAATGAACGGATCACATGGTACTCCTCAGGTTTCCACTCTGTCAGCCAGTATCTAACCTGCTCTAAATTTTCACTTGTCTCAAGCTGATCCATTGTCATCATCAGAAGCTGCTTCAACTGTCTCTCTTTTCTTGTGAGTCCAACCATTAAATCAGGCTTTAAAGATAGGATGTGGTACTCTTTCTTTTCCTCTTCTTCCTGCCAGTTGAAGATTTCGGGCTTAGCATCTTCAATCATCTGGTAAACAAGCCGCTCCTGCCGGGGAATGAGCCTGCTTTTTCTGACAGGCGTGATATATCCCATCGTATCGAGTGCAAGGATTGCTTTTCCGTTCGTTACAATGCAAGCATAGTCGATGGCGATCCGCTCTTGATTCTTGCGAAGGAACGCTTTCCGGTGAATCATGTCCAACATAGGCTTTGGAAGCTCCCTCAAGTCATTCTCGATGTATGCGAACAGCGCATCTTCTATGTAGAGAAGCGGTACCTGATCGAGCAGCTCGATGCCGTCTTCCTTTCGCCATTCATGAAAGGAGCATACGTTATAGCCATTCTCTTCTCCTTCAAACCAGTTCACCCAAATATCATGCATAAATAACATAGATAACCCTCACTTTACTTTTCGATTCTGCTAATCCGACTCCGGTACGCGCTTGCATGCAGCTAAAACATTGGGTGTAGGAGCGCGTGCCGTGTGGCTTGTAGTAGGATACATTATGACCAACCAGCAAGGATTTATTCTTGTATTATATGATTGAACAAAATAAAAAAACCCCTAAGAATTAGGGGGTCTTCTAGATCATTGATATTGTTTGAATACAAGTGCAGCATTATGGCCGCCAAAACCAAGGGAATTACTCAAAGCTGCGCGAACTTTTTTCTCACGCTTCACGTTTGGTACATAATCCAAATCACAAAGCGGGTCGTTCTCCGTTTGATTAATTGTTGGAGGAATCATGCCGTCTTGGATTGCTTTGACACAAATAATTGCTTCTACTGCTCCAGCAGCACCAAGCATATGTCCTGTCATTGATTTAGTTGAAGAAATAGCTGTCTGATAAGCATGATCTCCAAGAAGCTGTTTTAGAGCTGCTGTTTCAAATTTATCGTTAAGCTCTGTGCTTGTCCCATGTGCATTAACATAGTCGATATCTTCTGCCTGCAGCCCAGCGTCCTCAATTGCCTGACGCATCGCACGTACAGCACCTTCACCTTCTGGAGCTGGTGCAGTAATATGATAAGCATCACCAGATGCTCCGTAGCCGACAATCTCTGCATAAATCGTTGCACCGCGTTCCAAAGCGGAATCCAGTGATTCTAAAATCAAGATACCCGCACCTTCACCCATTACGAAACCATCTCGGTTTGCATCAAATGGACGGCTAGCTGTTTTTGGATCGTCATTAAAGGAAAGTGCTTTGGCAGCTGAAAAGCCTGCGAAAGCCATTTTTGTTAAAGGTGCTTCCGATCCGCCTGTGATCATCGCATCTGCATCACCGCGTTCAATTACCTTGAAAGCATCTCCGATTGAGTTTGCTCCGGATGCACACGCTGTAACAGAGCAAGAGTTGATTCCTTTTGCACCAAGCTGGATGGATACTTGTCCGGAAGCCATATCCGGAATCATCATTGGTACAAAAAATGGACTTACTCGACGAGGCCCTTTAGTCATTAGCTTCTCGAACTGTTCTTCATATGTTCCCATTCCGCCAATACCAGAACCAATCCATACTCCAATACGATTTGCATTTTCGTCTGTAATCTCGAGTTTCGCATCTTCGACAGCCATCTTACTCGCTGCCACAGCATATTGCGTGAAAAGATCCATGCGTTTCGCATCTTTCTTTTCCATATAATCTTCAGGGTTGAAGTCTTTTACTTCCGCTGCAACCTTTGCTGGGTAATCATCTTTATTTACTCGAGTTAAGACATCCACACCCGATTTACCTTCTAAGAGATTCTGCCACGTTGTAGCGGCGTCATTTCCAACTGGTGTCACCGCACCTAGTCCCGTGACAACTACTCGTTTCTTTTCCATACAATTGTTTCCTCCTTCTTCAGCAAAAAACATGCTGAAGCTGTTCTGACTGGTCTAATTAAAATAATGACCATGATAAAGTGCATAATCTGAGATATATTGTAACGTATTTTTCATGTTCTGTAAGCTCTTAAGTAAAAACAATCTATCTTCCCTTTCAATATATAGGTAAAGACATAGACAAGATGTTGTCTGCGAACATACTGTAACGTATGGAGGTGCGTTGATGAGAAGAGACAATCGTATGGATGAATTTCTTTTTGGAAAGAGAAGGAATTCAGAGCCGGAACAAGAGGAAGTAAAAAAAGAGGAACCGAAAAAAGAATTTAATTTAATGGAGACAGCAGGCACAATCATGGAGACTTATGAACAGCTCTCTCCATATGTAAAACATTTAAAAAACCACGCAACAAAATTCATTAAGAAAAAATGAAGATTAAACTGGACGGAGCAGGCTTATTCATAAAAAAATCTGAATTGTGCATAGTGTTTGTGTAAAGCAGATAAATCATTCCTTATATTACGCGTGAGAGCAATAGCTGCTCGATCTTCCTGCTCCGGACATACCTCTTTTGTATAAAATCGATATTTGTCCAGGTTTCCATCTCCTGATAACAGCTTGCTAATCGTTTGCATCACAGGTTTGATTGGCAACGCATTTCTGTGGAAATAATCGTCATCAAATAGCATCCGTTTGCCATTCCATTCAACTGCTTCCTCATCTCTTGGCATCCATTCACCGTATAAGATTGGTAACAAAATTTGTTTTTCTTGTTCAGAAGTATCGTCTGTAGCATAACTAATATCTACATGTTGTTGGCTTTCAGCACTCCTTTCCGCAGTGCCGAAAAAACTGACATGTGCCTTATAATCTGTGTCCTGTACACCTTCACGGAACATAGCATGACGCCCTAAATACATACTTAAATGTGTCTCTCTATCTGATAAGGTTTGCTCCTGCAGGCCTGACACTTCATGGCCATCTTCCAATAAAGCTTGGACTAAATGATACCCTTCCCAGGAATAACACTGACTAACGAGGAAACGCATGAAATTCACTTCTCCTATCCATGTGAGGATTTGCACAAGAATCATTTTCTTTTTGACCGGAACCTGCTATGATAGAAGTATATGTGTGAATAATAGAGGTGATACTAATGCGGTTTGTCGCAACAATTATTTGGGCTTTCGTCCTTAGTGCTGTCGCAGCGTTTGTGCTGTCAAGTATGTCCGGTGATCCATACGATATGTCAATAGTTATCGTCATGACAATCATCTTCAGTCTGGGTATTTGGACTCTATCTGCTGTTCTTCCAAAAGGAGAAGAACACGAATAAAACCTTGCCATTTGGCAAGGTTTTTTCTTTTACCACGGAATAAGACTGAGTGCTGCCAAGCCTACAAGCGGTAATACCAACCGGCGAAAACGTCCGCCGGGATATCCATACCCGTATCCGTACCCTGGATATCCATATGGATTGCGATAATCGTCGTCGTCCTCTTCCACATAATCATACTGCTCATCCGCTGGTATTGCGAGATGGACATACTCATCATCCACATCCAATACAATACCATCCATCTGATAGCCATCCATAAGCTGCACAAGGACATATTGATTTTTATGCTGCCTACACATTTCCATCATATGATGGGACTGCGGATGTGATTGTTCATAAGAATTCGTCACGATGAACCTTCCCCCTTTACATCTTCAGCCTATGCCGGGAAAGTGTCCTGTGTGCAAAAAAAGCCCTCCTGCTTACGCAGAAGGACTATTATCAATCCGGAATCCCTAACGCTATTTTCGCATAGCGGGACATGCGGTCCTTAGACCACGGCGGACTCCATACAATATTTACTTTCGTTTCCTTTACTTCTGGAATATCCATAAGGACCCGTTTGACATCTTGTTCGATATGGCCAGCCAGCGGGCAGCCCATCGCAGTTAAAGTCATCGTAACGATACCAGTACCATCTTCATCTATATCTACTCCGTACACTAAGCCAAGGTTAACGATATCAATGCCTAACTCAGGGTCGATTACGTTTTCCAGTGCACCGAGCATATTTTCTTCCAACGCTTGATCCATTTCTGCTCCTCCTTTATGCCAGTTCAAGAAACTGTCTGTCTGCATCTATTTAAACATATTTTCATCAAAATAGAAATAAACTGCTACAGTACCTTCTCCAGCCACGCTGTCCCAGCAAGCATAGCTTTTCTGGAAACTTTGTGGCCCGAACCTTCTTCCGTAACATATGTGAACTGCTCCTGATCTGCGGCTTCGTATTCCAATGTCTCATAGAAACTGCGGGAATGTATATACGGAACGACAGGATCTTGGTCACCGTGCCAAAAGAACATTGGCCGATCACCAATTGCTTCCGGATGAAGAGATAGATCGATTTTCTCAAGAGAGGTAAATAAATGCTCCATTTCTTCTTCTGGTATATTCATTTCGACACCGGATTTCTTTACCGCATCCACCATACCGCGAGCAAATGCAGCAATCTTCGGTGAACCCATCATGACCATACCAGATTTAATCCAATCGAATTGTGTCATCGCAGCACATGTCGTGATACCGCCCATGCTTGTACCGCCAATTGCAAAGCGATCTTGCTGTATTAATCTTCTTTCGGATGCGTATTGATGAATCTGCTGCAAATCATGCAAATTTTCCTTTACGATTGCGAAAAACTCCATCTGACGTTTATTGCTGCTAACACCATCTTCTCGTATACCATGGTGAAGAGCATCCGGCAATAGTACACGGTAGCCTTTTTCAGCCAGCATGTACGCAATTGGAAGATTATGTTCCCTGGCGCTAGTGAAACCATGGAAATATGTAAACACAGGAAGTTCTTGATCTTCGGCACCTGCTTGCTCTATGCGAAGCAATGGCACCTCGTTCCAGACTTCTTCTTTAATGACGATCATTTGCTTCATCCTCTTCAACGTATTCCATTACCTACTGCTTCATCTTAGTATGTCCAGTCAGCTTTTGTAAATCGATACTCCTTCGACTTGACGTTTTCTTTACAGATACGTAAGAGAAGGATACACTATAATGTACAATATAGAGGTGATAATAAATGGAAAAACATTTGATAGCACTTGATTTAGATGGAACACTTTTAACAGATGATAAACACATCTCAGAAAAGAACAAGCAAGCCATAGCGGCAGCAATACATGCTGGCCATGTTGTCGTTATCGCAACAGGAAGACCACATCGTGCTTCCTTGGCATACTATCGTGAACTCGGGCTCACTACGCCAATGGTGAATTTCAACGGAGCGCTCATCCATCATCCGGATGATAAGAAATGGGACGCTGTCCACTCTCCAATGCCGGTCCGGACTGCACGTAAGATTGTGGACACATGCAATAAACTTGATGTGAAAAATATCATTGCAGAAGTGATGGATGATGTATATATCGATCGCTTCGACCAATACTTACTGGATTTGTTCCACTTAGAGGAAGAAGATGATCCAATTAAAGTCGGCAGCTTGAAGCAGGCACTTCAGGATGATCCAACTTCTTTGCTCATTTATCCGCATGAAAACCAGGTTGCTTCCATTCGGGAATCGCTTGAAAAAGAGCATGCTGAAATAATCGAGCATCGACGCTGGGGCGCACCATACCATATCATCGAGATTATTCGCAAAGGACTTAGCAAAGCGGTCGGACTGCAAAAAATCTCCCATTACTATGACATACCGCAGAAAAATATAATCGCCTTCGGTGACGAAGACAATGATCTGGAAATGATCGAGTATGCTGGTGCAGGAGTTGCAATGGGCAATGCAATCGGACCATTGAAAGAAATCGCAAACTATACAACAGGATCAAATATGGAGGATGGCATTGCAACCTTCCTTCATTCTTATCTAAAGCTGGAAGTTCCGGCAAATTAACAATTTTTACAAATCATAATTCCTGCGTACAAGGAGCAAAATAAAAGCGTAATCGGGTAAAGCCGGTTATGCTTTTACTTCTTTAGACGTTCGGAGGGGTAACGAATGAGTAAGAGGAGTAAATCAAAAAGGTTCACAAATCAAGGAGCACAATCGGTTAGGCAGCATGACGATGTTTTTGTCTACCGCGAACGCTTCAGCGATACTGTGAAGAAGCAACAATCAGAAAACCATAATGGAGGGTTTTAGGATGGAAAACTTCTTCGATAGAGCCAAGAAAAAAGTGCAGGGCTTGACAAATAAACCAAGCCAGGATGACTCTGCTACAGCGCAAGAGGCCATTCAATCTGCATACAACGATGCATCTGCAGAAGAAAAGCAGCAATTGCAGGACTTCCAGCAGAAGTTAGACCAGTAACAAAAAAGGCAGATCCGTTTTTCGGATCTGCCTTTTTATTATTCCTCTTCTTTTTTGTATGCAATAAATCCTTTGTTTCCATGCTGCAGGATTGATTGCAAAATAACAGTCGACAACTTATTCGGCGGATATGGTTTGATCAGATAATGATTGATTTGATAGTGCTTTGCCTTGTCCATTTCCTGAATAGCACTAGAAATAAAAATTGGAATTTGCTTTAGTTCTGGATGCTGCTTGATCTCATGAATAACATCCCAACCATCCAAACCTTCACCAAGCATCAAATCGATTACGAATGCCGCTGGTTTTAAATGCTGCAGCTGTTTGATCAATGCCTCTCCAGTGATAAAGCGACTCACAGCAAAGCCAGCATCTTTCAACTCATCCTCTAGAAGAAGTGCTAAACTGCGATCATCCTCAAGCAGGATAATTTGACGGCCGCGTTCTACTTCAGGCAAGAATTGCTTATCTGCTTCAACCATTGGTAAAACAATTGAAAAGACACTTCCCTCACCTTCAGCTGATCTGACCATAATTTTTCCGTCATGTGCTTCAACTATTTCTTTGCAAATTGCAAGACCTAACCCAGTACCCCCAATTTTACGGCTGCTGGAATTATCAAGTCGATTGAATTTCTGGAACAGTCGCCCCAGTTCTTGATCTGGTATGCCGATACCTTCATCTGAAATATGGACAAACAGCTGATGCTCCTGCTGTTGAACAGATACGACCACATCTCCGCCTTCCGGTGAAAACTTGATAGCATTACTGAGCAGATTCGTCAGTACCTGGATCATTTTGTCCCGATCAACACTCACATGATCGTAAGCACTATTTTGTTGTAGAACAAGATTATGTTTGTTGCTTGTAGACTGGAAGTTCTCAATCACCTGCTCTACAATCGGAGTGAAGTGCTGTTTTTCTTTCACATATTCCTGTTTTCCGGCTTCCATACGCTGCAAATCGAGAAAATCATTAATGAGGTTCGTCAGTCTCGTCGCCTCCTGATGAATCGTTTGCAAGTATCTAGCTTGGCGCTCAGGTTTCAGATCCTTCGTGATCATCAGCTCTGTATAGCCTAGTACACTTGCCAGCGGTGTTCTTAGTTCATGACTGACCGTACTAACCAGATTGGATTTCATCTGATCCACTTCATATTCCGCAGTAATATCACGGTAAACAAAAAGAGTACCGATTTTCTCATCATGGCGTTTAATGCTAACGTGGTAAAGAAGCAGCATTTTATTGTGCATTCCGCTAACACGCAGTCTCAAGCCGCCCTCCGGCTGCGCCTCCTCGAAGATGGCTTGTTTTACATATGCCTCGTATTCTTCTTGATTATCAATGTATGTTTTACTATATTCCATCCAACTTCCATAATCATTGCAGGCTTCCCGACGGGATTGTACAGCATCAAGCTGCAGGTATGCCTGCCAATTCGCATTGTACTGCAGCAAATCCCCGGTATTACTGACAAATTGGATACCTTCATTGACATTATCGATAATATCCTGATTAAGCTGTCTATTGTATTCAGTTAGCTCATAGGATTCAATTTTATCAAGGAATAAGCTGAGTCGTTTTAGAATCCAGTTCATTTCTTTCTTTTCTGAATCTCGGAAAGGTCGCTGAAATCTCGTGCAGATAAAAACAGCAACGAGTTCTCCAGCCGAGTTATGCACTGGAATATGAAGATCTTCGCTCATACCAGCTTCACGGTAACCGGCTTCCTCTTTGTCTGCTTGTCTTTCAAGTACATATGGTTGTGGATGTTCTTCAAGACGCTGCATTACTGTCTGGAAATGTGCAGCTACAGGTTCATCAAATTGTTTCGTGATTCCGATTGCAGCGTATTCAGGTGTTTCTGTCATGAAAATGATTCCTTGGTCATACCGATAAAGAGCAGCCAATTCCTTTATAATTGTATTCAACAACGCTTGCTTTTCCATCGTAACGGATAGTGTATTATTCATACGGTTCATTCGTTCGATGCCTTGTTTAGTTTCCTCGGTCTCACTTAGAGAGTCACGAAGCATCTTTTCAGACTCTATAATTCGTGTGATATCCTGTTCGATTACGATAAGCTGCTCCATAACCTGCTCTTCATTTGAATACGGCACAATTGTTGCATGAACCCAGTAGCTTGTACCATCTTTTTTACGGTGTTCCAGCGTACCGCTCCATGCCTGCCCTTTAAACAGCTCAGGAAAAATCTTTCTGACCTCTGTCGTATTCTCTTCGTGTGCGATAATACCAACAAAATTCCTACCGATAAGTTCTTTCTCCGGATACAGGGAAGTGGAACTGAAATTCTCATTCACCTGTTTGACGACACCTTTTTCATCCAGCACTAACACCATAGAAGATTCATTCAATGCCCAATTCAAGTTACGCAAATCATTGACAAAGCTCTCCAGCTGTTCTTGCTGTTCAGTGAGTTTCGTATTCTTTTCAGAAAGGTTCTGCTCCCTATTTCGAATACGTTTCGTCATATCACGGAATGCATCCGAAAGAATACCAATTTCATCGTTACGATCAAGCGGCGCAATGGTTACATTTTTCCCTTGTGCCACATCATAGGAAGCAATAGATAAATCATACAAAGGCTTTCCAATATTCCGCGTGAACTGTCGGTTAAAGAATAACAAGATACCAAAGATAAGCAGAACAAAAAGAAACAGCATATAAGATTCCTGCGTATTATCCTGCATAAATTCATTATGCAATTCGGTTACAGCATCCTCGTTATGCTGTCTCAAGTTTTCCGTAACACGCAAAATATCATTGATTTCATCTATTCGTTCATCTGCTACCTCTTCTGCAATTCCCTGCAGATTATCTGACTCGATAGCTTCCCGCAGCTCTGGATAATAGGTATCCCAATAAATATCCTCAAAAGTCTGTAGACGCATCAGATTATCTCGTTCTTGCAAAGAAAGATCGAATGCTTCCAGCTGGGTCAGGTTATACTCAAGAGAAGCGTGAGAGCTTTCTGCATTTTGTCTTTCCTGCTCATTCGTATAAAGCGCATAGCCCCGCATATGAAATACCATATCACTGAAGTCAGATTTAATATTCTGTAAAACGCCTCGCTTTTCTACTAGTACATTCCGTTCCTTCTCATACTGCTTATTCGTGGAATAATGCATATAAAAGAAGGCGGCAATGCCTATCATCGTAGCTAGCAGAACAAAGAAAAGAATATAAAGAAACTGCCTCTTAATCGATTTTCGAAAGTAATTAGGCATTTAGAATGTCCTCTACTAACAAGACCAGCTGAGCCGGACTAAACGGTTTCGCCATATAATATGGTATTCCCACTTTTTTCGTCTCTTCTATATCAGACTGCTGTGTCTTTGCCGTCAGCATAATGATTGGACAGTTCTGCTTCCATTCTGCTGAAAGTGACTGGGCTACCTCGATACCTGTTTTACCGGGCATCATATTGTCCAGAAGCACTAAATCATAAATCTCTGTTTGCATCTTTTGCAGTGCTTCGTTTCCATCAGCTGCATTATCAATCTCATGACCTTCATCTTCCAAAGTATCAGTAATTAACATCCGCAATACCTCTTCATCATCAGCAACTAATATTCTTGCCATCTTATTCCCTCCTCTAGGTGCGAAGCGTCAGTCTTTTGATTCTCGCTGCCACTTCTTCGACATGAAATGGTTTTGTCATATAATCGTCCGCTCCAAGCTCCAGCGCTTTTACTACATCCTGGTTATCCTGTCTGCCTGTCAGCATCATCACGAACAAATTCTTTTCGTTTGGATATGTGCGTAAAGCTGACAGCACTTCGAGTCCATCCATATCCGGCATGACACCATCAAGAAGAACAATGTGCTTGCCCGCCTGTCTGATCCAATCGGAGTCTAATAAAGAGCTACCGTCTGCAAAAGCCTTTAGCTGTACACGATACCCATCCATTTGCAATCCTTCCAAATTGTCCTGCAGCAAGGAACGAATGATAGTATCATCATCTACTACCGATAGATAAAGAGATTTGTAAGGCTCTTCCTCCATATTATGATGACAAGATTCGTAAACATTCACTTGCTGCTTTCCATTGCGTTTCCCGTAATACAGAGCATGGTCTGCTTGTTCGATTAGCTGATCCAGCATTAATCGTTCATCACTTACTTTTGACGCCACTCCTGCTGTAAAGGATGTATAAATAATTGTCTGTGCCAACTCATGTGGCTGATGTATGTAGCCTTCTAGGATCTCGCGCAAGCGGCTTGCTGCCAGCTCGTCCTTTATTCCTGGCATGAGCAGAAGAAACTCTTCTCCACCATACCGGATGACATAATCCTCTTCTCTCACAGCACCTTTCAAATAGGCAGCAAAATTCCGCAGGACAATATCACCGCTGGCATGACCATATGTATCGTTCACTTGCTTGAAATTATCGATATCAAGTACGGCACAAGTAAGCTCTGACTCACGACCAGCCGGAAAACCAGCTAAGAAGGAGCGGTTATAAACTTGCGTTAATGGATCGACTACAACTCGCTGCTCCATCGTATCTAACAGTTTCAAACGATTGAAAATGATTTCAATTACCAACTCATCCACTTCATGCTGATCAATTATATCTGTGATGCCATTCCGAAAATAACGCTGCTTTTCCTCAAAATTAAGATTTCCGCCAATAAACATAACAAAAGAAAACATCTTCTGCTGAATATAAGCTGTATCTTCTTTCGTAATATGCTCTCTCCATCTGCCATCTATAAGCGTTATAAGCGGATGTGCATCATAAAGATGTGCAATCGCACGTTCCTTGTCCGCAGCTACAATAACTTGGAGGCCTTCTTTCTCGATACGCTCTCTCGCTCGCATAAGCCAGTCGTTATTAATGGATATCAGCAGCACAGGCTCCTGCCTGATGAATACTCGAGGTCTGGCAGGAAGTTCAGCTTGTTGCTGCAATTCTGCTTCGATTGCCTCTATAATAGGCATCCAAACATCTTTTGACAGTCGTTCTCCTTCAATTTCCGCTATACGGAGCAGTTGGGCTTCTGCGACTTCAGACAAGGTATTCAGACCTATGGATGCTCCTGTGCCTTTAATTTGATGGACTAACTGATACAAATCTCCTTTTCGTATCGTGTCCTGCTGCTTGAACATCGCAAAACTTTCATTAATTTTTGTCGTAAATATCTCTTGGTATTTCTTCAAACTTTACACCTCTATCTTTATTAAGCACTTAACTCTTGGTGTATTAGCTAAGATTGCAGGTTGATTATATCACAACAGCAACCTTCAGCTTTGTTTCCCTAAAAATTTACCATTATAAAATAAATCAGTAAGTTTTACTACCAGGAGACCATACAGTATATGACCAGAAAACCAGATAATAATAGCTTGCCAATTATCAACAGTGGGCACGGGCTGGTTGGCAAGAAGTGATAAAGGAAAATAGACACAGGCAGCACAGAGGCTTAAACCAATACCGATTAACCACCTGTTTCTCCCTCGTTTCTTTTTCAACACGATGTAAATAAGGACTATTGCCCAGGAAATAATAATATGAAAGAAATTGAGCATAAAATCATTCCAATCCACTTGTCGAATAAAGGGGATAAAATCGACATTAAGCAATAATGTATAAACCTTAAGAGCCGTCATTTGCTGCCAAAGATACATCCAGGCTGACAGCGCAATACCAGATATACTACCAATACCCAAAACACGAATCACCATCAAATAACCCTCCTCTTTACCTTTTCACTACCCAACCCCGTTTCTGCTTAAGCAAGTTATTTCCCGCTTTTTAAAACGTTCCATATCTGCTATGATAGTGGTAAGTATGGACGCTAGGAGGCCAATAGCATGAGTATAAGAGTAGAAAATACCCCGAATCCGAATGCAAAGAAATTCACTACTGATAAAATTATCTTTGAAGGCAACGGCAGTGTGTCTGTTATGCCTGGACAAACGAGCGAATACGCTATCATGAATCAGCTGATGACAGTTGAAGGTGTTGATAATGTTTTCGGTTTCCAAAACTTTATTACAATTAACAAGCTGCCGAACGCAGATTGGGACAAGCTTTCTGCGAAAGTCGTCGCTGTCATGGAAGAAGCAGGCTATTAAAAAAAGCTGAGGAGCCAAAATGCTCCTCAGCTTTTATTTATCTTTACGGAAGAATCCATAGATACCAGCAGTTTCTACGACGTTCATGAAAGCTGATGGATCCACTTCTTTAATAATATGTTCCAAATCATATAATTCATATCGTGTGATAACGAGCATCAGCATATTTTTGTCCTGCTGTGTGTAACCACCTCGGACAGGTATAATCGTAATGCCTCGTACCATTTTATTATAAATCGCTTTTGATAGCTCGTCCGCCTTTGTTGTGACAATCATTGCAGTCACCTTCTCATAGCGGGTATGGATCGCATCGATAACTCTCGTCGAGACATACAGGGTGACCAGCGTATACAAGGCATTCGCTGGTTCATTAAGGACACCTGCCAAAATAATGATGATTCCGTTTAACAGCAAGAAATACGTGCCAACAGGTCTATCCTTTAGACGGGATAGAATCATGACAACTATATCCATTCCTCCAGTAGAAGCACCCCATTTTAGCGTCAGTCCAACACCAACACCGGCAATAACGCCGCCGAATACAGCATTGAGGATAATATCATCCGATAGAGCATGAATCGGAAGCAACTCAAGCATAACTGTCATACAAGCAACAGAAAAGAGACTATAAATCGTAAAACCCTTGCCCACCTTCATCCAACCCAGGATAGCTACTGGAATATTCAATAGGAATAGCCAGATCCCTGTCCCAATTGAGGTAATGCCAAGAACTTGTGCAAAGAAATCGAATAAAAGCTGTGCAGCACCGGTAAAGCCGCTGCCATATACACTTGCAGGTATCAGGAAGAAATTCAGTGCTACTGCATTGAGTAAGGCTCCGAATATAACGACCACGATACGTTTCACTTCAAAATAGAACAATTATGTACCTCCTCAAAAGTCCCACACATTAAAAAGCTTGCGCAGAACGGCTGAAAGCTATTCCTGCGCAAAGCCCGCGAATTATTATAGCCGAAATAACTCCGAATGAAAATAGTTTTATTATGTAAGGAGCTAAGATAGCTCCCAAAGTCATACACGAATCTTTACATCATGATGTCGTAGCCAAAAGTCAATCTGTCCAAGATGTGCAAGCAACTGAGGACCGGTCATCAATTGACCGAACCATGGCGCAGTCACATCCTGCCCTTTGCTTTTGACAAGAGCATCGATAGACTTTCGGTCGAATAAATCGAATAACCTCGCATCATCATCCCGAAGGATTTCTTCCATCCACTGAACGACAGCAGCCGTATAAACCGGATTATGTGTTTTTGGATATGGACTTTTCTTCCGATAAAGCACTTCATCCGGTAGGATTCCTTCGAGCGCTTTTCGAAGTATGCCCTTTTCCTTATTGCCATACGTCTTTATTTCCCACGGGATGTTCCACACATATTCCACTAATCGATGATCACTAAACGGAACTCGGGCCTCGAAGCTTGCTCCCATGCTCATCCGGTCTTTTCGATCGAGTAATGTCGGCATGAACCAATGCATATTCAAATAAAACATTTGTCTCCGTTTTGCCGCTTCCGCTTCCTCACCAGGAAGGAGTGGTGTTTCATCGATTGTATCCTGATATCTATCTAGCATATAGCCATGTAAATCAAGGTCATGCTGCCATTCTTTTTTTAGCAGACTGTTTCGAACTTGAGCCGACCGGATCCAAGGGAAACCTTCTCTGTTCAAGTCATCCTCCCTGTAAAACCACGGGTAGCCGCCGAAGATTTCATCTGCACATTCACCTGATAATGCTACTGTCACGTTCTCCTTGATTCGTTCACAAAACCAGAACAATGAGGCGTCTACATCTGCCATACCAGGCAGATCACGTAGAATGGTCGCTTCTTTTAGTGAGCCAGCTAATAACAGATTATCCATCACATATGTCTTGTGATTCGTTCCAAAAGCCTTCTGCATTTTCTTGACGAAAGTCTGGTCGCTCGCTGGCTGGAAATCACTTTTCTTGAAAAACGTATCGTTCCCATCAAAATCAATCGAGAATGTTGAAAGCTGCCCTTTGCCTGTTTCCTTATAGTGATTTGCTGCAATAGCTGTTATCGCGCTGGAATCAACTCCGCCTGAAAGAAAGGTACCAAGCGGTACATCCGATACAAGCTGCCGTATGACGGAGTCTGTAAGCAGTTCCCTTACTTTTGCAGCAGTTTCTTCTATTGAATCTGTATGCTCTTTACTTTCCACATTCCAATAACGAGTCAGTTTCAAGCCATTCCGATTAAATCTCCCTATGTGAGCTGCCCGCAATTCCTTGATGCCTTTGAAAACGCCATGGCCAGGTGTCCGTGACGGACCGAGCGCCAAGATCTCAGAAACCCCTTCATTATCAAGCACTGCTTCCACTTCTGGATGAGCAAGGATTGCTTTCAGTTCTGAACCGATCAATAGCCCGCCATCTTGTTCCATAAAGAAGAGTGGTTTTACACCTAATCTATCTCTTGCAAAAAAGAGTGTTTCCGTTTTGTCGTGCCAAATAGCGAATGCAAATATCCCATTAAATTTCTCTACACATGCTTCCTGCCACTCAATATAGCTCTTCAGCAGCACTTCCGTGTCAGAATGCCCTTGGAAGGTCCATCCACGCTGCTGCAATTCTTTCCGAATGTCTTCTGTGTTGTAAAGCTCACCATTGTAAATCAATGTATAAGTCCCGCGCTCATCAGTGTGCTGCATCGGCTGTTTGCCTCCTGCAGCATCTACTACAATCAGACGACGATGACCGAACAAGACATGTGGTGCGCCCCAATCGTTGTACTCATCCGGACCCCGTTTCGATAATGTTTGAGCCATTTTTTGGATCACAGGTTTTTCCTGCTCCAGATTACGTTTGAAATTAACCCACCCGGTAATACCGCACATATGCCCGCTCTACTCCTTTTCTCGCCTATGTCATATATTAAGCCGTTACTTCTACAACATATGAAAAGCGGCGCTAAACGTGAGCAAAAGAAAAAAACCTGCCTTAGTAGGCAGGTTTTATGGCAGGAATCCCATCGGAAGGATACCAAAACCAAGCAATAAT
This sequence comes from Terribacillus saccharophilus, assembly GCF_000725365.1. NCBI lineage: Bacteria > Bacillati > Bacillota > Bacilli > Caryophanales > Bacillaceae > Terribacillus > Terribacillus saccharophilus. The sequence continues at coordinate 940,646 of NZ_CP008876.1, read as the reverse complement.
GTAATGACGAGCGCGATGAAGAAAATAATCCACCAAGCTTTTGCAGACTTTTCCTTCTTCATTTTCACGAGAATCATCTCCATGCAGACGATGACGATCAGCCCGGCAATACCTTTAATGACGGCTTGGACAGTAAAGGAAGATCCAGATTCGTCAAAATATCTCCATAGTAGTACAAATCCAGTATACAAGATGAGCAGATAATCAAGCCGCAGAATCATATGCGGAATTGTTGCCTTCTTTACTTTCTTTTCGCTATAAAGAACAAGCGCAAAGAAGAAAAGCAGAAGACCGAGTCCCCAGCCGATTATATGTGTAAGTATCATTCCGTCCACGGTGTGCGCCTCCTTTTGTTATGTACCCGTACATCATACCATGTTTCCCATTATTGCCGCATCAAGACACACGTTGTTCGCTTTTCTTACGAAGCGGCTGAATTTTTCCATACGTCAGTATGCGCCACAGCCATTCAACAGGTCCGAAGGTGAAATATCGGAACCAAATGCGGCTTAGTACAACTTGAATTACAAAGACGCCAATAACAAAGCAAATGAAGCCTGCTAATGAGAATGTCGCATATAAGCCGAAGCCGACATTGTAGAACAAGATGAACATCAATAGAGACTGGAATAAGTAATTGGACAAAGACATACGTCCGACATAGCTTAGCTGATGTGCAATCCAGCTGAATACAGGGACATTTGACAGGAGCGTTATCAAAGAAAGATAAAACAAAGCACTTGAAGGTCCACCAATAGAGTCCTGAACAATGCTTAGCCAATATGGAGCACCAATCAAGTACGGTCCAGCTTTAAAGATAAGAAAAAGAAAGCCCGTTACAACTGTAAACCAAATAAGTTTACGGCGATTGGCTACCGGATCATGAAACAGCTTTATACGAGCAAGGTATGCACCAAGCATCAACAATGGCAGCATCAAGAATACGTTGAGGATTATGCCGCCACCCCCACTCGCCATAGACCAGTCCGATAAGTTCTGCTGCAAGATATCAGCGTAGGTTCCATTACCATAAGCAGCCATTTTACTAGGTATATCTATTAAGCTTGCCATAATTTGTTCCATACCCTCATCGATCATTGATGCGGCAAGATATATTAAGGTAAACAGCAGCACCACCGGAAGAAGCAAAACCGGGATCATCGTCAGCAACACCCATCTTGGTGTGTAAAGAAAAGGAATAAGCAATAATCCAAGAATCGCATATGTAAAAAGAATGTCGCCATGCCAAATAAGAAATGCATGCACTGCTCCCAAACCCAGCAGCACTAGCATCCTTCTGCTCAAGAACCAGCCGGGCTTGATACCGTCTCGTTTTCGGCTATCAAAAATTAACTGCATTCCGAATCCGAATAATATGGAAAATAACGTGTAAAAACTAGCTTGGAAGAATATATCGATGCCGCCTAGTAGAAAAGTATCAAGTGGTGAATCCCATTCAGGCGAATCAAATCCTGGCATATAAAAGGGAGATCCGAATGAAGGTGCATTTACCATGAAGATACCGAGTATGGCTGCTCCTCTTGCTGCATCGATCCAATTCAGCCTTTTTGTCTGTGGCATAGGTCTTATTTTTTCTTTCATCTCATTCCGCCTTTCGCTTAGTACAGATGCATCATTTACAAAAATAATATGGATGCTCTCTGTCAAAATTGCTAAAATTAGTATATCACATGCTACATAGCGGAAAGGGTTAAATTATGTTTAAGAAACTAGCTTCTGATGCTCTAGGTCTCTCTGATATCGGCAAGATTATTCCTCCAAGTGATTACGATAAGACGGATGCCGATGATTATGTCATGAATGAAGATAATGAAAAAATCTACTTTTTGATTAAAACGAAGCAGGATGAGTATTGCTTTACAAATCTCTCAATCATCCATGTTGACGGTGAAAGCGCCGTTTCTTCCAAACGCACTCTTCGCCGTTACCCTTATATGCAGCATCGCATCAGCAACGTGTATTTAGAAACGGCCGGTAAAGTGGATCTGGACATCGAAATTAAATTTTCCATCGATAATCAGGTAATCAGTATCGACGTGAAGAAAGACCAGATTGATCAGTTGAAGGATTTGTATAAAGCTCTGCTGCGCATTGCGGAGATCAATTATGAAAACAGCTTATTTACAGATATGGCGCATACCAGTCTGGATAAAGCAGCAGCCATACTCCAGCAATCTCGTTATACAGACGGTACACTGGATGAAACATACAAGAAACTGACTGAATTTGGCTTTGAATGGCTGACATCTACCAAACATAAATATCATGCGCATGATTTCGGTGCAGTTTACGAAAAATATATCAACAACTAAAAAAGAGTGACTCGTACTATGCGAGTCACTCTTTTTTATAGCGGGCCTTCCCAGACCCCGTCGTATTTTTTGTCAGTACTCAATATCTCATGTGCAAATGTGCATACCGGCACGATTTGTTTTTCCTGTTCTCTTGCATAATCTACAACTCGATCTATCAATTGCTTTCCAATACCTGCGCCCTGTTTGTCCTCTATTACCATAGTATGTTCAATGACAATATCATCAGATTCTGTGAATGTCACCTCTGCATCAGGCTGGTCACTATTTCCGATATAAAATCGCCCTTTTTCTTGTTTGATGTCGGCCATCGTACCACTCCTTCCTTTCCTTACTCTACCCGCATGTTCAGCTAGGTATTCATCTGGCTGCCAGGTGTTTGCCGATTGTAAATATAGGGTAAAATCCAATGATCAAACTCAAGTAGAAAGGCGTCCAATATGCTTATCAAACTATTGCCAAGATCCATTCGAAAATATCTACATATGTCAAAACGTCAGCGCAAGTATGAAGCGCAGCTCAATCTTTGGATGATGCCAGCCATCTATATTGCTGGGACACTCGTACTCGTATCAATTCCTCTTTTATTAGATCTCTATTTGGATTTGCCTACGATGACAACTGGTTTCTTTAATGCTTCCGCTTCCAATACAGGGACGCTTGTAAGTGTCCTTGTCAGCGGCACACTGCTATTAGCAGCATATACGTTAAACTCAATCCTAGTAGTCTTAACTAGTTTCAGCTCAGAGTATTCACCGCGAATGCTGTTCAACTTTATCTCTGATCGGACGACACAGCATATCCTCGGTTTATTTTATGGAAGCTTTGTATTTATGCTCGTATCCTTCTTGTTCGTCACGAATAGTTCACGAGATTATTTTACAGCTGTACCGATTGCCTGTACGCTTGTGACACTTGCGGCCGTTATTGGTTTTGCTATCTTTGTGAACCATACGACAACTTGGATGCAGATGCATAATATTGTATATGCCATGAAAACGGAGTCTGAAAGGATCATCCAATCGACGTTGATTGATGAACTGGAACCGTACCGCTGCGATGAACCTGGTTATACATTTGAGGATTATACCGGTTACACATGCAAAGCATCTAGTTCCGGTTATATCCAACTTATTAACTTTGTGGATATGATCAAGCAAGCTAAGGAAGACAATGTCGTTGTAAAGATGAATGCTAAAGCAGGTGACTTCGTATTAAAAGGCAATCGTTTATTCAGCTATCGCGGACCAGGCGCACAGGATGTGCAAATCGAGAAATACAGTAAGCTTATCCAAATCGGACATAAACGATCAGAGATTCAAGATGTGGATATGAGTATGAACAAACTAAGTGAAGTTGCCATCAAGTCAATCGGAAATGATGATCCAACCTCTGCAATCAATACTTTTCATCAAATGGCGGATCTGATGATAAATATCGATGCATCGACCACTCTGCACCCTTACCTGCAGGATGAAGAGGAGCAAACGCGCGTTGTCTATAATACCGTCACCTTTTCTACGTATTTGCATGAAGGCTTCGGGCGGATACGGCATTATACACAAAAGGATTATCTTCTCATCTTGGAAATGATTCAAGTTTTCATCCGGATGACTGATACTATCTCTGAAAAGAACTTCCCGATTATTTGGGAGTTTGCTCAAGACACGATCCTGCATATTTCAGATTCTGCTTTCTTCCGTGCAGATCGGGTCCGTTTACTCGATTATTTAAAACACCTAGCAGAAGTTACCGGCAATGCAAAGGATTATTACCAGCTGGAACGTCATTTGCAGCCAAATTAAAAAGGAGACAGCATTTGCTGTCTCCTTTTCTTATACACGTCGCAAGAAGCCTTTATCAAAGAAGTATAGATAGCTTTCTTTGACCGGTTTCTTCCAAATCCGTTCAATTGCCTTAGCATAAAGTTCAATCTGAACCCGGTACTTCTCTGTGAGAATTTCTGCTCTCCTATTAGGATCTTCTCCATAAAGTGTATCGGTTTTGTAATCCAGGAGCACAAGTCCGTCTTCTTCCACTAAAATCTGATCGACCACTCCCTGAACTACTACCTTGTCAGAAGCTGCACCTGCCCAATCGTTGTATATTTCATTTGCAGGAAGCGCCAGTGTAAAAGGAGTTTCCCGATAGAAGTGTTCAGCCTGACGTATGCGATCTGCTATTGAAGACTCCAGGAAATCAAGTATCAGCTCCACGTCAATGGACGCTGCAGCATCCTGCTGTAAAAATTCCTTATCTACCAATTCTAGCAGGAACTCCTCCAGCTTCTTCTTATCCCATTCTTTTTTTATGTCAAGCTGCTGCAAGACAGCATGGACTGCACTGCCTCGTTCTGCCGGTGTAAGTTCCTTTGATTCCTGCAGGAAACGTGGTCTGCTGGCGATCGGAGCTCTTTGCTGAATACGGTTCATCACACCGCTATCACTGTAACTGTCCCGTATTTCGCGCTGACGTTTAATTTCTGTCACAGTCTGCTTTGCACGGAACTTTGTCGCTTCAGTATGCAGGTAATGATAAGTCAGCCGGTTTTCGACTTCTTCCTTCCAATCTGAATCTTCTTCACCTGGATTCCAGTCAGTAATACGTTGAAGCAGCTCTTGGTTTGCTTCTTCTTCCTGCTCATCAGAAGTTAGATAATCTCTGCTTTCTTGGAGACGAATTCGCCACTGCGAACTGTCTGCCGTGATTTCTGTCGGCAGCTGCTGGGATAGCTCTTCAGCTCTGAGATCCATTGCTTGTTCGTGTCGCAGCAATGCAGGTGCTACCCAATCCAAATAAGAGGTTGCTTCCAGTCGATAATGCGATGGCAGCACCCATGAAGGATGATCAGCAATTTGACGCCATTTTTGCAGCTTTTTCTCCAATGATGCGACATTGCCTACCATGACCAGTTTTTCCTTTGCACGTGTCAAAGCAACATAAAGCACCCGCATTTCTTCCGCAAGTGATTCACGCTGTTTCTCTGCCTTTAATGCATGGTAAATCAAAGTAGGATACATAAGCCGTTTTACCGGATCAATATATTTACTGCCAAACCCTAAATCTTTATGCAGCAAATAACGTTCCCTCAAGTCCTGCTGGTTGAATGTTTTATCCATCGCACCAGTGATAACAACAGGAAACTCAAGACCCTTACTTTTGTGGATGGTCATGATTCGAACGACGTCTTCTTGTTCACCTAAAGCCTTCGCAGCTCCAAGATCGTCTCCGCGCTCTTCCATACGTTCAATGAACTTAACAAAGCGGAACAGTCCGCGGAATGATGTATTCTCATAGTTCCGTGCCCTATCATAAAGAGCACGCAGGTTAGCTTGACGCTGTCTACCGCCTGGTATACCACCAACAAAATCGTAGTAGCCTGTTTCTCTCATGATTGACCAAATCAAAGCTGATAATGCACCCTGCCTTGCTTCCATTCTCCAGGACCGAAGCCACTCCAGCAGCCGTTCGATTTTTATAGAAATCTCATCATTTGCAGTACGAACGTAGGCCCTCGCAGCTTCATAATAGCTGCTTCGTTGATCTGCTAGTCTTACTTTTGCAAGGTCATCTTCCTTTAGACCAATAATAGGACAACGTAAAACGGCTGCGAACGGTATGTCTTGAAGTGGATTATCGATGATTTTCAGCACACTCATCATCACTTTGATTTCGATGGCCTCCAGATATCCTGTCGAAAGCTCCGCGTATACCGGAATGCCTTGCTGCTTCAATTCCTCCACAATTGCCGGCGCCCAAGTCATGGAGCGCAGCAAGATGACAATATCCCGATATTGAATATCGCGCTGCTGCTGTGTGGATTTATCGACAACCTTCATTGCACCATGGCCATCGTGGCCGATCCATTGCTGAATCATCCTGCTGTACGCGCGCCCTTCCAGCTGCGCTTTCTCCAGGTCCTCCACCATTTCCGTGTCGGTGTCAGCATCTTCAGCTTCTTCTGTACCATCACGATTAATGATAACTAGTTCAACATCGGTGTCATCCTGTTTCAGGTCATCATACATTTTGTTTGCATAAATAAGCTCTGCTTCTTTTTCATACTGCATTTCTCCGACGTCTACTGAGAAAAGCTGACGAAAAATATAGTTAGCCCCGTCCAGCACTTGCTGACGGCTGCGGAAGTTGCTGGCCAAATCAATACGCATAGCTGGATGTTCCGGGTCAGAGAAAGCCTTATATTTATTTAGGAATAATGTCGGCTCTGCATGACGAAAGCGATAAATGCTCTGCTTTACATCTCCAACCATGAACATATTACCGCTGCCTGAACGGTCAGAAATCAATGTAACAAGTGTTTCCTGTACTAGGTTAGTATCCTGATATTCATCTAATAATAATTCCTTAAAACGACTCTGATAGCTTTCGGCAATGCTTGATGGAATAATCTGTTCTGGTGTGCTGTTTTCGTCTATCAGCACCTCAAGACAAAAATGCTCCAAATCCGAAAAATCGACTAATGCCCGCTCTCTTTTCTCTAATTGATAACGGCTGCGGAATTGTTTGACTAGCAATGCAAGTTGCTGGATCGACGGATAAAGCTCAATCATATCTGATAAGTAGATTTCGAGCTTTCGAGCAAACCAATCGCCAGAAAGCTTGCCCCATCTCTTTTTATAAGAATCACGCAGCGCTTTTGCCTGCGATTTTTTCATGTCATCACATTCAACCTTTTTACCGGAAAGTCTGCCGAACGATTGCTCTTTAATGAAACTTACAGCATCATTCCAGCTTCCTTCCACAAGGAGCTTCGCTTCAGCAATGAATTTCCTTTCAGCCTCGAAAGTTTCTGCGTAATGATACGGTCCATCCGGTTCCTGTGTCAGAGCGAGACCCTGATCTGCTTCCTGCAGCATCGCCTGCAGCTGATCATTTGCTTCACGTTTTAACACTTGCAGCCATGGCAGTTCATTCTCATCCTGGATAGCAGATACATTATACAGCTCTGCCATCTGATCCAGCCAAGCCTCCGGATATGGATTCTGGGTAGCAAAATCATATAATTTCAGAATCAGATCTTCTACTTCCAGATCATTGCGGTCATTACTGAAACGATCAACTACTCCAAAGAAAGCTGCTTGCTCCTCGCCTTCCTTACCGTACCATTCTTCCAGCAGATCCCCCATTACTTCTTGGCGAATCAGATCCGCTTCTAAGTCATCTGCAATACGGAATCCTGGATCCAAATCCAGCATATACGCATATTTGCGTACAACATCCAGGCAAAACGAGTGGAGCGTGGAAATAGACGCATTCTGCAGTAATGACAGCTGCTTGCGAAGATGCTGAGAAGTAGGATTCGCCTCCAGAGCCTTTTCAAGAGCTGTTCCAATCCGGCTGCGCATCTCTTGTGCCGCTGCATTCGTGAAAGTCACGACTAGCAGCTGATCGATATCAACCGGATCATCTTGATTCACAAGCTTTTGGATAATCCGTTCAACAAGAACAGCCGTCTTACCAGAACCTGCTGCAGCTGCGACTAAAATATCATGTCCTTTGGCGTCAATAGCAAGCTGCTGTTCGTCAGTCCACATTACCATGTCGTTCCACCTCCTTCTTGATGCTATTCAGTACATCTTCATCCTTCATATCTTTTATTGCACGATATTTATTACCAGCAAGTGATGCGTCGAATTGGCACACTGCCTTGAAATCACAAAACGTACAAGCACTTCTATCATGATGGCGATATGGATTCAAATGCACACCGCCATTCGTTATATCCAGGCCGGCTTGCTCCATTAAGAATCTAGTATGCTGCTGCAAAGCGTGGAAAGTGTCTTGATCAGCCGTCTGGGAACCAGCGCGGAATGCACCATCTTTTTTCAGACCAGCCGGAATGATCTTGCTCATACCTGATTCCAGTGATGTATCCATCATCCGGGCAACAGATTCGTTTTCCAGCAACATGCCTTGCATCTTGAATTTCTTGAAAATCTCGTCCTCTATATCCACCTGTGATCTGCTCGATTGCGAAATGAGCGGATTATGCACATGGAAGTATAATACACCAGCTGGGGTCGCTTGCAGGCCTAGCCACTGCTCCGAATGAGACAGAACAACATCCAAGTAAGCGAGCATCTGAAGCGCGAGACCATAGTAGACTTCTGTCAGGTTCAGCGCTTTGCTGCTGGATTTATAATCGATGATACGAAGAAACAGATCTTCTTGATCGATTGCTTTATCGACGCGGTCAATTCGTCCTCTTAGCTGGACATCATAGCCATTTGGCAGCGTGATCTCAATTGGCGGCAGTGTCTGGTTTTCCCCGAAGTCAAGCTCAAGCCCGACTGGAGAGAACTTACTTTGCCGCGCCTGTTCACTTAGCGTGTAGGCAGCACGCGCGATAATTTCCTGAAGCTTTTGCTGGATATACTTGAACCGATTGGAGCTGTGGAGAATTTGATTCTGCAATACAGGCGCGAGGTTGCCCATCGCTCGTTTTGCGTATCCTGTTGCATCTTCCCGGTTAAGCTGCGCATAATTCCGCCCATCGAGCTGAACCCAATCTGTGATCTGCTTCAATGCTTCATGGAAAAGCTGCCCGATATCCGGGGCATCCAGCTTATAAGTCCGCCTGTTTTCCAACCCAAGACTGTACTTGGCAAAATGCTGATAAGAACAGCGATAGTAGGTTTCCAAGCGTGATACACTTGCCTTCACCTTTTTAGGGAAAAGCTGCTCTTTTGTCTCTTCCGCCAAATCCTCTGTTTCGTTTCGATAGAAGAGGCTTTGCAGTATTCTGCCTGTCAGCTCATGCTCGCTCTCATGGCTGATGAACCAGTTCAGTACGCTATCCCAGACAGGATGCACTGGATAACCACGCATTTTGCGGGCAAGCTGCGTCGTAAGAGCCGAACGACTTTGATCGATAGTAGCAACAAAACGAGCCGTATCCAAGCTGTCCTCTGGATCCTGAAGCATACGCTCGTCACAGCACCAGTCGAATAAATCTTTCATGCGCTGCACGAGTGAAGAAGCCATCTTCGCTTTTCCTTCCTGGTCACTGATGGGATAGCTTACCCAAAGCCGTTCACTTGCAGCCGTGAATGCAAGATACATATAAAAGCTCTCATCCAGCAGCTGACGTTTGCTTCCAGCCGCAAGCTGTAAACCGTATACAGCCAGTACTTCCCGGTCTTCCTCGCTGATGAGTCCATCAGGCTTCGGCTTCATCGGCCATACCCCTTCGTTGACTCCAAGCAGGAAGGCACATTTCAACCCACTTACCTTACTATGGTCTATTGTGCCGACAATCACTTGATCCAAACTAGGAGGGATATGGGCAAATTCAAGTGATTCAAAACCCGTCTCCATCGTATGGCGGAAAACTTGAAGGGAAACGCGTTCATCCCCAACAATCTCCACTGCTTCATCCAACAGTTGAAGTACACTATCCCATACTTGGTCCTGCTCTCTTGCTCTTTCCAGCTCACCGCGATCGTCGAAGATAACTTGCATTTCCTCAAGGCGCTGCGGTACTTGCAGCTGTTCCAGCCAGTTGTATACAGCAATCGATCGCTCACGGAATGTCTTACCTTCCCGCAGCTTCCGATCAAATTTCTTCATCGCCTCTGCTACCTGACGGCGATAATGATTGATCCGTTTCTGGGTTTCCAGTTCCTTGTCAGTTTGCCGTGTTGTATCAAATCCACGGAATCGCTGGAAAATCCAGTCTTCTTTCTGCAGCCAGCGATCCCTGGAACGTATACCATATTCAAGACAATAGTTCTCTAATTCATCAATCGCTTCCTCTGTTAGTGGATAAACGTCATCAGACGATGGAATCAAACCTGTTTTTAGTACGCGGAAAACAGCTTCATATCGCCAATTCCCATCAACAACTTCCATTCCTGAACGAATCAGTTCCAGCAGCGGGTGATGGATCATCGGCTTTTTCTGATCAATGAAAACAGGTATATGATAATCCGCAAATACTGTTTCGATTAGCTCATGGTATACATCCGCCTGTCTGAGCAGTATCGCAATATCTTGATAACGATAGCCTTTTTCCCGTACGAGTGTGACTATCTCCTGCGCTGCACCTTCGACCTCCGCTCTTGGGTGGACTGCCTGTGCCAAGGTGATTGGTACTTCCTGCTTTAACGTTGGAGCTGGACGTGTTTCCAAATGCTTCTCTAAATGAAGGAAAGCTGGGTTATGCCCAAAGCGCCCATCTGCAGGATCGAGCTGCTCGATCGAAGTGATCGGCACATTCCTTTCCTGCGCCGTCTGTTTGATCTGAAGGAATGTATCATGTGTGCGCGCAAATAAATCCAGCTCGTCTACATCGTGGCGATTCGCTCCATCCAATGTAAGTGTCACTGTCACTTGCTCTGCTTCTGTCATCAGTGCACCAATCACCTCTAGCTCCTGCGGCGTAAACTGGTGAAACCCGTCCAGGTAAATCTCCGAACCTTTTATAGAACGCGACAATGGTATTTTAGACGCAAGCAAATGCAGCTGATCCTCGCTGTCGATATACTTATCCCGTAAAAGCGCGGTCAAACGATCATAAATATAGCTGATATCTTCCAGCTTATCCCGTAGTGTAACCTCAGGGGAATGCTGCTGTTGAAACTGCTTCATTTCCCGGATTTGAGCATGAAGAAGTTCCGGCGTAACACGATAGCGCTTCAGCTCTGTGATCATGCTTTCCAGCTGCCCCATAAAGCCGTTCTTCTCAATTGCTTTCTGGAAGACATTCCAGTCAGATTTACGTTCCTCGGTAATCTTCCGGAGCATCATCTGAACACCTGTCGAGGTAATGAACTGCTTAGTCGCACCGCCTGTCTCCTGCAGGATATACCAAGCCAGCCGTGACAGACTGTATACCTGTGCACGGATGCTTCCTTCTACACCGGTTTGCCTGATCAGCGCCTGCTCCTGCTGAAAGGTCATCTGGTCCGGAACCAGATAAAATATATTCGATCCCATTGGATCACTTTTTAATTTAGCTGCAATCTCATCGAGACATGCACGGCTTTTTCCTGCTCCAGACCGGCCGATGATAAAACGTACACCCATTCTAAGCTCCACTCCTGTCTTCCAAACTAGTAATCTTATTCTATCATGTTCAGCGGTTTATGGGAAAACAGATGCGCACGTTTGTTCGCTTGTATATATTGGAAAAGCTCCTTATCAAAGATAAGGAGCTAAATGCTAAGTCCAGATGCAGACATTGGCCAGAAATGGGCATCCACCTTCCCAACAACTTGTTCGATCGGGATGAAGCCAAATGAGCGGCTATCAAGGCTGTCCCTTCGATTATCACCCATTACGAACAGCATTCCTTCGGGCACTGTCGTTCGCCCGGTGACGTCTTCCAACGTGAAATCATACGTCAGCTGACCATCGACATCATCTTTATACGTTTCCAGATAATGCTCAGGTCTGTATTCACCGTTTACAAACAGTCTGTCATTGCTAACTTCCACTGTATCCCCTGGCATTCCAATAATCCGCTTCACATAATCCTCATCTTTTGTTGCGTGAAAGACGATGACATCGAAACGCTGGATACTATCTGCGTCGTTCATGAACTTGTTCACCATCAGGAAGTTACCGTCCTGTAAGGTCGGCTCCATTGACTCCCCTTCCACTCGATAATCTGCAAAGATTAATTCTCTGGAAAAGAAGATCAAAAGCACGATGCCGGCAAACAGGAAGAAAAACTTCCAATGTTTTTTCTTTTTCATGTGCTTTCCTCCGGTGTAAGTGTTTGCAACACTTTACCCCGGCTTGAATAGCTTTAATCCTTATGTGATTGCTCCTGCTTGCCGTTTTTCTTCTTCAATCTTCCTTCTACGTATTTACCTACCATCCAGAACAAGATGATCGCAACAGCTACGACAACCGTCTTGATCGGGTTCTCCGCAAAGGAAGTCAGACTGTCACCGACGTAAGCAATTGAGAAAATCATCAGCGCTTTACCAAGAAATACCGCTAAAGCGAATTGCTGCACACTGATTCTCGATAATCCTGCGACTACATTGATGATAGCCGAGGGCGAAAATGGAAAGCATAAAAGAATGAATAACGGACCAAATCCATGACGATCCAGCCATTCTGTTATTCGATTTACTTGTTTATTATGTCGCAGCCAATTGATTACACGTGTATGTTGATAACGGCGTATCAGCCAGAAGACGGTGATCGCTCCAAGTGACGTACCGATCCACGAATATAGGAAGCCCCATAACAGACCGTAAGCTACAGTGTTCGTTAGTACGAAGACAACAAGCGGCAGAAATGGCAGGAAAGCTTCCAAAAAAGGTAGCCCAATGCCGGGTATAGGACCCAGATTCTCATATCGATCAAGCAGGGACTTCGCATAATCGTCCCATGTTCCATTGCGGAACATTTCCATCAAATCGTTCCATCCAAAACCTAAGACCATCTAACCATTCTCCTATTCCCAGCAAAAACATCTTTTTACTATTCTAAACGAAAAGCCCAAGCATGCAAAGTCTGACAGGATTATCCCTTCTTTTCCTGCATTTGGTTAGTCATTTGAAAATTACCTGTACTATCCTGTTTTCACTTTGCATAGCATAGGGTATAATGGAACACATGTTCGTATTTAGGAGGAAAGGCATATGCGTTGTCTTAGTGAGTCGGAATATAAGCTGGGATCCCGCTTCCTGTTTCTGTCAATGGCCATTGTTGTCCTGCAGCAGGATATCCGGATTGTAGAAGAAGGAAAGCATAAGATAAAAGCGCATCTGTTACATACATTACAATCGATGGAGAAAACTGCATTGGAGGAGCGCCGTCAGCTGCGTATTCAATTGCGTCAGCGTAATATGCAGATTGTGACAGCGGAGAAAAACGACGCCTTCACCACCTTCCTGTTCATCACAAAGGAATGTGAGGAAAAGCGTAACTATTTTAATCCGGCAATACGGAAGAAAGTCGAGGCTATCCTGATGGAGCTTACACAAAAGGCTCCGCAATCTGGTCCCCGCCATACTTCCACAAATGCCTGATCCGCTTATCCAGCAGAAATCGGTATTGCGCAGTACGCTGGACCTGGTTCATCATGGATCCATAAGAAACATCAAGGATGAGTGTATGGCCATTCTTAAATGTGAGGGTTGTTCGCTGATGCGGGGCGGCTTCTATCCGCTTGATGTGGGAATGAGAGATCCAGGAGCATGCATGGGAGAGTGGTGAAGAGGTGGGAAAGAAATACATACCGCTGACAGGGTCTATCGATATCGGGGCCTTATGAGTGATTCCACATATATCTTTCACACCTGCCTGCCTTCCTTTTAAGCTACTTCCATAGAACTTGCAGGCCAAATCGATGAATCTGCTCGGAGGGGTGCGAAAAGTAAAACTATCTTCAGTCTCGATTACTTCACAACCTGCTTGACCATTGTCGAGGAGCTTTGGCAGTACAGCCATTGTAAGCGGCGTAAGTTCTGCCATGGTTGGATTTTGTTCTATCTGCTGCATCCTGAAACATCCTTTCTGATGCAGGAAAAGAGGGATTGATTCTACAATAGCAAAATTTCAGGCGTGAAAACAGGAGAATACCCTTTTCTTAATAGAATCCTTACAAAAAACAGGTAGAGCTAATGTCTCTACCTGTTTTCCTGATAAGATTCTATTGTTTTGATACGCTCCTGGTTGGATGGATGTGTGGAGCGGAGCCATTGGAATAGCGGCCAAGGGTTTGGATCGCCTTTAGAAACCTGCTGCATATTCTGAAACATATGAATGCCTGCTTCTGTATCAGGTGCATGCTCCAGCGCATAAGCATCCGCCTGCCGCTCCATTTCTCGGGAAACATAAAGGGAAACAGGCTCGCTCGCAAATTGCAAAGAGCTAAGGATAAGCAGGAAGAGTGGCACTGCTCTCAGCTGATGAGCACTTATCTGTTTTTCAGCCAAAAATTTATCTGATAGTTTTTTGGTTACCCAAAGGAGGACAAAGCCTAGTAAAAGAAAACCAGCTGTCCCCCAATACACATGATGCAGCACATAATGACCGATTTCATGGGCGACGATGAACAAAACCTCATCTTGGGCCAAGCCGTCGACAGTCGTATCATAGAGTACTACACGAGCACTGCCGAACAGTCCCGTGACATATGCATTATACGTAACCGTTTTGGCGCTTTTATCCACTTCCAGCAGTGTTGCATCAGGAATTCCTGCCTCACTAGTCAGCTGCTCTATTTCCGTACGCAATTCGCCATCAGGAAGGTGATAGAAATCTTCATACAATGGATCAATCCACATCGGCTGGACATAGACGACGAAAATCGCACTAGGCACAAGCAAGAACCACAAAATGATCCACCAGTTTTTACGGAATCGTTTCATCAGTAACTCTGATACGAAAACGACAGCTGTGACAGCCAAATAAAAGAGAAATAAGCTAAGCACGTATTCTCCTGCCCAATCCCCGAAATTCTGGACACTGATTTGCGCTTGACGCGCATTCCAATAACCCGCCAACCGGAATGGAAGCTGAACAATACCGTATACGCTAGTCAATAAAACCATATAGCCGGCAGTTGCGAAGAATTTAGGCAGTCGTTTTTCCATGCTAGCAGCTATTTTCTGCAGCTTATCGTTCTTCCAAACAACATAAAGAAATAGCGGCAATAACGGCAGTCTGGAAAAGTAGACTGCATGACCGATACTTGCGTATGTACTTACATCCACATTCCACTCTGTATAGACGAATGGAAAGAAAATCCATATTGCTAAAAGATAGATCATATAAGCAAGAAGTACCCGTCTCATCCGATTCCTCCTGTAAAAAAGAGACGGCCCGAAGGTCGTCTCATAGATGATTAGTACATAAGATCAATAAAGTCATCTTTCTCGATCTTACCTAAGTAATGGCTCACATTTACATCCGCTAGCGCTTGCTGAATCGACTCGCGCTCATAACGGACACCTTTCAGTTTTTCCTCAAGCTCCCCGACTTCACCGACACCAAAGTAATCACCGAAGACACGGATCTGCTCAATGATACCACTCTTCACATCCAGACGAACATCAACATTCCCTGATGGGAATTTATGCGTCTGCTGAATATTGAAGCTCGGCGATTTACCGTAGTTCCATTCCCATTTCTGATAGCGTTCTTCACTGATTTTATGGATGGCTTTCCAATCCTCTTCTGTCAGTTTGTAACGTGGTACATCCTTCGTATCCTTCACATCGAAAATATAACGAAGCAAAATTTCCTTGAATTCATCCATTGGAATTTTGTTATCCATAAATTCAGAGATATTCGCTACACGGCTGCGAATAGATTTGATCCCTTTGGATTCGATTTTCTCTTTCTTCACCTTCAAAGCTGACACTACGTGTTCAATCTCTGAATCGTACATTAATGTACCATGACTGAACATTAAGCCACGTGTGGAGAATTGCGCATTTCCGGAAATCTTGCGTTCACCAACAAGCAAGTCATTCCGTCCTTTCAATTCTGCTGGTACACCGAGCTTGTTCAATGCATCTGTAACCGGCTTAGTGAATTTAGCAAAATCCTGGAAACTGTTACCGTCGTCCTGTGTGATAAAGCTGAAATTCAAATTCCCCATATCATGGTATACGGCTCCGCCTCCGGATAAACGGCGTACGACCTTAATGCCATTATCGTCTACGTACTTCGTATTGATTTCTTCAATCGTGTTCTGATTCCGGCCGATGATGATGGATGGTTCATTGATATAGAAAAGCAAATATGTATCGTCTTTGCCGAAATTTTTCAGAACATACTCTTCGATCGCAAGGTTAATCCTCGGATCTGTAATACCTTCGTTATCGATAAAACGCAAAATAAAGACCCCCAGTGTCAAAATTGTTTATCCTACTAATATTCTACCGAATCCTCAGCATGATAGCAATTCAGACAAAACGGGAAGGTTCTACCCTTCCCATGTCAATCCTTCATATGCTAGCTTTACATGTCCACTGTAGACGCTGCTTGCTTCCTCCAGCAGCTGACGGTGTTCTCCAAAATGCGGAAGATGACTGAGAAAGAGATTTTTCACACCAGCCTGCTCCGCAATGCCGCCTACTTGCAGGCTGTTCATATGACCGGCAGACTCGCCATCCTGATGCTGATAAAAATTACAATCAGTAATAAGCAGATCCGCATCTTTGCTGAACTCCGCCCATTCCTCTAAATAACTGGAATCAGCTGTATACACAATATCAGAGACACCGTCCGAAATCCGCATACCATAGCACGGGACTGGATGCTTCGTTTTCATAAATGTAATAGCAAAAGGCCCTATACTCAGAATTTCATCTGGCTTGTAAGCAATCCCATCGGTAAATTTATGAGATAAATTCTTAAAGCCTTCCTCATCTTCTTCGTGACCATAGATTGGCAGCACCTCTTCTGTTCCTTTCAAGCTGTTTTGTACTTGCCAAACATGCTGCAGTGCTCCGATATCTGCTATATGATCCGGATGATAATGACTTACAACAACCGCATCCAATTCCTTTGGATTAACGAAAGCTGGCATCCGCGATAGCGCCCCGCTTCCGCAATCCAGCAGCAAGGCATATCCGTCCTTTTCTACTAAATAACACGAGCTGGCACTCTCTCTGCCAGGGTATGCTCCCCAAAATCCTATTACTGTCAATTTCATAATTTGTGCACCTCTCCTTCTACTGTTACATTACCGAAATTCATGCATGTAAACCACCTAATGTGTAAGGAGTTCTCCAGTCAAGGGCTGGTCTCCTTTTTGTAAATATGACATAATATAACAAAAAGAGAAAAAACGCATGCGGGGGATATAACATGAGACCAGAATTGACACGAATCACTAACGCAGATGATTTTTTAAATTATTATTGGCTGAAAGAAGAACTCGTCCAATTCTGCCGGGAAAATGAATTACCAGTCTCTGGATCCAAGATGGAGATTACAGCAAGAATTGAAAGCTTCCTGCGGGACGGTCTCATAGAAAAACCGAACCAAAAACAATTACGCAGAAAGAAGAAATCCAAAGAACCGCTCAGCCGTTCCACCGTCATTACAGAAGACCATCGATGCAGCCAGGATGTACGAGCATTCTTCAAGCAGGAAATCGGAGAGCATTTTCATTTTTCGACTTATATACAAGACTACTTCCGTGCAAACATCGGCAAAACATACGAAGATGCAATCAATGCATGGCATGAAGAACAAACCCGTAAGCAGGACCCTGCTTATAAGAAAGATATTGCCCCTCAGTTCGAGTATAACCGATTCATCCGCGAATTCTTCTCTAACCCTACTAACAAAGGAAAGTCGCGCAGCCAAGCTGTTGAGGCTTGGAACAAGAAAAAAAGCAAGCCGTATTCGCATAGTTCCTAGAATGTTACCTGTTTACATATATCTATGAAATGACAAGTTACAAAAAAAGCTTCTCCCTTAGGAGAAGCTTTTTTCGCGCAAGTAAGCAAGTACGTTTTGTACAGCTTGTTCGCCACTATCGATACAATCCGGAATACCAATTCCATCGTATGAACCACCCGCAAGGAATACACCTGGAAGGTTGATGGCCATATTGGCACGTACATCAGCGACGCGCTGCAGATGGCCGACAACGTATTGCGGCATCGCTTTTTTCCAGCGGCTGACCACTGAAAATAGCGGCTTGCTTTTTATTTTCATGATTTTATTCAAATCTTTTAAAGCGATCCGGACGATTTCCTCATCGGACAAGTCCACTATCCCGCTATCATCAGGTCTTCCGACGTAGCAGCGGAGCATGACTTTGCCTTCTGGTGTCGTGCCTTCCCACTTTTTATGAGTCCACGTACAAGCTGTAATCCGATACTTACTGTTGCGGGAGATCACAAAGCCTGTACCATCAATATCCTTCTTGATAGCAGAAGCATCGAATGTCATTGCAACCGTAGCTACAGATGTCGCCTTCATCTCTTTCAGCTGTTCCATGAAATCATATTGGCTCAGCATACGCTGAACCGCAAAGAAAGGTGAAGCAAGCACTGCAGCGTCAGCTCGGAATACCTCTCCGTTGCCCAGGAGCAGATGATAATGATCTTCTTTGCGCTCGATATGATCCACAGTTGTATCTAAGTGGACAGTGCCTGGATCAAGCTTCGCTTCCAAACCTTCCACCAAAGAGCTAAGCCCGTCCCTCAAGGAAAGAAATGCACCTGGAGGCTTCACATCTTTCTTTTGTTTTGGCGGCTTCGGCATAGTTGCCTGCAGTCCTTTAATCACACTTCCATACTGCTGTTCTACTTCATAGAATTTTGGATATGTGGCCATCAGACTTAACTCATCGATTTCACCGGCGTATACACCAGACAAAAGCGGCTCCAAAACATTCTCTACTAATTCATCGCCGAAGCGGCGTCGGAAAAATAATCCCATAGATTGATCCTGGGCTTCTTTACCTTTTGGCAGCATCGGCTCGACACTGATACGCGCTTTCGCCTTAGTAGAAAGAAGACGTGACTGATAGAACGGTTTTAGTTCTGTCGGCACACCCATAAAAGCTCGCTTCGGCATTTTATGTAGCTTCTTGCCAGCTAGGATATAGGATTGTCCCGTATTGTTCCGCACGAGATCCTTTTCCATGCCGATATCGTGAATCAGACGGGATGCTGATTCTTTACGTGCTAAAAAGGAATCAGGACCGCGTTCAATCACGAATCCATCTTTTTTCAGCGTGTCGATCTTTCCGCCAAGATGGCTGGAGGCCTCAAACAGCTTTACTTCATAATCCAGACGATAGGCGCGAATCTGCTTTTGAAGGTAATAAGCGGTCGTCAGGCCGGCAATACCGCCCCCGACTATCGCAATCTGTTTTTTCTCAGCCATGGCGCTCAACTCGTGCCTGCTGCTCCAATACCACCTTCGCCAATGTATCGATGAACTGCTGGTCCGTGTTAGGCATTGCCGGACGGTAGTATTTCGCGCCTAGTTCGTCACAAACAACCTTACATTCATAGTCATTATCATAAAGTACTTCCAAATGGTCCGCAATGAAGCCAACTGGTGCATATACAAAGGAGCGATAGCCTTTTTTCTCGTAAAGCTCGCGAGTAAGGTCTTGTACATCCGGTCCAAGCCATGGATCTGGTGTATTACCTTCACTCTGCCAGCCAAGCTCCACATTCTTGATGCCAGTTTGCTCTTGAATCAAATCAGCTGTACGTTTCAGTTGATCCGGGTAAGGATCGCCATTTTGAAGGATTTTCTCCGGAAGACTGTGAGCAGATACGATAAGCGCTGCTTTTTCACGCTCTTCCTTGTCCATAGCAGCGAAGATCTCAGAAATATTATCTGACCAGTATTTGATGAATCCTGGTTCGTCGTACCAGCTTTCTACAGACGTAATTTGAAGATTACCTGCTTCTGCAGCAGCTTTATGAGCACGCTCGTTATAGGATTTCACACTGAATGTGCTGTAATGTGGTGCCAATACAAGTGAAATAGCTTCTGTAACGCCATCTTTCGCCATTTCAGCAACACCGTCTTCAATGGAGGGCTCAATATGCTTCAAACCGAGATAAGCCTTAAATTCGATAGCATCCTGAGATTTGTTCAAAGCTGTTTCAATTGCTTCAGCTTGTTCCTTCGTAATACGTGCAAGCGGTGAAATACCGCCGATTGCTTTATAACGGCTAGTCAAATCCTCTAGCATTTCCGGTGTAGGCTTACGTCCGTGCCGGATGTCTGTATAATAACGTTCAATGTCTTCTTCTTTATAAGGCGTGCCGTACGCCATAACTAGTAAACCAACTTTTTTCTTTGTCATGTCTTACACCTCGGGTTATAAAATTGAGTTTTGTTTAGCGGAATACGAATGGATGAAGGCAGTCAGCTTCTTCAGCACACTAGGGCTTATTTCAGGCGTCACGCCGTGGCCAAGGTTGAACACGTGCGGTCCTGCTTCCCGGCCTTGATCCAAAATCGATTTAGCTCTCTCTTCCAGCACCTTCCAATCACTTGTAAGGAATGCTGGGTCAAGATTTCCTTGAAGCGTCTTTGTAATGCCTTTTTCTCTTGCTTCTTTAATGGAAAGTCTCCAGTCAAGTCCGATGACATCCACCGGCAGATCGTTCCATTCCATGATCAGATGACTTGCTCCTACACCGAATAGGATGAGCGGAACGTTTGTTTCACGCAGTTCGTTGAATATACGCTCCATTGTCGGTTTGATGTACATACGATAATCTGCTGCATTCAAAGCCCCTACCCAAGAATCGAAAATCTGGATAGCTGATGCTCCGGCTGCCACTTGCGCTTTTGCATAAGTGATAGATACTTCCGCAAGCTTATCCATCAATGCGAACCATGCAGCAGGATCACTATACATAAGTGACTTTGTCTTATGATAGTTTCTGGATGGTCCGCCTTCAATCATGTAGCTAGCCAATGTAAATGGCGCACCAGAAAAACCGATCAACGGTATTTCCAGCTGTTCCTCTGTCAGGAGCTTGATCGTATCCAGAATGTAAGGCACGTCACGCTTTGGATCCAGGGTGCCAAGCTTCTCCACATCTTGAATGTTGCGGATAGGGTTGGCGATCACCGGACCGATTCCTGACTTGATATCAACATCCACGCCAATGCCTGGCAATGGTGTCATGATATCTTTATATAAAATTGCTGCATCGACATCATACTGTTCGACCGGAAGTCTTGTCACATAAGCTGCAAGCTCTGGCTGATGCGTAATTTCAAACAGAGAATATTTTTCTTTGAGCTCGCGGTATTCTTTTTGCGATCTCCCTGCTTGACGCATATACCATACCGGCGTGTAATCCGTTGCTTCCCCGCGGAATGCACGCAGTATTGTATCATTTTTGATGTTAGGCATAATCGTTCTCCTTCGTCTCCTCATTATCCGTTCCCACTATACGAAATTTCATGAGTATTTGTATAGCATTTGACTCATAAAAACCCCAATTTTTGATGAATTGTGTCAGAGTCGTGAAAATCGTCAGAATCCGAATCCCGATAGGACAGTATGGTTGGATTCAGCGCCGTTTTCATCTGTCAGCGGGTTGAATGGAACTACATAATAAGTGGCGTCTTTCAGCGGATTAACTTTATCCACTGTAAAGGATCCTTTTCCTTGTACTTCCCCGATTTTCTCTGCACCATCGTCTGTTTCTTTGTAAATATGATAGATGATTCGCTTGTCATCGCTTGCTGTCCAAGTCAAATCTGCATTCACGATCCGAAGACCACCGAAACCATATGAGATAGATGCATCCGTAATGGTTGGCAATTCAACTGGCCCACCGATATCTTCTGCATTTTCCGGCTTCTCAAAGCTCGTCGACATTGTCCGATATTGGGAAACTTGCCGCAAAATTGATTTCGTGAGGGCAGTAGGCATCGAACTTCCGCTCTCCAGGTAGTTTTCATCATTCGTTTTGTCATAACCCATCCAGCTTACTGCGACATATTCCGGTGTGTAGCCGGCGAACCAGGCATCCTTATCTGCTCCATCTACTGTCGGGTGCTGTGTCGTTCCTGTCTTTCCAGCCAGAGCTCCATAATAGGTACCTGCAGTTCCGGTACCTCCAGTAATGACTCCCTGTAGCATGCGTGTCATATCCCAGGCCGTCTGCTCCGAGAATACGTCTTCTGTTTGCGGCTCTGCTTTGAAGGCAGCTTCCCCGTTACGATCATAAATTGCGTTGATGGACTGAGATTCGATCCACTGCCCTTCATGTGCGAACGTTCGGAAACCTTCCGCGATTTTCAGCGGTGTTAACCCTTCCTTCAAGCCGCCAAGAGCAATGGATAGACCTTTGTCCTCTGGCAGGTCGATATGCATTTTCTCTAAATACGATTTGCTTGTTTTGATGCCGATTTGATCAAGCAGCCAAACAGCTGTCGTATTCTTCGATTCCTGCACGGCCTCATACATCGTGATATCACCTTCATACTGATCGTTGTGGTTAGATACCGTGTACTTTCCATTGTCATATGACTTCTTCTCATCCGGCAGCTCACTGTACGCATTGTAATCGCCTGTATCCAATGCTGGTCCATATACCGCGAGCGGCTTCATGACCGATCCTGGCTGTCTCTGCACTGTCACACGGTTTATATCCCCGTATTGGAACTCACGCGCCCCGACAGCTGCAACGATCTTACCGGAATTCTGGTCCAGCATGACAAAGGCACCTTCAATGCTATCTGTCGAGCCATCGAAATACGTGTCATCCTGCATTGTATTGTAAGCTGTGCGCTGGATATCTTCATCCACATTCACCACAATCCGATAACCGCCAGTCCGCAGATTTTCCAGAGATAAATCATATTTCTCCTGCGCTTCTTCTGCTACCAAATCGATATAGCTCTCAATCCAAGGACGCTCTTTCTCCTCCTCAGGTTGAGTCACACCAAGTTCCTCTGCTTGAGCAGCTTCTTTCTCTTCGGCTGTGATATAGCCTTGCTCTTCCATTTGATCCAGAACAAGATTACGTCTTTCTTTCGCCAGATCCGGATTATTATTCGGCGAGTACGTATTCGGCGCTTTTGACAGTGCCGCAAGCATCGCACTTTCCGATAGAGTCAGATCGCTTGCACTCTTATTGAAGTAATAATTAGCAGCAGACTCAATTCCATAAAGACCATGCGCAAAATAAATTTCATTCAAATAATATTCGAGGATCTGCTTCTTCGTGTACTGTCTCTCCAAGTAAATAGCAGCCATCGCTTCCTTCGCTTTCCGGGTGAAGGTCTTATCATTTTTGAAGAAGAGATTTTTGGCAGTCTGCTGTGTAATCGTACTTCCGCCCTCCACTTTGCTCATCGCCAGAATATCACGGTATAAAGCTCGTGCTGTTGCCCGAAGATCGATACCATGATGCTTATAGAAACGAGCGTCTTCTATGGAAACAAAAGCATTTTTCACATGTTCGGAAATCTCATCGAATTTGACAGGTTCCCGGTTTTCTTCATAGAATTCCGCAATTACTTCCCCATCCTGATTCTCTACTGTTGAAGCAGCCTTCAAAGTCAAATCATCTTTATCAATTACGAGTCTTCCCCCGAAAAATAACAGGATATAGACTGCGGTTATGCCCGCCAATATGATACCAGTCCCGAGGAGATATAAAGTCTTCCTGCGCATCCGTTTATGCTGCTTATGTTCTGATCGTTTCATATCGTTTCTTTCACCTCTTACGAATCCCCCATGTTCATTCTATAACCTTTATTATACGACAAAAAATGCCATTTACCCATCTTTCTATCGATTGGAGTCCAAGCTTGCATTACACTATGCGTAATTGCTACACTGACTGTAACATACTGCCAGGAGGTTGAATACAAATGACCGCACACTTCACCAATGGTACGACTGACTTTCTTCGCCAGCTGAAGGCAAAAGAACAAGCAAAAATCTGGGTGTTCGAAGGGCCCGAGGGTGCTCTGGCTTATACAGAGGAACCAGATGCCGCAAGTTTCACAACACCTCGTACATATGAACGCGTAACGGGTACAGGCGACCTTCCTGACGAAGGTTATATCGCAATTAATAACATTCCTGTTACAGACGAAGGTCGCCCTATATTTGAAGATGTATTCAAACGCCGAGCAGGCAAAATTGATCAAACTCCCGGTTTTAAAGCACTTCGCGTGCTTAGACCTAAATCTGGCAACACATATCTTGTATTGACAGCATGGGAATCCAAGCAGCATTTCGAGGATTGGAAAACATCTGAAGCCTTCCAGCATGCACATAAAAAGGATTCCGACCAGCCGAAAAAACCACCCTTCAGTGCTGGACCAGCATATGTCACCACATATAAAATTGATAACGAAGAATAAACAGAGCCTGTCCGACTAAGCGGACAGGCTCTTTTCTTAACATATTCAATTGGAGCGTACTTTCTCTCTTTTCTCCAGTTTATTCTGCAGCCATTTATATAACAAAATCCAAATGACCAGAAAAATAATTCCATAAGCATAACCAGCCAGTACATCGGTCAAGTAATGAACGCGGAGAACATACCGACTAAAACCGACTAGCACGATGATAAAAGCTGCCGTGAAAGCCGCAATATACCGCTTGCTGCTCTTCATGTATTCCCACATAAAGTAAAGAATGATGCCATATGTAATTAAAGACACCATCGAGTGACCGGATGGGAAACTAAAACCCTCTCCGTCCACTAATGCTAGAATGGTCGGTCGCTCCCTTTCTACCAGCTTTTTGATGAGGAAATTGAATTGATAACCAAAAGCTGCGGCTGTAAACACAATACCAGCACCGATTAGATTCCTCTTCCTAACAGCTAAAAATAGTCCAAAAACAAATGTAAGCACGCTAAGCACGATACTTGATCCGAGTTCAGTTATCCAGCGGAATAAATCGTACCATAAAGTATCCTGTAAGGATTTCGCAAACGGCGCTGTCCACTGATCCAGCAGCGGATCTGTATGCAGTCTGACGTCAGTTGTAAGTATAGTTGCTACGATAATTGCAATCGTAAATAGTACTATATATCTTTTTCTATGCGGGAGTTCCATCTTTTCACCTCTGATTGATTGTACTATGGCACTTGTTTAGAAAACAAACACCTGGGGAATATACTCTACAGATAGCCAATCAGAAAGGATGATAAACATGGCAGACAATATTAGAAAAATTAAAGATGACTCTCAATTACAGGAACTTATCAATGGATTGAACGTGGACTTAGCGAATGAGTATGCAGCTTCCATCATGTATACAACATATAGCTCCGCTGTTTCAGGTCTGTCTCGAGCGTATTTGAAACCATTCTTCGAGGATGAAATTACGGACGAAATCGGACATGCAAAATATTTAGCAGATAAGATTGTAACACTCGGCGGTGTACCGACTACAGTTCCAGCTGAAGTACCGTATCACACCGATGTTAAGAAAATGCTAACAGAAGCACGTGATGCGGAACAGGATACGATTGACCGTTATGAAAAACGCAGAAAGCAGGCTGAAGAACTTAATTTGACAGAGCTTGCAACCAAGCTGGAGGATTTAATTACGGATGAGACAAATCACCGTGATGAGCTCAACCGTCTTTTGAGCGACTCACGCCTATCCTAAATTGCTAAACCCATAACCAATTGGTTATGGGTTTTCTTATATATTTTCTGAATAAAGCAATAATTATTAACAAGAACTATGCTATACTGGTCTTATTTCATATTAATAAGGAGGCTGGTGCAGCATGCTAGAGAAATTATTCACCAAAATAGATGAACTTTATGAAGACATGGTTGCGACTAGAAGGTACCTTCATCAGCATCCAGAACTGTCCTTTAAAGAAGAAAAGACAGCTGAGTACATTGCAAATACATATGAGGAACTTGGTATCCCCTATGAAAAGAATGTTGGAGGTAACGGAGTAGTTGCCACTCTCCAAGGCGGAAAACCTGGTAAAAAGATTGCCTTGCGAGCTGATTTCGATGCGTTGCCAATCCAAGAAGAAAATGATGTCCCTTATAAATCCACAGTACCAAATGTGATGCATGCATGCGGTCATGATGGACATACAGCAACACTGCTAGGCATTGCCAAAGCAGCCAAAGCATTGCAGGACGAATTACCAGGCACGCTTGTTTTCGTACACCAGCATGCAGAAGAATATGCACCAGGAGGCGCGAAACCGATTATTGAAACTGGTATCCTTGATGATGTGGATGCTGTATTCGGAACTCACCTCTGGTCGAACACCCCGCTTGGCACAATCGAAACAGCGGATAAAGAATTCATGGCAGGAGCAGATCGCTTCGAAATTGAAATCATCGGCAAAGGCGGGCACGGTGCTCAGCCACATCAGACGAAAGATGCCGTTCTAATCGGATCTCAAGTCGTAACTGCGCTTCAGCAAATTATCAGCCGCCGCTTAGATCCACTGGATACAGCCGTCATCACCGTCGGCACTTTCGAAGCAGGCGCAGCGTTCAACGTAGTTGCCGGAACAGCTAAGCTTACAGGAACAGTCCGTACATTCGATACTGCTGTACAAGAACAAATTAAAGCAGAAATCGAAAATGTATTAAAAGGTATTACAATAGCTAATGATGCAGAATACACGTATGACTATATCGAAGGGTATCCACCAGTAATTAACCACCCTGCCGAAGCACAATTAGTTCTGGATGCTTCTAAGCAAGTGGAAGAAGTTCAGGAAGCGAACAAGGTGCTGCCAACGATGACTGGCGAAGATTTCTCTTATTATCTGCATGACAAACCAGGAGCTTTCTTCTTCACTGGCGCTAAGAAAGAAGATCATTATTATCCGCACCACCATCCGAAATTCGACTTTGACGAAAGAGCAATGAGCATTGCTGCCAAGACACTACTCAGCACGTGCATTGCTTACCAATGAAAAAAGATCAGCGTGAAAAATCACGCTGATCTTTTTTATGTTAACATGCGGATCCGATATGCATGCATGGCAGCTGTACCCAACTGTTCGAGAAACTTGCCGTTGATGATGGCTCCTACGAAGGCTCCAACACCGGGCAGCATCTGTATCATTTTGATTAAATCAATATGATCACGGTATTCCTGCTGAAGTACCCTCCAATTTACATCTTCGATGGCACCGGTAACTTTATTCCAATCACGGATTTCCTCCCACAGCTTGACCCTCGTTTCACTGCTAGAGAAAGTAGCACTGAAAATCTGCAGCAAGAAAACCCGTTCGCTGAATGCCGTTACATCAAAACCATAAATTCTGCCAATATCGAATAAGCATTTCATCTTAATACTAAGAAGAAGCGGAAAATCGGCCATACCTAAAATAATACCTCCAGCACCAGTGCCGGCACCTTCCAATCTTGCAGTCGTTTTATAACGATTGATGACTTTCCGAACTTCTTTCTCACGTTGTTCAAAACTCCATTTATGATCGATCTTGATCGGATAGATGTAGTTAGAAGACGTCAGGCTGAGTTCTATCATTTGGCGAATAGCAGTTGTAATTGCGGTGTGCACAGCTGCTGGAATCTTATCGGTAATTGTATCCTGTGTACCTTTGGAAAGCCGGTGAAACCTGCCGCCGCGCCGCTGTAAGGAATGATAATAAAACATCGCTTCCTTCAGTTTTCTTTCCTTATAATAGTCTTCCGCCATCTGAATCCCTCCTATTTCAACCGTTTCGGTACATACATACGGACAAATCCGAGACCGAAGGCAAGTCCGGCAACAAGTGCCAAAACAAAACCGACCACATCGACGCGGAGAAGGAATACTAGACTAAGCAGCACAGCTTGTATAATGGCCAGCTGCTGAAGAAGAGATAATAATGCACGCTTTCGAGTGTCTCCCGCAACAGGATACAGATCCATCCAGGCGATTGTCCGGTGATGCTTCCACATTCCAATAAGCTGGAAACCAGTCAAATAAAGAAACAACAAAGCAAACGCCAGCTGCACCCAAAGATTAGGGATGAAGTAGATGATAACTCCAGCTAAAATCGTCAATCGCAGAAAGAGTCCGAAATAATCCCCGCCTCTTACAAAAGTGATCCGGAACAGATAATCATATGTATGTTTCTGTTCGAACGGAACTCGTTTAGTGAAAAGATTGACGATGGACTGCCGTTTATGGACTTTCGTCTTCAAGTGCGGTACATCTGCAAATTGGTTTGCGATTCGGTAGAATGCCTGCATTCGTGCTTGATCTTTTTCAATAAGCAAATCCCAAGCCAAGCCACCCTGTTTCCGGGTGATAGTATAGTCCACAAAAAGAAGTACGACGAATAGAATCGTCAAAACTGTTGCTGCAATAAGATTGCCTCGTAAAAACAGCCAAAAACTTCCGACGTTCAAAACAAGCCGCAGCGTCTGCTCCATCCTTCTTATATTGACATTCCGTATCTTCAGCATCCACCAATTCATGTGAAGATTCCACAGCTTGAATACAAGCAGAACAATAAAGACAAGCAGATAAGATAAAAATCCTTCTCCTAAGTCTGCAGCAAAGAACAATGGCGCTAGCGCCGCAGCAGCTAATACTAATAAGTAAAGCTGCGTAAAGAAGCTATAGCCGATAGTTAATTTGAAATAGCGGTGCAGCTTTGGCTCAAGCGGCAGCATGAATATTAAATCTGCTTCTTTTAATAAAGTACGCACAGGACTGTAGCTGGCCAGGAGGCCGAACACAGCACCAATTAAAAGTGCAGCAGGAAAGTCCGGAGTTAATCCCTCTAGCCACTGCTGATAATAATAAGCAAGCCCCGAGATCAGGAACAGCATCGCTATCATAAGATGCTGGTTAAATATGTATCGCAAATAGCGATTCATTTCCTTCATATGATCGGTAAGCCGCTGTTTGAAAAATGTTTCTGCATTAAACATGGCTGTCTTCTTCTTTCGTCAGCTGTACATACAAATCATCCAGCGTGGCATTTTGCATATTGAATTCATTGCGCAGCTCTTCCATCGTACCCGCTGCCCGCAGCTTTCCATCATGCAAAATAACAATGCGGTCGCAATAAAGTTCTGCTGTCGCCAAAATATGCGTGGACATCAATACGCCGGCCCCATTATCCTTCGCCTGATTCATCAGCTGCAAATAGGATTGAATACCAAGAGGATCGAGTCCGACAAATGGCTCATCCACGATATAAAGGTCAGGTTCGACAAGGAAAGAACACATAATCATCACTTTCTGACGCATCCCTTTCGAAAAATGGACAGGAAACATCTTTAGTTTCTTTTCAAGTCTGAATTCCTTTAACAAAGGAGGAAGGCGTTTATCAAACTCCTCTTTTGACAGCTCATATGCTTGTGCTGTAAGACGAAGATGATCGTATAAAGTCAATTCATCGTACAGCACCGGCATTTCCGGTATATAGGAGAAATTGCTCCGATATGTCTCAGGTGAAGCAGCAAATGTACTTCCATTGATCTTGATATTACCGCTCTTTGGCTGCATAAGACCGATAATATGTTTGATCGTCGTACTTTTACCTGCTCCGTTTAGGCCAATGAGCCCGACAATTTCCCCAGCATCTACTTGAAACGATATATCATGCAGGACATTTTTATGTGTATACCCACCGGTCAGTGAATTAATATGTAATAAAGGCTGCATTACCCTTTCCCCTTTCTAAAAGCACGCTTCTGCTAAAAGTTTACCAAAGCCCGCCGTATTTGCCAAAATAAAACGGTTATAACCTCCGTCAACCTGCACATACTAATTTCGAAGCAAAGAAGTTGCCAAGAGGTTTCCGAAAGCAGTACCCATTCCTAAAAAAATGAGGTGTTGGTTGGAGATACAGACCGCTACGTCCGAAAAGTAAGCTGATTTACATTTGTAAGCAAGCTGAAAGTGTACTGGCGCAAACATCGTAAGCCGCTGTACAGTTCGAAATGGTTTTACTCTTGGCAACCTTGCTTCAAAGGCAGACACTCCCAAAACGCGAAGAATTCCAATATTCCGGTCGTTACGGGATGTCTGCCTATTTTTATTCGACTTACTTTACAAGCATGTCCATTCCTTTATACAATATGTATACACTTTAAAGGAGTGATCGTATGCACGAAAAGGATTGTATCTTCTGTAAAATTGCTGCTGGTGAACTGCCATCTGCGAAAGTATATGAAGATGACCACGTACTTGCTTTTATGGATATCGGCCAGGTGACGAAGGGGCATACCCTCATCATCCCCAAAACACATACGAAGAATATATACGAAACACCGCCAGAAGTAGCCCAAGAAGTATTTTCTCGTGTACCACGGATTGCAAATGCAATTAAGGAAGCTTTTCAGCCGGCTGGCTTGAACGTATTAAGTAATACGGAAGCTGCTGCAGGTCAAACTGTATTCCATCTGCATGTGCACCTTATCCCAAGATACGGAAAAGATGATGGCTTCAAAGCTACCTTTGAACAACATGACAATGTTGCCAGTGAACATCTTGGTGAATTGGCGGAAAAAATCAGCAGTAAAATCCAGTAAGATTGTCTCAATAGGTTTCACTGCTACATAGGAAGAGAAAATAGTATAATGAAGTAGGAAGGAGTGGATATGATGGCAAGTGGCAAATCAATCGCTTTAGGTATACTCGTAGGCAGCACAGTCAGCGCTGCAATCACATTGCTGACTGCACCGTCCTCCGGCAGTGAACTGCGCGCAGATGCTAAACAGCGCAGTGACGAATGGAAGGTAACATTCAATAACTTGAAGAATGAAGGTACACAATTGAAAGAACAGATCGCCAGAACGTCTAAGGAAGGCGCTGTTATGTTCAAAGAATTATCGGCTGATGTTAAAACTTCTATTGATAGCTGGAAACGTACGGTTGAACCGCACCAAAAGAATATCCAGAAAAGCCTGTCTCAAATCGAGAAAAGCTTGAAAGACCTGGAAGAAAAAGCGAATCAAAAGAACGGCAACGAATAAAAAATGCTCTCCGTTATGGAGAGCATTTTTTATTTCATTTCATTCATTTCGGATTCTTGTTCGTCCATATCAACCGCCGTCACCGCATACGTCGCATCCTGATTATCAATTGAAATATTCTTCCGTTCAAAGGCAGCTACACTTGTAACTAGCTCTCTCTTTTCCCCATCCAATTTGTAGATACGATAACCAACAATATCTTCATCTCGTACCGCATGCCAGCTCAACGCGTTTGTACTCTTCTTTACCTCGGTAGGCGCTTGTGGCAGTTTTGGCTTATCTTGCTTAAGCTCTGTTGTCACAACCAGACGATCCGGATGTGTCTGCCGTTCATGGTCGAATGTGCCTGTACAAGTAATCAGATTCAGTACAGCCTTGTCTGATGCACCAAATATTTGTCTGATTGGTGCATTTTCAGCCGGATACGCATGCATCTCCTTCACAACAAAGGTCAGTTTCTTTCCATCCTTATCTGTAATGTACACTTCATCGCCCTCTTCCAGGTCGGTCAAGTAAAAAAACACTGCCGGTCCTTTCTTACTATCAACGTGGCCAGCGATGACAGAACTACCTGCACTGCCTGGTTTATAACCCGGCTCATACCATCCAGTAATATGATCGTCTGCCGGGACTTCCATCTCTCCGTTCTCCAGTTCCCCCTTCGGTTGTACAGTTGCATCAACATCAATTGCCGGAATTTCAATTCGATCCGGTACTATTCCTTCCATTTGCTTCTTTCTCTCTTCTCGAATTTGATCTAGCTTCTGACTCTGTTTTTCCAAAAGAGGAAATTCCGCAACCTTCTTAGCTGAAAATTCATTTTCAGTACTCGTTTGTTCCGTTTTGGTTTCAGTTGTTGGCGGCGGCGCTGCCTGGCGCTGGAATGGATTCATCTCGAGAAGGAAAAAACCGATTACAAGAACACCTGTAATGAGATAAAGTATCGTCAATCGCATCGTATCACCTGCCTATAGCAGAAAGAAGAGAGGACCCACGCCTCTCTCCATTCTAGTGTTTTATTTTATTTTAATTTATTTGCTTTTCTTTGAATAAGGAATCCACTACCGACAACAAATAAACCAGCAGCAGTTACCCAAATGATAGATGCTGTGTGGTCATTGCCGTCGCCTAAGCCTGTATTCGGCATTGCTTCCGGCATGTTCTGACCGGCAAACATATTGGGGTTCTGTTTCACAATTGCATCGCTCAATGTCTGCCCTATTGTGAACATAAGAGCATATCCATCACGATATGTTTGATAAGATTGTTCATAATCACCAGCAACATGCTGTTCAAAAGTCATAATGACACTATTCTCATGCTGCATGATTGCGTCTTTGGCAGCATCCGCTGGTAAGTTTCCTTCTGTTGCAGTACCTAGGAATTCACCAAACTTGGATGCAAAATCATTTTCCAATCTGCTCTTCGCAGCATCGATTCCCTCTTGATCCTCATTTGCTACCGCACTTGCCAAGTCACCTTGTGCATTGATGTGATCTGTTGTCCATATTTGTTCAAACTGATCCGCACCTTCATCACCATAGACAGAAGCGATAGCTGCTTTGAAGTCAGCTGTGTTCTGATCTTCAGCCCATGTCACGAAGTCATAATCCTCTGCTCCCATTGCTCCTTTAGCCAAACTCATTTCAGCTAAGGCGAAATGCTCAGCAGCTAATTTATTCATTGCTGAACGAAGATCTGCTGCTTGCGTATCAACTGCAGTGTTTTCGAATTTATCAGGGCTTTGTGCTGTAATCGCTCCGGACAACGCTTTACTGATATCGAAAATATTATCAAAGCCTTTTAAATAATCGGAATAAGCTGATTTATAATCACCTTCTACATACGCATCAAATGTATCCTGTACATAATCTTCATGTGCCTGTACAGCTTCAATTGCTGCTTCTTCCGGAAGATTGCCTTCTGTTGCTGTTGACAGGAAGGATCCAAATTCATTTGCGAAATCCTCCACTTCCTGCTCCGCTTTTGCTTCAGCTTCCTCGTCTCCATCCTTTACAGCCTTAGCCAAGTCATCTGTATACATATTATGCGGAGTGAAAATGTCTTCGAATTGCTGAGCTGCTTCCTCACCATAAATCGATGCAATTGCTGGAGTCATATCTTCTCCGTTCTGTTCTAATGCCGCTTGCGCCGCAGCTGCATCTGGCGCACCATCATACGTTTTCATCATGGATTCCACCGCAAGTGTATAATGTTCGGAAAGTAAATGATCCAAATTCGCTCGCAGGTCAGCTGCGGGTGTAGTAACTGTTGGAGCTTCTTCCGCTTGTACGCCGACGGCCGGGAAAACAAGTGCAAGTCCTAGTGCTGGTGCCAGTAATTTTTTCATTTTCATGTGTATCTCTCCCTTTTTGTATTGAAAGACTTTCCTTTCTCTATAACTGGCTAACGCATAGAGTTCTAAAGTGGATCACTATTTTTTTAAAAAAATAAAAAAAGCTGCATCATGTATGATGCAGCTCTCCTTTATGTCAATGGAGCACTCAATAAAATATCACCCTGCGGTGTTTCGCTTTCTGGTGTAGGTTCCTTTGTTATAGCTACAGTATCCCAATCTTGCAATTCTTCATCCAAACTGAAGGAAACTGCTCCTTTTCCTTCGGTATCCGGAAGAAAAGTACCTGCACGAGATGGGACGCCATCTTTGAGGAGCCACACCTGATAGGCTTCTTCTCCTTCGAGCGCCTCCAGATTAGCTGCCTGTACGATTAATTCACCTCGATCACCCTGACCTACGATCGCTGCACTGCCTTGAGCTTCATACCCCTCACTGGCAGCCAAATCGACAGCCTTCCGTGTTTCATCCAAATCAATCGTCCGTTCTTCTGGTATATCATCTTCAGTATTTTCTCTCTCATTCATAACCAAATAAACATTACCAAGTAGAGATGCCGCTAAAGCTGCGGCTAGAACCGGCATGACAATTCGACGCTTCTGCCGTTTCGAAGTATCAGTTGATTGTGGAATAACTGTCTTAACAGAATTGCTCTCTCCATGCTCCTCGGAAAAGATATGATCCAATACACGATCCTTCATACCTGCAGGGGGGGTAACTGCTTCCGATGCATACGGCAAATCATCCATCATTTGCTGCAGTTCTTCTAATTCTTCCCGACAAGAAGGACAAGTTGCCAAGTGCTTTTCAAATTCAGCAGATTCTTCGTTTGTCAGCTGTCCATTCAAGTAATCCAATAGCCGTTCACAATTGTTTTCTTGCATCCTATACCCCCCCTTTCTCTTTCACCAATTTGCTTTTCATATGTTTTAAAGCCAAACGGACACGCCCTTTGACCGTACCGAGCGGAATATCCAGCTGACGTGACAGCTCTGCTTGAGAATATCCTTTGTAATACAGCATTTCGATAATTTGCTGCTGCTCCTTGCTCAAATCTCCCATCGCCTTTCGCAGAATCTCACCTTTTTCTTTCCACTCCACAATGTCTTCTACTGCATCCTGATCTGCTTTATCGTCGTTCTTTTCTTCAACTGGTGCCGGGGCCCGCTGCTTCTTCCTGATCAAATCGATACAGGTATGTCTGGTAACCGTCAGCAGCCAAGAAGAGAACTTCCCTTTTTGCTCGCTATAAATATCTCGCTTCGTCCAAAGCTTCAAGAATACTTCTTGCACCGCTTCTTCTGCGATTTCCTGCTGCTGAGTCATGCGGAAGGAGAAGGAGTAAATCAGTTTTTCGTATTTATCATATAGCGTTTCGAGCGCTTGCTTGTCCCCTTGCTGAGTCATGGTATATAACTCAACATCATTTCGACTCATAGCTGCTCCTCATTTCATAAGTAGAATATCTTCCTTGCATAGCGTACCAAACTTCATGTGAAGTAGATAGTCTGTAAGCTAACGGCCGACAGTGACTTTTGGATCACTATACTGTTAATGTAAACGTTCATAATTCTTGTTTATAGGAAAAACCCCTTCCAAAGGGAAGAGGTTTTTCCTATAATTCATTTATTTCGCTTCCAGATCCTCAATAGAATCTGCATCTACATAGTTTGGAACAACTAATCCAGTTTTCGCACCTTCCAAGTTAGGCCCTAGATCAACAACTTGGTCTTTGTATTGCTCATACAAATCACCGTGCGTAGTCGGCAGCCAAGCTGCTACCATGGCATCAGCTTCTCCATTGGCAATCGACTGCCACATAACTGCATTATCAAGTGGAGTAATTGACGTGTTGTATCCTAGGTCGTCCAGTACAACTTTCATCACATTCGTAGAAGCAACTTCAGAATCCCACTCTACATATGCAAGGCTGACTTCCTGACCGTTGCCTTCTTCGGCACCTTCTGTCCATTCAGCTACTTGATCAGCGTGTCCATCAACCCAATTCCGGGCAGCTTCTGCTGGGTCTGCACCTTCACTTACTTCCAGCATAACTTCACCCATATCGTCTGTAGACCAGTTAAATTGATCAAGCACTGTGTTAGCTCCTGGTACATCGTCAGCAAATCCCTGGCGAGTCATTGTGTTGATTGTTTCTTCACTTCCGAATGAGCCCTTCGGATCTTCGAGGTACTTCAGATCATATTTACTGAACATCCAATGCGGCGTCCAGCCAGTGATGATGATTGGCTCTTCATCCTTGATAGCCTCACCTAGAGTTGTAGCCATGGCACCGCTTGAGGATGGCTGCAATGTCCAACCATTCAGCTGGTCATAATCTTCGATTGCTCTTTCTGTTGCACTCATAACACCTGCTCCAGCTTCGATTCCAGTAATTGTGTAATCTACTTGTTCGCTGAAACTGTCTGAACTAGAACTGTCATTACCGCACCCTGCTGCCACTAATGTCAACGCTAGTCCTGCTGCTGCACCTAATGTTTTCCACTTTTTCATATAATCGAACTCCCCTTTTCCTTTAGTTATTGAAAGCCTGTTTCAGGCTAGGCTATATCACTTATTTGGATCTATCTTTGTAGATGTTTTGTGTAAAACGGTCAATGATGATTGCAAGTACTACGATGCTTAGTCCCGCTACGAAACCAGGACCAACCTGTGCTCGCTGTAAGGAAGACAGTACTTCACGGCCAAGACCTGGTGCACCGATCATGGATGCGATTACGACCATGGAAAGTGCCAGCATGACTGTTTGGTTGATACCTGCCATGATAGTGTACTTCGCCATCGGCAATTCCACTTTAAATAACTTCTGTGGTCCAGTTGAACCGAAAGCATCTGCAGCTTCTACCAGCTCCTCAGAAACTTGGCGGATACCAAGGTTTGTGAAACGAACAGTTGGCGGTGTTGCAAAGATTAAGGAAGCAAAGATACCTGGTACAACTCCGATGCTGAAGAAAGCAACTGCCGGAATCAAGTAGACAAAGGCAGGCATTGTCTGCATGAAGTCAAGAATCGGCGTGATAATTGTTTGCGCAATTTTACTTTTGGACATTAAGATACCAATCGGGATACCGACGATAATACACAAAATACTGGAGGTCAGTACAAGTGTGAACGTATCAATCAGCTGATCCCACATACCTTGATTCCAAATGAACAACAAACCGACAATACTGAATACTGCCAATCCAAATTTCCTACCTGTCATGAAAAAGGCTAATATTGCAACTAGCAAGATGAAAATGATAGGAGGAATAGCATCGAGGCCTGATGTAATAACATCCATTAAATTTCCTAAACCATCTTTAATTGGATCAAACAAGAAAGCAAATGTATCTGTGAGCCAACTGACAAAATTAGTTGTCCATTCTGCAACTGGCATAGCCTCTACGTTTTCCATGAAATTAAGCATTCTCGTTCACCTCACCCTCACCAGCAAGTGCGCCAATAACTGCACCTCTGACGATAATTCCTAATAGCTTACCGTTTTCCGTAACAGCTAACGGAACCGGCGAGTCATGGATGACTGCGAACAAATCATGAAGCGGCGTATCCTTCTCAACTGTCGGCACATCCCGCTGGATAATTTCAGATAATTTTTTCACTTCGTTCTTTCTGGCTTCATTCGCTGCATCGGCAGTAATAATACCTTGCAGTACCCTTTTGCTATCAACAACCAAGATACTGGACAAACCAGCTTCTCGCATACGTTCCAATGCTACTCGAGGACCATGTTTTTCTATGTTGACAGTTTCTGGCCGTTTCATGATCTGCTGAGCACTAAGTACTTTTGCACGATCAACATCCTCGACGAACTTCTCGACATAGCTATTGGCCGGATTCATGAGGATTTCCTCAGGTGTCCCGATCTGAACGATGTTTCCGTCTTTCATCAATGCGATGCGATCACCGATCCGAAGCGCTTCGTCCAAGTCATGCGTTATAAACAATATCGTTTTTTTCATCGTTTCCTGCAAATCTAATAATTCATCCTGCATATCTTTTCGGATTAGCGGATCCAGAGCTGAGAAAGCTTCATCCATCAGCATCACTTCTGGATCGTTTGCTAGCGCCCTTGCCAGCCCGACACGCTGCTGCATCCCTCCGGACAATTGACCTGGATATTGATCAAGATAGCTTCCAAGACCAACAAGCTCCAAGGATGTTTTCGCTTTTTCGCTTCTCTCTTGTTTGCTCATTCCTTGCACTTCGAGTCCATATTCCGCATTCTGCAAAATCGTTCTGTTCGGGAATAGTCCGAATCGCTGGAATACCATACTCAGCTTTTGCCGGCGTACTCGGCGAAGCTCCTTCTTATCCATCTTTGCTAAGTTTTCCCCATCAATGTAAACATCGCCTGTTGTAGGTTCAATCAGGCGGTTGATTAAACGTACTAATGTGGATTTACCACTTCCTGAGAGACCCATAATAACGAAAATCTCACCAGCTTCTACTTCAAATGAAGCACGATTTACACCAACTGTGCTTCCTGTTTCTTTTAGAATCTCTTCTTTCGTCTTACCGGCTTCTGCTAATTGCAATGCAGCCTTTGTGTTTTTACCAAACACTTTGGAGAGATTTTCCACTTTAATAATCGGCACAGTATTCACCTCTTTTTTCTGTAACATGATTGTCATCATTAAGATAACTTTCTGTAACAATGACCCGACTCAATTTATGTTATACAAAAAGTTCATACAATACAAACTCCATAAATGGTTATATCAGTCCATAAAGTTCATACAGAATATACTGTACAAACGTTAACGCCATATTTACTCTTATTTACTCCTTAATGCTCCCAAATACTATACTAAGCATTAGTTCCTTTAACCAACTATTTCATGTAAGCTTGAAACAACTGTTATAGGTAAGAGGAGGTAAAACTAGTGAATGAAAGGATTTCATCATATGAGGCGCTTATAATGGAATTAACGAGAACAGGTGAGATGTTTCGTTTATCCTCAACTGAAGCTCGGCTGCTAGCAGTGTTATATATTGAGAACCGTTCACTTACCTTGGATCAAATGGCAAAGTTAATCGGAAAAAGTAAAACTGCTGCAAATATAGCTATTCGTAATTTATCTCACTTAGAGCTCGTTGATCGAGTATGGGTTAAAGGCTCAAGAAAGGATTATTATACGAATGTCGAGCCTTTATATAAAAAACTGATGACACTGCAAGTCAAACAATGGCATACGCAGACAAGCCGGCAGTTCGAAGCTATGGAGCAATTAAAACAGACCATCCCCGATGATGATCCGGATTGGAAGCATATGCAGGAGAAACTCTCCAGCAGCCTTCAGTTCCAGCAAGAAGCAGCTGCTTTACTCAAAAAAATAACCGCTTTCAGCTCCAGCTGATAGCGGATTTCTTTCCATTCATATAGCACTTTATCTTATTCGGCAGCATTAACTCATAAAAAAAACCCTTCCAAAAGGAAGAGGTTCTTCTTAGTTATCTTTAGGTTCTAGATCTTCGATAGAATCTGCATCTA
The DNA here is from genome assembly GCF_000725365.1 of Terribacillus saccharophilus. Lineage (NCBI taxonomy): Bacteria > Bacillati > Bacillota > Bacilli > Caryophanales > Bacillaceae > Terribacillus > Terribacillus saccharophilus. The sequence continues at coordinate 902,050 of NZ_CP008876.1, read as the reverse complement.
CGTAACTAGGTACGACCAACCCGGTTCTTGCACCTTCCAAGCTGGCACCAAGATCAACGACTTGGTCTTTATATTGTTCATATAAATCCCCGTGAGTTGTCGGCAGCCATGCTGATGCCGTTGCATCTGCTTCACCTTGCACGACAGCTTGCCACATGATGGCATTATCAAGTGGTGTGATTTCTGTTTTATAACCAAGGTCATCAAGGACAACTTTCAAGACATTTGTAGAAGCCACTTCGGAATCCCATTCTACATAAACGAGACTTACTTCCTGTCCATTACCTTCTTCAGCGCCTTTTGTCCATTCAGCTACTTTATCTGCATGCTTATCCACCCATTTTCGGGCTGCTTCCGCTGGTTCTGCTCCTTTATTCACCTCGAGCATCACTTCTTCCATATCCTTTACTTCCCAATTAAACTGGTCAAGGACTGTATTTGCTCCAGGTACATCCTCTGCAAAACCTTGGCGTGTGAGCGTATGAAGTGACTCAGCTTCACCATAAGATCCTTTAGGGTCATCCAAATACTTTAGATCATATTTAGCAAACATCCAGTGAGGGGTCCAGCCTGTGATCACAACCGGCTTTTTGTCCTCAATAGCATCTTCCAGTGCAATGGTCATTACACCGCTTGAAGACGGCATAATTGTCCAGCCATCAAGATGGTAATCTTCAATGGCCTTTTCTGTTGCTTTCATAACACCCGCACCAGCTTCAATACCAACAATAGTGTAATCAACTTGCTTACTTAAGCTGTCTGAGCTGGAAGTGTCATTGCCGCAGCCTGCTGCTACAAGTGTCATTGCCAAACCAATGGCAATACCAAATGGTTTCCACTTCTTCATGTAAACGAACTCCCTTTTCCTCACTTATAAATGAAAAAGCCTACTATAGGCTTTTCCAGTTATTTCGATTTATTTCTATAAATGTTTTGTGTAAAACGATCAATGATGATTGCCAATACAAAGATACAAAGTCCGGCTACGAAACCAGGACCTACTTGTGCGCGCTGTAAAGCAGACAATACTTCTCGTCCAAGACCTGGAGCACCGATCATAGATGCAATTACGACCATCGACAGAGCAAGCATTACTGTTTGGTTAACACCAGCCATGATTGTGTATTTTGCCATTGGCAGTTCAACTTTAAATAGCTTCTGCGGACCCGTTGATCCGAAAGCATCTGCCGCTTCAACAAGTTCATCAGATACTTGACGAATACCAAGATTCGTAAAACGAACAGTCGGCGGAGTTGCAAAGATAAGAGAAGCAAATATACCTGGTACTACACCAATACTAAAGAACGCTACTGCCGGGATCAGGTACACAAAGGCAGGCATCGTTTGCATAAAGTCTAAAATAGGTGTGATGATTGTTTCTGCAATCTTACTTTTCGCCATAAGAATACCAATCGGGATACCAATAATGATACAAAGAATACTTGCTGTCAGCACAAGCGTAAACGTTTCAATCAGCTGATTCCAAAGATCCTGGTTCCAGATGAATAGTAAACCAATGATGCTGAATATCGCTAACCCTAATTTTTTCCCTGTCATGAAAAAGGCCAAGATAGCTACTAACAAAATAAATATGATTGGCGGTATGGCAACCAAACCATTTGTAATAACGCTCATAAAACTGCCCAAACCTTCTTTGATCGGATCGAACAAGAAGGCGAATGTATTTGTCAGCCAATCGACGAAATTAGTCATCCATTCCCCAACTGGAATCGTTTTTATATTCTCCATGAAATTAAGCATGTTCATTCACCTCACCCTCACCAGCAAGTGCACCGATAACTGCACCTCTGACGATAATTCCTAATAACTTTCCGTTTTCCGTTACTGACAATGGAACCGGTGAATCATGGATGACTGCGAATAAGTCATGGAGTGGTGTATCCTTTTCTACTGTCGGCACATCACGTTGAATGATTTCTGATAAGTTTTTCACTTCATTCTTTCTAGCTTCATTCGCTGCATCAGCAGTGATGATTCCTTTCAGCATACGCTTACTGTCAACAACAAAGATACTAGACAGACCAGCTTCCCGCATACGCTCAAGTGCAACACGAGGACCATGCTTATCAATATTGACCGTTTCTGGACGTTTCATGATTTGGTGCGCAGTAAGTACTTTCGCCCGATCGACGTCCTCAACGAATTTCTCAACAAATTTATTTGCTGGATTCATAAGAATTTCCTCTGGCGTGCCGATCTGAACGATATGCCCGTCCTTCATCAAAGCGATACGATCACCAATACGGAGTGCTTCGTCTAAATCGTGCGTGATAAAGAGAATCGTCTTCTTCATTGTTTCCTGCAAATCCAACAACTCATCCTGCATATCTTTCCGGATGAGCGGATCAAGAGCTGAAAAAGCTTCATCCATCAGCATAACTTCGGGATCATTTGCCAGTGCACGAGCTAGTCCAACACGTTGCTGCATCCCACCAGATAATTGATCTGGATATTGATCAAGATAGCTTCCCAAGCCTACAAGTTCCAAGGATTCTTTTGCTTTTTTGGTTCTTTCCTGCTTACTGATTCCTTGAACTTCCAATCCGTATTCTGTATTCTGCAAAATCGTTCGGTTCGGAAATAATCCGAATCGCTGAAATACCATGCTAAGCTTTTCACGACGTACACGGCGAAGTTCTTTTTTGTCCATCTTCGCCAAATTTTCTCCATCAATATAAATGTTACCTGTCGTTGGCTCAATCAGACGGTTAATCAATCGGACTAAAGTGGATTTACCACTTCCTGAAAGGCCCATGATAACAAAAATTTCACCTGCTTCTACTTCAAACGATGCACGATTGACACCAACTGTGCTTCCTGTTTCTTTTAGAATCTCTTCTTTCGTTTTACCGGCTTCTGCTGATTGCAGTGCAGCCTTCGTGTTTTTTCCAAACACCTTAGAGAGATTTTCTACTTTAATAATCGGCACAGTATTCACCTCTTTTTCACTAGTCTTCTGTAACTTATCTGTAATAATCAGGAATATTTTCCTATCCCTCTGATTCGACCCTATTAATACTAAACATAAAAAACGAACAAATCAAACGAAACGAATCGTTATATCTGAACATATAGTACGTACAGAATATACTGTACAAAGTTTAAGCTTGTTTTGCTTCTATTTCCGCCGAAATGCTCCAAATTACTGTGTTTCATATTATTTTCTTACCATACAGGTTACTATTTCCTCGAAAAAAGCTAAATGAAAGCTTGGAGTAAAACTTCATTATATGAAGCACTTACTTCAATGCGGGACAAGACCTGCACGCTGTTCAGGCTTTCTCAAAATTGGGCTGAGCTGATGGCTATATTATATGTAGAAAATCGTTTAATCACTCTGGAGCAGATGGCAATTTTATTTGGTAAAGTAAAACTTCTGCTTATCCGGAATCAGTATTTGCGGAGCTTCATAAACATGCTGCCGACAAAAAACCGCCATCAGCATATGCTAATAGCGGTTTTTCATATCCAGTAAAATCAGTTCATCCACTAGACCTTTATATGTATCGTCTTGTTTTTCTTCACGAAGTGCCAGCAGTACATCCCAATAATACAGCTTCTCGGGCATCATCCCAACGAATTCCAGCAGCAGCGACGTGTAATCGAGCAAGCCTTCTTCCTTTTGCTCCTTATATAAGCGGTTAAGCCGCTGGAGCATTTTTAGGACAGCAGCATACTCCTCCTCATTTATATTCCGTTCAATGAGGAGCTTACGGAAAGGGTATTTATCCAACACTCCAGTCTCTGCAATTAAATGCAGATGAAAAGACAGCGTACTCTTTTTTTCTTCCTCCATAAAAACGCTTCCTTTGCCTTTCAAACTGACCGTTTCATACAAACGGATCTTGTTCTTATATTTTAAAGTAAAATTTCCAGGAAAGCTATTGATTTTCCCGTTCAAACGTACTATTATCTCTTAAGTGAAGAAAGCTCACCCTATTTTTAAGTTAACAGAAGGGAGCCACCGGACATGAATTGCTGGAGAAGTGTCGATGCGAAGAAAGATCTCGGTACCAATCGAATATGCCTTATTTCCTCGATGATCGGAATCCTGACTTTCATCATTCTTTATCCAATGCTGACGCTGATCCATCCTAAAATGAAAATTGAAGAAACAGGTCTAATACTTGTATTAATTTCTCTATATTTACTTCCATTCATCCATGGAATTACGCATTTGATACCTTTTTGGATAACAGGGAAGCGCTGTGAATACAGACTGCATTGGCTCGGACAATTTATCCCAAACCTGCATTTTAAGGTTAGGAATGAAACAAGCCGTTTTGTACCGTTTATTTCATTAATCATGCCAACTGCTTTAATTACTTTGCCCTTGCTTGTAGCCGCGATTTTCATGGATACAATGCCCATTTATTATATCCTACTTGTCAGCGTGAATGCAGGTATGACCTTCTCAGATGGCTTCTACCTTTCCAATTTATTGCAGGCACCGCGTAAATGTGTCATTGCAGGGACAGATAAAAGCTACGATATCTTGGTCAAATAACGCTCCCTTCCCGGAGCGTTTTTACATATGGAAAAACTGTGGAATTGCCTCCACAGCTTGCCTTTTACCCTTCAATATGTGATATATTGTCTTATGGGGAAACGGCGGAGAAGCCGCCAATCAAATATAAGTGGATTAGGAGTGTTTGTTTTCATGAAGAAATTAGCTATCGCTGCAGTATTCGCGACAAGCGTTGTCGCACTATCAGCATGTGGTTCAGGTGAGACAGTGGTAGAATCAAAAGCTGGGGATATCTCTAAAGAAGATTATTATCAAGAATTAAGTGACAAATACGGTTCTCAAGTATTACAGACAATGGTTCTCGAAAAGGCCCTTGACGATAAATATGATGTGGACAAAGAACAAATTGACGAACAAGTAGACAAACTGAAGGATCAGTATGGAGATACTTTCGAATCTGTCTTGCAACAAGCAGGCTATGCAGATGAAGATGCCTTCCGTGAATCTGTGAAATCAAGCCTTCTTCAGCAGCAAGCAATTGCAGACGGCGTAGATGTTTCTGATGAAGAAATCCAAACTCGTTATGATCATATGAAAACAGATCTAAATGCAAGTCATATCCTAGTTGCAGATGAAGATACAGCGAAAGAAGTTAAAAAGAAGCTGGATGATGGAGAAGATTGGGACAAGCTTGTTGAAGAATATTCCACAGATACTGGTACAGTAGAAGCTAAGGGCTCTCTGGATTGGTTCACTGCTGGTACAATGGACGCTGCTTTTGAAGATGCAGCTTACAAACTGAAAAAAGGTGAAATCAGTGATCCGGTAGAATCAAGCTTTGGCTGGCACATTATCCGTTTGGATGACTCTCGTGATACGGAACAGGAAGTTGGCTCTCTTGATGATGAACGTGATCAAATCAAGACAGAACTAGCTATCCAGAAAGTAGATTCAACTGAACAGCAAGAAAAAATCAACAAAATACTAAAAGATGCAGACTTCGATATTAAAATCGATGAATATAAAGATTTGATTAGTGATATGACATCTACGTCAACAACTTCTGGTTGATAATAGAAAAGACCGAAACGAATTCGTTTCGGTCTTTTTCTTATTACTTTTTATCTGCACGTCTTGCTTTTTCTTCCTCGATACGCTCCATATAAACATTTCCTTCTCGCTCGATGAACTGCTTCTCTGTTTGGTAATCATGCCGCTGCGTCCGGAATGCCATGAAGCCGCTGCCGATCATGCAAAGAAAAACAAGCATGACCCACAATGGAATATCTGGCATTGTCAAACCCCCTTGTCCTTGTTCTGTAATATCTATGCTAGTGGACAAGGATTCATGACAGAGATTATGATGCTACTCGCTGTTCTTTGTGGTAACGTTTGAACATCGCATTATAGACGAAGGCACTCACTAGAGCCAACAGAGCTAAAATTGTGAATGTGAGCTGATAGCTCATATAGCTGACGAGCACAAGACTGAGCGGTGCGAGCAGCTTCCCAAGCGTGAAACGCAAGCTTGCAGCTGAAAAGTATTGCCCCCTGCTCTCTTCAGTGGCTAGTGTTGCGACAAAGCTTTCTTGTAAGCCGACTACCATTAGCTCCCCGATTGTGAAAAGGATGATTGCAACTACAAAAATCCAGAAGCTTTCTGTCATCCCGTACAGCAAAATACCCGCTGCATAGGCAATGCTGGAAGCGACGAACACACGGGCAATGCGGAATTTGGTGACAAACTTTGATGTAAATACTGTGAATATAGCTACTAACAAACCATTCAAAGCTAGAATAAGTGAAAATGCTTGTTTTCCATCCACTTCTATGCGGAGATCACCAAGTGCAAAAACGGTTTGATTGGTAATGACTTCGCTCGTATAAACAGCTATCAGTATATCCAGCTGCATAAACGTCTGTGCTACTAAAACACCTGCCACGATGAAAAGCAGGAAAGTCCGGTCTTTGGCAATGATGCGATATGTCTGAAGTTCTTTCCAGACAGCTTTGTACCATGCTGCATGATCAGCTTTCTCTTGTTTCTTCTCCGGCACAGTTTCCCGGATGAAGACTTGCATAATGACAAATAGAATGGCAGTAAGCAGGAAACCTGCCAGCAGCATTTGAAACCGGTACGAATAAAATAAAACAGTTCCGATCAACGGTCCAATTACTACAGCTATATTAAGGCTTGTATAGAAGACAGCGAAAACAGAAGCCCGATCTTTCTCCTTAACCACATCTGCTACCATCGCATGTGATGCAGGCCAATACAGCGCACTCCAAATGCCAAGGAAGCTAAACGCAAGGAAAGTTAAAGCTGATGATGTCAGCCACGGTGAATTCGCATACGCAAACACTAGGAAAGTGATGGATTGACCAGCAACCGCGATGCTCATCATCCTTCTTCGCCCAAAACGGTCGGCACAATATCCCCCAACTAAGCTTGCCAATACGGAAAGCGCTTGGGATAACATGAGCAGCCATCCAGCTTTGTCCTTCCCGAAGGCGTCTTGGAAAAAGATCGTCATGAACGGGAAGTAGGCCCAAAACAGGAAATTCATCATTGCTTCCCCAAGCAAACGGATCTTAAGATTACGATCCCAATCCTTCCATCTCATATAATTCCCTCTATTCTATTTTTCTCTCTATTTCTTCATTCCCGCTCAAAAGTAGGCTTATAGAAGCTGCGATTCTCCAAGGAAAAGACACGCTCTGAAAAATCTCCAGGCGCCACCTTATCCATGACACGCTGCAGCGTATTCATCTTCGCATCAATCATGTCAATCATATGCAGGAGCTCCGCTTCACGTACGAGTGGCGGCTTCGGACTGCCCCATTCCCCTTTACCATGGTGGCTTAAAATCATATGTTGCAAAATCATTACTTCTTCAGTTTCAATTTGCAATTCTCTGGCGGCCTGGGCAATTTCATCTGACATGATGGAAATGTGACCGAGCAGCTTCCCTTCCACCGTGTAAGTAGGACTCGTAGCACCGGACAGCTCTCGTACTTTACCGATATCGTGCAGAATGATTCCCGCATAAAGCAAATCCTTGTTGATCTCCGGATAAAGATTTTTTAATTCGCGAGCAATCCGCAGCATGGATACGACGTGGAACGCAAGCCCGGAAACAAACTCATGATGATTACGTACTGCCGCAGGGTAAACGAGCAGCTGTTCTTGATAATTAGATAAAAAATACCGCGTAATCCGCTGAAAATTTGGATTTTCCATTTCAAAAATGAATGATGTCAATTCTTCCAATAGTTGTTCCTTTGTAAGCGGGGCCCGCTTAACAAAATCATGCGCATGTACCCCATCAGTTGGTTCTGCCACTCGAATAGCTTGTATTTTAAGCTGCAGCCGACCGCGGAATGCGTTCACTTCACCTTGGACCTTGATTACTTGATTAGCATGATATCGCTGTTCATCAGCAGGTGATGCATCCCATAGCTTCGCCTCGATATCTCCAGTATCATCACCTAATATCAATGTCATAAAAGCTTTACCATTACTTGCAATAGCTTTGTCTGCTTGTTTGATCAACAGGAAGCTATCAAATTTATCTCCTACCTGGTAATACCCAATACCTTTTTTCAACCCAATTCTCCTCCCTCATAAATACAGCCCTTACTATGCTAGCAAGGGCATCATGCTCCAAGCCCTTTATCTTTTTGGCGGCTTTGGAACGTATTTGAATATTTCTCCTGATTCGACCACATGAATGAACTGCAGGAGCCACGTATAATAATCGCGAGCGTACTGAAGCCGGTCAATGTCTTTATCGATTCTTTCAATCAATTCCGAATCATCGACACCTTCCTTCAGCTGCTTAAGCTCCTCAATCGTCTCATCAGCTTCCTCTAAATTTGATTGGGTGCTTTTCTCCCACTTATTTCCGAAGATTGATGTAAACGATTTGTACCAGTCTTCCTCCGATTTATATAGATCCTTCCGCATACCTTTCTTATATGCAGTTTCTACCATTTTCATCTCGGCTAATGCTCTGACGCCTGTGGACATACTCGTTTTACTCATTTCCAAAGCATCTCTCATATCATCCAATGTCATTGGTTGATCCGCAAAATAAAGCGCACCATATAGTCGGCCAACGGATGAGGTAATACCATATAAATTCATATTCTTGGCAATAACCTGTATGAATTTTTCTATCGATTCCTCGTATTTAGCCCAATTTTCTTCGTTACTTGGCACTGCCCGACCCTCCAGCTTACAATAATCCATTTTTTATCTTAACCAGTTTACCATTATTGTTACCTTTTTGCGAATGCTAAAACGCTACCATAAACCAGTTTTCTGCGTTTTTTCAAGATGAAGCAATTTAGATTGGCTAGTCCATTCAAATGTCGGTTGTTCCCAAGTGAATAAAATGATCTGCTGCACGTCTGCAGCAGCCTGCAGTATTGGGAGAAAGCGTTCCCTTCTTTCATGATCTGTGTGGCTGAATGCATCGTCAATCAATAACGGAAAGCTCTGCTGTACCCCAAGATGTCGGGAGAGTGCAAGCCGCAGACAAAGATACAGCTGTTCAATCGTCCCCCTGGAGAGCTGCTCCACAGCAATATTTCTGCTGTACCGATCCTTTACAACCAAGCTTCCTGTCTCTGTTAGCACAAGCCCCTTATACTGATCTGCCACCTTTGAAAATAAACTGCTCGCTTCACTAAGGACTCTTGGGAATCTCTCTTCCTGAAACGTCCTTTTTGTTTGATAAAGCATATCATAAGCAAGTTTTCGCACAGCCCACTTTCGTCCAGCTGTTGTTAACACTTGCTTTTGTCCCTGCAGCTCATGATAAGCCGCCGAAGCTGTCGTATCCGACTCAAGATCAGCCAGCTTGACTTGTAGTGTAGCCGCACGCTGTCGATGTTTATCTAGTTCTTCTTCCACAAACTCCTGTTCCGTTTCGAGACTGGCAATCACTTGCTCCACCTTATCCTGTTTATGTTCCATTTCTTCTGCTGAAAAATGTTGGTCAGGCAGGATAGCTCGTATTTGCAATTGATAGTGCTCCAATTCTTCCATAAGCTGCGTTTTTATTCGATATTGCTCAGCTAAATATACGAACTGTTTGTCATCTTTGGCTCCGGCATTTGCAAACAGATTTGCCTTTTGCTCCTGTAAAGGTTTAAGCTGCTTATCCAACTTTTGTATGTGCTGCTGAATATCCTGCTGGCGATCAAGCAGCTGCTCCTTTGTATGCCTTAGCTTTTGCTGTGTCTCGATCACATATTCTGCTTGTTCAATTGTTTTCGCTGATGGTAAATCCATCGGCAAATTCAATATGTCGCGTAGCCGGTCAATAGTACTCGTATAGTGTAGCTGCCGCTCTTCATACTCTTGATTTACCTTGTGCAGCATACCTGCCAGCTGCTCTTTTGTTTTCCACTCCTGGACGGCTTTCTCCCAATGTACTAGCGGAACATCTGTTAAGAAAGAAAACTTCTCAATGTGCATAGCAGTTTCTTGCTCAAGTTTCTCTCTATTTTTGATCTGCATTGAATAAGACTGCTGTAATTCCATAAGCTGTACTTCCAAAGGGTTACGCTGCTCCTCCAATTGACGCCAGCGGACTCGAAGTTCCTGCTGTTCTGCCAGTTTTTCGGAAGCATAGGAAGAACTCCCTGGCTGATTGTTAGGCTGATGTCCAAAGCGCCAATGCATAACAGCACCAACCAGCAAAAGAATTCCACTTCCAGCTAAAATCCAATTTGCAGTTAGAATACCAATACCACTTAATAGCACCGCAAAAACTAGCAAGAGGCCAATCGGAGAAAATGCTACTTTAGATATATCTTTTTCTGCACGTTTTGTGTCCTTCTTGGTGTGAAGTTCTCGATATTCCTTTTCAGAAATCAAGCTCTGGTGGATTCTATCCTGCAAATGATCTACCTTATCTATTTCCTGCCTCTTCGCAGCAATAGACTGTTGAATACGCTCACTCTCTGCATCCAATATCATCATTTTTTCCTGAAGCAGACGCCATTCCCCAGTTGCTTCGGCAATATATGAATTCCAATCGAATTCATCCGGGTAAGGATAGCTTACATGTGCACTAGCTAATTGGTTTTGAAGTTTATAACGCTCTTCCTCCAATAGTTGTGTACGTTTCATATCAGCTGTCCAATCTGTCTTAGCTGCCAGTTGGTATAGTTCCTTATACAATTCATCTTTCAACAGTTGATCCTCTGCTGAAACTAAATCCTTATGTATCGAAGCAGATTCCTTCGTGTGAACATGAAATTGAGCTTCCAAGGGCTGAAGCTGCTGTTGAATTTGCTGCTGCTGCGCAATCCCATCAGAAGGGAATGTCTCCACACTTGCCAGCTGCTTTAGCTGTTCCTTTGCGAAAGCTTCTTTCTTCTGCCACGGAATAGCTTGCAATACTTGTTTTTGAACACTAATCTGTGCGCGTAGCTCTGCCTTCCTCTTCTGTAACTCATCTGTTTTTTCTAGTATTTCCTGTAATTTTTCTTTATCCGGAAGATAAGCAGCTTCCCTATCAGTAAGCTCCTGTACAAGGCGTTCCTGTTCAGAAAAGGCATGCAGCATTGCATTTATTTTAGGCTTCCTTCCCTGTGGTCGGAATAACTGCTGCAATTCCTGCTGAAGCTTTTTCTCCAGCTTATGAACATCGGCTGAGCCTGTCTGTCCTGCATCCAATAATACTTTTCCCAGTTGTTCCTTGTCAGTCAGCTGCAAGGAAACAAGTGCCTCCGTATCCAAAGTGAAAACTTGGCGAAATATAGAAGCATCCATACCATCAAGCTTGTTTTCCAGCCACTGCTGATCTTTTTGCTCAGAGCCTACATAGCATACAGCCTGACCATTATGCTGGTCCAGGATCCGTTCGACAACTACTTCGCCATCAGGAAAACGAAGGTTGAGTCGTCCACCTGGAGTACCGCCAGTCCTTGGTCTATATGATTCAATTTCTCGTGAACGCATCCCGAATAATATATAGATAAGAAAGGCTTTTATGGTGGATTTACCTGCTTCATTCTCTCCCTGGATGATAACAAGCGAGCTGTCTTCGAAATCGAAAGTATATTCATGCCATTTGCCGAAATCATAAATATGTCCGCCGCTAATTTGCATCGTCATTCTACCTCCAATAAGGTTTGGAGCAGCAGTTGTTTTGCTTCCTCCAGCATCTCCTGTAATTCTTCCTCAGAATAAGACTGCTTGATTTTACGGAATTGACGATTTCCCATCAGCTCCTCCAAACTATGTGTCATATCATTCGCTGAATAGGTAGTAGTGTACAGAGCAGCAGTGAAATCATTACGCTCGAGAAGCAGTTCTTCCTTCATGTCAAGAGTTGCCTGAACAGAAAAACCAGCAAGTATGAGCTGGCTGCCAAGACTTTGCTGCTGCTCATTGACAATCTCAAGTAATTCTTCCAAACGTTCCTCCTGGTTCCATCGCATCAACAGATGTGCAGGACCATGGAAGATTATGTGGAGCACAGCCTCTCCAAATGCGTCCTCCCAATTCATACAGCTATTCAGTACATCCTGCTCCAAATCATATAATGCTGTTCCTTCTTTGACTTCCACATCCACTGTTTCAAATCGTATATCCTGCAGAGGAAGAAACGTCATGGCACAGGATTGCCCCTCCAACTCGACCAAATAACAGCCCTTCTCTCCAGATTCTTTACGATGTCTGCCTTGGATATTTCCTGAGTAGACAATTGGGGGCTGATCGGACAATACTTCACGCTTGTGGATATGCCCCAGCGCCCAATAATCAAAACCAGCTTGTCTCAGCTCATCTAAGCTGAAGGGAGCATAAATATCTGCTGCACTTCCAGTACCCAAACTAGCATGGAGCATGCCTATCTGGTAAATTCCATCTCCTTTAGATTCGTATTCCAGCGCTTTTCTTGATCTAATATGTCTCGTCGTATAACTGAAGCCATGGATTGCCGCTACTGGCTCGCCATTTTTCTCATAGAAGAATGTTTCCACTTTTTCCGATTGAAAAATATGTACATTGTTCGGGTATTTCATCATTGGTTTTTTCCCAGTAAAATCATGATTTCCGTACTGCATGTACACATCAATACTGTGCTTTTGCAGTTCTTTACAAGCTTCCCGCAAGGCAACGAGTGCTTTGAGAGATTGTCTGTTGGAATCGAAGATATCTCCTGCCAGTAAGACAAAATCCACTTTATTTGTAATGGCACACTGTACTAGCTGTTTCAAGGATTGAAAGGTACTGTCCTGCAAACGGCTTTTCATCGCAGGGTGCGCAGCAGTCAACCCTTCCATTAGGCTATCCAGATGAAGATCAGCAGCATGGATAAATGTTAGTTTAGGCGGCATAACGTTTCCTTCCTATAGTCGTTTGCTTCTATAGTAGCACGCACTCTTTACGAATGCACGTTCGGTTTTAAAAACAAAAAGAAAACCTCCTTGCCAAATGGCAAAGAGGTTATTGCTTACTCCTCTGGCTGACCGTAAAGCTCTTCCAAAGGTTTTGTGATGATACGGCTGATATCGTTGATCGCAATGTTCAGACGCTGTTCTTGTTCCATCAATTTCGCAATCTGTTCGTCCTGCTGAACTACTTGTACTACGCTTTGTGCTTTTTGTACTTCTTCTTCTGTAATTTCCTGTCCTTGCATTTGCTTTTGCTGCAATTCAAGTTGGATGTTACGGAAGTTTTCGAACATCTCTTTAGAAGATGGATCGTTCATTACCGTATCATAAGCGGCTTTCAAGCCTTTGAATTCTTCACTTTCACGGATTGCTTTTTCTAAGTCATACGCATGATCGTACATATTAGCCATGGGTACGTACCTCCTCATTTTTACTCAAGTTCCACTATAACAAACCGATAGAGCGCTGTATAGTTCGAGCCATCAGATAAAGAGTGCGATAATACCTTGAACGATTCCAATGATACCGCCCAAAAGGAATCCAAGGTATGTAATCAGCTTAAATTCTTTATTGGAGATAGCCAAGACTAGTTCTTCAACTCGTTCCAGCGGGAAGCCGGATACTTCTTTTTCAACCATTTTGGCAAGCTCAAGTTGTTCCATGATGACCGGAATCTGCTCAGAGAGACGCTGAAGGACTTGTCCCACCACCCTAGTCAGTTTCTCTTCAATTACATCGTCTTGTAGGTTTTGCATATACACTTTCATCGGTGTATCTAGCATCTCATCAAATGGTATCGACTTTCTGACCACTTGCTGGATAGCCTCATCCAGCGTATCTTGGCCGATTGATTCTGTCACTTGGCCTACCTTCTTGTTCATCAATTTATTCAGCTCATCTGCAAGCAACTGATGCAGCCAGCGATGAGTGCCTTCTGCACCGACCGACTCTATGATAACGGGCTGAATTTTATCGACAGCACTGTTAGGATCCATGAAGGAGGACAGCATACTGCCAAGAAAACCTCTGCCTTGCAGAAAGCTTTGGACAAGCTCCTGTATTTTCCGCCGTCCATCATAGCTGTCCACATAAGTTACGAGCATCTGCTGAATATGCGAAGCAGCCTTATCGGCTGCAATCTCTGTCTTTTGTTTCAATTCATCTGGCAACAGACTGCCTAGTTTCTTTTCTGACTGTTTTTCCAACTGTGTTTTTAATAATGATGCAGTCTTTGTATGAAGATCATCTGATATCACAGTTATATTCAAATCAGACAGCAGCTGCCGAGGCGTACGCTCCGAACGGAGAAAGCGAAACAATTCGCGCTTCGCCCATGTGTTGACCTTCATTTGAAAGCTTTCATCAATCAGTCTTGCTTGCATGCCTTTGGGCGTGAGTAAATGATCCACAACCGTTTTTCCAAGCGAACGTGCCAAGTCACTCCTGCGTTTAGGAATTAATCCCGGGGTAAATGGGACTCGCCATTTCCCTATATATATAGCGCGATGGGGCTTAAACAGCATCTTAATCGCCAAGTAATTCGTGATACCGCCAATCAAGGCACCGATAAGCGCCATGGACAAAATCAACCAAATATCTCCACTATTCATGTTGTATCGACCTTTCTGTTTACTTCGGTTTTAGTATAATACAATTAACACCAATTACAAAGAAACAGATTGTATGGATAGGAGAAGTGCGTATGCTGGAAGAACTAGAAAAACTATTTTCGGGTATCAAAACGGCAGACAGCCTTAATGGACTCGATGTAAATACACATCATTGGTTTCGATTAGAGGATGGCGAGATTGTAGGTTTGCCCGCCAATCAACTGAACGAACGCGAGCTTGCCTTACTTCATCATCTTGGTTCACCGATCACTATACCAATTGGCAGCAGTACAGATACAGCGTGGTATCAGCTGCTTCACGGCGATAAAATGACGGCTGAATTAAACGTGAATCCATTATATGCGTCCGGCTGCCGCTTCATTTTCTTTACCATAGAAGGGCACATTAAACCAGAGGTGTTCAGGGAAGCAATGGACAGTCTGACCGATCATCCGCTTGCATACATCTGGTTTACAAAACATACAGGAGTACTGGTTGAAAGCCGTCAAGCAGAAACTATTTTATATGAAGAAGTGGTTGATATGCTTATGTATGATTTATCTGTCCCAATCCGATTATTCGTAAGCCCTTGGCTGCATTCTGTAAAAGACGCCTCTGAGCAATACGATTGGCTGCTTGCAGCTTACAGACAGGTTTCCTCCCAATCAGCAAAACATGTTCTTCATTTTCATGATGCTGTACCGCAATTGGTAAGTATGCTGCTCCCGGAGATAGATCGACAGTATATCATGCATCACATTTTGCAAGGATTGAATGAGGACGAAGAATTGCTGCGGACAGTTCGAATGTATTTCTCTTGCAATCAAAATCTTACCCTTACAGCGAAAAAGCTGTACATACACCGCAATAGCTTGAATTATCGTTTGGACAAACTAACAGAAAAAACTGGTCTCGACATCCGGAAATTCCAGGATGCTTTTGCGCTTTATTTGGCTTTGCATAACCTTCCATAAAGAAAGAGGCACCGAAACGGTGCCTCTCTTGCCATCGATATGAAATTAGAATTGACCGCCGCTAAGCTGAGACTGTGCAGATGCTACAAGACGTTTTGTGATCTCTCCACCAACAGAACCGTTAGCACGGGAAGTTTCGTTACCGCCTAGAGATACACCGAATTCTTGTGCGATTTCATATTTCATTTGATCAATTGCTTGTTGTACGCCTGGTACTACCAAATCGTTTGTGTTCGCCATGTTTGTTCACCTCCTATGCCTATAGTTTGGGCAAGAAGGCGCTTTTTATCAGGCTTAGTTATTGGAACTTCTGGTCAATCATGGTAATTTACTTCGGATAGGTCATTTCCTCAGGTTTAATGTAGGAATCGAATTGTTCTTCAGTAAGCAAACCGCTAGCGATTGCTGCTTCTTTTAGTGTTGTATTTTCCGCAAATGCTGTTTTAGCGATCTTTGCAGCATTTTCATAACCGATATGCGGATTCAAAGCTGTCACAAGCATTAAACTATCCTGAAGATTCTTTGCAATCTTTTCTCGGTTCGGTTCAAGTCCAACCGCACAGCGATCATTGAATGACAGCATACTATCAGCCAAAAGCTGTGCAGATTGAATGAAGTTATAAGCAATAACCGGTTTGAATACATTCAATTCGAAATTTCCTTGGCTGGCTGCAAAACCAATTGCGGCATCATTACCCATGACTTGAACAGCTACCATGGTAACTGCTTCGCTTTGAGTTGGATTGACCTTACCAGGCATTATGGAGCTGCCAGGTTCGTTAGCCGGAATCTCAATTTCACCAATTCCGCAGCGTGGCCCGCTTGCCAGCCAGCGCACATCATTGGCGATCTTCATCATATCTGCTGCAAGACCCTTCAGCGCACCATGCGCATACACAATTTCATCATGACTTGTCAAAGCATGAAACTTATTCACTGCTGAACTGAATTCTTTACCAGTAGCCTCCGATAGTTCCTTACAAACCTTCTCCGAGAATTCAGGATGAGCATTCAAGCCTGTTCCGACTGCTGTTCCACCAATAGCCAGCTCTTGAACAAAGGGAATGCTTGTCTTAATCATCTGTTCCGACTTTTCCAGCATACGATGCCAGCCGCTGATTTCCTGTCCGAGCGTAAGCGGTGTTGCGTCCTGTAAATGAGTACGACCTATTTTCACGATATCCTGATAGGCATCAGATTTTTCCTTCAGCGTTTTTTTGAGCTGATTTAAAGCAGGTAATACCGTATCTTCCAGCTGTGTAACAGCAGCTATATGTAGAGCTGTCGGATAAGTATCATTTGAGCTTTGAGACTTGTTGACATCATCATTTGGATGCAAACGCACTTCTTTTCCTTGTTCCTCAAGCCACTTGTTTCCGACAAAAGCGATAACTTCATTAACGTTCATATTCGATTGTGTCCCGCTGCCTGTCTGCCAGACAACTAACGGAAAATGATCATCCAGCTCACCGCTAGTAATTTGATCCGCCGCATAGCCGATTGCATCACTTTTATCTTTTTCCAGCAAACCTAAATCATAATTGGCTTTTGCAGCACTTTTCTTAAGTAAAGCGAAAGCGTATACAATTTCTTTTGGCATTCTTTCTGAACCAATCGGAAAATTCTCTCTGCTGCGCTGCGTTTGCGCTCCCCAAAACTTGTCTGCAGGTACCTGAATTTCACCAATTGTATCTTTCTCCACACGAAATTCCATTTTACTTCCCCTCTCCAAAATCTTCATTTGATAAGGCACCTTTATTGTAACAAATTATCTTATACTTTGCGGCTATCATCTTCGGAAGGTTGGCCATCTTTTCATTTTTGAAAAAATTTAATAATTTCGCTACCTTTCCTGTTTACAATATGTTAGAATCGAGTTGAGTTAATAATCAATCAATTTATTTCGTGCAGCATCTATAAGCACATCTGACATGTAAGTCTATGGCATACCAGTTATGCCGCTAAATCTGTATGTGACCTCCCATCACATAAATTGGAGCCACTGCCCATTAGGACAGTGGCTCTTTTTCAGCTCTTAAGATCAGACTCCATTTGGAAGTGTTCTTCCAATGTTGTATCTTCTTCATATATTTGCTTCGCCAGATCTTTTCCGACGTAGCGGATGTGCCATGGTTCATAGCTGTAACCGGTAATATCGGATTTTCCTTCTGGATAACGAATAATATAACCATATTCATGAGCATGCTCCGCCAGCCATTTTCCTTCATCTGTATCGATGAACGTTTCCTCCAGCGCTAATGCCATCTCGGCAGATGTCAAATCAATAGCAAGCCCTGTTTGATGCTCACTCCGGCCAGGTCTTGACGATACTTTATCAGTTTCTTCCTGCCCTTGGGTTGCTACGTTATTCTCATAAATTTCTTTTTGTCTTTCTTCAGATCTGTACCCGCTTGCAGCGACCAGTTCCATCCCGTCCTTTTGGGAAGCGGCGAACAGCTCCTCCAATGCTTCAGCTGCTTCTTTGCGCATTTTCCGCTTCTCTAGATGCTCACTGAAGTAAAACGGTACGTCTGGCTCGACTAAGTCCTTTGGTTCCCAGCCATCCGGAAACTTCCTGGTTTTGTTTACGACAACTTCGATACTATCCGGATTATCTACCGTTACAGGTTTCTCGATTGAGCCTACCACATCTTCCGCTTCTTCCTGATGCTGATCAGGCTTTGTATCAGCTGTCTGATCCTCAGCAGCAGTATCTTCTTCCTGCGACTGTTCTGCCTGCTGGTTCTCCGTCTGCTTATCAACAGTCTTATTTTCATTTGTGTCTTGATTCTGGCTTGTTTGCTGGTTTTGACATCCAGCTGCAATTAACACAGCGCTAAGCGCAGCAAACAGCATCAAACGCTTCATTTCTAAAATCTCCTCTTCGTTCATCTAGTTTTGAGGATATTATAGCATAGGTGCCAAATATTTTCGCACGTAAAAAGACCTGCCTTGTCCCATGACAAAACAGATCCTGTAAAATTCTATATTATTCGAAAGTATAGGGGCGGTAAGCTGCACTTAACTCCTTGAATCGTTCCGCATCTCTTTGGTCAATACACTCATTGATTTGGGCTTCCAGTCTATTCTTGTTCCAGGTAAAATAAAATTCATCCAGCATAAGTCTTGTGGCCAGCTTCACTTCAAACGAAATCTCCCGTTTAGCAGTAACATAAGCACGCTTCCTCTTCGTTCTTTGCAGACGATAGACAACTTTATGCTTTTTCATGGAACGATTCCCCCTGGTTCCTTTTTTCCATTATGCTGGATTCACATTAATTTTGCAACAATTTTCTGATTTGTTCGTTAAATTAATGTAAATGCGGAACAGGGTGATGCTTTTGTTCATCCGGATCAGGCGGCTTGACGAATTTCAATGTGAGTAAAGCTGCAATAAAGGCCGCACCTGCAAATGTAACGATTAGCCAGATAAAATCCACTCTTAATAAAATAGCAACTACAGGCGGACCGGCGGCAACGCCCACATACCGCATTGCACTTAACAATGAGGTGATGGTCCCTCGAACATCCTTTTCCATATTGCTTGTCACCAAAGAATCTAAACAAGGCAGACCTGCTCCAATTCCTACACCTGCGATAAGGAATACTGCCATCATAAAGACAATTCCCTTTGAGAAATAGAGTGCTATTGTAACAACACCTGCAGCAACAACTCCTGTGAATATAATCCATTTCATCAGTTTACCATTGCTCTTAATCCATTTACCCGTCAGATAGGATGCCAGACACAATGCTGCCAGTGGTATAGCTAAAACCGCTCCCTTAAGTATGCCGTGCATTCCATACTTTTCTTCTAATACCGTGCTTAAATAGAAGAGGATGCCGAAAAGAAGAAACATAAGGATGGCACCTATTAGAAAAGTAGCAGTCAGCCAGCCGCCATGTTCATGGAATGTCGCCTTCGTGTTTTTCAGAAACGTTTTAAAATCATTGCCTTTCTTATCATCTTTTGGCTTCTTAATAAGGAAGAGGACTAATAAGAAAGAGATCGCACAAAAAACAGGGATTGCGTAAAAAGGCATATACCAAAGAAACCCCGCAAGCAGCGCTCCTAGTACAGGACTTAATACCTTCCCGAAAGTATTGGCCGTTTCGACAATACCAAGTGTGGCACTTACATCTTCATCTTTTTCGAACATATCACCGACAAGCGGTAGTACAACTGGTGCTGCACCTGCAACTCCTATCCCTTGAAGGATCCTTCCAATTAGAATCCAAAGATACGGACTATCACTGCCAACAGAAAAGATTCCAGCTATGAGACCGCCTGCACCAGCAATGACGAGTGAAGGTAGAATGACCGCTTTGCGTCCGAAACGATCAGATAGAAAGCCGGCAATCGGAATGAATATAATAGCTACAATGGAATAGAATGTAATGATAAAACTTGATTGAAGTTTAGTTATATTCAATTCCTCTTCCATTAACGGAAGCACAGGCAGCAGCATGCTGTTCCCAAGCGTCATTATCAAGGGAATGGAAGCCAATGCTACAATTGCCCAGCGCATATCCTTTGGTGATTTACCTGATTGACTTGATGACGCATTTCTTTCACCCATATGTCGTCTCCTGCCTTTCACATACTACTTTCATTTTTTGCAAGACAGGAGTTTTTTATGTAATGAAAAAAACCCAGATAAATCTGGGTTTAATTTGCCTGCTGCAGCAGGGCTTGATTATCTGCATAAGTCCAGTAACAATTGCGCCAGCCTTGTTCTCGGGCGAGCTTCTCGAAGTTCTCTGCCTCGCTTCCGTAAAAGCGAATAATCGCTCGCTCCGGTGTCTCTGCCTCGGGGCCGATCACGATATCCAGTTCCTTGTAAAACCGTACCCCTTCCAAGCTGCCTTCAATAATGATCTTTTCCTGGCTCATTTTTTTCAACCCCTTCGTATAATGATCAAACATAAGAATATAATGTACTATCTTGTACCCATTCTGGACATGCACTAACCGTTCCTGCTCCAGAATTAGATCGGAGGAAACTTTACATATGGGCCAGTACGATAATCTGAAAGCTGGTGAGAAAGGAGCTTTGCTTAGTATCGCAGCTTATTTGCTGCTATCCTTTATCAAATTGCTTGTCGCCTACATTGGAGATTCAGATGCCTTGCTTGCCGACGGGCTGAATAATACAACGGATGTCGTAGCTTCTGTTGCCGTGCTGATTGGACTGCGCATCTCCCGCAAACCGCCTGACACTGATCATAGATATGGGCATTTCCGAGCGGAGACCATCGCATCGCTTGTTGCAGCTTTTATTATGATCTCGGTTGGACTGCATGTATTATTCGATACTCTTGAGCGTTTAATGGAACCAGATTATGTCCAGCCTGATATGCTGACAGGCTGGACAGCCTTAGGAGCAGCTTTTGTTATGATGCTGGTATACCGTTACAACTACGCCCTGGCCAAACGAATTCAAAGCCCTGCACTTATGGCTGCTGCACAAGATAATAGATCTGACGGAATGGTCAGTATAGGTGCTTTCGTGGGAATCTTCGGAGCTCAGTTCGGTTTTTATTGGCTTGATCCGCTGGCAGGATTCGTTGTTGGAATATTAATCTGTAAGACGGCATGGGATATTTTTTACGATGCAACGTATTCGCTTACCGATGGATATGATGTGGACAGGTTATTGAAGATCCGTCACAGTATTCTCGAGGATAAAGATGTTCTTGAGGTAGTCGAAATCAAAGCAAGATTGCACGGCAACCAATCCCTTGTTGATGTCATCATCCGGGTCGATGCCTCCCTCAATGTGAAAGAAAGCCATGCCATCACCGAAAGATTGGAAAAGCTCCTCATTAAGAAGCATGACATCTTTCATACTTTTATCCATATTGAGCCATAGAAAAAAGCCTATACCGGCGCGGTATAGGCTTCTCTTTATTCTTCGTCTTGATTTGTTAGGATGACTGGGCCATCTTTTGTGATGACGATTGTATGTTCATATTGAGCAGATAAAGAACCGTCGACCGTTCTAGCAGTCCAATTATTGTCATCCATCTGGCTGCCCCATTCGCCGATATTAAGCATCGGTTCGATTGTTATGACCATTCCTTCTTTCAAACGAGGTCCTTTATTCGGCAAACCGAAATGAGGAATATGCGGTTCTTCATGGATAGTTGGTCCAATTCCGTGTCCTGTGAAGTCACGTACAACAGAATAGCCTTCTCCCTCTGCAAATTGTTGAATTGCATGGCCTATATCACCAATTCTGGCACCAGGCTGTGCTTTTTCAATTCCTTTGTACAAAGATTCCTTCGTTATATCCAGCAGACGCTGTGCTGCTTCACTGATTTCGCCGACACCATAAGTCCAGGCAGAATCAGCTAAACCTCCGTTTAAATTAACGACCATATCGATTGTTACGATATCACCATTTTTCAATGGCTGTTTTCTTGGGAATCCGTGACAGATCTCATCATTTATAGAAGCACAAGTTGCATACGCATAGCCATTGTAGCCCTTCTGCTCAGCTGTTGCGCCATGCTTAGCCAAATAATCTTCCACGAATGAATCGATTTCCATTGTTGTGATTCCTGGTTTAATCATGTTACGAATTTCTTTATGAATATCGGCAAGCAGCTTTCCTGCTGCACGCATCATTTCTATCTCACGCACACTTTTGCGATTAATCATTTGTTTCTCTTCCTTTCTGACGGCAAAGCTTACTTTTCCACTATAGAGTGTATCATATTATGCCAAATCCTTTAAATCGTTACGTTGTTTACTTTAATCAATCCAACGGTTCATTGTCCTTTATATTAGAATGGTTGGCAATCAGCAAAGCAAATACAAGCAAGACTATTGCCAACGCATACAAAAGGATTGTGAGC
The DNA here is from genome assembly GCF_000725365.1 of Terribacillus saccharophilus. NCBI lineage: Bacteria > Bacillati > Bacillota > Bacilli > Caryophanales > Bacillaceae > Terribacillus > Terribacillus saccharophilus. Next base: position 879,701 of record NZ_CP008876.1, on the reverse strand, counting down.
GGATTTTCGTGGTCAATGATAATGAGCCGAATGATTGCAGTAATTCCTATGTAGATAAAGTAGCGAAGCGGAAAATGGTAGTCATGCGTAAAGTACTTGATGATTAAACTAATGAACTCAAAATAGAGAAAATAAACGATAATACCTTCCGCCAAATAAAAATAACTTACCTCTTCATTACGGATAAGCAGTACATCAAAAATAAATACTGTTTTCTTTAACAGGAAGACAACAAGGATCATTGCAAGGATGGTCAAGGTAATATTCAATATCATTTGCAGAAATACAGCGATAAATGCTGTTTTCTTTTGCAGTTCCCGCATTTTTCTCCCTCCTATGCTTGTCTTAAATATACTGGCGGGAGCAAAATTATATGCGCCGAAGATATAGGCTTTTTTTATACGAGATACCCTTGAATAATTGGAAAAGAAAAGACAGAATGGAAGTAATAGACAAGGAGGTCATGTAGTGATTCAAATTGATCATGTACATAAGCAATATGGAAATAAGAAGGCTGTCAGCGACGTCAGTTTAACAGTGCCTACTGGTAAGATATTTGGTTTTCTGGGACCGAACGGCGCCGGTAAGTCCACCACGATTAAAATGGTGACTGGTATTCTGCCAGTTGATTCAGGGACAATCACCATTAATGGGAAGGACATTACTTCGGATACAATCGCTGCGAAACAAGAATTCGGCTACGTTCCGGATAGCCCCGATTTATTTTTGAGGCTTAAAGGATTGGATTATCTTCATTTCCTAAGTGATATTTATGGGATTGCTTTCGATGTGAGAGAAGCAAGAATTGAGGAATACAGTAAGATGTTCAGTATCTACGAGGCATTGGGAGATCAGATTAAAACATATTCGCATGGTATGCGGCAGAAGTTGTTCATAACCGGCATGCTCGTACAGCAGCCATCTGTCTGGATTCTCGATGAGCCAATGACTGGATTAGATCCGAAATCGTCTTATCAATTGAAAGAACTGATGCGAAATCATGCAGCGAACGGTAATACGGTCTTTTTCTCCTCTCATGTATTAGAGGTTGTTGAACAGCTTTGTGATGAAGTCGCCATTATTCGGAAAGGTGAGCTTCTTTTCCAAGGTACATTACCAGAAATGCGGGAGAGGTTCCAATCAGATGATAGCTTGGAGCATATCTTCCTGGAGCTGACTCAGGATGCATAAACCGATCCGATCCCTCATCCGTATTCAGCTCAAGATGCAGTATGCCAACGCATTCCAAAAACCGAGTGTAGTTATCGGATTGGTATTCGGTATAATCGGACTTCTGTTTCTTGCTATGATGTTCGGCGGATATATGTTGCAGATTATTGATGTCATGTACAGCTTACTGGAACCGTCCGGTAATACCGATGCAATTTTAGGCACCTTATTCTTGATGAATTTCTTCCTCATTTTCATCCTATCGCTAATGTTAATCATGAATACGTTCTATTTTACGGAGGATATTACGTCATTCCTTCATTTGCCGGTCCACTCTTATCAGCTGCTTATCGCCAAGTCGCTGAATCCGCTAATTTATGTCTATTTGCTTACAGCTGCTATGTATTTACCTGTCACTATTTTCTATGGCACATTAAGCGGCGCTGGCTTTATGTATTATGTATATGTCCTGCTTCTTTTCTTCCTGATTCCAACTATACCTTATGCGTTAGCGGCTGCTGTTGTCATGTTCGCCATGCAGTTCGTCAATAAAGGAAAGAACAAGGATAGAAGTAAGGTCATCGGCGGTATTATCGGATTTGTATTAATCATTCTGCTGAATGTCGTCTTACGCTTACAGCAAGATCCAGAGCAAATCGCACAAGTGATAGCTGACAATGCCGAAAAAGGCGGATTGCTGCAGATGGCAACATTGTATTACCCTCCTGCATCACTGATGTCATATATACTTACAACTGCAGGATCCTGGCAAAGCCTCTTTTACTTTGTCATCGTATTACTGCTTGCAATAGCCGCGGGGCTGCTGTTCTTTGCAGCTGCGCAGAAGTTCTATATGAAGGGCGCATTAGGTCTTAATACTGGTTCTGGCAAAGTATTCAATGGCAAAGGTCTAGGTCGTAAACCAAAGTCGGTAATCAGTGCATATCGCGCCAAAGAAATACAGACCATCTTTCGGACACCGACGTTTTTCCTGCAATGTGTCGCTGGCGCTTTCGTTATGCCTGCATTATTGGTCGTCATCTTCTTCATGGGTGATTTTGCTTCTGCTACAACCATGATTGAAGGAATAAGCGGCAGCATGTTATTTGTGGTTATCCTTTTCGCAAACGTCTTCTCAGTCGGATTAAATCCGATCAGCATCGTCAGTTTCTCAAAAGATGGGCAAAGCTGGGAAGCGCATTTATTTCTGCCATTAACCATGCGTCAAATTGTCATTGCCAAGCTGCAAGCTGCGTTTTTGATTAATTTGCTCCCCCTTACTGTTCTATTTGTGATCGCTATACCTGTGATACAGATGAATTTATGGGAAGCCTTGATATGGGTAGTCATCGCATTGCTTGTTAACTCTGCGGTCACAGTAGTCGGAATGGTCAGCGATTTACTTTATCCGAAGCTCGGGTGGACAGAAGAGACAGAGCTATTTCAAAACAGATTAGCAACTTTAATGTCTATCATAATAACAGCGAGTGCATTCGTTTTCCTGTTTGCTTTGCTGCTCATCCTGCAAATGTCGATGATCGCTTCATTTATTGTCACTGTGGTATGGATCAGCGTGGTTATCGTTCTCTTAACTTATATTGTCAGCAGGCTGCTGAAGACTGCCGACCGAACGAGTCTCTCAAGATAAAAAGAAGCTTTGCACGAATTTGTGCAAAGCTTCTTCATTTATAAATTAATAGCCGTAGCCATAACCGTAGTCGTTGCCACCTACATAAGATGAACCGACAATAATCAAAAGGATGAATAACACAACCAAAAATGCGAAGCCGAAGCCTCCCTCATTACCTTTAGACATTTTACTTCCCCCTTTTTCCTACAGGATAATGCATTGTATGTGCAGAACCCAGAAAGGAGAGGGCGCATACCTAAACTACTTAAACATAATCCTTCACAGCATAACGTTTCCCGTTTTCGATTTCACTTCCAGTTAGGATGTCAGCTAATACACCTGCGACAAACATTGGATCCCTAAGCGACTTGTTTGTCACATAATCCTTGAACTTCTGTACTTCTTGGAATTGTTCTGGTTCGCTCGAACGTATATCTGCCTGCATATCCGTATTCATAATGCCGGGATTGTAAGCAATAGCGATATTACCAGTACCAGCTTCTGCCTCTTCATGAGCTACTGTTTCTGTGTAGCGGTTCAAACCGGCTTTCGACGTACTATAAGCACTCCAGCCATGCACAGAACGTTCGGCTGCACCGGAGGTAACATTTACGATAACTAGCGGAATGTTATATGTTTTAGCATATTTGAGAAAAGTAGAGCATGCCAGCATTGGTGCAGTTAAATTGATGGCCATATGTGCTTCCCATTCAGAAAGACTGTATGAATCAGCAGTCGCAATCGGACCGACTACACCGGCATTGTTAATCAAGTAGACAGTATCATCGGCTTTTGTAAAAATGTCTTCTGCTAAATACTCAAAATCTTTCTCACAAGCCGCTGTATCCTGCAAGTCACCATAACGATATGTATAACTAGCATTATCCATTCCTTCATAAGAAGACAGATTGTCACTATTCTTTCTTGCAACTCCAATTACTTGGATTCCTCTTTCTAACAATTGCTTGGCAATCGCTTCCCCCAAACCGCGAGAAGCCCCTGTTACTACTGCTGTTTTCATTTTCTCTCCTCCAATTCCTGTAATAAAGCTGGAATCTCTGCATAGATACTAACAATTTCTTTTATAGGCATGCGCACTAGTCCGCTTGAAGATGGCGCAACAAACTCTATTACATTTTTCGTCACTGAAGACTCCTGAATACCCCAGCCAGTCTGTTTCACCTTACTGTACTGCTGGTAAACACCTTTGCCGACAAAGCAAGCGACTCCTGGACGATAATGAGCTAGTTTTTCACGGAGCAGCTGCGCTCCTTCTATGTACTCTTCCTTGGTTATATCTGCTGCGGCCTTGGTTGGTCTGGCTACTATATTCGTAAAACCAATCCCTTTACCTAGCAAATCTTGATCTTCAAAAGGTTCACATTTCCGTTCTGTAATGCCTGCTTGATATAGGATATTCCAGAAGCGGTTATTCCGATTTGCGTAGTGATGACCAGTTTCAGCTGAACGTACACTCGGGTTGAAACCGATGAACAAAAGCTTCAGTCCCTTATCGATATGATCCGGTATTGGTTCAAGACTCATTTCAGCACCTCCACTCTTCTTACATTGTAGCCAAAGGGTTCTCAAGACGCAAAAAAAGCACAGTGTCGCTGTGCTTTTCTTAACTTTCGATATAAATTGCCTGGCTACCTAGCTGTTCCCAAGCCTTCTCAAAATTCTCCCGATCCACTTCCTGGTCTTTTTGGCCATATGGGTTATTGATGAACACAGTGTCTTCCGTATAACCAGTAACAGCCACGCTATGAACACTATAAGTTACATCGACTTCTCCATTTGGTGTGTCCCATGTTTGCATGTCACTAACCGGTGCCAGACTCGCTGTTGTAATGATCCAAACAGGATTACCATTATCCAAAGGTTGATAAATAGCCTCTTCAACTGATTTCCCAGTCATGTCGACTGCTTTATCCCCTGCTACTTGTTTCGCAACATCCATAACTGGTCCATGGTAAACACCAAGTCCGGGTCCATTCGGCATGTCTCCGACGAATCCTTCATTTGGATCGCCATGAAGGCCATTGTCATAATTCAGCGGTACGTTTGCAATTTGATCGGCCAAGTCATTTTTTGTCACATCATATCCTGCATATAATAAAATCATCGCTAAACTCGTTACTTCACAGCCATTATATAGTCGTGGTGCATCCATTTGATTAAGAAGCGGCACATCTAAGGGCCCTTCCTCGACCGCTGATAACTGCGGTACATCATCTTTGTTCTCAATCTCCGTCTTTCTCGTGGCAGTTTCTGATTCAGCCCGCAAATCATCCGAACGGTTCTGGTAAGTAAGAATCGCCAAGACAAGAGCTATGGCTGCCAGACTCACTAAGATGATAACATATTTATTTTTCATTTTTTCTCTCCTGTTGAATAGCTAATTAAAAGGCTTGTTTCTAATTATAAAGTAGCCCAGCTTACTATGCCAATATACATCAATCTTTTAATAAAAATCAGGACAAATGCCATACTAACAAGGAGGTGATTGGAAATGAGCAGAAAAAAAAGCCAGAATGAAAAAGCGGCTACCAGTGTAAACAAACAAGGACTGCCAGAAGACGCAGCAAACCAGGAACCAAAAAACCAGCTGGAGCAGCGAGCAAAGAAAAAGAACACGAAGATATAAAATAATATTTAGTACTGTAAGACGAACAATGCTCGTGGGCGGCATCGCTTCGGAGTCTCCATGTTCTGCCTACGCTAGTAGGACTGTTGCGCTTAATTAGCGTAGGAAATACACGGAGACTCCCGCGGGAGGAAGGCCTAGGTGAGACCCCGCAGTGCGAAAGCACGAGGAGGCTCACCAGCCACTCGCAGGAAAGCGGAGTGTATTTCCGGAGCGACAGCATAGCTCTATATATCTTAATGTAACAAAAAGCCAGACAATACCGTATTATTAAACGGTATTGTCTGGCTTTTTGTAATACTTAAAGGCTTTTGTTCCAGGCTCTTTTATTTTTTCCGTGCTACGACGAACCAAAGCTGGGCATCCTGTTCTGCACCTGCTTTAAAATCTACTCGCTGTTTATGAAGTGTCATCTCGACAACTTGATAATCATCCTCAAGCAGTGCATTCAGTTCTTCTTCTTGGAAGAAATGCGCAATCCGGTCATGCACAAGGAATGTATCCTTTTCCATTTCCACTCCAGCACCATACAGCTTCTCATCTCTTGCTGACAGGCAAGAGAAAATCAATAATCCATCCTTGCGCAGCAATGATGTGAAGTGGGCAAGTAGTTGTTCTCGTTCTTCTTCTGTGTACATATGAAGTATACTCGATAAATAAATGCCGTCGAATCTTTCTGTCGATGGAAACGGCAAATTCAAATAATCCCCGACGAAGTGATTCACATTAGCCAATCCAACTGCCTTTGCATGACTGCTGGCACGCTCAATTGCCACTTCTGATATGTCACAAGCTGTCACTTCAAATGCATATTCCCCAAAGAAGTTGCTATTCCTTCCATATCCACATCCTGGTACAAATAACTGCTTCGCTTGATCAGCCGCAAAATATGGATATGCCATGACAGCTGATGGTGTTGCTTCCGTTCCCCAAATGTCCCCTGCTTCAAAACGACTATTCCAATATGTTTGTAACATCATACTCATAGTGCCATTTCCCCCAGCATAGAGTTATATATACTTTCGGTAAATTATTTTACAAAGAATTTACTAAGCATAGTGTAACATGTTTGGACAAGGATGAAAGGATTATTTCTAAAAAAAGATTGTAAAGAAATACTCACTATAATTTGTGTATTTCTTCACTTATTCCCACTCTTCTCGAAGCAATCCCATGCGAATTGAATCATAATACTCTCCATTATAATATCTGCATTTTCTCATGCGAGCTTCCATCGTCATACCGAGTTTTTCTCCCAGACGCACCATTCGCTTGTTTCCTGACCAAGTTGTATAACCTACCCTTACAATTGGCAGCGTGTTGAATAAATGTGATATCCATTGTCGGAGTGCTGCAGTTCCGTACCCTCCATTCCAATAAGCAGAATCATAGATTGTGATACCCATCTCCAGCCACTTGGACGGCTCATGTTCCCAGTAATATCCTAACGTCCCAATAACAGTTCCATCTGTTTCCATTACCCATTGATCCGGGGACTCTTCTTCGTAGCGGAAGCTAGCCAAAAATTCATCTCTCGGCACGTGAACAAAAGAGAAATAAGGTGCATCCCACTTCTTCCACTCCGGCTCCTTTGCTCCATATTTAAGCTCCCATAGAATTGGACCGTCTTCTTTTCTCACCGGTCTGATTTTCACATCAGTCATTATGTATATCCTCCATTCGAACGCATGGCCAAAGCCGCTGCCAATTTTTCTGTTTTACTCTTTTCAGATAGATAGGATGATAGCTTGTATCCCTAGCGTATAAAGGAGTCGGTGCAATACGGCAAGCGAGTAAATCTACCACTCCATACGGCGCTATCAACTGTAATTCATCTCCGTTCATCCTCACGCCAATGCTAGTAGCTGTTTCTGTGTAGCAAGCAATTGCATGCTCCGTATTTCTAAAGGCAGGCAATTTATTAACTTCATGCATTCTAGCCTGGTTTTTCACTGACCATGGTACATCTGGTATCCTTTGCAGCAGCATATTTTCATATTTCTTTTCTGTCACTTCATCTATATCAGAAGCATCAAAATAAACGACATCTACGTCCGGAAGCGGCGTACGCCGTGTATATCCATGTTGGACATCCCAAACCTTTGATCTGACAAAACCGGCACTTATACAAAGATCAGGTAGCTGTAACCTTGCTGCTGCGCTTAGTACCTCCATCATCCATTTATCTTGTCTGATTGCTTTAAGTATATCTTCTTCTGTTTTAAGCATAAGACGCATTCCCCTTTAAGTAACCAGCAATATATTGATGGGTAGCCTCCCGGAATTGGACAAAGTGAGTTCCTGATACTTTTTTAAGCAGTACATGCTCGTTCTGCATAGCTTCTGCTGCCTTTTGACTTCTGATTGCTTCCTTTTCGTCTATACCTGCAAAATCTGCCCAGATAAGTAACGTACGAACCTTCAACTTGCGAGTTAGCTTAGGTAAATTCGTACGATAATAAAGCATATATAGATTAATGGCAGAAGGAGATATAGCCGGAAGATTATCAAACATTTGCTTGGTATAGTGATTTACTTCTGTCTGATGTGTCTCACAGAAACGATGCAATAATTCTGTTGAATCATTTGGATTGCGGAAAAGATTAGTTAATCGTCTATTAACAGGAGCAGGATAAAGTCTATGTATGAAGGAGATGAAAGGCAGTACTAACCCCAGCACTCCAAATTCACTTACTGGAAAGACGCCAAGTGCCTTATGTCCAGCATCAAGGAGTATAAGCTTGTCTACTTTTTCTGGGTAATGGAGAGCGAATGAAATGCCGGCAAGGCCTCCTAAAGAATGGCCGATAACGGATATTCTCTCTAAGCCTTGTGCATCTGCATAACTTTTCACCCACTCACCGAGCTTCTTCACAGAAATTGACTTCTCGATTCCATCACTTTGACCAAGTCCAGGAAGATCAAGTAAATGAAAGCTATATCCTGCCCCTGCTTGATCCGCAAGTTGCTTACCCTGGTTTCCATTAAAGTCTGCACTAGGCAAGAACAATACAGGTTTTCCCTCTCCTATAATCTCAGCGTGTTTCTTATTCAGGCTCATACCGATACTCCTTCAAATCGACACGGCCATTCAGGATCTCCAGACCTTCCTCGTACAGTCTCTCTAACTGTTCATTGCGTGTCTCTTCATCTTGTATCTTCAGTTTCCCATCGGCACTGATGACCCGATGCCATGGAAGATTATGTTTCCGGCTCATGCTATGTAATATTCGTGATACTTGCCTCGCACCTCGCGCTTTACCTGCTGCCTCACCGATTTGGCCGTAGGTCATTACTTTTCCTTTTGGTATCGATTTGATGATACCAATCACTTTCTCGGTGAAGGGATCCATCATATACCCTCCTTTTTTAGAACTATCTGTCAATTAGTATAGCAAACTTCCAGCTGCTGTGAAATTCACACAAAAATATGATAGACTCTATCTAAATAGTCTAAGTAGGTCAACTTCTGTTTAACATCATGCTGGACGGGCTATGTAGTAAACGAGAGGAGAATGTGTAATGAAGCATATTGTATTTTTTGACGCAAGCTGCCCACTTTGTTCAACTGCAAAGCAAGTAATTCAAAAATTAGACTGGCTAGATAATGTGAAATGGATTCCAGTACAAAATATCGAGAATTACGAGCGTTTCCGTTTCCTAGCCAAAGGTGATGTGTATGACCGTATTCATATGATGTCTTTCAAAGGTGATATCTACAAAGGACATGAAACTGTTAAAAAAGTTTTGACACTGTTACCTGTTACCGCAGTGTTAGGATGGATTCTGCATCTTCCGTTCTTAGACCCTTACTTAGAATCTCTATATAAATGGGTGTCTGATAACCGCCATGACTGGTTCGGCACAAAACAACTGAAAGCAATTTAAAAAGAAGGGGCAGCCGCCCCTTCTTTTTTATAGGTACTTCTTCAATACTCGTTTTCCCTCATAGCTGAATAACACATGTTTCCCCTCGATATAGGTCTCCATATGGACGAATCGCCCCCATAGCTGATAAAAGTACGGCAATGTCCGCTCCAGATACGTCAAATCCAATTCGACACCTTCATAATGATGCTTCAGGTATAGCTCACCATTAGACATGTAATCGCCGTCTGTTACGGTCAAATAAGGAAAACCTCCATTCACCCGCATCGTAATCAGCTGATCGCGTACCGCTTCCCAGTCTTTATCTGTGATTTTATATTCATTGCCTTGTTTTTGGAACAAATACATATCTTCCCGATGCACAAGATCTTTTGTCAGGTAATTTCGAAGGAAAGAAATGTCCGACTCTATTTCCCGAACCTCGAACATCTTCTCTCTGCCGGAACCTGGCTTCACACCATACCGTTTCATTTCTTCGGTAGGATTGTCGAACCTCTCTTCGATATCTTCAAAAATCTTGATACCAAGATAATATGGATTAATCTGCGATGGAGACGGCTGGACAACACCAGCATTGAGCTTTGCATACTCGATTGCTTCATCACTTGTCAGATCCATCTCACGAAGAATGCGAGCATGCCAGTAGGATGCCCAGCCTTCATTCATGATCTTTGTCTCCAGCTGCGGCCAGAAATAAAGCATTTCCTCCCGCATCATTGTCAGGATATCCCGCTGCCAGTCTTCCAAATTCCGGCTGTATTCCTCTATGAACAGAAGAATATCTTTTTCCGGACGAGGCGGGAACGCCTTACGTTTTCTCTCATTTTTATCTTTTGATTTACCTCGGTCAACAAACCAAAGATCATCATATTCCGTCGCTTTTTCCGGACTTTTTTCTACCTCTTCGTCGGCTTCCCAACCTAGCTTCGGTCGCAGCAAGGATGGATCGATATGCTCCTGAATTGCCAGCACGGCATCAAGAAAATCCTCAACTTCTTTCTTACCAAATTCTTTTTCATATGCAGCAACTCTTTCTGCAGTAGCAGCCATACTATCGACCATATTCCGATTTGTATTTTGGAATCGGACGTTATTTTTAAAGAAATCACAATGAGCAAGCACATGGGCAACAATCAATTTATTCTGAACAAGACTATTGGAATTTAATAAGAAGGCATAACAAGGATTACTATTGATAACAAGCTCATAAATCTTACTTAAACCAAGGTCATATTGCAGCTTCATCTTATGAAATTGCTTCCCGAAGCTCCAGTGCGTAAATCTCGTCGGCATCCCATAAGCACCGAATGTATAAATAATGTCAGCTGGACAAATTTCATAGCGCATCGGGTAAAAATCAAGACCGAAGCCCTTTGCGATTTCCGTTATTTCCCCAATTGCCCTTTCCAATGCGTGTGTGTCGGATTGCAGCACGGGCTTTCTCCCCTTTGTACGTAATAGTACTCATACATATGCTGGGAAGACAGAAAAAAGACACCCATTTGGGTGTCTTTTTTTACTCGCTCGCTTTTTGGTAGTAATAGACCAGTGTCTCCATCCCTTTATCAAAGCTCTCCAAAGGAAAACTTTCATTCGGGGAGTGCAGTCTGTCCTCTGGTGTTCCGAAGCCAAGCAACACTACTGGTATCTGGTAAACCGTATCAATCCATTCTACAACAGGGATAGATCCGCCCATACGGACGAAGACAGTTTCCTTACCGAAAGCTTGGGTCAGACTTTCCGCAGCTTTTTGGATCAGCGGATGATTCGGATCGACTTTATATGCTTTCGCTTTGAAAGGCTCTGGTCTCACTTCAACACGAACACCAGCAGGCGCATGCTTCTCGATATGTGCCGTAATTTTCTCCACGATATCAACTGGATCTTGTCCAGGTACGAGACGACTCGTAATTTTTGCTGTCGCCTCAGCTGGGATGATTGTTTTCGTGCCTTCTCCTTGGTAACCGCCGTACATACCGTTGATTTCCAACGTCGGGCGAGCCATTGTATGCTCCTTGGCAGTGTAGCCTTTTTCGGAAACTGCTTCTGGTACGCCGACTGTCTGGACAAAGTCTTCACCTGGTGCTTGAGCCATCAGTTTACGTTCTTCTTCCGGCAATTCCTCCACACCATCATAGAAACCTTCTACTTGGACGACTTCCTCTTCATCCTTCAAGGAACTTAAGATATGAGCCAATGCTTGCAGCGGATTACGTACAGCACCGCCATACATACCAGAATGTAAATCACGATCTGGTCCGTACACAGAGAATTCAAGTGCAGCTGCACCTTTTAAGCCATAAAGCATCGTTGGCTGCCCTGCTTCGACCATGCCTGAATCACTGATAATGGCAAAATCTGCTTGGAATTGCTCTGTCTGCTCATGCAATACTCCATGCAGATTCGTACTTCCGATTTCTTCTTCACCTTCAATACATACTTTTACATTGATCGGCAGTTTGCCTTCTGTTTTCATGAAAGCTTCAAAAACTGCTAGGTGCATGAATACTTGACCTTTGTCATCACTCACGCCTCGAGCATAGATCCGGCCATTTCGTTCTGTCGGCTCAAAAGGCTCACTGTCCCAAAGCGGAAGTGGATCTGCCGGCTGGACATCATAATGTCCGTAAAAAAGTGCAGTCGGTTTATCTGGACCTGCACCAAGCCATTCACCCGTTACGATAGGATGACGCTCTGTCTCTTGGATGGTTACTTTATCAAAGCCAATTTCCTTCAAATAGTCAGCCGTAAAGCCGGCTGTCTTTGCAACATCTTCTTTATATGTACTATCTGTGCTGATACTAGGGATTCGAAGATATGTATAAAGCTTCTCCAGCAATTGCTCCCGATTTTCCTGTAAATAAGCGACAACTTGATTCGTCATATATGCCACCCTTTCCTTTTCTTATTAGTGTAGCATAAATCGGCTGTTTCTTGTTTAGCTTGTACCCGCCGGTGGAATTTAATAAGAAATACACAGTTACGTCAGGAGGAGAACAATGGGAAATGTATTAATTGTTGCAACAAACCACGACAGCCTGAAACAGACACCCCATACAACAGGACTCTGGTTCAGCGAACTGACGAATTTTTACGATAAGCTAAAGACACGCCATATTATGACTGTCGTCAGTCCAAAGGGTGGAAATATACCAATAGATCATCGCAGTCTTACAGGGTTATTTAAAAGCCATAAACTGCGGAAGTATTACCGAGCACCGGGCTTCAGGAGATTGCTGGAGAACAGCCTCTCCCCGAAGGAAGTAAATGCAGCTGATTATGATGCTATTTATTTCACAGGAGGTCACGGTACGATGTGGGACTTCCCTGAAAATAAAGAGCTGCAGCAGCTAACGAGGGATATCTATGAAAATGGCGGGATTGTCTCCGCAGTTTGTCATGGTCCTGCTGCATTGTTAAATGTAAAATTGTCTGATGGGACTTACTTATTACAAGATAAAACAGTCACAGGTTATTCCGACCGTGAAGAAACAGCCAGCCTGAACAAACACGAAATCCCTTATAGCTTGGAAGAGCAGCTAAAAAAACGTGCACTGACGTACCACAAATCAAAAGTGCCATTCAAAGGACATGTAGAAGCTGATGACAAATTAATCACCGGCCAAAATCCAGCTAGTGTCAAAGATGTTGCAAAAGCAGTTATCAAGCGTATTGAACAAAAGGATTTTGAAGAAAACCCTCGTTCGTTCCGCGCTGTACTGCGAATCCCAGAAGAAGAACAAATCCTAAGAAGAAAGCCAGCTCCTTAATCGGAGCTGGCTTTTATCAATCTTCCATTGCTTGCTTCAAATCTTCAATTAAATCTTCACTATCTTCAATACCGACACTGATTCGGATCAAGCCATCTGTAATTCCCAATTCCGCTCTGCGCTCCGCTGGAATGGATGCATGCGTCATTTTAGCAGGAAGGGAAATAAGACTTTCGACTGCGCCGAGACTCTCCGCTAAAATGAAATATTTCGTCTTACGCAGTACTTGATCTGCCTTTTCACCACTGCCGACGTCAAAGGAAATCATCCCGCCAAAGCCTTCTGCTTGGCTTGCAGCAATGTCATGTCCTTTATGTTCAGGCAGACCAGGATAATAAATCGTACTCACTCCTGGGTGAGCTTTCAGGAAATCAACTAGCTTAGCGCTATTTTTTTCGATAGCTTCCATACGGATACCAAGTGTCTTGATTCCGCGAAGAAGCAGCCAGCTATCCTGCGGTCCAAGAACGGCACCGGCCGAGTTCTGGATAAAGTGCAGCTCTTCGGCAAGTTTATCATCATTTACGGCTACAAGACCCGATACGACATCGCTATGACCACCGATATATTTTGTTGCACTGTGGAGTACAATATCTGCTCCTAAGTCAATCGGATTTTGCCAATAAGGTGTTGCGAATGTATTATCGACAATCAGCAGCAAATCGTGTTTCTTCGCAATTTCCGCCATTTTTCGGATATCTGTAATCTTCAATAACGGATTCGTTGGTGTCTCGACGTAAATAGCTTTTGTTTCTGGTTTGATTGCCTGTTCAACAGCTTCTGGTGAGCTTGTATCAACAAATGTGTGACCCAGCTGATAGCGTGTCAGCACCTTCGTGGCAAGACGGTAGCTGCCGCCGTACACATCGTCAGTCATGACAACATGACTGCCAGCTTCAAACAGCATCATAACAGACGTAATGGCTGCCATACCGGAGCTGAATGCAAAGCCTCTCTTACCGTTTTCAAGTGCAGCGATTGTTTCTTCTAATGCATGTCGCGTTGGATTGCCTGTACGAGAATATTCATAGCCTGTATGTTCACCAGGTCCAGGTTGCTTATACGTACTTACTTGGTAGATTGGCACACTAACCGCGCCCGTTTTTTCGTCCGATGTAATTCCACCGTGAATCATTTTTGTTTTACGTCTCATTCTAATCCTCCTTGGTAAATCTGCTGGCTGAGGTAGCGCTCACTGCTGTCTGGAAAGATGGTCACAATCGTTGTTCCCGGCTTCGCATGTTTTGCTTCTTTAAGTGCTGCAGTAAAAGCAGATCCAGAGGAACTACCGACAAGCAGCCCTTCTTTAGCAGCCAGTTCTTTTACATAATAAAATGCATCGTCATCTGTAATTGTATGAATCGCATCAAAATATGCAGTATCCATATAATCCGGTAAAAATTCCATGCCTATACCTTCTGTTTTGTGTGAACCTGGAGCTCCTCCGTTTAGGATGGAACCCTCAGGCTCAACGATAACTGTCTTCACTTCAGGATTCTGATCTTTTAGATAACGCGCGGTTCCCATGAACGTGCCGCCTGTACCGCCGCCGGCAACGAAGATATCAACATTACCTTCTAGATCATGCCATATTTCCGGACCAAGCGTCTTATAGTATGTCTCTGGGTTAGCAGGGTTAGCAAATTGCTGCGGACAATAGCTGTCAGTGATTTCATCCAGCAGCTCTTTTGCCTTTTTAATAGCTCCTGTCATCCCTTCGGAGGTCGGTGTATTGATTACCTTTGCCCCAAGCGCACGCATCAGCTCTTGTTTTTCCCGGCTGAATTTCTCTGGTACGCAAAAGATTACGGAAACCTTGCGTTTCAAGGCCGCAAGTGCAATGCCGATGCCTGTATTACCCGCTGTCGGTTCAATAATCGTACCGTTTTCCTTCAGCTTCCCTGTCCGGAACGCTTCGTCTATCAAATTGACACCAAGCCGATCCTTCACACTTCCTCCAGGGTTATAAAACTCCAGTTTCGCAAATAAACGAACTCCCTCTGGAAGAGAAAAGTTCGTTATTTGCACAATCGGTGTATTCCCAATCAGTTCATGTACTGAATTGTAAACAGCCATTTTCTCCCTCTATTCAGCGAAAACTTGACGCCATTCATCTTTTTTGGAAAGCATTTCTTTCGCGATCACCTGTGCACCTTCAAGACTGTGGTTAGCTGCCCAGCCGCATTGCACTTCATTGCAAGCAGGTACTTCTGTTGCATCTAGCACATCTTGCAGTGTTTTTTCTAAAGCTGTAAGGATGTCATCATAGCTGTCGTTATTCAAGATAGAAACATAGAATCCAGTTTGGCAGCCCATAGGACCGATATCAAGGATATTTTCAATATGATTGCGGATATTTTCAGCCATCAAATGCTCCAAAGAATGCAAACCCGGCATTTCCATATATTCTTTGTTTGGCTGTTTGAAGCGGATATCGTATTTGTAAACTTTATCGTGCGCTCCCTCCGTAATACCAACTAAACGTACATAAGGTGCAGCAACTTTCGTGTGGTCAAGGTTGAAGCTTTCTACGTTCATTTTCTTTGTCATGATTGTCTCTCCCTTACGCTTTTTCTGCTGTGATCAAGTAGACGAAGCGGTTCATTTGCTTAAATGTAACATGAAATCCGTGCGTTTGAAAAATGTTACGAAGCACTTCCATCGTCGTATAATATTCCGTCGTTAAATCCTGGACAAGTCTGTCATAGCCCTTATCCTTTTCTTCTTTAATCAGCTGGTCACGGCCATCTTCACTTGAGAATACCGTATCAGCAAATATTACTTTTCCGCCTTTAGGCAGCAGCTTTGCATACCCAGAAATTGCCTGCTCCTTCTCGTCATCTGTCAGATGGTGGAATGCCCACGTACTGACGATGGCTGAAACCTCATGCTGAGGCTCTGGAAAGGAAAGAAAATCACCGTCTACTATTTGAAGCTGCGGGAATTTCCGGGATGCATGCTCGCGCATTTCTTTAGACGGTTCTATACCAGTAACATTCAGTCCTTTAGCTAACAGCTTTTCGGAAAGGTTTCCTGTACCAACACCGAACTCCAACGTGTTTCCTTCTGCAGCATCTGCGACAGTTTGCAGGATTTCGTTGTATTTATCAAACACTTCTTTATATTGTGGATCCTGACCAGTAACCGTATCATCATACGTTTCTGCCCATTCATCGAACATATCGATAAATTCGCGGCCCATTTCATCACCTCAAGTGTAATATCTTACATATCCAAGTAAACGAATAAGGATTATCATGTTTATGACAGAAGAATAACATAGTACCCCAGTTTATTCAATGAAAAGTTATGATGTTAGTCATACTTCCCCCTTTTTAGGAATACAGAATCACAACTATAAAAATAGTGGAAAAGTTACAAATTCATACTATATAATAAGAAGGAGAGGAGTGGTCGTCATGATCGATCTGCGTAGCGATACGGTCACCAAACCATCAGAAGCGATGCGAAAAGCTGCTTATGAAGCAGAGGTCGGAGATGATGTCTATGGAGAAGATCCAGCTGTTAATGAGCTAGAGGAAACGGTTGCCGATTTACTTGGAAAGGAAGCCGCATTATTCGTACCAAGCGGTACTCAGGGGAATCAAATCGCAGTACTATCTCATTGCAACCCTGGTAATGAAATTATACTTGAAGAGGAATCGCATATTTTCCTCTATGAAGGAGCTGCTACATCCATTTTTGCTGGTGTACAGACACGTACTCTGAAAGGTCAACGCGGTGCAATATGTCCGGAGGGATTAGCTGCTGCTATTCGCAAGGACGATATTCATTTTCCGGAAACAGGCTTGATTTGTTTGGAAAATACGCATAACAAAGCAGGCGGAGCTGTCATTCCAATTGAAAATATGATGGTAATTGCTCAAATAGCACGCGAGCACCGAATTCCGATTCATTTAGATGGTGCACGTTTGTTCAATGCCTCTGCTGCTTCCGGTATTAGTGTAGCAAAATATGCGCAGCTAACTGATACTGTCCAGGTTTGTTTATCCAAAGGCTTAGGAGCACCTGTCGGTTCTGTTCTGGCAGGATCTAAAGTGTTCATCGATAAAGCCAGAAAATGGAGAAAGCGTCTTGGGGGCGGCATGCGCCAAGCAGGCATATTGGCAGCACCTGGTCTTGTTGCTCTGCGTGAAAATGTAGAGCGCCTTGCAGATGATCATGAAAATGCGAAGCTATTGGCAGATGGCCTTGCTGAGATTGACGGTATTGAAATAATGAATAAAGTCGAAACGAATATTGTACTTGCAGATGTGCAAGGTACTGGTGTGACAGCTGATGCATATGTTCAGCTGCTTAAAGAACAGCAAGTATTAGCTAATGCTTTCGGCCCTTATAGCGTTCGTTTTGTAACACATTATGATGTTGGTAAAGGTGCAATAAAGAAAGCTTTGGCAGTTGCTTCATCACTTTCGAAACAGCCAAATTGA
This sequence comes from Terribacillus saccharophilus, assembly GCF_000725365.1. NCBI lineage: Bacteria > Bacillati > Bacillota > Bacilli > Caryophanales > Bacillaceae > Terribacillus > Terribacillus saccharophilus. Next base: position 862,145 of record NZ_CP008876.1, on the reverse strand, counting down.
AAAGAGGCTCCCACGTGGGAGCCTCTTTTTTATCTTTCGTTATTCGGGAAAACGCGATTTAGCATATTGCCGAATTCAAGGAAGAAGCCTTTTACTGGCTGACCTTCATCAATTTTGTTGTTGTAATCCTTTGCCATTCCCAGAAAATCTGGATCTGCGGATACGTATACGTTGTCGATATCTTCATCAACTGATCTTACTGCTTTTTCCACATCTTTTTTTACCTTGTCTGTTACATCATTGTTATTGTTATCACCAGTTGCCGTGTTCCCCATACCATTGTTTCCTGAATTGTCATCATCGTTCTTCATATCAACGGCTACAAAAGCATTGTTGTCAGTTGTAAATACATACGCATCATCTACACCTTCAACTTCTTTCACTTTTTTCGCTACATCATCTGCAACTTGGTAACGCGGCTGCTGATCATCACCGTTTTTCTGGCGGTCATCAACATCCATCGTGTTGTCACTATTACGGTGCACCAAGTTGTTGTCTGTATTATTGTACCTAGTCGGTTCTACATTGCCCATGCCAGTATCTTTGTCATCATTCTGACAAGCTGTAAGCGTGATGGCAGCAAGGGCAGCCATGCTGATTAGTTTCCATTTCTTCATTGAAGTTTCCTCCTTTGATTTGCCATACTGCGCTTAGTATGTACGGATTTTTTCACCCTATACAAAGGAGGAACTCTGTCTGCTTATATCTGCCAGCAATGTTCCTGCTGATTAGAGAGATACTATCTATACCCTGACAGGAAGGGGATAGCGCAATGAAAGTCCAGGATTACGAAAAAGCACTGCTATTTACGATTTGGGGACAGTGGGATGATCTGCTTGTCCTCATGGTACGCACGAAGGATGATCTGCTTTCCAAGCGGATTGAAATCTTCCTGCACGCCTTTCATTATCCCTCCGAGCAGCACACAGTCGTGAAATCACATGAAGAGTTAATTCAATATATCGATCATGCCTTAGGTCATACAACGCTGTATGCTTTGGACATGTGAAATAAGACTCGGGCACTTAGCTCGAGTCTTATTCATTCACTCACTGATCTTCCGGTGTTTCACTCTCCAGATTCTTGAACTTCAATTCGAATAAGTCTTTGCGGCGATCATGCAAATGACGTACAGTCCCTGTCTTACGCTGTCGCTGCAAAATCTCCAAATCAACATCGCCGACAACGACTGTCTCGATATTCGGTGGGCATTCCCCAACAATGCCATCCCGCGCAAACTCAAAATCAGAAGGTGTGAAAATACCGGATTGGGCATATTGAATATCCATATTTTCTACCTGGGTCAAGTTACCAACAGTTCCTGCGATGACTGTATACACTTGGTTTTCGACCGCACGAGCCTGCGCACAATAGCGCACTCGTAAGTATCCCTGCCGATCATCCGTACAGAATGGTACAAAAATGATATTTGCCCCTTGATCAACGGCATAGCGCGCAAGCTCCGGGAATTCAATATCATAACAGATCTGTATTGCAATACGACCGCAATCTGTATCAAATACCTTTACTGTGTCACCAGGCTGAATGCCCCACCATTTCCTCTCGTTCGGAGTGACATGTATCTTATACTGCTTCTCAATTGTGCCATCCCGGCGGAATAAATAGGCGATATTATAAATATGATCGTCCTCTTCCACAAAGTGTGAGCCTCCGACAATATTGACATTGTAGCGTACAGCCAGACTTGTGAATAGCTCGATATACTGCTCCGTGAATTCAGATAATTTACGAACCGCTTTAGAAGGCACTTTCTCCTCTAAGAAGCTCATGAGCTGAGTTGTAAAGATTTCCGGAAATACAGCAAAATCAGATCCGAAATCGTAAGCGACATCCACATAATATTCCACTTGCCGTGCAAATTCTTCAAATGATTCGATTTGTTTCATCATATATTGGATAACTGTAATTCGAACTGGATAAGACGTCTTGAAATGGCGTTTTGACTTTGCATGATATTCAATATTATTCCACTCCATCAAAGTAGCAAAAGTAGCGGATTGCTTGTCATCAGGCAAATAGTCGCGATTGATCCGCATCACACGGAATCCGTTCATCATTTGGAAGGTAAGAACAGGATCATAGATATTCTGTGCTTCTACTTCCTCGACATACTGTCGGGGTGTCATCTCATCCTTGTATTTATGGTAATTCGGGATTCTTCCGCCGATGATGATGCTTTTCAGGTTCATCTCTGCGGCCAGTTCCCTTCTAGCCTCATAAAGACGCTTCCCTATCTTCATTCCACGATAATCTGGATGGACCATTACCTCAATGCCATACAAATTAAAACCATCTGGATTATGGTTCGTGATGTATCCTTCATCAGTGATGTCATCCCACGTATGATGATCATCGTATTCATTAAAATTAACTATCAAGCTAGAGCAGCTTCCAATGATCTTGCCGTCAACTTCCACACAAAATTGACCTTCTGGGAATATGTCGATATGACTTTTCAAATGGCTTTTCTTCCACGGCTCCATCCCCGGGAAGCACACTTTCTGCATGTCCAGAATTTGATCAATATCTGCTTCCGTAATATTACGTAAAATAACCTTTTTTTCAAACTGCGACAAATCAAGTTCAGACATAGTAGGTATCCTCTCTATTCAGCAAAGTTCACTACTGTTTTTACCCTTATTAATATACATGTAGTCCTATTATGAGCTAAAAGTCTGTCTAAAATCACCGATGCATCCCAGCAAGGATTACCTACTTCTTCCCTAGAAACGCTTAATAGTCGTCATTTTCTCCACGTCTTTCATCGTCCATATCATTGTTATTGCCATTTTCTTGATCTCTCGCGGAGGAATGTTTATTTTCTTCATGTTCCCTGCTTTTATTACCATGATCATTTGATTGATTTTCTTTTTGTTTCTTCGATTCTTCTTTTTCCAGTTGCTTTTCTTTCGCTCTGGATTCCTTCTGAGCTTCTCTCAACTGCTTTTCAGCTTCTTTTGCTCGCTTTTTTTCATCCTTGTTTTGTTTCTTAGCTTCTTTTGCTTTTTCTTTATCTTCTATTGTTTCTCTTGAACGCACAGCTTCTTCATTCTTTTTCTGTTCAGCTGGCGCTTTAAGCGGTTTGGCTTCTGTCTGTTCCGTCTCTTTTTTCACTATATCTGCTTGTTGATCCGCTTTCTCTCTCTTTTCTGCGGAATTTATTACAGCGTATACAGGCTCTGGGTCAGGGTCCTCATTGGTCTGAAGGGAAGTCTCTTCCGCTTCTGCTCCATCTTCTTCCACATCATCTTTATAAAAATCTTTAATAATAGCTGAATCCGATTGTGTAAGAGCAGGTACAGACTTGGATGAGTCTCCTTCGAGTATGGACTCAGCCATGATTTCATTCATGGATTTTTGCTCGTCCTGTGCTGTTTCGCGTACCTTATCAGGTACTTGATAGGAAGCAATATGTAATGTGTCGTTAAAACCGTTGATTGACCCCTCTAAAATATTTGTCAGCTGCTTGTCTTCTTGCTTGGCTTCAATATAATTCACACCAATAATAATACTTTCCGAGTCAGCTAAAAGACCTAAGTCACTAGATATTCGCAAAATACTGGCCGCGACTGTCTCAACATCCTGATCTTGCCAATCATCCAGATTAGCGAGGACCGTTTTCGCATCTTCGTTCAAAGCTGCCACAGAGACGACATCCATACGATTATTCACTTTCAATTCAATGCTCGGATTGAAATCCAAACTGACATAAGCGTATGCTTTGTTGCCGTTAAACCAGGAATAAACCGGAAATAATGCCAGGACAAATACAAGCACCAATACAGCAACACGCATGAAATTCTTCATGGAAGGTGTCCAATGATTGATTCTTGTTCTCCGAACCAGTTCCTGTGCACTAAATTCGATTTCTTGCCCGATCTCTGCCTGCCCTTGTGCACTGATTTCCAGGAATGTGCCTTCACTGGTCAGCACAATCGTGCTCCGGCGGCTTTGTTTCACGACGACTCCTCTCTTCACTAACTCACCCCCTTCATGTAGTCCTTCAGGTAGATATAATCCTCGCTCAATATAATGAAAATAGCGAGAATATACTTCCTGTTCCTTTCCAGCGTCTTCTTGCTTACTGTTACCTTTTCGACTAGCTGCTTAATCGGGATTTTCTTCTTTCTCATTACATAATCCCGCAGCTCATCATCCTTATGAAGAATCTTAGCTGCTTCGATTGCCGATTCCCTCGCATCACGATGTTTCGGGGCAACCTGAATCAGCTCCTGAAAGGATAGCTTATATTCCTTCAGTTTCTTATCGTACTCCTCGATTTCAGCACGGCGATACCACGCTTCTGTTTCTTGATTATAAGCTGTCTGCGCAGCTTCAGCTTCTCTTGGATTCTCACTGTCATCTTCATACAGCTCATCCAATGAAGCAGCAGGAAGGCGAATCCGTTCGCGTCTGATATAATCGATTGTCTTTCGTTTGATCACAAGCTTTGCAAATGAAAGGAATGAACTGCCTTTGTCATCTGCATAAGCAAGCATCGCTTCATTGAAAGCCGAGAGGCCGATACTAAATTCTTCATCCTTGGAAGGATCGATAAATCTGCGGCAAACCTCGGAAACAGATTTCGCTATGAAAGGCTGATAGCTCTCAATCAGCTCATTCTGCATCTCGGTATTCCCGGCTTGCACTTCTTTGATCTGTTCTTCTAATTTTCCGCGGTTAGGATCATTAGACTGGCGTAGATACAAGACCTATCACCTCCAGCCTTCTATATTTTTCGTAACATAATTGTAATTTTCGGGTGTAACAAGCTAAATTCATTTGTAAATTTCGTATAAATTCATTCGTGTTTTTTATACATGACATATGACTTACTCCAATACTTAACCAATATGCCTATCATACAACACTCAGAGTGAAAGCTGCTTCTCAAAATAATTACAAAAAAATTAAATCTCTGCAACAATAACCCCCACAAAAAAGCCGCCCTGTATATTCAGGACGGCTCTTTCATTAACCGGCAGAACGTTTGATGCCACTTTGCTGCATCAAATACATCTGATAATATTGTCCCTGTTTCTCCAATAGGGACATATGATTGCCTTGTTCCAATATCTTCCCGTGATCCAGGACAAAAATCTGGTCAGCGTGCATAATTGTCGAAAGTCTATGAGCAATAACTAATGTTGTCCTGCCTTGCTTTAGTACCTCCAAAGCCCGCTGAATAATTGCCTCTGTTTCCGTATCTATATTGGCTGTTGCTTCGTCCAGGATAAGAATGGACGGATTGAAAGCCAATGCTCTCGCAAAGGAGACAAGCTGGCGTTCTCCCATAGAGAGTGTGGATCCGCCTTCCTTGACTGGTTCATCATATTGTTTTGGAAGCTTGGAAATGAATTGTTCCGCTCCCACGGCTTGCAACGCCTGAATTGCCATTTCCCGAGAAATATCCGGGTTATTCATCGTCACATTTGTCAAAATCGTACCTGTGAAAAGGAACGGATCTTGCAGTACGATACCCATACTGCTACGGACCTGCTGACGTGACATTTCTTTTGTGTCAATACCATCAATCGTTATTTTGCCTTTTTGATGATCATAAAACCGGAATAGTAAATTCATGATTGAACTTTTTCCAGAACCAGTATGGCCAACAAAGGCTGCTGTCTGTCCGCTTTTCACCTCAAAGCTAAGATCCTTTAGGACATAATCTTTGTCATTATAAGCAAAGCTGACATGTTCAAAAGCAATCTCTCCACGGTTTTTCTCCCGTCTAACCTCCAAATCCACATCCTCACCCGGCTGATCAAGCAGCTGGAATACCCGGGAAGCAGCGACACGAGCTTGCTCCAGCAGCGGCAGCTGGTTCACAGCATCTGTTACTGGATTGAATAAACGGTTCAAGTAATCAACAAAAGCATATAGTACACCGACAGTAACGATAGAGCCGCCTGTTACAGCTGCACCGCCGAAATACCAGATGAATGCAACGAAAGCTAAATTACGAAGCACCGTCACTAAGTTATGCGAAGTCAAAGCGCTAAGCTTCATCAGCTTACGCTGATATGTGAAATTTCGCGTATTCAGTACTTCGAATTCTGCTTTCGTCTCTTTTTCCCGGTTGAACGCCTGAATGATCGGCATGCCCTGAATCGATTCATTGATACTGCCGTTAATTTCACTTACTGTTTTTCTGACGACTTTATTGTATTTGGTACCGAAGTACTTATACACCTTCATCCAAGCCCAGAAAATAGGAATTACGAGCAAGCAGATAGCAGCAAGCCGGGCATTCAAGAAGAACATGGCAACGAAAATGCCGGCCATGTACACAAAACTCGTTACAAAGGTTGCTAGTACCCTTTCATATAAATCTCGGATTGCCTCTGTATCATTTGTGATCCGAGCTACGATCGTACCGGCTGGCCGATCCACATAATAATTGATTGGGACACGCTGCGTGTGAGCGAAAATGTCGTTCCGCATCGTGCGGACGATTTTATTGGAAGCCTGCTGGAGCAGGAAGGTCTTCCAAAACTGGAATATAGCCGCGATAAACAGAAGCGCTGCATAGATAATTAAGAGGATGATAATCGGCTGGAACTGCGGACTGAAGAATTCATACAGCTCACTTGCTGAAAGTCTTGTTCCTTCCGCTTCCTCTATTCCTCCTGGACTATCAACCGTGATCATTCCATTCTCAAATGACCTGCTGCCATCCAGAGGCAAAACCGCATCCGTAAAATAAAAATGCCTGCCAATCTGCAGAATGGTTGCTTCACCTACTGCATCTTCGTTCGTTTGTATCTCATCAGATCGTACATAGGTCTTTCCTTCATAATCCACTGTCTTATCAGTTTCACCTTCGACCTCGTACCAAGTAGCTTCAATACCAAGGATATGATGATCAATGATTCTAGCGGCAATTAAAGGTCCTGCCAGCTCTAATACTACAGCAATCAGCAAACAAACAAGACCGATATTGATGGTCTTCTTATTGCTTAAAGCGTATCGGAACAGTCTTCGTTCCGTTGTGTTTTTTTTCATGAGGAGATAACCTCCTTATCCTCTAGCTGCTGCAAGTAATATTGACTTGCATACCAGCCGTTTGCGGCTAAAAGTTCTTCATGCGTACCCTGTTCTATAATTCCGCCGGCATCCAGCACGATGATCTGTTCCGCATGCTTAACAGCCGAAAGTCGGTGAGCTGCAATAATTGTTGTTTTATCCTGGCGTTCAGTTTTCAAATGTTCGATAATATTCGCTTCGGTCTTGCCATCGACCGCACTCATCGAATCATCCAGGATCAATATTTCCGGATTTTTTATAAAAGCACGTGCCAGAGCTACTCGCTGTTTTTGACCTCCAGAAAGCGTTACACCGCTCTCGCCCACTTTTGTATCAAGACCTTCTGGCAAACTCTGAATATCTGTAAGAAAGTGCGCAAGTTTCATTACACGTAAAATCTCTTCATCAGTTGCATCATGTTTACCATACTGGATGTTCTCTCTGATTGATTTAGAAAAGAGAATCTGTTCCTGCGGTACATAACCGATCCAGCTGCGTGTTTTTTCCAATGAGAACTCCTCTATTGGCGTACCTCCAAGAAGCAATCTGCCTTCCCCTGGAGGATATTGACGAAGCAGCTGCTTGAACAGCGTCGACTTTCCGGCACCAGTCTTTCCGACAACACCAAGTGTTGTTCCTTGTTTGATGTCCAAGGTGATATTATGAAGACGTTCTGTATCATTCCCCGGATAACGGAAACTCACGTGATCAAAAACAATATCCCCTGGTTTTTCCTTTTCAGCAGGCTTTCCAGGATCTGTTACGTCGGCAGGATAATCGAGTGTCATATTGACACGGTCCAAGGACGCATTTCCGCGCTGCAGCACATTGATCAGTTCTCCTACCGCAAACATTGGCCAAATCAGCATGCCAAGATACATATTAAATGACACTAAATTCCCCAGTGTAATTTCATTACGAAAGACAAGCAAAGCTCCATAGCCGATACCAATCGTGTAAGAAAGCCCAACAAGGATTTTCATTGTCGGCTCGAACAATGCATCGATTTTGGCTACCTTAATATTTTTTTGATAAACATCTTCCGTCATATCCTGGAATCGCTGCTCATCTTGTTTTTCTTGAACGAACGCCCTGGTGACTCTAACGCCGCGGATTGATTCCAACACTTCATTATTCAGGTTCCCGAAAGCTTCCTGAGCTTCTGTGAAGCGCTCGTTGATTGCTTCTCCGTATTTATGCATTACGATAGCCATGATAGGCATCGGGATGAGAGCGACCAAGGTCAGTTCCCAGCTGATTGAGAATCCCATGATTCCGATAATCATCAGCATGAAAATGCTCGAGTCGACCAAGGTCAGCACCCCGAAGCCGCTTGTCATATAAATGGCCCTTAAATCATTCGTTCCTTGGGCCATCAAATCACCTACTTTTTTCTTGTCAAAGAACGTAGGCGTCATGCGGAAGAAATGTCCCATTAGCTTGGAACGCATCAATCTTTCCAGAATTGCGGAACCACTGAACAGCGTGTAGTCCCATACATAGGAAATAACGTAGTGTAAAACGATTAGCAAGAGGAATAAACCTATGACTTGCCAAAGTCTCTCTGTAGTAAGAGAGTTATAATTGATCTCATCAATCGTCTGGCCGATTAGCATCGGCGGAATTAACCCGATCAAACTGGCTATAATAAGTGCGATAATTGCAATCGTATATCGCTTCCAATATTTCAGGAAAAACCAATCTAACTTTTTCAACACATCAAACATACTTTTCCCAACCTTCTATCGCGAATTTGTCTCAGTCGTTCAGCTAACCATCATCATTCCAATCTTCTCCCCATTGTTTCGTCTGAACGTTCAGCATAACCTTTCCTCCTTGTTTTCTAGTTATGATAAAAAGCCGAAAGGGAACTCCGGCTTGTATCAACAATCCCTTGAATTTGCGCATAAAAAAAACGCGCACGCCCGCAGACGTACACGTTCTCAGAAGTAAGCAGCAAGCGATATGCGGCAGACTCCGTCCAGATATAGTTATCTCTGTAAAGATTCCGAACAAAGGAGGAGCTGCCCATTATGAAATTGGCTGAAAAAAGCTATTTTCCGGTTATTCATTGTGGGTTCCTCCTTTCTAATTGTTATTTTATGCATAATAAGTATATACATACCGGTTCAAAAAGGTCAACGTAATTTTCAAATAATTTGTGCAATAAGCAATATGTAAACACTTGTCCTGGTATGGTAAACTAAAGAAGATAATTTTAAAAAGGAGTGTCACGATCTATGTTATTAGATGACATCTTAGTTCATAACCAAAAATTCGTAGAAGACAAAGTATATGCACAGTATGAAACAGACAAGTTCCCTTCAAAGAAAGCTGTCATTCTAACTTGTATGGATGCCCGCTTGCTTGAATTGCTGCCAAAAGCAGTTAATTTGAAGAATGGAGATGCAAAAATCATTCAGAATGCTGGCGCAATGCTCGTTGACACTTCTGATAGTGCCATGAAAAGTATTTTAGTAGCAATACATGCCTTAAAGGGCGAAGAAGTATTCGTTATCGGCCACAAAGACTGCGGTATGCACCATCTGCACGGCTCTGATATGCTGGAACAAATCAGCAAACAAGGTGGAGATGTTGAGACATACTTGCGCCAATCATCCAGTGAGGATATTGCAAATACATGGTTCGATGGTTTCAATAGTGTGGAGGAGTCAGTAGAAAGCAGCGCCTCCTTGATTGCTAATCATCCATTGCTTCCAAAACAGGTTCCAGTGCATGCACTCGTAATTGATCCCGCAACTGGTGAACTTACTGTCATCCGCAACGGATATGAAAAAACCAACTGACAATTTGTCAGTTGGTTTTTTTTGAATGTTCTTTTATGATTTCAATTACACGTTGTTTCGCTTCTTGGCTTTCATAATGACTCATGTTTCGTAAAATTTCATTTTTATGTTCCTTGAGATCCTGTAAATGCTGAATCAAGGTAGCACTTGTCAGATTCTCTTCTTCCAGAACATCTGCATAGCCTTGTTTCTTGAAGGAGCTTGCATTAAGCAATTGGTCTCCTCGGCTGGCTTTACGAGATAAAGGAACTAGCAGCATCGGCTTACGCAGTGCCAAAAATTCAAAGATCGCATTTGAACCTGCTCGTGACAAGACAAAATCAGAAGCTGCAAACAAATCGTTCAGCCCTTCATTCACATATTCAAATTGTACGTACCCATCTCGCTTGATCGTATTATCCATTTGATTTTTTCCACAGATATGAACGATCTGGAATTCGTTTAAAAGCGTATCCAAGCTGGAACGAACAGCTTCGTTGATCAATTGGGAACCACCGCTTCCTCCCATGATGAACAGCACAGCTTTTTCAGGAGAAAACCCAAGTTGCTCCAAACCGACCCGACGATTACCTTGAATAAGCTCATCCCGCACAACCGCTCCAACCCATTCTGCTTTCTTAGCAGAAACATGTGATACCGTTTCTGCAAATGTTGTCACGATTTTCTTTGCGAATGGCATAGCAAGCTTATTCGCGAGTCCCGGTGTGATATCTGATTCATGAATGACAGCTGGAATATGACGGAGCCAAGATGCAAACAAGACTGGCACCGAAACGAATCCACCTTTTGAGAAAATTACATGTGGTTTCACTTTCCCCATGATTCGATACGCCTGCATTGTTCCTTTCATCACTTTGAAAGGATCCTTGAAATTCTCTTTGGACATGTACCTTCTCAGTTTTCCTGTTGAGATACTATGATAGGTAACGCCTTCCATCGGTTCAATAAGGTCACGCTCTATTCCATTTTTTGAACCAATGTAATCGATCTTCCATCCTTCCTGCCTGAATACAGGAATCAAGGCCACGTTCACGATTACATGGCCGGCAGTGCCGCCCCCCGTAAATAGAATCCGTTTTTCCTTCATGTTGTAAATCCTTCCCTTTCCCATTAAAAGCACTTCTCTATTTAATATATCTGTAATTTATTTGTAATATAAACGAAACATTTTATCGCCTATTCTATCCTAAAGGATAATTTAGAAAAAAGAAAGGGCTTTTTGGCATATGACCAATATATGCTTTTTACATGTTCATTTTTCCTAAAAACAGAAAAAAACAGCAGTGAAATACTGCTGTTCAAACGGTGATTTCGGCTTCTTCGTTCGAGAAGAAGCGATGCATTGCATAGAAGACATCGGTTTTCTTTCGCAGTACATAATAACGGAATTTCGGATGTTCCATTTTACGGAAAATCTGCATCAATGTAGAATGACGGTTATACTGGTTGACCTCTCCGTAGCCGAACATACTTGATTTCTCGATAAGCTGATTGATTAAACCAATGCATCGACTGTTATCAGAAGTAAGGTTGTCACCATCTGAAAAATGGAACGGATAAATATTATAAGCCGATGGTGGATATTTCTCGTCTATTAACTGTAATGCTTTCCTGTAAGCAGATGAACAGATTGTACCCCCGCTTTCTCCTTTAGAGAAAAAGGACTCTTCATCGACAACATTCGCTTCTGTATGATGAGCAATGAATTCGATTTCGACTGTTTCGTATTTCGTTCGCAGGAATCTTGTCATCCAAAAGAAGAAGCTTCTAGCCACATATTTCTCCCAATTTCCCATACTGCCGCTCGTATCCAGCATAGCAAGTACGACAGCCTTCGAATCTGGTTTTTCAATCGTGTCCCATGTTTTGTAACGCACATCTTCTGGATAAATCGGAGCAAACGATGCTGTGCCGCTTAGAGCATTTCGTTTGAACGCCTCTAGCATTGTTCGTTTTTTGTCAATATTACCGACAAGCCCAGTTTTGCGGATGTCATGAAACGCAATATCCGTTACAATCATCTGCTGTTCATCTTTCTGCTCCAAATTCGGCAGTTCAAGCTGACTGTAGAAATTCTCTTCCAGTTCTTCAAATGATACTTCTGCTTCATAGTAGTCTTGACCTGGCTGGTCTCCAGCTTCCCCTTGCCCTTTGCCAGGCGCCTTCTGCTGACCGCCGGCACGCCCCAGCACATCTCCAACTTTACTATCGCCTTTTCCTTGGCCGGCATGCTTATTCTTGTCTTGACTATAGCGGATTTTGTATTCATCCAATGATCTAATCGGTATCTTGATCAGATCTTTTCCATTAGACATGATAATATTTTCTTCCGTGATCAAATCGGGCAGCTTGTTCTTCAATACTTCCTGGACCTTCTCCTGATGCCGCTTTTGATCATCATATCCTTTTCGATGGAGGGACCAGTCTTCTTCTGACACTGCAAAATGGTTGGAATCACTCATTCGCCAGCCTCCTTAAGATAATTAGTCTATCTTATGCGGGAGTGCTGCTATTGATTAAACAAACTATAGAAAACTGTTAAATTATCTGAAAATTCCGCGTGAACGGATGTTTACAGTAATATGCGGAACGATTTTGATCTCCTTGAAATCCTTTTCCCAATCGAGTTTCTCCCAATATGATGGATAATGGCCGTACATGCTGCGGCCAATTCCGAAAACATCGCTATTTGCTTCTTGGATAGTTCGGATAGTTTCATTTGCCTGATCAGTAAGTGCTTGTTCAAGATTTTTCTTGACCTCAGGCAAATCGCTTAAAGAAAGGTGGTCTTGTGGATATTCTTGAATCATTACCGTCAATTCCAGTTTGATATCAGTTCTGACCTTGTTTTGTTTATCAGGTTTTGATTTCACACTGCTTGAGAAATCCTCAATATTAATAGTTGTATAGTTATCTGGTTCGGGTTTCTTTTCTTCATACAACTTAGTACTAATTCTAGCTACTTTACCTTTCACTTTTTTCATCAGCAAAAATAATGTCGTGTGGTCGTAATCAATATCTTTACCTGTATAGCTGGATTTATGGAAGAGTGCCAATCCTTCATAAGATACTGTTTTACCAGCATCCCCAACTTCCATTAAGGGTAAGACAAAATCCTCCCCTTCTTCATACAGCTCTGATCCTATCGATTGTAAACTTACCTCGACCGAATTTGTCGTTTCAACTTCGGACTCAATAATACCTTCTATATATTCACTTGGGCGAACCTCTGATTCCGGAACAACTTTAAGTGCCTGTTCTGCACTCCCTTTCACAACTACAGGAACACAATCCAAATGCATCCTTGGATCACGGTAATAAGCATCCAAGTATGGATAAATGTCTTGTTTGGCAAGATTCGATCCCAGTAATACAACATCTAGCTGAGCTGGACTATAGGTAGACGATAGCCGCCTGTCTATATTACTTCGTGATTGAGACGAAGTCTTTCCAGTGGAGGTAAGGAACTGTGTGGATTCTTTTCCTGGGCCCTGCGAACTGTTTTGTACATTTGGTATGAGAATTGTATTCTTATAAACACCATCATCCGTCAAATCATAGGCAGCCGTGATGCCGAGCTTTACTTCCTTGAATTCGCGCGCATCCCAGCAGCCAGATAATAGCAGGATGCAGCATAAGAGAATCATTGTAAGTTTTTTCATTGTGCGGTCCCCTTTTGTTTATCCTTTCGGCGCATGAATGAAAGCACGAATAAGAGGAGTGGAATATATATTGTGAATGCTTCCGTAATCTTATCCTGAAAGTCAATGATAATTCTGATATTCTCTTCATTTAATCCACCCCAATAAGCAACTCCCAGAACAATGACGGATGCAGAATATACGTTCAACATTTTTTTCTTTTGCTTAGGCACTTTTGCAAAAGCTCTTTCTGCAGCATACAGATAAGCAGCGAATGCTGTCAGGGCAAAAACAGTCCACATGGCAAGTACAAAGATATCGATCCTTGTAATAATGACAGAATCTGCCGTCCGCAGCATATACAGAACTGGTTGCGATACATGATCTATCTGATCTGTACCAAAATGAGCAAAGGATACAATGACTGTATATAAGTAGAAAGAAATGACAAGCAAATGAGCTCCTACTAGCGTGCGTGTTTTCTGTTTAATGCTTCCTTCCGTATAAGGAATGAATAGCAATAACAGAACATAACTGCTTAAGGAATAAATGGTCACTCTTACTCCTTCGACATACTCTGAAAAAGATGCTTGCCCCATTGGAAGCAAGTAAATAAATTTTGCATCCACGAATCCGAATAAAAATAAGGCAGAAATGATAAACAAAATAATAGCAAAAAAGGTAAACACCTTCGCTATCAAGGTTAGACCACCAGAAATCGTGTAGAGCGCACTGATAACAAGTAATGCATATAACACTAAAACCGGCGTCTCTGGCAGCAACCATTGATTGATTAACTCACCGTAGGACGTTAAAAGATAGATAGCGACAACTAGAAAATACACATAGTATCCAAACCCCGCCAATGCGCCCAAAACTTTACCAAAAGTACTTTGTAAAATCTCGAATAGACCTTCACCTGGATAGCATTTGCTTATATGCAATATCATCAAAACAAAAAATATTGAGATTACACCGCCAATCAGCAATGCGATCCATCCATCAGCTCCTGCCTCTCTATGTAGAACAGTAGACAAATTAAGGATATCGACGCCGATTTGACTCTGAATAAAAATGTAAGCCAGTTGAGATAAAGTGATTTTTTGTTTTGTATTACTTTTTGCCATGTTTATCACTCAATTCATTTGACTTGTACGGGCGTGGTGATTCTAATTGTTCTGGCCGGCGCTTCATTAAGAATTGCGGCACACGTATTACTGTGTCTTTTAAATCTCTGAACTGGATAGGCGTAAAATAGCTTAATCCCAATGATTCCATGCGACATAGATGAATAAGCACCATAAGTAAACCGAAGGCAATCCCGATGAAGCCAAGAACTGAGCTCAGGATTATCAGCGGGAAAGTCAGTATTCTTAATGAATCACTCATTTCATTAGATGGTACAACAAAGGAAGCCAGAGATGTAAGGGCAATCACGATTACCATCAAATTAGATACCAATCCTGCTGTTACAATCGCATCACCGATAACAAGACCTCCGACAATACCGATTGTCGAACCAATAGGGGATGGCAGTCTAATCCCAGATTCTCGTATGAGTTCAATGACAATTACCATTAGCACTGCTTCGACAATAGGCGGGTAAGCTATATCCCTGATAGCCCCTAAGACTGGTGAAATCAATTCTTCTGGAATCACTTCATAATGAAAGCCAACTACTGCAATATAAAATGACGGCAGCGTAATCGCCAGAATAAAACTGAACAGACGAATTAAACGAATATATGTCGCAACTAGCCAACGAGTATTATAATCATCAGGTGATTGATAGAAAGCATAGAAAGTCACCGGAGCAATAAGACAAGTAGGATTGTTCGCAAAAAGAATCGCAATTCTTCCCTCCATGAGCTGTGAAACCGTCTTATCTGGCCTTTCCGTACTTAAGAATTGCGGAAAGATACTATACGTACGATCCTCAATATATTCACTGAAAGCTCCAGCACTCAACAGTGCATCACTGCTGATATTTTTCACCCTTGTTTCCAGTTCCTTCACTACACCTGGATTGACTATACCCTCCACATAAACCAAAGCGATTTCAGACTCTGTATAATCGCCAACCGTCTGTTTTTTTATGGTTAGACTGCGATGCTGGATACGGCGGCGAATGAGGTTGATATTTTGCTTAATGTCTTCATTAAAGCCATCATGAGATCCTTTGATGACCTTTTCATTCATTGGCTCCATGATAGCCCGAGTTACATTTTGCTGCACATTAAAGAAATAGCATGTAGCGTTCCCTTCAATTAAATAGATAGACTTACCTTCCAGAAGCGCAGATACTGCTTTATTAAGATCATCACTTTCTTCCCGATCTTTAATTTTTTGAATATCTCCATCCATTTCCCTTAGCGGTGTGAAGATATATCGCTGCATTTTATCCGGATCTGTAATATCATCCAAGTAAAGTAAAGCTTGTTTATTACCCGGAAGCAGCCGTACTTTTAAATCGGTTGAATTCTTCAATTCTTCCTGGATGTAGCGTATGTTCTTCTCTAGTGATGCTGTGGATCGATGCGGCGGCATCTTGTCTTCTCTTATAACTTTCTCCTGCACTTGCTGGTTATTTTTCTGCTTAAAGAAACCCATGTCGACGCACCTTTCCAGTTCCATTTCCGTTAGTTTGTGCAGGTACAGGAAAGATATGTAGGAAAAGAGAATGCAAAAAAACCGCCCTCATTATGAGGGCGGTTTCGTATAGCTTAACCTTCCAAAAGGAGATCGTATGGATCTTCAAGCAATTGCTTGATACGTACAAGGAACTGGACTGCATCTTTTCCATCGACGATACGATGATCGTAGGAAAGTGCAAGGTACATCATCGGACGAATCTGGATTGTATCATCCGGCATGGCAATTGGACGTTTCTGGATTGTATGCATCCCTAGGATACCGACTTGTGGTGTATTTAGTATCGGTGTAGAAACGAGTGAACCAAAAATACCGCCATTTGTAATAGTAAATGAGCCACCGTTCAGTTCATCCAAGCTTAACTCTTTGTTACGGGCTTTCTTGCCTAATCGGGAAATCTCGCTTTCAATGCCTGCAAAGTCTAGTCGATCAGCATCCCGCACGACTGGAACAACTAGTCCATCGTCGGTAGATACAGCTATACCAACATCGTAGAATTTCTTCAGCACAATTTCATTATCCTGAATTTCAGCATTGATGTAAGGGAATTCCTTCAATGCCCCGACAACCGCTTTTGTAAAGAAGCTCATAAATCCAAGCTTCACATCATGTTTTTCAAGGAATTTATCCTTACGTTGACTTCGAAGCTGCATGACTGCTGTCATGTCGACTTCATTGAAAGTGGTAAGCATTGCAGATGTGTGCTGTGCTTCCACCAGTCTGTTTGCGATTGTTTGACGGCGGCGAGTCATTTTTACACGCTCTACTGGTTTTTCAAACTCTGTCTTTGCTGACTTCTTCGGTTTGTCATCTTTGGCCTGCTTGGCAGGTTTTTCTTTCGGTTTCGCTGCTTCCTCAACATCTTCTGGTCGAACTCTGCCGAATGGATCACGTGCTGAGATCTCATCCAGGCTGATACCTAACTCACGAGCACGCTTGCGAGCTGCTGGAGTTGCCAGTGTATTCTTATTGGCTGCAGCAGGTTCTGCTGCTTCGACCTTTGTCTCTTCCTTCTTCTCTTCAGCCGGAGCTTCCGCTACAGCTGCCGCTTCTGCTTTCGTCTCTTCAGCTGCAGAAGTGTCTGCTTCGCCGCCAGCTTCTCCATTTTCGTCAACCGTAGCAATGATATCGCCTACTTCTACATCATCGCCAGCTTCCTTTAACAGTTCCTTCACCACACCGCTATACTCCGCATTGACTTCCACATTTACCTTATCTGTTTCCAATTCGAGGACAGGATCTCCCTTCTCAACATGGTCACCTGGATTGACTAACCACTCGGAGATTGTTCCCTCTGTAATTGATTCTGCCAGCTCTGGTACTTTTAGTTCCTTCATACGCTAACTCCTCCCTTGGACAGCTTTAAGGCTTGGTTGATGATCTGCTTTTGTTCTGTTTTATGGACAGCAGGTTTTCCTACTGCAGGTGATGCACGATCTGGACGGCCAATATACTCAAGTGTCTGATCTTCTGAAAGGATTGCTTCAATTCTGTCACGGACAAATGTCCATGCCCCCATATTACGCGGTTCTTCCTGCACCCATCTCACTTCACTAATAGAAGGGTAATCTTCAAGGATTTGCTTAATTCTCTGGGCAGGGAACGGATAAAGCTGCTCAAGACGGACGATATGAAGTTCTTCAAATGCACCCGCATCTTTTTCCATTGCTTCTTCCAGATCCACCATCACTTTTCCGCTTCCTAATACAAGTGTTTTAGCTGTTTCAGTTGTTGCCTCGTTGTTCGGCTGAACGCGCAGAGACGAGAAGCTTCCTTCTGTGAATTCTTCCAGCTTACTTGCCAGACGAGCACTCCGCATCAAGCTTTTCGGCGTCATCAGAACAAGAGGTCTTGCCTCTTCCTTTCCACCAAGTTTCGCTTGTCTGCGCAGCAGGTGAAACAGCTGGGCGGAACTTGTCACATTTGCGATAATCAAATTATTCTCTGCTGCAAGCTGAAGGAATCTTTCGACCCGACCGCTAGAATGCTCCGGTCCTTGTCCCTCATATCCATGCGGCAGCAGCATAGCCATATTGGACTTTTCGCCCCATTTAGCTCGGCCAGCTGCAATAAACTGATCGAAAAGAACCTGGCCTGTATTAGCAAAGTCACCGAATTGTGCTTCCCAAAGGACGAAAGCATTTGGATTGTGTACGCTATAACCATATTCAAAGCCGATAACACCAGCCTCTGATAGCGGACTATTATGAAGAGCAAATGATTTTGCTTCGTCCAATCCATGTAGCGGTGAATACGTTGCGTCTGTTTCGACATCATGCAGAACTGCATGTCGATGGGCAAATGTGCCTCGTTCTGAATCCTGACCCGTCAGACGTATTGGCGTGCCTTCCTGCAAGATGCTGGCATAAGCGAGAATCTCACCGACAGCCCAGTCTGCTTTACCTTCTTCTTCGAATGCTTGATGCCGTTTCGAGATAATCTTTATTAACTTCTTAAAGACTTGGAATCCTTCTGGTCTTTTCTGAAGCTGTCTATTAAGGGAGAACAGTGTATCTGCTGGGACACTAGTTTTGATCTTCGGCAGATCACATTTCAAAGCTTCCGGTTCTGGTTTCGGCAGCTTTTCCTTCGCATCTTCTTCCTTCATATTCTGGAAGATATCCTTCAGGTGTTCACCGATTTGCGCACTAAGAGAGTCATAGCCATCTTGTCCTGTGACAACTTTTTCTTCTTCCAATTTCGCAGAGAAGATTTTCGCTACCGTATCATGTGCATCAATATCCTGATAAAGGATCGGCTGTGTCGAACGAGGTTCATCCATCTCGTTGTGTCCATATCGGCGGTAACCAACAAGATCAATCAGGATGCTCTTATTGAAACGCTGGCGGTAACGGAAAGCAAGTAATGCTGCTGCCACACATGCAAGCGGGTCGTCAGCGTTTACATGAATAATTGGAATTTCGAAACCTTTTGCTAAATCACTTGCGTATCGAGTAGATCGTCCATCTCGGCGATTCGTTGTAAAGCCGACCTGGTTGTTTGCAATAATATGCACCGAACCAGCAGTCGAATAACCTGGTAAATCACCTAGGTTAAGCGTCTCAGCTACAACCCCTTCCCCGATGAAAGCAGCATCTCCATGAATGAGGATACTAAGCGCTTTTGATGGGTCCTGATCCGGATACCCTGCTTTCGAGGTATCATCCTGTGCCGCTCTTGTAAATCCTTCTACGATCGGATTCACAAATTCTAAGTGAGACGGGTTGTTTGCCAATGTAATGGTTGTATGCTTCTCTTGCCCTTCATGATGTTCTGCTACAGCACCGAAATGGTACTTCACATCACCGGTCCAGCCGCCATGCAGCCCTCTTGATCCTTCTGAAGGAAGCAGTTCTTTCTCACCCGTATGATTGAATTCTGAGAAGATAAGATCGAAAGGCTTGCCTAATACATGTGCAAGTACAGACAGCCTTCCTCTATGTGCCATGCCAAGCATTACTTCATTTGTATCAGCGAGGCACGCTTCTTTAATGATAGAATCCAGCATCGGAACCATCGCTTCAAGACCTTCGATTGAGAAACGCTTCTGACCGACAAAAGTACGAGCCAGGAAAGATTCAAAGCCTTCCACATCTGTAAGCCGTTTCAAAATTTCCTTTTTATCAGTTTCACTCCACCCTGGAATATAGGATGCAGTTTCAATTTGGTCTTGCAGCCATTTTCGCTCTTCATGATTACCGACATGATCATACTCGAAGGAAGTAGTACCTGCATACCTTTCCTTCAATAGCTGCACGGCATCCAAGGCCGTATGTACATTATTCGGAGCGTCTTCCCACACAAAGCTTGCCGGTATATCCCGCAAGTCAGATTCAGTTAACTGATAATCCTCCATTTTGGTCAGCACCGTAGTTTCTGCATGCTCTCCGCCTACTGGATAAATATCTGCTTCAAGATGGCCATAGCGGCGAATTGCTTCTACAAGCTGAATTGCAGCAGTAATTTTCTTAATGGATGCTTCGGACATTCCTGTTGATGGAGCGTCTTCCCCTTGACGCTGCATCACCCTTGGCTCTCCATGCGTATCGAATAGTTCCTTTAGTGATGCTTCCACTGATTCCGGATCTTGCCTGTATTTGTCGTATTGCTCTTCCACATAACCCATATTTGGTCCATGGAAGTTCTCCCAGAATCTTTCGCTAGATTCCTTTTGTCCCACGACTGTTCCCCCCAATAGAAGTAACTTTTTTTAAAATAGCAAAGGCTTAGGAATTGGAAATTATTTTAAGTAACTTAATACGTTTTCACACTCCCAATATACCGTAACCAGACGAAACTTACAACTAAAACAAGAAAATTTTTAAAACGCTTTCTTTATTGATATATAAGGGTTTATATAATGCCACTTCATAAATATCATCATTTTGAAAGCGTTTTTACATTTTTGTTTCAGCAAGAAAAAATCATTGCTTTTTTAAATTAAAAAAGAGGATAATTGGAAAGCTATTTTCCAATTATCCTCCATTTTTATTTGTTTGCTGTTCTTCTTTTATTAAACCAATACAATGCTCCGCCTAACACAAGCAAAACAGCGCCACCCAAAAGGTAATTGAATAACTGACTTGCTGTATTCGGGAGAATTCCCCCGAATGGTGTCGTTTTTTTAGAGTCTGCAGGTACATACGATCCAACATTCGTAGTATTGTCTCCTGATGGTTTCGTTTGATTCACTGGTAGAATCGTATTTCCATTTTGATTGTTGCTTCCAGGTTTTTCTTCATCATCAGCAGGTGGATTTTCACCTCCGCCGATTATTGGATCTTCTTGCCCGCCGCCGGCTTCATCATCTCCAGACGGATCCTCTGCAGGCGGTTCGTTGCCATTGTCTTCAGGAGCAGGAGCTCCCCCGCCAGTAGTGAATGTCCATAGATTCGATTTCGTCTTGCCGCCATGAGCATCCTCTGCAACAGCATACCAGGCATATTTATGGTCAGAGGTCAATCCATCCCATGTAACAGAAGCAGTTTCGCCACTGTTAACATCTTCTGCCTTACCGATTTCCTTCGTACCGAAAACATTCACTTCCACGTAGTTAGTAGCAACACGTTTCTTTTGAGCATCTAATTCAAGTCCTATAGAGAACTCATCCGTTCCAGGGAATTCTTCTTCATCATAATAATTGTAGTCATCCATATATGGAGAATATGTTTTTACTTTTATTTGATCTGTCTCAGCATCAAAGAGCAAGATACGCATATAGCCTTGTCCGCCTTCAGGACCTGCCTGGTAATCGGCAAGCATTTGATAAACTTTACGATCAGTTATACCATCGCCATCGTCGTCGATTTCATCGACAAGCATATCTGCAGCATGATAGTGACCGCATAGGACAGCGAACACATTTTCATTATCCAGAACAAGCTCCTGATAAAGCTTTTCACCAACTGGATGTCGGTTTCCGGATGACAGCAGATACTCATGGAAGTTCAAAATTGCCTTCCGATCAGGATGTGCTTTTAGAACTTCATCTGCCCATGCAATACCTTCATCATCGATGCCCCAGCCAAGATAGACCATAATATAGTCATTGCCGTTAGAGGAAATCAAGTCATAATGACCTCTGTTATTCTTATAAGAACCGCCATACCAAGGTTTATCTTTGAAACGGTCCTCTCCGAAATATCGGTAATAATCGGTATAGTCATTACTCTTTTGCTCCACATCATGGTTACCGGCCAATACACCGTAAGGAACGCCGGCATCATCCAATACTTGCATCGCTTTGTCTGCGACTTCCCATTGATATTCTTGGTCTGAGAAGTTCACCAAATCACCAGTATGGATCACATAGTCGATATTAAGCTTGTCCCTATTTTCCGCAATCCAATTCACCTGTTCATTGTAAATATGGGGATAACTTTCAGAATAATATTGTGTATCAGACATCCAGACGAAGGAGTAATCATAATCTTCATCCTCGATTGCGATCTCATCCTGAATCAGGACATTGATCTTGTAGTCATTTAAAAACTCATCGACATTTACCGACCCTTGCAAATCGAAGTCTTCATCTCCTGCTACTTTGTAATCAATCAGCTGCCAATCCTCTTCTTGATGGTTCCACGCGTACATAGAAACCTTGCGTCCTGGCAAGGAATTACCGCTCCAATTGACTTCAACGACATTTTTATCGTCAACGTCTTTGGAAACAGGCACCTCAAATCGATGGTAAGGGAACTGTGTTTCGCTATCGTTAATTAAATACTTGTCATCTACATCTGCAACCTTATCAATATCCTCGCTGCTGAATTCTTCTTCCCCTTCAGGTGCATAGTCGGACGGTGGCTCATAATCAACTGCATTTTTGTAGGCTTTGATTTCACTATCTTGGCTGACTTTATATTTATGCCCCTGATAGAAAGTAACGTCCATATCGTCTCCTGTAGGATCTGTTACTTTAACTTCAAGCTCCGGATTCTTCCCAACATTACCCGCTTCATCTTCCGGTTTGATCAGTTCTGGAGCAGCAGGCTGCTCTTCAGGGGTTGAGAAGTTAACTGTACGAACCTCTTCATTTCCAGCTTTGTCCACTGCACGCAGCACAAGCTTATGGTCGCCAGCAGATAAGGCTGCAGAAGAAGTCTCATAAGGAAGCTGAATTTCTTCACCATCCAGTTCTGCTGTAAGGCTATCAAGGCCGCTTGAAGCATCTTTTGCACTTGCTTCAATTGTAAATGGACCTTTGTACGATTTCCCATCTTCCATTGTTGTTTCAAGAACAGGAACAGTATTATCTACTGTTACGGAGACTTTATCTGATGCTTCTCCATCCTTAGCTTCAATCGTGTGTTTACCATCTGCTGTTTCAGTCGTATCCCAGTTATAGGCATTTGCCTTAAATTTCTCAGGCTGGATGGTGAAAGTAAAGTCTTGAACTGGACGATAATTACCGTTATCTCCAATATCAATTACTTGATTTGGATCAGCGAACGCCGGATCATACAAGACAGTTCCATCTCCCAAAACAAGCCGAACATTTTTCGCATCAAAGTCATCCCGGTTTTCTGGAGAATCCAACTGGAACGGAGAAGCTTTGTTTCCGGAATGAATACTGATTGTATTCTGCCCTTCCTTCAACGTATTTGGATCAACAGGAACCGTGATAGTTGTGTACGTATCAATCCAGTCATCGAATATACGCAGCACTTCTCCATCCTGTACAACTGCATTTTGGAAGTACGTATTGATGCCGTTCACATCGAAAACAAAATAAGCTTCTGTTTCCAATGCTCTGTCTGTCTGCTCGACTTCTTTTCCATCGATAAGCAATTCAGTTTCCTGATCAGCATCAGAAGTCGCTTTTAGCTTGTATGTTCCAGAAAGCAGCTGTCCTTCTTCCACATTCAAACGCGGGCTGGACTCTTTTTGATCACGCTCAATACTGACACGTTTTGTTTCTGTTTTTGTTTCATTGAAGCCATCTGTAGCAGCTACATAATATTCCACATAATCCTTTGCAATCAGCTCTGGTGTGTAAACCGTATGGTGGTAGTAGCCTGTCTGCTCATTTTTAACTAAATCAACTCGCTTAAAATCATTCGTGCCATCTGTACGATAGAATACAGAAACACGTTTGACACCCTTATCATCAGAAGCTTCAACAGAAATCGGCAGATCTTCCGTTTGATTAATGGTTTCCATATCCGTTAGATCCTTCACTTCTGGTGCCACAGAATCTTCTTCTACTTGAACAGGTTCGCCTGGAACTTGATCAGAAGTGACACTTCCAGGAGTTCCAAGGACTGTACCAGCATTCAGCTTCAACATATTTGTCGAGCCATCAAGCGGATATTTAAAGTTGATTCCCATATTAGCAACCGTATCCTTAACGCCTGAGACCTCGTTATAAGTCGCCATTGTAACTGCATTTCCAGCCTTAGTTGCAACACCGACACCGCGCTGGTCGCCGTTAGCCATGCCGCCAGACTGTACTTTGAACAAGTTTTCGCCAAGGATAAGATTCGTACCGTAATTTGTGTTGAAATCATCTGCAGTCAAATCATTATTGGAACCATTGATAATCCAGAATACAGCAGTTTCACCCGGCTGGATGACTGGATTTTCGTCCGGCTTCCAAGTGGTCAATCTCGTATCTGGGTACATGTACGTCAGGTCATAATCTTGCATATCGATAGGAGCTGTCGTGTTGTTATAAACTTCGATAAATTCATATCCGTCCGCCCCATTTACATTGGAAGAATCGGGGACTAATTCTGTCACCAATAAAGAAGGAAGAGTTGTAAAGTCAGTATCAGGCTTCTTCACTTCTACTTTGAACGTATCTGTTTTGGAACTGTTGAACCCATCGGAAGTTTCAATATAATATTCAAGTGTCCCAGCTTCCAGCTCAGCTGTAGGAATCTCAGCTTTATACAATTCACCTGTGTGCTGCATGCTGTATTGCTCGAATTCCTCTGTGCCCTGTTTTTTGATATAAAGCGTCACATGCTGGATGAAATTCTCTTCCTTTATAGCAGCTTCAATTTGAAGAGGAGCAGGAATGGTAACTGTTTTCACCGGCTCATGACTAATTTCCGGTGCTGTTTCATCTTTTTCGACCTTGACGGTTTCCGCTGGAACTTGTCCATCAATCAAAGCGCCAGGTGAAGCCTTCAGCTGCAATCCTACCTTCGTCATTTGTGCAGTACCGGAAGCTTTGTAAGTGATTCCTTGATTTGGAAACGTATCATCGATTCCTTCTGAGTCATTGTAGCTTGCTGCAGCAAGTTGTGCCCCACTGTCCGTCTGGAACGCAATAGTACGGGCTGAACCATTTGCCATACCGTCATTGTGAATTTCAATTACTTGGTCTTCTGTCAAGTCAGTCTGATAATGGCTGTTAAAATCAGCTAGCCCAAGTGATTGGTTTGCACCATTCTTGATCCAAATTACAGCCTTACCCTTTGGCTCCAACGTGACAGATCGATCGATATCCCAATCCGTCTGCCTTCCATCAGGATATTGATAGGAGAGTTTATAATCCTTCAAATCCATTGATTGATCGGAGTTGTTATAAATTTCAATGAACTCATACGCATCAGCACCGCTGACATTATCACTGTCTGGAACGATTTCCGTGATAAGTACTGGCGGCTGTGTCTGCGGATCAGGCTCGCTAACTGCTACCTGCGTGCTTTGAAGTCCATTGTCAGGAAAACGCAGTGGGGAATCTCCACTAACCACATCAATACTGTATTGGAAGTTCGGGCTCCATAGCACTTCTTTTGGAACGATAGCTTCCCAATTGCCATCACCTTTGTCTGTCATATCTACCTTTTGTTCGCTCATACCAGGAGCAGTAATATAGGTGAGGATTGCCGAATCCGCATTCCCGTTTTCAATTGCTGCACGGATGGTAAGGTCCTCGCTGCTATCAGCATTGGTAATCGCTTCGTGAACGAGTACAGATTTCTCAGGTTGTTCCTTCTGTGCAGGCTCATCTGTTTCTGCTGTTTTTTCCTGCTCACCTTTTTCGGACTGATTGCCATCTTCTTCAGTTTGCTGCTCCTCGTCTGCACCATCAGCTGGTTTTTCTTGAGCCGGATCCTTTGTTTCTGACTCAGACGCTGATTCAGACTCTTGTTCCTCTGCAACAGGAGCTTCCTTCACATCCTCCTCCGGGGTATCCTGCTGCGATTCTTCCGCTGTTTCTTCTTGTTCAGCTTGCTCTATCTTTTCGGATCCTGGTGATGGTAATGCCAGAATGGTTGGTGTTTTTTGATCATTTGCAAAGTGAATACTTTCTGTCTGCTCTACATCTCGGAAGTGGAAAACTGAAACGGAGGTCTGCTCAGTTGTTGTATCAGTGATGGAAAGCTGCTGTTCATCGTCTTGGAATATGTAGGGTTCTGTTACGTTGGTGAATGCTGCATCTGTCAATTCCGTTCCGAAATGACTGTTGAAAGTTTCTACTGTGGTCTCATTGTTCAAAGCAAGTACTGCATAACCTCCTGCAGGGATTTGCTCCTCTTGCTCTTGAATTGTAAGCTTTTGTTCCTGGTCGGTTGTGTATGTGATTCCAAGATCTTTCCAGGATTTCGCTTCCTCTGTTCCATTATGTACTTCAATAAAAGATAAACCACCGGCATCTTGTTTCTCGCTGCCATAGACTTCTGTAATAGAAACCTTATTTTCTCGAAGCTTCTCCTCTGCATTTACGACTGGAATGGATGCTGGTACAACTGTCTGCATAAGCAGCAAACATGCGCTGAGACCAGCAGCCATTCGATATGAACGCTTCATATAGCTCCCCCTATCTTTTATCGGGATTGTCTCCCCGCATTAATTCTAGATTTTATGTATTAAGGTCCAATTAAGAGATTGTAAAATGTTGTCATAATAATTCGACAATATATCCGAAAGGTTGACCAGAAAAAAATAAAGCAACAGTAAGCCGCTTTATTTTTCTCCAAATTTAGATGAGTAAGTGACCAATTGTTCAATAAAATGTTCGCTTGCAGGAGAGCGCACACTTCCCTCGCGCCAAGCCACACCAATTTGCCGTTCTGTCGGTTCGATAAGAGGAATGCTCCTGACATGAGATATTTGAAGTGTCTCCAAGGATGGAAGCAGAGCAATGCCCTGTCCTGCTGCGACAAATCCCAGAATTGTCATCATATCCTCACTTTCAAACGCCACTTTCGGCTCAAGTCCGTACTTTTCAACTATCTGCTCAAACATCACCCGGGCACTGTAGCCAGGTCGAATAAGTAAGAAAGGCTCTTCTTCTATCTGATGTAATGCTAGCTGCTTTTCATTTGCAAGCGGGTGTGTTTCTGATACATAAACATAAAGCTGGTCTGTCCACAGCTTTCGCCAAGAGAGTCCTTCCACTCCTTGATCCATATTGCAGATACACAAATCTAGCTTACCTTCCCTTAACTGATTGATCAGTTCTTCTGTCGATCCTTGATTCAGGGAGAACTCGACCGATGGATATATCTCCTTAAACCGCTTTAACAGATGCGGTATATGCTGTAATCCCTGCGACCTCATAAATCCGAGTGTAATTTCCCCATACTGCGGATCCTTCATCTTTCGTATATGCTTTTCCGCCTTCTCCATTTCCTCTAAAATTTTGACGGCATGTGTATAAAAAGCATCCCCGTAACTGCTCCGAACAATTCCTCGCCCTCTTTTTTCAAAAAGCGGGACTCCAAGCTGTTCCTCCAGCTTCTGAATCGATCGGCTCAGAGCTGGCTGTGAAATGGCCAAAGCCTTCGCTGCCTGAAGATAATGCTCTCGCTCTGCTACTTCCTTAAAATAAACTAACTGCTGCCATTCCATAAGTTCACCCATACCTTTTCTGCATGTTTTATATGTTATTTATGCATTATACAATACCATTCCCGTATGGTTAACTAATAGTACAACTAGAAATGAGGGAACTATTATGGCTATTGAAATTATCCTTATTATGATTGCCGCCGGTCTTATTGTCGGCTTTGTCGGTGCTGGAGGATCTGGATTCATCATCAGCATCCTGACAGTGCTGTTCGGTTTCCCGATTCACGTGGCATTGGGCACTGCTTTGGCATCCATGCTATTCTCCTCGTTCTCGGGTGCAGTCAGTCACTACAGGGAAGGGAACGTGACATTACGGGCCGGTTTAATCATCGGAATCTTCGGAGCGGTTGGCGCTTTCATCAGTTCCCATTTTTCCGGATTCATCCCAGAGGATATCTTAAATTATCTTACAGCTGGAATGCTCGTCCTATCTGGCGTAGTTCTTTGCATTCGTCTTCTGCTGATGGGCAAACCTTCAGATAAAAAGAATACAGTGAGTGCATTCATCTACCAAAATAAAGTTATCTATTTTATTTCAGCTGCACTGCTCGGCATCTTAACAGGAGCACTATCCGGATTGTTCGGGATCGGTTCCGCTCCATTCATCCAAATCGGCCTGCTTATCCTGCTTGGACTGTCTGCGCAGCAATCTGCAGGTACGACAATGATGATCATCATTCCAATCGCCTTGGCTGGCGGAGTCGGCTATGCACAGCTCGGCTTCCTTGATATCAAATTACTTCTGGAAGTAGTTGCAGGAACGATGATTGGTTCTTATATTGGAGCGAAATTCACAAAACGTGTTCGTCCTGTCTACTTGAAGACAGCAATGGTACTGCTTCCGATATTTGCAGGATTTTTACTATTATCTGCATAAACACATAAATAAGCCGCCGGAATCCCGGCGGCTTATTTTTATCTGTTCAGCAAACTTCCTACATAACGGAGCAGGTCATTTGCAGATGTGGAGTTATAATCATATTCGTCAATCAATGTTGCGACTACTTCATTCATTTTCTTTAACTGCTGCTCATCTGGAGTTTTAGTGGACGTCGTGATTTTTACAACATCCTTCAGATCAGCAAACAGCTTTTTCTGAATTGCTTCACGCAGCCGCTCATGAGATTGATAATCGAACTTCTTCCCTTTACGTGCATAGGCAGAAATTCGGATAAGGATTTCTTCACGGAAAGCTTTCTTCGCATTCTCCGAAATCCCGATTTGTTCCTCGATGGAACGCATCAATTTTTCGTCAGAAGGCATTTCTTCTCCCGTCAGCGGATCATGCAGCTTTGTTTTATTGCAATAAGCTTCTACATTATCCAGATAGTTATCCATCAATGTTTTAGCTGATTCTTCATAAGAATAGACGAATGCTTTTTGTACTTCTTTCTTCGCGATTTCATCATATTCTTTACGTGCTACTGCAATATAGTTCAAGTAACGTTCGCGGTCTTCTTTCGATATGGATGCATGGCTGCTTAGGCCATCCTTCAAGGAACGAAGTACATCCAATGCACTGATCGAACGCATTTCCTTCTTAATGATCGTACTGGAAATTCGGTTGATCACATAGCGAGGATCAATTCCGCTCATTCCTTCATCGCTGTGTTCTTTTTTGAGTTCCTGGATATCTGCGTCACTAAAGCCTTCCAGCTGTTTCCCATTATAAAGATGCATTTTCTTCAGCAAACTGATGCCGCCTTGGTTCGATTCTTTCAATCTCGTAAGAATGGTGAACATCGCTGCAATTTTCAGTGTATGCGGAGCGATGTGAACATCTTTTATATCGCTTTCCGAAATCATTTTTTGATAGATTTTCTCTTCTTCATCAACCTTAAGATTGTAAGGAACCGGCATGACGATCATCCGGGAATGCAATGCTTCATTTTTCTTATTCGATATGAATGAACGATACTCTGATTCATTTGTATGGGCCACGATCAATTCATCCGCACTAATCAACGCGAAACGTCCTGCTTTGAAATTGCCTTCCTGCGTCAAGGAAAGCAGATGCCATAGAAACTTCTCATCACATTTCAGCATCTCCTGGAACTCCATCAATCCGCGATTGGCTTTATTAAGTTCTCCGTCAAAGCGATAAGCCCTAGGATCCGATTCAGATCCATATTCCGCAATTGTGGAGAAGTCAATGGAGCCAGTCAGATCGGCAATATCCTGTGATTTAGGATCAGAAGGACTGAACGTACCGATTCCTGATCTTTTATCTTCGGAAAAGAAGATTCTTTCAACAACAACATCCTCAATTCTTCCATCGTACTCTTCTTCCAAACGCATGACGTTTAATGGGGAGAGATTGCCCTCAATTCGGATTCCATACTCGTCTTCGAAATCCTTGCGAAGGTGAGCCGGAATCAGATGAAGCGGATCCTCATGCATTGGGCAGCCTTTTATGGCATAAACTGCACCTTCATCTGTCAGTGTATATTCCTCCAACCCTCGTTTGAGCAGACTGACAAGCGTGGATTTCCCTCCGCTTACTGGTCCCATGAGCAGGAGAATTCGTTTGCGTACATCCAGTCTCCGAGCAGCCGGATGGAAGTATTCTTCCACTAGCTTTTCAAGCGGTTCTTCCAAACCGAATAACGCGTCCTTGAAGAAGCTATAGTTTTTCACTCCATCTTCTTCTTCAATGCCTTTATGCTTGATCATGTTATATACACGGGAATGTGCAGATTGAGCAAGATAAGGCCGGTCTTTCAACAAACGCAGATAATCAGCGAGCGTTCCTTCCCAGTGAAGCTTCTCTTGTTCCTGGCGATACTGCTGTACCTTATCCAATATATTCATCATTCATTAACCTCCCAGGCATTGTTAAACAAAAGGCGATTACCTTAATGTATGCCCAGGATTTGGCTATCATGCCAGCAAATCCATTTCGCGTCTGCTTACGGCTTTTGCTTCCATCCAATTTCCATATACGATTCGTTCGTATATTTATCCAGCATGACATCATCAAACTGAAGTGTTTTTTTATCATTAGGGAAAATGTGCATCAGCTGCGCTAATTTCTTCACGATTTTCTTCGGATATGCTTCTGTCATCTCGAGCATCAGCTGAATAGCTTCTGATGCTGGCAATACTTCCCGATAAGTACGTGAAAGTGTCAAAGCCGAAAACGTATCGACTACAGCCAAAATCTGCAAATCCACCCCTAATTCCGGTAAATAAGCACTATCTGGATAGCCTTTACGATTCAGCCGTTCGTGATGACTCCGCGCATAGCGACCTAATAAAGGCTCACCTGCCTGATGCAGGAGCGCCTCTCCTTTGACCGTATGTGTTTGTACAATTTCATATTCCTCTTTTGTCAGTGTAGATGTTTTATCGAGGATTTCGCGTGGAATTTCAAGCTTTCCGATATCGTGGAATAAATATCCTGTAGCACAAAGATCCAGTTGGACAACATTCATATGATAAGCGAGCATCGTACCGATTACAAAAACATCCATGGAATGAATGAAGGCATATGGATCTCTTTCCTCAAGCATATGCCAAAGACTGCTTCTTCCCATCGTCTTCAGGCTTTTAATGTACAAATCCTCCAAGAAACGGATGCTTTCTTCCTCATAAAGCAGTTTTCCATAGCGGTACTCGAAAGCGATGTAAGACAGGTTTGTGTAAAAATGCTTTTCCATACTCCGCTTATATGTTGCTTGATGATCAGTTTCTTTCTCCAATAGCTGCTGAATCATCTGCTGAAGGCGATCTGTCTTACTGAATACATCAGCTGTTTCCTCTTGAGCCGTTTCAACAATGGCGGAGGGGACTTTGTTGTGCTTTAGTTGTTCCAATAATGCTGCAGTGATGACTGTCCCTTTATCCAGTTTGGTCTTGTCTGCCAGGACGATATCACTGCCTAAATAATCACCTAGTAGTATATCTTGGATGCGTTTACGTTTTAAAATCAATTTCATTCTCCTTTTTCAAAAAAAGCTGCCGTATATGGCAGCCTGAGAATCCATTTCGCAACTGGCTGGCATAGAATCTCATTCCTTAGCCCCTCAAGTTTTGCGTAACTGCTTTTCAACAGTGCTGCCGTATATGTATGTAATTGTTTCCTGGTTGTTTTTTGCTTCTGGATCAAGCAGCTTATGGTAGTCCTCTTTCGTCGGCAGCAGTTCACACATTTCTACATTCAGCGCTATCGCCAATTTACTGATGCCCACAAAAGAAATATTTCGCTTTCCGTTTTCAATATCGGAGTAGTACGATCGATTAAAACCCGCCATGCCAGCCAATTCTTCCTGTGTCAGCATCTGTTTTTTTCTCAGATAACGAAGCTTAACTCCAAATGCCCGAAGCAATAGCGTATAATCTCTCATATTATTCATGCACTCCATTATACCTTGCCACACCAGTAAATCCACCGGATATAAGTAACATTAGTATAATGCTACCAAATAAAACATGTGAAAGTACTATATTTACCCCGTTTTAACCATGTCTAAACAACTATAAAAAAATAAACTGCACGCTAGGTGCAGTTTATTTTAAGCCATCGAAGCGCTGTTGACGAAGAGCTTCATAAATAATAATTGCTGCCGTATTCGAAAGATTCAAAGATCGAACTTTATCTGTCATATGAATACGTAGGCATTGGTCTTCTTTCCCCACAAGCAAATCTTTCGGAATACCAGTTGACTCCCGACCGAATACGAAAAGCAGATCTTGATTTGTATCGCTGAAATCATAATCTGAATAATGCTTGGTACCGAAGTTCTCTATATAATAAAAGAAACCTTCCGGAAATTTTTCATATAACTCTTCTATACTATCGTAATAATGGATATCCACGTCATGCCAATAGTCCAATCCTGATCTTCTCAGCATTTTGTCATCCGTCGAGAAACCAAGCGGACGAATCAGATGCAAAGCTGTATCTGTCGCAAGGCAGGTACGAGCAATGTTACCTGTATTAGCTGGGATTTCTGGCTGGAATAGTACGATATGTCTTGGCATATACTTTCACCTCTGCTTTTCAACTTTCAACCTAACAAGTATAGCACAGCAGAGATCATAGCCCAATCTGGAAAAATTTATACACAACGTTCTCTGTATACGCAGGGGAGTCAACGTAAGCCCAATGGCGCATTCTGCTGTTGGCAGTGTGGGCATTAACCAATGGCTCACCCTGTGCGTTCCGGGCTACTACTATCGTATTGTGATTGTAGTTCCCATCACCCTCAAAATCATAACAAATCACATCACCAGGGCGCAGCAGTCTTGCATCCGCTACTTCCTTACCGCGCAAACCTTGTGTCGATCCGCTTAAATACCACCGCAAGGCATTCGCTACCGTGAAACTATAGCTCCAGTTTTCTCCATTGAACCACCATCCAGAATTCCTGTTCGGCTCTCCCCGCATTGGTGCCCCACCTGCTCGGAGGCACTGGGAGACATAATTTGTACAATCGACTTCAAATTTCTTGTAAGCTGGATTATAATCATTCCACCACCGTTCGGCATACTGAACAGCAGCCCGTCTGTCGTACGAGAATTGCCGGTCAAAATCCTCATCATTGCTTTCAAAGACGACAAGTCCTTGGATATGAGGCTGGACACCGTCCTCGACTCGTTCATCATGAATGATTTGACCATCACGCATACGTGCTATATGCGTATGTACTTCTTCTTCATGATACGTTGCATGCTGCTTATGCACGAGAAAAGTTGCGCATAAGCGATAAGTGATGATGTCTTCCTCTCCATCGTGTTCTTCGCTCAGAATTGTTCCTTCTCCTCGAATCTGCGCTACCTTCGCCCCGTCTTTTTCATGTGTTGAAATCCGGTTGACGAGCCAATTCTCATCCTTCTTCCCATCAACTTTTTGTAACCAATAATTCGCCAGCTGTTCACTCTTCCCCATCTCTATCCCTCCTGTTCTTTCTTCGATATGACATGGCATATCCTCGCAGGAGGAGCAAGCCGCCTACGACGAATACAGATAAAACAGTCATGAATGTCTCCATGCTCCCACCTCACTTGTATGTATGTAGAATCATGACAGTATATGCTTCATCAGCTTGTCTGATTCTATTTATGAAAGCGCAAACATTTTTAGTTACAAATGTGACAAATTTGTGTATCCTTATAAAAAAGGGGGAGAATACGATGTCTGATGTTTTGCAAACTATCCTTAGCCACAAATCAGTAAGATCATTTACTTCCGAGCGCCTCAGAGAGGAACAAATCAAGGAACTCGTTTCCGCTGCTCAAGCAGCATCCACGTCGAGCTTCCTCCAGGCGTACTCCATTATCGGTGTTAGCGATCCTTTAGTGAAAAAAGAGCTTAGCACTTATGCAGGCAGCCAGGAATATGTCGTAAACAATGGCCACTTCTTTGTTTTTTGTGCTGATTTCTATCGCCATAGAGAAATGGCAAACAATCTGCGGGCAGACATTTCCGAAACGATTCAAGGTACAGAAGCTTTGCTGATTGGTACAATCGATGCTTCGCTCGCTGCTCAAAACCTTGCCATTGCA
Source organism: Terribacillus saccharophilus (assembly GCF_000725365.1). Classification (NCBI taxonomy): domain Bacteria; kingdom Bacillati; phylum Bacillota; class Bacilli; order Caryophanales; family Bacillaceae; genus Terribacillus; species Terribacillus saccharophilus. The sequence continues at coordinate 828,181 of NZ_CP008876.1, read as the reverse complement.
GCAGAATCTATGGGACTGGGCATTTGTTATATAGGCGGTCTTCGAAATAATCTGGCCGGTGTATCTGCAAGCCTTGGTGTACCTGCACATGTATTACCGCTGTTCGGAATTGCCGTTGGCTATCCCGATAAAGTGAATGAAAAGAAACCACGGCTGCCGTTTGAAAGTGTTTATCATGAAAACAGATATAACGTGGATAAAGGCTTGCTGAATGCTCAGTTGGAGGAATATGACCGTACCATCCAGTCCTATTATGTGGATCGGATTGAAAACAATCGAAAGACAACCTGGACCGAGCAGGCTACAGACAAACTCCGTATCCCGAAACGCGTATATATGAAGGATTTTATAACGCAAAAGGGTTGGGCAAAGCATTAAAATAAGGCCGCTGCAGCGGCCTTATTTTATGAAGATGTAACTGATTTAAAAAATGATTGCATATCTTCGCCTAAAAGGTGCAACTGGTCAATAAGCTGGCTGAAGTTATTTACTAGATCTGCTTGCTCACCGGATGCATTTCGAATTTGCTCCACACTTCCGGATAAGGCAGTGATATTACTCTTAATGTTCTCCAGAGAAACGCTCATACTTTTCGTAACATCCGTCGTTTGGGAAGACAGTTTCCTGACCTCACTTGCAACAACAGCAAATCCCGCACCAGCTTGTCCAGCTCGAGCTGCTTCAATCGATGCATTCAACCCTAAGATGTTGGTCTGCTGCTGAATTTGAGAAATCTCACTTATTGACCCAACTGTTGTTTCTGTCAGCAGCATAGATTCCTGTGACTGGGCTGCAATCTCCTCACTGGAAGCTGCAAGCTCTTCTGAATGGGCTGAAACGGTGTGCAATTTATCCTGGAGACCATCAATTATTTGACGCAGGTTCCCAATGTACCCTTCCATTTTTTCTTGGGCATCCAGAGGAATCGCAATTGCAAAAGCACCAATTACCTCTTTTTTATCGTTCCGAATCGGAAAGGACTTCGCATGCAGAGGAATGCCATACACTTCGCGCGGTAATAAAACCGAACCATATTGGCCAGCTAATGCGGCTTCTAAGTTTTTATCTCCTACTGGTATAGGACTTCCTACATGAATCCCAAAATCCACCTTTGTAGTAGGCAGATAACTCAAGAATCTCTCTTTATCTGTAATTCCAATCATCGTATCGGTACCAATCATTTTTTGTAGATCTTCTGCTGACTCGACTAGGCTATGTAATAATTCCATTATGATCCCTTCGCTTCTTGTACACTTATTTGATAGTGGCAGGACAATAGTTTTAGGTATTTTATACCATTTAAAACCCAAAAAAATATCCTTGCGCTCCATCTAATTACTAAATACCCAGTCTTAGAAACAGCTAAACCATATGAAATAAAAAAGAAGCATGTAATTTATGCCCCTTTTTCAATGTGTCTCTGCATATTCCTCTTCGAACTGTAGACCTTTACGCATTTCTTCAATTACTTGATCGTCCTGCTCTTTATCCATCGCTTTCCTCACTGCATCGAAACCTTCTGGTAACCCGATCTTACCGATGGCCCAAGCGGCTGTCCCACGAATAACAGGCCTTGGATCTTGCTCCATGAGCTCAATCAAATCCGGCACAGCTGATGTGGTCTTATAATGAGCAATGGCTAGTATTGCATTGCGTTGAATCGGTTTCTTGCCTCGCCAAGAACCGGATATCAGACCGAATTTTGCTTTGAATTCTTTATTAGACATTTTGAGTAACGGTTTCAGCAGCGGTTTCACAACCTCTGGATCTGGCTCCATTTCTTCGTGAAGGTGGAAATCCATGCCTTTGTTTTTCGGACAAACAAGCTGGCATGTATCACAGCCATAGATACGGTTTCCTATTTTTGAACGAAATTCATCTGGCAGGAAATCTTTCGTCTGAGTAAGATAGGCAATACAACGCTGGGCGTTCAACTGACCGCCTTGGACAAGGGCCCCTGTGGGACAGGAATCAATACATTTTGTGCATGTTCCGCAACTATCCTCTACAGCTTCATCCGGCAAGAATGGTATGTTGGTAATCACTTCACCAAGATACACATACGATCCGAATTCCGGCGTAATAACAAAACTGTTCTTAGCACTGAAACCAATCCCCGCTCGTTCAGCTACAGCACGATCAGATAACTCGCCTGTATCAACCATTGAACGATAAGTGAATCCTTCGACCCTTTCTGAAAGAAAAGCAGTCAATTTATTCATCCTGTCGCGCAGCACTTCATGGTAATCCATTCCCCAGGAGGCCCGACAGAACAATCCGCGCGGTTCTTCCTTCGTACTTTTTGGTGCATTCGGTAGTCTGGAAGGATATGCGAGCGCAATTGCGATAATGGATTGAGCAGATGGCATAAGCTTCTTCGGTTCAGTCCGTTCTTCGATTGTACCTTTCTCAAAACCTGACTGATAATTGTTCTCCTGCTGCTGTTTCAGTCTTTCCTTCAACTCCTGAAAGACATCCGCTGTGGTAAACCTGATTTTATCTACACCAATCTTCTTGCTGTAGGCAATCAGCTCCTGTTTCAGCTGTTCTGTATCCATTATACGGCCTCCTTTCTATATCATTATTTCCATAATATACATAGTAAAAACGCAATGCCTCGTTACGTTTAAAACGAGACACTGCGTTAGCTCAAGGGTATTAAACAAGTGCACAAGCGAAATGATTACCCCGGTTTATAAATAGTATGTTAAGTAGTATAACAAGGTTTTTACATGCACGCAACATTCTAAACATAATTCGACAAATTTTTTTCTCGCCTCTGCTTACACCTCTGATATACTGAATTTTAACAAGAGGGAGGAATTGGATATGAGCTTGTACGATTATTTATTAACACAAGATGGGATAATCACGAAAGATTCACTTTTATATCCCTTTGAAGAACGAGGCTTGCAATTCGGTGACGGTGTTTACGAGGTCATCCGTATTTATCAAGGAACATTTGATTTACTCGAGGAACATATCGATCGGCTTTATCGTTCCGCTGAAGCGATTCGGCTGGAGGTTCCATTTGATAAAGATGCATTGATTGCTTCTCTCCATCAACTGACAGAAAAGAATGACGTACAAACAGATGCAAAGCTTTATCTGCAAATCACTCGCGGTTCTGCACCACGCGAGCATAGTTTCCCAGATGTGCCAAGTAATTTTTATGCTTATATTGAGCCTAGCGAAAGACCTGTTTCTCCGCTTCAGCATGGCGTACATGCTGTGCTGGCAGATGATATTCGATGGGAGCTATGCTACATCAAAAGTTTAAACCTGCTGCCAAATATATTGGCCAAGCAAACCGCTAAGGAAAGAGGAGCTTTTGAAGCTATTCTTCATAAGAATGGCACAGTTACTGAAGGCTCGTCCTCCAATGTATTCATCATTAAGGATCAAATTCTTTACACACATCCCGCTGCAAAAAACATTCTGCATGGCTGTGTGCGCAGCAGAGTATTGGCACTTGCACCGAAAGCAGGGTTGCAAGTGAAGGAATCAGCATTTACAACTGACCAGCTGCTTCATGCAGATGAGGTATTCATCACTAGTACAACGAGTGAAATCATGCCTGTCATCGAAATTGAGGGAACACAAATCGGCACTGGAAAGCCCGGCGATAACACACGCTCTCTCCAACTCGCTTATGAAAAAGAAAGCGGAATCCAAGCTACTGCATTTGTATGAACAAAAGACCAATAGGTATCCTATTGGTCTTTCATTTGTTTCTTAGTCTCCCGGATGTCTTGCTCAAAAGCTTGTAGTTCCTTTTCAGAAATTTCTACTTCTCCATACCTCACTTTCTCATAGACTCCGAGACTTGTTTCGTTGATACCGATACGACTAAGCCATTCTTGCCAAGTCTCAAAGCTTTCTCTCCCTTTCTTATGTCTATCCGCATATCGTTCCAAGTGAAACACATGCTTGCGAACAAGCTGTACAGGTGGCGCAATCGGAACTGAGTGCTTTTCTTCCGTATTGTCGGCAAGTGGTGCAAAAGTCAATTGCAGTCCAGCTTGCCTTCTTGCTCCGTCATTATTATCTATTCTGCGGATTCTTTGCCTTTTATAAAGCCAAATTAAGAGCAGTATTAATATAACTCCTCCAACTGCAATCCAAATCCACGTACTTCCGATACTTGCGGAAGCACCTACTTTTTCTGCCATATCCTCTGGCGGCAATTCTGGCCGTTTTGTTATATTGTTTTCCTGCTCTACTGTTGGCGGAGATGATGGCTCGATATATTGCTCTCCAACTCCAAGTCTTGTAAGCATCCACTCCAGTCCATTTCCTGCGTAGCGGAAAACTGGGCCGAAAATTCCACCTGCAATAGTTTGAACAGCAGGATAAAGAAGCCATGCAAGCCCTCCTATGAAAGTAGCTGCTAACAGAAAAAGAACGACAGGTGTCTCGATGATTCTTTTGGGCGTTACACCTTGAATTTGAAAAATCCAATAGCCCGCGAAGTACACAACAATTGTAATCAAACCTGCTGCCACCAGTTCTGTTCGATAGAATACTAGAAGAATCACAATCAACAGGGCGAGGTATAGGATTAGATAATTATATGTAAAACCAAGTTGTGTCTCTGTCTCCTTAACAGTGAGCCTCCAATAAAGAATAGTGGCAAGAATGATAGTGAACCAAATCGGCCACTCAAGCAGCACACTACCAATAAGAATGCCGGTAACAAGCAACGGCACAATCAGCAGCTGGCTCCGTATAAATCGATTGATTACACAAAAGACAAGAAGCATGGATACAAGCAGAAAGTGATAACCGAAGAAAAGTGACTGCTCAAACCGTATTAGAAATGGTACACAGAGCAAATAAAGGAAAAATCCTTCGAGCAGAAATGTAAATCCCGCTGCATATTTCATGCTCTCACCCTTTCCCGGTTCATAGTAACTTCCTCCAAAACAGCCTTTTCTGGATTTACATGATACAAACGACCATTCATTCCATGCAGCGAAGCCGGTAATTCGCCAATCAAAATAGATATTGTTTGATTTCTTCTCATTTTCAAGTGATGCAGCACAGATGCGATATCAGTCATGCCATTCTCAACATGTGTACTTGCCAGCAGATCGAGATTGTTTTTCACATCTGTCTCAGGCAGTCCTGTACTCTCTGTAAAAATATGCGTCTGCCCTTTCGCCCGCAGGTTGATATGCATATCAATCGGATATCCGTTCTCAGCTGCCCGGTAGATTATGAAAGCCGCACAAGACAGTATCCTCTCAAGATCCGGGGACACATATACATTACCTAATCTGCTTGTTGTACTAATATTCAAGATTAGCGTAATTGTCATATCATAGCTGTGCTCCAATACTTTCGTCTGCAGCATATTCTTTCTGACACTAGCTTTCCAATGGATACGACGGAAATCATCAGTTGGCACATAATCTCTTATTGACTTAATCTGGAGTGGGTCCTCTGTAAGGGCAATATCTGCTAAAACATGTCCAACCTGCTGACTGAAAAAATAATCCACTCCTTGAACAAACTCCGGAGTAGGATAAACAATTACATTCGTCTGGAATCTGCCAAGGTATGACAGTTGAAGCGGCTGCATCCGGAAAAGTGGTAAATCAAGCGAGATACTAGAAGGTGCTGCTAGTCCTCTTTTCACTGCAGTAAATGGAAGGCTGACTTCGAGCACTTGTTTTTTAGGTATTTGGAACGACGTCTCATATAGCTGGGCATCTGTTCCTACTATCGGCTTTCCTAGCAGGCTGTCAGCTGCTGTAAGAGAGTCCGTTACTTGAAATTTCAAATTAGCTTTAAGCAAGGACAAATTCCCTCTATTTTCAAATCGGAACTTAAACACTGCTTTTTCTCCAGGAAAAAGCCGAATGATTTTCTGTTCGCTTTGTAAGTTCAGGTAACGACCGAGGCGTTTATTATAAAACTGCTGTACAAAATGGATCGCAACAATTACTCCTGCTAGGATAAAGAAAGCCCTAATACCAACCCATAACCCGAGAAGAAATGCGGCAACAGCTAAAAAAATCAGCATATCAGCCGATCGGTCTTCTGGCATTTCCCTTTTCCACAGCATTAGAATGGACTCCCAGTTTCGACAGGCACAGCAGCACTAGCTAGTATTTCATCAACGATTTCTTGCTTTGTCTTCCGAATGGCTCCCTCCATGGTCAGCATGATTCGATGTCCAAGGATGAACTGGGCTAATAGTTTAATATCCTGTGGTGAAACATATTCCCTGTCATGTAAAAGAGCGTATGCTTGAGCGGCTTTCAGCCATGCAAGTGCCGCTCGCGTACTTGCTCCAAGTCGGACTTCAGGATGATTTCGACTGGCATGAACGATAGATAACAAATAATCTTTCACATCATCTGCTATATGTATGTTGCTTACTTCCTGCTGAAGCTCTAGCACTGTCTCTTGATCCAATATCGCTTCACTACTATTGCCAGCTTGCTTATATGTATTGAGTATGTTCCTTTCATCCTCCAGCTCTGGATAATCCAGCTGGATTCGCAGTAAAAAACGATCAAGCTGTGCTTCAGGAAGCGGATAAGTTCCTTGCCCCTGCTCAACGGGATTTTGTGTAGCAATAACCATAAATGGAACAGGAACGGGCAATGTCTCACCATCAATTGTAAGCTGCTGCTCTTCCATTACCTCCAGCAAACTGGATTGTGTTTTCGGTGCTGCCCTGTTAATCTCATCAGCAAGCAGCATATTCGTAAATGCAGGGCCGTGCCTGATCTCGAATTCCTGTTTCTTCGGATTGAAAAACTGAATTCCTGTTACATCACTCGGCAACACATCCGGCGTAAACTGAACCCGGCGGAATTGTCCGCTATAGACAGCTGCTACCGTTTTGGCCAGTTTCGTTTTACCCGTTCCTGGCACACTCTCTAATAACACATGTCCATTTGCTAGTAATGCTACAAATAAGAGATCAACTGCTTGATCTTGACCGATAATTTCTTGTTTCACATATTGTATGCTGCGTCGTAAAGACTGTTTTTTATCTTCCATGCACACATCACCTCTATTTGGAATATTCTTTCAATTACCTTATCATAGCATAAACCTGCCAATTTTAAGAAAATAAAAAAGACAGCCTCAGCTGCCTTAAGTCAATATTTCCTTTATCTTGTCTCTTTTCCAAAAACCAATCAGAGCACAAATCAATATAATCAATAGAATAATAGCGATATACGTATAGTTTAAGGATACGATACTTGACCCTACAAGTGCATAAGTCATCGTCCCCGGGAGCACGCCTAGCACACTGGCGGCCATGTATTGCTTGAATTTAACACGCGTCAGACCGGCAACATAACTGACCAAATCATAATTGAAAACCGGCAGCACCCGCATGACTAATACATAAAAGAAACCTTCGTCATGCAATTTCTGCTTGATTTTCTCCACTCGTTCGCCTAAATCCTTATCCCCGAATCGCTCGGAGAAAAAGCGAGCTAGAAAATATGCGACGATTGCTGCACCCGCGGAACCGATCAAAATGAAGATGGTCCCCTTAACAAAGCCGAATGCTAAACCGCCAGCAATTGATAATACAGAGGAAGGAAAAAAAATAACGGGTTTAACCGCATAGATTCCCATGTAGATTAATGGAGAAATGATCCCAAATGAAACAATCCACCCTTGGATATCCTCAGGTGACAGTTTAATATGTTCCCGGACGAACCAAAGCAGAAAAAGTACAAGCAGCGCGATAGCCGTGCCCTTGACAACCTTTTTTCTTTTCATGATGAGCCTGCCTTTCTCTTGGTATAGTCCAGTCCTTTTTATTGTAGCACAAAAGTCTGTTACCGCTAGTATATGAAGCTCTAACCTTAGAGGTTCGTAGATATAGGTAAAAACTGCATACAGGAATACTTATTCCCTATCTACTTCTTGGCTGATTAATGGTAAAATGAAATTTATGTGCATATGAGAGCAGATAAAAAGCGCTAAAGGCTGTTCAGAAATACAGGATTATACAAAGAAACTAGGTATATCTCTATTTTCTCAATTCCTTTTGTTTCTGACTTTCAGCGCTGTAATTAGACAAGGAGCGTAATAGAGTGGACAATGCATGGTTTGAAGTCAGAAAAAGCGGCCCGCTAACTGGAGAAGTTACCATTCCAGGTGCCAAAAACAGTGCACTAGCACTAGTTGTAGCAGGCTGTTTGACAGATGAGACAATTACAATTCATGATATCCCTGCTATCCGGGATATTTTATTGATAAAAGAACTTGCCGAGGATATCGGTTTGCATATGATAGAAAAAGAGAAAAACACGTATGAGCTTACCGGCAGACATATTACATCCGGAAAACTTGATTTAGCAAAAACATCGGATTTCCGTGCGTCGTATTACTTTGTTGGAGCTTTGCTACACAAAGTTAAAACTGTCCAAATTGGTTATCCAGGCGGAGATGACTTTGGTTCCCGTCCAATTGATCAGCATGTGAAGGCTCTTTCTGCACTTGGAGCAACATTCGATTTCAAGCAGCAGTATTATGAAGTAACTAGCGAGAAATTGACAGGTGCGGAGATTACATTTGATGTGATAACATCAGGCGCTACCATCAACGCTATGCTGGCAGCAGCAAAAGCAGAAGGACGCACAACACTGCATAATGCTGCAAAAGATCCGGAAGTAGTTGATTTAGCGAACCTTCTGAACTTAATGGGCGCAAAAATCAAAGGTGCCGGAACAGAGAAGATTACGATTGACGGCGTTGAATCCCTTCATGGTGGAATTGAACACACAGTAATTCCGGATCGTTTGATTGCTGGTGCATTTTTAATGGCTGCAGGTGTGACAAATGGCCGGATTACAGTTAAAAATGTTATCCCCGAGCACTTAGCAAGCTGTACGAACAAACTAATTGAGCTAGGTATGACAATTACAGAAGACGACGACTCGATGACAGCTTCAGGAACTGCGTTGCAAGGTGCACGTATCCAGACAGGCATGTATCCAGAACTCGCAACTGATTTGCAACAGCCTCTTACCACGCTGCTCACTTTAGCAGCTGGCTCTAGTACAATTTTGGACAAAGTGTATCCAAACCGTAATGGGCATGTTGCCGAGCTAAAAAAACTTGGCGCTGACATCGAAGTGGTTGATCATCAGATCCTGATTCATGGCGTTGCTAAGTTAACAGCGGCAACAGTAAAAGCACATGATGTTCGCGCTGGTACTTCCTTGATTTTGGCTGGTCTTGCAGCAGATGGCGTAACCAAAATCACGGATGTCAAGCATATTCAGCGTGGTTACGAGGATATCGTCGGACTGTTCACGCAGCTTGGTGCAGATATTACGTTACATCAACCTGAGCATCAGACTCAATTCTAATATCGACCGCTCCCCTACTTTTGGGTGAGCGGTTTTTTATGATTGCTGAAACATGCTTTAGGGTACTATGAGACTGATTGGAGGACAAGCTGATGCGAATCATTATTTTAGCTGATACACATATGCCACGGATGGCAAAGGTTTGGCCAGCTGCGCTTCTTCCCTATTTAGAGCAAGCTGACCATATCATCCATGCTGGTGATCTCCAGGACAGCCGTGTTCTCGATTCACTCTCATCTTTCGCTCCAGTTACAGCTGTTTCAGGAAATATCGACAGTTCCGAGCTGATTGATAACTTACCAAAAAAACAGCTCCTTACCTTTCATGGTTTAAAAATTGGGTTAACACATGGACACGGAAAAGGAAAAACTACTGAACAGCGAGCGAAGCTGGCATTTGAAGGCGAACAGCTAGATTTGCTCATCTTCGGACACTCACATATTCCTGTTCATAAGGAAGAAGCAGGTCTTGTGCTTTTCAACCCCGGATCTCCAACAGATAAGCGGCGGCAGGAGCAATTCTCATTTGGCGAATTGATTGTGGAAGAAGATGGTATTTGGTCTTTAAAACATATTAACTATGATGATAAGAAAGGATGAATGTAATGGAATTTACAGGCAAAGTAGTTGTCGTTACAGGAGCAGGAAATGGAATCGGAAAGGCAGTTGCCCTTCATTACGCTGCTAAAGGAGCAAAAGTAGCCGCAGTTGATTTAGATCAAGCAGCAGTTGAACAAACTGTGCAGGAAATGGCAGGAGAAGGACTCGCACTCCAAGCCGACATGCGTCAACACACGCAAGTGACTAATTTTATGAAGCAAGCCTTTGACCATTTTGGGCAGATCGACATCTTGATTAACAACGCCGGTATTAGTGCGTTCAAGAATATGTTTGAACTGGAAATCGAAGAATGGGATAGCATCATCAACACTAATTTGCGCGGTACTTTCCTAGCCAGCAGAGAAGCTGCCGGATATATGAAGCAAAGTGGAAAAGGCGGCTCGATTGTAAACATTGCATCAACTCGAGCAACTATGTCGGAACCGGGTACGGAAGCATACGCTGCTACCAAAGGCGGGATTGTCGCACTTACGCATGCACTTTCTGTGTCTTTGCAGGATGAATATATTACTGTAAATAGCATAAGTCCAGGCTGGATTGAAACAAAAGAATACGACAGCCTTCGTCCTGTCGATCATGATCAGCACCTATCCAAACGTGTCGGAACACCATCTGACATTGCCAGAGCATGCGTTTTTCTGACATCAGCTGAAAACAATTTCATCAATGGTGAAAACCTTGTTGTAGATGGCGGCATGACTCGCAAGATGATTTATGAACACTAAAAAAGAGGCTGAGACAAAAGCCTTTTAGCATCACAAAAAACCAAACAATACCGGGGAGCATTATTGGTATAGTTTGGTTTTTTGTGCTTCATCAGGCTACCGCTCCGGAAATTTACTCCGCTTTCCTGCGGGAGTGTATTTCCGGAGCAAAGTTGCGTTACAGTCTCACCTTGCGCAGGTAGAACACGGAGACTCCAACGGGAACAGCGCGAGGTGAAGACCCCGCAGTGGCGATCTTTCCACGAGGAGGCTGAGGCCGTGCCCGTGGAAAGCGGAGTGTTCTGCCGAAGCGGTACACAAGAACAATATTCGGTTCTTAGCACTGACACTTTAGTTATGTCCCAGGCTGTTTTTTAACCTCTTCCTGCTTGGAAGCTTGGATACTTGGTCATACCACCATCTGCAAATAATGTAATACCTGTTACATAGCTTGACTCATCAGAAGCAAGCCAAACAGCAACAGCTGCAATTTCCTCTGGTTTTCCGATATACCCCATTGGAATCATGCTCTCTACATCTGCTTTTTGCTTTGGATCTGCGAATTTTTCAGCATTGATCGGCGTATTGATAGCTCCTGGTCCAATATTGTTCACACGTATCTGTTTTGGAGCATATTCGAGAGCTAATGTTTCTGTCAAAAGCTTCACCCCGCCTTTACTAGCTGCATAATGTGCAAATAATGGCCAAGGGATCATTTCATGAACACTGGACATATTGATGATATTTCCTTTTACATCATGCTCAACGAAATACTTCAATGCCTCCCGAGATCCTAGAAAAGCACCTGTCAAATTCGTTCCGATAACACGGTCCCAGTCCTTTAGAGGCAATTCATGAGAAGGAACTGGATTTTCGACTCCTGCATTATTAATCATGATATCTAATTTACCAAATGAATCAATAGCTGTCTGAACTAGTTTTTTAACGTCCTCTTCCACCATTACATTTCCTTGTATAGCTACTGCATCACTGCCGCTGTTCTTGATTTCTTTGACTACCTCATCGGCCTTTTCGCCATTATTGTAAAAATTCACGACCACTTTGGCACCTTCTTGGCCAAAGCGTAAAGCCATAGCTCTCCCGAGACCAGTAGATGCACCTGTAATGACGACTACTTTACCTTGTAAACTTGGATACATTAGAAACTCTCCTTTTATTATGATTTCGTATAGCCTAAGAGGAAACCGGCAACAACAATTAAGACGATACCAATACTAATGCTGATTAGCTGTCCCCTCGTTTTCTTCTCACCTAAAATGAAAATACCGCCTAGTGTGGAAATGACGATCCCCATTTGAGATAAAGAGAAACTCGTCGCAACCCCTACACGCGGCTGCGAAATAAACAAGAACATATTCCCTGCAGCCCAGATCAAACCAGGAAGTATATTTTTTATGGTATAGAAATCATATGGTCGGTATTTCACTGTCAATATTATTCCGCCTGCAACCATACCGACAGCCTGTGGGAATAAAGCAGTCCACCCATCAACTCCGAATAGTCTGGCGATAACAACATAAACGAGATATCCGATTGTTGAGATAGCAATGTAAATTAGGCCTTTACGGAAAGCACCACGACTCTCTTCGTCGTTTCCCTCTCCTTTTGCTCGTCGGGAAGTAAGGATTGCACCAACGATAATCAGCAATAATGCCAGGATTCCTAGAATGACAGCTCTGGTTGTATTCCATTCTCCGAACACAATCACACCAAAAAGAGAAGTAGAAACAAGCTGTGCTCCGGTCGAAATAGGCATTGTTCTAGAAACACCGATTGCATGGACACTTTTCAGCTGAAAAGTTTGCCCAAGTGACCAAAACACTCCAGACAAGAAGCCAATCAAAAAGATAAAGCCGGTCAGTTCGGGCCGTACGAAGAAATACAGTACGATCGAAAGCAGCAGAGCACCGATAGTCGTACCTAGAATCTGGTGATAAGGGCTCCCGCCAAGCTTGACATTGAATAACACGATACTACCCCAAAACAATGCAGGCAGAACGGCAAGAAGTATATCCATCACGTCACTCCATTTCCAATATGCTTACGGGTAGTATGATGAGCTTTCTATCGATTTATGCATAAAAAAAGATCCAAAGCTATATAGCTTTGAATCAAACACGCTGGAGTGCCGCTGGGCGGTCCAGCTCATATAGTTTTCTATAATGCGCTGATTCCTGCAGCAATTGTGCATGCGTCCCTCGCATTTTTATTTTTCCTTCCTCAAGGAAGATAATTTCATCCATCTGTTCCATTCCGACAAGGTGATGTGTTACCCAAAGCAAGGATTTTCCTGCCAGGCTATCGAAAATCGTCTTCAGTAAATCACGTTCTGTGATTGGATCCAGACCTACAGTCGGTTCATCTAGCATGACGATTGGCGTATTCTGAAGCAAGACACGTGCCAAAGCAATACGCTGGCGCTCACCGCCGGAGAAACGCTGTCCGGTTTCCTGCATTGATGTCTGATAGCCTTCTGGCTGACTAGCTACTAAATCATGCAAATTGACTTGTTTCATAATAGCTTTCACTTCTGCTTCAGTCGCAGATTCATTTGCCAGCAGCAAGTTATTCGCTACACTTGTGTAGAAAAGATAAGGATTTTGATTCAATACAGAAACCAGTTTTGTCATATCCGGACGAATAGATGATGCTTCATGTCCATTGATTCGTACAGAACCGGAATCTGGAACCAGCATTCCTTGCAGAAGCTTAAGCAATGTTGATTTACCTGCACCACTCTTACCGATAATGGCAATCTTCTTACCTTGCGTCAGCTCGAGTGATAAATTCTTGATAACACTTTCCTGTTCCTCATAACCGAATCCTACACCATCCATAGTCAGCTGCACATTTTCAAACGAACCTTCGTAGGAGACCGCCTCAACGATTGTTTCCTGATCTGATTCGAGTTCGGTGACACGGTTTAGCGACTCCTCATACCGAGGATATTTTTCTACAGCATTTGAAACCGGTAAAATCGCTTCTGTCAGTGGAATGATGACAAGAACAAAAGCAGCAATAAAAACATCTGCTATTCTGCCATCCGTAAACAGGCTGGCACCAAAAGCAAGCATTGTGATAAGCATGGCTGCAACAACTACTTGCCCGATGAATTCACGATAATAAGACCAGTTTTTTGACCGTTTATCAGCTTTATCCTGTGTTTCTTGACGCTTGAAAAAGCGGCTGAAGAAATGTTGTTTCTGTCCGCTCAGCAGCCAATCATGGATGCCAAGGAAACCATCTGTCACATATTGATAAAGCTTATCCTTATCCTTCTTGTAAGCCTGATTGGCCGCACGCATATGCAATAGCGAGAAAATCGGCATAACAACAACCAGTACGAAGAAGTAAATCGCCATAAGTAAAGCAAATCCAACACTAAAGTAACCGAGTGCACAGATACTGATAACATATAGAAGAACTGCGGATGCAGTCGGCAGAATCGTACGCAGGTACAAATCCTGCAGGCTTTCGATATCCTCAGCCAATATACCGAGCACTTCTCCGGTTTTCATTGATTTGCTCGTTGCTGCTTTCGGCTCTACTAGATGATAAAGTCTAGTCCGCATCTTTGCCAGCACCCGGAGAATAAAATCATGACTCACCAGTCGTTCGGAATAACGGAATACAGAGCGTCCCAGTCCGAATGCCCGAACGAGCACAATCGGCACATACACGAGCAGGATGTTCTCCGGCCGAAGTGATGATTTAGAAATCAAGAAGCCAGATGTGAACATCAATGCTGCTGCTGATCCGACTGTCAGCATACTTAGCAGCAATATGGTCAGCATGCGATACTTATATCTTTTAACATATGGCATGATCCAGTCACGATGCTTCATGATTATCCCCCATTTGTGCTTCGAGCAAACGAACATATAAGCCACGGTTTGCCATTAATTGTTCATGCGTACCACACTCTGCTATTCTCCCGTTATTCATGACCACAATCAGATCCATTTCCTGCATCCAATGAAGCCGATGGGATGCGAAGAACAACAGTTTATCTGCAGCAAGCTCCTCAATTACTTCTTTCAATTCATATTCCGTTTCAATATCAAGCTGTGCAGTAGGTTCATCCAGCAGAACAATCGAACGATCACTTAAGAATGCCCGTGCTAATACAACACGCTGTGCCTGACCGCCGCTCAATGCCCGGGCCCCTTCACCAATTAAAGTATCTGATCCCTCTGGAAGTCTTTCGACAACCGCTCTGAGCCCAGCATGATCAATCGCTTTTTCTACTCGTTCATCCGTGGCTTCCGGCTCATAAAACCTTACATTATCCTTGATGCTACCTTGGAAGATGAATGGGTGCTGCGGAATGTATGCTGTCTGTTTCTGCCAAGCTTCAGCTGAGAAATCAACAGGCATTCCATCCAGTTCCCTTTGACCGGAAATAGGATCAATAAAACCACTAAGCAAATCAACGAAAGTCGATTTACCTGCACCGCTTGCTCCAATCAAACCGACCTTCTGATTTCCTTTAATACTTAGCTTTATCTCTGACAAAGCAGGACGATCATTATCGTACGTAACCGTCACGTCGTTTAAGACAAGCTCACTGTCTTCTCTCCAAATTCCTGCTTGATTTCCTTTATGCTTCTCATCTGCAAGCTTGACAACTGCAAGCATCTGATCACCAGCGTCTTTCCCATCCAATGTCGCATGATAATCATTTCCCACCTCACGAATCGGAAGGAAATACTCTGGTGCAAGCAGCAGGATCATCAATGCTGGCTCCAGCAAAAGTGTACCATCAATCAACCGTAAGCCAAGTGTCACAGCGACGAAAGCAATGGCAAGCTGCGTAAATAAGTCCAGCGCAAATGAGGAAAGAAACGCAATTCGCAATGTACCTAACGTGGATTTGCGGTACTGTCCGCTTACCTTCTCAATCGTCTCACCATGTTCCTTGCTGCGACCTAGGAATTTCAATGTTTCCAATCCTCTTAACGAATCAACGAAGTGATTGGAAAGCATACGATATGCCTTCCATTGACTGTCCATCTTCTTCTGCGCAGCTAAGCCAAGCAAAATCATAAATGCAACCAAGATAGGAATGGTAACCAATAAAATAACAGCAGAGATATCATCGTGCATCCAAATATAAATAAGTACTAACCAAGGTGTAATCATATTGGAAACAAGCTTCGGCAGGAATAGCTCCAAATAGTCCCGAAGCTTACCTGCGCCTTCCAGCAAGAAGGTAACCAGATTCCCGGTTCCTTCCTGTCTAGTGTAGCGTGGCCCCAGCTTGAATACACTTTCCAAAAATGCTTTCCGCATATCCGCGACAGTTGCTTCTGCGAAGCGGAAACATATTTTTTTAATAATCAGCTGTAAAAGCTGTCTAGCAAGAAAGGCTGCTATAAAGCAGCCTATAAGTGGTATTTGGGAAGTAAAGCTTTCCCCATGGAATAGGTGCGTGATAGCTTCCGCCAGCCATTTCGCTTGAAAGATAATGGCTACAGCTTGCAGCAGCGTCAATGCGGATAGCCCTAGCAGCACCGTTTTTATTCCTTTGTAAGCCATTAAATTTCTGCCCATTAGTATTCCATATGCTCCTTATGATCTACACGTTTACGGAAAACGTAATAGCTCCAGATTTGATAACCTAATACGAATGGCAGCAATGCCAAACTAATATAAGTCATGATTTTCAAAGAATAATCTCCTGATGATGCTGACTGTACAGTCAAGCTGTAAGCTTCACTGATAGAACTGATCATTACTCTTGGGAATAGACCAATAAATACAGAAGCAATCAACAGGATCATGATTAAACCAGACATTAAGAATGCCCAGCCATCACGCTTACGTGTGATGAAGTAGCCTGATGCGATATAAACAAGAATACCGACCATAAATAGATACTCTAAGATATTGCCATGAACACTGAACATATCTGTTTTAAAGAATGTCATCCCAAGGAATGCAACTAACAAAATTGCATTGATCGGAAGCAAATTCTTCGCTACACGACGGCAGCGTTCCCGTAATGTGTCCATCAAGCGTAGTGTTCCGAAGATAAGGCCATGCCATACGCAAAGCATTGTCAATGTCACTCCGCCAAGAACTGTATAGACGTTAATAACATCGGATATGCCAGCATGCATATGCATATTCTCGTCAATTGGCACACCTTGGATTAAGGCAGTAAACATGATACCGAAAGTTAAAGGCGGAATGATACTGCCGAAAAGAATCACCCAATCCCATGTCTTGCGCCATGTCGGATGCTCTGCTTTACCGCGGAACTCAAATGCTACACCCCGCCCGATTAACCCGAACAAAATGAAAGCGAAACAAAGATAAAAACCGCTTAGCATGGACGCATACCAGTTAGGGAAGGCTGCGAACATTGCACCAATAGCTGTAATCAGCCATACCTCATTTGCATCCCAATATGGACCGATTGAATTGATGAATGCGCGTTTTTCCAAATCATCTTTAGCTACAAATTTACTTGCAATCCCGACGCCGAAGTCGAAGCCTTCCAGGAAGAAGAAGCCAACGAACAAAACAGCGACGAGGATAAACCAGAATTCATTAAGAGAAAGCATGTTGACCCTCCTTCGTGAATGGATCTGCGATTGGTTCTGTTTCTTCTATATCATGCTCTGGTCCTTTTTTGATTTCACGGACGAATAATGTAATCATGACCGCGAACAGAATCAAGTACATGGCCGAGAAAGTGATAAGGGAGAAAAGAACTTCTCCAGCTGTGACACCAGCACTGACCGCATCCTCTGTTTTCATATAACCAAACACAACCCAAGGCTGACGACCGATTTCAGTCATAATCCAACCGGCAGAGTTGCCGATAAATGGAAAACTGATTGCAACGATCATAATGCGCAAATACCATTTGCTATTAACAAGTTTTTTACGTGCATAAAGATAAGCACCCCAGATGGATAAAGCAAGAACTGCTCCGCCTAGTACCGTCATAACACGGAAACTCCAGAATGTCGTCTTAACCGGCGGGATGTAATTGCCAGGACCATATAGATCTGTATATCGTTCCTGCAACGAATTCATACCTTCAACTGAACCGCTGAACTCACCGTATGATAAGAAACTTAATACATAAGGGATTTTAAGCTCGCCCGTATTTTCTTTCGCTTCTGTATCAATATTAGCGAATACTGTCCAAGGAGCAGGATCGGCACTATCTTCCCATAGACCTTCACTAGCAGCCATTTTCATTGGCTGTGTTTCAACTAAATACAATGCTTGCTCGTGACCAGAAAGTGCGATACCAATACCACTGATCAACGCGACAACAATAGCAATCTTAAATGAACCTTTATAAAATGCCACATGTTTCTTGCGCAAGAGCGCAATGGCACTAATACCTACGATGAATAATGCACCAGTCGCGAACGAACCGAAGACTGTATGCGGGAATTCGACCCAAAGCTGACCATTTGTCATGATTGCCAAGAAGTCATTCATCTCAAGCCTGCCATTTTGCAATACTTCTCCGACTGGATGCTGCATGAATGAGTTCGCAGACAGAATAAAGAATGCGGAGAAAATCGTACCTAGAGACACAAGCCAAATACATAATGCATGCACCCATTTCGGCAAGCGATCCCAACCGAAAATCCACAAACCAAGGAATGTGGACTCCAAGAAGAATGCCAGCAACGCTTCTATAGCAAGCGGTGCACCGAAAACATCTCCTACAAAACGTGAGTATTCCGACCAGTTCATCCCGAATTGGAATTCCTGTAATATACCGGTGACAACACCGACTGCGAAGTTAATTAGGAATATATGACCCCAGAACTTCGCCATTTTTTTATATTTATCATCTTTTTTGACCACATACATCGTTTCCATGATTGCAATGATGAATGCCAAACCTATACTTAACGGAACGAATAGGAAGTGGAACAATGTCGTTGATGCAAATTGGATACGCGAAAGCTCTACAACATCCATTTTGCCGCCTTCTTTCTTTTCATAATTTTACCGGAAACTTTGTGAAAATAGTCACAATGTCCTGTTACATTTAGTATACTCCTGCTTTCCTATTTGGGATTGTGAAATATTGAACAATTTGTGGCGTAATCGTCACAGCTTTGTTAACAAACAAAAAAATCCCTTCGAAAGGGATTTTCAAGTAGTTAATATGAATTTATTTTGACATAAATTTATAACTGTTGTTTCATTTGGCTGATAAATCTCGAATAGTCGCAGAGGCAAATTCCGGTAAACTTAGTTCTAGTACTTGCTGTAAACTATGCAGATTTTGCAGTCTGCTTCGGCGGACTAGCGGTCCATTACAGAACACTTATCTTCTTTTCCCGGCAACAGCCAGTACATGATATACCATGCCTCTATAACAATTGGCTAACCGTGCAATAGCTCGCCTTCTATCCATTAATTATAAATCTTTGATATACCACACATCACAAGCATAATGCTCTGTTTCACTTAATGGCTTATCCAAACGTTGAAAACCTTGCTTCAGATAGAAACGATTTGCAGCGCTCATATTGCTCAGCGTCTCCAAGTAACAGCGATTATAATGCCGTCCGGCAAAATTTAGAGCTGTCTGCAGTAGATCTTGGGCAACACCCGTTCCTCGGGTATTTTTGGCTGCATACATTTTCTGGAGTTCACACACTTCCGGATGTCCTTCTACAGGGCCAATTCCACAGCCTGCCACAATCGTTCCTTCTTCTTCCACAACCCAGTATTTAGAACCTGGCTGCTGGTATAAATAATAGAAGCGACCAAGTTCAGGATCACTCCAGGCTGTTCCAGGCTTATCAGCACCGAATTCCTTCAAGCATGTCCGGATCAGCTGCTCGACTGGCTGATTATCTTTTTCTTCTATTTCCCTAATTCGCATACTTCCACCTCTTACGCTTCCCGTTCGAAAATCAGCTCGATACTTAGAGCCATTCCGTCATGCCCTGGAATCGGGTTCATGCTATGTAAACGCCAGCCTTTTTGAGCGTATTCCTGCACAACTTCCCGATAGTCTGTTTTCATCTTACCCGAAAAAGCCTTCATCTGAATTGTTTCAAATGCGTATGTCAACATCCACGCTTCCCCCTTGTATCTCCTATTTAACAAAATGTATCTACAGTCTTTTAACCAAAAAATATTGGGTATGTCCAACCGGATGATCCTCTAATTTCCCGTACACTGTATAGCCATGTTTTTCGTAGAAACGAGGAGCCTGAAAGCTAAAGCTATCAAGTTTGATAAGTCTAGCACCTTTTTGTTTGGCGAAATTCTCAGCTTCGGCTAATAGCTTTGCACCTAGGCCTTCCTTACGTTTTGTTTCCTCCACCCAAAGAAAATCAATATGCATATGCTGCCAGAAAAGTGTGCAGGTAACACCACCTACTATACTCCCTGCTTCATCTCGAACTGTAAACGCAGCGGTTTCCTTTTTTGATTTCACCTCTGCTGGGAGCTGTTCTGCATTATAAGCAATAAGTCTTTCCCGGATATATTGACTTACTTCTTCATTGCTCTCCTGTATTATCCTCATTTTCGTTTCCGCCTCTCAAAAAGAAACGCTCGGTTTCGTCAAATAGGATACCCCTGTCTTCAAGGCTTGCCCAGCCATGATCTGCCCCAGATACTGTCACAAGTTCTGCCGATTCTGGATATACCTCCATATACTTCTCCGCATACACAATTGGGGCAATGTCATCTGCGTCGCCATGGATGATTTTCACTAGACCTTGGTAGCTTTTAGCTGTTCCATAAATGTCTAATGTCTTTACATCTTCTATTAATGCAGGTCCAAGCTTTCTACCGCGTATGTCCATGTAACCTTGCTTTTTAATGATATCGACGGATTTTCCTTGGATGGTGCCTTGCTTCATGATTTCATCGACAATCACAGCTGCTGGTGACCATAAGCAAAGCGACTTAATCAGCTCCGGATGCTTACCGGCAGCTATACTGGCTACGACACTTCCAAGACTCATCCCTAGCAAATGGAATTGATCTGGATCGACCTCAGGATGCTGGCGGCAAAAATGAATAAGTGCGATTGCTTCTTCTATTTCCCTCGATACGGTCAAATCGAAGAAATCTCCTTCACTTTCTCCACAACCACTGAAGTCAAAACGGAACACCACGAAGCCGGCAGATTCCAGCTGATTCCCCATTCGTACAAAACTATCCTGGTTTCCCATACGATTTGAAGCGAAGCCATGCAGCATGAGAAGTGCAGGAAACGGTCCTTTGCCTTCAGGAATATGTACAGAGCCTTGCAGCAGTGTATCCTTATGTTTATATACGAGTGTCTTCTTCATTTTAAATTCCTCCTTATTTTACCATTATCCAGATGATTGTATAGAGAATACAAGGGATACAGAAATACAAAAACGCCGCTAATTTTCCTTGTTCCTGCATTTGTCCTTTGATTGCATGATAGATAATGCCTCCCGAAACGAACGCATATAGGCTGGACAGGGTTCCTGCACCTAATGAAAAAGTCGTACCAAGAAGCCAGCCACCAAGTACTCCGACTAAAAGCAGCCATCTGCCTATTCTCCTGAAAAAGCGCGGACTTTCCTGAGAGAGTTGCAAATCTGATGAAAACAAATAAATACCTAAAGCAGTAAAATAGAATATAGTTTCCTGTGCATTTCCTATTTGACCATGCAATAAAAGATATCCTGTTATGATATTGAAAAGCACATAGTAGGCAACAGGAATAGCAGCACGCACATGCAGACGAGGATTTTCCTCCCTATATGCTGACTGCATCATTTCCAAGCCATAATTCATTACCAGGCCAAGCATGGCCACTAGAAAACCATGACTGTTCAGCATATCAACAAGATTACTCGAGGTTGATTTCTCTACGGTTCCCTGTGTCGTGCTGAGATTCGGTAAGGTAATGGAAAATACGTAAGCAATTGTTATTCCTCCTGAGATAGATCCCAGCCGATATCTAATGCCAGCAGGTATATGATCGAAATATGCTGACAAAAAATGAATCACTGCGAAAAGACAAACAAATACGAAACTTGTTAACAGCAAGATACTTCTTCCTCTCCATCAGATGCTAACCCATTTCCACTCTGGATCAAACCTAAACAAAAAAACCAGACAATTATCACTGTCTGGTTTTACAATCTATCACGCTTCTCCAAATTTAGTCCGATCTTATTCAATGCACGTTCCAAATTGGCTTCTATTGTTATGTCTTTTAATTCCATCTGCAGAGATAAAGCTTTTAATGCTAAATCCGGATGGAATCCGGTTAGAATTGGTTCCACACCGATAAGCTTCAGTAAGTTGGCTATCTTTAATAAAGAATTGCTTACAACATGATCAATCTGAGAGATACCAGATAAGTCGATTACTAGGTAATCCAAATTCAGCTCCTGGCTCTTCTGCAAAGATAGCTGAATGATTTTTTCAGATCTGTCCTCATTGATAAATCCGATGATGGGAAGCACTGCAACCCCAGAAGTAATCGGAACGAATGGCGCCGATAGATTTTGTATCTGCTTGTTGGCATTATCAAGCTCTAATACAAAAGTCAAAAGTGAAGCCATCGTTTCAAATAAACGAACATGTTCTTCCGTAAACGGAAATGATTTCGAGTCAAGCCCGCAAATGGTTCCGTAGTTTTCTCCGTTCTCAAAATAAATCGGAATCCCGATAAAGCTACCGCCCGCCAGGTTCTTTGCTACATCGAGTGATTGAGATAATTCGCTATTCGCCAAGTCAGGGATAATTAGAATTTCTCTCCCGTGATCGACACTGAGCTTGCACAATGTCTCATTGAAAGGAAGCTTTTCTCCTTCTTGAAGAAGTTTTTCTTTCTGATTAACCACTTTAATGATTTGATTATGAACGGTGTCATTTTTAGCGATAAATAATGTGTTAATCTTTACGAATTCACTGATAATATTTAGCACACCTTGTGCCGCTTCATCGAAATTATCAAAAGCACTTACACTTTTGGTCATCTCTGCAAATGTTTTCATTTCCAAGTACCTTTCTCCTTAAACATAATTCGAATATCATACCTTTACCCTAATTAGATTAAGTTATAACACATTTCACAAAGAAAAGTTAGTAATTTTGGCACATAAAAAAAGCGCGCCGCCTGAGCAGCACGCTAAAATTATTTAATTAGCTTTTTTATATGTTTCTGTCTGAGTTTCCGTCACATTTGCAAATTGCTCTCCGTCTTGCTTGACCATTTTCAACCAAGCTGCAAAACAGCCAACAACACAAGCTACTGCGAACACAATTAAAAGATAGATCATTTTGTGCACCTCACATAGTCATTTGATTATGATTATGCCATGGTTTAACGCAAAGGAAAACAATTTGTGACGATGTTCACAAACAGTTCAAATTTCACTGACACATAAGTGTCACACTTATTCCCCGATTCGGACAAGATATCTGCCGCGGGCATGACCTTGTAATAACTTAGGTAATGCTTCCGGCAATTGCTCCAGCGTCAATTCGTCGATAACGAAACGTTCCAAATCTCCAGGATTGAAAGCAGTTGCCAGCTGCAGCCATACTTTTTCCCGTGTTGGTTTCGGGCAATAAACAGAATCTATACCAAGTAAGTTGATCCCACGAAGAATGAATGGGAAGACACTGGTGGGAACTTTACCTCCGGCAGTCAATCCGCTTACTGCAGCAGATCCGTTATACTTGAGCTGGCTAAGGACAGATGCAAGCGGCTCCCCGCCGACCGGATCGACTGCTGCTGCCCATCTCTGGCTTGCGATTTGCTTTAGATTGCCATCATACACCTCGTCGCGTGCAATAATACGAGCAGCTCCAAGCTCCTTCAGATATTCGTGTTCCTCTTGTTTGCCTGTACTTGCTTCCACCTCAAAGCCCAGCTTGTACAATATAGCTACCGCAAAACTTCCTACTCCTCCGGTTGCTCCAGTAACAAGTACTGGACCATTTTCTTTATCCAGACCGTTCTCCAACAGACGCTGAACTGAAAGTGCAGCTGTAAACCCTGCTGTTCCGATAATCATTGCTTCTCTCGTCGTCATTCCTTCTGGCACTGGAACGATATAATCAGCTGGTACTCTTGCGTATTCGCTGTATCCCCCATGTCGTGCAACCCCAATTTCATAGCTCGTAGCAATAACATGATCACCCGGCTGGAAACGTTCATCCTCAGAGGAAACTACCTCTCCAGCTAAATCTATACCTGGTACGATAGGATAAGACTTCACTACATTGCCATTCGGTATTGTCGCTAGACTATCTTTATAGTTGACTCCGGAATAGTGTACCTTAATCAATACTTCTCCCTCCGGCAACTGGTCAACGGTCAATTCTTTCACTTGAACAGAGAAATCTTCTCCTTGTTTATCTGCAATCAATGCTTTAAATGTCTCATTCATCTGCATACCCTCCTACTATCTACATATTAATCTTTTTCATAATCAGACACAATTTATGCGCATTTTGCTGAAGAAATCATTTTCTGTATGTTATTACCCTTTCTGCAGCATTTACAAAACAGGAAGATAATCTTTCAAAATCTTGTCAAGTAATATGGCAAGCTATATTGCAGTGTGATATAATCTCGTGGTCTATCAGAGAAGAAACAATATATTAAAAGGAGGTTATCAGATGAAACAGATAAAGAAGCACTTCCTCAAAGACCTGGTATTCCTCATGGCTGGATCCTTTCTATTTGCCCTGGCAGTGAATATATTCGCCATCCCTAGTGAATTGGGTGAAGGCGGCGTAACAGGTGTTACTATTATCTTATTTTATGCTCTTGGCTGGGCTCCGAGTATTATGAACTTAATATTGAATGGTCTTCTGATTATCATAGGATACCGATTCCTAGATAAGCAGACCGTTTTTTATACAATCATTGTCGTCATACTGAATTCTTTCTTCCTTCATTTAACGGAGAGCTGGGAAATAGCGTCAGATCAGATACTTGTAAATGCAGTCTTTGGCGGTCTATTTGCCGGTGTTGGTATCGGACTTGTACTTAAAGTAGGAGGTACGACAGCTGGAACTGCCATCCTTGCCCGACTTGCGAATAAGTATCTCGATTGGAACACAAGCTTCGCCTTATTGTTCTTTGATTTGATTGTTGTAGCAGCTTCATGGTTCATCATCGGCACAGAAAAGCTTTTAATTACTGTGATCATGCTGTATATCGCAACGAAGGTGATGGAATTTGTTATTGAAGGATTAAATCCGAAAAAAGCAGTATTCATTATCTCCAATCAAAAGGATACGATCGCCAAAACAATTTCCACAAAGCTCGACAGAGGCGTTACCCTGCTGGAAGGACGCGGATACTATACACAGAACCAGAAGGAAATTCTGTATGTAGTTATCAGTAAGCAGGAATTGCTTCCATTGAAAAAAATCGTTCGCTCTATCGATACAAAAGCTTTCATCACGTTATATGATGTTCGCGATGTATTTGGTGAAGGATTTATGGATATTACAAAATAAGAGAAAAAAAGCGTGCTAATTTAGTACGCTTTTCTCTTATAGTTACGTATATTCACATGTTAAAATCATATTGAAATTTTTAGATTGCACACCAACAAGCATCTATTAGTATTATGTGCTATGGTTGGTATAATGAAACAATTTAAGAGAAATGATAGTTAAGACTTACTGCGTGACCGCAAAACTAGCATTGTAACTGGATAAAATTTATAATGTTACTTGGATGATAAAACGCACGAAAAAGGGGTACGGAAGCATTGGACAAGATAGAAATTGGCGGCCTCCAGTTTGCTTGGGAACTGGATAAAGGCAGATTCTTATACGAAGATCAGGATTCAGTACTTTTTTGGATTTCCAGTGCTATGCGTGAATTTTTTGACACGATAGAGGAGATCTCAGGGGAAGAGGTTTCCAACCTTGTTTTTGAAACAACAGGATATCGGCAAGGTTTGGTTGTCGGAGAATATTTCCAAAACAAACCTAATGTTGGTAGTCATGAAGCTGCGGAACTGATTACGAATACGTATGCTTCTGCTGGTTGGGGAAGGACTACCATCAAGAATCTTGATCCCGAAAAACGAACACTTACAGCAGAACTAGTTGACAGTTGGGAACATAAATTAAATATCGCTCAAGGAAAAACTGAGGGAGGTTGCTTCCTGCCTGCCCATTATGCGGGTATATTCACTGGCTTGTTCGGAACGAATATTTGGTACAAGGTAGAACACTATCAATTGGAAGGCTATGAGAGCACTGTTATCCATTACTTCCCTTCAGAAGTTACGGTTTCTGAGAATATCCATCAGTTAGCCCGAAAAAAAGAATCACAGCAAATACTTCAGCTGGAAGCGACAGTTGAGGATAAGACCCGGGAATTGAAAAAACTGGTACGTGATCTATCCTCCCCGATTATCCCTGTACTTGACCATGTCGTTGTCGTTCCTTTAATCGGTAAATATGATGAAGAACGATCCGAGGAGCTGTTATTCAAGACACTGGAAAATTTACCAGCATATAAAGCAAGATACCTGCTGCTTGATCTGACAGGACTGGATAAGGACGTTAGCCAATATACGGCGAACCTTATCAGCAAGGTTGGATCAGCTTCATCCTTGATTGGTACGCAGACATTACTAGTCGGAATCTCACCAGAGCTCGGTTTGCAGATCACAAACTCCGGCATTTCGCTTGCCACATTCGACTGTTTTCAAACATTACAGCACGGAATCCATTATGCGCTCGGGCAAATGGGTAAACAAATCATCTAAAATTAACGAACCTCTCCTTCAGTAGGAGAGGTTTTTTACATCTAGCACCATACGAATAAAAGGATACACCGAACCATTTGTCTGCTGATCGAAACGTTCAGTAAGTCGAAAACCAATTCGTTCGTACAATGTAATGGCTCGTTTATTGAAAGTAGCTACAGCAAGAGAAATATTTTCTGGGTGATATGTTTTTATGATGTAATCAACTAGAAAAGTTACGAACTCTTGCCCGAAACCTCTCCCTGTCAGATCAGGACGCATGCCAAACCCTATTTCTACTTCACCATTTTCTGTTTGGATACTGCAAAAGCCAACCACATCTTCCATCTGTGATACCGTAAAAACATTTCCTTCTCTTGCTTTGGGATCAAGGAATTCAGCCAAGTCTTCTTTATCTTGATCCATATCATAGAAAGCATAGAGGCCTTCATATCTCCACGTGTTCGCAATCAATTCAGCTTGCGACTGCGTCATAGGCCCAATCTGATACATTGTCATTCTCGCTGCCTCCGATCTGCTTGCCATTCATCCATATAAGCATGTTGCTGTCTCTTGTTATATGCTCTGAAACCTAAGTAGGTACCGATGATAAGACCTATCACAATTAGCAGAATAAGCGCAATGATAGCAACGGTGTAAAAAGATAATGCTGTCATGAGATTGTGACTCCCTCTGTTGTAATTTATTCTATTATAAATAGAAAACATATGGAAAACCAATACAAATATAGCTAATTGTGGTTTAGTGTAGCTAACCGTGAAGGATAGCTGTACACCAATTATAGAATTGTATTTAATTAAGGTCCCTCGAAGAATATGTACACACAAAACCGGCTATGAACTATAGTTCATAGCCGGTTACACTTCTTATCATTTATTCACTTTTGCTTCGGCCGCTTTAATTTCTTCTTCGGTCGGTGTGATTGTATTAGCCACCCATTCTTCTCGATATGCGTGGTCTAGAGCACTCAAGCCTTTCTCAGCATCATCTGTTTTTGCATCAGGACTTGGAAGCTTGTCCTCCCGCTCTTTATCCTGCAAATTTGATCCTGTCACATTTGGATCTTCCTTCTTGCGTTTCAAATAAGAAAAGGTACCTGCTGCTGCGGCTACTGCGACTGTTCCTCCTGCGATCCATCCAATATTCGTTTTCTTCATCTTGTTACTTCCCTCCACTCATTTGTGATGACTCAGTAACGCTCTAATTACATATTCCTTGTTTGCGCTTTCTTCAAACTATTATTAAGCTTCTTGTTTCAGCTCGAACTCTACAAGGTTTTCTCCAAGGACACTTAGTGTGATATGGTTGTCACTCATGTTAATATAGCCATATTTAGAGCTAGAAGTATCTGTAATACTTTGTCTTAGATTGCCTGGTACCTTCCGCTCGCCATTTTTATAGCATGTGTAGATATGATCAATTGTCACATCCGGTATATGCAGGACATTCTTCAAATAGTAGACTGCCACTGTATTGAACTTGATATTGGAATTTACTTCATATCGTTCTAGGTAATCACGGAATGGTTCCACACCGCTTTTACCTAGTAAGTCAAGGTCTTTCACCATGCTATAGGAGTCCTTATTCCGGCGAATCGGACGCTTTTTGATTGATTGGACTCGATTGGAGTCGACAACCGAAATATGCTGTACTGTTTCTGTTTCTGGCTCCTCTGTTGCTGCTGCCTCATAGCCATAACCCTGCTCACCAAGATAGCTTTTTACCATAATGTCGAAAACCTTACCTTGCAGGTTTTCCGGAAACTTCTGTATCACTGTCGAAATACGTTCCATTTCTGCTACTAATGCCTCGTACGACGTCGTCATAATTCCCCTCCCATAGCTTTTTCTATTTGTTTCTCGATTGTTTATGCTATTTCCTGCAAAAATTTCAATTTTTCTATATTGAAAGATTCCCTATGTTACCATTCCACTATCCTTATCTTTTCACACCTTCTTTAGATTAAGGGTTTTCTATGTAGAAAGAAGAGCAGATTACTGCTCTTCTCCTCCTGCTTTTTCTTCGGCTGCTTTTTGTTTATCCCATAGCCTGAAAAATGGATAATAAATCAGGAACGATAAGGCAAGAATGACAATCTGCAAAATTGCCCCAGATATGCTTCCTGTAATCAAATAACCCTGCAAAATCGGCGGCATTGTCCATGGAGGCACAATTCCAATTGGCTTTGCAACTATTCCCCAGTCCATAGCAAGATACGTAATCAGCACCGAGACAAGCGGTGTGAAAATAAAGGGTACGATCAGGAGTGGATTCATGACAATAGGCATCCCGAATAGTACTGGTTCATTGATATTGAATATACCTGGCCCGATACTCAGCCTTCCAAGCTGCTTCATCTGCTGACTTTTCGCAAATAACAGCATTGCTAACACCAGACCAAGCGTCGTTCCGGAACCTCCGATAAAGACGATATCATTGATTTCATTTGTTACGATATGCTGCACTGGTTCGCCAAGCTCAAAGGATTTAGCGTTCTCTGCTGTTAATGTCAGCCAAATCGGTCCTGTTACAGCGCCGACTATTGTCGCTCCATGCAAACCTGTGCTCCAGAGCAATGTAATTAACAGGAAGATAATCATTGTACCTGCAAGACTTGTTCCGATGGATGTGAGCGGTTTTTGCAGCAACACAGTTATGACGTTGTGGATACTACCGAAGGAACCTACGTTTTCCACTAGTAGTCGGATGACCCAGATAGCAATGATTGCAAAAAATCCTGGTATCAAGGCTGTAAAAGAACGAGCGACCGCCGGCGGTACACCGTCTGGCAGCTTGATGACTAAATTACGCTGTACGATAAATCTGTATATTTCTGTACACAGAAGCGCAATTAGCATCCCCACAAAAAGCCCCTTGCTTGTGAACATCGCTGTTTGATAAGCTGTCTCGGTAATATCAATGCCTTCAGGTGTCTTGCCGATGATATACGTTACATATGGTGTGCCGACGAAATATGCTGATAAAGATACAGCTCCAGCAGCAAGTGGATCCACTTTATATGACTCAGCCAAACGATAGCCGATACCAAATACAGCAATCAAGGTCATCAATTCAAACGTGCCGCGATATGGGTACAATAAACTCTCCTTGAGCTGCGGCCGTTCAGCAAGGAAATCCATATACGGCTGAATCGGGAAATTGGCTAGAATTAAAAAGAAAGAACCGATGATGATAAGCGGCATTGATAAAATAAGTCCATCACGGAGTGCATTTAAATGTCGCTGCTGCGCTACCTTCGCAGCGACAGGCATTACCTTATCCTCCAGGAACTGATTCACTTTACTCATGACTGTACCTCCTCAGCAGATTTACAGCAGTTTATGTAAACGCTTTCAATTTGATGAGCCCAAAAAATAAATTAATATGTATGAGCTTATTTGTTGCTATAACATTGTAATTGTATACAATTAAATTGTGCACAACTTAAAGTGAAAGGGGATGGCCATTCCTTGTCTATCGAGACGCTGCCATTAGATAAGCAGCTATGTTTTGCTTTGTATGCTTCCTCAAAGGAAATTGCAAAAGCTTATCGTGATAAACTTGCTCCTCATGGGATAACTTATCCGCAGTACCTCATACTGTCAGCTCTCTGGGATCAAGATCATCGTACAGTCTCTGAGATTGGAGCCGAGCTGCAGCTCGACTCTGGAACACTGACACCTATGATAAAACGGCTAGAAGAAGCCGGATGGGTACTTAGAATACGTCAAAAGCCAGATGAACGTCGAGTATACGTAGATCTTACAGAAAAAGGAAAAACATTAAAAGATGACGCAGCCTGTGCCGTTGCAGAGATTTGGAGCGATCTTAACCTAAATGAGGATACGTACCATGTCCTACTGAATCAACTGCATAGCATTACCGCCAAATTACAAAAAGGAGACGATTGAGATATGAAACCTTTATACACAACTGCAGTTACTGCTGTTGGAGGACGCGATGGTCATGTTGCATCCGAAGACGGCGTATTGAAACTTGATGTACGTACACCTAAGGAGCTTGGAGGTGCTGGCGAAGCCGGTACTAATCCAGAGCAGCTTTTTGCTGCAGGTTATGCAGCATGTTTTGAAAGTGCACTAGGTCTTGTTGCAAGACAAAAACGTGTAAAACCAGAGCATACTGAAATAACCGCTCATGTAGCGATCGGCAAAGAATCAGATGGTGGATTTGGCCTTGAAGTAGAGCTTGTCATTACGCTTAAAGGTGTTTCAAGAGAACAAGCTGAAGAGCTGGTTCAGCTGGCACATCAAACTTGCCCTTATTCCAGAGCAACACGAGGCAACATTGATGTACAACTAACTATCGCATCCTAAAAAAAAAAGAGGCTGGGACATAACTAAAAACTCAGTTCTTAAAGCCGAATATTATTCTTGAACGCCGCTTCGGCAGAACACTCCGCTTTCCACGGGCACGGCCTCAGCCTCCTCGTGGAAAGTTCACCACTGCGGGGTCTTCAGCTCGCGCTGTTCCCGAAGGAGTCTCCGTGTTCCGCCTATGCTAGTATAGTGTACGAATTAAAAACCCGAACTTATGCAAACCTTCGTATGAAGATTTGTAATATAGTTCGGGTTTTCATCTAGCTAAAACACTTTTGTCCCAGCCTTTTTCTTTCATATATTACAGAACTTTAAGTGTATAGTGTCCTTACAAGCTAAAATTGTAAATACAG
Organism: Terribacillus saccharophilus; assembly: GCF_000725365.1. Lineage (NCBI taxonomy): Bacteria > Bacillati > Bacillota > Bacilli > Caryophanales > Bacillaceae > Terribacillus > Terribacillus saccharophilus. Next base: position 797,056 of record NZ_CP008876.1, on the reverse strand, counting down.
TTTATTGCTCGTTTAATCTCTTCGGCTTGTCTATTAGCTGCTGAATTATTCCCTGCATAATCTTGTCTCGGGTTGCTGTCAAGCTGCTTAAGTCGAGAACTTCATCTAATTGCTCGTTTAGGCTCTCATTCTTAAGCTCTTTTACTTCATTATGGATTTTCTCCATCTTATCATCCAGTGCTGACGCAGAATCAGCAGCTGCTTTTAATTCGCTTGCCAGTCGATTAGGTATGTCTTTCTCGTATTTATAGTAAATTTTGTGTTCCAGACTCGCCCAAAAATCCATAGCGATTGTTCTTATTTGAATCTCCACACACACGCTCTCTTCCCTATCTGACAAAAATACGGGTACTTTCACGATGAGATGCAAACTTTGGTAGCCATTTGGCTTCGGGTTTTTAATGTAATCTTTTCGTTCGATAACCTCGATGTCCTTCTGTTTTTCGATCATATCGCAGAGTGCATAGATATCTGATTTAAATGAACAAGTGATTCTGATTCCAGCAATATCTTTAATGTTTTCCTTTATTGCATCTAATGAAAAATCTATATTCTTTTTAAATATCTTCTTTAAAATACTTTCAGGAGATTTCAATCGGGAATTGCAGTGTTCTATCGGATTGTACTCATGAATAATAGAAAATTCTTCTTTTAAAATATTGATTTTCGTATTCACTTCATCCAGAGCGAATTTGTATACGGCGGTAAATCTTGTGAGTTCTGTTTTCAGTTCTTTAAGCTGCGATAAATTTTCATGTGTCAGTGACTGCATATTAAAGTTCCTTTCTACTTGCTCTACAAAATATTGTGGACAAACGACGGTAAAAGATTCTTCCTTCCCCACTTCCATTTTAACAGGATAGGTAACGATTTTTAGAATCTCTTTATGAACATTGTTCGTTATAAGAAAAAAGACGCTCTCGTGAGAACGTCTCTTTCTTTTACACTCAGCTTGATTTTCTTTCTTTTTCTTTCTCGTGAAGAAGTGCTTCTCCTTCTATGTCAATGTTCGGTAGAATCTTATCGAGCCATTTCGGCATATACCAAGCAGCATTGCCCATTAAGGACATAACAGCCGGCACGATCGTCATACGAACAACAAAGGCATCAAATAGGACACCAAATGTCAGCGCCATCCCGATTGATTTGATCATCGCATCAGGTGTAACCATAAAGCCGACGAATACTGACATCATGATCAACCCAGCTGCAACGACGACCTTACCGCTATCTCGCATACCTGCTAGTATTGCTTCTTTTGGATCACGAGTTTGAGAATATATTTCCCTCATCCGGCTTACGAGGAATACTTCATAGTCCATCGCCAAACCGAATAGAATTCCAATCGCAATGATAGGCAGGAATGCAAGTATCGGACTTTCTCCTGGGAATCCGAACAAGTTGATCATGTTCCCGTCCTGAACAACAAACGTTACAAACCCTAATGTTGCACCGATAGAAAGCAGGAATCCTAAAACTGCTTTAAGCGGCAGAAGAATCGATCTGAATACTAATACAAGAAGGACATATGCAAGCCCTACGATTAGCAATGCGAAAATTGGTAGTGCATCATTCAGTTTCTGTGCAATATCAATATTGACGGCAGCAGTACCTGTAACAAGCAATTCCATATCTTCATTGGACAAGTCTCTGATTTCATTTACGATATCTTTTGTTTCCTGGTCATTTGGCCCAGTTTCCGGTGTCACACTGATGATAAATACATCACCAGCTTCATTCGGCATTGCTGGAGTGACAGTTTTTACATCATCAAGCTCACTGATATCTTGGCTGACAGCTTGTAAATCCTGCTGGACTTCTTCGGCATTCTCATCTGCATCAATTTTTGCTGCAACTACTAAAGTAGAATGGAAGCCTTCACCATAAGCATCTGCCTGTATATCGTACGCTTTTCGTTCTGTTGTATCTTCTTGTTTGGCTGTTCCATCATCCGGCAGGCCTAGATTCATATGAGTGAATGGAATAGCAATAATCAAAAGTATTGCTACAGAAAGGAACGTAACAAGCCATGGACGTGTAGTAACAAATTTACCCCATCTATTATTACTAGGCTTCCCTTCTGTTGTACCCGTGATTTTCTTCAGGAATCGGTTTCCTTTAGAAGGTGCAATTCTGTGCCCTAGCATCCCTAGAACTGCTGGAAGTACCGTAATCGATACTATTACAGACAATAGAATACTGATGGAAGCAGCTACACCCATTACTGTTAAGAACGGAATTCCAGTTACTGCAAGACCCAAGAGACCAATAATAACTGTTAAGCCTGCGAATACAACAGCGCTTCCGGAAGTACCAGTCGCTATTGCCACTGATTCTTTAACCGAATGACCTTCAGCCAGCTGCTGTCTGAATCGTGTCATGATGAACAATGCGTAATCAATTCCGACCGCAATACCGAGCATTGCCGCCAAAGTCAACGATACGTTTTGCATTTCAAAGAAGTTGGAACCGATCACGATTGTCAACAAGCTAATTCCGAGTCCAATCAACGCAGATAGAATTGGCATACCTGCTGCTAGGAAGCTAGTGAACGTCACCGCCAGCACAAGGAAGGCAACAATGATTCCGACGATCTCGCCAGCACCCAAATGCATGCCGGAAAATTCTACGTCACCAGTTAGTTCCGTCTGAATTCCCGCATCGCGAGTCTCTTCAACTTTCTCCGTCACATTATCGATTGACTTCTGTGATACTTCTGCTGCTTCATCTTTAAACGCAACAGTTCCGTAACCAACCGTTTTATCTTCATTTAGATTCTGAAGCTGAACTGGTGTTGCAACTGCGACAACATCCGAATCATCTTCTTGAATACTATTTAGCATATCTGTAATAACTTTATTAGATGCTTCGGAATCGAGTGTTTCATCATCCGATGCTTTGAATACAACCTGAACTTGCGCTCCTGATTCTGAATCAGGGAATGCTTCTCTCAGCAAATCATTGGCTTCTTCAGCAGGCGTATTCGGAATACTCAAGTCTTCGTTAAATGCCGTTCCTAAACTAACAGTTACGATAGCTAAGGCGACAAGAAGAGCCAACGCTCCGAACACCACGCTCTTTTTATAATTTACTGCCCATTTCCCTAACCTATATAAAAGTTTCGCGATTTTAATCTCCTCCAATGTCGTGAATTGCATACAATCGTGTTTAGCAGGAAGGATGCTGAGATCACAATGCATTTGACTCTGCTGTGACGTTCAGATAAACTTGCTCCATCATTAAAGCTAACGTTTGTACTTACATTTGTAAGTATACTAACGTATTAATATCTTTCAATAATTATGTGATAAATTGAACATAAAACGAACAGAACGAGGGGAAGTGTTAGCTTTTGAGGAAATCCAGACAGGATAGTTTGTATTCGCAGCAATATATCATGGAAGCTTTAGATCAATTATTGGAAGAAAACGATCTGGAAGATATCACGATAACGGAGATTTGCAAGAAAGCCGGAGTTGCCAGGGTTACTTTTTACAAGTACTATCACACAATTTATGATGTAATAAATGCATCCGTGGAAGCAGGTATAAAAAAAGCTATTGAGCAGCTTTCTAATATAAACCCTCAAGACAATATACAAGATGTAATTACAGACATCATCGCAGGGATAGCTGCAAGCCCGACTTCGCTGCAACGTCAAATAAACGCTAATACACATGGCGTGGTGCTTGATTATTTTGTGCACGCAATTAACCTCCTTTCACAAGCTGATACAGTCTTTAGCAAGAAGCTGAGCCAGGCAGAGGTGTTATTCATAGCAGGCGGTATGTTCAGCATCATCACCCATTGGTTCAAGAATGACTTGCAAGAGTCCCCTCGTTCTGTTGCGGCAATGATAACCGATGTCCTCCCAAGTTCAGCTTTGAAGCAATGAAAAAAAGAGAAAGGGCAGCAGCCTTTCTCTTTTAGTATATAAATTATATCAATAACCTTAATCTTTGACTGATTCTATCCAATCCTCTTTAAGTCGATTGACATCCGTGCGTGGAGGAAAACCATACATCCTTGCATACTCCCTGCTAAAATGCGAGACACTTTCGTACCCTACTCGCAATGCCGCATCTGTAGTATCTGCATCTTCATATAACAAAAGCTGCCGCGCTTCCTGAAGCCTTATTTGCTTCTGAAACTGGATTGGGCTCATAGCCGTAACTTCCCTGAAATGCCGATGAAGCGATGATACACTCATTCCTGCTATTTCAGCAAGCTCCTCTATTCGGAAGGATTGATCATAATGACTTCTTATATGGTCAATCACATCACGAATACGCTGAGTGTAACTGCCTTGAACGGCCATTTGGGCCAGAGTACTGCCATGTTTTCCTTGAAGTACGCGATAAAGGATTTCTTTCTTAATTAAAGGCGCAAGTACAGGGATATCCTCTGGCTTCTCCAGCAAATTAGCGAGTCGGACAGCCACATCCAATATTGATGCTTCAATTTCATTCACGTACATACCTCGCTTTGGATCTTCTCCAAAATCGAAATGTATAGCAGCCTCCTCCATTACCTCCAATATTTCAGCTGGTGTAAATTCCAGTTTCAAAGCCAAATAAGGAGCAGAACCAGAGGCTTCCAAAATTTGACCGGATACAGGCAGATCAACCGATGCTACCAGATAATGATTCGGACCATAAAGAAAGCGTTCCTGACCTAAAAGAATTTCCTTTTCACCTTGCACAATAATGCAAACAGAAGGTTTATAGACTCTGTGTACCGGCCCGTAAGTACTCGTATGATGAATGAAAAACAATGATGGTATATTGGTTTCGCAAATACCCTCTCTTGGTGCAAATTTATTGATCACTTCGGCAAGTGTTGTTTGCTTTTCTGACGTAGCATCCGTCATAAAACCTCCTCCTTTTCCACTTCATCTTTGTAATAGTATAAATCATTTCTTTTCCTTATCGGTACTAGTGACACTATTAGGCATGTAAATGATACGAATTGGATAACGCTTCTATGCTTATTCACTGCATAATAAAGCAGATAAATACGAGTTAGGAAAGGAAGATATACATTGCAGAAGCGCAAACTTGGAAATAGCGGTATTGAAATTTCAGCTATTGGACTGGGCTGTATGGGAATGAGTTATGGATATGGTCCCGCATCTGACCGAAATGAGATGATTGCTGTTATAAGAAATGCAGTGGAACAAGATGTGACTTTCTTTGATACAGCAGAAGTATATGGTCCATATATAAATGAAGAACTTGTCGGAGAAGCATTACTTCCTTATCTAAATCATATCGTAATCGTCACGAAATTTGGTTTCAATATTCAGGATGGCAAACAAGCCGGTATGAACAGTCATCCGGAACATATTAAACAATTGGTAGAACAGTCTCTTAAGCGCCTTAAAATAGATGCAATCGATCTCTATTATCAGCATCGCGTCGATCCCGATGTACCAATCGAAGAAGTAGCGGGTGCTGTGAAGGATTTGATTCAGGAAGGTAAAGTAAAGCATTGGGGATTGTCAGAAGCAGGCGTTCAAACAATCCGCCGAGCACATGGTGTACATCCGCTGGCAGCAGTCCAAAGTGAATATTCCCTATGGTGGCGACGTCCTGAAGAAGCATTGCTGCCAACTCTGGAAGAACTCGGGATTGGATTCGTCCCATTCAGTCCTTTAGGCAAAGGATACCTAACTGGCCGATTCAAAGCTGATAGCACATTTGCCGAAAATGACCTGCGCAACATTCTGCCGCGATTTACACCAGAAGCATTGGAAGCAAATCAATCTATGGTGGAACTGCTGGAAGATGTAGCTCGGCAAAAGAATGCTACTCCGGCGCAAATCGCGCTCGCTTGGCTTTTGGCACAAAATGACTGGATCGTACCGATTCCAGGTACCACCAAAAGAGAACGACTGACTGAAAATCTGGGAGCTGCAGCTATTGATTTATCTGCCGATGAATTAAACCAAATTGATACAGCAGCTTCAAAAATTGAACTGATGGGAGAACGCTACCCAGAAGAGCTCGAGAAAAGAACAGGTTTGTAAGATCAAAGGATTATCAGAGCCCTTTCTTTGGGCTCTGACTATCATTTACTATTTTATAGGAGTCACTGATAATGCTTAAAAAAAACTTTTATGTCACAATTGAAACCGGATTTGCGCGGCATGCTGCTGGATTGGTCAGCATTGCGGGAAGTTTCTCTTCCAGTATAAATATTTTGTATAAAGGGCAATCCGTTTATTTAAAAAATGTTCCTGAATGTATCATGCAGGTCATGAATCTTGGTATTAGTACACACAGTTGCTTTAAAGTGACAGCAGATGGGACAGATGAAGCTCAGGCTATAACAGCTATAGCCGATCATTTATTAAGTCTGAATACAATGCATGCAATCACTTATAAAAAATAATTCTATCAACGTTGTATCACAACATACTGCCGTTCACACCACCTGAATTTTCGAGCCAGATCAGCTACCTGATTTTCCTTGCTGATTGGAAAAGTTGCTCCTCCAGTTATGTATAGACCAGAATCCAAATGAATCACTGTATCACAAGCTGTACGGCGGGCAGCATCTTCCTCACCATCATAACAAGAGTACAACTCTATCTTCTCCCCAACCCATAGCCGCTCCTCTACAAATCGGAAAAGAGCTTCATAAGCAAGCCTTTCATCAGGACAATCTAATTCATATACAAACTTATTTGTAACATGCGGTATAGTGAGATCCCTCCTGCGCTCAATCGTAATACCAAGATAATCATCTTTGGTCTTATATATAAGCCAGTATTTCTGGCCCTTGATCTCATGCATCTGTCTAAAATAGACTTTTCTCAGCTCGTTTTCACCTATTTCTTCAGCAAGAACCCACATTGGATTACTGCCATATTCCCCTTGCTGAAGTCTTTTATTAGCAACAAGATAGTGTTTTTCTGTCATATTAATCCACCCATTCCTTCGTTCATCTATCACCTACTATACTGGAAACATGCTATACTAACAGCACACTATAACAAGCTATAACACATAGGAGCAGTATAGATGATTACTATTAATAAAAATGAAGCTATTCCGCTTTCTAAGCAAATATATGTTTCTTTCGTCGATAAAATCCGATCTGGTCTACTAACAGGCGGTACGAAACTACCTACAGTCAGACAGCTTGCAAAGGATATCGAGGTTAGTCTTGTAACTGTGATGAAGGCGTACAAACAGCTTGAAGAAGATGGATTCCTGGAATTGAGCAAAGGTAAAGGCACGTATGTAAAAACTCAGCAACATTCCGAACCTAGTAAAACAGGACATGATTTTGACTGGCAGCTGAGCATTCCCGATTATTTGCACCGTTCCCAATATGCTCGTTTTCAGGATTCGGATGCAAGTTACCATTTCTCCTCTTCGATGATTGATCCGGCATTATTCCCGAATCAATATATGGATCAGCTGATTGCACAAGTATTCATGCAAAATCCTCGTATTCTTTCGCAGTATGGCGGCATTCAAGGAGACCTGGCATTACGCGAGAAAATGGTACAAAACATGGAGAAATCCAAAATTACCACTACGCCAGAAAATCTTCTCATCACAAGCGGATCCCAGCAAGGTATTGACCTTGTCGCTCGTACATTTATCGGGCATGGTGATGTTGTCATTATGGAAGCACCAACTTATCCAGGTGCCATTGATGTCTTCCGCAGCCGCGGTGCAACAATCCTTACAGTTCCAGTTGATGAAGATGGCATGCGAGTAGATATGCTGCATAGTTTGTGTGAAAAACATAAACCAAAGCTAATTTATACAACTCCGACATTCCATAATCCGACCGGCACTATCATGCCGCTGCAGCGTCGTAAAGTGCTGCTCGATATCGCCGAAAGCCATCATTGTTTGATCATGGAGGATGATCCTTTCAGCGATATCTATTTTGACCGCAAGCCCCCGCTGCCTATCAAGAGTATGGATAAAACAGGGCATGTTATTTACTTAAAAGGTTTGAGCAAAACAATCGCACCTGGATGCCGAATCGGTCTTATAGCAGCATCAGGATCAATTTTTAAGCGGCTGTATGCAGCAAAAGCAAACATGGATCTCGGCAGTCCGCTTCTGCCTCAAAAGGTAATTCTTCCATTAGTGGATTCCACTAAAATGGAACAGCATTTAAAACGACTGCGAGCTGCCTTAAAGAGTCGTCGGGATACCGTTCTGGCAATACTGACAGAACAGGCACCATCTGGCGTTACATGGCATATTCCGAAGGGCGGCTTGAATGTCTGGATTCAGCTGCCCGCTTGGCTGGATAGTAACGTCCTTTTATATGAAGCTAATAAGCGGCATGTCTCCTTCCTAACAGGTTCGGCTTGCTTTGCTATTGAGAATGAGCATAGTACATTCCGCCTCAGCTACTCCTATGCAAATGAAAAGCTATTACGCGAAGGCGTTATGATTCTCTGCGATATTATGCAGGCAATGCAGCCTGCAAGCTCTTCTTCACCTACTTTTTAAAAACAAGACGAGAGTAGCCCCTGTTCCTTTGGTAACAAAAAGCTATCCGAATCGGATAGCTTTTAACCAAGAAATAGATCCAAAATATTACTGCCTTCTGAGGATTGCTTATTATAAAATTCCGAATAACCACATTGTGTACACGAAATCACCAAAAATTGATTGTGCTGTACATCAAATAATTTTGATAGACCAGTCCCTGTCATCGCAACTTCCTTTTGTGAAACCTCCGTACCGCCGCATTTTACACAACCTCTTTCACGCATGTATGCCACTCCCTTTATCTTTTCTCTTTTATACGTAGAAAGGATATTACAAGTTTCAACTTATTACCAGATGATTACATAAATGATATAATATGATATTCAATAAATTTAATATACATTATGAGACACAAAGTGAGTGAGAATATGAAAAAAGCAGTAGTTGGTATTCTGATAGTTTGTTTATATTGTTTTCCTTATGTTTATAATTCCATGTATCAAGATTTTACTTATCGCTCTATGCTTGGGTATTTAATTATGCTTGTGGCGACTTTACTTCTTCCTTTTTTCGGGAAACTTTTTAGTCATCCAATCTATCTACTTATTGGTAATATATTATCGGTAATAATATCATTTTATTTCATTAATGAAATGTCATGGAATGAAGACTGGGGCGGCTATTTTAAGCCTCTAACTCCAAATCAGCTATTAATTTTTGCTAGTGTTTTATTTTTAATTCCTCAGTTCATCGCTATGCGGTTAGCTAAGAAGTTAAAAGATAAAGCTAAAGGGTGAAGTTGCCTATTTCTTCAATATTTATTAACCATAGAAATGAGGAGTCAGTTCAATGAGGCTGACTCCTCTTTTATTTACTATATTTCTATTATTCCTGTTATCGCGTGCCCATCAAAGAACCACGCATATTTCATTATTGCAGAGGGCTTAAGAATGATGTTTAACCGTTGTAGTATTAGGAAAATTATTAAGGACTTATTCATTTTACAATCAGACTGAATAATAACTCTTCACTTATGACTTAACGTACATATTTTCTAGCTAGTAACTTATTATCCTACATACATAAGGGGAATCACACTATGAGGAAATTAAAGCACAGCATAGCAGCTATTGGTTTATCATCTCTACTTGTAGCTGCAGGTTGCAGTAACGATGATTCAAACGGCGATGATTTTAGTGAAAATGTTAACTACACTATTAGCGGAATCGAATCAGGCGCGGGAATTATGCAAGCAGCTGATAGAGCGCTAGATGAATATGATTCACTGGAAGGTTGGACATTATTACCATCTTCTACTGGTCCAATGGCAATCGCCCTTGATAATGCTATTAGAGATGAAGACCCCATTATAATTACAGGATGGACACCACATTGGATGTTTGCTAAATATGATTTGAAATATTTGGAGGATCCAAAAAAAGCGCTCGGCGAAACGGAACACATCAGTACAATGGCGCGTGAGGGGTTAGAAAAAGATAATCCCGATGCATACAAGTTGCTGGATCAATTTAAATGGTCAGTGGAAGAAATAGAATCTGTCATGCTGGAAGCGAGTGAAGAAGGTGACCCCGAAGCAGCTGCTCGTAATTGGATAGAAGATAACCCAGACAGAGTTGCTGAATGGACTAATGGAGTTGCTGAAGGAAACGGGCAGGAAATCAGCCTTACATACACGGAGCAGGATACAGAGCTAGCATCAACGAATGTCTTGAAACACGTATTTGAAGATTTGGGATATGAAGTCACTATCACTCCTGTAGACATAGCTATAATGTGGCAGTCAGTCGCTACAGGAGAAGCTGATGCCACGTTAGGCGGATGGCTGCCAACTACTCATGGAGATTTGTATAATGAATATAAAGATCAATTAGTAGACTTAGGTGCTAATCTAGAAGGCGCAAAATTAGGTTTGGTTGTCCCAAGCTACGTTGAAGCAGATTCTATTGAGGATTTAAAACCCAAAGAATAGTATATAGACAAAAAAGAGGAATCTGTCCTAAAGGGACTGATTCCTCTTTACATTTATTTATTTGTGCGCTTCAGGATGCTCTTATAATGAGAAAAAGTATCAAAGCTTGCTTTACCGTGATATGCTCCCATACCGCTTGCACCGACTCCTCCGAATGGAAGATAGTGAGAAGTCATATGGCTGATTGTATCGTTGATTGCGCCACCGCCAAATGAAATGCTGTTTAAGATTTCATCCTGAAAACTTTCATCTTCCGAGAACAGATAAAGTGCAAGTGGTTTAGGTCGTTTCACGATTCGATCTACCATGTCAGTTGGATCGTCATATGTGATAACCGGTAAGATCGGTCCAAAGATTTCATCCTGCATAATTGGATCGTCCCACGAAATAGAATCAAGAATTGTTGGTTCAATAATAAGCTGAGAACGGTCGGATTGTCCGCCTGCTGCAATTGTTCCGTTATTCAAGAAGCCTGCAAGACGATCAAAATGTCTTTCACTTACCACATGCCCAAAGTTAGGATTTTGAACGATGTTTTCTCCGTACGTTGCAGTGATGACTTCTTTCAGTTTTTCCAACAATGTTTCTTTCACACTGCTATGAACAAGAAGGTAATCCGGTGCAACACATGTCTGCCCGGCATTGGCAAATTTGCCGCGAGCAATTCGCAAAGCTGCTTCATCCAAATTCGCATCCTTATGGACGATCGTCGGACTTTTACCACCAAGCTCCAATGTCATAGGCGTCAAATGCTTAGCTGCAGCTTCTGCCACGATTTTACCGACGCCAGTGCTTCCTGTGAAAAAGATGTAGTCAAAGTCTTCTTTAAGAAGTGCAGTACTTGTTTCTACTTCCCCTTCAACAACACTCAAATATTCTTCCGGGAAGTTATCATTGATGATTGTTGAGAGTATTGCTGACGTTTTGGGCGTCAATTCAGATGGTTTCAATACAGCGGTATTCCCTCCTGCAATCGCCCCTACCAATGGGGATACTGCCAGCTGGAATGGGTAGTTCCATGGTGCAATTACTAGCGCAGATCCATAAGGTTCTGGCTTGATGAAGCTTTTTGCTCCTTCATGAGAAGCTGCTGTAGGCACTTCCTTTGTTTCTGCCCATGACTCCAGATTCTCTAAAGTGAAGTTAATTTCAGCTAAAACAAGACCAACCTCGGCACGTTTAGCTTCCATTTCAGATTTGTTCAAGTCCTGCTTCACTGCGTCCAGAATGTTTTGTTCATGCTTTTGGATTAAATCTTTCAATCTATTTAGTGTATCTATACGAAATTGTACTTCCTTCGTTTGTCCGCTTCTGAAGAAAGTACGCTGTTTCATCAAAAGGTCTTGATAGTTCTCCATCTTAAACTCTCCTTTGCAATAATGAGATGATTCATTCAATTGCATACAATTAGTTGACGTATCAAATATTCAACGAGAAAAAATATAATACACAGCAGAATAGATTGCAAGAGATACGAATTGGAGATACAAAGGGAAAATAAACCACATAACATACAAAAAAAGAAGATCACCAAATGATCTTCTTTTTTTTGTGAATACTATTAAGCTTATACAGCAGTATTTTTTACCATTTCAACGAAATAACCTATCAACCGAGTATCTGCAGTAAGCTCCGGATGAAATGCAGTCGCCAAGTAGTGCCCATCTCTTGCCGCTACAATCCGGCCTGTATCTTCACTAAGCACTTCAACTTCTGGTCCTGCCTCAAGAATATAAGGCGCCCGGATAAATACAGCAGGGAAATCCTGTGCCACTCCTTTGATTTCAAGATCTGTTTCAAAGCTATCCACCTGACGGCCAAAAGCATTTCGTTCTACTGTCACATCCATCAAACCAAGATGACTCGTCTCCTGGTTGTTAATGCGTTTTGCCAGCAGAATCATGCCTGCACACGTACCAAATATCGGCTTTCCAGCCGCACCAAAAGCTTTTAACGGCTCCAGGAAATCATAGCGATCAATTAGTCTGCGCATCGCAGTACTCTCACCGCCTGGGAGAATCAATCCATTCAATTCTGCCAGCTGCTCCACCCGTTTGACTAGGATTGCTTCTGCTCCAACCGCTTCTACTGTCCGTGCATGCTCCTGCACTGCACCTTGAAGTGCTAAAACACCAATTTTCATCGAGCAGTTCTCTCCTTCCCTTACCTTACCAGCCGCGTTCCTGCATTCTGTTTTCTGGTGATAGGCTCGCGATGTCGATACCTTTCATCGGTGTACCCAGTCCTTTTGATAGTTCTGCAATCAGCTTATAATCCTGATAATGCGTTGTTGCCTCAACGATCGCTTTTGCGAATTTTGCTGGGTTATCAGATTTAAAAATACCAGAACCAACGAAGACTCCATCAGCTCCAAGCTGCATCATTAGTGCTGCATCTGCTGGTGTCGCTACACCGCCGGCAGCAAAGTTTACGACCGGAAGCTTGCCAGCTTCACGGATTTGAAGTAATACGTCGTATGGTGCACCAAGATCTTTGGCAAATGTCATCACTTCATTCAAATCCATAGAGATTAGTTTGCGAACTTGGGACTGCACCTTACGCATATGACGTACAGCTTCAACGATATTACCTGTTCCTGGCTCTCCTTTCGTCCGGAGCATAGAAGCACCTTCTCCGATACGGCGGGCAGCTTCGCCAAGATCGCGACTTCCGCAGACGAACGGTACCGTGAATTCACTTTTGTTCAAATGATACTCTTCATCCGCTGGTGTCAGCACTTCACTTTCATCTATGTAATCGACACCCATCGCTTCCAGCACACGCGCTTCCACAATATGTCCAATTCGAGCCTTAGCCATGACCGGGATAGAAACAGCATTCAATACCTCTTCTGTAATTGTCGGATCCGCCATTCGCGCAACACCGCCAGCAGCACGAATATCAGAAGGCACACGCTCAAGTGCCATAACCGCTACTGCACCAGCTTCCTCAGCAATCTTTGCCTGCTCCGCATTCACTACATCCATGATGACGCCACCCTTTTGCATTTCCGCCATACCTCGTTTTACTAAATCTGTTCCTGTTTTCGCCATGTTGACTCCTCCTGCTCCTCTTTCCCGTTTTCGGAAAAGTTTGATAGGAGTATTGTACATATCATCAGGGTATAACACGCAAGCTTTGAGTATAACAATTTAGTATGCTGAATACTTTTGCAGAAAGTGGTCGTATTCCTTCCAAAAGTCTGTATACATATCTTGGTCGTATTCGTCTTCTATCTCTTTCGCCTTCGAGCTTTCAAATAATGCTTTAGCTTGTTTTGCAAATTGTAAGATCTCTTGTTCATACAAAGCCTTTTTTACAGATACACTTAAATCCGGATATTCGATTTTTCCTTCTGTCAGATCAGTGCTTGTGAATTTAACGAAGTCTGACAGAAATACTGCGCCTTCTTTGTGTTGGACTGACCAGTGAATAGAGATTGGACATCCAGACATTAGCATCGCCCCACATCCATGGAGGATCAATCCTTCCTCGCAGTCTGGATTACTTATATAATCCGCATCTAGTGTACGAAGTAAAGCTAGCGCGGATTCACTGATTCCCCATTCTTCTTTTACACCAGCGCTGGTTATTTTAGCACCGCCTATCTCTAGATGTATCTCTCCATGTGAGCATAAGTCTTCTTTTTCATCAGATAGCCAATATTGTGACTCAATTTTTATACTAAATGGTTTCATACATTATCCTTTTACTTTCTATAATTAGTACTTTATTGGGATTAATAATTCAATTGTATTATCGGCTGCTTTTTACTTTTACTCATTTTAACAATCATCTAAGATATAAGCTTTTAGAGCCTTCGGAATAAATAGTCCTCCAACAGCTAACAAAGCGTTCGTAAAAGTAAGAAAACAAAAGTTTAGTTTCTATAACCTTCATATGAAATTTACAACCCATGGTAAGGTATTTACTCCGCTTTTTATTGACCAAATAAGTAAGTAGCTAAATTGTTAAATTTTTATCCGATGAAACAGAAAACGTAGATATAAAAAACAGATTTACTTGTGATAAAAAATCCCTCTCAAGAAAGCTTGGGAGGGATTTTCTAAATTATATTCCTGAAGACACCATGTTTTCGTGATTCGATTTGGAAGTTAATTTCTTCATTTTTATATTAATAATCTGATGATTATCCATCTCCATCACAGTCCATTTATGGCCATGCGCTTCTAATTCGGTCATCACTTTAACTTCATTACTATTTCTAATAAGCCAACCGGCTATTGTATCAACTTCCATTTTATCTTCGTCAATGAATCGCAACCCAAAGGCAGCCTCTAATTCATCAAGCAACACACGTCCATTTAGCTTGTACGTTGTTTCATTTATCTTTTGGATATGTGGTACTTCATTATCATCAAATTCATCATGAATTTCGCCTACAATCTCCTCTAAAATATCCTCCATTGTCAGCATTCCTGCTGTTCCACCGTATTCATCGACAACTTGAGCAATGTGGACACGATTTGACTGCATAGTAAGCAAGGCTTCATGCAGCGTTGTGGATTCATGAATAGTTGGAACATCATGAATAAACTGTTCTAAAGGTTTTCTGCCATTTACAACAAAATCAGTAAGCATTTCTTTTACGTTGATAAAACCTAAGATTTTATCTTTATTACCAGCATCCGTAACGAGGTATCGTGTAAATTGGTGCTCATTAATTACAGCTCTTATCTCATCTCTGTCCATATCATTTGAGATAGAGATTATCTGAGGTCTTGGTACCATGATGTCTTTCACATCACGATCATTGAATTTAAATATATTTTGCATATAGTTGAACTCAGTTTCGTTAATTTCACCACTTTTATAGCTTTGCGCCATAATTATACGCAATTCTTCTTCTGAATGGGCATGTTGTTCACTAGCAGGTTTTACTCCAAACATTTTCAAGAATACTCTTGAGGAACCATTAAGGAAGAAAATAAGGGGTGCCATGATTTTTCCAAACCAATATAAAGGTCTAGCCAGAATCAGGGTTACTCTTTCTGTGTATTGAATAGCAAGTGTTTTTGGTGCTAATTCCCCTATTACTACGTGTAAGAACGTAACAAGGGCTAGTGATATTGCGTAAGATAGAACATCGGTTAACGACTCAGAGGTACCAAAGTACGAGAATACTGGATATAGAAGTTCCTTTACTGTCGGCTTACTCAATGCTCCTAAAGCCAAAGCTGTAACTGTTATACCTAATTGACATGCAGAAAGGTAATAATCCAAGTTATTGGCAACTTTTTTCGCAATGATTGCACTCTTATTTCCCTCAGCAACCATTTGTTCGATACGTGACATCCTTAGTTTTACGACAGCAAATTCTGCTCCTACGAAGAAAGCTGTCAGTAATATAAAGACTACTAATAACACTAAATTCAAAACGACAAAAGTATCCAAATTCTATCCCTAAAAAGGGATTCACCTCCAATGATTTTTACAAGCATAATTTCAGGCAATAAAAAAAACTTTATCCTTTGATAAAGTTTTCTTGAATAGGAAATCCTTTACCAAAATAATGGCAAAGGTCTCGCAAACAACATTACTGTTGCCAGATAAGCCGGTGAAATTCCTTTCACGTATATGTCGACTTAGCTGTAAGCTACTCCCCTTTGAATATTCGCTTGTAGTTATTATTAATCTATCATTTGCAAGAGTGGCGTGTCAACGATTTTTATAACTAATATTCATCTTTATTTAATTAATCTAAACAAAGTCTTATTATATAAGAAGACTGTTGAAAGATGTAAGATTTTCTATGATGCTAACTTGGTAAGCCCACAATAAGAAATCGCATGGTCTGCTTCATTACTTACTCTCTATTTAACGAGTTCTAGACTTATAATGAATTTGCTTTATGAGAATGGAAAGACTACTGTTTAACTATAAGCCTAAGTAGGTGACATAATGCATATTGATGAACAAGAATTAAGAAATGCCATTTTTTTTAGAACAACAAATACAAGCACAATTTCTAAGCAGGACGAGCAAAATGGAATTTCTGGAACAAAAGAGAATTATAGTGGACATGTTAGCAAAAAAACAAAGTGAGCATGAAGATTTATCTTAAACATTCCGTATTTACAAAATTAAAGGTACATGTGCTTCCTTAAGGAACATTGGCTTATAGGAAAATCATTAGCTGCAATTAGCTACATTTTGATTTCCCTACAAAATAAAGGTATACGTAAACGTTTGAGTTTACGTATACCTTTTCTTTATCAAAGTAAAGGTCAATAATTATATTTCCCAACCTCTAGCATTTTATTTTAAAAGCTTCAGGACTTAATTATTTTTAATAGGAATTTGTGAGAAGGCAGTTTTATAAACTTCAAGAATCAACTCTTTTGTACATGGACGTGGATTACCACCAGTACACACATCAGCCATAGCAGCGTCTGCTAAAGCATCAAGATCTTCCTCTTTTACGCCGATTTCGTCCAATGTTTGTGGTATGTTAAGATCAATGGATAATTGACGGACAGCCTCGATTGCAGCCTGACGGTATTCGTCTTGCGTCATGTCGTCAACACCTTCAACACCCATAGCACGAGCTATTTCCTTAAACTTTTCACCTGTGTAATCTTTGTTGAATTCCAAAACATATGGTAGCAGTACTGCATTAGCAATACCGTGAGGTGTATTATAGAAGGCACCTAATGGATGAGCCATACCATGAACCACGCCAAGACCTACGTTAGAGAAAGCCATACCTGTCATATATTGACCGAGAGCCATGTCTTCTCGTCCCTTAGGATCGTTATTGACAGCATCTCGTAGTGAGCGGGAAATCAATTCAATGGCCTTTAAGTTTAACGTATCAGCAAGCTCCCAAGCAGCTTGTGTAGTATATCCTTCGATAGCATGTGTCAGCGCATCCATCCCAGTGGCAGCAGACAATCCATGCGGCATGGAGGACATCATGTTAGGATCAACAACTGCAACGATTGGAATATCGTGCGGGTCGACACAAACGAACTTCCGGCGTTTCTCTTCATCGGTGATAACGTAGTTGATTGTAGTTTCAGCAGCTGTACCTGCTGTAGTAGCTACAGCAATCATCGGAACGGCTTTATTCTTAGTCGGGGCCGTACCTTCCAAGGAAACAACATCAGCAAATTCCGGATTATTGATGATAATACCAATGCCTTTACCCGTATCTTGAGGAGAACCTCCGCCTATAGCGATAATATAGTCAGCATCAGCATGCTTGAAGGCATCCACACCAGCTTTGACAATAGCAACAGTTGGATTAGCTTTCACTTGGTCAAAGATGTCGTAAGGCAAGTTAGCGTCATCTAGTAAATCAGTTACCTTTTTAACTACACCGAACTTAACTAAATCAGCATCCGTAACAATCAATGCTTTTTGGAATCTGCGGTTTTGAACTTCACCAACGATTTCGTTAATAGCTCCAGCACCATGGTAACTAGTTTCATTTAAGATAAAACGATTAGCCATTTCTATGACCTCCATTTATTTTTTGAGAGAATGGTGAATCCTTGTGATTGCTCATTCAACTATGTGTGAGTTGACCTCTTGTACTTTTCCTCCGCTATACAGACGTCGCGAATTGTCTCTACACTCTGTTAGAGCAATTCTTGCGGTAGATGAGAAGCTTCTAGATGACTTTCTACGTTTTAGAACATTATTTCTTTTCTTGGTTATATTGAAGATACACAACATGTGTTTGCAGATACTCATCTAACCCGTGTTTTCCATCAGCACCGCCGATACCGGACTTTTTCCATCCAGCATGAAAGCCTTGTATTGCTTCAAAGTTTTCACGATTAACATATGTTTCGCCAAATTCCAATTCCTTGCTTGCACGCATTGTTACATCCAGGTTTTGTGTATAGATAGAAGACGTTAGCCCGAACTCACAATCATTTGCCAGTTTAAGAGCATCGTCTAAATCTTTAAATGTGGCAATTGGAAGAACTGGACCAAAGATTTCTTGCTGCATGATATTCATCTCATTATTTACATTTACAAGAACAGTTGGTTCATAGAAATAACCTTTCTCTCTCGCAGAAGGCTTACCACCTGTCACTAGCTTTGCACCGTCAGCCACTGCTTCTTGAACCATTTGGTCTACAGATTCAAGCGCATCTTTACTAATAAGAGGACCCATATCAATATCTCCATCAACTAAAGGGTCACCATATCTTACTTCTGACATTGCTTTTGTTACTTTGGAGATAAACTCTTCTGCGATGCTTTCATGAACATATACACGCTCTGTACAGTTACATACTTGCCCTGTGTTAATGATACGAGAATCGATAACGGAACGTACCGCCAAATCAATATCAGCATCATCCATAACAATAGCAGGAGCTTTTCCTCCCAATTCCAAAGATACCTTTGTGATATTTTCTGCAGCAGCGCGCATAACGGCAGCTCCAGCATTATAACTTCCCGTTAAGCTGACCATCCCTATATCTTCATGTTTCGCCATTTCCTGACCAATTGTACGACCGCTGCCGGTCACGATATTAATAACGCCTTTAGGCAAACCAACCTTTTCTATAATCTTTGCAAACTCTAAAGCATTATTAGGAGATAAATCACTTGGCTTCAAAACAATTGTATTCCCTGTGACCAAAGCAGGAGCTGCTTTACGAGCAACCAGGAAAAATGGGAAATTCCATGGTAAGATACCAGCGATAACCCCAATCGGTTCTTTATGAACAAATATTTGTTCATTAGGACGATCACTTTGAACAATCTCACCTTCATAGCGTCTCGCCCATCCAGCCATATAATCAATGTAATCGGCTGTAAAGTTTACCTCTGTTCTAGCTAAGGCCAGTGTTTTTCCCATTTCCTCTGAAATGGTACGTGCTAAAACATCTTCATTTTTGCGTATTTCTTTGGAGATCTCTAATAAGTAATTTCCTCTTTCAAAAGCGGGAGTTTTCTTCCATTTTTTTTGAGCACGCTTAGCAGAGTCAATTGCTGCTCTTACATCTCCTATAGTTCCTCGAGGAATCTCTGAAATAATTTCCTCGGTTGCAGGATTCACAACATCGAGTGTTTCCTGGGAACTAGAGTTTACAAATTCTCCATCAATGAACATTTGATACTTCTTAGTAGTAATTTCCATAAATTTTCTCCTTCCAAATATTGTAGCATTATCATAAAAAAACTCATTGCAAGCGTTATCATTTTAAGTATCAATGATCTTTTTAACTAACTTATAATAGTCAAATTCATCGTGGTGTTTGGATATACAAATAGGAGTAACCTTCTTCTAGGGGCAGAAAAATATAAAGTACTGCTGACTCTTTCATAGCAATGCTGTATTAATCCAAGAAGTTAAGATGAAAACTGTGTGTGACAAATTCATCTAAGGGGTCAGGAGAGAAATGTACATAGTTCCTTCTAAAAACTTCAATCAGAAAGATTTTCTTTTTGAGGAGGTAAAAAAAATCTATATCAACTTTAACCACCCTTCCTTTTATTGACATCTAATCATCTAGTCATCAGATGACTCAATATCTAATGCTATTTAAACACTAACTAGATATATTTGTCAATTTGTAATCTAGTGAATTTCCCTATGAAACTTAAATTTGAAAACTATCTCCTTAGTCTTAGTATTGTTACCTATTAACGAAGACAAATAAAGAGGAAGCAAACTCATTTGCATGAGTGCTTCCTCTCTTTTATTATCTGTTAACGTACTTCCTGTTTACTTTCTTCCACAACACGATACTCACTATTCTGCCGAATCAAAAACATAAGGACTCCAAGCAATGCAATAGCTCCTCCAATAATCTGCAGCGTACTTAATTTCTCCCCTAGTAACCAGACCGCCAGAAGTGTTGCACCTACTGGTTCTCCCAATACACTCATCGAAATCGTAGTCGAATTCACATAGTTCAAGAGCATATTGAATATGACATGCGCTACTGTCGGGAATATAGCTAACAGTAAGAATATCTTCCACTCATCGAAATCATAACCGCGAACAGGCACCCCGGTCACTAGATTGTAGATGTTGAGCCAAACAGCAGCTGAAAGGAATACACAAAAGCTGTATATCCAATGTGATACTTTTTTTACATTGTTCTGTCCGATTAATAAATAACCGACAACAGCAATTACACATAGAAAGGATAAAAGATCTCCAATCAGAACGGATGGTGTCTGTAATCCAAAGTCTCCCCACCCGACCATCACTACACCAATGATGGAAATACAGATAGTGATAATGACAGCTTTAGACGCTCTCTCTTTATAAAGTAAGAATCCCCCTATCATTGCGACAATCGGCTGGAGAGAAAGAATGATAGTAGAGCTTGCCACTGTCGTTAGTTTTAAAGAACTAAACCATAGGGCGAAATGTGCTGCTAGACAGGCTCCTGACAATACGAAAGCCAACGCTTCTTTCCTTCCAATCTTCTTGAACTCTTTTCGCTTTATCCACACAATCGGAAGCAATAAAAGACATGCCAGATACATACGGTTCATACTTAAAATCGTAGCTGGTGCGTCTGACCATTTGACGAAGATGGCCGCGAAAGAAATAGCGATGATAGATATAACTAATAAAATGGCAGTTTGGTTTTGTTTCATATGCAGCCTCCTTCTCAAGCTATTAAGTTTTAAATATCAATTACATCCATTCTAGACCTTCACTTGTCATATTGTCTTGATAAAATTTTAATTTTTGCTATAAAAAAAGATTATGTATTATTCGCATGTAATCCACTTCTTAATGACAGAAGATGCACTAACTGCACGGTTTACATTCAACCAATGGCTCTTTCATCTTTATTAATCGCAAGCATCCATTCTGGGCAGTATGATAAGATAGATAAAAATTCAAAAAGCTAGGTGAATTGTTGTGGAAAACAAAGAAAAAATAACATATGTAAGAGGTACTCCCGACCTTAAACAAAAAACAAAACGTGCTGCTATGTTGACTCATGCATTCAATTCCTGTTCCCCAGATGAAGAAACTAAGAAGGAAGAACTTTTAAGGGAGTTGCTCGGAAGATGCGGTCAGCAGCTTTCCATTGAGCATAATTTTCATTGTGACTTAGGATATAACATTGAAGTAGGGGAAAACTTTTATGCTGGATTCAACTTCACGGTGCTTGATATGGCAAAGGTCACTGTTGGAGATAATTGCATGATTGGACCTAATGTCGGGATTTATACAGCTGGTCACTCCATACAGCCTGTTGACAGGACAAAAGACGGTTATGCTATTCCGATTACAATAGGTAATGATGTTTGGATCGGCGGAGGCTGTACGATACTTGCCGGCGTTACAATCGGGGATAATTCCATTGTGGCAGCTGGTTCTGTTGTAACGAAAGATGTACCATCAAATACGATTGTTGCCGGTAATCCAGCGAAGCGTATTAAGGATATAGAATAAACAAAAAGCCGTCAGTATTGACGGCTTTTTTATTACTCTTCTGGCCAAACTGTCTTCGACACATCAACGATAAAGCGCAGTTTTTCCCATTGCTCTTCTTCTGTCAGTTTATTGCCATGATGTGTAGAAGCAAATCCGCATTGGGGGCTTAAACAAATTTGGTCAAGCGGGATATATTTTGCTGCTTCATCAATACGGCTGATAACAGCATCCTTATCTTCCAATTCACCGAACTTCGAAGTTACAACGCCCAGCACGACTCTTGGACCGTCCTGCGGGATATATTGAAGCGGTTCAAATGTGCCGGAACGCTCATCATCATATTCTAGGAAGAAGCCGTCCACTTTCTCTTTCGCTAATAGATCTTGGGCAATCAGATCATAGCTTCCTCCGAACATATAAGTGGAGCGGTAGTTTCCTCGACAGAGATGCGTCGTCACAGTAAGGTCTTCTGGTTTTCCTTCCAATACACCATTGATTACTCGGCGTGCCAAATCGATCAGGAATTCCCGGGAATGCTCTCCATCGAATTTCGCATCAGGTGACGACAGCGTTGCAATATAGACATCATCCAGCTGCAAATAACGCACTCCCAGATCATAGAAAGCTTGGATGGCATCTTTGTATGCCTGGATTACGTCAGCCGCAAAATCCTCGATATCTGGATA
Source organism: Terribacillus saccharophilus (assembly GCF_000725365.1). NCBI lineage: Bacteria > Bacillati > Bacillota > Bacilli > Caryophanales > Bacillaceae > Terribacillus > Terribacillus saccharophilus. The sequence goes on along the minus strand of NZ_CP008876.1, from coordinate 774,520 downwards.
AATCGAATGATCGCGAATATCTGTATGGAAAAGCTGGTTCGGACTAGGAATTGTCTGTTTAGCTACCGCCCTTCCTGCGACGATGTCTTGGAATACCTTATAGTCCTCCAAGAATGGATGGTCAGGATTGAATGAAACTTTGCCGGTATTCTTAATGTTATACCGTTCTGTCTCTTCACCTTTGAACAGATAGCCGGTGTCTGGAACATAGCCCGTGATGCCATTAAGATGCTCCAAAAAATCTGTATGCCAGAATCTTCTTCTGAATTCTCCGTCTGTTACGAGCTCCAAACCGACTTCAATCTGTTTGTCTACGATTCTTTTAATTTCTGACGTTTCAATTCCGCGAAGATCTTGTTTACTGATTTGTCCTTCTTTGAATTGCTGTCTTGCTTTGTGCAGTACATCTGGACGAAGTAAGCTCCCTACGTGATCTGCTCTGAATGGTGCCGTTTTAGTTTTCGTTGTCATGTTCATCTCTCCCATTTTAGTTTTCTACTTTTTCTGTTACTCGTCCAGCAGCCTTTAAGGCCTGCTGCAGATCTCCAATGAGATCCTCCACATGCTCCAGCCCGACAGATAACCGCAAGAGTCCATCTGATATACCTCGTTTCTTACGCTCTGCTTCCGGCATAGCAGCATGTGACATCGTTGCTGGATACGAAAGAATGGATTCAACTGCGCCTAGACTGACGGCAAAGATAGGGATGCGAAGCTGTTCCACAAAAATCTTGGCGTGCTCCCTGCTCGGCAGAGCGAACGATAGTACTGCTCCATTTCCACTGGCCTGCCCGGTATGTATGTCATGTCCGTTATGGGTGGGCAAGCCAGGGTAGAAGACATCTTCCACAAGCGGGTGATGCAGCAGGAATAAAGCTATTCTCTCCGCCGATTCCGATGACTGACGCAATCTTGCACCTAAGGTCTTTATTCCTTGAAGCAGCAAATAGCTATCTTGGGCACCAAGAATTGCACCAAACGTGTTCTGAATAAAAGCCAGTCGTTCTCCCAATTCCGTATCCTTTGTAATCAGCAGCCCAGCGATAATATCACTATGACCTGACAGAAACTTGGTTGCACTGTGAATGACCACATCCACACCAAATGCCAATGGCTGCTGATACAGCGGAGTCAAAAAGGTGTTGTCCAAGAAAGTTAAACAATCGTTCTGCTTTGCTATCCGGACAACTGCCCGGATGTCTGTCACCTTTAAGCAGGGATTAGACGGTGTTTCCAGGTAAATGACCTTCGTATTTGGTCGTACAGCTGCTTCAACAGCATCCAAATCTGTTAAGTCTACAAAGGAATGACTAATCTGGAATTTTGGAAGGATTTCTGTCACAAAACGATACGTTCCACCATATACATCCACAGTCACAATGACATGATCACCTGCCGACAGCAGCATGAACGCTGAGGATATTGCTGCCATGCCAGATGAAAATGCTAAAGCATCTGTGCCGGACTCCAATTCAGCGGCCTTTTGCTCCAGTGCTTTTCGTGTCGGATTGCCAGAACGACTGTAATCAAATGGACCAAAATCATCAAAGCTTTCCTGGTGGAAGGTAGACGATAGATAAATCGGCACATTGACCGCTCCTGTACGTTGCTCTTTGTATGATCCCCGTATACACGTCGTTTCTGCATGTTGTTCTTCCATATGATGACCTCCTAATCCAGTTTGGCGAATGCTTGCTGTAAATCACCAATCAAATCCTCTGCTTCTTCAATTCCGACCGAGAAGCGAAGCAGACAATCACAAATTCCTCTGGCTTCCCTCTCCTCAATAGGAATGTCCGCATGTGTCTGTGTTGTCGGATACGTTATAAAGCTCTCCACCCCACCAAGGCTTTCTGCAAACGTGATGATGTTTAGGCTGCGAAGGAATGTATCGACCCAGCTGCTGTCCTGCACACGGAACGAAAGCATTCCACCTTTGCCTGTATACAAGACATCCTTCACCTTTGACTCCTCTGCCAGGTAATTTGCAATATGCTGTGCATTTGCTTGGTGCTGCCGCATTCGTAGCGGCAGCGTCTTCAAGCCGCGGATGAGTAACCAGGAATCGAGCGGTGACAAGACAGCACCCGTGCCGTTATGCAATACTGCTAATCGATCTGATAATTCACAGCCCTTACTCACTACAAGACCGGCTAAAACATCATTGTGGCCGCCGATATATTTCGTCGCACTATGGATGACAATATCTGCCCCTTCTGTTATCGGCTGTTGGAAATAAGGCGTCAGAAACGTATTATCAACAATCAACAGCAGGTTATGATCTTTTGCTAATTGCGCATATGCAGCAATATCGATTTCCTGCATGAGCGGGTTTGTCGGTGTTTCAAGGAAAATTGCTTTTGTATCTTCCGTTATCAATGCTGCAGTCTCTTCAACGGAATGAAATGGCGCATATACCGGCGATACGTCATATGCATCTGAATAGAAATCAAACAGTCGATAGGTGCCTCCATAAATATCCTCTGGCACTAGCAGTGAATCGCCTGAACGAAAAAGGGATAATACAAGCTGAATTGCTGCCATGCCTGAGCTGCATGCAAAAGCTCGATCGCCTTTTTCCAGCATTGCAAAACCTTCTTCCAGGACAGAACGAGTAGGATTCTTCGTCCGTGAATAATCATACCCGGTAGATTCGCCGATTCCTCCATGTGCATAAGCAGTGGACAGATACACTGGCGGATTCACTGCTCCTGTTATTCCGTCACTGCGATTTCCTAACTGCACGAATGTTGTTTCCAAACTATTTCCCATACCGCTTCTCACCCTTCTCTTAAACAAAAAAAGAACCTTCTCCCCAAAAAGGAAGAAGGTTCAGTCATGACCGAATCAGCTTCTTATCTTTAAGGCGGATACCTTTTGGATTTAGCACCGTGTCTTTCTCAGACTGGTTGCTGAGACATCATCGGGCCAATTCCCTCCGTCTCTCTTGATAAGAAAATTTCTATTTAATTTTTATATTAAAGCTATGTTAACACACAAAAATATACAGTCAAGCATTATTTAAAATTTTCTGCCAAATGAATCTTTTTCTGATGTAATTTTTAGCATAGTACAGCTCATTAGGAAAAAAAGTGACAAAAAATAGGATTGACACCCAGAACTTTTCGGTCTATCCTTTTCCTTACAACTAATATTTCTTATCGAGATTGGTGGAGGGAATGGCCCAACGAAACCAAAGCAACAGGCTGCAAGGTGCAGTACTGTGCTAATTCCAGGTGTATAACACTGCAGATAAGAAGAGCGGAAAATCTTTAAAAGACCCTCTTCTGTCTGGAAGAGGGTCTTTTTTTAGCATCAATTCCGATTATATCCATTGGAAATATCAAGATTATTACAGGAGGTTGGAAATGGAACAGATCAAGCAGAGAATAGCAGAAGTACATACGGAACTAGAAGACAATTTCGCTGAAGTGGTTGAGTGGAGACGATATTTGCACCAGCATCCCGAATTGAGTTTCCAGGAAACAGAGACAGCCCGTTTTATCGCTGATAAACTGCGCAGCTTCGGTTATGAAGATATCCAGACAAACATCGGCGGTTATGGCATCGTCGCTACACTTGCAGGAAAGACAGCAGGCCCAACGATTGCTCTGCGAGCCGATTTCGACGCGCTACCGATTGAAGATGAAAAAGAGACTGCGTATCGATCCAAGACATCTGGCGTCATGCATGCTTGCGGTCATGACGGTCATACAGCCGCCTTGCTCGGAACTGCTAAAACATTGATCAAGCACAAGGAAAGCCTGAAAGGTAAAGTGGTCTTCCTGTTCCAGCCAGCTGAGGAAGTTCCTCCAGGCGGCGCGAAAGCAATGATTGAAGATGGTGCACTTGATGGTGTGGACTATGTTTACGGTGCCCACCTTAATTCGGCTGCTCCTATCGGAAAGATCGGTGTTGGCGAAGGCTTCAAGATGGCAGCAGTTGATAAATTTGCGATCACCATCCAAGGAAAAGGCGGTCATGGCGCAGCTCCACATGAAGCTGTCGATCCAATTGTCATCGGCAGTGATATTGTCAGCGCATTGCAGAAGATTGTCAGCCGCAGAGTCAACCCTCTGGAATCAGCAGTTGTGACACTTGGTGTGTTCCAGTCTGGCCAAGCATTCAATGTTATTCCGGATACCGCCAGATTGGAAGGAACAGTCCGGACGTTTAATGCTGATATCCGCCAGCAGGTGAGAAAACAGATAGAGTCCATTGTAGACGGTATTGCAACTGGATTCGGCGCAACCTATTCAATTGATTATCTGCACGGCTATCCTGCTCTTTACAACCACCCGGAAGAAACCGCACTTCTGCAGCGTCTGTTTGCCGAAGAATTCGGTGAAGAACAGGTTATTCCGCTTGAAACTGGGATGGGCGCTGAAGACTTCGCTTATTATTTACAGGAGAAACCCGGAAGCTTCTTTAAAGTTGGCTCCCGCAATGAGGATACTGCCACACATTATCCACATCATCATCCTAAGTTCGACATCGATGAGCGAGCTTTGCTTATCACGGAAAAAGCATTTACGAAAATTGTATTCTCGTTATTGGGAAGCTAAGGAGGAAGTATATTGAATAAGAAGTTTGCACTTATATTATTCGGCTTGATGGCCACTATTGCCCTATTCGGGTGCTCCAGCAATTCCAGCAGCAGTTCCGGTGCAAGCGGCGGAGATCCCGTTGAAGGCGGTGACCTAAATGTTGCCATGACAGCTGATCCCGATACGCTTGACTGGATGTATTCCGGAGAAAGTGCTACTAGAAAAATTGGCTGGCATATTTACGAAGGTTTATTTGCAATAGATCATGATTATCAAGTACGCCCTTTGCTTGCTGACGATCATACCGTCAGTGATGATAAAAAAACCTATACGATCACGCTTCGTGACGGACTGAAATTCCATAACGGGCAAGACGTAACAGCTGAAGACGCAAAAGCATCAATCGACCGCTGGCTGAAGGTCTCCTCTGTCGGTAAGATCGCTGCAACACATGTTGATTCAGTCGAAGCAACAGATAACCTGACATTGGTCATTACGCTCAACGATCCGTATACCGCTTTGCTTACTGATATGTCTGCACCAAAAGCATCAGCTGTCATCATTCCAGCTGACATTGCTGAAGCAGCAGGTGAGCAGCCGCTGACAAACGAGCAGCTTATCGGTACAGGTCCATTCAAATTTGATTCCTGGAAGCGCGGGAATGAAATTGTCCTTTCCAAATTCGATGACTATCAATCTCGTGAAGAAGAAGACTGGGGCGGTTTGACAGGTAAGAAAACCGCATACCTGGATACGATTCATTTCAAGATCGTAAAGGATCCGCAAGTCATGCTCAATGGACTTAAAACAGATCTATATGATTATGTACAATCGATCCCGCTTGATTTATATGATGTAGTTGATACGACACCAAATGTTGAACCAGCTATCTCCAGTAATGGCTACTCTGTCATTACACCGGATAAATCAGAAGCACCTTTCGATGATATCAAGGTCAGAGAAGCACTGCATGCTGCACTGGATAAAGAAGCAATCGCCAAAGCAACTTACGGCAACAGCGAATTTTATAATCTAGATGGTGCCTTGTTCACCCCAGATCAGACCGCTCTTTACTCGGATCAAAACATCGACAACTTCGAAGCTTTTAATCAGGATGAAGCTAAAAAGCTGCTTGAAGACAGCTCCTATGACGGTCAGCCAGTAAAAATCATCTTCTCTAATGATCATGCAGAGTATAAGAAAATTGCCGAAATCGCAGAACAGCAGCTTGAAGCAGTTGGCTTCAACGTCGAACTGGAGTCCTATGAATGGGCAACTTACCTGGAAAAATGGAGCGATGGCTCTAACTGGGATATGGTCGTAGTCGGCTGGTCTCCATTCTTCTCGCCAAACCAAGCTGGTGTAGTAAGCCAGGATTCCAACAGCAGCGGCTGGTACAACAGCGAACGCTGGCAGGAGCTTATCACACAATGGGGGGAAGCAGAAGATGAAGCCGCCCAGCAAGAGATCCTCGCTGAGCTGAACAAGACGATTTATGACGAGCTTCCGTTTGAGAAAGTAAGCAATCTTTCTACGCTCGATGCACGCACTTCCAATTTGCAGGATTATGATGATTGGTATGGTCCTCGCTTCTGGAATACATGGAAATCACAGTAATGCCCCGAGAAAATCGCCTGCGTTACCGCTGGCGATTTTCTTCCATTTCTAAATAAAGGAGTGACACATGTGCTTAGTTACACGATCCGAAGACTGTTATCTGTCATACCGGTTATGCTCGTTGTCAGCATCATTGTATTCCTGCTCGTTCACCTGACACCCGGAAATCCAGCCTTTATCATCCTTGGAGAAGACGCTTCACCGGAAGCCATTGCACAGCTAGAGAAACAGCTTGGTTTAAATGAGCCTTTGTATATCCAGTTCTTCGATTGGATCAAACAAGTTATGACCGGCGATTTAGGAACGAGTGTCTATTCTGCCCAGCCAGTTACGGAGCTGATTTTTGGCAATTTTGGACCAACGATTAGCTTGATGGTATTGTCCCTGCTCTTTATTTTGGTCATCTCCATTCCGCTGGCAATCCTGATTGTATCCTTGCGTAAAACGATACTTGATCCGTTATTTACTAACGCTTCCCTTCTTGGTGTATCCATACCGGAATTCTGGCTTGCGATTTTGCTTGTGCTTGTTTTTGGTGTAACATTCCCGATCTTCCCGGTCGCCGGATATATGCCGCTTGCTGAAGGATTTGGTCCATGGATTTATCATTTGCTGCTGCCTGCTTTCGTACTGGCATTAGTAGAAATCGGCATCATTGCCCGAATGCTGCGGGACAGCATGCTGGATTCCGTGAACCAGGATTATACAAAAACAGCACGAGCGAAAGGCGTCCGTGAACGCGATGTATTGATGAAGCACGTTTTCTCCAATGCGCTCATCCCAACAACAACTGTGCTTGGTGCCACAGTGGCAGGTCTGCTTGGCGGAACGGTTATCATCGAAACACTTTTCACCATCCCTGGTATCGGGCAGCTTTTAATCGATTCGATTCACCGACGGGATTACCCAGTGATTCAAGGCGTCGTGCTATTCATCGCTGCGATTTACGTTCTAGTCAACTTAATCGTCGATCTTTTGTATGCATTCCTTGATCCGAGGATCCGCTATGACTGAGCCGAAGGAGGTACATAAACGATGATGTCAAAGAAGAGGAATATTATAGCACTTACTATTTTCTTGCTTGTTGCATTAGCGACTATAACTGCAAATTTGTGGCTGCCTGTCTCCCCTGCAGCGATAGACGCCAACCAGCGTCTGCTTGCACCATCTGGCACCCATTGGTTCGGTACAGATGATTTTGGTCGCGACATCTTTGCTCGTGTTATTGTAGCTGCTCGCGTGTCTCTGGCTGTCGGCGTCATTGTAGCTGTCGTGGCAACTGTAATTGGTACACTGATTGGTCTGATATCCGGTTATTTCCGGAAAACTGATTTCATCTTGATGCGGATTGTAGATGGCTTTCTCGCCTTCCCTGCGCTTCTGCTTGCATTAGCACTCGTTGCGGCTTTAGGCGGAAGCATCACCAATATCGTCATCGCCCTGACAATTGCCTTCTTCCCAGTCATGGCTCGTGTTGTGCGCTCTGCTGTGCTGCAAATCAAAAACGCACAATACATTGAAGCAGCAAGAACGACGGGAACAAATAATGTGGTGATCATATTCCGTTATATCCTGCCGAATGTACTATCGCCAATTATTGTGCAAAGTACGTTCATCTTTGCCAAAGCAATACTGGCAGAAGCAGCACTAAGCTTCCTCGGTGTCGGAGTTAATCCATCCACACCGACATGGGGTAATATGCTGCAGGAATCACAAATTTATATCACAATCGCTCCATGGTTCTCGATTTTCCCAGGTGTCGCAATCGTCATTACTGTTTTATCGTTGAACATACTCGGTGACGGTCTCAGGGACGCCTTCGATCCACATAGCGTCAAGAAAAAACGGAAACGCAAACCAAAGCAAACAGCACCCGCTGCCTAGAGGAGGTTTCATTATGCTAGAAGTTAACAATCTGCATGTACACCTGGATACACCAGCTGGCCTCGTCAAAGCAGTTGATGGTGTATCCTTCCGGCTGGAAGCCGGGCAGACAATCGGTATTGTCGGGGAATCGGGCAGTGGAAAGAGTGTGCTCGCCCATTCGCTGACAAAGCTTAATCCAGAACCGCCCGCAACGTATCCAAAAGGTGAAATTCTGTTCGAAGGAGAGAACATCCTGACAATGGATAAAAAGCGTCTGCGTAATCTACGCGGAAAAGAAATCGCCATGATCTTTCAAGATCCGATGTCTAGCCTCAATCCTGTTTTCAAGATTGGCAGACAGCTGATGGAAGCCATTCAGACGCATCAGAAGCTGCCCAAAAAAGAAGCTCGCCAAAAAGCAATCGAGCTGTTGATAGATGTTGGCATTCCAGATCCAGAACGACGGATGCAGGATTATCCGCATCAGTTTTCCGGCGGAATGCGCCAGCGCGTTCTGATCGCCATTGCACTGGCAGCCAGACCCAAGCTGCTTATCGCCGATGAGCCGACGACAGCTTTGGATGTTACAATTCAAGCTCAAATTATTGAGCTATTAAAAAGTATCCAGAAGAAGTATGGTACCAGCATTATTATGATTACTCATGATCTAGGCGTCGTGGCAAACCTGGCAGACAGAATCCTTGTTATGTATGCAGGTAAAATAGTCGAATCCGGAAGTACAGCTGATATCTTCTATGATACGGCGATGCCGTATACATGGTCGCTGCTGCGCTCGATTCCAAGACTTGATGCAGGGGCTTCTGAGAGGCTGCTCCATATCGAGGGGCATCCCCCGAATTTGATTCACCCGCCAAAAGGCTGCAATTTCCATCCTCGCTGTCCATTTGCGAGAGATGCTTGCCTTCAGACTGACCCGCCGCTCGCGGAACGCGGTACAAATCACATGGCTGCGTGCATACTCACTAAGCCTGAATTCGATAAAGAAAAACGTGCTGTTGCCGAACGGAAAGGAGTGCTGCTGTCATGACTGCATTATTGGAAATAAAAGATCTGCATGTCCATTTTCCAATTAAAAACGGCGTCTTACAAAAGACAACAGGCCATGTAAAAGCCTTGAATGGAATAGATTTGAATGTAAAAAAAGGTGAGATACTAGGAATCGTTGGAGAATCTGGCTGTGGTAAAAGTACGCTTGCCCGCAGCATCGTCGGACTGCAGAAACCTACTTCCGGAGACATCCTTTTTGACGGAAACACGTATACAGACGCATCTGCCAAAGAGCTTTACGAGCTGCGGCGCAATATGCAAATGGTGTTCCAGGATCCGTATACAAGCTTGAATCCACGCATGAAAGTGAGCGAAAGCATTGCTGCTCCGCTTAAGGCTTATAAAAAGACCAAGAACCTGGAATCGCGTGTGAAAGAGCTGATGGAACTTGTCGGCTTGAATCCGGATGACCATTATAACCGGCTGCCACATGAATTCTCAGGCGGCCAGCGTCAGCGGATAGGAATTGCCCGCGCCATTGCTTTGGAGCCACAGCTGATTGTCTGCGACGAACCAGTCAGTGCGCTTGATGTATCCGTTCAAGCACAAGTAATCAACTTGTTCCAAGATCTTCAGAAGAAATTGGATCTAACGTATGTATTTATCGCACATGACCTTTCAGTCATCAACCACATTGCTGACCGCGTCGCCGTCATGTATCTCGGCAAAGTTATGGAAAGATCCAATCGCGAATCATTCCAGACACATGCGCAGCATCCATACACGAATGCACTGCTATCTGCTGTGCCACTGCCCGATCCAGACAAGGAACGCGCACGGGAACGCATCGTCTTAAAAGGCGAGCTGCCTTCCCCTGCTAATCCGCCATCAGGCTGCGTGTTCCACACCCGCTGCCCGAAAGCGACCGAATTCTGTAAAACTAACATTCCTGTTCCGGAAGAACGCGGTGTCCCAGGACAGGAAGTGGCTTGCTTCTATCCTGTTGGGGCTGAGGAAAAAGCAAGGATTACATTATAAGAAAAGCAACCTGCGTGGGCAGGTTGCTTTTTAACTTCTTCTAATTGTGTACTTAATAAATATTGTAGTTCTGACCTGTTTGTGCACCTTCTATACTTTTTATGTAAGCATTCGCAACACGGTCTACTGGTACTGGAGTAAATCCTGCGAAAAAGGATCCGTATTTATCTAACGATTGTTCTACAATATTTGGACTCACAGCATTTATCCGGATACCGTTCTTCAATTCGATTGCAGCTGATTTCACGAAGGAAGCAACACCACCATTTGCCATAGCAGCAGAAGCTCCATGTACAATAGGATCATCCTTCATAACACCAGTTGTTAATGTGAAACTACCGTTAGTATTCAAGTAGTGCTGCCCAATCAATACCAAGTTAATCTGGCCAAGCAGCTTGCTTTGAACAGCGACACTATTCAATTCTGGTGTCATTTCCTCCAGTTTTTTAAAAGAAGCTGATCCTGTTGCACTGACAACTGCATCCACATTCTCAATAGACTTGAACATTTTTTCAATTTCCTCGGGTGAAGTTATGTCTAATTGGTAATCACCGCTCTTACTTCCGACCTTTATTACTTCATGATGTTCTTTCAGTTTATTCACTACTGCGTTTCCTATTGTGCCTGTCGCTCCGATTACGATAATTTTCATGGTTTATCTCTCCTCCATGTACATAATCTTTCTACACCCAACAGTTTATCATTAGTGAATTCCATCTTGTAAATATCTGGCTTGGATGTTTGCAATAAAAAATCTATATTATATCGAGTGTCATAGTACTCCATCATCAAAGTCATGATTGCCCCATGGGTAGCAATCGCTATTTTTTTCCCTTTATAAACATGCAGTAAATCCTCCAATACTGCTACAGCTCTATTTTTGCAAGCAGCATTCGACTCTCCTCCTGGCAGGGCGAAGTTAGGATCAACAAAAGATTTCTTCAACAAAGGTAATAGTTTCTCATCCGAAATCCGCGTATCCCCAGAAGTAAAAACACGTTCCCGAAGATCCTCGATTTTCTCTACTTTGTTTCCCGCATGTTCAGCTAAGCCACGAATTGTGTCAACCGCACGTTTGTATGGACTAGAAACAAAAACTTCTATTCCTTCTTCCTTTAAGGAATCAGCAATCTTTATAGCATCCTGCTCTCCTTTGTCTGTTAGACCTCTAGTTCTTTCATTACCTTCCTTAGGCGATTTGCCATGCCTGATCATGTAAATGATAGTAGACATTTTACACCTCCAAAGAGATTTTATTGATTACGTTCATTACCGAACAACTCATTTAAGACTAAAATTAATGCGCCGAGTATTAGACAACCGATAATAACAATGTCTATTTCAATTGGAGTTTTTCCGTCCATCTATACAAAAAACTTTATACTGGGTAAAGAAGTCGGGCTATGCAATTCAACCAAATGAAAATGGATTGAGAAATCTATTGGTCCTTATAAAAAAAAATTATAAATTACAATTTTAAAAACATTATTATACAATTCTCCTATTATAGAGGGAGAGATTACTATTGAAGATGAAAAAAAAGTGGAGTGATTACTTTCAGGAAATTGTCAGAGCAATAATATTTTATAAGTGAAGTGGATGTGCCGTTTTTTAGGAATCAATGAAAGAAGAGGAGCTTAGTGCGTCTCTTCTTTGTATTTAGCATTAATTATAATGAAGACTACGCAAAGCTAATCCAGCAATTACAGCAATTATGATAACCCCAACGACAATTAATAAAAGAGCACCTAACACAAGACCCGAAACTATTTTGAAGTTACCCCGAGGTGCTTCGAACCAATAATAGAATGCAAAGAATAATGCTATTATAGTTAAGGTCTCTTCAAACTTATAAAAAAAGAATATGTAAAAAGAGAATATTAATGAGAATAACCCATAGTATTTACGCATAAAAGTTCCTTTCGAATTCATCGCACATCTGCTAGTTGAAGCAGCTGAAGTATGAATACACTTTGCAAAGTGTCAAAAACCTGCAGGTAATAACTGCGTATCTTTCTGACCAGGTGCCGCCATAGCGGTATCCAGCAAACAATGAGGATTATAAGTAAATTGATAAAACAAATAGAAAATAATGCACGACATTGCTAATCTATACCGGATCAACACGATTGAATTCACAAATTTCGGATGCAATATACGATATTGTATCCCTTTCTTCCTTTTACTTATATTTGTAAAACTTCTAATATGTTACGATTGCTTTATAACTATTTCTAAGAGAAAGAGTGATGAAATGACAATTCAGATTGAAAGAAAATTTGGTTATATGGGATACCTTGGTCGTGTTAAACTCTACGCAAATGATGAACCTATAGCAAAGTTGGCAGTCGGTGATACATATACTTATGAACCCGGAGAAGGCCAAGGAATCATAAGGCTAAAGGTTACGCAATTAGGTGGTGGAAGCAATACACTCTTTTTAAAAGATCCTGCAAAAGTGACTATATCTGTTAATCCATATTACACGATTACATTTCTGCTCTTTTTTGCGTGTCTTTTTGCTGCCAATATAACACCTTATTCCATCGTATTTCTTCCCCTAGCTTTACTATTATGTTTAGTATTTATATTACTCGGCTTTTCCAAAACATTTGTTCTAAAAGAAGTACGCGAATAAAGGGGTGTACAGCCCTTTTCTTCAAAACTCTTTTCTGCTTCTGTCTGTGTTACACCGAAATAAAGAAGCGTTGTCTCTTAATCCAAATGATGATTGAATATAACCATCAGCTAGTGATATTCTTGAGCATCGTATAGAATAATCAAAGAAGGCATAATAATTTGAGACAGACATGAGCAATGAACATACTATGTCAGTCTCCTAGTTTAAAAATTCCTTATTTCATTATCTTCTACTTCTTCTGCTCCCTTGTTAACCGTTCCCCATATTCGACCACTTAAATAAAAATATCCATTGTTACGTTTTGGAGCTGAATAGTTCTGGACTAATCAAATATACTCTCTTTCTCCGGATCTCGCAGAGCTTCGAACAGCATCTTGATTTGAGCTTCCGTATTTCTCTTTAACGACAATGGCGGCAGCTCTGTTTCACCAAAGAAACCTATTTCACTCGTCTCCACGCTTTCCTGCGCTCCCCCGCCGACAATCTCGCATTGAAGAAAGATTTTGTAGTAGTGGAACATTTGCGGCTTGTCGGTATGCTTATCCGAATCCAGCACCGCTAAAAGTTTCTTCGGCACAACGTCGTATCCAGATTCTTCTTTAATTTCCTTCACTGCATTTTCACTTGCCGACAGCCCTACCTCACAAAATCCGCCTGGCAGCGACCAGCGATTATCCATCTTTTCCTTCACTAAAAGTAGCTTTCCATCCTTCTGGAACACGACTCCTCGTATATCCAGTTTCGGAGTAGGATACCCTTTTTGGGCTGCAAGTGCTCCTCCAACTTCCTCTGCTGACTGGCCTGTGTAGTTCGCAATAATCTCCGCGCTTAGCTGTTGCAGTTCCTCATATCTCTCCCGATCGAATACATCCTTTGAGAAATGAAGCCCAGCTTGGGAGATTGCCTGTATTCTTCTTGCCCATTCGAGCCATTTTTCCAAGACTATCACCTATTATCCCGTTTTCGTTTTATGCTTCGTCTACTAGTTTATGCACCAGTTCCTTAGCAGTGATAGGCTCTGCTAAATTTGGGTTTTGCCCACACCACAAGGACATCATGTTTCTATCATTGTTTTGTGCTGCAGCGGATCGGATAGGTTTTGTTAATGTATTCTGTATAGGAAAATCCGGCAGTTCATGCTCAACCTTTCTCATTTTCCGGATAAAATCATTTTCAATCCCTCTAGCCATCTTGCCGGAGAACGCTTTCGTCAAGGTTGTTTTGTCCTCTTGCTGTCCCTCCAGAATCGCTTGTTTATGTAATATGTTTGCACCGCTTTCTTTACACGTTAAAAATGCAGTGCCGAGTTGTGCAGCCTCGGCCCCTAAACATCGGGCCGCCTGCACGCCGCGCCGATCCATTATACCTCCTGCGGCAATGACTGGAATATTTACTCGATCGACGGTTTGCGGTATCAGCGCCATCAGTCCGATCATGCTTTGTTCCACTCCAGCTAAAAAGTTGCCACGATGGCCGCCTGCCTCGCTGCCTTGAAGGACAACCGCATCCATTCCGGCTGCTTCAATTGCCAGCGCCTCTGACAGAGTTGTTGCTGTACCGATGGTGTATGTACCCGCTTGTTTTAGAGAGTGGATTACATCAGATGAAGGCATCCCAAAGGTGAAAGAGCAAACGGGAACCTGTTCTTCCACGATGACTTCCACCTGTTTAAGATAGATTTCTAAGGTCTGTTCATAAGATGTGAATTCAATTTCCAAACTCTTTGTACCCAGAAATGGCTTTAGTGATCGTTGCGCCTTGGCGATCACATCCTTCTCTTCTTTGTAAGGACTCGGTACAAACAAATTGATACCAAAGGGCTTATCTGTACTGGCTTTCACTTCGCGAATTTGGTGACGCGTACTTTCCGCATCCAGATAACCAGCACCAATCATCCCTAATCCGCCCGCTTCAGTTACAGCTGTGACCAGTTCTGCTGTTGTTATTCCTCCCGCCATCGGAGCTTGGATAATCGGATGAGAAATGGATAATGCTTCAAGCAAACGATTTGTCATTTCTTTGACTCCTCTCTTCATACTCTTTACACTCTCTTATCGCTGCACTTTATCTAATAGAATTTTCCTTCTCCCATTCACTCAAATACATCCTTGAAGTGATATTGTTTGGGTTATCTATCTTCGTAATCAGCTCCAGACTGTTCCCATCCGGATCATTAAAATGAATTTTCGCATGTGCCATTCCATCATGCGCCATTACAAGAGGTTCATGAGGGCCAAAACCGAAAGCCTCTCTAGGGTGATATCCTCTCTCTTTTAACCATCCGGATGCACCTTTTAGATTCTCTAAACTCACTTGAAAAGCAACATGTCTGATCGAGGGGTGATATGCAAGTTCTGCTTTATCCGACTCCCATAGACCAAGCCAGCTATGATCTTTTTTAATCCAAAAGAAAGCTAAGCTATCTTCATGAATATGGGAAAGCTCCAGTCCTAGTCCTTCATAAAATTTTATGGATTCTTTCAGATTACTTACTGGGAGATGTGCTTCGTATAAACCTTCTATCATCTATTTTGCTCCTTTCCAATCTACTATTAATATATAACAAACCGTTATTATATAAGATGTAGGATTGTGAAATAGAATATAGTTTTTATTTATAATGTGTTGATATTGATGTATGTAAAAGGCTGTGGAGAAAGCTCCACAGCCTTATTCTAATCATGTAACTTTGTCCATTACTTCAGACTATTAGCCAACCCTGTAAAAATAACTCCTAAACCATGAGCCCCGGCATCCGGATATCCAAGACTCCGCTCTCCGACTGTACCTGCACGCCCCATCCGTGCAACGATTTCCTTCGTCTTCTCTGCACCAGTAACTGCAGCCTCTGCGCCCTTTTTAAATGCTGTCTTCATATCTTCACTAGCTGCGGCACTCTGCTTCCAGCTATCCGCACATGGTGCGAGTGCATCAATCAATGTCTTATCTCCAACTTCCGCTCCGCGGCCAAAAGATCGTTCGCCAATATCCTGAATGGCCGAGACGACACGCTGTAGAACATCTGCGAATTCAGATACAGACAGCTCCTTCTTCTCACCAGCTGCTTTTCCAGCAGCTCGGAATGCACCGCCCCAGATAGGACCTGATGCACCACCGCAGTGCTCCATGATAACCATGGAAGAAGCATCAAAGAAACTAGCTATATTCAGGTCTTCTTGACCGAGTACCTGTTTCCATTCCCGTTTCAATTGACGGAAGCCTTTCGCTACACTATTACCGAAATCACCGTCTCCTGCGTGTGTATCCAGCTTATTGAAGGCAGATTCATTTTCAATGATAATCTCGCTCATTTTATCCACTAAGTAGATTATGTTTTCCAGTGTAATAGAGTCTTCTTTTACTTGCGCATGCGCGCTGTCTGTTTCTACCTGGTAAGAAACATCCGCATCATCTGCTGTTTCTTTATAATCGGAAAATGCCGGCTGCTCTACAGGTCCGTCAATCTTGAAAGCTGGTGTATCTGACTTACTCGAAAGCAAAGTACGCAGCTCATCATCAAGTGACATAATCGTTACCGATACACCTGCCATATCAATGCTGGTCATATAGTTGTCTACGAATATTCGATTAACCTTGATATTCCGTTCAGCAAGTTCACGATTGACAGATTGATTGAACAGATACAGTTCTTGCAACGGTGTCCCGCCAAATCCGTTTATCAATAAAGCCGCATCTTCCTCTGGCTGCCCTTCCTTCAGCAGATCCTCAACCATCTGTTTGGCCAGTTCGTCAGCTGACAGAACTTTTTCCCGTCGTATACCAGGTTCACCATGAATCCCGACTCCATACTCCATCTCATCTTCAGCCAGCTTGAAGGTCGGTTCACCTCCTGGTAAAGTGCAGGATGTTAAGGCAACACCGATGCTGCGCGTCCGAGAGACAGCTTTTTCCGCTACTGCTTTCACTTGCTGCAAGTCACGGCCTTCAGCTGCAGCTGCTCCAGCAACCTTATGTACAAGCACGACTCCAGCAACACCGCGTCTTCCGACTGTATACAGACTATCCTCCACAGCGATATCATCATCAACCTTCACATAATCCACTTCCAGCCCGTCTTCTTTAGCCAGGTGGGCTGCGTTTTTGAAGTTCATAATATCTCCGCTATAATTCTTGATAATAAGCAGTGCACCTTTCTCCCCTGCTGTCTCTTTGATAGCTTGATATACTTGTATTTGCGAAGGAGATGCAAACATATCACCGCATACTGCTGCATCCAGCATACCTTCTCCGACAAAGCCTGCATGGGACGGCTCGTGCCCACTGCCGCCTCCGCTGATTAAGGTTACTTTATCTGTCTGCGGCTGTTTTCTTTTGATCACTTTATACTTCTTCAATAGTTCGAGTTCCGGGTGAGCCAATACCAGCCCATGACACATCTCCAGCACAACATCCTCTGGTCGATTGATTATCTTTTTCATCGGTAATCCTCCTCTTGTACAAGCAAAAGTGTCTTTCTACTTCAAGCTTAACAGAACAAATCCACAATTGCACAAACTAGGTTGACAAGTCTGAATACTTTGTATGCATACAACAAATGGATATTTGTTATTTAACAAGAGAGGTGAAATGACGAATCCAGTGAAGCCTTGACAACCGACTGTTATCAGCACGGTGCCAATTCAGAAGGATGATACTCTGAAGATGAGAGGCGTGAACTGATGGTGTTAGGAGCCTGCCTACTATTAAATATCTCTATATTTTAGGTCTGCTTTTTATACAAACTTTTGTCCATTTTGAATATCTTTGCTACTCTTTTAAAGATAGTTATAATTGCTAGGACTATAACAAGAATCAAGGTAATTGTTGCACCTGGTGGAGTACCATACTCATAAGAAGTTACTAATCCGCTTAACATACCAGTTAACGTAATAGGTATCCCTATTAATATAGTGCTCGAAAAGCTTCTGCTCAAGCGCATAGAAATGGCTGCAGGTAAAATTAAAATTGCCGACACTAATAATGCACCTACAATTGGCATAATAATAGCAATGGTTATCCCGGTTAACACATTAAATAAGATTGACATAGTCTTTATAGGCAACCCGGCAGTAAATGCCGTTTCTTCATCAAAAATCATTACGTACATTGCCTTGCGAAATATTACATATAAAAACACAATGATACCTGCCAAAAAGTAGAGTATCCAAACCTGCTCCATACTAATTGTTACGATTGATCCAAATAAAAATTGGTTGATACTTAGTGTTGTACCACCTTGATTCAAACTAATTAGAAACAATGCTAAAGCCATTCCCCCTGACATCAAAATGGCAATAGAAACTTCAGAATATGTCCGATATAACATGCGCATATATTCCAGTAATATTGCAATTACTATTACCATCAAAATATTTGTCCAGGTTGGATTAATGCTTATTAATAGTCCTAATGCCACTCCAGCTAATGAAACGTGAGCTAGGGTGTCTGCCATAAGTGACTGCCTACGCAATATGAGAAACAATCCTAACATTGGTGCTATTAATGAAATGATAAATGAGGCTTGGAAAGCTCTTTGCATGAATCCATAGAGAAACATCTCCAAGGCAATCCCTCCTTTCGTATAAGTTCAATATGTTTATTACAGTATTTTCGAAGTTCATCGTGATCATGTGTGACCATCAAAATTCCCTTCCCGTGCGACTCACTGTGATGCTTTAACAACTTGTAAAATTCCTCGCGTGATTTAGTATCCATGCCTGTGGTAGGTTCATCTAATACAAACAGATCTGGGTCTGTCGCAAAAACACGTGCTATAGAGATTCTTTGTTTTTGTCCCCCCGACAATTCGCCGACCTTTTTGTAGCGCATATCCCACATTCCAACTGATTCAAGGGCACGCCTAACTTGTTCTTTATCCTCTTTATTTAATTTTCTAAACCATTTGCCTCTTTGATAACGACCAGACTGAACTAATTCCAATACTGTACTGGGGAAGCCAACATTAAATGAAGCCACTTGTTGAGGAACATATCCAACCATTAACTTCTCTCCGAAACGATTTTTGGGCGACAAGCTAACTTGTCCGGTTGTCGGCTTAAGCAGGCCTAAGATATTACGTATTAAGGTGCTTTTAGCAGCCCCATTTTCACCTGTCAGCATAATAAAATCCCCTGGGTTTAATTCAAATGAAATATTTGTTAGAACAGGTTCCTTTTCATAATGAAATGCTAGTTCATCAACTTTAATATAGTACATGATTATATCTACCTCTCTATTGACTCCGTGGAAAAGGGAACAAACTCTAAAAAATTATCAGCTGCCAAATGTCTTGGTAACTCCGCTTCACTATACAAGACAAACGAAGAAACTTCAGACACTAGAACTGCGATAAACTTGGCTAGCCACCAGTAAGGGGTCGATGGTTAACCTCATAGAGTTTGTTCCGCTTATTACATATTTAATAGATGCTGGTTTGCAATGCTTTTAGATTTTGACGCATTGCGTCTAAATATCCCAAATCGTTAGCTAATAATTCTTCAGAAAGTACCTCTAAATCATATAAGACAGCTGTTTCTGTCCCTGTTTCTGCAGCAACGGTTTGAGCAATAGAGGAGCTAGCACCTTGTTGGTAATAAATAACTGGAACGTTGTGTTCTTGAACTAACTCACCAATTTCAGCAATTCGGGATGGACTTGGTTCTACTTCAGTAGATAGTCCACCAATTGCAATTTGTTCTAAATCATAACGTTCTGCAAGGTAGCCGAATGCTTGATGCTGTACGACAAAGGCTCGATTTTCTGCATCTTCCAATGTAGTCCGATATTCTTCATCTAAAGCCTTAAGCTCTTCCACAAAAGCTTCTGCGTTCTCTTCATAAATTTCTTTTCCATCTGGATCTGCTTCGATTAAGGCATTACGAATAGCAAGTACCTGATCTTGCGCCAATACCGGATCAAGCCATATATGAGGATCTTGATCCTCATGGTCATCAATCAATACAGAAACTGAACTTGATTCTGCATGGACATTATTGTCATTATCATAAAGTACAGCTTTCGCTTCGAAACTTTCTCCTGTTGTTTTATATTCAAAACGCTCAGTCTCTTGATCTGGTACAGCTTCCCACTCTTGATCTGCATCTTCTCTTATGAACCAATTCCAATGTTCAAAATCTGTCTCTTCATGCGATTCTGCAACAAGTGTCACAACATCACCTGTATGATAATGATCTGCTAAACCCGCAATAGATATTTCTTCCCCTGCGTGTGCATCGCTATGATCTTCGTGTTCTTCATCTTCGTGTTCATGGCTATCATGATTATCGATATGAAGTTCTACTGGCTCAGATTCTGCATAAACTTCATGATTGTTATCATAAACAACTGCTTGAACTTCAAAGCTTTCTTCCGGAGCCTCGAAGGTAAATGTTTCTGTTCCTTGTCCAGAAATAGCAGCCCATTCTTCATCTGCATTAGCACGTTGATACCAATGCCAGTGATCATAATCTGCATCTCCTGTTAATTGCGCCGTTAGCTCAATCTCATCTCCAGTGTGATAATGATTAGCCACACCCTCGACTTGTACACTATCGGTGTCTGATTTACCAGGTCCATCTGCTGCTCGTGCAATGATAAGATTGTCATTTTCTATGGTGTTAAATAAACTTTTTGTCCAAAACTCCATCTCTTCACTGCTGTAGACAAATACATCCGCTTCGTTTACAGCTGCTACATCCTGTGCACTAGGTTCATAGTGATGGGCATCCTGTCCTTCTGAGACCATTAGCTGCACCTCCGCGCGATCTCCGGCTACATTTTTAGTGAATTCATACATTGGCAAAAAAGAAGCTATTACGGAAATTTTGTTTCCTTCGTTGTTAGAGGATTCTTGGGTGTCTTGTGACTGACAACCGAAAAGAACTGCTGTTACAGAAAAAAGAACTAATAAGGTGCGGAGTATTTTGAAATTCACTATGAACTCTCCTTTGTTATGTTGAAAAAGAAATAAGACAAAAGCAGGGAGAAGAGAAACTTTTGCTTCTCTTCTCCACTGTGCTTAATGCGCTAATTGGTCACGAACTATACCATCTGCATCTAAATTAGAAGGATAATACGTTGGCCAATGTGTAACCTCTTCTAATAGTTCTTCACGATTATCTCCCCAATATAAATGGTAGTGATGTGAATCCGTTGGAGATATGAGGTGGTCACTGAATTGAATGTATTGCGGCATATCAGCATCTCCATCAACTAGCTTGTAAACAAAACGTACGCCTCGATTACCTGCTTCGTAATTAAGAATCTCATATCCATCATTCTCGTAATTGCCTTGGAGTTCTTGTCCATCCTGGAAAAACGTTACATTACCATTGTCAATAATGATGCGTTCTACATCTGTTTCATATCCAGTTGTATAGTATTCTTTGTATTCTTCCGCTGTCATATCGCCTTCTTCTGCTTTGTGTTCAAAGACTTCGTCTAAGTCACCATCTAGAAGGTAAGGGTATACAGACTGCCAATCTCCTTCCCAGTCTGATAATTCACGATTCTCTACTTGTTCATCTTCAAAGATACCTGCATTAATATTTCTGCTTTCTTCATCATGACCATGGTGGTCATCAATAACGATAGTAACTGGTTCGGACTCTGCGTACACTTCATGATCACCATCGTAAAGCGTTGCCTTAATTTCTAAGCCATCAGTTGTTGCTTCCCCTGTAAAGGTTTCCCCTTGTTGACCGGAAGCCGCTTCCCATTCGGTTTGATCACTTTCTTTTATGTACCAATGCCAATGATCATAATCAACATCTTCACTGAGTACAGCAGTTAATTCGACTGTATCTCCTGTATGATAATGGTCACCTAAGCCTTCTATCTCAATTTCTCCTGACTCTTGTACTTCTGCCCCTTCTGTTTCTGACGCGTTATTATTAGTTGCTGCCTCTTCTTCTGTATTCTGGCAAGCTACTAACGTTACGCTTAAAGCTAATAAACTAATAAGCAAAGATAATTTCTTCAAGTATGTTCTTCCTCTCTCCATAATGGTAATCGTAATGTTTACGTTTTAAAGATTATACACACTTCCTCAAATTGTCAAGACATAATTTCTTTTGGTTTTGCCAATGGAGATTGAGAAAGTTGCTAAATGGATTGAAGAATATAAGGTAATTGAATTGTGTTGAAAATGTCTCTTGAGGATAAACATGACGAATCAGAGATGAATTTGGTATGTACACATTTGGTGAGAAGTACGCGGAATACATTCTAAAATGGAGAGAATAGCAGTTAAATATTAAGAGATAGGTAGAGTTATCGCTATCTATTTAGAGAAATAAAGATCAAACAAATTATTGGACTTGGAAAGGTATCATTTACAAGTAGGACACATCCCGTAAACTTCAAAACGGTGATTATCGATTGTGTAATCTTTCGGTAACACGCTTCGAATATTCTCTAACAAACAAACTTCAATTGCTTTAGTAAGTCCACATTTCTTACAGATAAAATGATGATCATACCCTTCAACGTTACAAAGGAATCTAAAGTGCTTCAAACCATCTATCGTAGTCATTTCTAAGATACCTATTTCTACCATGGTATAAAGGTTGCGATATAAAGTATTGTAACTTGCTCCTGCAAACTTTAAATTAAACTCTTTCCATACAACTATTGCAGCAGTATAATCTGAGTTCCTTTCAAATATTTGAAGTAACTTATCTCTCTGCACTGTTTGTCTATAACCATTTTTTTTTAAGATTTCTAGTGCTTTTTTTCTATTCACAACACTTCATTCCTTACTTATAAAATTAGATGTCCCGGCGTCAAAAGATTGATAAACCGCTCCCGCTAAATATTCTTCGACGTTAACGAACGTTAAATTACCAACTACGGTCTTTTGTTTCTGAGACCCCCATTTGTCATAACAAAATCTGTTCTTTCCTACTCTTTCAAATTACATGACCAAGAATATGATCATGATGCGGATGAGTTAAGAGTATTGTGACTATGTCATCACTTCACTAGATAAAGTGTAATCATTACAGTTTAACTTGGATACAGCATATCTTTTAATAAATCGTTGGTCAACATTTTTTCTGAAATAATGCCATATAACAAGCGTCAGCAAGTTTTTTACTGGAATTAAATTTTTCTTTTTCTTTACTCCATTTAATATTTTTGGTTTAATTCGTCTATACACAAATAATAATAATTACGATTTAAGGGTGAGATATGAATATGAATTTAAAGAAAGATTGTTTTAATTTTCTAACGGAGCATCTGACCACTACCAGAACTTATACTTTAGAACACAACAATATTTTTCATGTTATGGATAGTCAATTTATTGTTGCAGAAGTACTGGATGCTTCTGATGAGGAGCTTTACACAATTTTAGATATCTTAAGAAAGATGGAACCTTCTCAAGATAATCTTCACCAATTTTTATCTCATATGGCTGCATTGTATATTTCAGTAAATGTAAATTCATAATTGTAATCTTCCTCTACTTCCTAAACTTTATCTTGTACCTCTCCTTCTTGTTAAAAACTTTCCTTTTGTCAGCTAATAGTAAAAATTTTAATAAAAAATTTGACTTTCTCTATAAATAGGCGTAGTCTAATTCCTGTTAAATAGTAAAGGTTACGATTTAAGTGACGTAAGAAGGGATTTTAGTATGGCTAGGAAAAATAAAACATTTAAGGTGAGTTTAGGTGTAATGTTATTATCTGCTGGCCTAATGGGTTGCAGCAATGACAACGTACAAGATGATTCGGGAAATAAAAAAGATGAAAAGTTGGATATCGTAACAACATTTTATCCAATGTATGACTTTACAAGGAACGTAGCTGGTGAACATGCTAATGTTAGTGCTTTGGTTCAAGCTGGCGTCGAGCCTCATGAATTTGAACCTACTGCTAAAGATATTGCTAAAATTGAAGATGCAGATATATTTGTATACAACGGAAATGAGATGGAAACTTGGGTACCAAGTGTTTTAAATAGTATCGATACAGACAAAGTGACGGTAGTTGATGCTAGTAAAGATATTTCACTGGATGCTTCACCTGTTAATGACTTTGAAATCGAAGGCGGAGAAGAAGAGGAAGAAGAATCTGCTTTAGATCCACATGTGTGGTTAAATCCCGTATTGGCTCAAGAAGAAGTTAATGCTATTGAACAAGGACTCGT
This sequence comes from Terribacillus saccharophilus, assembly GCF_000725365.1. NCBI lineage: Bacteria > Bacillati > Bacillota > Bacilli > Caryophanales > Bacillaceae > Terribacillus > Terribacillus saccharophilus. Next base: position 750,652 of record NZ_CP008876.1, on the reverse strand, counting down.
TAGCGTAGATAAGAATAATAAATCAGACTACCAAGAGAATGCAGCGGTCTATAAAGATAAATTATCCGATTTAGATCTAGAATTTCATAATGCTTTGGATAATGCCTCCAATAAAGAATTTGTTACCCAACATGCTGCTTTTGGTTATCTTGCCAAGGAATATGGTTTAACACAAATTGCCATTGCGGGTCTCTCTCCTGAAGAAGAGCCGAGTCCAGCTAAATTAGGGCAACTTCAAGATTATATCGAAGATAACAATATTGACGTCATCTACTTTGAAGAAGTTGCTTCTCCAAAAACTGCGCAAACTCTTGCTGACGCAACAGGTGCAAAAGCAGAGATACTAAGCCCTATAGAAGGAATTACAAAAGAAGAGCAAGATAAAGGTGTAGATTATATTCAAACAATGAAAAATAACCTTGATGCATTAAAACAAGTAATTAAATAAAATAGGTAACATCATGAAGAAGATTTAGAGTGCTTCAGCTGTGCGGTTATTCTGCTAGTACGGGAGAAATGTAAAACAGCCCATTTAATATGGGCTGTTTGCATTGTACTAAATACAGGATAGGCATAGTCATTCAAATAATTCTTCAACACCGAAATACTTCAATAAAGTAACTTTACGTCCTTCCCTATACCATTTGTGATATTCCTCAAATACTTTCATCTCGTCGTTTTGAAATTTCTTCTCAACCAGATATTTCACTGTAAAACCGCTTCGCCAGTAATCATACATAATACTAGTCAAGCTTCCCCCGTAGGAACTGCTGCCAAATGCCTCTAATGAATGATTTCCGTACTTGTCATTAAAAATTCTTATCAGCTTATATTCAATATAAGTGAGCTCCTCAAACTCCCGCTCTTCCAATAGGTGCTTTCTAGATAAATAATCGCACATACCTTCTTCAAACCAGATGCCATCTTCTCTATCATCTTCAAATTCATCCAAGAATAAGTCGGAATGATGTGTCAATTCGTGCCCTGCTATCGCCAATACTTGATTAATGCTAATTTGCTCGTAGAAAGCCTTTATTTCAGGATGATCTTGACCTTCCAATTGTTCAATAAACAGTGCTTTCCACGCAGAAAGATCAGGCGTCATATAAATAATGTTCTTACTAGTAAAAGCTGGGATTGGTACTTCAGAAAAAACGGATGTTGCCAGCTCCGGAGTAGTCCAGACAATTGCTTTTGGTAAGTCTACTAATTTATATTTTGTTTGGAGTACACTTTGGTAAGCGGAAAGTTTCTCTTTGAATTGTTCTGAGATTGTATGATACGTATCATAATCTTCTGCATTCTCTAAAGAAAAAATATATCTCATTCTAAAACCCCTTATGATATATGGTTTTTCTTTAGATTTTAACATAATTATCCATAATACAATTTCATAATTTCAAAAACCAACATTAAAAGTGCCTTTTCGCAATCTATCTCTATGTTAAAATAAGTGAACATGCTTTTCACTCTATCTATAAGGAACGGGAAACGATATGAATAAAAAAGACATCGCAACTATTCGCAGGCAATTCAAAAAAGGCAATGATAAACTTAAAATCTCTGATATTTTCAATGTATATATCATGAAAGAATCTAGTGATATCTATCACCATGAAAGTATGCCATTCGGTATGCTGGATGAAGATCAGCAGGAACTGTTCCTAGGCAACTTTAAAAAAGTATTGGCTGGCCAGCCGGATGAGAAATTATTCGAGTTGAAATTCAAACGCGACGTAGAAGACAGCAGTCAGTTCATCTTGCATCGCGGTTTACTTACGAATGATGTAGAAGAATGGATAACCGATATGTTAAAGCTAGTCGCAAAAATGCTAGAAGACAAGCAATACGAACATGACGTGGTCATCTCGTTCATTAAAGCAGAATATTTTAAAGCACAGAGACGCCAAAGTGAGGATTCCGAAGAAAGTGCCAATGATACGATGTACTCCCACTCCTTCCTTCTGTGCAGTATCAATAAAACACAAGAGCCGAAGAAGGAATTACAATTCGATTATGTTGAGCGGGAATTCAAATACAATATGACAGTAGATCCGGTCATAAACTTACAGGCGCCATTATCCGGTTTCCTCTTCCCTTGCTTCAATGACAGTGCAGCTGACGTCAACCACGTCCTGTATTCAACCGCAAAAGCATATGAACCTGATACAGCATTTATCGAAGATGTATTGAATGCTGAGGAAATCATGACAGCGAGAGATGACAAAAGTGTATTCGAAGAAATCGTCAAGGATATCACTGGAGATCAGCTCAGCACTTCATCCCTTGCCAGTGTGTATGAGGAAATTAATCGCGTAGTAGAAGAGAATGAAGAAGACGAAGCACCAAAGCTTGATCGACAGGATATTCAACGCGTCCTGACAATGAGTGGTGTAGAAGATGTGACCCCGGAAAAAGTGGAAACAGCTTATCAAAAGGTCATTGATGATGAGAAATATGAAATGAAGGCAACCAGTGTATTGCCGAAGTACAATTCTAAATCTATTAAAATTAAAACAAAGGTTGCTAATATTGCAATCAGCCCAGAAGATTTGCGCTATGTTCGGCAAGTTGTCTTCAACAACAAACGCTGTATTATGATTGAAGTTGAGGAAGATACTGTTATCGAAGGATTCAAGATGGCAGAAGAGGCCTTAGTGAATAGAATTAATAGAGAAGAAGAAACAGAATAGTTATAAAAGAAATAAGGATACTGCTATGTGCAGCATCCTTATTTTTATTAATTAAGCTTTTGCTTTCTTTCTTTTGAAGATAAAGGTAACTATACCTGTTGCAAGCAATACTGCTCCTGCCAGCATGTACGTATACATATTCGTTGCCGTGTTTGGCAGCTTACTTCCACTTCCACTGTATGCTGGACTCGTATTATCATCAGAGACTTTGACGATGCTGCCACCTGAGTTGCTGCCGTTTCCACCGTTATTTTGGCTGCTTGGCGGCGGTGTGCTGTCTTTATCATCTTGATTATTTGTATCGTCATCAGTTGGCTTATCGTCATCTTTCGGATCTTCCTGTGGCTTGTCCCCAGGCTTCTCTTCTTGATCGTTACCATCATCATTTGAGTCTGGCGTCTCTTCATTCGGATCTGGTGTTACTGGAGTTTCCTCGTTTGGCTCCTCTTCTACCGGAGGTTCTGTTGGCTCTAGATCTTTTCCTAATAAGTCCGTAATCCGGCCTTCAATGACTGGATTAACTTCACCATTCAAATCTTCCACCATATAATCACGGAATTGCTCCCAATCAATTTCGCCTAGATCCTGTACACGGCCATCTGCATATGCTTTGGCGAATACATCATAACCGTCTCCGCCCTTTGCAGTGAAGTTATTCGTTGTAACGGAGTAAGTTTGGTCTGGACTGATGTCCACATAATCTTCACCAGTTTTCACTTGCATGCTTACAACACGGGAACCTGCTTCTTTTGTGCTGTCATAAGCAAATTTCATGCCGGAAACCTGTAGGAAGCCGCCGCTCTCTTCTGGAGCCAAGCGAACACTGTACTCAAGAATCTGCTTGATTTCATCTCCTGATAACTGCACGACTGCCGGGTCGTTACCGAATGGCAATACAGTAATCACTTCACCAACTGTAATCGGCCCTTGATCAATCGCCGCCCGGATTCCACCGCCATTTTGCATAGCGATAGACACTTCGGGCATTTTTTCCTGTGCTTTGACAAGCATCGCATCCGTAATTAAATTACCTAATTCCGTTTCGTTTGCCCGCACACTTACGTCACTGTCGGTAAGTCTTGGATTTGTAAGAGGTTTTTGTGCTATTGCACCAGTCTCTTGATTGGATAACGCATCAACTTCCGATTTATAAGCACTAAGTGTGTTCAGTGCTTCTGGATCAGCTTGCTTCTGCGTCACATCGATTAAATGGCCTGAGGAGCCGGTTACAATACCTTGCTCGTTAAAGGTTACATCAAGCTCCCCTAGGTATTGTGAATACTGATAAGCCTGTACAATAACTGTCGGATCTTTTGCAGCACCATTCTCATCAGCGGTAACAACTGTCGGTTCATTCAACTGTGTATGTGAATGGCCGCCAACAATGACATCAATTCCGTCAACTTGTTCTGCCAGCAACAAGTCATTACCGACTGCAGGATTGCTGTCATAGCCAAGATGCGTGATGGCAACGATTTTATCTATTCCCATGTCTTCAAATGCTGCAACTGCTCGTTCAGCTTCAGCTTTGTAATTCGTAATTTGTGCATCAACAGGGCTGGAAGTCATCAATGTCTCCTCTGTTGTAAGCCCAAAGATACCAATCTTCTCCCCATTTACTTCTTTAACCATACCATCATATACCGTGCTATCCTGTGCATCTTCTGTAAATGTGCTGCTCACTCGGCCACCCGCAAAAGGATCAGCAGACAAGTCTACGTTCGCAGACACAAACGGGAAGTTCGCACCTTCAATAAATTTGTTCAAAGATGCATGACCGTTCTCACTGGAACCAAGATCGAACTCATGATTCCCGAATGTCATTGCATCAATATTCATCATGTTTAAAAGCGCCAAATCCGCTTGTCCTTGGAACTGGTTGAAATAGAGTGTCCCTGAAAAAACATCACCTGCATTAAATAACAAAGCATCTGGCTTTTGGGAACGAACTTCTTTTATCGCTGTCACCATATTCGGCAGCGGCTCCACACGCGCATGTGTATCGTTCATATGCATGATCGTCAAAGAAAAATCTTCCCCATTTTCATCAGCTGCATATGTACTGGTTGGTAAAACAATTGATGATAGAATAGCTATAATTGCAGCAGTGCTTAGTGAAAACTTGAAACGCTTCTTACCCTTCATAAAATCGATACCCCCAAATTAATAGTGAATTTCCGAAAAAGTGAGCACTAGTCTACTATGCCAACCTTGTCGACTCTTCTACATTATTGTAGAAGCATACTATTAATTTATCATTAAAATATTGTGAATATATTAAAAAGATTTCAAAAACTATAATTTTCTGTATAACTAGATAGATTCTGTGCTCTTTTATATTCCACTCATACACGGTGATAAGAATAGCTATAAGTCACTATATTTACCCACAAAAAAACTACTTTATAGTTAAGTAGTTTTTAACCTCTAAACTTCATCCTTATAAACGTATAAATTAGCATTTAATTAAAAGGTTTAAACTTTGATAAACTAACATGCGTCATTCTTTTTTGAGTTAATAATTAAGATTGTTATAAAGGATAAACATAGCACGAAGGCAGGCAAAACAATGTAGCTCACGAATGAGAAGTTGACAATACCACTAAGCATTAATACCAACCCCATAATTGAATAAAAGATTATTGCAACCTTGGGATTATTTTTAAATCCTAATGAGGTTACCAACCATTTATATTTATCCTTATTTATTGTTACTAATAGAGCACAAATAATGCTCAAGATACCTAAAAATGTTAAACTCATTTTCCTTTCTCCTTCCACTTGGAATAATTTGATAATTCAAGCCTATCATATCTTACATTAGTTGGAAACAAGCCATAAAGAAGTTAATTATCGTATTTGGGTATTAACTAAGAATTAAAGTTCTTTTGAACAGCCTAAATAAATATAAAAGAGTCAGGCCCCTTTATAATAATGGGCGCCTAACTCTTGTTCACTCTACCTCGGTTAACTCCTTCGCTGCTTCATAGAAAATTTCTGCAGCTTTTGCTATGTGCGCTGAGTCTGACCATTCTTCAGGACAATGACTTAGCCCTGCCTTACTTGGGATGAATAACATGCCCACGTCTGTAAAGTCGGAAAAGATCATCGCATCATGTCCTGCTCCGCTATTGATAGAGCAATACGATACATTACTTTCTTCGCTCTTGTCTTCTAGAAGTGCGCGGATATTTTCATTCAATGCTTTAGGCTGGATATATAACTGCTCCTCAGCCACTATCTCAATGCCACTTTCTTGATGTGTGTTTATGCATTCCTTCATCTTCTCAATCACATTCAGTACATGTTCTTCTTTCCCGGATCGTAAATCGACCGTGAATACAACTTTGTCAGGAATGACATTTGCTCCGTTAGGAAAAACATTTAGCCGTCCTACAGTAAGAACCGTGCCGTTCCCTTCTTCCACAGCAAGTTCAGGCAACTGACTGATGATTTTAGCTGCTGCTGTTAAGGCATCCGAGCGACGGTCCATTGGAGTTGTCCCCGCATGACCTGCCTGCCCTTTCACTGTCACTTCATATTGAGTCAACCCAACGATCGCATCAACAATACCGATAGGAATGTTTTTTTCCTCTAAGATTGGTCCTTGCTCAATATGCAATTCAAGGAAAGCCTTCATCTTTTTAGGGTCTCTTCCTTTTGGAAGCGCTGGGTCCAATCCTATTTTTTGCATTGCTTCTACTGCAGAAACTCCATCTCTATCTTTCAGGCTGTTAAAATCAGCTTCACTCAGTACTCCAGTAATTCCTCGTGAACCCATCAGCCCTCCGCCGAAGCGAGAGCCTTCTTCTTCCACTAACGCTATCATTTCAAGTGGATACTTCGGTTTCAGGTTATTCTTATGAAAAAGATGTGCAACCTCGAGCGCTGCTACGACTCCAGCTGGTCCATCATAAGCTCCTCCGTTCGGCACCGAGTCAAAATGGGAACCGATCATTACACTAGGTGCATCTTCCAGTGAGCCCTCCATCTTTCCAAAAACGTTGCCGAAACCATCTTCGGTTACATTCAAGCCTGATGCTTTCATTTGTTCTTTAATATAGTTACGGGCATGCAGGTCCTCCTGGCTGTATGTGAGACGCGTGGTACCAGAACCAGGAGTTGCAGTAAATTGCGCTAAAGCTTCTATATGCTGTTCAATCCGTACTTTTGTTTTACTCAAGTTATTCTCTCCCTATTACAAGAAACCAACAAAGATTCCTGCTAGTATGACTGACACGATGGTTACTGTGATAAAGCCTCCGACGAGCATCGGCGGCAGCATTCGACTCGTTAATGCTTCTCTTTCCTTTTCATCTTCGGTCAAAGACTTGATTACCTCGTTTGTAATAATGTAATCTGCCGGGAAACCGTAAAGAGCTGTCAAGGAAACCGCAAACGCCATATTCTTGCTTACTCCTAAAATTTTACCTGCAATAAAGGAGAAGATGTACATTCCAATAACCCCAATAACGATAGCTCCTACCAGCGGATACAAGATCTGCAGCATCATGCTTGGTGTAGCCTGATTCAATCCGTCGAAGATGAAGAGCATCAGCACTAAGATCGCAATACCAAATCCGTTTGCCTTTTGCAATGCCTGCTTTTCAAGGAAACCGACACTAGAGGCAATAACCCCGAATAATAAGCAAAGGACGAATGGACTGATTGAGAATAATGGCGCTACCAAAGTAGATACAAGATATGCTGCATAAGCAACTAGCGCCAGCTTGAAAAACTTCAAGAAATCGGTGTTGTATTTTTCAGGCAGTCTCCATCTAGATGGTGCTGTTTCCACAGCAGCTGCTATTTCTTCTTTTGCTTTATCAGTTACGTCCACTTGAAGTTCTCCATTCCGATAAAGCTTCAGCAGTCGTTTCCCTTCTTTCTTCAGTACAAATGATGTAATCGGATAGCCAGCAAAACCTTGCATCACGTAAATGACGATAGCAAATACTGCCAAAGATGAAAGACCTGCCGCACTAGCTGCATCAGACATGATCAGCGCAGAAACTACACCACCGACTAAAGGAGGAATCGCTACGACCATTGTTTCAAAACCGAATATAAGTGTTCCAACCGATAGTAGCAAAACAACGATACCCAAAATACCAGACAGTGCAATCACAATCGTTTTCCACTGGTTTTTCAATTCTTTAACTGACAGCAATGTCCCCATATTGGTAATCAAAAGGTACATCATCATCGTCGCTACAACGGGAGGAACACCGGCCACCGCTACGATATCTGCTGGGAAGAAGGTCCAATAACCTACAAGAAATAAAATCGCACAAATAAATATTGATGGCACCCAAGCCTTCGTCCGAACTGCAACTAAATCACCAATAAATAAAATAAGGGTAAGTATGACTAACGCTAGCATTTGTGACATGAGGGGTCTCCTAACTTCTTGCTGTATTTTTAAAACAACCAAATAAAGAATATTCAAATAAAGACATGTATGAATAATAATATATTTTAAGTTTTCAGTCAATTTAATTTTTTCTTTTCATTTTTTTTGGAAACCCTTTTAGACTTTGAGGCTTTCAAATTTATTGTTCCTACAACCACTTTATTCTGAATTTCTCTATTTCTGTTATAAACGTTTTATAAATTTTTTCTGTTTATAAAGGACATCATGAACAAAATCTCGACATCGGCGTAATGACGTGTTATCCATACTATTTGTTGGATAGTTTTACTAATTTTAAGGTCGGGTACTGTATTTACGATGCATGATATTAAACAACTTTTAATTAGGAGGCTATCATGGAATACATTAATTTAGGAAATTCTGGTCTTCGTGTTCCAAAGTATATACTTGGAACGATTCCATTTAGCGGCACGAATGGTTTTGAGGCTACCGGTAACATAAAAGAAGACGAAGCTCGCAGAATAGTAGATATGTCACTTGAGGCTGGTATTAATATGTTTGATACAGCGAATCTTTATTCCAAAGGAGATTCAGAACGTGTCCTCGGTGCTGCTATCAAGGGACGTCGTGACGAAGTATTAATCAACTCGAAAACGGGCTTTCAATTAGGGGACGGTCCTAACAATGGAGGAGCTTCCCGCGTTAATATTGAAGCATCCATTGACCAAACACTGCAACGTCTTGGTACGGATTATCTTGATTTGTATTTTGTCCATCTTTGGGACGGACGTACACCAGTTGAGGAAACAATAGATACGATGACCAACTTAATCAAAAAAGGGAAAATCCGTTATTGGGGTGTTTCTAATTATAGTGGCTGGGCACTTGCGAGAACTTTTACTGTCGCACAGCAGCCTGGATACATCCCTCCAATTACACAGCAGATCTACTATACACCTGAAGCTCGTGAAGCAGAATATGAACTGCTACCCGCAGGTACCGAACTCGGCGTTGGCAATATGATATGGAGTCCGCTCGGTGAAGGTCTGCTAAATGGTAAAATCGGACGCAATAAAACAGCACCAGAAAACACCCGCCAAGGCGGCGGCTGGTCAGAGCCTTGGGTGCAGGATCAAGAACGACTCTATCAGGTAATTGATGCACTGGAAGAAGTAGCAGCAAATCACAATGCTTCTGTGCCGCAAATAGCCTATACTTGGGTCAAAGACCGTCCAAACGTCGGCCCGATTGTTATTGCTGCCCGTAATGAAGAACAACTAAAAGAAAACATAGCTTCGTTTGATATCAAATTAACCCAAGAAGAACACGACCTGATTGAATCAGCTGCCAGACCAGCACCTATCTATCCACTGTGGCACCGTACTATGAGCAGTTTTGAAAAAGGAAGCCCGGCGGAGATGGCTTATTTACAAGGATATAAGCAGTCTATGGGTCTGGATGAATAATAATGGAACTCAAAAATACCGAAAACAGATCTTTATTTCTGTTTTCGGTATTTTAATTTATGTTTTATAAACTTTTAATAAGCTGTATCAACACTAATTGCAAAACACGAGAAGTGATAATCTTGTCATTCATAACGATAAATCGTAATGTAGTATGCTTACTAATTTTAGCTTGTCCTATGTATTGATTATATTTTGCTAAAATTTCTGTTGCAGAATGACGTTTTATTTCCCCTTCCTTTATAAATATTTTTATAATACAATGTTCATGATAACGCTTACATAGATATGGAGGGGATTTAGGATGATTACTTTCTTTGTTGCGATTTTAGCATTGGTTGCAGCGTATTTTACGTATGGAAAATACGTTGAGAAAGTATTTGGACCGAATGAGGAGCGACAAACACCAGCATATGCTAATCAAGATGGTGTAGACTTTGTGCCAATGAACAAACAGAAAAACGCATTAATTCAATTACTGAATATTGCCGGTACCGGTCCTATCTTTGGTCCAATTATGGGTGCATTGTATGGTCCTGCAGCATTCTTATGGATCGTGCTCGGTTCTATCTTTGCTGGAGCTGTACATGATTACTTAACTGGTATGATTTCGATTCGTAATCGTGGCGCTCATATTCCAGAACTTGCTGGAAGGTTTTTAGGTAAAATTTCTCGCCATTTAGTGAACGTCTTTGCATTACTGTTATTACTGCTGGTTGGTACAGTATTTGTAACGACACCTGCATCATTATTGCATAACTTAATTGATGGCAGAGTTGCTTTAATAGCTATTGTTCTTATTATCTTTACTTATTATTTTTTATCTACCATTCTCCCAATTGATAAGATCATCGGTCGTGTCTATCCGTATTTCGGGGCACTATTGATCATAGGGACAGTTGGTGTGGGTGCCGCGTTATTATTAAGGGGCTATACCATTCCAGAATTATCGTTAACGAATATGCATCCAGCTGACACACCTATTTTCCCAATCCTATTTCTAACGATTACATGCGGGGCTCTCTCTGGGTTTCATGCCACACAATCACCGCTTATCTCAAGAACAACTCAAAATGAAAAACAAGGCCGATACATTTTTTACGGCATGATGATTGCCGAAGGTGTTATTGCCATGATATGGGCAGCAGCAGCAATGACTATATTTGATGGACAAAGTCTTCAAGGATTAATAAATGAGGGTACAGCTTCCCTGGTAGTTAGTGAAGTCAGCATGACCTTACTTGGAGCTGTTGGTGGTACCATAGCCGTTCTTGGTGCAGTAGTGTTACCAATCACTTCTGGTGATACAGCATTTCGAGCAGCACGTAATATCATCGCCGATTACATCAATCTGAATCAAAGCAAACTGGCAAAACGATTGGCAATCGCGATTCCATTGTTTATCGTTTCTTATTGGCTGACAACGATTGATTTTAATATCCTATGGCGCTACTTCTCGTTTGCCAATCAAGGAACCGCAGCACTTGCGCTTTGGATAGGCACTATGTATCTATTTGTTAAAAAGAAAAATTATTTCATAGCATTAATTCCGGCAGTATTCATTACCGATATGGTGTTAACTTATATTTTATATGATAGTAACCTTGGTCTTGGCTTATCCTATCAGGCAGCACATACAGGAGGACTAATCATGACAGTGGTCATCACTGCTTTGTTCTTCTGGAAAGCCAGAAAAAATAAAAGAGAGAATTTGGTCGTAGATTTGGAAGTACCTTCTCTGCCTAAAAACGAGAAAATAAATTGATTTATTGGAGTTAGGTGAGGTCTACACCTAACTCCTTATTTTGTTATAGTAAGGATATTAAAATATGTCACATCCATTTTGAGTTACATCTAAAAAACTTTAATTAATCAGCTAAGACTTTCTAAGATTTGCAAGGCCGTTATGTGAACTCTGGTATTATAAGCATTACCCATAACATCTTTAGTTAAAAATAAAAATGCCATCATATTATCATGATGGCATTTTTATATTATCTCAGATTGATCTGTATTCTGTTGGTTTCAACGTTTGCTATCCCGTAAATTATTTAACTTTAATCACAATTTTCCCTTTGGCATGATGCGTTTCACTTAATTCATGTGCTTCTTGCAAAGCTTCTTCTGAAAAATCAAATACATGACCTACCTGAGGCTTAAGAGTTCCCTTCTCAAGTAATTCTCCTAATTCACTTAGCTGCTTCCCATCTGGTGTCAGCCAATAAGAGCTTGCCGTTACTTGATGTTTTTCTGCTAATGCTTCATCAGGTTGTCCCGCAATCGTTACCAGTCTTCCGCCGGGCTTTAAAACTTGGAAGCTTTTATTTAATATATCGCCGCCCATTGTATCAATGACTGCATCATAATCACTTAATTCATCTTCAAATTGCTGTGTGCGGTAGTTGATGAATTCATCAGCACCTAACTCTTTTACATATGCTTCATTTTTTTCACTCGCAGTTGTAGCAACATAGGCACCCAAATGTTTTGCCATTTGAATAGCCATACTTCCTACCCCACCAGCTCCAGCTTGGATAAGTACTTTATCACCTTTCTTGACCTTTGTATTATCCACCAGACACTGCCAAGCTGTTAACCCTGCTAATGGAATGGAGGCAGCTTCCTCAAATGTAAGATTGCTAGGCTTTTTCGCAAGTAATTCTTCATCCACTGCTGTGAATTCCGCATAAGTACCTGCAGCGGTAGTATCCGGTCGCGCGAAAATTTCATCCCCGACTTGATAATTCTTCACTTCGCTCCCAATCTCAACTATTTTACCTGCAACATCCCAGCCAAGGATAATTGGGAAGGACCAATCGAGCATCTGCTTTAAGTAACCTGCACGTAGCTTCCAGTCAATCGGATTAACTGAAGTGGCATACACCTCAACAAGCACTTGGTTTGGTTTTATTTCAGGTTTCGGCAATTCTTGCTCTACTAATACATTTTTATCGCCATATTCATTAATAATAACTGCACGCATGAAATGCACTCCCTTTTTTAAGAAATATATTTGTAAGCTTTAGTCTTGGTTCTGTCTTAAGAAGTTATTCCTTCTTGTCAGAGCTTGCTAAAAATTCAAATGAAATTCTCTGTAACCATGTATTTATTTAATACATGACTTATTTTAACCTCTAATAACTTTGAATCAAACTAAACTGCTTATAGATGGTATTTATGTTATTGATTTAAGCTCATAAGCTACTGCTATATTTAACCTAAATCCACTTATATTCTTAAACGTGCTACAACTATTGTTTTCTGATTCACGCAGATACTAGGTATCTTCGCTCTTATGTAAGTTCCAAGTATTTATAAGGTAAATCCATTAATCTAGAATACAAAAAAAGACCCTAACTTTACGTTAGAGTCTTGATTGGACAGCTTTGGCATACTGTCTAGTGATACCGGTGGCCGGGGTCGAACCGGCACTCCTTGCGGAACACGATTTTGAGTCGTGCGCGTCTGCCAATTCCGCCACACCGGCATGTCTCTTATGTATGCTGCCCTTTTCTTAAGGACAAGTTAGATTATATATGCTGCAGAAACAAAAAGCAATACAATTTTTAAAAATAACTAGTTTTTTTTGCATTACAATCTTTTTTTGAATCTAATGGCTAACTCAGGCAAAGATTTAAGATCTTTTTAAAACACGTAACTCTTATTTTACATGAATAGAATGCAATTTGGCAACTAACGACTGAGCAAATTTTAGAAAGCGCACATCCCAATAAAATTGCAATGCTTCTATTCATCGTCCCACTCATAATACATAATAGTGTGATTGCCAAATGCTCCTTACCAACTTTAAAATTCTTAATGATTTTGTATGACTGAAACCTAAAAAACTGCCGGATCCTATGTTCCAGCAGTTTCTAAACTTTTTCAAAAGCGAAGACCTTATTTAAAAGACCGATCGAATCACTTGTTTCATATAGAAAAATCGTACAACAAAGAAGTAAAATACTTGGATTACCGCAAAGCTTCCCAATACTAAAGCAGATTCAACTATTAAGTTGTAATCAAACAAACGCGATAAAGCTGTAAGTGCTACAGCACCATGAATGAGTGCCACTACAATAGGTGAGAAAAACAAAATAACAATTTGCCGGTTCACCACTTTTTTCAATTCTGATTCGGTTAATCCAATCTTGGCAATCGACTTAAATTTGCGCTTTTCTATATCAATATCCGTAAACAATCGAAAGTAGAGAAAGCTTCCAGCCGAGACAAAGAACACAATGCCGATAAATAAGCCAATAAATAATATCGGTCCATACGCTTTATTAATTTCATAAATGGAGTGATCAACTGAAAATACTTTATGCTCTATTTGCTCCTCTAACTTTTTTCCAGTTTCAATAACTTGCTCTTCATTCCCGTCATGTACATTCCATGCAGCAGTAAAATCTGTTCTTACTGGAGTTCCAAGCTGATCATAAGTGTTATCATTCACAACATAATAACCAGAAAAGCCTAGCCCTACAGCAGACTTCACTGTGTTACTTGGCAAAATTTCCTGTCCGTTATCCAGCTGAACGCCGGATGCCATCAATACTTCACTAGCTTTCTGTCCTTCCATGATTACCGCATCACTTTGTTCCATAATGATTGCCTCATTTTCCTTTGGGTGCAGTTTATTCTCATCGATTAATGCGGCAAAACGGTTATAATCAGAAGCTTTCACTATCAATACAGGCGATTCTTCCACAGAGGTATTATAAAATGCCAAGTCCGTGGATTCCATATCTGCGTCGATTTTCTGTTCATCTAAAATTGCATTGATTTTATGCATATCTTGCTCAATCACTTCGTCACTTTCGTCCAAAAAAGGACTATACGTATACGTATATGGATTCATCTCTTTTACTCCCTTTGTAAGATAAGATTGAAACCCATATAATGTCCCAATAGCACTAAAAGCTACGGTTGATATAATCGCTACCATGAAAAAGGTTCTAGCGTTATCTTTCATTCGGAACGATAAGTCACCAAATAGCAGTATGTTGGTCTTACGCCAGAAGATTGATTTATTTTTTTTCAGAAAACGAATACAATAAACACTTAATTGCGTAAACAAGATATATGTTCCCAGCGTCACCACGATAATGACTGGAATCATTACAAAGACAACACTGGCACCTTTAACATAAACAGAAGTACCATATCCTGCAATTAACAGAATAACCGCAAGGATAGATAAAATAATAGAGGCCTTCGGTTCTCCTTTGGACTTCTTATCTCCTTTAATGAGATCGACCAGTTTATTTGTACGTAAAACGAACGCCACCAAAACCGATATACAGAAAAAGAGAAAGATAAAACTGATAAACGTTATTACAATAGCCATTACTGGGAAATAAAAATCAAGAGATGCATCAATGATTAATATATTCTCAGCAAGTAAAAGGATGGATTTTGCAAATACTAGTCCTATCAAAATTCCGCCAGCTGTTGCAAAAAGTCCTATTAAAATATTCTCCATAAATACCATGAGCCGTATTTGCTTATCAGAAGCTCCTAAAGTGATGAGCAAGCCAAACTCCTTCTTCCTTGACTGCAAGAAAGAGCTTATCGAGTATAGAATAAAGAAGAAAGAAAATACATAAATAATTCCACCAGCAACAGCCATTCCAAACAGTGCATACTTATTAACGGATCCTTCTGAAAAAGCTGGATGGAATGCAAAGATTGCAAATGTGAAGAATACCATCACCGTAAACATGCTGCTGAGGAAGTAAGCAATATACAATCGTTTATTGCGTAAGACATTTCTAAACGCGAACTGACGAAAAGTCATTTCCCTCTCCTCCCATCAGCGAAAGCATATCGATTATCTTCTGGAAGAATGCTTGTCTGCTCTCCCCCCGATGAATTTCGGCATGCAGCTTACCATCCCGAATAAAAACAACACGATCAGAATAACTAGCAGCCTGCGGATCATGCGTTACCATCAACAAACTTGTTTTATTTCTCTCATTAATGGATACCAGCATTTTCATGACATCCTTGGCCGCTTTTGAATCAAGGTTTCCTGTTGGCTCGTCCGCTAGCAGCAATTTCGGTTCATGAATCATCGCCCTGGCGATGGCCACCCGCTGCGCTTGTCCTCCGGAAATCTCGTACGTACGCTTATTCATAATTGATTCAATTCCTAGACTCTTTGCTATCTGCTGTGCTTTTTGCTGCATCTCTCCTGCTCGGACACCATCTAATGTTAGCGGCAGGATAATATTTTCCTGAACCGTAAGGGTATGTAATAAGTTGAAATCCTGGAAGATGAATCCGAGTTGATTACGACGGAACTTAGCCAAAGCACTTTTCTTTAGCTGATGAGGTTGTTGTCCATCGATTTCCACCTGCCCTGTTGTCGGCGTATCGTTTGTGGAAACAATATTCAATAAGGTCGTTTTTCCGCTCCCTGACGGTCCCATGATGGCAACAAATTCACCCTTCTCTATTTCTAAATCGATATCGGTAAGGGCGCGATAAGCAACTTTACCTTCGTAGATTTTACTGACTTTTGTAAGTTTGAGCATAATCCATTCTCCTCTCCAATGCTTAATCTAAGCATAGCCTGAGCAGTACATGTCCTACTATCGATTATGCTTTCACGAATCTTACATTGATGTAAGGTTTTGTGTTTTGGAAAATATGATCCGGAAAGTTGTACCCTCTCCTACGGTGGAATCCATCTCCAGGCCGTGCTCCAGCTTGTCAGCGACTTCTTTTACCAAATACAAGCCCATACCGGTAGACTCCCGATATTTCCTGCCATTTTCGCCAGTATAAAATTTATTAAAGATACGTTTCCGGTCCACAACTGGAACACCCACTCCAAAGTCCTTCACTTCCAGCACTAATTCACCTGATCTTTCATAAAGAGACAGAACAAGTTGATTTGATTTTCCAGCAGAGTATTTGACAGCATTATGTACCAGCTGTGCTAACAGGAAGAAAAGCCACTTTTCATCCGTTTCCACGATTGCTCCTGCTTTCTCTTCCTTCAATACAGGAAATACTTCATTACGAATGTAAAATCGCTTGTTTTCTTGATTGACTTCGTGAATCAGCTTGGAAAGGACAACAGGCTTAATATGAAAATCTTCTGTAATAGTCCGAAGTCTTGCTAAATAGAGAACTGTATTCAAGCCCTCCCGCATTCGGTCTGTTTCCTCCCGAATGCTGGATGATTCTGGTTCATCTAGTGTTTGTGCCGTTAATTCAATAACAGAAAGCGGCGTTTTCATTTGATGAACCCAACGATCCATAAATAACAGATGCTCGTCCTGTCTGTCTTCTCCTTTTAGCAGTTCTTCTTGATATAAACGAAACTGAGCTGCAAGCAACTGATCAAGTGCTTCTGAAATAGGCGCACGTTCGGTCGTCTCTAACGATTGATCGAGTGATGTAAGTGAATGCTGTAATCTATAATAGAAATTCCTCCGGCTAAAATACCGATAACAAAGGAATGCGGATATTAAAAGCAATGACAGGAAGAAGGCGTATACACTAACCCCAACATCTCGGTAGCCATCCAGCCAAAATAAAATCGGAACCATCACACACTGAGTGAGTTGGAACATAATAAGCAGCACATGCTCGCGAAGGAATAATTTCATGCTTTATCCTCTTTCCATGTAATACGCAGTCGATAGCCCGCTCCCCTGACCGTTTCAACAGCATCTTCAATCCCTAATTCCTGGAACTTATTCCGAACACGAGCTATATTTACATTTAAGGTATTCTCATCCACATAGGCTTGATCATCCCATAATTTCGCTAATAGATCCTGCCTGCCAGCAACTCGCGGATAACGCTCCAGTAAACTTTCGACAATGTCCGTTTCTTTTTTTGTCAGTTGCGTTGATTCATTCCGAAAGCGCAGCTCCAATCGTTCAGGATAAAAGTGTAACCCTTCCTGAATAAGCACTCTTTCCTCTAACTTTACTGCATACTCCCCATAAGCACGCCGCATCTGGCTTCTGATTTTCGCCATGACAATATCTGGATTAAATGGCTTTGTGATAAAATCATCCCCGCCATTTTCAATCGCCATAACTTGATCCATCTCACCAGTCCGCGCAGAAATGAATATTACCGGGCAAATCGACACTTTCCTGATTTGTCGGCACCAATAATAGCCATCAAAACTAGGTAAGTTGATATCCAGTAAAATAAGCTTAGGCTGTACATCGAGGAACGCATCCATAATCTTTTCAAAATCCGCAGCAATAGTCACTTCATATCCATACTTTTCTATATGGGAACCTAAGTATTCTGCAATTTTTATGTCATCTTCCACAATCATAATCTTGTCCATAAATTATTTCTCCCCAGCTGTTTGTTTAGCTTAATTTTACCATCTGAATCTTAACTAATGTCACCTCTAATGAATTGACCTCTCCTGTAAAAAAAAGACTCTAACATTTTGTTAGAATCAAGCATTTGCTGAGATTTATTATGTAATGTGATAATTCCTATTCCACTTCGCTGTGTTTAACACGGCACTGCCTTTATATGCCAAATTCTATTCAGATCACCAGCTACTCCACGCTATCCTTGTTCCTTCATACAATTATCCGAAGCGTACAGCTCGCCATCCTCATTAAACTCCAGCTCATAAGGATTACGCAAACCCCAAGCAAGCAGCTCAACATCACTTCCATCCGGTTTAAAACGCCATAAACCAGTTTTGCACCAAAGCTTCCCTTTAATTTTCTCACCTTTTTCAGCTGGTATACCAAAACCTCGATATTGCCATCAGGATCCATCTTTAAAATTCTTGGTGGCAGCGTTGGACGTATCGGCCACGTACTGCCTCCTACCAATATGAATATCGAACCATCATCATTCAAACCCCATAACGGTGGGGAATGACAGACCAGCTGCGCCAACCTCGACTTGATAGCCTTCTGGTAGCTGATACCTAATGAAACAGGAGGATTTCTATTAAAGTTTACTAATTTAAATGCTTTATTAACTTTTAAGATAAAAAAATACCCCTAAATGATGTTGTTCAACATTTAAGGGGGTTACAGTATTGTAATCAGCTTTTCAGAATACCTTACAATAACATAAAAAAAGGACTTCAGTATTCCTGAAGTCCTTCTCATCGCTTGGCAATACGATGATTTGTGTGATACCGGTGGCCGGGGTCGAACCGGCACTCCTTGCGGAACACGATTTTGAGTCGTGCGCGTCTGCCAATTCCGCCACACCGGCACATTAAAAATATTATGGAGGCGGCAACCGGATTTGAACCGGTGATCAAGGTGTTGCAGACCTTTGCCTTACCACTTGGCTATGCCGCCAATATTGGAGCGGAAGACGGGATTCGAACCCGCGACCCCCACCTTGGCAAGGTGATGTTCTACCACTGAACTACTTCCGCATACAAGTTAGGCTTTAGGGATTCCATAGGAATCCCAGCCTGTTTACTTGGCTATAGCCTAAAGCTATATAGAGGGCGATCGATGGGAATCGAACCCACGAATGCCGGAGCCACAATCCGGTGCGTTAACCCCTTCGCCACGACCGCCATGATGAATATGTTATGGCAGGGGTAGCAGGATTTGAACCCACATTTACGGTTTTGGAGACCGTTGCTCTACCATTGAACTATACCCCTATGGTGGAGGGAGTAGGACTCGAACCTACGAACCCGATGGGAGCGGATTTACAGTCCGCCGCGTTTGGCCAACTTCGCTATCCCTCCGATGAGAGTGGCTCGGGACGGAATCGAACCGCCGACACACGGATTTTCAGTCCGTTGCTCTACCGACTGAGCTACCGAGCCATTATGTAACATACAATGTTGTAAAAAGTGGCGGTCCGGACGGGACTCGAACCCGCGACCTCCTGCGTGACAGGCAGGCATTCTAACCAACTGAACTACCGGACCACTTTAAGAGAAACAATATGATTGCACACTTCGTGCACCATGATTTAAAAATTGGTTGCACCTTCGGGTACTACCATTTTTCACTAGCTAAGAAGGATTTCAACGTAGTAAGTGAAATGATTTGGTTGCGGGGGCAGGATTTGAACCTGCGACCTTCGGGTTATGAGCCCGACGAGCTACCCCTGCTCCACCCCGCGATAATAAAAGGTATTTTCTATGAAACTAGATAAAGATGGTGGAGGATGACGGGCTCGAACCGCCGACCCTCTGCTTGTAAGGCAGATGCTCTCCCAGCTGAGCTAATCCTCCGGATTGGTCTTGAAAATAAATGGTGACCCGTACGGGATTCGAACCCGTGATACCGCCGTGAAAGGGCGGTGTCTTAACCGCTTGACCAACGGGCCATTTATGTAAAGTGTGATGGCGGAGAGCGAGGGATTCGAACCCTCGAGACCGCGTTAGCAGCCTACACGATTTCCAATCGTGCTCCTTCGGCCACTCGGACAGCTCTCCGTGGCTCCACAGGCAGGATTCGAACCTGCGACCGATCGGTTAACAGCCGATAGCTCTACCACTGAGCTACTGTGGAATAATCAGAATTGCCTGGCAACGTCCTACTCTCGCAGGGCGAACCCAACTACCATCGGCGCTGAAGAGCTTAACTACTGTGTTCGGCATGGGAACAGGTGTGACCTCTTCGCTATTACCACCAGACAATTCAAGAATTCAATTTGAATGAACCCTCAAAACTAGATAAGAAACATGTCTTGCCAGACATCTCATGCGGCCAAGCACCGGAGTGCTTGGCCTTTGGCGTTGACTTACTAGTCAGATCCAGCTCCAAAGGCCAGAAACTGCAGTATAAGCAATAGCCCTTCAAGGGAAATTACCCCTTTACGGCCTCTTACTTATCCTTTCGTTTCTAAACGGCCTTTTGCGCTTTTCGTTTTTAGTTAAGTCCTCGATCGATTAGTATTCGTCAGCTGCACGTGTCACCACGCTTCCACCTCGAACCTATCTACCTCATCGTCTCTGAGGGATCTTACTCATTTAAAATGATGAGAAGTCTCATCTTGAGGGGGGCTTCATGCTTAGATGCTTTCAGCACTTATCCCTTCCGCACGTAGCTACCCAGCTATGCTCCTGGCGGAACAACTGGTGCACCAGCGGTGCGTCCATCCCGGTCCTCTCGTACTAAGGACAGCTCCTCTCAAACTTCTAACGCCCACGACGGATAGGGACCGAACTGTCTCACGACGTTCTGAACCCAGCTCGCGTACCGCTTTAATGGGCGAACAGCCCAACCCTTGGGACCGACTACAGCCCCAGGATGCGATGAGCCGACATCGAGGTGCCAAACCTCCCCGTCGATGTGGACTCTTGGGGGAGATAAGCCTGTTATCCCCGGGGTAGCTTTTATCCGTTGAGCGACGGCCCTTCCATACGGCACCGCCGGATCACTAAGCCCGACTTTCGTCCCTGCTCGACTTGTAGGTCTCGCAGTCAAGCTCCCTTCTGCCTTTGCACGCTACGAATGATTTCCAACCATTCTGAGGGAACCTTTGGGCGCCTCCGTTACTCTTTGGGAGGCGACCGCCCCAGTCAAACTGCCCACCTGACACTGTCTCCGAACCGGATAACGGTTCTGGGTTAGAATGTCAATACAGCCAGGGTGGTATCCCACGGATGCCTCCACCGAAGCTAGCGCTCCGGCTTCTAAGGCTCCCACCTATCCTGTACAAGCTGTACCAACATTCCATATCAGGCTACAGTAAAGCTCCACGGGGTCTTTCCGTCCTGTCGCGGGTAATGCGCATCTTCACGCATAGTATAATTTCACCGGGTCTCTCGTTGAGACAGTGCCCAAGTCGTTGCACCTTTCGTGCGGGTCGGAACTTACCCGACAAGGAATTTCGCTACCTTAGGACCGTTATAGTTACGGCCGCCGTTTACTGGGGCTTCGGTTCACAGCTTCGGGACGAAGTCCCTAACCATTCCCCTTAACCTTCCAGCACCGGGCAGGTGTCAGCCCCTATACTTCGCCTTACGGCTTTGCAGAGACCTGTGTTTTTGCTAAACAGTCGCTTGGGCCTTTTCACTGCGGCTTCTCCTTAAAAGAAGCACCCCTTCTCCCGAAGTTACGGGGTCATTTTGCCGAGTTCCTTAACGAGAGTTCTCCCGATCATCTTCGGTTACTCACCGTGCCTACCTGTGTCGGTTTGCGGTACGGGCACCTATTTCCTCACTAGAGGCTTTTCTTGGCAGTGTGAAATCAGGAACTTCGGTACTAAATTTCCCTCCCCATAACCGCCTGGAATTAGTGTTGAGTGGATTTGCCTGCTCAACTTCCTCACGGCTTGGACGCGCATAACCAGCAGCGCGCTTTCCTTATCCTCCTGCGTCCCCCCATCGTTCAAGCGGATTTAGGTGGTACAGGAATATCAACCTGTTGTCCATCGCCTACGCCTTTCGGCCTCGGCTTAGGCCCCGACTAACCCTGAGCGGACGAGCCTTCCTCAGGAAACCTTGGGCTTTCGATGAAAGAGATTCTCACTCTTTTTTCGCTACTCATACCGGCATTCTCACTTCTAAGCGCTCCAGCCGTCCTCACGATCGACCTTCACTGCCCTTAGAACGCTCTCCTACCACTGACATCGTAGATGTCAATCCGCAGCTTCGGTGGTGTGTTTAGCCCCGGTATATTTTCGGCGCAGCGTCACTCGACCAGTGAGCTATT
The DNA here is from genome assembly GCF_000725365.1 of Terribacillus saccharophilus. Taxonomy (NCBI): domain Bacteria; kingdom Bacillati; phylum Bacillota; class Bacilli; order Caryophanales; family Bacillaceae; genus Terribacillus; species Terribacillus saccharophilus. The sequence goes on along the minus strand of NZ_CP008876.1, from coordinate 728,478 downwards.
ACGCACTCTTTCAATGATGGCTGCTTCTAAGCCAACATCCTGGTTGTCTAAGCAACGCCACATCCTTTTCCACTTAACACACACTTTGGGACCTTAGCTGGCGGTCTGGGCTGTTTCCCTTTCGACCATGAACCTTATCACCCATGGTCTGACTCCCAAAGTAGATTGATTGGCATTCGGAGTTTGACTGAATTCGGTAACCCGATGAGGGCCCCTAGTCCAATCAGTGCTCTACCTCCAACCATCATCCTTTGAGGCTAGCCCTAAAGCTATTTCGGAGAGAACCAGCTATCTCCGTGTTCGATTGGCATTTCACCCCTACCCACACCTCATCCCCGCACTTTTCAACGTGCGTGGGTTCGGGCCTCCAGTCAGTGTTACCTGACCTTCACCCTGGACATGGGTAGATCACACGGTTTCGGGTCTACGACCACCTACTATATCGCCCTATTCAGACTCGCTTTCGCTGCGGCTCCGTCTATACAACTTAACCTTGCAGGGGATCGTAACTCGCCGGTCCATTCTACAAAAGGTACGCCGTCACCCATTAACGGGCTTCGACTACTTGTAGGCACACGGTTTCAGGATCTATTTCACTCCCCTTCCGGGGTGCTTTTCACCTTTCCCTCACGGTACTGGTTCACTATCGGTCACTAGGGAGTATTTAGCCTTGGGAGATGGTCCTCCCGGATTCCGACGGAATTTCACGTGTTCCGCCGTACTCAGGATACACTCCGGAGGAAACCACATTTCAAGTACAGGGCTCTTACCTTCTATGGCGGGCCATTCCAAGCCGCTTCGTCTATATGGTTTCTTTGTAACTCCAAAGGAGTGTCCTACAACCCCAGAAGGCAAGCCTTCTGGTTTGGGCTAATTCCGTTTCGCTCGCCGCTACTCAGGAAATCGCATTTGCTTTCTCTTCCTCCGGGTAATGAGATGTTTCAGTTCCCCGGGTCTGCCTCGTATTACCTATGTATTCAGTAATACGTACTATCCAATAACGGATAGCGGGTTCCCCCATTCGGAAATCTTCGGATCAAAGCTTACTTACAGCTCCCCGAAGCATATCGGTGTTAGTCCCGTCCTTCATCGGCTCCTAGTGCCAAGGCATCCACCGTGCGCCCTTCTTCACTTAACTAATAACGCATGATAAATCTATAAATCGCGACAATAATTGTCGGCTTTAAAGTTTGATGTTTTGGCATTGTTGTTTCTTATCTAGTTTTCGAGGTTCACAAGAGAGATTGATCTCTCAAAACTGAACAAACAACCAATCACGATATCTACTACGAAGTAGTAGTTCCAATTATCCTTAGAAAGGAGGTGATCCAGCCGCACCTTCCGATACGGCTACCTTGTTACGACTTCACCCCAATCATTGATCCCACCTTCGGCGGCTGGCTCCTAAAAGGTTACCTCACCGACTTCGGGTGTTACCAACTCTCGTGGTGTGACGGGCGGTGTGTACAAGGCCCGGGAACGTATTCACCGCGGCATGCTGATCCGCGATTACTAGCGATTCCGGCTTCATGCAGGCGAGTTGCAGCCTGCAATCCGAACTGAGAATGGTTTTATGGGATTTGCTTAGCCTCGCGACTTTGCTGCCCTTTGTACCATCCATTGTAGCACGTGTGTAGCCCAGGTCATAAGGGGCATGATGATTTGACGTCATCCCCACCTTCCTCCGGTTTGTCACCGGCAGTCACTCGTAGAAGTGCCCAACTTAATGCTGGCAACTAGAATCAAGGGTTGCGCTCGTTGCGGGACTTAACCCAACATCTCACGACACGAGCTGACGACAACCATGCACCACCTGTCACGCTGTCCCCGAAGGGAACGTCTTGTCTCCAAGATTGTCAGCGGATGTCAAGACCTGGTAAGGTTCTTCGCGTTGCTTCGAATTAAACCACATGCTCCACCGCTTGTGCGGGCCCCCGTCAATTCTTTTGAGTTTCAGCCTTGCGGCCGTACTCCCCAGGCGGAGTGCTTAATGCGTTAACTTCAGCACTAAGGGGCGGAAACCCCCTAACACCTAGCACTCATCGTTTACGGCGTGGACTACCAGGGTATCTAATCCTGTTTGCTCCCCACGCTTTCGCTCCTCAGCGTCAGTTACAGACCAGAGAGTCGCCTTCGCCACTGGTGTTCCTCCACATATCTACGCATTTCACCGCTACACGTGGAATTCCACTCTCCTCTTCTGCACTCAAGTTCCCCAGTTTCCAATGACCCTCCACAGTTGAGCTGTGGGCTTTCACATCAGACTTAAGAAACCGCCTACGAGCCCTTTACGCCCAATAATTCCGGACAACGCTTGCCCCCTACGTATTACCGCGGCTGCTGGCACGTAGTTAGCCGGGGCTTTCTGGTTAGGTACCGTCAAGGTACGAGCAGTTACTCTCGTACTTGTTCTTCCCTAACAACAGAGCTTTACGACCCGAAGGCCTTCATCGCTCACGCGGCGTTGCTCCGTCAGACTTTCGTCCATTGCGGAAGATTCCCTACTGCTGCCTCCCGTAGGAGTCTGGGCCGTGTCTCAGTCCCAGTGTGGCCGATCACCCTCTCAGGTCGGCTATGCATCGTCGCCTTGGTGGGCCATTACCCCACCAACTAGCTAATGCACCGCGGGCCCATCTGTAAGTGACAGCCGAAACCGTCTTTCCATTTCCAATCAGGAGAAAGGAAATACTATCCGGTATTAGCTCCGGTTTCCCGAAGTTATCCCAGTCTTACAGGCAGGTTGCCCACGTGTTACTCACCCGTCCGCCGCTCATTCCACCAGAATCACCCCGAAGGGGTCATCTGGTTTCCTGCGCTCGACTTGCATGTATTAGGCACGCCGCCAGCGTTCGTCCTGAGCCAAGATCAAACTCTCCATGAAAGTTTTGATGCTTTTGCTCGTTAGAGCTGACGTTGATCTTACGATCTTGTCGTTTAATTCGTAATTGGTTGTTTTGTTCAGTTTTCAAAGATCAATTTCGTTCTGCCGCTCATTTGGCGACTAGAACATCATATCATGTTTTAACTTTCGTTGTCAACATGTTTTTTTATTTCTTATTTGTCAGCCGTTGTTGCTCCCTGGCGACGCATATAAATATAACACGCACTTCAAACCCTCGTCAACAGTTTTTTTATAAAAATCTTTGTTCCATTCAAATACGCTGAATACAGCCAGATCAGCTTACCATAGTAGCTATCCTAATACCATATCAACATTGGCTTTTCTGGGAGGACAGCATGAATTATAACAACGACTGTCCTCTCACATTATTTATCATAATTCTTTGATTCGATACTCCCGATGATATAAAGCCTTGCCTTTTGTTTCTGTCAGCACTGCTTCAATGATCTCCTTTTCCTCCAAATAATTAAGAAGAGCACTCAAATCAGCCGCATATGCTTCCACTTCCGGTCTGTTTTTTAGTTCTCCGAAGGTCCAGGCTCCATCCTTCATGCGCATGACACGAAGAAGATGCTCAGCAGCAGAGTGCGATCTGGCATTGATTGCAACATTGACGGCAAGGAGCATAAGCTGTACACGCTGGTCTGTTTCTTCCTTACTTTGAATGAATTCTTCACAAAGCTTATATACTTCCGAATCTATTCTACGCACCTGATTCCAGACGGTGACTTCCGGATGATGTCCTTTTTCAATAATAGACAGCCGCGCCAAGTAATGCAGGCACCGTACCATCCGCGTATAGGCATCAAGATATTGACCGCTGTCATGGAGATCCTTCGTTTCTGCATAAGAACGAATAAGCTTCGCAAATTCAATTGTCATTTTCAGCTTGCGCTTTTCATAAGGAAAACTTGCCAGTTCCCTTTTCAGATTGTCGATATATTCATTCCGATCAAAGACGACTTTCCCCTCGAAGATCCATTCGACTGCCCGCCGATATGTACTCGTATCTATCCAATAATGAAGGAGCGTCTCTTCGACAATATGCATTGCCGCTATTTTCCCTTCATAACTATAGTGTTTCGTAAACCATGGTTCTTCTGAGTGTTTAACAATTACCAGCAGAATCATATCGAAGTTATCTGTTGTCGGGCTCACCGGTCTCGTCTTTTCCACTAAGATGATACCCAATGTATTCGGCATACTTGCACGTTCCTGATAAATCGGACGAAGAATGTTCTCCAAGGCGATCCCTCCGCAATATAAATCTATATATTTTAGTAGTAATTCAACATATTTCTTCAAAATCCTTTTTTACCTGACAAAAGAAAAACCTTCATCACTATGTGATAAAGGCTTTTCTATCTATAGAAGAAATCCGCTGAGGTTAATGCTTGGTTGTTTGCTGACAATCCGGGCACGTCCCGTATAATTCCAAACGATGATGGGTCACATCGAAGTTTGTAACCTGGGCAGCGAGCTTCTCTACTTCATAAAGGCTTGGGTAATGGAAATCGACAATCTTGCCACATTGATCGCAAATCAAGTGGTAATGTTCTTCTGTATCACAATCGAAACGGCTGGAAGAATCTCCATAGGTCAACTCCCGCACCAACCCGTTTTCACGGAACACACGAAGATTATTGTAGACCGTCGCTACGCTCATATTCGGAAACTTATCCTCTAGCGCTCGATATATATCATCAGCGGTAGGATGGATCTTGGAATTCAGCAAGAACTCAAGCACCGCATGACGCTGTGGTGTTATTCTGACGCCAGATTCTTTTAATCGCTCCACTGCTGCTTGTAATCTCTGTTCAGACACCGTCATGCACCTCGCTTTCACTTGTAAATAAGACATTTGTCTAAACGATGACTATTATTACATTATACTTCTTCTAAATTGTAAAGGGGTCTCCCTTATCTTGTCAATAAAAAACCATCGTTTCCCTCAAATATCCGGGACGAGCAGTACCTCTTCTGTCTCATGAAGAAGATTTGCATACCTAGCCGCAACGAAAAGATAGTCTGACAAACGATTGATAAACCGTAATACTTCATCGTTACGATACTCCTCCGTTATGGAAACGATCAATCTTTCGGAGCGTCGTACAATTGTGCGTGCCTGATGCAAGGCAGCCGCACTCGGACAGCCTCCTGGCAGAATAAACTGCTTCAGCAACGGAAGTTCTGATGTCCATCGATCGATGTCAGCCTCTATATCATGTGTGTGCTTCGGCTTTAATTTCCATTGCACTTCCTTTTCAGCAGGTGTTGCAAGTTCTGCTCCTGCATGGAACAGCAGCGTCTGAACTCGTTGCAATGATTCTTTAAAAGCATCGTTTTCTGCAGTCAAAAGACTAACAGCTGTCCCAATTGCTGCATTCGCTTCATCCAATGTCCCATAAGCTTCTACTCGAGGGTGATCTTTCGGGACTCGTGATCCATAGATAAGAGACGTCTCTCCCTTATCTCCGGTTTTGGTATAAATCTTCATTAGTATCCTCTGTCTAAATCGATTTTATTTATATATTGCTTCTCAGCTTCTTCATTTGTATATATATCTAAGTTTTTTTCAAAAACATCCATTGCTCGTTCTGTGTAATAAGGAGTTTTGCCGGCCATATGTGGAGTTAGTATAACTCTTTCGTGATCCCAGAATGGGTGATCTTCCGGAAGCGGCTCTTCCTCGAAGACATCCAATACTACTGCTTTTATTTGCTCCTTATTCAGCGCATTCAGTAAAACATCCGTAGCTACCGCATCACCGCGCCCCATGTTGAGGAATACTGCATGCTTCGGCATAAGATTAAAATGTTTCTCTTTATAGAAGTACTTCGTTTCTTTCGTACTTGGAAGGATGGAAATCAGGTAATCCGCATGAGGTAAAACTGTTTCGATATCAGTTTGTTTATATACTTCATCAAAATGGTCTTTTGGAGATCCACTGCGGCTAACGCCGATTGTATGCATACGGAACGCTTTACCTAAACGCGCCACTTCCTGGCCAATAGCACCCGCTCCAACAACGACTAGTTTTTTCGCTGTGATTTCATCTATCATTATATCCTTATCCCATACGTGCTCTTCCTGCTTCTTCAAAAAAGCGCGTTCGTTGCGGGCAACTGCAAGGATGGACGAAATCGCATATTCCGCCATCTGGATACGATGGATACCATTTGCGTTTGTCAGCATGATACCTTTCTCCGCGATAATATCCAGCGGCAAGTAATCGACTCCTGCTGAAATTACCATGATCCACTTCAATTTATCTGCTGTACGGAGTGATGCTTCATCTGCTCCAGTTCCGCCAGTAACCAAAACGTCTGCATCCTTCACCAGCTTCTCTGTTTCTTCCTTTGAGGAACTGAAGTGGAATGTCACACCTGGATAAGAGCTTTCAAAATGCTGTTTCATTTTCTGATCTAATTTCACCGCAACTAATACTTGCATATGTATCCCCTCCAAGAAAGTTTGTTTGCCTTCTTCTACTATAACCCTTTTCCATTCCACACGAAAAGCGACATCCTACATAAAAAAAGCCCAGACGGTAAACGCCTGAGCCAATTTTCATGTAGGGGAGGTTTCATAGTGTACTATATGCGCACGATCCGCCTCCGGTATATGCGCTTGTCACGGATTAAGTCCTTTCAGTTCTTCCAGCACAAATAATCCGTCCTTGCGAATAAGAACATCATCGAAATAAACCTCTCCGCCGCCATATTCCGGACGCTGAATAAGGACCATATCCCAATGCACAGAAGAGCTGTTGCCATTTTCGGTTTCATCATAAGAATCCCCTGGTGTGAAATGCAGACTACCTGAGATCTTTTCATCAAAAAGGATATTCCCCATTGACTCCTTGATCACAGGATTCAGGCCTAATGCGAACTCACCAATGTAACGAGCCCCTTCATCCGTATCCAGCACCTCATTCAGTTTATCCGTATAATTCGAAACAGCCTCGACAATTTTCCCGTCTTTAAATGTTAGAGATACATTCTGGTGGACAACCCCCTGATAAGGGCTTGGCGTATTATATGTAATCGTACCATTCACACTGTCTTTTACAGGAGCGGTGTAAACTTCTCCATCCGGCACATTATGCGTGCCCGCACAAATGACTGCAGGAATGTCTTTTATAGAAAATGCAATATCTGTGCCAGGACCGACAATACGAACTCGGTCTGTCCTCTCCATCAAATCTTTTAATGGCTGCTGCGCTTGATGCATTGCATCATAGTCGACCGTACTTACATCAAGTACATAATCGTAAAATTGATCAAAATTCATTTTGGCCTTCTGCGCCGCTCCTGGTGTCGGATATTCAAACAGGACCCATCTCAGGTTTGCGTATAAATAATCATCAGAAGGCTTCAACAGTTTACCGCGCTTAACGAACTGATCACTTGGAATGCTGCTAAACTCCGCATCATTTTCTTCTCCACGAATCGCAATCAAAGCATCCATATCTTTGAATTGCTCCAGCAACCATTTATCATGTAACCGGAACTGTTCATCTGGAGCATGCTCCAACATTATCCGATCACTTTCCTCATCTTGCCAAAGTATAAATGGAATCACACCCAGTGCATATGCTTCCTTCTGGATTTCCTTCACAAGCGGTTTACTGGATGGAGCAGCACTTATCATCACCTTCTCTTTTTCACAAAGCTTTAAACTATGTGACAAAAGCAGCTTGGCCAGCTTTTTCAGACGTGGATCTTTCACAGTATCAACTCCCTTTAATTTCCATAATAACAAAAAAAGCGATCCAATGTATGTACATCGGATCGCAGATTTTGTTACAGGTTTTCCCGGATGAACTCCAGCGCTTCTTCTGTATGGCCATCCACTTTCACTTTGCGGAATTCCTTCTGGAGATTCCCTTCTTTATCAATAATGAAAGTAGAGCGTTCAATTCCGTAATACTCTTTACCAAAATTCTTTTTTAGCTTCCAGCATTCGTAATCTTCCGCAACAGCGTGGTCTACGTCTGCAAGTAAAAGAAATGGCAGATCGAATTTATTCATGAATTTCTCATGGCTTTCAACCGGGTCAGGGCTAACTCCGATGATAACTGCATTCAAGTCAGTGAATTTATCATGGTTATCACGGAAGCTGCATGCTTCTGTCGTACAGCCTGGTGTATTATCTTTTGGATAGAAATAAAGAACGATATTTTTCCCTTTGAAGTCCTGCAGCGATACGATTTCACCGTTCGTTGCAGGTAATGTGAAGCTAGGTGCTGCTTTGCCAATTTCAGTTGTCATGAATAGGCCTCCTCTAGTTTCTGATATATTCTTAGCCTATCCGATTTACGCAAGGAGCACAACTAATCTCCTTCCCCTTTCATCTTCTGCCTCACAACTGTATGCTGCCATACCTTTAATACGAGTCCTGACGGCAGCAGGTATCCAATCAACGCCTCTATTAATGCTAGGAATCGTCCGACTCCTACAGGCAGAATATCACCGTAGCCGACAGTGAGTAACGTAACGCCACTGAAATAGATGGAGTGCATCAAGGAACCCGCAAGAGATGAATCTATCAAGTCGCCTCCTTCTGCAAGCACGATGCCTTCGATCGACAGAATGAAATAAATCAAGCCGAAAGCGAGCATGACACTTATATATAGAAATAACAAAGATAAGAACAAATCAACGGAAAATATTGAGGTGTCTTTTACCTCATGTTTGAAAAAGGAATACATACAGCCGATCAGGGCAAAAAATATCACTATTACCAATACAAACACCATGTCCATCCCTCCGGTCCAGCTGCAAAAGTCAGGAACTAGAGGATAAGCAATGAATCCCTGCACGGGAAGGACACCGCTCTGGGCTTCCTTTCTTATCCTTATGTCCCTAAACGACTTTCTCCACTTTCCTATTTAGTTATTAGTTTACGAGCGGCATGTCCCGACTATGTGCAGCAAGACGCTTTTTTCGATGGCTTGTTGTGCATATGCTATACTGGATAAGAGAAATTTACGGAGGTTTACCTACATGAACAAGACCAAATCAGAACAATTACATAAAGAAGCACAGGAACATATCGTCGGTGGCGTAAATTCCCCATCACGCTCTTTTAAAGCAGTCGGCGGTGGTTCTCCAGTTTATATGGAAAAAGCAGAAGGAGCTTATTTCTGGGACGTAGATGGTAATAAGTACATTGACTTTCTTGCTGCATACGGCCCTATCATTACTGGACACGCACATCCTCATATTACAGAGGCTATTACGAAAGCAGCTCAAAATGGTGTATTGTACGGAACACCGACGCGCCTGGAAAACCAATTTGCTCAAATGCTGAAGGAAGCTATTCCTTCCTTGCATAAAGTCCGTTTCACTAACTCTGGTACAGAGGCAGTCATGACGACGATCCGAGTTGCTCGCGCCTATACCGGCCGCAATAAACTGATCAAATTTGCCGGCTGTTATCACGGTCACTCCGACCCAGTACTAGTAGAAGCAGGTTCAGGTCCATCCACATTAGGTACTCCTGACTCCGCTGGTGTTCCAGCTTCAATCGCAGCAGATATGATTACAGTTCCATTCAATGACCCGCAAGCATTGTATGACGCTTTGGAAAAATGGGGCGACCAAATTGCAGGTATTCTCGTTGAACCGATTGTTGGAAACTTCGGTATCGTAACGCCGGAGCCAGGATTCCTCGAGAAAGTAAATGAATACGCGCACGCTAAGGGAGCACTTGTCATTTACGATGAAGTCATTACTGCATTTCGTTTCACATACGGCAGTGCCCAGCAGCTTCTCGGTGTTGAGCCGGATCTGACAGCAATGGGTAAAATTATAGGTGGCGGTCTGCCGATCGGTGCTTACGGCGGTAAGAAAGAAATTATGGATCAGGTAGCTCCACTCGGTCCTGCTTATCAAGCTGGAACAATGGCCGGAAACCCTGCCAGTATGGCAGCAGGTATCGCTTGTTTGGAAGTGCTTCAGCAGCCAGGAGTATATGATCGCTTCGAAGAGCTCGGTGCAAAATTAGAAGCTGGTATCTTGCAGCATGCTAAAGATGCAGGCGTAACAATTACTGTCAATCGTTTGAAAGGTGCACTTGCTGTATACTTTACTGATGAGAAAGTAAAAAATTATGTACAAGCTTCTGCCTCCGACGGCGAAAAGTTTGCTCAATTCTTCCGGCTTATGCTGGAACAGGGCATTAACTTGGCTCCTTCCAAATATGAAGCATGGTTCATTACGACAGCTCATACAGAAGAAGATATTGATCGTACACTTGAAGCTGTGAAAACAAGCTTTGAACAGATGAAATAAGGGTATGCTTAAAGGCATCAGCACTTTCGCTGATGCCTTTTTTGGTCTAAAAATTTTCTTCAGTAAATACTTTATTATCTATGAGCATTCGTGTAACATCATATAGAATAGTTTTTCAAGGAAAGAACGGAGGATCCAAGACTATGAAACTTGGTGCCAGAATGCTAAAAACTGGCGTGGCAATCACACTTGCCTTATATGCAGCAACATTACTTGGCTTAGCGCCTGTATTCGCTGCAATCGGAGCTGCCTTTTCAATGCGGCAGTCCGTTTATCAATCTTATATCGGACTCATGGATCAGGTGAAGGGAAATGTAGTTGGTCTGGTCGTTGCCATTACAATGTTCTATACATTCGGAACCGAACCGATCATCATTGGTGTTTCCGCCATCCTGACAATTGGACTATGCGTAAGCCTGAAAATACGGGAAAGTGTTATTGCGATCGTGTCACTCGTTTCAGTAATGGAAAATACGAGCGATATGGATTTTCTTCCTTTCGCACTGCTGCGATTCTCGACACTGACATTAGGTATTCTGTCCGCTTTCTTCGTGAACCTGGTTTTTCTGCCTCCTAAGTATGAAGTCGTTCTGCTGCAGAAGATTGATCAATTTAGTACCGAAATTCTGCAATGGCTCCGTGTTGCGACCCGCAGTTGGTCCGACCAGCCGGCACTGAAAGACGAAATAGCCAGGATAGAATCGGAAATCCAGAAAATAGACGATATCTATATCCGTTTCACAGAAGAACGAACATACACAAAAAAACAAAAACTCGTGAAGGCTCGGAAACTAGTCGTTTTCCGTCAGCTCATCACGACCCTGAAGCAATCACACGGTATTTTGCAAGAAGTTTATGATCTCGGTGACAAGATGACAGAGCTTCCGACACGCTCAAGCGACACATTCGTAGAAGAACTCGATAAAGCGATCATGTCGCATGAAAAGCTCATTCTGAGTGCAATGGGACGCATCAAGCATCAGCAGGAAGACAGTAATTTCCGCGAAACGCTCGATCCGGATATCCCCGCACTTGTCGATCTGCTTATCCATGTATTCGAAAACAAAGAAAACGAAGAGAAAATGCTCTTCCTTCCGCTTGCTTCTCGTCTGATGGAATATCACAGAGAACTAGACAGACTGAAGCGACTATTAAACAGCTACCTGAAATACCATAACGAGGATTCTACGGTAGTTATGCCAAAGGAATAAGTGGCTGGGACTTTAGCCAGATGAAAACCCGAACAGTAACGTAAATACGTTAGTTCGGGTTTTCTATTTGGAGATATGCTATATAGCGTAGGCAGAATACGGAGCCTCTTAAGGGAACAGCACGCGCCGAAGACCCCGTAGTGGTGTTTTTCCATGAGGAGGCTGAGGCCGTAGAACTATTTTCTCTCAGAGCTCATTAACTTAATCTTCAAAGAATCAACACAAAAAAGGATAGATGAGCAGGAATCCACCTGTCCATCTATCCTTTTTTAAGTTGTACTTAATGTACCTGAATCCTCATCCAGATGCTGTATCTGATAAAGGTTAAAGTAATTACCTTGTAGTGTCATCAGATCAACGTGAGATCCTTGCTCTACAATCTGTCCATCCTGCACGACGACAATTCGGTCTGCATGTGTAATTGTTGCCAATCGATGGGCAACGATAAATGTAGTCCGATCTGATGCAAGTTTCTCCAATGCTTCCTGGATCAAATGCTCGCTCTCCAGATCCAGTGCAGATGTCGCTTCATCAAGGATGAGTATAGGCGGATTTTTCAAGAAGATACGCGCGATAGCAATACGTTGCTTTTGTCCGCCGGATAGCTTAACACCGCGCTCACCTACAAGTGTTTCGTATCCTTCGGTTAGATGCTCGATAAAGTCATGGGCATTGGCTGCTTTTGCTGCAGCCACTACTTCCTCATGTGTTGCCTCAGGTCTTCCAAGTTTGATATTCATCTCGACCGACTCACTGAACAGAATATTATCCTGCAGCACCATCCCGATTTTATCTCGTAAAGAACGTGACTGAACATCACGGATATCTGTCCCGTCAATCGTTATACGTCCATCCGTCACATCATAAAACCGCGGAATAAGACTGACAATTGTTGATTTACCGCCACCGCTCATTCCGACAAAAGCGATTGTTTCCCCTTGCTTCACATCTAGCGAAATATCCTTAAGCACAAGCTCTTCACCTTCACCATAACGGAAGGAAACATTTTCAAAAGATACATGTCCATCAACCTTTGTCAGCTTCGCTGCTGCTGGTTTATCTTCAATATCATATTTTTCATCAATAAATTCGAAGACCCGATCCATTGATGCGACTGCTTGCGTCAGCGTCGTAGAAGAGTTCACCAGTCGGCGAAGCGGGCTGTAAACACGGTCCATAAAGCCTGCGAAGGCAACCATCGTTCCTAAAGTAAGATTACCTTGGATAACTTCATATGCAGCATATCCAATAACGAGCAGCGGTGCCAAGTCTGTTATCGTATTCGTTACCGCAAAAGTTTTGGCGTTCCAGGTTGTATGCTGAATGGCGCTATCAAGAAAATTACGGTTTTGCGTATCAAACTGCTTTTGTTCATATTCCTCAAGCGCAAAGCTTCGCGTAACAGGGATACCCTGTACCCGTTCATGCAGATGCCCCTGCACTTCTGCCAAGGCCTGAGAACGTTGCCTTGTCAGACTGCGGAGACGCTCATAGAAATACTTGATTGCCACACCATAAACCGGAAACAAGACAATTGCCACCAATGTAAGTGACACATCCATCGTGAACATGATACCCACCGCAATGACAATCGTAGCCAAATCCAGCCATACATTCATCAAACCTGTCATAATGAAGTTTTTTGTCTGTTCAACGTCATTGATGACACGAGAAATAATTTCCCCGGTTTTTGTTTGAGAATAATAGCGGAGGCTCAGGCGCTGAATGTGATCAAACAGCTGATTCCGGATATCATAGAGCACCCGGTTTCCTGTCCATTGCGCCAGATATTGACGATAGTACTCAATCGGCGGACGCACGATGAGAAAGACAATCAAGGCGCTGCCAAGCAACCACAACAGCCGATTCACTTTATCAGCCGTAGATAAATCTGCATTGACGACATGATCGACTACATAACCTAAAATCAATGGAATCAATAAAGGTATTGCGAATTTAACGATACCAATCAGAATCGTAAATATAATTTTCCATTTATACGGCTTTACAAATTGTAAATACCGTTTTGTACTGCTCAACACATATCACCTCTCTGTTGTGCACAATGATAAATCCCTGCCGCTTCCGGCAAGGATTCATAGCTTATGTTATTTATCTGTAGGTTAGGAACAGCTCATACCATGTATCGATGAAATCGGGTGAAAACGGTCCTTTTCCTTGCCTGATCCAGCTGATCAGAATATCGACCTGGTTCCACAGGATTCGTTCGATTTCGGGTGGATAATTCATCTGGCGCTTGTGTACATTGAATTCATCTTCATCCAGCAGCGTAAATGTCATATCAGGATAGATCTTGATATCCAGATCATAATCGATATACTTTAGCGCTTCCCCATCATAAACATACGGGGAGCTGATATTACAATAGTAATAAATGCCGTCTGTACGCAGCATACCGATAATATTGAACCAGTACTTCGCATGAAAATAAACAATGGCTGGTTCGCGCGTGATCCACGTCCGTCCGTCGCTTTCCGTGACCATCGTCCGATCATTGGCACCAATCAGGATTTCTGCCGTACTCTTCAATACTGTGCTGCTTTCCCATACCCGATGGAGCTGGCCGTTATGCTTATAGCTGTGTATCTGAATTTTCGTTCCTGCCTCTGGGCCAGCCATGCGAATCTTCCTTCCTTTGTTATTGTCCTATGTAAGATGGTTTCTTTATATTATAAAGATATTTCAGACACAATGGAAATGAAAAACGCTGATAGTTGCCCAAGCAAAGATAAAAGAGCCCTCCAGCGAGTGCTGAAGGGCTCTTTTCATACGAAAGTAACAGTTCGGACGATGTCCGTCTTTTTACTTGCGGGACTGTTGATTTTGCTGCTGAACTTGCTGTACGTCTGTTTCAGAAGCAAATTCAGTACCGTATTGTTGGCTAGAACCACCTTGACGGGACTTCTGGTTTTGCTTCTGTACTTGCTGTACGTCTGTTTCAGAAGCAAACTCAGTACCGTATTGTTGGCTGGAACCGCCTTGACGGGACTTCTGGTTTTGTTGTTTTACGTGGTTTACATCAGTACCAGATTGTGTCTTTTTGTTCATCGTTATCACCTCCGCCACATTACTTTCTCCCGAATGTGACGTTGTTATCCAAAAAAGATAAAAAAGATATTGGTTTATTCTGGTATGTGAATTTGCTGCAGAATTTTCTGATGCGGAACCGGAAATGGATAATCATCTATATCTGTAAAATTAACGAATCTGCCCTTCTCCGCTTCTTTATCGCTTGTTTTTGCACGCAGAACAATCATCTCCCAAATGATATGAGAAAATATGTGCCGAACAGGCTGCAGAGTTTCTTCAAGTTTTATATCAATTCCATATTCAAGTTGGAACCAATATGCAAGCTGCTCTAACGAAACCTCCGTCGCATCTGCCATCGGGAATTGCCATAAATTCGCCAATAAGCCGAACTCCGGCCTTTTTTCGATAAGGATCTCACCTTGTTCATTTTCCACAACAACTGAAAGGTATGGCATTGTTTTCTGCTTCTTGCCTTTTGATTTGATCGGTAGTTCCTCCTGCAATCCTTGCTCGAATGCTGTACAATGCGACTGCACCGGACATAATAAACACGCGGGCTTTTTCGGTGTACAAATAAGTGCACCAAGTTCCATTAATCCTTGGTTGAATGCAGAAGGATTGCTATGTGAAATCATTTCCTCGACTGCCGCCTCGAATATTTTTCTTGCTTTCGGCTTGGCGATGTCTTCGGTTATTAACAAAATTCTGGATAGTACCCGCATAACATTTCCATCGACTGCCGGCTGCGGAATCCCGTAAGCTATGCTAAGTATGGCCCCCTTTGTATAAGGCCCAACACCCTTAAGCTTACCAAGCTCTTCCACATTATCAGGCACCTTGCCACCGTAAGTCTCTGAGACCTCACGTACAGCGGTTTGAAGATTCCGAGCTCGGGAATAGTATCCTAAGCCTTCCCACGCTTTTAAAACGTCCTGCTCATCCGCTTCGGCCAATGCCTGGATTGTCGGAAAGCGTTCCATAAAACGATGAAAGTAGGGTATTACTGTATCCACCTTCGTCTGCTGGAGCATGATTTCTGACACCCAGATTCGGTAAGGATCCTGATTTTCTCGCCAAGGAAGAGTACGTTTTTCCTGCTGGAACCAATTAATTAAATCATTTTGAAATAAATCTATAGAAAAATGCTGAAACTTAACATGTAGATCGTCTAATTGCAAATTCACTCACGCTCCGTGTTACAATATTAAAAGTATTAGGTGGTTTTGTTTCATCAGAAGGAGGACATTAAGATGGACACTGGTACCCATATCGTAATGGGAATAGCCCTAGGAGGGCTTGCCACACTCGATCCTGCTGTTCACCAAGATCCTGTATTGTTCAATGCAGTACTTGCTGGCACGATCCTTGGTTCACAGGCACCCGACTTTGATACAGTATTGAAATTACGCAACAATGCTTCTTATTTACGAAACCACCGGGGAATTACGCATTCAATCCCCGCTGTCATATTATGGGGACTCGCGATTTCCTTGCTGCTGTACGTGTTAGTACCAGAAATTAACTTCCTGCATTTATGGCTTTGGACATTCGGGGCCGTTGTGCTGCACGTGTTTGTCGATGTATTCAACGCTTACGGAACACAGGCGTACCGGCCATTCACCAGACGCTGGGTAGCTTACGGCTTCATTAACACATTTGATCCATTCATCTTCGCGATGAATGCGATTGGTATCGTGCTTTGGCTAATCGGCTTGGAACCCGGTCCTACATTTGCCGTTATTTACGCAATCCTTGTTCTGTACTATGTGAAGCGTTACTTGGATAAGCGACGAATCATCAAACAAGTGAAAGAAAAAATACCCGATGCTCAAATCATCGCTACTTCACCGACAATGAAACAAGCATTTTGGCGTGTTGCCATTACGGCTCCCGATCGTTTTTATGTCGGGAAAGTAGAGAATTGGCAGCTTCGCATCATTGACGAATTCGAACGAAAGCCATTGCCAGATAATGAACTGATAGAAGTTGCCAGAGAAGACAAGAATATTGCTGCCTTTCTCAGCTTCTCCCCTGTTTTCACATGGGAAGTAAACATGTATGATGATTTCACCGAGTTGCGGCTGATTGACCTTCGCTACCATAATAGCGCACAGCATTATCCTTTCAAAGCAGTCGTTCAAATCGATGATAATAATCAAATAATGAGCTCCTATACCGGGTGGATTTTCTCCGAACAGAAGCTGCAGCGTAAACTGGTTACAGATGACAATCCGTCTGCATTATAAAACCTGGAGATTTTTTCTCCAGGTTTTTTATTGCTTTCTTCGTTCCATGAATAAATGATGGTACTTCGAATTACTGTCGAGGAATTCATCCAATCGCGGACCATAATGCTGAATCCACTGACGCACAATCGCCTCTGTCATTTCCTGACCTTGATATTTACGGCCGGCCTTTGCACGTGTTGCCTCGAAATCCTCCCAAAGAATTTCAACCCATGTCCGGGCCTCATCTATTGTCAATCGTTCGTTCTGCTCCTGCAAAAGTGCAGCAAGCTCACGGAATTTATTTTCCATTCTTCTTTCTTCCCTTCCATCAAAATCCCAACATATTCGTAAAAAATAAGAGCAAGCTAGTAGTACTGCGGGGCATCCAACTCTTGCTCGAGGAGGCAGATAAAATGTCCAAGTTTGATCGTTTTTCTAAAACAGGCACCATCAATTCCGTTATTCAATCCCCACGCAGCTCAGCGAAGCATGCGAATAACCAGGTGAATGGAGAAACACAGCAAACACAGACTGATATCATCATCCGCACTCAAGCAGTGAAGAACTACCGCAGATAAAATATACCTCGGCTTTTCAGCCGAGGCAATTACATAGTTGTCCTGCCAAGCACACTGATTGGCAAAGCTTCCAGCTCTTGTCCTTTTTCACTGCCTTGGCTTCGATAGCCCCAAGCAAAGACACCGTTTAGATAATCAATCGTAAAGACATGCGTTCGATCACCCTTAATCTCATACGTCGCACCTGGTTTGAATTCATCAGGATTTATCGTATAAGCTTTGGCCATCTGCCGTTTACGCTCCAAAATCTGATATTCACTGAAGTTCCCCATTTGCTCTGCTTTTTGCTGTTGAATCTTCAGCTGTTTCATTTCTTCCTTCAATTGCTCCACTGTCAAGTCACTGTAACGTAATTGCATTATCGCACCTGCTTTCCGCTAGTAAAGGTCTTTTTCCTTAGCTTCCTCAATATACTTCTGAATCAGTTCCATCGGGAAGCCCTTTCGATAAAGTGCCATCTTAATTTTTTGATTAAGCTCGTAGCCTTCCGCTTTTTGCGCATATTTGCGTAAAAGCTTATCTCCCTGATAACGGACAGCCTCAAGCTCTGCATCTGTATCCTGATCGGAATCCGAGAGTGCCAAGGACACTGCTTCCTTAGCAGCTGCACTTGAAAAGCCTTTCGACAGCAGCTGCTGCTGTGCAAGCTGAATTTTCTCTTGATGAGATTTCTTTGCTTTTGTTTGCAGCTTCGAACCGGCAAGCTTGACCGCTTTCTCCAGCTCTTTTTCAAAAGTGTAATATGTCATCGCTTGTTCTGCAGCTGCCCCGGTAATACCTTTTTCCTGCAATTCCTTCCGAATGACGAGCGGACCTTTGCTTGTCGTATTTACCTTTGTCCGAACAAAAGCACCGGCAAAAGAGGCATCATCAGTATATCCCTGTTCCTCTAATCTGGTCAGAGTCTCTTCGACATGCGTCGGGTTCTGCTCTTTCTTCAGCAAATACGTTTTTATTTCTTTTTTGGAGCGCATCCGGTAGCTTAAATATTGTAAAGCAAGGGTAAAACACTTATGTGCAGCATCTTTTTCGATAATGGACTGCAAAGCTTCTTCGGATATTTCCTGTCCTTTGGTAATTCCGCTTGTGATCAGGACATCTTCATCGAGACCGAAGCCAAATTTTTCACCTTTACCATTGTCGAGAAAGATATTATAGCGCCCGATATTATTTTTTTGGGTCGTGATTTTCGTGATTTTCACCATATTCGACACCTCTGTGTCTTTATTTTAACACGAAATGACACCATACAAAATTGTTAGCTTACCTAATATTAAAGGAGGAATCAGTCATGAATATCGTCATTAGCGGCGGAACAGGTTTTGTCGGAAAGCAGCTATCAGAAACACTGATTGAGAAAGGACATCATGTGTATATTCTTACTCGATCACCAGAGAAGAAACTGGATACAAAACAAGTCACCTATATTGGCTGGCTAAAAAAAGGATTCGATCCGCTTTCTGAGCTTCCAGAGATTGATGCAGTCGTCAACCTGGCTGGCACCAGTTTATTTGGTAAGTGGACGAAGGAAAAAAAGGAAGACATTAGAAGCAGCCGCTTGGAAGCTACCGAAACACTAGTCGATATGATCGGAAAAATGTCGAAGAAGCCAAAAGTTTTCGTCAGCGGTTCTGCTGTCGGCTATTACGGTACAAGCGAACAAGATGCTTTCACCGAAGATACAACAAAGCGCGGACAGGATTTTCTGGCAGACGTAACATATGAGTGGGAAGAAACCGCCAAGCAAGCAAAAAGCCTCGGTATACGGACCGTACTTGCACGCTTTGGTATTGTTTTAGGTGATAAAGGAGCACTTCCACTCATGCAGCTGCCTTTCCGTTATTTCGCAGGCGGTAAGATAGGCAGCGGCGAGCAATGGCTTTCCTGGATTCATGTCCAAGATGCAGCAGGGTTGATTGCTTATGCAATTGAACAGGATACTATCAAAGGACCACTCAATATTACTGCTCCCTCTCCGCGACGGAATAAGGATTTCAGCAAGACACTAGCCAAGACGCTGCATCGACCTTATTGGACTGCAGCACCAGCTCCGGTAATACAGAAAGCTTTGGGCGAAATGAGCACGTTAGTTCTTGAAGGACAATGTGTCTATCCGAAAAAAGCTCTCGATAACGGGTATCAATTCCGATTCCCTGCCTTATCCGAAGCGTTGGAACAAGCCTTATAATCATCTGCATGAAGTATACTGACAATATGTCAATACCAACTGACTTGTGCACAATTATCTAACCCGAGGTTGTGGATAATGTGCATAAGTCTATTTCTAGTTTATTTTTCAGTGATGTCACTGTTGATAATATTGTTAATAACTTTTCCAATAAAATTAATATCTCTTAATTTTGCCTTACATCGAGTACTTAAGTAGATTAATTCTGTACATAAGATTAAAATAAACATAACGGTTATATGCCATTATATTAGGCTATAATGATAGAACGATAGAATTATGTAACAGCGGGCCAAAGAGGAGAGGATTGCCATGCCAGATCTACAACGCAACAAGCAGGGAAAATTCAGCAAGTTTTTCCTGAATAATAAATTTGTCATCGCGATGCTGATTCTTTTCATCATCGGGCTGAATGTACTTGTTTATTCACGAGTATCATTTATTTTCACACCGATTGTCGTTATCGTGAAAACAATCATATTACCCATCATTTTAACTGGTATTGTCTATTATTTGACAGTGCCTATCGTCAATTACCTAGAGAAAAAGCGTGTAAAACGCGTTTATTCCATCATCGTCCTCTACCTTGTTATAATTGGATTACTGACAATTCTTATTAGCTCAGTTATTCCTGTTTTAAAGGAACAGACATTGAGCCTGATCGATAATAGTACCGATTACTTTGAGCAAGGTGTTGATATGGTTCAATCCATAACAGGCAGCAACATTGTCAACCAGATTCAGCAATCAGGCAATTTTGATTTCAACCAAATCCTGAATGAATTGCAGACTCGCGGAACTAGTATGCTGAATAACTTATTCTCTAACTTAACGAGCTTTGTCGGCGCAGTAACAGAAGTGATCATAGCTATTGTGACAGTGCCTTTCATTCTCTTCTATTTACTGAAGGATGGCAAGAAACTTCCAGTATATATCTTAAAATTGCTTCCAGTACGCTTCCGAAGCCAATCTTACGAAGTAATGTCCGAGATGAACCATCAGATCAGTTCCTACATACGCGGTCAGATAATCGTCAGCTTTGTTATTGGTATCCTGCTGTATATTGGTTATTTGATCATTGGTCTTGATTACGCACCAGTACTTGCAGTCATTGCGGCGTTCACTAGTGTTGTTCCTTATCTTGGACCTGCAATAGCCATTACACCTGCGATCATCATTGCGATTGTTACATCGCCGTTCATGCTCCTGAAGCTGATTATTGTCTGGACTGTTGTTCAGTTAGTAGAAGGAAAGCTGATTACTCCGCAAATAATGGGTCGAAACATTCGCGTACACCCAATTACGATCATATTCGTTATCCTGACTGCCGGAAATCTATTCGGCGTAGTGGGCGTTATCCTAGCCGTTCCGGGATATGCAATTCTGAAGGTCATTGTCACCCATACCTTCCATTGGTTCAAAAAGAGATCACATCTATATGAAGAAACAACCAAGTCAAATTAAAACAGGAGCTGCATCTCGCAGCTCCTTTTTTTTATGGCTTCAATAGTACTTTGATGTTATTATCCGATTTCTCGTCGAATATTTTGTAAGCTTCTTTTGCTTCACTAATTTTCATTGTGTGTGTGATGATATCTGTAGGGTCGAATACCCCTTCCTCTACCATCTGATATAGCTTCGGCATCAGATGAATAACCGGAGCCTGTCCCATTGTAAGAGTCACGTTCCTCGTGAAGAAATCACCAATTGGGAATCCATTTGCTTCTGTTCCATATACGCCAGTCAGCTGAACAGTTCCGAATTTAGCGACTGCTTCACTAGCTGTAATAATTGGCTGAATTGTTCCGAATTGATTGTCATGTTCAGAACCGAATGTTACACCCTCCGGCACTGCACCATCCATACCGACACAATCAATCACAACATCGGCTCCACCATTCGTATCACTATGAAGTAAAGAACCAATTTCAGGATTATTGGTAAAGTCATAGGTTTCTACATTATTCATCCGTTTTGCATGTGCCAATCGATGCGGTACATTATCTACTGCAATAACGCGCTCTGCACCTTTCAGCCAAGCAAACTTCTGCGCCATCTGGCCGATTGGACCTGCACCCAAGATGATGACAGTATCTCCTTTTTTGACTCCGCTGTTTTCTACACTCCAATAAGCTGTTGGAATAACATCGGAAAGGAATACTACACTTTCATCCTTCAATTCACTTGATTCAGGTACTTTGAAGGAGGTGAAATCAGCAAATGGTACGCGCAGATACTCCGCTTGCCCTCCGGGATAGTCACCAAACTGATCTGCAAACCCGAATAATCCACCTGCATCGGTATGTGGATTGCCATTCGAATTATCACATTGACTTTCCATTTGATGGTTACAATAATAGCATTCGCCGCAGCCAATATTGAATGGGATAACAACACGATCCCCTTTTTTCAGGTTTTTCACATCAGGTCCTACTTCTTCTACAATACCCATCGGTTCGTGACCAATAATATAATCTTTCTCCGGTGTAATACCTCCATGATACAAATGCAGATCAGAACCACATATACCAGTTGCTGTAATACGCACGATCATATCGGTCGATTTCTCAATCGAGGGAGCTTCTACTGACTTGACTTCGATGTTTTCCTTACCTTGGAACGTGACTGCTTGCATGGTACCAATCTCCTTTATTTAATTAGTTGATAGACTATACCTTTTGCCCGTTGAACCTAAACCTCTCGAAGCTTTCTTCAAAAAAATTGAAACCATTCCGCAGTGGCTTACGTCTATATAACTGAGGACGATAAAATATGTTTTCTAACAACATTACCTCCCACATATTTCGTTCGTCTCACCACACTTATTTCTAACAACAGCAGAAAAGCAGGCAGCCCCCGTTGCCTGCTTTTCCCCGTTTATGAGTTCCCGCTTCCTCTCTCTGCTTACTTTCTTTATAATAGTTAGGTGAACTATTTTTTAATTTCATTTTTCCGAGAAAACTTTACATCATTTTGAGTCATCTGAGCTGGAAAACCTGTTTTACCTCAGCTCTTTCTGCCAGCCGCCAAATGGTGCTGTCAGCATTCGAAAGGAGAGCACTATGTTTAAAGTCATTGCAATCGACTCAAACCAAGTGAAGCTTGAATTCGTCGGAAAGGACGGAGAAGTATACACTTTTGACACATATGAAGAAGCAGAAGCCTTCATGCAGCACGTGAAGGCAAAAGATACGCTGCCGGAACGATACCGGGTGCTTGTAAAAAAGATTGACTAAAGCCCCTTCCTTGCATGACAAGGAATTGTTCCTCATAATAGAAACTAGAAGTAAACAAGGAGGCACACCTTATGAAATGGAACCTATCACAGCTCCTAGCGAAACGGCATGCTTATACACCAAAGGCAAAAGCATTGCTGCAGGATAAGGAAAAATCGAAGGAGCTCCTTGCTAATGTATCAACAAAAGCAACGGATAATAAAGGTAAACTAGCGGAAATCTGGTCCGATTTGCAGTTGATGGTGGACATGCTCCGTGACTGGCGCAAAGGTGCGTACACCCACCTGCCTACGAAATCGCTGCTAATGATTGCAGCAACCTTCCTCTATTTCCTTAGTCCAATTGATTTTGTACCGGACTTTATTCCTGGAGGATTGCTTGATGACGTTGCGCTCATCGCTTTCACCTTTAAGCAGATACAGCAGGATGTAGCAGCATATAAGCAATGGAAACATCAGCAGCCGATTGAACCCCAGACAACTGGTGCAGCGGGTGCATTGTAAAAAAGAGTGCAAATTGCACTCTTTTTTTTCGGGTTAAATTTCCCATTTTGCTTTTTCATAGGAATCTGTTATATTTATAGATTATGAGCCCAAATTTCATTTTGGGTCTTAGTTGTTTTTTAGATTATAAATTGATAGAATCTATGTCGTTGTTCAACTCAATATGACGCCTGATAAGAAAATGAAGAGGTGAAAGATAATGAAGAAGCTCCTGGCTTCAAAAAAAGGATTTTTTGCGCTGGCCGTGATCTTCTTATGGGCCAAGACGTATTTTTCTTATAAACAGGAATTCAACCTGGATATAACAAATGCCATGCAGGAATTCCTGCTGGTTATCAACCCATTAAGTGCGAGCATTGTATTTTTAGGGCTTGCATTCCTGGCAAAAGGCAAACGGATGGGAATCTGGCTTTTAGTCATTGATTTCATCATGAGCTTCCTGCTTTACGCCAATGTTCTGTACTACCGATTCTTTAATGATTTCATCACCCTGCCAACATTAAAGCAGACAGATAATTTAAGTTCCGGTATGGGCGGCAGTATCTTCGGATTGATGCAAGGCTATGATTTCATCTACTTCCTAGATATCATCCTGCTGATCGCTCTATATGTTTTCACAAGAAAGAACTGGAGTATCGAACGCCTCGCTTTCAGAAAGACAGCTATGGTCATCATCTCCGGTGTGGCTCTATTCGCAGTCAACCTTGGACTGGCTGAAGTCGATCGCCCGCAGCTGCTGCAGCGTACTTTCGACCGCACGTACTTGGTGAAGTATCTTGGACCATACAACTATACAATTTATGATGCAGTTCAAAATGCGAAGACTTCCACTCAGCGAGTTATGGCAAGTCCAAGTGATTTATCCGAAGTAACAGAATTTACGAAGGAAAACTATGCTGAACCGAATGAAAAATATTTCGGTAATGCAGAAGGCATGAACGTCATCAAAATCCATTTGGAAAGCTTCCAAAGCTTCCTGATCAATTACAAGCTGGATGGCGAAGAAGTTACACCGTTCTTGAATTCACTTGTGAATGATAAGCAAATAACTTACTTTGATAACTTCTTCCACCAAACAGAGCAAGGTAAAACCGCAGATGCAGAGCTGTTAATGGATAACTCTCTATACGGTTTGCCGCAAGGATCTGCCTTCTCTGTAAAAGGTACGAACACGTATCAAGCAGCACCAGCTATTCTGAACCAAGAGCAAGGCTATACAAGCGCTGTGTTCCACGGTGACGAGAAGACATTCTGGAACCGCGATGAAATTTACAAGCAATTCGGAGTCGATCATTTCTTTGATTCCACATATTACAACATGGAAAACTCGGTTAACTACGGTTTGAAGGATAAACCATTCTTCGAAGAATCCATGCCGTTGCTTGAATCACTTGATCAGCCATTCTATGCACATATGATCACGCTGACGAACCATTATCCGTTCACGCTTGATCCAGAAGACGCTACGATTGATAAAGCAACAACAGGAGACTCCACTGTCGATAACTACTTCCAGACAGCACGTTATCTGGATGAAGCATTGGAACAGTTCTTCAATGATCTTAAAGAATCAGGCATGTACGATAACTCTGTTATCCTGCTTTACGGAGATCACTATGGTATCTCTACAAACCATAACCGTGCCATGGAAGAGATTACAGGAAAAGAAATGACAGATTATCAAAATGCTCAAATGCAGCGTGTACCGCTTATGATCAAGGCTCCAGGTCTTGAAGGCGGCGTTAACCACACGTACGGCGGCGAGCTTGATGTTCTTCCGACACTTGAGCATTTGCTCGGTATTGATTCATCTAAGTATATCCAGTTCGGTACAGATCTATTGTCCGAGGAGCATAACGGTGTAGTGGGCTTGCGCAATGGTGACTTTATCAGCAAGGATTACACTGTACTAGGCGATACGTATTATGATACTGCCACTGGTGAAATAGTTGAAGATGAAGCCAAGATTGAAGAAATCAAAAAAGAAAAAGAGGAATTAGCTAAGAAGCTAAGCCTCAACGATAAAATCCTTTATGGTGACCTGCTCCGCTTCTATGATCCGGAAGACTGGACGCCAGTCAACCCAAGAGATTATGATTATAATAATCGTTCTGAATCAGAGGAAAAATAACTATGGAACACCTGCCTATGATGGCAGGTGTTTTTTATTGTACAAGCCTATTTTTATTAATTTCTTTAGACAATACCCTGCAATATCGATACAATTAAGAATGCTGTATATAATAGAAAACAGGGAATACATCATATAGTAACCTGCTAAAAGGAGGAACGGCCTTATCGGAAGCTTCATCTATGCCATATCCATTATTCTTATCGGACTTATCATCGGCAGGGTCATCCGGATAATCGCCGAGAAATACCGGCTTCCCGAATGGTTTTCGCTCAATTATTTCATGAACGCGCTGATTCGAGTCGTCCTGCTCGTCCTGAATCCAATTATTCTAATTAGTGCCTTCTGGTCAGCTGACCTCACTAACGTCAAACTGATCTATTTACCAATCTTCGGTATCGCAACAATTTTCCTAGGTGCAGGACTTGCCTTACTCTTCTCCAAATGGCAGAAGCTGCCGAAAGACCAGATTGGATCTATGTTCGTATCTGGCGCATTCCTTAACCTTGGAAGCTTCGGATTACTCTTCTGTGTGCTGTTCATTGGCGAGCAAGCAGTCGCATATGCTGCAATGTTTCGTTTGCTTGAGGAATTCACGTACTATACGATTATCTATCCAATCGCAAAATCATACGGAACAATTGAAGAGAATAGTTCAGGATCACGTGTGATGAGGATTATTAAAGATCCATTCATTATGATCACCTTCTGTTCTATTGTCATTGGTGCTGCGCTGAACCTATCGCCAATAGATAGATTCGAATGGCTGGGCGCAAGCAACTCGACACTTGTTGCACTAGCATCCATCCTGCTTCTAATTCCAATCGGCTTCAGCATGCGAATTGCATCAGTGAAAAAATACTGGAATCTGAGCATTTGGCTGATACCGATCAAGTTCCTGGCTGTACCGCTTGTCATTACCGGCATTGCTTATTTAATCGGACTTGGTAATTTGTATGACGGTATATTATTACAGGTACTTCTCATCATGTCTGCAATGCCGCCCGCAGTAGCTTCTCTTGTACCGCCAAGGCTGTACAATCTCGACATGGAGCTAGCTAACTCCAATTGGATTGTTGCGACATCTTCTCTTATTGTTGTCGTACCAATATTATTCGTGCTTGTTAATTGGATGAATTGAAAAAAAGCTGCTGCCTCACATAGAGGCAGCAGCTTTTTTTAGTCTTCCTTAGCAGAAATATATTCGTTTTCCGCTTGACCTGGTCCATTGACGTTATTCTTGAACTGGCTCAATCGGCCATTTCGTTTTTCGCCATGGTTCTTGTTTTCTTTGAATTGATGATCATTATTTGGCTTTTTCTTTGGCATGATAGAACCCCCTTTTCGCCTAGTATGCGAAGAAGGACTCTAATTATTCCATCTTACCTGCAAGCAGCTGCTGCTGAGATGCGAATTCCCGATATAGATCATGACGCTCGAACAACTCCTCGTGCGTTCCGACGCCAGTAATCCTGCCTTTTTCAATAAATACGATTTGATCAGCATCTACGATCGTTGATAATCGGTGAGCTATCACGAAGGTAGTTCGATTCTGCATTAAATTCTGCAACGCCTGCTGAACGTAAATCTCAGAGCTGCTATCAAGACTTGAAGTTGCCTCATCCAGCATTAAAATCTGCGGATCGCGCAAGAGCGCCCTCGCAATTGCAATTCGCTGCCGTTGTCCTCCTGATAACTTCACTCCCCGCTCTCCAACCTTCGTTTCATAGCTATCAGGCAACTCTTCTATGAACTGCTTGGCATAAGCCATTTCCGATACACGTTCGAGCTCTTCATCAGATACGTCACGTTCCAAACCATAACAGATATTCTCACGAATCGTACCTGATAATAACGCCGTTTCTTGTGCCACATAGCCAATCTGGCGCCGCCAGTCATGCAATTTGAAATCCTGAATAGGCGTTTTATCAAGCTTGATTGTACCGCTAGTCGGCTCGTAATACCGCTCAAGCAAACCGAAGAGAGTTGATTTCCCGCCACCACTCGGACCGGCAATGGCTGTCACTTTCCCAGCAGGTGCTGTAAAACTAAGATCATGCAAGACCTGTTCTGTTTGATAAGTAAAACTCACTTGCTCGATATGCAAATCTCCATCTACCGAATGTATAGGTACTCCTTTATCGGCGTCCTCTGTATCTTCTCCAAGTACATCATAAATACGCTCCGTTGCTCCCATCGCCTTCTGAAGATGGGTAAAGAACATGGACAGCTGCGTCATCGGCATGATGATCTGGAACAAATACAGAATGAATGCTACCATATCGCCTGCAGATAATGCTCCTGATGCAACACGGACACCACCGTAACCGATAATAGTTACAAGCAAAAGCATCATGATGAAGAGCATAAGCGGCGATAGTAAAGCTTGTATTTTTGCTTCTTTCAGTCCGTACGTAAATAAAGTGCGAATACCTTTGTTACCGCGTTCTAGCTCTACATGCTCTGCATTAGAGGCTTTTACGAGTTTCATTTCCGGCAGTACCTGATTGAGGACTGCAGTGAACTTTGCTGTTTCCTCTTGCATAATTTTCGATACACGATACATCTTACGTCCAAGTATCATGATAATTCCGATTGCAATCGGAACTGCAAGCAGCATAACAATCGTCATTTTCCAGTCAAGAACAAGCAAAATAATAATTGCTCCGACAATGGAAATAATACCAGTAACGAAACTAGTCAAATGATCCGTAATAAGCTCTTTTACAACCGCCGTGTCATTCGTCACTCGGCTAAGCGTTTCACCCGTCTCATTATCGTGATGGAACTTGGTTGGTAGATGCAAAAGCTTCTCCCATAGCCGTTCCCGAAGCTTTGCCACGACATGATGACCGATTTTCGCCAGCAAGTAGATAGACAACCCACTCGCTATTGCTTGCAACACAAAAGCAATAACTAAAATAGCAATTTGCACGCCAGTAATGGATTGCCCAGAAAAACCATCCACTAAATTCTTTGTAAACAATGGTACTGTGAATCCGACTCCCGTCGTCAGCAAACTCATCACCAATGCAATAATGACAATCGCCTTAGGTGGCTTAGTACCTTTGACCAACGCTAGAAATAATCGCCAATCAAATTTTTTCGTTTCTAGTCGATTCTGCTCCATTTTGTACCCCCAAGTTCTAGTAAATGTTTATCTTCTGCAAAAAGCATTGCATAACCTTCATGAGCATTGGTCACGAAATATTCTTCTCCCTTCCTCAAAAAGGATAAATCTTCAGGAAGAGATGGCTGCTGCCAACGGAAAAGACTATCCGCAGCCCGCATAATAACCTGTTTAGGTGCCGGACAAGTACAGTAATAATAATTCGGCACAGATATATGAGAATCAAAAGAGTTGGTTCGTGTACCATTCATATGAACAACTTCGCGCAAGTAAGGCTCCAGCTCTTGCAGCAGACTATGCAGCGTTTGTGTTTGTCCC
The DNA here is from genome assembly GCF_000725365.1 of Terribacillus saccharophilus. Classification (NCBI taxonomy): domain Bacteria; kingdom Bacillati; phylum Bacillota; class Bacilli; order Caryophanales; family Bacillaceae; genus Terribacillus; species Terribacillus saccharophilus. The sequence goes on along the minus strand of NZ_CP008876.1, from coordinate 699,704 downwards.
ATCATTTTTTTAGGTAGCACAGCGAAACTGACTGTGTCACAAATATCAAATAATCTATCCAATAACTGTCTATACGCCTCTTGTGTTAAATCGGTTTCCTCTAATTCATACATCGTGGTCCCTCCATAAAAAAGGAGTTCTCATATCGAGAACTCCTTACACTAATGACAGGAATTTTTCTTCTGAAATGATACGAAGTGGCCGTCCGTTCTCTATCATACGCTCCGCCTGGACAAGCTTACTTGTTTTCTTGCCAGCAGCGAATTTCTCATAATCTCTAGCTCCGACAACGAGATAGCGTGTAGACGTGTCCATTTTATCTGTGTGCACGCCGCCTACGTTGACCAGTTTTTGGATAGCATCCTTCCGCTTCAAACTCTTCATTGTCCCTGTGAACATCACTTGTTTCCGATAAAAAGGATGTGCTGTATCAAATTGATTTGTCTGCGGCTTGATATCACCGTATCGTGATCTGCTTCCTGAGGAGCTTTTATCATGAATACTTTTTCTTTGGACCTTTAACGTTTTAGTCAGTTCCTCTATACTCTGAACCCCAGTATCCGCCATCGCATGCAAGAAGATGTTTGCTGCAACTCGTGCATCTTCCATGGCATTATGATGCTCGAAAGTGATCTCCTTGCTGGCAGCTAATGTATTCAGCCGATGGTTTTCCATATCCGGCCACACTTTCTTGCCGATTATCCGCGTACACAGATAATCAAAATCCGGCATTTCCAATCCGTATCGTGCCACCGCTTTACGAATGACACCCATATCAAAACTTGCATTATGCGCAATTACGACATTGCCGGCCAAATAACCACTTAACTCCGGCCAGATTTCCTTGAACGTCGGCGCATCCTCCACGTCCCTCGGAAGAATTCCATGCACATGGATATTCTGTTCTTCGAATTCCATCAATGGATTGATTAAGGTGTACCATTCATCAATAACACCCGTCTCATCTGCTACTGCAACACCTACCGAACAAGCACTTGACCAATATCGATTCGCCGTCTCGAAATCTATACTCACAAACCGCACTACATCGTCCTCCAAATCGACTTTTGTTAAGTAGATTATATCATAGCAATCGGTAGAGTCCGATAATCGTGCTTATGAAAAAATGTTGCCAGTACAGGAAAGAAGCGCTATAATACTTTTGTGACGATACATTACATACGGGGCATTAGCTCAGCTGGGAGAGCGCTTCGCTGGCAGCGAAGAGGTCAGCGGTTCGAGCCCGCTATGCTCCATCTATTAAAAACCCTTAATTTTAAGGGTTTTTTCTTGTTTTCAAGGATAAAATTCCACTGCCCACAACCTTCTATCTCCCTTCCAAGCTACTTTATCTAGTAATAGAAACTATTCTTTTATCCACCCTTCTCCACCTTGCTACCCTATAAATCAAAACACCCTGTAAACGCACATAAAACGATGCCTTCCATACTTCTCTCTAGACAATTCACTCTAGCAGACAAACATACATTTCGACAATTTAGGTATAAAAATCTAGTCCTTCTTTCCGAATTTGAATATACATGTAAAAAACAAGCCAGGGGAGGATCAAGCTTCCGACTTAAAAATAAAAGGAAGGAAAAAGGAGTAGGTGTAAGATGACATTACAAATAGGGATTACTGTATTTACATTCCTAGCTACTATGCTGGTCATCTTTTGGAGACCTCGGGGGCTGAATGAAGCTGTTCCAGCAGCAGTGGGCGCCGCAGTAATCTTATTCACAGGAACAGTATCGGGAACAGATGTGGCTGATATTATAGATAAAATCGGGGGAGCTGCGATAACGATCATGGCCACGATCGTCATGGCGGTCATATTGGAAAGTTTCGGCTTTTTCCACTGGGCTGCCGCCAAGCTAGCAAGCTTAGCTCGAGGTTCAGGATATCGGTTGTATTGGTACATTCAGCTATTGTGCTTTTTGATGACACTCTTATTCAATAATGATGGCAGTATCTTAATCACCACACCAATTCTGATTTTACTCCTCAAAAATCTCAGTTTACCAACACAGCAGCAGATCCCATATTTATTAAGCGGTGCCCTTATCGCTACGGCCTCTAGTGCGCCAATTGGTGTTAGTAACATCGTCAACTTGATTGCCCTGGAAATAATCGATATGTCGCTCTACATGCACACAGCTATGATGTTTGTACCTGCCACATTAGGATTGCTTTTCATGTCTTGGCTAATGTTTATCGTGGTAAAGAAAAAGTTACCTACTTCTTTACCAGCATCAGCAACAGATATAGAAGAAACCTTCTTTACGAAACACTTTAAACCCATTCACGGCAGAAAGATATTTACCGATACCAAGCAAAAACGCACAAGATTCATGCTGATGTTATTATTGTTTGTTTTCTTGATTCGCTGTCTATTGTTTGTCGCCTCTTATCTGTCCATTCCTATCTCAGCTGTAGCAGTTATCGGTTCTCTTTGGTTGTTGGCATGGCGCTGGTATTACTTACGAACAAATCCAATCGACATTATCAAAAAAACACCATGGCATATTCTCGTTTTCGCCTTTTCTATGTATGTCATCATTTACGGACTGAATAATATCGGACTAACAGATATGCTTGTAAAGTTTGGTGAACCAATTGTTAATCAAGGTCTTATGTATGCCAGCTTTGCTATGGGTGGTCTAGTATCCATCCTGTCTAACTTTTTTAATAACCATCCAGCCTTGATGATCGGAACCATCACCTTAACTGAGATGGGACTTGATCCAGTCACATTGAAGACGATTTATCTTGCTAGTATTATCGGCAGTGATTTTGGAGCTTTATTGTTACCAATTGGAACACTGGCTTCCTTGATTTGGTTATATATTTTGAAACAGCATGATATCAAACTGAAATGGATGGACTATTTCAAAGTATCTGTTATTGTCATCCCAATTTCTACAATAGTTGCTTTACTGCTGCTTTATTTCTGGGTGAAAATAATTTTTATTTAAAGGCAGTGATTTAATGAAATATACTCTCGAAAGTAAAGCGATAAGGGATTCCAGCATTATGAAAAATCAAGAATCCCTTATCTAAAACTAATAGGTAAATACTTATGTTCATTTTTACTGTATGCAATAGGAAATAATATTGAGCTAAGCAAAACACCTAAATAGAAAGCATTGAACAAGTGAGCTCCCTGTTACTTTGGTGAAAAATCCTACATTCTTAATACAGCATAATTTACAACAGTTCCAGCAAACTATAGGCATTTTCATAAGAGGTGTCAAAAAAACCCCCTTTCTGCAAGAGGGCTTTTTTGACACTTCTTCACCTATTTGTTGTATAACTGATGCTCCTTAATATACTGATAACAGCTTTCCGGCAGCAAATAACGGGGCTCCCCGCCAACTGCAAACTCATCTCGGATATAAGTGGAGCTGATCTCCATCGCCAGTCCTTTATCAATCAGATGAAAGGTTTGACCGTCGTCGTGATTGCGCAGCAGCGGCGAATGGCTGATTACCTTCAGCATATCAATATCATTACGGGCCATGACTATAAATCGATTATCGCGTACAAGCGCTTCACTGTTGCCCCATTTTCCGGCTCCAATGTCCTCCAACAAATCAGCTCCCATAATGAAGTATATCTCATCATCGGGATAAACTTCCTTGAAATGTGTCAACGTCTGTTCGGTGTAAACATTCCAGGCTTCCTGCTGCATCTCATAATCATCGGCAACATAGCAGTCATTGTCTTTTATAGCCATCTGTACCATCTGCCAGCGATGTTCGTCTGTTGTATGAAGCTTTTTGTCCTTTCGCTTGCTGGAGCATGGCAGGAAAATGACTTTATCCAGCTTACAGCGGTGGGCGACAGTGCTAGCTGTCCATAAATGGACATTTGTGACCGGATCGAAAGAAGAACCATAGATTCCGATTTTCCCCATGCTACTTCGCCTCCAGCTGTGATTTGATGCGCTCAATCAATTCCATTTTATTATTCCAGCAGGCTGTGCTTAAATCGACAGGGTATGCTTCTGGATTATGTGTTCTTTTATATTCATCCCACAGGAAGGTGAGGCTATATGTGACATAGTTTCGTGTTTCCTCCAAGGATGGCAGCTTGTAGATGAGTTCGCCTTTTTGAAAAACTGGCTGCTGAAGCTCCTTCGCTTCAAAATCCGTCACAAATTTACTAATGTACGGATAGGTTGGGTGGAACATTTTGAGTCGTTCTTCTTCCTCAGGGTTCTCATGGGCTAGCGCAATGTAATCTCCTTCTGACTTCTGACTTGCTGTGTTGATGATTCGATAAACGCGTTTAAGTCCTGGGGTAGAAACTTTTTCAGGATTGGCGCTGATTTTGATTGTATCGGCCATATCTCCATTATCATCCTCAATGGAAACTATTTTATATACAGCACCTAATGCCGGCTGATCATATGCAGTGATTAGTTTTGTGCCGATACCCCAATTGGTGATTTTTGCTCCTTGGGCTTTAAGAGCACCAATCGTTTCTTCATCCAAATCATTGGATGCAGTGATTTTGGTTTCTGTAAATCCTGCTTCATCGAGCATCTCCCGCGCACGCTTGGATAAGTAGGCCAAGTCTCCGCTGTCCAGACGAATAGCATTGAACCGGATTTTGTCGCCCATTTCTTTTGCCACTTTGATCGCATTTGGTACGCCTGACTTTAACGTATCGTACGTATCCACTAGAAACGTGCAATCCACATGAGTTTCTGCATATTTACGAAATGCTTCATACTCGTCACGATATGCTTGCACAAGCGCATGTGCATGTGTCCCAGCTACTGGTATGCCGAACTTCTTGCCTGCCCGTACATTGGACGTGGCATGAAAACCGCCGATAAATGCAGCTCTTGTTCCCCAAATAGCCGCATCCATCTCCTGTGCCCGTCTGGAGCCGAATTCCATTGCGGTATCTCCCTCATCTAACACATGCATGATACGAGCTGCCTTCGTAGCGATGAGCGTCTGGTAGTTCACGATATTAAGCAAAGCCGTTTCGATCAGCTGCGCTTCAGCAAGCGGTGCTTCCACCCGAATGATCGGCTCGGTACCGAAAACAAGCTCCCCTTCCTGCATGCTGTACAAATCTCCAGTAAAGCGCAGGTCTCGTAAGTAGGCGATGAACTCCTTCTCATATCCTAGTTCCTGCTCCAGATAGTCCAGATCAGAATCCGAGAAACGGAACTCTTTCAAATAATCGATGACTCGCTCTAAGCCAGCGAAAACAGCAAATCCATTACCGAAAGGCTGTTTGCGGAAAAACAGCTCAAATACTGCTTTGCGATTGTGCTTTCCATCCTTCCAATACGTCTGGGCCATATTGATTTGATAAAGGTCCGTGTGCAATGCCGTGCTATCATCCTGATAATGTGTCATTTTTCCGCTCCTCCTTCTGTAATCTCTGCTCCTAACGCGCTTTTAAAGTGATGCAAGGCGTATGCATGCCCTTCTTGATTGAAACTAGCGACAGCATCTGAGTGAACAACGATTTTGAAGCCATAATTATAGGCATCGACCAGCGTATGGAAAACACAAATATCTGTCGCTACACCAACAGCATGAATCTCCTTGATACCTCGCTCATTCAGTCGCTGCAGCAAATCGGTCCCTGCAAAAGCACTGTATCTTGTTTTATCCATATAATAGACATTCAATTCACGCTTGGCAGACTCATATGCCTCAGACAGCTTGCCATAAAGTGCACGCCCTTCTGTCCCATCTATATTGTGCGGCGGATACAGCTTAGTTTCTGGATGGTATGCATCCTTCTCCTCATGCTTATCGATCGCAAAAACAACATAGTCACCGTTCTCAATAAACTCAGAGGTAATGGCTGTAAGTCTTTCCTCGATCTCCCGTCCTGGCACCCCGCAAGTCAATGCCCCATCTTCTGCTACAAAATCATTCGTATAATCGATATTTATTAATGCTTTCATCTTTCATCCTCCTCTGGATTAATGACGAGCTGTATAAATCGATTGCTTCACTTCTGCATCGATGAACCGATAAAGCTGTGTTGGCAGCTTGGATGTTCGCTGTGTCTTCTGCCCTTCAGCCGCTTCAATGAAAGGCAATGTTTTGATCTTACGTGCAAAAGCTTGCTCATTTTGAATTGCTTTGTCATCCGTTATGGTAAGCAAGACTGCCTGCAGTTCCGAGTAAGTGAACAGCTCTGGTAAGAATTGCTTTGCTACTGTAGTTTGCAGTAAATCTTGTGTTATATGAGTAATAGCATGGCGGATGATACTGGCATGGTCGAATGCTAAAAGATGCTGCTCTAGATTTTGTACAGGGAACAATTCCACTTCTGCGGCATCATCATTCGCTTTTCTCTCAAATAATCTGTGTTCTGGAACAATGGCATAATGTGCATTTGAGATAATCCACCCGCGCGGATCACGTCCAGGCTCATCATATACACCAAAATGCTTCAGATGTATTCCTGCTATTCCCGTCTCCTCTTCCAATTCCCGGCTGGCAGCCTCCATAGCTGTTTCTTCCGGTGTTACAAATCCTCCTGGCAATGCCCATTTCCCTGCTTCGATGTTCGAATTTCCTTCAGTATCCTGCTCGGCACGCTTGATAAGCATCAATTTAAGGTCCATTTTTGGCGGAGCATATGCTTTGGTCTTTTCTGAGGTGATCGTGAATACAGCTATATCCGACGTATAACCATCAGGGGTACGATATCGACTAACATCATAAGCTTTCTCTTTTTTATTCGACTTCAATATGTTAATCTCCTTTTAATTAACATTATGTTAATTGTTAATTGTATTATATGCAAGATACCTTCTCTCTGTCAATGATAAACAAAAAAGCCTTCTCCTATAAGGAGAAGACTTTTAAGTCTGTGTAAAGATCATGACAGTTGCACTTGCTGCAATAACGAAGACGATTAAATATACTCCCGTCAACAGCTTTTTCTTATTTAAAATAGACTCAATTGAGAATAATAGAAACATAACGGACAAAAGAGGCAGCATTAGCTGTGGATTCACTTCATAATCCTGGTCAATATATCGATAGATGCCGAGAGCAATGACTATTATTGCGAGCAGAGCGTTTATTTTACGTAACATTTGCTTTCTTCCCTTCCAAGTCGCATGATACCATAGACAGTATAACAGGACATAGCTCCTTGTTGAATAGAAAGGTTGTATGTATTATGCCAACTTATGATGAATGGCAAGTGACATATAAAGAAACTGCCATCCGCGAGATACAGAAATACTTCCGAATTTATCAAATCGGCAACATTTCCGAAGGAGTTTTGGCAACAGGATCTGCCCGAATAGCTCAGCAGGCTGAGCGCATCGATGATAGCACATTTGCTTCCTTGCTGGAACAAATCAGCCGCAGTCTAGCTGCTAATGAGATACAGGATGTAAGAAATAAATATTATGAATTGGAGCAGCTTCCTATCTAGCCAGCTTGCGAAAGTACGCTCCAACTCGGCTCAAATATTTTTTCTGTTTTCCGTTCTTTTTCTCCATGCCGCCGAACTCGAAGATTTTCACTTTCCGGATCCCTACAAATCGAAACAACGCCCGTTTCATTAATATCTTATGTGCATTTCCTAAATAGAATCGACTGTAAAACCCTGGGCCTTTCATTGTAGAAACACATATTGCTTGCTTGCCTTTTAGCAATCCCTCCGGCAGCAGACCTTCGTGCCGATAGGCAAAATTGGATGAAAAGTTCTGGTCGATAAAACCAAGCAGCATGGCCGGCGGCCTTCCCCAGAAGATAGGGTAAATGAACACAAGCAGATCCGCTCGCTTGATTTTCTCTCGATATATTTCAAAATCCGGATCACTATGCATATCTCTGCGGCGCTTTTTTTCATGGAAAACCAAAGTTGGATTGAAGTCCTCATCATACAGATCAATTACGTCCACTTCAGTGATGGCAGGATTATGTCTGATACCTTCCTGCACTGCCTCGAAAAAGGCGTAGTTAAGCGATGCATGATTCGGATGGGCATATATCAACAATGCGTTCATCAATTTCCTCCTGAAAGTAAGATAACTGTTATACGGTAAGAAATTAAATAAAGTTACAAAAAAAGAATGCAGCGATGTGCTGCATTCTTTTTGCTTCTATTCAGGCTGTCAGGACAAGAATAAGTATAGCTACTATCTGGTAGCCGGCTCCAATGACACTTGTCGCCAAACCACCGATTGCCATACCTTTTCCTGTCCTTTCCCGGTTCTCTGCTTTCCTTATCGTATGTAAAGCAAGGACGAATCCGATAATGCCAAAGAAGATTCCGTATAAAGAAAGAAACAAACTGATGACCCCGAATACGAGCGATATTAGTGCTGTTTTCTGCATGGATCAAAACTCCTTCTTCCAAGTTCTGTCTCTATTGTATCGCTACATATCACCGCTGTCCTGTTTCTTAACTTTTCTAAATTATTTTATCCCTAAACAAAAAAGCGCCCTCTTAATTAGAGGACACTTTAGAATTTCTGCTTGCTTCTGTTGGCCATATGTCTTCATCGACATTGTGGATACCAGGAATACTGTTAGCAGAGAAATGCGGATCTTTACCAGCACGTTTTTGCTGGCGGTAATCACGCAACGCACGGAAGGCAATATTACCTAAAAGAACAATAGCTATTAAGTTAATAAACGCCATGATAGCCATGAAGATATCAGCAATACCCCATACAAGGTCAAGACCTGCCAAGGAACCAACTGCTACTACTGCTACTACCGCAAGACGGTAGATGAACAACCATGTTTTACTTTTCTTAATAAAGTTGATATTCGATTCACCATAGAAATAGTTTCCTACGATAGACGTAAAGGCAAACAGTAGTACCATCAATGCGATGAAAATACCAGCCCATGAACCAACTAAGGATTCAAGCGCGTTTTGCGTCAAAACAATACCATCTGTTCCTTCTGATGTATACAACCCAGACAATAGAACGATGAAAGCAGTTGAAGTACACACACCAAAAGTATCTACATATACGCCAAGCGTTTGGATCAAACCCTGTTTAACTGGGTGAGATACGTTCGCTGTCGCGGCCGCATGCGGTGCACTACCCATACCAGCCTCATTGGAGAACAATCCACGTTTGATACCTTGAATGATAGCAATACCAAATGCACCGCCAGAAATTTCCTTGATACCAAAGGCATCTTGGAAAATAATAGCAAACGCATGCGGAATTTCTGTAATGTTGAAAATGATGATTCCAAGTGCAAGCAGGATATATCCTCCTGCCATGATTGGAACGATAACCTCTGATACTTTTACAATAAGCTTTGTACCACCGAAGATGATGATTGCACTGCCGATTGTCAAAAGAACAGCCATTAATTCTTTGCTTACACCGAAAGAGTTGTGGAAGGCACTTACAATCGTATTTGCCTGAACTGTGTTAAATGCCAATCCAAACGTCAATGCGATAATAACTGCGAATGTAACACCCAACCAACGTGCCCCAAGTGCTTTTTCCATATAATATGCTGGGCCGCCTCGGAAGGAAGCTCCGTCTCTTGTCTTATAAATCTGAGCTAGAGTTGCCTCGACAAATCCTGAAGCAGCTCCAAGAAATGCTATCAGCCACATCCAGAAAACAGCACCTGGACCTCCAACAGCTATCGCGATGGCTACACCTGCCATATTACCAGTTCCAACACGCGCGGCTGCACTGATACAAAAAGCCTGGAATGAGCTTACGCCTTTTCCGTCCACTGTTTTTTCACCGATAAGTTTAAACATTTCTGGTATCATAGTAAGTGTGGTGAATTTCATTCGGAAGGTGAAATACAATCCTACCAACACGAGGATGCCGGCCATGATATATGTCCAAATGAAATCGCCTGTATCTTGTATAATTTCTAGAAACACTTTCTTCTCCCCTTGCTAACTAAAATGCACATGCTAAATAATGTAACAAAATCTGACATGGTATGCAATGTTTATTCCTTCCAGACTGTCAGAAAACCTATAGAAATTAGTAAAAAATATAAGCTGAAAAGGAAGAAAATTAGATGAATAAACAAAAAGATAAGAAACCTTTCCGTTATCCATTAGCGTTTACAGTAGGCATCATCACTGCCATTCTTTTTGGAATAGCTTTTCAGAGCCCTACTGTTGGACTGGCTGCAGGCTGTATGTTAGGCATCATTTTCGGCACTATGCCAAAGGGAACAAAAAAGGAAGATGAATGATGATAATGATACGTCCCTATGAAACAGAAGATTTATCGTCAATTATGAAATTGCTGAAAGATGAAAGCTGGACTACGCTCGCATCAGATCCTGCTAGCTTTGACCAAGCTATGAAAGGATCAGCTCCTGCTCTCGTTGCGTTGCATAACGATGAAATATGCGGCTATATTCGTTGCATCACAGACCAAGTCATCACCCTTCTAGTTGCCGAACTGCTCGTCGATGGAAAACTGCGCGGACAAGGTGTCGGCGGCAGGCTGCTTCAAGCAGCACATGATATCTTCCCTTCAACACGAATGGAGATGCTGGCAACCAGTACATCAAAAACGTATTACGAACAGAAAAAATTCCGACCTTTTTATGGTTTCCGGAAGACATATGCGGAGTAAATCTCCTTAATCTAGTACTTATGATATATTTTTTCGATATGTTGTTTGTCAATATGCACATTGGGAATACATTACTAACTTAACCAAGGAGGTAATGAAAATGGCACATGAAGATCGCGCACAGAATGCTGTGGAAAATCTATCCCAAGAAGATAAAAACGATATTCTGAACAATTTCCAGAACTTCCAAGATTATTTAGGTAATAAAGTAAAACAAGGTGAACGCCTCGGCCTGAGTGAGGAAGCTTTGACAAAAGCTGCTCAGCGCGTCGCTGATTATTTAGCGGATAAAGAGGAACCTCGCAACCGTGAGGAGTATTTGCTCAAACAACTCTGGCTGGCTGCTGATGAAGAGAACAAGAGGCCGCTTGCGAATACACTCGTGAAGCTTGCAGATCAAACAAACTAATACGAAAAAAGCGGATCCAAATTGGATTCGCTTTTTTATTTTTTACGGAATATTGGATTAGGCTTTTCGCTGCTAATCTGACAGGAAAGTCCATTCGTTTCAATACTGATTGTGCCACCCCTGGCTGTTGCATAAAGCACAGCTCCCGCTTTTTGCAGATTGCGTACAACCTCTTTCGTCGGATGTCCTAATTGATTGTCCCGGCCATAGGAAACAACTGCATAATCAGGCTTCACTTTTTTCAGAAAAGCGAATGTATTGCTTGTCCGGGAACCATGATGCGCTACCTTATAGACCTCAGATTCCACTTCATAATTATGTTTCATCTTATACTCCTGCTGTGCTTCAGCGTCACTCATAAGCAGGAAGTCGACTGTACGATAAGTCAGCCTCAAAACGATCGAGGCCTGATTGTTCGTTGCTTTAGGATGATTGGCATTTAATACTTGAAGTGATAGAAGCGGATCAACGGTTATATAGGAACCTTCTTTGGCGATGGTCACCGGGATTTGTTTTTCAGCTAGGATCTCTGTATAGCGCTGATACGTCCTCGTCGTATATAGCTTTCCACTATCCAGCACTTGCTTCACCTTGAATTTCTCGAGTACCGGAAGAAGTCCGCCGATATGGTCGATATCCGGATGCGTGGCAACTAACAGATCCAACTTCTTTACTCCTCTGGCAGAAAGCTCCGATATCACCTTCTCCCCTGACTCTCCGTCCCCTCCGTCTACGAGAATATTATAATGAGATGGTGTTTGTATCAGCATACTATCACCTTGGCCGACATCAAGAAAATGCACCTGCAGCTTCCCTGCTTCGTCGGTCTGCGAAAAAATATAGTCCCATATGCCGCTTCCGCTTTCCGCTGCTGTATTCATCGGGAAGCAAAAAATCAGGCAAATACATATTAAAAACATGTGTTTCTTCATTGCATTCCGCCCCCTTTTTCATAGGATGCAGTCCGCTTACTGTTCGTATGCACCAATACTTGTCTCCTAATTTTAACAATCGATTGGACATGCTATACTAATAACAATTGAAAGGAGCGACGAATCATGTTTACACATCGCATTGACTCAGCCACCTATATGAAGCTTTTGGAACCACAGGACAGCGACAAGCTGTATCAGCTTATCGACAGCTCCCGTGAGCACTTGCGGCAATGGCTGCCTTGGGTAGATCAGAACACGACCGTCGAGCACAGCAGACAATTCATTCAGCATACATTGGATCAGTTCGCATCAAATAACGGATTTACAGCAGGCATCTGGTATCAGGGTGCTTTAGCTGGAGTAATCGGCTTCCATAAGATTGATTGGTCGAACCGCTCTACTAGCTTAGGTTATTGGCTCGGAGAAGAGTATACCGGTCTTGGCCTTATGCAAAAAGCAGTCAGTAAATCCTTGGATTATGCTTTCCTTGAACTTCGATTGAATCGAGTGGAAATACGTTCAGCAATCGGAAATGTAAGAAGTCGGAGAATTCCAGAAAAACTCAACTTCACCCACGAAGGAACAATCCGCCAAGCAGAAAAACTTGTTTATGGTTATGTGAATCACAATGTCTACGGCATGCTTTTGGAAGAATGGGAAGCAAAAGAAAACAGCAAGACAAATGATGATGAGACAAACGGGTAAGCATTTCTTATCAAATTAATTACAATTCCATTACATGTGTTTAGTCTCATCTCCAACCGGCTATATATGCAGTAAGGAGATGAGAAGAACAATGAAGAAGAAAATGCATATTGTATCATCGACAGATGACAACTACGCACAGCACTTGGGTATGACATTGAGTTCTTTACTTGAAAACACTTCAAACCCTAAGGATTTTGTCATTTCAATCATCGATGGAGGAATTAGCCAAGAGAAGAAACAGCTGCTGAAGGAAACTGCAGCTGCCTACAATACACCGCTTGATTTCCTTGATGTTAATTTGGATGCTTACGGAGGCGCAATTGCCAGCCGACATATTTCTAAAGCTGCTTACTACCGTATATCCATACCTGAAATGATGGATCCAGCTATTGAACGGACGCTGTATGTTGATTGCGATATGCTGGTACTAGATGATGTCAAAAAACTTTTCGAGGCCGATATGGAAGGCAATATCGTTGCAGCCGTAGGTGACTACGGGGAACATCGCCGTCTGGAGAAAATGGGAATTACGAAAGAGGATCGTTATTTTAACTCTGGTCTGATTCTAATTGATATGAAGGCATGGCGTGAAAAAGATATTACGAATAAGGTGCTGACATTCATCAACGAAAATCCAGATAAGCTGGCATGGCATGATCAAGATGCCCTTAACGCCATCTTGTGGAATGATTGGCTCATGCTTCATCCGAAATGGAATGCCCAAACTCACGTTATCTTGAAAGAATATAAAGCTAAATCACTCAAGGAAGAACGTGTGCTTCGCACAGTAAGAGAAACACCATCAATTGTACACTTCTGCGGAGAAGAGAAACCATGGCAGGAAGGTTCTATTCACCCTTACACAGATGGCTATTATGAGTACTTAGCGAAGACAGCATTCGCCACTAAAACTAAAAATTCCTTATCTGTATAAAACTGTATGTAAAACCGGAGTTAAGATAACTCCGGTTTTTTCTATGTGCTCTTCTCATATGTTACACTGGTACAAAAGGAGGTGCTTTCCCTGAAAGCTAGACGCACACTGTATGCAGTGCTGCTGCCGATTGGTATCGCTATAATCGCCCTATTCATTTTCCGCTCTTATTTTTATTTCCCCAGTACCGTATATGGCGAATCAATGGCTCCGACTTTGGAAGACCAAAACAAAATCCTCATAAGCCGTGTCGGTAACATCGATCGATTTGATGAAGTTGTTTTTGACGCACCAGATCAAGATGCAAGCTATGTAAAGCGAGTAATTGGAATTCCAGGAGACACGATTGAATACAAGAATGATGTACTTTATGTAAATGGCAAGAAGCACGCAGAGCCCTACCTGAAAGAAATGAAGGATGCTATGCAGAAGGATGCTTTATTTACGAATAACTTTAAGCTTCGGGATGTCATTGGAGAAGATACCATTCCTGATGGTTACCTGTTCGTCATGGGAGATAATCGCAGAAACAGTAAAGACAGCAGGATGTTCGGCTTGATTCCACAAAGTTCCGTCATCGGGGAAGTGAAATTCCGCTATTATCCAATACCTCAAATCGGATTAACTAACTGAATAATTATAAAGTGACGAACAGTGCAGGCTATTGCACTGTTTTTTTATTATCTCCAAATTTTGGTTGACTTCCCACCTTCCCGGTTATATAGTTAGTTACATAAGTAACGAACCAACTACCCTAAACTTTAAAGGAGCATATGCATGCTTGATGATTCGAAGCCGATCTTTATCCAGATCAAAGAACAACTAGAAGATAGCATCCTCAACGGCTCCATACAAATTGGAGAACGGGTGCCCTCCACCAATGAATTTGCTCAACACCACAAGATAAATCCAGCCACAGCAGGAAAAGGTATCAACCAGCTAGTAGACGAAGGTATATTATTCAAGAAAAGAGGCGTAGGTATGTTTGTAACAGAAACAGCATTGGAGATTCTTCTTGATAAGCGGAAGCAGCAGTTTTTTGATGCATATATCATTCCGCTGAAACAGGAAGCAAGTAAACTGCATATCCCCAAAGAAGAGATCATTCGTATGCTTAAGGAGGAAGAGTAAAAATGGCGATAGTAGCTGAGAACCTGATTAAAGAATACCGAACCGCCACAGCTTTGAAAGGTATCGACCTTCAAATTACAGACCCGAAAATCTACGGCCTGCTAGGTAGAAACGGTGCCGGAAAAACCACTTTTATGCAGCTGCTGGCTGGCTACGACAAACCGTCAGGCGGAGAATTAACTATAAATGGTATGAAACCTTTCGATAACCGAGCTGTTACAGAGAATATTTGCTTAATCAAGGAAGCTGATAATTTTAAAAAAGACCTTACTGTTCATCAAGTATTGAAAATATCCTCAATGCTCTATTCCAATTGGGATAAAGAGCTGGCTGCTGACCTACTAGAAGGATTCGACTTAGATAAAAAACGACGAGTAAAAAACCTTTCCAAAGGCATGGAATCTGCACTTGGCATCATTGTTGGTTTGGCAAGCAAAGCACCAGTTACGATGTTGGATGAACCTTATATCGGGCTGGATGCCGCATCTCGCGCTTATTTCTATGAAGTACTGCTAGATGAATTCCAGAACAATCCTCGAATCATAATTCTGTCCACTCATTTAATTGATGAAGTCAGCAATTTGTTCGAAGAAGTGATTATCTTTAATAAAGGCAGTATCCTTCTACATAAAAGTGCTGAAGAACTCAGAGCTCAAAGCTTTTGCATCTCAGGGCCGGCAGCACAAGTCAAAGCCTTTACAGACGGTAAACAAATCATTAAGGAAACCAGCTTTGCAGGAACGTCACAAGCATACCTGCTATCCACAGAAGCTCCTGACTTAACTGGTGACCTGGCAGTTTCAGGGGTGCCACTGCAAGATATGATGGTACATTTAACAGAAAAAAGAGGTGCACGCGCATGATGAAACAAATACAGGCTTTACTTTATTTCTTTGCTGTCGACAGCAGGCGTACCGTTACAATTTTTTGTTCTATCCTGGTCTTAAGTATCACGGTATTAACTGTTCTCGGCGTTACTGTTGCGGACTTTATGTACATCGCCATTACAGCACCAGCATATATCTTTATGATTATATTTGGTTTCAGAACAATTCAAGAAAGTCTCCCATTTGCCATTAAGAGGGGTGTCACCAGGAAGAGTTACCATACAGCTGTTGGTATTTTCATTTTGTTGATCAATCTTGTAATGCTTGCTTTTCTTGCAGGAGTACAATTAGTAGTAAACGGTGTGTTTCAGGTCGCTAATATAACGAACATCCACATCATTCGTCCGATTGGAGCAAGCACCGAGCTAAAAAGTATTTTGTATAGCTTGCCGCTTGATTACGCTCTTCTGATATCTTTCTTTACTGCCGGACTTTTACTTGGTATCATCGCCTATAAATTTGGTTTTCTTGGGGGCGCGATACTCGGAGGCATTGCTTTAATCGGTATAACCGTGTCTTTGACTATCCAAGAACGATTAACTGACTTCATTACTTGGATACTAGATTTAGCTGTATTCCCAGCATTCGGACTGGTATGTGCAGTTGCGATTGTATGCTATTTGATAAGCTGGATCTTTATCCGCACGAGCAACTCCCAGCCTACCACATAAAAAAAGAGACTCAACGCCAAAGGCGTTGAGTCTCTTTTCTATTATTTACTTACTACAGTAATTTGTTCATCAACCAAATCAACTACCATACTGCTTACATTCTCTTCTTCAAGAATATAATCAGTAATTTTATCCTCTACCTGATCCTGAATGACTCGGCGCAATGGTCGTGCACCAAATCGAGGGTCATAGCCTTTTTTCGCAAGGAAGTGTTTCGCTGCTTCTGTCACTTCAAGCTGGTAGCCTTCTTCTTCCATGTTCTTCGTCAAATCTGTAAGCATAAGCTCAACGATTTGCACCAAGTCCTCCTCTTTCAAAGCTTCGAAGCTAATGATAGAGTCGAAGCGGTTCAGGAATTCTGGTTTGAAGTATGCACCCAGCTTTTCAATAACGGATACAGCTTCATTTTTTGATTTCGTAAAGCCGACAGAAATCTGTTTGTCTCCAGTTCCCGCGTTGCTCGTCATAATAATGACGGTCTCCTTAAAGCTCACTTTACGGCCTTGGCTGTCCGTCAAATGACCGTCTTCCATGATTTGCAGGAACATATGCTGTACATCAGGGTGTGCTTTCTCGATTTCATCCAATAGTACAATCGTATAAGGATTACGGCGTACGCGCTCTGTAAGCTGACCTGCTTCTTCATGTCCAACGTATCCTGGAGGAGAACCAATCAGTTTCGCAACTGAGTGACGTTCCATGTACTCACTCATATCCAGACGGATGAAGGATTCACGTGTGCCGAACATCTCTTCAGCCAATGCACGGGTAAGTTCTGTCTTACCAACACCAGTCGGACCGACGAATAGGAAGGAACCGATTGGGCGCTGTTTGGATTTCAAGCCAGCTCGGCTGCGACGAATAGCTTTAGCAACCCGGTCAACTGCCTGCTGCTGTCCAATAACCTTGCTGGACAAGTTAGCAGCTAAGTTTTTCATCTTGTTCTGTTCTTCCGATTGAATCTTCGTCACAGGAATACCTGTTTTTTCTTCAACAATCTGCTGGATAACTTCAACAGTTACTTCAGCTTTATCTTCATTTTTTGGTTCTTCAAGCTTTTGTTCCAGCTGAATTTCTTCCTGGCGAAGATACGCAGCACGTTCGTAATCCTCGCGCCCTGCTGCCTCTTCCTTCTCTTTCGCAATCTGGGCAAGACGAGTTTGAATAGCATCCTCATCAGTCGTTACAGTAAGCAGGTTGATACGGGATCCGGCTTCATCGAGCAAATCAATCGCTTTATCCGGCAAGAAACGATCCTGAATGTAACGTTGAGACAAGCTCACACTCGCTTTAACTGCTTCTTCTGTGTAGGAAACTTGATGATACGCTTCGTATCTCTCCTGCAATCCTTTTAAGATATCCAATGCCTGCTCTGCTGTCGGTTCTTTTACGATGACCGGCTGGAAACGACGTTCAAGCGCTGCGTCTTTTTCAATTTGGCGGTACTCTTTTAATGTGGTTGCACCAATCAGCTGCAGCTCACCGCGAGCAAGTGCTGGTTTTAGGATATTACCTGCATCCATTTGGGAACCTTCAGCAGTACCAGCGCCTACCAATAGATGAATTTCATCCACGAACAGAATGACATTTTTACGCTGCTGCAATTCAGAAATAAGTTGTTTCATCTTTTCCTCGAATTGACCGCGCACACCAGTGTTTGCCACTAGTGAAGCAACATCAAGCAAATAGATTTCTTTATTTTGCAGTTTCACAGGTACATTTCCTTCAACAATCTGTAAAGCTAATCCTTCTGCAATTGCTGTTTTACCTACCCCAGGCTCCCCGATTAGAACTGGGTTATTTTTATTGCGTCGGTTCAGTGTCTCAATGACACGTTTGACCTCTTTTTCACGGCCGATGACTGGATCGATCAGACCAGCACGCGCGCCATCTGTCAGGTTCTTACCAAGTGAATCAAGCAATCCTCCACGCCCGCGACCATTGCCGCCAGCTTGCGCTTGGCTGTTTGCACCAGCCTGGAAGCCGGATTGTGCTCCGCCGAACATATTTTTAAAGAAATCATCCATTGTTCCGCCATTGGATGCGAAACCGGCAGGATTTTTAGACATATTCTTCATTTCATTATAGCAAGTATGACAGAGCTGTAATTGTTGTTTCTGATTGTTGAATTGCATTAACAAGTTCACGTTAGCTTCTCGTTCACCACAATGTTGGCATTTCATAATACAATTACCTCCCCAATAGGTTAGATTCATTTATTGGTCAAGTGTCTTATTTTGACTTTGACTATCTTTGACCTTGTGACTTTATTATAGTCTGACCTTCTTTGACTTTCAAGTGTTATGCTCTCATTTTTTATAATTTTTTAGAAAAGGTATCTATACTAATATTTAAGGAAATACAAAAAAGCACCGCCTGTATAGGCGATGCTTCTAATTAATTTGCATTTTGTTTTTCTTGATTGCGCAGTTCAACCCGTCTGATTTTGCCAGAAGAAGTCTTCGGTAAATCTTTGACGAATTCAATTTTACGCGGGTACTTGTAAGGTGCAGTCGTATTCTTAACATGTGTCTGCAGTTCCTTAACAAGGTTTGGATCGTTTTCGTCTACACCTTCACGCAGAATGACGAATGCTTTAACAATGTTCCCACGAATTTCATCCGGGCTTGCTACAACAGCACATTCTGCTACAGCTGGATGTTTTACTAAAGCATCTTCTACTTCAAATGGTCCAATTGTATAGCCTGAGCTGATAATGATATCATCACTGCGGCCCTCGAACCAGAAGTAGCCATCTTCATCGATAGAAGCTTGGTCACCAGTGACGAAGTAGCCGTTGCGTTCCGCTTGCTGACGGCGTTCTGGCTCACGGAAATATGTTTTAAACAATGCAGGACTGTCGAGCTTCAAGGCGATGTCACCGACTTCACCTGTTTTAACGCGATTACCGTCCTCATCAATTACAACTACTTCATTTCCCGGTGTCGGTTTACCCATAGAACCTGGTCTTGGTTCCATCCCTTTCATAATACCAAGAAGCAATGTGCTCTCTGTCTGACCATAGCCATCACGAACAATAATGTTGAAATTCTTCTGGAAGACATCAATTACTTCCCTGTTCAATGGTTCACCAGCAGATACTGCACTATGCAAAGCACTTAATTTGTAGCTGCCAAGATCAGTTACTTTTGCCATTAGACGATATTCCGTCGGTGTACAGCAAAGTACGTTAATTTTGTAATCCTCTAAAAGAGAGAGATAAGTTTTAGCATCGAAACGTCCCATATATACGAAGCCTGTTGCACCGGTTCCTAAAACAGAAAGGAATGGACTCCATACCCATTTCTGCCAGCCTGGTGCAGCTGTTGCCCATACGATATCTCCCTTGGAAGCAGATAGCCAGTTTTCTGCAGCTGTCCGTAAGTGTGCATATCCCCAGCCATGTGTGTGAACTACACCTTTTGGATTACCTGTTGTACCGCTTGTATAAGACATTAGTGCAATATCTTCTCTGGAAGTTTCCACTGTTTCCAGTTCTGCTGAAGCTGCCGCTTTGAGCTCTCCAAGATCCTTCCAGCCGTCGACTGCTCCACCTACTGCAAGTTTGATTAAGCTATCTTGATTCTCAATATCTTCGAACTGTGCAGTAAAGGCATGATAACTGATGATGCTCTTCACATTTCCATGATCAATTCTATATTGCAAATCTTTCGTTTTCAGCATTTCGGAGCCAGGGATGATCACAAGTCCAAGCTTCAAGGCTGCTGCGTAAATGTGATACGCCTCAACGACACGCGGTACCATTACTAGTATCGCATCTCCTTTTTTTAAGCCCAGTTCTTTCAGAACATTACC
The DNA here is from genome assembly GCF_000725365.1 of Terribacillus saccharophilus. NCBI lineage: Bacteria > Bacillati > Bacillota > Bacilli > Caryophanales > Bacillaceae > Terribacillus > Terribacillus saccharophilus. Next base: position 679,628 of record NZ_CP008876.1, on the reverse strand, counting down.
TGTGCGGTTTACGTCCTGGAATAACGCTTTATACGTTACTTCCTTCTTATTACCCGCCTCGTCCATCCAAATGAGCGCCTTACGATCTTCATCTGTAACGAATCGCTCCATTTCATCAACGATGTTGTATTGCTCTGGTGCAATCAAATCTTTTCTTTCCATACTTACGCCTCCTAAATGGCTGCCTGTTTTAACTAATGCACTTATTATAGCAGACGAAAGCACGACTTCCCAGTAATAGTTGTTACCAAATTATAAAACTTGATATTAGTATCAGGTCTCAATACTTCTCCAAAGCGTCATAGTCGCATAACTGCGGTAAGGAGCCCATCTTTCTCCTCGCGCATGAATTGCTGCTGGCGTCGGCTTTTCAGTGAGATCGTCATAGATTTTCAGTGCATTTTGTACCCCGATATCAGCAGCTGGTAATAAGTCAGCACGTCCCAAACCAAACAACATCCAGTTTTGCGCAGACCAGCTTCCAAGACCCCTGATTTTCGTCAATTCGTCTGCAATTTCTTCATTAGATGCAGCAGACAGCTGATTGAGATTCAGTTTACCTTCTATAATAAGTCGGCTTGTATCAATTACATATTCTGCTTTCCTTTGTGAAAACTGCATCTTTCGTAAATCATCATAAGTCAGGGAAGCAACGATCTCCGGTGATGGATAAAACCAAACGTCATCCGCTTTTGTTCCGAACGCTTCCACGAACCGATTCGACAATGTATAGGCAAACTTTAAATTCAACTGCTGGTGAATGATAGTCTTCATCAAGCAATAGTATAAGTCAGTGTCTTTAACGATAGGCGTTCCCGCGTGTGCATAAAAAAGTCGTTCCAAATCAGAACCGACAAAATGAGCAGCAACTTCTGCAAGGTCAGTATCCCATTGAAGCCAATCCTCTACCAAGGAAAGTATTTCTTCCCGTTTAGAAGAATCTGCAGAAGACACGATGACTGCGGGTGCAGTAATTGTTCCGCTAAACTGGAGAACGACGATATGCTGGGACCCATCCCCTAATACAACCGGAAGCTTCACCCTATGCTCTTTTGCATCAACTATATTCAGCTGATCCATACTCCACCTTTTCATTAAATAATGATAATCGTATGTATGTGATCCTTTAAGCTGCCTTTCCCACATCAGTAGCATCTCCTATCCTATTTGTTTTGTTGCAAAATCAATTACATCATGCATCACTTTCGTCAAGCGCTTATCCTTATGCCAAAGGAGCTTCGTTGTAGGCTGATTGATTGGTTCATCAAAATCTACAGCGCTTAACTCACCAGATTGTAATTCTTTTTCCACTGTCATGAGCGGTAAGTACGATAAACCCAAACCAGCAATTACACATTGCTTAATCGCTTCTATACTGCCGAATTCAATGACATTCTCCGGATGCAAATTCTGTTTTTGTAATGCTTGTTCTAATTCCGTTCGATAAGCACAGTCCTTCTCCGTCAAGATCAAAGGATGCTGCATCACCTCAGCCAGACTAGCGGAGGGTTGTACTGCCAGCGGATGGCTTGGGGAGCTTATCAGGACGATTTCTTCTTGAAAAAGAGAGACCGACTCCAGTAAAGCATTGTTCTGATCCCGCTCCATAATAAAAGCTAAATCCAACTCGCCTTCCTGAAGCATTTTCTCCGAGGTTTTACTGGATGGAACAGGCTTGAGGATGACCTGCACCTGCGGATACTGTTCGCGTATGAAGCGGAGGAACTCAGGCAATCGGTAGGTGCATTGACTTTCACATGCGCCGATCAGAATTGTGCCTTTCTCTTCTTGCTCCTCTTCAAATTCCTGTTGCATTTCTTCATGTAAAGCCAGGATTCTTTTTGCATAGCTCCGCATTTTAATTCCCGCTTCAGTCAAATAAATCCTCTTTCCAAGACGCTGGAACAAGTCAACTCCATATTCCTTTTCCAGCGCTTTTATTTGTGCTGTCACACTCGACTGGGCGTAATCCAACAGCTGAGCTGTCTTAGTGAAATTAAGTGTTTCGGCCGCTACAGCAAAAGTCTTCAGATGGTTGATCTGCATATATACACTCCTTAAATCGCATTTTCCGATCATAATAATCAAATAATTCAGCTTTTCCTATGTATGAGTGCAGTATACACTTTTTATATAAATATTGGAAAGTAATGCAGCTGGATAGGACTCACTAACCTATCAGTACTAAATGACATATTTGCTGAAAGGAGAGAAAAGGATGAAGGATACATCTAAAAAAACATGGCAGGACTATTTCATGGAAATCGTCCACGCAATCATCCAAACAAAATAAAAAAAGCTGATCCTATTCGGATCAGCTTAAAACTGCGTAATGGCTTTTGGCAGGATATCTTGCTTGACTAGATCATCCAGCGTACGGAAGGAGTATCCTTGCTTCTTCAATTCAATGATCAGTTTTTCCAATGCAACAGCATTATCCTCGGATACAGAATGCAATAAGACGACTGCTCCTGGATGCATTTGAGCCATCACTTGATCATACGCGTACTGCCAGCCTTTTTGTTCACCGGTTTTCCAATCAGCATATGCGAGTGACCAGAATACATTTGTATAGCCAAGATCTTCAGACCATTTCAATGAACGGGCACTAAAGGTACCGCGGGGTGCCCGTAGATAGTGCATGTCGTCCTGATCCGTCAATTCAGCCACAGCATCCTCCAGCATCTCAAGCTCCTGCTGCATCTTTTCTTTAGAAACCTTCGTCAAATCTGGGTGATGATACGAGTGATTACCGACAATATGTCCTTCGTCGACCATCCTTTTCACCAGATCAGGTGCTGATGACACGTAGTGCCCCGTAATAAAGAAAGCAGCCGGTACATCGTGCTTTTTCAATACATCCAGGATATCGCCTGTATATCCTTGTTCATAGCCGTTATCAAATGTGATATATACTGTTTTCTCACCAGAATCATCTAGATAATAGCTGTGATATTCGTCCAAAAGCTGTCCGTATTTGCCAACTTCAGGTATACTGCCATCCTTGCTCTTAACAAATCCCCATCCATAGCTTACAGGGCTTTCTGCGGATGCAAACGATGGCGTGACCAGCAACAGACAAAAAAGCAGCATTATTGATTTCCATCGCATATGACACACTCTCCTTAGAGATAGATTGTGCCAAATCCGCTCCCCCTATGCGGTGAAAAAAATAGAAAAGACCGTGCAGCTGCACGGTCTTACTTTAGTTTATTTTCCATTTCATCAAGCATTCGGAGCATTTCATCGATTTCCTCTAAGGAAGTCTCCTCCGGTTCGATACTATCCAAATAATCCATGAATGCAGACAGACGCTGCTTCAAGTCATCCACTTTACTCGTTGCCAAAGATAAAACCCCTTTACCGCATTATCTGGCTCCAGTATACCACAGCACTGTTACTTATTGTACGTTGAAGGTGAAAGACAGATGATCTTGAATTGGAATCCAAGCACCAATTCCCTGTTTGGTAACATTTTTAACAACTATCTGCTTTCTTGATCCTTTTAACTCCAGGTAAACTTCCCCAAAAGTGATCGTACCCTTTTCATTCACCGCCGGTGCGTACGCAGAAAGAATTCCTGATTTATTCAAAGGTACTCCGTAGGCATTTTCCTTATTTGTACCTTTTCCAATTACTGTTTGGAAGGAAAGCGGAAGCTTTGTATTCTTCTGGGCCTGCTGTAGCATCATGAGCTTGATATCCCTTGGTTTATCAATTTCAGCTGTAAGTCCGCCTTTTACGTAGCGCTCTTCCTGCTGTTCATAATTCATTTGCTTCGCTGATTCCCCACCTGCATTGCTCAGCTGGTTCGTATTTACCTTTTGATATTGCCAATTGATATTTGTTTCTGCAGACTGGTACTCGAGCGGCCAATGCCCCATATAAATCATCCCTCGATACCCAATTGCTAGTGGAGAAGGTTTCAGCGTCGATTCATTGAGTATGCGAATCAGTTCTGGATTCTGGATGACAATAGCACTGTCTTCCGTCAGTTCTCTGACAAGCTCACTAGGTTCTAGCACAATTTGATCTTTGTTTGAGTTCGGATAAGTATTTTCTTTTGAAATATTCAATACGTGATTTGGTATTTCCGTATCCTTCTTCTGTACATTCTCAGCTTTCCCAGCTATGGAGAAAGGAAGAGTCAGCAAAGCCAATGCCATGATTGCTATAAGGATTCTAGCGTATTTCATAAAGAAAAGCCCCTGCCTTTCAGATTTTTTTCTAGTATCTGAAGTCAGGGGCTATCCTATACATTTAATAATGGTTCAAATGAATTACTTCCAATCTTTCTTCGATCTCGATACTATCTTTAACTGTCTGCACCATGGAACAGTTGTTATGTGCAAGCTCGAGGTTCTTCTCCAACTGCGCTTTGTCCAGATGAAAACCGCGTACAACGTAAGTCAACGTAATCTTAGAAATACGGTTAGCTGCCATTTCATCCCGCTCTACCTCTGCCGACACTTCCATGTCATCAATCTCAAGCCGCTGTTTCTCCATAATTTTACGGAAAACAGACGCACTGCAACCTGCTATTGAGGAAACCATTAGCTGATAAGGCCGGATACCGAATAGCTCATTTCCGTCTATATCCAAAGTTTGATGTGGTAGTTCGATACGGAATCCATGCTGCTTCATTGTCAGCTTCAATTTCCTCATCTCCTTGCGATTTCTTTATGCATTATATTCCCTCTTGTATGATTTTCTAACCTTCATTCGTCCGATTGACCAAAACCAGGAAAAACTATACAGTAGGATTGGGAAATCATCTTACATACAGAGGTAATAGACATATGAGAAATGCGTACAGTTTTTGGATTTTAGTCAGTATTGTCGCAGTCTCCGGTTTCAGCCAAGGGCTGCTGCTTCCGCTGATTGCGATCATATTCGAACAAGACGGTGTGTCTTCATCTATGAATGGTCTGAATGCAGTTGCCATTTACATTGGTATTTTGCTCGTATCTCCATTCATGGAAGCTCCGCTGCGTAAATTCGGTTATCGGCCTGTCATTATGGCAGGTGGGCTAATCGTCGTCGCAGCACTTCTCGCTTTTCCATTGTGGAAGTCATTTTGGTTCTGGTTTGTTTTGCGTTTGTTGATTGGAATTGGTGACAATGCCCTTCATTTCGGAACCCAGACATGGATTACATCTTCATCACCTGAAAAAGTACGCGGACGGAATATTTCGATTTATGGACTGTTCTTTGGAATTGGCTTTGCCGTCGGTCCGCTTATGACTTCACTTGTTAAAGTGTCAGAAACTTTGCCCTTCATTTTATCTGGTGCGCTTTGTTTAATCGCTTGGTTCACTCTTTTTCAGCTGCGGAATGAGTTTCCAACGGAAGAAAACACGCAATCCGCACAGCAGCAAGGACTTCTGCAGCGATTCGGTTCGACCTTGAAATATGCATGGGTTGCTTTCCTGCCGCCGCTTGGCTATGGCTTCTTGGAATCTTCCTTGAACGGAAGCTTTCCTATTTACGGCTTACGTCAGGACATAGGTGTGTCGGAAGTATCCATATTGCTTACCGGCTTCGCTATCGGCGGCATCGTTTTTCAGATACCGCTTGGCATGCTTAGCGATAAGTTTGGACGTAAGTATACGCTTTTGACCGTAATACTTCTTGGGACAGTCTTTTTTGGGACTGCTGCATTTACAGAACAGCATTATATAGCCCTGTTCATATGCTTATTTGCAGCCGGTATGTCTTTAGGTTCCACCTTCTCGCTTGGCATAAGCTATATGACAGATTTGACTCCAAGGCATTTGCTGCCCACAGGCAATTTGCTTTGCAGTATTTTCTTTAGTATTGGGAGTCTAGGAGGACCTTATATTAGTGGAGTATTTATTGAGAAAATGCCAGATCTCAGTTTCTTCTTTATTATGACGGTCATTTTCGCCGGTATCTTTACAACACTGCTCGTTCACGCGATTTTTACTAAACGCGCTGTCCTAGCAGAACAGTAAAAGGGATGCGCCCCTGGGCACATCCCTTTTTTTAATTGATATATCTGGAGAATCGCTTTTCCAGACGTTCCTGAAAATAAGAAATAATGATACAAAGCGGCCAATACACGAGCGCCACTGTAATGTACATTGTCATGGAATCAAATGTACGGCCAGCTACAATCTGCGCCTTCTGGAACATTTCCGGTACTGTAATTACCGCTGCCAAACTTGTTGCTTTCACCAAATCAAGGAATACATTTGTAAGCGGCGGCATTGCTACTCGCGCTGCTTGCGGGACAATGACCCTCGTCAATGTCTGCCAATAGTTAAGACCAAGCGCATAGGAGGACTCCCATTGGCCATAAGCAATACTGTTCAGCGCCCCTCTGTTTACCTCAGCAATATAAGCCGCACTATTCAACCCGAAAGCAAGAACAGCACAGGTGAAAGCATCCAGCCTGATTTGTACCACTGGCAATCCTTGATACAGGATGAACAAAAACACCAATATCGGTGTTCCGCGCATAAATGAGATATAAAACCGCGCAGGCAATCGCAGTAAAAAAAATCTGGAACTGCGCCCAATCGCCAGGAAAAATCCAAGGATTAGGCCCATAGCCATACCAGCAAAAGCAACTGCTATTGTCATTGGCAGTCCTTCAAGTATGAACGGAAGGTTCTCCCATGCTAATTCCGCATCAAAGAATTTGCCGATATCCACTAGCTCGAATGGTATCATTTCTCGTCTTCCTGCTGTTGTTTCAAGACTTCATCTATTGTCGGGATATCCTCATCCGGCTGTTTCGAAACGTCTGCACCACCAAAGAATTCCTCTGAAAGCTTCGTTAATGTACCGTCTTCTCTCATCTCACTCAAGACTTTGTCCACTTGTTTCTTCAATTCAGTTGCATCCTTCGGCATGATGGCAGCGTTGGCTGTTTCATCGAATTTAAAATCAGGATGGATCGTGATATTAAGGTTCGAGAAGGCTTGCAGCGCTAGAGATTGAAGGTAATAATCATTGATGATCAAATCTGTCCGTCCATTATCGACATCACGTAAATATACATCATTTGTTGTATTACCGTACGCTACTACTTCAGCTCCTAATTCTTCAGCAATTTTACTATAGCCAGTCGTCGCCTCACCACCAGCCTTTTTACCTTTCAAATCCTCTAATGAATTGATACCAGAAAGGTCATCTTTACGAACAATCATTGTTGTGTAGGAATACTTGTACGGTTCACTATACGCAAACTTTTCTTTCCGCTCATCTGTCACACCAATATCATTGGCTGCAAGATCAACTCGTCCATTTTGGACTGAAGCGAGCATGTTATTGAAATCCGAAGTTTTGAATTCCACTTCCAAATCCAGACGTTTCGCAATTTCCTTGATAACTTCTACATCATATCCAGTAATATCATCCGAACCTTCCGGATAATAGCTTGCCGGATACAAAGTTCCAGACGTTCCAACCGTGATTTTTCCAGAGTCCTGAATAGCTTCCCAAACTTTATCTTCAGATGCTTGCTCAGTACTATCATTAGTAGAAGAACCGCAAGCACTTAAGACAAGGACAGCCAGCAAGCTGCAAAATACAAGTAATCGTTTCTTCATTATAGTGTTTCTCCTTTATCGATTCACTTATTGCCTTCTTGTTCCAGTAATTCATCTACTGTTGGCAATTCTTCATCTGGCTTCTGTGAAACGTCCGCTCCTCCATAGAATTCCTCCGACAACTTAGACAATGTACCATCTTCCTTCATTTCATTAAGAGCCTTGTCCATTTGTTTTTTAAGTTCTGGAGCATCCTTTGAAAGAATTGCGCCTTGTTCAATCTGGTCAAATTTGAAATCCGGGTGAATCATGATATTGAAATCGGGAAAAGCCTGCAATGCCAAAGATTGCAAATAGTAGTCATTGATGATCAGGTCTGTCCGTCCATTGTCCACATCACGTAAGTACACATCATTTGTTGCATTGCTATAAGTCACAACCTCTGCACCAAGCTGCTCTGCAACTTTGCTATGGTTTGTTGAAGCTTCTCCCCCAGCGCGTTTTCCTTTTAGATCTGCCAAGCTGTGAATACCAGACAAATCATCTTTCCGTACAATCATCGATGTATAGGAATACTTATACGGCTCAGAAAAAGCGAATTGCTCTTTTCTTTCGTCGGTAATCTCGATATCATTTGCTGCTACATCTATTCTGCCGTTTTGAACAGAAGCAAGCATGTTATTGAAATCAGAAGTCTTAAATTCCACTTTTAAATCAAGACGCTTAGCAATTTCTCTGATTACTTCCACATCATATCCCGTAAGCTCATCAGAACCATCAGGATAATATGAAGCTGCAAATAAAGTACCGGATGTACCAACGACGAGTTTACCTGACTCCTGAATCTTTTCCCAAGTCTTATCATTGCCAGCGCTTTCAGAGTTGCCGTCACCATTTGTTCCACAAGCTCCCAGAAGAAGTACAATTACAAATAAGCTACATATAATACCTAATCTTTTCCTCACGAAGTCACACACTCTCCCCTTGTTTTATTTTCATATATCCTAAAAGATAACAGGTAATCTCCACTATTTCAATATTTTTCTGAACTGTTTCACTTTTATTTTCAAACTGTTATATATCTATATAAATTTTATTTCTTTTTTATATTGATTTTAATCTAGCTATAGAATATAGTAAAATTACTATTACATTATAATAATTATAAACAAGCTACATATACATTTCTAAGGAGGGTATAAATACATGAAAAAACATTTAGAACTTATTGCCGCTTTAGTTAGTGGTGCCCTGATTCTCATTACCTATTTCAGTTTCCACGGAACAGAAGCTGCACCTTTTCTTTATACTGCTGCATATCTCATCGGAGGATTCTTTAAAGCGAAGGAAGGTATTACAGAAACCATTACGGAACGGAAACTTAACGTGGAAATGCTGATGATTTTCGCAGCTATAGGGGCAAGCTTTATCGGCCATTGGCTGGAAGGTGCCTTACTTATCTTCATTTTCGCCCTTTCTGGTGCTTTAGAAACGTATACGGAGAATAGAAGCAGTCAGGAATTGCGTGCACTGCTAACTCTTCAGCCAGATGAAGCGACCAGAATAATTGCTGGTGGGAAAGAAAGAATCTCTATCGATCAGCTTCGAGTCGAGGATCGTATACTCGTGCTGCCCGGGGAACGTATACCGGCTGATGGAATCATCTTAAAAGGAACAACGAGCATTGACGAAAGTGCCATTACCGGAGAAGGTATACCAGTAACAAAAACTGAAGGTCATGAAGTTTTTGCCAGCACCGTCAATAGCAGTGCAGTATTGGAAATACGCGTCACAAAGCCCGCAAATGAAACATTGTTCCAACGAATCATCACGATGGTGCAAACGGCTCAGGAACAAAAATCACCCGCTCAGCATTTCATAGAGCGATTCGAAGGACCTTATGTCAAAACTGTTCTGCTGCTAGTTCTGCTCGTCATCCTCGTACCACCTTTCATAACAAATTGGTCATTTACCGAGTCCTTTTATCGTGCCATGATCCTGCTTGTCGTCGCTTCTCCATGTGCACTGGTAGCTTCGGTCATGCCAGCGACCTTATCAGCTATTTCAAAAGGAGCAAGAAACGGGATTTTAGTCAAAGGTGGTTCACATCTGGAAACGCTCGGACAAGTAAAAGCTGTTGCATTTGATAAAACAGGCAGTTTAACAATCGGAAAGCCATCTGTTACAGATTTCCTTATCGGTAAAACTGCCGAAGCATCTCATGTGCTGGAGGCGGCTTATGCTATACAATCTCAGTCCTCACATCCTTTAGCTAAAGCTGTAGCAGCTTATGCACATGCTGATAGTATCAAGCAAGCTGAGCAAGTTACCGATACAGCTGGTCAAGGTATGAATGGGATATGGCAGGGACAGAAATGGCGAATCGGAAAAGTCTCTTATATGCAAAATTCGGCTGATCAAGAATTAGCCGATCAAGCTAATTCTTTGGCCGCTTCGGGGAAATCGCTTGTTTATATAGAGAACGAAAACGGATTAGCCGGTGTATTTGCACTGCAAGATACAATAAGACCGGAAGCAAAAGCAGCAATACGTTCCTTATCTAAGCTCGGCATTTCTACTATTATGCTCACAGGTGATAACGACCAGACTGCAAAATCCATTGCCAAAGAAGCAGGTATTACTATGTATCGATCCAACTGCTTGCCAGATGAAAAGGTTGCAGAAATCAAAGAGCTGGAAAATCGCTACGGAACGATAGCCATGGTTGGCGATGGGATCAATGATGCTCCTGCCCTTGCTACTGCTCAAGTTGGAATTGCCATGGGCAATGGAACTGACGCTGCGCTGGAAACAGCTGATATGGTCCTGATTAAAAATGATCTAAGAAAACTTGCCGACGCTATAAAATTATCAAAGCGTATGCGCAGGATCATTAAGCAAAATGTTATCTTTTCAGTCGCTGTCATTATGCTGCTCATCCTGGCTAATATCAGTCAATATCTCGGTTTGCCACTTGGGGTAGTAGGACACGAGGGCAGCACAATTTTAGTCATATTAAACGGTCTTAGACTTTTAAGATAAAAAAAGCGGCGCCTTATCAGGCAGCCGCTTTATTTTTCTTCCGCTCATCCAGCATAGCATTGATCTCACCACCGGTGATTATGATGATGCCGGAAAGATAGAACCAGATCATCAGAACAATGACTGCCCCAAGAGATCCGTATGTCGCAGAGTAATTGCCAAAGTTATCAACATAAAAGGAGAATAACAGGGATGCAATCATCCACCCGATTGCTGCGAAGGCCGCTCCGACCATTGATTCTTTGATCGAGATTTTCTTACTCGGCGCTAACACATACAATGCAAGTAGTACAATGAAGAATATTACAAAGGAAATGACCCATCGCAAAGCTCCCCATACAGTCAGGAAACCATCGTCCAGTCCGAAAAAGGAAAAGATATAAATACCGATTGATTTACCGAATATCGGTAGCAAGAATGCGACTGCGATAACGAGTACCATAGCGATTGTCAGCACCACGGCTACTCCTCTGGCAACGATGAAAGATCGATCCTCATTAACATCGTAAGCCTTATTCAATGCACGAATAATGGCATTAACACCATTTGACGCAGACCAAAGTGTTGCCAAAATACCAATGGACAACAGCCCGCCATTTCGCTCATTGACCAGACCCGTAATATTTTCTTCGAGCAGATCCATGGTTGATTCAGGTGCGAATGTTGATAAAGTACTCATAATATCTTGTTGACTGATCGGCAAGAATGCGATCAAGGACACAAGAAAAATGATAAATGGAAATAGTGATAGCAGTAAAAAATAAGCCAGCTGGGCAGACAAACCAGTCACTTCATCGTTACCGATTCGCTGCCCAAGCTGTTTTAAAAAGCTCCCCATGGTTTCTCCTCCTTCTCTCTCTAAAGCAACCTTTTTATCTGGCTGCTACTGTGTTACCACCGCTTGCCAATTGTTTCGGACGCTGTCCGGCAGGCAATTCGATCTGATCGTCCAGCTTGCTCACCTTCTGCAGTGCATGCTGAACTTCCTCCAGTCCTCTCAAGCCTTTATCGGCTGATGTAGATATACTGGTTGCCACTCGAGCATAGGAAGTTTTGACATCATTCACAAAAACGCCCGGATTGCGGAGGTAAAACACCGCTTCAGAACCTGCACGCGTCAAGTTACCTCGTACATGCTCACGTGTCTGTGCATCACATAAAGAAATCAAGCCGCCGACTGTAGCACCAATCGTTAAACCTAACGTAAATTTACTTTTCATCAAACCGGCTCCTTCCATTGTGTCTGTTGTTTTATTGTCTCGCACAATTCTACACACCCAGCCTCAAGCATCTCAAACACCGCTTCAAATTCATCAGTAAAGAATGGATCCTCAATATCCTCTCCAGCACGCTCTGGAATAAAATCTGAGAAAAGCTGATAACGGTCCGTATAAGCAGGAGCTATAGCTGATAAATCCTGCAAATTAAGCTGGTCCATCACGATAATGTAATCGTAAGCTTCCAAGTGTTCTGCTTGGACTTGCTTTGCCGTATGATTACCCATCGAAATGCCTTTTTGTCCGAGAAGCACACGAGCAGAAGGATGCATCTCCTTTCCTTCGTGCCAGTGACCGATACCAGCTGAGTCGACTGTAACAAACCCTGATAATCCTGCTTCGTCTATACGTTTGCGGAATATCGCTTCAGCCATCGGCGAGCGGCAGATGTTGCCTAAAGAAATAAACAACACGTTTATCATTCACTCAACTCCCTCGTTTTATAAATGTGAAAATGTGCGAATGTCTGGTATTCCATTCCCCTTGGAACAACGATTCAAACGACCTAGTGCTCATGCTATAATATGGAAAAGGAAAGGGTGATTATGTTGACGACCATCTATCCAAGTGCTCTGACTGCCAATTCCACCTTAGCAATCACTGCTCCCTCAAGCGGAGTTCCTGCACCATTGCATCCCAAGATACATAAAGCTAAAAGTCAGCTCGAGAAACTTGGTTCCAATGTAGTCATCGGAGAAACCGTCTGGACTCAGCAAGCAGCCAGAAGCAGCTCTGCTGAAACTAGAGCAATCGAGCTAATGACTTATTTAACTGATTCCGCAATTGATGCCATTATGCCGCCATGGGGTGGAGAACTGCTTGTACAAGTATTGCCTAAGCTGGATTGGGATAAGATATCTAAAAGCAAGCCTACATGGCTGATTGGTTATTCCGACACAAGCACACTTCTATGCAGCTATACACTCCAGACAAATATTGCATCTGCTCATACGACAAACTTCTTTGATTTGAATATGGAAAACCTTGATGATACGACAATGCAATGGCATAAGATATTATCAGCACCCTCTCGCAAGCATGTTGTCCAGCACTCATCTCCTATGTATCAATCATCATGGGATGCGCTATTTGTACAAGAAAATCCTGCGGGCTTTGATTTGGACAGCAAAACGGAATGGAAATCTTCGACAGGTGAAGCCGTTTCCTTTACTGGCCGTTTAATCGGCGGCTGTCTGAATACATTGACTGCAATAGCCGGAACGAGATATGCCCCCATTAAGGAGTGGCGAGAATCTTTTGAAGAAGAAACGATTGTCTACCTAGAATGGTTGGACTGGACTACTGCCGAAGCTTATCGGAATCTTTGGCACCTGAAGGAACACGGCTGGTTCGATGGAGCGAGCGGTTTACTATTTGGCAGACCTTCTCGAAGTGCACCATCTGAGGATTATGACGACGAACAGATGATATATGAATTTGCAGAAGAAATTGGCCTGCCAATTATCTTTGATACTGATATCGGGCACATGCCACCGCAGTTCACAATGATTAATGGCGCCTTAGCTACTGCATCATTTAAAGATGACAAGGGAACTCTAACTTATCTAGAATAGAAAAGAGGAGCTGATGCTCAGCTCCTCTTTCCTTGTTTTGCCGGATGTGCCGCAGCTAGATGCGGGTGTCCGTATAATTTCTCCCTGAATGTTCCTTCTGCATAATCTCTCTTATATAATCCTCGCTCCTGCAAGATAGGAACAACCAATTCGACAAAGTCATTCAAGTCTTTTGGTGTAATATAATGTGTCAGATTGAAGCCATCAACTCCGCTTCGCACAAAGAAATCCTCGATTTTGTCCGCCACCTGTTCCGGACTGCCGATAATAATATCCATTTCAGCTGGTTGACTGAATTTCTCTTGTATCTCTTTGACTGTAAATGGCTTCGCCGCATCCTTCGTCAGATAAGCAGCTCGCGATTGACCTTGTTCTGTGTGCTTGTATGTGAACAGCTCTTCTTCATTATCATAAGAAGCCAAGTCATAACCAGTCGAGCCGCCATATTGTGCCTTGGCAGCATCTGCGCTCCAATATTGCTTAACTTCCTTATATTTTGCAAGAGCTTTCTCTTCTGTTTCAGCCACGACAACATGCAGGAAAGTAAACGCCTTGATTTCATCACGGCTTCTGCCGTACGCCTCCGCCCGAGCTTTAATATCTTCGATGTAATAGTTGATTTTTTCTGGTGTAGGTCCGCCTACGAAGACACATTCAGCGTGTCTTGCTGCAAAATCACGGCCTTTTTCCGAAGTACCTGCTTGGTAAAGCACAGGTGTACGCTGCGGAGAAGGTTCACTCACATGCGGCCCTTCTACTGAGAAATATGTACCTTTATGTTTTATGCGGTGAACCTTTTCCGGATCCACTAGCACTCCTGTTTCCGTGTCAGAGATAACAGCATCTTCTTCCCAGCTATCCTCCAGCAGCTTATAAGAAACCTCGAGGAATTCATCAGCTATTTTATAACGCTCATCATGCTTCACCATCTTCTCCAGTCCAAAATTCTCGGCAGCGTTCGGTAAATAGGACGTAACGATATTCCAAGCAACACGCCCATTTGTCAGGTGATCAAGCGTCGAAAATTTTCGTGCATTATGAAATGGCTGTTCATAAGATGTACTGACAGTGACAGCGAAGGACAAATGCTTCGTCACAGCTGCCATGGCCGGAATAGCGAAGGCAGGATCATTAAGCGGCACCTGCACTCCATCACGCAGGGCAGCCTTTTCATCCCCTCCGTATGCGTCGTAAACACCAAGCACATCAGCAAAGAATACAGCGTCGAACTTCCCTTTTTCTAAGAGGCGTGCAAGCTCCATCCAGTATTCCAGCGATTTATATTCCCGATGCCTTCTGTTTTCCGGATGCTTCCATAAGCCATGGGCGTTATGATTAGCGGCTGTCATATCAAATGCTTGCAGGATAATTTGTTTCGTCATTGTTCTCCACTCCTCTTATTATGTAAAAAAAGCCTCTTCCGTTTTACAGAAGAGGCTCCTTATCCAAGGTAAATGCTCCTCTTATCTGCCAGACTATCGTCTGCTGGAATTGGCACAGTACATTTCTGCCTGCTGCCGAGGCTTCAAAGGGCCAGTCCCTCCACCTCTCGTGATAAGAAAATACTATTTAGTTATGTTAGTTTATGTTCAATTTGTTCCCGATATTGACTGAGAGTGCCTGGCGAATTTCGCTTAAGCTTCTGAAGCAGTGCTTCGTAGTGAATCTCTTTCTCGCTGATCCGCTTCCGGAAAGCTGCCCGCTCTGAGTCATCCGTACAAATACGCAGTAAATCGCGTAGTGCTACAATTTCTTTCTGCAGCTCCATTTCAGGCGGAATATAGCCAGCATTCTTGAGAATTTTGTAGCTCATCCGCATATCCTCCGGTACACCAGATAGATCTTCCAGCTCCAAAGGTTTTCCCGCTCCTGGAAGGTTACGGAACTCTCCATTGGCTTCAGCCTGCTTGATTCGTTCTTCTGCAAGCAGTGAAATCAGATCCATATAATCACTCCTACATACAAGAAAAGCAACCGATTATAATCGGTTGCTTCTCATTATACAATAATCTGAATTATTTACCAATGAATTGCTGTGTCCAGTAGTTACCGTTTTCTACATAACCTACACCGATATTAGTGTAATCAGGGTTAAGGATGTTCTCACGGTGTCCTTGGCTGTTCATCCATGCTTCAACGACTTCTTCTGGAGTCTTTTGTCCTTGAGCGATGTTTTCACCTGCAGTTTTATAAGAAATACCAAAAGATTTCATCATATCGAACGGAGAACCGTAAGTCGGGCTGTTGTGATCGAAGTAACCATTGTCAGCCATATCTTTGGATTTCGCACGTGCTACTTTGCTTAGTTCAGTATCAGCTTTCAAAGCTTTAAGACCAGCTTTTTCACGCTCTTTGTTAGTCAAGTCTACTACTTGCTGTTCGAAAGCACTTAGGCCTTCAGTAGCTTGCTTATCTTCTGTCTTCTTGCTGTCAGAAGCAGTTTCTTGTTTTTGTGCTGGAGCTTGAGCTTTTTGTTCAGTTGCTTGCTCTTCAGCTTTTTCTTCTTTTTGTGGAGCAGCTTTTTGCTCTTCTTTCTGAGCAGCTGGTGCTTTTGCTTCCTCTTGCTTAGGTTGTGCTTGAGCAGGAGTTTGTGCTTGCTCCTGTTGAGATGGCTGCTGAACATTGTATTTTGCTAGCAAGCTATCAGTATTGATGTGAATGTTATAAGCTGATAGATATTCATTCACCCATTTATTCAAATCTTCGATAGAAGAGAAAGATCCGCTTTTCACTACTTGTGCTACGTGCACTTGAGCTTCTTCTTTAGTTGGTTGTGCTGGTGCAGCATTTGCTGTTCCTGCCAAAGCGCCACCTGCTAGGATAGCTGTAGATAGTGTTGTTACTAATACTTTCTTGAACATGATGTTGCTCCTTTCGAGATGTGTGTTTTTTGATGCAGCAACATCATAGCATGGGTTTTTGTGTAATATTGCAGCCTAGAATTTCCAATAGGCACTCATTCCTGAGCAACACTAGTAAAAAGTCGGTTCTTATGCGAAATCGTACCCGCTTTATAAGCTATGAAACTAGCAATAAACAGCCGCCCTTCTATTTTTTGGATGTAATTTAGGATTGACACCTTTTTTTATTCCTAGTTTTTGTAACAATACCTCAGTTTTTGTAATCTATCTGTAAATTGACTTGCTGCTATTCCTTCTATATAATCCTTTTCTCCTATACTTATTAGTTTAATCTACCAAATTAGGATAAAGGTATCTCTTTAACACCTCTATACCAGGTGATAGAATGAATTATGTCGAATTTTAGCGGCTTTTTAGCTCTTTGACAGATCTACCCCCATAAAGCCTTATACGGGGGAGAATAAATATAGTAGAAATATGTCATTATTGGAGGAAATATAATGTTTTCTAATCCCGAAATCGGAATAGACCTTGGCACTGCAAATATACTTGTGTATACAAAACAAAAAGGAATCGTATTGAATGAACCTTCCGTGGTTGCAATTGATATGGAAACAAAAAACGTCGTTGCTGTTGGAGCAGAAGCGAAAGAAATGGTCGGTAAAACTCCTCAGAATATCGTACCGATTCGCCCATTAAAAGATGGCGTAATCGCTGACTATGATGTAACAGCTCAATTATTGAAAGAAATCCTGAAAAAAGTGAGCAAAGTGATGGGATCTTCCCTTCGCAAACCAACTATCGTTGTCTGCACACCGTCTGGAAGTACTTCAGTTGAAAGACGCGCTATACATAATGCGGTCAAATCGTATGGTGCTAAAAACGTCCACTTGATTGAAGAACCAATTGCTGCAGCAATTGGAGCTGACCTCCCAGTAGATGAGCCAGTTGCGAATGTAATTGTCGATATCGGCGGCGGTACAAGTGAAGTTGGTATTATTTCATTCGGCGGCGTTGTTTCTTGCCGTTCTGTCCGCATTGGAGGAGATTCAATGGATGAGGAAATCATCCAATATATCCGTAAGCAGTACAATATCCTCATCGGGGAAAGAACTGCAGAACAGATTAAAATGGAAATCGGCTATGCTTTGATTGACCATGATGAATTGATGATGGATGTCCGCGGCCGTGATATGGTAACTGGATTACCGAAGACTGTCGGAATTTCTTCTAAGGAAGTACAAGTAGCTCTTAAAGAATCATTGGAGCAGATCCTCGAAACAATTCGTATGACATTGGAAGACTGCCCGCCGGAACTAAGCGGAGATATCGTTGACCACGGTGTCATCTTGACTGGCGGAGGCGCATTGCTAAAAGGAATGCAGCAATGGCTCGCTTCTGAGATCTCAGTTCCTGTTCATTTGGCTCCGAATCCCCTAGAATCCGTTGCAATCGGTACAGGTCGTGCCCTGCAGATGATCACTAAACTGCAAAAAGCAGCAAAATAAAAAAAACAGGCGTATCAGTCAGCTGATACGCCTGTTTTTTTATAGAAAAGCGGGAAAGACCGTTTAGAAACGAAGGAGTAAGTGAGAAAGCCTGGAGTGAAGTGCCTTCTCCTCACGCAAGGATTTATCGCTTAAGCCGCAGTTTTTGGTCTTTGGAGATAGACATAAAAAGCGGAAAAGACCGTTTAGAAACGAAGGAATAAGTGGGAAAGCCTGGAATGAGGCGTCTTCTCCTCTCACTAGTCTTTGGAGATAGACTGCACCAGTCCAATTCCGATTCCGACTGGGTCAACTAAATACGCGAGATAGAAAGTATCAAAGTCCATCTTTTCACGAACGACCACTGCCCCTTCTTCTTTAGCAGCTTGAATTGCTTTATCCAGGTCATCCACTTCAATCTGGATTCTTGTCCCATGCGGAAAATCATGCGGCCCTTTACTGATTCCGCCATCAATTCCTCCAGCTGTCTCCACACCATGATAACCCCAATTTGGATTACCCACCTTCCAGCCAAAAACATTAGCGTAGAAGCTCGCTGCCTTGTCCGGATCTTGGCTGTTTAATTCAAATCCTATTACTTTACCGTTGACCTTTTCCATTACATCTCTCCTCATCTGTTCAGAAGTTCGCGAATCTTATAGGCATGCTCTTCAATTACCGGCCGCAGTCCCGGATTGTAAAAAACGGACGCTGGATGGTAAGTCGGGAAGATACGATATATCTTCTCTGAAAGGATAAAAGAATCATCCTCCAAGCTTTTCAATTGCTGAACCGGCTGTTCTATCAGCTTCCCAGCAACTTCTGTGATTTTCTCCTTCGAACCGGTTATCCGTTCCCACCCTATTCGCCCTAGGGTCACAAGAATTTCCGGTTCCGCCTGGGCAATTTCATAATCGAGCACAGGTGCATGGGCGAGAATTTCGGCCTTAGTTGGTGTCCGGTTGTATTTTTTTGTGACAGTTTCACCGCGAATATGCTTTGTCTTATATTGATAAGGTCTGCTTCTGACTGAGCTCGAGATGAATACCTCTGATCTATCCACAGCAGCTCGCTCCAGAAATAGATCCAACTCTTTGCCAGCTCTTCCGCTGAATGGCACCAGGCTATGTATCTCCGTCTCCCCTGGTGCTTCTCCGACAAAGAAAAGAACTGGATGCTTTGGCCCTCTTCCGGGCAGAAAACCTTCACACGGATAAGGAGCCATTCTCTCTTTGGCTAGCTGAACTAACTTCTCCGGCAGCATGTCAGTCCTGCTCCTGCAATAGGTTACGCAGTGCACTGACTTCCTCAGCTGACAACGTAATACCTTTTCCCATCTTCTCATGGTCCGGCGCCCAGTCCCGGATATCATACTTTGGCTCCCTACCGTTCCAGCTGATCAGATTCAGCTCCTTCTGCCACCCCTTCGGTGATACGGATAGCACTCCGAGTTCTTTCACTATCTCATAAGATAATTCTGCCATCGTTACTCCCACCTTTTTTCCTTTTCTAAAGTCTAGCAGAACTTTCTGCTATAATGAAACGAAAATGAGCTAACGGAGGGAAAACACATGCAAAACCCAATCCGATTGAATGATACACAGCGAAATGAAATGATAACTTCCCTGCAGACTTATTTTGAACAAGAAAAAGACGAGCAGCTAGGCGACCTGGCCGCAGGTCTGATGCTCGACTTTATTATCAAAGAACTAGGTCCTATTTTTTATAATGCTGGTATTGAAGCGTCCTATCAGTTTATGAATGAAAAGATTGAGGATCTTTTCGGGATACAGATGAGGGAGCGATGAGTGCTCTCTTTCAACTATCTAATATATCATCCATTTCTTTCTTCACAATAGCCGCCTGTGATCCTATGATAATTTGCAAATTATGATCATCCACCTCCACGATTCCATGAACTCCCATTTGCTTGATCTTAGAATGATTCACTGCTTTCATATCCTTTATTTCCATTCGCAGCCGTGTCATACAATTATCATTAATGAGTATGTTCTGCTTACCACCTAGATTTTCAATCATCTTCTGTGCCATGTATCTGTAATTGTTGTGAGTTAGCTCTAAATCCTTTTCCTCTTCTCCCGCAGCCGCCTCATACACCTTATCCTCTATTTGCCCAATTACCGCAACTTGACGTTTTTTGATGACATAATAGAAAGTGAAGAAATAGAGAAAAAAGAATGCAATTCCAACCGGCAGGATAAGAAGTCCTCCATCACTCAATCCTAAGTTCACAATGTAATCTATCAATCCCGCGCCCCACGAAAATCCATGCCTTATATGCAGTATGTACAGTACTGCTCCAGCTAATCCTGTATAGACGGAATGCAGGAAATATAATAGAGGCGATGTAAACAAGAATGTAAATTCAACAGGTTCTGTGATACCTGTTATGACTGAGGTAGCTGCACCTGATGACATCAGTGTTTTAGTTTCCTGTTTCTTGTATCTAGCCGCTTTCGTGATAGCCAGAGCAATGGCTGGTACCCCGAATAGCATAGTAATATAGAATCCTCCTATGAAGAATCCAGCCATAGGGTCTCCACTTAGGAACCTGGTAATTTCACCAGTGACCACTTCACCTGAAGATGTTGTGTATTCACCAAGTCCAAAATAAACATACGTATTTAATACATGATGCAATCCAAATGGCAGCAGGAACCGATTGAGGAAGCCAAATATGAAGACACCTATAGCTCCCAGATCCATTAATGTCCTACTGAAAGCATCAATCCCCATTTGAGCAAATGGCCATAACAAACTCATCAATCCTGCAACCAGCACCATCGTGAAAATGATGACAGTAATAGGGAATTTCTCTCCACTAAAGAAGGCAAACATATTCGGTAGTTTCGTATCTTTGAATTTGTTATAAACAAAAGCTGCTATTAAACCGGCAAGTACTCCTCCAAAAACACTCATATTCAACTCAGGATTCATTAACGCGAGTCCTTCTTTAAGTACAATAATGGCAAGAAACCCGGTCAGCGCCGGTATTCCTTTATCCTTTGTTTTCGAAAGTCCCATTGCAATACCTATAGCAATCAGCGCATCCATCTGTGTCAAGATGACACCAGCTGCTTGGAATAGGGGGATATCTAGCAAATCTTCAGCAGTAAGTCTGTAAAGAATTCCGGCAATCGGTAAAGCTACAATCGGAATGAGCAATGATTTCCCTAACTTCTGAAAGAAATTGCGCATGCTCTCTCGTCTCCCCCCATTTTATAGACTTTCGAAAGTTGTTAGCTTCACGTCCTTACAATTCTTTAAAACCTGTTCGACTCTATCTGACATTAATAACTCAAGTTCATCCAATCTAGGATAGGTATAGGAAGATCCTCCAACCACTGCCTTATCTAAATAGCCTGGATGACACATTACTTCAACCGTGTCCGCTTCTTGGAAAGCCCCCATTAAACTACTTTCATCGCTTAGTATTTGCTCTACATAATACTCAAATTGATCTGGATGCTTCAGATTGCTTGGTAATTCCATGTTTTTTCTCACCGGCAAGTTGTACTCTGCAGCAAGCTGACAGAAAATATCACGTATTCCTTTATAAGTGTTGATATGATGATGACTGTCAAGATGGGTCGGCTTAAGGCCATATGATAGAAACCTTTCTATTTGTGCTTTCCATTCGTTATAGACTTCATCCAATTCAATATTAAAAGCGCTCTCATAAAAGGCCAGCTTTCTAAACTTTCCACTCACGTCCACAATTGTCTTGTGATTTTCCAGAATAGGTTCTCCGCATGTCAAAACGAGATGTACCCCTACACCCAAACCCGGATTTTGTTTTGCTAAATCAGCAGCATGCTCCGCTCCAGGCATGTTTGCCATAAATGTCGCTGAACTAAGAACACCATATTGAAAGCAATCCATAATCCCATAATTTATTGCTCTAGAGTAACCGAAATCGTCTGCATTGATAATCAACTTCTTCATTTGATTTCCTCCTAATGAAAAGATGGCCAATACTCTTGATTCGCTTTTTGTAAATCATCCAGAATACGTTTCGCTTTATCTGCATCAACTACCGTTCGATTCAGTGTCATCGCTTGTAACAATTTCCTATAGTCCTTTTCAAAATAAGCTTCACAAACAAGACGCTCATACGCATACTGCCCTTCTATCAATCCCTTATGAAATACAGGAATCTCCCCTACAGCAAACGCATGTATACCATTTGCAGTGAGTAAAGCAGGTACTTCTACGATGGCATCAGATGGCAGATTAGGAATTATTCCGTTATTCTCTACCATCACGATGTATCGCTCTTTTAGATTATATGCAAGAGAAGCAGCTGCCCTGATGATGAAAATGCCATGAATATCCTCTTTCAAATCTTCTGATGCAGCAGAACCAGCAGCGACTATCCGTTTACACATATCATGGACCCTCTTTTGTCTACCTTCAATGACCTGTCGGGCTCTCGTGGATATTGGATTTGACTTTTCCACTATCTTGTCTGGGTAAAGATAGTACTGCAAATAAGTATTTGGTAAGTATTCAGGGAAATCCAGTAAAGTCTGGCGAGCTTGCGCAAAAGTCTCCTGCCAGGAAACATCATTGGCTATTTCCTCATCTTCAGGTCTAAATCCTTCTTCAATAATTCGTTCTTTTAGAAGTTCTGTATAATCTGTCCCGTCCTTATGCTCTATTTTGGTAAACCAGCCAAAATGGTTCAAACCAAAATAATCCGCCGTCAAGTCCCAGATATCTACTCCTAATAATTTCGCATAACTGACCATAATGGCAATCGGCATATCACAGATATTCAGTATTCTGTTGTCGTCCGGAAATTGCTGTTTTAACGCATAGGCTACAATGGCTGCCGGATTCGTATAATTCAATATCCATGCATCTTTTGATATAGCTCGGATATCTTTGACTAAGGCTGTCATATCCTTTATGGAACGGATGCCATAAGCCATACCCCCTGGTCCGCAAGTTTCTTGACCTACCACGCCATGAGACAAAGGGATTTTCTCATCCAATTCTCTCATCTCCAAACCGCCTGTGCGTATTTGAATAAATACAGAATCGACATCTTTACACGCTGATTCCAGATTTGTGGTACTTGTAAAAATAAGATCTTCACCATATTGTTCTTTAAGCAAAATAGCAGCTGCATCTGCAATGATTTTTTGTCTTTCTTCGTCTTGATCAAATAACACTAGTTCTTTTAAGGGAAAAGATCCCTTTTCGGCAATTAGACTTTTAATTAATCCCAATGTATACGTACTTCCTCCACCAACAATTGCAATTTTCAGTTTTCTTTGCACTTATCTCCCTCCTTAATTAATACAACTATAATACAAATTTGAAAACCAATCAATATAATGTATTCTAGTTGTGTGTTTTTTTATGATTCATTACAATACAACACAGAGATATAAAACGAGAGGTGATGTCAGGATCATGAAAAGTACGCCCCTCTATCGTCAGATAGCAAATGAAATAAAAAAAGATATTGCCAGAGGTAACATTAAAAAGGATGAGGCCATTCCTACTGAAATGGAACTGGCTTCTTCATTCCAGGCAAGCAGAGTAACCGTGAGACAAGCAATACAGCTGTTAGTAGAAGAAAATCTGCTGTATAAAGTGCATGGCAGCGGTACCTATGTGAAACAGCAGAAGATAGAGCATGATATTTATCGGTTACAGAGCTTTACAGAGGAAATTATCAAACTTGGAAAAGTGCCTACCAATAAATTATTAACCTTTACAATCATGAAACCAGAAGATGAAATAAGACATCGTTTACAACTACCGCCTGAGGCACAAGTCTTTTACGTGAAACGACTTCGATGTGCAGATAATGTTCCGATTATCTTAGAAGAGACTTTCATGCCAATTGCTATGTTCCCTGATCTTACAGAAGAGATTATGCTGAATTCCAAATATGCATATTTAGAAAGCAAAGGATTTCTTATTAAAGAAAGGCAGGGAGAGATTATTCCAGCAATGCCATCAGATGCTCTCATGACACTGCTGCAAATCAAGGATGCTAACCCTATATTATCGATGAACCTTTGGGCCTATCTGGATAACGATATCCCATTTGAATATACAAGATTGTACTATCGCAGTGATCGTTATACTTTTAAATTCAGTTCCAAGCGGTATTAAAAAAAAGAGCACATCTAACTTTGAGATGTGCTCTTCTCACTAAAACAATATCCTGCTCAGCATTTCCTTAAATAGTTCCTCCTGCTTCGTCATCTTCTCCCACGGTATTGCTCCAACCGTCATCGCTATTCAATTTTAAAAATAAAAAACCGAGCAATATCTGCTCGGTCCAGTTAGTTCGGGATATATTCTGGATTAGACTCGGATTCCATTTCGTCTAGTATCTTTAATTCTTCTGTCAGCTGCAAGAACCAATCCTTATCCCCAGAAATAAGGGATAAATCAATAAGGTTTAAAAGATGTGCCCTGCTCGGATCTACACTTGGCGGAAAATACTTGATCTTGCTTTGGAAGGTTTCGATCGTTTTACCGATCGTATTTTTATGATCACTTTCTGTTACGTATACTTTCACCGTGTTCAGTTTCGCATTCACTGCTTCCACGAAGCCGGTAAATAATTCATCGTTTATCGAATGTCCTGTTACCCAGTCACCAACAGTTACAAAGCTTTGATTATCAGACATATCGTTGTCCTCCTTCAGCTTAACCGGCTGGCTAAGCAATGGTGATTGTTGTAGGTTGTTGAATACTATAAAAGATTCAATCCAAAAGCGCAATACTTTTGCATATAAAATTTTAAAATATTCAGACAAATGGTGTTTCAGCAATTTCACAACAGTTACTATGCTTGGTTGTATATTCATTTTATACCCCATAGCCCTTTTCTTTAATCACACTGCTTGTCGTTTTCTCTCTGCCTCCGAATACGTTATAATGTGGCTATATATTGCAGGAGGTTGTACCATGATACGCAGCATAGCGATAACACGTGACAAAAAAATACTAAAAGATCTGCCGTATCAGGAACTAAACAGTCCTGAAATTATCTGGTATTGGGTCGATTTTAGTGTACCAACAGAGGCTGAATCAAATAAGCTAGGCGAGATCTTCCACTTCCATCCATTGGCGATCGAGGATTGTTTTCATTTCCTTCAGCGGCCAAAGCTAGATGAATACGACGGGTACCATTTCCTCGTTCTTCATGAACTGAATCATGATTCATTCGTGTCAGATGAATTGGATATCTTTGTTTCAGAGCGTTATATAGTTACCTTTCATCTAGAAGAATCAATGGCGGCGGACCATGTCTGGCAGCGAGTTATGCAAGAAGGTCCATCTGAACATTCTCCGTCGAAAATTGTCTATCATCTGATTGATAAATTGGTTGATGATTATTTCCCTCCGTTGTATAAAATGGAGGATCGTCTAAACGAGATTGAGGATGAAGAAAGCCATAAATCACCGCAAACTGTAATTAATGAGGTCTTTGATATCCGCAGTGATTTGCTTAGAACCAGACGTACAATTGCACCAATGCGCGATTTGATCTACCGGTTGCTTAGCATCCAAAAATTCGATTTTGTTCAAACTCAAAAGGCCTATTTTAATGATATTTATGATCATTTGCTGAAACTTACGGAAATCGTTGATTCCAACAGGGAACTCACATCGGATATGCGAGACAGCTACGAGTCAATCAATAGCAATCGAATGAATGCTATCATGATGACCCTGACAATTGTATCGACTATTTTTATTCCATTAACCTTTATCGCCGGTGTTTACGGAATGAACTTTGCTAATATGCCTGAGCTGCAATGGAAATACGGATATCCAGTGGCAATGCTGCTGATGGCAATTATTGCCGTTGTAATGCTGTGGCGTTTCAAACGTAAAGGCTGGTTCAATATCTTTAAATGAAAAATGCGTGCAGAATCATCTGCACGCATTTTTCATTGGTCGTCTACTACCTCTTTTAATAATGACATAGCTTTCAGCGAAGGCGGGAACCCATTCAATAATGCACAATGTTGGATTGCCTCCATCATTTCTTGGACAGAGATGCCGGACAGGAGAGCAGCTTCGAATTGCTGGCGAAGTGCACGCTCATCTCCGTTTGTCACGAAAACAGCGATGCTGAGCAATGTCAGAAATTTACCGTTAAGCCCGGTATATCCATTCTCTCCACTCTCAACAGCAAGGTTCTCTTCTTCCTTCATCAGCTTAGCCACCAACGCCCAACCTTGATCTTTTGCTTCCTTCATCGGGAACCCTCCGGTTAATCCTTGGGCAAAACTAGACCTATTTTCCTAGTTGCACATATCTATTATCGGTAGAATCCATAAGTTATGAACAATTCAGAAGAAAAAAAATCATATTTCTAAACAAAGGTAGCATTAAGATTTCGGCCTGTAACTCCACGGCTCGACTGTTCCTACAATATAGCGATGCTGCCACAGTTTAACCGCTTCTCTAACTCCATTTGCTATTTCTTCATTTGTAAGCCACCTGGAAGTGCTTTCGTTCAGCTGGAAGCCTAGAATGACTTCATGATATTGGATAGTAGCTGTATAGCGCGGTGTATAGTTCTGTCGTGGATTATACGCATTGCTCCCTTTTATATGAAAAAGCGCTACCCTCTTTTCTAATTCTCCATAAAGGTTACATAAGGTTTGTATTGCATTGTTTCCGCTGCGGTGAATCCAACTGACAATGATATCCGGCTTCGGAATAGTTTCAAGTTGTTTTTGAAAGTTTTCAAGCTGATGGTAATCTGCTTGTATAGTTCGTAGGTGCTCTGGATGGGGAGCACTTTCGGATAAACGTCGGAGTTTTTCCTCCGTCCTGGCAACGACTGTCACCTCATGTCCCTCTTGGTTCCAGCCAAGGACAGCTGCTTGGAGCATGCCAGTTCCTCCAATCACTAGATAATGATAATGTTTCATAATACTCTCCTTCACTGAATAAGAGCCCGCCAATGGCAGACTCCCTTCAACATCATTTCCATGATTCAGGATACATGTTCAAATCAAGACCCCATAGCGGACCAACAAGCGCAAAGACTCCTAATATGAGAAGAATTAGAGTAAAGATGTTGAGTATGAAACCTGTCCTGACCATTTCTGCTATTGTAATTTTACCAGATGCAAATATGATAGCATTAGGCGGTGTTCCGACCGGCAGCATAAAGGCGCAGTTAGCGGCCATTGCTGCTGGAACCATGATGGCGTATGGATGAACGTCCAAAGCCAATGCCAATGATGCCATTACAGGCAAGATCATTGTGGCAGTTGCTGTATTAGATGTAATCTCGGTCAAGAACAATACTAATGTTGTCGAAATAATGATAATCACAAAAATATTAAGTCCTTCCAAGACTGTAAGCTGATCGCCGATCCATTGGGAAAGCCCTGAGCTAGTGAAGCCAGCTGCGACTGCCAAACCTCCTCCGAATAGAAGCAGAACTCCCCACGGCAGCTCTTTTGAAACGTCCCAATCAAGAATTCTCTGCCCTTTTTTATTCAGACTAGGAATTAAGAATAATAATACACCTGCCAAGACTGCGATAGTCGTATCACTGATACCTGGAATGGCGATGATCTCCAACACAGCATCTTCTTGCCAAAGAAAAGTACGGCTGACCCACATGAAAGCAGCAAATGTGAACACAGCGAGCACGGCTTTCTCTTCGAACGACATCTTGCCCAGATCCCTTTTTTGCTTAAGAATCAGCTCTTTTCCACCAGGCAATTCCTTCATTTTAATTCGGAAAACGAATTTCGTAAGATAAAACCATGTCGAAAACAAAAGGACGATAACAATCGGTACGGCAATCAGCATCCAGCCGCCGAATGAGATCTCTACCCCGAACAAACTACTTGCCATCGCTGCCAGGATAATATTCGGAGGCGTCCCGATCAGCGTACCAAGACCACCTATTGTACCCGCATATCCAATCGCGAAGACAAGGGATTTTTCGAATTTCTTATTGTCTTCCCTAATATCCTGTTTACTGGCTTTGGCAGCTTGACTGGCTTGGTAGATAATAGCTGTCCCAATTGGAAGCATCATCATGACCGCTGCCGTATTAGATACCCACATGGAGAGGAAACCAGTTGCAATCATGAATCCAAGTACGATACGTGATGTACTCGTTCCGACAACACTGATGATATTTAATGCAATCCGTTTATGCAAATTCCATTTTTCCATTGCCATAGCAATTAAGAAGCCGCCAAGGAAAAGGAATACAATCGGATCTCCATAGCTTGAAGCTGCTGTGTCACCATCAAGACCTTGTGTTATTGGCAGGAGAATAAGCGGCAGTAAAGAAGTGGCCGGTATCGGAATGGCTTCCGTGATCCACCATGTCGCTACCCACAATGTCGTAGCCAATACCATTCGTCCTTCATAGCTCAATCCTTCGGGGTAATAAAATAAAATGACAGAGAAAAACAATAGAGGGCCTAATAACAATCCAATTAACTGAGGACGTTTGTACGTTCGAGGTTCTTTGTCGGAAGTGCCTGATCTTTCCGATGACTGATCTGACACTTTATTCTTTGAGGTTGGTACAGCGAAAAGCAGCAACCGCTTGGTTCTATCATGCGCGTGCCATAACCCTTCCCATACCGACAGCATACTAGACTTCATCCAATCGCCTCCTTTTTTATTAAGCGCTTACATATTAATGTAAGCAAGTAAAGAAAAACACATGTTAAGCCTATTCGACTCCGGGTTGTTCTGTCAAATATTTGTACAAAAAAACAGCGGGCATCTGCCCGCTGTCGTACTGTTAACTTGGAATACCTGTCTGGATAGAAAGCTGTTTCTTTAGCTTTCCTCCCTGCATGACTGTTTTGATATTATTCGTATCAGCCAGGGAAGCAATATTTTCCAAAGGATTTTCTTGAACAATGACTAAGTCTGCTAATTTCCCTTCAGTTATTATCCCGATTCTATCTTCCCAGCCTAAGCATTCTGCTGCTATTTTAGTAGATGCAAGAATTGCCTCCATCGGACTCATGCCAATGTCACACATCAGTGCCAGCTCGCGCAAATTAGTACCATGAGCCATTACACCAGCATCAGTTCCCATTGCAATTTTCACACCCGCCTCATATGCTCTCGCTACGCTCTGCTGATGTATCTCCATTACTTCCTT
Organism: Terribacillus saccharophilus; assembly: GCF_000725365.1. Taxonomy (NCBI): domain Bacteria; kingdom Bacillati; phylum Bacillota; class Bacilli; order Caryophanales; family Bacillaceae; genus Terribacillus; species Terribacillus saccharophilus. Next base: position 650,712 of record NZ_CP008876.1, on the reverse strand, counting down.
CGCTTTATCCACTGCATAAGCAGGCATGCTTTCATTCGCTTCACTTGCTTCCACGACACTGACAGGAGCAAGCAGCGTTGGAACAAGGTATGTACCGTGTTTTAGCATGAGCTCGATGGCTTCATCATCAAGAAAGATACCATGCTCGATGGAATGGATACCAGCCCTAACCGCTTGCTTCACACCTTCTGCTCCCTGGGCATGCGCCATTACTTTACGGCCTTTTCGATACGCTGCTTCTTCTACAATAATCTGCAGCTCTTCCATAGAGAATTGGGTGAATTCCGGATGATCTGTCGGACTCATGACACCTCCGGTTGCATGAACTTTAATAATATCAGCGCCTGCTCGCAGCATCTCCCTGACCTTCTGACGTACTTGCTCTGGTCCGTCGCAAATACCAGATGGGAATCCTGGATAAGCTTTATTAGTCAGATCCATATCCGACACCATCCAATTGTCACCATGACCACCTGTTATCGTAAGCGGATTGACACTGATTTGCATACGCGGTCCGCTGATCAAGCCATTTTCGATGGCCTGTTTTACGCCTAAATCGGCATATCCGGCATCTCTTACCGTTGTGATGCCCGCGTCAAGTGTTCGCTTCATGTATGTTAATGCTTCATAGAAACGCATAGAGAAAGGTGTGATAAGTGATTCTCGTACGTCCTTAATTTCCATCATCATATGCACATGTGTATCAATCAAACCTGGCAGGATATAGCCGCCTTGCGCGTCGATAACTTCTTCGGCATCGATACCTATGAAGTCAGAAGCAGGTCCAATTGCCGCAATACGATCTCCCTTGATTGCAATAACAGCATCTTCTATCACCTTTCCAGTTCCATCAATCACGACTCCATTGCGAATAAGCTTGTCCATTTTACAGCCTCCTTAAATTGTTCGTACTAGAATATTGGTATGACAACTGAGAAACTAGATACCCTATTCGAGCACCAAGTCTTCAGCAATAGCTAGGAACATATTCGCACCATCTGCCAGCGCTGCTTCGTCGATAAGAAATTTCGGATGGTGATGCGGAGCAGGTGTCTGATTGTTCGGAGCACAAGCACCTACGAATACGAAGCATCCAGGTACAACGTTTGAAAAGGCTGAGAAATCCTCTCCTCCCATAATTGCTTCTCCTTCTGCATATGCTGCCTCACCAAGTTTGCGGCGGATAGCTTCAACAGCAATAGCGGTAGCTTTCGTATCATTCATAACTGAGTCATAGCCGTACGTATAGTTCAATTCGTATTGGCAGCCATTAGCTTCGGAAACACCTTTGATGATCTGCTCAATTGCCTCGACTGCTCGTTTTCGTACATCCTGGCTGAAAGAGCGAACGGACGCTCCAATTTTCACTTGTTCCGGAATGACATTAACAGCATCGCCTGCTTGTAATGTTGTGACAGACACAACCAATTCATCCTTCGGGCTTGTGATGCGGGAAACGACTGTCTGCAGGCTGGTGATGATTTGTGCACTTGTCACGACGGGATCAATTGTGTTTTCCGGCTGAGAAGAATGACCTCCTTTTCCTTTGATTGTGACGTGAAACATATCCGAATTGGAAGTAGCAGCACCCGGAGTAATCGTCAGCTGACCTACCGGCGTAAGAGAAGAAAGATGCAAACCGAATACATAATCCACACCTTCCGTCACGTCGGCTGCAACCATCTCTCTGGCACCACCTGGAAGCATTTCTTCTGCATGCTGGAAGAAGAAGCGAATCTCTCCATGAATTTTATCCTTTTGAGCACTTAATGCTTTTGCAACGCCAAGCAAGATAGCAGTATGACCATCATGTCCACAAGCATGCATGACACCATCGTTTTTGGATGCATAAGGAAGACCTGTTTCTTCCTGTATCGGCAAGGCATCCATATCAGCACGAAAGCCGATTGTCTTACCAGAATACGCGCCCTTAAGTACTGCTAGTACACTCGTTTCTGTAGGTCTTGTCACTTCCAGATTAGGAAATGTGCTCAATGTTTCATAAATAAAGGCTGAAGTCTTATACTCTTGAAAAGACAGCTCAGGGTGCTGATGCAAATACCTTCTCCAGCTGATAATCTCTTCTACTTGATCGTTGGACAGTTCTATTTCAGTCTGTTTCGTTAGCATAAGTTCTCCTCCAATAATTAAAATAATTAAATATTTCAGATAATTTATATGCTAACTATCATAGCACTCCTGCATTGTGCATAAAAGACCCAAGATGGATATACATTCAATATTTCTAATAAAAACATATTTTTTGAATCACCTATAAAATGTTTTTATGTCATAAATAGTTAACGCCAAATGAAGAAAACTATAAAAAAAGAGGAGTACAATGACTCCTCTTTAAAAAACAAGTTCCTCCGCAATACCAAGAAAGAATTGCAAACCATCCTGCATTGCTTCTTCCTCGATTCGGAATTGTGGGTGATGATGAGGTGCAGGAGATGGATTACCATTTTCCTTGGCACCGACAAAAACAAAGCATCCAGGAACGGCATTGGCGAAGGCAGCAAAGTCCTCGCCTCCCATAATCGCACTGCCGTGAAGCACTGCGTCCTCTCCTAGCTTTCGCTTGAGCGCACGCTCTGCTATTACAGTAGCTTTCTCTTCATTGATGACAGAATCATATCCATACGTAACTTCCAGTTCATATGAAGCACCATTTGCTTCCGTAATGCCTTTTACCATACGCTCTATAGCGTTTATCGCATTCTTCCGAACATCTTGCTTAAGCGAACGCAATGATGCTCCGATATGCACTTCATTCGGAATAACGTTTACTGCATCTCCAGCCTGCAAGGTTGTGAGTGAAACGACCAACTCTTCATTTGGACTAGTCATGCGTGAGACAACTGATTGTAAGTTGGTGATAATCTGGCCACTGATAACAATTGGATCTACCGTTTTATCGGGCTGTGAAGAATGGCCGCCTTTTCCCTTTATAGTCAAATGGAACTGATCGGAATTGGACGTGGCTGGCCCATAGATGACACCAACCTTACCGCGCGGCAGTTGCGATGCGACATGCAGTCCAAATACCATATCCACTCCATCGGTAACACCTGCTTCCACCATTTCCTTAGCACCGCCAGGAAACAGCTCTTCCGCGTGCTGGAAGAAGAAGCGGATTTCCCCACTCAATTCTTCCTGTTTGGCACTTAAAATCTCTGCTGCTGTGAGTAAGATGCTAGTATGCGCATCATGACCGCATGCGTGCATCACACCATCAACCTTTGAAGCGTAAGGAAGATTCGTTTCTTCCTGTATCGGCAGGGCATCCATGTCTGCGCGGAAGCCAATTACTTTTCCAGGTTTTGCTCCCGTCAGCTTTGCCATGACACTCGTCTTTGTTGGTCTGCTCAACTCTAGATTTCCGAAACCTGCTAATGTATCATAAACAAATTGTGAGGTGCGCTCCTCCTGAAAAGAAAGCTCTGGGTTCTCATGCAAGTGCCTTCTCCAATTTAAAAGATGCTGTTTGTGCACATCAGTAGCTTCTAATATAACTTCCTTTAATTCCACAACTATCGCCTCCATACTATGTCTTTCAAATACTTTATATAAATGAATTATTCAATTGTATGAATTATGGTGGAAAGCTTCAAGAGACAAAGGATCGAGTACTGACGCACGGGATTATTCCCAATATTTTCATGTAACATCTTATGATTCTCCCCCATAACTAAGAAATGCCCCCTCTAATTATGAGCAGGAATACGGTAAAATTTTATTTATGTAAGCGCTAACAAATAATGTGCTGCAGATGGAGCTGTCTCCACTTACGCACGGAAAGGATTGCTTTATAGCATTATCATCAACCAATCTAAAGGAGGAATCGTATGCAGACCCGGTTTTATCGTCGTATTGTGTTGGTTACCTCACTGCTCCTAGTTCTAACCTCGTTTCTACCCTTTGTTTCCAGCTCTGTAGATGCCAAGAAACAGAAAGCCGAAGTTATTAATCTTTTAACAGATTTCAGTTCAACACCGCTTGGTTTGGACAATCCAAATCCTACCTTCAGCTGGCAAATGAAAGCCAACCACCAAGGCGCCAAACAAAAAGCTTATCAGCTTGTAGTGAAGGATCCAGAAGGAAAAACTGTTTGGAATACAAAGAAACAGCATTCTGATGAGTCTGTTGCCATCCAATACGATGGAAAAGAACTAAAACCTTCTACTCGTTATAAATGGGCAGTGTCTGTGTGGAACGAAGACGGCAAGAAGTCAACAACCGACAGCTGGTTTGAAACAGGACTATTGAATACAGATATTTCTGCTTGGGACGGCGCTGAATGGATCGGTACCGAAGCAGATGACATGGTACTCCAAGCACATTATTTTAATGTGTATAAAGTACATTACAGCTTACAGCTGGACAAAAAGACCAACACAGAAAAAGCCAGCTTCATCCTCGGTGCCAATGATCCAAGAATGATGGATGAAAATAAAAATATGTACAATCTCGAGAATGATGTGAATGAAAGCTATGTAGAATTCGAATTGGATGTTTCCGATGTAAAGAAAAACTCTGGAAATGCCAAGCTGCTAATCTATCGTGCAGGCTATGATCCCGAAGATGATCCTAATAGTCCACTCACAGAGTTGAACATTTCCCGAGACTTAATTGATTACACAAATAAACATAACGAACATGACATTTCACTTTGGGGAAATTCAGGTGTCTTCCATATATTCATAGATGGGGAAAACCGAATCACTCCTGAAAATGGTTTTAATGTGAACCCTGTCGGCTCAGGTGGCAATTACATCGCTTTTCCAATGCTGTCCGAAATCGGATTTTCAGTGGATAAGAAACAGCAGGCAAGATTCACTAATTTGAACGTAACGAACTATCGCAAACCATCCAATACACTATTCGAAGAAAATACAGAAGCAAAGAATTATAAAGGCATATTCGCCAAATCAAAAGGCGTAACTGTTAAATCTGGTGCTTACAACGTAACTGGTGGCAACAAAGGCGTCTTTGCTGTTGCAGACCCGAGTGATCATTCTACACCACTGCTAAGAACTGAGTTCAAAACAGATAAACAGAAAATCCAAGATGCCAGACTATATGCAACAGCTCGTGGAATATATGAACTCTATCTGAACGGAGAACGCGTCGGGGAAGATTACTTCAATCCAGGTCTGACACAATACAACCAGACACAAATGTACCAAACTTACGATGTAACAGATCAGCTTAAGTCCGGCAAAGCCAATGCCTTCGGAGCCATGTTAGGAGAGGGATGGTGGAGCGGCGCGAGCACCTTCACGACTGAAAACTGGAACTATTTCGGCGATCGTAATTCCCTTTTGGCAAAGCTCGTCATCACCTATGAAGATGGTACGACCGATACTATCACTACGAATCCTGACTGGGAGTACACGACAGACGGTCCGCTCGTATACGGCAGCTTCTTCCAAGGTGAAGTTTATGATGCAAATAAGGAAATGAAGAATTGGAGTAAAGCTAACTTCAAGCCTAAGGATTGGAAACAGGCTGTGGAAGTACCTTTAGATGACACGACAACCGCAGGAAATCTGGATTATAGTGATATGCAGATTACAGGACAAGTCGGGGAAAACGCTCAGATTGTCGAGACATTGACAGCAAAAAGCATGGAAGAAGTCCGACCAGGTGTATATGTGTATGATATGGGCCAGAATATGGTCGGTGTACCGCAAATCAAGTTGAAGAAACAGAAAGCTGATGAAGAGATTACCCTGCGTTATGCCGAAATGCTTTATCCAGACAGCGAAGACTCTGGTGAGAATACCGGTATGCTCATGCTGGAAAATCTACGGGCAGCATTGGTTCAAGATACGTATGTAACGAAAAAGGGTAACCAGACTATCCAGCCTCGTTTCACTTTCCATGGTTATCGCTATATTGAGATTACCGGTGTAGAAAAAGCTCCTGCACTCAAAGATGTGAAAGGATTGGTGATCAGCTCTATTCACGATATTGACTCGAGCTACGAGACTTCCAATACAACTGTGAATAAGCTATGGGAAAACATTACTTGGAGTATGCGGGGTAACTTCCTCTCCATCCCGACAGACACACCGGCCCGTAATGAACGAATGGGATGGAATGGCGATATTTCCGTCTTCTCGGAAACTGCAACATATATGGATAATGTGAATCAGTTCCTGCGTAGGCACAATTTGGCTAACCGTGATTTGCAGCGTGCTGACGGGCGTTATTCCGATGTAACACCAATTGGACCTGGCTTTGGCGGCATCCTGTGGGGAAGCGCCGGACTAACTGTGCCATGGCAGGCTTACCAGCAATATGGAGATAAAACTGTTCTTCAAGAACATTACGCTAGCATGAAACAATATGTTGACTACCTCGATACAAAAGTGAATTCTACAACAGGATTAATCAACGAAGGTCCTTTAGGAGACTGGCTAAGCCCTGAAAACAGTAAGACTGAAAATGTTTTCCTGTGGGCAGCGTATCATGTGTATGATTTGGAACTCATGGCAAAGACAGCAGAGATTCTTGGTAATGATGACGATGCCGCACATTACTGGGAGCGTTATGAAGAACGCAAACAATTCTTCAACGAAAAGTTCATCGATCCGGAAACGAAAAAGACATTGAAATCTGACGGCACTGTTTCTGATAGTCAAGCTTCCTATAGCGTACCTTTGGCTCTCAACGTATTAAACGAAACCAATGCAGCAGCTGCTGCTGATCATCTAGTAGCTGCAGTTCAGAGAAAGAATACGGATGACTTAGGGAAGGAGCGTCCAGAGTATTCCCTAATGACAGGATTCATTGGAACAGCCGCAATCAGCCAAGCACTTTCTGACCATGGTCACGATGACATCGCTTATCGCCTGTTGCAGCAGACCTCCTATCCATCCTGGCTGTATTCGGTGGAAAACGGTGCAACGACAATTTGGGAACGACTTAACTCTTATACAGAAGAAGACGGGTTTGGCGGCAATAACAGCATGAATTCGTTCAACCACTATTCGTTTGGTGCCGTTGGAGCATGGATGTACAAAGAATCATTAGGAATCAAACGCGACCCAGATCACCCTGGCTTCAAGCACTTCCTGCTCGAGCCAACTCCGGATCCGGATCAGGTGATGACATGGGCCAAGGGACATGTCGATTCCATGTATGGTCGTATCGAAAGCAGCTGGAAAGTTGAAGATAAAGCCTTCAGCTACGATGCTGTCATTCCGGCGAATACATCAGCAACCATCACAATTCCGGCGAAAGATACGAAATCAGTTCGAATTAACGAAAAACCGATTCATAAGGCAGCTGGTGTAACCTTCAAGGAACATAAAAACGGAGAAGTTTCCTTCGAAGCAGAGTCAGGCAGCTATACATTTGAATCAGTTCTGCCATAACTGACGGAAGGCTCCCGATTGGGAGCCTTCTTTATATGTGCTATCGTTTTAGCTTTATAAATATGGATTGAAATGCTCTCCTAGTCATTAGTCCTCGCCCTTTCGCATCAGCTTAAGCATACGGAAACTAAAGGACACTGTCATTGCGATACTGCAGATAGCAATGATGAACAGTACGAAGCAAATAATAGCAGCTACCCTATTATCTATAATATTGTTTATCAAGTAAGTGATGATAGTCAGAATAGTTGTTACCAAAGCCATTTTTGGGATAAATGAAGTAGCTCGCCTTAGTTTATCCTGCTTCGTATCCACATCCGTATAGATTGGCGGTACATCTGTGGAAGCCTCAAATATATACATTCCATAAGAACTGCATACACGTGTCCAGCCAGCATGCTCGAACATTTCCAAATACTCTTGTTCCTCTGCTTCATCCAGGCTGCGGTAATCGATCATGTATTGTACCTGCTTCGGTTCTCCGCGGACAAGTCGGTAGCCCATGAAAGCAAAATCCTGTAAATGCCAGCCCTTGGCTGCCTGTTTGGCAAGTTTCCGCATATCCTCTTTTTCCGAAAAAGCCAGTCCGCCTGAAGATATATACTTTCTTTGTCTCATTGTCCCTTCCTCCCCTTCGTCTGCAATACAATTGTCGCAAGATCCACCATTCTGCTCCGTCTCTCGACTTCTTCTTTTAACTTTGCAATACCAGCAGCAGTCGTAACATAGGTTTTCCGCCGCGGCTCGCTGTCAGGTTCAGCTTCTATTAAGCCGGCATCCAGTAATTTCTTAATGATGGTATAAAGTGTCGCAGGACCTATTTTAAATGTCCCTTCTGTTTCTTCTTCTACATATTGCATAATGGCATACCCATGTCTCGCTTCTACTAATGCAACTAGAATATAGAAAACCGGATCTGTCAGTTCATCCAATGATTTTCCTTTAGGCATATTCGTTCTCCTTTATATCCGTTTATGATATATCACTTATGGATATAGTATTATAAATGTAAACCAGTGGCAACAGGTATAAAAAAAATTATAAAAAAAAGCAGAGCATATGAGCTCTGCTTTTCTATTTATCTTGATTTAGATGTAAATAGCTTCGGAATATCCGATACAAACCTTAATGGCATGCCATTGACAGGGTGTTTGAAGTTCAGCTTGCGTGCATGGAGGCAAAGGCGTTTGATGGAACGATCCTCAGCTCCGTACTTTTTGTCTCCTGCAATCGGATGCCCGATGTCTTGCATGTGGACACGAATCTGGTTTTTTCGTCCGGTTTCCAAGCTGATTTCCATCAACGTAAAGTCCTTGTTTCCTTGAAGGACCTGGTAGTGCGTCACTGCCTTCAATCCGTCATTCTCGTACTTACTGGAATACATCTTATGTGTACTTGTTTCCTTCAGCCAAGAAGTAATAGTTCCTTCTGACTTGGAGACGTCGCCTTCAACGAGCGCAACATAAGCTCTTTCCTTCGTTGTTTGCCATGATTCCTGCATTATCTTTTTAATTTTCTCTGATCTAGCGAACACCATCACACCGGATGTATCGCGATCAAGCCGGTGGACGACAAATATCTTATTATCACTATGCTGCGCTTTTACATAATCAGATAGCTGTCGGTAAGCTGTATTCTCTTTTTCATTATTGGAAGCGATTGATAATAGTCCAGAAGCCTTCTCGATAACAATGAGGGTATCATCTTCATACATAATCGTGATGCCCTGCAGCGGTGCTGCTTCTGTTATGATATCTGTTCGGATTGTCACTTCTTGTCCTGGCAGCAGTTTGTCATTAAATTGCGTGGAAACACGCCCATTAATAGAAACCTGACCGCGTGCCAAGATAGACTTTACTGAGTTACGGCTTTTGCCTACAACTTTCAAAAGGAAAGACAATAGTTCTTCTTCTTCTGTTACGTTATATACTTTCGGCTTCGCAGGCTGGAACCCACGAGAGCGCGGACGTTTATTTTTCATAGTTAAATCCTTTCTATGCCATTCGTTATGGCGTCATTGGTGCATCCTTTCATCTTAATTGTTCTCGATTGGAAATACAAGCACTGCTCTTGAAGATAAAGGAATTTTATACAGTTTCCTATACATTTTGCCCAAAAAAATATAAGATTAACAGTATTGAACAGCAGGAGTGAAGGACAATGAACATTGACGGATTGGAGTCGTTTCTTTCAGTTGTCTCCAATAAAAGTATATCCAAAGCATCAAAAGCATTACATATTACACAGCCTACATTGAGTACACGAATACGAAAACTGGAGGAAGAACTCGACTTCGTCTTGTTGAAGCGAAGTTGGGACGGAATCGAACTGACTGAAGAAGGTTATTTTTTCCTTCCCTATGCGATTGAGCTTCTCGGGGAACTGCAGGATGCATCGTTTGCACTTACTGGTGTTAACAAAATCAGCTATCAGCTGCTGAGCAGTATTACAGCAGGAAAAGATGAATTGCGGATTGGAATCAACATTTGGCTTGCACCGGTATTCAACCACATTATCATCCCCTACATGCAGGAACACTTCCCGCACATTCCATTTAAATTCATTACAAGACCGACGAATGTCTTGAAGAAGCTTTTGGAATATGACAGCATCCAGTTTTCCATCCATTATGAAAACAGAGCAAAGACTCCGTTTCTATGCGAGCCGCTGCTCCAGGACGAATTGGTCTTCCTCTGCCATAAGGACGATGCAACGATATTAGACGGCAAGCTTGCAAATTCAAATAAGCTTGATAAGAAATTAATCGTTTTCGAGCATGCTGCATTGACGAATAATCTGGATAAAATCAGCTCTCTTTTAGGATTAGTGCAGGCCAAAGACTATCAAATGGTAGATGACGTACAGAACATGCTTGCTTTTGTAGAAAGCGGTCATGGATTTACAGTACTGCCACGATCAATTCTGTATCATATAAGTGAGCAGAGAATGACCAATATTGTTACCCTGCCAATAGACGACCTGAATTACACAGCTTCCGTATCACTTGAATACCGGGAAAACAGCCAATTTCAGGAGCCTATCAGCGGATTGACAAAGAAATTGAAACAGTTCGTCCAAGGCATGTATAAGGAAAAAGAGCTAAGCGAATGATTCGCTTAGCTCTTCTCTTTTAATAACAGTATTGCGGCCGGAACGTTTCGCTTCGTAAAGAGCTTCATCCGCTTGACCAATGAAATATGATAACTGCATACCATCTGATATAGCAGCACTATATATACCTATACTTACAGTCACTCTATCTGCTACTGGTGAAAATGCGTGGTCAATCCGAAGTTCCTGCACTGCCAAGCGAATCGCTTCAGCCAGTTCGTCCAATTTCTCAGACGGCTGATCAAAAACAGCAAGCACGAATTCTTCTCCTCCATACCTGGCCCATCCAGCTGTCGGAATCATTGTGGTCTGATAGATACTTTGCGCCACAAGACGCAGCACCTCATCTCCTCGCAAATGCCCATAATGATCGTTATAGCTTTTAAAGGCATCCACATCCAGCAATAATAGAGAAAGTCTCCTCTTTGATTCAGCAGTAATTGCAGAATTGATATAATCCTGGAACCCCCGTCTATTTGGTACACCAGTCAGCTCATCCAGCATCGCTTGTTTCTTCAGCTGCTCGTTCATTACTTCATTCTGGGCAATTTGTGCTTCCAATTCCCCATTCATCTCAGTCAGTAAAAGCTTATTGTAAAAGTTTACTGCGAACCCCTTGTACAGCAACTGTGATGCCAGCCAGCAAAAGAAGATGAATACTGTAAGATTCGTATAATGACCAGACAGCATGCTAGCTGACTGCTGGTAAAATGGCAAGCCGACATAAAGAAAAATAACGTTCGGAAGAGCAAACAAGAGATAATGCTTTCCATTTGCCAGAAACAATGTCGATACACACATATAATTAACCACGAATGCCATGACGTGGCCGTAATGCAGCTGGTCCAGCAGTGTAACCATTGTCCCCCAAGCCAGGAACAGAAATACAAAGAAATGCACCATAAACATTCTGTATCCGGTAGGTATTTTCTTTTTTCCCATTATGTATATACAAAGTAAGTAGATAGCTGCTGCACTGAACAGTCCAAGATACAGCCCTACATATAAATCAATTCCTCCCGGAAGCTGCCTCACAATCAAAATAGCTTCAAAGATCAATATGATAATAGCGAACAGCTTCGTCCTTTTCCAATTCTCCTCTAAGACAACTTTCTTAAGCTTCTGCTTGTTTTCCTTAGGGACAGACGGCAGTGTAAAGGCATGTAATATACCCATCCTTCTCCTCGTTTCTCCATTGAATGAGCTTATTATACAGAAAATAAGACTTTTAGCCTAGCAGATTTTTCTCTTTAATTGATTAGTATGTTGACAATTTTCTGAATTTAGTTTAGTTTTTATTAATATTCTTACATAGAAAATGGAGGAGGATGTACATGTGGAGTGAGATCAGTAGCAACCCAGTCATGATCACCCTTTTATTGATTGCTGTGTTAGGTTTAGGAGAACTCATCTCCATCTGGACAAAAGCACGCATTCCAATGCTGCTGGCAGCTTTGCTGATATACGTTGGACTTCTTTGGGCAGGAATCATACCAAATGGACTAATGTCTGATTCAGTCATTACGGCTTTCGGATCCCTAATTGTTGCTCCATTCATTGTCCACCTTGGTACACTTGTTCCTTTCTCCTTGATAAAAGGACAGCTGAAACCTATCCTGATCGCTTTGATTGGTTCCCTTACTGCAGTAGCACTAGTATTAGCAATTGTTCCGATATTCTTTGATTATGAGACTGCAGTAGCTGGTGCTGGTCCGGTCGTCGGCGGAATTGTAGCATATCTTGTTACGAGTGAAAAACTGACCGAGTTAGGATTATCCAGCCTTGTTATCATCCCAGCGCTAGTATTGAGCATTCATAAACTATTCGGCATCCCCCTTGCTTCCTTCTTCTTAAAAAGGCATGCCCTTGTTGTGAAACAGCAAGTACAAGCCCGCCTGCACAGCGGTGCAGCTTTGGAAAAAGAGGAAGTTACAGAAGAACGGCCGAATAAAGTAGTCAAAGCCCAGAACGAACGCAAATTACTTTTGCCGGAAAAATATCAGACTTCCCTTATTTTCATTCTTCAGCTTTATTTGGGCAGCGGTATCGCTGTTATCCTTGATGCTGTCACCGGCGTCAACTACACCATCTTCTGTTTGATCATCGGGGTAATTGGTGCCTATATCGGCTTCTATCCTGCCAAGACAATGGAAAAAGCAAATGCAACCGGAATTGCTATGATTGCTGTCATTTTCATCGTTATTTCTTCAATGGATGATGTAACACCAGCTGCTTTGGCCAGCTATATTCCAGAAATTCTATTGATTTGTTTGCTTGGTACAGCAGGTGTAACACTAGGAGGATTGCTCGCTTCCAAGTTGCTTGGTGTCGGTAAGTATCTTGGTATGCCTGTTGCATTGACGGCACTTTTCGGTTTCCCTGCAGATTACATCCTCTGTGAGGAAATAAGCCGCGAGGTGGGAGAAACGGAAGAAGAACGCGAAGCTATCATGAATGAAATTGTAACGCCAATGCTTATGGGCGGTTTCACAACTGTAACGACTTGCTCGATCTTGATCGCCACAGTTCTGATTGGAACATTGAATTAAGAAATAAAGGAGAATTATATGAATACATCTGCATTAAAAGATTATATACAAACAAATAAACAAGACTTCTTGGACCAGCTATTCACCTTGCTGCGTCAGCGAAGCATCAGTACGCAGAATGACGGAATAGAGGAATGTGCTGAACTATTGAAAGGGATGATGGAGGAACTCGGAATCCATACAAAAATCATCCCAACAGCCGGACATCCTGTCGTCTATGGAGAATTGATTCAGAATCCGGAAGCTTTCACTTTGCTTATCTATGGGCACTATGATGTACAGCCTCCTGAGCCTTATGATGCGTGGGAATCTCCCCCATTCGAACCCCAAATCCGCAACGGCAAAATCTATGCTCGCGGTGTAGGCGATAACAAAGGACAGCTAATGGCGCAGTTGTTCGGGGTCAAAAGCTACTTAAATACAGTCGGTGAGCTGCCGATCAACATCAAATTCGTTTTTGAAGGCGAAGAAGAAAAAGGCAGTACTAATCTTGCAGCTTTTGTGGAGGAGCATAAAGATCTGCTGCAGGCGGACCTTGTCTACACTTCTGATGGTCCGTCCCATAACAGCTCTTCTCCACTTGTGCTGCTAGGGGTACGCGGGATGCTGTCCATTCAATTCGACGCGAAAGGTGCAGATCGGGATAACCATTCAGGCAACACCGGGAATATCGTTCCTAACCCTGCCTGGAAACTGATCGAGCTGATGCATACAATGCGAGATGCTGATGGCCATGTCAAAATTGAGGGTTTTTATGATGCTATCCAACCTTTCACTGCTTACGAGGAACAACTGCTCACCAAGCTTCCTTTTGACAAAAAGTCATTAGGTGAAAAAATTGGCTACCCTGCTTTATCCATGGATGGTCCATCCTACTACCAGAAGATGACTGGCGAGCCTACTTTCAATATTTTCGGGATGGAAAGCGGCTATACAGGAGAAGGAACGAAAACAATCATTCCTTCCACAGCCCAGCTAAAAATGGACATCCGACTCGTCGTCGACCAAGATCCAAACGATATCTTTGAAAAGATTCAAAAACATGTACAAACTTATGCACCTGATGTAAAGGTTACATACTTGGGCAGCATGCAGCCGTCTCGCACAAAAGCGGAGCTGCCTATTGTTCAAAAGGTCATCAGCGCCGTCGAGAATGCCTACCAAACAGACCCGCTTATCCAGCCGAGTATGGGCGGCTCCCTTCCGGATTATGTGTGGACGGGGATTTTAGGCTTACCATCTATCATCGTTCCTTATGCGAACTTTGATCAGCACAACCATTCGCCGAACGAGAACCTGGATGTGGATTATTTCCTGAACGGAATCAATTGTACAGCTCATGTAATCCATACATTAGGCGCTTCTAAATAACAAGCAAATAAATGAAGCCATGCCTGATAAAGGCATGGCTTTTAAAATATTTACAACCATATGTGAGAATTCCCTGCCTTGTCTAATAAGAATTAACCTTTCTCCTGCATTAAAATGAAAGCGCTTTAAAAAATAAAGGAGAGGAATGATCACATTGAAAAAATGTCTGCTTCTGCTGCTCGTCTTGCTTCTGACATTCGCTGTTCCCTTCTCTGCCGATGCCAAGAAACTGCCTAAGAGACAAATGGAATATTTGGAACGTGGCGCTGTTGCTGTCCAGACTGAGGATGGTATTTTCTTAAGCTGGAGATTCCTAGGGAACGATACGAAAAAAACTTCCTTTCATGTTTATCGTGATGGTAAGAAAATCACTCGGAAACCTGTGAAACATAGCACCAATTTCTTGGACAAAGATGGTAACGCAAATAGTGTCTATCGTGTAGAAGCAATCGGGAAAGGTGTTGATCAGGATAAAATTAAAGTATGGCGTGACAATCAGCTAAACATCCCTCTCCAAAAGCCAGCTGATGGTACAACACCGGATGGGAAGACCTATACTTATAATGCTAATGATGCCAGTGTCGGTGATCTGGATGGTGACGGAGAATGGGAAATCATTTTGAAATGGGATCCATCCAATGCACAGGATAATTCCCGCTCTGGCTATACAGGCAATGTTTTAATTGATGCTTATGAAATGGATGGAACTCATAAATGGCGAATTGACCTTGGTCATAATATCCGTGCAGGGGCCCATTACACACAAATGCTCGTTTATGATTTTGATGGTAACGGAAAATCAGAGCTTGTCGTCAAAACGGCTGACGGAACAAAAGACTCAAAAGGAAAAGTTATCGGCGATCCTGACGCAGATCATCGCAATGCATCAGGTTATATACTCGAAGGCCCAGAATATTTGACTGTATTTGAAGGCAACACAGGTAAGATCAAGCAAACAGTCGATTATGAACCAGCCCGGGGTGATATTTGCGATTGGGGTGACTGTTACGGGAACCGAGGTGACCGCTTCCTTGCCGGAGTCGCCTATCTGGATGGCAAAACACCGAGTATCATTGAAGCTAGAGGTTATTATGAAAAAACAGTAATTGCCGCATATACCTATAAAGACGGAAAACTGAAAAAGCAATGGATGTTCAATAGTGAAACTCCTGGAAACGAAGCTTATGCACAGCAGGGTAATCACAACTTGAGTATCGGTGACGTGGACGAAGACGGAAAAGACGAAATCATTTATGGTGCTATGGCATTGGACGATGATGGAACTGGTCTTTATTCGACAGGTCTTGGGCACGGAGATGCGATGCACCTTAGTGATTTGGACCCAAGTCGTCCAGGGCTTGAAGTATTCCAAGTTCATGAACCTTATCCGAATGAAGCTGGTATCGAATTCCGCGATGCCCGTACAGGCGAACTAATCTGGGGAATTCCAACAAACATA
Source organism: Terribacillus saccharophilus (assembly GCF_000725365.1). Taxonomy (NCBI): domain Bacteria; kingdom Bacillati; phylum Bacillota; class Bacilli; order Caryophanales; family Bacillaceae; genus Terribacillus; species Terribacillus saccharophilus. The sequence goes on along the minus strand of NZ_CP008876.1, from coordinate 634,837 downwards.
GATGTAGGACGCGGACTTGCATCTGATATTGATCCTCGCTATCCAGGAGCCGAGATGTGGGCAATTGACGGCGCTTGGAACAGCCCGACAGGCGGCCTTTACGCAGCATCTGGTGAGCAGATATCAACGAATATCCCTCCTGCCAATTTTGCTATCTGGTGGGACGGCGACCTGACACGTGAAATTCTTGATCATACTTTCGATGAAAGCATCCAGACTGGCACAGGCTTAATCGGAAAATGGAACCCAGAAACAGAAAAGTTGGATACATTACTTGATGCAAAAGGAACTTACTCCAACAATGGAACAAAAGGGAATCCTGCGCTTCAGGCTGATTTAATCGGCGACTGGCGTGAGGAAGCTATCTGGCGCACAGAGGACAGCAGTGCTCTCGTTCTTTATACAACAACAGACATAACGGAAGCAAAACTTCCTACCTTGATGCATGACCCTGTTTATCGATTGGGCGTTGCTTGGCAGAATGTTGCTTATAACCAGCCGCCCCACACAAGTTATTTCTTGGGAAATGATATGAAAAAGCCAGAAATGCCAAGAATTGAAGTAAAGAAAGCTAAATGATTACTGTTTTCAGAGTACAGGAAAATCTCCTGTACTCTTTCATTTGTCTTGCTAATAAGAACGCACTCTAGGCAACAGCATAAGATAAGATATAACTGCATCTAAGGAGAAGAATAAATGTACTATAAAAATCAGCATTATCACTGGCACCCAAGTCCAAACGATTGGCGTAACTATCAGTGGCAGCAACACAACGTTAATCAACAGCCAATACATGATCACGGAAATTCACCCTATGTTGTTGATATCGAACAAGCTACGGAGCATAATCGTTTCTTCCGGACAGCTATCTGGACAGGAAAACATCTACAAGTGACTTTAATGAGTATCCGTCCAGGAGAAGATATTGGATTGGAGAGGCACCCGAATGTTGATCAATTTCTTCGCATTGAATCCGGGCGAGGACTAGTCCAAATGGGTCCTAGAAAAGACAACTTATATTATCAGCAATATGTTCAAGACGATTTTGCCATCTTCGTCCCTGCCGGAACATGGCACAACATTATAAATACCGGTCAAAACCCTTTGAAGTTATACACAATTTATGCACCGCCTGAGCATCCATTTGGCACAGTTCATCGAACCAAACAAGATGCCATGGCTGCAGAGTAGAATAAATAAGACCCACAGCATACTAGCTGTGGGTCCTTATTTATTAGCTATATGGATATTGTCTGCGATCGTGCTGGATGCTAATCCATTTTGTCGTTGTGAATGCATCAAGACTCCACTCGCCATTCAGTCGACCAAGACCGGAGTTCTTAACGCCGCCAAATGCGACTGTAGGTTCATCATTGATCGTACCATCGTTGATATGAATCATACCAGTATCCATTTGTTTCGCAAGCTCAGCACCGCGCTCCACGTCTCTTGTGTGGATAGCACCGCTTAAGCCATAATCACTGTTATTTGCATAAGCCAACACTTCTTCATCACTTTTCACTTTCAGAATACTAACAACGGGTGCAAACAGTTCTTCGTTTGCAAGTGTCATATCTGGTGTCACATCACCAAATACTACTGGTTCAACAATGTTGCCTTCCACTTTACCTTTGATTAAAGGTGTTGCACCTTCTTCGATACCTTTTTCAATCAACGCTACAGTTGTTTTTACTTGCTGTTCGTTGATAAGAGGTCCGATGATTGTGCTTGGATCTTTCGGGTCACCGCAAGTAAGCGTGGAAACCTTCGCCAAATATTTTTCAACGAATTCATCATATACATCTTCATGTACGATAAGACGGTTAGCAGACATACAGATCTGACCTTGGTGAGTGAAACGGCTGAATACAGCTGCACTGACTGCAAGTTCCATATCCGCATCCTCTAAAACTACCAATGCACTATTACCGCCAAGCTCCAGATGTGCTTCTTTCAAATTCTTACCGGCTACCATTCCGATATGTTTACCGACTTTAGTAGATCCTGTGAAGGAAACGGCACGCGGAATTCGGTGCTCTACAAAGTTATCACCAATTTCACTGATTTCAGTCACAATGACATTCAGCAAGCCCTTTGGAAGACCCGCTTCCTCGAATAGCTTCGCAATCATCGTACCGCCAGTAATTGCTGTATGTTCATGCGGTTTCAATACCACACCATTTCCAGCTGCTAAAGCAGTAGCGACAGATTTCATAGATAGGAAGAACGGGAAGTTGAATGGGCTGATAATCCCCACAACTCCAACCGGTACACGATAAACACGGTTTTCCTTGCCATCAATCGGGGACGGCAAAATTTGGCCGTTCATGCGGAATGGGAATGTAGATGCTTCCTTGATGATATTTGTAACAAGACCGATTTCGAACTCAGCTTTCAGTCTTGTACCGCCAATCTCCTCAATGATAGTCTCAACAAATGCTTCGTGGTTTGCTTCAAGGTAAGCAACCGCTTTTTCGAAGACAGCGCGCTGTGCTACCGGGTTTGTTTTCGCCCATTCTTTCTGAACTCGGGCAGATGCTTCATACGCTTCATTCAAATCATCCAAGTTGGCAGCTTGATAAGTAGCGATAAGCTCACCGTTATATGGATTGCGGTTCTCCATTTTCACGCTGCTCTGTCCTTCACGCCATTCTCCGTTAATATACTGACTGTTTACGTGTTTGAAATTCTCCATGTCGGTCACCTCTATTAGTCTTTGATTGAGATATTCTCTTTTGCTAGATTTGCTAAAGTTTGTACATTAGCATTAATTTCTTCCATCGTTGCTGTCAGCTCTTCAATAGCAGCTGATTGAGTATCTGATTCTGCATTCGCTTCTTGAATGGAATTGCTCAACTTGCTGATAACAGTTTTAATTTTCTCGGTAATCTGATGAATCTCACTAACCTGATCCTTGGATCCAGTTGCCATCTTACGGATTTCATCTGCAACCACACTGAATCCGCGCCCTTGTTCTCCAGCTCGCGCAGCTTCAATAGCAGCATTTAGACCAAGCAAGTTGCTCTGATCCGCAATACCTTTGACGACGTTGGATACTTCTTCGATCGTATCTACGCTTTCCGTTACCTCTGAAGCTTTTTTGGATATGTAATTCATGCCTTCAGCCAAACCCGAGATAGATTGCGCCATATCCTGGATAGTAGCAGTTACGTCGCCAATAACATCTGAAAGATTAGTAGCAATAGAAGACAATTGATTCGCACTTTCAATGCTCAAACCGACTCCGACTCCGCCTACTACATTACCTGCTTCATCGTGAAGCGGGATGGCCCGAGCGATAATACTGACACCAAAAAGCTCCTCCGGTACGACTGCATATTGATTTTTGTTTTGGCGGATAGCTGCAGTTACGATATCCCCGTCCATTAATGGATCTCCAGGTGTAACATTCAATGAAAAGGTCTTAGCTGGGAAATTGATAACTAACTTCTCTGTGTTGTAGATACCAATTGTGACATCTTCATTGATTAGATCCTGCAAGAACGGCCCTATCTTCACAAAGGCGTCCAACATCGGATGCAATGCTTGTTCCGTCTGCTCATGTACTTGCATACTCATCACATCAAGCCCCTATTCGTAAAATTTCACTCTATTACTATATATCGGTAAACTTCCAGATTTGTAAAGTAATTTGGTAAAAATGGAATATAATTAGATGACATTTTCAAGGTATTATTCACTACGTAAGGCGACAAGATAGAGAGATATTTGGAGTTTTATAGACTTTATGACCTATCTCATTAGGAGAGGTGATTAGCTTAGAAATCTGCGTTCATATGGGCAGACAGCAAACAATGAATGTAGGAGCTTTGCGGATAAAGGTTTATTGGCTTTTGCCTTATGGGAATTATTTGTGGACTCATTTGATCTGTATCAGACGAGATTGTATCTTGTGTGTCATTATTTATAAAGTTATTCAGCAAAGTTTCCAGCCAAGATTCTTCAGCTACTGGCATCTCAACTGGTTTTGCATTTTGGAAATCTTCTGTCGTATATGTTCCGTTAGTCTCTTGATAGACTTGATCTGAACTGCAAATAAAAATGTCTGTACTTTTGTTTTTTATAGATACGGATGAGTTGGGGTCTGGTGAGGCTTTAACCGTATGACAAGATAGGAAGATACAACAGCATATAAGAGCTATCGTAATAGAAGATGACTTGCTCTTCATTTTTAATAACACCCCTTTTCACTGGATAACATTAGCATAGCAGAACAGCTGGCGAACACAGCGTAAATTTCAGTTTAAAAAAAGCCAGCTGATTGAGTTTCCCCCATCAGCCAGCTTCTTTATCTTCTCATCATTCCTCTTTTACGAGCTCTTATGATACGCCAATATCCAATCTGGAAAAGTACTATCCCAATGACGATAATTGCTATACCAGTAATTATTGCAATCATATCATCAACTCGCCAGAACAATATTAACAGAATACCGACGATTTCTACCAATACCCCAGCTATAAGCAGCCATTTGTTCATCTATTTACCCTCTCCTTTACATGAGGTCCCGAGGGTTAATGATAGCAAGAGTTTGATGATCCTGCCACTTTCCATTGATTTTGACATTCTGCTTGGCGATACCTTCCTTATGGAACCCTGCCTTTAATAACACTTTGATTGAACCGATATTATGCGGCATGACACCTGCCTCTAACCGATGAAAATTCAATTCATCAAAAGCAAAACCCACTACCTGACGTACCACCTCAGTCATATATCCTTTTCCGTTCTGTTCCTTATCAAGAAAATACCCGATCCAACTGCTCTGAAGATTATAGCGCACAACTTCCGACAGCATGATAATACCGATAATATCTCCATCTAAAAGAATCACATAATAATATCCTGTATCTTCAGCAGCTGAAGCAATAGCTCTATCAATACGCTCCCGTTGGCCATCTAATGTATAAAAGTGTTCATCCCGCTTACCCGTATAAAGCTGAAAGAACTCCTTGTTTCGCAGTTCCAGCGATAAAAGATCCGCTGCATCTTGCTCTTTGATTAATCTTACTTTAATCACTACTGCTTCTCCCTTCTCAATACCAAATCCCAGTTCTCCCCTACTTCGCGGAATCCTAATGTCCGATAAAGTGAGCTTGCTCGATAATTTTGTTTAGTCACGACCAAGTAAAGTTTTTTGTAGCCTTGTCGAACTAATGCCTGCTCACTAGACTGTATTAAAGCAGTGGCAACGCCCTTTCCCTGCCATTCCGGAGCTGTGACTACATAAGCAAGCAAAGGAACAGAACGGAAGAGCGTTACCATCGTTACACCCCTTACGCTTCCAGAAGTTTTAGAGTAATACGAGCAAGAAGACAGAAATTGCCCGTACCTTCCATCAATCACAGCCTGTATTTCATCAAGATAAGCATTTGCGCTGTTGTATTCCGCATCTATCGTCTCCTTAAAGCCCTCGTGAAACAGAGTAGCTATTGTTGATGTGCTTCGTACATCAAAAGGATGCAGACCAGTCAGCAACTTTTCCGTAAACACGATGTCTTTGCACATAATCACCCGCCGCATATCTTTAAACCCGCTTTTTTATGTAATGTGATATGCATTCTCTTACCTCCATCTGAGATAAACGTAATTAACTAAGATTAAAGCTCTTGCAGGCTATCATGATTTTGATTGTTTCAAGATTGCTACAGTCTTAAGTCCCATCAAGAAAGCCCATATACTGTATACGATCAGAACTCCGCCTTCCAACCATTTTATATGACTTAAATCTATGCTAGTCATAAACACAATAAAGGTGAGCAATATAATAACATCAATATAGTCGTATCGTTTCATACTTGTTACCTCCTCTTACTAATACTCATTTTTCCGCCCAAAGCGAAGTACGTATGCAGTCAGCGAAAGTACAATAGCCGCACAGATGAGCAGATCTGGTATCCACAGTATATATCCATCCAAATTGGGCCGAATTCCGATCAAATAGATGCATGCAAACACCCAAAATCCTAGTTCCTTCAACACTTGGATCGTCCGCAACTTGCAACTCCTCCTAAAAGATTGTACCTGCTACTACGGAAATAATATGGAAATAGTTTCAATAATTACTCTATTCCGATAAGCTATTCCGTTTGTGCACCATATGAGATACTAATAGAGCAAGAAAGGAGATATTCCATGTACGCTTATTTCAATTTTGCTGACGCAAATGGACAAACACAGCATCGGCGTTTCACAGATCAGCAGACACTGCTTACTGCATACACAATAGATGATGTCATCCCCTGCCTGGAGCAGGTGCAAGCATATACAGAACAAGGATTTTACGCTGCCGGCTACCTTTCCTATGAAGCTGCTGGTGCATTCGATCCAAGCTATGTCACTGCAGCAGGATCAAAGCTGCCTCTATTGCAATTCGCTATTTACAAGACCTTTCGTGAAGAACAGCCAAAATCAATTGATACAGCACCGCACAAGCTGAACTGGCAGCCAGCAATTTCAAAAACAGCATATAATCAAGCTATCCAGACTATTAAAGAGGAGATTGCTGCTGGCAATACATATCAGACGAATTATACGATGCGTCTTCGCACAGCCTTTACTGGTGATCCTGCTGCTCTTTTCCGCCAAATGCAGCGAGCACAGCATGCCGATTATACTGCCTATTTGGCTTGGGAAGATACTGCAATTCTATCCGCTTCTCCTGAATTATTTTTCCGCTGGGATGGAAAACGTATCATTACAAAACCGATGAAAGGGACAATCAAGCGTGGACTTACATACACACAGGACCTTGAACAGAGGGAAACACTAGCCGCCTCTGTCAAAGACCGTGCCGAGAATGTCATGATTGTCGATCTGCTGCGCAACGACATCAGCAGAATTGCCAAGCTTGGTAGTGTGCATGTTCCGGCTTTATATACAATTGAAAAGTACCCTACCGTTTACCAGATGACTTCAACTGTCGAAGCTGAAACAGTCCCAGGCATAACGATCACCGATATCATGCGTGCTCTCTTTCCATGCGGATCGATTACAGGCGCTCCTAAAGCGAGCACAATGAAAGTAATTACGAACCTCGAACCCGAACCGCGCGAGGTGTACTGTGGTGCCATCGGCTTTATCGAACCAGGCGGCGAAGCTGTCTTCAATGTGCCAATCCGTACAGCAATTGTCGACAAGGTCGAAAAGCGGGCAACCTACAGCGTTGGCGGAGGTATCACTTGGGATTCCACTTCTAAGGGTGAGTATGGGGAAGCAATCGCCAAATCCTCTGTACTGCAGGAGCAGCTTCCAGATTTCAAGCTTCTGGAAACGATCGCATATTTAAATGGTGAATTTATACTAGAATACAAACATATTCGTCGATTGTTGCAGTCAGCAGATTATTTCAGCATTCCTATTAAAGAAGCAGCTGTCCGCAAGCTTCTTCATCAGCACCAAAAGGAGCATCCCGGTCAATCACATCGGATACGTCTTCTTGCTGATCAAAGCGGAGTGCTTAAGCTGCTTTATGGTGAATTAGCAGCATCGATAGTAACCAAGCAGAAATTCGCTTTAGCTGCCACACCAATCGACAGAACTAATCGATATTATTATCACAAGACTACTTATCGTAAAGTATATGAAGATTATAAAATAGAGAAGCCTGACTTGTTCGATACGCTGCTTTGGAATGAAGCTGGCGAGCTGACCGAATTTACAATTGGCAATCTTGTCATCGAACAGGATGACAAACTGCTTACGCCTCCTGTTGCCAGCGGTCTACTACCAGGTACATTGCGAGAGGAATTAATGGAAAAAGGTACGATTCAAGAAGCTGTCTTGACGAAAGCTGATCTCCAAGCTGCTTCTAGCATCTGGCTGATCAATAGCGTTCGAGGCTGGGTAGAAATGGAGCCCGTCCATTAAGGACGGGCTGTCTTTCTCGCCTTCAAAATAATAAAGGATGGCCGGCGCAGTTCATGCTCTATCCGCGGCAGCTGAGCAATTGCCGCTTCATTTGGCATTGGCTCCGATACCTCTTCTAGACTAAATCCATTCCGTATAAGTCCGTTGCATAGTGCAGCAATCGACCGATGGTAGTATACTACTCCATTTACATACCATTTTACTTCACGCCTGCCTAGCTCCTGGTAGTTGTCCACCGCGAAATGAATCCGGTTCCCTTCTTCATCCAAAATCCACTTGTTTCCTTCTTTTCTGGCAGTTACAATTGGATGTTCGGTAGAGAATAAGAGGATACCGTCTTCCTTCAGAGCAGCATGGATAGACTGGATGACCGCATCGTAATCTGCAACATAATGCATTACAAGTGAACTGACAGCAATGTCATAGCTCTCTTTTTTCAGCACTGCATCCTCTAATGCTGTTTGAATATATTCGATTGAGGGATGATTATTTCTGGTTCTTGCTTCCTGTAACATTTTGCTGGATGGATCTAATGCAGTTACACTCGCTGCTCCCTGCTCTGCACAATACATAGCCAAGTCTCCCATGCCACAGCCGATATCTAATACATGTTTGCCGTTTAAGTCGGGCAGCATTCGTTTTATCTCTGGCTGCTCCAACAGTTCATTGTAATTCACGGGATCTTCCCGCAGAGCTTTGTAATTCTCAAAAAATGCTTCATTGTCATAAATATTTTGCTTCATAATTACGCCTCCTAATTTATAATCGAATACAATTCTATTTTGGCATCAAATAAAAAAAAGACTAGACTTATTATTCTGATTTTTGTATCATTTAGATTGAGGCATATCTTCTTTAAAAGAGTAAAAAAAAAGATCACCATAGTGACCTTATCAAGATTTCTCTTTCAGCTTATCCCGTTCTTTTTTCATCTGTTTCTTCAGCTGCTTGAACAGCTTTTCCCGTTCTTTCTTCACTGCTTTTTTCACTGCACGTGAGACAAGCTTCTCCAGTTCCTCCGCAGTTACATTCAATTTCTCTGTTTCTGACTTTTTCTCATTAGTCTTGGTATGCCCGGTCAGCTGCTGGATTGCATCCGCAAAGGTCATCTTTTCTCCAAGTAATTTCTTTAATTCTTCAAATGTAGCGATATCCAGTTCTGTATATATTCGCTGTCCTTTTTCATTCCGCTGAAAAGGATAATGAGCACTTTCCAATGCTATCGCCCATCTTCGAAGCGTCGAGGTTGTCACATCCAATGAAGCTGCCAAATCTTTTGCCGTATACTGCATTTCTTGCTCAGACAAATCCATCTCCCCTTGCTATATGTATAACTGGAAACACTTTCCTAAAGTATACTATAGGAAAGTAAGAATCCAAAGCACATATAGGCTGATCACAATTTAATTTAATAATCCGAAGTATTGCCGGACTGCCCAAGCTTGGTGCTGATGAAATAAGCCGTTCGCTGTTTCTTCTGGGCTTAGCCAAATTAATTCATGATTTTCTTCCACTGGCTCTGTAATTTTAACTCCTAATGAACAGCTGTAGAAACTCCCTATATTTTGTAGGTAGTGCCTAGCGTCTCTGGACTGGAAGTATTGTGTTGCTTGACATAGAAATGTTGGCTTGTTTATCGTATAGCCGGTTTCCTCCAGGACCTCTCTTGCCAGACATTCCACTTCGCTCTCGCCGTTCTCTATTCCTCCTCCAGGTAACATTAGCAAGTGATCGTTTCTTAAACGGATTACACCTATTGTTCTAGATGGGCCGTGCAACATTCCGTATACAGCCCGTCTCTCCATATAGTGTTTTCCTAGTACCTTATTTCCGAACGTACGCATATGCATCCCCCTTTGCTTTTATAAACGAAAGTATACAGTAAAAAAAGAAAAGCCCATAAAGGGCTTTTCTTATGATTTGGATATACGAATTGTTTTTATTTCATATGGAGTAAAGGATAATTCTATACTGCCTTCCTGAGGGCTTTGATCTATGTTTCTTTCCCTCAAATCACATTCCTCCCAGAAGCTATACTCGAACTCAGGTTGTATCGTCACCTGCTGTGTACCACCAGCATATTCATGCAAGCGAATGATGATATCTTCATTATCCTCTGCTTTCTTAATGGCATCCAGCTGCACATTCGGGTTATCGATAGAAAATAGTCTTTCTCCGTCTTTGTCATTTCCTCCGCAGTATACTTGGAAAGGCTGATTCAGCTTCCATGCTTCCTGCACAGTATTTGCCTTTACCCATCCCTCCTCATGAGGGTAAAGGGAATAAGAGAATATATGACGACCTTGATCTTGTTCAATATCCGGTGCGATTGCGGATTTGATCAAGGACAAACGAATTGTATGATCTTTGATGTCATGTCCGTACTTGCAATCGTTAAGCAGACTGACGCCATAATTTTGTTCCGAGAAATCGACCCATTGATGGGCGACAGATTCAAACCTGGCTATATCCCAAGATGTATTCCAATGTGTCGGTCGTTTGACGTTGCCGTATTGGATATCATATGTTGCTTCTGTTGCCCGAATACGGACTGGAAAGGCTGTTTTCAATAATTGCTGACGCTCATGCCAATCTACTTCTGTTTTGAAATCTATTACTTTCCGATTACGATAGAAAATAATGTCTTGATGAATAGTTGAACTGCCATACTGCCAACACGCTTCTATTACAAGCTGCAGTGGACCGGCTTCTTTCAAAGTAAAATCGAGCAGGTTCGTAACTTCTTTCTTTTTCTCCTGATAAAATAGATCAATATCCCATGCATCATAATCTAGCGGCTTATCCTCAAACACCTGAAACACATTTCCGTTCTCCGACTCAGCTAGTACATGACGTTTTGCTTTCCTATCATATAGCGACTGAAGCTGACCGTATTCGTTAAAACTGGCTTCATAAAATGGTGTTACGAGCTCCCGATTCTTCAGCTCGAACCACTCATCTTTTTGCTCTGAAACTTTTTTGTCAGTCTTTAAATGAACCTGTTTACGTCCCGTTCCTGGTACAGCCGGCACTTCTACCAGCCAGCCGTCTTTATGTTTTTGTGCCACCAAAGAATTGCCGCTTTCATCCTCCCATACACCTTCATCCTTTGTCTCTATTTTAACAATACCATCCATTTCCCAGGATGAAGAATTAACAATACTCCACGTTTGCTTCTTATCTGAGACCAAATCAGCTGTGGCATCTTTCTGCAGGACTTGAAGCTTTGCATATCCTTCTTCGTATTCCGCCTTACTATCTTCATATACTTCCCGAATCGAAGATCCCGGAATGATATCGTGGAATTGATTACGCAATACTGTCCGCCATACCTCTTCTAATGTTGAAGATGGATACCTCAAAAAGTCATCTGCCTGAATCGCTTTCCATACATGCAGGAATTCCGTTTCCCGCAGCTCGAGTTCCATCCTGCGGTTCATTTTTTTATTGTAAGCTTGACTAGTATACGTACCGCGGTGATATTCCAAATAAAGCTCTCCATCCCAAATTGGCATGAACTCTGATGTATTTTGGGTCTGTTCATGCAGCGATTCAAAGTAACTTTTAACATCACCTGTCTTGACGTTAGGCAGTCCTGGCATACGATCCAGTCTTCTGCGCATTTCGAGCATGGTTCTGTTTACGCCTCCTCCGCCATCTCCATAGCCATAGGAAAGAAGCAGTTCCTTCGTAAGTGCTTTATTTTTGTAGTTATCCCATGTACCCGTGACGGTATCTGGCAGGATTTGACCGTTATAAGTAGCGAACCATGTATTTTCGCGAGGTGATGAATCTGGTGTCGTGATGAATTGCGTCAGCACCTCACTTCCATCTAATCCTCTCCATGTAAATGTGTCATTTGGCATTCGATTGAATTGGTTCCAGCTGATCTTGGACGTTAGGAAGGTATTGATTCCTGCCTTGCTGAGGATCTGAGGCAATGCCCAAGAATAGCCGAACACATCCGGCAGCCAGAGGTAGTTCACATCTTTTCCGAATTCCTCTTGAATGAACTTAGCGCCCTGTAAAATCTGACGCACCAATGATTCACCCGAAGGCAAGTTACAATCGGCTTCCAGCCACATCGCACCGTCCACTTCCCACTGACCATCAGCAATTCTTTCTTTTATCTGGGCGTACAGCTCCGGGAAGTCTTGTTTTACATAGCTATAGAGCTGCGGCTGTGTTTGCAGAAACTTATAGTCGGGATATTTTTCCATCAGACGCAGAACAGTGGAAAAGGAGCGACCAGCTTTTTCCCTCGTATGTTTCAAGCGCCACAGCCACGCTACATCAATATGGGTGTGACCGATACAGCGAATTGTGATTGGAGAATCGCTGTCCAGATTATCCAATTCTTTTTGAAGATAGTCGTTTGCCTCATAAATAGACTGATAGAATGTATCGTTTCCAGGTGAGCTCCAATCAATTAACCTGACAGTCTGATCTAACAGCGATAATAACTGGACTCGCTCCGCAGCATTCTCATCTAGTACGCGTATCGTTTCCAAAATGGCGAAACCCGTATAATATAAATCATCAGCTTGTTCATCGAAAAGGGCTACTTCAGCCCGCTTTATTTGATGCTCCTGGTCTACTCTTGTACCGCCGCCTTCCAAGCCAGACCAAAGACGAAATGCCAAAAGAATAGAATCTCCATGCCAGTCATCCTCAAAGAAAAGTTCCTGGTGATTGGAATCTACTGCTTGATGCATCACATTATTTACATAGCATTGTGACTCAAAGCCTGAATTGCCTCCGCCGCCAGTCTTGCCAAAATCAAATACTCCTACAACCTGCTTTCCTGCCCACTCTTTAGGAAGAGAGATTTCCTTGGCCAGCCAAAGATAACGATCTCGGCCTTTCCAATGCTCCCCAACATGCAGTTTTTCATTAAATTCACTCAGACCTGGAACTTCAGGTGCCACCTTCTTCTCCTGATCTTCCAACGCTAGAAAATGCTGCAGATCATGCCGATCACGATAACGGTATTTCTCCAATTCTTCTATTCTTCTTTCCAGCTGAAGTTCTTTCAAACTCAACATACTTACACTCCTTTAGCCTTTGGATGCCCCGCCGAGGCTGAAGCCCTTAGACATGTATTTTTGAGCAAAGATATAAAGAATGATAGACGGCATCGTGTACAGCATGGAGAACGCTGCTAATTTGCCGTACTCGATAATGCCGTAGTTTCCGAAAAACTGGTACAGTGTTACGGACGCTGGAAGCTTCTCCTGTGTCTGCAGCAAAATATAAGGAACAAAGAAATTTCCCCAGCTGCCTGTAAATGTGAAGATGGCAATCGTAAAGATTCCTGGCAGCATTAATGGTCCAACTACTTTACGCATACTCGTCAGTACTGAAGCACCATCCACCCATGCCGATTCCTCCAGTTCAATTGGCACCGCATCCATAAAATTCTTCATCATCCAGATTGCATAAGGAAGTCCAGATGCTGCTAGGAAAATCGTCGTGAATATGATGGAATCCTGGATGTTCAGAAAGAGGAACAACTGATAGACAGGAACCATAACTGCCGTGATCGGCAAAGACGTCATGAACAAGATAGTAAGCAGGAATGAACGCTTGTAACGCAGCCTATATCGAGAAAGCGGGTAAGCGGCCAATCCAGCAACAATCACGACAATCGTTGCCTGCCCAAGTGATATGAATAAACCGATAGCAAAGGACCGTATATTACTAGGATCTGAAAGAATAGCCGTAAAGTTATCCAGCGTCCATTTCTCCGGAAGTTTGATTGCTTGAGTTGCCTGCTGATCGAAGGAAGCGAATACGAGCCACAAAAAAGGCAGTAAGAAGCAGATAGCTAAGAAAATCAGCGCCAGATAGTGGATTACTAATTCTTTTTTCGATACCTTCATTCTGCATCCCTCCTCCTTATAGTTTTACTTTCATAAAACGCATGTACAGCAAACTGGCAACCGTACCGATAACGAGCAGAACTAACGAGATGGCTGTTCCATATCCGAATTGGTAGTTAACGAAAGCTTGATTGTACATGAATATCGGAAGAATCTGCGTGGCATTACCTGGTCCTCCGCCTGTCATCGTATAAATCAACGTGAAGACGCCAAGCGTCTGCAGCGTGACGAGCATCATATTAGTGACTATCGAGCCCTTAACAATTGGAAGTGTTACGCGGAAAAATATCTGCCACCGGGACGCCCCATCTATCACGGCAGCTTCTTGTACCGATTTTGGCACATCATCCAATGTCGCCTGAAACACCATCATTGAAAAAGCAGTGCCATGCCAAATGTTTGCGATAATGACACTTACCATCGGGAACGTGAACAACCAGGTGATTGGTTCAAAGCCAATACCTTGCAAAATGCTATTAAACGTACCTGCATCGCTCAAGAAAGCCACCCAGCAAAAAGCTACGACAATCTCCGGCGTCACCCAGCCGGCAATTACGATTACACCTATGAATCGGCGAAAACCGCGAGCCTTTTCCTTCATTAACAATGCAAGGATCAATCCTAATACAACCTGTCCGACTACGGCAGAGAAAAGCAAGAAAATAAGTGTCCGGAACACGCTAATTCGAAATTCTGGATCTTGAAACATATTGGTGAAGTTTTGGAATCCAATAAATTGAATGTTGGCTGCATCGGTCCCTGTAAGTGACAAATTCGTAAAAGCAAAGCCGAAAGTCAGTAACATCGGAGTTATGAAAAATAATAAAAGAAGAATCCAAGATGGAGACAGAAAAAGTATCGCTTTTCTATGCATACATATTCGTCACCTTTCTCCCGCCCAATCAAAGGGAGCTGGGTATTCCAGCACCCTTGATGGGATGGTTTTCTATTCAGCCACCTTCGTGTTTTCTTTGCCTACCACTCGTTCTACTCCAGCTTTATATTGCTGCACCGCATCTTCAGGAGTCAGTTTGCCAGTTGCGATAGCTTCAACTACTGTCTGCAGCTGTGTGGATACTGCTGGATACTTATCATTTGCTGGTCTGAATTGTGCATTTTCCAAGTATGCTTGTGATTCTTTGGCAAATGGACGGTTCACATACTCTTCTACTTCGACAGCATCTGTCCGAGTGTTCAAGTTACCATCTGTCATTGAGCGATTGATGCTGTTGTCCTTTTCCATTAAGAATTGAATGAACTCCCATGCTTCTTCCTTCATATCTGCTTTGGATGGAATTGCCCAAGCCCAGCCTCCACTCATCGTAATTGCCCCTGGCTCTTGGCCATTTTGTGTCGGCATTGGTGCAAACCCTATTTTCTCCTCGACATTTTCGATCGGAGCTGCTCCGTTCTCGGCCCAGTTCCGGGCATTCCAGCTGCCATCCAGTGCTATTGCCAGCTTCTTTTGCGGGAATAATTGTTGGAAAGCCACGTTTCCGGATTGTCCGCTCATGACGACAGAGAAATCAGGACCAACTTTTTCTACGTCGTACACCTGTGAAATAAAGCGGAACGAATCCAGTAAACCAGGACTGTCCACAACCCATTTTTTATCAGTATCGTCATAGAGTGTATCGCCGGTTCCATATAACAGCATCTCCAGTGTCTGCATGGAAACTGCCTCGCCATTGGCTTTTCCGACTTGCATGAAAAGCGGTGTCACTCCGTCTGTCTTTTCTTTAATCGTTATTGCTGCACTAAGTACCTCTTCCCAATTTTTCGGTTCCCATGGTACAGGAAGACCCGCTTCGGCGAATAGTTCCTTGCTGTACCAAAGTCCGCGTGAGTCGGAAGTAGACGGCACTCCATACACCTTGCCATCTTCGGCTGTCACACCGGATTTCAAGTTTTCAATGATGTTATCCCATTCCTCCCAATCTGCAATACGATCATCCAAAGGATCAAGGTAGCCAGCATTCGCATCGGAATTAAGCATGAATGTATCCTCAGATACAACATCCGGTGCCGTTTCGGCTGACTTCATCTGCAGTGCAACTTTAGAGAAATAGTCTCCCTCACTCGCTGTAATTGGCGTTATCTTCACATCGATATCTGGATGTTCCTTTTCGAATTCCTCTATGACCCCAGACTCAAAAAAATTCATAAGTGAATCTACTGAACCAGGAGATCGATATACGACAGTAAGTTCTTTCTTACCATCTTCTGATTCTGTATTGCTGGAGCACGCTGCCATCGTGACTAGAATGAGAATAAGCATGAACAAACATACACCTTTAGCACTCTTCCACATCTACAACTCCTCCTCTTGATTCTGCCTTAATCATAAAATGAAAGCGCATACATATTGTTCCAAAAGAAAAGTCAGGACTCGACCTGACACCTATAACGGATTATATGCCTTGCTTCACTTCTTATTCACATGAAAGCAAGTCTCAAATTCAAAATTTTCGAAATTAAATTGTTACGTTGACACTTGTAACACTGACAACTATCATTGTAAGAATATATAACAAGAGAACTTCCAAAAAATTTAATATGTTCTCAGAAAGGAATTTATCATGACGCAGAAACAACCTCTTTTTATTCAAGCGCTGCTTCCGCTAATCGCACTCGCAGTCGCTGCGTTTTTCTCCCTGTTCTACTGGAACGCGGGAATGCTCATGCCGTTGATGATCAGCTTGATTGTCACTTCGGTACTAGGCGTATTACTTGGACACAAATGGAGTGATCTCGAGTCCTATATGGGCAAAGGAATCCAAAGGGCGTTGCCTGCTGTCTATATTCTGATCATCGTCGGTATTATTATCGGGTCTTGGATAAGCAGCGGGGTAATTCCAACGCTTATCTATTATGGTCTTGATCTTATTCATCCTTCTATTTTCATCCCGAGTGTAGCACTTGCTACTGGTGTTCTTTCTATGGCACTTGGCAGCTCGTTCGCTTCGATCGGAACAGTCGGATTAGCTTTCATTGCAGTCGGAGACAGCATGGGCTTTCCATTAGCTTTAGTAGCAGGGGCAATTATTTCCGGAGCCTACCTTGGAGATAAATTCTCGCCTTTATCAGAAACAACTAACGTTGCCGCCTCTATGGCAGGTGTTGATCTATTCAGCCACATCCGACATATGTTATGGGATACCATACCGGCTTTCTTACTGTCAGTAGTGATTTATTGGATCGTTGGTTTGAACTATGCAGGTGAAGTAAAAAGTATGGAGGAAATTCGTACAATTAATACGCATTTGGCAGATACATTTGTCATCCATCCATTGCTTTTACTTGTACCGCTTTTGACTGTAGTTGCTTTGATTAAGAAATATCCTACTTTACCTTCTTTGGTACTTATAAGTCTTATAGGAGCTATTCTTGCTTATATCGTTCAAGGTGCATCCGTATCTGATATCATTGGCGCCATGACGAATGGCTTCAGCGGTGATACTGGCTTGGAAAGTTTGAATAACTTACTTCATCGCGGCGGTATCACATCCATGATGGGCACAATCGGGCTCGTATTGGTTGCTACTGCACTTGGCGGTATGCTGGAGGATATTGGAGTACTCAAGACAATCACAGAGACATTCATCAATCGCGTGAAAAGTACTGGTTCCTTAATAGGAAGTACCGTACTTTCTGCTTTAGTGGTTGGTTTTGCTACTGGCGCACAGATTCTGGCAGTCATCCTGCCAATCCGTACCTTTAAGCAAGCCTTTGAGGATCGCAACTTGGCAGCGAAGAATCTTTCACGCTGTGTGGAAGCCGCTGGTGCCGTTGGTATCAACATGGTACCTTGGAGTGTTCCGGCATTCTTTGCTGCAGGTGTTCTAGGTGTGAGTCCTTATGATTACATTCCGTACGCTTTCTTTATTTTCTTAGTACCGCTCATCAACGTGATTTACGGATACACAGGACTGTCAATCACAAAAAAAGATGATACGAAAGAAGGCGTCAAGCATGCAGGCTAATAACATCAAGCTGCGATTTCTAGGCAGTGCACAAGATGCTGGCGTTCCACAGGCAAACTGTTATTGCGCCAATTGCCGCCGTGCTCATGCAGATCATACATTCCGTCATTATGCTGCGAGCTTGGCAATCATCACAGATGATTCAACATGGCATATGATTGATGCGACACCAGATTTCCGGGAACAGCTGTACAGCATGCAAAACGCTTATCCAAAAGCGGGCATCATGAACAGTATTATTTTGACTCATGCACATGCAGGTCACTATCCTGGTCTTCTTTTCTTAGGAAAAGAAGGTATGTCTACATCTGAATTACCTGTTTATGCAAGCGAAAGAATGTCACAGCTGTTAGCTAAAGATGCACCATGGAGCCAGCTGGTAGGTTTAAAGAATATCGTTACTAAAACCATTTATGCAGATAAGGCGCAAGAGCTTGGAGATCATGTCCGTTTTACCCCCGTAGAAGTGCCACATCGGAACGAGTACTCCGAAACGTTTGGCTTCCTTATCGAGGGACCGAGTAAAAAAGCACTGTACATTCCGGATATTGATTCATGGGAAGAATGGAATCACGATATCGAAGAAATAGCAAAAACGGTTGATTTCGTTATTGTGGATGCAACATTCTACAGCAAGCAGGAAGTTGCCGGAGTCGGCCGGGATATAAGCCAAATCCCCCATCCGCCGATTATTGAAACAATGGACAGGCTCCAGAATGTTGTTGATACAGTAGGAACAAAAGTCTATCTGACGCATCTCAATCATTCGAATCCGGTCCTGGATCCAGATAGCGAGGAATACCAAAGCGTAAGAACGCGTGGATTCTTTCTTGCTGAAGAAGGATTAGAATTAGAACTATGACAAAAAAGCTGTCAGCCATAATTGGCTGACAGCTTTTTTACTTATATAACAAACTAAGCCGAGAAGGTCTGTAAGTGATAGTAAGGTCATGAAGTTCTTGCTGTATTGCGACAGACAATAGCTTGCCTTCGTTGTTGAAATTTTCTTCAATCGTTTCTGCATCAGGTTTAAGCTTGTCACGTTCCCAGTCCAGCCATTTTCCATAGTCTTCTGTCCAGCGCTCTACTCTCAGTCTTAAAGCCGCTGACACTGGAAAATCATCCAGATCCAGATTCATATTACAATCAGCACACCAGATTGGATCAGCAAAATCTGCCTCAAAAAGGATATGCTTAGTTTTGTTACAGCTGCATTCCATTTAGACAGCCTCACTTGCAGTTTGCACCAAGTGATCAAGCAATCTGTAAAGCACATCCACATTTTCTGCTGGAAGAACAGCCGCTTTCATTACTTCCTCACTTTGGACGAACGCACTATCATCTAAATAATCCTTATCATGAACTATCAGTTTTTCCATACTTTCTCTAGTCGTTTCAAAATGGAATTGCAATCCAATAACGTTATCTCTGTAAATAAACCCCTGATTCTCGCATACTTCATTTCCGAAAAGACGTGTGGCACCGTGAGGTAGAGAGAATTGCTCTCCATGCCAATGGAAGACGGTCATTTTATCAGGAATGAATGGAAAGTGATTTGTAGCAGTCTGGATTGGATACCAGCCAACTTCTTTTTGTTCACCCTGGAAAACAGTCGCTCCTAAAGCTTTTGCAATTTGCTGAGCGCCGAGACAGATTCCGAACACTGGCTTTTGCTGTTCTATTAATTGACGAATAAGAGTACGTTCTTCTTCAATCCAGCGATCTGTGTCATTGGCACTCATCGGTCCGCCAAGAATGATGAGCAAAGTAATATCTTTTGCCTCTGGAAGAATGGCGTTTTCGTAGAGATGGTGAACTCGAAAGCTATGATTGCGTTCTTCTCCCCACTCCTTTATAGCAGCAAGATCTTCAAACGGAACATGCTGCAAAACATCTATCATCATACCTAACATCCTCTCTTACAAGCTCAACTCATAATGATAGAACTGCTCATCCCGCTCGTATCCTTTTCTTTCATAAAGACGTTGTGCCTTCTCATTGTCAGGAGCTGTACTAAGTGCGATACTCCCTGCACCAGTTTCCCTTGCAAAAGCCTCCGCTGCGTCGAGCAATTTCTCTCCAACGCCTTGTTTTCTGGCAGCTTCCGTTACATAGAGGTCATTCAAAATCCAAGCACGCTTCATACCAATTGAAGAAAAAGTGGGGTAAAGCTGGGTGAAACCGACACACTTACCCTCATCCTTCACGAGAAAAATGACGGAATCCTCTTTTCTTAGCCTTTCTGTTATGTACGCCTCTGCTCCGCTCAAATCATGAGCTTGGTTGTAAAATTGCCGATACTGGTCAAATAAAATTGCTGCTTCTTTTACGTCTTGTATGGATGCTTTGATAATATCCATTTGTTCACCTCTCCTTTGGTAAAGTAAATACTTTTAAGTTCTTATCTATCATTCAATCCCTTTCCATCTAGGATTTGCTGCATATATTTTTCAATCCTTGCCTCTCGAGTTTTGGATTGTTTAGCTTGAGAAAAATAAAATATATATGCTCTTTGCCGCCCTGGAGTTAATGCTTCAAAGGCAGTTTTCAAAGCAGGTGTTTCTTCAAATTTATTATGAAGTTCTTCGGGAATTATGTATTCTGTGTGCTCTTTTAAATCCACTTTTAACCCGGCGTTTTCAATTTCAATAGCTTCTTGGATATAGGCTTTTATGGTAGTTTTCATTTCAGCTATTTCTTTAACATTTTTAAACCGGAGTTGACGTGCTGCCTGTACATTCTCAGTTTGCTGGATTAGTATCTGATTGGTATCTTTTAATAGAGCACCTTTGTGAAACAGCAGCGCACAATAATCTTTGAATCCATGTATTAAAACGATGTTTTTCCCCTCAAGCGTGTAACAAGGATGCTTCCACTTGAAATCTTCGGTTAACTCACAATCAAGAATAATATTTCTCAGGCTTATAAATTCATCTTTCCACTGCTTAGCTTTACTTAAAAATTCATCCACCTTATGATTTTTTTCAGTATTTGTCATGCAGTAACTCACCTCTCCAAATTTCAATCAAGATACTCTATAGATAATTATGCTCAAATTTCTCTGTAACTGCACTAACTATCTTCGGAACAAATGATGTAAAAGTCTGCCCCTATCCTCGAAAAACTGCTTCATTATGCTGTAATGCTGTGTCTCTTCTAGCTGTACTTCATCTATACCTTCTGCATCCAACTGGAGAATCTTTGCATCTGGATAAGCCATCAGCAGCGGAGCATGCGTCGAAATAATGAATTGTGAGCCCTCCTCCACCAGTTCATCGATTCTAGCAAGCATCGATAGCTGGCGGATTGGGGACAAAGCTGCCTCCGGTTCATCAAGTATGTATAATCCATTTCCGGAGAATCGCTCCATGAAAGCTGCAAAAAATGCTTCCCCATGGGACTGCTCATGAAGGGATTTTCCACCGTAGGAATCAATGATTTTTCGTCCGAACCCCACGCGATCCATTTCCTCAATATTAGTAGCCACATTATAGAAAGTCTCTGCGCGGAAAAAGTACCCATCACGGGGCCGGTTTCCTCCCCGGACGATGCGGATATATTCATGCAAACAGGAATGTGATTCATAGCTTGAGAAAGAAAAATTCCTTGAACCGCCCTCGGGGTTGAAACCAAGTGCTACTGCAATAGCTTCGAGTAAAGTCGATTTGCCCATACCGTTCTCCCCGATAATATACGTTACATTTGGATGGAAAGAAAGTTTAGCTAAGTTTTGAATGACTGGCAGTGAAAATGGGAAGTGATTAGGAAGCACTGAAGAATCATCCTTCAAGCTCATTTGTCTCACATATTGATTTGTTGAAGTTAATTTCACATTATCATTCCTATCTTCATGTATATCATTTCAACAAAGGGAAAGGAGAATATATCATGCAAGATTATATTCTGTTAGCTGTACTGCTTGTCTTATTTTTAGCGGTCGTACTCTTTACCCGCTACTTAAACAAACCTGTCAAAATTCTATTTACCATCTATTATCTAATACTCGGAGCTCTGTTCGTAGTCGTCAAGGAGCGCATTGATAACACCTATGAAGGAGCAGCGACAACACCTAACATCAATTGGATTGTAAATAATGAATGGATTGCAGATATCCGTCATTTACTGTTTGTACCGATGATTGGTTTACTAATATATCTGCTGTATAAAGGTTATACAGACCCAAAAGGACCCTGGAAACGTTCCAATATCCTAGGAGTCACCATTCCGCTAGCCGCCCTGATGGCAGCTCTTTATTTTCTGTTCTCTTACATGTATGGCTATCATTCTTGAACATATTCGTGCTCGAGTATGCTATAAAGCAGAGAATCACGCCAGCCTGATTTCATACGCATATGTTCACGGAGAAGTCCTTCCTTTTGCATACCGATTTTCTTTAATACGGAGGCAGAAGCCAAGTTATTCGGATCACAGGTAGCACAGATACGATGTAAACCCAATGTCCGGAAACCGATAGATAAGACGTTTTTGGCAGCTTCTGTAGCAAAGCCTTTGTTCCAGAAATCGGGATATAAGATATACCCGATTTCCCCTTCTCGGTTCTGCGTGCTTTTAATACTCAGCTCTGCAGAACCGATCATATTCCCCTCAAACATGATTGCATATACAAATCTCATCTGTGGCTCTTGCTGTGCATCCTGCAATACTTCCTCAACAAACTGTTTCGACTCAGCCTCTGTATTTGGACCCCAAGGCTGATAACGGCAAACCTTCTCCAGTGAAGCATATGCATGGACAGCTTTCCAGTCTTCTTCTACAAGTTCACGTAACTGTATTCTCATAAGCATCCCCTCTCCATTCCATTAACCAGCAGTCCCGATAGCTTCCTTCATGCCACTCATGCTTGGGCAATATCTTCACTTTTTGAAAACCGCATTTCTCATAACAGCGGATTGCGCGTACATTCCAAGCTTGCGGATCCATCACTATCGCTTCTGCTTCTTTCTCCTTCTTCAGAAACTGAATCATCGTTTGGACGAGCAATGTTCCGATGCCCTTATTCCAGTAATCTGTTTCTCCGATAAACTGATCCATTCCATAGATTTGCTGCTTACTTTCATAACCGAATTCTTTCTTCTCATCCTTTTCCAACTCATAATATTGCACATAACCGATAGGCTTATTTATATAGGAGAAGATACATTTTTGGGCTGCGTCGGATGCAAAGAAGACTTCTCTTATTTTATTTTTATCAAATGGGTTATCTCGACCTTCATAAAAGGTAAGTACTTCAGGGTCTGATATCCATTTAACAAGAAGTGCGATATCAGTACATTTAAGCGACCGAACATGTGGTTTTTGCTTTGTCACGATTCAACAGTCTCCCGTATCGTTTTTAAGAGATTATTGAAGTTGTCTGGTTCCTCCAGAAACGGACTGTGCGCACTTTCTGAAAAAGTATGAAATTGCTTAACTGGTGCTTTAAGTGATGTATAAAAGTTGTAAGCCTGCTGATAAGTAGTTTGATAATCATATTTTCCATGAAGGAAGTACACCGGCACCTTCAACTCAGGAACAGTACGAGTTAGATTGGTTGTACTTATCTCTTTTGCTAGCTTTTGATACGATAGTCCGCTACCTGCGAATACGTTGAATTTATCTTTCCATCTATATTCTGGACAGCGCATTACTTCCCGGATCAGGCGGCTGTTACTGTATCCATCTCGCGTAAAACCGACAGCATACTTTCTTGTATATTTAAATCGAACTGCCCCGTAAGCACGGTTTTGATAGTAATCTTCATCAAATTTTCTTCGAGCTAATTCCCGTTTTGCCTTTTCATCTGAACGACGAACCGCTTCCGAGACGAGGAAGTCATAGGCTTCTTTTTCCGATTCAAACTGAATACCAATTTGCCCGACACCTATATAGGCATAAAGATGTTCTGGCACTTTTTGCGCAGCCAAGGTACCTAAAATTGTGCCCCAAGAATGCCCAAGTACATATATCTTCTCCTGGTCATATGTCTTCCTTAAGAAAGCAATCAATTCTAACGTATCAGCAAGCAGCTGTTCCAAAGTAAGCGAATCTCCACCCTTTGCTGCTTTGTAGGAGGAACCGGTACCGCGCTGATCCCAGTAGCAAACGGTAAATTCTTGTTCCAGCTCTACTCTGTTCGCGCTAATTAGCGGATAAGCAGGAAATCCAGGACCTCCGTGCAGAAATAACAAGATAGGAGCAAATTTATCCTTATTATGCTTAATAATGACACCCTGCTGCGCGCCATTGAGATCCACCAACTGTAAAGCCATTTATTTCACTTCCAATCAGAAAGGATAGAAACTATGGATTTTCATCATACAAAGAATAAATGGAGTTATACCCAAAGAAATGCAAACGTCACATGGATTAGAACTTATACCTCCCTCATCGGGAATCATTCTATTAAACAAGCTTTCGATATCGGCTGCGGCGGTGGTATTTACACGAAAGCACTTGCGGAAATGGGCATACCATTTGTGACAGGAGTAGATTCATCAGAAGTCATGTTAGAAGCAGCGACTGAGAATTGTCGAGGTCGGAAAGGTATTCGGTTCCATAGAGGTGACGCTCTAGTAACTGGGTTAGCATCAGCTAGCTGCGATCTTATCCTGGAACGAGCCCTGATTCATCACTTACCGGAGCTGTAGCCTTGTTTCTATGAAGCACATCGCTTACTGCGCCCTGGCGGAGTATTGCTCATTCAGGACCGTACACCGGAAGATTGCCTGCTGCCTGGAAGCCCTGAGCATATCAGAGGCTATTTCTTCTCATGTTTTCCAAGACTTGCAGAGATGGAAACTAACCGGAGACATACCTCAGCTCAAGTTATAAAAGAATTAGAAGGTTGTGGCTTCAACAGCATAGAAAAACATACATTATGGGAAGTCCGCCAAATACACAAAACGAAAGAGAAACTGCTGGCAGATCTGCGTGCCAGACTGGGGAGAAGCATCCTGCATGCTTTGGAGGATGACGAACTAGAGAAGTTGGTTCAGTATATAGACGATTGTATCACAGAGGAAAGGGATATTGTGGAAAGTGATAGATGGACAATTTGGAAGGCTGTAAAATAAAAGAAGCTAAGCATTGTACGCTTAGCTTCTTCCTGCTTACATAACTTTAGACAAACCAATCGTCTTCTCAATGATAACTAGCGCAATAACTGACAATGCAATAAAGATTACAGCAATAGCATTGACGCTCGGATCAAAGGTCTGGTCGATATAGCCGAATGTCCGAACCGGAATAGTGATCGTTTCCGGTGTACTGACAAACAGACTCACTGAGATCTCACCGAATGATGTAACTGCTGCAAAAACAGCACCAGCTATGATTCCTGGCTTAATCAACGGCAATGTAACGCGATAAAACGTTTGCCAAGGAGTCGAACCAAGGTTCATTGATGCAAGCTCCAGTCTGCTGTCCAAGTTGGTGATGCTGACAGAAACAGTCCGCACAACATACGGGAAGCAAATCACGATGTGACCGATGATAAGACCTAATGTAGAACCGAATAATCCTAAAGAAGAAAACAAATACAATAGTGCAACACCTAGTACCACTTGCGGAATCATCAAAGGCGACATGATGAAGGACTGAATCAGCCCTTTACCCGGGAAGGATAATCTTGCTAATGCATAAGATGACATCGTTCCAAGAAGCACAGTGAGCGGTGTCACGATGATCATAACGAGTGTGCTGGACCAAAGTGATTGCATCCATTGTTCACTTTGAAATACTTCTGTGAACCACCGTACCGAGAAATCGGTTGGCGGAAACTGCGGATAATCCGTCGGACTGAAGGCTGACAAAATAATTACTAGTACTGGGATCGTCAGGAATAGATAAACAGCAATGCCGGCAATCCAGATAAGACTATCCAGCCATCTTGTACCTTTATTACCCATTCACACGCACCTCCCATTTTTTCAGGATGTAACCAAGGACTGCAATCACAAGAAACACAAGCACCATGAGCGTAAAGGCCATCGCAGCTGCTAGTGGCAGATTATAGACCTGCATAATCTGCTGATAGATAGATAACGGTAGCAATGGCTGCATCCTTCCGCCCACTAATAGCGGTGTGATATAACTTCCGGCCGCAAGCGAAAAGACGATCATCGCACCGCTGATCATTCCTGGAATCGTAAGCGGTAAGGTAACGCGAAAGAAGGTCGAAATCCGGTTTGAGCCAAGAATCATGGAAGCCGAACGCAGATTGCCTTTAATATCCGACATTGCCGTCGCAATCGGCAGCACTGCGAATGGCAGCATAACTTGTACGTAAGCAATAATGACTGCATTCATATTCCAGAGCATATCCAGCGGTTCATCGATGATAGACGTCTTCATGAGTACATCATTGACGAGTCCGTTTTGTGCCAGCAAGATGATCCATGCGAATGTCCGGATAACCACACTCGTCAGCAGCGGCGACACAAGCAGGATATAGAAAAATGCCCGCCAGCGCTTTGGAGATCGGACAAGCAAATAGGCAGCCGGATAAGCAAGGACCAAGCAAATCACCGTAGTAATGACTGCCACAAATAATGTCTGCCAAATTGTTTTCAAATAAACTGGTGTTGTCAGTACCTCGATATAATGACTAAACGTATACCCATCGATAACCTCGAAGAAATTATCTACTTGCTGAAAACTCAGGATTAGCAATTGAATTAGCGGAAGCAGCAAAAAGATACCAAGAAAAATCAAAGTGGGAGCTAATAAGACGCCATAAAACTTCTTTTGTCTAGTTGCTTTCATGATCCAAGACCTCTAAGTAAATAATATCTTCTTTGTTCCATGAAAGTATTAGCTCCTGACCTGATGCCGGCAAAACCGGAAACATCGGATCCGGTGCATGCACAGCCAGTTCAATGCCGCCTGCTTCTGTTCTGATTCGGATAGCATTTCCTATATAGCTGCTTTCTTTTACTACTGCTTTGACACGGTTGGCAGTGTCTTCTCCAGAGACATGCTGCTCCACGAAAATCCGCTCAGGCCGAAGCATGAAACGAACGCGTTTCGGCTGCTTTCCACTTTCATGGTGCTCAGCCTCCAGCTTGAATCCAGCTGTAGTTTCATAAACAGTACCTTCGCTAAGCACTGCATCAAACATGTTCACCTGACCAATAAATTCAGCCACAAAGCGGTTAGCAGGACGTCGGTATACTTCAAGCGGTTCGCCTACTTGCTGCAGAACGCCATCGCCAAGGATACCAATCCGGTCAGACAGGCTGAGTGCCTCCTCTTGATCATGTGTTACTAGAACAGTCGTGATACCGACACTTTTTTGAATCCGGCGCAGCTCGAATTGCATTTCTTTTCGCAGCTTGGCATCCAAATTACTTAGTGGCTCATCCAAAAGCAGCACGTTAGGTTCAATAGCAAGCGCACGAGCAATCGCCACACGCTGCTGCTGCCCGCCGCTCAACTGATGCGGCATGCGCGTTGCATAGGATTCCAACTGGACAAGCGCAAGCGATTCGTCTACTTTCTGCTTGATGAGCTGCTTGGACATTTTCTTGTTTTTAAGACCATATGCTACATTATCTCGAACAGACAAGTGTGGGAAAAGAGCATAGTTCTGGAAAACCATTCCCAAGTTCCGCTTATACGGCGGTATATTCGTTACATCCTGATCTCCTATATAAACGACACCAGTCGTTTGGCCAAGAAATCCCGCAATGATATTTAAAAGCGTCGATTTTCCGCAGCCACTTGGACCAAGCAAGGAAAAGAATTCCCCTTGTTTGATTTCCAATTCTACTTCCTTCAATGCCAAGTGATTGCCATAATCAAGGCTTATTCCTTCGAGTTTTATTCCACTCATGTTATTCCCCCAACTCTCGTGACCATCTATTCGTCCATTCGGATACTTTGCCTGTTGATACTTCATAATCGACCCACTTCAAAGAAGCAAATTGATCTTCCCCAACTTTGACTTTATCCTTAATTGCGTCACTGTATTGTGTATTTTCATTTGCCATACCATAATAAGATTTCTCTGAGAACATACTGTGCACTTCGGGACTGCTCAAGTAATCAAGCAGCTTGTAGGCATTGTCTTCATGCGGCGCATTTTTCATCATAGCCCAGCTTGCAACAGCTGCCACAGCACCGTCTTTCGGATACACAAAATCGATATCCATTCCAGCATCCTGCAGCGCGAAAATCCGTCCATCCCAGAATGGAATGATGCTGATTTCTCCTCTGTCCAGCAGTGTCTGAATCGTTCCAGGATTATCTGGATAGGCGACTGCATTCTTGTTTATTTTCTTTAATTCCTCAAACGTCTTATCAATATCCTCTGGATTGCCTTCTTCTCCTCCAAGTGCCTGCGTAACACCTGAGAAGAACTGCAAACCTGCCGAATACGAAGGAGACGACAGCCCAAGCTGTCCTTGGTATTCTTCATCCGCTAAATCTAACCAGTTCTCCGGTACGTTCTCTACTGCATTCGGAGCATAGGCAATACCAAGCTGCCCCATACTGAAAGCTGCTGCATAATCCTTGCCGTCTTTTTCGAACCTTTGCTGAACAGAGTTATACAGTTCCGCTACATGCGGTGCCTTCTCCTCATCAATCGGTTCCAGCAGATCAGCAGACATAGCACGGTGAATTGTATCAGGCTGCAGGATCAACAGATCATACGGCACATTGGAGCCATCTGCTGCACGCATTTTCATATACCATTCGGCATCTGTTCCAGCAATGACATTAACTTTGATGCCTGTCTCTTTTTCGAAGCTATCAATTGCTTCACCGATATTTGCTTCCCAATCACCACCGTATACACCGATTGTGACAGATTTTTCTTCCTCGCCGCTGCTGCATGAAACCAATACAAGCAATAAAATGAGTGCTACGCTTGCAGCAGCGTATTTACCTAACCGTTTCATTCGCTTCCTCCCCCGTAATTTGGCGTAAGACATCCAAAACGTCCTGTTTCGTCAGCGACTTCTTTTGTACCTCGAAATGACGATGAACTTGCCGTTTCATATCATTGCGCAGGTTAGCCGGATAACTGCGCAGCGCTACAGCCAATGCTGCACTCGCTTCCGCTGTCCAAACACTTTCGTAGTCAGAACGGAAAGCCCCGAAATCCCAAGCCTCATTTTTAGTTGCTTCCATTTTCGAACGCGCTTCGTTCGTTGCCTTTTCGTCTACAGCACTATCTCCAAGGATAACTCCATAGGCTTTTGCTGCTTGCTCTGCAGAAAGCAAACCATCCTTCACTTCTGCCACCACTTTATCGACTGGACGAAGATAGCCTGGTCCAAATCCGCCTCCGCCTGGCGATGTGATAGAGATGATGTCTCCTTTTGCAGGACGCAGTACATCAATCTTCGGCAATTTCTCTGCTTCGTCCTCTGGGTTTCGAACAACATAGCCTTGCTGTCCAGCTTGTCCGCCAGCTAATCCCCAAGGCTGGAAACGGAATCTTTCCATTCCTCTAGCAGTTACCATCGAATCTGACTCCAGAATACGGAAAGCTAGTGTAATTGCATGACCGCCACGATACTGCCCGGCTCCACCTGTATTCTTTTCATATTCATAGCGTTCGACGAGCACAGGGATATGCTGTTCCAGACTTTCAATTGGTGTATTTTTAAGGAAGCCTGAAGAGTGATCGATTCCGTCGATACCATCCTGCTCCTGCTGGGCTCCGCCTCCGCCGCCCATCGGTTCAACAACAGCCATATTCCTTGTCCCGTCATGCTGTGGCACAGATAACACGACAATTGCTGACTGCCCTGCTCCTGCTGCTGGAACAAGCTCAGGTAAAGCCTGGCCAATTGCACCAAGCACCACATTGTACATCCTCATCGTAATCGAGTGACGGATACCAACTGCTGCGGGATAAGCAGGATTCACTAGCGTACCCTTCGGAGCAATGACAGAAAATGGTCTCGTAATGCCCCCATTATTCGGAATATGCGGATCAGATGTAATAATGAAATTGATCAGTCCTTGATAAAGAAAACTATGCTTCTGCCCGTTTGTTACCAAGTTGAAAGCTGTCTGTGTCTGCGGGTCACTGTCTGAGAAATCAAGGGTGATTTCTCCGTCTTTCACACGCAGTGTAACCGCAAGACGAATCGGCACTTCTGATACCATGTCGTCATCCAAGTAATCGGCAAAAGAATACTCTCCATCAGGAATCTGACGCAGAACTTCCCGTGATCGTGATTCTGCTTGCTCCAGCAGATCGGCGATACCATTTTGTACGGCATTCACTCCAAACTTGCCAATCATACGATGCAAACGGCTTTCAGCTGTATTCACGCTTGCAACCATTGCATTGATATCTCCTTCATTCAAATCCGCTACTCGGCTGTTTAAACGAAGAAATGCCAGTACATCTTTGTTCGGCTTTCCTTTGCGATACAGCTTCACAGGCGGGATACGCAATCCCTCCTGATGCACATCTGTCGCAGTTGGAGAAATACTAGCTGGCACAAGACCGCCAACATCACTAACATGAACGAATGCCCATGCATAGCTCACCAATTTTCCATCATGGAAAATCGGCTTGAACACATGCACATCCGGCAGATGGGTGGCAAGACCATCCGTTGTATACGGATCATTTGTGATGATAATATCGCCTTCCTCGATTTCTTCCCCTACTGATTCAATCGCCTTACGCAGACTCAGTCCAAGGAAAATCGTTACACCGACGGATTTCGGATACATATAAAATTCGCCTTCCGGAGTCGCAAGTGCTGTCGCAAAATCGGCGGATTCTTTTACAAACGTTGTGAAGCTTGTCCGCTCGATGACATGCCCCATTCCAGTGGCAATCGCATTGAAATAACTGCGCATAATCTCTAATTGTGCGGGATTCGAACGCATTAGTTCATCTCCTTTCTTACCAATAACAAGTTGCCTGCTTCGTCTGTTTTGGCTTTCCAGCTCGGCAGAACGACAGTCGTTGTATCTTGTTGCTCGATGATAGCTGGTCCTTGTATTTCCATACCTGGCTGGAGTGATGTTCTATCAACAATAGCTGCACTGTAAGTCTGTCCATTGATCCGAACGGAACGCTCGCCTGGTTCCAGGGAATTCTCGTTCATCACAGTGGCTGCATGACTATTCGCAGCAGTTTCTCCAACAATGCGCACTTTGAAATTCATCAGTTCTATGCTAGCGTTTGGATCGCTATGTCCGTAAAGCCGCTCGTGCTGTGCATGGAAAATTTCCGCGAGCTTTAAACTTGGATCTGCTTCCAGCCAATCTAGCTGGAATGGTACTTCCAGTTCAAATGCCTGTCCTTTATAACGCGCATCAATTGTATGGTGCAGCTGAGTTGATTGAAGGAAAGCATCTACTTGCTGACGGTTCAGCCAGTCTGTTGCTTCCTGTTCCATCGCAGTAAAGATCGTAGACCATTCCGCTTTGTCCATTTCTTTCAGCAGTACCTGTCTGGATGTGATCGCATCATAAACAAAGTCTGCAGCCAAGGATCCTTGTGCACAAAGATTACCTGGATTTGCAGGTATGATCACTTGCTTGGCCTGAATTTCCTCTGCGACCATATTGGCAAGTACTGGTCCAGCTCCGCCGAAGGCCATCAAGCTGAAGTCGTTCGGATCAATTCCGTGCTGCTCTAAGACATTGCTCAACTCTGTGAACATATTTGCTACAGCAACTTGAATCGACTGGTCAGCTGCTTCCAGTACATTGCTTTCTAAATGGTCAGCAATTTTCTGGAAAGCTGCGGCTGATCGATCTTGATTGAGGCCAACGTTTCCTCCAGCAAATGAAGCACTATTCAAATAACCACTCAAAAGAAATGCATCTGTAAGCGCCGGTTCCTCTCCACGGCCGTAGCATGCAGGTCCTGGATCAGATCCCGCTGACAGCGGCCCAACTTTCAAAATGCCGCCTTTATCAATCCATGCAAGTGAACCACCGCCTGCCCCAATCGAATAAATAGCCACAGACGGAAGGATTGTTGGCAGTCCACCCAATTCGTTCGTTTGAGTGTAGAGAATTTCGCCGCCTTCAATTAGTGAAATATCTGCACTTGTTCCGCCTACGTCAAAGGTGATGACATTATCAATCCCTGATGCGTCTGCTGCTTGAACTGCTCCCATAACTCCAGCAGCAGGTCCTGAAAACAGGGTCTTAACTGGCTGGTCAGCAGCTGCATGAATTTCCATTAATCCGCCATTGGATTGAGTGATGAACGGCTTCGCTTGAATACCTTCCTGCTCAAGCCGTTCTACCAGCGTTTCAAAATAACGCTTCACGTTTGGCTGTATATAGACGTTCATTGCGGCAATGACTGTGCGCTCATATTCCCGCATCTCAGTCCAAATAGATGATGAAGCCTCGACATATAAATGCGGTGCACGTTCCTTAATTCGTTCCACCACCTGCAATTCATGTGCTGGATTACGATAACTATGTAAGAAAGAAACAACAAGACCTTCTAACCCTTCCTCGACAGCTTGATCAATTGCCTGATCTACATCGTTCATATCCAGAGACGTGAACACTTCCCCGTCGCCTTGCATCCGTTCTTTAATAGGATAAACATGCTGCCGTTCAATTAGGCTTTCTGGTAATCTCGAATGAAGATCATATGGTACTGGCAGACGCAGACGCTGGATTGAAAGAATATCTCGGAAACCCTCTGTTACGAATAAGCCAATTCTTGCACCATTTCGCTGCAGCAGCGTATTCAGTCCGATTGTCATCCCATGCACGAAATAAGATATTTTAGTCAAATCAATGCCCTTTTCCTTGAGCAGCTGCAATCCATTGGAAATCCCGCTCGCCGGATCTTTAGGCACAGTAGGCGTCTTTACATTCCAAATGCCTGATCCATCTATTTCCTTTAAAGTAAGATCGGTAAAAGTTCCCCCAATATCGATCCCCAACTCATAATTTATATCACCCAACACACATCTCTCCTAAATAATAGCAATTTCTTATAACCTATAATTCTGATGATATTCATAGGAATTATAACGTTTGCTAATTATTTTGACAAATTAATAGCTTGAGTATTTAAAAAAAGATATTTTTGTATAAGAAAAGAGCCACTCCATAAAGGTTCGGCTCATAAAATTAGTCTCTTCTTATTCATTTTGCCAGTTGTAATATGTATCCTCATCATCTACATCAATCTTAATTCTATTTATCTCAATAATATCTTCATCCAGCCAATTCACTTTTGGTACTTCGCTATCTGAATGTATCTCCCAATATATTGTTTCACTTTTAAGTTGGTTTTGGTCTGTACTTTGAGATGTAATACTTACGGCTTGTCCTATAGGGGTAGTGGCGTTGCCATTCTCATCTATTAGTCTAATCTCCGCAACATAGCGTTTACCAGGTGATTCAACAGTGCTAACTACTGTTCCCTTTCCATTTAATTCATTTAGATTTACATCTATGAAATTGTATAATGTTATGCCAGCGGCTATTAATATTGCCACACTCGATAAAACAATAGTTAATATCCATTTCATTGGCTTATTCATGCTTATTCCTCCAAGTTATTCCTAGTTAAAGCTGTACCAGAATACATTGCAGGTATGTCTTCAGTGTGTTTAATGTGAGATGCATATAAAAAACCTCGGAAGGAGTACTCTCCAACCAAGGTCTTCTAATTTTACAGCTCTTCTCCATTCGAACTAATTACATTCTTATACCACTCAAACGAATCCTTTTTAGATCGTTTCATGCTACCATTTCCTTCATTATCACGATCCACGTGGATCATGCCATAGCGTTTCTTCATTTCACCAGTTGTGAAGGAAACGATATCGATGATGCCCCATGGCGTATAGCCTAGCAGGTCGACACCATCGTAGTTCACAGCTTTCATAAGTTCTTCCACATGGGAGCGCAGATAATCGATGCGCTGCGGGTCGTGGATAGATCCGTCCTCTTCCACTGTATCAATCGCGCCGAAGCCGTTCTCAACGATGAACAATGGAATCTGGTAACGGTCGTAGAAGCGGTTCAATGTGTAGCGTAAACCAGTCGGATCGATCGACCAGCCCCAGTCACTTGCCTTGATATAAGGATTTTCCACACTCTGAGCCAATCCGCCATTTGTGTTATTTGTATTCTGTTCCACTTCTTTCTCACTATTAACAGTTGTACTCATGTAATAACTGAAGCCAAGGTAATCAACCGTACCATTACGAAGAATTTCTTCATCGCCATCTTCGAATACGATGTTATAGCCTTCCCGTTCGAATTCCTTCAGCACATAGCTTGGGTAGTAGCCGCGAACATGTACATCCGGGAAGAAGTAACGCTCACGCATCAGCTCCTCTGCCAGCATCACATCGTTTGGATTGGATGAGTAAGGATAGATCGGCACGTGTGATACCATGGCGCCAATTTGGAATTCTGGATTGATTTCCTTTCCTTTGCTGACAGCTAGTGCACTGGCAAGCAGCTCGTGGTGACCAGCTTGGTACATCACTTCGCGTGCATTTTCGCCTTCTTTCACTGTGACACCAGAGTTCGTCCAAAGGAATAGTGGATTATCGGTATCCATTTTGTTATTGATTTCGTTGAAAGTCATCCAGTACTTAACCTTATCTTTGTAACGGTTAAAGCAGACTTCAGCGAATCGGACAAAGTGATGGGCAACCTCTCTGCTGCGGAATCCGCCGAACTCACGTGCCAAATGCAATGGCATTTCGAAATGGGATAACGTAATGACTGGTTCAATGCCATGTTTTAATAGTTCATCAAAAAGATCGTCGTAAAACTTCAGGCCAGCTTCGTTCGGCTCCGCTTCGTCACCCTTCGGAAAGATACGTGTCCAGCCGATTGATGTACGCAAGCACTTCAGACCCATCTCTGCAAATAGTGCAACGTCCTCTTTGTAGCGGTTATAGAAATCTATCGCCTCATGGTTTGGATAGAATTTATCCGCTTCCACCGTTTCTGTAAGTTCCCGCGGCACACCATGTGCACCAGCAGTCAATACATCAATTACGCTTGGGCCTTTGCCATCCTGGTTCCAGCCACCCTCGAATTGGTGGGCGGCAAGAGCGCCGCCCCATAAGAAGTCCTTCGGTAATGTAGTCATATCTATCTCCTCCTATTTTACAACCGTCAGCAAGTCATTGCCTTGTGTCGTTGTCTCTGTGTCGTCAATGATGATTTCTTTATAATTAGCTGGATTAGTTACAATGATAGGTGTAATTGTCTGCACACCTGCAGCTTCAATTGCTTCACTGTCAAACTCGCTCAAGACATCCCCTTGTTTCACGCGGTCTCCTTCTTTTACATGCAGTGTGAATGGCTCGCCATTCAGTTTCACAGTATCAAGGCCTACATGAATCAAAACTTCAGCACCAGACATAGAGCGTAAACCGATCGCATGCTTAGTCGGTGCGAGCATCACAATGGTTCCGTCAAATGGCGCATGAACTTTGTTTTCACTAGGTTCAATAGCCAGGCCTTTGCCCATGGCTCCAGAAGCGAACACCTCGTCCGGTACTTCTTCCAATGCAAGCAATCTACCGTTTAGTGGTGCATAAACTACTTCTTCATTGTTTGCTGCTGCAGAAGCTTCTGCTTTCGCTTCTCCCTTACCTGCTGCAGTGCTGTCAGCTTGTTCTGCAGCATCTTCTCCGAAACCGAAAATTTGGATTAAAATGATTGGCAGTACAATAGCGATTGCAACCCCAATCACAATGCCCCATATACTCATTGGGTACTCTGAATTGATACCATTTACAATAGTTAATGGTCCTGGAAGTCCCGCATAAGCAAAGTAGAATGGATTGAAGAAACTTGCGACAATCGCTCCTACTGCACCAGAGATACAGCCGATAATAAATGGTTTCTTAAATCGCAGCGTTACACCATAAATTGCTGGTTCCGTGATACCGAAGATCCCGGTGATACCTGCAGAAGTACCAATCCTTTTCACTTCTTTACTTTTTGCTTTTAATATAACGCCGATAACAGCTCCGACTTGTGCAATAACGGCAATCGTTTGGTAAGCCTGGAATGAATCACGACCGTATAGATCATAGTTCGCCAACGCAAGCGGCGTAATACCCCAGTGTACGCCGAAGATTACGATAACCTGCCAAAAGGCACCGATGATTGCTCCTGCAAGCCATGGTGCATATTCAGCTAAGAAGTTGTATCCGTTCGCAATTCCGTTTGCACCTAATGTCGTGATTGGTCCTATTACAACTAATGTCAGCGGAACCATCACTAAAATACTTATTAATGGCACAATAATTGGACGAACCACTTCATGGATCCGTTTGTTCAAGAAGCGTTCCAAGTAAGAAAGAATCCATACTAGAAATAGTGGCGGCAGAACAGATGACGTATAAGTTGTCTCTGTAAGCGGCAGGCCAAGGAAGCTCATGCTATTTCCTTCTCCAATGCTCGCTGCCATTGTTGCCCAGTCAGGGCTTACAAGTGCCGCAGTAGCCGCAACAGCAATATACATGTTCGACTTGAAATGTCTAGAAGCTGTTATGGCAATGAAAATTGGCAAGAAAGTAAAAGGCGCCCAAGATATAAAGCTTATTACCTGATACGTACTTGTATCTGCAAAGCTTGGGAATGGCAAGTTGATTAGAATAAGTGCACCTTGCAAAATACCTGCAGCAGCCAATATATAGATGAATGGCGCAAATACAGCAGACATTGTTGCAATAATACGATTCAAGATCGAGCCTTTAGGCTTATCATCTTCGTCATCGGCTGTATCTAAGTTTACGAGTTTAGCAAACTCATCATATACTTCACCGACATGCTGACCGATAACGACTTGGAACTGACCATTGTTTTCTACCACAGTAATAACACCTGGAAGACTATTAACCTCTTGTTTAGCAGAAGGCTTGGATCGTTTAAGTACCAAGCGCAATCGCGTCGCACATCTGGTAGCGTTTACAATATTTTCTTCACCACCGACAGCCTCCAATATATCTCCAGCAAGTTTTGGATAATCCCTTACTTTTTCAGCCACTTGAAACACCTCTTTTTCTTTAGTATACGCTTACATTATAATTATACCGGTACAATTTATCAAGTGTTAACTAATAAAATTAATAGAGCATTTTAAAAGAGTAGGGTTTTCGTTATAGACTTAGTGTGCTAAAATCGCTCTATCTAAACAAATAAGGACTGTAGCTATGCTTAAATATCAGCAGATTGCCAATGAAATCCAACAGGACATCGAGATGAATGATCTCCCGCAAGGCACCAAGCTGCCTGTGCTGGAAACTTTGATGTCCCAATATAAAACAAGCAAAAGCACCGTCATCAAGGCTCTCAGCTTGCTTGAACGAAAAGGACTCGTCTATCAAGTACGCGGCAGCGGCATCTTCGTTCGCCGCCGCAACCGGAAAGGCTACATCAGCTTTTCGAACCAAGGCTTCAGTGACGAGCTGAGCGGATTCGACATTTCAGCGAAAGTGCTCGAGCTCGATATCCGAAAACCATCAGCAGAAGTAGCCTTCAACCTGAAAATAGATCCAGAAGACGATGTCTATTACGTCAAACGAATCCGTTATATCAACGGACAAACACTTTGTCTCGAAGAATCCTATTACAACAAAGCAATCGTCACCTATCTGAATAACGAAATTGCTACCGGGTCTATCTTTGACTACATCAGCAATGGACTAGGCGCGAAAATCGGCTTCTCTGATTTGTACGTGCACATCCAGAAGCTGAATCAAGATGAAGCACAGCATCTCGGACTTCTTGCAGGTGATCCAAAACTATTCGTGGAAACAATCTTCTATTTGAACAATGGTGTGCCGTTTGATTTTTCGCGTATATCGTATAATTACGAGCAGTCCCAGTTCTTCTTCCAGTCGACGGGGTATTCATTGTAAATAAAAAACTAGTTACTAATAAGTAACTAGTTTTTTTCGTGTTTTAAATATTCGGTTTAACCATCTCTTCCGGCTTCACCATCTCATCAAACTGCTCTTCTGTGAGCAGTTCAAGCTGAACAGCAGCCTCTTTCAGTGTCAGGCCTTCCTTATGCGCAAGCTTCGCAATCTTCGCCGCATTTTCATATCCGATGTGTGGATTCAATGCGGTTACCAGCATTAACGAATTCATTAAATTATCTTGGATTGTTTGCTCATCCGGCTCAATGCCTACTGCACAGTTATCATGGAAGGATACCATGCTGTCGCTTAGTAGCTGCACAGATTGCAGGAAGTTATAGATGATAACTGGTTTGAATACGTTCAGTTCAAAATTACCCTGACTTGCCGCAAATCCAATTGTTGCGTCATTCCCCATAACTTGGGCTGCAACCATAGTCAATGCTTCACATTGAGTCGGGTTAACTTTCCCAGGCATAATAGAACTGCCCGGCTCATTTGCAGGGATGATAATCTCGCCGATGCCACAGCGAGGACCACTTGCCAGCCAGCGTACATCATTCGCAATTTTCATTAAGTCAGCAGCAAGCGCTTTTAATGCACCATGAGCATATGTCATTTCATCATGGCTTGTTAAAGCATGAAATTTATTTGATGAACTGATGAATTCTTGCTCTGTAAACTGAGTGATTTCTTTCGCTACAGTCTCACCAAACTGCGGATGCGCATTGATTCCTGTACCAACTGCTGTACCGCCAATTGCCAAGGCACGCAGTTTCTCAGTTGATTCTGCGACCATTTCCTTGGAACGATCCAGCATATGCACCCAGCCACTAATCTCCTGTCCAAGTGTTAACGGCGTAGCATCCTGAAGATGTGTACGACCAATTTTCACGATGTTATGGAATGTTTCCGCTTTTTTATTTAGCGTGTCACGCAGCTGTTCTACCGCCGGAAGCAGCTGTTCATAAACAGCTAGTACACCTGCAACATGCATCGCCGTCGGGAATGTATCATTTGAGCTCTGACTGCGGTTAACATCATCATTCGGATGTACTACTGCATCTGAACCTTTTTCTTTCAGCAATGCAGTAGCAAGGTTTGCAACCACTTCATTCATATTCATATTACTTTGCGTACCGCTTCCTGTCTGCCATACAACAAGCGGGAAATTATCATCATACTTACCTGTAAGAATGTCATCACAGACCGTTACAATAGCGTCGGCTTTTTCTTTGTCCAGATTTCCAAGGCGCTGATTGGCAATAGCCGTACTGCGCTTTAATATAG
Source organism: Terribacillus saccharophilus (assembly GCF_000725365.1). Taxonomy (NCBI): domain Bacteria; kingdom Bacillati; phylum Bacillota; class Bacilli; order Caryophanales; family Bacillaceae; genus Terribacillus; species Terribacillus saccharophilus. The sequence goes on along the minus strand of NZ_CP008876.1, from coordinate 595,938 downwards.
CGAAAGCTTTCACTACACGCTCTGGCATTCTTTCTGATCCTATTTTAAAGTTCTCTTTACTTCGCTGTGTTTGTGCACCCCAGAATTTATCCGCTGGCACCTTTACTTCTCCAAAGGTATCTTTCTCGATTCTGTATTCCATGGTAATCCTCCTCAGATTTCCTATCTTTGTACCACTATAAAAATCGTAACACTCCATCTCTATAATGTATAATGCATAATAAATATGTTTTTAATTACTCTATGTAATACATCATAAACGGAGGCTTACAGCATGGAATGGGAACAACTCGAATACTTCCAAACACTTGCACGTGAACAGCATGTTACAAGAGCCGCTCAGATTCTATCCATCACGCAACCTGCTCTCTCCCGCTCAATTGCTCGATTGGAAAGCCAAATAGGTACACCGCTTTTTGATCGCCAAGGCAGAACAATTAAACTGAATAAGTACGGAGAACTATTATTAAAACGAGTCGATCTCATATTAAAAGAATTCCAGGAAGGAAAAGACGAAATCCAGTCTTTGCTCGATCCCGATAAAGGAGAAATCTCACTTGGATTTTTACACACACTCGGCACAACAATCGTGCCTAATATAATTGCTGCATTTAAAGAAGAATACCCGCACGTCCGTTTTCATTTGAAGCAAAACCATTCCAATTGGCTGCTCGAAAACCTGCAGTCTGGAAACCTGGATCTTTGTCTGCTTGCATCATTCCCCGGGGAATCCAGAATGGCCTGGACTCCACTATGGCAGGAGGAGCTTTTCTTGTTCTTCCCAAAAGACCATCCGTTGGCCAATCGAGAATCTATCACTTTAGAAGAAATTGCAGACGAGCCCTTTATCCTAATGGAGGAAGGTTACGCGTTACGCGTAACAATTGATAGTATCTTCGATCAGGTCGGTATTGTTCCTAAGATTATGTTTGAAGGCGAAGAAGTGACGACGATAGCCGGTTTCGTCGGAGCCGGAATGGGCATTTCCATCCTTCCTGATGTTAAAAGCTTGGATCGAACGAAAATAGCTAAGGTTCGTATAAGCTCACCAAAGTGTGAACGGACCATCGGTATCGCTAGTATGGAAGGAAAGTTTTTATCACCTATTGCCGAGAAGTTTCAGCAATATATTGTAGATCATTTTCATCGAACAGATTTTTAAATTAAAAAGAAGAAGCATGTGCAAAATCGCACGCTTCTTCTCTCAATCAATTAATGTAGCTTTCCTTCCCGAATAACAGGACCTTTCATCAGAAGCTGTCATACGAGAGAACTTGTATGGAACTTCTGAACATACTTCCTATTTTCGTGCACTTCCTCCATCTCTCCATTCGTAATATCGGAAATTATATTCCTCCAAAAAGCTTGAGCTGGTTGATTCTTTTCAATTTGAGAGATATTCCAGTATCCGTCAAAAGCTTCGAAAAGCTTTCTAGCAGCAACTTTTCCAAATCCTTTCCCTTGATAACCAGCTTGGATAAAGAATTCATGTATCGTATTTATCTCCTTACAGCTTTCTATAAGTGCAAACCCGATGATTCAGCATCCAGACAGATAAAGTAAGCGTGATGTGTTTTCTCTTCCCAGTACACACTTAACTCAAAGGGTTTATACGTGCAGTCTTTTTCTAGTTTAATCTCCGGAATGTATTTACTAAATTCATAAATTAAGGTTATGAAGCAATGTTTCCTCATTCTTCTTTACTCTCCTTATATGAACCATGTCTAATCCTCACTATTCTAGAATACTTACATAATTTAACTAATTATAACAAAGAAGCACCTCTCTTTTTCCAAAATAAAAACTGCATCTTATCTAAGATGCAGTTTTACATTATGCCGTTTGGTTTATCTTTAGTTTCTTCTCTTCTTTGCGTTTCTTCCTATATTCAGCTGATGCTGTAAAGACAACATCAGTATGAGAATTAAGCGCTGTTTCCGCTGAATCCTGCACAACACCGATGATGAAGCCCACACCTACTACTTGCATAGCTACATCAGCAGGAATTCCGAACAGACTACATGTCAGCGGAAGCAACAGTAATGATCCGCCCGCAACGCCGGAAGCACCACATGCACTAATAGCTGCAAGGACACTAAGGATAATGGCAGTTAAAATATCCACTTGGATATTAAGCGTGTGAACTGCAGCAAGAGTCAAAACCGAAATTGTCACTGCTGCACCCGCCATATTGATTGTTGCACCTAGCGGAATGGAGACAGAATACGTATCTTTATCCAAGCCAAGTTTTTCACTTAGTTTCATATTTACCGGGATATTGGCAGCAGAACTCCTTGTGAAGAATGCTGTAATCCCACTTTCCTTCAAGCACATAAGCACAAGCGGGTAAGGATTCTGCCTAGTTTGCAAAAATACGATGAGCGGATTGACAACAAGAGCTACAAAGAACATACAACCAAGTAATATTGCAAGCAGCTTTCCGTAGCTTAGCAGGGAAGACAATCCATTTTCCGAAATGGATTGGAATATAAGGCCCATGATACCTAATGGTGCAAGCTTGATCACCCAAGTAACTACTTTTGACACAGCGTCAGACAGGTTGGTAATGACCGTCTTCGTTGCATCGGATGCACTGCGAAGCGCTAAACCGAATAATATCGCCCAAGCCAGTATACCGATATAATTTGCATTCACAATGGCGTTAACCGGATTATCTACAATACTTAGCAATAAGGATTGCAGCACTTCGGTAATCCCGCCAGGAGCGGCAACATCATCTGGGCTGTTCGCCAGTGATAATTCTGTTGGGAAAAGGAAGCTCGCTACTACCCCTACTACTGCAGCAGCAAATGTACCGACAAGATACAAGACGATGATCGACTTCATATTTGTCTGCTTACCTTTTTTATGCTGTGCGATAGCTGCTGTAACTAAGAAGAGCACCAATACTGGCGCAATTGCCTTTAAAGCACCAACAAACAAAGTACCTAGAATTGTAACAGGCTTTGCAGCATCCGGAATCGTTAAAGCTAGAATGATACCAATAATAAGACCAATAATAATTTGCTGCACTAAGCTTAATCGATTCCACAGTTTCAAAGCATTTCTCATGTAAATCCCCTCACTATCTTATGCTGTACTAAGGGAGAAGTTTGTTTCGTCCACCCTAAAAGGACAACTGTCTTTATAATAAGAACAATTATAGTGTTATTTTTGAGGGATTACAAGATTAAATGTTAGATTATCATTTATTTACAGTTGGAGTTAGGTCTACTTAACTTTTAGCACTGCCCATATACAAATGCCAGCCACTATAACTCGGGGCAATACCGGATGTTTCGCCGCCTTCACAAACATACTTCGTTTTCGCTTCCATCCGAGATTCGTGCCCCGTTCATGCAATCCGTAACCGGCATGATACAAGTTACTTTCCTCTGGTAAATTTGATAGTCTTTTCTTATCGTACTGCGTCCGAGGTAGAACAAGCTCCACTACCTTATCTGTAAATCCCGGAAAATTAGTGCCAAATAATCGCATAGCCTTTGCCTGTGAACCAACATAGATATCTCTTTTCTCATTCACAGAAGCATAAAGAATTGCTTCTGCTACTACTTCTGGAGGATAGATCATTCCTTTATGAACTGGCTGATGCTTAAGATAGCTTCTGGCATGCTCGCTATAAGGAGTATCAATTCTTGCTGGATGGATTAAAGTAATTGAAACAGGTGCCTTTTCTTTTTCAAGCTCCATTCGCAAGCTCTCCGTCCATCCATGTACAGCGAACTTAGAGGCTGCATAAGTAGACAGATACGGTGTACCCACATCTCCAGACATACTGCCGACATTAATTAAGGCCCCAGGATATTCACGGTTACAGAAATGATGTACCGCCAGCCTTGAGCCATAAACGATACCCCAAAAGTTCGTAGAAAAGAGTTGTTTCATATCTTGACTACTTACATCCATGGCGTTTCCGTAAATTCCTACACCCGCATTATTCACCCACGTATCAAAGCGACCGAACACTTCTATCGCTGTTTCTGCAATTTTATTTACATCTTCTTCGATGCCGACATCCGCCCGTACATAAACAGCTTCGTGACCATTCTGCTGTAATTCTTCCGTTATCTCCTGCAGCGCCGATTCATTTCTTGCAGCCAGTACCAATTTTGCACCTTTTTTTGCTGCCATTCTGGCTGTTACTAGTCCGATTCCACTGGATGCCCCGGTAATGACGATGACTTGATCTTTTAATTTCTTCATTTTTTTTGAATTATGTACTTCTAGTTTTGCTTGGCTCATTACTCTCCAGCCTCCTTAAACTTCATCTAAAATTTAGTATGAAGCTGTTCCGCAGGAAAGATACCAGTATCAGTAACCAATTACGCATTTCAACTTAGTCATCAAGTTATCATGAGGTAGGATCGTCATTATTCAGTGCACTATCTAAGAAACCCCTCTTAGCCATTCCATCCAAATAGCACCTTAAAACGAACCATAACGGTGTATTTAGATGGATGATACAGCTTAATCCATCTAATGCTGTTATACAGCAGCAAACACCAATTTATACAGTTTTAATAGAATTTACTGTATTTTCTGTATGAGTTAACATAATACTTGTGCTTATAAAGAGAAGGGGGAAGATTTTTTGATCAAGAAGAGAATAATCGGTATCATATCAGTCTTGTCTTTTGTTTTTGTTTTAACAGGCTGCGGCAGCTCTGAAAGTAATAGCGAAGCTGCGAATTTAGGCGACGAATTAGATTATACAATTACAGGTATTGAACCAGGAGCCGGTGCAATGGGGCTTGCTGAAGATACGATAGCTGGTTATGAGAACTTAAATGACTGGGAACTTTTTGAGAGCTCCACTGCGGGCATGTTAACCGAGTTAGGTGCGGCCATTGATAATGAAGAGCCCATTGTAATAGTTGGCTGGAATCCGCACTGGATGTTTGCTTCATACGATTTAAAATACTTAGAAGATCCAAAGGGTACTATGGGAAGAGATGAAGGTATACATACAATAGTCCGAACAGGTTTAGAAGAAGATTTTCCTGAAGCCTATGAAGTTCTTGATCGTTTTAACTGGGAGATAGAAGACATGGAAGCTGTGATGAATGACGCACAAGATATGGAATTTGCGGAAGCTGCAACTAAATGGATTGACACAAACCAAGATAAAGTGAAGGAATGGACGGAAGGCGTAGATATGGTACAGGGAAAAGAGTTTGAATTAGTCGCTACTCCTTGGGATTCAGAACTAGCTTCCGGTGAAGTTATAAAGCAAGTATTAGAACAGCAAGGGTTTGAGGTAACCGTCACCCCTGTCGATCCAGCTGTTTTATTCCAATCAATTGCCCAAGGAGAAGGTGATGCTTCAGTTGCTCCTTGGCTACCAGTAACGCATGGGCCATTCTTTGAACAGTATAAGGATGATATCATTGATTTAGGTACAAATTTGACAGGTGCAAAAAATGGTATTGTTGTACCATCCTACATGGACATTGATTCAATTGAAGACTTACCAGCAAAATAACGAAAAAAGGCAGATCACTCGCTCTATGTGATCTGCCTTTTTATTAGCTTAATTTAGAGTTAGTACAGCAACGCATTCTACGTGCACTGTATGCGGAAATAAATCAACCGGCTGAACTTCCTTCAATGTATAACCGAATTCATTTAGTTCCTTAATATCGACTGCAAATGTTTCTGGATTACAGGATACATAAACGATCCGCTTAGGTTTAGATCGGCCGATCTTTCTCATTACTTTTCCGCCGGCTCCAGATCGTGGAGGATCCAACAGCAGCAAGTCCGGCGTGCCAAATTTATCTAAGACCTGATCCATTCCAAATCTAGCATTATCGGCGAGGAAATAGGTATTGGAAATACCGTTGTCGGCTGCATTACGTTTTGCAGATTCAATAGAACTTTCTACAATCTCAATGCCGGCAAGTTTTTCAACTTTGCTGGCAAAAGGAAGTGAAAAGGTTCCTACTCCACAAAACAGTTCAAGCATTGTTTCTGTTTTTTTCGGCTGTGCCATTTCAAGAGCAGTGTCAATCAGCTTCTGCGCCTGTACTGGATTGACCTGGAAAAAGGTATCAAACCAAAGACGATAACGATAGCCTCCGATTTCATCATAAATGAAATCACGTCCGGCCAATAGATGCATGTCCTCCGCTTGGATACTATCGGCCCAGTCTGTATTTACAAGCCACAATAGACTTTTCACCTTCGGGTAATTTTGTTCAATCCGTTTCTTGAGCTGCTCAACAGCCTGAGCCAAAGCTGCTTCTGGTGCTTGTGTCGCAAACACTGCCAGCATAATTTCCCCTGTAACAAATGACTGCCTTACCATCAAATGCCGAAGCAGACCCTCGTGCGTATCTTTGTTATAACCACTTAATGCTTGCTCTTTAACCCAGCTTGCAACTTCCATAGCAACTTCTTTCATGTCTTCTTCCATAATCAAACATGTCTCAAGCGGGATAATCTTACGGAAATTCCCCTGTTCATGTAATCCCATTGAACCATCTGGTGCAAAAGCAAAATCCATCTTATTACGATAATGCCAAGGATTCTCCATACCAATAGTTTCTTTCACAAGCTCCGGATCAAAACCTTGTTCTAACAGAGCATCTTTAACATGCGATGTTTTATGTTTTAACTGTCCTTCATATTGCCAGTGCTGCCATGCGCACCCGCCACATAAATCAAAATGAGGACATGGTGCAGCAACCCTTTCAGGATGTGCCTCCAAGACTTCCTCCAAAGCGGCTATGGATCTTTTCGCATGAGGCCAAGCGACTGTGGCCTGCACTTTTTCGCCTGGTAACGTCTTCGGGACAGTCAGTTTCACTTTTCGCAGCTTGTCCTGTCCTTTATCCACCCATACAACTGCCTGGCCAGCCCCTTTACTATCAAGCTGGATTATTTCTGTGTCCATGATTTTTGGATCGAGGATTACTCTCGTTGTTTTCTTCATTATTTTTCCTCCCTTCTTATGAGGAATCTATTAATCTATTCAATTAAATGAAAGGTAATTTTCTGAAATGATTCCTATACTTTTTTAACACGTTTTGCCGCAGGATGCCAGATAAAGTTTTTTACTCAAAGCATATCTTAATACTTACAAATAAAAAAAGACCCGACTCCTTAAGGAATCGGGCTATATTCGATTGGCGTACCAGGCCCTATCGGCAATCCAGTCCACATCCAAATCAGCATCATCAATACCCATCCGATTGTAAAGACGATGGAGTACGGAAGCATTGTTGAGATCAGCGTTCCAATTCCGGCCTTTTTATCATACTTCTGGGCGAAGGCAATGACGATTGCAAAGTAAGGCATCAGCGGGGAGATAATATTAGCGGTTGAGTCAGCTATTCTGTATACGAGCTGTGTGAACTCAGGTGAGTATCCGGACAGCATCATCATCGGAATAAACACAGGCGCCATGATAGCCCATTTAGCAGAGGCACTTCCGATAAACAGATCGATTAGAAAAGCGACGGCGACGAAGATTAGAATTAGAGGTATGCCTGTAAGTCCTGTGGCATCAATGAACTCTGCACCTCTTACAGCGAGGACAGTACCAAGATTCGATTCATTGAAATAAGCTACAAATTGCGCTGCCGCGAAGGCAAGGACGATGTAGGAGCCCATCGTTGCCATTGTATCCGATAATTGATTGGCAACATCTTTATCATTTTTGATCTCTTTTGTAATAAGACCGTATACAAGACCTGGAATGAAGAACACGATCAAGATGACTGGAACAAGCGTATTGAGGAATGGCGCATCGATAATACTATTTTCACCCGCGCGCAATGGTCCCCACGACGGAATTACCAGCAGAGCAATGCCCACGACAGTTATAAGGAAGGCAATCAGCGCTCCCCATAATCCTCTTTTATCTAGAGGCTTTAAGTAGTTAACCTCTCCTTGGACAGCACCTTTGTACGTACCAAGTCGTGGTTCTACAATTTTGTCAGTCACCCATGTGCCTAATATGGTAATTAGGAAAACAGAAGCGAACATAAAGTAATAATTCATTGCGTAATTCATGCCCTCGGCATATAAAGGATCGATAAGTGCTGCAGCATCTCTTGTCATACCGCCAAGTAGCGGATCAAGCGACGTGAGTAGAAGGTTTGCGCTATAGCCGCCGGATACTCCTGCAAAGGCTGCAGCTAGTCCAGCCAACGGATGTCGTCCAAGACCAGCAAACAACACTGCTCCTAGCGGCGTTAATACAACATAGCCTGCATCCGCAGCCATACTGGACATCACTCCGGCGAAAACTAAAGCTGCCGTCATCAGTGTCCGGGGAACTGACGTAACAAGGCCGCGAAGCGACGCACTAATTAATCCTGACCGTTCCGCGATCCCGATACCCAGCATCGTTACCAAAACGGTTCCAAGCGGGGCAAAATTAGTGAAGTTAATAACAGCACTCTCAAATAGATATAAGATCCCTTCCGAGTTCAGCAGGTTTTTGACCGCTATTATTTCTCCTTCATTTAGAGGGTCATCAACACTGACACCAATAGCAGAAAAAATAGCTGATAACACAACCACTGCTGCTGCAAACATGAAAAATAACGTAACTGGATGAGGAAGCTTGTTGCCGACTCGTTCAATACCATTCAAAGAACGCATGATAAAGCCATTTTTTTGCGACTGCTCCATCCCCTATACCTCCTGTTTAATTTAGTTTAAAAATTCAAACAAGTGTATAAAAATAACAACCTAAGTATAGACAAGAGTTATGGTGATTGAAATAGGCAAAAAATCCAGTTCTTGGTACCCTGTATTTACATGTAAAAGACCCAGTATAATGAAAAAACATCTCACATATACCGGGTCTATATTAGCAATAATCATTTAGTTAAAAAGAAACATACATTAGATCTTTTATCCAATACTACTATTAATTTCTTCCGCCACGAGTGTTTGATCTCGCTTTTCCTCTTCTTTGTTCATCCGGCTTCTTACCTTCGCCATTCTTTTTCTCGCGAGGTGCGTATGAGTCTTTGACCATCGAATATCCCTCCTCATTTAAACTTGTTCAGAGTTAGGATTTCCGGAAACAATTGCGTTATGCAGACATAATAAGATACGACATTTGTGCGGTTTGCTGTTCTGTGTTATAACCTAATTTATCATTTATATTATAATGGAATGAATACGCTAAAGCTTAGTATAGAGCAGTATACTGCTCACATGATATCCATCCATACATAAAGATAGGAAGTGTCAATCACTTTGGTACAACAGGATTTTACAGAAGGCCGGATAATGAAGCAACTCTTCACTTTTGCCGGACCTATCATGCTTACGAACTTATTGCAGGTTTCGTATCAATTCATCGACAGTCTCTGGGTAGGGAATCTTCTGGGTGCGAATGCGCTTGGTGCAGTAACCGTCTCCTCCACTGTACTGTTAACAGTTCTTGCATTCATAATCGGAATTAACAATACCACCTTGACAGTCTTGTCCCAGCAAAGAGGACGAGGAGATGCAAAAGGAGTAAAAGACTATTTAAATGCCTTTGTTGTCGTACTCGGATTATTATCCATATTTGTTGGTATTATCGGTTTGCTTTTCTCCCGGCAAATTGTCATCATGCTCGATACACCTGCTGAGATGGTGGATGAAGCCAAGGCCTATTTGCAAGTTAACTTTATAGGTATCCTATTTTTAATGGGATACAACTTTATCGGTACTGTCTTACGAGCTCTGGGAGATAGTAAAACTCCTTTAAAGTTTGTTTTCATCGCCGTCATTCTGAACACAATACTTGTTCCGCTATTCATCGGCTTTGACTGGGGTATCCAAGGAGCAGCTTATGCTACCGTGTTATCGCAAGCAGTCGCTTTCCTTTTAGGTTTAGGATACATACTTCGCAATAAACTTGCTCCGTTGTCTATCCCCTTCTTACCTAAAAAAGAACAAGTGTTGCTTATTTTGAAGCTCGGCATTCCGTCAGGATTACAAATGATGGTCATTTATGCTGGTGTAACAGCCATAATGAGTGTGGTCAATTCCTTCGGTGGTTCCGTTGTCGCCGGATTTGGTGCCTCTCAAAGAATTGATAGCTTGATCACCTTGCCTGCTATGGCATTGGGGACAGCTGTAAACAGTATGGCTGGTCAAAATATCGGCATCGGCCGCTGGGACAGGGTAAAAGAAATAGCGAAGTACGGAGCTCTGTTCAATCTAGCCATTATGCTTGTAATTGCCGTTCTTGTCTTCCTACTCGCAGAACCTTTAACCAGTTTGTTTATCGATGAGAAATCAGCCGTTTCATTCGGGACTGATTATTTAAAGATAATCGCATTCTTTTATCCATTTATCGGACTTAACTTTATCTTGAACGGCATTGTCCGAAGCTCAGGTGCGATGTACCAAGTACTAATTTTGAACATCTTATCCTTTTGGCTGCTCCGCTATCCGCTGACATATATCTGCTCCGCTTTTGTCGGGGAGAACGGAATTGCATTAGGAATGGGAATTAGTTTTATACTTAGCAGTATATTTTCTTTTTCTTATTATAAGTGGGGAAAATGGGATAAGAAGCAATTGTTTGCAGAGGAAAAGCAATAACCATTATTTAAAGACTATAGTATGATTTGCTGTATAATAAAAAAACAATATTATGAGGTGGTTAGCTTGAATCTTCTCACCACGTCTATTGCCATCATACTCAGCCTGTAATTGTCTATTTTTCCTTTGGGGACCTTTACAGGCTGAGCCTTATCCCGAGGAGTTGTTGGCAAGTGAAACCATATAGACAAAATAGAAGCCGTGCATATTATCGGCATCATCAAGGAAGAGCCATTCAGCGTAAAACGAAAATTGCAAAACATAACGGATGGCACGTTCCCAATACTGGTTATTTTGCAAAAGGAAAAGTGCATTGTTCATGCTGGATGTGTACCCAAAAGACGAATAGAGATGGACTCCCTCATTCGCAAGTTATTCAATTAGACCGTTTAAACAGTCAATTATGTAATTACTTTAATGACTGTGGAATTTAGTCTTTACAGAGCAGGATGATGCATTATCCTGCTCTTTTTAAATTGTAAATTAATACTTTCTTAAATTATAGTTTTCTCATCTTCTCACCAGACTTAATAATGACATTTACACCTGATGCACTACCCCCTTCAATATGGTTCTCCATATTAGAGACATCGATTTCCGTTTTTAAATTCACGATTTTTTTCTCTTTCCCACCTAAATCAACCTCATAAGGAGCTTTATTATTCATGAGGGCTACCATTGGAGCATCATCCTCAAAGTAGTAATCCTCATGAAATTCAAGAGTGAATTGAACATCTTTACTACTGTAATTTTCAAAAGATAGCCTACAGTCACCAATCAATGTTGATTTATTAACCATTTCAAAATGACAGTTACTAACCTCATCATTGTAATAAACTGCATCAACACCTTTTGCAAAAGTTTTTTGATAAGTAATGAGAATTATTGCAGGTACGAAAATAGCTATTAGTATTGCAAGTAAGAATGCGCGCATATGATACTTCTTTAATGATCTTGTAAGGAAAAATATACTGGCAATAAATATAGTAAGTGATGCTATCCCTACATAATGCCATCCATTCGCAGAACGAATTGGAAAATTAAATACTTGTGCAACTGTCTCCCCATAAGGAATTGCATGTGGAAAAGGAAAGTTCATTACTGCAGATACAATAAAAAGAAGAATGGCTATCCACAACATTTTTTTACTTTTTATCAACTGTACACCTCCAACTATTATTATATGTCTACGATAACGACACCATATCAGATTCAAATATTTGTTAATTAAGTTAAGTAGCATACGTCAATAGGAACCTCTTGTATTTTCATCAATACCTTTAGAATGTCGATAAATTAAACTATGAACAACTCTAACAAGGACACACAATGTACAAAAAGACCGGCGATCCAGAAATAAATAATTCTGGATCACCGGTCTTTTTTATTAATCATTTCTTCATCTTTCTGCTTCAAATTCCATTCAGTTAAACCATATATCGTGACTAAAGAAACAATCACCCACAGTAATTCAACAAACAAATATAACTCATTATCATAACGGAAAAACAATAACACTATCCCACCAATGACAATATGCATCACTCCTGCAAACACTAGCAACTTAGCAGCATAGGATTGCCCTAATTTCCACAAAGTTTCATTCTTCATTGATCGCTTTGTTCGATAACCTGCTATCCTGTTAATACTTCCTGATTCAGATGTTTTGAGTATAAGACTAGCCATTAAGTGACCGATACCGCATATGAGAATTAACATGTATAAGACACCTACTCTTATTAGAAATACAAAATGGCCGGTATAATTCGGTTCAATACCGATATTATACCAGCCATTTAACTACTTATTATAAACTCTAACTTTTAAGAATCACACCAGATTAGCGCCAAATTCTTTTTACCTGAAACACTTCTACTGCTCTTCCACCTCAACAAGATACTTTCTCTCAAACTCATCAAGCAGTGCACGCACTTCATCCGTTGACTTCGTGTTCATGCATTGATTTCTTAATTCACTTGCTCCTCTGAATCCACGAAGATAAATTTTAAAGAAACGTGGAAGAGGCTTGTACGCACGCGCTTCTGTTTTCGAATGTTCATCATGGAGGTCCAAATGAAGTCTCAAAAGATCAAGCAATTCCTTACTGCTATGCTCTTTCGGCTCCTTTTCGAAGGCAAAAGGATTTTTAAAAATACCGCGACCAATCATAACTCCGTCAACACCGTACTGTTCAGCGAGTTTCAAGCCAGTTTCACGGTCTGGAATATCCCCATTGATTGTCAAAAGTGTATCTGGTGCTATCTCATCACGAAGTTTCTTGATCTCCGGAATCAATTCCCAATGCGCATCTACTTTACTCATTTCTGCTCTCGTTCGCAGATGAATAGAAAGATTAGCAATATCCTGCTTCAATACATGTGTCAGCCAGTCGCGATATTCATCTATATCTGTGTAACCAAGTCTTGTCTTCACGCTTACTGGCAATCCGCCTGCTTTTGCAGCTTGAATCAGTTCCGCAGCAACCTCTGGACGACAAATAAGGCCGCTTCCCTTTCCATTTCCTGCAACATTAGGTACAGGGCATCCCATATTGATATCTAGACCCTTAAATCCCATCTCTGCCATACCAATACTCATCTCACGAAAGTTATCAGGCTTGTCTCCCCATATATGAGCAACCATTGGCTGTTCATCTTCAGTGAAAGTCAAACGACCACGTACACTGTCCTTTCCATCTGGATGACAGTAACTTTCCGAGTTTGTAAACTCCGTAAAGAACACATCAGGTCTACCAGCTTTACTCACTACATGACGGAATACAACATCCGTCACATCTTCCATCGGTGCTAATACAAAAAATGGTCGTGGTAAATCACGCCAGAAATTATCTTTCATATATAAAATCCTCTCATTATAATTACCAGATCTAATATTATTAAAAGAGCAAACTGCCTCTGTTTCTTTTAGCTTATAACATGCTTAAGCATTACATATAAAATACAGTTAAAATTACAACATTTTATTTTACTATTATCCAGGAAAAAGTGCAAAGAAAACTGAATAATAGATAGATGCACGCAAAAGACCTGGAAAACGGAGATAATTATCTTACCGAAATCCAGGTCTTTATTTCAAATATATATGTACACTTAAGCCTTCAATTTAATGTCTCTACAAACCGTTCGGTAATCTGCTGCGGTCTGGTAATCGCACCACCGACCACAACTGAATACGCACCAAGTTGCAAACAGCGTTTAGCCATTTCAGGTGTTATGACATTGCCTTCAGCAATGACAGGAATACTAACACTCTCAATTACTTCTTTTAAAAACTCAAAATCGTTTTCATAAAGCTTCTTATTCTTTGTTTCCTCCGTATAGCCATACAATGTAGTCGACACACAATCAAAGCCAAGCTGATCAGCTTGTATAGCATCCTCTAAAATAGCAATGTCCGCCATTAATTGTATCGATGGATTCTTTTCTCGAACATACCGTACTAATTCTTCTAATTCAACGCCCTCAGGTCTTCTTCTTTCTGTAGCATCCATAGCGATCATTTCACATCCGCTTTCCAGCAGCTCATCGATCTCTTGATATGTCGGGGTGATGTATACGGAGGAATCTTTATAATCACGCTTCACTATTCCGACGACTGGCAGTTTCACTTCTTTTTTTATTTCTAAGATGTCTGCTTTAGAATTTGCCCGTATACCTTTTGCTCCACCTTGCTTTGCAGCTAATGCCATTTTGGACATGATGAATGAACTATGCAGGGGTTCTTCTGGTAAGGATTGACAGGATACGATTAAATTATTTTTGACTTTGTTTAGCATTTTGGCTTTCCTCCTGATCCATTTATTATGGTGCATTGCAATGGGCGACTTGGATACATATTAGTATAACGAAATAAAGAACTGACATTTCTCTTATTGAAATAGTTTATCTTTTATACATTATCTCTCTCTCAATATACGTAACAATTGTAACCCGTCGGATGGATAATTCCCTAAAGAACCAGACCAACGAGGATAAGGAAAAGGCATAACTGATCCAGCAAAAACAATTATATTACAGAGTATTGCCCCATTTATAAGAGGATGTATAGCTATTTGAGAAACCTCCTGTTTTAGAAATATAAGTAAGCAAATAAGTAGAAAAGACATTATTGGACCACCTGCTAAGGCGATAATTCTTTGTCGTTTATTTAGATTACCATCCCAACTACAAAAACCAATGAAAGCCCAATGAATATGAAAATGCAGCCTTCCTATACTAAAATTTCGTTTATTCTCTTCATTAGAACGTCCTAAATAGATTCTAGCATGAGATTTAGACGATAATATAACCGCAATACCATGTCCAAATTCGTGTAATAACAAGCATACAGGCGGTACAAAAACGTAGAATAGTAGGAAAGATATTATTGCGCCAACCCCCTAATTAATGAGATTTGTCCTAAATTATAACATAAAAGAAAATTCAAAATTCATAAGGATATCCTAGTTTGTTAATAGGAAAATATAATTAAGTAGCTGAAAATTACTCTTGGCAAAGATTTTTGTCTATTGAGACAAGTTATTATTGGTAGCCAAATAAATGTAAAATTCCGTATTTTTTCGAACAATTTCCAACCAAAGAAGACTAAGCATATTTGATATGTTTACAAGCACATTAAGCTGGGCTACGAAGGCTGAAAAGGTTATAAAGGTTAAGAATATAGTTGAGGGCAGGGTAAACTGATAGATGTGGCAGGAAGCAAATGGTGATTATTACGGCTGGAAAACGACAACAAATATTTTCAACACAAAAAAGGCTTTGCCTCTTTTTAGAGCGCAAAGTCTTTTTCTCCTGTGAGATCCTCATAGGTCACGGAAAGACGCTGTTCCTTTATTTCTTCCACTTGCTCATTAAAGGAGTTGACAGCTTTATTTATCTTTTCGAACACATCTTTAAAAAGTTCCTCGCTGTGATCCTTGCGCTGATTCGTCTCTTTTTTCATTGCTTCGATGATTTTCCCTTTTTGATCTTCTCCAACGATGATATTGTTGACTAATGTATAAAACTCATCATCGTTACCTTGGATGTCTTCCACAAGTTTTCGCAAGGTTTGCTTTTTATACGTATAATCTTCATTCGGAAGCAACTGCTCTGTGACAGTGAATGTGAACTGCGGCATCTATATCCTCCTCGATAAATCGAATAATTGCGACAGTTGTTCTTCTTCTTCAAACAAGTCCTGTATGGATTTACGGTAATTCTCGATATAAACATATCCCGTTTCGACTGTTTTAGTAAGCTCTGCCAGCTGTTCTTCAAAATCATTATTCTCAAGCGGCGGGAAGATCTCATGTACAGATATCTTCTTCATCTCTTTCATAAACGTTGGATAATAGCCATGCTTACTCAGCAGAAATTTGTAAGTACCCGGACTGCCTTCCATTTGATCAATTTCGTCCCGTACTTTTCGTTCTTCATCTTTGTAAGACTTATCCAATTCATCATGAATGGTCTGTTCCAGTTCACTGATCTTTGCTGCTTTTGCCTCTAAGATGGGGAGAGATTGCTGATACATGCGGAGTGCCGCGGAGATATTAACTTGAATAGGCTCGCCTTCGCCTTTTGTTGCAGTGTACACCATATCGGTGCCTAAGTAGCCTTTCTTGCCGTCTGACATGACAGAAAGCAATTCAGAGATGCTGTGACTGTCTGTAATGGCACTCAGATTGTCCAGAATACCGCTTTCTTTTATTCGATCAACACTCTCCATAATAACTTTTACATGATCAAAGTAAATTTTTAATCCCGCCCCTATGTCTCCGCCGAATACAGCGTTGGGGTTTCCTGAATCACGGATATTTACATTTCTCCCGATAGTCTCGTTTATTTCTTGCAGTTCTTGTTCGATTATTGCTATCTCCTCAATCATGACATCTTTCTGTTTCTTCGTTATATATTCTGCTTCATATAAGCTACCGAAGATTTCCTCCGAATTTTCTGTTATGGGCGTTAACTTATCCAAAAGGGTAGGGACCTTTTCTTCTAAGGATCTAATCATGGTATCTATTTCTGATGAATGAGTGAAATAAAAGCCTGCCCCGCTCCAGAAACCGTCGATACCCTCGAATTCCTTTAAATCCACTCCTAATAATGCTTCAACCCCACCGTTTGTACCACCCTTCTCAGACCCTACAGCAAAATCAATTGCCAGATCCTGAAAATTCTTTACTACATCATCGGGGATTTCTTCCATCAATTCACGTAGACCTGGTGTATCAGGATTGGTATCCATCATCGTCACATTGCCTAAGGTAAAGAAGCCGCGAACCGCGCTTGCTGCGTAGAGCGGATCGTCTTTTGAGATGATTTGGTGGATGTTTTTTTCTTTATCCTGATAGTATTGCATTGCGAAGTCATTTAATCTCTGAGGTTGTATATCGTAAATCTCTTGGTTATTCCTAATATTGAACTCGCTTCGAACTGCGTAGTTAAATTTACTATCAACTTGAAACAATTCATAATAATTCGGCTGTGCCCCATTTATACTAAATACTTCATCAAATGTATCAAAAGCTAAATAAGATACAGTATTATTATTGTGACCTAAGGAATGTGATAACCCATATGTTTTAATATCATTAACTTGAAAATGTTCTTTCGCTTCAATCACAAATTCGTTTGCTGCCTCAGCTTGCTCTGCTGTTTGACCTGCCAGCATAGATTTAAGATTATATAACCAATCTTCTCCACCTTGAGTTCCTTGAGATATCACGTATAGCTCTTCTTGTCCGTCATTACTTATTTTAATAGCTGTGCCATCATAGTAGGATTTATCTATAGATTTACTTTTGGCGTCTGAAGAATGAAAGATATCTATTTTTCCTTCAAATAGTTTGCCTGTTTCTTCGAGATACATCTGCCGTATCTTATTTTCCAACTCCTCCGGTCCCAAGTCTCCATACTCTATATCAATTAATCTGGCTTTAATTTCAGGAGATTCTAAAAAATGCATACCCAATACAATCACTCACTTTCTTCAATTGTAGAAAATTGTATTGATTTAATCATATCCATAATTGATTCTCGCTGGGTGTCTTTTGCTTTCAAACATTGATTCTCATTTAAGTCTTCTCTGCAATCAATGTCACTAAATATTGTAATACCTTGATTATTATTTTCGTTCCATATAAGGGTAGCTATAACGCTAAAAGGACCACTCTCATATTCTGCAACTTCTAGGTGTTGGTTTTTGAAATCTGTATTAATTTCTTCAAACTCTAATTTTTGACCTGAACTGTTTCTCATTCGTTCTCTACTGTTTTCAGGGTCGGACATATAATTAATATAATCTATTCTATGATTCACAAAAGCTTCTTTTCGCTCATCAGTTTGAGACATTGATATAAACTCACTATTATTTTCCGGTCCCACATTGTAACTTCTTTTATCAATAGTAAAATCCTCTGGGAAAGACATCGTAAAACTTTCCGTCCCGGATCTAAAAGGATAATATCCGCTTTTAACAGGATCCACAGATTGTAAAAACTCACTCGTAAATTCATCTTGAAATGCCGGTACATCTGGCAGTTCATTCGCATTCATCTCAGATGGATACACCGAATTATTTTCATTACTCATACCGCACCCTCCTACAATTAATGTTATTAAGATTAGTACGATGAACGTTTTCAGTCTCATCTAGCCTTACCTCCAATAATGGATAGCTATAGTCCCTCAAAGTATACAAAAATGAGTTATTAAATCCTAGTTGTTTAGATTAATTTTCCAAAAACGCTTCTTTAGGCGCAGGTATAAAATGCCCGCTATCTTTTTACAATAAATATAGAAGCCGATCTATTTTAAAAATCTTACAAATCTCCCTTCTGCAAAATTTAGCAGCAGCGCAGGATTTACCGAACATTTCAAGTTTCACATAAACACAATTGATTTCAGCATTACGATTGCTTTTTGTTTTTGCTCTTCTTTTGATTGTAAGCATAGATCCTTTTCTACGTTTTCTTTGCAGTTAACCGTTGTATGGATTACAATCATCCTTCCATCTTCTGACCAAATAATCGGCGCTAATACTAGAAGCGCTTCGTCCTCATACTCTGCTATCTCCAAAAGCTGGTTCTCGTGAGGAGATTCAATTTCCTTAAATTCCAGCACCCTACCTGAACTCTTCATCATCTGTTCCTTGCTGTGCTCTACGCTTAAATAAGAATTGTAATAATTAATTCGCATATTAATAAATGCTTTTCTGTTTTTAATAGATTCACTAGGATATTGAATTACAATAGTCTCACTTCTATTTTCAGGAGCAATATTGTAACTTCTTTCTCCAATAATCATATCCTCAGGAAAGTCCATATTAAAACCCTTAGAACCAGATTCTAATGAATAATAACCTTCTTTTGTTTGTTCCGTGGAGCTTAAGAAATCACGTGTAAATTCATCTTGTAATGCCGGTACATCTGGCAGTTCATTGGCATTCATCTCAGATGGTGACACCGAATTATTTTCATTACTCATACCGCACCCTCCTACAATTAATGTTATTAAGATTAGTACGATGAACGTTTTCAGTCTCATCTAGCCTTACCTCCAATAATGGATAGCTATAGTCTAAAAGTATACAAAAATGAGTTAATAAAACCCAGCTGTTTAGATTAATGAAGAGAATATCGAGAAAATCCAGTAAGGAAAAGAGCTGCACACGAAAATGACCTGGAAATCGGAATTGTTTATTTTACCGAAATCCAGGTCTTATTAGGAAAAGTTTATTTTTACTGAGAAATGTTTATTTTAGTTAGACACCTTCAACTCAATCTCCGCCACACACTCAATATGGCCAGTCTGAGGGAACATATCAACAGGCTGTACTTGCTTCGTCTCAAAACCACCGTCTTCAAGGTAGCGTAGGTCACGAGCGAGCGTGCTTGGGTTACAACTTACATAAACAATACGTTTTGGCTTCATGTCGATCATAGCTTGAAGCAGATCTTCTTCACAGCCTTTACGTGGCGGGTCGACGACGATAACGTCAGGGTTGAGGCCTTGTGCTTTCCACCATGGCATCACTTCTTCAGCTTTGCCGACGTAGAATTCAGCGTTGTCCATGTGGTTAAGCTTGGCGTTCATTTTAGCGTCAGATACTGCTTGCGGCACAATTTCAACACCGTAAACTTTCTTTGCTTTCTGTGCAAGGAATAGTGAGATCGTACCGATTCCAGAGTAAGCGTCGATAACAGTTTCATTACCGCTCAAGTTGGCATATGCCAGTGCTTGGTCGTACAATACTTTCGTTTGTGCAGGATTAACTTGGTAGAAAGATTGTGCTGAAATGGCGAATTTAATATCTCCGATTGTATCGTAGATGTATTCTTCTCCCCATAGAAGCTTTGTTTTACGGCCAAGAATTACGTTCGTGCGTTCCTTATTAATGTTCTGCACGATAGACTTGATTTGCGGGTACGTCTCATGTAATTCAGCCACGAGTTCTTTTGCATATGGCAGTTCATTCATGCGAGTGACGAGCACAATCATCGTCTCGTTAGTCTGTTGGCCAGTACGGACCATGATGTGGCGCAGGTCACCGCGATGCGTTTCTTCATTGTATGCAGAGATACCAAGACGGCTGGCGATGCGACGAACAGCCTCTACCATTCGGTCATTCACTTCATCTTGAATAACACAAGTTTCCATGTCATCAATGATGTCATGACTACGTTTACGATAAAATCCGGTAATCATTTCGCCATTGCGTTCTGCTGTCGGAATTTGAATTTTGTTTCGGTAGCGCCATGGATCGTCCATACCAAGTGCCGGATGTACTGGTACATGCTCCAGATGACCGATTTTCTTCATCGCGTTTTGTACTTGCTTTTGTTTCATCTCTAACTGCAGCTGGTAGCTCATATGTTGAAGCTGGCATCCGCCGCATTGGATGTAAACATTGCATGGTGGTTCTACTCGAGCTGGACTTGGCTTGGTTATTTCCATAAGCTTTCCGAAGCCAAAGTTTTTCTTTGTCTTGATTACTTTCACTTGTGCTGTTTCACCTGGCAGTGCATATGGTACAAACAATGGATAGCCGTCTACTTTACCGACACCGTCTCCATCATGCGTCAGGTCTTCGAAGGTCAGTTCAATTGTTTGGTTCTTTTCAACTGGTGGCGCTAATTTTGCCATTTTCATCGTCCTTTTTGTTTTTGCTTTCAAGATTGTATCACATTGTGGCTGAAATCAGAAATCTAGGTCTATTACCCGGGAAATATGTCGAAAAAAGAAACAAGACAGCTTAGTCAACTAAGCTATCTTGTTTCTGGATGAATTCTTCTGTAACGAAGTATTCAATGTGCTGATGCAGATTGACGAATTCACCTGGCAATAAACCACCGTATTCGCCATCGATGTTCAACTGCATCTTATCAGCAGGTTTTACCTTAATCCGGTTCGCTCTTGTATAAAAAATAAGGTCATGATCCAAATGGGCTCCTCTGATTGCCAAGGAAGCGATGCGGATGAATTCAGCTATATTCGTTTTGCGTAAGATTACCAAATCGAACAATCCATCATCCAACAGCGCGTCCGGTGCGAGCTTCTCGAAGCCGCCGACAGAGTTTGTATTAGACACAAGGAAAAGCATGATCTCATCCTCGAACCATTTGCCATCATACTCAATTTCAACCTTGATTGGACGAAGAGATGGCAGCATTTCGATGCCTTTTAAATAATAGGCCATCTGCCCAAGCATTGTCTTCGTCTTGCTTGGAACATCATAAGTAAGCTCTGTCAGCTTCCCTCCGCCAGCGATATTCATAAAGTAATGGTCATTGACCTTACCGATATCGAGCTTGCGAGTCTTGCCTTCCACAATGATCTCAGCTGCTCGCTTAATATTACGCGGAATAAATAGTGCACGAGCTAAATCATTCGTCGTACCGACTGGAATTATGCCGAGCTTTGGCCGGTTTGGCTGTTCCGCCAAGCCTGATACGACCTCGTTGACAGTACCGTCCCCGCCGCATGCAACGACAAGATCGTAGCCGCGCTCTACTGCCAAGCGCGCTGCCGCCGTTGCATCTCCTTCACATGTGGTCGCATGCGTCGAAGTTTCATAGCCTGCCTTTTCAAAAATTTCTAATACATCTGGGAGTTCGCGTCTGAACGCTTCTTTACCTGATGTTGGGTTGTAAATGATCCGAGCCCGTTTCATTGTATTGCCTCCTACCAAACCTTACGTTCACATTGTCCAAGTCTTATCATAGCTTTTTTTTCCTATTTTGAAAAGGTCTTTGCCCGCTGCTGGAAGCCTATCTCGATCAGTATAGGAATAATATGCCCCTTTTAACCCGGTTTCAGGAAATTCCTTGGCTTTTGCCAAGTGTGGTAATAGACGTCACTTTATTTGCTTCTTCATATTATATTTCCGTTCCGCAACTATGCAATTGGCATATTCCTATCTTTTCTCTAATATATATTGATGTTCCGCCCTTTTATTCTGTAATGCTAACAAAGTGAATTTTTTATATTTTTTTCTACTCATTCACTAAACTATATAGGGAGAAGAGGAGGAGATGAATGTTATGGAAAACAAATGGAGCGACGTAGATACTGTGTTTTTGAATAGCTTGCTGCCTGCCGAAGAGGATCATAGCTATGTACTGGAAGCAAATCAAGAAGCAGAACTGCCGCAGATTGATGTATCTCCCTTACAAGGAAGACTATTGCATTTACTGGCGAAAATCAAAGGAGCTAAGCACATCCTGGAAATCGGCACCCTTGGCGGTTACAGCACGATTTGGCTCGCTAAAGCCCTTCCAGCTTCTGGAAAACTGTATACCCTGGAAGCCCATCCCTATTTTGCAGAAGTAGCACGAAGCAACATTGCCACAGCTGGACTGGAGGATAAAGCTGAAGTAGTCGTCGGTAATGCAAATGACACACTGCCAGAACTCTATAATGAGCAGAAAAACGTTTTTGATTTCATCTTCCTCGACGCCGATAAACAAAGTTATCCAGAATACCTTAAATGGGCTATCAAGCTAGCGGCACCTGGAGCAGTCATTGTTGCTGATAATGTAGTCCGCGAAGGCGAAGTAGCCAATGAGCAAAGCACTGACGAACGTGTCCTAGGCGTACAGCAATTCCTAAAACTACTCTCAACCGAACCTCGCATTGAAGCTACAGCTGTTCAGACAGTCGGAAGTAAAGGTTATGATGGATTTGTTCTTGGATATGTAAAATAGGTCGAATGGGTGCTTCCTTACGAACAAGCGCCCATTTTTTCAACTGAAGTTTTCGCTCAGCCAAAACTTGAGTCCATCTACCATATCCTCCGAAAACTGATGATTGACTTCGTTGTAAATATCAAAGGTAACATCGGGACTGCTACAGTACGCATAATAAGCATACTGCCCAGAGATATCGATAGTTTGATCACTATCTCCATGCATAAGCAATACAGGCTTTCCGCTATATGCGTAAAGTATCGGATCGTACGTTTCTAACACTGCTCTCTCCTTGCCAGACAATTCTCCTCTTCCGTCTGTTTTTCTGAAAAAATCATCTGTAATTACAAAGGTGCCTGATCCATTCACGTTTACCAAACCTTGTACTTCAGTATTCTTTGCAAAAATACTACTTGCTATAAAGCCGCCCATAGAACTGCCAATGACAAGGACGTCCTTCTTATTCACTTTCAAGTCGGCTATCAATATATCGAATTCATCGATTGTCTGAAATACTGTACCCCAGAACATGCGCTGACGAGTACTTATGTCGAAGTAATTTTCTATGGTCCCTCTGCTGTCATGATGGACCATGTCAGGTAAAACTACCGTATATCCTAGTTCCTGGAGCTCTTCTGCTAAGTCATAATATCCGGTAGTACTGCCTGCCCATCCGTGATATATGACAAGTATCGGAGTTTTCGTATTAGTACCCTGATAAAAGTGATAAGGCAGTTTCTGATGACTGTTAGGATCAATTGACTGAACCATCTTGCCACCCTCCTTTTCTTATATTCTACCAAAGCTTGAATCAATTAGAAGTTGGTATTAAAAAGTTCAATACATAAAAAAATCCCGCCAAAAGGCGGGATTTTCTAGTTAGCGCTTATTCATTTCCGCAATCAGGATTTTGTTTACCATCGGCGGGTTGGCTTGACCTTTAGTCTGTTTCATAACTTGGCCGACTAGGAAGCCGAGTGCACGGTCTTTCCCGTTCTTGAAGTCAACGACAGATTGTTCGTTCTGATCAAGGATGCTTGAGATGATTTCAGTTAGCTGACCTTCATCAGAGATTTGGACAAGTCCTTTATCTTTTACGATCTGCTCTGGATCGCCACCATTTTCAATAAGCTCCGCGAATACTTTCTTCGCCAATTTAGAGGAAAGTGTGCCATCTTCAATCAATGTAATCATCTTAGCTAGTCCTTCTGGCGTTAGAGCTGTATCAGAAAGGTCTTTCTGCTGCTTGTTCAAGTATGCAGAAACCTCACCCATCAGCCAGTTAGAAGCAGCTTTTGGATCAGCATCAGCTTTCAATGTAGCTTCGAAGAAGTCGGACATTTCAACGCTTAGCGTCAATACCATTGCATCATATGCTGGTAAGCCTAGCTCGTTTACATAGCGGGCTTTACGAGCATCTGGAAGTTCAGGGATGGATGCACGGACGCGTTCCTTCCAAGCGTCGTCAATGTACAATGGTACAAGATCCGGCTCTGGGAAGTAACGGTAATCGTCAGATCCTTCTTTGATACGCATTAGGATTGTCTCTTTTGTAGACTCATCATAACGGCGTGTTTCCTGCAGGATTTCTCCTCCAGCAAGCAAAACCTTCTGCTGGCGTTTCTCTTCGAATTCAAGACCTTTTTGCACGAATGTGAAACTGTTTAAGTTCTTCAGCTCTGCTTTTGTACCAAATTTCTCTTGTCCGATTGGACGAAGGGAAATGTTGGCGTCACAGCGAAGGGAACCTTCTTCCATTTTCACGTCAGATACGCCTGTGTATTGGATGATGTTGCGAATCTTCTCTAAGTAAGCATACGCTTCAGCAGGTGTACGAAGATCTGGCTCGGAAACAATTTCGATCAATGGTGTTCCTTGACGGTTGTAATCGACAAGGGAGTAGCCGTCGCCTGTGTGAGACAGTTTACCAGCATCCTCTTCCATATGAATACGTGTGATACCGATTTTCTTTGTATACCCGTCTACTTCAATTTCGATCCAGCCATTCTCTCCGATCGGCTGATCGAATTGAGAAATCTGGTAAGCTTTCGGGTTATCCGGATAGAAGTAGTTCTTCCGGTCGAATTTTGTATGTGTCGCGATTTCACAGTTCAGTGCCATCGCTGCTTTCATAGCAAAGTTTACTGCTTCTTTATTTAAGACAGGAAGCACACCTGGGTACCCAAGGTCGATTGGGTTGGTGTTTTCATTTGGTGCAGCACCGAATGCATTTGGGCTCGGACTGAAAATCTTAGATTTCGTTTTCAGCTCCACGTGTACTTCGAGTCCGATGATAGTTTCGAAATTCATCCTTTTACGCCTCCCAATGCCGGTTTCTGTTTGTGATGATCTGTTGCTTGCTCGAATGCGTGAGCAGCGCGGTAGATCGTCGCCTCATCAAAGTGCTTCCCGATGATTTGCAAGCCAATCGGCAGCCCTTCGCTTGAGAATCCGCAAGGCAAGGAGATTCCTGGTACGCCAGCAAGGTTTACAGGGATTGTCAGGATATCTGTAGCGTACATTGTCAATGGATCTTCTACTTTTTCGCCAACTTTGAAAGCTGGAGTTGGAGTTGTTGGTCCAACGATGACATCATAGTCTTCGAACACTTTGTCAAAGTCGTTTTTGATCAATGTACGTGCTTTTTGTGCTTTTTTATAATAAGCATCATAATAGCCGGAGCTAAGAGCGAACGTACCAAGCATGATGCGGCGTTTTACTTCTTCACCAAAACCATCGCGGCGGGAATATTTAAACACATCGATCATGTTTTCTGCTTGTGTAGAGCGAACACCATAGCGGACGCCATCAAAACGCGCTAAGTTAGCTGATGCTTCAGAAGAAGACAGCAAGTAGTAAGCTGCTACTGCGTAACGAGAGTGAGGCAGGGAAACTTCTTCCCAAGTTGCGCCAAGATCCTCATACACTTTTAGTGCAGCTTTGATGGATTCACGAACTTCGTCAGAAACGCCTTCGCCAAGATACTCGGAAGGTACGGCAATGCGCAAACCTTTCACATCTTGTTTCAAAGCTTCTGTGTAGTTCGGAATTTCTACGTCAGCACTTGTAGAATCCATTTCATCATGACCTACGATTGCTTGCAGCAAGTGCGCGTTATCTTCAACCGTACGAGTCATCGGTCCGATTTGGTCAAGAGATGATGCGAATGCAACAAGACCGAAACGGGATACAAGACCGTATGTAGGCTTCAAGCCGACTACGCCACAGAATGCAGCTGGTTCACGGATGGAACCACCTGTATCAGATCCCAGGGAGAAGAATACCTCTCCTGCTGCTACAGCAGCTGCAGACGCACCACTTGATCCGCCTGGAACATAATCTGTATTCCAAGGGTTGCGTGTCGTGAAGTAAGCAGAGTTTTCATTAGAAGAACCCATCGCAAATTCATCCATGTTCAGTTTACCGATTGTAACAGTCTTCTTATCCTTTAGCTTGGAAACGACTGTTGCATCGTATAGCGGGTCTGTGAAGTTATCAAGGAACTTACTCGCACAAGTTGTACGAAGACCTTTTGTTACGATGTTGTCCTTAATACCAATAGGAATACCGAATAGTGGGTTGTCGCCACCCTGCTCGTCCAATTCCTTAGCAGCTGCACGCGCATTTTCTTCATCAAGCGTCAAGAAAGCTTTCACTTCATCGTCTACTTCTTTAATACGTGCATAGGAAGCATCCACAAGATCCGTTACCGTGATCTCTTTGTTATGTAGCTTTTCCTGCAATTCTTTCAATGTATAATCAAACAAAGACATAATCTTCCTCCTCAGTCCAAAATCGACGGCACACGGAACTGGCCATTTTTCTGATCCGGTGCATTTTTCAATGCATCCTCCCGGTCGATCCACTTGCGCGCTTCATCCTCACGCATAACGTTCTTCAAATCAAGCACGTGCGTCGTAGGCTCCACATTATCAGTATCAAGCTCATTCAAAAGCTCGGCATACCCGATAATCGCATCAAGTTCCTTCGTCATTTTTTCTGCTTCTTCGTCAGTAATTGCAAGACGCGCCAAATGCGCTACATGCAACACCTGTTCTTTCGTAATCTCTGACATACTGTCACCTCCGAAATTCACCTTACATGTATATAAAAATGATCATAGCAAAAGGAGCTGCCGTAAAGCAACCAGACTATAACATATAACTATTTTAGCACGTTTTTACCTCTAAACGAAACTTAGCACAATAAAAAGAAAAAGCCCGCCTTATCCGAAAATAAAGCGGGCGATTGAGGGTCTTACTTAAGGGAAATAGTACATGATGTACATATTCGGCGAAGGAATGGAATCTCCTTCTTGGGAAAAGAAAAAAATGTAGCAAAAGCTACATTTCTTAGAATGGTAGATTTATAATTGTGTACGCACTAGGTTGATTATCCGCTGTATTAATTTCGTTAGAAGAAGATAATAGAAGGCCCGCGCCAAGTGCAACCACAGCAGCAATAGCAATTACTAATTTTTTCATATAATTTTTCCTCCTTATATTTTAAGCAAGTCTTCATAAGATTTGCTTGCTAATTTATAATAGTAAGCAGCATTTTTGTATTTTTTTATTTCCTCATAATGTGCTGCAATCATATTAGAATAGATTATTGTGTATACTTTATCTTCTTGATCCAGCAAATATGGAATCAAGTGATTTGTAACTAAATCTTCGTATTGGTGATGATCCTTATTTAAAATTGCTTTAAAGACCTTTATTTCTAGTTTTACCAACTTACTCCCTATTGAGTTCTCATCCATAATTTGTTCAGCCTTAACTATATAGGATTCAGCTTCTGCGAACTCTTTAGTAATGATATACTCACGTATAAGAGAAGTTACTGTAGTTAATTTGTAGTTTAAAGGGACATTTTTAAGATTAAATGCAGTCTTATAGAACTCAATCGCTTCGATAGAATTACCTGCACGAGAATGTAAGTAACCTAGATTATGGTTTGTAAGCTGTATTACATCGTTATTGTCAGTTATTTCACCCAAATGCTTTGCTAAATTATATTGTTTGATCGCTTCTTCAAGCATGTGCAACCTTCTATAAGATATACCTAAGATTATATGGCATTGCGCACATCGAACAAACTTATAACTATTTCTAAAAATAGCTAATGCCTTGTTGGCATATTCTAAAGCACTGAGATCATTAACCAACTTACTGTGTAAAATACTTATCACATATAGAAGATCTGCTTTTTCATCGTCTAAGAGTTCCAATTTGTCCATAATAGACTCGGCTTCTTGATAAAATCTAAGAGCTTTAGTAAATTCAGAAAGTTCCATGTGATAATAATTGCCTACAAATTTGTTCCAATAAAAAGCTTGTAAAGCATCAAATGAGTTCTGAACTTGTTCTAAACGTTCAATTTGATCCTTCGCTTCCTGCACTCTGCCCTCAACCAAAAAAAACCTGATCTTCTGTATTTCGAACAACATCTCATGGTCGGAATTGTTTGCTTTGAACAATGCTTCAAGTTCCTGGAACCGCTGTCTTCTTTCTTCGGCATTATGCACTTCGTAAAGCATGCCGTACCATTCCTCAGCCTTTTCCTTAATCATATCCTCGTTCTCCGCGTTAAGCTGGATTCCGAGTCGTTCACATAATAATGCGATGACTTCTGGACTAGCATCGGTTTTCTGGTTTTCGATTTTGGACAGGTAGGATTCTGAAACAATGCCCGCTGCTAGGTCTTCTTGCGTCATATTCTGCTTGATTCTATGTAGTTTAATTAAAGGGCCTATTTCCATTTGGGCTACACCTCGAAACATAGTTATTTCTTTCTGCGTAAGAGCTTGTGCCCAAGACCGTTGCTGGGATGTGTTCCTGCTTTCATTCTAACACATCCCGGCTTTAAGTATATTGGGAAAGTAGGGATTGAAGCATGTGCTTCTCTACCTATTTCCTGGTGATACTTTCCTAGTCTTGTCTAATAATGCAATTTTTTGTCTCTTTTTGTATGGCTGCTTTAATTAAGGATGTAAACTTCAGGTTCTTTCGTATCATGCTCCCTCGTAATGATTGCTTCTGTCTGATCATTTGAAGTGATGTTGATTTCCAGATCATAATAGTTCGGGAAGATATCCATAATCTGGCTGTAAGCATATTGTGTGAAGGCAACTACTTCAGCGTTCCCTTCAAATTGAATCGGGATATCGATCGTCAGTTTCTTAAGCTCGTCATTTTGGTAGAAACCTCTGCCGACCATTCCTGTGTAATTCGGGAAGAAGCTTGCCACCTTAGTTGTGAAAGCGGAAATATATTGACTTTCATCTGGGTGGTTTTCATTTGCAGCATCAGAAGGGAATAAGACGTTATCTTCGTCGATTTTATCCCAATCGCCGACTGAGCTGCTGCCTTTATCTACTGTAGTTTCGGCAACGAAGTTACCTGGCACGACAGATTCCTTCTTGGCTTCCTGGTAAACGGTAATGTGAATCGGAACTTCACTTAAGCCGTCTATGTCACGCATTCTTTCGACAATCTTCTTAGACATTTCATTCGCCTGTGCAAGCATCTTGTCCTCAGGAATTTCCTCACGGTAAGGACCTTTACCACCAGTCGTAAACTGGTATTCCGATTTCATCGCAAGTGCAATGGAGACTCCACCTAGCTTGATATCACCATTCTCGTCCTCCACCATATAATCCTGCTCTAGAATGTGGGATAGGTATTTCGGATTATCACGGAAATCCTTCTCCGATGCTTTGTCTTCATTTAGCTCTGGGTTGAGTCCAAGCTCCTTCGCTTCTTCATCAGCGGATGTTTTGCCCTTATCGTCCTTTTGTGCTTTGGCATAACGGCCGATCCAGCTATAAAGCGTATCACTATCGAGCATTTGTCCTTCACGGAAATAATAATCGTCCGGACTGAATACATCCTTCGAATGGTTGCGAAGTCCCTCTTCGACTTCATCGATATCCAATCGGTTGGCAATTTGGTTGATGATTACTCCGCGAGCTGCACTAGTCTCATAGTTGACGACGCCTTTAGATTTACCGCTCTCATAAGGCAGCAGCACCTTGTATTCTTCGTCTGAGAAATTGTAGCTGGAAACGACGGACGTTTTTTCCCCGCCATCTGCCGTTTCCTGCTTCACTTCTTCTTCCCCGCCGCCAGACGGTCCGCAGCTTGCCAGCAATATGAGTGCTCCTATAGACAGAACACCTGCTAATTTCTTCATGTGTTTCTCCTCTCTATTCCTGTAACGCTTCGATCAAACGTGCTTCATCCCATATCTCTATACCGAGCTTCTCTGCTTTTTCATATTTAGATCCAGCATCCTCGCCGGCAATCAGCAAGTCTGTTTTTTTGCTGACACTTCCTGTGACAATACCACCAAGTGCCTCTATTTTCTCTTTCGCTTCTGGTCTTGTGAGAGCCTCCATTTTTCCGGTCAAAACAATTGTCTTACCGCTAAAAATGCTGTCACTTGTTACTTCCTGTGGCTTGATACCTTTATAGGTCATGTTGACGCCTACAGCTTTTAGCTCTTCAATCAGCTGCGTTACTTTGTCTTCTTGGAAATGCTGATAAATGGAGTCGGCCATTTTCTCTCCGATTTCATCAATAGCGACAAGTTCCTCAACAGTCGCCTGCTGCAGTCTGTCAATCGTTTCAAATGCTTGCGCTAATGTTTTCGCCGCTTTCGCTCCAACAAAGCGGATGCCTAGTCCGAACAACAAGCGCTCCAAAGAATTGTCCTTAGACGCTTCAATTGATTTAAGAAGGTTATCAGCCGATTTTTCACCCATGCGCTCCAGTTCAAGCAAAGCGTCACGGTCAAGTTTATACAAATCATCGATTGTATGCACTAATTCAGAGCGGTACAGCTGGATGATGACCTTCTCTCCAAGTCCATCAATATTCATGGCATTCCGGGAAACAAAATGAATCAATCCTTCGACAAGCTGTGCCGGGCAGTTCGGATTGATACAGCGAAGAGCGACTTCCTCTTCCAAACGAACTGTTTCACTGCCGCATTCCGGACAGTGCTCTGGCATATGGAATTCCTGCTCATCTCCTGTACGCGCATCTGTAACAACACGGACAACCTCTGGAATAATGTCACCGGCCTTTTTAATGACTACCGTATCCCCGATACGAATATCCTTCTCGCGAATCAGGTCTTCATTATGCAGTGTTGCTCGCTGCACTGTCGTTCCTGCCACTCGGACAGGTTCCAGCAATGCTGTTGGTGTGATGACACCTGTGCGCCCTACATTCAACTCTATATCATATAGCTTTGTGGTCACTTCTTCGGCTGGGAATTTGTATGCAATTGCCCAACGCGGTGTACGAGCCGTGAAGCCAAGTTCATCCTGCTGTTCCCGCTTGTCCACCTTGATTACAATACCATCGATTTCGTAGCTTAATTCGCGTCGTTTGGCGCTCCATTCCTCGACGTAGGCGAGCACTTCCTCGATTGTACGGCAGCGTCGGCGTTCTTTATTTGTCTTAAAGCTTAGCTGTTCCAAATAGTCGAGCAGCCCGCTATGGGAATCCAAATTATTAGTCTCCCATAGTCCAGAACCATAAAGAAAGACGTCCAAATTACGGCTGGCAGCAATCTTCGGATCAAGCTGACGCAAAGACCCAGCTGCAGCATTACGCGGATTCGCAAAAGGCGCTTCGCCGTTTTCTTCTTTTTGAGCATTCAGCGCTGCAAAAGATTTTTGTGGCATAAATGCCTCTCCGCGCACCTCGATTGCTTCCTCTAAATCAATTCGAAGCGGGATGCTGCGAATTGTCCGTAGATTCTGGGTAATATCCTCACCAGTCGTCCCATCACCGCGTGTTGCACCTTGGACGAACTCTCCATTTTCGTAACGGAGGGAAACAGCTAGTCCATCAATCTTCAGCTCACAGATATACGAGTAGTCATCTGTTTCCAAGCCGTTTCGGACCCGCTTATCGAAGCTTCGCAAATCTTCTTCATTAAAAGCGTTGCCCAAGGATAGCATCGGTACGCGATGCTCTACCTTATTGAAGCCTTCAAGCGGAGCGCCGCCAACACGCTGGGATGGCGAATCGTTTGTGACAAGGTCTGGAAATTCTGCTTCGATATCAAGCAGTCGCTTCAAGGTCTGATCATATTCGTAATCGGACACCTGTGGATTATCAAGGACGTGATAATCATAATTATATTGATTGAGCTTTTTGCGCAAATCCGCAAGCTCTAAGATTGCTTCTTCTTTGTTCATGCTTGCCACCTCGGTTAAGCTTTTGTGATCGGTGCGAATGAAGCAAGTAGCCGTTTGATACCGACAGGCGCTGGGAAGGCGATATCAAGCTCCATCGCTTCTCCTTCTCCGTTGACCTTGACTACTGTTCCTTCGCCCCACTTCTTATGAACGGCCTTGTCACCAGGTCCCCATCCGAGCGCATCTGCTCCGGATTTAGGTTTCGGCTTACGGACGATACGTTTTTGCTCTTGTGGTTTAGCTGCTTGGCGGCCGTTTCCAAGTCCGAATGGATTTTGTTTCGTCTCTTGTATACCTTCCAGCAGTTCACGCGGAATTTCACCAATAAAGCGGCTGACCGGGTTCATATTCGTCCGGCCAAATAATGTCCGCATCTTAGCATTAGTGAGGAATAATTCCTGTTCTGCGCGGGTGATACCCACATAAGCAAGACGACGTTCTTCTTCCATCTCTGTCTCATCCATCTGGGAACGACTATGCGGAAATACGTTCTCTTCCATTCCGATCAAGAACACAACCGGAAACTCAAGTCCTTTGGCACCGTGAAGCGTCATTAGAATGACTTTATCATCGCTGGATGGATCTTCATCCATGGAATCGATATCAGCAATCAGCGCAAGATCTGTCAGGAAAGTAACCAGAGTTTTATCTTCACTCGTCTGCTCGAAGTTTTTTGTTACTGTCTTGAACTCTTCTAAGTTCTCAAGTCGGCTCTGTGATTCAATGCTTCGTTCTGCCTTCAGCATATCCTCATATCCTGAACCCTCCAGCACCTGCTCGACCATATCCGTCGCAGTAAGAAAATCGGTCTGCTTGGCCCAGTTGCTGATCATCGCCCCGAACTCACTTAGAGCATTGGCAGCTTTGGCACTGACGCCAGTGAAATCAACTTCTTTAAGCGTATCAAACAAAGAAATCTCGTGTTCGTTTGCATATGCCTGTAGTTTTTCGATTGATGTTTTACCGATGCCTCGCTTCGGTTCATTGACTACCCGTTCAAAGCTGATGTCATCATCCGGATTTGCAATCAAACGCAGATAAGCTAGCATATCCTTGATTTCTTTACGATCATAGAACTTCGTACCGCCGATCATTTGATATGGAACGCCTGCTTTTACAAACGTTTCCTCAATAGATCGGGACTGGGCATTCGTCCGGTAAAGAATCGCAATATCGCGGTAATTCCGCTTTTTCTCCATCATGACCATTTCTTCAATTTTTTCGGTTACATATAACGCTTCATCACGCTCAGTAGCTGCTTCGTAATATCGCAGCTTTGAGCCATCAATATTGTCTGTCCAAAGATTTTTCGGTTTACGTCCTGAGTTGTTGCCGATTACTTTGTTCGCTGCATCCAGTATTGTCTTTGTCGAGCGATAGTTCTGCTCGAGCATGACGACCTTTGCGTTTGGATAATCCTTTTCAAAAGAAAGGATATTCGTAATGTCTGCGCCCCTCCATCGGTAGATGGATTGATCGGAGTCTCCGACTACACAAAGGTTTTTATAACGGGAAGCCAGCTGGTTTACCAAACGATACTGCGCGTGGTTTGTATCCTGATACTCATCCACGTGGATGTACTGAAAACGACGTTGGTAATATTGCAGCACTTCCGGCACCCGGTCAAACAGCTGGATTGTCTGCATGATCAAGTCGTCAAAATCCAACGATTGATTACGACGCAATGTCTTTTGGTACAGGTCGAAGATTTCGGCTACTTTTCTTTCATAGACACTTCCAGCTTCCTTGCTGTATTGATCAGGTGTAATCAGTTCGTTTTTCGCTGAGCTGATGGCACCGAGCATCGCACGCGGATCGTATTGCTTCGGATCAAGGTTAAGCCGTTTGAGTGCTTGCTTGATCACAGAAAGCTGGTCGCTTGTATCCAGTATGGAAAAATTGCTATTGTATCCTATTCTGTCTATATCACGGCGTAAAATGCGTACACACATAGAGTGAAAAGTCGAAACCCAAATCTGAGAACCTTCATCTCCAACTAATTTGTGTACACGTTCCCGCATTTCTCGAGCTGCTTTATTTGTGAAGGTTATCGCCAAGATACTGCGCGGCGACACTTCCTTCTCGCCAAGCAAATAGGCAATTCTGTTCGTCAGAACGCGTGTCTTACCGCTTCCTGCACCGGCCATGATCAGAAGCGGCCCTTCGGTATGCTTAACCGCTTCTGCTTGTTCTTTATTTAAACCATTTATTAAATCATTCGCCAATTGGCTCATGTTTGCACCGCCTTTATTTCTTTCCTTTTACCGCTCTCACTGTCTTCAGAGCAGCCTTTATATTATCATACACGCTGTTTCCGACAATAATCACATCAGCATATTGCTTCATCTCCGCTGCTTGCTCCGGCGAAACGATACCGCCTCCATAAAATAGCAGTGTGTTTGAAAGCTGATTTTTCACTTTGCTAACAAGTTCAGGGTCAGCATACGCTCCGCTGTTTTCCAGATAAAAAATCGGGAGCTTGTACATATGCTCCGCCATATAAGCGTAAGCAATAGTATCTTCCTCGGTCGGCATCTCACATTGAGTGTGGGTGAAAACCTTCGCTTCTGGATTGATGACACAATAGCCTTCCATCATGATTTCATCCCAGTGCATCATATCCCGATACGCCTTGACTGCTTCATGATGCAGTCCCATGACCCATTGCTTGTCCTTACTATTCATCACCATCGGCACATAATAAAAATCGAAGCCAGGTGTTAAAGCCTCCATTGTGCTAATCTCCAGAATGACCGGAACTGTGTGACGTCGAATCCGTGCGAGCAAATCGAGGACACCATCCAGTGTCACGTTGTCTGTTCCTCCGACAATGATGGCATCTGTACCGGATTCACAGATTCTCTCCAAATCTTCATCGCCGATTTCTTTGGCTGGATCGAGCTTGAATATATGTTGCCACTCTTTCATGTTATACACGTGTATATCCTCCATTACTTGCTTCCATAACGTTCATTATAGCAAAAATCGACTGGATAATTTAGTGGTTAAGGCGAGGAAAATACGAAGAGTTTGCGAATGA
Organism: Terribacillus saccharophilus; assembly: GCF_000725365.1. Taxonomy (NCBI): domain Bacteria; kingdom Bacillati; phylum Bacillota; class Bacilli; order Caryophanales; family Bacillaceae; genus Terribacillus; species Terribacillus saccharophilus. Next base: position 560,913 of record NZ_CP008876.1, on the reverse strand, counting down.
AGAAAGCCTGGCAACCGATTGCCAGGCTTCAGTGTATCATTGGATCCGATCAGCTGGGTATATCAAGCCAAACTGACTTCGCGCTTTCTCCATAATTTCGGCTACAGATAGTGCAAGTTCATGTGTGTTGATACTTGATTCCCGCTTTCCTGATTGAATGAGATTCACAAATTCCTCTATTTCATATCTCATGTTATGTTCGTTATCCTGCGGACCGCTGATGGTATCTTCTGTGCTGTCGTGATATTGGATTCTTACGTCCTCAAAATGTCCAATATGATCGATCCTGATCGTCGCATCTTCTCCTTGAATCTCAGAAGGTAACGTAGAGCTGGTTATTTTTGAATAGTAAACAAGTGCCTCCATACCATCATACGTCAGCGTTATTGTTGCTTGACCATCCACACCGGACTCAAGCAAAGTTCCGCTCGCCTTGATTTCTTTCGGTTTGCCAAAAAGTGCAACGAGCGGATATAAGCAATAGATACCAATATCCATCGTAGCGCCATTACTGAGTTCAGGATTGAACGCATTCAGAATCGTTCCCTGCCGATAAGCATCGTAACGGGACGAATACTGACAAAGCTGTGCCACATAGCGGCGCACCGGTCCGATTTTCTCCAGATTCTCCTTAACAGCATGGAAATTCGGCAAAAACGTCGATTTCATCGCTTCCATAAACAATACATCATGCTGCTTTGCTGTTTGAATTAGATCTTTCACTTCAGCAGTATTGGATGCCAGCGGCTTTTCACATAAAACATGAACACCATGCTGCATGAAAATCTTGGCTTGTCCCGCATGCAAAGCATTCGGACTTGCAATATAAACTGCATCGATTTCTCCGCTCGCCGCCATCTGTTCAATGTCGATGAACGTATGTACTGCTTTATGCTTGTTGGCGAATTCCTCCGCTTTTTCAAGCTTACGTGAGTAGACAGCCGTCAGCTCAAAGCTGTCGACCTTTTTAGCTGCTTCCAGAAATATTTCTGTAATCCAGTTCGTTCCGACCACACCAAAGCGTACCATCCAATGTCAGCTCCTTATTCTTCTGGTTTCTCTTCTAAACGCTCAAGAACCGTATTATAGCCATCGTTCCCATAATTGAGGCAGCGTTTCACACGGGAAATCGTTGTTGTCGATGCACTCGTCTCTTGAACGATTGCATGATACGTCGCTCCATCACGCAGCATCTTCGCCACTTGAAGGCGTTGTGTAAGCGATTGAATTTCGCTGATTGTCGCAATGTCATCGAAGAAGCGATAGCATTCCTCGACATCTTTTAATGAAAGTATTGCCTGAAATAATTCATCTAAATGCTCACCACGGAGCTTATCAAGCTGCATACAGCTTCCCTCCCCCATACGCACGTATGTGCTTCTTACCTTATCTTTTATCATACATCATCTCGGCCCATTTGCGTAATACGATGCGCATTGGAATTTTTATACTAGCATAAACGCCTGATATAGCAGGAAAAATAGAGTTAATAACAGAAAGGGGTGCATCAAGCTTTGAAACCGAATATTGGAATAATCCAGGCAATGATTCGGATTGCGACTGGCGTCAGCATGGTCGGGTATGCCACTGCTGCACTTGTCACAAAACCGAAGCAATTAACTGCCCATTTAACTTTGCTAGCAGGTGCCATCAAGATCGCAGAAGGTATTGTGCGTTATTGCCCGAGCATGACTCTGATCAATCAATTTCGCCAAAAACAAGATTCTCAAGGGGAATAAAAAAGAAGAACTGGCCCGTATACCAGTTCTTCTTTCCTTTATTTCCCGAATCCAATATCAGTCCGATAATGGAAATTTGGGTTATCTTTAAAAATATTAAGTCCTGTTTTGACACTTTCCACCGCATCCGTACGATTATGGTGTACAGAACCGATGAACAAGATCCGTCCTCCATTAGAAACATAGACGTCTGCCGTTTTTTCCGTTCCCGCATGAATACAGTATACGTCCTGCGGAAGTTCTGTTAAGTCAGGAATTGGAAGCTGCTTGTCATAGCTTCCTGGGTAGCCGCTTGCAGCAATTACAGTACCAGTAGCATAAGCATCCTTCCACGTTAGCTTCGGATCAATACCAGCCGTAACATCTCGCATTACTTGTAGCAAATCATTTTCCAACAGTGGTAAAATGACCTGTGTTTCAGGATCTCCGAAACGGGCATTGAATTCAATTACTTTCGGGCCGTCTGTTGTTTCAATAAGTCCGGCGTACAAAACACCAGTAAAGGAACGTTCTTCTTTTACAAGTCCAGCTGCAACAGGCTTTAGAATACGTTCGATTGCTTCATCAATCACAGTCTGCTGCAGATCTGGGATTGGTGCATATGCACCCATGCCGCCTGTATTCGGCCCCTGGTCATTATCGTAAACGCGCTTATGATCACGAGCAGGCACGAGTGGGTAAACATCTTTACCATTTACGAAAGCCATAAGTGAAAATTCCTTACCATCAAGGAAATCCTCGATAATAACAAGGCTGCCCGCTTGGCCGAACTGGTTATCGACCAGCATGCTTTCAACAGCTTCATTTGCTTCCTCAACTGTCAAAGCTACAACAACGCCTTTACCAGCGGCAAGACCATCTGCTTTCACTACAATTGGCGCACCTTTTTTCGCAATATAAACTTTTGCTTTCTCCGCATCAGAAAAAGTCTCACTCGCAGCAGTTGGGATCGCATGTACACGCATAAAGCTTTTCGCGTAATCTTTGCTTCCCTCAATTAAAGCAGCTTCCTTCGTAGGTCCGAATACGTTAAGATTTTCCTGTTGAAAAGCATTGACGACACCTGCAAGCAAAGGAATTTCAGGGCCGACAAACGTCCAGTCAATTTGTTCTTCCTTTGCAAAATGAACAAGGTCATCTACAGCTGTTACATCAATCGGCACACAAGTGGCCAAATCAGCTATACCGCCATTACCTGGCGCTGCATACAATGCTGTTATCTCGGTACTTGAAGCTAGCTTTGCGACGATACTATGCTCGCGGCCGCCGCTGCCTATCACAAGAACTTTCACAATGTCTCCTCCTGACAATTAATGCTTGAAGTGGCGCATATCTGTGTAGACCATCGCAAGGTTGTGCGCATTACATACAGCTACAGAATCTTCGTCTCGTTTAGATCCGCCTGGCTGGATGATAGCTGTCACACCAGCTTTAACTGCTGCTTCGACTGTATCCGGCATCGGGAAGAAGGCATCTGATGCGAGCACGGCTCCTGCTGCTTTCTCACCTGCTTGTTCCAAAGCGATTTTAGCAGCACCAACACGATTCATTTGTCCTGCTCCGACACCTATTGTCTGATCATCTTTTGCCACAACGATGGCATTGGATTTCACGTGCTTCACAACTTTCCAGGAGAAGAGAAGGTTCTTCATTTCTTCCTCTGTAGGCTTACGATCAGTCGCTATAGTAAGTTCTGCTTCTGTTACAGCTCCAGCATCATAATCCTGTACAAGCAAACCGCCGCTTACGCTAACGACTTTTTTCGTTTGCTGGATAGCATCTGCTGCAAGCTCCAATAAACGAATGTTTTTCTTCTCTGTCAATAAAGCCATTGCTTCTTCTGTGAAGCCTGGTGCAATGACGATTTCCAAAAAAATCTCTTTCAGCTGCAATGCTGTGTCTCTATCTACTTCACGGTTCAAAGCTACAATTCCACCGAAAATAGATGTAGAGTCTGCTTCAAATGCTTTTTGGAACGCATTTGAAATAGTTTCGCCAATGCCAACGCCGCAAGGGTTCATATGTTTGACGGCTACTGCAGCAGGCTCCTGGAATTCCATAACGATCTCAAGTGCCGCATTTGCATCCTGAATATTGTTATAAGAAAGCTCCTTGCCATGCAGCTGCTTTGCATTTGCAATGGAAGCTCCTTTGACGATTGGATCCTTGTAGAATGCTGCTGCCTGATGAGGATTTTCTCCATAACGTAAGGATTGAACTTTTTCATATGTGAGCGTCAATGTTTCCGTATCATGCTCTTCGTTCAATTCAGCGAAATAACTTGCAATCATCGCGTCATAGTTAGCTGTATGGCGGAATACTTTACCTGCTAAACGGCGTTTTGCTTCATAAGAAAGTTCACCCTGTTGTAAAGCAGACAAAGTTGCGTCGTAATCTTCTGGATCAACTAAAACAGTGACACCTGCAAAGTTTTTAGCTGCTGAACGAAGCATTGTCGGTCCGCCAATATCGATATTTTCGATTGCATCCGCTTCTGTAACACCTTGCTTCTCAATCGTATTTTTAAACGGATAAAGATTGACCACGACCAAATCGATTGGCGTAATATCGCGCTCTTTTAGCTGTTGCATATGGCTTTCGTCATCTCTTCTAGCTAACAAACCTCCGTGGATGGCTGGGTGCAATGTCTTTACACGTCCGTCCATGATTTCATCAAATTTTGTCACGTCAGACACTGCTACAGCTAGAATACCTTCTTCTTGCAGCTGTTTCAGAGTGCCTCCAGTTGAAATGATTTCATAACCCAATGCTGCCAATCCTTTAGCAAATGGGATGATTCCTGTTTTATCTGATACGCTGATCAACGCTCGTGGCATGACAGTCATTCCTTTCTATCTCTTTCTTTTGAGTATGTACGAAATCGTTTCCGGATAAAGACGGTGCTCAATTGCTTGAATTCGCTGATGCAAAGTATGATGTGTATCTTTTTCCAACACTGGAACTGCTTCTTGGGCGATGATATTTCCTGTATCCATTCCTGCATCAACAAAATGGATTGTCACTCCGCTCAACTTCACACCTGCAGACAAAGCCTGCCCGATAGCATCTTTGCCAGCAAATGCAGGCAGCAGCGACGGGTGGATGTTAAGAATTCGTTCTGGATATGCTTCCAGCAGTGTCGGTCCGATCAAGCGCATGTAACCAGCCAGAAAAATCCATTCTATCTGTTTCTCCTGCAGCTTAGTCAGAATTGCTTGTTCATAGGATTGTTTATCTTTAAAGGTTTTCGGATCACAGACAAAAACTTCTGTGTCCCACCCTTCTGCCTTGTTTATAACAGGTGCTTCCGGTTTATCACAAACAAGCAGCTGGATTGTACAAGGTAATTCCGATGCTTGCACAATCGCTTCAGCGTTGCTGCCGCTGCCGGAAGCAAAAACAGCAGCTGAAATCATGAGGAAAACTCCACGCCTGTCTTGTCAGTTACTTCACCTATGATCCAGGCGCGCTCACCAGCTTCTTGCAAAATCGTCATCGTCTCTTCCACATCTTCCTCGGAGACAATCAGCGCCATACCGATTCCTGTATTGAATACACCGAACATATCCTCGAATACTAGCTGTGCTTTTTCCATTAAGAATTCATAGATAGCTGGCAGCTCCCAGCTTCCGGTTTGGATTCGAACACCCAGATCCTCGGGCACTGCACGCGGCAGGTTCTCATGGAAGCCGCCGCCAGTAATATGAGAGATACCATGAATATCGATTTTCTCTTGGACTGCACGCACTGCTTTCGAGTAAATCTTTGTTGGCTCAAGCAGGATCTCCCCTAAAGGACGATCAAATGGTGCGTACACCTCATCTAGGCTCAGTCCATGCTGGTCGATCAAACGGCGCACCAGGGAGAATCCATTGGAATGCAGACCACTAGAAGCAATCCCGATAATTGCATCGCCGTCTTTGACATCAGCTCCACTTATTAGCTTTGACTTCTCTCCGATACCGACGACAAATCCAGCCAAATCATATTCTTCCGCTCCGTACATGCCTGGCATTTCAGCTGTCTCGCCGCCGATCAAAGCAGCACCTGCTTCAACGCATCCATCGGCGATACCTTTGACAATCTGCTCAATTTTCTCTGGTTCGTTTTTGCCGCATGCGATGTAATCAAGGAAGAACAATGCTTGTGCGCCTTGAGCGATGATATCATTCACACACATAGCGACAAGGTCTATTCCGACTGTATCATGCTGATCCATATCAAAAGCTAGCTTTAGTTTCGTGCCAACTCCATCCGTTCCGGAAACAAGTACCGGTTCTTTATAGGAGAAAGACGATAAGTCGAACAGTCCTGCAAACGCGCCTACACCGCCGATCACTTCCGGACGGTTTGTACGGTTAATATGTTTTTTCATTAAATCTACTGCACGATAGCCTGCTTCAACATCCACGCCGGCTTGTTTGTAAAGTTCGCTCATGCTTGCCCTCCTAACATTTGTACGCCGGAAGTACTGTATCCGGATAGATTTCAGTTGGATAATTTCCTGTAAAGCATGCTTTGCAAATACCATGTGTCATCGTGTCGTTATCTCCAACAATGCAATCTTCCAGACCTTCGACTGTTAAGAATGATAGAGAATCTGCTTCAATCAGCTCGCGCATCTCCTCAATGCTGTGGTTAGCAGCAATCAGCTCAGATGTTGTCGATGTATCAATACCATAAAAGCATGGATTTTGGATCGGAGGAGAAGCGATGCGCACATGTACTTCTGTTGCTCCTGCTTCTTTCAGCATCCGTACAATGCGTTTGCTCGTCGTCCCGCGCACGATAGAATCATCAACCATGACTACGCGTTTTCCCTCGACAATCCCACGCACAGCCGATAGCTTCATTTTCACACCTTGTTCACGAAGCTCCTGAGAAGGCTGGATAAAAGTACGACCGACATAACGGTTTTTGATTAATCCCAGCTCGTATGGAATGCCAGAAGCCTCGGAAAATCCAATAGCAGCAGAAATACTTGAATCAGGGACACCTGTCACAACATCCGCTTCGATTGGTGCCTCCTGTGCGAGCACTTTCCCCATTATTTTACGAGAAGCATGAACGTTCAGTCCGTTCAAATTAGAATCCGGACGGGAGAAATACACATACTCCATGGAACAAAGCGATCTTTCAAGAGTAGAAGAAAAACGTTGTGTATGAAGACCAGCATCACTGATCGTAATCAATTCACCTGGCTCAACTTCGCGTACATATTCCGCGCCTGTTACATCAAAAGCACAAGTTTCAGAGGATACTACCCAAGCATCACCAAGGCGGCCAAGTGATAACGGACGCAAACCCTTAGGATCGACTGCTACAAATAGCTGGGTTTCGGTAAGGATTGTTAGACTGTAAGCACCTTTAACCATGCTGAGAGCTGACTTGATTGCCTCTTCCAATTCAATCTGACCGCTGCGCTTGATTAAATGAGCAATCACCTCTGTATCAGAGGATGTCTGCAAAATGCTGCCCTGTGCTTCCAGCTGTTGTTTTAGTCCGTATGCATTGACGAGATTTCCATTATGAGCGATTGCCAAGCTATCTTTTTGAGAACGGAAAAGCAATGGCTGCACGTTCTCATATCCTCCCCCGCCAGCAGTAGCATAGCGGACATGGCCAATCGCTGCATTACCGTTCAGCTTGTTGAACTGTCCTTCGGAAAATACCTCATTAATCAGGCCGATTCCTTTGTGCAAATGAAGGTTTTCGCGATCAGTCGTGACGATACCGGCACCTTCCTGCCCGCGGTGCTGCAAGGCATGAAGTCCGTAATATGTCACTTCTGCTGCTTTCTCATGTCCCCAAATCGCAAAGACGCCGCATTCCTCATTCAAGCCTTTGATTTCAGCAAGCATGGGATAGCTCCTTTCCAAAGTGCCTCGAGTGTCGGTACTGCTTCTGAGATGATAGCCTTTCCGTCTTGTTCTATAGCAAGCTCTGCTTCTTCTGTCACCAAACCAATTTGCTTGGCCCCTGGGACTGCCTGTTCAAAAGCTGCCTGTTTTTCTTGTGAAACTGTCAAAAGAAAGCGGGACTGTGATTCACTGAAAAGCGCTGTCGTTACATCACCATCGAGTGTTACCTTAGCTCCAAGCTCTGTACCGAACAAGCTTTCTGCCAACGCAACACCAAGTCCGCCTTCTGCCAGGTCATGTGCAGACGCTACGAAGCCTTGTTGGATACTAGCTAGCACTGATTGTTGATTACTTGCTTCCACATCCAGATCAATAGCAGGTGCTTTGCCGTAATAACGTCCTTCCAGCACATTCTGCAGCTCGCTTCCGCCGAATTCTGCCTTTGTTTCACCTAATAGATAAATAGCATCACCGTTTTGTTTGAATTGGCTTGTCGTTACGTGTGCCAGATTCTCGACCAAACCGACCATTCCGACGATCGGTGTCGGGAAAATTGCTTGCTGATTGGACTCGTTATAAAGCGATACGTTACCGCTGATTACCGGTGTTTCCAGTGCTAGACATGCAGCGCTCATACCATCGACGCTTTTTTCCATTTGCCAGAAGTTCTCTGGCTTATCAGGGTTTCCGAAGTTCAATCCGTCTGTCAGTGCAAGTGGCTTCGCACCAGAACTGATGATATTACGAGCAGCTTCTGCGACAGCAATTTTGCCGCCTGTTTCTGGATCCAGGTAGATATAACGAGAGTTACAATCTGTCGTCATCGCAATGGCTTTTTCTGTGCCTCGTACACGTACGATAGCCGCGTCGCTTCCAGGTGCGACTACTGTACTTGCGCCAACCATGCTATCATATTGATCATAAACATATTCCTTGCTGGCAATCGTCGGCTGCTGCAATAACTGCTTCAGCATGGCTGCATGATTCATAACAGCTGGCTTGTAATCAATTGTCTGGAATTCTGTGTAATAGTCAGGTACTTTTGACTCTTTGTAATAAACTGGTGCATCCTCAGCCAGGCTATCAACTGGAATCTCTGCAGCAACTTCACCGTGATGTAAAAGACGGAACTGCTTGTCATCCGTTACAGTACCTACAGCAACAGCTTGTAGTCCGTATTTTTCGAATACTTCGATGATGCCCTGCTCTTGTCCTTTCTTCACGACAAGCAGCATACGCTCTTGGGACTCTGAAAGCATCAGTTCATATGGCGTCATATGCTGTTCACGCTGCGGCACAAGATCAAGATTCATTTCCATGCCCATTCCAGCTTTGCTTGCCATTTCACTTGCACTGGATGTTAAACCAGCTGCACCCATATCCTGGATACCAACAAGCGCTTCATGCTGAATCACTTCCAAGCATGCTTCAATCAAAAGTTTTTCCATGAATGGATCACCAACCTGAACAGAAGGGCGCTTTGATTCAGACTCTTCGCTCAAGTCTTCTGATGCAAACGTCGCACCATGGATACCATCACGGCCAGTTGGAGCACCTGCGTAGATAACCGTATTACCGACACCAGCAGCAATCCCTTTTTGGATATCCTTTTGGTCGATCAAACCAACGCACATTGCATTTACAAGCGGGTTGCCTTCGTAGCTATCATCAAACTGGATCTCACCGCCAACAGTTGGTACACCAACACAGTTTCCGTAACCAGCAATACCGTGGACAACTTCCTCAAGCAAGTATTTAACACGCGGCGTAGTCAGGTTACCGAACCGTAAACTATTTAATAGAGCAATTGGCCGAGCTCCCATGGAGAATACATCACGGATGATACCGCCGACGCCTGTAGCTGCGCCTTGATACGGCTCGACAGCTGATGGGTGATTATGACTCTCGATTTTAAATACAACCGCTTTGTCATCCCCGATATCAACAATTCCGGCACCTTCGCCTGGTCCTTGAAGGACATGTGGTCCTTCCGTCGGGAACTTGCGCAATAATGGCTTGGATGTTTTGTAGCTGCAATGCTCCGACCACATAACGGAGAAAATGCCTGTTTCCGTAAAATTCGGCTGTCTGCCAAGGATATTCTTGACGGATTGGAATTCTTCATCTGTCAAACCCATATCCCGGTACAGATGATCTTGTTCGATTTTTTCCGGACTGATTTCAGCTTGTTGTAACATACATTTCCCTCCAGTGTTGTAGTACGGATTGGAACATTGCAAGCCCATCGCTTGAACCGAGCAGATCTTCAACAGCTCGTTCTGGATGCGGCATCATGCCTAGCACATTACCTGCTTTGTTGACGATCCCGGCAATATCAGCCCGTGAACCATTCGGATTGTTCTTGTAAGTAAAAACAATCTGATTATTTTGCTTCAACTCTTCCAGTGTTACATCGTCACAGTAGTAATTTCCTTCACCGTGGGCGATTGGGATTTCAATTTGCTGGCCTTTTTCATAGCCGCTAGTGAACATCGTATCGTCTCTTTCGACAACGAGTGTCTCGTAATGGCACATGAACTTCAGCTTTTCATTTCGCAGCATAGCACCTGGCAGCAAGCCCGTTTCCAATAAAATCTGGAAGCCATTGCACACACCAAGGACTGGTGTACCAGCTTCTGCTTTCATCTTGATCTGGTTCAATACATTGGATACAGATGCGATTGCACCGGAGCGAAGATAATCACCGTAGCTGAATCCACCTGGAAGCAAGATAGCATCATAATCTGCTAGATTCGCATTTTCATACCATACTAGATCGACTTCTTCTCCTAAACCGTCCCGAACCGCATGGTACATATCCCGGTCACAGTTGGAGCCTGGAAACACGATGACAGCAAATTTCACGAGCGTATACCCTCCTCGACTGTATAGCTGTATTCCTCCATGACAGGGTTGGCAAGCAGTTTATCACACATACGCTGTACTTCCAGCGCAACATCAGCTTCATTCGGCAGCGTCATTTCGATGTACTTCCCTACACGAGTTTCTGCTACATCTGGGAATCCATTCGCCTGCAATGCTTCCTGTACAGCCTTACCTTGCGGGTCCAAAACCCCTTCTTTCAGCGTGATAAAGATTTTTACCTTTTTCATTTTGCTGCCTCCAGTCGATTTAAGATTGCATCATATACGTCGATCAAGTTACCAAGGTCTTCACGGAATACATCCTTGTCCATCTTGCCGCCATTCTCTTTGTCCCAAAGCCGGCAAGTGTCCGGAGAAATTTCATCTGATAAAAGGATGGAGCCGTCGTGGTCACGGCCGAATTCAAGTTTGAAATCGACCAGCTGCAGCCCGACTCTATCAAAGAACGTCTGCAGATGCTGGTTAACTTCCAATGCTGCTTGCTTAATGAAGGCAAGCTCTTCTTCATTCACATCCGTCAGCAATAACGCATGTGCATCATTAATAATCGGATCATCTAAGCTATCATCCTTATAGTAAAGCTCTGTCAAAACGGGTTGGAAAACGGTCTTTTCCGGAATACCAAGTCTTCTAGTAATGCTTCCTGCTGCAACATTCCGAACGACTACTTCAAGTGGTACAATCGTCGTCTTCTTCACGAGCTGCTCCGTTTCGCTGAGCGGCTTGATGAAGTGCGATGAAATGCCCTGATTCTTCAAGTATTCAAAAATATGGGTCGAGATAAGATTGTTGTAGCGGCCTTTTCCTTCGAAGCTTGCTTTCTTCTTGCCATTGAATGCTGTTGCATCATTTTTATAAGAGAGCACGAGTTCTTGCTCATTTTCGGCTGATTGAAACACTTGCTTGGCTTTTCCTTCGTACAGCAATTTTCCTCTCACGTTCTCCACCCCGTTTGTCAAAGTATTATTCTAATCCGATCTTATGGAAAATCTGATCTACATTTTTCAAGTGGTACGTATAGTCGAAGCAGTCGTCAATTTCTTCCTGGCTAAGGAATGCAGAGATTTCTGTTGTTGCTTCGATAAGTTGTTTGAACTGTGTTTCCGTCTCCCATGCTTCCATCGCTTTCGGCTGAACGATATCGTACGCTTGTTCACGGCTCATGCCTTTGTCGATAAGTGCAAGCAATACACGCTGGGAGAAAATAACGCCGTATGTCCGGTCGATATTACGCTTCATGTTTTCTGGGAAGACCGTCAAATTCTTCACAATGTTAGAGAAGCGGCTTAGCATATAATCAAGCGCGATTGTTGCATCCGGCAAAATGACACGCTCTGCAGATGAATGGGAGATATCGCGTTCATGCCAAAGGGCAACGTTCTCGTAAGCTGCAACCATGTGACCGCGGATCAGGCGGGACATACCAACCATGTTTTCAGATCCGATTGGATTACGTTTATGCGGCATTGCAGAAGAACCTTTTTGACCTTTGGCGAAGAATTCTTCCACTTCACGTGTTTCTGTTTTTTGAAGCCCGCGGATTTCCGTCGCGAATTTCTCGATGCTAGTTGCAATCAATGCCAATGTGCCAACATATTGCGCATGACGGTCACGCTGTAATGTTTGCGTAGATACTGGCGCTGGCTTCAAGCCTAGTTTCTTCGTAACGTATTTCTCCACATATGGATCGATATTCGCATATGTACCGACCGCACCGGAAAGCTTACCGTATTGAATCGTATCAGCAGCAGCGTCAAAACGCTCCAGATTACGTTTCATTTCTTCATACCATAATGCCATTTTCAAACCGAAAGTCGTTGGCTCAGCGTGCACGCCATGTGTGCGTCCCATCATGACAGTATGCTTATGTTCCTTCGCTTTCACTTCCAAAATCTCAATGAAGTTAACGATGCCTTTGCGAATGATTTGGTTTGCCTGGAGCAAAAGATATGATAAAGCTGTGTCGACTACATCAGTGGATGTCAGGCCGTAATGCACCCATTTTCGCTCTTCGCCCAAAGTCTCTGATACAGCGCGAGTGAAGGCAACAACATCATGACGTGTCTCCTGCTCAATTTCCAAAATGCGATTGATATCAAAGGATGCATTTGCACGCAATGCTTTCACATCAGATTCAGGTATGATGCCTAAATCACTCCACGCTTCACATGCTAAGATCTCGACCTCAAGCCACGCCTTGTATTTATTTTCATCCGTCCAGATGTTACCCATTTCTTCTCTTGTATAACGTTCAATCATGCTTTGTTTCCTCCTAGTGATCGTGTAAAAGCGTCTGTTGCATCCAGCATTGCTTCTCTTGACGTTCCAACCATTGTGAAATGTCCCATTTTCCGTTTTGGCTTAGCTTCTTGCTTGCCGTAATCATGGATGTGGGCAAGTGGTCTGTCAGGCTGCTGCCAATACTGATCCAGCTCTTCTCCTAATAAATTTATCATAACGGCGGCCCCGATAAAATGGACCGGCAAAAGAGGCAGTGCGCATATGGCTCTGATATGCTGCTCGAATTGCGAAACCGTGCAAGCTTCAATTGTATAATGACCGGAATTATGCGGCCTCGGTGCCACTTCATTCATATAAAGCTCATTGCCTGAAACGAACATTTCAACCGTGAAAGTTCCAACAACACCAGCTGCTTCTGCCAGCTTGCCGGCAGCGTTACGCGCTTGCTCGGCTAACTCATTCGTTATAGCGGCAGGTGCGATTGTCCGATATAAGATGTGATCGCGGTGTTCATTTTCTGCCACCGGAAAATAAGTGATTTCTCCATCCTTACCTCTTGTCAGTACAACCGATATTTCTTTATCGAATGTAAGCCATGATTCTACAATGCACCGTCCATTCTGCCGAACAAATGCAGCAACTTCTTGCAAGTCATCCTTGGATTCTAGTTTTAGCTGTCCTTTGCCGTCATATCCGCCGCGGCAAGTTTTTACAACAGCCGGAAAACCTATTTCTCTAGCGCCTGTCAGCAGTTCCCTTTCGTCTGTCACAATCTTAAAAGGCGCTACTGGAAGATCCAGTTCCTTCATGAGATTCTTTTCATTCGCTCGATCCCGGCTGACTTCCAAAAGAAGGGAGCCTTGCGGAAGCTTACCCTTTTCCTCCAGCAGTTTTGCTGCATCCAAATCAACATTTTCAAATTCATAGGTGACAACATCGCTTAAGCTCTCTAGTTTTTGAATAGCGTCCCTATCATCATAGGCCGCTTCAATATGCAAGTCCGCTACTTGTGCAGCAGGACAATCGTGTGTAGGGTCGAGGACAATGATTCGATATCCCATATGCTTAGCTGTTATTGCCATCATGCGGCCAAGCTGCCCGCCTCCAAGAATGCCGATAGTGATGATATTATTTGGTCGCAAGCTGATTCCTCATTTCCGCTACTTGTTTCTTCATACCTTGCTGATATGCCAGCAGGCGTTCAGCAATTTGTTTGTCATGAGTACCGAGAATTTGGGCTGCCAGGATGCCGGCATTTTTAGCTCCTGCTTTTCCGATTGCTACCGTAGCTACCGGAACACCTCCGGGCATCTGAACGATAGAGAGCAAAGAATCCATTCCATCAAGTGCTTTTGTCTGTACTGGAACACCAATCACAGGCAACGTAGTCTTGCTTGCCACCATACCTGGCAGGTGAGCTGCACCGCCTGCGCCAGCAATGATAACTTTCAAGCCTTTTTCTCTAGCACTCGCTGCATAGTCAAACATATCCTCAGGTGTACGATGTGCTGAAATCACTTCTTTCTCAAAAGGAATATCCAGCTCTTCCAATAGCTTGCACGCATGCTCCATTGTCTCCCAATCAGAGATGCTGCCCATGATGATTCCTATCTCCGCCATTCAATCCCTCTTTCCTCTTTTTGCCGTAAAAAAAGCCTATTCACCTCTCCCGCTAACTGAGAGAAGACGAATAGGCATACGGTGTCGTAGGCTCATAATCATGCAGTCCATCTTCCCTCATAGTCCGCCATTTACGGTAGCAGGTAGAGACTTCCGGACCGTATTTCCGGAAATATATGAGGTACGATCTATAAAGCACAGCTTCACATCTCACGCTGTAGTGTTGTCAAATCTAGCCGTGTCTTTCATGCATGTTTATGATAACAATTCTTACACACATCGTCAATGAAAAAATCGAACGATGGTTATATTGTTATATTTAATGTTCGGTTTTTAGTAATTTTGTATCAAAAATAACTTTTCTTCCAATCGGTTCTACCTTCTTTGCCCCATTCTCGGTGGTTTCCCGAAAGATCGGTTCTTCCACTTTTCGGACTGGCAGATAGCCCTCGGCTTTGATACGATCCAAGCAAGCTTCGATTGTCTCATTTTCACCGAGCTCAAACCGTTTCTTTGCCGGTTTCTTTTCTTTTGGCATTACGAATACGCTCCCTCTTTACACTTTTCACCCAGAAGCCGCCAAAGATCTGACGAGGCTCGTAGGCTATAATAAAAGCCTTCGGATCGATTTCCTTGATGGCTTCATATAGCCGCAGTTCATATTTACGCGGCGTTAGGATTTGCATTGCAAGTCGGTCACCATCCATACCATAAGCGAACCAGCTTGTTACACCATATCCTTTTTCGCGAAGGCGTCTCGTAAACTCGATACTCGGGTCAGATGAAATAACATTGACAGTTATATAACCGAGTGCAAGCTTCTCCTCAATCTTGGAACCAAGGATAACACCGATTCCGAAACCAAGTGCATAGGCAATCAGGTTCTGGATTTGATCCAGATTGTCTAGAACTAAACCGAGACCAATCGTATAGATCGTAATCTCGAAGACACTGACGGATGCTGCAATATATCGTCTTCCTTTTAGTGTCAGTATGACCCGTAATGTATTAAGACTTACATAGACGATATTGACGACAAAGATGATCAGCAGCATAACGAGCGGTATTTCCAACAACTTGCTTCCTCCTCTTACACATAAAAATTATTTCCTTGTTGAATCAATAGCCATACTTACGTTTTTTTCTTCGGAACAAATGTATTGGTATGGCAATCAAGATGATTACTGCCATGATACTAGCTACCGCTGTAATAGCCGGAAATTCTTCCGCGCGCGCAGCAGCAATGGCCAAATACGCCCAAATGAATACGAGCGGATAAATACTATCACGGAAAACGTTCATAAATCCAATAGCAAGAACCGCACCGACGATTAAAATAATAATTGTCCAAACTTCCCCTGACAAAAGCCATCCTTCTACATTATCTACACCAAGCGAGACAAATAGAATTCCGACGTTCAGTATTGTCGCGACAGAAACCCAGCCAATATAGATAGAAAACGGAAACAAATCAAATTTCCGGCGGTCAGATGAAGTGGCGATGGTTTGATACAGAATGATCAAGGAGACCAGCAGCGCCACCATCGGAATGATGGAAATGCTGAACAGCTGATAATGAAAGCTGAATAGCCAGGCAATATTAAAGATACAGCTTGCGATGAATGCTCCAGCTGCTTTTCCATACCAATCCGTTTCGCGTGTCGACCGCATAAACAAGCGGATGACCCAAATAAAAACGAACAGATAAATTACTCCCCAAATACTGAAAGCATATCCCGCCGGCTGAAATAATACACCAAGCTGATCAGATAATTGACGCGTGTTCTTCCCTCCGAGCGGCAAGGCGTTGGACAAATAATTGACGACGATGGCTGCGATAAATGCCAGTAAACTGAACCAAGCCAGCTTCACTGAACGGTTACTCATAGAAACTCCTCCTCCTCGCCCGCTGACAGACGATTGTAATCTCTCGTAAGTATAATACAATTATACCCGCCAACGTCGCAAACAACGCATAAAGGGTCGATTCGCCCACAAAACTGTTATAATTCGCCTATATAAAAAAGTGGCTGGGACTTAACTAAAATTCCAGTGCTTAAAACCGAATGATATTCTTGAGCGCCGCTTCGGCAGAACACTCCGCTTTCCACGGGCACGGCCTCAGCCTCCTCGTGGAAAGTTCACCACTGCGGGGTCTTCAGCTCGCGCTATTCCTGTAGGACAAGGAATACTTCGAGAGCCACACATCGCACGAAGAAAATTGATCGGTATTTTCGAGGAGTCTCCGTGTTCTGCCTACGCTAAGAAAGTGTACAATTGAAAAACCCGAACTTATGCAAATCTTCGTATGAAGACTTGTAATAAGTTCGGGTTTTCATCTGGCTAAAACACTTTTGTCCCAGCCTCTTCTATTTATGCCAAAAAGATGAAGTATAAAAGGAATACAACGAACAAGAACCACATTACTGGGTGGATCTCTTTCACACGTCCTTTTACTAACAACGTAAGCGGGTAGAAAATAAATCCTACCGCAATACCAGTAGCAATACTTCCTGTCAGCGGCATCATCAGAATGGTGAAGAATGCAGGTACAGCCAATTCTACCTTATCCCATTCGATATCCTTTAAGGAAGAGCACATCAGTACACCAACCACAATCAAGGCAGGCGCTGTTACTTCATTTGTAATGACTGATAACAGCGGGCTGAAGAATAATGCTAAAAGGAAACAAATTGCTGTAACAACTGCTGTGAAGCCCGATCTGCCGCCTGCGCCAACGCCAGTTGTTGATTCAACATATGCAGTAGTGTTAGAAGTACCTAAGATAGCACCTGCAACTGTCGCACCGGAATCTGCAAGCAAGGCTTGTCCCGGATTAGGAAGCTTGCCGTCTTTCATTAGTCCAGCCTTCGTTGCAACTGCAACCAATGTTCCAGCTGTGTCAAAGAAATCGACAAACAAGAATGTCAGGATGACGGTAAGCATCTGTATAGTGAAGATATCACCGAAATGTGCGAATGCTGCTCCGAATGTAGGAGCGAGACTTGGTACGCTGCCGACAACGTCTCCTACTGCTGTTGGCGGATCAATTAATCCGACAATCATACCTGCTGCAGCCGTAATGATCATTCCAATGAAGATTGCTGCACGAAATCCTTTTACTAAGAGAATCGCTGTAACAAAGATACCAAAGATAGCTAGTAGTGCTGGACCACTGTGGATATCTCCAAGAGCCACCACTGTATCCTCACTCATAACTACGAGATTAGCATTTTTCAAACCGATGAAAGCGATGAAAAGTCCAATACCAGCTCCAACAGCTAATTTCAGAGTCGGAGGGATTGCGTTTATCAGAAGTTCACGCAAACCAGAAAGAGAAAGAATCATGAAAATCACACCAGAAGCGAGTACGCCCGCCAATGCAGTTTCCCATGGAATTCCGTAAGTAAGTACAACCGTGAAAGCAAAGAAAGCATTCAATCCCATACCAGGAGCAAGTGCTATTGGTAATTTAGCGAAAACACCCATGATGAGTGTTCCAATTGCAGAAGCAATTGCTGTAGCAGTGAAAATTGCACCTGCATCCATGCGTCCACCATTTATTGCGCTGTCAGGCACTCCCTGCAGCGTGAGAACATTCGGATTGACGAACAGGATGTATGCCATTGACAAGAATGTCGTAATACCGGCGATAATCTCAGTGCGGTAAGATGTGTTCAATTCGTCAAAACGGAAAAAACGTTTCATAACTTGTTACTCCTCCTGTTGCTTCGATTGGGCAGGATAAGCTTTCAAATAAAAAACACTTCTGCCCTAAGAGCAAGAAGCGTTTCTATCTACACCACATCTGCGTATGTAACTCAGATTAAGAGGTCAGCGTAGTCAGGTTAATTACGGTAACCTGGTAGAAACTTATGGGCCATATTCCCAAAATTATACGAAGACGAAAATATATAGTATTAATACTCTTTCACTATAAAAGCATTCTACATGCTTCGTCAATGTTTTTTCGGTAATTAGACCTAAGAATAGTATTAGTAATCGTTTCCATCTTATTCAGCTGACTGTGGTTTGTATTTTTTCAGTATTATGTGATTCAAAAAAGTCATGGATAATTGCATGATCAGAATGAGGAATAGCTTCCCCTCTTACTAATTGCGCGCCATTGATTTGTCCGCTCGTAAGCAGTACAATATCTCCTTCACTGCTGAGCTCTAGTGCTAGCCGAACAGCTTCTTCTCTAGTCTCTGCAGAGGAAACATTTTGCACCTGTTCAGAGAAACCTTTACATACAGCCTGGATAATATCTTTCGGATCATGGAATCCAGGATGATCAACAGATACGATAATTTCATCGGCGCGCCCTTCCACAGTCTGCGCCATTTTTGGCATTTTGCCAAAATCACGAATTCCGATACCCATAATCATAACGATCAGACGCTTATGGGGAATCGCATTCACAGCAGTCAATAATTGGTCCAGTGCAACTGGTGTATGTGCATAATCTAGAATGATTTTTCTGTTTCCATACGTATCAATCAGTTCAAAACGACCTTCAGGGCTTTCAATTGTCTTCAAAGCTTCCGTGATGTCGTCCATATCGTAGCCAAGATGCAGAGCTGTTCCGACAGCAGAAAGCAGGTTGGCCACATTGTATTCTCCGAAAATTGGAGCATGTATTGTGTACATTTTTTCAGCTGTATATAGCTCAAAATGTATTCCTTCTGTATCTGTGATTAAGTTGCCTGCTATCAAATCTGCTCCGCTGTTTTTTCTGAGGCTGTATGTCAAAAGTTTTCCTTCGTACATTGCCAAAATGTCATTGGCCATACCTTCATCATCTATATTCACTACAGCAGATGCCGCTTGTTTAAATAGCTTCAATTTCGCACGTCTGTAATTATCCATTGTTTGATGAAATTCTAAGTGCTCTGGCGATAAATTTGTATGAATTGCTACATCAAATGTCATAGCCGCTGTACGCTTTTGATCTAAAGCAATGGACGTTGCTTCCATAACTACCGCCTTCTCACCCTCTGATTCCAGCTGTTTGAAAAGTGTATGCAAATCAGCAGATTCTGGTGTAGTAGGCGTACTTTTAAAGAAGTCGAGCTTCTCTTTAGACGTTAGAATACCGCATGTCCCAATCGACGTAGTCTGAAGCTTGAGCTGATTTAACAAAGAACGGACATACGCCGCTACAGTTGTTTTTCCATTGGTTCCAGTGACAGCAACTGTCACTAGCTTTTTCCAAGCTTCATCAGATAGTAGCACCGCCATCTGCGCCATCGCGAGCCGCGTATCTTCTACGACAAGGAAGGTGCAGTCTTCATACTGACGATAATAGGATTTCAGCAAATCCTCGTCAGTTCCTACGATAATAGCGGCACCTTTTGCGATGCTATCCTCGATAAAGGCGTGTCCGTCATGGTTATCTCCCTGGATACAAACGAAAACATCGTCCTTTGTTACATAACGGGAATCAAAACGGACGATGTTGGCAATCGTACTAGATGCACCGTAAATACGCTTGAATTGCACTTTATTCTGTTTCATTAAATTGATTATCATGGCTACCCCCTGTATTTCCGGTCCAAGTTTTCTTCTTTTACCCGGAATACACGGCATTTATACCATCACTTCAAAAATCATGCTTCAAGCCCTATAAATATTCCAGTTACAACCATTGCCTGTCTGCTTTATACACTTTATAATGTAAACATGCTACATCAAAGGTGTTGACATATAGTGAAGAAGTTTTTTATCGGCAGCCGTGTCATCAAGACAGGGATTGCTGTGTTTTTTACTGCATTAATTTGTGAAATTGTACACATATCTCCGGCTTTTGCGGTCATTGCCGCTATCGTGACGATTGAGCCGACAATTCATGCATCCATTCAAAAAGGACTGATCCGTTTACCAGCCAGTATGGTCGGAGCAGCATTTTCCGTTCTTTCGATTTATTTATTCGGTGCTTCTCCGCTGACCTACACGGCAGCGGCTTTTTTGACGATACTAGTCTGCTATAAATTAAAGCTTCATGCAGGTTTGATTGTAGCGACAATCACTGCAGTTGCTATGATTGACGTGGCACATACAAGTTTATGGGCAGATTTCTGGGCCCGTCTCGGCGGAAGCGTCATCGGAATTATCATTTCCACATTGGTCAATATGCTTATCCTGCCGCCAGATTACTTTAAGAAATCGCGTGAGCAGCTAGATTTAGTTATTTCGCATACAAATGAACTGCTTCATGCTTTCATTGATTTAAGAATCAAGAAAACACAAGGAGACCAGCCAGTTCACAGTTTAACAGCAGCATTCCGAAAACTGACAGACGAACGACTGCTACTGGAACAGTATGTGCAGCACCAGCAGCTGGAAATTCGTTATCATCTTCCGAATTCGAATGCGAAAGCGGTACTGGATAATGAGGCAGTGCTAACCCAAAAGCTAAAATTGATCCATTATCATCTTTGGAATATGATTCACGCTGGACGAAGCGGCAAACCGCTGCATTGGAATCCAGAACAGCGCAGCCGTTTCACGGCAGCTGCCGAAGCAGTTCAAGAAAGACTGTCACATTGGATGAAGGAAGATCAGATGTCAGACAAAGGACAGTTTCAAGACTTGTTTCAGTCATTCTGGAGCATCAATATGCCGAAGGATCCGTCAGATGGCTACTTCCCGATTGAAAGTATCTATCTGTATGAGCTACTGTCCATACATGAGCTCATTTATGACCAGCACTCAGGAAAAACTCATCTGCTTGTACAAAAAGAGGCCATGCTATCTGATTGATAGCATGGCCTCTTTCTTTTATTCCCACTCGATTGTTGCTGGTGGCTTACTCGTCACGTCATACACGACGCGGTTTACATGATTTACTTCATTGACGAAACGTACAGAGATACGCTCCAATACATCCCAAGGGATACGAGCCCAGTCGGACGTCATACCATCAATAGAAGTTACCGCACGAATTCCTAGCGTGTAGTCATACGTACGAGCATCTCCCATTACACCGACGCTTTTGAATCCTGGAAGGACAGTGAAGTACTGCCAAATATCACGTTCAAGGCCAGCTTTCGCAATTTCCTCATGCAAGATTGCATCGGATTCACGTACGATTTCCAGCTTCTCTTCCGTGATTTCACCGATAACACGAATTGCTAGTCCAGGACCAGGGAATGGCTGACGATGAACAATCGCGTCCGGCAAACCAAGCTCAGTTCCTAGTTCACGCACTTCATCTTTGAACAATGTTTTCAATGGTTCGATCAATTCGAACTGCATATCTTCTGGCAGTCCGCCCACGTTATGGTGGGATTTGATTGTCTGTGCTGTTTCTGTACCGCTTTCTACGATATCAGTATACAGTGTACCTTGTGCAAGGAAGTCCATGTTTTCAAGCTTGGATGCTTCATCATCAAATACATAGATGAACTCATTTCCGATGATTTTACGTTTTTCTTCCGGATCAGAGACTCCTTCCAGTTTGCCCAAGAAACGATCCTGTGCATGAACAGCAACCAAATTGATTTTGAACTGGTCACGGAATGTTTTCTCTACCATGGCACCTTCGTTTTTACGCAGCAAACCATGATCGACAAAGATACAAGTAAGCTGATCGCCGATTGCTTTGTGAATCAACGCAGCTACAACAGAAGAATCCACACCGCCGCTTAATGCACAAAGTACATTGCGGTCGCCGACTTGCTGACGGATTTTTTCTGTTTCCATTTCGATGAAGTTTTCCATTGTCCATTCCGCTTTTGCATGGCAGACGTCGAAAACGAACTGCTTCAGCATGTGGTTTCCGTACTCGGAATGGCGCACTTCAGGGTGGTACTGAACACCATAAAGGTTACGTTCTTTGTTGCTGATGGCAGCAACTGGGGTGGACGGGCTTGTCGCATCAACGCTGAAGCCTGGTGCTGGATCCAATACTTTATCACCATGGCTCATCCAGACTAACTGTTTTTCCGGTGAATCTTTAAAGATGACAGACGGGTTTGTCAATGTAATCTCCGCACGGCCATATTCCCGGCTGTCAGCGCGCTGAACATTTCCGCCGAAATGCTGCGTCATTAGCTGCATACCGTAGCAGATACCCAATACTGGAATTCCTAGTTCGAATAGTTCTTCGTCACAGCGGAAGCTATTTTCGTCATACACGCTGTGCGGTCCGCCGGAAAGGATGATTCCTTTCGGGTTCATCTTACGAATCTCATCTGCTGTCAGTTTGTGGGAATGTAATTCGCTGTATACACCGAACTCCCGGATCCTTCTTGTGATCAATTGATTATACTGGCTGCCAAAGTCCAGTACCAATATCATATCTGTATCGATATCCAAAGTCTGTCCACTCCTTCATTATTCTCTAGATATAAGCAGGTCGGGTGCATGCACCACATTTTACCTTTATCACGTCTTGAAAAAACAGAAGCTGAATCCGCGCCGTATTTAAGGCGGAATCCAGCAAAAGTAACGTTGTCGGCTCAAGCCTTCACAAACGTCAGCAGCACTGTACTGCGTCCTTCTGAAGGTGCTTATTGCCTCTTATTCTATCAATGTGCCCAAAATGGGTCAAGATGCCGCTTGTTTAATTAAATTTTCCCACAATTCGACGGCATTTATCCATGCAGGCACACTTTTCTCGTTGCGATACAAGATTCTTTCATATTCGTTCGTCAGCTCAGACATCTGTTTGTTGCCGAATTCTTTGTCAATTGTAACGGCATATTCCCTGAGCGTCTGACCAGAATGACGTTTGAAACCCTTATGCGCCAACAGGCGCAGCAAATAATGATAGGCTTTTTCGTACGTCTCCTCAGATTGTTCATTCCGGTATTTCCGAATGTAATACGCAGTCAGCCATTTGTAGCGGGTGAAATACAGGGCAAGTGCCGCTATAAGAAGTACTGCTGACGGAATGATCCAATATAGTGGATGAATGGAAGCACTATCGGTTTCAGTGTCTGCCACCTGTTCTTCTTCTTGCTGCTGCTCTGGCTGCTCAGGAGCAGGGCTTTGTTCTTCTTCTTGTTCAGGCGTATCAGTTTCTGCTTCTGGAGTCTCTTGTGCCGCATCTTCTTCACTAGTAAACTCCGCTGGGTTTGCGAATCCTTGAGTTGGTTCAAATGGAACCCAACCAGTTTCCGGGAAATACACTTCCACCCATGAATGAGCATTTCCGTTCGTCACTAGATAAGAAGACATACCCTCAGGAGTAGATACACTTGGGTTCGTCCCAGGCTGACCTGCCGTGAATCCCTTCACCCAGCGAGCAGGAATATCCGCTGCTCGTAACAGTACAACCATTGCAGACGAGAAGTTATCACAATAGCCGATTTTGCTCTCAAATAGAAACTGATCGACATAATCCTGATCATCTTCTGGTACAGGTATATCCTGTGTCTGGTATTGGAAACCATTCTGATTGAAATATTGTTCCACTGCTTTTGCCTTATCATACCGTGTATTGCCGGAAGAAGTGATCTCTTCGGCTAATTCACGGACACGCTCCGGCAAATATTCAGGCAGCTGTGTATAGCGATAATGGGTATTGTCATCATCCAGCTCAGAATCATTGCGCAGATCATCGATATTATACTGTGGTTCCTCAAAGGCTATCGTGTAATTTTCAGCGGGATATTGCGCACGATTGAATGTTTCTACCACACCGAAATCAGCATCAACCGCAGCTCCTACCTGTCCGCTGAAGAATGTCTGCACGCCATAAGGATATACGAGCCTGTCCAGTACTTGATTTTGACTTGGATAAATAATCGCTTCCCGCGCTTCAGTGGCTACATTTTCTGTGTAGAGATCAATACCGACCTGGTCTCCGCTTTGGAAGCTCTGCGGTTCTGCCTCCCTTGAACGTTCCCAGCCTTTGCCTGTATACACATCCTTACTATCTACACGCCAATAACCGCTTGCTTCTGTTGCGGCCCAGAATGCGATGGAATTATCTTGAACAAACGGACCTCCAAGACGGGAATCATTTTCTCCGTAGCCGACTTTTTGGATGCCGCCTTCTCCTTCATTTTCATTGTTGTTATCCGACAACGTTTGGATGAACGGCACAGGATCTGCCCATTGCGGCGGCAGCTTCGGTGCTGCATAACCTACTGCAGCGGAAACAGCAAGTATGGACAGAAGCGGGATGCTCCAAAGCAGCACTTGCTTTGGAAACTTCCGTTTTTCTCTGCCTTGATAAAGTCTTGCAAGTGTAGAAATCCCCATCGCAAAGAAGCTGACCAGAAAGACACGGACAATTGCTACGCTGCCATCGTAAAGGGTAAATGTATCAAGAATCCCGATGTACAGGAAAGTCATGATAATAAAGAAGAAAATACGATTGACTACGATGAACCAGTAATAAAGCAAGTAGCTCATCAGCCAGAGCAAAATCAAAAATAGTAACGTTCTGAAAAATGGTGTCAACGAGACAAATTCACCAGTGAATAATAATTGGAGATTATTTTGCAGCTCCGTTAGGATAAACGTGAACCAGCTTCCGGATATTAAGTTTTCCTGTATAAGAAATACTTGCAGCACTACCACCATTAAAATAAACTTCAGTAAAAAACTGACCCACCAGCGCAGTTTAAGCGCGGACAGCAGGAAGCAGACCGCTGTGAACACGACAAAGATGGGCAAATTGCCTGTATCACTAATCTGATCAAGCGGACGGAGCCATTCCCAAAACAGGAGGAATCCACACACAAAAATAAGATAACGCAGCCACTGTAATTGACCGATTTTCCTACGCATTCCGCTGCACCTCCGTTTGGACAGCTTGCTGTATCGGATAGATATCCATCTGATGACCAAGCTGGCGAACTTCCCGTATAAGATTCTTTTCCTTTGTTCCTACTTCTGCATGACGACAGATGTATAAAACGGTCAATATATAACCGCTTTGCCTTAATTTGCGGAGCACTGCCAGCTCCCTACTATCCAAATCAGTTGTTACATAATAAACAGTTGAACCTTTAGGATGTCGGGACAGTTCAGCTGCTAAAGCTTGGAGCCGCGGCTGTTCCTGTTCCTGTTTCACAGTAGTCAAATACTGCTGCACACGCTGAAGCTGAGCACTACCTATTGCAGCTGGCAGCCACTTAGCTGGATTGCCGATACTCATGAAACCAACTTGCTCATTTCTGCTTTTAAGCTTCTGATAGACAGAAAAAGCAATCACAACGCTATATTCAAAAAGATCTTCTGTCTGCCTTGCTCCCCTTCTGTCGAAGACCACGAGAACATCCGCACTTTTTTCCTGTTCAAATTCCTTCGTCATCATATCTTGCTTTCTGGCAGATGCTTTCCAGTCAATCCAGCTGAACCGATCACCCGGAGTATACTCCCGAATGCCAGAGACGACGCTTGTCTGCTTTGAACGCGGAGCATAGGCAACAGCAGCACCTTCTTCGAAAACACTTTGCGGATTTCCGACTGTAATCTCCTTTTCAGCCGGGTAAACATGCAGCTTCTGTATTTCTTCAAAAACCACTTCTTTTTCGACCAGCTGGAATGGGTCGCCAGTACGCAGACGAATCTGATAGAAGTCATGCTCTCCACGAGGAAGTCTGTCCAGCACATATTGGATTCTAAGATTCCTCCGAAACCAAGGGAACAGAATATGCTGCTTCGGCTGACGCGATTGGGCAATCTGCAATGTCCCGTCTGGCCGGCTTATTTTCAGCAGAGATCGATCATATAGATCTTCTATTTCCAAATACACAAGTGGGAACGGGAAACCGCGGGTCAAGCTGATTTCGACAGTTACTTCTCCACCGCTCCTGATATATGTTTTGGAAAGCTTGCGATTCACCTTCCAGCTAGCAAGTGGGTAGCACAGCACCAGCAGCACATAAAGCAGAATCGGAAGAAAAGCATAAAACAGAAACCAGCTCACAAACCCGCCTTGAAACATGCTGTAACAGAACAGGATGGCAGCCAGCAAGACGATGCCCCCAAGCCTAAACGCGAAGCGAAGCTTACCTTTCATGTACAGATTCCCTCTCTACAGGTACGTCCACTGCTTCCAACAGACGCTGGACCAGTCTTTCAGGTGTCAGGCCATCATAGCGTGCTTCTGAACGGAGTAAAATCCTGTGGCCAAGTACAAATGGCGCTAAGACTTGCACATCATCCGGGATCACGTAATCACGGTTATGAATATAAGCATACGCCTTCGCTGCCCGCATCATGGCAATGGATCCGCGTGGGCTAAGTCCCAAATATACATCTGGATGATTGCGGGATATTTGCGCTAAATCAACTATATATTGCTGTATCTGAGGAGCGGCGTACACGTTTGCTGCTTCTTCCTGCATTTTTAGTAAATCTGCTTTTGTCATAACTGGCTCAACGCGATTAATTGGATGTTTCATACCAACCGCATCAAGCATCTGCATTTCTTCTTGTGCATTCGGATATCCCATCCGCAGTTTTAGAAGGAAGCGATCCAACTGTGCTTCAGGCAGCGAATACGTACCTTCGTAGTCGACAGGATTCTGTGTTGCCATGACAAAGAATGGGTCAGCAAGCGGCATTGCATTACCTTCAACTGTAATATTCTTCTCCTCCATCGCCTCAAGCAAAGCAGACTGTGTCTTTGGAGATGTACGGTTAATCTCATCAGCAAGCACGATATTCCCTAAAATCGGTCCGGGGCGGAACTCGAATTCCAACGTTTTCGGATTGTAGATAGAAACACCTGTAACGTCAGATGGCAATAAATCGGGTGTGAATTGGATGCGTTTGAAATCACAATCAACTGAACGAGCAAGGGAACGGACTAGCATCGTTTTACCGACACCCGGTACGTCCTCCAGTAAAACATGTCCGCCAGCAAGGAGCGCGGTTAGACTAAGTACAATTGGTTCTTCTTTTCCAATGATTACTTTATTAATATTATCTATTATCCGCGAGACTGACGGATGATAGCTTGATAGTTTCGTCATACAAGCATTCCCTTCAAATTGGATTCGACAGAATATTTTGGACAAGTGTTCCCTTTATGTTACCTGCCATACAGGGAATGCCGCAAGCTATTTACTTGTAAAATTCTTGCTATAAACAAAAGGAAGGTACACTGCTGTGCACCTTCCCATGTATTTAGGATTGACGGACCCTTTTCGGCTTAACTTCTTGCCATTTGAATATCTTATTAAGGAAATTAAAGATATGCTTCGATTCCTTTGTCATCAATGGACCAAGGATAGCGAGGATCAACACGTACAGCGCTGAGAACGGCTGCAGCACACCCATAAGTCCTCCGGCCAATCCTATATTGGCCATGATAATGGAAAATTCTCCACGTGAGACAATGGTCAGACCGATGTTCGTGGACGCTTTATGTGATAGACCTGCCCGCCGGCCTGCAATCATACCAGCAACAAAGTTACCGATTATCGTGATGGCTACAGCTCCGAGTGCAAGCCATACAGCGTCTCCCAGTGTCGTCGGATCGATACTCAGACCAAAGCTGAAGAAGAAGATGGCTCCGAAGAAATCACGGAATGGAACAACCATATGCTCGATCCGCTCACCTTGATCAGTCTCAGAAAATACAAGTCCGAGTAAGAGAGCCCCGATTGCTTCGGCTACATGGATTGTCTCCGAGAAGCCTGCGATAAAGAATAGTGATGCGAAAATGACGATGATAAATATCTCATTAGAGGAGATACGTAGAAGCTTGCTTAAAAGAGGTGCTGCCTTCCGTGCGATGACGAAGAACAACAGCATATAACCTAGCGCGATCAGAATGGACAGGATTGTTCCTCCCAAGGAATTGGAGTCTCCTAATACCAAGCCTGATACAGTGGATAAATAAACAGCGAGGAAAATGTCCTCAAACATAATGATACCTAGAATCAATTCAGTTTCCGTATTACCGGTACGACGTAAGTCTACGAGAACTTTTGCGACGATTGCACTGGAACTGATTGTAATGACACCTGCAATAATCAATGTTTCCTTGATTGGAAAACCGAGTATAAACGGATACAGGAAGCCGAGGGCAAAGTTGATTCCGATATATATACTGCCGCCTACGACAATATTTTTACCTGATTTGATCAGCTTCCCTATCGAGAATTCCAGTCCCAAGTAGAATAATAGGAACAGGACACCAATTCGTCCGAGGAATGCAATGATATCTTCACTGTGGACAAACTGGAGATTAATAATGCCAAAACTAGGTGCATGTGGTCCGACCAGCATCCCGATGATAATGAGGAATGGGATGATGGAGAAGTTTAACTTGTTGGCAAGTATGGCTGCGATTGCAATTAAAACAAGCGCAGTCCCTACTTCAAATACTAAATGGTCCATAGCCTATCCCCTTTCTTTCAAGAATAATTCACTGTTGGCACGTTTAATATCTGCCCGCTCTCCAGAAATGACAATTGTGTCTCCGCTTTTGAATGCTGTATCTACACCTGGGTTCAGCTGCTTCGAGTGATTCTTGCGAACAATCCCAATGATGTTGATATTGTAATTCTGACGGATACCGATCTCTCCAATGGTCTTACCGATAATTGGAGCATTCGGACCAAGCTTATACCATTCGATCACAAGGTCATCGAATGCGACTTCAATTGTTTCCACAGCTTTCGGCTTATACGTCATTCCACCGATAATGGAAGCGAGCTGTCTTGCTTCAGAGTCAGTGAAAGTAACACCGGAGATGCTTTCATCCAAATCTTCGTCATCGTAATGGTAAACTTCCCGACGGCCATCGTCATGGATGATAACGACTACTTTATCGTCATTGTCCGTCATAAGCTCGAACTTCTTTCCGATACCCGGCAAATCTGATTCACGGATGTTCATACTGATGCCTCCTATTTCAATTGTTTTGCCTTCCGGACGACTTCCTTGAATTTACTGTCACTTAGTATTTCCTGCAAATCATGAATCGAATCAAGATCCGCCTTCGCCATGAACACGATACCGCCTTCTTCAACAAATGCGACATGCTCCCCTTCTTTGACGCTGAGCACATCCCGGATATGTTTCGGAACGGTGATCTGCCCTTTTGAACTAAGCTTTGCTAACTCCATGATTTCGCCCTTCTTTCAAGTATTCCTTACATTCTTTACTTTCCTTACAAGTAAAGTTTACTATACATTTAAGGTAGGTGCAAATAGCGCGCTTACATTACAGAAAATTTTCTACGTTGGTGTTCAATATTTTGTCACAAACAATAAGGTTTATTTTGCCAAATAACACTAGTCAACTTACTGGATATCCTTTATACTATAAACAAGAACAAACGTTCTAATCAATAGAGCATACCATAGGAGGACGAACAGCCAGATGCAATTTCGGTACGCATATACTGCAGGTAAAGAAGCAGTTATCCGGCATGAGCTAGAGCGGAGCATTTCCGATTACGTAAAGGAAATCATCCCGGATGCACATCGACTCTATTCCAAGAAAACAGCTTCCACTAATAAAGGACAAATTCGACAGGATTGGCGCAATATCATAAATAAGGATGGCCAGGAAATACATCAGATCTATATTGAGATGTACAAAGAACTAACGGATGGGTCTTCCTATTACATTGCGGACGTCGAATTGACAAAATAAAAAACGATGCGGAGTAATTCCGCATCGTTTCGTGTTTTTATTGATAATAGTTCTCTAGCCCCTGCACAATTCCAGAGGCAGCTTTTTCTTGATAGCTGCTTGTTGCCAGATTAGCAGATTCTGCTGAATTGGTGATATAACCAATTTCCGCTAGGATCGCTGGTGCATGGGTATTACGCAATACGCTGAAATCAGCTGCCTGCGTTCCCCGGTCAATCGATCCAAGCTGAGAAGAAAGATTCTCTTGTACTGTCGAAGCGAGCTGGACACTTGTATCGCCATCCGGATAATAATAAACTTCCGTACCGCTGACGTATTCCTCTGAAGTAGCATTCAAGTGAATACTTACGAACATGGATGCATTCGCAGCATTTGACATGGCTGCCCTTGCTTCTAGTGCTACAAATGTATCATCATCCCTTGTCATGATTACATTAGCTCCTAAATTCTCAAGCTGTGCTTGTGTTTTTAAGGCTATGGACAGGACAACGGACTTCTCATAAAAGTAATCCCCGATTGCGCCGCTATCTTTTCCGCCATGACCTGCATCAATTACAATAGTTTTTCCTTTTAACGGAGACAAGCTGTAAGATGCTTCATTTTCACTTGTCGTGATGAAATCCATGCTCACATAACCTGTTGTCCCATTATGGTCAATTTTTGCCCAGTTATTATCAATTGAAAGAATAGAGACTGCATCTCCATTGTACAGACTATCTACCACAGAAGCTGACATATCCGGAGTTGATCGGACATTCAACGAAGTGGCAACTTGGACATAGCCTTCTGTTGCGTCAACAGACTGTGATGTCTGCTGCACAGCTGCTTGTGCAGATCCCGAGTCTTGGGCTCCGCTGACAAACACCATACTTATGTATCCTTCTTGCCCATAATAATCTATCTTGCCCCAGTCATGATTGACTTCCTTAATTTCAATTGCTTGTCCGCCTTGCAGTTTACCAATTACTTCTGCATCATTAGAAGGCTCTGCTCTTACATTCAGAGACGTCGACACGTCGATAGTTCCGCTATTCGCATAACTCGTTGCCGGCATAAAAGCAACAACTGCTATAAGAGCGATAATAAAGACCAGCAGCGAGCGGTGCGTCAGATGTTTTCCTAGCATACGATTCCCCTTCCGTTTTTGTAGAATTTTGTAGATTCGCATCCATTATAGATGAATATGTTGCCAATTAATAGTCTAATAGTCTTGCCAAATATTTTACAATTCCTTTCCTTTAGAGGAAATCCAAGCTTTTATGCGCTACTTGACCAAGTCATGGAAAGTAAAAGGCAGCAAATACTAGATTTGCTGCCTTACACTGGAATAAATAAATAGATTATTCTGTGTATTCTTTTACTCCTTGCACAAGTCCAGTAGCTGCTTTGTCCTGATATGCACTCGATGCCAGCTTCTTCGCTTCTGCAGCATTTGTAACGAATCCGATCTCTGCTAGTACAGCAGGCATGCTTGTGTTTCGAAGAACATTGAAATCAGCACTCTTTATGCCTCGATTACGTGATCCAAGCTGATTCACGAGACCGTTTTGCACACTGTTCGCTAGGGACTGACCGCTTGATGACCCAGGATAATAATAGACTTCCGTACCGCTTGCAGATGTTGCTGAGGAAGCATTTGCATGAATACTTACAAATGCATCTGCTCCTGCTGCATTTGCCTTAGCAGCTCGATCTTCCAGCTCAATGAATGTATCCCCTGATCTAGTCATGATCACATCAGCGCCTTGTGCTTTGAGCTTCGCTTCTGTTTTCTGTGCAATCGGCAGAACAACATTCTTTTCAAGCACACCGTTTGCGACAGCACCGCTGTCTTTGCCGCCATGCCCAGCATCAATAGCAATTGTCTTTCCTTCTAATGCGCCTGAATTCGTCTGTATGTAAGTCATGCTTACATAACCTGTCTTACCTTTGTATGTAATCTTGCCCCAGCTGTTTTTCACTTCTAACAAATCAACCGTATCTCCCGGTTTCAGGCTTCCAATAATGGCAGAAGAAGTGGCCGGTTTTGCCCTGACATTTAAAGTCGTATCAACATCAACCGTTCCGCTTTGGGCAAAACCCGTAGATGGATAGAGCAGAATAAATGCACCAAAAAGAACTAAAATCCCTATCAATAACTGTCGTTTCATATACATGCATGTCCTCCTTTGCTGATACTAATCAGATGTTGTCACAATTATAGAGGACATGTTGTATAGCAGATAGACCCAAACCGGTAAAGAGTGCAGACGTTCTAGATGACATACTTGTTTTTCCAGACATGGGCGTACCTTCATAACCTTTTTCCCATTACTAAACTGCCACGATTCGTTTAACGATTAGCATAAATCTGTTCTGTACTATGTGAATAAACTTCGATGATATTTCCGAATGGATCCTGACAGTAAACGAGATAATACGCTTTTTCTTCATCCAGCGGCCATATTTTGCTGATGATTTTTCCGCCTGTCTTCTCGATTTTTTTTGCCATGCCGTGCACATCTCCACCGTCAGCCACTACACAGAGATGGAATATTCCCGGTTCCCAAGGTTTTCTATCGGTCTCCCCTTTTGTTTCCGGAACCACAAACTCAAATAATTCGATGCCAACCTGATTTGATGCACTCATATGGACATTCCGGATATGCTTCACTTTGTCCCCTTGAAGATCACGGGTCATGTCCCCTTCTTCTGTTTTCATGTCGAATGGTCCAGCAATAATCCGGAAGCCTAATGCCTCCTTATACCAATTGATTGCAGCATCGAGATTGGAAACCGTCATGCCAATGTGAGTTATTGCCGTCATTTCGCATCTTCCTTTCCAATTTTTAGATGATTTTTACAAAAAAATTATATCTCTCTCCTTTTTCACTTCACAAACGTTTTCAAACACCGATTATATAGGTGAACGGATCTATGTTCAGAGGGGGATTACCATGAAAAAGAGACATGGCTTAGCAACAAGGTTAATGATTGTCGTTGCAGTAATCACAATTATCTGTGGTGCGGCTGTCGGTACTATCAGTTATATGACAGCAAAGAATGAACTGATTGATGCCGGAAAGCTGGACCTTCAGCACATGGCAAACAGTGCAACAAGCGTTATTGCACTACTGAATGAACGTGTTGAGAATGGTGAAATGACCTTAGAAGAAGCACAAGAAGAAGCCCGCATTATATTGAACGGTCCTATAGAGGATGGCGCTCATGATTTATCGCAATCAAACTTTAATTATAAAAATGGCGCTGGCTATATTATCGCTTACGATAATCAAGCAAATATGGTGCTTCATCCTAGGGAAGAAATCGGTTCACCGCCGGGAGATGACAGTACAAAGAAAAACCGAGAAGACATGATTGTATTAGCGCAATCGGTGGATGATAATGAGAGTTTCCTGAGCTACGATGATACTGACGAGAAAACAGGAGAAGTCAGAGAAAAGATGGCTTATGTTAACTATTTTCAGCCTTGGAACTGGACGGTTGGCATTACAGTCTATACAGACATGTTCTATAAAGATCTAGAGACAGTCAAATGGATCATCATCGGAGTTACGGCCGGTATCACAATACTCAGCCTAATTCTATTCTACTTCCTGATCCGTCCGAAACTGACACAATTAAAATCGGTGACAGACGCAGCTACACAGCTTGCTGCCGGTGATTTCAGAGAACAAGAGCTAAAAGAAACCAAGGATGAAATTGGGGTTCTGAGTAATGCTTTCACTAAAATGTCTGGCGAACTGCGTTCATTAGTACAAAGCATTATCCAATCCAGTGATAAAGTATCAGATGCAGCTTCCGAGCTCTCAGCAGTAAGTGAGGAAACATCCGCTAGCAGCGAACAAGTCGGCGTGGCAGTAGATGATATAGCCAATGGAGCTAGCTCTCAAGCATCTGATTTGGAAACGACAACATATCATCTAAGTGGATTCAACGACTCTATCTCCATGATGACCGCACAAAGTGATGCAATCGCCCAAGCTGCACTTCAAACAAGTGAAGCAACAACAAAAGGCAGCAATATGATGCACGATTTGACGTCGGCCAATAATGCTTCGATGCAGTCAGTAGAAGCAATCTCAGCTGGAATGCAGGAACTTGATAAGAACTTGCAGCAGATTGTTCGAATTACAGATGTAATCGAAAATATAACAGAAGAAACGAATCTCCTTGCTCTTAATGCAAGTATCGAAGCAGCACGGGCAGGAGAACATGGCAAAGGCTTTGCTGTGGTTGCTAGCGAAGTTCGAAAGCTTGCTGATCAATCTAATGCTGCCACAAAGGAAATCCAGCAAATGATTAGCTCCATAACAAAAGAAGCAGCAGAAAATGTAGCTAGAATTGAATCAAATAAACAGCAGGCAGAACAGCTGAATCACTCTGTCGTTGCTACAGCAGCTGAGTTCACTGCCATCGAGGCTGCAGCAGAAGCAACAAAGAATGCCGGCAACAAATTACTTGAAGAAATCAAGCAAGTCACGTCACAAACGAATGACATTACGGACAGCATCCAGAATGCATCCAGTGTATCTGAAGAAACGGCTGCCAGCGTAGAAGAAATCGCAGCCTCGATCGCTGATCAAATCCAGGCTGTCGCAAATATCGCGACATCTGCGGAAGAACTGACGCATATAAGCCGTCAGCTGAATGAATCAATTGCTGTATTCAAGCTATAAAAAAGCACCCTAAGAACTATTAGGCGTACAGCTAAAAGAAAGTCGATTAGCAAAAAGACCGAAAGATTTGTTATAGAGAATAAGCAAACCCCTCGATTATTAATCGAGGGGTTTTATCTATCTTTAAAAGGAGTTGCTATAAAGTTAGTCTCATTCTGTTCCACTTTTGTTACCGTTAGAAAATCACATATGAGCAATACCTAAACCTAAGGCGAATATTATAAAAATCAATATTATTAATCCGTACACAGTAAGTAAGACTATTCTCCATATCTTAGTGCTAAATATGGCTGTTATTATGGTACCTGATACACTAAGAAGGAAAAAAATCATTGGGAAATATGCTGGCGTGTCACCTGTGTCAATTAGAAATATAGCAGCAGATAATATAAACAAAGCTACGGAGATAACACCCAAATACTTTTGCAATTTAAATCCTCCTTGATTAAATCCTGAAACGCCTATTTAAGTCACTTTAATAATAGGAATGATAATGATAAATTGGAAGAATATGATAATGAAAGTTTATCATAAGTGACAATCCTAGGATAGATGCTATAAAGGCATATGTAAAATCGCCTGTACAGTATTCAAGCTATAAAAAAACGACCACGAGCATTAGCTCATGGTCGCTGTTTTAATCAGGTGCATCCTTCACATTCGTAATATTGTTTGCTTGCATCCAATGTACGCAGCAAGGTGCCGATTTCGACTTCTTCTGGTTCTACGAATTCCAAATCTGCCACACGTTCCTTAATGGACTGGCGCGCTTCTTCTTCAGAAGCTGCAACGTGACTGAATTCACTTGTTTCGCCAGTTGGCAGGATTTTGTACTCGAATAGGTATCTTTGCATATTCATGGCCTCCGTTACACTATATCTTGTGTACATTCACTATACACCATCCCATATATATAGGTCAATTGAAAAAATGCACTTCTAATATATTGCTAGTTTTCTTAATAATCTGTTTCCCAACCCTGCCCCCTGCTAAACGGTTTTTCAGCTCATAAAGGAAATTTAACTCCATCCTTAATAAGTTGGGACAGCCCCGCATACGTTATACAAAGGAGGTAGGGACGTTGGAATTTCCTATGATCATGACGAACTTCTGGGATGCCGTGCTTGGTGTGCCCATCGTTCTTATTTTTACGCAAATCGTAAAGCACCTGCTGCCACTTCCCGGTAAGTATACGCCTACGATTGCCTTACTGAGCGGTTTGATTTTATCTATCTTTTTCAGCCATCCCCACAATCTGATTGCAGCAATTTTCATGGGCTATTTTTATGGCTATGCTGCTATTGGAAGCTATGCAGCCTTACGATCGACTCTTCGCGCCTATCGGAAAGACAAGCATGATTATCGATAACGAGACGAACGCCGGATAGGCGTTCTTTTATATTCCGTAAACGTTCTGAAGAATTGTATCTTTGACTCGTCCAAATGCTTCAATATCATAAGCATGCGGGTAGCTCATAAGCTTTAACGGAAGAGGTGCTTCTCCCTGTCGCAAAGGCGGCTGTTCATAAGGCCAGTCATGCAGCTGAAACCCTAGCTTTTCATAAAATCGCACACGACGGGCCGCATTCTCTTCACCGTCTGGCGGCTCCACCTCTAGAATGATTGGTTTATCTGAGCTGGTTATAACTTCTTTCATAATCTTACTGCCCATCCCTTGACCTCTAAAATCCTCATTGACTGCAATATGTTCGATAAAAGCTAATTCCGGCAAGTTATAAATCGCACAAAATGCCGCAATTTTGCCCTGGTTTTCATATACGTGGATGTGGTAATCTTCCCTCTCAAGCAGCGCTTTTTGCTCCGTATAGCTGCGATATTCCTCAAGAGGAAAAGCATTTTCCATCAGTTCATAGATTGTATTAAAATCCTGCATGTTAAAACGTCCTTTTTTCTATTAGTATACATGAAAAAAAGCGTCAGCTGCAGCCGACGCTTTTTTTCAACCTTTAGGAGACCACTTCAGAAATACCTTTCACTACTGCAAAGAACGTAACCCAAAGCGGAATACTCAAGCCTGTACCATATAATAATCCTACGAAAAAATTATTCTCATTTTTCTTCATTACTGTCCACTCCTTCTTTTTTGAGGATGCAGAACTTGCTTATATACATTCTACAATGAAAGCGTTTACATAGTAAAGGATTTTCTTATGCCAAATTTCTGCACTAAACGCTTTCTTACTTCAAGCTTTCCCATAATACCCCCGTGATAAACGTTCCGGTAAATGAACAGGATAAAAGCAGGATATGGGACAGAATATTATTCATTCAAAATACCAAACATATTTCCCCTCTGATTCGGGAAACTAATGAATATATGGAAGGAGGAATACAAATTGGATAATTCAAAACAAGAAGCTGCTAATGAAGTGGCTGAAAAAATGTACAAACCTCAAGAAAATGATTCATCAAATTCAGTGGATAAGGGTATCTCAGATACTCATGAGCAAGTAAAGGATACGTATACAGAGGGAACTGTTGATGAAAAGATAGACAACGCAAAAGAAGATGAGGAAAAAGACAAATAAACACCTTGCAAAGTGTAATGATTGAAAAGGACAGCTCCCTCAGAGCTGTCCTTTTCTCTATTGCTTCCGGACATCATTTGTCCGTTGTCGGTACCAGACATAAAATCGATCTGCTTCACTTGCCGGGAGATCTTTGAGTTTATTGTGCAGAACCGGCTTGGCGCGATTGATCGACTCGATTGTTGCCAATTTAAGCCAACGCTGCAGCGGATTCTGATTTCTGGCTATCTCAATCATTTTGTTTCTTTTAGTCACAAACAGTGTTGTAGTTAATGCGCCGGTCTTTATCTGGAAGAATTTATCGCTAATCAGATAGCTCGTATGTTTAAAGTCCAGATAGCGATACCCTTCTATCAGGATAAGCAGAACAATAGAGACAATCCACCACATAATTTCATACCCTAACAATTCCGGTCGCCAGAAATATAAGGTTATGGTCACTCCGAGCCAAATAATACTCGGCTGCAGCAGGCGGTAAAGCAATACTTTTTGTTCCAGTCTTTCCATTGAATGCTGGATCTCATACTCCGGTAATATCTCAGCAATCATAGTTTGTGCCTGTTTCAGTGAAAAATAAGGATATAGTGAGTTGATTGTTTCCGTCTCCTCACTAATATCGAGTGAACCTGTACTAATGAGCTTCACCTTCGCTAACCCTAACAGACGATGCAAAATAGGCTGGGTGATTTCAATGCCTTGTACCCTATCTTTTCGAATGGAAAAGGCTGATTCGCTTAAAAGCCCTGTCTGGATATAAATATATGTATCATCTGACTTCAACTCATAGTTGCCATACTTCTGTACAACACGCCACATCCCGACAAGCAGAGACACCACAATAATCCCGATAAGCCCAATTGCCGTAATCCACCAGACTTTCAATAGCGGTAAATACTGACGCAATTCGCTCCAATCAAAGAATATATCGAATTTCAGCAAGAAGGATATCAACAGCGGCGGAACCAGTAAAAAGCTCAACGAAGTGAATGATGCTCTGATTAATTCCTTTTTTGTAGGCTTGAAATGGATAATTTTTGTCTCAGCGGGAGGAACTGTCTGTTCAGATACTGCATCTTCCTCTTCCAGTTCGTCTCCTTTTATCTCTGTATCCTGTACAGCAGCTTGCTCCTGTACATCTTCTTTCGTCAGCTGTTCTAATCGGGAAGCTTCTTCTTTGGTCAGAACTTGGAAGTCTACAGCTTTCTCCTTTGATCCTGTTTCGAATTTAATTGCTGTTAATCGAAGCAAGCGATGCAGGATGTTTGTGTGCTTCGTTACATTTTGGATTTTTTCGTATGGAACAGTTCGACTTGATTTTGAAAAGATACCGCTGTACAAGTGAAACGCTCGCTCATCGGCTGTATATTGATCTGTAAACCATTTTAAAATACTACCGATAATAGAAAGTAGTATTATTCCTAGAATGCCGTACTTTGCATATGATCCCCAACCATCTGTATTGTTGAAAAAGAAAACAATTATAAGCGGTATAATCCAGCCCCTGATTGTCTTCATAATAGCAAACAACATATTAGCCGGATGATAACGTCTCTTCTCCATCAGTCATCCTCTTCCTTTGCCTTGGCATACGCTGCGATCTGATCCCTTAGTGCATATGCTTCTTTTTCCGGCAACCCTGGAATGCTGTATTCGCCTGCCATTGTTTCAATCTCAACTTCCCGAAGCTTGTATCTTCTTAGAAGTGGTCCTTGCTTCGTTTCAACAGACTGGATTTTCGTGACCGGAATAAGCTGGTCCTTCTGGAACCAAGCTCCTTGTCTCAGTTGGACGTATTCCTCATCTATATCATAGCGCCAGTTACGATGATTGATGACAGTTCCTAAGTAGCCAATGATTAAAAGCGGTACAGAGATAATTAACAGAATGATAAGTACTGTACCAATCCAAGCCGGCCATTCAAAAATGAAATCTAGTCCAAACAGAACGGCAAAAATCAGCAGTACGACCACATCAAAAATGACATCTCCTATCAATCCGACGCGCAATGACTCTTTCGACAATTTATGTTGGGGTTCTTTTACTTCTGTATGCATCGGTTTCCTCCCTTTTTTCTCTCCAATAATTTTTACGTCTCAAAAATAGATTAAGTTCCAAAACTGTACTAAGGAAATAGTACACCACTACCAAAAGGCAAGCAATATATTTTTTGGTAAAAAATTCATATTAGAAAAAATAGGGGGAAATGAAATCTCATACATATCAGAGGAACATACCTCTAAAAAAAGAATGGATCCGGTTATACCGGATCCATTCTTTTTATTTTGCGGGCTCAGGGGTTACCTGACCGCCCCTATCTTGTTTTTCAATTTTTCGTACAGCATCACTGCTAGTGTCGACACGTTTTACAAACAATGCCAGCACCAATGCTACAATATTAATTGCTAGTGCTACATAGAAGGAAGCATGGATACCCGCTAACAGTGCTTTCTGCGTCATTAGCGCAGTAGTTGCTTCTGTTAAAGTCGCTGGGTCCACTCCAGCCATCAAGCTTTCGCCTTCACTTTTTGTTACAGAGTTCATAATTGTTACTAAGATAGCTGTACCGATTGAACCGGATACTTGTTGAGCCGTGTTGTTCACTGCTGTACCATGCGGGTTCAGAACCGTTGGCAACTGGTTTAGACCGTTTGTCATGATCGGCATCATAACCATCGACATACCAAACATCCGCAATGAGTAGATGAAGATGATATACGCATAGCTGGAATCCAGCTGTAAGTGTGCAAGCATATAAGTGGAAACGGCTGTTATAGCCAACCCGACCACTGCCAAGATGCGCGGCCCGAATTTATCGAATAGACGACCGGTAATCGGTGACATCACACCCATGATAATGGCTCCTGGAAGCATCATCAATCCGGAATCCAATGGTGAGATTCCGCGTACATTCTGAACATATGCTGGTGTCAAAATCATACCAGAGAACATTGCCACAGCATTTACGACGGAAATAACCGAAGAAAGTGCAAACATCGGATGCTTATAAACACGCAAATCCAATAATGGTTTCTCCATACGCAATTGTCGAGTAACAAAGACAACTAATGCAATCGCACCGACAATCAATGTCGCTAGAACGATTGGATCTGTCCAGCCGTCAGAGCTTGCGGAACTGAATCCATAAAGCAAACCACCGAAACCGATGGAAGATAGCACAATAGATAGATAATCAAGTGTTGCTTTCGTATTTTGCTGCATGACGTTCTTAAGCTTCCAGACAGCAAGTAACAAGCTAATTACCGCCAATGGAAGAATCATTTCAAACAATACACGCCAGTCATAGTACTCTACGATATATCCTGACAAAGTAGGTCCGATAGCTGGCGCTGTAATCATAACAAGCCCGAAGATACCCATAGCTGTACCACGTTTTTCACGTGGGAAACTAACGAGCATAATGTTCATCAGCAAAGGTCCCATTACAGAAGAACCCGCCGCTTGGATCATACGCCCAGTCAGCAATAGGCCGAAGTTCGGTGCGAATGCTGCCAAGGCAGTACCTAATGTAAAGATAATCATCGCTGTAATAAACAACATACGGTTAGAGAATCGAGTAACTAAAAATGCGGAGGCTGGAATCAGCACACCGCTGACCAGCATATAACCGGTCGCAAGCCATTGTACAGTTGAATAATCCTTAATATCTAAGTCAACCATGATAGATGGCAAGGCGACATTCAGTAAAGAGTTATTCAAGAAGGAGACAAATGCTCCTACAAATAAAATCGCCAGCATCAAATATGGTACTTTTCTAGGTTGTGTTGCATCGGTGTTCAAATTTCTATCTCCCTTTATTCAATTTTTAGTGCTGCAAAAATGGCCGTTTGCAGAGTGTTGCGTTGATTCCTTGCTTTTGCAGTGTCTCCACTAGCTTCTTCATCAAATCATCACTTTTTTTGATTACAGTGCTGTACATTAGTCGACCTCTTTCCTTTGCAGTCCTTTTTTTATCAAACTAATTTGTGCTTCATAATTGTAGATGGCATCTTCATCCGTAAGATCATGAACGAATACCTGCACAAGATTATGAAAAGTAATAGCTCCGACAATCCTAATGACATGCGATAGCTCCTGCTTATCTTCAATGTTCAGAAAAGAGGTATCCACCATCTCAAGTGTTTGAGAGCGCTCATTCTTCAAGCTTTCTTTATATATGTTATTTGCCATAGTATTTTCTTTCCTATGGTTCATATTCAGAAAAGCATACCGAAGAAAGTCATTATGGTCTTCATGATGACGTAAAGAAATCATATATCGGAACTGTTCCAACAAGGCTTCGAATAAGTTCCCTTTCTTTTCCTGAAGAATAGAATTCAGCTTTTTATTATTCTCCTGCGCTACCTGATTCAGCAGATAATAATACAGATCTTCTTTATCCTCGAAATACTGATAAAAGCTGCCTCTAGGTATTCCGGCATCTTTAATGATGTTCGCTATAGACGCTTCATGCAGGGGGACACGAGAGAATTCTTTTTTTGCTGATTGTATCAATGTATTTTGTTTATCTTCCGGTAAAGAAAGAAAGGTTTGCTTCGGCATTTCTTCCCTCCTGCCTAAACATATGACAACGTGTCACAATTGATGATAAATAGATTATATGTGACACCGTGTCACATGTCAAGACTATACTACTATTTATTACCATACAAAGAGAAACGGATTGCCCAATAGACAATCCGTTTCTCTTCATTCATATAATTAAGGTAGGTTATTACCTGCTGTTCGATACAATTTGTACCATTCTTCCCTAGTCAGCTGAACATCCTGTGCCTTACAAATAGACTGGATTCGTTCCGGATTCATAGAACCAATGACAGCTTGAATAGAAGCGGGATGGCGCAGTATCCAAGCAATTGCGATTGCTGATTTGCTTACAGCATACTTATCTGCCAGTTCCTGGAGTGCAGCATTTACTTCTGGGAAGTCTGGGTTGTCGACGAATACACCTTCAATCATACCGAATTGGAATGGTGACCACGCTTGTATAGTCATTTTGTTAAGCTGACTATACGGAAGTAAACCGCTGTCTCTCACGACTGACTCTCTGTTCTGCATGTTCACATTCAATCCAGCGTCAATTAGAGGCGTATGCATTAAACTGAGTTGAAGCTGATTGATAATCAGATCCTCTTTTACATATTGCTTCAGCAGCTCTATTTGATGAGGATGAAAATTGCTGACACCGAAGTATTTTACCTTTCCGCTTTCCTTCAGCTTCTGGAAAGCCTCCGCCACTTCCTCCGGCTCCATCAGCGCATCTGGGCGATGCAGCAATAAGATATCGAGATAATCTGTCTGCAGCCTATTGAGGATAGCATCCACACTGGACTGAATATGCTCCTTGGAAAAATCGAAATATCCCTGGCGAATACCGCATTTTGATTGCAGAATCAAATCGTCTCGCTTTATTGTGCTTTCTTTAAGTGCAGCAGTAAAGACTTTCTCTGACGCACCTGCTCCATAAATATCAGCGTGATCAAATAGGTTTATACCAGCTTCTACGCTTGCTTCAATAACGTTAACAGCTTCCTGCGTATTCAAGTCATTCATACGCATACAGCCTAGGGCGATTGGGGCGGTGTTCAATTCAGTTGTTCCAAGCTTCATCGTTATCTCTCCCTTTTATCTTTTACTGTAATACTTGCTTCAATCGTTCCAAAGCCCATTCCAGTTCATCTTCTGTGATAATTAACGGCGGAGCAATGCGAATTACTGTCTCATGTGTCTCTTTGCAAAGCACACCAAGCTCTTTCAATTTTTCACAGAAAGGTCTTGCCGGCTCTGTCAATTCGATACCGACAAACAATCCCCTGCCTCTGACTTCCTTGATCTTATCCGACGTTAGCTGCTGCAACTGTTCCTGAAGATAAGTTCCGAGTCGATGAGACCGAGCAGCAAGATTTTCTTCTTCAAGCACATCCAGTGCTGCAATTGAAACAGCACAAGCTAACGGATTTCCGCCGAATGTAGAACCGTGCGAGCCAGGATTGAAAACACCTAAAACATCTTTATTGCCTGCCACACAGGAAATCGGGAAAACTCCTCCGCCTAATGCCTTGCCAAGAATAAACAAATCAGGAGTTACATCTTCCCAGTCACAAGCAAATCGCTTACCTGTACGTCCCAATCCTACTTGGATCTCATCAGCAATGAATAAGACATTCTCTTGCTTACACAATTTCGAGGCTGCTTTCAGAAACCCTTCTGGCGGAATAATAATGCCGGCTTCACCTTGGATCGGTTCCAGTATGAGAGCAGCAGTATTTGGCGTGATGGCTGACTTCAAAGCATCCAAATCACCATACGCTATAACTTTAATTCCCGGAATCATCGGACCGAATCCGCGGCGATATTCCGCTTCTGAGGATAATGAGACTGCAGTCATCGTCCGTCCATGAAAGTTCCCGCTGCACACAATGACTTCTGCTTGATCATCTGCAATCCCCTTCACATCATATCCCCAGCGTCTTGCTGCTTTAAAGGCTGTCTCCACAGCTTCAGCACCCGTGTTCA
Source organism: Terribacillus saccharophilus (assembly GCF_000725365.1). Taxonomy (NCBI): domain Bacteria; kingdom Bacillati; phylum Bacillota; class Bacilli; order Caryophanales; family Bacillaceae; genus Terribacillus; species Terribacillus saccharophilus. Next base: position 517,232 of record NZ_CP008876.1, on the reverse strand, counting down.
TGGGAAGGATCATGTCTTTTCCAGTTAAGGCAGCAACTCTTTCGTACCACACACCTAGCTGATCATTATGGAAAGCACGGGATGTGAGCGTAACCTTTTGCGCCTGTTCAATTAGTGCTTCAATGATTTTCGGATGTCGATGGCCCTGATTCACTGCCGAATATGCACTGAGCATATCCATATAACGCTTGCCATCGGTATCCTCCACCCATACTCCCTCCGCCTTCGAAATAACGATCGGAAGTGGATGGTAATTATTCGCTCCGTATTGCTCTGTTAATTGCATCAAATCCTGTGCATCTGTAGCCTTCATCCCAACTGCCCCTTTCCAGGTTCATTTGGCGCTCATGATACAGCGCAATCATTCTACTTTTATTCTAACAAAGTAATAACACTATGTAAGCGCTATATCAGAAATAAAAAAATGAATCGTCTTCCGTTAGGATTTAGACGATTCATAGGTTGCCATAATGCCGAGGCGCTGAAGAACAATAAATGCATATTGCAGCAAAAAGCCTCCTAATAAAACGGTCAGTACCGTACCCGGTCCAATTGGTCCTGCAAGCAAAAAGGCAGAAACAAGGCAGACAGCATACAGAAATGTTTTAGTAACAGCTACACTTGTATGTAATTTATCGATTAATACAAGCATAAGCCGATCAATCGGAATGGGTGCGAACTTTGTATGAAGATATAATGCTGTTCCTGCAGCAAGGAGCAGCTGAGCACAAAGGAATAAACCAGTCCGGCTTATTATCGACTCTAAATGCATTCCAGCCAGCAAAAATAGCCATCCATCGAGGAAAAGACCTGTTGCGAATGCAGTCAGCAAGCCTGCTATTTCAGGCGCTGTACGAGTTAGCAGGGAATTTATCATAATAAAAATGCCTGCAAGGATAATTTCCCATATCCCCACTGTCATTCCCGCACGTTCCGCTAATCCAACAAGTACCGCATCGAACGGCGAAGTTCCTAAATTAGCTTCAATAGTTAAAGCAATTCCAAGGGTCATGAAGAGAAGACCTAAGATAAAGAGTGTTCCTCTAGTCCACATTCTCTTGTTTTTCCATAATAAGATGAGGAATTCCATCCTCCTCAAATTCATCTGAAACGCCTTTATACCCGAGCTTCTCATAAAATCCTTTTGCTTGGACTTGAGCATGGAGTTTATATTTCTTTTTATCCTTTTGCTTCGCTATCTCTTCAAGACTTGAAATGATGACGCTACCTAATCCATATTTCCGATACTGCTTTAGCATACAAATACGTTCTAATTTAGCATAATCCTCAACATAACGAATACGACCAGTTCCCACCGCTTCTCCCTCATGAAAGACAAGTATATGCTGGCACCGCTCATCTAACACGTCATACTGATCAAATTCATCTTCTAACGCGACTCCTTGCTCTTCCACAAACACCGCTAACCGCATTGCCTTTGCTTTCTCTAGATCATTTTTATCTTGGATAATTTTATATGAAGCCATAATACACCCTGCTTTCACTATTAATATATCTATTTAAACAATATTATGTTGCAAATGCAACATAATAAAAAGTGAAAACAGGACTTAATAGTATTTTTCAGTTTCGCCTTCCCCTTTTCAGAGTGTAGAAAAAAGACCAAAAAAAGAAGCTGCAAGAAAATAATGCAGCTCTCTTTACCCTCGTAACTCTTTTCCTTCCAAAGGCTTATTTCGGAATAAAGCATAAATACCGATAATAACCCCACCAAGCAATCCAGCAATCAGATCTGTCATCGTATCCTTGTTTCCGCTCCGCTGCATCACACTCGTTACAGTCATATCTCCGATAAATTCAACGCTTTCCCAAATTGCACTGCCTAGAGCTGCAATAGAACAGACAAACAAGAAAATGATCCAGCGCGAAATATATATACCTGCCGGCCTCAGCACCTTATATCGGTAAACAGCTAGGGCAAGCCAAGCAACATACATGCTACCAACAACATGAAGCGTGACATCCCACCACTTGTACTTATCATAAAAATGAAAGATTGCACCCAAGATGAAAGTACAGACAAGCAAGCCATAATATCCAACAACATGCGGCACACGAAATGGTGTACGTCGGAAAAGTAATAACCCGAGCGGTAATGCACTCATAATCACCCTTCCTCCGCCTTTCATCCATGAATTTGTATCTCCGTTCTTCAGCTCTATTACAAAGGAGACTACCATGAAGCATATGAATAGAAAGCTTAAGACGATTATCGTTTTCTTCAAACCTCATCTCTCCTTAACTCTTTTTCCATAGTCTAACCAGTTGAAGAGGATTTTAGTGCAAAAACGTAAAAGACGATCCACCGCTTGGTGAATCGTCTTTTCTATTGAAGGAATTTCTCCATATCCTCATTTAAGTAGACCCAGCCTTTCCAGCCGATATGAATCGTGTCACGCATAAAATGCGGATCATATTCGTGGTCAGAATAGTCGGCATAGGTGAACCCATTATCATCAATTTGTTTTTTAATACGATTATAATAGTCTTCTCGTCCCTGTTTTGGGAACCCAGTATAATCGTAGTACTCTCCGTTGACCGGGATGATGACAAAGAGCGGTTTAGCATCTGCTTTTTTCAGAATATCGAGCATCAGCTGGAAATCTTCATATTCAGGTGATTCCGCATACGAATGCCCTTTGTTTTTGCCTTCCATCTTTTTGATGTGATTTTTCTTATGTTTGTAGACCTTATAGTCGATATTGAATTTTGAGTCCTTCGTGCGTTTTTCGCCGTAGGCATCCGCTTGAGCCTGCAGTTCCTCCCAAGTCTTGTTCTTCACTTTATCCGATAGATGCCGATTCGATGGATCATCCTTGATGAGTGTGTAATATAGATCCTTCTTCTTCAGCATCGATATGTAAGCTTTAGCTGGAGGAGCTAATAAATTGAACTTAACTTCCTCATCTTCCAAGTAAGCATCGTACAGCTGATAAAGCATTGTGTCATTCTTCACTGCATCATATGACATCAGCCTTTTCATCAAATCCTGCTTCACCTGCTCGTCTATTTCTTTATTGAATGGCAGCTGGTATGCCTGCAAAGAAGAATAGTTTGGTGCGAAATGCTGTTCATCGGTACCGTGTTTGACAAACCACTGCGGCGATACGATAATCACCATTTGCTTGTCTTTCAGCTCTTGGGCATGTGTTGCAAAGTTGAGATCGTTGATGATGGAGGTTGTACCGCCTTTTCCCACTAGGTAAGGAGTAAAATCAGCTCCAGTTGCTTCGAAGTAATTCGATGGGTGGAACGGGTCCCAGCGCGACAGCTCGGAGGATCCATAAATCGGAACATATCCTGGATCAGCAAGCATCTCACTTTGTAAATATGTCCCCTGAAACATATTCGGTTCCAGACTGGTAGCTGACTCTTCCAAACGATCTGACGGCACCAGTTTTGCCAGCCAGGAAGCCGGCACAAAGACGAGACCGGCGAACAGGACCAACGCTAAAATAATCGGTCCGAATAGATACTTCTTCTTCATTATTTCAGCTCATTCAGACGATCGATAATTGCATTTGGTGTATTCCAAGTATCACGGTCGAACTCTGTAATTGGTACATTGATGCCAAGCTGCTCTTCAAATTGAACGATCAGTTCCACTGTAGCAAAGGAATCCAGCAACCCTGCTTCGAAAATATCGAGATCCTGCTCCTCTTTTACAACATCATCTTCACAAACTTCTGCAATTACTTGTAATACTTTCTCTTTAAAATCCATTAGTATATTCCCCTTTTATTGAAATGGTCTTCCGGAAAATAGATAAAATCCGAAACAGACGACATGGAAAGTGATGACAATCGACACAATTGTCATAATCTTACCGGTCGGCCAGCGTTTATGTTTTTTGTTCCACGTCTCAAAATAATTGAAAGCTGTCATCATCAAGGCATGATAAGCACCATAGACGATGTACTGAATCGCTAATCCATGCCATACTCCCATCAATAAGAATAGGAGGATATAGCCTAGATTTGAAACTAGCATTTTGTTTTGTATCCATTTTTTCTTTTTCATCAGGAATACGAAACGCATGAACACATAATCTCGGAACCAGAACGATAGCGACATATGCCATCTATTCCAGAAATCTTTTATGTTCCGGCTGATGAACGGCATGTTAAAGTTCTCCGGCGAACGTATGCCCATAATATAGCTGACGCCGACAGCAAATAGTGTATACCCGGCAAAGTCGAAGAACAGATACAGACTGTAGCTGTACATATACAGCAGATGATAGCTGAACCTGCCATCTGCGATATGATCCAGGTCCATGATGAAATAGGTGTTGATTGCATACCCAATTATGAACTTGTACAAGAAGCCAAGAAAAATCTTATTGATCCCTTTATAAAGCAGCTCCTTGTATTCTTCTGGTGTCCATCGCTTCTCCTCGTCCTTTTGAAAACGTCGGAACCGATCAATTGGACCAGACGAAATCGTCGGGTAAAACAGCATGAAATTAACAAGCTGATAAATCGACAGCTGCTGTTTGATCAAACCATCTCTCGTTTCGATAATGATCTGCACAGCACGGAATGTCAGATACGAGATTCCGAGAAAGCTTGCCCAGTTATCCACTGCTAGGAACGGCAGTATTTTCGAAAGAATCAAAGGCAGGATGGATAAGAAACTCATCAAATAGAATACAAGACTGCTATTCTTTTTCTGTCGGTATGAGATATAGCCTTTGATCAGTACGAGCTGCAAGACAGTGAAGATGACGAGTGAATAAAATCCTTCATCTCCTCCTGAAAAAATCAAGGCAAGTACAGCAATTGAAACGAACACATTGTAGTAGCGCAATTGCTTGCCCATGATACCCAGAATCATCGTCGGCAGCAGCAGGATGCCTAGAATAATGAAGAAAAGGAACGAACTATACGGGGTCATGCGAATACCTCTTCCTTCATCCTCTTACGGTCAGCTTTCCCGTTCATTGTCATCGGGATAGTCAAATGATAGGTGAATTTACGCGGAATCATATAAGCAGGCAGACGCAATGCAAGATCCTTCCGAATAGCTGCTGTCAGTTGGTATTCCTTTTCAAAATCATGTTCCTCAGGAACGACTGCGGCAATCAAGTATTCGATTTCCTCTTCCGGCGCATAAGGAATGATGATGGCAGATTTAATATACTCTGATTGCTGCAAGTGGAATTCGATTTCCTCCAGCTCCATCCGGTAACCATGCAGCTTGATCTGATAATCCAGTCTGCCCTGGCAATATACTAAGCCATCTTTGATCAAACCAGCATCTCCAGTTTGATAAGCTTGCATATCATACACGATGCCGTAAGCATTTTCAGTTAGCAACGGCTCACCAAGATAGCCATTCGTCACGCTCGGCCCTACGAGAATAAGTTCTCCTTTTTCTCCATCCGGGAGCGGATTGCCTGTTTCATCTACGACAAGAATATGCATATCCGGTTTTGGGCGGCCGACCGGCAATGCTTCCTCTTTTGCCAGTAAATCCTCTGTAACTTCGATTGAAGTCACGGCAACTGTAGCTTCAGTTGGTCCATATGTATTAAAAATCCTTGCTTGAGGGAAACGTTCCTTCAATTCCTTTGCCACTGCCAACGGTAGTACTTCGCCACAGAAAAGGAAGGTATCAAGCTCTGGAAGCATCTCCGCATTGAAATCAGGATTAGGAAAGCACATTTGAACAAAGGATGGCGTGGAAGTCCAAATCTGCAAAGCAGAACTGCTAAGGTTCTCGAAAAGTAGTTTTGGCTTATTAATTACATCCTTAGTCAGCGCATGGATAGTACCACCGCTTTGTAATGCGGGATAAAAATCCATCACAGATAAATCGAATGAGAATGGTGCTTGATTCAAGAATACTTTTCCTTGTTCGAGCGGAAAATCGCTCGTCATCCAATCAGTAAAGGATTGCAGGTTCGCCGCTGTTACCTGTACGCCTTTTGGATTTCCGGTACTGCCGGATGTATAGATGATATAAAATACTTCATCTTCCTTCACCCACAAGTCCCGACCGATAATCTCTTTCTGTTCCAGCTGCAAAGCTGCTGTATATAAAACTGCTACATTATCGAGCTCGATATCAGAATCCGTTGTATTGATGACCAAGCCCGCACCGGATTTCTCCACGATAAGACGCACCCGCTCCATCGGAATGGATGTATCAATAGGTATGTATGGGTAGCCAGCCTTCACACAGGCCAGAAAGGATACCGGCATATCCGTTCCCATATGGCCGTACACAACAATTGGCGTCTGTCGTTCAAGCTGACAGCTATTACGGATAAGAGCAGCCAATCTGTCCGAACGATTCCAAAGCATACTGTAACTGATCGCATCCTCTCCATTACGGAATGCTGTCTGCTCTGGGCTAACTGCCACATGCTGTGCAATAGTTGTTAAAAGTTTCATTGTTATATCTTCTCCAATTAAAAATCGTTATATATGTAGTTACCTGTATTGGCTGTATGGAAGCCATACAGCATAAACAAGGTGACAAGGATTGCCAAGTAGAAACAAGTATGCACGACAAAGCGAACACCTGTATGTGCATACAGCTGCTTGATCTTATTCATTTTCTCCTCTGCCTTCTATTCAAATTTATACCCGGTACCGATAACGGTCCGAATATGATGGGATTCATCCCCAAGTTTGGCACGCAGCTTCTTAATATGCGTGTCCACTACACGGTTGTCTCCCTCAAAGTCTATTCCCCACACATGATTCAGAATTGTTTCACGTGAAAGGACGTTATTTTTATGCTGCAGCAGGAGCAGTAAAAGATCGTATTCCTTTGGTGTCAGCTCGACTTGCTGTTTATCCAATTCCAGCTGACGTGATTTTGTATTGACCACGGCATGGCCGAAGCTGAGCATATGTCCATTCGGCAAATAATGTTCTGTTGCCCGCTTCATTAAAGAGTTAGCCCGCGCAACAAGTACTTTCGGACTAAATGGCTTCGTTACATAATCATCGGCTCCTAGATCAAATCCATGAATTTTATCATCATCACTGGATTTAGCTGTCAGCAAGATGATTGGAACTCCTGATTTGGCCCGGACCTCTTTTGTAACAGCAAAGCCATCCATCTTCGGCATCATGATATCCAGAATAACCAGATCAGGATAAATGGCATCAAACCAATCAATAGCACTGCTGCCGTTATCTGTTTCATGTACTTCCCAGCCATCCATTTTGAAGTAGTCCGCCACTACTTCCCGGATACGTAATTCATCCTCGACAAGCAGCACTGTCTTTCTCATCGTGAATCCTTCCTTCCAACTGATATACATAAATTAACAAGCTCATATGTCCTTCATGTGTCCATATAAGTAATTTTTCCCATTACTTATAGAATTTCACTATAAAACGGACTCCTTCAGACGTATTCTCCACCCCATAGCTGAAATCGTGCAAGTCGAGTATTTGCTGCACGATAGCAAGTCCCAAACCTGTACCGCCTGTCATTCTGCTTCTCGAAGTTTCTGTACGGTAAAAACGATTCCAGATTTTATCCAGCTGCTCCTCCGGTATTTGATTTCCTTTGTTGTCAATCATGAATACGCTTCGAGCGGTGTCAAGATCTGTTTCGATTCGGATAGTAATGACAGAATCTGCTTCACTATGACGGACTGCATTAACAAGCAGATTTCGCATCACCCGCTCCATCCACTCATAATCCGCCGTAATCGGCATCTCATTCCTCGGCATTACTTCAATGGAAACTTGTTTTTCTTTTGCCATGCAATACATTTTATCGGAAAGATCCTCTATCATTTCACTCAGCATGAATGATGATTTTCTTAGTTTAATTGCTCCGTTCTCAAGCTTGGCCAAATCCAGCATATCTCCGATCAGTACTTGCATCTTGTCGGATTCTTCAATGATTACGTTAATATAGTGATCGTGTTTGTCCGGACTGATTCCATCTTGCAGCCCTTCTGCAAAGCTTTTGACAATACTGAGCGGTGTCTTCAGTTCATGAGAAGCATGCTCAAAAAATTCGCGCTGCGCTTTTTCCATCTGTTTGCGCTTCTCCATATCCTGCTTCAGCTTTTCATTGGCACGCTTCAAATCTTCCAGTGCTATATCTAAGTTCTGTGCCATAATCAGCATGTTATTGGAAAGGCTGCCAAGTTCATCTTTTTGCTTGATTGGCTTCACCGATGAAAAGTCCAGATGCACCATTTTTTTAGCCATTTCATTCAGCTTGATCAATGGACTGCTCACAAGTCGGGAGTAAAACAAAGAAAGCAACAGAATGAGGAAGATGCCAGCTATACCGATGTACAGATAAAATACCCGCAGTGCTTCATTCGTATCTTTGGTTTCTTGTAAGGAGGTGACGGAGAACATATATTGCATTTCTCCGTCTTTTTTAATCGGCTCTATCAGTACTAAATTATGCTTTCCAGTCCATGGTTCCACCCAGTTCAGCTGCAAACTTTCCCCATTGTTAAGCTGCTTCAGCAGATCTTCTTCAAGTGGGAACCATTCCAGCAAGGCATCATAAAGCAGGCCTAAGCCTCTATTGGACATACCAGCCTGAGGTAATGAAACACTTTTCACTTTTCCTTGAATTGTTATTTCATTTTCTTCTAAATGTTCACCGACACTTTCCTCATCCTTCGTGATAACAGATGGGTAAATGACAGAAGTGACCGACAAATCTGATTCCCCATTAATTTCTAGCGTATCTCCCTTTCGGATGTTCAACGCATTCAAGTAGTTGCCATAATCAGTGACGAACAAGGATAACGCCACTTCAAGAACGTCTCCATCTTCTGTTTCCAGCATAATATGGAACGGATCTTGTACAAGCTGATATCCCTCTGCATCGACAATTGTCAAAGGACTTTTCGTTTCCTGCATATATGACAATGTGTGCTTTGTCAGCTCCTCTGCATTCCAGGAATTCTCCTCATAACCTTGTGCCAATGAATTCAGATGCTCGGCCGCTTCTTTTGTTTTATATTGCTGGTAAAAGCTATCAAAAAATACAAGCTGGAAAATCATGATCATAGCGTAAAATGCCAAGAAGAATAAAGCTGTCACAGCGAACAGCTTGATAGTAATACCTCGTTTTCTCATGTGGTACTCCTTTATGTACTACGACAGTTAGTTATGTATACTTTAATTTACAGATATGTTTTCTGTGTGTCCGCACACAGCCTTCATCAGCGTACACGCATTTGCCCAAATACGGAACCCTTTTTTTGTAAAATCCAAAAGCCTGCCTCTTGCATAATCTAACTCCGAAGCATTTCAACAGAAAGAAGGGGAAGGCATGGGGAAAGAAAATGAGTACATGGACTACACAAAGGGCAATGTCCAGTATTTTAGCGATGTGAATAAAAACCGCCTATTTACCCGGAATAACCGGAACTATATCAATCGTCTCGGTCGCGATGTATTGAATACACTGGGAGATGTGTCACTTCTTGATATCTATTTGAGCAAAGGAAAAACAGTCGAACCTCATTACCATCAAAATGCTGCTGAGCTTGTCTACTGCATTAGCGGGTCAGCAGAAGTTTCCCTGATTAATCCGTTCACAAATAAAGTTGAAAATATCCGCATCACCCGCGGTCAAGTCGCGAATGTCCCTCAAGGCTGGTGGCACTGGGAAACAGCAGCAGAAGATCAGACACATCTGCTGGCCATTTTCGATGCACCATATCCAGAATATATTTTCGGCTCGGATATTCTAGCGAAAACACCGGCAGAAGTACTCGCTAAAACGTATTGTCTGGATAAAACGAAGCTTCAGGAAACTCTTCGCCCGCTCAACAACCAGACAATTATCATTGGTCCGCCAGACGAATGCAGCCAGCAGCGGTCTGAAGAACAAGCCTCTCATCAAGAATCAAATACTCCAAGTTCACCAGATGACTACACAGACGGATATCACTATTATCGTTTCAGATAAAAACAGCCTCTCCTTCAAAAGGAGAGGCTGTTTTTATCTAATAATGTATTAGTGCAATATTAATTTGTTCATCGAAGCAGCATTCGTAAATCTGCTTCATTCTCTAGTAGATCTTGTAGGGTATACGCATCCAGCACCTGCAAATATGCATGCAGTGCTTTACCTAATATTCCCCTCAGGCCGCATACTGAAGCAATCGGACATGTATTGTTTTCTCGATTGAAGCATTCCACCAGATGAAAATCATCTTCCATCCTGCGAACAACTGCTCCAATATTGATTTCTTTTGGATCACATGCCAGTCTAATACCGCCTGAACGCCCACGCACAGCTTCAATATAGCCAGCCTGGCGCATCTCATGTGCTACTTTCATCAAATGATTTTTAGATATATGATATGCTGTCGCGATCTCTTGAATTGTGGACAGCTTGTCTTTTTCTTTTGTTCCCAAATAAAGAAGGACCCTTAGGGAAAAGTCAGTATACATCGTCAATCGCATCTTGGTTACATCCTCCTCTTCTTGAGGATTATAGCATAACTGAATAACTGATTGGGCATAAAGAGAATGTGACACTTTTGTTAAAGTGGTATTTAAAATATATCTTTTAATGTCGATTCGTTCTATGATAAGGATATATCAAGGAAAGAAGGAATAAACAATGCTATCAAGAGAAACTATCGACATCATCAAAAGCACTGTACCTGTGTTAGAAGAACATGGTACTCAAATTACTACTGTCTTTTATGAAGAATTGTTTAAAGCTCATCCTGAACTATTGAATATCTTTAACCATGCGAACCAGGCAAGAGGCAAACAGCAAACTGCACTTGCAAATGCTGTCTATGCAGCTGCGGTACATATCGATAAGCTGGAGGCAATACTTCCGACGGTCGTACAGATTTCTCATAAGCATGTCAGCTTAGGCGTTAAAGCCGAACATTATCCAGTTGTAGGAGAATACTTGCTTAAAGCAATCAAAATGGTTCTAGGAGATGCTGCAACACCGCAGATCCTGAAAGCATGGGAAGAAGCCTACGGTGTCATCGCAGATGCTTTCATCGGTGTAGAAGCCAATATGTATGAAGAAAATGAAAAGAAAGAAGGCGGCTGGGCCTTCTTTAAAGACTTCGTTGTCGAGAAGAAAGTCCAAGAAAGTAATGTTATCACGTCCTTTTACTTGAAACCTGCTGACTCTGAACGCGTGCCTGATTTCGAACCTGGCCAGTATATTTCAGTTCGTGTATCAATCCCTGGAGAAAAATACACGATGATCCGTCAGTACAGTTTATCTAAGACACCTTCATCGGATACATTCCGTATTTCCGTGAAGAAAGAAGACGATAATAATCCAGATGGCAAGGTTTCCGTCTACTTACACGAACAAGTAAAAGAAGGAGACAAACTAGAAGTCAGTGCACCTGCTGGCGTCTTCACTCTTGAAAAAAATGCAGATAAACCGATAACCTTCATCGCAGGTGGTGTAGGTATCACGCCAATCATGAGTATGCTTGAGACTCTTGCAGCAGAAGATTTCAAGCGACAAGTCGTCTTCCTGCAAGCTGCCCGCACTCCAGAGTATGCTGCGTTTACTAAGCAGATTCAACGCATCCAAGAAAGAATGCCTAATCTAACGTATCAGACATATTATGAAGATAAGAGAATCGATGAAACTGTCCTTAAGGATATGGTGAAGACTGACAGCGATGTTTATGTTTGTGGTCCAGCTGGTTTCATGGAATTCGTCATTTCTACCTTATACCACTCAGGTGTAAGTAAAGAACAAGTACATTTTGAGTTCTTCGGTCCTGCCGCTGATCTTGAAAAAGCTCAATAAAACAAGTAAGCGCACTGCCTCGGCAGTGCGCTTTTTTATTCAATCTGCTTATCTTGTTCCTCGATGCTTTGTACAATATCCTCAATCGTCACATGTGCTAATGCTTTTTCCATGACCGCCTGTGCTCCAGCGAATATTGGTAGAACGGCTGCTTGGATATTCCTTCCGACCGTACATTGCGGATTAGGATTGCCATGAACACTGAAGAGTTCATTTTCTGGGACTGCTTCCACCGCTTTGTACACATCAAGCAGTGTGATTTCATCAAGCTTACGTGCTAGTTCCGCACCTGCTACCCCTGGTCGTACATAGACCAGCTCCGCTTTTTTAAGCATCCCCATAATCTTACGGATAACGACCGGGTTCGTATTGACACTGGCTGCAATGAACTCAGACGAATTAACCTCATCCTTATTCACTTCAAGAAGTGTCAGTATATGAATACCAACAGCAAAACGGCTGCTTATTGACATAATTTCCAGCTCACTTTCAAATGAATTCCTATCTCTATAGTATAACGCAAAATGAAACGGGTAAAAGGAATGTGTTGACAAGTTACAACCTGTAACTTATTATACTACATGTAACCAATTTTATTACAACTTAAACACGAGGAGGATTTCTCATGAAAATAGGGATTATCGGAGCCACAGGTAAAGCAGGCAGCTTAATTACAAACGAAGCATTGGATCGCGGTCATGATGTGACAGCCATTGTACGCAACGCTGCAAAAGTAAAACAGGACAACATCAGCGTACTAGAAAAAGGAATATTTGATATCAATACAGTAGATATTCAAGACTTTGACGTAATCGTTAACGCCTTCAACTCTGCTCCTGGACAAGAAAAACAACATATCGAAGCTGGCCGAATTCTTATTGAAGCATTGAAAGACGCTCCTTCCACTCGTCTTCTAGTTGTCGGTGGGGCTGGAAGCTTGTACGTAGATGAACAAAAAACAACTCGTGTATCTGAAACACCAAACTTCCCAGATGCTTATTTGCCAACAGCTACTAATATGGGTGAAAACCTAAAAGAGCTGGAAAGCAGTGAAGGGATCCAATGGACATACATCAGCCCTGGCGGATTCTTCGATGCAGAAGGCAAACGGACTGGCAGCTACCAAACTGGCGGCGATGTTATGATTTTGAATAAGAAAGGCGACAGTTATATCAGCTATGCTGACTATGCTATCGCTGTCTTGGATGAAACCGAAAAACCTGCACATCAGAATGAACGATTCTCTGTTGTTGGTGAAAAAGAATAAATAAAAGCGCTAGACCTAGTGGTCTAGCGCTTTTCTCTTATTTCAACAGATTCAATGATTCGCGGTTGAATGCTTCCAAATCATCAGGTGTTCTGCTTGTTACGATGTTATGGCTTACGACTACCTCTTCGTCCTTGTAGTTCGCACCAGCATTGATCAAGTCTTTACGAACACTGCGATAACCCGTAATATCCTTGCCTTTTAGCAAGTCTGTATCAATCAATACTTGCGGACCATGGCAGATAGCGAATACAGGTTTTTCATTTTCAACGAAAGCTTTCGCGAATTCACCAGGGCGATCATCTCCACGAAGCAAATCAGGAGAAAAGCCTCCAGGAATCAATAGTGCATCGAATTCACTTGCATCAACATCGGAAATCGCTTTGTCGATTTTCACTTTCTCACCGTGCTTACCGTTAACTTCTTTACCAGCTTCGAACTCAACGTTTACGACACTGTGCCCAGCTTCTTCGTATGCTTTTACCGGACTTGTATATTCGACGTCTTCAAATTCATCTGTAATTAAAACTGCGATTTTTTTGCTCATATATAGTCCCTCCTATTTTATCTTTAACTTAAGACTAACAGAGGGTTCTCACTCTATTCAACTATCGTGCTCATAGCTTATCACCCTATACTAATAACCCCGAATATCAACGCCGCAATCGTCATCACTATTGTCGAACCGAATGCCCAGAGCATAGCATAGCGCTGTAGCTCCCCAAATTGGATCCCTACCATACCGATTAAAAGATGAGCTGCAGCTACTAACGGACTCAATACGTGCACCGGCTGCCCAAGCAATGCTGCACGACCGATTTCGACTTTGCTGACTCCATACGCCTGGGCTGCTTCAGCCAGTATCGGCAATACGCCAAGATAGAATGCATTATTGGACATAAAGAAAGTAAATGGTGCACTGATAATGGCTATGATGACCGCGAGATAAGGAGACATGAACTCTGGGATGATGGATACAAGCGTATTCGCCATCGCGTCAATCATTTCCGTTCCGGACATGATGCCGGTGAAGATACCAGCAGCTATGACAATTGTTGTTACTGCCAATCCATTTTTCGCATGAGCTGCCATTCTTTCCTGCTGATCGCTCATGCGTGGATAGTTGATCATAAGAGCGACAGCGAAGGCAACCATGAATAGGATTGTCAAAGAGACGAAGTCCAGAATAAGACAAACGAGCAATATAATTGTAAGCAGCAAGTTCACCCAAACAAGCTTCGGACGACGATAAGCAGGTACCTCTTCTGCTGCGCTGATTTCCCGCTGCGTTTGATTATCCAGCTGCACAACACCTAGACGCTTTCTTTCTTTTCTTCCAAGGATGAAAGCCACTGTTATCGCATAAACAAGTCCTACTCCCATTACAGGAATAATCGGTATGAACAGCTCAGATGCTTCCAGATTCAAAGCAGCCATTGCCATTGCCGAAGCACCGCCCCAAGGTGTGATATTCATTACACCCATTGAAAGCATCGCTACTGTTGCGAGTATCAAACGATTCATTCCTAAGCGCTTATAAAGCGGTAATAATGCAGAAACAGTGATCATATACGTTGTTGTACCGTCTCCATCAAGTGCTACCATCATGGAAAGAATGGACGTACCAACAACAATTTTGAGTGGATCCCCTTTTACTACCTTCAGAATAAAATTGATTAAGGGATCGAACAGCCCTGCGTCAATCATGACTCCAAAGTACAGGATAGCAAACAAAATCATAATAGCTGTAGCGGCAATTCCTTCTACACCTTCCAGCATCATCGGTCCAAGCGAAGAAGTGAAGCCGCCTATAATACCAAATAGAATCGGAATAAGCGTCAACGCCACAAGTGGCGATAGCTTTTTGGACATAATCAAATACATAAATACAGCAACCATGGAGAAGCCCAATAAAGATAACAAAAGAAAGTCCTCCTTCAATCGCGCTATTTGTTAGCGCTTTCATTTGAAAGAAGTGTAACATTATGTTCACAAAATGCACAGTTTACTTACATTAAGTGCATTTTTTTCATTTTTCTCACGAATATTAGGATAAGTTCTCGGCTCTGTATTTATACTTGCGGACAGGCCTTCCGACTGTTCCATAGGTGACTTCCACCTCTGCTTCTTTTCTCGATACCATATATTCTAAGTAGCGGCGAACAGTGGAATGGCTTACTCCTACTTTCGCTGCTATTTCCTCAGCCTTTTCGCTGTTTTGCTGCTCCTTCATTGCCTTTCGTACGGATTCCAGGGTGTGACGGTCGACTCCTTTTGGGTAAATCTCCTGTTCCACTGCTTCTGCTGTATGTATATTGGGGTGAAAAAAAGCGTCAACTTGTTGCTGACCGATTTCATTTCTGGACTGAAGTTCCTTTTTATAGATGCTATATTCCTGGAGCACACGATGAAAGCGATCGCCATCTACTGGTTTAATCAGATAACTGTACACGCCTCCACGCATTGCCTCACCAACTGTCTCGGTATCATTTGCTGCTGTCAGCAGGATGACATCTGTTCTACGGTAATTCTGGCGGATGAACCAAAGGATTTCAGTACCATTCATGTCAGGCAGATAGACGTCGAGCAGCACTAAGTCTGGCTTCAATGCCTGAAGCAGACTTTTCGCCTGCTCTCCATTTTCAGCGACACCAATCAGTCGATAACCTTCCATCTCATTTAAGTAATTCTGAAATATCATTGATGCTTCCACATTATCTTCCACAATCAGCACGTTCATCCGATCCATTTTCCACGCTTCCTTTCGGGAGAACAACTGTTGCGAGTGTTCCTCCTGCTTCGCTGTCTCCATAATACAAAGCTCCATCCATTTTCTCCAGTGCTGCCTGTACAATAGTCAATCCAATTCCATGCCCGTCGCCAGCTTCTTTTTTGGTTGAATATCCATCCACCAATACTGCTTGTTTTTCCTTTTCGGAAAGCCGCTTGCCATTGTCCTCAATATCAAATATCAGTTCTTGTCCTAAATCTGTGAAAGATACATAAACCTTTCCTTCGGTACCCTGATGCTTCGAAGCAGACTCAAATGCATTTTCTAGTAAGTTTCCAATGATAGTCACAATTTTTTCCGTT
The DNA here is from genome assembly GCF_000725365.1 of Terribacillus saccharophilus. NCBI lineage: Bacteria > Bacillati > Bacillota > Bacilli > Caryophanales > Bacillaceae > Terribacillus > Terribacillus saccharophilus. The sequence continues at coordinate 501,100 of NZ_CP008876.1, read as the reverse complement.
GCTTCCGGTCGCATATCGACGTTCATACTACTACTTTCATCAATTGTTAATATCACTTTAAGTTCTTTGGCACGATTGAATTTGCCTAACAGGCAGGCTGCAATCATCGGTTCCTTTATGCTTGCCATCAGCACATTGACAACACTCTGCTGTTCCTCCACTTCCTCAGAGATAAGTCTGAGTGCTTTGTCGTATTGCTGCAAGCTGATTAAACCGTACAATGTATTCAACTTGTTCATGAATTCATGATTGGAAGCTCGCATCTGATCTGCTTGCTGTTTCATTTTTGCAATTGTCTCTGATACGTCGATCACTTCTGATTCGGGACGTAATGTAAATACGACTCCCCATGTTTCTTCCGCTTCTTTTATTGGAGAAGCATCTACTATATAAATATCGCCAGCAACAAAAGTATATTTGTTATACCTACCTTCGCCATCTGCCAAAACTGCTTGATACAGAGATTGCAGATTCTTCTGGTCGATTGCATCCTCCAACACGGATTTACGCTTGAATATCTCTTGGGCTCTGCGATTAATAGATGTAATATGGCCTTTACGATCAATGGCTATGGTAGCATCTTTAATTGATGCCAGCGTCGTCTCCTTCTCTTTGAATAAGAAGGAAATCTCCTCTGGCTCTAATCCATAAATCAGCTTCTTCACCCGTTTCGCCACCAGATAGGCACCAAGCAGTCCAATAGCGAAGATAAGCAAGAACCAAATCAATACCTCCTGTAAATAGGAAAGGATTTGATCATTTAGGTTATGTTTTAGAAAGCCGACCGACGCTACACCAATGATATCACCCGATTCATTTCTTATCGGTGTTTTTGCTTTCACTGCATATCCGGAAATGCCGTAACCTTCATATATAACTTCTTTTCCTTCTTCTAATACCTGGTCATTGCTCGTCTTGGTTGGTTTACCGATTCTCTCCGGTTCTGGATGCGAAATTCGGATTCCATTTGTGTCAGCAATGACAACATAGTCTGCTCCGCTATTTTGCTGAATATTTAGCGACTCCTGCTGTATGACATCGTCATTATCCCTATCCTCCAGATGCTGTAGAATTGTATCATCCTTGGCAGCAAGTTTAGCAACAGCCATCGCAGTATTACCTGCATCTTCCTCGACTATCTCATCAACCTTCCTTATGAATAGAGCGCTTACAAATAATAGACTAATCACAAGCAATATTGTAACCAATAAGACAATCTGACCTAGTAATCCAAGCCGAAGTCGCCTCCGCAGTTCCCCCATATAAGTCGTCCCCTTTGTTCTCCTCTACTATTATCATACTACTTCAAAGCAATAGGAAGAAATAAGGTTATGAATATAAAAAAAGCACCCACATAAATAGTGGATGCTTGTCTTGTTATCTGCTTGTATAACCTGCATCAGCATGAATTGTCGTACCTGTTACATAAGAAGATTGATCAGACGCTAACCATAGGCTCGCTTGAGCAATCTCTTCGGGCTGACCAAATCTGCCGAGAAGACTTAGCATTGGTGCGAATTCCTCTTCTGTCTGACCTGTTTCTTCCAAGGAGCCTCTCAGCATTGGTGTATCAATTGCTCCAGGAGCTACAGTGTTTACACGGATGTTCATTGGACCATTTTCAAGAGCTGCAACCTTTGTCATACCCACAACGCCATGCTTAGCTGCAACATATGCGATGTTATTAGGCTGCGGACGGAAGCCGCTGACAGAAGAAATATTAACGATACTGCCGCCTTCACCTTGCTTAATCATTTGCTGTAATTCATATTTCATACAAAGCGCTGTACCTGTTAGATCAACTGAAATCAAACGGTTCCAGTACGCTTCATCGAATTCTGCTGCTGGTGCATTATCCGGTGTAAGAGCTGCATTATTGATAGCAACATCCAGACGCCCGAACTTCGCTACTGTTTCTTCTACCATCTGTTTTACTTGTGCTGAATCAGATACATCTACTTTCACGAAGTAAGCTGTTCCGCCAGCTGCTTCAATTTCTTCAACTGCCGCTTTACCTTTTTCTTCATTGAAGTCTGCTACGACAACCTTCGCTTTTGCTTCAGCAAATAGTTTCGCAGTTGCCAGACCCATCCCCATAGCTGCGCCAGTTACGATTGCTACTTTACCTTCTAAAACTGGAAATGTCATGATTATTTCCCCCTTCATGTTCTACGCTTACATTTTTACTATAGAAGAATCCGCTTGCTGCGACAATATGAGATAATGGAGATAGAAATTTATTTTGAACAAGACAGACCAAACTGTTCAATAAAAGTGAGGAGAAACCTGTGAGCATCACCTATCCAGACAAGCGAGTAGAAAGAACACAGCACGCATTAAAAATAGCTTTAATGAAACTGTTGGCAAAGAAAGCACTTCATAAAATCCATATTTCTGAAATAACAGAAGAAGCTGGTGTCAGCAGAGGAACTTTCTATACACATTATGAAAAGAAAGAAGATCTACTGGATGAACTCTCTGAGGATATGCTTGAGGAAATGACCATCGCTTTCCGAAAACCATACGAACAATTAGGAATGGTAGATTTACGGAGTCTCCCGTCAGAATCTATTATTTTGTTCGATCATTTCCTGGAAAATAAAGCATTCTACCAGCTGATGCTTGGGGCCACTTCGGACAATTTCTTCAAAGAAAAAATGACAGATCAGCTTCATTATCTTTTTAGGACAGACTATGCTTTTTATTTCCGCCAAATTGATGCTGAAATAGATCTTGAGCTTTTCTGTACGTATCGCATCCATGGCATGATTGGAATGATCGTGGAGTGGATTCAAAAAGGTTTCGATAAACCAGCACCTTTCATGGCAGAACAGCTTTTGCATATTTTCAGATTTCATACCGAAAGTGTGATGATCAGGCATTGATTAATCGGTTTAAAAGCATAAATAAAAAAGCCCTCCAAAAGAGGGCTTTTTCTAATCAATTATTTGCTGCATTATTCTTCGCTTTTACCCGAACCTGATAAACAACCAACAAAATAATGAACCATACAGGTGTAACAAACAAGGCAATACGTGTATCTTCAGCTAATGCTAGAACAACGATGACAAATGCCAGGAATGCCAAAATCAGATAGTTCGATATCGGTGATAATGGCATTTTGAATTTACTTTTCTTTGCAAGCTCTGGTCGTGTCTTACGATATTTCAAGTGGGCTAGAACGGTAATGCCCCAGATGAAAATAAAGCAGACTGTCGAAATGCTAGTAATTAACGTAAATACACCTTCAGGTATTACATAGTTGAGAATAACCGCAATCAATATGACGATTATGGAGAAGAACAATGCGTTCTTCGGTACTTTACGGAAATTCAGCTTCTTGAACGGCTGCGGTGCGTGGTCTTCCTTAGCTAAACTATAAACCATACGGCTTGTACTAAAGACCGCACTATTACAAGCTGATGCTGCTGATGTCAAAACAACGAAATTGACGATACCTGCAGCTGCTACAATACCAACTGCTGTGAACACTTGGACGAATGGACTTTCGGAAGGATTGATTGCATCCCATGGATAGATACTCATGATAACAATGAGTGCACCGATGTAGAATACAAGGATCCGAATCGGAATATTATTGATCGCTCTCGGAATGACTTTTTCCGGGTCTTCTGTTTCCCCTGCTGTCAGACCTACAAGTTCAATTCCGACAAAGGCGAACACAACCATTTGGAACGATAGAATAAATCCATGAATGCCATTTGGGAAGAAACCGCCATGATCCCAAAGGTTCGCAAAGCTGGATGGTCCAGCATCTGTAGAGAAACCGCGCAGAATCATGAAGACACCAACAACAATCAATGCTAAGATTGCAACAATTTTTATTAAGGCAAACCAGAATTCCATCTCACCGAACAGCTTTACTGTGGCTAGGTTCATAATGAGTAAAATCACAAGTGCCACCAAACCTGGCATCCACTGCGGAACTCCTGGGAACCAGAACTGTGTGTAGATTCCAACTGCAGTCAAATCGGCCATTGCTATCGAAATCCAGCAGAACCAATAGGTCCAGCCTGTAACGAAGGCTGCCCGATCACCGAAGTAATCGCCGATAAAGTCCACAAAAGAACCATACCCAAGATTACTTAATAAGATCTCCCCTAGCGCCCGCATGATAAGAAAACAGAAAATACCGGTAATTAAATACGCAAATAGAATGGATGGTCCAGTCAGATGAATTGATTTTCCGGCACCAAGGAATAATCCTGTACCAATCGCTCCGCCAATCGCGATCAATTGGACGTGCCTGTTTTTCAATCCTCTGGCTAACTTTTCTTCAGCCATATATATGCTCCCCTCTTCCTTCATTTCGAGCATGGAATATGTGTTGTAAAGCCCTGACTCAAAATAAGTATACTAGTATATAGTATCCGAACAGAAAGAGGGGTGCAATAATCAAATTTTTCTAAAACTTAACTTTACAGGTAAGGATTATAGCCTATTTTTGCGCTTCTTAATAAAGAATGCCCCAATAATAACCAAATATATTGTTAAGGTCACTCCTGTAATAATAATAGATGTTGTCCAGATTACCCCTACAAGGATAAGCAGTAATGCAATGATTGCGAGCCATGTCGTCACAGGAAATGCTTTGACATGATATGTCGCTTTATCTGTTTGACCTTTTCGAGATTTTAAATGAGCAAAAGCAATGATCAGCCAAATGAACAGAACCGTGTAACCAAGCGAGCCCATCAAATAATCGAATGTCTTACTTCCTATGAATAGAGAAATAAGCACACCTACATATAAGAAGGAAGTACAAACAAGTATAGCAACTACCGGCACCTGCCGTTTTGACAGCCAGGCAAACCGTCTTGAAATTCTGCCGTCAAGTGCTTGTGTATAAAGCACACGAGAGGATCCATAAAGACCTGAATTCATGGAAGAGATAATTGCTAGTAAGATAACTGCGTTCATGACATGGTCTGCTCCCGGAATTCCGATAAGCTGGAAGACAAGTACAAATGGACTTACTGCTGAACCGTTCACTTCATTCCACGGAATCAGACTCACGATAATAAAGAACGGAAAAAGATAGAATGCGATGATACGTGTCAACGTACTGCGTACTGCCTTTGGTACGACCTTTTCCGGATTTTTCGTTTCAGCCAGCGTCACGCCAATAATTTCTGTTCCTCCATAGGAATAAATAACAACAAGCATTGCTGAAACTAGTCCGCCGGCACCATTCGGGAAGAATCCACCATGTGCTGTTAAATTGCTGAACCCAGGAGCTGTATGATCTCCGAATGAAACAAGCAACAGGACAACACCAGCAAGAATAAAAAGAATAATAACACTTATCTTGATTAATGCCAGCCAGTATTCTGTCTCAGCGAATGCTTTTACCGAGAAAAGATTCACAGCTGTCACAATCACTGCAACAATCAGCGTCAAAAGCCATACCGGATAATCAGGCAGCCAGTATTGCAGGAAGATTGCTGCTACAACAGCTTCAGCTGCTATGTTCAACACCCACATCTTCCAGTAAATCCAATCCAGGAAGAATGCCGGGAATTTGCCGATACTAGTTTGTACCAAATCACGGAAAGTTCTTGCTTCCTTATTTTGTACTGCCATTTCGGCAAGACCTTGCATGACGAATAAAAGAATAATGCCTCCAATTAAATATGCGATGATAACAGATGGACCAGCCATATCAACAGCTGAGCTTGAGCCTTTGAACAAGCCGGCACCGATTGCACCACCCAACGCCATCATCATAATATGGCGCGCTGTCATGGTTCGTTTTAATCCATGTTGATCTTTCTTCATAATCGTTACCCCCATCTTGATGTCCCAGCATTTTTCCAAAGAAAAAAGCCTTCCGTCTCGTCTCCATCTAGGATGGAAAAGAGACGGAAAGCTTCTTAATTTCCGCGGTACCACTCTTGTTGGTTTTTAAAAACCCACTCTTCACCTTGTAACGAAGGTCACTCGTCAAAACCTAAAGAATATAATCTTTCAGTTCTGCTGCTCCAGGGTGAGTTCGAAGGAAGACATAGTCTGCGTTTCACCAACCCGCAGCTCTCTAAAGCTATGCCTGTCCTTCTACTACTCCCATTCGTCGCTTTTGTTAAAATATTTCGATCAATTTCGAATTATTCATAACTATAATTGCAGCAGAATAGTTTGTCAACATTTCTTACAAATTAATTGACTTGAACCTTTACCTGGCCTAGTAAACTGAAGTCAGCTTCATACAGCCCCTTCCCTAATGGAATTGGTGATAAAAAGGTACCAGAGCTGATTACCATTCCTTTTTTCAGGAACAAGTTCTTTTGGGCCAATTTCTCTGTCAGCCAAGCTACCGAAGTGACCGGATTTCCCATTACTTCCGAGGCAAATCCCGTACCTACTTCTTTACCGTCATGTGTTAATGTAAGCTTGATACGGCCCACTTCTTCCAGTGACAAATCATCTCTGCCTTTATCAGAAACAACAACTTTTCCTGTCACGCCATTATCACAGATCAAGTCCATCAGCTGGAACTTCGGGAACCAATCAGCGAAACGGGAATCAGGTATCTCTATACCGGCTGAGAGAACACTTTTTGCCAAAATCTCATCTTCTTCTGCTCCAATACTTAAATCCTCTTTTAAAACAAAAACAATCTCCGGCTCAAGTAGTGGTGATAACATAGAATCCAGCCCTATTTCTGTATCACCAGTATGTATCGTATCTTTAAATAAGGTCCCATAAGCCGGCTCCTTCGCGCCGAATAATGCCTGCGTGGCGGGACTCGTCATACTTATTTTATGTCCATTACTCTGCTTGCCAGTTTTTTCGGCTCTTGCTTTGGCAAAAGTCTCCTGTACTTCATAAGCCTGTTCTACTGTAAGTTGATGTTGTTGGCTGATAAAGTTAATCGGCTGCTTTGATTCCTGGACTTCTAGCAGCTGAGCTGCTAATTCCTCTTTATTAACTTGTTTTGTTTGTTCTGGCATTTCCCTCTCCCTCTCTTTGTTTGAATTATCTGATTTATAAGATTATAGTACATACCTTTATTTTTTTCCAGAAAAATTCCGTTTTAAGCAATGTGCTTACCTTCTATCCAATTCACATTAAAGTACTGAAACCCAACAAAAAAACACCTATCCAATGATAGGTGCTCCTGTTATCCGCTTATTTTTCGATTACTTTTGCATTTGTCACATTCGCAAGATTAACAACTTCCCCTGCTACTCCGAACCAGCCATTTTCACTTGCCTTTATCTCGTTGACAACGTGAACATATGATCCAGATTGATAATCTGTGAATGTGTATTTTTCTCCACCAATGAACGTAAACTCTACATCAAACTTTTCTTGCACGAATAGTGCCTCCTTCAAATTTTATCTACATGTTCCTTTCCCTTCGCCAGCCCCTTTAAACACTTATTTGCTTATTATCAAACTATTTAGTAATCTTGACCCATAGCATCTTTGCTAGAGAGAGGGCGATCATGATGGGAAAATGCGTATTCTTGCACCTTGTTGGAATCTTCATCCTTATCGGCGGTATCTACTTATCTCTTACGGAAACAGGTATTGGAGTCAGTATGGCGATCTTTGGAGGACTTTTACTCGGTATCGGATCTTATTTAATACCTAATAAAAAAGCGAAGCGACCGAAGCATCAATAATCAAAACTTTTTTTGCGCTGTAAATAAGCGAGTATAAAAAGAATATTCGGAACCCATGAAAGCCAAGCAGTATAAGCATAATACACATCATAGTGCGTGGTCCCGAAGACAACCATAAATCCCCCTAACCAAACTCGTAGTGTCACAGCAGCAAATGTCACACTATAATTTACTATTGTCCAGCGCCGATGCTGGACAATTTTCTTTTGGATTGCTGCTTTAACAGCAAAGAAGACTGTTACGAGCCAGGTAATTGCCATTAAGTGGAACCCTGTTTGCGCAATTAATCCTCCAGTGGCATAGATCCTCTTGTCTACATATAAGATATTATTTTTGTTCGACACTTTCTTCCAAATAATCACAAAATAAGCCTCTATATACAAGATATCAAACCGCTTACAATATAGGTGAGACAGGTATATGACGGAAGGATGATGCAATATGGTGCTTAAAATGAAATGTATCTCCATCTTACATGCTTTTAAGAAAGGTGATCCAGGCGGTGCGTCTATTCTTTACTCACGTTATTTCCTTGTAATATCCTAGTAATTCACCCGAAACACTCTTAAACTTAACAATATTGGATGGTACTTCCATTTATGTTACAGTAAACTTAGACATTGTAAGTAATTAGGGGGTACTTTTTTGAAACGACAAAGCAATCTTATTATTACATCTCTTGTTTTTCTTTTGTTGCTCGCTGCGGGCTGCACTAATACAGAAAAGACAGTCCAAGCTACGACCCCAGAAGCAGAACTGCATACTAAGGAAAATCAAATGCAGCATAAAGAACAACCGGCGATAACAACTGAAGAAGAAGATGAGGAAGAAATAGCAGCTTCAAAAGATTTGGAAACTAACCAGGATAGTGAAGCTGAAACAAGTGCTGAAGGCACGAAAACTACCGAAGATGAAATGGCTCAGCAGATCCAGGATCTTAAAGCTGTTGGCAGTTCAGACGAAGCAGTGGAATTACTTTCAAATAATCTTGGTATTACAGAAAATGAAGATCTTGAGATAGATCTGACAGCCGGTGGAGAGGTTACAATGGATGGAACAGGCATCTACTATACTTTGGTGCTGAAGTCTAAATCCATGATAGAAAGTGGCGGCTCTGGAACTGCAGGCATTTATCGTGTGTATGAAGATGGTACAATTATCGATGAATACACAGAAGGCTCCCAATAAGGGAGCCTTTTTACTTAGAAATCGTATTCTGCTTCTCTTTTCATTCGTATGGAAGCCTGTGCTTCTGCCAAGTCGAATGCATCTTCAATAAGTCTCTGCAATCGGAAATGCACATCATCATTGATAATTTTTCCGTTCAGGAAATCCTTTTCTTCTGCAAATACAAAAGTCGACACAAGATGAGCTTTCATATACGAAAGAATTGGTTTGAGCTGCTGCTCGGCCACTAGGAAATGTTTTGCTGATCCAGCAGTGACAACGATAGCTGCGACTTTATCGCGTAATGCCTGTGTCGGCAGCAGATCGAATACATTTTTCAATGTACCTGGAATAGATGCTTGGAAGATTGGTGTTCCGATAAACAGGATATCTGCTTGCATAATCTGCTCGGTCACAAATGCCGTATCACCAGTGTAATCCAAGTAGTTTCTTCCATCGCTGAATTGCAGCTGATAGTCCGCCAAGTCTAATAGCACGTGTTCTGCATTAGGATAAGCTTTGACCATCTCTTCCCAAAGAAGTGACATTGCTGTCTTTGTTTTTGATCCGACAATCGAGCCGGATATACCAACCACTTTCATTATTCAGCGCCTCCCTGCTTCGTGTATTTCTTGATAGCTGGTAAAATTTCAGTACCGATGTACTCGATGTTCTGTGCCATTTTCTCAAAAGGTACACCACCGAAATCTAGCTGAGCTAAATAACGCTGATGACCAAATTGCTCATGCTGATAAAGGATTTTCTCAATGATTTGCTGCGGGCTGCCGACATTGATGATACTTCGGTGATCGGCACCTTGTGCAAATAGCTGTTTCGGGAACCCCTGACCATTCGTTTTTTTCATACCCTCGTTGATGTGTGGATAATAATCACGTAGCGCTTCCTGTGTTGTCTCTGCTGCATAGAAGAATCCTGTCGTTGCTACTGGCAGCTGAGTTGGATCGAATCCACGCGCTGCCAGCGCTTCCCGGTACGTATCAATTGTCTGTTTAAACACACTTGCCGGACCGCCAAGCATAGCCACTGTCATCGGTACACCAGCATAGCCTGCTTTAATGGCACTAGCAGGCGTACCTCCAACAGCTCTCCAAATCGGCAAGGACCCGGATAATGGTCGTGGCAGAACTTCTGCATTTCGCAAAGGTCTGCGGAATTCACCGCTCCAATTAACGACTTCTTCCTCGTTTAATTGAAGAAGTAAATCGAACTTCTCTTCGAAAAGCGCCTCATAGTTATGAAGATCGTATCCAAGCAATTCAAACAGTCCAACACGTGATGCACGGCCGGCGATGATTTCTGCGCGTCCATTGGATATCAAGTCGAGCGTCGCGAAATTCTCATATACTCGTACAGGATCTGATGTACTAAGAATTGTCGAGGAACTGCCGATTTTAATTTTTTCTGTAGCTTGCGCAATTGCTGCCAATATAACAGCATGAGCCTGCGATGCAAAGTAAGGTTGATGGCTTTCGCCAACACTGAAGAAATCGATGCCAGCCTGATCGGCAAGCTGAGCAAGCCGAACCATCTGCTGGATTCTTTCCTTGGCAGAGATACGTTCGCCTGTTCTCGGATCAGCCAAATGATCACCTAATGTATATATTCCAAATTCCATACCTTTACTTGGGTCAATGCGATATTTTTCCATAGTTCTGTCTCCCTAAGCTTTATTGTACAACCATTATCCTCCAAAGAACTCTTATTGGAAAGTACGCACTTCAAAGTGGTATAGTATAGAAAAGGATACTGTGAATGGGGGATATAAAATGAAAGACGTACCTGTAGAAATTCAGCCGGAAATGTGTAAAGTGACGGATGCGCTTGGTATTCTTGTAGGAAAGTGGAAACCGGTCATCCTTCTACATCTGCTTAATAGTGGTACACAGCGTTTTAATGAACTGAAACGCAGTTTACCCGGTATCACACAGAAAATGCTGACAAACCAGCTTCGTGAATTGGAAGAAGAAGATATTATCGAGCGTAAGGTATACGCACAAGTTCCTCCGAAAGTCGAATACAGTGTTACAGAATACGGTAGAAGCCTTGAACCAATTTTGCATGCGATGCATGAATGGGGCGCTAAGCATACGATTCACAAGCAATCGAAAAAACACAATCAAGCAGAAGCTAAATAAATATATAAAAAAAGATGAACTGTCGCCAGTTCATCTTTTCTTTGTATTATGCTTGGTTTTTCAAACGTGCTGCTGCTTCTTTCACTTGTGCAAGACCAGCATCAACGATAGAAGCTGCTTCGCTAGGAGAAGCATTATGTCCTTCGATGATTACTTCTTCAATGATTTCCATTCCGAAGATACCGCCGAATACATTACGCATGTAGTTAATAGACATATCCATTGTTGCAGCTTCTGGTGTAGAGTATACGCCACCGCGTGCATTTAGGAAGATTGCTTTTTTGTCAGTCATCAATTGGATCATGTTGCCTTCTGCATCATATTTGAATGCAAATCCTGCAGCATAGACGTAGTCGATGAATGTTTGCAATTTAGCAGGAATAGTCAAGTTCCATAGTGGGAACGCGAATACAACTACATCAGCTGCTGTAAGAAGATCCATCGCTTTTTGTTTTGCAGCCAATAGACGCTGCTCTGTATCGTTTAGTTCTGCTCCAGTTTGTACTTTACCGAAAGCATCGAACAACTCTTGGCCGAAATAAGGTGTATCCTCTGCGAATACATCATAAGTAGTAACAGAAAGATTTTCTGCACCTTCAATTTCCTGCATGAAAGACTCATACATTTTGCTAGAAATCGCCTCGGAAGCCGGGCGGTTATTTGCTTTGACAACTAATACGTTCATTCTGTAAAACCTCCATTATTCCTCATTCAGGATCGTATTCCCCTAAATCCCCTGTTACTATTATCATTTTTTTTAGACACTACAACAAGTACGCACTTAAAAGTGGCATAGTATCTTTTAGGATACTATTGGGAAGGTACAACAAAAAAGCAGCCTATCCAGGCTGCTTTTTCATCTTAATCTTCTTTATTCTGATGCAATGGCGGCGGAATCAGCCAGCCTTTTTCCTTCAATAGCTTCAGGAATTTCGCACCTAACATCGCTTTATTTGTATGGAACTGTCCGAACATCATACCAACATCTTCTCTGATAGACTGACTCATCATTGTACTGCAGCTCACAAGACCCGCAGCCACAGCTGCAGACGCCGTTGCTGCCACGTCCGGATCAATAAAGCGCGCTCCGACTGGGATAGATTCGAGATCCACTTTTGGTGGTTCCGGATCAGCAGGAGGCAATGCAATACCATTTGCCTTCAATATTTCCGATACTTGCTTAACTTCTGCCTGTGCCCCATCAATTGCTTCCCCGATCAATTTCTTCAAATCATCATCGCCAACATGATTCAACAGCATCTGGTGATTTGCGATCATTTTATTACCTGTTAATACGAACGTCCATAGACCATATACTTCGCCATAATGCAACGGCTCATCCTGCGGGTTTCCGCTCAAAATTCCCATCGTCATCCTCCTAAACAAGTTCATACTTGTGCCGCCTTTCCCTTGCACAGGTATTAGGATGAGCCAATTCAGGAAAAATTATGTACAAAAAAAGCCGGCACTGAGGCCAGCTTTTTTTACGCTTGTTGCTTTATCTGTTCAATTCCTTGTCGAAGTGGCGTCAATTGTCTGCCCAGTAATCTTTCGAAATCATCACTCGCTACTTCCAAAGCACCCTCTCGGATTCCTTTCTGAATATCAACGAGCATTGGAAGAATGAATTCTGGTACCCCTGCTTCTTTCATAATTCCTGCATAAGTTTGATCGTCTACTTGCTGAACTTGTACTTCTTTACCAAGGACTTCTCCTACTTCTTTAGCAAATTCTGCTTGAGAAAGGAGTGATCCAGACAGTTCATAAATTTTATTCTCATGCCCTTCTCCTGCCAGTACAGCTGCCGCTGCTTCTGCATAATCCTGCTGCAATGCCCAGCCTACTTTTCCATCTCCCGCAGATGTGACCCAAGGCGCACCTGCAAGCACTCCTTGAATACTTGAAGCTTCGTTTTCAAAGTACCAGTTATTGCGAAGGAATGCGTACGGAATTCCTGTATCCATGATTGCTTGCTCTGTAGCTTTGTGCGTAGGAGCCAGGAACAGCTCACTTTCCTGCGCATTTACAACGCTTGTATAAGCAATGAATTTCACATTAGCTTTCACAGCTGCTTTTACTGCTTGGGTATGTTGACGAATTCGAGTGTCATTGTCTCCATCAGCAGAAATAAGTAATAGACGATCTATTCCAGCAAATGCTTTATCCAATGATTCAGGCTGATCAAAATCACCCTGCCGCACCTCTACTCCTTGCACTCGCAAATCTTCAGCTTTTTCTGGATTACGAACACTTACCGCTATGTTATCAGCAGGAACTGTTTCCAGTAGTTTTTTTACAATTTTGCTTCCGAGATTTCCAGTAGCGCCTGTTACTAACATTTTCATATGTATAGCCCCCATCTTCATGTAATTGTTTATGTTACTTGTAATCAATATAGTTACTAGTTCGTGATTTGTCAAACAGAATTACTTTCTTACTATATGACTATGTATGAATACATATTTGCGATCAAGGCACCTACTCGTTTGTGTAAAATCCTTATTCGAGTTAAAAGTAAGTACTTCTTTCTAATAAAATCTATGTTAGAATAACCTACAAAAACGTAAAGGAGGATTTAGTTTGATATCACATATTCTTGCTTTTCTAGCAGTAGCCATAATCATTGCTGTTACACCAGGACCTGATTTTGTATTAATTACGAAGAATACGCTTAAATATAATAATCAAAGCGGAAGAGCAACTGCATATGGTGTAGCTACATCTCATGTTATTTTTGCAACTGCTTCTGTTTTAGGATTAACATCGATTATCGCTAAATCGATTGTGCTCTTTCAAGTTATCAAATATGCTGGTGCTGCTTATTTAATATACTTAGGTATTAAAGCTTTAATTGCTAAAAAGAAGCAACCACAAGACCAAGACACTGCTTCTATTTCGGCAAATATTCCAAAGAGTACTGGTAACCTGCAGAATAGTTACTTTCAAGGCATGGCTAGTACACTGCTAAACCCTAAAGCACTTATTTTTTACATTAGTCTTTTACCTCAATTTATTGATCTAAATGGGAATGTTGCACTACAATCCATTATTTTAGCTGGCTTGTTTACGTTGGTTGTATTATCTTGGTTTCTTATTTATGTGTTCTTCCTTACGTACATTGGTTCATGGTTTAAAAAACCATCTGTTGAATGGATATTTGATAAGATTACAGGCACTACACTCGTTTCACTTGGATTGGCAGTTGCTTTGGAAAAGAAATAATACAAAAGAAAAACCTCCTGCCGGGAGGTTTTTTATTTTGAAACTTCTAAGTCAAGACCTTTAATGGATAGCTCATCACAATAAGCATACCTTTCGAACCCGTAACCCGACGCCCAGTATCTTGATAACCATACTTCGCATAAAGCTCACGAGCAAACTCGTTCGCTACATTCACTGCAAGTACAATCTCATCTATGTGCGGAAATTGATGTTGAACAAATTCTGGAAGCTGCTGCAACGCAGCCTTTCCGTAACCTTTTCCGAGTTCATGATATTCCGTGGATAAAGTGCGTAACAGTATTGCTCTGGGATTTTCGGAATATGGCTGTACACCTTCTTGTTCATGCAAAGCGAAATATACTACAAGGCGATCATTGTCTATCCCTAGGACAGCATGACGATTCGGTTCCGCCTTGCATAAGGGGATACTTTTAGATGGTTGTGCAGTAAAACGAAGCTGTTCTTCTGATAACATATAAGCATCAATTAAGCTTACGTGTTGTTCTTGAAAGCGAATGAGTTCCATATCATTTCTCCATTCAGTGGATTGATGAACTAAATGTGATTCATTCTTATAAAACTACGTTGTCACCCGCACATAATACCCATCAGGATCCACAACACGAAAATCAATTTTCCCCCGTGGCTGAGCGGTAATTTCAGACTCAATACATTCAGGATAAATACGATGTATCTTGTTAAATACCATTTCCACGTCGTTTACAGGGAGAATAAGTTCTACGCCCTTGCCTTTCCTGGATTCAGCCATAGCATTAAAGTAGTGATTCTTACTCAGCACAGCTTCATCAGTCAGCAAAAGTGCTCCGCCACCTTCATCCTTAAAGACTGCTCTTTTCTCGTCATAATCGGCACAGCCTTTTCCAATTAGACAGCGATAGAAAATAATAGATGCAGCTAGCTTATGTACGAACAATTCTGTATGTAACATATCAGTCACCACCACATATTTTTTGTACTATCAGAACAATGGTCCATCGAAACCATTCAACCTGGCAATAACTCCAATATGACCAGCATGGTAGACTTCGTGAGAATAGACATGATGGAACAGCCAACGCATTGTCGGCTCAGACGGAGGCTTCCATCCGTCCGAGAAGTCCGGAACAACTACTAACCTATTTAAATCTTTTGCTTCTAAAGAATGTAATACCTCATCAGTTTTCTCTCTGATTCTAAGATACTGTTCTAAAGGATTCTGATTTTCTTCAATTATTCTGCTTTCTTCACCCAATCCGATTTGAAATACCCAATAATCCTCAGTCTGAGCCATATGTTCGATTACCCAGGAAATAGTATTATGGTAAGTATTAGCCTCCCATTGCTGCGGAGTGAGTTTCTTCAAATAAGGAATGAGGATTTTCCTGACATCATTTCGATATGTAAAAATGAAAACCACTTCTTCCATGAAAGAATATCAATTTATATAGAATATTCTATCAACACAAACAATATTTGGAAAGTGAAAGAAGCTGGTGAATTCTACTCATTTCGTTCTTAAATAAGGGCTATGGAAACAATTAATAGGCTATCGAAAAATATATCGACAGCCTATATATTCTTATAGGAAGACTTATCTACTATTCAAACATACCGAAAATACGGAACTGATTTCTAGCTTCAGGTCTGATTTTCTGACCAAATAGTTTAATGATGGTTAATGAAAGAAGCTTATAAGCAGCGAATACAATAAGCGTACGAATTCCGATATCAATCCCTAAGAAGACCCATTCCTTCAGACCAGCTGCCTGAATGGTTTCGGAGCCGAAGGTAATCATCAAGCTCGTGATACCTGCACAAAGATTGGACGTGACGAAAGCCAGAAGCAACTCTGCAGATGTCAATTCCCTCTTCATCTTCCCAGCCCTTTCCTTTTTTATTTACCATAACCGCTAAAGAGAAACCCAAAACCAATTTCTGTAAGTAAAATAAAAAAAGCTGGAGGATACCCTCCAGCTTATTTGCCAGCTAAAATTAGTCCTAATTCAGACAATAACGCACTGCCGACATATGTGCCAGTAAAGACAAACACTGCTACAATACCAACTTTCCAGGAAGTTTTGCGCAAATCTACTAATCGGTCGACTACCGAGATTCCTGCGAAGGTAAGGATAGGTGTTGTAATAGCAAGAAAATCTACATAGCCAATAGCTGTTACGAAAAAGTCAAATGACATACATAATATTAGAGATGTTACAGCTACCCAGCCGAGCATCGGAAATTCCTGCAGAATCTTTATAGGTGTTTTCTTCATTAAATCAGACAGCAGCACACCAATCATCGAGAAGAGCCATAAAGTCAATAATCCCATGATTGTCATCCATTCGACTGGAGTCGATGCCGGATCCTTCAACAGCTTGATTTGCTGCGTAAATAGAATCAGAGCTGTACTAAGCAGGATGACTAGTCCATATTTAAAATATTTATTCAGCTGCACGGACATCTGCTGGCACCTCCGGTTGTTTTTTCGTTTTTGTCAGTTTGTTGTACAAGAAACGCTGCAACGGAACGGCCAGGAACACCATTGTGAAAGTCCCGAGGAAGCTTGTGAGCAGCTGACTGGCTGCGGCATAGCCAAGGATGGTGCTTTCCATTTCAGGGACTCGCTCGATTAATGTAGCAGATGAAGCGGTCATCATACTTGCGGAGCCAACCCCTGATGCCATTGCCAATGCTTCTACACGGAAACCGACATCAAGCATGATTGGTGCAATCAAACTGAAGAAAATGGTACCGAAAAGTGTACCAATAATATAAAGGGACAGAACTCCCTGCCCTTCTTTTGATTCAAGTGTATACTTCTCAGATATGTATGCGAGCTCCCCTTCTCGGCCTAGACCGAGCGTAGCTCCTATCGCTTCTCGACGCAATCCGATAAGCAGTGCTACTGGCAAGCCCAATAACACAGTTCCGAGGTTTCCGAGTTCCTGGGCAATGAATACCCACCCGACATTAAGGATTTCCTTTAACTGCGGCGCAACATCTGCACCGTACCTTGCCATTAGTGGCAGCATGATAAAAATAAGATACTTACTGGAGAATTGCACATTCACCTTGCTATATATTTTTTTCATGAAACCCTTCCGAGCAATTGGCAAGCCAAGAATCATCGTAATTAAAATAGCAAAAGCGAGCGGCAGCAGCGAAACTGAGAATGCCCCGAAAGATAGAGATTGTGTCCCAATCATTTCTGCTGCGGTAATAACAATAAGTGCGAAGACAAGTAAAATTACATAATTACGCTTCAATTCCATGCTCCTCCTTTTGTTCTAAAATAGATTGAATTACCTGCATATATTCATCGTAAGACCTTTTATACAGCTTGCTTCTATCAATATTTCCATTCAGCTTGCCTAGCACTTGGAGCAGGAATTTCGGAAATATATCATAGATATATTCCGGATCAACATCGATGAAGTCATCACCATGGATTGTGCCTGTAAATCCACTGTAGCCAATTTGGATACACGGCATCATATACGACAAATCTCCAATGTCGCCTGCTGCACTGATGCTGTTATCCTCCAAAATATCTTCGATTTGCTCCTCTTCTTCATAAGCCGCTTTCACAAACGTCGATAAATAGCGATCCTGCTGAAACGGTAAATAACCCATTTGCGTATCAATCTCTACTTCACCCTGAAGCGCCATCGCACTGCCTTGTGCCGCAGCATCCAATCGTTTAGCGACAGTTTGCATATATGGCGTTGATAATGTTCGTAAATCAGTTCCTACTTTTATGTGATTTGGTATGACATTTGTGGACATATCTGATTCCATCACAATTGGGTTTAGTCGGACTTTTTCCTTTTCGTCCAGCTGCTGCCGACCAAGACTGATTGCCGTGTGAAACAACGTAGACATGTTGTAGGCATTAACCGAAGAAAATGGATCGAACCCCGCATGTGTCGACTTGCCTTTAAAGGTGTAGCGCTTGTATAGGAAGCCCGCCAAATCACAATCAATTTCGATGGTACGTTTCGCAAATTCCCCACCCATTGCATGGACACAAACACTTAAGTCGATATCATCGAAAACACCGAGCTTCATTGCTTCCGGCTTTCCGCCATAATGTGAGATTACTCCCTTATGCATCAGCTCATCACGAAAAGCAAGATCTAAATATTCCTCTGCAGGAACGAAAATAAAACTGATTGTATAATCGAATTGTTCATATGCTTTTGATTCGACCAACTGTCGATAAAGGGCCAGCGCAATGGCCACCTGCGTGTAATGTCCACAGTTATGAGCAGCTCCGGTTTCTGGATCTGACCGGAAATGCGATGGTGCATAGACGGCATCCAATTCAGCCAAAAAGGCAATATGTATAGGCTTTCCTTCTCCAAGAGTTGTTCGTAGACCAGTTGTGCTGAATTCTTGAATAGTACATTCTGAATTACAGTTTCTCAGATAATCAATGACTGCCTGTTTCGTGTGTTTCTCCTTGTAGCCTAATTCAGGATTTTCATAAATAGATTCTCCAAGTTTCTTAATTTCCTCGTAATATGCACTGAACAGAAAATCCGCCTCCACTCGCTAAATATTTTAATAATTAGGATTAATTTAACTATTTATATCGTATTAAGTCAATAGTGAAAAGGTAATTTTCTTAGTAAAAACCGAACTATATAGTTAATTAACTAAATAAAATTCGTTTATGTTCGGTTTTTCTATTTTTAGAGAAAGTAGAACTCGGAGCTACTTATAATTTTATTTGTTTAATTTTCCAGCCTCTTACGACTTTTGATTCCTTGATCCGTTCACAAAAAAATACACCGCAGAAGCTTTAGCTTCTGCGGTGTATTTCAAACAATATTTTAGAAATCCCCTTGTTTAACTCGCTTGATTAACTCTTCCAACCAATGAATGGTATGTTCCGTTCTTGTTGTTACATAGCCACTCATAAATTCAATGAATTTTTCTTTATCTTCATCTTTTTGGACAAGCTTATCGAATGTTTTAATTTGTTCCCAGCGATCTGTAATTCTTTCTAGTTTATCTTCTAGAATACTGACTACTTTATCACGATCGACATATTTGATATTAGCTAAGCAAACGACCATGTCGCTTATCTTATCTGCATTTTTCATGACTTTATAGATCTTTTTCGGCAGCTCTTCGCGACCCTTTGCTGTAATCTGAAATACTTGCTTATCGGGGCGATGTTCTTCTTTAATGATTTCCACTGCTTCAATTAATCCTTGCTTAGCTAAGGAATCGAAATGATAGTAAAGCTTGCTTTCTGTCAGCCCGCCAAGTTGATCTAATGGGATAGGCTCGGATAGTTGTTTTTTAAGTTTGTAAGGATAGTTATTATCCTCCATCAGTTTGCTGAGTATGAAAATTTGAATGGACATTCTCTTTGCTCCCTCAAGCAGAATGATCTTATTATATCAAATTTAAACTGTCACTTTAATAGCTTCTGTTTCTTCGCTGCTATTTCCGCCTTCTGCCGCCTTAGGCTTATGAACGAAAGCAACGATGATAATATTAATCAGCATTGCAGCCGCCCCTACCGCGACCATTGACCAAATAAATGGACTTGGGCTTGTGCTTCCGAACAGATTCGCAAAGTATGCTTGGACAGAGTAATACATTGGTGAGATATGACTCATCCATTCATATGGCGCATACATCATATCACGAGACATCGTAGCACCGTTTGCAAGTGTTTGCATCAACAGAATTGGTAAGTTTAGAATCATACCGCCTTGACCAAGCAAGAAGATAAAGATTGCTGCAAAGTTGAAGCAAACCATATAGTTCAAGATTTGCTGGCCTAACATACCAAAGTACAAGTCACCGCTTGGATCATTTACCAAGTAAACAATTCCTGTAGCAACTAAAGCAGCAAATACTGCTATTAACAATGCAGTCAATTGGACATATAGGAATAGGCGAGTTCTGCTTGCTTTTCCTTGGCTTTCTTTGAATGCACCTACTAATTGCATCGCACCAATCATGGCACCAACATAACCAGCCATTGTCAAGAACATAGGCAGCATGTTGTTGTTCATCCCATCTGGCATTTCGTTGATCGTTACAACGTTACCTTGATAAGCTGTTTCAATTTGATTACTTAGTGCTGCTGCTTGATCTTCTGGTACATTGAAGTTCATCAATACACCCTCAGCTGTCTGCTGTGAGAACTGAGCACTCAACTGATTGTTAATTTGCCCAACTACTGAGCTCATTGTAGAAGAAACAGTCGTTGCACCAGCTTCATTAATTGTAAAGTCGATACTAGAAGAAGCTTCTCCGCTTTGTACATTCTCAGAGAAATTCTCTGGGATATGAACAACTAATGCCAAGTCATTTTTATCTAAATCATCTAATGCTTGCTTATTCGTCAAATCAGTTTCGATATCCTTAAAAGGCAGCTTTTCTGTCAGCTGGTCTGCGATTGTAGCACCAACTTCTCCAGCATCGTCATTTACGATGGCAACTTTTAATTGATCGACGTTCCCTGGTATAGCTGAATAACCAGGCAGGAATATCCCAAGCATAAAGACAGCATATAGAATACCCATGAAAATAGCGCCGATAGCTCCTTTAGATTTTAAGAATTGTGTAAATTTCATATTTGCATCCTTCCTTAAGTAAGAGAGTATTTTAGTTTATTTAAAGTACTCGAATTAGAGTACTTTTGTTAGAGCAATTAATATCTTATTTCACTTTCTCAATGAAGTCAACAAAGATTTCCTTTCTTTTCTCGAGGCGATCTGGATAAATCCTTTTCTCTTCACTAAATGGACACAAAAAAAGTCCTTATACAACTGTATAAGGACTTTCGTTTACTCGATTATTATTGTTGCTTTTACCTTACTCAAGTCTTTAAGCCTATATCCTGGCTCACCGAAATACGGCATCCCATCCTTCCAGAAGAAACGCTGGATTCGAGCGTGACGGTTCGGGTCGTATAGTGGATTTCCTTCAATTTCTTTATAGGATCTAGCATGATAAACAAGCAAATCAATGCCTTCTTCTGTCACTGTAAAGCTATTATGACCAGGCCCATAAAGACCGGTATTCTCCGAGCTTGTCAGCACAGGCTCAGGCAGCTTTGTCCATGATGCAGGATCTAGCAGATCAGCATCTTCATCTGCATAGAGTAGACCCATAGCATAGCGGTCATCCGTTGCACTAGCAGAAAATGTAAGAAACACTCTTCCATGGCGATGCAGGAAAGCCGGGCCTTCGTTAACGTCGAAACCGTCTGTCTCCCATGCGTGTTCAGGTTTTGCCAGCAGTACTTGCTCACCTTTTATCTCCCAAGGATTCTTCATCTCGGCAATATAAAGATTGGATATTGTATCATTCTCTGTTTTCTGAGCCCAGACCAGATATCGTCTGTTTTGATGTTCAAACGTTGTCGCATCCAATGAGAAGCTTTGAAAATCTGTATTGATTGCTCCTTTTTCCGTCCATTCATCAGAAAACGGATCTCCTGTACACTCCAGCACATATGGACGTATTGCCCACACATCCTCTTTATCTCCAGCTGCAAAATGTATGTACCAATTCCCATCTATGTGATGCAGCTCCGGAGCCCAGATATGCTCTGACAATATACCAGATTCACGAGCCTCCCAAACCGTATGTTCCTCTGCCTCACGCAAACCTTCCAACGTCTTGGCGCGGCGCAGAACAATTCTGTCAAACTTCGGATAGGAGCCTGTGAAATAGTAGAATCCATCCGCTGCTTTCAGAATATACGGATCAGCACGCTGTTCAATAAATGGTTCTGGGAAATTCTCCGTTTCAATCTTTCCCTCTAATTCATATGTTCCAGCTTCACTCATTTCCGGCAGATCCGGCCAGCTTACTTGATATGCTGCTTGCACACCTTCTTCAATAAATACGTCGACTGTCTTCGGAAGCTCTACAGGCTCTCCTTGCTTCATACGAACTTCAACATGTTCGACATCAATCGTTTTCATCTTATCTCCTCCATATTCTTAAGTGAATGGAAGTTCCTTGATGGATGGCAGAATCAGATCCGGCTTGATACTAGAAATATCCGCCTGTTCTTTGGTTGTATTTCCTGTGAGCACTAATGCTGTCTTTAAGCCGAACATAGCTCCCATTGCGATGTCGGAAGTCAGACTGTCTCCGACAATCATCGTCTTTTCTGGTTCACTGCCAGCTTGCTGCATTACCTTTTGATACATGAAATGTGATGGCTTGCCGACGATAATATCGGTCTTCTTTCCTGTTGACGCTTCAATCGCTCCAATCAATCCACCAACATCCAGCTGTAAGCCATCTTTTCCTGGGAAAACAGGATCCTGATTGGTTGCGAGAATCCTGGCACCGTGGATGACAGCTCGGAAAGCCTGGTTTAAATCATGATAAGTAACACCTGTGTGCAGGGAAATCACGAGCCAATCAGCATCCTCCGGTTCATTAGCAAGTGTCAGACCAGCTTCAATGAGCTCTTCCCGTAAGCCTTCTTCCCCGAGCACCAACACAGGCAGCTTAGGATAATGGGTTTGCAGATAATCAGCTGCAAGATAGGAGGATAGAATAATATCTTCCTTTTCCCACTGAATACCTTGCTCCTTAAAATAGGCTGCAATCTGATTTCGGGAATGCGTGCCTCGATTGCTCAGCCCAATCACCCGTTTACCAGCTTCCTGCAGAGTCCGGATCGTTTCAGCAGCGCCGTCAATTAACGTGAAATCCTTCCATACTGTTCCGTCCAAATCGAATAGAATGCTATCTAACGCTTGATAGTAAGCCATAACTATCGCCTCCTTGCTTTGATTATACCTGCTGCCAGCGATTCCCGTCAGGATCTGGGCAGCGTTTATACGGAAGGGAGGCTCGGAACGCTACAAAACAACCGCAGCGAGCACAGGTATGGTCTGCTGTAAGCGACGGACAATTTGAACATATTTCTAATCGAGCAGACACGATGCTTTCTTCAGCCAAAACGGGTTCCATTGCTAGTTGATCTGCAACAAGTGCAGTCACTTCCTCCGCTGTATAGCTTTTCTTTTGCAGGCAAGTCCGGCAAGTCATTGACTGCTGATCCGATCCTGCAGTGGGTAGCTGATCTGCTTGTTCTTGAATTGATTGATAAGAAGCAGACCAGTACAGCGATCACGCAGATGGTACGCTTCATTCAAGCTGTTCTGTACAAGCCCTGAACCAATTCCAATTTCCTCAGCAGAAGCAGGTGCTCCGACCTGGTACAAATAGTATTGCAGTGCTTCCGGCGTCGGGAGTGCAGCAATCATCAAGCTGATTTCTTCCCAATGCTCCTGTAACCCTGGAGCATAAGCTCCTTTTGCTTCTGAAGGATCAAACTGCTCAATCCAATCTTTGTATAGTTCCGTAATAATGCTGCAAGCAACACCAACTTTAGCTCCATGTAGAAGCTGCCGTTTATCCGTTTCAAGCAAATGCATCTCCCAATAATGGGACAAATGATGCTCTGCTCCTGAAGCAGGTCGGGAGAAATCCAACACCTGCATGACAAGACCAGACTCGATTAATGCTTCCATCAAAATTCGTATGCCAGCTTCATCCGCCTTGGCTATTTCCTCGACATGATCGACACAAGTATCTAGCGAATGTCGTGTCATTTTGGCAGCCAGTGCATTATAGGGTTCTCCTCCGACTCTTGCAGAGATTTCCCAATCAAGCAGTGAGGTGAACTTTCCTAAAATATCTCCGAAACCAGCTGCAGTAAGTGGCCGGGGAGCTGCACATAACACATCCAAATCGGCAAACACCGCTATCGGTGCGGCTGTCTGGATCGTTTGCTTCACTCCCCGCAGGATTAGTGGCGCACCTTTGGAGGTGAAGCCATCGACTGATGCTGCTGTCGGAACTGCCACGAATGGAATGGAAAGCTTCTGACTGCAGAAACGGGTAATATCATGAATCGTTCCCGCCCCCACTGCTAAGAGGACATCTATATCCCCCGGCGTTTCAACAAGCACCTGTACAAGCGAAGCTTCATCAGCATTCACTTGACCGTGGTGATTCGCTAAAAGTTCAATCGTCTGAACATGGATGTTCTCTCTTTCAAGCAGCGCTGCCAGTTTGTCACCTGCGGCTGCTCTAGTCTGAGCATCCATAATAAGGACAGCTTTGCTCAAGCCCTTCTCATTCAAGTAAGCTCCGATTGATGTGAGTGCTCCACCTTCCACTTGCAGAAGCGGAAAAGTGGAAGGATTTATCCCATATTCATCTGCTAGTGCCAGCATATCTGCCGATAACTGCATCAGGCACCCTCCTCGATTGTCAAAACGGTCACGCTCATTGCTGGTAAAGTAACTTGTAATCCGCCATCCTGCTCGGCGAAATTCGTAAACGACACTACCTCAACGTCATTAGGCGAATCGAATGTATTACGGGCATCTCTCTTGTCTGATGCGAGAATTTTGCCGCTTACAGTTCCGAGTGTTGCACCGCGAAGCTCTGTATTTACTGTAACTTCATTTGTGTGGTCCAGATTACAGAAGCTAATATGAATTTTGCCGTCTTTTCCTCTCGATACAGAAGTACTGACAGTTGGATATGCCAATTCGCCATGCTTTATTTCATCTGATTCCAGATGGGAGGAAAGACGTTCCGCATCTTGATGTACTTGATACAAATCAAACACATGATACGTCGGTGTCTTGATCATTTCCTGACCTTCTGTCAAGATCATCGCTTGCAATACGTTGACTGTTTGCGCGATATTAGCCATCTGAACGCGTTCACTATGGTTATTGAAGATATTGAGTGAAGCACCAGCTACGAGCGCGTCACGGATTGTATTTTGCTGATACAGGAAGCCTGGGTTAGTACCAGGTTCCACGTCGAACCAAGTTCCCCACTCATCGATGATCAGCCCGACGCGTTTCTCAGGATCGTATTTATCCATGATAGTGCCATGCTTCTCAATCAACTCTTCAATATGAAGCGCACGCTTCAGCGTCAGATGCCATTCGTCTTCGGAAAAATCAGTAGCAGAGCCCTTACCAAGCCAGAAATCACCTGGAATCGTGTAATAATGAAGGCTTAATCCATCCATCATCGGTGCTGCTTCTTGCATGAGTGTCTCTGTCCACTTGTAATCATCAACATTGGCACCGCCGGCAATCTTATACAGCTTGTTGTCGCCGTAATTGCGTACATATGTCTGATAGCGACGATACAAATCAGCGTAATATTCCGGCCGCATATTTCCGCCGCAGCCCCAGTTTTCATTACCAACCCCGAAATACGTCAGCTTCCACGGCTCCTCGCGACCGTTCTCCTGACGCCAAGCTGTCATCGGCGATTCGCCATCAAATGTCATGTACTCGACCCACTCCGACATTTCCTGGACAGTACCGCTGCCAACGTTTCCGCAAATGTATGGCTCTGCTCCGAGCAGCTCGCAAAGCGTGAAGAATTCATGTGTCCCGAAATGGTTATTCTCCACAACTCCTCCCCAATGGGTATTCACCATACGCTTGCGCTCTTCACGAGGGCCAACTCCGTCTTTCCAGTGATATTCATCTGCAAAACAACCCCCAGGCCACCGTAATACCGGGATGTTCAGCTTTTGGAGTGCCTCAAGTACATCGTTGCGGATGCCTTTTGTATTTGGTATGGAAGAATCCTCTCCGACCCAGATTCCTTCATATATTCCTCTTCCGAGATGCTCCGCGAAATGTCCGTAAATGTTTTTATTTATTTTTCCTTCTGTGACATCAGCTTGAATGATCAATCTTGTCGACATGTTATCGCTCCAATCTATCAAAAATAAACTAACTGGCTAACTGTTCTTCGTGTTTCATCGTGGAGAATACCTTCATGCTCAGCCACATCCAGCCGAACGCACTGACACTGAAGCAGAAGAACAGCAGCAGCACCGGCAAGCCGATGCTATGATACAAAAGCGCGAACAGCAGTACACCGATCGATAGCGTCATATGGAACCTTGTCAGTCCAATGATGAACGCACTCCTAATGACCTGGAACGTACCGGACTTATAATTTGCCAGCAGCGGAAAACTCCAGAGCACAACCGTCATATAGCAGAAAATGAGCACATAGAAAAGGAAAGGCACCAGGAAGAATAACTGCCCATCTGCCTGTCTGATAAGCAGATAGTTTGTATACAGGACGAAACCCACCGCTCCAAGGAGCCACCCTAATTTATTTGCTGACCAGAACTCCTGTTTAAATGCTTTATGGAATGCTTGGTGCACCTTTACTTCTTCTCCATTAAGTATCCGGCGGGAAACCTGCAAGGCAGCTACCGTTGCCGGAGCTGCACCTGCAACGACCAGACCTAAGAGGCTGTATAGCAGGAACAGTGCATTCAAGTGTGCAAATCGGGTGATCCACAAAAGAGACTTATCGAGATTATTCATCACTTTCTTCAGCATGGTTCTAACTCCTTTCTAATTAAAGCTCAAGACTCAGCCTTTGACACCGCCCACAGTCAATCCGGAAATGAAATAGCGCTGGAAGAAGAAGAACAGAATTACAATTGGAATAATTGTCATTACAGACCCTGCAATCAACACATCATAGTTATTACCATACGGCGTAAGCAGTGTTGCCAATCCGAGCGGCAGCGTGAACATATCGTTGGAACGAAGTACGAGCAATGGCCACAGAAAGTTATTCCAGCTGCCAAGCCCTTGCAGAATTGCCATCGCTGCCAAGGACGGTCCCATCAGCGGCAGCATGATTTTAAAGAAGATACCGTATTCAGTCGATCCGTCAATCCGGGCAGCATCCATCAGCTCTTTAGGCAAACCAAGTGCATATTGCCGGAAGAAGAAGACTGCTACCGGAGCAACGACACCTGGAAGAATTACGCCCAGATACGTATCAATCAGCGTCATATCGATCATCAACTGGAATAGCGGCAGCATCAGGATTTCAAATGGCACCATCAGGATGAATACAACAGCGACAAAGAAAATGTTGCTTCCTTTGAAGTCATACATCGCCAGCGCGTAGCCAACCATGGATGAAAAGAACAGTGACAAAACAATCATCAATGCAGAAATCCAAAGACTGTTTCCATACCAAGTCCAATATTCAGCAGATTGTGTAAAGATGTACGTGTAATTGCTGAGTGTCAGTTCATCCCAAGGGAAGCTGAAAGAAATACCGTTTCGCATCAAGGAGGCGGAAGGAATGAACGAAGACAGCACGATACTGATGATCGGGAATAGTGCTATCAAACTGACAATAGCCATGACAACAGTAGCAATAACTCCCAGTAGTTTGTTGTTATTCTTTTTCATCATCGATCCCCCTTCTTGAATGTCCCGGTAGCAATTAAATAGATAATACTGATTACGAAGATGATGAGCATTAATACGACGCCAAGCGCAGCACCGAAGCCCATATCATTTTGCTGGATACCCTGCTGGTAAATGTAAGCCGCAATCGAAAGACCAATGTTACCAGGTGAACCAACAGCCCAGAATACGTAGCTTTCTTCAAACATACGGAAGCCGTTGATGATCGTGATCGTACTTACGAAAATGATAATCGGCTTAAGCATTGGCATCGTAATGAAACGGAAGCGCTGGAATCTGGTAGCACCATCAATTTCGGCTGCTTCGTACATTTCATCCGGTACATTTTGTAAGGCTGCTAGGAAGTAAAGGATATTTACGCCGATCCAGCGCCAGCAGGCGAGCATTACCATAAGGCCGATTGCTGCCCATGGTGTGAACATCCATTTCAGTGGATCAAAGCCGAACACCCCAATGAGCTGGTTAGCAACAGCGCTTTCCTGCTCACTGAACATGAAGCGGAAGATCATACCGCCGACGATCGTCGATGTAAGTGCCGGGATAAAGAGTGAAGCTCGGAAAATCGTCCGGAAGCGAACATGCTTCGAATTCAGAATTACCGCAAGCACCATCGGTATGATAGTCAAAATCAGTACGGTAAGTACTACATAAGCAGTTGTATTTGAGACAGCTCTGTAAAATGTTGGATTAAAGACGCGCTCATAGTTGCTCATCCCAATGAATTCCACTTGTCCCGGGAGTACACTCTGGAAACTCATAATAACTCCCTGTATAGCCGGATACACTGTGAAAAGAAGCAGTGACAGTACAAATGGCGATATGAAAACGAATGGTACTACCTTTTTTGAATTCAGAAACCGGAGGAACTTATTCTGTTTCTTCCGCGTTCTCACCGGTGATACTGGCGTAACTGTATTCATCACAATCCCCCCTCACCCTTAATTTGTTCTGGCTTTCCGCAGCCGGATGACATTCCAGGAAGTCCGATTCAATTGTGCCTTCAGTCTGCCGTCTTCCAAACTTGATTCTCCTTTGTTATGCGGTGCAACGCGTGTCGTGTCCTTTGTATTGGCAGCCTTCAAATCATGATGCTCAAGCACGATATGCTCTTCAATTTCATAGCCTTCAAAGCTCCTGACATCAACATCCAGTGGAATAGCTTCTTCCAGGTGCTTGTTCACTAGGAAAATCGTCAATGCTTCATCCTGCTCATCATAGACAGCAGCGCTATCAATGAACGGTACATCTGTGAAGTCTTTGCTATCATACTTAGGAGAAGAAAGGATCGGCTGCAAGCTGATTCCCCTACCATAAACGGATGCGTGCAAATAAGGATAATAGATTGTCTGTTTCCAAGATTGACCATTGTTTTCAGTCATAATTGGCGCAATAACGTTCACCAGCTGTGCCATGCAAGCCATTTTCACGCGATCAGCATGACGGAGCAAAGTGATTAGCATGCTTCCTACTAAGAGCGCGTCTTCGAAATTGTAGACGTCCTCCAGCTGTGGTGGTGCAACTGTCCATGGATCCAAGCGTTCATCATGCTCTCTGGAGTGATACCATACGTTCCATTCATCAAAGCTCAAATTGATTGTTTTCTTGCTGCGATGCTTTGCTTTGATGTAATCACAGGTAGCAGTAACTGTTTTGATGAAATGATCCATATCCATGTTCTTCGCCAGGTAGTTAGCTGGATCATTGGAGGTGTTGCCGTAATACTGATGCAGCGAGATATAATCCACTTCGTCATACGCGATATCAAGCGTCGTCGCCTCGTACTCCGGGAAAGTCGGCATATCCGTATTGGAGCTGCCGCACGCAACAAGTTCAATACTCGGATCAACAAGTTTCATAGCTTTGCCTGTCTCTTTAGCGATTCTGCCGTATTCTGCTGCTGTCTTATGTCCTACTTGCCAAGGCCCATCCATTTCATTTCCTAAACACCAGGTCTTGATGTTATGCGGCTGCTCGTAGCCATGCTCTCTGCGTAAATCACTCCAGTACGTCCCGCTAGGATGATTTGTATATTCGATCAGATTGCGTGCTGCATCAATACCTCGCGTACCAAGGTTAACAGCCATCATAACTTCCGCTTGCGCTTTCTTCGCCCAATCCACGAATTCATTCGTCCCGATCTCATTCGTCTCGATTGTGCGCCAAGCCAGCTCCAGGCGCTTTGGCCGGCTTTCCTTCGGTCCGACACCATCTTCCCAGTTGTAAGCAGATACCATATTCCCGCCAGGATAACGGACGATAGGCACTTGCAGCTCTTTCACCAAGTCAATAACATCTTTTCGAAAACCTTGTTCATCTGCATCTGGATGGCCTGGTTCATAAATACCGCCGTATACTGCTCTTCCTAGATGTTCAATGAATGATCCGTAAATTCGCTTGTCGACTTCGCTGATTTGATAACTCTTATCCAAAACCATCTTTGCTTGCAATTTATCTGCCATTTATCCCCACTCCTCTTTCTTTTTTGATAACGCTTACAATTAAGGTAAAAAAAGAAGGTGACACATCTCGCATCACGTACGAACATATTCCTCCTGCAATCTCCTTAACTAGAAATATGTACGTATAAGTTTATATATTCAGTATAGACAGATGCGTCTATAAAAACAAGCGTTTTTTGCATTAGTTGGAAATAATATAAAAACCCCAAGCTGCAATAGTGCTGCTTGGGGTTCTAGAGTCCAGTTATTACTTCATCGTACTTTCAATCTTATCAGCAGCTTCTTTCATTGCTTCCTCAGGAGTCTTATTCTTCTGTCTCAGCACAGAATCTGCGATTATCGTATTATACTCCGTCGAAACATCCGGTGTATTTTCGGTGATATTCAGTGTGTTGATCTCATCTTTAACCTCTAAGAGCATATCGAATATGCCATCACCGAAGAATTGATAATACTTATTATCTTCTTTGACTGCTTCACTTTCCCATACATCCCAGCGAGGCGGGTCAAATCCGAGAACCTTCCATAGATTGATGCTTCCTTCTTCCGACAGCTTGGTATACGCCAGGAATTCCTTCGCCAAATCCGTCTCTTCTGACTGATTGGTCACGACCGTACCGGTACCGCCCATACCTGCAGAACGTTTACCGCCTTCTTCCCATGCAGGAAGCGGCTTGATGGCAATTTTGCCTTCCATTTCTGGCATGTTGTCAACAAAACGTCCCATATACCAAAGCGGTGCTAGTATGGCTGCTGCCTTTCCTTCCGAATAATACTTATAGAAATCCTCTGATTGGTTCATTCCACCAGGAGTAAGTTCAGCGATTTTCTCTGTATAAATAGCATCATACAAGAATTGAAGGGTCTTAACGTTGGTTTCGTTATCCAATGTCAAATTGCCTTCTGCATCAAAGAAATCGGAATCTTGCTGGGAAACCATCGGCCACAAATCCATGAGGAAGTCACCTGTACCGACGTTCCACATAACAGCATCTGTGTTTTCTGTCACTTGTTTACCGGCTTCCACGAAGTCATCCCATGTCTGGATTGAATCGATATCCACTCCAGCTTGCTCCATAATTTCTGTATTATAATACATAACAGTTGCACCTACATGAGTTGGAACGCCATAATAATCGCCTTCCTTCGCATATAGATCAAAACGAGCCTCAACGGAATCAGCAAGGACTGGCTCCACATATTCGTTCATTGCCTCAAGCTGCGGTGTTCCTTGTAAAAAGTTCGGAAACTTGCTTAATTCAATATCTGCTATATCTGGTGCTCCCTTACCTGATTGCAAACTAAGCAGCAGGTTATTATGCATATTATCGTACGGATACGTTTCAGCTACGAGCTTGATTGGCCGGTCCGGAAATTCTTCATTCCAGCGTTCTGCTGAATCTTTGAATAAATCCATATGCTGACCGACAAATGTCCAATAAGTCAATTCTGTTGCATTCTCCAGATCTGCACCAACAACTTCCGTTTCATCCGCTTCACTGCCACCGCCACTTCCACCTTTGCTGCAAGCAACCAATATGATGACCATCAAACCGATCATCAGCGTCTTCAAGACCTTCTTCATAAAGCTACCCCCTCATTTTTGAACTCAATAAGCAGAATTTGAAAGCGTTTACTAAAGAGGTCATACCTCCCTTTCCGTACTCGGCTAACTGGGGAATGGTCTGGATGATAGCGCATACATTTAGATGCGTCAGCCTATACGATGCGTGTTATGTATATCCTATCACCGCTGCCCTAATCAGTCAATAAGTTTCAGGTTAATATCTTTACAACTTATACGAACAAGATTTTATAAATAGAAATTATGAAGAATACTTGTTCAACAAGTTATAAAAATAGAGCTGATTAACTCAGCTCCATCTGTTTACTTTATTTTTTCTAATGTATCTGCTTTGATAGCTTGTGTGGACTGCCTTGGTACTAGCTTTGTCGGGAACACAACACTGTCTATTGCCCCTTCAGAGCCCTTACCTTGATTACTCTCAATTAAATCCAGAATCAATTTGCCGGCCGCCCTGCCAAGCTCTGCTTTCGGATGTTCTACAGAAGTCAGTTTCACTTCCGATAATTCAGTCAGGAAGGAATTATCAAAGCCTACAATCGACATATCCTGAGGAATTTTCAAATTACGTTCCCGCAGCACATTGATCAGTTTGATAGCCAGTTCATCGTTATAGCATACTAATCCAGTTGGATTGGCATCTGTTTGATTCAATAATGCTTCAAGCTCCTGTACTGGCTTTTCATGCTTTTCTTCTGTGTTGTATGTCACGATATGTTTCGGATTGATTGGTACTTTATATTCTCGATGTGCTTTTAAGTATCCTTTCATTCGCAGCGTGCCCTGCATGTCGTCCGTTTTAAAGAAGCCGATGATATCCCGATGCCCTTGCTTGATAAGATGCTCTGTTTGCAGAAACGCACCACGCTCATCATCGACAAGCACTCGATACGGCTCCAAAGCATCGTAATAAGCATTAATCATGATATATGGAATCTGCAGCCGCTCCAAATTCAAATAGTAATTGATATTCGGATTGGCAGATGCACTTTTAGTCGGCTCAATAATAGCACCATCAAAACCAGTAGTGATAATTCGTTCGAGATACTCCCGCTCTTTTTCATGATCATTATTCGTATTAAACAAGCTCACATTATATCCATGATCACTTAAATAAGCTTCTGCTCCGCGAATGATCGATGGGAAAATATAATCTGAAATGTACGTCGTTACGATGGCAATATTTTTATTTTGCATAGCGTTCTGCTGCAGCTGCTGTTTCGACCGATCAGCACAGAATGTTCCAGCACCTTGTTCACGGTAAAGCCAGCCCTCATTCACCAGCTCTCCGATTGCAAGACGTACCGTATGACGGCTCACATCGAATTGCTTCATCATTTCGCTCTCCGATGGAATTTTAGCATGCGGCTCATACGTACCATCGAGGATTTTGGACTTGATTGCCTGTTTTACAATTGCATATTTTGTCTGCATAACTAACACCAGCTTCCTTGACATGTTCGTATAAGTTAGCATAACACATGAGAAGGAATAGGGCACTATGTTGCTATAAATTACGTTCAAGCAAAAGAAGAAGACGTGGGAAAGGATATGATTTATTCCGTCCTTTGCTGATTAAATAACTATATGATACGATCGGGACATATGTCCTTTCCTTTCCAATTTACCAACATATACTATAAGTAGAGGGCGGGCCTGTTTATGCAGCTTATACATAACGCAACACTGCTGGAATCTTATATAGAGAAATATGAGTTCAGGCAGCACTTCCCATCTGAACTGATAAATTATTTTCGTTTATACAGCGCCAGTACCGGTGATGCTATCTGCGAACAAGGAGAACACGTGACCCAGCTGTATTTGCTTGTAAAAGGAAAAGCTACTGTATCTTACGTTGCCGAGAATGGCAAGAAACTGATTGTTTCATTCAAGCAAGCTTTCGAATTATTTGGTGATATAGAATATATCAAGCAGATCGATGCATTACATACAGTTGAGGCTGCTAGTGATGTCCATCTAATCCGGATACCAATTGATTCAATACATATGCGGCTGCATATCCGCCTTTTCTGCAGCTTCTGCTCCGCGAAGTAACAGAGAAGTTCCAGCTTAAATCAAGAGCATTCAGCTTCAGTCTGACCCACGGCGCTCTCACCAGGTTAGCAAGCTATCTAATGCGTATGATGACAGCGCATGACGGCAGACAGCTGACCAGCCCATTGCCAACTAGCCGAACAAGCGATATTGCGGATCATATCGGGACGACCTCTCGGCATGTGAACCGTTTACTTGCTACGTTAGCTAAAGAAGGCATTATTGAACGCAGCAAGAGTGCAATATCTATAAAAGACTGGGAAAAACTCGAACAGCTAGCAAATCAATCAATCTACGCTTAATAACTGGAGGAAGACAACATGACTAAACAATATGATGCTTTATTTTTCGATGTTGATAACACCATCTTAGACTTCACAAAAACTGAGCAGGAAGCTCTGCCGCTTCTATTTAAGCAACACGGTCTGCCAACAGATGAAGCAGCTATGACCGCGTACCGCACTATCAACCAGCGACTGTGGAGTTCTTTTGAAAAAGGAGAAATCAATCGTGATACTGTCGTCAGTTCCAGATTCACCGAGTTCTTCGCCATCTACAACAAGCAAGTAGACGGAGCTGATTTGGATGCTGCCTATCGCGAACTGCTCGCACAAGGAAGACATATGATAGCTGGTGCAGCTGAAATATTGGAGGAACTGTCCAAGAATTATCCTTTATATATCGTGACAAACGGTGTATCTGAGACACAATTCCGCCGTCTGAAAGCGACTGGACTGCTTCCATATTTCCAATCTGTTTTCGTTTCTGAAGATACCGGTTTCCAAAAACCGATGGCCGGGTTCTTTGATTATGTGTTTGAACGCGTTCCTGGCATTGAGCCAGAACGTTCATTGATTATCGGAGATTCCTTAGTTGCAGATATTCAAGGTGGTAATATGGCTGGTATGGACACATGCTGGTTCAACCCAAGCAGACTGCCGAATCACCTTCCGCTCCAGCCGGATTTTGAAATAAGTAAATTAGACGAATTGCAGGATATTCTGAAGTAATAAGAGAGGCATATACTACTAGTTAACTTATAATCGAAATCTAACTATAAAGAGTGTGATATAAAAAAGGGGCTTCTACGCCCCTTTTTGGTTTTTATTTCGATATTAGAAAGAATGACAAATTGATCTTATTTCCATACCACCTGGTTCCACTGCAACTCTTTCCGGAACTGTTTTAGGGTTGTATTATTATCAATCGTCACACATTCGATGCCGACCAATTCTGCAAAGTCCTCCAGCTGCTCTGCTGTGAGTGCAAATGATAGCGCCGTATGATGCGCACCACCAGCATAGATCCACGCTTCTGTTGCTTCGCTCAAGGACGGCTGCGGCTTCCACAAGACTTTGGCAACTGGAAGATTCGGTGTTTCTTTCTCAGATTCGACAGCGTCCACTTTGTTGATAATCATGCGGAAGCGTCCGCCAAGCTCGATAATCGAGACATTGACCGCTTCACCAGCGATGCCATCGAATACAATACGAGCCGGATCTTCTTTACCGCCAATACCGAGCGGATGGACCTGGATGGACGGTCGATTTGCTGCTACTGTTGGGCATACCTCCAGCATGTGTGATCCTAGAATTAGTTCATTGCCTTCTTCCAAATGATACGTGTAATCCTCCATAAAGGATGTCCTATCATTATTTGCCATCGCCTTCAACAAGCGCACGAGTGCTGCTGTACGCCAGTCTCCTTCTCCAGCAAAGCCATAGCCTTGTGCCATCAGATGCTGGACAGCTAGACCTGGGAGCTGCTTCATACCGTGCAGATCTTCAAAGTTTGTGCTGAATGCCTGATAGCCTCCGCGATCCAAGAAACGCTTCAACGCAACTCCAATTCGTGCCTGCTCCCGCACAGAAGCTAGCTGGTCTTCTTCAGTCGGAAGGTCATAAGCTTCCTTATACGTCGATACCTGTTCATCGACATCGGATTCACTAACTTCCTTCATCTCGGCAACAAGATCGCCGATACCGTAATAATCAACTGTCCAGCCAAATTTAATCTGCGCTTCTACTTTATCACCGTCTGTGACCGCTACAGTGCGCATATTATCACCAAAGCGAGCTACTTTGATTTGCTGACTTTCATTGAATCCTACTGCAGTCGTCATCCAATCCGAGACTCGATTTTGTATTTCTTTATTGCCCCAATAGCCGACAATGACTTTTCTGGCTTTATTTAGGCGTGTTCCCATGAAACCATATTCACGGTCACCATGAGCGGATTGGTTCAGGTTCATAAAGTCCATATCGATTGTATCCCATGGCACATCGCGGTTGTATTGTGTATGCAAGTGCAGCAATGGTTTCTGTAATGTCTTCAATCCGCCAATCCACATCTTTGCAGGTGAAAACGTGTGCATCCAGGTAATCAGCCCGGCACATTCCGGGTCCGCATTTGCCTCCAGACTAACTCGCTGGATATCAGCTGCATTCGTCAGTACTTCCTTGAAAGCAATCGGAAATGGAAGTGTACCTTGCTCATTCAGTTTGTTAACCAGATCCTCAGAGTTCCCTTGCACCTGATTAAGCGTTTCTTCTCCGTATAGATGCTGGCTTCCTGTCACGAACCAAAATACATATGGCTTTACTTGTAACATCCTAACTCCCCCTTTATTACTGTACTGTCAATTTTCTTTCAGACTGAGACCGAATCGATTTCAGGCGTTTCATCACATCGTTTGCTCCCCGGCCAAAATAATCGTGCAACGTGTTATATTCCTGATAGA
Organism: Terribacillus saccharophilus; assembly: GCF_000725365.1. NCBI lineage: Bacteria > Bacillati > Bacillota > Bacilli > Caryophanales > Bacillaceae > Terribacillus > Terribacillus saccharophilus. Next base: position 464,781 of record NZ_CP008876.1, on the reverse strand, counting down.
TTAACTCATAGATTTCAACGTTTTCTGGTATCGGCTGAATAACCTCTTCCTTCACTCTTGCCATCTTGTCAGCCGCATCAAGTACGCTGTCATATCCGCCTGCTTCTGCACCAGCAGCTACGGCACCGAACATTGCTGCACCAACAGCTGGCGTTTGCACCGAATCCGCAATATAAATAGGTCGGTTCGTTACGTCTGCGAAAATTTGCATCAGCAATTTATTCTTCTGAGGCAGACCACCGCATGCATAAAGTTCTTCTACCGAAACGCCACTTTGATGGAAAGCGTCTACAATTTTACGCGTACCGAATGCTGTTGCTTCGAGCAAAGCGCGATACACTTCTTCCGGCTTTGTCGCCAGCGTCAGACCGAGCACCATCCCGCTTAATTCCGTGTCAACGAGCACTGAACGGTTACCGTTCATCCAGTCCAACGCCAACAATCCTGTTTCTCCCGGGCGATACGTACTAGCTCGCTCCTCCAGCCATTGATGCACATTCTGCCCGGCAGCTTCTGCCTGACGATAGACATAAGCCGGAACCTGCTCGTCGACGAACCAGCCAAAAATATCACCAACTGCAGACTGTCCAGCTTCGTACCCATAATAGCCCTCGATAATGCCATCCTCGACGACACCGCACATTCCTTCAACCGTCTGCTCTTCTGTACCAAGCAGCATGTGACAAATCGATGTGCCCATTGCCATCACGAGTTTGCCTGGAGTTACAACACCCATTGCCGGAACAGCTGCATGGGCATCGACATTTCCTACTGCGATCGCAATACCTGGTGATAGATTCATAGATGCTGCAAATGAATCCTGAAGTTCTCCAGCTTTTGTTCCGAGCGGATATACTTCTCCACGCAGCTTCGTATCAGCCAAATCTCGCATTGCCGGGTGCAGGCTTTCGAAGAAATCTGCCGTTGGATAGCCGTCCCGCTTATGCCAGATAGCTTTATAACCAGCTGTACAGCTATTTCGTTTCAGTTCACCTGTCAGCTGAGATATGACCCAATCTGTTGCTTCGATGAACTGATCGGCAGCTTCATAGATTTCAGGAGCTTCATCAGCAATTTGCCAGATTTTTGGTATCATCCATTCCGAGCTGATTTTCCCGCCATAGCGAGCTAGAAATCCCTCGCCACGCTCACCAGCAATTTCATTCAGCTTATTCGCTTCTTCCTGTGCAGCATGATGCTTCCAAAGCTTTACCCAGCTGTGCGGATTATCACGAAATGCCGGGTCAAAGCATAATGGTTCCAGATTTACATCCACCGGTAAGATCGTACAAGCAGTAAAATCGATGCCGAGTCCGATAACATCTGCCGGATCCACCCCGGCAGCCTGCATAACCGCTGGTACCGATTGGCGCAGTACATCGAGGTAATCCATCGGATGCTGCAGCGCCCATTCATAGCCAAGCGCTTTTTCCAAATGTGGCAGTTTAACATCCATTACACCGTGACGGTATTCCGTCACATGCTCTGCCATTTCCATCCCATCTTGAAGCCGGACGAGCACCGCTCTGCCGGATTGTGTTCCATAATCAATTCCAATCGAAAATTTGTCCGTACCCATGGAATTCTCCTCCTAAGTGGTTTGGCCGTAGTATGCGTCAGCCCCGTGTTTTCGTAAATAATGCTTATCCAGCAGCTGCTGATCCATATCCTCCACCTGCTGATCCAGCTGGTAGGACAGATGCGCAATCTTCGCTACCTCTTCCAGCACAACAGCGTTATGTACCGCTTCGGCCGGTGATTTCCCCCAATTGAAAGGCGCATGCTTGTGTACGAGCACACTCGGCACCTGATTCGGATCAAGTCCCTTTGTCCGGAAAGTCTCCACAATCACATTTCCTGTCTCCAATTCATAGTCTTTCTGAATCTCTTGTCCGGTCATCGGTCTGGTACAAGGGACAGTTCCATAGAAGTAGTCCGCATGAGTTGTGCCAAGAGCAGGCACCCCTTTTCCAGATTGCGCAAAGGATGTTGCCCAAGTGGAATGGGTATGGACGATTCCGCCAATATCTTCAAAATGCTTATACAAAACTAAATGAGTTGCTGTATCCGATGAAGGCTTCATGTCGCCTTCTACTACTTCGCCATCCAGGTTAACAACAATCATATCCTTTACCGTCAGCTTCTCATATGCCACGCCACTCGGCTTGATGACCACCAGCCCGGCATCTCTATTGATACCGCTTACATTTCCCCACGTAAAAGTTACCAGCTCATGCTTTGGAAGGTCTAAATTCGCTTGCAGTACCTGTTCCTTTAATTCCTCCAGCATTAGGTCCACCTCTCCTTGTACGTATATTTGATTTCATAATGTGATTTTACCTCAATTGGTACGTACAATCAATCACTTATTTAAAACTTAAACGTACAAGTTTGAAAATCAGAATGATCGCCAGACATTTCTACTTCTTCCATTTTGTAATCATTTCCATCAGTAATATGTCATGCATCACAAACGCTCTTATTCGTTTACACGATTTTTCTGCACTATGTCAATCACTATTACTGATAGTTTTATCATTTAATTTGAATCTTTAACAGTGTATTCCATATTGTGACATGCGAATACTGTAGAAACCACATACCATTTTGCGGTAGTCCGCAATTGTATTTCTCCACTCTTCAATCACATCATTATCTTCGATAGAATGTCTTTATAAATACAAAAAATGCAGGAGGGATAATAATGAATCTAAAAATAACAAGTGCTGTTGTTATTTTAACTATAGGATTAAGCTTGACCGCTTGTTCAAATAATGAAGATACTGGAGTAAGCATCGAATCAGTAGAACCAGCCGAACTACAGGAGTATCAGGAAACCTTCATAGGTAGTAATGGTGATGTAAGTGGAATTCTCTCTAATTTGCCAGGCAATACTATGCAGAAGGAGTACAGTGTTGCTGACCAAAATTTAACAGTCAGCTATGACACGGGGCAATTAGAGAGTCAGCCGGATGATGGCTGGTATAACAATGAAAACGGAGTCAAAGAGACGTTTTATCACAATTCCCTTTATATTGCTGCACTCATAGATAATGTGGAAAAAATAGAATTCTCATTAGTAAATGAACAGACGGAATATACCTGGATGATCTCTAAAACAGAATTAGAATACTTTTTAGAAACTGACTTATCTGAGGAAATAAAGAATGAGCAAGCTTGGAAGAATTATATAAACGAGCAACTAAATACGAAGAACATCGAAAGCATTTATGACGAGTTTCCTTTGGAAATTCAATGACCTAACTAAAAACATAAAGTTGTTTAAATGAAAAGAAGACAAGTCCTAGGACTTGTCTTCTTTTCATTTATTTAGCCACTCTTTTTACCGGTGCGGGTTTCGTATCTGACGGAATCAATGATCTGTACGTTTCTCCCTCAAGATTGGCTTGGTGCTCTGCTTTTATTCCTTCTAGCAGCTCTGGCTGTTCTAACAATTCCATAGCTGAAGCAGCCAATACTTTGCCAGTGTACAGCATACCTTTGTGAGCAACAGATGATTTCCCTTGCGTCACAAGCTGCCAGCTGTGGAATGGTGTTGCGAAAGCACAGGTTGTGATATAAATCTGACCAGTTGGGACAAGCCAGCTTACATCACCTACGTCTGTCGATCCTTTAAAGAAGCCAGGAACTGATGAAAATTCTTTCACGCCTTTTGCAAGCACTTTGTTATCGCTTTTCTCAATCACAGCTTTTTCTTCTGCACTAAAGGTTTGCTGGATAGATTGGGCAAATGCAGTTTCTTCTTCGGTATAACTAGGGGCCTTGGTTGTTATCAGATGCTTATGTATCAGTCTACCCAGTGTCTCATTTGGAATCAGATCTGCTGATGCCGCATCGAATTGAATCTCCAATTGTGTGCCTGTCATCAAGGCTGCTCCTCTGGCAACGTCTTTGACCCGCTCCAGAATCTCTTCAACCTGACCCATTTTTGGAGCACGGATTTTGTAAAGTACCTCTGCATTAGCCTGTACAACATTCGGGCTCATTCCGCCAGTATCAGTAATGGCATAATGCAGCTGTCCTTCCGGAATGATGTGCTCACGCAGGAAATTGGAACCGATGTTCATCAGCTCAACTGCATCCAAAGCACTTCTGCCAAGATGAGGACTGAAAGCTGCGTGACTGCTTGTCCCAGTAAAACGGAAATACACTTGGCAAGTTGCCAGCATTCTAGCATGATAGACTTGATTTTCATCCCATGGATGCCATGTCAATGCCACATCTACATCATCGAAAAGACCGGCTCGAGCCATAAAGGCCTTACCGCCTCCACCTTCTTCTGCCGGACATCCATAATAACGTACTGTGCCTTCCAGTCCGGTTTCTTCCATCAGCTGCTTTACTGCAATCGCAGCTGCCATCGCTCCTGTCCCAAGCAGGTTATGTCCGCAGCCATGTCCATTGCCGCCTTCTTCTATCGGATCCTTTGTTGCGCTATCTGCTTGCTGGCTCAAACCAGATAATGCATCGTACTCACCTAGAAATGCAATAACCGGCTTCCCGCTTCCAAAGCCAGCAACAAATGCAGTCTCAACATCACCCGCATTTCGCTCCACTTCAAAACCTTCTTCTTCCAATGTTGCCGCTAGTATTTCAGCAGATTGAACCTCTTCATATCTCGTCTCTGCAAAATCCCATATTCGATCGCTGACAGCAGTCAGCTCATTACTTTTACCTTCCAGAATTTCTGATATTCTCGTGTAAACATCATGACTTGTTTGCAAGATAGGGTTCCTCCTGATAGTAGAATCAATCATCCCTATTATATCATTTATAATTCTGAAAATTTAGTTACTTGTTAGATTATCTACCGAACCTGCTTTAAAGAAATGATACCAAGCATCAATTTTCTCGTCTTCTCTGACTTTAAGTAATTTCAATATGTCTCTAGCAAATTCCAAAGGGGCTGTTCCATTAGCTGTAATTAAATTACCGCCTCGGACTGATTGTGCATGGATATAGTCGCTCTCTCCAACATAATTTGGAGCTCCCTCTTTCAGGTTTTCCAGACTGTTAATAGTATGCTTCACGCCATCCAAGAAACCATACCTTCCAAGGAAAACAGTAGCATCACAAATAGCTGCCACAGGAATATTGTTTGAAACACAGTGTGCAACCAGCTCTTTTACTGGAACAGTTTCAGGCTGTCTCCACGTGTTACCGCCAGGCAGGATAAGCATGTAAAAGTCGATAGTTTCGGTATCTGCTAAACTATAATCTGGGAGAACCTTGAATCCTCCGATAGATGAAACTGGCTTTCCGTCTAGTGTTACAGTCTTCACCTGAAACTCTGAATGTGGTGCTTGCAGTTCTGCTGCTACATAGCTCGCTTCCCAATCCGCGTATTGGTCGGTAAGAAAAATAAGGACTGTTTTTTTCATTCATAGATCCTCTTTTCTACTTTTTTTTAAACGTCCCTGCTCATGAACATAATTCTTTCGATCTCCTTGAATCCATTGCGTTTATAGAAATTTTCTGCTGGCAAGCCGCGATCTGTCAGTAAGGAAATCATATCTGCATCTGTTGTTTCAACAAGGTACTCCATAAGGGTCTTACCGATGCCTTTATTCTGTTGGTCAGCTCGCACACACATCTCGTTTATAAAGAATTCATCACCAGACCACCATTTCCTTTTCACACCGAAGAGAAAGCCAATCACTTCTTCATTCTCTACTGCAACAATTCCAGTAAATCCAGGTGTTCGATAAAAATTAATCAAATAAGAAAATGCTGTTTCTGCAGTCCAAGCTTCATTCCATGGAGCTTCATTGAAAACCTTAGCATAAGTATCGCTGCATGCTTTTAATTCATTCTCTGTACACAAACGTATTCCCATATGATCCCCACCTCAAAGTTTCTTTGTCTTCACCATCGATACTGTCTCGTAACCTAGCTGATTATATGCATGCTGCGCACCCGGGTTGTTAGCAAAAACATTTAATGCTATTGTTCCAATACCTTCTTGCTTCGCCACTTCTTCTAAAAGAGTCAGCGCAGCACTGGCATAGCCCATCCTCCGGAATGTTTCGTATATGTAGATATGGAAGATAAAAAACCTGTCCCTTTCTGGCTGAATGTTGTACCAAATGATACCAACATTCTCTTTCTTATCTTCGCAAAATACATTCCCAATAAAATGATCTTTCTTTCTTTTTTCTTCTGTTAATAAACTATGCAGCTGTGTGTCGGCATCCTTGAGAGCCGTCTCTTTTGGAATTCCGAGATTAGCAGATACATTTTCCGCATAGTTTGGAATTTCAAATTCAATATACTGCTGTACTTCTTCTGTATTCATTTCTTTGAATATAACTGACATGTAGCAAGCCTCCCTAATTCCATAATTTCCTTATATTTTACAGGAACCACAGACATAAGTGATACAAATAATTAAAAAAGACCTTCCCCGTAAGGAAGGTCTTCTGTTATTTTCATTTGCCCCAGTCACTGCCATTAGATTTAATTAGTTTTGAATACCAATAGAAGGAATCCTTCCGTATACGCTTCAAATCTAATAGTTCTTCATCCGTTGTGTTGATATAAACCAAACCGTAACGTTTTGCCATACCGTTACCTGTGCTAAGCAGATCTGTGAATGACCACGGATTGTATGAGATGACTTCACAGCCGTCCATGATGGCTAGTCCTACTTGATAGATTTGGTCACGCAGGAATTCGATTCGTTTCGGATCATGAACTTTTCCATCTTCTGATACACTGTCATACGCCCCATAGCCGTTTTCTGTAATCATCATTGGGAGCTGGTAGTGATCCCACACATATCGAAGCATATAACGCATAGCTACAGGATCGATTTCCCAGTCCCAATCTGTCGTCTCCACATAAGGGTTCTCCGTAAGCTGATAAAGCCCCGGTACCTTCGGAAATTCCAGATTACCTTTTACACCGCTTTTATTCAGTTTATATTCGCGAGGCTCTTCATCGATTCCACAAGCCTTAGCTGTATTAGAACGGTAGCAGTTCAAGGCAAAGAAATCGATTTTAGCTTCCTTGATTAGTTCCATATCGCCTTCTTGAATCTCTGGATCAATATCATTTTCTTTCCAGTAGCTCTTAATGAAACCATTGTACTCACGGTGAGCATAAAAATCGTTCCACACTTTTTCAGTCAGTTCTTCTGCATTCATAGCAGCAATCTGATCATCAGGATGTGCAGATGCCGGATAGATTGGAACATAACCTGGAACAGGACCGATTTTACCGTCTTCAACCAGTTCATGACAAGCAATGACTGCTTTGGCGTGGCACATATTCATTATATGGTTGACCTTCCACTTATCCTTGAACCATGTTTCTGGATACTTCGCAACACCAAGCCAATCACCATAACAAATCTGCATATTTTGTTCATTCAAGGAATGCCAGTATTTCACCCTATCCCCGAATTCAGTGAAGCAGGTTCGAACATATCGGTCAAATGCATCAATAATTCCTCTGTCATACCAGCCATTATATTTTTCATCGACCCATACTGGCATATCGTAATGGTAAAGAGTAACAATCGGCTCGATATTATGTTTGATTAATTCATTGATTAAATTGTTATAGAAGTCGATCCCTTTTTGGTTTGGTTCAGTGGAATCGCTAGGATAAATACGAGGCCAAGCAATCGAGAAACGATAGGATGAAAAGCCGCACTCAGCCATCAGTTTGACATCCTCTTCGTAGTGATGATAATGATCAGCCGCAATAGAGTTATCTGTATAAGGTTTTTTCTTTTGACTGTTCAAATCGATAATGGCAGTTGTTCTGCCATCTTCATTTACTGCTCCCTCTACCTGCCAAGCAGCACTGGAAGCTCCCCACAAAAAATCTTTCGGAAAAACTGGATCTTGTTTGTAGAACATATTCCCATCCCTCTCCAATCTTTATTTGTGTTCCTATATCTACTGTAAACTCTCTTATTTTTTCATGTGGTGCAGGTTTTGGAACCTAGCTTTTGAACTTGCCTGATTTGCTTGCGATTATCGTTCCTGCAAAGGATACTATTGCAGCCAAAACGATAGTCACAAGAGAATACCAGAAGTTTGCACTCAAGCCCGATCCATCGGTTGGGATGAATGTGGGAATTGCTGCAATACCCGGTGACACAACAGCATACTGTTTCAAGAAGACGATACCCGCAAATATGCCGCCAACCAGTCCGCCTGTAATAGCTCCTATTAATGCAGCTCGGAACCGGATCAATACACCAAAGATGGCAGGCTCTGTAATTCCCATTACACCGGTAATACCTGCTGATAGACTCATTGCCTTGGTGTCTTTATCTTTCTTTAGCAAAGTCATTGCAAGTGCGGCTGAGCCAATAGCAACATTCGCTGCAAGCATGCCACTCATCACAAAGGCGTCATAGCCATTGTCTGCCATAGATGCAAATACTAGTGGGAACAACGCTTGGTTTGTGCCCGTCATTACTAACAGTGGTGTCAATGCGCCGATTAACCCAACTGACAACCATCCAAGTTCTTCGTTAACGAAATTCAAACCAGAAGCAATATACGTACCGATGAAGTTACCCAGTGGACCTAAAACAATTAACGTTATAGGAGTTACAATCATGATGGTAAGCAAAGGCTGAGCAAAAAACTTAATCTCTTTCGGAATAACCTTATTCCAGCCTTTGTCGACTACCGACATGAACAATACACCCAAAATGATTGGAATAACTGATGTACTATAGGTTACTTGTGGAATAGTAATACCTAAAAAATTGAGACCTTCCGCATTATTGATACTGGAATGCACTAAGATTGCCCCAAGATACATCCCCATCAAAGGATTAATAGATAATTTCCTAGCCGCACTATAACCGATAAAAATTGGCAGGAAGAAAAAACCTGCATTATTTATTGCTGTTAATACCGTATACGTCCCGCTTGTATCTGATAGACCGAAGAAAGTGACAGCTATATTCAGTACAGCAGCAACAAGCCCTGCAGCGACTAGTACAGGAAGCACCGGCACGAATGTCCCGCTTATAAAATCGACAATCACTGCAAATGGATTCTTTTTGTTCTTCTTTTGTTCCTCGCCCTCAACAAGCTCAACTGCTGCAGCTTGCTTGGCTTGGGTCTCACTGAATTCCCCAACCTGCAAAACGCTGCTGTAGACATTAGCTACATCAGTTCCAATAATGACCTGCAGTTCGTTACCCCGATTGACAACGCCCATGACACCTTTTAGTTGCTTTAACTCTTCTTGCTTCACACGCTCGATATCCGAAACTGTCAATCGTAACCTTGTTGCACAATGATTGACGACTTTAATATTATTAGTGCCACCAGCACCTTCGATAATCTTTTTGGAGAGCTCGTTATATTTGCTCATCTCATCCACATCCTCAAATTTAATGGTTGGTAATCTGAGTAATGCCGTAGTTCATTTATTCTGTTTGACATATTCGCTATAAAGCAGATCCAGCATAAAATGGATTCCATACTTGCTATAGATAGGGAAATTCAGTTCCTCGCCCCTCTTTGCAGATAGGTAATAGACCTTGTCATAGAACGATTCGATCTGTGGATTCTCCATCCCAGTAATCAAAACTTTCGATGCCTTCAGCCCTTTTGTAAACGAGCAAGCTTGACCTGCGAATACACCTGAAGTGGAGAGTGTAATTAACAGATCCTTTTCATCCAAATTCCTGATTAATTCATTTTCAGTGTAATGCTCGGAAATCAAGTAGATGATTCGCTTATGGGTAATCAGTTTCTCTTGAAAATCCTTGATTAAGCCACCGTAAGCACCTGGTGTCATAAAGATGACATTTCGGCTCTTCTGAAATCGCTCCAGTAGATCTTGTAAGGCAGATTCATTTAGTGCAATCGACATATCCTGAATCATCTTATTGATCTCAAAGGAAAGCAGTTGCTGATAATTTGGTTGTTTATAATACTCGATGTTTTTGTAATACACTTCGTCATAGCGAAAGAATTCTGCTTTCAAATCAATGAAATTCTCATATCCTATCGCTTTACAGAACCTCCTCACACTAGATCGTGAAACAAAGCAATCTGTTGAAACATCAAAAATATTTAAATGCTGCAGTTCACTGTAATTTTCCAGGAAATAATGTGCCAATACATAGTTCGTATCGCGGACATTCCCCTCATTGATAATAGAGAACAAACTGTGAAGTAAGCTGGAGTGCAAAGGACTAGATTGATCGGCCGTCATTGTCATAGTCTCCTTTTCAACTAGGAATAAGCATTAATGAAAGCGGTTTCTATTCCTAGTATTATTGTAGAACGCCCGGAAGTTATTTGTGGTGCAAAATTTGAACCCAAGGCCGGACATAAATTTGTATTATGGTGAAAATATCATACGTCCACTCTCTAATTACGACAAGCAAAAAAGGCACATCCTCTGATTATCAAGGATGCGCCTTCATTTATTGGAAAAGATGCTTCAAATAACCCTCCCTGTTCTCTAAAAAACCTCTCGTAATCTGATAATGCTCTGTCTCTTCATAGTCTATTGATCTGATTCCATCCTCGCTGAAATGAAAAATCTCAGCTTCTGGATAACCGAGCAAAATTGGTGAATGGGTCGCAATAATAAATTGCACCTCCCCTGATTTCTCCAAGTCATGGATGATGCGGAGAAACGTAAGCTGACGTTGCGGCGATAGTGCTGCCTCCGGCTCATCGAGTAAGTATATGGCCTTGCCTCCAAAGCGATTCTGAAACAAAGAAAGAAAAGCTTCTCCATGAGACTGATGATGTAGTGATCTTCCTCCGTATGCTTGGATTGAACCGATGTCATCTATGTGCGAAGCAAAATGGTAGAAAGATTCTGCCCGCAGGAAGAAGCCATTCGTCACTTTAGGCAGCCAGGATAGCCGAATATGATCAGAAAGTGCAGCTTCAGATGCTTCCAGGTCATAGGTATTATTCCGTCCTCCGCCGGCTGTATTAAATCCGCAAATGTCTGCGATTGCTTCCATTAATGTCGATTTGCCGCTTCCGTTCTCACCGACGAAAAAGGTTACTGGATTTGTAAGTTCCAGCTCATCCAGCTGATTGATTGCTGGGATTGAATAAGGGTATTTATGAGGGAGATTATTTCCTTCCCGCAGTAGCTTTACTCTTTTTAGAAACAAATGCTCAGCCCTTTCGTTTACTACATGTCAGTTTGTATCGCATTTCTTAACCGGTAAAAACAAACATAATGGAAGATTAGATCTCCGGTAAAAATGATTATATAAGCAAGAAGCACATGCAGAATATCACTTATACGTATCCATCCTATTACTTGCGCCAATGCAACAAAAGCAATTAAGCCACTTCCTGTTATCCAAGCTGCCTTAATTTGTTTCCTATGATAAACCATTTCCTGGGCACTGCTCATCCGCCTATTTCTTCTCCGAAATACTTCGATAATCCGTACAATAACTATGATTCCCACTACAAGCGGGACGTAAGTAAATGCATTCAAACATAATCACCTTCCTATAAAAACCTCATCATTTATGTACGTTATATAAAAATGCTTCCATCTATTAGTATTCCATTTAAATAATCAACCACCTGCCTGAATCTCCAAGTGAATGGTCTTGAGGTTCAAATCAATAACATGATGTTAGATGTACATGCTGAGGATACATATGATTTACGGTATGACTTTTATATAAGATTGTCTTTTGTCACATAAAAAGCTGGATCACACCTGATACTGGTTTAGACAAAACACATTAAGGTAATGGAAATGTAATCATCTTTTACTCCAATAGTCACATGACAATCCCTTCCAATTGCGCTACTATAATATTTGTGTACAGAAAAAGACCGTTCGGTGCTGCCAACACCAATCGGTCTGTCCAGTAATAGCATGATTCCCTAGGGGATCTGCGCGAAAAAGAGGTAACGTAACCACCCTTCTCGAGCTGCCAACTCAAGGGTGGTTATTTTTTCTCGTTCTTTTCCGACAAGATCGCAACAATCAACGTTCCAAATCCGATCATCAACGTCAACGCCTCAGCCACCGTCATCCGCTACACCACCCTCCGTTAAAGGAAAGAGTAATGCGCAAACCACCCTTGAGTCACCTATGCTATTGTCCTACTATTATATCAAAGGTCAAGGGCCGAACATACGTTACTATAGTCCATTTTTTTCCAAAATGGTGTAGGACTTAAATAACTTTTCTCAATTTAGCTTAAAAAGAGACAAGTAAATCATACTTCTGCATGGTCTCTCTGAATCCTCTTTTGCCGTAATAACCGCAAAGCATTATACTTTAAGAAGGAACTCCTATAATGAGGTGGGTCATCATGAACTTTAATCCAGTAACAAATAAAAGACTATACATACAGATATACGAACAAATCGTTGAGCAGATGAAGTCTGGTGCTTTCAAAGTCGGTGATAAGCTGCCATCAGAACGGGAGCTATGTGAACAGTTCGGTGTAAGCAGAGCCCCGGTGCGCCAAGCGATGAGCGCATTAGAAATGAACGGATTCACTTATTCCAGACAAGGAGAGGGTGTTTTCATTAAGTCCTTGCCAGCTGATGAGATCTATTCCCCCGCTTTCTTATCAAATGTGTCCCCAGAAGATATTGTGGAAGCTCGGATGAACATTGAACCGCTCATAGTACGTTTCGCAGCGATGCGCGCTACAGAGGAAGATTTGAAAGAGTTGAATGAAACAATCAAGCAAATGGAGAAGGAAACAAATGAAGGTGTATATGTTCCGGAAACGGATGAAAAATTGCATAATGGCATAGCAAAAGCATCCCATAATGATCTGTACATCCAGTTCATGGCTACCATCAGCAGCGCCATGAAGCAGCAGCAAATGTGGACTTTCATCCGCGATCGTACAGTAACAAGACCTGATTTTCGCGGCGTAAATTTCCATGAACACAAGAATTTGATTGAAGCAATCGAGGATCATGACGAGGAAAAAGCAGAAGCACTGATGAAGCTACACATGGATAACCTGTACGAACGGTATTGGAAAGTATAAAAGGAGTCAGCAACTGCTGACTCCTTTCTTTTTATTCCGCTACTGCATTATCATCTCGGCATTCCAGACATACGCCGTACAACACACGTCCGCCTTCCGGGCTGTCTGCCACATCAATCACATCTTCGCAATCTTGACAAATAATCGTTTGCTTCGAATTCAATTTCTCTTCCATTTTTCTTCGCCTCCGATTGATTTTTTCGTCATGCTTTTATCAGCTTGATTTACCGAGTTTCTTTTCAGCAATCCGAGAGACTGCTTTTCCGGACTGCTTCACTAGGAATATTATGATAAGCGAGCTTAGAATCATGCTTATACCAAGGAAAATCATACTCATTGTGAAAGAACCTGTTGTATCCCGGATATAACCGACGGCATACGGTCCGAAAAATCCACCTAGATTCCCGATACTGTTGATCAATGCAATCGCTCCAGCAGCCGCCGACTCAGTAAGGAAGGATGGCGGTATAGCCCAGAACGGAGAGTATGCTCCAAAAGCCCCGCACAGAGCAATTGTCAGCAGCACGAACGATAGAATAATATTCGACTCAGCTACATAGCTGCTCGCTATCATAGCGATTGCACTTGTTGTTAAACAAGCAGCCACGTGCCAGCGTCTTTCGTTCTTTTTATCTGAGTGGTTACCGACAAGGATCATTGCCACCATGGCGATAGCATACATCAGTCCAAGCAGCCAGCCCAGGCCTTGTGTGCTGATCGACAAGGATTCAGACATGGACTGCGACAAGGTCGGTAGGAACATATTGATACCATAGTAGCCGAACATCCAGCAGAAGTAGCCCGCAGATAAAATCAAGACATCGCGATCTTTCAGAGCCTGCGCAAACGTATAATGCTTTACTTGCTGCTTCGCTTCCTTTTCTTTTTGCGTCACATCCAGCAGCCACTTCTTCTCTTCTGGCTTCAGCCATTTCACATCTTCCAGACGATCATCCAAATAGAAGAAGCAGATGATTCCCAGAATAAGCGCTGGAACCGCTTCCAAAATAAACAACCACTGCCACCCTGCAAGGTTTAACCAATTAATCTGCATCAAGAATGTAGATAATGGTGCTCCCACTGCATTGGCTCCCGGTATGGCTAGCATAAAGGCAGCAATTGCCTTTGCGTGATGCTTCGATTGGAAGAAGCCACTCAAGTAATACACCATACATGGATAGAAGCTTGCTTCAGCTACCCCTAATAGGAATCGAGCCGTATAGAACTGCCATGGTTCTGTTACAAATGCCATTAGGATCGCGATAATTGCCCACGAGATCATGATTCGGCTGATCCAGCGCCGCGCTCCAATTCTGGTCATGATTGCACTTCCCGGTACCTCCAGCAGGAAGTAGCCTAAGAAGAATATACCTGCTCCAAGACCGTAGACTGCATTCGAGAAACCAAGATCTTCATTCATCTGTAAAGCTGCAAAACTGATATTCACACGATCCAGGATCGAGATAAAGAAACAGAGAAACAGAAACGGTATCAGACGTAATGTAACTTTCCGGGTAGTGGATTTCTCAAGCATGTGCTGCTCCAAGATTATTCCTCCAATCATTTCAGATGCAGGACGGGGCTAGTGGCCCGCCCGTTCTTTAGTCCATATGCGAGCCACCATTGATATCAATTTCTTCCCCAGTAATATAGGAGGATTCTTCGGATGCAAGGAATGCAACTGCAGAAGCGATTTCCTTCGTCTCCCCTGGTCTGCCCAGTGGAATTCCAGAGATGACTTGCAACGCATCTTCCTGCGGCAGTGACTTCCAAATATCCGTATTCACTAATCCCGGAGCAACGCAGTTAACCGTGATGCCATCCAGTCCCACTTCCCGTGCAAGATTCTTGGAGAATCCCAGTACAGCTGCTTTGGATGCGGAGTAATGCGCCCCACCGAAAACACCACCGCCGCGCTTTGCGGAAACAGAAGACAAACTGACGATGCGGCCGAATTTCTGCTTGCGCATTGGCGCTAATACTGCTTGCGTACAGAGGAACAGCCCGAACATATTGACGTTGAAGACCTTTGTGATGTCTGTGAGTGTCATTTCTTCTACTGTCACTTTTTGCGAGATACCGGCGTTGTTAACGAGAATATCGATTCGTCCGAATGCATCCAGCGTTTTTTCTACCATTGCGTCAACAGATGCTTTATCTGTTACGTTGACTTCCACTCCTAGAGCTGTCCCACCGCCTTCCGTTATGACAGCTACCGTCTCTTCGATACCTTCCTTATTCATATCAGCAATGACTACTTTTGCACCCTGCTCGGCTAGCGTCAGTGCAATAGTCCGGCCGATTCCTTTTGCAGATCCACTACCTGTAACGATTGCGACTCGCTCATCCAATTTGAACATGTTCCCCGACCCCTATGCTATTAATTTGTTAGTAATTTATTTGCTTTTGCGATAATGTTTTCTACGGTAATACCGTTGATTTCAAGCAGCTTCTCATAAGGTGCTGATTCACCGAATCTATCCTGTACACCGATACGAGCCAGCTGTCCCTTCCCTGCTTCCGCTATGACTTCAGCCACAGCACTGCCAAGACCGTTCAAGATATTGTGATCTTCGACGGTAATGATTCTTCCGATATCCAGGCAATCTTTTACTGCATCTACATCGAGCGGTTTGATTGTATGCATATCCAACAGCTTAACGGAAACGCCATTTTGCTCCAGCTGTTCAGCAGCTTCAATTGCTAAACGAACCGTATCACCATTTGCGATGATGGCAATATCCGCTCCGTCACGAAGCTGTTTTGCTTTACCAATTTCAAACGTCTCATTTTCGTCATAAATCATTGGTACGGCATCACGCGTGAAGCGCAGGTAAACCGGCCCGTACATGGCAGCTGCTTCAGCAATCAATTTTCGAGTAGAATGATAATCCGCACCCATAATGACAGTCATATTCGGGAATGATCGCATGACGCCCATATCCTCAATCGCCTGATGACTTCCTCCGTCATTCCCTGGCGTCAGACCGCCATGTGAGCAAGCGATTTTCACATTCAAATTCGGGTAGCAGACTTCCTGACGAATTTGCTCTGCCATGCGAAGTGATCCGAACACGGCGTACGTACTGATGAATGGGATCTTTCCTGTTGTCGCAAGCCCCGCCGCGATACCAGCACCGTTCTGCTCTGCAATTCCTACATTGATATGCTGCATCGGGAATTTTTCAATAAACTTATCTGTTTTACAAGATTTCCCGATATCAATATCCACGACGTAAATATCTTTATTAGACTCACCTAAACGGACAATCTCGTCTCCAAATGCAGCTCTTGTCGCTTTTTTCTCGACGGCTTTTTTTGTCACACTCATACCGGCAAGCCTCCTTCTAGTTCCTTGATTGCCAACTCGAATTCCTCTTTGTTCGGCGCTGTACCATGCCATGCAGCTTGGTCCTCCATGTAAGAGACTCCTTTTCCTTTAACGGTATCGCAGACAATGCACTTCGGCTTTCCGTTCTTCTGCTTCGCAAAGGTATCCAACGTCTCGACGATTTGCTCCATGTTGTGCCCATCAATGCGCGTAGTATCAAAACCAAATGCATCGAATTTCTTTTCCAGATCGAGCAGCGGCATAACATCCTCACAGAACCCATCTATCTGCAGCCTGTTGTTATCCACGAATACGATCAAGTTATCCAGCTTATATTTGACCGCTGCTTGGATTGCTTCCCAAATCTGTCCTTCCTGACACTCCCCATCGCCTACCATTGCAAATACGCGGTAGTCTTTTTCATCACGCTGTCCTGCAATTGCCATTCCGACAGCACAGGATAGACCTTGGCCTAATGATCCTGTTGATATATCAATTCCAGGACATTTTTTCATATCGGGATGTCCTTGGAAAGGTGATCCATACTGCCTTAAAGTGTATACGCTTTCATTTGAAACAAAGCCTCGTAAAGCTAAAGCTGCATATTGTATTGGGGCTACATGACCTTTTGATAAAACGAATCGATCTCGATCTTCCCATTTCGGATTGGCCGGATCTACATTCATTTCTTTGAAATATAAAGCCGATATAACATCCGCAGCCGACAAGGAACCTCCAGGGTGCCCAGACTGTGCTTCATACACCATCGTGACTGCTGTCTTGCGTAATTCAATCGCATGCTGTTTCAACTGTTCAACACTCGTTTGCTGCATATGCTACACTCCTGTTCCTAAGTGATCCTCTTGTAAACTCATATACTTGTATACTTGTATTACAAGTGGTGTTGAAAACATCATAACTCCATATTCCAGCAATGTCCAGTACAAATGTTAATTTGTTTCATTTGCCTATTTTTTATATGTTTATAGCAAACAAAGAAGGGCCTCTCTTCAGAGAGGCCCTTCAACGTAAGGATTTATCTATTACTGTTATTGATAAATTTCGGTGGAAGTTATCCATTTCATGAATTGCTGGTATGGATAATATGTTGTTCCATTCAATTCAATCTTAGGTGCATTTGGGTGCTGCTTCAGCAAATCTGCAACCTCATCTTTACTAAGATTCAAATATGTATGCAAATCCTTTTCCTTAATTAGTGTAGGACATTCGTCTTCAAACTGAAACGAAGCTTCAGGATTTTTAAAGTTCTTCAGTCCATTCCCTATGAAGTATCCAAATGCCGCTATTCCTAACCCAATCCAGAAAAAATCTATTTCCATGTAGTACACTCCTTTTTCCTCTACAAATTTTTATTCGCTCTTTAGAAAACCATAGAAACTAACAACAATTAACGCAGCTGCAGAAGAAATTAACAAGCAGATGCTAATAACTGTCATTCCCATTCCACTAAAACCGCCAATTGTGAAGCTAGCTATTAGCAAAATAATGCTTACTGCTGTAAAAGCAGATGGAATGATGTACATAACCGGCGGCTTCTTATTTCTAAAGAATAAAGAAATACCAATAATAAGTGCTGCGAAAATAATGTTCATAAACCAAAATTCCATCATGACTCCTCCTTTACTGGTCTTGCTAACCCTTCATTCTTTTAAGAAGTCTCGAAAATGATGTATAAGCTGTACTACGAATTGAGTTACCAAAAGTTCCTAATTTTCTCCCACCTATAAAATTTCTTGTTAATTAACATGACAGAAGCTTTGTAACATATCCCCCGACATGCTATATTTCTTAGAAATTACAGACGGCTATTATTAAGGTGAAGGGGTGTATGCAGTGCCATCAAAAGTCCTGATTCTCAGTCATCCGAAGCTGACGAATGTTGTGCAGCAGGTTATGGATAGTACGGAGCAGCTTCCTGATGTGACGATTCGTGATGTCCATTTTGGGCATGTTGTTGATTACTTGAACGACAATTTGCATACAATTCAGCCGCAGATGATCATTACTGGCGGGGCGCATTGGACGATGTTGGATAAAAGCGCCTATCAATCAGCACTTCCTATACTCCCGATTCCGATTACGCGTTATGATTTGCTACAGGCTGCATTGCAGGCCAGACAATTTGGTCCCCGCATTGCCGTTATTCATTATGGGGAGGATTTGCAAAGTTATCAGGATGTGGTGCAGCATTTAGATGGGGAGTATTTATTCTTTGCTTACAGCTCCAAGAATGATGCCACCGCACTGCTTGCATCACTCAAACAAGCTGGCATAGATGCTATTATTGGCAGTGGCTTTATTTGTACCCTCGCCGATCAGTTCGAGATACCGTCTGTTTTCCTTCATTCGAAAGATTCTATTATGAAAATCTTAGAGCATGTTGCACGCTTGGAAACCTCGCGAACGGAGATTGAGCAGGTTACTAGAAAATGGGCGCAGGAATTCATGCGGCATCCGCTCGATACGTATGAACCAGCTTCCTATCCAGCACAGCAATGGATACGCCAACCTTTCCAACAACAAAAAAGAGTCAAAAGACAGCATGCGCTTGATGATTTCCTATATCCATTGGAAGTACCTGCTTGTTGTAATGAATATCCTTATCTGTCCGTTGGTGTAGTGGAAAGTAAAGAAGGAATCGGACATTTAACCACTTCCCTGAACCAGCTGGAATCTGCTAGTGAGGTAGATTTTGTTTACTCTGTCCGAGAGGATCGCGGTCATGTTCTGTTCTTTTCCAAGGAATCGGGCAAGATAGAAGAACGATTAAAATCTACTACAACTATTCCTGATCTTATTGCTGGTATCAGTTCCGAGACGTCCAAAACAAATAATCTAGCTGATAAAATACGTGAAGCTCAGATCGCATTGGAGCTTGCCAAGCAATCCAATTCAAATAATATCTGTCTTCTAGACCAAAACAGTCCTTATCACATGCTGCTGCCACTTGTACGCAGTGAAGCCATGCCAGAGATCAAACTGCTTCTCCCTCTTTTCGGACATCGTAATACAGCTAAGCTGCTGGAAGTGCTTCGATTGCTATTGGATCACGGCTTATCTGTTACTACGGTTGCGAATCATTTAGGCGTTTCCAGACAAACGGTCTACGGTCACCTGGAACGAATAGAAGCTTTGATTGGCTTACTGACTGATCCTGAAAAACGCTTTGCTCTTTCGCTTGAGCTGCGTGTTCAGGAGCTGAAGACAGCTGTGGAGAAATTGGATACTGCGCAGACGAACGCAAAGATCTTCCCTATAAGTATGTAAGCAAATCAAAAACACATCTCCCCAAAAAGAGATGTGTTTTTCATATCTTATGTTGTTATTGGCGTAGCCTTCAATGCCGTTAAATACTCCACTACCTGTTGTTTCGGCAGTACATCGGCATACCTTGCATTCACATCAAACAGATTCGCATCATGTGATTCCTTTGCTTGATCTCCGACACATTCCTCCGGCACAATCGTCTTGAATCCATATGAAAACGCGTCAATGATCGTTGCCCGTACACAGCCACTAGTTGTGCAGCCTGTGACAATGACGGTGTCCACTTGCTTTGTCGTCAGGAGTGACAGCACCTCGGTCCCGAAGAAAGCCGACGGATATTTTTTCAGTACAATCGGCTCACCCGTAACTGGCTCTACTTCAGGACTTACTTCTGCTGCATGTGAGCCAATTGTAATCCAGCCGATATCTGTTTTCCAATTACCTGTATCCCATTGGCCTTCCCTGTAGCCAACGACAGTATATATAACTGGTATATCCTTCTCTCGTGCTAACTCCAGGAGCTCTGCCGTTTCAGCAGCCGCCTGCTTGATGAGGGGACTTTTTCCGGTCGGATATTCACTGTTCGTAAATGCATGCTGGAAATCTACCAGTAATAAAGCTGGTTTCTCTCCAAATCCTACTTGCTTTTGACCATAACCTGCTTGCTGGTAGACTGATTGTATATCTGTCATATGCATCCCTCCTGTTTTATGTAAGCAGTAGAATCCCGCCGAATATCGGCAGTAAAATAATCACTGTCCGCAGCACCTGCACTGGAGCGAGACGTGTGAACTTCGCGCCAATGAACGACCCTATCATCGTACCTGCGACTACTTGTACGAGCAGCGTGATATCAATGAACCCAGCTTGAGCGAAACCGAATGCCCCAAGAAATGAAATTGGGATGAGCACAAACATGCTCGTTGCTGCCGCTTGCTGAATACTTAGCCCGAAAAAGATCATCAATCCCAATTGAATTAAGGGCGTCGATCCGATTCCGAAACACCCAGATAAGAAACCAGTGCTGCCGCCCACTCCCATAGCCAGCAGCAGATATTGCTTTTGGCTGAACACTTTCTCTACCTTTACGCTGCCGCTCAATTTAGTTCGGAAAAACAGCAGGATAGAAGACACAAATAAAAGCAGAGCGGAAACGATAATTAGCGGTGTTTCCGGCAGACCTGCTGCCACTTGTGTGCCCAGATAAGCACCAACAGCACCAAATGCCCCGACCATAGCGCCAGTTTTCAGCTGTATATTACCTTCTTTGAAATGACTGATCGACCCGGAAATAACCGTGAAGATCATAGCTGTTGTGCTTGTGCCGAGCGCTGTATGGATCGGAATCTGGAAAACACTAATTAGAAGCGCTAGCACAAATCCAGATCCTCCCCCGCCGGCGAATCCCAACAGCAAACCCAATGCAAACATTGTCGCCAGCATCATCATACGTTCCGACCTTTTCTGTTTAAATTAGTGAAGAAATCACACAACCTGTTCGATCGTCACACCTTCCAAAAGGCCCTCAACCGCTTGATCCAGTCTTAACTTGCAGTCTTCCCCCAGCTCAAAGCTGTCGTCCGCAGCACGTACTACTTGCTTATCCTGGATGAATACACCCTGCTCAATCGCATTAGCACCCAAGACGGATAGCACTGGTTTTAAAGCAAACTCAAGCATCAATAAATGTGCCGTTGTACCGCCCATTGCTAGCGGCAGCACCTTTTTGCCAGCCAAGCCTCTTTCCGGAACCAAATCCAGGAAGCATTTCAATACGCCAGTATAAGAAGCTTTATATACTTGTGTTGCCACGACTACAATATCTGCATCCTTTACCAGCTGTGTTGCGTGGATGATAGCATCGCTCGTAAAATTGGCATAAAGCAAATCTTCTGCCGGCAAATCCGCTACTACAACATGCGAAACGTCACAGCCCTTGAGCTCCAAATCAGAAATCACATAAACAACTGGACCATTCAACCGGGACGTTTTCTTCGGACTGCCTGTAATCACAACTGCTTTCGTCATATTAATCGCCCTCCATTTGTGTTAGTTTACTACTTCCGTTTGATAGCGTTCATAGACTTCCGGTTTCCGGTTGGCCAGCCAGTCGACACGATTACGGGATTGTGCAAGTTCAGCTTTGCTGATCTCTGCAGATACATGCTGCCACTCTCCATCTTCGGCTATTGCCATCACATCCCCGAATGGATTGAGAATGCAAGACTGTCCGAAGTGGTGGCGCAGCACCTCCTCGCCCTGCAGCTGTTCTGCTCCTGCTTTATTCACACCCATGACAAACAGATTATTTTCCAAGGCCCTCACTCGCAGCTCTGCCACATACAGATCCTTGCGGAAGCCATATGTCGCAGTCGGCACGACAATTGCATCGACATCCTGCACGCGTAGTGAGCGCCAAGCCTCCGGGAATGATCGGTCAAAGCAAATGAGGATGCCTATCTTCCAACCATTGCCCAGGGTGAATGTCGGAAACGCACTTCCGCCGCCACCGTATTGTTCAAAATAGAATTTCTCATCCGTCTTCATCGTTGCATCATCGACTTTCGGCACATGCACCTTGCGATAGCTGCCGATCAGGCCTCTTGTCGGGGAACAGACAAACGCTGTATTGTAATAATTCGTGTGGTCACCTTCCTCTGCTCTCTCGAAAACTGTTCCGATCAGATGTGTCCCTGTTTCTTCGGCTAAAGCTGTCATCGCTGTTACTGTCGGACCATCCATTGGTTCGGCAAAATCAAAGAACGTCTCATCCGGTGTCGTGACCGCCGCAAAATACGGCGCCGTCATCAGTTCTGCACAAACAAGCAAATCCGGTTTGTCAGCTGCAATCACCCGTCTGCACTCTGTGATGATTTTCTGCAAATTCGTTTCAACATCTCCTGCATAAGCACCATTCTGCAGTCCAGCAATCACCATGCTTTCCTTCACTAGATCTCCCCCTTAACCGATGATTTCTTTTATGACTGTATTCCGAAGTCCTTTAGCATCCAACAATGGAACGATGTCACTTTCGAAGAAATTCATATCTGTCACAAAGTCAGGGAATGTGAACAGCAAGCCATCGATCATTGTTTCCTTCTCGATTTTTTCAATCTGTTCGGCAATTTTCTGCGGGGAACCAACAAGTGTAGGAACGATAAAGATTTCACCTAATAGCTCCATTGTCGAACCTGTCTTATCATTATCACGCGCATCCTGAAGCCCATCAAAGCCGCCTTTATCTGTACCTTCAATAAAGTTCAAATACATGTTCTCTGCTTCTTCATCTGTTTCAGCGGAAATGATTGTATACACGGCATACGTCTTGATCGACTTGTTCATGCTCGCTGCAATTTCTTTCCCTTTGGCACTAAGCTCGGCGATGCGGTCAAAGTCACCTGCGACGAAATTGATATCACCATGCTTGATCGTGAATTCCAATCCTTTATCCGACATACCCGCACAAACAATCGGTGGATTCGGTTTCGTTTTTGGCGTCGGCTGACACATGCAATCTTCCAGCTCGAAGTATTTGCCCTTATGCGTCAGTCGTCCTTTATCCCACAGCTGCTTCACAACCGTCAGCCATTCATCAGCATACTCATAACGATCACCATAAAACTCATCTCCAGGCCATAGTCCCATCTGGGAATACTCATACTTATTCCAGCCTGCCACGACATTCAAGCCGAAGCGCCCATCACTTATATCATCAATCGTTGCCGCCATCCGTGCTGCCATTGCTGGATTGTAAGTCAGCGGCTGCACCGAAGCATAAATCCCAATCTTGTCAGTGACAGCTGCCAGCCCTGCCATCAGATTGAAAGACTCCATCGCATAATCCCAATGCTCCGTCTTCCCGCCATACCCGCGGTACTTCACCATCGACAACACAAAATCCAACCCCATATTCTCCGCCCGCAGCGCAATATCCTTATTCAATTCAAACGTTGGCATATACTGCGGTGAGTTATTCGACATGATCCACCCATTATTCGCTATTGGCAAGAAAATTCCGAAGTCCATTTGTATCGCTCCTTTTGTGTTGTGTATTTAACCTAAATAAATTGTATAATTATTCAGAAAATAAAAGGAGCTTACAATGTGTAAAGGAGAAGTGACAAAGTGTAACCATTAAGTACAACTTCTTGAATTAAGCTATAATGGATGCTCACTAATGTATCGAAAAGGTGGGTAATCCGTTGGTTAATCTCGCACAAGAACTCTCACATATTTATTGGATCGGCGGCTCTCCCTGTGCCGGTAAAACAACCATTTCCCGAAAACTCGCAGCCGAATATGGCTTTACATATTATAAATGCGATAACTGCTATGATGACCACATGTCCCGCAGTACACCAGATCAACAACCATACATGTACAAAATAAAAGACCAAACCTGGGATCAGGTCTGGTCTACGCAGTTTTGTTCTTTGTCTGTTGAGGAACAAATTGAAGATGTAATTCGTGTGTATGAGGAACAGTTTAGTCTAATACTGGAGGACTTACTATCCCGTCCTAAAACAACACCTATTCTTGTTGAAGGAGCAGCATTGCTGCCTCATAAGGTAGCTCCCCTTCTTACTAACTCGAACCATGCTATTTGGATGGTGCCTACACTTGAATTCCAAATAGAGCATTATAAGAAAAGAGAGTGGATTCATCGTATTCTTGATCAGTATAATGATCCTGATTTGGCATTTTCTAATTGGATGAAGAGGGATAGTGGGTTTGCTAAGAAGGTTGTGAAGGATGCAAAAGACTTGAGTCTTAGAACTTTAAGCGTGGATGGAAGTTATTCAGTCGACCAAAGTTATAAATTAGTAAAAAGGCACTTTGGATTAAAATAAAAAGAAAAGGAAGAAACTCACTTCCGTTTCTTCCTTTCCATACAGTTTAGCTCGCACTTCTTCTTTTGGCATTACCATACTTACTCTTCCAAATAAAAGCCTGAAATGCAATTCCACATATTCCAATCAAAGCAATAACACTCCCTGTTAAGCGGAAAGCTGCAAGTACTCCAATACTATTTATAAGAAAGCCGCCTAATAATGGACCTATAATGAATAAGGTACTCAAGCTAGAATCTACAATGCCTGATACTCTGCTAATCATTTCTTTCGGTGGTTCTTTTTGGACAAGGTAGTTCACACCAGCAAAGACAAGTCCATTTCCAAGACCTCCGATAAAAGCTAAGCCAAGAGCTATATAAATATAGCTTTCTCCTGCATTCAGAAAACCGAACCCACTTGTCATCAATCCGAGCCCGAAACAACCGGTTCCAAAAAACCAGCCATACCTGTGTATTTCATTTATCCGGTTCATGACCACTATCATTGTAAGTGACCCCAACCCAATTCCGCCTACTATCCATCCAGTCAATTCTTCCCTGTCAGGATACAGCGTACTAAAAAGCGTGACCAATTGAGCGTCAATCATTTGAATAACAAGTGTACATAACAGACCAAACAATAAGCTGGCAAACAAGATGCGATTATGAATGACTGCCTTCCATCCTTCTTTCCAGGATTCCATTACACCTGCATTCACACTTGTTTCGTTTCTTTCAACTTGCGTAGTGATTAGTCGTATTCTGTATAGCAGCAATGCAGAAAGGACAAAAGCTACTGCGTTCATTCCCATTGCTACTTGGGTAGAAAGGATGCTTACAACCGAACCACCGATGAGAGGACCAACAACTTTAACTAATTGGATTACTCCTCCATTAAGTGTTACTGCCTGCATCAATTGTTCTTCTTCTACTATCCTTCTCATTAGCCCTTGCTGTGCAGGCACGCTTATTGCACCACAAGTACTGCGTAGCAGCAATACCATGAGCGCGACATAAGGTGTGCTGACAAAGAGTAAAATAACTGTCAGGACAGCTCGCACCCAGTCAGAATAAATTAGGATTTTCCTCTGGTCCCATCGATCTGCCAGTACGCCAGCCCATTGGCCAAGAAGAACACTAGGTAAGGCGTAAAACACAGGAATTAATGAAATAAGCATAGGATCTGCATTCCAGTTAAACCGAAACAAAATCAGAACAGCAATGAAATCGAACCAATTCCCGAGGTTAGCCAATCCATTGGCTAAAAAATACTTTGTAAAATTGCTGTTTTTCCATACACTCATATCATCCAGCTCCTATTCCCTGATATTGCATACAGTTTACCGATGCAATGTCAGAGGAATATCAGAGACTGCTTATAAGTGCTTCTCCAGTTCACGGCTAATATACGAACCTAATTGCGTAAGACGGAACATTTCTTTATACTGCTCCAATTGAGTAGAGTAATAAGCTTGCAACTCGGGATAGTCATCGTATTCTTTTAGAAATGCAATGATCACCTTCAAGCTTTGGAAGATACCAGGTACATATTTTGCTTTGCGAAATTGGGTGAATCCATCTGCTATGGCTTCTTGGGCACTAACGGGATTGCCCTTATAAAGCCGATACAGTCCTTGCATGATTGCAAAGAGAGCTTTCTCCCGAGAAAAAGGACGCTTAACAATCTCGCTTTCAATCCGCGCTATCCCAATTTCTATCGCTGTTTCATCCTGTTGAAGGAAAGCAAGACCTAATTCCATCAAGAACAAAATGAGAACGAATCCTTCCATATCATCATCTATAATCTGTTGTTTGGAATCTTCAAGAAGAACAGTTGCCTCATCCAATTGCTTTGTAAGAATCAGCAGGGTAAGACGGTTCAGCAATGCAATCTCTAATTTATGCTGAAGAGGCAATTGATCATAATTCAAAGCCTTGGTAAAGTAAGACAGACTTTTCTCTATATCCTCACAAGCATAGAAATGAAGATGAAGCAGATAATAGCACTTCTCCCAGAATTCAATATGCTCAGCATGCAGCAGATGCTCAAATTCTCCATTCATAAAGTAGAGATATAACTGGCTAGAAGCATCAAATTCCACTCCAAATACAGATTGATTTTCCGACATCAATCTCAGCGCATCTCCTTGGCCATATAAATGATATTTTTGAAACAGCTTGCTGACATTCTCAGCCAGTTCGCGATCTTCCGACAGTGGATTAGCTTCGAGTTGAGGCAGCTGATCCAATACATACCCCCGCCCCCGCACTGTTCGAATCGTTACCACGTTAGATAAAGGAGCTAACTTCTTCCTCAAGCGATAAATATGATCATCTACTGTCCTATCAACCGGATCAGACATAGGCCAAAGACGATCAAGCAATGCCTGACGAGAAAATATTTGAGAAGGATGTTGATAGAGTAACTGAAAAAGCTCATATTCTTTAGGCAAGAGCTTAATTTTTTCGGAAGCATAGCTTATTTGAGAATGATCTGATTGAAATGAAATATACCGCATTTTACCAATCCTTTGGCTAATATGTCTGTTTCTCCTAACCTCTTACATTCACTTTTTCTAATACTTGATCGTTAATTCTGTCATCTGCCACTTCTTTCGCAACAGCAACTTTAATATAATCGGACAGCTTCTGACTTTCTTTCATTAACTGATGAATCTTCTCACAATTCTCCCAATGCTCTTTCCATATATCTGAGCCGACGACTTTCTCGAAATCAACAACTGTCGGCTTACTCCAGGCTTCGTATTTCTCCAAACGACTAACCAGTACATCAATATTTTCAACTGCACGAGTTTTAGGTGATAATCTAGCATCACTTAGAACCCATTGTCGCCAATATTTATTTCCTTTTGACTGGTTGCACTTCCCACATGCCGGTACAAGGTTTTGTATCTCGGAAATATATCCCGTTGGCTTTTTGTTTTGAACCAAAGGTCTGAAATGATCCCATTCAGTAGAATCTCCCCCACAATAGGCACATCGCACTTCATTAGCCATTCCCAACAGATTTAATACCTCTTCTATCTCTTGTTCAGTTGGAGGTATTATAGGGATAATTCCGTTGACGAATGAGTTCGTTATACTCGATGACCTTCCAGTTATCTTTACTGCTTTAGGCATTTGAAATAGTGAATTGGTTCTCAATTTCTGCACTCCATCTTCTAATTAGCATTATTTTCTATTGTTAAAGATACAGTATTTTACTGCTACCTGCTCATCCTTATTGAAAAAAAATAAAGTTTTACTTCTAATCCCTACCAAAATAAAAAAGTGCAATCTTGGTTAACAAGACTGCACTTTTTTAACAAGTATCTTATTTCAACATTAAGGTTAGTGAATATCACTCTTCCTAAACGTACCACCCTTAACTTCCGCTACATCATAAATCGTAACAAAAGCTCCATCATCAATATCATTGATGATTTCTTTCATCTTACTTTCCTCTAGACGGTTAATAATGCATGTGATTTCCATAAACTTTTCATGTGTATATCCGCCGTATGCTTCCTTATAGGTAGCACTTCTTCCTAACCGATCGCGAATGGTTTCTACCATAAGCTTTGGTTCGGTAGTAATGATTTTGAAGGTTTTCGAACCGCTTAGACCTTCTTCTACGATGTGGATGACTTTGGATGCGATAAAGTAGGCGATTGCTGAGAGAATAGCTCCCTTCAGACCAAAAACAGTGGAAACAAAAATGAAGACAAACATGTTAAGGAATAAGATCAAATCACTTGTTCCAAATGGTAACTTACGTGATAGCAGAACGGCCAGCATATCAATGCCGTCTACTGCTCCGCCGTTACGTAAAGCGAGACCCATACCTAAACCTAGGATAATACCTCCGACTACAGTGACGAGCAGGGTGTCTCCTTCAATAATGGCTGGTGTGTGATGCATAAGAACTGTACCAATAGATAATGACGCAATTCCGATAACAGAATAAATCGCGAAGCTTTTTCCTATCTGTTTATAACCTAACCATACAAACGGAAGGTTGATAATAGCGATTAGTGCACCTAGCGGCAGTCCAGCTAGTTGAGAAATGACGATACTGATACCAGTGACGCCTCCGTCTGAAACATTGTTTGGGATCAAGACGGTTTCCAGGCCGTATGCTGCGATGAATCCTCCGAGGATGACGGCTAATCCTCGTAACAAGATGAATAACTTACTTCGGTTACGCTTTCTGATTTTGCTCATACAGTTACCTCATTCTAAATTTTTTAACCTTATAATTTTACCACAAGCAGTATGACCTCTGCTAATTCCTGAGAACTTTTCACAATTAATTTGAACCAAAAAAGGACTTCATCCCCTTGGAAGTAATCCTTATTTCTTCATTCACTCAGGCTGCATTCGAACAACAACCTTCTCACGTACATGGTTATCTTTTACTTCATTCAACCTATCAGGTATTTCCTCACGGGAAAGGACTTTGTTCACCATAGCATCCAGCTTGCCTTCTGCCACTTTATTCAAAAGATATGAACTGCCAATCTTATCAAGTTTCACTCCTTGGTCAGAAAGGGAAAAATAAGATACTATCAATTATGTAACTATTAAAATTCGATACAATGTCACAAATTTCACCTATACTTGCAAATTTATTTTATAATAGAAGAAGTAAAATTATGTAAAAGTTAGTAATTCTGAAAGGAGATACATAATCTTGAACACCAAATACTTAGACTTACTAGCTCAGAAATATGATACGGAAGAAAAAGTAGTCACTGAAATCATCAATTTAAAAGCGATTCTCAATCTCCCTAAGGGTACTGAGCATTTTGTGAGTGACTTACACGGGGAATATCAAGCCTTCCAGCATGTGCTGCGAAATGGCTCTGGAAGAGTAAAAGAAAAAATCCGAGATATCTTCAGCGGTGTCATCTTTGAAAAAGAGATTGATGAGCTGGCAGCTTTGGTTTATTACCCAGAAGAGAAACTGCAAATTATAAAAAATGATTTTAATCAGGATGAGGATCTTAACGAGTGGTATAAAAAGACGATAAAACGAATGATCAAGCTTATCTCGTATGCCTCTTCTAAATATACTCGCTCCAAACTGCGGAAGGCATTGCCTAATCAGTTTGCTTATATTATTGA
Organism: Terribacillus saccharophilus; assembly: GCF_000725365.1. Taxonomy (NCBI): domain Bacteria; kingdom Bacillati; phylum Bacillota; class Bacilli; order Caryophanales; family Bacillaceae; genus Terribacillus; species Terribacillus saccharophilus. The sequence continues at coordinate 435,198 of NZ_CP008876.1, read as the reverse complement.
AGAACTCCTATATAAGACGGAGGAATCCGGAAATAAGGAGCAATATTATCATGAGATTCTCGAGCAAGTTATCTCGCTCGGACAAGCTGACAAGCTAATCACAGGACTCGCCTACAGTACGCACCAGCTTGTAGTGGATCATCTGCATGTTGTAGGTGATATTTATGATCGCGGACCTGAACCGGATAAAATTATGGAAGAACTCATTAATTATCATTCTGTTGATGTGCAATGGGGGAATCATGATGTGCTCTGGATCGGCGCCTTTGCTGGATCAAAGGTTTGTCTAGCGAATATCCTTCGTATCTGTGCGCGCTATGACAACTTGGACATCATTGAAGATGTGTATGGCATCAACCTTCGCCCGCTGCTGAATCTAGCGGAGAAATATTATGACGATAACCCAGCGTTTCGTCCTAAAACGCAGGCAGATAAGAAAACATCTGAGGAAGAAATTGTACAGATAACTAAGATGCACCAGGCAATTTCAATGATTCAATTTAAGCTAGAAAGTCCGATCATCAAAAGACGAGACTTTTTCAATATGGAAGAACGATTGTTGCTTGAGAAAATCGATTTCGACTCAAATGAAATTACACTGAATGGCGAAGCTTACCCGTTAGAAAATACATGCTTCAGCACAATCAATCCTAAGCAGCCTGATATGCTGTTAGAAGAAGAACAGCAAGTAATCGACAAGCTGCTATTCTCTGTCCAGCATTCAGAAAAGCTGGCCAGACACATGAATTTCCTCATGAGGAAAGGCAGTCTTTATTTGCGATATAACGGCAATCTTTTAATACATGGATGCATACCAATAGATGAAAATGGCGACATGGAAAAAATGGAGATTGAGGGTAAAGACTACGCAGGCCGCGAGCTGCTAGATAGGTTCGAACAGTATCTTCGCTATTCATTTGCTCATCCAGAGGAAACAGATGATCTGGCGACAGACATGGTCTGGTATTTATGGACAGGTGAATACTCTTCCCTCTTCGGAAAACGAGCCATGACAACTTTTGAACGTTACTTTATCAAGGATAAGGTGACTCATAAGGAAATCAAAAATCATTATTACCATCTACGCGAAAACGAGGAAACGTGCGAAAAAATCCTAAAAGAATTTGATCTAGATCCAGAACATGGCCACATCATTAATGGCCATACACCTGTGAAAGAGCTTGAAGGCGAAAACCCTATCAAAGCGAACGGAAAAATCATCGTTATCGATGGAGGCTTTTCCAAGGCGTACCAATCTAAAACCGGCATCGCCGGATACACATTATTATATAATTCCTACGGCATGAAGCTCGTCGCCCATAAACATTTCAATTCCAAAAACGAAGTGCTGCATGACGGAACAGATGTATTATCCGTTAAGCGATTGGTCGATAAAGAACTGGAGCGGAAAAAGGTCCTTGAGACGAACGTTGGAGAGGAATTATGTCAGGAAATCAATATACTCAAGAATTTGATGGATTATCGTTATATGAAGTGAGAATAAAGGAAAAGCCAGAATTACCTAACCTGGCGTGCTTCAAAGGCCCCTATTCAAGAATAGAGGCCTTTGATATTACCTACACCCACCTATTGTAATACAGCTACTCATGCCCTCAAGAAAAATTCACTTCTTAAAGTGTAAAAACGTTAAATTTGGTAACTAATAGATATGCAGTATAAAGCATTATGCAGGTAGATAGAAAAGAAGCTAACTTATTAGGAACTCTTAATAACTTAAAAAGTATAATTAATATTATTCCTACCCCTAGTAATGAACCCATAAAGATACCTAGTCTACCAGCCATCTCATTAATTATCGAGTTATCTACACTTGAAAAATCCAATTTATCCATATAACCCCTCCGTCCTATCTATCGGCTGAATTTTATGGTTCTTTAAGTTTTCTATCTTTTGCTACCTTTTAGCATTCTTCATATTTCTCGTATCATCTAATCAATAATTAAATGATCAATTTTAGATGGATCCTTACTTTTTCTAAACTTGCCGGCAGACATCCCCACTGCTTTGCGAAAAACCTTATTAAAGTAATTGGCATTGCTATACCCAACTTGTAGAGCAATTTCATTCACAGTTTTTTTTGTTGCAAGCAGAAGATCAGCTGCCTTCTTTACTCTAATTTTGGTAAGGTACTGAATAGGACTCATATGTACATCTTGCTGGAACTGCTTCAGAAAGTAATAACGCGAGTAGCCAGAAGCAGCCGCAATATCATCTAATGTAAGTGGATCAGCATATCTTGTTTGGATATAGGAGAGCGTTCTTGCAATTGGAACTGAAAGTTCTTTTGGCGACTTCTCAATGTTTTTGGCAAATCGGTACAGCTCCATCATAAACTCGTATGCCTTTGCCGAGGCATGGTAGACGTCGGTAATCTTTTGATCAGCAGTATCCTGATAGATAGTAAACAAAAGCTGAATTAATTTAGAATCGGGAGATAACTTTAGTACAGAGCCGCTTTGTGCTTTGGCAAATCGCCAGCATTCTGCTGCTTTACTGCCCACTAAAGTGATAAAAATAAACTCCCATCCGTCACTATCTTCAGGCAGATAATATCGATGATCACTTGGTATCTCTACGATAAATGCTTCTCCTGACTTCAATGCATAGCTTGTTCCTTCTATCTGAATCTGCCCTTTTCCGGATAAGGTGTATTGGAATACGTAAGTACCTACGTCCTCACGCTGCATTCCGTACCAATCATAGTCAGTGCCTGGTATTTTTTTATCTCGTCCAAGCAGTAAGATGTTTGCCATCTCATTAAAGAGTGCGTCATAGAAGTGGAAACCATATACATTGTACCCTTCCTCTCGCTGATTAGCAGACATAATCTCCCTCCGATCTAGACGCATAAACACAAACAAAGCGACTGAAAATAGCCGCTTTAGATTTTGCTCGATTATGCTTTTGATTAGACTCTCTCTTACCCTTTGACACTTCCAGCCGCAAGTCCTTCAATAAAGAAGCGCTGGAGGAATAAAAACAAGAAAATCATAGGTAGCGATGCAATTAATGCAGCTGCTCCTACAAGTCCAAGCTGGCTGGTATTTTGACCAAAGAAACTTGCCAGGGCTACAGTCAATGTATGCATATCGGAATCTTGCAAGAAGAAGATGGCAAACTGATAGTCGTTCCAAATATAAACACAAGACAGAATCAATACGGTTGCGGTAATTGGTTTCAGTAGCGGAAACACGATTCGGAAGAAGATGCCGATCGTGCTGGCTCCGTCCATTTTTGCTGCTTCTTCTAATTCTTTTGGTACCGTGGAACGAATGAAACCTGCATATAGAAAAATGGTTAATGGCAAGAATGCAGCCACATTATTTAGTACAGCTACCAGGCGTGTGTTCATCAGGCCCACGTCTACGACAAGCTGATACAACGGAACGAGTGCTGTCAGCGGCGGGATGACCATAACTGCGACAAATAACATATACACATATTTATTCAACCTTGTTTGACGTCTTGCCAGTGCGTAAGCTGCCAAGGAGCCGAATAGTATAAGCATCGCTGCTGCAAAGAAGGTAATCACAAAGGTATTCATAAACGCATTAGACAGATTCGCCTGTTCCCAAGCAGCCGTGAAGTTCTCCAAGCTAAAGTATTCTGGAAACAACCATTTTGACGAAAAATCACCAGCCCGCTTAAAAGCAGTCGTTAATAGAATGTAGTATGGGATTAAGTGAAGCAAGGTTATCACTAAAGCTACAGCTGTTAAAAACCATTTGGCCCTTTTGGACACTTGATTCATTATGCTTCCACCTCTTTTCGTTTTAGGTAGAGCAGCGCTGCCAAACTAAGTACTAGGATAATCACTGCCATCAATACACCTTGCGTTGCTGCGTAACCCGCATCCTGCCGCGCAAAATAAAGCGAGTACATAAACGTCGACATCGATTGAGAGGCATTTCCTGGTCCGCCATTTGTCAGTGAGACAATGACATCGAATAGCTTCAATCCGCCGATTATATTGATAACAACATTAATTGTGATTGCAGGCGCCAGCAATGGCAGCGTAATATTCTTAAATTTTGACCAGCTTGACGCACCATCAATATTCGCTGCTTCATAATACTCCTTGGAAATACTCTGCAAACCAGCCAGATAGATAATCATTGCAACACCTACAAACTGAAACGTATTAACGAAAACGATAATGTACGGGTTCACTTCTGGATTACCGAGCGCATTGACCGGATCCAAACCAAGCCAGTTATATATATCGTTCAACGCTCCTCCTTGGTAGGCAAAGAAGAAATACCAAATGTAACCCATAACAAGCGGGCTGATAATAACTGGTAGATAAATGATTGTACGCGTTAAAGTCCGCACCTTTAAGTTGTAATTAAGCAGTAAAGCATAGCCGAGCCCAATAATATTTTGCAGCACTGTACTGCCGATTCCGTACAGCAGTGTGTTCTTCACTACGAGCCACGTATCTGGATCAGCAAACATTCGCTTGTATTGTTCAAGACCAATATAATCATAAACTTGTGAAAACCCATTCCAATTCGTCAAGGAAATACGGATACCATCTAAAAAGGGATAAACAATAAATAGCATGACAAGCAAGACACTGGGCAAGTACATCCACCAAAGAGAGGATTCTTTTCTGCGTTTTTTTGCTTTCTTTCCCTTTTTTGCTTCTACAGTCGATGATAAAGGCTGATCCATTCTCTTTCATCTCCCTTTACTAAACAGAAGGAGCATCAGCTCCTTCTGCCTGCAATTTTACTTTTTCACTAAGCGACTATATTCTTCGTTCATTTTCTTCGATACTTGTTCCGGCGTCATTGCTCCTGAGACAAGTTCCTGCCCTGTTGCTCCCATTGGATCCCACATTCCGCTAGGTAAGTAAGCACGGTCAAAATAAGGCTCAATCCGAGTACCTTCATACTGGTTATAAAAATCAGCAAAATAATTATCAGCATCAACATTGGTTAACGCATCCGGCAGCGATGTTCCTTCTGCAAATTTTTTCGCGACTTCCGGCTGTGCGATATACTCGATGAATTTCTTAGCTTCTTCCTTATACTCGGAGTCGTTTGAAATGGCTAAGGTAAAGCGCTCACCGCCAATCCAGCTTGGCTCATCATCTGCATGAATTGCAGGAACCGGCATTGTACCCAGCTGTACATCTGGATTCAGCTCAGATACCTCACGTCCAATCGAACCACTCATCATAATAAATGCCACTTTATTTTGAGCTAGTAAATCCGCAACCTGGGTTGTCTGAGCAGTAACAGCATCTTTATTCAGTAATCCTTTATCATTCATTTCCTCCAGCTTCTCCGGCAGGTACGTGTAGTTAGACCAGTCAAAGGATCCATCTAGTAACGCATCACCATGACTATTGGAAGGTGACGTAATTAACAGTGGCGTTGCGAACTGATCAAAGTACTGCCCAAATTGGCTTTTATCTGATCCGCCCAGCCAGAAAGGTACAACCTCCCCGCCACTTTTTTCTTTCACTGTTTCGAGTGCTGTCATGAATTCATCAAAGGTTTCCGGCGGCTCAATTCCATACTCGTCCAACAGATTTTTGTTGTAGGTAATTCCGTCAAGTGCCTGATTTATCGGATAAGCATTCAGCTTCCCAGTCTCATCTGTTAAAATACTCGCCATGGCTTCATCCAGATTCTCCGTCCATGCCATGTCACTTAAATCCTCGGTATATTCGACATATCGTGTAGTTGACCAGCCGTGTGTATCAAATAAATCCGGCATATCGTTTGCTGCCATCTTAACGCGTGCCATCTCTTCATATCCATCGGTCGGATACGTATCTTCAATATCAATATTCGGATTTTCCTCTTCAAATTCAGAAACAACTTCCTTGAAGATTTCTTGGTCTGCCTTATTCGTGGCTGTAGACATGAGCGTTAATTTTGTTTGTCCATCACTATTGGCACTGTTTCCGCAAGCTGACAGTACAAAAGCCGCTGATAAAGAAACTAGAAGTAATGTCATTTTCTTGTTCATGATATCCCTCACATTTCTATTTTTTGATAGACTCTCGCTAATTAAAGCGCTTACATATTGTTTTGAAACAAACAGTCTTTAATTTCTAAAGACTGACTGTTTCATTTTCAGAATAATAAGCAGGCAGCATCTCACCATGTGCCTCAATCAAATCATCACACATACTGATAATGTCCTCCATGGAAAGCTCGGCAGCGGTGTGCGGATCAAGCAAAGCAGCTTGATAGATTTTTTCTTTCGATTTTGTAATGGCTGCTTCAATTGTCAGGAGCTGCGTATTAATATTCGTGCGATTTAATGCCGCCAGCTGTTCCGGCAATTCCCCCATATAAGCAGGTGTAATTCCATTTCTGTTTGCTATACAAGGTACCTCAACGACCGCTTTTTCAGGTAAGTTGCTGATCAATCCTCCCGTATTTACGACATTCCCACCAAAAACAAACGACTCATTTGTTTCCATAGCTTCAATAATCCTTGAACCATATTCACGAGAACGCTTATGGGTTAAGCCTTGATTGTTCAGCAGCTCGCTTTTAGTTTTCTGCCAGTTCTCAATCTGCACCTCACAGCGGCGTGGGTACTCATCCAGCGGAATATTGAGACGATCAATCAATTCCGGATACTTATCTTTAATAAAATACGGATGATATTCCGCATTATGCTCGGAGGATTCAGTCACGTAATAGCCGAATTTGTCCATTAATTCATAACGGACCATATCATGATGCTTTTCTTTTTGTTTTTCTTTGGCGCGCTTCTTAATCTCAGGATACAGATCCTTTCCATTCGATTTAATCTCAAGCAACCAAGCCATATGGTTAATACCTGCAATCCGCTCCTCTATATTCTCATGTGGGATATCCAGATCCTTCAACAAGTCCTTCGTACATACCTGTACACTATGGCATAGCCCGACCATTTTCACATTCGTATAGCGAGAAACTGCACCAGTAAGAGCTGCCATTGGATTTGTGTAATTTAATAGCCAAGCATCCGGACAGACTTCCTCGATATCTTTAGCAATATCAAGCAAAACTGGAATTGTCCGCAGCGACCGGAATATGCCACCTATACCAACAGTATCTGCAATCGTCTGCCGAAGCCCATACTTCTTCGGAATCTCAAAGTCGATAACAGTACTCGGCTTATATCCTCCAACCTGAATCGCGTTAATAACGTAACTCGCATCCTTTAGTGCTTCTTTGCGATCTGTATACGCTTTGATGGTGACATCTGCCTGTAAAGTCAACTTCAAGGCATTTAATAACAGCTCAGACTCTTCTAAACGCTCCTCATTGATATCGAATAATGCAAATTCAAATCCCTGCAGTGCAGGAGATAACATGCAGTCTCCTAATACGTTCTTTGTGAAAATTGTACTTCCAGCTCCGATAAACGTAATTTTTTTCATCTGACAGCCTCCTGATATTCAAAAGATTCCATTTTGGAAATCATTACTCCAGTAAATATTAAAGCGCTTTCAAACATGAAGGCAATGGTAAATAAAATTAAAAAAAGGGTAAAATATTGCTTTCTATATTTTTTAATATCTTCACAATGTTTACTCTAAAATGCTGTAGAGGATCCATCTGTCTGTTGAAGTTTTGTAAGTAAATTGAACAACTAAATCAATTGCATACCAGCGATACTTAAGCGAAGTATATGTTCTATCTCAGGAAATCTAATAGATTATATCGCCATTAAATCATCCACACCGTGTAAATAATTCCCAATACACAAACCGACAATAGTTGGTAAAATAAAACTGTAATCTATTAAATTTAAGGAGCCTTGCACTATGGGTCGAAATAGTACCGAACTTATCGACATTGCAGCTCGTTTAGAAAACTGGTCTGTCAGCATTCGACTGGATAAAAAAGAAGTTGCTGCCAGTATTCATAAAGAACTGCATAGCCACATCGACGAATATGATCATGAATCGAGGATTTCCTACTTCCTATCGGAAAGCCGACATTACATCATTCAGAATGACTTAATGAAAAGTATTGCCTCATTAGAACAAGCAAAGGAGTTCTACGAACACTTCTCAGACACCCACCGTTATCACCTTCATTTAGCAGAAGCTATGATCTTTTATGAAGAAGAACATTACCAAGAAGCACTGGATGGTTTCGAAAAAGCCGAAAGATATCTCCATAAACTTAGTGACTCTGTAGATATTGGCGAGTTTCATTTTCGGAAGGCTATGGCTTATTTCTTCTTAGAAATTATTGCCCTATCAGTAGTACATACAGAAAAAGCCATTCAATCATTTAAACCACATCAACCGTTTCATTTTTTGTTAGCACGTTCGGAAATGCTGCAGGGGATAAATTTTATCGAGCTTTCCAATTATGATTTAGCAGAAGAATATCTTCATAACGCTCTCACACATGCTAGAAAAACAGAAGAACATGCTTTGATTTCATACATTAACCACAATCTTGGCGGGCTTTATACGAGACGAGACTTACCAGCTGCTGCTATTCGTTATTTGGAGGAAGCATACAAAAATAATCAACAACGCACACAATTAAAAGTTTTATTCTTGTTAGCTGATTGCTATTGGAAGACTAATCAACGTTCTAAAGCTATAAGAGCATATAAAGAGGGATTCGAAGCTAGCATTAAGGAAGATAATATGAAGATGAAATGGGAATTCGCCATGCTGCATAAAAAATATGAAGATAGATTAAATTTTGAAAGCGTATGGCAAGAAGGTATAGACTACTTTCGCAGAATCAACGATAATTACAATATAAGGCATTACACAAGAGAGTTAGCTGACTATTATTCTTCCATGAAAAAATACGAACTTGCCAATCGGTACTATGCACTTGCTTTACAATAAAAAGGAGGGCTTTAATATGAAGAAAGTAACTTTTACTTTGATTCTAGCAATCACGATTATTGTAAGTGGACTAACAGGCTATGCTGACCATGGCTCTACCGCAAGTAACAAAAACGATCCAGGTGGCGGCGGTCTTTCCATCATCTTAGATAAATAAGCATAAAAAAGAGGATCACTCGGTGATCTTCTTTTTTGCCTTTATACATAGATACTTATTTACACTCTAACCGCTAAAAACAAAGTAATGATTTATTCCTCACCTTTTGGTTCTGCACCTAAAGATATCTTTTGATTCTGACCTGCAATTGTCCCTAAAAAGGCAATACATAAAGCAGCAATCATAAGAATAATGAGCGGTACCATCCATCCGTTCGTCTTTTCAGCGATGGTACCAAGCAGAAGCGGTCCCATTGCAGCAACCAAATAGCCAACCGATTGAGCCATGCTTGATAGCTGAGAAGATTCGGCTATTGAATTAGTACGGAGAACAAAGAACATCATGGCTAAACTGAATGCTGTTCCTGCACCAACCCCCGTTAATACAAGTGGCGCGATGATAAGATTAGAGGAAATTAACGAAACCCCTACTAATCCAAAGAAGAATAATAGACCCGCAATACAGCCAATTAGCCGCTGGCTTTTCATTCTGCCGGCAATAATAGGTGCGATGAATGTAGTTGGAATCAGACCTAGCTGATAAATGGCAATAAGCCAGCCTGCTTCACTTTCATCGAACCCTTTGGTCATTAATATATCTGGCAGCCACGTAAACAGGCTGTACGGTATGAATGATTGCAAACCCATAAATAGCGTTACGGCCCACGCAATCTTAGATTTGACAATTCTCCGAGAGGATTTGTTCTCTACTTTCACGAACACTTTCTTCTCCGAACGTGCTGCCGGCAGTCGAAGCAGCAATATAATAATTGCTATTAGTGAAAGAATACTCCACATTTGTAACGCATTTCGCCAGCCGAAGCTAGGTACAGATGCAATCGGCACAGAAATACCTGAAGCAAGTGCACCGAAAATATTCATCGAAACAGAATATATGCCCGTCATCAGTCCTATTTGATAAGGAAAACTAGACTTGATCAAACCCGGCATTAGCACATTACCAAAAGCAATCGCCATGCCAAGCAAAACAGTACCAAATAACAATAATGGAAGACCGCTTAAAGCCCGAATAAAAATACCAACAGTCAGCATGCACATAGCAGCTAACAGTGTTAACTCCATACCGAACTTACTTGATATTTTCGGTACTAACGAGGAAAAAACGCCAAAAGCAAGCAATGGCAATGTATTTACTAAACCAACCATGGAGTTAGAAACGTCCAGTTCTTCGCGGAAGAATGGTATAAGCGGCCCAACAGAAGTGAGCGGTGAACGCAAGGTAGCAGCAATAAAAAGAATTGCTAATATTAATAAAAATGTATAATAACGTTTTTGCTTATTTGTTGTAGATCTGTTCACATAAAATATCCTTCCTAAGTAAGATGCAATAATTCATCATAACAAATAATTTAAACTGGAAGAAGAAGTTTATTCAACAGTTAATAATTTTTATGAAGAGAGCATCTTTCTTTAGGCATTCGCACAGTCCTTTAGGCAAGGACCTACATATCGTACATGGAAAACAATGGAGGTATGTATATGACCAATTTTTATTCCTTCCATGGAACTGTAACGATGATTAGTGATTTCCAGGGCAATGGCCGAGCGGATGGCTGTTATAAATTCTTTACTGTCGAAAACGATACAGGATCAATAGTGAACTTTGTTGTATCACCTACTACTTACTTCGTTGATCATGCAATGGTATCCGTAGGTGATCGTGTGACTGGCTATTATGATGGAGATGCACCTGCGATTCTTATTTATCCTCCGCAGTATCCAGCACTTGTTATGGTAAAGGAAAGCCCTAACCAGAATGTAAAGGTCAGCTTCTTCGATAATCAGCTGTTGAGCAGTGATGGACAATTGAAGCTGAATATATCCCAAGCTACGCCGCTGCTATTAACGAACGGGCAAGCTTTTACCGGTAACCTTCGTAACCGGGATTTAATTGTTGTATATGGACCCACTACAATGAGCATTCCCGCTCAAACCACTCCTTATTGGGTCATAGTTTTGTGTAAAAGTTTATAGAAAAACGTGAAATCTTGGTAATCAAGATTTCACGTTTTTTTGAGCATACAATATAGCCGTTCTGTTGTTTTACTGCTTTCTTATTTCAACTGCTAATCTTAAGTTCGAGATAATTCCAAGCAGCACTATGAATGAACAAACTCCCTTTTCAAAAGCTGTGCCTAGCAGTTGTTGTATAAGGCCAACAAAACACATCACAACAAGAAACCAACATATAATAGTTATGCCCCTATTGAATCTTCTGGCTTTATTTTCAGCAGCAAAAAAAGTGAATAGTCCTCCTATAATACAAACGACAATACTGATGATAGATAGTTGAAGTTGATTTGCAAAAGAATCAGATCGTCCGCCATTCACCCATGTATATGGTAGGATACCGCTAATAACTAAAACATGAATTAAGATTGTGAAAGAGTAGAAACAAATCCCTAATAATACAGCCGTTTTCATACTTATATACCTAATAGTGTCAAACAAGAAATCACCTCTGATTCGAGCTTAGCCTTCTGATAATTATGTTCACTTAAGTGGCTAGTAACTACGTATATGTATACTTTCTACTACACATACCTATTTTCACTTCTATATTAGTGCACTTGTATTTCTCCTAATTTAAGAAATAAAAAAAGGCGTACCAAGATGGAACGCCTTTTAAACACTACATATCATTCAGATTGATCTGTATCTTCTTCTGTATCATTCGTATCATCTTCTTGTTCTTGTTCTTGTTCCTCAATTTGCACATCATCAGCTGGATCTTCATCATCATTGTTATTACATGCCGCCAACGTTAGGACCGATACCATTCCCAATGCCACCATCCATTTTTTAAGCATTGAAACCTCTCCCCTTTAAGAAATTAAGGTACATATGTAAGATACCAGAAGCATGTTAAGAAGAAGTCAATTCATTGTAAACAGGCTGTTAATGCGAACGATTATTATTGACGTTAATCGACATGATGGATTCTTCTACAAATATGTTTATATACCTGAAAATGTAGTTAACCCAGATTAATCTGCAGCTGCTTTTAGGCTAATTTGAATACCTGACTTTCTCTTTTTTCATCTCTTTTAATCCTTTAAAATTAAATAGATTTGTCGATATATAAACAGTGCATACTAATGAATCGGAAAGGAATATTTTGGATTGGGAACCTTGATAGTTTTTACATTAGTTTAATCAGTATAATGATATTACTAGAGTTTCTTATTGTGATCCTAATTCTGTTTGTAGTGGGACACTTTATTATTTTAAAAACATAAGAACTAGCTTATAAATTATTCTATTAGAGATAGATAAAGGGAGAGATTTAATGGGCAGGAACAACAAACGACGGCATTTACAAAGCTCAGCTCAATTGAAACGTGAGGTTGCTACTAGCAAGAGGATAAGAATTATATTTGGCTTCATCATGGTAATGAGTACTTTTGTTATTTTAGGTGTATCTTCTATGGTTTTAAGAACATTCTTTGCTTCAAGCCTTTATCATGCATTCATCTATGATTGGATAGGAACTGCCTTGTTGTACTTGGCTGCCTTGACCCTGATTGCCTTTTTTGTGTACACAAGTCTTGTTATTACAATAAAAATCCACAGAAAGTCGGCAAAAGACAGGTATTTTATTTTGGTTTAACAGGGATAATTTGTTTTACCATAGGTGTTTTCATTGTCCCACAATTAAGTTCTTTAACAATTAATAGTATGGGAGATATGAGGGATTACTCAAATGGCGCGATGCATGTAGATGACTTTGAAGTGGTGGATGTATATACTGGTGGCCACTCAACTATTGCACTCATCACAACAGATGAACGAGATCTTACACTGATGATCAACAATTATCAGATAGAAGAAGGCAAGCTATACCGATTTACATACTTGGAGCGGACTGGCACTATCTTAAGTGTTGAAGAGCAGTAATTCATTGCTTACATTCTTTAAGTACAATTCAAGACAGAAAAAAATTACGGTACAGTATATCATTGTATAGTCATTCAATAATAGGAACTGAACTGCATCCATCAATTATGTAGTTCAAGATTGCCCTTATCCTCTGTAACTTGTTATTAATCGTATTTGGTCCATTACCTTGTTGTTGGCAGGATACAAGATGCTGCTTAACAGAATTACTTGTGATGTCTTCGATATTCTGCAAATCCAAAGACATTAGTATCTCTCGCTTTTGTTAGTGTCGAAATTGATAGATTCTATAATAATTTTTAAATACCGGCTGTTTCTGAGTCCGTAATTTTTGCGCTTTCCTCTTCACTTAAACCATCTTTGCAATCCCACGTGGTATAAAATTGAATTTGTTGATTGTTGTCGTTCCACAATAAGCCTGTAACTCCATCAACTTTTCCGCTTTTTGCTTCTGCATCGGATTCTAGGAGAATGTGGAGTGAAGCTCTTGGGCATGGCTTATGCTTACGAGCAAGCGACGAAACATAGAGCCACTCCCATTTTAGTAGAAGAATAAAGTTTAGAAAAAGCGCCAAACCCTTAAGTTTGGCGCTTTTTTAGAGCTAACTTGAAGCAATGTATTCAAGAATTATCACGTAAAAATTCATCATTCGTAACATCAGTAATAAACATATGGCCCGGCGCATGCGTAATCACAAATGGAATTTGTGAATGGATTGCTGCAGATTGAGGTGTTACGCCACATTCCCAAAAAACAGGTGTTTCTCCTTCACCGAACTCCGTAAATTCACCAAAATCCGGCTCACTAATATCGTCGATACCTATTTCTTTAGGATCTCCAACGTGAATTGGAGATCCATGCATGTTTGGAAACTGTGCGGTGACATCAATTGCCTTTTGAACTAGCTCATTTTTAATGGGTCTCATGGAGACTACAACAGGTCCACTAAATTCACCAGCTTGCTTCGTTTGACGGTTAGTTATATACATCGCAACATTTCTGTTCTGCTCGATATGCTTTAACGGAACGCCTTCCTTTAGTAATGCACTTTCAAAGGTAAAGCTGCAGCCTATCAAGAAAGATACAAAGTCATCCCGCCAGATTTCTTTAAGATCCTGACGCTTCTCCGTCAGTTTACCGTTCTCATATACAAAGTAAAGCGGAATATCACTTCTAATATCTGAGCCAGTTGCAAGAGCAGACTCAACCACACCTGGTTCTAATACATCAATTATTGGACAAGACTTTGGGTTCCGATTAGCAAACAATAGAAAATCAAAAGCATATTCCTTTGGTACAATTACTAAATTAGCTTGAACATAATCACTGCCTAAGCCAGAAGTATGGGTATTGTGTTCACCGCTTCTGATTTTTTCTCTTATCGTGCTTGGATTCATTTGTAATTCCCCCTGTCTCTCTATTTAATTCCAATACTAACTCACTCACCTAGATTGTGTATATCTTTGTCTCCTATTTTCTCGGACGTTCTAATTCTTTATATTCCTCCATATATTTACCACTATTAGCTACAAAGGAATGATAAAGAGCTTTTATTGCTAAATTTTTCTCTAAACCCATTTCAGCTTTCAGTCTCTTTAACTCCGCATGTAATTCACTTTGTTGGTTAATTAATTTCGTCATAGTTGTTTTAGTGTATTTCATTTGAACACATCCTTAATTCATTACCTTTATAAATACGACTTTTAAATAGTTAAATTCGGGATAGTTGTGCGGTACCGTAAAATCTTCTGGCAATTGATGTTCTTCTAAGATTTTGTAGCGTGTATTTGATTCCGTAAATGCTTTATCTATAAAGCCCTTAAACTTTTTCATGTTGAAGCTTGCGTTATTTGTGGAAGCAATAATTACTCCACCCTGATTTGTAATTTTCAAGGTGTCTTTTAGCAGCTTTGGATAATCCTTTGCAGTACTAAATGTTATTTTTTTTGTCCGCGCAAAGCTCGGAGGATCCAATACAACAACATCAAATTTCAACTCATGACGGGCCGCATATCGGAAGTAATCAAAGACATCCATTACCTTAATATCTTGCGCTTCATATTCGATCTCGTTGACTGCAAATTGCTCAATCGTTTTTGGCAGGCTTCGTTTTGCTACATCCACACTAGTTGTTCCTGTCGCACCGCCAAGAACTGCTGCTACAGAGAACGCACCTGTATAAGAGAATGTATTTAAAACCGTTTTTCCCTTTGAATAATGGTCACGTAATGCTTTTCGTACATTGCGTTGATCTAAGAATATTCCAGTCATTGCGCCATCATTTAAATCTACCGCATATTTCATTCCGTTTTCCATAACGATTAAAGGAAATTCTCCCTTTTCACCTGACACATAATCATCTTGTTCCACATATTGTCCATTCGTATTAAACCGTAATTTTTCATATAAACCACGAACTTCTACAACTTCACGTAAAGCTTGATATATCTCTTCACGGAAAGAATAAATACCTTCACTATACCAACTCACCATATAAAAGCCGCTATAGAAATCAATAATCAATCCTCCGATACCGTCCCCTTCTCCATTAAACACACGAAAAGCAGTTGTATCTTCTGCTTCATATAAATTCTTCCGCCTTGCAACAGCTTCACTAATCTTCTTAACTAAAAACTGCTTATCAATTTTCTCTTGTTCCTTGCGAGTCAAAACCCAGCCAATCCCTTTATTTTGTAACCCATAATATGCTGTTGCAAGATACCTGCTGCTTGAATCAACTAGGCGCAAGATGCTCCCCTCATCCATCGCCACTCCTGAAGTTTCAACTGCTTCTTTTGATAGTAACGGATAGCCATTCTTTATATCTGTAACGAATTTGGATTTAATTTTTACTTCTACTAATTGTCTCATGTAGTCATCCTTAATTTTTATGTTTTATTTTTATTATGCCATTATTTTATTGAATAAGCGAAAGTAGCAATATGTTCACCTGTCCTTACTGTGCTTTATATAATTATCTTTGAATCCTCTTAAAATTATTGAAACTAAGAATACTTGTAAGTCGTATAAATATAAAATACATAAAAAGGGGAAATGCACACATGTTAGAAGGAATAACAATTGTTTCCATCATTATTATGCTAGTTGTACTGGCAGCTATCGCAGGAACTGCATGGTTCATTTACATGAAAATCAGATTCCGCACCGTGCCGTCCAACGAAGCACTCATCGTTACCGGCCCGAAACTTGGCGATGAGACAAAGGAAACGAATATTTATAAAGATGATCAAGGACGCTATATGAAAGTTATCCGCGGTGGCGGGCACAGACTAAGAATGTTCCAAACTGGTACAAAAGTATCTCTGAAATCATTCCAATTACAAATCAAAACACCAAAAGTATATACAGCACAACACGTTGCTGTATACGGAGAAGCTGTCGCAACAGTCAAAGTAGCCGACACATTGGAAGGAATCGTGCGATATGCCGAGCAGTTCTTGGGGAAAGCGCAGGGAGAAATAGAGCAGGAAATTGGCGAAGTATTAAACTCCAGTTTGCGTGCAATTTTATCAAGTATGACCGTTGAGCAAATCAACGGTGACCGAGAACGATTCAATGAAGACGTACGTAAAATTGCACAAAAAGAACTAAATGATATGGGCTTCCGCATCACATCACTTGGACTCACAGACATCAGCGATGATGAAGGATACTTAGAAAACTTGGGTCGTCCGCAAATCGCAAAAATCGAAAAAGAAGCTGAAATAGCAGAAGCGAACAACAAACGCGAAACCGAACTCAAACGGGCAGAAGTAAACGAAGAAGTATCTCGCGAGAAATACCAGCGTGAAATGAACATCGCAGAAGTCCGTAAAACAAAAGACATTAAAGATGCCCAAATCAAAGCGGAAACAGAGCGCGAAAGAGCCATCGCCGAAGCTGCATACGAATTGGAAAAAGAAGAAAAACGCTTGGGTATCGAAAAACAACGTCTTGAAATACGAGAACAGGAACAAGAAAGTGAATTAAGACTGCGCCAAAAAGAACGTGAAAACGACGTTAAACTGGAACAGCAGCAAGTAGAAGTACAAAAGCAAAAAGCCGAAGCTGAATACCTCACTAAAACAAGAGAAGCACAAGCCCGTGCCGAAGCAAGAAGAGTCGAAGGTGAAGCGGAAGCCGAGGTTATCAAACAAAAGAGCATCGCAGAGATCGAAGCGATCGAGAAACGCGCTCAAGCAATGGCAAAACACCAAGACGTCATCCTACGCGAGAAACTCATCGACATCATGCCAGATTATGCAAGAGCAATCAGTGAATCATTCAGCAATGTCGAGTCTATCCGTATTTTGGATAATGGATCAGGCGGTGGAATCAACTCCTTGCCTAACACCGTGACAAATACGATGGCGAATTTGCAAGAGAGTCTTGGGCAGATGACAGGGTTTGATTTGGAAGGTTTTTTGCAGAACATTAGCACTCCAAAATCAAATAAGAGTACAGATGAAGATAATGTAAAATCAGATCAACAGCAAATCCCAGTTAATGATTCTATCATACGTTTTGAAGAAGAAGACACAAATCCCGAGTAAAACATAGACACCTGCGTTAATGCACAGGTGTCCTTAAGAAAGGAGCCCTGACCCAAATCAGTGCTCCTTCTTTTATTACCTTTATTTTTAAAGCTTAACAGGTACACCACTTCTCGCAGACTCCAATGCAGCATACGTCACCTCATGAGTTAGACATGCATCACTATAATCTGAGCGGATTTTTGAGGTGTCGCCAGTACGGACGGCATGAATAAATGCCTCATTTTCCAGAACGTATGGATTGTCTGTATCCTTATAAGCCGTCTTTATGCCTTCTTGGTCTATTTCTAGCTTATCGCCCTGCCAATCTAGTATTCCTTTATCTGTATAAAGCTTGAGCCCAACTTCTCCCATGCCACTAGGAAGGATAAACGTATTTGACAGGTTAGCTATCACGCCATTTTGCAGCCGTAAACTTACCGTACCAATGTCCGGCACCGTAACATTATCGTGCTTGTTATGCTGTACTTGATTGCCATACATCGCGTAAACTTCTTCAACCTCACCGCAGATGTATCTTAGTAAATCTACAATATGCGTTGTTTGTTCGATAAATTGACCCCCAGACTTCTCTTGATCTCTCCACCAACCTACCATGGGCATCTCACCCATCCATTTACCTAATACCATGCCAAGCGTTTGTCCATTTACGTTTTCCTTTAGATACTCAACCGAATCAGTGTATCGAAAATGATACCCAACAGACGTAATCAGAGAACTTTCATTCAAACGCTCCAACACCTTGGCAGGGATCTTGTCCTCTGTCCCCAGTGGCTTTTCGATGAGGAAAGGAATACCACGCCCTATAAGCTCTAATTCAATCTCTCCCCGAACCATTGGCGGCGTAACAATATAAACCGCATCAAGCTCCTCTGCATCCAGCATTTCCACATACTGATTATACCCAATTGCACCCTCATAATCGGACGCCATATCCGCTGCTTTCTCTTTGCTTGTTCCGCAAATAGCTTGGATCTGAACCCCATCCATCTTAGATAGAATGTCCGCATGCTTGCGGCTAAACCAACCTGTTCCAATCATTCCAATTTTGAGTGTCATGTTTTTCTCTCCCTTGTTTGTTGGTAGTGAGCTGTAAAATAGAAAGATGTTGCTTACGTTTCAGTGGCGTGGTGTCCTAACGGGTCACTTTGATAAAAGCAGCTTTGAGGTAGTTAAATTCCGGATAGTGATTTAGTACTGTGAAATCTTCTGACAACTGATATTATTCTTAAACCCATAATGAAAATAGAAAAGAAAAAGCCTCCCAAAAGTCCATTGACCATTGAGAGGCTTCTTAGATTTAATTGGCTTTTTAGAAAAAACCAATTAAAAATCTATATTCATTTATAGAGTTTCAAATCCTTGTGTAGCAAAGGGTTTGAGGACAGATTACATCATTCCGCCCATTCCACCCATACCGCCCATGTCAGGCATGCCGCCGCCAGCGTTTTCTTCTGGCTTGTCAGCTACTACTGCTTCAGTAGTTAGGAACATAGCTGCTACGGATGCTGCGTTTTGAAGTGCGGAGCGTGTAACTTTAGTTGGGTCAACGATACCTGTTTCAAGCATGTTTACCCATTCGCCTGTTGCTGCGTTGAAGCCGATGCCGACGTCTTCTTTTTTAAGACGTTCGATGATAACGGATCCTTCAAGGCCTGCGTTGTGTGCGATTTGGCGAACTGGTTCTTCGATTGCACGAAGGACGATTTTCGCACCAGTTTCTTCGTCGCCAGTTAGTTCGAGACCTGCAACGTGGTTGTAGATGTTAACTAGAGCTGTACCACCACCGGCTACGATACCTTCTTCTACTGCTGCGCGAGTAGAGTTAAGGGCGTCTTCGATGCGTAGTTTGCGTTCTTTCAATTCTGTTTCAGTAGCAGCACCGACTTTAATTACTGCAACACCGCCAGAAAGTTTCGCTAGGCGCTCTTGTAGTTTTTCTTTATCGAATTCAGAAGTAGTTTCTTCTACTTGTGCACGGATTTGTGCTACGCGGGAAGAAATGTTTTCTGGGTTACCGTTACCTTCAACGACAGTTGTGTTTTCTTTTGTAACAACAACTTTAGAAGCGCGGCCAAGCTGCGTGATTTGCGTGTTCTTCAGATCAAGACCTAGGTCTTCTGTGATCACTTCACCACCAGTTAGTGTCGCGATATCTTCTAGCATTGCTTTACGACGGTCACCGAAGCCAGGAGCTTTAACAGCTACAGCGTTGAATGTTCCGCGTAGTTTGTTTACAACAAGTGTTGCAAGTGCTTCGCCTTCTACGTCTTCAGCGATCATCAATAGAGGCTTGCCTTGTTGTACAACTTGCTCAAGCACAGGAAGTACTTCCTGGATGCTGGAGATTTTTTTATCTGTGATCAAGATGTATGGATCTTCAAGAACTGCTTCCATTTTATCTTGGTCAGAAACCATGTACGGAGAAGCATATCCGCGATCGAATTGCATACCTTCTACAACTTCAAGCTCTGTGTTGAAGCCGCGGGATTCTTCGATAGTGATAACGCCGTCGTTACCAACGCGCTCCATTGCTTCTGCGATTAGTTTACCAACTTCTTCGTCAGCTGCAGAGATTGCCGCTACTTGTGCGATAGACTCTTTGCCTTCGATTGGTTTAGAGATTTCTTTAAGCTGCTTGATAGCTACTTCAACAGCTTTTTCGATACCGCGGCGTACGCCTACTGGGTTCGCACCAGAAGCGACGTTTTTAAGACCTTCGCGGATCATTGCTTGTGCAAGAACCGTTGCTGTAGTTGTACCGTCACCAGCGATTTCGTTTGTTTTAGAAGCAACTTCAGATACAAGCTGCGCACCCATGTTTTCGAATGCATCTTCTAGTTCGATTTCTTTAGCGATTGTCACACCATCATTCGTGATTAGTGGAGAACCGAATTTCTTATCCAAAACGACGTTACGGCCTTTTGGTCCGAGTGTTACTTTAACTGCATCAGCAAGAGTGTCCACACCGCGAAGCATGGAACGACGAGCGTCTTCAGAGAACTTAATGTCTTTAGCCATTAATAAAAACCTCCTAATATATCTTCTATGTTATATAAATCTGTTCTTCGGATTATCCTACTACTGCAAGGATGTCGCTTTCGCGAAGAATTAAGTAATCTTTACCTTCATATTTCAATTCTGTACCAGAGTATTTAGAGAAGATGATCAAATCGCCTTCTGAAACTTCCAGCGCAACTCTTTCTCCATTATCGGTTACACGACCGCTACCGACGGCAACAACTTTACCTTCTTGCGGTTTTTCCTTCGCAGATTCAGGAAGCACGATACCAAATGCTGTTTTTTCCTCCTGCTCTACAAGTTCAATTACGACACGATCGCCTAGTGGCTTCAACATGTGAGAAACCCTCCTTATATAATCGATAATTTGTTTTTTAGCACTCGAGTTAGTTGAGTGCTAACCCAGTTATTATAATAATCAAAACGAAAACGGAATGCAAGCATGACACTCTGATAGTTGTTCGACGAATTCCTTGTTTCTCCTGCCAAGCCTTGGACGAATTAACAGGGTAATTACAATGCGCACCGCTACATACTTACCTGCTTCTTATGTTAAAATACGTAAGATGCCAACTACATAAGTAAGGCGGAAGGAGTCGTTATATTGCCAGCACGTTATTGGTTCGTCATATTGACATATATTGTGATGCAGCTCTCTGCATTCCTGCTTGTTCCTTTCGTTCCTTGGATGAGGGAGCAGAATCTGGATGTTGTGACCATATCGTATTGGTGGAGTCTGATCACCTTCCTGCTCGCTGTCATTATCGTCTGCTTTATGCTGCGTAAGGACATGAGGACACCAGCTATGCGAAACGCCACTGGTCCTGGTATGACGATTGTCTGGATCATTATCGGTTTCTTTGGTGCCTATGCCGGACAGATAATTGCAGGGTTGATCGAGACGTATGTTTTTGGAATTACACAAGGCTCAGAAAATACGTCTAGCATCATGGATGCAGTTCGCGCAGTTCCAGCGTTCGCACTAATCGTAGTTGTATTCGCACCAGTGTTGGAGGAAATCATTTTCCGTAAAATACTATTCGGCGAAATCTACAAGCGAACAAACTTCTTCGTAGCAGTACTTATCTCCGCACTCGTATTCGGTGCCGTACATGGAGACTTCTTACACCTATTGCAATACTTCGTTATGGGTGTCGTTTTTGCAGCTTTATATGTACAAACTAAGCGAATCATCGTACCAATCATCACACACGGCTTGATGAATCTGATGGTCGTAATCATTCAGTTTAATCTCACCCCGGAAAGAATGGAAGAGATAGAAAGAATGCGGAAACAACTCGAAAATATGCAAATGATCATCTTTGGAGGATAAGAATTTATGATACGATCGCCATTGCCCGCCGCGATACTTTACCTTGTAATAGGTGTTTTCTTCGTCTATTGGGCCATTCATGACGTACAGGCAGCGAAAGACTGGACGATTTTCAGCATCTTACTTGCAGTGTTTGCTGCATTTGATTTTTACACATCGTTCCGATATTTCAGTCTGTATTTCAAAATCAAGAAAATGAACAATAAGAAATGAGGAAAACCAGCCGATTGAGGCTGGTTTTTTCGTTCCCTCATTCCTGTTCTATATGTAAGCTTGCCACGCTACAGATTCAGGATATGCTATATCTTCCGATAATATCTCAAGGCAGGATAACTTTCTCCCTCTATATCATGATAGCCAGGTCGCTCATGCTGGACGACGAATCCTCTCGCTTCATAAAAAGGTATGCCCTTCTGATTTCCCTTTGCTACGGATACCCATTGTTCCGTGGCGTTAAACTGCTCTTTTTGCTGTTTGGTCAGGGCATCTAATAATTTCGTTCCTATACCCTCATTACGTCTATCAGGATCTAGATAAAGTACGAAAACCTCCCCAATATCTTCACCGATCATTCCACCGCCGATAGCCCCTAGCACTTCTCCATCTTCGAGCGCAACAAAGTACCCGCCCCAATCTCTGCTCGTCTCCGATACTTCTTTTAAAATTCTCTCGTGATTATAAAACTCTTCGATAACTCCTTGGATGTATTTCTCCGAGCGCGTTTCGCTGTGCGTAGCCCAATAACCGTCGCTGCACACTTTCGATATACCTGCTACATGGTCTGGATTTGCTAGTGTTATATGTATCATAATTGCCTCCTTTATAGATTGTGAGCAATTGATGACTGACATGCTGTTATGTAGATCTCTTAAGATTTATTTTGCAACCTCAACATCTTCATCGCTATTCAACCAGTATTGTGTTCCATCAGATGTCCTCTTAAATAATTCAAATGTTATTAGATATCTTCTTTGTTCGACGTAATCGTCTCTTGAAAACATAGTTAGAAGTTCAGTGTTAATTTCCTGCTCGGAATAGATTTTTCCTTCATCAAATTTCTTTGCAAATTCAGTTGATAAGATATACTTCTTTTTCTCTTTTGCAGGAACACTGATAACTTTACCGTCTTGCATAAAATTAGAGATTACTTGTTTTCTTTCTTTTTCTGTAAAGCTGTATTTCAAGATTTCTCAACTCCTCTTTCATTGCTACTTACTTCCAGAATATACAAGAAGGGATGCATTAGCAATAAAAGGATGGAGTAGGTCTACAAATGGCCTTTTAGATAATTGTTGAATAATAATATCCTTCTTCATTCTTATACTGAATTTGTGTAAGCACCTTTTTTCAAAATAAAAAGAGTGGTTTATCCCACTCCTTTGACGTTTATTCTTTTTCAATTACGATAAAGCAAGTGCTGTCCGGTAGACCTTCTACTCCTTGTTCATCCATAACTTTTACTTTTGGTGAGAGAAACTCTTCATATCCATCTTGTAAGTAATGCTTAAATGCAACTATCCGAGCCTTATCTCCTAATGCTTCCTCTATGGCCTTTTTAAATTCCGATGGAGTAAAGTACCCAAATTGTTCTTGTACTTCATGTGGATAAGCTTCTTCTCCCCATGTGTAGGTATACAGGAACTCCATGGCGTCATTAACCGCGAGTTTGATATTTCCATCATCTACAACGTCATATGCTATCTCTCTGCCCTTAAAATCTTTGACGTATCTACTAAAGAATTCATGTCCTTTTTCATCTTTGAATTTAAGATAACGCATGTCATTTGGCTCTGTCATAATGCCATCCCGAATAATAATTCGTCCGCCGTCATTTAGTACTTCAAATGAACTTTTCAACGCTTGAATAATTACTTCATGATTAAACTTTTTCCCTTTGTACGGAATATAGGAAAACATTTCATGGAGGATAGAGGAAAAGACAATGGTATCGATGCTTCCTGAATCATAGTAATCTTTCAGTTCCAAAGCATCTGCTTGTTTTACCTGCCAACGTTTATTTTCTCTGTTTTTACGTTTGTTCAGTTCTTCTATAACATTTGTAGAGACATCAATTCCGACGACCTCTGCTTCTGGGTGATCTTCTGATAAGATATCTAGCATTACTCCACCGCCAGCACCTATATCAAGCATCAATGTACCCGTAGCGTAATCAGAGATGATTCTTTTATGGTCTTGGCCATTATTCATATCTGTCAGGTATGTTTGTTCATTTTGCAGCCGATCAAAGGCATCTTTTCGGAATCCGAAGAAATCATAGAGTAGAATGGTAGCTCGCTCATAATGAGGAGACTTTTCTGCTTCCTGGCAAAACTCAATTAATTTTTCTCCTGCTGCTGAATAACGAAAACGGACGCCTACAATTTGACCAAAAAGGTCCATTGGTTCTGTTTGTAGCTCAACATGCTCATTTACAGAATTTTTTCCTTGTAAAAGATCTTCTAAGGAGAATTCATTTAGATAAGATTCGATTATACGCTTCTTATAAAGGTTGATAGATTTTTTGCCTTTATAATCATAGTAAATATCCTTCATAAAGGACTCGAAGCTCACTTGCTGAATAGAAAGTGGGTTTATTTTTTGATATATGAGGATGAATATCTTTAAGAACTCTTCCAAAGAAAATTCTTGCAATGCAGATTCTACATACCACATATCTGTTTTCTTAAAGAAGCCTTCTATGTATTTATTTAAGTGTTCATTCTTCATATATTGATCATATTGCTTATCAAAATTCTCTCCCTTTTGGATAGAAGATTGTCGCAGTCTTCTTATCCTCACTTTTAGCGGGAGTTCTTTTAGTTGTTCTTTATTCACAATCGAAGAGATTAAGCGCCCAGTGTCGTCTTTCACCTTATCCCATATGTCATTCGAGACACCTTGAATAATGCATTGATTTAATTTATTGAGAACAACTTCTATATTTACGTCTATATTGTTTTGTTCCTCAACCCAATGAATTAACGGCTGTAACTGTTTATAACGAACCTCTCCTCGTATAAACTGACCAAATAATCCATGAGTTAGGATAAGGGTATAGATTAATTCCTCTTTCTCTAGATCTCGTTGGTGAAGCGATAAATGCATTTGTTCTGCAGCGTATATTTGTGCGGAACCAATATTATGTATGTCGAGTTGAAAGCCATTCTCTCTCCAAATCCTTCTATTATGCCTCATGCCGCCTTTTGCAACTTCTGACCAAACTAGGACTTCCTCAATAATGCTTTTCTCTTTCAATGGCAGATCCATTTCACTTAAAACAAGTAGCGTCCGCTCCACATAAGGCAGGATTGGATTTTCTGGCATCCGCTCGAGTGAATCCACTTGTTCTAAATTGATATGTTGCTCTTTCGTAAGATATAGATACTGCAGCCATTTATTATCTCTGAGTACATTTCTGTCTCCTGATTTAGCTTTTTCTATAAGATTTAGTGATTTCATCAATCGCTTTATCCCCCTTCAAATCAATTTCTTTTCTTCGATGGAAAAGCTCTACTATCTAAGTAATACCACACGCCATGTATAATGGAAATAGCCACCCATTATGAAGCTGACCGGATACAAAGCATCTCTTCTAACTTTGTATTTACCTCTATTGAACTAGCACCAATCGCTAGTTTATTTTGTCCAAGTGCATAATAAATAATTGTAGCTTATTTTGAATTGCCAGCTGTAGCGCAGAAGGTTGAATTGATATGATAGATCTACCAAAACGTAAAAAATACTCCGCAATAAATGCCGCTTCATCTACATTATAATAGCCAGATATCGTAAAGTTATTTCCTGTCTTCTCAAGACTCATGGACGGATAATTTTCTTTATCATATATATCCTTACCTCGTTCTGTAACTTCTACAGTGAACCTGGTCGCTCCTGGTTGAGGATGATACGTTTTTAAAAGTGAAAGAAGATACTGTAATTCCTGCGGCTGGTTCTCTTCTGACTCTTTCAATTGCACTATCTTGTCGCAGCGAACAGTCTGGATACGATTTGAATTCATATTGTAGACTTTCGCATACCATTGTCCGAATTTCGCCTGCAGTGTAACAAACTGTACTGTCATACTTCGGATTTCTTCTTTTCGATAGGAAATTGTATAGATCTTCTCCTCCATGATACCTTTTAGGATTTCTTTAAGATAAGGTGCCTCATTACTATGGCTGGGTGTATCCAGCTTTACCGAATCCTTCATCTTTTTCACTCTATCTTTTATACCGCTTGGTAAGACACTCCGAAAGGTCTCTTCCAAGCTATTTATCTCCTGTTCAAATGGTGTTTCCTTATATCCCGATAACGTTAGCATCGCAAAGTAAATGGCGTATAGTTCATTTGCAGTAAAAGTGATTGGCGAAATGACGCGATTATCTAAGACAACGTACTTTCCGTTTCGACCGTGTTCCGCGTAGATCGGCATTCCGAGCATTTCAAGTGCCTGGACATCTCGAATGGCTGTGCTTCTGGATATACCATACTCCTCCATCAAGTCTTTTAAGTTAAATTGCTTCTTCTCATTTATGTACTGCAGCATGTCCTGCAATCTTTCTGATTTACGCATGATAAAAGCTCCTTAATAGGTGTCATGAATTGATACCTTTTTACTGTAAGCTAAAACTGTTAACAGGAAAAGGAGTGTTTTTTTATGACATTGGAGATAGCAGTTTTTCTATCAATGAATGGAAAGGCTAAAGAGGCGATTGAATTCTATAAGCGCAACTTGCAAGCAGAGGAACTTTTACTTGTGACTTATACAGACATGACACAGCGTGATCCCTTCATGGAGCTTACAGAAGAAAACAAGGAGCTTATCTCGCACTCTGTGCTGCAAATTGGAAAAACGAAAGTAATGATTGCGGAAGAGACAATGGAGCCTAAGGAGAAATATCAAGCAGGAAATAACTTTTCTCTTTGTATTCAAAGTGCAGACTTAACGGAGGTAAAACGTTTCTATCAGAATATAACGAGTGACACTCGTGTGAATGTTATACGTCCGCTATCGGCGAATATGTTCAGTGAAGCGTATGCTATTGTGCGAGATCCCTTTGGAGTTGATTTGCAGCTGATGTATGATCCAAGATTGAATTAGATACTAAAAAGAGGAACCAGCATTTATGCGTGGTTCCTCTCTTTCATCACATAGCAGGATATTTGCTGCACTTTCGCATTCTTTCCCGCACTTGTGAATGTAAAAATTAGCGCGAAAGAGTATGTCTGTGTATCTTTTTTGAAAGAACCGTTCACTGCTCCTTGCTTGCCGTGAGTAAAAGCATTGGCAATATGTAAAGATGTGATACTCTGCAAAGGAGTTAACATAGATAAGATATTCTTATGACCAACATATACATCCCTACCAGCTAGCTCCACTGTGCAATCTGCGGCAAGTTTCTCTTCTAACTGTTCATGTTGCTGCAGAAATGCGTCAACTGTCAGCTGACGAATTAGCTCACTCTTAGGAGAGTTGCCGCATGATGAGATGCCTGTCACCTGTATTTTTGTCATGAGTATCCTCTTTCTTTTGCATTATTATCTTACTGAGAAACAAAAAACTTCTGCTGCAATGCTTTTGTGACAATACGCTGATAAGCTTCTCTTTGCGGATTCTTCGCCAGCTTCTTATTATTCAGTCGCCCAATAACTTTTCTCACATCCTTATCAGAAATAAGCAAATCCCGATACGGCTGTTGCTTCAAATACTGCTGGAACCAATCTGTCTTTTTCAAGTTCTCGATATTGTGCTGCGTATCATCCTCAGAATAAGAGCCCGAAATGGAAGACAGCATCAGAATACTGAATACATCCAAGAGTATAATCATGTTTTCAATCCTTTCCTAATAATGTAACTGATATTATCTGTACGATTCAATAAATAATGGGTTTCATTTCCATTTACACATAACAAAAAAACCTACCGCTACAAAACGGTAGGTTCTATATCATTATCATTTAAGAAGCAATCGGCTTCGTCGGTGTTTTAGTTGTGTGTTTTGGATAGTGATTTCTTAGATAAGGCATTACCCAGCGATCCAGTCCATATCGTCCGGCATTAGCTCCTGCGACAAGTAAGAAGATAGTTAGCAAGACCATTTGGGCGTTTGTGCTGACGGTGCCACTGAACAAGAAAGCGAAGTTCATTGTTATTCCCATAAGAGCAGCGAAGTTAGTGAAGACTCCGAGTATAAGTGCGATTCCTACAAGTATCTCTCCCCACATAACAAGGAAGCTGAACAACCCTGCGTTTGGCAATGCGACTTGTTCCAGGAAGACTGCCCACCAGCCTTGCACCGCTGGATGATCTCCGCCGGCTTGTGCGACTGCGCCTTGCAGGAAGCCACTTGCATCAAAACCGCCGCCTGTCAGTTTGCCCAGTCCGCCTGTTAACCAGCTATAGCCAAGGTAAATTCGGATAACTGCCCAAAGTCCCGCTGCTGCTTTACTGTTTCGAATCCACTGTATGATCATTTTCTTCAACACTCCATTCATGAAAATAGTTTGTTAAACATTTCACATAATAGATTGAGATGGATTAGCGCTGTTCCTTCTACACTTGTAGTATAAGCGAAAAAAAGATATTGCGCGCACCATTGTGAACGTTTTCACAAATTCGCAATATTCCTATTACAGATTTGTGAACATGGGCGAAATGCTGTTTCAAATGCTCTTCTTTATCCGATTGCTTCTTGTCATAAGAAAAGAACGAGGTGTATGCCTCGTTCTCCGATTCAAAGGGATATTCTCATTTTATTTTAATGCTTCACAATACCTTCCGGGACTGCGGAAAGGTTTTCGTTACATTGTCTTCCTACGCTTTTCATCTTCCTCTTCACGTTCCACCCAATAATCGGCATTTTCAATATTGACTTTTGAAGGACGGAATATGGGATCAAGCCCTTGCTTCCTTTGTGCCTTATAATCCTTGAGTGCGATCATCGTCGGTTTATACAGCAGGATGACAGCTATTAAGTTTACCCAAACCATTAATCCAAGTCCTATATCCGCTAGTGTCCAAGTAAAGGTTGCCGAGCGTACAGTGCCGAAGAATATCGCCGCCAAGAATAATACCTTTAAAATATTGGAGAAAACCTTCCTTGATTTACCCCTGACGATATAAAACAGATTCGTCTCAGCAATATAGAAATAAGCAACGAGTGTAGTAAAGGCAAAGAGAAATAGAGAGATTGCCACAAATGGCGATCCGAATCCGCCAAGCACTCCATCTACTGCTGCCTGCGTATAGCCTGCACCTGCTTCCATTCCATTTGTATAGTCGACAATATAGCCGCCATCCGGATCTGTTACACTATAATTACCTGTCATCAATATCATCAGTGCAGTTGCTGTACAAATAAGCAGTGTATCAATATAAACTGAGAAGGACTGTACCAAGCCCTGCTTTACTGGGTGGGAAACTTCTGCAGCCGCCGCTGCCTGCGCTCCTGTTCCCTGCCCTGCCTCATTGGAATATAAGCCGCGTTTTACTCCCCAGCTTATGGCTGCACCAATCATACCGCCAAATGCAGAGTCAACACCGAAAGCACTGCTGAAAATTAGCGCAAATGTACTTGGAACCTGTTCGATATTCGCGAAGATAACAATAGCAGCAACGATTAGATAAAATAAAGCCATGATTGGAACAACATATGAAGCCAAGAAGGCTATTCTGCGGACACCGCCAAAGATGACGTATCCTGTGATAACAACCAAAGCAATCCCAGTGATTACTGGTCCGATGCCGAATGCATTATTCATGCTGTCAGCAATTGCATTTGCCTGCACACCTGGTGTTAAAAGACAGGTAGACACAGCTGCAACCACCGCAAAAATATAGCCATACCATTTCCATCCAAGCCCTTTCTCCGCATAATAGGCTGGTCCCCCGCGATACTCGCCATCCACTTTCTTTTTATAAATCTGCGCAAGCGTCGACTCCGCAAAAGCAGCCGCAGATCCAAAGAAAGCAATGAACCACATCCAGAACACAGCCCCAGGGCCTCCTGCTGCGATAGCAGTCGCAACCCCTGCTATATTCCCTGTACCAACTCTGCCTGAAAGCGCAATAACCAGCGATTGAAAGGGCGAAACGCCTGATTCAGAACTTTTCCCGGTAAACGTGTGCACAACCATGTCCTTCACATATCTTACCTGCAGAAACCCGGATGCAATTGTATAAACCCCAGCAACCACAGCGATGAAAATCAGCATTGGTACACTCCATAAATAACCGCTAATCTCCGTTAGTAAAGCTTCAAAGCCCAATAGAATACCTCCTGAAAAGATGTATTTAAGACGGATTATGGGTTAATTATGTCGAAATACCATGATGGATGCATCTATGTTGTGAGATCATATAACACACTTATTTGATTATTCAGATATTTATTCTGTTCTCAGAAGGTAATATTTAAATATATTAACAAAACGTAGTCAGTACTTTCTTACATTCTCTAAAATACACCTATCAATTATTCCCTTCACTTCGTTTCGGTCAGACATTCACCGTTGACGAATACTACGTTTTTCATTCTGCAGCTAGTCAGTTTTTGAACGGAAAAAAAGACCGCCAGATTGACGATCTTCATTATTCAACAAAAGCCGTTAATCTTATTCCATTTTCAAAAGTTCAGCAATAATATCGGAACTACCAGGCATCAATAAGACTATTGACACCACTATGAATAAGATTCCAATAACAAACAACAAAATTACTGCCTTAACAGCTGCAGAAACACCTTTTTTCATGATTCCTATAACAAACAAAATGATACCTATCAAAAGTAGTAGTAAATACCAAAAACCCACTACATCAACCCTCTCTGCAAATCATCTGTTTTTAAGTCCTATATTAAACTCAACGATACGAATCATGTGTCGGTACAAACAAATCTTCCTCAGCCTGCCGGACAACAGAGAAATGGTCGACGTTATAGTGACCGTGCAGAATCTGATTATGATGCTGAATGATTTGCTCTGCAGTCAGAACATCGGAGCCGGCTGTGGAATGGCCATCTGCCACGAGTGTTACATCCATCCCTTGTACGGTTGCAGTACGAACCGCCGTGTCGATACAATGCTGGGTTTCACAGCCCATGATGACAAGATGTGTGAAACCTTCTTCTTTTACATGTTCCAGCAAACCTGTTCCATAGAAAGCATTTGTTGCCTGCTTGTTAAAGACAGGCGCTTTTTCTGGCACTTGGATACCCGGATGAATTTGAAATCCGGCACCTTTCCCTTCTGCTACATCTGTATCACGGACGAATAGAATTGCGGCGTCTGCTTTTTTTGCTTTCGTGATCACTAGATTTATTTGCTCAATCAAGTTTTCTTTACGATAAACAGGTCTCTCTCCTGCTCCGCCTTCAACCAGTGCTTGCTGTGCGTCAATAATCAATAGTGCTTGCTTCAATAAAAGCTCCCCTTTAGCTGATTGCTGTGACACTCCTGCTTTGCGACTTGTATGCTGCATTTGTCTTTTTCATACTGAACCGCCTCCTCTATACTGTTAGCTTCAGTATACTGGAAATTAAACAGGAATGGGGAATTTTACCACAAACTAAAATTGTAATTCTTTGCTTCGTAAAAGATAAGTCTGAATCAGCTGATTTGTATCCTCCAAGTCCTTTACTGACACGACCTGAGTCGTCTGATCAAGATGCTCTATCGGGATATTTAGGACGCTGACTGGAATTTTAGTAGATAGCTTTTTATAGCGATGCCGAAATAAAAATTCCAGCTGAAATGGAATATCATGAGCTATGGCCAAATCGACCAGCTGATTTTTTAATGTCTGATTGATCGGAATCGTTTTGTCTGCCACTTTGATGGCAACTCCGCTTCCTAATTCGATGGCTCCTCGGCTTTTGTGCGCTATTCTTTGACGCGGGACGGATCCGATGAAAAAGGCTGCTTCCCCTTCGAGCTGATAGGTAAGTTGCTTTTTGTTATGAAACGGAAAGAAGATAATAGTGATTTCCCCTTCAGCTGTATCCCATTGCTGCAGTAGATTAATCGCAATTGCCGGTGCCACTTTATTATCCAATCCTTTTCCGACGACTCTTCCGCTCACTTCGTCACCAAGATACAGGAAATCATCATATAGCGTAACATGGTTGCCAGGCTCAACACCCATCTCGCGCGCATCGTTTTTCGAGTTGGCGCCGATGTCGATCACAGCCGCATGCTGCCCTGTTTCCCCTGCCATAATTACGCCCTGCACTAATCCATTCTTTGTCTCGACTTGAACAGTCTGGCCTTGAGCATAGGTGAGGGAAAAATAATTCGCATCCGCTACAAGAGAACCTGACTCTGTAATGGATGATACAACGTAAATTTCCTCCTTCACCTCTGCAAGCAAAGTGATTTTTGGCGAATACTTTTCTCCATATTTACGGACAATAAGATTCCCCCGACTGTCAAAGTGCATCTCATCCGCGAACGGTGTAATCTTATCGACGATCTGTGAAACAAAGGACTGATTGTACCCTTTATACTTAGACAGTTCCCGAATCAATTCAAACATGTTGCCTTCCCCTTTCTGTAGGCAGCGGGACAAATACAAAAGCCTCTCGTGCAAGATGCGTCGAGAGGCTTCCTCTATTCATCTTATCTGCCGGCTATGAACCGATGGAATTAGCACAGTATCTGTTGTCAGACCTGCTGCTGAGGTTTCACAGGGCCATATCCCTCCACCTCTCTAGATAAGAAACATATACAGTTTTCAGAAAGTTTACCAGACAGCGAGCAGATTGTCAATATACCTTATCGGGTTACTCGGATTAATTGAGTATTAGAATAAAAATGTAAATTGCTTTCGACAACCATTAATATGCGCATATAAGAATGACTTAGAACAATCAAAATTAAAGAATCCTTTGATTACTTTTATTGGTATATTTATACATATGTATTATGGGAGGGAGATACTTTGAATTTAATACCCGAGAAACATTCTTACGATGACTACTTAATGGAATCAGATGTAATAGACTTCTCACACCCTCTGATCAAGGAGAAGGTAAGTGAGCTGATTTCATTTCAAATGTCCGAATCAGACATAGTCAGAGTGGTATTCAATTACGTCCGTGACAATATAGCGCACTCATGGGATATTCAAAGCCCACGGGTGACTTGCAAAGCTTCAGATGTACTTACATATGAAGAAGGTATTTGTTATGCAAAGTCTAACTTGTTTGCCGCTATGTTAAGGTCATTAGATATTCCTACTGGCTTTTGCTACCAAAGATTGACCCTATTCGATACACCAGACAAAGGTTATTGCATTCATGCTTTAAATGGAGTTTTTATGAAAGACTTAAATAGGTGGATCCGTTTAGACGTACGCGGAAACAAACCTGGCATACAATCTGAATTTTATCTGGACGAAGAGCAATTAGCATTCCGAATTAATGAAGATTATAGTGAAATAGATTATCCTATTATCTACGCTGCACCCAATGCAAAGACAATCCACACTTTAGAAATAAGCAAAAATGCTCTGAACATGTATAAGAATCACTTACCTGATTTTTTATAATATTGAAAAGGATCATATATGAAAGGGCTGATTATAATGAGTTGGGAAGCCAAACGTGCCATTGCTGTATTATTCATTAGCATTCCTCTTTTAATCGCAGTTTATCTTTGTTTTAACAGTCATTTATTGTATCAAAGCAGCTTTGACATGACCGATGGTGATGTTATAGGCAGGACTCTAATAATCATCTTTACACTCTATCTTTTCACGAAGATAGGGTTCGTTATATTGAAGAGTACAGAAAAGCAGCCTTAATACTAAAAGCTACATACAGCATAATAAAACCCTCGACCAATATAATTGTTCGAGGGTTTTATATATACTATTGATTAATATCACAAACAGTTTGCTAAACAGAATAATTCGCAGGCATCCAGCTTGCTCCAACTCCGCCTCTTCCAAAATGAATTGCCATGACAGAACTGATTTCATTGCTGATAAATACTTCTACTCTATCTCCGCATGTTTCCATCGCATGCTTTAGCTCCGTGGCAAGATCAATGGAATTCACGTGTGTAATACGAACAACTTGTTTTCCTGATTCCTCAATATCATGTCGTAATCTTTCCAGCATCCATTTTAACAGACGTTTCTTAGTACGAACCTTACCCATAACCTCTAATTTCACATTCTCAAATCCGATAATTGGTTTAATATGCAATAAGTTTCCGATCCTTGAAGCTGTTTTCGAAATGCGGCCAGTACGTACTAGCGTTGTCAGGTCATTAATCGTAAGGTACAGCTGTCCATGTGTGCGGTAATATTCAATTACCTTTAATAGTTCATCAAGTGACTTACCTTGCTCCATGAGCTCACACACTTTAATGACGATATTTTCTACTCCAATAGAAGCTGTATTCGAATCGATGACGGTAATTTTTTCTTTTGCACCTTCGATGGAATCCCTTGCTATACGGGCGGAATTGACGGTACCGCTTACATTTTCTGTACAATGAAGACTGATTATAGCATCATATTCTGCCAATAGTTTTTCATATAGGGTTACAAACACTTCTGGTGACGGCAAGGAAGAAGAATAGGAAGCTCCCTCATCTATAAAACGAAATAACTGATCATTCGTAATCTCTTTTAAATCAATATAAGACTTATCATCTACAACAACATTTAAATGCGCGTAATATATAAAAGGATATCTCTGTAAATCCTCTTCTCTCAAGTTAGTAAGACTGTCTGTCACAATTGCAATTTTCATATATTCACCTCTAATTCAGTATAACTTGTAAATAGAATAAAGAAACAAGAAAATTAGGAAATTAGTAATAAAATCAAACAAAAAAATACATAAAAATATCACATATTTCCGTTTACTGTTACTTTGGATTAAGCTGGAAGTTATTTCGTGTTAAATCTACGTCATTACTTATAAATTACCCCAAATACTAAGGTTAGTTAACATTTTCCCAATAAAGAATCTCTTATAAAAAAAGCTGCCGGTCTCCCGGCAGCTTTTACTTATTCTGGTGCTGTTTCATGTGCCGGAGTTGTCAAATCAACTTCCTCCAGTTTGTGCACCTTCGTTTTCTTTTTCACTTTAAAAATGAGCCAGCAAAGCAGGAAGACTGGAATACCGATGTAAGAAGCAATTAAAGTGCCCCATTCAATTCCATCTGCAGTGAAAGCAGTGAAGCTCTGACCGATAATGACGATGATACATAGCACAAAGGCAAGTATCGGCGCTATCGGATAGAATTTAGCTGTGTATGGCAAATCCTTGATGTCATTTCCTTGAGCAAGATATGCTTTTCGGAATCGATAATGACTAACAGCAATACCAACCCATACAATAAAGCCAGCCATACCTGACACGTTTAACAACCATGTGTACACAACACCATTTCCGAAGAAAGATGTTAGGAAAGCAACACAGCCTACTGCTGCTGTAGCAATCAATGCGTTTACAGGCACGCCGTTTTTGTTAAGTTTACCAAGGAAAGCTGGTGCTTTCCCTTCTTTCGCCAAGTTCCAAAGCATCCGTGTGCTGGCATACATGCCGGAGTTACCGGCAGATAATACAGCCGTAAGGATAACAGCGTTCATAACAGATGCTGCAAACGCGATTCCAGCTTTTTCAAACACAAGTGTGAACGGACTTAGACGGACATCATCACTTGCAAGACTCTCTGTTGTATAAGGAATGAGCATCCCGATAATGAAGATAGCCAAGATGTAGAACAACAGAATACGCCAGAAGACCGAACGAATTGCTTTCGGAATCGATTTTCTCGGATTGTCTGCTTCTCCGGCAGCTGCTCCAAGCAGCTCTGTTCCTTGGAAAGAGAAGCCAGCAGCCATGAATACGCCAAGCAATGCAAGAAAGCCGCCATTAAATGGTGCGTCTTCTACAGTGAAGTTGGAGAATCCAGGTGAATCGCCGCCAAGGATACCAATGATCATCAATAAACCGACAATGATGAAAATGATGACAGTAACGACTTTGATCAAAGCGAACCAATATTCGGATTCACCGAACCCTTTAACAGAAATATAATTCAATAAGAACATGATGATAAGACTGATAGCACTCCAGATCCATGATGGAGTATCCGGGAACCAGAATCCCATTATCAATGTAACAGCAACAAGCTCCGCTGCAATTGTGATAGCCCAGTTGAACCAATAGTTCCAGCCTAGTGCAAATCCAAACGATTCGTCGACAAAACGTGATCCATATGTGCTGAAGCTTCCGGATACAGGCATGAATGCTGCCATTTCCGCCAAGCTTGTCATCAAGAAGAATACCATACAGCCAATTAGCGCATATGCAAGCAATGCTCCTCCTGGTCCTGCACTGCTAATGGCTCCTCCGCTGGCCAGGAATAATCCTGTACCAATTGTACCGCCAAGGGAGATCATCCCTAAGTGACGAGCTTTCAGTGCTCTGCGTAAGCCCGTTTGTTTCGTATTGTTACTCACTTTCTTTCCCCTCTCTGTTTCTTCGTCCGTTGCGCTATAGATACGAAAAAAGACCATCCCGGATAGTTTGCTCTATCGGAACGGCCTTTACTTATAAACAGCATCATTCTCACAAAGATAGCGCAACACGCCAGCTTTGCGACTGACGTGACAGTCCTGCCCCTATTCGGGAGCAGGCCCAGCCAGTAGGATTGGAGAATCCATCCAGCTTCGGCAGCTGTTCCTTTTCAGTCTAATCAACGATCTCTCCTGATCTCCTAGTCTGTACTAATAACAGCTGCAACCTCTACCTCATCAAATGATGAGGATTTGTATGCAATTAAAAAACCTTTTTAACTGTACTACACACATTGACTTATTTCAACAAGATTTTTTTTCCTGCATAAAGAAACACGCGACAAGCGCGTGTTCTCTTTTATTATATAAGTTGTCTTTTGCTGTTTCTGGCTGACCTGTCATTTCCTTTGTTACGCAGAGAAGACATGATCCAGCGATCAATGCCGTACCGTCCAGCGTTTGTCCCGCCGATGATCAGCACTAAGCCCAAGATGATAAATATCAAATTTTGCCCAACCGCACCGCTTAATAGGAATGAGATATTCATTAATATTCCCATAAAAGCTGCAAATGCAGTGAATGCACCAAGCAGCAGTGCCAATCCGACCAGAGTCTCTCCCCACATAACAAGGAAACTGAAAACCTCTGCATTTGGAAGGACTACTTCTTCTAAGAAACTTCCCCACCAGCTCTGGATGACACCGGCGTCCGAGCGCGCTAACGCACCTTGGACAAATCCGCTTGCATCAAAGTTTCCGCTCATCAGCTTACCTAAGCCGGCGGACAGGAACGTGTACCCAAGATATAATCTGATCACTAGGAAAACGACTGCCGCTCCCTTACTGTGACGTAAGGTGTTGATCATATTTTTTTCCTCTCCTATCGCTGCCAAAGTTTGTAAACCGATGTGGTTCAGCACTTCCACAGCTCTAGTATAAAAGGAAAAACAAAAAATGGAATATTTATACGAAAATCTTAATATAATAGTAATAATTTTAGAATATTTTAAAAGATTCTCCTAGATAGCCACTATATAGTCAGATGCTGGTTTTTCATGATTCTTAGGTAACAGGCAGAAAATCCTACCAGATAAATTAGCTTTCATAATACAGCAAGCCGATAATAGTAATTCGCCTTCTCTTCTTCTCCTTTTAGCGTGTAATAATCCGCCATGCGCAAGCTATAATAATGGACACTTTCGCTATCATCAATAGCTTTATAATAAGCAATGCCTTCTGCCCATACCGCTTCAAAATTGTCACAATCGACAAATTGCTTGTGCAGCATAGCGAAAGCCCATTGATAGACCATATCCTTCTTTTCCTTACTCTTAGTAAGGCCGATTTGGTAGTATTTCATTGCTTCTGAGTGGTGATTGACACGGAAGAGGGATTCTGTCAGATAGTAGAGGCTCTTCAAGTAATGAGAGCAAGGGGTGGCATGTACAGCTTGATCAAAGTAGTCGACTGCCTTTTCAAACTTTCGCTGCACAAAATGAAGCAATCCTAAATTGTGATGAACCATTGATGCCAGATCAAGAGACGTTTCATCAATATTATGCTGGCTGTCGAGTGCTTCGTATAAAAGAAACTCGGCTTGTTCGAAGTTCCGTATTTCCAGATGATTCAGTCCGAGCAGCAGCTTGCATTTAGCAAGATGATATTGCTGCTTGTATGATGCTGCATAACGAAGCGCTTTATTCGCGTTCAGTACTGATAATGCGGGAATACCAGTGCGATAATAAGCATGAGATAGCTTATAATAAAAATCTGCTTTTTCTTCATCCTCTGTTATGTAAAGCTCAGCTTGTTCATAATATCTTAATGCTTCTTTCCATCTTTTCTTTTTGAAGAGAACTTGCCCTTTAAAATATTTATAGAAGTATTCATTCTGTTGCGAAAGGTCATGCCCTCGCTCCTCAAACTCTTCCAATAGATATCCTGCAGGTTGCAATTCCCCCTGCATCACCTGGTACCGAATGGTAAGCAAATCTGCTTTAATTAACACTTCCTCTAATCTAATGTCCTTCTTCATTGTGTCAATTATATCTGCCAGCATTGCTGCTTCCTCTTGTTTTTCCTGTTTCATCACATCATAGAAGTCTTGCAGCAGCTCGCTAAAATCTTTATCTGTGATTGACAAAACCAGGCCCATAGTTACTCCTCCCCCTCGTTCATGTGATTCTATTACATATCCTATAATAGAAATTTGCTATTTAATTTTACTTCTCTATTAGATACTTATTTCCTGCCTATTTCCTAAAACAAAAAAGGATTGACGGCAAATCACCGTCAATCCTCCTATTAATTTTGTACCATATTTCTTATTTCAGATAAATCGATTATTCGCGGCAGCTTTACAAGCTGATTATAAGACTGATCTTTTACAAATACTTTTGTTGTAGAATCCTCCAGCAGCGTATTCAGTACATGTGGCTTATCATCAAAATAATAATCGAGCTGGAGTTTCTTGATGATATGTACCTTTTCTTCATCCTGCATGCCATAGAAGAATTGTTCTTCTTTAATCGGAAATCCTAGTGCACGGAGCCATTCCATTGTTCTTTCGCCATGCTCTTTTGGTCTTGAGGTAATATAGTAAATCACATGCCCTTCCCGATCCAGTTCCTGCAATAGCTCGACAGCAT
Source organism: Terribacillus saccharophilus (assembly GCF_000725365.1). Lineage (NCBI taxonomy): Bacteria > Bacillati > Bacillota > Bacilli > Caryophanales > Bacillaceae > Terribacillus > Terribacillus saccharophilus. Next base: position 396,179 of record NZ_CP008876.1, on the reverse strand, counting down.
CTGGGAAAGGCGGACAAGTAGTATAATAGATTTCTTCCAAGGTGGCGTTCCACATTTCTGATCCTTGTTCATCCGTCAGTCCGAATGGTTCATGTATCTCGACTCGTTCAAGCTTCTGAAACACATCAAGCGAAATGTTCTGATTCAGTTTTTTATTATAAATATGGAAGGCATGCTCCCGCAGATTGATGAGTGTATCATCAATGTCAAAACCTAATTTCAATGTTCTATATCCCCTTTTTCATAGCGAGGATAGCCGATAAATTTGAAATCTTGTCCGATTTTAATGATGTCTGTATCGGTCAATTCAACCGCATCAGCCATTTTAGCAAAACCTGTTCCTTCCAGGAAAGTTGGCGCATCTTTCCCGCCAACCAATTTCGGAGCGAAGTAAAGCACTGCTTTATCAATCAAATAATTCTCCAGGAATGAGGCATGGACGCTTCCTCCTCCTTCAATCAAAACAGAGGAAATAAGCTGCTCGCCTAGTGTCTCAACTACTTCTTTCACATCCACACGATGTGACCCACTTGTCCGGAATATTTTTATTCCTTGAGACGAGAGTAATTTCTCCTTCTCTTCATCTGCTTTCTGGCTTGTGAAAACCCAAGTTTCTGCCAATTTATCAGTGACTACTTTGCTATCCATCGGTATGCGCAAAGTGGAGTCCAAAATGATTCGGATCGGATTCCGTCCGTTCGGTATTCTGGCTGTCAGCTCTGGATCATCTTCAATAATCGTATTCACACCAACAAGAATTGCCATGTTCTCATTGCGCAGCTGATGGACATCCTGTCTGGAAGCAGCAGATGTGATCCACTTGCTATCAAGCGAATGTGTAGCAATCTTACCGTCTAATGTTGTTCCTGCCTTTAATGTGACAAACGGCTTTTTCTCGACGATGAATTTATTGAATACCTCATTCATCTTGCGGGCTTCTTCTTCCCGGACACCGATAGTCACTTCAATACCAGCTTCTTCAAGAATTTTCACTCCGTTCCCGGAAACAACTGGGTTCGGGTCAAGCGTGGCAATGACCACTTTTTTAATTCCCGCCTCTTTAATTGCCACCGCACATGGACCTGTCCGTCCATGATGGGAACAAGGCTCGAGCGTGACATAAATCGTCCCGCCCTTTGCTTTTTCTCCCGCCATCCGGATAGCATGAATCTCGGCATGCGGTTCACCGGCCTTTAAATGAGTACCAATACCAACAATATGATTGTCGTTCACAATAACGGACCCTACAAGCGGATTCGGATCGGTTTGTCCTTTCATTGCCTTGGCGTTCTGCAACGCCAAATCCATATAAAATGAGTGATCAGTCATTGCTGCAAATCTCCTCATCGCCAAGGTGGCCAGAGCGGACGATCTTTGTCTTTAGGTAATTCTCGTTGAACTCAGACACATCTCCCCATAGCGCTGAGCGTCCGGACAGCTGCATACCTGCTTGTTCCATCGCTGCCAATTTACGCGGATTATTCGTCATTAGCGTAACAGGCTTCGTGCGCAATGCTTTCAGTACTTGAATGGCATCAGTATAGTCACGGGAATCATCCACAAAACCAAGACTTTCATTCGCTTCTACCGTGTCATAGCCATTTTCCTGCAGGATGTATGCCATTGCTTTACTGAACAACCCAATTCCGCGACCTTCATGGTTTGCCAAATAAAACAGTGCACCTGTACCATGCTCAATAATTCGCTGCATAGACTGCTTCAGCTGGAAGCCGCAATCACAGCGTTTGCTGCCAAAAATATCACCCGTATGGCAGATAGAATGCATTCGGATCAGCGCATCTTCATCTTCGGCAAAGTCGCCATAAACCAACACACTGGACTGCTGCATTTCCGCCAGATTCATGTCAGATAATTTTGCGATAACTTCTTCATAATCTTTGGCCACTTCCTCACAATTCAGCCAGCAATACCATTGGAAGGTAACTGTTTCTCCGTAAAGGTTAACAGGCAGCTTTATTGGGCCGACGAGATAAATGGCTCCCTCAGCTGTCGGAATAAGTTCAATTTTATCTTTTAAGATCGAAATGGCTTTCGATTCTAGTTTCATTTCAGTCATCATCTTTCTCCTTTTTTATCAGTGTACGTTGAAATTACTGGATTTATGTAGGCACCAGTTCGCCATTACTTTGTTGTGCATTTTAGGTGTAGTATTCTTATTCCATCATAGTATGACAAAGTAAATCTTAGAAGTAGGCACATCAAGGTTATTTAGTATCCCAAAAGTAACTAATGCGATATTGTGCTAACTATACACCGAAAAACAAACATGGAAAATAAAAAGGCTCCACTCCTCGAGGAAGCTGGAACCGTATTCTACTCGGTTAACGAAGTTACTTTATGAGGGAGAATTTTATTCAAGTCTTCTAAGGAAAGTTCTACCTGATAACCGATTTTGCCTGCACTGAAAATGATGGTCTCGTGTTCTGAAGCAGTTTCGTGCACAACAGTCCGGAAAACCTTTTTCATTCCAATTGGTGAACAGCCGCCATGAACATATCCAGTTAACGAAAGCAATTCCTTCGCCGGCAGCATTCGTACCGATTTCTCTCCAACACTCGCAGCTGCCCGCTTTAAGTCCAGCTCTTTTTCGACTGGGATAACAAATACATAATACTGGTTTGCTTTGCTGACTGTAACCAGCGTTTTGAACACCTGAGCTGGATTCTGTCCTAACACCTCAGCCACTTCTGTACCGCTGATCGCATCTGTATCGGCGTAACTATAGGATTTGTATGGTATTTTCTTTTGATCCAGCATACGCATGACATTCGTTTTGTAGTCCATCGTTTCACTCCTCCTCATACAGCTATGGTTACAACCGTTTTACTACGAATAATCCGACTGTCATCAAAAATACAATGCCTATGCCATATACTGCAATCAAGCCAAGCTCAACTGTTTCGTAGCCTATTCCAAAAAGTACGAGCAGCAGTATACCTGAAAGCAGCCACACTCCTGCAGTAGCAGCTAATAAATAATCCTTCAGCATTCTAACTGTACGCTCATCCATTTCTGGCTGCCGTTTTCTATCTCTTAACCAGCTGACCAGCATAGGCAACCCGATGCCACCGGCTATTCCGACCAGAATTAGTACGAGCAATGATTTGCCCGACGGTAAATCTTCGCCGATAAGCTTTAAGCCAAGCCATAAACCCAGGAAACAACAAAGAGTAATGAATATATATACCAAAAGTTCATAGCGCTTCTTCATCTTTCGCATATGCTACTCCTCCTCTATATAAAATAGCTCTTCAAACGGGACATCAAAATACGCAAGCAGCCGAAAAGCCAGCTCTAAACTGGGATTGTATTTTCCTTTTTCGATGGCATTAATTGTCTGTCGTGTGATGCCTAGATCCTCCGCCATCTTCACTTGGGTGATATGACGAGCTTGTCGCATTTCCCTTACTTTGTTATTAACTTTCATCCGCATCCTGTCCTATCCACATGTAAAGGTACCTTTACAAACAAGATATACTAAAAAAGACCAGATGTAAAGGTTACTTTACACCTGGTCCTTTAGTTTATCTAATAATCTTTTTACTTCTTGCGGACTTTTTAATGTGATAATTTGCTTGTCCATCCCTAGGTCCGCAAGCTTCTGCTGCAACTGGGGACGTTTCTTTCTCGGAAAGTCCCAAATCCACTTGAGGAACTGCAAATCAATTTTTTCCTTACATCCAGACTGCATGTCAGGGCGTGATCGATTATGATACATCAGACGCCTCTTCCATACTCTGTACAAACAAAGTGTCCGCGGCATATCCATGAAAATAATTGTATCGGCTGCCTCCAGCCGAATGTCTAATGTGCTTTGGTAATTGCCATCGATAATCCAGCTTTTCCGACTTACTAATTGTGACTGAATCTGCTTTTGCGCTTCTCGCGGTGTAAGTATCCAATTCGGTTTCCAAAGGATAGCGTCCAAATGCCACACTTCTATATCTAGCTTCTTTCCAATATCCATAGCTAAAGTAGACTTACCAGAACCGCTGGAACCGATCAATGCAATTCTGTATCGTATGACTCCTGCCAATTCCTGTTCGAGCTCTGCTTCTGAAATAACTCGAATTCCGGCTCGTCTGAACATAGCTGTCGTGACACCTGCACCGGCCTGCTTATGGCCTTGGAAGGTACCATCATAAATTACAGAGCTGCCGCAAGATGGGCTGTTTTCCTTTAAAACAACCAAATCCACACTCTGCTCCTTGGCAATGGACAAGGCGTGTGCTGCACCTTCTATGTACTTACTGGTGACATCTGTTCCTGAATACTCGACGACTTTTGCACGGCCATCTAAAACGTCATACCCATTTCCTCCGACAATTTCAGCTGGTTCCCTTGGGGTTACGAATCCGCCAAGTAATTCAGGACACACACTGATTGCCTTTTTCTGAGCAATCAGCTGTTCCACAATCGTATCGGTGGCTGGTGTTCCATTGTAACGAACAGGTTTTCCCGCTAAACAGGCACTTACCATGATCATACACAATCCCCCTTATGCTTCAGGTTCAGGATAATACATCAGTAAGAAAAAGCTCGCTGTATTGGCTGCTTTATTTTCATAGCTGTGCATCGTATTGCCTGAGAATTGCAGCGCGTCTCCAGTGTTCAGCTGATGTTCTTCCCCATCCAGAGAAACTGTGAGAGCCCCATCTCGCACAAGCAGATATTCCTCTCCAAGATGCGTTTTCGCTCCATGTACACATCCTGGCTCCAATTCCACTGTGTAAATCTCGAATTTCCTGTCAGGCTGAAATTTAAAATAAGGAAACACCCGATACCCGCCTTCTTCATCCTCCACTGCGGAGATGTCCTCCTTATTAATCTTAATAAAGGAGACCTTATCTTCTTTCATAAAATACGAAAACGAAACCTGCAGTCCATTGGCTATTTTCCACAACGTGGATACAGTCGGATTGGATTTCCCTTTTTCGATTTGCGCCAGCATCGCTTTGCTTACACCCGTTAATTCAGCCGTGCGATCAAGGCTAAGTCCGCGGCTTTTACGCAAGCCGGCAAGGTTACTGGCAATCATCTTATTCAAATGCTCCATCAGAATTCTCCTTTCTTCTGCGAAAGTTATTGTTCGATATAACGTACATATGTATAATATAACGAAAAGGAGTGATATCATGCTTACAGATTCCGTCAGTAGAAATACTTCGCTGACTTTTGTCCAAGGATTTCGAGATTGTTTGCCCACTCTCTTCGGCTATATCAGCGTAGGTATTGCGTTCGGTATTGTTGGTTCGGCTTCTCATCTAAGTATACTGGAAATCACTTTGCTTTCAGCAAGCGTTTATGCTGGCGCTGCTCAATTTGCCATATGTGCATTGTTGCTTGCCGGCAGCCCTTTGTCTGCCATCGTCTTTTCAGCTTTCATAATCAATTTGCGTAATTTCCTGTTAAGCGCCACCCTTGCCCCTCATTTTACCAAAGAATCGTTTCTTCATAACATAGGAGTAGGCATTTTAATGACAGACGAATCCTTCGGCGTTGCCGCCACGAAGTTGAAGCAATTTGGCAGTCTCTCTGCTCATTGGATGCATGGCTTGAATCTCACGGCTTATCTGTTTTGGAACTTATCCTGTATAGTCGGCGCTGTTAGCGGCCAATGGATTTCAGATCCAGAAGCATGGGGTTTGGATTTTGCTTTGCCTGCTATGTTCTTGGGTTTGCTTTTCTTACAGCTCGAGCATGTGCCCTCAGCAAAATGGAAGCTGTACGCTACACTGATTCTCTGCATGTTCGCCGCCATGCTCGGCTTATCACTTCTGCTTCCAACACATATTTCTGTTATCCTTGCTACCGTTATAGTCGCGTCACTCGGGGTGGTGCTGGATAAATGAGTATGAACAGCACTGTACTGGCAGTCATTGCACTTTCTGCCTTAGTTACTGTCATCCCTAGAATTCTGCCGTTCATCCTAGTTCGAAACTTGCGTTTGCCCGATGCAGTCATGAAATGGCTGTCCTTTGTACCTGTCTGTATTTTGACAGCATTGGTTATTGAAAATATGCTCATGCAAGAACAAAGCAGGCTATCTATCGATTGGCCGGTATTGCTTATTCTGCTCCCGACAGCCATTATTGCTTACAAATATCGAAGTCTTTCCATGACTGTAGTAAGCGGTGTGCTGCTGATGGCAATATATCGAAATATACTGTAATTAAAAAGGCCTCATCCATAGGATAAGGCCTCCTTCATGATAGCAAATCATCTATTTTTTCTGTATATGGTTTAAAATTAACTGAGCCATAGAATTGACCTATCAGCCGAACTGGATCTCCAAAAAAGAAATATTCATATAGTGTCTCCCTCGTGCCAAATGAAGACATAACAAAGTCCCAAGCAAGCCTAAACAGCTTTACTCGATCTTTCCCTAGGTTCGTTTTACCCTGAAGATAATGGTTCAATGCTGTTCCATGTTCTGATTTAAATGCATGCAACGGCGGGATACTCATCAGTCCGCTTGCTCCGAGCTGGTGAATCATTGGCGCGATTTCCGGATACTTTCGTGCAAAAATATTAGATGCTACCTGGAGTGGCTTTAGATCAGGACAGAACGTCCCCCACTGATCAGGAGCAGCGCCTGCTTCCGCTTGCTGCAGGAGTGATTGAAGTACCTCTGCTAAAATGACCAGACTAGCTGCTTTTTCCTGAACATGCTGGTACTCTGCGATATTGATTTCCTCTATTAAGGATTGTACGAGACCAATTGCGAATTCCAGCTTAGCAATTCGGCGGATCAATACTTGATGCAAGGTGAAGGCTGCGAAATTGCTTTGGTTCTTAAAGCTGCTTGCTACTGCGACATTGTCATAGTAAAAAATACGTTCCCATGGAACAAGTACTTTATCAAACAATACGATTGTATCTATTTCTTCGTACCTGGCACTCAGCGGATAATCTGCTGTACTCTTCCCTCCGGCAAATGACTCTCTTGCCACGAATGTCAGGCCCTCTGCATTACTTGGTATGGCGAATCCGTAGCCTCTATCCTGCTCAAATCCCCCTGTTGACATGACTACCAGTTCATCCGTAATACCACCTTGTGTTGCTAACAGCTTCGCTCCTTGAATGATAATACCCTCCGCATTGCGATCCACGACTTTTGCGGCAATCGGCTCATCATTCTGCTCAAAATAGAAATCGGCTCTGTTTACCTGAGGGTCAATGAATGTATGCGTCATTGTCAGATCATGCTGTCGGACATATTCATAATAGCTTCGCAGATGATCAGGAAAGCAGTTATCTTTTCCTTCCAATAAGGAAGCAGAAGATGAGAGCGCCATCAGTACGGTATTCATATAATCCGGACTGCGGCCAACCATCCCATTTGTCTGTTCCGCCCAGCATCTGATCATACTGCTTCGCCTTTTCAAGTCCTCCTTCGTTTCAGGTTTGAGAAAAGAAAGACCATAACGCTCTCCTGTATCACTGTCTGTATATGTCAGAACATCTGCGTATGCAGGATCATGCTGCAAATCGTACAATCCTGCTTGTGTACGCATCACCCCTCGAAATGCACTATGCTTGGAAAGAGGCTTCTTCACAATTGATTTCCCATTCAACACTTTGTTACCTAATGCATCAATACTGGTTAGATAGGCATCTCCAGTTCTGATAGACAAACACACCCACCCCTGTCATTTTGTAATCCAAAACGGATAAGCCGTTCTTCTCATGCAGATACTAGATCTGTTATTCTCCCTTTCGTCTTTCTATTACCGTACGTACTGCTGCAAGGAAGACGATCAAGATGAAAACACCAAAAGCAAACAGCATCGTAAACATACAAAAACCCCCTCAAAGAAGAATATTCGTCTCGTTCACAATTTATTCAAAACAAAGTACTTGATAAAGTTTGTGAAGTGTTGCACAATGTATTTATAAAGAATGTGAAGTTGTTCACATACTATAAATCTTAACAAAGGTGATGATCTACATGGAAAGAATCAATAAAGTAGCTTTGGTTGGTGCGGGATTCGTTGGGAGCAGTTATGCGTTCGCATTGCTGAATCAGAATATCGTGGATGAACTAGTGATTATTGATTTAAATGAGAATAAAGCGATGGGCGATGCAATGGATCTGAATCACGGCCAAGCATTTGCCCCTCGCCCGACAAAAATCGGCTATGGCACATACACTGACTGCACGGATGCTGATATTGTCTGCATTACTGCTGGTGCTAATCAAAAGCCAGGAGAAACAAGACTCGACCTTGTCAGCAAAAACGTTAGTATTTTCAAAGGTATTGTTGATGAAGTAATGGCAAGCGGCTTTGATGGCATCTTCTTGATTGCTACAAACCCAGTCGATGTACTAACACATGCAGTTTGGAAATTCAGCGGTTTGCCTAAAGAACGTGTTATTGGTAGTGGTACAACATTGGATTCTAGCCGTCTTCGTTTCATGCTTGGTGATTACTTCGGAGTAGCGCCGCATGATGTACAGGCGCATATGATTGGGGAGCATGGCGACACGGAACTTCCGGTCTGGAGCCAAGCTACAATCGGCGGTGTACCGCTTGCAACAATGATGCAGACAGACAGCAAATATAAAACAGAAGATTTAGATGAGATTTATGTAAATGTTCGAGATGCTGCTTATCACGTAATCGAGAAAAAAGGCGCAACTTACTATGGCATTGCAATGAGTCTAGTACGCATAACACAAGCAATCCTTGGTGATGAAAAAGCAATTTTGCCAGTAACAGCATATCTCGATGGTGAATACGGGGAGAAAGATGTGTATATCGGAGCTCCGACTATTGTCGGTCGTAAAGGTGCACAGCAGGTTCTGGAGCTGCCATTAAACGAGAAAGAAAAAGAACAGTTCAAACATAGTGCTGGCGTCCTTAGAAATATCGTAGAAACTGCCTTTCAGACTGTAAACTAACCCAAACTCCATCAGAAAAGAGATGAGCATAGCATGTGGATGCAAGCGTATGATCCGTTTGGCAATGAGTATGTTAGTGCAATAATCGCCTTTTTACCGATTCTGTTTTTCTTAGTTGGTTTGACTGTATTTAAAATGAAAGGAATACTAGCTGCGGGGCTGACTTTGATTATCAGCTTCGCAGTAGCAGTATTCGTTTTTCAAATGCCTGCATTGAAAGCGTTATCCAGCATCGTTCTTGGTATCGGAAATGGTTTATGGCCAATCGGCTACATCGTCATCATGGCTGTATGGCTGTATAAGCTGGCAGTCAAATCCGGTAAATTCGATGTAATCCGAGGCAGTATCGCAAGCATTTCACAAGATCATCGTTTACAGCTCTTATTAATTGGTTTTAGTTTCAATGCATTTTTGGAAGGAGCAGCTGGATTTGGTGTACCGATTGCCATCAGTGCTGCCCTTCTTACTCAGCTCGGTTTCAAGCCGCTAAAGGCGGCCGGACTTTGCTTGATCGCTAATGCAGCATCTGGAGCTTTCGGCGCTATCGGAATTCCGGTTATCACTGGTGCTCAGCTTGGCGGCATCAGCAGTCTGGAGCTTTCCCGGACACTTGCCTTGATCCTGCCTCCAGTCAGTTTTTTGATTCCGTTCCTGCTCGTCTTTATATTGAACGGATTCAAAGGTATTAAAGAGACATTTCCAGCTTTGCTTGTACTTAGCGGAACATATACAATCATTCAAACTGCGACTATGGTTTTCATAGGTCCGGAGCTTGCTAATATCGGAGCTGCTCTAATCAGTATGGGCGTACTTGCTCTCTTCCTTCGTAAATGGCAGCCAAAGCATATTTACCGGGAACAAGGTGCGGAAGTACAAGAAGAGCCTGCAAAGTATTCACTTGGACAAGTGGCTAAAGCATGGTCACCATTCTATATCCTAACTATTGTCATCGCCTTTTGGAGCGCACCATTCTTTAAAAATTTATTTGCACCGGAAGGCCCGTTGGCAGGCTGGATTGCCTACTTGAAAATGCCTTTTCTGCATCAGGAAGTTGTCAAGATTGCACCAATTGCCGTCACTGATACACCAATGGATGCCATTTTGAAGCTGGACTTTGTTTCTGCAACAGGCACAGCTATCCTGGTCGCAGTCATTTTGACTAGTCTGTTCAGCCGGAATATCAACTGGAAGTGTGCAGGGAGCGGATTACAGGAAGCAGCCAAAGAACTATGGATACCAATTCTCACAATCTGCTTTATCATGGCGTTTGCAAATCTATCAAACTATGCCGGGCTAAGTGCTTCCATAGGTTTGGCCTTGGCCAAAACAGGCAGCCTGTTTCCATTATTCAGTCCGATACTCGGCTGGATCGGCGTGTTCATCACCGGCTCAGTTGTCAGCAATAACGCACTGTTCGGTACACTGCAAGTCGTCACCGGCAGCCAGATCGGTACAAGCTCAGCACTTCTCCTATCTGCCAATACAGCCGGCGGTGTCATGGCCAAGCTCATCTCACCGCAGTCCATCGCAATTGCAACTGCAGCTGTAAAAGAGACAGGTAATGAGTCAGCATTGTTTAATCAGACGATTAAGTATAGCTTGCTTCTGGCTGGATTCGTTTGTGTATTGACCTTTGTTTTATCATTGTTTCTGTAAAACAGTTATAGCGAGGACGTCGTATGGTGTCCTCGCTCTTTATATTCTGTTTTCAAAGTCATCCTTACAGATACAAGTTTAATTTACTGAGATATTTCCTGAGGCCGTATCAATTGCGACACGAAAATCACCACTCCCACTCTTCCCAGTTGTCATTTTTTTCGTTTCGTTTCTGTCCATGAGCGGATAAGTGATCGCTCTTCTGCCACTGTTAGATGAAAGCCTAAACAGTGCGTTTGGCTCGACTTCTTGTATGCCAAGATAAACTGCACCGCTTGTCGTTTTAATAGAAATGTCCCCCTGAACTGCTAGTGCATTGAGCGTTAGATTCCCACTGCTGCTATCAATCGCCAAACCTTTTATGTGTAAGTTTTCAACATCTAAATTCCCAGATGATCCCTCAAATATCAACCTTCCCAAATAAGATTCTGGTATTCGTAACTCAAGTTTTGGTTTGTCACGTGAAAATAACCTCCTTATATCGCTTCCAAGTGATACAAAAATGCTTCCACGTTCAGCCTCCACCTTCAAACCAGGTCCATTATCGTCCAAATGGAGGATAATTTCTAACTCTGATGAATCGGTTTGAATTACACTTGTATCCGTACTGCCAAAATCTAGGTGTATTTTCTCTACACTTTCCACAGATAACTGCCGATAATCTTCATTTGGAGTTGTTTGACAGCCACATAAGATGATAACAAAGCACAAGCTTAACAAGTATCTAATCTTCATAAAATTCCCCCTTCAATTTTCATTATAAAAAATGACATTGCGTCAGTTTCCATTAAAAAAATCCACTTGAAAATGACGTAACGTCATTTTGTAGACTTAAAAAAGAGGTCAAAATAGGTAGGAGGTGTAATAGTGAATAGAGGAGATGCAATTATTTATGGATGTGTCATTGTCGGAGCTGGTGTGGGACTGCTTATTGATCATGCATTTCCAGGAGTATTGATTGGATTAGGTATTGGTTACCTTCTAAAACAAGCATTTGATAACGAAGAAAAGTAAGGAGGAAAAGCATGCTTCATATTCATGATGTGAGGAAATTGACAGGCGTAACAGTACGAACACTCCGCCACTACGATCACCTAGACCTACTTATGCCCGCGGCAAAAACAGAAGGGGGACATCGTCTGTATGGAGAATACGAGTTAAAAAAACTTCAGCAGATACAGTTTTTGAAGCAAATCGGTTTCTCTCTGGGGGAAATTAAAAGCATGTTGCAGGAGGAGAACTGGGAATGGACGGATAGCATAAAAAAACAGCTGATTTATGTAGTTCAAGAACAACAACATCTGCATCAGACAGAAATACTGCTGCGAGAATTAATGAATAGCATTGCATTGGAAGGCCAAGATCATCTGGAAGCAATCCGGAAATTGATGTTACTTATGGACGGAGAGAAAACGATGCAGGACAGATACAAGGAAAAAGTTTTTAATCAGCAGCAAATGCAGCTATTGGATAGAGTCCCACGTATGGTTGGACATGATTCGGATTCTTTGGAATGGATTGGCTTAATCGGACAGCTAAAAGAGCATATGGATAGGGGATTGTCTGATGATCGAGTGCAGCAGATCATTAGACGTATGGATGAGAAACGCTCGGAACAGTTTGAAGGCGAAGATGATTTTTTGGATAAACTGTGGGAAGTCCGTCTATCACCAGAGGAATCGGAGAAAATGGGGCTATACCCGATTGATCAAGACTTACTGCATTTTATGGAAGATGCTTACACAGTATTCATGCAGTCGAAGCAGAAGGAAAAGGATTAAAATGCAAACCGAACTACTTCTTATTATAGGCGGACTTGCATTATTAGATATGATTAGCCCGGTCGCTTTAGGCGTTACATTCTATTGGATAACAGAAAAGCATTCGGATACCACTCAAAAGCTGTTCATCTACCTAGCTACTATAGCAGTATTATATTTTAGTTTCGGTCTATTGCTATTGTTAGGGCTCGACTTCCTATTGGATAACGTTGTTGAGTTTCTGCAGACAAGGATGGTAAGCTGGTTTGTATTTATCCTTGGTATCATACTGTTTGTTATAAGTTTCTATGTTCCAAAAAAAAGATCGACCCTCGTTCCCATAAAGCGCGGGCCTGAGCACAGAGGCCATGCATTGTCCTTAGGTATATTTACATTTCTATTAGAGGCCGGAACAGCCCTCCCATATATAGCTGCTACAGGGATCATTGCAGCAGCTGATAGTACCTTGGGACAAAGTCTTGCCCTTCTTGGAGTATACAATCTTCTCATGATTCTTCCTTGTATATTGCTTTATATGCTGTTTCAATTTGCTGGAGAATCCTTAAAAACGAAGGCCAGTACCCTTCTTCAGAAATTACAGCAATCTACAGGCTCAGCATTGTCGTGGATTCTTTGTCTAGCAGGTTTAGTTTTAATTTATTATACAGTGGATTATCTTTAGGCTAACGCTGTCCTGGTTTATACATTGGACAGCGTTTTTCTTATTTTAGTTAAGCTATTCTAAAGTTTTCTCCTTATCCATCGTAACTCCCTCTAGCACTGGATCTGGACCATAACCTTGCACGCTTCGCTGGTTTGCCAGTCGTGTATTATACATTGTATTTCTCCACTCCTTCAAAAGAATCTTGCATGACATGCCGCCCTATAGTTTTCCGGTAATGTTCCGTCATCTCCATACACTTTTATACTTCTTCTCATACTTGTCGTCCTCGACTGTATCGATCAACTCCATCGCCGTTTGTTTGATTGCTTCATCGCCTAACTCGTCGTACAGATGCTTCATATTCTGCTGGATATCAAAACGAATTAACGTATAGTTCTTTTCTTCTGTAGTTTTGAATCGGTCGACCATATACGTCATAACCAAGTCCTTTTGTTCTGTTCCGCCAAGACCGACTTTCCAAAATGATTGCAGGCTATGTCTGGCAGTGACGAACTTCTCATCCTTGGTTACTTCCCAGAGCCTCGGCAAATCTGTAAGCATTCTATTTTCTGGATCACTTTGTGCAAGATTAGCTAAATATTGTGCCGCTCGGGATCGCTGATGATTATCTTGATCTGTCAAACCGTCCAGCAAGTCATCCCAGACCTCGTATGCCCAGTCCACTTGCTTTTCTGTCGCTTGGAGTATGTATAGATATGCTTCATAGCTTTCTTGTTTGTCCTTAGATTTTGATCTTATGAATGCCTCTTTTATTTCTCTATCCATGCAGCTCCTCCTTAATTCTGATTAAAAAATCTTCAATATCAAAAAGAAAACAGGCGGGACAAGCAGCGCTGGCAGGAAGTTCATCGTCTTGAACTTCTTAATTCCTAAAATGCTTAAGCCTGATGCCATGATCAATACGCCACCTACGATGCTCACTTCATTCAGCAAGTCCACATTCACTGTACTTTCCAATGCTTTTGCCACTAAATAAATCGAACCTTGCCATAAGAATAAAACCCCTGCCGATAATGCAATACCAAATCCGAAAGTAGACGCCAGAACCAAGGACGTTACGAAATCCAGCATACCGTTTGCAAGCAAGTAGGAATAATTACCATGCAGGGCGGCTTCTACTGGACCTAGTATAGAAAGAGATCCAATACAGAACAACAGGATTGCTGTAGACAGACCTTCTGCCAAATTCGACTTGGAGAATTTCTTTACAACGTTTGTGAATCCTGCATCCAGATCCAGTTTTTCGCCCACTATAGCTCCAATCGCCAAACTGATAATGAATAGGACAGAGTATTTACTATCTGGCAGATGTCCAACTATAGCATTGACACCTAATGCCAGTGCGGCTAATCCCATTGCCTGCATGAGGATTGTTTGATACCTATCTTTCATTCCTTTCTTAAAGACAGTACCGAGTGTACTGCCGATGATGATCATTGCTACGTTGAATAATGTCCCAAACATAATTTTTCCTCCAAAAACTTAAGAACTTTATACTGTTTCCCGCTTAATTAACTTGGTGTGGAATAGCTTCTGGTTCGCTTCCTTCTCCATAACTTGCTGGAACAGATGCTCGCCCATTTCTTCCAGCGGCAGATGCATACTTGTAATCCCCATCATTCGGGCCATTGGAAGGTCATCGAAGCCGATAATGGCCAGCTCTTCCGGAATACGTAAACCAATCTTATTAGCATAAGTTATCACGCCAGCAGCAACGTGATCACTTGTTATAATCATTGCTGATGGCGGATCTTCCATTCGCAGAAGCTTTTTTACTATCGTCTCGCCGTCCTCGAAATACAGCATCTTATCAAAAACATTATCTGTACGATATTGCAGTTTTCTTGCTGCAAGGAAATCCCGGTAAGCAGCGTTTCGATTTTTACTGCTCGTCCCATCTAGCCTCGTTACGGTATAGCCGATCCTAGTATGTCCTTCCTCATATAGATAGGAGAGTGCGTCCTGAAAAGCTTGATAATGATCGACATACGAAGATGACAATTCCTCCGGTACATTCTCACATACAACAATCGGTCCATACTGTTTGTAAGACTTTATCAAGGACAGCTCACAGCTGCGCGAACAGATGATCAGGCCATCTATCTGCTTTTGCCGAAGCATCTGCAATGCATCTTTTTCCCGCTCTGTTTGATAATCTGTCTGTATCAATACGAGCTTGAAGTGATGCACGAATGCTTGTTTCGCTATTCCTTTCAATAGCCGAGCAAAATAAGGGTGATCTGAAAAAGGCAGCACTACACCGATCAGCTGCGTTTTTCCAGTTTTCAAATGTACCGCATTAACATTCTTTTCATACCCAGTTTGTCGGATGGCCTCCAGCACAGACTTCCGTTTTTCCTCAGTCACATAAGGATGACTATTGAGCACTCGGGATACAGTCGTCACCGAGACTCCGGCCATCCTGGCTAAATCCTTGATCGTCGCCATATGTTCTCCCTCTCGCAATATACTTGCTTTCAGTATAACGCTTCCGTGTTTGAAAAAACACTTGACCTGGTATCGTTTTCAGCAAGTAATCTGTGTTTAAAGGTGCTGGGAACCCGGAGCGTAATCCGTTTTGGCAGAGCGTGATCTGGTACCGCACTTTTATCTGCTTAAGATGCTAATCCTAAATACAAAACAAAAAGGCCGAAGCGGCCTTTTTTACATGATCTCTTTTATGTAATCATACACATTCTTCACAATCAGCACAGTTGTTACGACAATGAAAAGAATACGAACATATCCGCTGCCCCGCTTAATTGCAAAGCGTGAACCTACGATCGACCCGAATATACCAGATATCCCCATGATTAAGCCAATAGCATAATGTACTTGCCCTAAAATCATAAACAAAATCAGCGCAGACACATTACTGCCGAAGTTCAACAGCTTTGCGCTGCCGGCAGCTCGCAGGAAATCAAAGCCGATGAACAGGAAGGCGAACATGAGGAATGACCCTGTCCCTGGTCCGAGAAAACCGTCATAAAAACCGATTAGCGTCAGGACTGCTGCAAAAATAAGCATTCTTTTTGGTGTTAATCGTTCATATGTAGAGACGCTGCCCCAATCCTTTTTCATGATAGTATAAATAGCGACCGCAATCAGCATCACTAGCATGAGCGGTTTGAATAAAGCTGGATCGATAACGTGTACGGTCCATGCTCCGAGCAATGAACCGATGAAGGATAACGGAAAGAACTTCATAACTGATTTCAAATCCAGATTGCCAGATCGATAGAACATGAGCGTGCTTGTAAATGACCCCAGCGTTCCGGCCAGTTTATTCGTTGCCACTGCAGCAGCCGGGTTCAATCCTGCAAACAGCAATGCTGGAATCGTAATCAGTCCGCCCCCACCGACAACAGAATCAATGAATGCGGCAAGAAATCCGAAAAGAATAATAATTAAAATCGTGTCTAATTCCAAATGCATACAGCTTTCCTGCCCTTTCTCTAAAAGAATTTAGTAATACAATTATCTTACCATAAGAGAAAAAGGCAAAGGCAGCTGGTTTTCTAGTCTTCAAAATAGATATAAGCTTATAAATGGAAAGTACCTCAAGAACACTGTGATACATTAATTAGAAGTTTTATGCTTAAAAATGGAATAGCTGGCACACAGAACTAGCATCAAGCCGATAACCAGCAATGAATAGCGAAACACTGTGGAACCAAGGCTGTGAGCTGAAAAGAAAGCGAGACTTGTATACAACGTAATTACGCCTAGAAGAATTCCTGAAATATTGATATATATCTTTTTGTTCTTATTCATATTCCGTATTGTCAAACCTAATAGTAATGCTGCGCTGATAAGAGTCATAATTGGATAAACAGCGTAAAACTTAATGGCATAGACAAAGAAGTCCAGCCAGACAATATCTTGCGGAAAGATCGGATTGGAAACGAGTAGATGTGTAAAAGGCGTTGAACGCTTCCATTCAAATGGATCATTTACTATGTTACTGCCCTCATAAAGTGAAAACAAAAGGAAAAATATAAAAGCAAACCCTGCCAAGACAAATCCAACGTAATTCCGCGACATTTCTCTTCCTCCTCTTTATAAAACAATATTCTGCTTTTCTGCCTAAAAACCTCTATCATACAATTTAGAGTCCTTTTCATAAAAAAGTATAATTTACCAATTAATCACTAGCAATGAATATCTTATTGACATTCTACTGGATTCATTCTATTATTTACCTAATTGATACTGATTATCATTATCACGAAAAGCTCCTCTATCAAAAGCAGAAAGCAGGAATATAAAATGAAAAAAGCTCTAATCGCTATTATCGGTCTCTTCCTACTCATTCTCAGCGCATGCGGTTCTTCAGAAGAATCTACTGCCTCTGGCAGCGAAAAAGAGACAAACGAAACTTTTACATACGAATCTGAAACAGGTCCCGTTGAAGTACCGACCGATCCGCAAAGAATTGTAGTACTGGCATCTTATGCTGGTGATGTACTTTCCCTTGGCGGCAATATTGTCGGTGTAGATCAATGGGCGAAAAGCAGTCCTGTACTAGCAGACGGATTAAAAGATGCTGAAACAGTAAGCGAGGAAGATGTAGAAAAAATCCTTGAACTGAAGCCGGATCTGATTATCGCAGCAGATACAACAAAGAATCTGGACAAGTTTAAAGAGATTGCACCTACTGTAACGTATACATATAACAAAGTCGATTACCTAACGCAGCATGTTGAAATCGGAAAACTGATGAATAAAGGTGATGAAGCACAGCAATGGGTTGATGACTTCAAGGATCGTGCGAAAACAACAGGCGATGAAATTAAAGCCAAAATCGGCGAAGATGCAACTGTCACTGTAATGGAAAGCTATGAAAAAGGCATCGGCGTACTTGGCGACAGCTGGGGACGTGGCACGGAAGTCCTTTATCAAGAGATGGGACTTAAAATGCCTGATAAGGTAAAAGAAATGACGGAGAAAGACGGCTATTCCATGATTTCTTCAGAAGTGCTTCCTGAATACGTCGGAGATTACCTTGTGATCAGCGAATATAAGGACCAGGATAATTCCTACCAAGAGACAGAACTATTCAAAGAAATGCCTGCTGTTAAAGATGGACATGTCTTGACTGCAGATGCAAATGCATTTCTGTTCAACGACGCATTGACTTTGGATTATCAGCTGGACTTCTTTAAAGAGCAATTCTTGAAGTAATCAAAAAAGAGGGCGATTTTTCCCTCTTTTTTTTCATTCATTCACACTTCTATTTTCTTATTGGAAAGCTCACGCACTATTTCCATGAACTTATCCACAGCTGGAGAGTGCCAGTTTTTCGATCTGACCATCATATAGGAGTAAATCGGTTTGAAGCTCTCAGTATATTCCAATAGCTTTAGTGTTCCATTCTCTATTTCCTTTTCCACAGTAACAAGAGGCAATGCCGCAAATCCTAATCCGCTAGCGACAACCTGCTTAATTGCTTCAAGACTCCAAAGCTCCATCGTCTGAAATCTAGGTATATCCTGTTTAATCACGTGCTCTTCAAACATTACCCGGTAGCTGCAGCCTTCTTCATTTGTTACAAAACAAGCTTCCGTGCCTTTATAATCGTCGAAATGCGATGCTTTTTCAGGAGCTGTCACCAAGACAATCTCTTCTTTATGCAACTTATGATACACATAATTATCCGTCTGCAGCTCAGGCCAAAGCATGAATGCCACATCCACGTTTCCATTCAGCAGCTCTTTTTGATTATCCCCACATGTCCCATTGCTTAATTTGATTTTCACTTCCGGATATTTCATAGAATAAGTCTTCAATATTGGCCCTAGCCTCGAAATGGTTAGCGATTCAGGCGCAGCAATCTTCAGCTCTCCATTTACCCGGTTATCATTCAGTTTTTCTATGCGCTGATACGAGCCTAGTAGCTCATCTACCATTCCTACTAATTCCCGTCCTAAGTCCGTTAAATGAAGCTCTCTTTTTACATATGAAAATACTGGACCTCCCAGCTGCTGTTCCAAAGCTTGGATGTGCGCTGTAATGGTAGATTGTGTATAGCCGAGTTTTGCAGCTGCGTTCGTATAACTTCCTACATCCACGATCGTACGGAAAGTAATGAATTGTCTTATCTCCATCGCGCATCTTCTCCCTTTATCGAAAATATCTATAATGTTTATCTGTAATTTCAATTTTACCGATACTGATTTTCATCATACAATGGTTCATGTTAGTTAGCAATTGCAAAAGGAGAACTATCATCCATGAGTCTTACTGCATTTTTTTCATATATCATCATCACCAGCATCACACCTGGTCCGAGTAATCTGCTGCTTATGAATGAATCACGAAAACATGGGCTGAAGGGAGCTTGGAAGTTTAATAGCGGCATCGTTGCCGGATTTATTATATTAGGTATTATCGGAACAATACTAACGAAGACAGTGTATAACTGGATTCCTGCAGTGGAGCCTTATCTGAAGGTATTAGGGGCCTTGTACTTGCTGTTTATTGCCTATAAAATCATGTTCGATAAAAGTTCGAAAGAGGAAGATGCGATCGAGCGCCCCTCCTTCCTTTCCGGCTTTCTTTTCCAGCTTATTAATATAAAAAGCATCCTTTACTTCATCACGGCAATGGCGACTTTTATCTTACCTTTCGAGGCTTCGATTTCTTCCGTTATCCTGTATGCAGGTGTGACAATTATCATTGGCTGTTTAGGTCTTCTTTTATGGGCAGCCTTTGGTTCAGCATTCAAGAAGTTCTTCAACAAATATACAAGATCGATTAATTTGATAATGTGTTTGCTGCTTATTTTTTCTGCTATAACAATATTCAAATGAAGAACAGCTCAGGACATAACTGAAGCGTCAGTGCTAAAAACCGAATATTGTTCTTGTGCACCGCTTCGGCAAAACACTTCGCTAAGTGAGACTGTAGCGCAACATAGCGTAGGAAATACACGGAGACTCCCGCGGGAGGAAGGCCTAGGTGAGACCCCGCAGTGCGAATGCACGAGGAGGCTCACCAGCCGCCCGCAGGAAAGCGGAGTGTATTTCCGGAGCGGTAGCCTGATGAAGCATAAAAAAACCAAACAATACCGGAGCATTATTGTTTGGTTTTTTGTGATGCTAAAAGGCTTTGTCCCAACGTCTTCTTTTTATATTTAACTATCACTTAAATGCCGAATTGCTCTCCAGTACATCTGTATCTTTTAAAACAGTATTTGAATAATTCTTTCCCCATGCATACATTGCATCAAGTATCGGCAGCAATGAAAGACCTTCTTCTGTCAGGGAATACTCTACTTTTGGCGGGACTACTGGATACACTTCGCGGTGCACAATCTGATCGTCTTCCAATTCTCGCAGCTGCGAGACGAGCATGCGCTGTGTAATGCCTGGAATCAGACCTTTCAGTTCATTGAAGCGCTTTGTCCCTTCCTTGCCAAGATGCCACATAATAAGCATTTTCCACTTTCCGCCGATGATGGACAGCGTCAATTCCTTCTCACAATTGAATTTCTGTTTTTCCAAACGACTCATCCGCCATTCCTCCTTACAGTATACTTTTCGTCACTATGTAAGAAAAAAGTGCGTACTTACATAGTTAAATTATACTCCCTATAATAAGAGATGCAAAGGGATAGCCTGTTTCTCGCTGGCTAACCTACTTTCTTAGAAGGGATGATAATATGAATAGATTTACTATACCTCGTGATATTTACTTTGGTGAAGGTGCTTTGGAAGTATTAGAAAGCATTAAAGGAAATAAAGCGATGCTTGTTATCGGCGGGGCTTCTGCCAGAAAAAGCGGTGTCTTGGACCGTGTCAAGTCTCACCTTGAGAAAGCTGGTATCCAGACTAAAGTGATTGAAGGTATCCGTGAGGAGCCTACAACTGACAAAATCAATGAAGCTTTAGAAGACTTCGAACAATTCGGTCCAGACTGGGTTATTGGAATCGGTGGCGGATCCGTTATGGATGCGGCTAAAGCAATGTGGGTGTTCTACGAGCATCCAAACCTATCATTTGAAGATGCTACAAAACCATTTGAATTGCCAGCATTGCGTTCGAAAGCAAAATTCATCGGAATTCCGACGACAAGCGGCAGCGCATCTGAAATCTCCAACCTGTCTGTAGTAACTGATAGCAAAACAAAAATTAAATACCCGTTAGCTGATTTCGAACTTACACCAGATATCGCGATCATTGATCCGATTACTATCTTTGATATGCCGAAACATATTACAGCCTTCACTGGCATGGATGCTGTCACGCATTGCATCGAATCTTATGTAGCGAAGCCACGGACTGTGTTCACTGATTCTCTGGCTATCGAAGGTGCAGAAATTCTTCGTAATCACCTGATAGCTTCTTATAATGGCGAACGCACGTCCCGGGAACAAGTGCATTATGCACAGGCAATGGCCGGTATGGCATTTGCAAATGCTGTACTTGGTAATGTCCACAGCATGGCACATAAGAGCGGTCCTACTTTTGGTATTGCCCATGGATTGGCTAATGCGATTTATTTACCGTATGTTATCCAGTTCAACCGCACTGTTTCCGAAGAGAGATATGCCCGCATTGCCCGCCGTCTGCAATTAAACGGTACTACTGATGCTGAACTGACAGACTCTCTAATTCAATGGATACGCGATTTGAACCGTGAAATGGATATTCCATTGAATCTACGTGATTTCGGCGTTGCCGAGGATTTATTCTATGCTCATGTAGAAGATATGGCTGCTAATGCAGTTACAGATCCATGTACTGGCACTAACCCGCGTGAGACATCTGTTGAACAAATGAAAAAACTATATGTCGCTGCCTTTGAAGGCGAAGATGTAGATTTCTAAAAAAATAACCTCTGAAGCAATAATGCTTCAGAGGTTATTTTTTTCAATCAATCCCTTCAGGTTCTCGTATTCCTTATCTGGGTTGTGACCAAGTCGTTCTGCTGGTGCGCCTTTTCGGTTAATCCAAGCAGTATGAAAACCGAAATTAGCGGCTCCAGCGATATCCCAGCTATTCGAAGAAAGAAAAAGTACTTCTTCACGTTTTACATCTAATTGTTTTAATAAGTATGCGTATGAAGCTGTTGCTGGTTTATATTGTTTTATTTCGTCGACACTGACAATCGCATCAAAATACTGTGCCAGATCTGCATTCCGTAAAAGAGGATCGAGCATCCCATCTGGTCCATTTGAAAAAACGGCCAGCTTTTTGTCTTGAACTTGCTGCAGCACCTCTTCCGTTTCTTCATAAGGACGCAGCTGGTTATAGGCGTCCATCAGCTTCTGGATAATCTCATCTTTATACTTGCATTCATGCGTTTCCAAGGCATATCGAAGAGCGTCTCTCGTAACATCATTAAATGGTTCGTACTGACCCATCAGTTGCCGCAAGAATGCATATTCGAGCTGCTTGCTGCGCCATAAGGAAGAGATAGACTCCCCTTTTTCCGGGAATTGCTGCTCACAAGCTTCTTGTACACTTTGGACATCAAATAACGTACCATATACATCAAATACTATTGCTTTCATTTCAGCCATTGGAAACTCCTTTCGCCTTTTGCTCCTGTTGCTTCTCTGTCTTATAGCGCATGATGAACGATACTGGAACCATGATGAGCATTAATATGCCGGAAAATACAAATGCCTCATTGATTGTTTGCAAGCTAGCGTGCTGGGCTGCTTCTCCTGCAGCTGTCAGATGTGCTCGGCGCACTTCAAAGTAGATGCTGAAGAACACGATTCCGAAGGCAGAAGATATTTGACGTAAAACATTGTTCATCGCAGATCCTTGGGAAACAAGATGTTCTGGTATATCATTCATTCCCGCTGTCGTTGCAGGCATATTGCTGAGACCGAGACCTGCCCCCCGAAGCATATTGATTACAAGGATCAGCCAAAATGGTGTAGATAGACTGAGATTACCGATCAAGAATGTAGCAATAGCCAGAATTAGCAGCCCTGGAGGTACTACCCAGCGCGGCCCTTTCTTATCTAAAAGCTTGCCGCCCAATGACATCATGGCACCGCTGAACAATGCTGCTGGAAGAAAGAGCAAACCTGTCTGGATCTCACTAAGACCGTAGACATTCTGAATCAATAATGGCAACAGGAATATACCAGAAAATAACCCAATGGAAGCTGTCGTTGTCACCAGTATCGACACTGTATAGGTTGGGTTACGGAAAAGTGAGAGCTCCAATAATGGCTGCTCTTTTCGTCGCTCATAGTAAACAAAAATCGCAATGGCTAGTATTCCAGCTGCAATTAGCGCAAGATTAGGTGCTGATACAAGCACATCAAGTGTCTGTCCACGACCTAAAGCATACAGAACGAGACCAATACCGAGTGTAACGAATACGAATCCACCCTTGTCGAAGCGGCGTTCTGGATTAGCTGCGGTGGATTTCAAGTAACGACTAGCCATCAGTAAACCGAGGAGACCGAACGGCAAATTGAAAGCGAATAGGAACGGCCATGGTAAGTAAGCAATCAACACACCGCCTATCGTCGGTCCTATGGCAGGAGCTACCATTGCTGCTACACCATACACACCGACAGCGAGGCCGCGCTCCTGCTTCGGGAAGGCCTGGAATATAAGTGCCATCGATATCGGCATCATCAATCCCCCGCCTATACCTTGAATAAAGCGTGCCGTAATCACAAATGGCAGACTGCCGGAAAAGATACCAAAAATGGACCCTGCAAGAAATATCAAAAGGCCAAGTAGATAGATACTTTTTTTCCCGAACCGATCGCCAAGATAGCCTGTGACAGGCATCGTCATACCCATTGCAACCATGAAGATGGTCAGTATCCAGCCGACACTGACAGCATTGGCATCGAATGTGGAAATCAATGATGGCAGTGCCGGATTCAGCATACTATTGTTCAAAATAACAGTGAATGTCCCAAAAAGGACGGCAACAACGACCAACCACTTGGATTCTAGTTTACTCACATGCATACTCCCAACTGTTTTTGCGTTTCACTCCAGTTGGTAACGCTTCCTATTTTACGACCAACACTGGGCAATTCGCTCTTTTGATCACTTCCGTACTTACACTTCCAACCACAAGCTTCTGAAACCCGTTCAAGCCTCGTGTCCCAATCACAACCAAGTCGAACGAATCATTATTTGCCTTATTAGCAATCGTTTTACCGGCATCGCCACGTTCAATCGTACGGGTATAAGGAATATTCGCATTCTGCAGTTCCGCTTCATTTGGCTGGATACGAAGTTCTCCGTCCCGATTCATATTATCCGGCTTTACCTGCTGTAGAACAATCTCACTATTACTTACATCTTGAATGACATGGGTAATTTCCAGCTTTACAGGATGTGTGCTGGCCTGACAAATTTTAATTACTTCTTCTGTCGCTCGAATTGAGTTCTCTGAACCGTCGACAGCCAATAGGACTTTTTCGTACATACTAGCGCCTCCTACAACCATGATAGTAATCATTTCCCTTAATATGGCGCTAACAAACGACGAAAAAACTTCGATACCCGAAACTTATCTGTATGAAATTAACAATAACATTAAATACCTTTTTGGAAAAGTATGAGATGATATTGGAAAGAATTTAGGGGGACTGTGTTTGCTAGCCAAGACCATCAGTTTCATTGTCATTTTTCTCTTAGTTATTGGAGTAGCTGTCTGAATATTTGCTGCTTTCGAACCTTTCAAGCAGGAAGCTTTTATTGAAGATACTATAGAAAAGATTGAAGTGTATGATGCGGAAGCTACTGAACCTTCTGAGACAATAACAGAAAAGGGGCAGGTAGAAAGTATAGTTACATGCATTAATACATGCAAACGCGAGGAAATGAGTCCCGAAGCTTCCTATTCAGCTCTTGATATTACACTGATTTTATATGGAGAAGAAGACAATTATAAAGTCGGCGTTTGGCAGGGTGGCAGTACGGTCAGCTTTGTGTATGATGCCACTATAATAGAGAGTGAATTTGAACCTTTTTCGTTGTAGTACTAGAAAAGCCGTCCCTTTTTATTTGGGCGGCTTTTCTTTGAAGCATTGACATCTCTATATTCGCTTCAGATTCTCCCTTCATAGGACTATCTAATAAACGAGACTGGATTCTAATCTATAACCTGCATCCGCTCATTAAACTTCGTTGGATAAGACAAGAAGCCTAGCATGATACTCGTCACAATCGCAGTTGTCAGCAGAAGGAAAAGAATCAGGAGCTGGAACATGACTGCTTGGAGCGGATCTGCTCCGGCAATGATTTGCCCGCTCATCATACCTGGCAGCTGAACTAGTCCGATCGTTTTCTGGCTTTCTATCGTCGGTATGGTACTTGCCTTAATGGATGCAAGCAGCGAGCGCTGAATTGCTTGCTTCGGTGTACCGCCTAAAGAAAGGATGAGCTCTGTTTCCTCTCTTCTGGATGCCACTTCTGAAGTGAACCGATTCAAAAACAAGATACCTAGGACCATCGAGTTCCCTATAACCATTCCGCTTAATGGGATGATATATTGTGCAGTTGGTGGTGTAATCTGAAGTCCCAATAAAATTCCTTGTGTCAGTACTTCGATTACAATGAATGTAAGCACCAGCTTCCATGTAATACCCCTGATAGATGCCCCTTTCTTTCTAGCATTTTGTACTGCTGCACCGATCATAAGCGCAACCATGAGGAAAATATAAAGGATATTACCGGAGTCGAAGATAAACTGCAGCACATAGCCAACGGCAAGCAGCTGAATAATGGAGCGGACTGTTGCAATGAGCGTATCTTTCTCGAGCCCCAGTTGTAATGTCTTAGATAAGATAAGTGGAATAAGGACAAATATCAAGGTGAGTAATAAAGCAAGTGTACTCATTTTTCCTCCTCCATGACAAAGTGTTTAACAGCATCATTTTCTGGATGATCCAGTATGTCAATCGGCCCTGCTTCGGCAATAGTGCCATTCATCATGACCCAGACTTCATCTGCAACCGATTTTGCCTGCTCCAGATTATGCGTTATCCAGATGATTGTCGTGCCATACTCGCTATTGATCCGCTTCATTAGATTTTCAATATCCTGCTTAGAAACTCGGTCCAAGGAAGAAGTGATTTCATCTAGCAGTAAGATTTCCGGCTCATTCAGCAATGTTCGGGCAATGGAGACTTTCTGTTTTTGCCCGCCTGATAAATCCCTGCTTTTTCGATCAAGTATCTCTGCCTCTAATCCTACTTCTTGTATTATCCGCTCCGCCTCATCTTGTTTCAGTTCTTTTCCGGCAAGCTGTAATGACAATGCTACATTATCCCGAACGCTTCCTTCCAGCATAGTTGCCTGCTGCAGGACTATACCGACACGACGACGCAAATTTACTGGATCAAACGTTAAGATATCCTCCCCATCAATCAGGATGTTTCCATCTGAGGGGGACAGCAATCCATTACATAATCGAAAAAGTGTTGTTTTTCCTGCGCCTGATGGACCAATTATCGCTGTGATCTTTCCTTTCGTGAACATACCTGTAATCCCGTGAATTATTTTATTTTTTTCTGTTTCGTAGACTACATCTTGTAACGTGATGGCGGCTTGCTGCTTCATGCTTTCCCTTCCCTTCCGCTTCTTACTGTCCTAGTATCTTTCCTTTGTCTCTATTTACCCGTAATAAGTAAATAGAATTAGACAACCTTATGTAAGAAAAAAGCACCTCTGCATGAGAGGTGCTTGAATTAATAGTGCTTCAAAAAATAAACTAATGACTGCAATTCGATAGCCAAATCGATATGATGCACGCGGATATTGCTTGGTACTGCAATACGTGCTGGCGTAAAGTTCAGGATTCCAGCAATACCGCATTCGACAAGGCGGTCCGTGATTGCTTGAGCAGCATGCGCTGGCACCGTTAGGATCGCTGCACTTACGTTGCCGATATATTGTTCCAAATCATCAATATGGTATACAGGGACACCGCCGATATTATGATCCACTTTTCCTGGATCTGTATCGAATGCCATTTCTATTTTTGTATTGTTATTCTTCGTAAAGTTATAATTCAGGAATGCTGTTCCAAGATTACCGACCCCGATAAGCGCCACTCTTGTGATCTCATCTTGATCTAGTGTCTTCCGGAAGAAGTTCAGCAAGTACTCTACATTATAACCATAGCCTTTCTTGCCAAGTGCTCCAAAATAGGAAAAGTCACGGCGGATTGTAGCTGAGTCTACTTTTACCGATTCACTGAGTTCTTTTGAAGAAACTCTTGTTTTACCCTGCAAATGCAGACTGTTGAGAAATCGATAATAAAGTGGCAGCCGCTTTGCCGTAGCTTTTGGTATTTTATTTTGATCCATATACATGCTAATTTATCCTCCTAAAGCCTGCAGCTTCCAGAAGCGAACTTCGTGCAGCCATGCAGCTGATCAAAAGGCCTATCGGACTAGAACGATACCGTTCTGTTACCTCTTGTCGTATATGACCAGCACTATTCCTAAAACGGAATAATGGCTGCAGACAGGTTCCTTTCTGGCATCTATAAGGAGTTGCAGATGCTGCCTGCGGCTTCGTCCTTGAATTGTTACGATATGATACTTTCACAAAGTACGATTATAGTTAACAACTTATTCTAACAGATATAAGAAGGAAAGTCTTGTACAGATTCACAAAGAAGATGATGAGGGGGCACCTTGTCTCCATTTTAACAAATTCATTTCTGATGTCCATTCACATGAAAGCGAAAAGCGCAGGAATTCGGCGCTTGCTACTGTTTTGTCACATAGGATACACTGATAGTATGAGGTGAACAGAATGATTTTATTGCAAGCGAATAATATAACGAAACTATTTGGCGCAGACGTCATTTTATCAAATATAAAACTGGAAGTACAAACACAAGATCGATTAGCCATTGTCGGACGAAACGGTGCCGGAAAATCGACCTTGCTCAAGATCCTTGCAGGAGAACTGAGCTATGACGAAGGAAATGTATTCTTAGCAAGAGATGCCACACTTGGGTACCTGGAGCAGCATACAGGCCTAGAGTCGGAAAAAAGCATCCTGGAAGAAATGAAGACTGTCTTTGCAGATCTTATTCAGCAAGAGGAAGAGCTGCGCCGTCTCGAAGCAAGGATGGGAGACCCTGATCTTATTTCAGACGAAACAGCCTATCAGCAGCTTCTAACCAATTATGATACAAAACAGCAGGCCTTCCGGTTAAACGGAGGCTATCAATATGAAGCAGATATACGTTCCGTGCTGAATGGCCTCCGATTTGGAGACAAAGACTTGTCCACACCGATAGGTTCATTGAGCGGCGGGCAAAAAACGCGTCTAGCCCTAGGAAAGCTCCTTCTCCAGAAACCGGACGTATTAATACTGGATGAGCCGACTAACCATTTGGACATTTCTACTTTGGACTGGCTGGAAGGTTATTTGAGCAGCTATCAAGGAGCTGTCGTAGTTGTGTCGCATGACCGTTACTTTCTCGACAAAACTGTTAATACCGTAATTGAGATAGCGCACAATCACTCTGTTCGTTACAAAGGAAATTACAGTAACTATCTTGAACAGAAAGCTGCCAATTTCGAACGCGAGCTGAAGCAATTCGAGAAACAGCAGTCTGAAATTAAAAAGATGGAAGAATTCGTTCAAAAGAATATCGCACGTGCCACAACGACGAAACGCGCACAAAGCAGACGTAAACAGCTGGAAAAGATGGAACGAATCGATCGGCCGCTTCATGATGCATCTTCTGCAAAACTTACATTTGATATCGATCGGCGGAGCGGAAATGATGTATTGAAGGTACATGACTTGGCTTATCAATATCCAGAGAGTACCTCTCCTGTCTTTGAGCACGTTACTTTCCATATGAATCGTCAGGACCGCATCGCTCTTACGGGGCCAAATGGAACTGGGAAGACGACATTGCTCAAGACCATTATCGGAAAGCTGCCTGCTAAATCCGGTAAGGTAGAACTCGGGACAGGTGTCAGCATTGGTTATTATGACCAGGAACAGACAGAATTGCATTCATCGAAGAGCGTCCTTGCCGAGTTATGGGACGAGTATCCGCTTATGGACGAGAAGAATATCCGCACAATTCTCGGTAACTTCCTGTTCACTGGTGATGATGTACTCAAAATAGTCAACACACTGAGCGGTGGTGAAAAGGCTCGGCTTGCTTTGGCTAAACTGATGATGCAGAAATCGAATCTATTGATCATGGATGAACCGACCAACCACCTTGATTTAGACAGCAAGGAAGTATTGGAAGGTGCATTGGCCGACTACCCAGGTACTATACTCTTTGTCTCACATGACCGATATTTCATGAATAAGGTTTCCACACAAGTACTCGAAATGGCGGACAAGCAGATCATATCCTACTTGGGCAACTATGATTACTTTATAGAAAAGAAACAAGAGAAGCAGGAGATTGCTGCCTTAGAAGCTATAACTGCGGAAACGAAACAGACAACTGTTACGCCGGAGAACAAATCTTCTTATCATCAAGATAAGGCAATAAAGCGGGAGATTCGGAAACGGGAACGACGTATTTCAGAGCTTGAAGAAAAGATAGTCGAACTGGAGACTGAAATTGAAAGCAATGAAACTTTGCTTACCGATCCAGAAATTTTCCAAGATTATCAGAAGGCACAGGAAATTACTGAAAGAAATGAAGAGCTAGAGGCAACGCTTCTAGAAGTAATGGAAGAATGGGAAACACTTAGCGAAGAACAGGAAAGTTATACACAGGGATAAATACGTTTTCATTGTTGATTTGATGGGATATACACAAAGTTATGCACAGTATCCACAGAATCCACAACAGTTTTACACAGATTTATCCACTTCTTTACCTGGTACTAATAGTGGGTTTTAAAAAGTTATACACAATTCAGAATATAGTTGTGAATAAAAAAGCATCGTTTTCTTAATGAAAACGATGCTTTTTATTATAGCGGCATGGATGCCCTAGCATTCATTGATAAATCAGCGAATTTCTCTTGATGATAAAGAATGGATGCAGCTGCTCCAATCATGGCTGCGTTATCCGTGCACAAAGCAAGCGGCGGGATGAGCAGATTAGCTTGCTTGTCCGCAAACACTTCTTCCAAAGAAGCGCGCAGCCCACGGTTCGCAGCAACACCACCTGCAACAATAACTTGCTTTGCGCCGAATGCTTCGGCTGCTCGCATTGTTTTACCTACAAGCACATCTACAACGCTTGCTTGGAAACTTGCCGCTACATCTTCAGGTGCAAATGTTTCTCCCTTTTGCTTAGCATTATGCAGTGTGTTAATGACCGCAGATTTCAAACCGGAAAAGCTGAAATCATAACTCTCTGGCTCAAGCCATGCACGAGGGAAATCAATCGATTGCTCGCCTTCTGCTGCCAGCTTATCAATGCGGGGACCTCCTGGATAAGGCAGCTGCAATGTTCTGGCTACCTTGTCATAAGCCTCACCTGCTGCATCGTCACGGGTCTCTCCAATGACTTCAAAGCTGCCATGTTCTTTCATAAGAACAAGCTCTGTATGACCGCCAGAAACGACCAATGCAAGCAGCGGGAACTCGAACTCCTGCTCCAGTCGGTTGGCATAAATATGCCCTGCAATATGGTGGACACCAATCAGCGGTTTGCCTATGGAGAATGCCAGCGCTTTGGCGGCATTCACTCCGACAAGCAATGCACCGATAAGACCAGGTCCTTGTGTCACAGCAATAGCGTCTAGTTCTTCTTTCTGGATTCCAGCTTGCTGGATCGCCTCTTCAATGACGAGCGTAATTTGTTCCACATGATGCCTGGATGCTATTTCCGGTACGACACCGCCAAAACGTTTATGGCTCTCAATTTGGGAAGCGACGATATTGGATCTGATAATCCTGCCACCCTCGATGACGGCTGCGGCTGTTTCATCACAGCTTGTTTCTATAGCTAAAATTAGTTCTGATGTTTTCATAAATTCACCCACATTACAATCGCGTCTTCCTGATTGTCTGTATAATAGTTTTTCCGGATACCGCCCGGGACTAAACCGAATTTCCGGTATAGATGCTGTGCCGGTACATTCGTTACACGTACCTCTAGGGATAAACGGTAAGCCCCTGCCATAATTGCTTGTTCCATTACATGGGCAAACAGCTTCTCGCCCAGTTTCTGACCTCGAAAGCTCGGGAGTATGGCAATATTCGTGATTTGTGCTTCATCAATGACGAGCCACATACCGCAATAACCAGCAATTACACCATCGCTTTCAATGACAAAATAATTCGCAAACGTATTTTCTGTAATTTCACGTTCAAAGATATCGATGGTCCAAGGAGTTGCAAATGATGCTTTCTCGATTTTATAGACAGCTGGCACATCGGTTAATTGCATCGGGCGCACAGTCACTTTTGCGCTCACTTCTGCTGCTCCTGCTGTTTCAACCAATTTGACTCAGCCTCTGTCATACGAACATAATTTGGTACGATTTGATGCATATCATCTGCTTTCCTTTCAGCTCCTATTTGAGCAAGTACAGATGGACGAGCATAATGTATAGCGGATTCCGGGATTACTGCTTGCTCACCCAGCACCTCGATGATCATACTCCGATACATCTCGATGTCAGGGCTTAGAAACAATATTTTTTCCCCTTTTTCCCGCAGTTGTTCCAGCCAATCCGAGAATAGCGGATTGACGATTTCTTCTGTTTGTTCAAAAGAGTCACTATTACTCGCGTAAAGAGCAGTATACACTTGACCTCTTCGGGCATCGAAGAAAGGACAAACATACCCTGAGAATAGCTCCCCTTGATGTGCAAGAGCTTCCAGACTTGAAACACCGATGACGTCGATGCCAAGTGCCCATGCCATTGTTTTCGCAGTTGCCATACTGATTCGAACACCTGTATATGATCCAGGTCCCTGACCAACAACAATTCGATCTAAATCAGCAGGAGTCGTTTTTGTTTCCTTCATCAATTGTTCGATCGCGGGAAGCAATCGAACCGAATGATCTCTGTGTCCATGCATCACATGTTCACCTAATGTCACTCCATCTTTCACAATCGCTACTCCTAGCAGCTGATTGGAAGTATCCATCGCTAATATATTCATTCTGCTAACTCCTTACAAAGCTTTTCATAACGTTCACCAATTGGCTGAAGCAAGATTGTTCTTGCTTCTCCATCATGCTTGAGCGTAAGCTCCAGACGTTCCTTTGGCAAGAAATCTTCAATGAATTGTGCCCATTCTACAATGGAAACACCTTCTCCTGAAAAATACTCCTCGAAACCGATATCTTCATCGCTGTTTTCTAACCGGTAAACATCCATATGATATAGAGGCAGACGTCCTTCGTATTCCTTGATGATAGTGAAGGTAGGACTGTTTATCGTCCTTTTCACTCCTAGACCCGCGCCTATTGCTTTCGTCAGCGTCGTCTTTCCTGCACCAAGGTCTCCTTCCATCGTGATGATATCTCCAGCTTGAAGCAGCTCGGCAAGCTTTCGTCCAAACGAATTGGTATCTTCTATTGTATGCATCTTCTTTATAAATTGGGTCATAACCGTCACCTGACTCACTTTCATTCTTTGTTCATCTATTCATCATAGCAAAATATAGCCTAAAAGCAAAAGCACTAGAAACAAAAAGGCTTTCGTGGATTTATGGAGAATACTTATATTATCAGCCAATAAAGGAGTATGCATATGGAAGCATTAGAGCAAATGTACAACTACAGCTGGAATGGTGAGATGAAATCCTATCTGGATCAAGTCGATCTGAGCGGATACCAGCATGTCTGGATTGGACGCTTCGGCGGAAGCATTGCCCATGGTGCTTATAAGAACGAGAATGCTTGCCTTATCCTTACAGGAGCCGATTGGGAGTTAGCCGTTGTCATGGGGGCACAGCATACAGTAGAAAGTGCTGCCTTCATCGCAGACTCCCTTATACTCAGACAAAGAAAAATAACTGAGACGCTTGATGAAGATGTTTCCAGCGCAATTAAAAAGATCGACAGCTTTCTGATGAGCATGTTCAACAGCGTACGATTCCGCTCAACAGCAGCCAAGGTTAACGGTAATGCTTCCTGTTTAATTGCCGTACGTAAAGAGGGTTACTTGTATTGGTTATCCATTGGAGAAAATTCGCTTTATCATCTAGTACCATCTCCACACCATTACAACTCTGTTCAGCTGAATCAGCAAAATAGCTCAGGTAAAATTGGTGCTGATAATACATTTGATCAAGCAGTGCCTGTCTTCAATATGGGGAGCGTACCTCTTTCAAGTGGTACCAACCATATCTTGCTCTCCACAATCGGATTGCAGTGCTTCCCTGTATCTCCATATAAAAGTGCTTCCCGGCTGCAGCGAGCCTTTAGCAAAAGCGATGATATGCCGCATTTTATGCAGACAATGCTTGCAAACGCCCAGTCAGCAGGTGCAGCGGAAAGCATTACACTAATTGGATGGGAAATACACATATAAAAAAAGCTTTAGGAGTAATCCTAAAGCTTTTGAACGTTTTATGTATGGCGGTCCGGACGGGACTCGAACCCGCGACCTCCTGCGTGACAGGCAGGCATTCTAACCAACTGAACTACCGGACCAATGTTGCTACTATGTATTAGTGCAATAAACTTTTGACTGTACACTTTGTGTACTGCCACTAAAAAATTATGGTTGCGGGGGCAGGATTTGAACCTGCGACCTTCGGGTTATGAGCCCGACGAGCTACCCCTGCTCCACCCCGCGATAATATAAAGGAAATACTCGGCCTGGCAGCGTCCTACTCTCGCAGGGCGAACCCAACTACCATCGGCGCTGAAGAGCTTAACTACTGTGTTCGGCATGGGAACAGGTGTGACCTCTTCGCAATTACCACCAGACCTTACTTATCTTTTCCAACGACAATATGTATTATACACTGTCTAATCAGGAAAAGCAAGTTTTTTTGAAGTGAACCTTCAAAACTAGATAAGAAACATGTCCTGCCAGACATCTCATGCGGCCAAGCACCGGAGTGCTTGGACTTTGGCGTTGACTTACTAGTCAGATCCAGCTCCAGAAACCAGAAACTATGGCCTAAGCGATAAATCTCTGCGTGAAGAAGTACACTCCACTCCGAGCTTTCTCACTTATTCCGCCGTTTCTAAACGGTTTCTTTCGCTTTTCGTTTTTAGTTAAGTCCTCGATCGATTAGTATTCGTCAGCTGCACGTGTCACCACGCTTCCACCTCGAACCTATCTACCTCATCGTCTCTGAGGGATCTTACTCATTTAAAATGATGAGAAGTCTCATCTTGAGGGGGGCTTCATGCTTAGATGCTTTCAGCACTTATCCCTTCCGCACGTAGCTACCCAGCTATGCTCCTGGCGGAACAACTGGTGCACCAGCGGTGCGTCCATCCCGGTCCTCTCGTACTAAGGACAGCTCCTCTCAAACTTCTAACGCCCACGACGGATAGGGACCGAACTGTCTCACGACGTTCTGAACCCAGCTCGCGTACCGCTTTAATGGGCGAACAGCCCAACCCTTGGGACCGACTACAGCCCCAGGATGCGATGAGCCGACATCGAGGTGCCAAACCTCCCCGTCGATGTGGACTCTTGGGGGAGATAAGCCTGTTATCCCCGGGGTAGCTTTTATCCGTTGAGCGACGGCCCTTCCATACGGCACCGCCGGATCACTAAGCCCGACTTTCGTCCCTGCTCGACTTGTAGGTCTCGCAGTCAAGCTCCCTTCTGCCTTTGCACGCTACGAATGATTTCCAACCATTCTGAGGGAACCTTTGGGCGCCTCCGTTACTCTTTGGGAGGCGACCGCCCCAGTCAAACTGCCCACCTGACACTGTCTCCGAACCGGATAACGGTTCTGGGTTAGAATGTCAATACAGCCAGGGTGGTATCCCACGGATGCCTCCACCGAAGCTAGCGCTCCGGCTTCTAAGGCTCCCACCTATCCTGTACAAGCTGTACCAACATTCCATATCAGGCTACAGTAAAGCTCCACGGGGTCTTTCCGTCCTGTCGCGGGTAATGCGCATCTTCACGCATAGTATAATTTCACCGGGTCTCTCGTTGAGACAGTGCCCAAGTCGTTGCACCTTTCGTGCGGGTCGGAACTTACCCGACAAGGAATTTCGCTACCTTAGGACCGTTATAGTTACGGCCGCCGTTTACTGGGGCTTCGGTTCACAGCTTCGGGACGAAGTCCCTAACCATTCCCCTTAACCTTCCAGCACCGGGCAGGTGTCAGCCCCTATACTTCGCCTTACGGCTTTGCAGAGACCTGTGTTTTTGCTAAACAGTCGCTTGGGCCTTTTCACTGCGGCTTCTCCTTAAAAGAAGCACCCCTTCTCCCGAAGTTACGGGGTCATTTTGCCGAGTTCCTTAACGAGAGTTCTCCCGATCATCTTCGGTTACTCACCGTGCCTACCTGTGTCGGTTTGCGGTACGGGCACCTATTTCCTCACTAGAGGCTTTTCTTGGCAGTGTGAAATCAGGAACTTCGGTACTAAATTTCCCTCCCCATAACCGCCTGGAATTAGTGTTGAGTGGATTTGCCTGCTCAACTTCCTCACGGCTTGGACGCGCATAACCAGCAGCGCGCTTTCCTTATCCTCCTGCGTCCCCCCATCGTTCAAGCGGATTTAGGTGGTACAGGAATATCAACCTGTTGTCCATCGCCTACGCCTTTCGGCCTCGGCTTAGGCCCCGACTAACCCTGAGCGGACGAGCCTTCCTCAGGAAACCTTGGGCTTTCGATGAAAGAGATTCTCACTCTTTTTTCGCTACTCATACCGGCATTCTCACTTCTAAGCGCTCCAGCCGTCCTCACGATCGACCTTCACTGCCCTTAGAACGCTCTCCTACCACTGACATCGTAGATGTCAATCCGCAGCTTCGGTGGTGTGTTTAGCCCCGGTATATTTTCGGCGCAGCGTCACTCGACCAGTGAGCTATTACGCACTCTTTCAATGATGGCTGCTTCTAAGCCAACATCCTGGTTGTCTAAGCAACGCCACATCCTTTTCCACTTAACACACACTTTGGGACCTTAGCTGGCGGTCTGGGCTGTTTCCCTTTCGACCATGAACCTTATCACCCATGGTCTGACTCCCAAAGTAGATTGATTGGCATTCGGAGTTTGACTGAATTCGGTAACCCGATGAGGGCCCCTAGTCCAATCAGTGCTCTACCTCC
>NZ_CP008876.1:0-355000 GCF_000725365.1 Terribacillus saccharophilus | reverse complement strand
TAATGGCTGATCAAAATCATCACGAGGGTCTCTTCCTGGTTGGTTAAGGGCTTGTACTATATCGCGAAGCGTGAGATCACCGATACCCAATTCTGCAGCAATCTCAGTTATGTTAATTTCCGCAAGCTTCTCTTGCAGCTTATCAGTCCCTATATCCACAACATCCGAGCCAAGACGCTTTAGAAGCTGTTTTGTAGCAGTATAGCTCTCTGGATGAATCGGTGTTCTATCAAGCGGTTCCTCACCGTCCAGGACACGCAGAAAACCGATACTCTGTTCATATGTCTTGCTTCCGAGTCTAGGAATAGACTTAAGCTGCTTACGCGAGGAGAACTTACCAATCTCATTCCGCTGCTTCACGACATTCGCTGCCACAGTCTTACT
Source organism: Terribacillus saccharophilus (assembly GCF_000725365.1). Classification (NCBI taxonomy): domain Bacteria; kingdom Bacillati; phylum Bacillota; class Bacilli; order Caryophanales; family Bacillaceae; genus Terribacillus; species Terribacillus saccharophilus. The sequence continues at coordinate 354,616 of NZ_CP008876.1, read as the reverse complement.
AAATCCAGATACATATTGCAGCAAAGATTCAGAAGCTGTATTCACATTGACGCCTACCTGGTTTACCGCAGTCTCTACGACAAATCCCAAAGAATCGTTCAATCTTTTTTGGCCTACATCATGCTGGTATTGCCCCACACCAATTGATTTTGGATCAATTTTGACTAATTCCGCTAATGGATCTTGAATTCGGCGGCCGATAGAAATAGCACTGCGTTCTTCTACTTGCAGCTCAGGAAATTCTTTTCTTGCTAATTCTGAGGCAGAATACACACTTGCACCCGCTTCGTTTACGATTATATAAGCGACGTTGCTTTCCATCTGCCGAATAACGCCTGCAATGAACTGTTCTGTTTCCCGTGATGCAGTTCCATTACCAATAGCAATTAGTTCAACGTCGTATTTATTTAATAATGTCTCAACGACTTTACTAGCTCCTTTAACATCATGACGCGGCGCAGTAGGATAGATGACATTTTTTTCGAGTAATTTTCCAGTCTCGTCTATTACTGCCAGCTTACAGCCTGTACGGAAAGCTGGATCCACTCCTAATACAACCCGCCCCTTCAACGGCGGCTGAAGAAGGAGGTTTTTCAAGTTCTCCGAGAAAATTTTAATTGCCTGCTCTTCCGCTTTTTCTGACAGCATGGAGCGAATTTCCCGTTCAACTGATGGCTGGATGAGACGCTTATAGCTGTCCTCGATAACTGCCTGCAAAGCGGACGCAATATCAGCAGCCGTTCTTTGCTTGATAACTTTCCGTTTAAGATAAGTTAAGATAACATCTGCTGGAGGCTCAACAGTTACCCGCAGTATGCCTTCCTTCTCACCCCGGTTGACAGCTAATGTCCGATGGGATGCCATCTGCCGTATCGGTTCCTGATATTCATAGTACATTTCGTAGACGCCTTTTTCATCGTCTTCTGATTTCTTCACTTTCGTTAACAGAACGCCTTGCTTTTCCGTCTTTTCGCGAATGTAATCTCGGAAAGCTGCTTGCTCACTAATCCATTCGGCCACTATGTCGCTTGCTCCTTGCAGCACTTCTTCGACTGTTTGGAGTTCCTTTTCAGGATCCAGATAAGCTTTTGCTTCTTTTTCAAGATGCTGGATTGTCTGCTCATACAATCCTTTCGCAAGAGGTTCCAACCCTTTTTCTTTTGCGATCGTAGCTTTTGTACGACGCTTTTGCTTGTACGGACGATACAGATCTTCTATACGTTGCAACTGCATAGCTGCTAGAATGTCACGCTTTAGTTCCTCTGTCAGTTTGCCTTGCTCATCTATCAAACGGATTACCTCTGTCTTCCGCTGATGAAGCTGCTGTGCATAGTCCCATTTATCTTGAATCGCTTTGATTTCTACTTCATCAAGGGCTCCAGTCTGCTCTTTCCGGTAACGTGCAATAAACGGTACTGTATTGCCTTCCTCCAGCAGATTGATGACCTGTTTAATAGATGATTGCTTAATTGATGTTTCCTTTTCGACCCATTGGATGAGTCTGTCTTGAATAGTTGCTTCCAAATTTACTCCTCCTGACTGCTTCTATATCCATTGTAGCAGAATTGCTGAACAGATAAAAAAAGGATCAGTACCTATTTTAGGCACCAATCCTATTCCGTGTATTTCATAGCAATCATTGTAATATCATCTTGATGAGGCTTCTGTTTGGAAAGTGCAAACATGTCCCGTATCTTACGTACATCCTTTTCTTTGAAAAGGTCCTGTGTAAGCTCATTATCAGAAACTCCATCAGAGAACATGACGAATATCATGTCATCCTGTAAAATTCCTCGGGATATCTTGTATTTCCGGGGATACCCAGCAAGAAAACCTTGGCTTGGTATACAACGTTCCCTTTTTCCACTCGTAATCGTCATGATCCCGATATTTCCAATGCTAGTAAAGGAATAGGTGCCTGTCCGATAATCCACTTTTAGGATACCGAGGACAACTCCGCGTTTTCCGACTAGCACTTCATTCGATTTCCTGATCAATTCATCGATTCCGCTGTGTACATGGTCACGAATAACATCAACCACTACCTGTGATGACTCTTTTGCAAATTCTCCGCTTCCGAGTCCATCTGCCAGGACACAGATAAATTCATGCTCCGATTCGTGGTAGAAATAACTATCTCCGCAATAATAGTTGCCTTTCTTTGGCTCCTGAAACGCCGACACATCCATATGGAGATAGGAATCAGTCAAAACTGTCAGCACCCTCGGCTTGTAAAGCTTCCCGCAGTTTGCGCAAAGCTCTGCGCTGAAGGCGCGATACATGCATCTGGGAAATGCCGAGTTGTTCTCCTGTATCTTTTTGGCTCATATTCTCGAAATATGTGCAGCGAAGGATTTCCTGCTCCCTCTCACTAAGAATTGGCAGGACCTTTTCCAGCAACATTCTGCGGTCAATATCTTCGTAGCCATTATCAGTCGAACCTACCAAATCGAGGATTGCTACAGTACTACCATCAGAGTCAGCTTCGATCTTTCTGTCAACAGACAACGCCTTATAGCTTTTGCCCATTTCCATTGTTTCTAAAATGTCCTCTTCAGACACTTCCAGAAAAGCAGCGATTTCTGCAACTGTCGGGGACTTCTGATTGTCAGTAGTTAATTCATCGATTGCCTTACGGATTTTCGGACCCAATTCCTTGATCCGCCGCGGCACATGGACACTCCATGTCTTATCGCGAATAAAACGTTTGATTTCTCCAATAATGGTTGGAATAGCAAAAGATTCGAATGACTTACCGAATTCCGGGTTATACCGACGAATTGCAGCAAGCAATCCGAGCATTCCTACTTGAACTAAGTCTTCATGAATGGAGCTGTTCTTGGAATATTTCCTCGCTATGGATGTGACAAGATCTTTGTATGTGAGTACGATTTTTTCTTGGATTTCTTCATCTGTGGGATACTTTTGCAGATGATCTATCCATTTATAAACCTCATCCTCACGGTTATTGTGTGGTTGAGATTTGGTCGTCATCTAGTCCCACCCCATTTTCATGAAGGTATTTCGTCATGAGGACGATCACTCCGGAATCGCTATTGATTTCCACTTTGTCCATCAATGCGTCGATCAGGAATAAACCGAAACCGCCCTCCCTCAGCTGTTCGATAGGTTCTGCAGCCTCATACGGTCCAATATTCCGTTTCACTTGATCCAAGTTGAAACTGCCGCCATGATCTGCGACCATCACTTCGAGCCGATTTTCATAAACACCGAAACCGATTGTAACTTCGCCATCTTCATCTTTTTCGTATGCATGGTTCACAGTGTTTGTTACAGCCTCGGAGATTGCAACCTTCAAATCCTCGATATCCTCGTAGGAAAAGCCCATACGGTTAGCAACACCTGAGCTAGTCAGTCGAATTACACCAACGTATTCTGGTTTAGCCGGTACTTTAATCTCGATAAAATCGAAAGATTCCATAATTAATAGCCACCTTGTACTGTTTTGTCAACATCGATCACATCGATCAAACCTGTAATCTCGAACAAACGGTATACACGGTCCTGCAGCTGTACGAGCTTCAATTCACTATTGTTTTCTTTAGTCGATTTCAACCCGCTAACGAATACGCCTAATCCGGTACTATCCATATAATTAACTTGCTCCAGATTAACCTCCACTTTATTGCCCTCTTTTTCGGTAAGGGATAAAAGTGTCTCTTTCAGTTTAGGAGCTGTATACGCATCTATTTCACCAGCTAATAAAACAACTGATTTTCCTTCATTTTCTTGTACGTCAACAGTTAAGTTCATCATGTACCTCCTAAGGGCTAGTTACCATTCCTATGTAATACCCGTTTGTTCATTTTTTTAAACATCTTTTTTAATAATTATTAATGTAAAATCATCTCGCAAGTGGAAATCCTGGAGTTTCTCAAAGTGTTTGTACACATTCTCCACAAGCTCCTGTGCTGAGAGATGCGAGAAGCTCTTGATAACCTCAAGCACTTCTTCACTCTCAATGAATCGATCGCCTTGACGGCACTCTGTTACACCGTCGGTAAGCAAAATAACCATGTCGCCTGCATGGATCTCCCTTTCATACTGACGGTACTGTGCCATATCCGTCACACCAAGAACGACACCTTTTGCTCGAATCTCTTCAAAGGTATCGTCAGCAGCGTGATAATAGAAGCCTGGCTCATGTCCTGCTGATGAATAGGAAATTGTGCTGGCCGCTGGATTGAAAAGAGCATAAAACATCGTAATGAACATACTTGGATCGACATTCCGTTCTACTACCCGATTAAGACTTTCCAATATTTCACTTGGGTTTTTATGCTCGGAAGGAAAGCTTTCCATTGCGTATTTAATCATTGACATGCACAATGCTGCCGGGATACCTTTGCCGATCACGTCAGCTACCGTTATACCTACAGTACCATCTTCATGGTGGATGAAATGGTGATAGTCACCATTCATCTGATTTGCAGGTACACTGACGACTCCGATATCGAAACCTTCTACATCAGGCTTCACTGTTGACAGCAATGTATTCTGCATTCTGGCCGCTACGGAAATTTCCGATTTTATCTCCAGCTGTGTTTCACGAAGATCCTGGAATTCCTGCAATGCCAGACCATAAGAAATCATTACTTCCAACAGAAAGCTCATCGAGTGCTGAATGTTCTCCGGAAGCTCAGGATAGATGTCTTCCAGCGCATTGATATGCGTGTTGATGATCTCCTCCAGCGAAATATTATGCTGGATGGAGCGTTTACTTATCTGCTCTGCCTCGTATAAGGCAGACTCGTCTTGTGTATTGATGTATTGTTTGAGCAGTTCCCGATAGTGTGACAGATCTAGCTTAATCGCATCCACCTGGCATCATCCTCCTCTAACGAACCCATTTAACGACGCGGATTTCTGTTCCTTCGCCTGTCTTTGACGTAATATCGAATTCATCCATCAGGCGTTTTACACCTGGAAGACCCGCACCAAGACCTCCGGATGTGGAGAAACCATCCTCCATTACCTGACTGATATCTTTTATACCGGGACCTGTATCGATGGCAACAATGCAAATTCCGCGCGAACCGACGTTTTCCACCTCATCGAAGCAGATTTTACCGCTTCCGGCATACAGGTAGATGTTGCGTGCAAGTTCCGATATAGCAGTTGCTATACGGGCTTGGTCAACAATCCCGAAGCCAAGCTTCTTCGAAAAGTCGCGGCCGAATTGTCTGGCACCGACAATGTCCCATTCTTTCTGTATATTTACACAGGTTCTGAAGTCCATTTTCACTCCTCCAGTTCCTGGCGCAATTTGATCAATCCTTGTTCTAGGTCTAATGCCGTGGTTACCTCATTCAAATGAATACCCAGATCAATAAGCGTTACTGCTACAGCTGGCTGTATGCCAGTCAGGACAACTTTTGCACCCATCAAGTCAGACATCGTCACCACATCACCCAGTACCTTGGCGATGAAGGAGTCAATAATGTCAACAGAAGTTAAGTCGATGACCACACCTGTTGCTCCGCTTTGATGAATCTTGTTGAGCAGATCTTCTTGAAATTGAATCGCAGTCTGATCGTCAAGATCAATCTGGATGCTGATCAGCAAGTAATTATGCAGCTTCAATATTGGAATTCTCACGATTGTTCACTCCTATCAAGCGAATCGATCAGCTCTTCTATGGTCTGTTCTTCGCTGTTTGTTTGTACGATCATTTGATTCGTCATTTCAAGAGCTGTTGTAAATCCTTTACGCAGAGAGCTTTTTGTCGGGAACTTACTAAGATCTATCCCAAGATTCACGATTGTCTGGGCTATCTCAGGTCTGATACCAACAAGGATACAAGTAGAACCGATCAGCCTTACTGCTTCTGCCGCCTGAATAATATGGTGTGCGACCATCGTATCCACTACTGGCACTCCTGTGATATCAATTAGTACAACCTCTGCATGATGTTTGATTACTCCATCAAGTAAGTTCTCCATGATGAATTTAGCACGCTCTGTATCAATGGTTCCAATCAGCGGCATCACCGTTATATTGTCCATAACAGGAATCAACGGTGCAGAAAGCTCCTGCAATGCAACACGCTGGAGCGAAACGGTATTTTCCCAGCTGCCGGAATACTCATTCACAAGCTGGTTAATTATCGGATTTACAAGCTCGTCCACATGCCGCAGCACTTTTGGTACAGATACATCCAATTCTTCATGTTCAATTAAAAACTCAATTGCGACACGTTTAAAAAGCTGCAGACCATCTGTCAGATAGCTGAGCGGCCAACCTAAGTTAATTACGCGTTCTGTAAAGCTGTCCAAATCAGAAGTCAAACTCTCCTTCTCGACACTGCCGAAAATGATATTGACGAATTCCCGATTGGTGTTCTCGAAAAGATCCTGTGAAATAGCGGAATTTGTTACTTCCTTTTGCTTCTCTGCGACTTCCTCAAGCCACATATGAACCAAATCGTTACTATTGTCGACTAGAATCTCCTTCAGATTTTTTGCCATCATGAAACCCCCGTATTGTAACGTTCACCTTGTCAAAGGCTGAATTTACTGCAGTCATATGTTCAAGGTCACTTTTATCTACTATTAATCTAACACCAATACGCCTGTCTTTCCAATATGGCGACTTCTTCTTAGTATATACCAAATCTCAGCAGGACTGAAATCAAAATAAAAAGCCCTCACGTTTAAACGCAAGGACTTCTGAACCTAGAACTCTGTAAGGCCTAGACTTATTTCAAGTGCTCGATTGATATTCTCCATCATTGGAGGGTCTAGCTGTGTGATCTTATCTGTCAGCCGCTGCTTGTCGATTGTTCGGATCTGTTCAAGAAGAATGACGGAATCCCGTTCAAAGCCATACTTCTTGGCATCAATCTCCACGTGGGTCGGCAGCTTGGCTTTTTGGATCTGTGCCGTTATCGCCGCTATGATGACGGTCGGACTGAATCGGTTTCCGATATCATTCTGCAGGACCAATACCGGGCGCACGCCCCCCTGTTCTGATCCCACTACCGGGGACAGGTCGGCGAAATAGACTTCGCCTCTTTTTACGATCAAGGGCCTACACCCCGCTTACAAGGCGCTCTAACGTAACTTCTGCCTCCTCTTCAGCTTGGAAAGCTTCTGAAGCGATATTTAGATTGATACGTGCCATTTCCATGTACCCTTTCTGCATGGTCTCACGGATATTCTTTCTTTCCTGCACGTATGACTTAGCCGCTTGATAGAAGAAATGATCGAGACTATTGTTATTGTTCTGCATCAAACCATCCACCTCATTCAGGAGTTTCTTAGGCAGCTTTACAACGATTTCTTGTAAGCCTTCGGACACAACCATACACCTCCACCAATTCGCTCGGGTCGTTTCTGTAAAAATCCACTTTCATCATACCATCCGAGCCTTACGTTTGCAAAGGACCCTCCGGAACTTTTTGATAAAAAAAGCCTTTTTCAAACAAAAAGTACGGGAGAAAGGCTGACTTTCTGCCGAATATTACAAGCTTTCGCCTGGATTAAGCGCATTGGCTGTTTCGACAATCTGGCCAGAGCGTTTATAGACGCGCGGCATTCTTGCGCCGATAAGGCAAGGGATCTCATAATTGATGGTGTCTACCCAATCTGCCGCTTCATCCACACTGATAAAAGCATCCAGCTGCGAACCGATGAGAACAACTTCGGTACCGACTGGATAATCTTTATCGAGCTTCACCATGCATTGATCCATGCAGACCCTGCCTACAATCGGCATTCTCTTACCATCTACAAGTACCTCAAATCCTTGCATCTTGCGAATCCATCCATCTGCATATCCAATTGGCAGTGTCCCAATCCACTCCGGTTTATCTGTTTCATAGGTTGCACCGTAACTTACTGCTTCATGCGCCTCAAGCTGTTTGACATGCACAAGTTTGCTGTGCAGGGAAAACGCTTGACGCAGAGCTATCGGATGTTCTTCTTTGACGGTACTTGACGGATAAAGTCCATACATGCCGATGCCAAAACGGACAAAATCCGACTCATCCGCAGCAAAACGCATGCTGGCTGCACTATTATCCGTATGGACGATAACTGAATCCGGCCATTCCTCCCGCAGCACCTTGAATAGTTCATCGAATTTGCTTCGCTGTCCTTCGAAATATGACAAATCGGCTTCGTCTGCTGTTGCGAAATGCGTATAGACACCTTCGAGGATTAGTGATGGGGTATCAAGTAAAGGCATTGCAGAACGAATATCGTCCTCTGTCCGAAAGCCCAATCTCCCCATTCCCGTATCCAGCTTCATATGCAGCTGCAGCGGCTTACGGAATTGTTCGGCGCGCACTGCCTCCAGCCAATCCTTACGGTAGAAAGTAAGCGATATATCATGGTCCGCAGCAATTGCCGCATCTTCAGCACGAGTTGCTCCAAGCACGAGTATTGCTGCCTGTATACCAGCTTTACGCAAATGTAGCGCCTCATCTAAAAAAGCGACTGCTAGTGCTGATGCTCCAGCGTCCAACGCTGCCTGCGCGACTTGGGTATATCCGTGTCCATATGCATTTGCTTTGACAACTGCATAAATCCCTTTGTCTTCTCCGATATGTGCTGCCAGTTGCTTTATATTATATTCAACATGATCGAGATTTATTTCCACCCAAGAATCCCGATAAAAATTGTCGACCCTCATATGTATTCATCTCCTAGAATTTTTACCTTTGTCTATTATAGCAGGAAAACAAAAAAGCAGACTCGGTTCGTCTGCTTCTCTTCATTATTTCATTGCCTGGCCATTGATGGATGCGGCCACTTCCTGAATTTCTTCCCGCGTCAATTCTTCACTGGCAAGCATATAATCGACACCATTATTTGTCCATGTCAGACTGGAAGAGGTAATAGCTCCTACGGTGAAACCAAGACTGATTGGTTCGCCGCTAGCTGGTATCGCCGCTGCTGCTGCAGTCTCGGATACATCCGCCTGCTCCTGAACCAGCGTAAAATTCTTCTCGCCTTCATATGTCAGTATTACCCGTTCCGTCCCGTCAGCACTGACTTCTTTCTCCTCAGCAAGCGTTGCTCCCGCTGTCTCTGTTGGATACAGCACAGTCAATCCTTGCTGTTCATTCGGTACTGCAGAAGCCGGTACCCCGGATAAAGAACCTGTCATATTGTTCTCTAGCTCAAAATCTTTTTCTCCAAATTTCGGATCAAGCTTGAATGCGGAAAAAGCTACTTCGACCATTGGTTTTTTATCTTTATCTAACACTTTAACCAGTTCAGGTGTATATGTTTTTTTATTGAAATAGATTTCTTGATACGGCAGCGTTGTATTGTTCTGATATGTCGTCTTCGTCTTGAACACGTAATGCTCTTCTGTTGATTCGAAGGTTGCATTGTTGTCCTTCAACACATCCTGCACGAGCGATTGGTACAAATAAGGCTGACTGCTGTTATAAGGCCATTCGCTCTGGAATTTAAAGCTTTTTCTCAGTGCAGGGGTGAGAACAAACACACCATCTTTATTGCGCAGAATCACCTGACTGCCCTGCTCATCTGTATCATTTTTCAATAAAACCCGGTAATGGTTGTCTTTCTGATACCATACATCAATCCCGTAGGCTTGCTGTTCTTCTCCTGTGTTCAGCTTCATAGTGGCTTCGGCCTTGTAGCCTTGCAGCTCAGCTGATGTCTCTTCCAGCTTCTTTACTACATCTTCCTGAGAGGCTTCACTGCAGCCAGCTAATAAGAATAAAAAGGCAGCAAAGACAATCAAACCAGCAAATTTTTTCATGGTCACACTCCTTTGTCAGCTATAAAGCGAACAAAGAGAACATGTCCCCGTCAATCGGAAATGTTACGAAAAACCGTGGCCAGCCCTTTCATAAGATCAGTTGCCAGCAGATCCTGCTGAGAATGCGCATCCTCGACCAATACATCGGCTGCTTTCCCGTGGACGTAAACTCCGTTTGCAATTGCCTCCATAGGATCTTCGTGCTGCATAAGCATTGCAAGAAGAATACCTGAAAGTACATCTCCGCTCCCGCCTTTACCTAAACCCGGGTTGCCAGTTGTATTCACAACCTGACTGCCATCAGGAGCGGTGATGATGGTGTATGTCCCTTTCAGCACGAGGTGCACCTGATGCACTATCGCAAATTTACGAGCCAGCTCGAATGGTCTCTCCAGCAGTTCTGGCACTTTCATATCCAATAACATGGCCATTTCCCCAGGATGCGGTGTCAAAACTGTCGGAGCTTGTCTATTCCGAAGGATCTCCAGGTCGGATTTGATATGATAGAGGCCATCAGCATCTAAAAGGACAGGAACTTCAGCTTCTTCCAGCACCCGTTTTGTCAAGGCTGCTGTCGATTCGCCTCTTCCCATTCCCATGCCAACGACAATCGCATCATAAGCACTTACATCCAAGTCATCCGTATCGACTATCACGCCATTCTCTTCATCCAAAGATGTGAATGTCGCTTCTGCCAAATGAGATAATACAGATGGAATGACCTGGCGCAAGGTTCCGACAGCCAGAAGACCTGCTCCCGCCCTAAGAGCGGCCATGCTGGACATTGTAACTGATCCTGGCATTTCTATTCCTCCCCCGATGAGGAATCCTTTGCCATTTGTCCCTTTATGAGAGAAAGGCTGCCGGATCGGGAATGACCGCTTCACGTCCTGTTCAGTCCATATTCTGGCACCGGCTTGTCTGCCTAAATAGGCTGCCGGCAGACCGATGGATACAGTTTTCCATTCCCCGTAGTATGGTGCTGTCTTCTGAATAAAGGCGCTTGGTTTCGGTGCCTCGATGATGAAAGTATAATCGGCTTGGATTGCTTCCTCAAATTCTACAGCATCATCCGCCGGTACACCGGAAGGCAAATCAATGCTAAAGACAAGTGCGTCGCTGTCATTGACAGCCTGTACAGTTTCCGTATAGGGGCTGCGCAGCTTGCCGCGAACTCCTAAGCCCAGCATTGCATCCACGATGATATCCGCTTTTTCCAATGCCGGTTGGAAAGTGTCTGCTTCAACATCCATCACCTCACCCCCAAGCCGGTCGTAAACCTGTTGATGCATTGCGGCATCAGCGGTCAAGTTACGCCCAACTTGGACAGCGGCTACATCATATCCTTCATTCAGCAGCGTCCTGGCTACTACATATCCATCGCCGCCATTATTGCCGGAGCCACAGAGAACTAGTATCTGGTCCGTGGTTCCGATCAGCGGTTTCATTCGTCCTGCAATGGCTCGGCCGGCAGATTCCATTAAAATGCTGCCGCTGATCCCTATTTCCTCCATCGCATAACGATCCACTTCGTACATTTCCTTTGCGGTGACAATATACACGCTGTTCCCTCCTACCCGCACTACAATTTATGAGACAGGCCCAAATAATATGCAAACAAGTCTATTTATCCTGTGTAATGATCACTTGCGCAGCAGCGTATGAATCCGAATGGGTAATCGATAGGAAAACATGCTCGCCTTCTGCTTGATCGCTAGCTGTAAGTACTGGTGCACCTGCTTCATTCGGCATTATCTCGATATCATGGAGACCCAATTTACCTAATCCGGTTCCCCTTGCTTTTGCGTAGGCCTCCTTTGCGGCAAAACGCCCCGCAGCAAATTCAACTTTACGTTTATCAGACACCAGTGAATCATAGTGCGTTTGTTCTGATTCGGTCAGGATCCTGCTCAGGATCCGCTCACTGTGCACAATCGCTTTTTCGATACGTGCCAATTCTGTAATATCTAAACCGATACCCTTAATCATAATAGTACAACCCACCTTCCTTTTAGAATTCTCTACCGAGTATTGTACCCTATATGTATAAAAGCAGGGGGGAAAGTTATAAGATGTTATGACAAGCAATTTGCATTGGTTTACGCTATGCTGATAGCTAATAGAAGGTAATGAAGGAGGGATTGGATTGTTCCGCAGAAATGAAAGCTTTAAAGAATATTTATATGCCTATCCTGTCATTAGCTTAATCGTAGCAGTTAATCTGCTGCTTTGGATCATAACAGGACTTTTCCCAACTGAATACGGAAGCAGCCTCTATCAATTAGGAGCAGGTGTGAATCTATTCATCTCGAGCGGAGAATACTGGCGGCTCGTTACACCTATTTTTCTGCACGCACCCGGAAGCATTTCACATGTTCTTTTCAACTGTTTCTCCCTGGTAATATTCGGACCCGCTCTCGAGCAAATGCTTGGGAAACTGAAGTTTACCTTGTTTTACTTGCTTGCTGGTATTATTGGAAATGCCGTCACTTATGTAATGGATCCTTATAGTTTTGTCAGTCATATAGGGGCATCCGGCGCTATCTATGGATTGTTCGGAATCTATCTGTTTATGGTTTATTTCCGCAAGCACTTGATAGATCCCGGAAATGCGCAATTAATCGTCATCATCTTCATTGTCGGTATCGTCATGTCCTTATTCACTGCAAATATAAACCTAACAGCGCATCTGGCAGGAGCTGTGGCAGGGTTTATACTTGCTCCGATCTTCCTTATTAAAGCAAAGCCTTTCTCCATCTATCGGAACAAACGTCCACGCCAGCGTGATGACGATGTAGGTTTTGATGCAGACCGCTGGAAAAAGCGTCCTTATGGAAAGCGCACCAATAAGAAAGTTATTTTGTGGATTATTATTGCAGCTTTAGTGCTTATCGGTATCTACGATTATATGAATTGAACCGCACAAATATTGTGCGGTTCTTTTTAAATGCGGAATGAATACCAGTCAAAGGCATCCTCTACATCATGTTCCTCCAAATGCTTCACTTTGAATCTGCTTCCCATAGTCCCGCCCGATGCAACAGCAATTTTCAAGGTACCAAGCTGTTTTTTTGATTGAAAGTAATGCTGTGATCCATAGAAAGCCTGCACCTTTTTACGATTCACATGGACAGTAACACGCGTAAGCTCCCGATAACGCATTGTAAGCATATCTGTCGTCCAGGATACGCCAGCATCCCGATAGCTTAAGATACTGAATATAACAGTCAGTAAGACGAGCGGAATAGCAAATAGTCCATACCCGCCGAAATAGTAAATAAGTATTCCAGTAACTAAAACAGTGATGATGGATGACAGAAATAGATACCGAAGTAATGCCCGTTTTGGCGGCTTCTTGTATTCTGGCTGCACGACAAATTCAGGTAACAGCTCATCCAAGAAGGCGCTGAGCTCAGATTTTTTCAACAACGGAAATAGAACAGTAGAAAAGCTATGCTTGTCAGCATCAGCTGCTCCGCCTGCAATTTCTGCGCTCACTGCAAGTAAGCCAAACGGCTGGCGAAAAATATTTTCTTCTACTTTCAACGCTTGGATTCGGTGCAGCGGTATAGTCATTTCCCTTTTTTCAAGCAGCCCTCTTCGTATGAAGAGCTCGTTTCCTTGCTTGGTTATTTCAAAGAAGCAATATTTTAAAATGGTTCCAATCATGGCTACCATCCACGTAACCGCCAAGCTGCCAATAACAAAAATAACTGATAAGAACAAGCTCTGTTTTAATAACCAATCATAAGCAAAGGAATAGATGTTTATATTGACTACCTCATCTGCTTGCTGCGTAATTGCAAAAAGAAACCCAAAAATGACCCCTGTGCCACCTGAGGTAGCAGCGGCTACTAGTAAACGACGGAAACTTAGCTGGTAGCTGGTCCGTTCCTCTCGAACCTGCACATTTTCCGTATCTTCCTGTAAAACAATATTCTCTTTCCTTTTTACAAATTGCTGTATATCCGCAGCGTCCAGCTTGGAAAGGGCCGGAATCATCCCTTCAGCCTCTTTTCCGCCGCCGGCTGTCTGCACTTCCAGTTTGACCAGACCAAAAAGTCTGTGAAGGATATTTGCACTTGTATTCACAGAGTGGATGCGATGTCTGGATATATAACGCTTTTTCCGCACAAAAATGCCGGATTCGATTCGAAGTTCATCTTCTTCCATCCGATATGTAAACCGGTACCAATATAAAAATCCAAACAGACCGCTCAGCAGCAATATAACTCCAACAAGTGCAAACGGACTCCACCAAAATAGCTTAGTCATATCCCTTAGTAATGCGATAAAAGCAATAGCAAGCGGCACGATGGCGTCTTTGATGAGCTTCAGCATCCGGAGGACGATACTGATTGGATGCATCCGTTTTGGTTCAGACATCTTCTTCCTCCACACGAGCGAGTATTCCGATTCGATCGCGCAGCTCCAACGCTTCCTCCAAAGCTAGAGCAGGTATATTGTGCGTCGTTGCAGCTGTAGATACAGAGACCGTGGCTAAACCGAATTTCTTCAGCACCGGTCCTTGCTCGGTATCGACATGCTGCACCCGGATCATCGGTACAATTGTCTGCGTAACAACAAAAATTCCACTTTGTATGTATATTTCTTGCTCAAACACTTCATAACGCCACCTTCTCCATCGCAGCGCCGGAAGCAGCCATATAAAGAAAATTAAACAAGCAATGATGATAACCCAAGCAATATAAATGAAAGAATCCGGAATGGACCAGGTATTCCAGAAATACGTAAGAACCCCTGCTGCAATGACCGGCAGCAGCATATACAGACTTGCATTGATACGCCAGACCTTCTTTGCATTGACTGCGATTCTGTTACGTGGCTGTGACTTCATGTTCTCCCCCCTCTTCCAGTCTTACCATACGTTTAGCCTAAGAATTTGTTTCGTTTTTGAAAGAAAAAAGAGCCTTGGAAAAAATCCTCCAAGACTCTTGCCATAAAAAAAGACACCCTTTCAGGTGTCTTTTTTTAATTAGTTATCGTTATTGCGCTTGCCACGGTAGCCGCCGCCACCGCCGCCATTACGTTTGCCTTGTCCTTGGTAGTTACGGCCACGCGAGTTGCTGTTACGGCCATAGCCGCCGCCACGTCGGTCACCATTACCGCCACGGGAACCGCCGCCACGATATTTCTTTTTGTCTTTGAAGTTGCCTTTTACGCTGATTGGAGCGATGGAAGTAATACGAACCGGTGTATTACGACGCTCTTTTGTCAGCATTTTCAAAGCAGCTGCAACAACTGTTTCAGCACCGAACTGGTTAATAAGTTCGTTTGCTTTTTCGTTGTATGCTTTTAGATCTTTGTTTTCGATTGTGCGCATCATTTTATCGATAGCAATCTGTTGCTGCCCTTGTGCTGCTTCGTCATTTGTCGGAGCATCTTTACGTGCAATTTTGCTCTTCGTAGTTTTTTCGATCAAGTGCAGGTGAGAAATCTCTCTTGGTGTGATAAAGGAAACTGCTTGTCCCGCTTTACCAGCACGTCCTGTACGACCGATACGGTGTACATAGCTTTCCGGATCCTGTGGGATATCGAAGTTATATACATGTGTTACGTTAGAAATATCAAGACCACGTGCAGCAACGTCAGTTGCTACCAAAATTTCTACACGGCCATTTTTAAATTTGTTCAACACGGACATACGCTTGCCTTGTGTAAGATCGCCATGAATACCTTCTGCGCGGAAACCGCGAGCCTGCAAGCCTTCTGTCACTTCATCAACACGTTTTTTCGTTCTGCCGAATATAATTGCCAATGTTGGCTCATCGATATCAAGCAAGTTAGAAAGTGTATCGAATTTCTGTCTTTCTTGAACTTCGATGTAAGTCTGATCGATATTCGTTACAGTCATTTCTTTTGCTTTTACTTTAACTTCTGTAGGGTCTTTCATCAATCTTGTACCGATATCACGGATTTCTTTCGGCATTGTCGCACTGAATAGCAATGTCTGACGCTCTTCAGGGATAGATGAAAGAATTTCGCGGATATCGTCGATGAAGCCCATGTTAAGCATTTCGTCTGCTTCATCCAATACAGCAGTGTGAACATTGCTGATATTGATTGTTTTGCGGCGGATATGGTCAAGTAGTCGACCAGGAGTCGCTACGACGATATGTGGACCTTCTTTTAATGAACGAATCTGACGGTCCATATGCTGACCACCGTATACTGGAAGTGTACGGATTCCTTTGAATTGACCAAGACGGTGAAGCTCTTCTCCTACCTGGATAGCAAGCTCACGAGTCGGTGCAATAACCAAACCTTGGATTTGGCGTTTAGAGCGATCGATTTTGCTGATCATAGGGATACCGAAGGCAGCAGTTTTACCAGTACCAGTCTGCGCTTGACCTAGTACGTCTTTGCCTTCTAGGGCGAATGGAATCGTTTCGGCTTGGATTGGTGTAGCCTCTTCAAATCCCATTTTATCTAATGCTTTCAAAATTGGTTCCGAAATACCTAATGAACTAAATGTTGTCAATTTCTTATTACTCCTTTATATAAAAAAAGTCTCACTGATGAAGCACGGCAGTTATACACAATAAAAAAGCCTTCCTCCACGCTTGGGAAGAGGCCTTAAGCAAGCATTCATTGGATTTAATTATAGTAACACACTATTTGTCCGAATTCTACCTATATCTATGATTACACGTACATATACGTGTATTATTTATCATTAAAGCCCTTCCAAATATCTAACAGTATCTTGGAAAGCGTTATATTATTTTCAAGCAGCAATCATACCGGCTTTCACAGCTTTGCTTCTATTTTCTCCTTCAGAGTAGATCTTAAACCCTTTCCGGAAAAAATTAAGCCTCCAGCAGGAATTCTTCAACCTGCGTACAAATTTGGTCTATATCCGGACCAAGGCATAAAAGATGCCTCGATTCATCAAATAGAACCATCTTTTGCTTTTGAGAGCCAAGATGTTTATGCAAATAGTTGACCGTACGGTGCGGCACCATGCTGTCTTGGATTCCTTGTACGATGAATACCGGACAAGAGACAGCAGGCAATGCTTTTTTCGTATAGTCTATACATTTTTTGAATTCCCAAAAAGCACGGAACGGAATTCTTCCTTTTTTATCTTCCCGCAGTTTGGTCAAATCATCCAGAATATCGCCGCTCAGCTGCTTTTTCATGTTTTGCCAAGCCTCGATCGTCAGCAGCTTCCAGTTCAGATATTTACCCGATGCTGATAGCAGCACAAGCTTGTCAGCACCGTATTTCGCTGCTAAATGAGAAGCTATCATTCCGCCCATTGAAAAGCCTATTACATAAACTTGGGAGCATTCTTGCGCAAGTCGCTCATATGCTTCCTCACAGGCCTTAATCCATTCCCTGTGTCCGACTCCGCGAAGAGACAGCTCATCTGCCTTTCCATGACCAGGCAAAGCGACCATTTCTACTTTCCATTCCGTATGATTCATTAAATACTCAGTTAAGGGCTCCACCTCGTACGTACCACCGGTGAAGCCATGGATACACAATATTCCAGTCATTCGATCATCTTCGCTTTCCTTATTGTTTATCTTAGTATCTTCAAAAAAGAACCAAGTGATTTTACGATTGGAGAAACCTGCTGAACCGTCGATGCCATTTGCCCGACGGTCGACATCATCTTATTAATATCCATTTGACCATTCTTATCCTGAAAATAAGTTGCGAGTCCTTTTGTCAGCTGAGCTTGCTGTTTTGGCTGCTGAATATTCGTCGGCTGGGCATACGCATGCCAATACGGTGCAAGAGGGGGTTTTTTGAAATACTCATACGGCGTGACCTGCTGCGGCGGCTGCGCTTGCTGAGCTTGCTGCCACCCTCCCCACTGGCTGAAGTACTCAGGAGGATATGGATTATAGGTATAAGGCTCAGTCTGTCTGTTAGTATCACCAACATTTTCATTTGCTTGCATCCATGTATGATCATATATTCTATCATTATATTGCTCTGTAGGCTCAGTTTGAAAAACAGGTTCGTAATAATAACGCTGCCTGCCATCGCTCATCTGTTGTTGCTGCACATGGGAGCGTGGCTCTGTCGTATTATAATAATACATCTCCACACACCTTTCCTATTTCTACTTTATCGTATGTTAGGCGAAGGAAGGGCGTTATACTTAACCATAAAAAGAAAGCAAAAACCACCGCAGATGATTTTTGCTCAATAGCTGAACTGTGTCCTTGAAGAATGCATTCTGTTAATCAACCCGAGCATCTGCTGGAGCTTGTTTTTTTGAAATCCGTGCACCTTTTCTCCATTGACAAGGACAAGCGGAGTGCTGTATACGGAATGTGCTTGCATTTCCTTCAGTACAGCTGGTGAATTTGTGATATTTTTGACACTGTAAGAAATATTCCACTTATCGAGCTGATCCATCACTTGCTCGGATTGTTTGCAATTATCACTAATGAATACTTCCACATTACGATGTCTCATCTGCATTCTCCTTTTGCCTCTTAATCAATGTTGTTATACCAATTTTTACCCTTACTCCTAGTACTTAAAACCTATTTTCAATATATTTTACGCTTCTTTTTATGGAACCCTTTACATTACTAAAATGCAGTTTGAACTCTGTCGTACGTGGTATCAATAGCATATACACAAAACGAAAAGGAGCTGTCTTAACATGCCAAAAGATCCAAGAACACAATATTATCATGATACGTATCCGAAACAATATCAGGATCCGCCAGGTTTGCAGAAGGAAATGAACCCAAAGCCTGATTGCGGAGAAGAAAGTTATAAAGGGTCTGGAAAACTGACAGGACGAAAGGCACTTGTTACAGGCGGAGACTCCGGTATCGGTCGTGCAGCTGCTATTGCTTATGCCAGAGAAGGTGCCGATGTAGCTATCAACTACCTTCCAGACGAGCAGCCTGACGCAGAAGAAGTGAAGGAGCTAATTGAGGCAGAAGGAAGAAAGGCCGTACTTATACCTGGTGACCTTCGAAACGAAAGATTTAACTATAAGCTTGTAGAGGAAGCAGTTGAGCAATTAGGCGGTCTTGATATCCTTGCACTTGTCGCTGGTAAGCAGCAAGCTGTTGAGGACATTGCAGACTTGACTACTGAACAACTGAAAGCGACATTCGAAACGAATGTATATCCGCTTTATTGGCTGACAAAAGCTGCTCTGCCACATCTGCCAGCGGGGTCCTCCATCATTACTACAACATCTGTAGAAGGATTTAACCCTTCTCCGATGCTATTGGATTATGCAGCTACGAAAAGCACAATTATCGGATTCACAAAAGGTCTTGCTAAACAGATTGCCGATAAAGGCATCCGTGTGAACTCTGTTGCGCCAGGTCCAATTTGGACACCATTGCAAATTTCCGGCGGGCAGCTGCAGGAAAACATTCCTGAATTTGGCTCTAACACACCGCCAACACCTGCGGGACGTGCAGGACAGCCTGTTGAGCTCTCCAGTGTGTATGTGTTCCTTGCATCTGAAGAATCTAGCTATGTAAGTGCGCAAGTATACAGCATCACTGGCGGAATCCCGACAGCATAAAGAAAAGCTGTGAGCATACGCTCGCAGCTTTTTATTGTTTAATTATTTTCCAGTGGCCCTTTGTTTCTTCATAATTACCTGGATAACGATGCAGCATCCCGTTCTCCAAGTAAGCTGTATGATCAAAACAGGAATTTAAGAGATGTCGATCATGGCTGATACCTAGCACTGTTCCATCAAAACGCCCAAGAGCTTCCTCCAGTACTTCCCTTGATTCTAAGTCAAGATGATTCGTCGGTTCATCCAAGATAAGCAAATTGATGCCTTGATGCATGAATATGGCTAGTTTTAACCTCATTCTTTCTCCCCCGCTTAGGCGACCGATTGGCTGGAAGACTGCATAGCCATAAAACATGAAAGCTGCCAGCAAATGCCTTGCTTCTGCTTCTGTGACAGAAATCACCGTTCGGAAATAATCAATCATTCGCATAGCAGGATCAGCATCCTCCAATGGATGTTGCGGCAGGTAGCCCACCTGCACTGCACTCCCGACTTTTACTATTCCGCTGTCGGCAGTTAAACTGCCAAGGACTATCTTAATCAGTGTCGACTTGCCGCTGCCATTATCACCTACAATTGCTACTCTTTCCTTATATCGCACATGAAGCATAATATCCCGCAGCACTTCTCTTTCACCAAAGCATTTGCTGATTGATTCTAGACGGATGACATCCTCTCCGCTGCGTTCATCTGCAGAAAGATTGAGCTTCATTTTAGCCGGATCAATATTCGGTCTGGAAAGCTTCTCCATTCGCTCCAATGCCCGTTCCATATTACGCGCACGCTTATGCAATCCTTCATTCGGCGGGTTCGCCTGATTTGCCCATAGTTTCAGGCGCTTGATTGTTTCCTTCATTTTCTTGATCTTTTTCTGTTGTTCCTTGTATGCTTCGAATTCCTGTAGAAGCTTTGCTTCCTTTTGTTTCAGATAAGAGGTGAAATTACCGGTATAGACCGTCACCTCACCATCCTCCAAATCAGCAATGCGCCCTACAGTTGCATCCAGAAAATACTGATCATGCGAAATGATGCATACAGCTCCCACATAATTCGCCAAAAAGTTCTCCAGCCATTCAATCGCTGATAGATCCAGATGGTTTGTCGGCTCATCCAACAGCAGCAAATCTGGCTGCTGAAGAAGAACATATGCCAAGCCAACCTTTGTTTTCTCTCCTCCGCTCAATCTGGAGAAGGGTTCCTCCAGTAACTGTGCAATATGCAAACCATTTGCTGTCCGAGCAATTTGTGCATCCATTTCATAACCGCCGGCTTCTGCAAATGCTGTTTGCACCTCTCCATAAGCAACCAATGCTTTTTCCATTTTTTCCGGATCCAGCATTTGCTCCTCTAGTTTTCGCATTCTTTCCTGCAAGACAGCAAGCTCATCAAACGCCCCCATCAAGTACTGCTTTACAGTGCCCTTATGTCCAACAGGAATTTGCTCCAAATAACCTATTTTTGCTTGCTTGCGTATAAATACTTGCCCATCATCACACATCTCCGTTCCGGTGATCAATTTAAAGATTGTTGATTTACCACTGCCATTTCGACCGACTAGACCTAGCTTTTCTCCTGGTTTTAATTCCAAGTTCAGCTTTTCAAACAATATATTACCGCCCATGATTTTCTTGACGTCCTTCAATGTTATTAACATGTAATCCGCTCCTTTTTCTATAAAAAAAGCCAGACAGCAAGACTGTCTGACTCTGACAAATTCGAAAATAGGGTACAAAAAAACCACACGCAGGGTGTGGTTCTCTTAAAACGCCTATACTAATTAATCGTATCGTAGAGAAATAGATCCTGCACATTATCCATTATTCAGTTGGTAAAAAAGGGCATACGTATCCCGTTACCAACAAAACCATGAATAATCGCGCGGCGATGCAATAGATTCTGATCGGCTTCGCGCGAAAGTGTGTGCAACATCTGATTCCCCTCCTTTTCCTTGTAAGTATTTCCAGTATAGAGGCTGTGGATCAAATTGTCAAACTATTCTCCGATTATCATTTCAAGGTGTCCAGGCAGGATTTTCACTTCACCAGACGTCTCTTGATAAACCTCTCCATCCATATCAATTGGTTTGCCAGCAGGTGATAAAAAGCGAATTTTCTCTGCTTCCTGTATACCTACCTCTGTCAGATCTGACAGAACCGTTTTATCTTGTTTCATCTGGAGGAGCTCTTTAAAACTGGTTAGATTGGAATTCTTCACAAATATAACATGCAGCTTACCATCATCCGGCCTAATATTTGACCCTGCGAACTCTCGCGTACCGATAAACCGGCCGTTCATCACCAAAATCATAACTGCTTCTCCGGCTATTTTCTCTCCGTCAATTTCGATTTCATATGCAAATGGTTCCGCCTGATTAACCGTTCTTAAGGTGCTGATAAAATACGATAGCACGCCTAAGCGAGATTTCTGATCTTCATCGATATTATTCGATGCATCCGCAATCAGCCCCATTCCCCAGAAATTTAAGAAGTACGAATCTTCATACTGGCCAATGTCTATCGAAGCGGTCTTCCCGTCAGCGATTGCTGCAGCTGCTTTCCCTAAATTCTGCGGCAGACCTAACATTCGGCTGAAGTCGTTGCAAGTACCTCCGGGAATGATTGCAACTTTTGGGCGCTTCGGTAAGGGTGCAATCGCATTGATAACTTGATGTATGGTACCGTCACCACCGTGTATGATCAATAAATCAATACGCTCTGCAATCTCTCGGCTATAACTCACTAACTCCTCCAAATCTTTCGTTTGCTTGACCTCGAGCTGTTTAATCGATGCCGCAAGCTTCGGCAGAGTCTGACCTAATTCCCGCTCAAGCTGATCGTTATCCATATTCCCATTCACTACATATACAGCACGTTCGAATGTTTGCATCGTTCTCCACTCCTTCCCTATTATCGTTCCCTACACCTTGGATAGGCTAAACTTTGACAAATAAAAAAAGCCGGCTGTAAACCGGCTTTATAAAGCATGTCCTGTCACGATCATATATCCGAGCATGAATGCATTCAGTGATACAATTAATCCTGTCGCTGTCCACGCAAGCACTTTGATATGAGGCTTATTCACAAATGAGCCCATCTTTTTCTTACTGCTTGTAAAGAGTACTAACGGAATAACGGCAAAGGACAACTGCAGGCTAAGAATTACCTGACTCCAAACGAGTAAATCACCCGTGCTTGAAGGGCCGTAAATCCCGACAACAATAAGTGCCGGAATGATGGCGATGATTCTCGTAACTAGCCGTCTGACCCAAGGTTTTATACGAAATTGAATGAATCCTTCCATTACGATCTGTCCAGTCAATGTTCCTGTAATAGTCGAAGATTGACCAGATAAAAGCAACGCAAAACCGAACAGGAAGCTAGCGGCTCCAGCACCAATAGCAGGACTTAACAGCTTGTATGCATCCTCAATTCCTTCCACATGCTGTCCGATCGTATGGAAAGCAGCTGCACCAAGTATTAAAATTGCTGAATTGACGAAGAAAGCAATACCGAGCGAGAAGGTCGAGTCTATATATGCGAATTTCACTGCTTCCTTCTTACCTTTTTCAGTATCTTGATAATTCCTTGTTTGCACAATTGAGGAATGCAGATACAAGTTATGCGGCATAACGGTTGCACCGAGAATACCAAGTGCCAGGAACAAGACCGATGGATTGGTCACAATTTCTGGTGAAGGAATATAACCTTTTACCGCTTCCGAAAGTGCAGGATGTGAGAAAATCATCTCGAAAAGAAAGCAGCCTGCGATGGTGACCATCAGTACGGTGATGATTGCTTCCATCCAGCGAAATCCTTTTTTCTGCAATAAAAGAAGCAAAAGGACGTCCAACGCTGTAATGATAATACCTACCATAATCGGTATATGAAATAGTAAATTAAGCGCTATGGCAGAACCTAATACCTCGGCCAAATCCGTTGCTATAATGGCAAGCTCTGTCAGCAGCCATAGTACCACGACCACTTTTGGATGAAAGGCATCCCTTGTCGCCTGCGCTAAATCACGGCCAGTTGCGATCCCGAGCTTGGCAGAAAGCCCCTGCATGAGCATGGCTATTAAGTTAGAAAGCAGGACGACGGAAAGCAGCATATAGCCAAAGGAAGAACCTGCTGAAATGGAAGTCTCCCAGTTACCCGGATCAATGAAGCCGACCGCCACAAGGACACCTGGTCCCATAAAAGCGAATAGCTTCTTGAAGAAATTTCCGTTCTCAGGAATTGCCACACTATGGTTCGACTCTTCCAGACTTGCATCACCAGCTCTGCTAAGCCAGCCCTTATCTCGTTCTTTTCCCATAAGAATCGCTTCTTTCTAGTTATTATTAGCGCAAGTTTACCAAAGGAAACATTTTTAGTCAAAGAAAAGATGCTGTTATAAAAAAAGCTTCCCTTCTAATCCAGGGAAGCTTTTTGTGTTACTACAAATTATCCAAGCTGCTGTTGAAGGAACGAGATAACTTCTTCAGGAGATTTTGCATTTGCACTATGCAAGTGCGCCAGCTTCTCACCGTTTTGGAATAGGAGAATGCTTGGAATCCCCATTACATCCTGCTCGGCTGCAACATCAGGTACCTCATCATTATTTAACTCATACCATTTATAATTGCCATATTCCGCTAGCACCTGATCGATAAACATATTCATACGTGTGCAGTCCGGACACCAGTCTGCGAAGAACTTAACGATGACCGGCTCTTCACTCACGATAATTTCTTTAAACTTCTCTTTTGTATTGATTTGTTCCATTGTATTTTCCCCCTTCTGCTTTTCCTTCTAAAGATACGGTACACACACAGCGGAAATCAAGCAGTTAGCTCGATACTTCCGTTTCGATGAAGGAAAGATCTGGTGCAAGCTTTGCCATATGCTTCTTCTTTGCTTCATAATCGCTTTTCATTTCCGGCAATTGATACATAGGCTGAATACGGTAATGCTTCCAATCAGTAAAAGATAAGTACGTCAGCAGCATTCTTGGGGACTTCGCAGTTACTGTCTTTCCATCTTTCTCAATATCAAATTGAAAAGCCGCACCTATACGCCGATCCGTTTCTTCCTGAGCAGCGATGAAATTCCCGAGAGAATAGATGACGAGAGTTTTATTGCCTTCTTTTCCTGTCAGCCATTCAACAGGCTGCAGCACATGCGGGTGACAGCCTAAGACTGCTGTTGCACCCTGGTCAGCAGCGAACTGAGCAAGTTCCTTTTGTTCCTTGTTAGGATCATCTTCATATTCAACACCGAAATGTAAACTAACAATAACAGCATCTGCTTGCTGTTTAGCTCGGCTGATGTCATCTTTTATTTTCTGCTTATCAATTAGATTGACCAGATAGTCCTTGCCATTGGGTACAGCAATTCCGTTTGTTCCATACGTATAACTTAGAATAGCGACCGAGATACCTTCTGCTGTTTTTTCTATCGTTAGCTTTTCGCTATCTTCCTTGTTCGCATACGCTCCAGTATATGCCATATCAATCTTCTCGTACTGAGCAGCAGCATGCTTCACCCCAGCTTCTCCTTGATCCAATGTATGGTTATTAGCCATCGTTACTACATCTACTCCGACATCCTTCAAAGTGTTTCCAATTTCATCGGGACTGTTGAAGGTCGGATAAGTAGATACACCTAGCTCTTCCCCGCCCATAATGGATTCCTGGTTAGCAACAGTGAGTGTCGTACTGTCTAAATAGGGTTTAACATCTTGAAACATCGGATCAAAGTCATAACCTTTCTTTGTCTTTGCATCATAATAAATGGAGCTATGCAGGAGCACATCCCCGATAGCAGTAATAGAGATTGACTGACTAGCAGGCATCTCTTTGGGTTCCAATTCCACTATATTTTGCTGCACTGCCTGCACTGCTTCTGTTTGCTGTTCCGGAACTCCTCCACTGCATGCCGTAAGAATGACAAGACCCGCCAATGCGACAAAAAACGCTTTTATTTTCATGCGTAACCGCCTGTCTGTGAGTATTTATCCGTATTATATACGCAGACTCGCACGAAAAATAGTATGGTTTGCATAAAAAGGAATATAATTCTCGAATAGTCGGGTAAATGATACTGAAAAAGGAGGTATACCATGCAAAAATTCCATTTCCAAGACGATGGCACCTATCCAAATAATAAATTACCTGTTCTTTATTATGAGCATGCTTTCGAAAATACTGATACAATGCAAGACGTTTTCGAGTCCAACCTCTGGCGAAACAGCTGGGTCAATGGCGTATTCCCCTATCACCACTACCATAGCACTGCCCATGAAGTACTCGGAGTTTTGAGTGGCCATGCAACTGTTCAGCTCGGCGGTCCAGATGGCGAACAGCTGAATATATCAAGCGGTGACGTTATTGTGCTGCCCGCCGGAACAGCCCATAAACGAATTCAGCAATCCGATGATTTTCAAGTGCTTGGTGCCTATCCAGATGGCATGTCCTTTGACACAAAAACCGATAAACCAGGCGAATACGACCAAGCGCTACAGCATATACCGAATGTCCCGATACCAAAACAAGATCCTGTTACCGGAGATTCGATCTGGAGCTGGTTACATTTGTCTCGGTGCACGGATCCCCAAGAGTCGGAGACCTTCTTCCAAAACTGATGCAACAGCTGCGACGACTGTTAAGCGGGCACCGATTTTTTCATCTTCTTCCAGGATGCGCACCTTTCCATAATAGCTATTGAACGCTTGGGCAAGATCGATCACATACTTGGCGATTCTGGAAGGATCGTAGTTGATTGCTGCATTGTTAACTGCATCTGGGAACTGCAGCAGCAGGGAAAGCATTGGCCAAGCTGCTGCAGCTGTCTCACCATCGACTTCCGGTCCACCCTGGTTTTTACCTCCCTTGGAGAGCAGCGTACTAGCTCGCGCATGCGTATATTGAACATATGGCCCTGTCTCCCCTTCCACACGAAGCATATCTTCCAAAGAAAACTCAAAATCATGGATGCGTTCATGCTTTAAGTCGTGGAAAAGGACAGCACCGACACCGACCTGTCTCGCTACTTCTTCCTTATCGGCCAAATTCGGATTCTTCTCTGCAATATTGGCAGCAGCCAGCTGGATTGCCTGCTCCAGCACTTTATCCAGCAGTACCAGCTTTCCTTTTCTTGTCGACATTTTCTTCCCATCCTGAAGTACCATACCGAATGGAATATGGGTGATTCCATCCGACCACGCATAACCCATCTTCTCTAGTACAAGTTTCAGCTGCTGAAAATGCAGACTTTGTTCATGTCCGACAACATACAGACTCTTAGAAAATTTGTATGTTTCCTTACGGTAAATTGCCGCTGTAAGATCACGTGTTGCATATAGTGTAGCGCCATCTTTTTTCTTTATTAGACTAGGCGGAAGATCAAATTCATCCAAACGAACAACTTGGGCACCCTCCGACAGACTGAGCAGATTTTTCTGTTCCAATTCCTTTACTACACGTTCCATCTTGTCATTGTAGAAGGCTTCCCCTGCATCCGAATCAAAGTGTACGCCCATCAGCTCGTAAACACGCCCGAACTCCTCCATTGATACGTCACGGAACCAGCGCCAAAGCTTATTTGCATACGCATCTCCTTGCTCTAATTTTCGGAACCAGTCTCTGCCTTCCTGTTCCAGCTGCTCATCCTGAGCTGCTTCTTCATGGAAACGGACATACAGCTTCAGCAGCTCCGGAATCGTATTGGCACGTACCTTCTCTTCCTCTCCCCATTTTTCATAAGCACAAATAAGCTTGCCAAATTGCGTGCCCCAGTCACCCACATGATTGATTCTTACAACATCATAGCCTTGCTTTTCCAGTAAAAGGCTGATGCTGTTCCCGATGACGGTAGAGCGCAGATGCCCCATCGAGAAGGGCTTTGCAATATTAGGGGAAGAAAGATCGATGGTCACTGTCTGGCCTTGTCCAATAGCTGTATTTCCATAGGCTGCTCGCTGCTGAAGTATATCTTTTAGCACGCTGCTGCCAGCAAGCTTTTTATCTAGCGTGAAATTTACATACCCTCCCACTGCTGTAATAGCAGAAAATTCTTCATGTGATAATTCTGCTGCTAGTTCAGCTGCAATGCTTTGGGGTGATTGTCTCTTTTCCTTTGCCAACGCAAAGCAAGGAAAAGCATAGTCTCCATGCTGCAGCTGTTTCGGTCTCTCGATTTGTTTAATCGTTTCCTCTGCTGATTTGTTCAATGCTTTAGCTAATAATTCTGCTGCAGTTGATTTGTACATTTCCCATTTCCTCCTTCAAATAAAAAAACCGCCTCTTCCACTTGGAAGAGACGGTTTAATCCGCGGTGCCACTCTAATTGTCCTAATCGGACCTGCTCAATTGGATAACGGGAATGATGTTTCCCGGCAGCCCCTACTTAGCGTTCGTTCAGGGCTGCAGCCAAGAAAGTCCGGTTCCTGCTGCTTTCCACATCCCGCTTCCACCGTCCGGGACTCGCTTTTGTTTCCAGCTACAGTACTCTCTTTCTTATCGGCACACATATATTGTCCTTTATTATAGCGTTTCTTATGGAAGATGCAACCCCTGTTTAGATTACAAAGTCCAAGGGCACACTTTTGATAACCTGTAAAAAGGAGGATGATCGCATGGCTAAGCAATATGGCAATTACCAGCCTGTACGCATGAATGGCGTTAGTTTATCTGATGCCCGCGAAGTCGCATTCCGCAAAGAGTTCAAACGCGCGGATATTGCCGGCGGTTTCCGCCAAAAGAAAGGCAAATAAGCCCTAAAAATCCTGCTGTCCGACATGACAGCAGGATTTTTTTGTATACTTTTTCTTCTTGCTAGCGTCGTTATTAATAGCAGGCAAAACAGGGGGAGAAAAAATGATAACGATCAAACAAGTCTCTCATCACTACACGATGGGAAAGAAAGCAAAGGAAACGATAGTTCCCGTATTACACGGAATTGATTTACACGTGGAAAAAGGCGAAATTGTCAGCCTCATCGGAAAAAGCGGTTCCGGCAAATCGACTTTATTGCATATTATCGGCGGCTTTATTCAACCAACCAGCGGGCAAGTAGAAATCAACGGGACACCAATCACCGGCTGGAATGAAGGACAATTAGCAGATTTCCGTCTGCAGCATATCGGCTATATTTTTCAAAACTTCCAGCTGATACCGAGCATGACAGCGGCTCAAAATATCGAACTGCCTCTCATTTTAAATGGAACACCAAAACAAAAGCGCCAACAAAAAGTAGAGAACATATTACGCCAAGTCGAGCTGGAAGCATTTTCAGAGCATTACCCATCTGAATTATCAGGCGGACAGCAGCAGCGCGTTGCAATTGCCAGAGCACTTATACTTGATCCGCCACTGATTTTAGCAGATGAGCCAACCGGAAGCTTAGATAGCGATACAGAAGCAGAACTACTTACTCTCATTCGCAAACTGAATAAACAAAACGGTATCACGTTCCTTATCATCACACATGATCAAGAAGTTGCAGCAATTGCAGACAGGCAGCTTGAAATTAGAGATGGTCAAATGAAAAAAGTGAAAGGTGTGATGCCGGTATGACATTCAAAGATAAATGGCGTTTTGTTCAGCAGAATATGAAGAAGAATAAAGTACGTGTTTTCATGACGATACTCGCAGCTGCAATGGGTAGTTGTTTTCTAATTGTCCTGGCGTCTGTAGGCTTTGGGCTGCATGACTCGTTAATCAAGGATGAGCTGGAAAGCAGGGCTGTCACAAAGATTGATATTTACGGTACTGACGATGAAGAACAGCTAGGTTTTACGACTGAAAATATAGCTGAATTAAATCAGATTGAGAATGTTGATGCAGTGCGGCAGATTCAAAGTTTGGGCGAAACTAACTTTCATCTAGATGGATACACAAACGAAATGCCTTCCGCTATTGCTGTTGATTTTGAAAACGAAAAACAGGCTGGAATAGAACTTGGCAGCGGGAGGTTGCCTGAGAAAGAAAATGAAATCGTAGTCAGCAGTGATTTTGCTGAATTCTTAGGAAAAGATGATGTCGAAGAAAAGGACAAATTCACAGAGGATGGTACGATTAAACCTGAATATCTATACACGGATGAGGTTCTCAACAAAGAAATCGAGCTTGAGGCATCTACTTTTCCGGAAGATGGGAGCGAGCCTCGCACAGCAACGGAAAAAGTCCAGATTGTCGGAATTGAAGCAGCACCGGCAAACGAATACATCTACACGAATTCCGTGAAGACAACTCCTGAGCTGAAAAGAACGCTTGATGAAGCATTGAATGTAACAGACAGCTATACAGAGCAAGGAGATCCGCTGTACGACCAAGTAGAAGTTTATGCTTCCAATGCAGAAGCAGTAGAACCTATCCTGAACTCTTTAGATGAGAAAGGTTATCTAGCTTACTCGAATTTGGAGGAGCTGAAAAACATCAACATTCTGTTCAATGTTGCTAAAGCTGGACTCATAATTGTAGGTACGATTGCAGTCTTAATTGCATCCATTGGAATTTATAATACAATGACGATGGCA
Source organism: Terribacillus saccharophilus (assembly GCF_000725365.1). Classification (NCBI taxonomy): domain Bacteria; kingdom Bacillati; phylum Bacillota; class Bacilli; order Caryophanales; family Bacillaceae; genus Terribacillus; species Terribacillus saccharophilus. The sequence continues at coordinate 324,807 of NZ_CP008876.1, read as the reverse complement.
GTAACCGAACGTGCACCAGATATCGGCATAATGAAAGCAATCGGTGCAAATCCTAAAACAATCAAACAGATTTTTCTTATGGAAAGTACTTTCATCGGACTGGCTGGTGCTCTGATTGGTACAGCTGTCGCTTATTTGATCAGCTTCCTAGTGAATGTCGGAGTTCCATTGATCTTGGAGCAGATTTTCGAAGAGGAAATCCCTGCTACGCTGCAGCTTTCTTCTATTCCGTTTCTATTAGCTGCCATTAGCATCACTATCTGTCTGATTGTTACAATCATGTCCGGATCAAGACCAGCAAAACAGGCAACGAATGTAGATGTACTTCGGGCATTGAGACGCGAAATATAAATTATCCTGAATCTCCGCTAGCGCGGAGATTCTTTTTTATGCCTCGCAAGCTTTTCTCTTCGTTCATAGAATAGAAGGATGCTTTACATGAAAGAAGGTTCTTAACGTGGGAAAATATATCAAAGGTTGCTGCGGTGGTACTCGCTATCGCTTTCCTTTTGGCAGCGGTGTGCCAGGTGCAACCGGAAATTCCGGTGAAACAGGATCAACTGGACCACAAGGACTTCCAGGACCTACCGGATCAACCGGGAACACAGGTCCTGTTGGAATAACTGGTCCTACAGGCCCTACAGGAGCTTCTGGCATTACAGGTACTACTGGCGATACGGGACCTGCAGGAATCGCTGGTGTCACTGGGACTACCGGACTTCAAGGTATTCCAGGTCCTACTGGAGCTACTGGATCTCCCGGCATTACAGGTACTACTGGCGATACAGGACCTGCTGGAATCGCGGGCATCACTGGGACTACCGGACTTCAAGGTATTCCAGGTCCTACTGGAGCTACTGGATCTCCTGGGATTACAGGTACTACTGGCGACACAGGTCTTGCCGGAATCGCGGGCGTCACTGGAGCTACCGGACTTCAAGGTATCCCAGGTCCTACTGGAGCTACTGGATCTCCCGGCATTACAGGTACTACTGGCGATACGGGACCTGCTGGAATCGCGGGTGTCACTGGAGCTACTGGCCCTCAAGGTACTCCAGGTCCTACTGGAGCTACTGGATCTCCCGGCATTACAGGGACTACGGGCGATACGGGACCTGCAGGAATCGCAGGTGTTACTGGGACTACTGGACTTCAAGGTATTCCAGGTCCTACTGGAGCTACTGGATCTCCCGGCATTACGGGGACTACGGGCGATACGGGACCTGCAGGAATCGCGGGCGTCACTGGGACTACCGGACTTCAAGGTGTTCCAGGTCCTACAGGAGCTACTGGATCTCCCGGCATTACAGGGACTACGGGCGACACAGGAATACCTGGTATCACTGGCGCTACTGGTCCAACCGGACCTCCTGGAACAGGCGGAAGCTCATCGATTAACTATGAGACAGTAAAGCTTGGCGACATCAATACAACAATTCCGTTTAACGCAGGTTCAGGCAATAATCAAGCAATTGGAGCACTAGTATTCGGAGATGGATCACTTGTTTCGGTCTTAACGACGTACATCGTACAAACGGGAGCTGCAACAGGTCCTTTTCAGATGGCTGTCATTCTTCCTTCTACTAGCGCTGTCGGAACAGTTGTCGCAATAACTGATTTGGTTACGTCTATTTCTGGCGGAATCTTCCGCTTACCACTTCAGTCTCCAGTTATATTAGATGATGGTACCGTTTATTATTTTGCGGTTTACAACCTAGTGAATGGTTCAGCAATAGCTGGTCGTTCAACTGGACTAGGAACTACTCAAGATGGACCGCCGATCAACTTCCGTTCACAAAACCTGCCTGGATTTGCTGTCGGTGATACCGTAAGTGTCAGTGATGGAAGCTTGCTCCTATCCCCTTGGATTGCTGGCCACTAAAAAAAGGCGCCCATTTGGGCGCCTTTTTCTTATATATTTATAACCTTATTGTCGTTTCGATCAACATCAAACTTGTCTTTCAAGTGTGCTGGTGCCATTTTGATAATGAGCTGCAGAATTATTGTTGCTACTGCAAGATCATCCACGATACCAATTCCAATGAGAAAATCAGGTATCAAGTCGAATGGGAAGACAAAGTACAGGACTATCAATGCAACTGCTGTTACTTTCTTGGCTGCTGCCACCTCTTTAGCTGTGAAGAAGGCTTTCAGAAATGGAACCGATTTGCGGAAATTGAACAGAAAACGGAGCCTGCTCCATAGTCTGGTCATATCATCCTTCCTTTCTGCCCCAAATAGAGCTATTACCATTTTAAGGGTTAGGAGACTTTTTCACAACTTATAAGCAAAAAGCCCAGCAATGAATGCTGGGCTTCCTTTTTATGCTTTTTTCTTTTTCGTTGCTTTTTCACGTTCGTTCTTGTTAAGGATTTTCTTACGAAGACGGATAGATTCCGGTGTTACTTCGCAATATTCATCATCGTTCAAGTACTCGATTGCCTCTTCAAGAGACAAGTCACGTGTTTTACGAATTGTAGACGTTTGGTCTTTGTTTGCTGAACGTACGTTAGTTAGGTGTTTTTCCACAGTAATGTTAACTGTAAGATCATTATCACGGCTGTGCTCTCCAACGATCATTCCAGCATAAACATCTGTACCAGGAGCTACGAAGATAATACCGCGATCCTCAAGCTTCATGATACCGTAAGTGGATGCTTTACCTTGTTCAAGGGCAACAAGTACACCTTTCGCTCTTCCGCCAACCTGACCAGCAATAACAGGCTCATAGCCATCAAATGTGTGGTTCAGGATACCGAATCCGCGTGTCTGAGACATGAACTCAGTAGAATAACCGATCAATCCACGGGAAGGTACACGGAACTCAAGACGAACTTGACCGTTACCTTGGTTGATCATGTCGACCATTTCCCCTTTACGGGAACCTAAGGACTCCATAACAGCACCTGTGTAATCTTCCGGTACGTCTGCTTGTACGCGTTCTACCGGTTCACACATTTTGCCATCGATTTCCTTAAGGATTACCTGTGGTTTGGACAATTGAAGCTCATAGCCTTCACGGCGCATGTTCTCAATTAGGATGGAAAGGTGAAGCTCTCCACGTCCGGATACTGTCCAAGCATCAGGAGAATCGGTTGGATCTACACGAAGACTTACATCTGTCTCAAGCTGGTTAAGCAAACGTTCTTCGATTTTACGGGAAGTGATATATTTACCCTCTTTACCCGCAAACGGACTGTTGTTTACTAGGAATGTCATCTGCAATGTTGGTTCATCAATACGAGGAACTGGCAATGCTTCTTGAACATTTACTGAACAAACAGTTTCTCCAACGTTGATATCTTCAAGACCAGCAACGGCAACGATGTCACCAGCTTTTGCTTCTGTAATTTCAATTCGTTTCAAACCGATGAAACCGAATAGTTTTGTGATACGGAAGTTCTTCACAGAACCGTCTTTCTTCATCAGGGCAACCTGATCACCGACTTTAACGGCACCACGGAAGATACGACCAACACCAATACGACCAAGGAAGTCGTTGTAATCCAAGATAGTAACCTGGAATTGCAATCCTTCATCAGAGTTATCGATTGGAGCAGGGATGTTGTCCATGATTGTTTTGAAGATCGCATCCATGGATTCCACTTGTCCTTCAGGTTCTTCACCAGAAGTACCGTTCAATGCTGACGCATAAACAACAGGGAATTCAAGCTGATCGTCATCCGCACCAAGTTCGATGAATAGATCAAGTACTTCATCGATTACATGCTCAGGACGTGCACTCGGTTTGTCGATTTTGTTCACAACTACAACCGGAGTAAGCTTTTGCTCCAAAGCTTTTTTCAATACGAAACGAGTCTGAGGCATTGCGCCTTCGTAAGCATCTACAACAAGTAAAACGCCATCTACCATTTTCAGTACGCGTTCTACCTCACCACCGAAATCGGCGTGTCCTGGTGTGTCCAATATGTTAATACGTGTATCGTTATAATTAATCGCAGTGTTTTTCGCAAGAATTGTAATTCCGCGCTCTTTTTCCAAGTCATTGGAATCCATTGCGCGCTCATCCACGTGCTCATTATCACGGAAAGTACCAGAATATTTTAGCAACTGGTCAACCAAAGTCGTTTTCCCGTGGTCAACGTGGGCAATAATCGCGATATTGCGAATATCTTCTCTTAATTGCATGTATACATGTCTCCTCTTCTTCATGTAATCCTATCCGACTACAACCTGTTAATTATACCACAGTTCATGTGCGGCACAATAGGATAGGCAAACATTAACATTATAATATTATTGTAAAGCTTGCTCCGCCTAAGTCAGACTTCCCTGCTCGAATGATTCCGTTATGCCGTTCAACGATCGCGCGGGAAATCGCGAGGCCGAGTCCAGTCTCCCCGCCTTCACCTTTAACAAAACGCTGAAACATATTCGGCAGCAGGTCCTCCGAAATACCCGGTCCATCATCATTAATGGTAATCTCGACTTGCCGGATGCTGCTTGGCTGAACAGAGATATGCACCTGACTGCCAGCATGACGGACTGCATTGGACGTTATATTCATCATTGCCCGAAGCAGTTTCTCTTTATCCCCATTAATCACAATTGCAGGAAATTTATTGTAGGTAAGTTGGATATCCTTGTCGCTTGCGATTGGTAAGGCACGGTCAATTGTCAGATTGACTAGCTCTTTTATTTCTAATTGCTCTTCTTTATAGATTCCTTCTTCACTGTCGAGCTTGGCTAAGAGAATCATTTCATTGATTAGCTGTTTCAACCGCTTAATCTCAGACACAACGACTTCAAGTCCATGCTCTTGATCCTTGCCTGTGAAGACACCATCTTTGATTCCCTCTGCGTAGCCTTGAATTGTCATGAGCGGTGTTTTCAGTTCATGACTTGCGTTTTGGAAGAACTGACGCTGGGATGTAATATAACGATTCAGTTCCTTAGCCATCTCTATTGCGCTTTGTTCTACTTCTTTGATTTCGCCGCTTGCTTTTACCGACTTAATATTATCGAATTCTCGTCGCTGTATTTTCTTCAGCTGGTACTTCAATTCTGTCAAAGGTTTTACCAGTCGCTGTGTCAGGTACGTGCTAATCAGAATAGCTATCATGACACCAATCAAAAAGACAAGGAAAATGCGCTGGAAGAAGCTTTCTTGCACTTCTTCCAATTCGCGAATCGGACGTAGGATGACCATATTCTGATTTTCACCAGTTGCTATGGATTTGACTACATAACTGTTTCGATTATCTTGCCAAATTGTATTCTTTTGAGTTGGCGCAGTATCGTATTTTTCTGCAAATCTTTCTGCGTCTGCCCGAACAAGATTGGTATAGGTCAATTCATCTTCGCTTTCATCATAAAGAAACATCTTTAGATCCAATTTATTAAGTATATCATCAAGAGTACCAGCAGGAATTGTCTCTACACCGCTAATTGATGTAAGCAGAAGCTGTCCACTTTCCTCTAGCTGCCTAGTCTCATTCGTCACAAGCATCCCTTTCAACTGCGAATACAAAGTAATTGCTGTGAACCCCATCACAATAATAAGCAAAGTTGTAAATGCAATATTCAGTTGTGTCTTCAGTCTCATTCTTCATTCATCCTGAATCGGTAACCAAAGCCCCAGACTGTTTCAATCGGAATGCCGTCCATTTTCTTGCGCAATCGTTTGACTAAATCATCTACAGCACGATCGCTTCCGAAGTAATCTTCTCCCCATACTTGTGTCAGCAATTCATCACGTGAAAAGGCACGGTTTGGGTTCTGCACAAGGATAACGAGCATTTCGAACTCCTTTGCTGTTACTTCAACTTCTGCTTCATGCCAGTAAATGCGTCGTTCGCCTAATTGCAGCTGCAGGTTACCTGCTTGAAGATCCATTTGCTTCACTTGCTTTGTTTCTTGATTTGTCTGTGGATTCCATCTTTTAAACAGGCGCTTTACACGAGCAACCAATTCCCTCGGACTGAAAGGTTTGGTCAAATAATCATCCCCGCCAAGCTCCAAGCCGAGAATTCTGTCGATTTCTTCATCTTTGGCTGAGATGATGATGATCGGCACCTCACTCGTTTGGCGAATTTTATTACAAAGTGCGTATCCATCCATGCCCGGAAGCATGATATCCATGATCCACATGTCCGGCGTTTCTTTATCCGCAATCTCAAGCGCAAGCTCTGCTGTTTCCGCCACGCTGATCTGATAGCCCTCTTTTTTTAGGTAAGCTTCTACTATATTTCTTATATTGTGATCGTCTTCGACAACGATTATATGATGTGACATTTGATCGTACTCCTTTCCTCTCTACGGTTATTTTCCCACAAAATCGCAAAAAGAAAAGACTTTCCTGCTATTTGTCCATTCCACATATTTTACATAATTGCTCCGAAAAGATGCCAAATCCAGACAGTAGAATGTGTATTATAGAACAACGAACACACAACACGAAAGAGGTGCCTTACATGAACAGAGACAATGACAAACCATACAATGAGTATCCAGATGATCAGCAGCGCTCTTCTTCATATGAACAGGAAAACTCCTATCCGGATGACACGAATACACCTTCCGAAACCGAAGAAGAATCGCCTAAATACACTCAAGCTATTCAAGTAGACGAACCAGTTAATCAGCCGCAGCAGCAGAAACAAAAAGGGAAGGTTTGGACAAGCTTCATCAGCGGCATAGCTGGCGGAGTTTTGGTACTCGCAATCGTTGCAGTGCTAGTATTTACGAATGTCATATCCTTTAGCTCTAATGCAGCAAGTCCTGCAACGATGGGAACTAATAATACATCAACGACAAAATCAAGTAACCAGACATTAGCAACACAAACAAGTACCGAAAACCTGACCACCGCTATACAAGACGCATCTGCAGCAGTAGTTGGAGTAGAAAATCTGCAGCAGACAGATTTATTCTCTGAGTCTGAAGAAGCAGGATCCGGATCCGGTGTCATCTATAAAAAAGAAGATGGCAAAGCATACGTTGTGACTAACCATCACGTTGTCGATGGTGCAACCAGCTTGGAAGTAACCCTTTCTAACGGACAAAAGGAAAAAGCAACCTTACTAGGATCCGATGAAATCAGTGACTTAGCCGTATTAGAAATCGATGGTACAGATGTAGATCAAGTAGCAACATTCGGTACTTCAGATGACCTAACTGTCGGACAGCAAGCGATCGCTATCGGTAACCCATTAGGAGCTGAATTCGCTGGTTCTGTGACACAAGGTATCATCAGTGGACTGGATCGTTCTGTAGCAGTTGATTCCAATAATGACGGTACAGAGGATTGGGTAACAGAAGTATTACAAACAGATGCAGCAATCAACCCTGGTAACAGCGGCGGTGCCTTGATAAACGCAAACGGCGAAATCGTTGGCATCAATTCTATGAAGATTGCTCAAGAAGAAGTCGAAGGTATTGGGTTTGCCATTCCGATTGATGCAGCTAAACCGATCATCAATCAGCTTGAGTCAACTGGCAAAGTGGAACGTCCTTACATCGGTATCGGTGCAGTCAGCTTGGATCAAGTACCGCAAGTAAATGCGCAGGAAACATTGAATCTTCCTGAAGATGTGACACAAGGTGTTGTACTCGCTCAAGTAGTAGAAAGCTCTCCAGCAGCAGATGCAGGTCTGCAGGAATACGATGTTGTTACGAAAATCGATGATCAGGACATTACCAGCATGGTCGACTTGCGCTCTTACCTTTATTCCGATAAAAATATCGGCGATGAAGTAACAGTTACGTATTACCGTGATGGAAAGAAGGAAACAACAAAGCTAACGTTAGCGAAGGAACAAACAACACAGTCCGATCAATCTACACAACAACAACAACAACAACAATAAGCGCTGCTTATTGATCAGATAGATGGCGGCCGCACCCTTAACAAAACATGATATCCCCAAAATGTCATTTTAAGCGGCCGACTACGCTCCCCCCAGAGCTTATCAAGAAAAAGCGATTACCCTACTGCATGGGTGATTGCTTTTTTTGTATATAATCATAAATGGAGGTGGGATAATTTGGTTGAAAAAGTTCTAGCATACATCATATCGATCCGTAACAATACGTATCAATTGCTTGTCCATGAACACAAGGATATACCCGAAGCAGGGTTACAAGTTCCTGGAGGGACAGTCGATCCAGAGGAAGACTCGGCAACCGCCTTGCAGCGGGAAATCTATGAAGAGTCTGGATTGCGTGACCTGCCTGCCAGTGAATTGGTTGCAAGTGCACCATTCCTTCATCCGGACAAACAAGAACTCCAGCTTCGTCATTTCTACTTGATTCAAACAAAGCAGCAGCTCCCCAATACATGGGATCATCATGTCTTCGGAAATGGGGCTGACAACGGGTTAGTTTTCCGTTATACATGGTACGATCTCGCTTCAATTCCGCCACTGGCCGTTTCCCAAGATCAGTTTCTGCATCTGGTCAGAAAAATAATACAGGCACATCCACGCTCTTAAAAAAATACATTATTAACAGACTACATAAAGGAGCATGGTGCATGTATAAGGTATTGATTGGCACAACAGTGAAACAAGACCCCGACATATTAGCTGCCTATTTGGATTCGCTAAGCAGTTTGCAAATAAAAAAATCTCATGTTACTTACTGTTTCATCGATGATAATGACGATCCAAAATCGAGCTCTTTACTATCCGCTTTTGCAGCTGAACACGATGCTATGATACTGCCCTCGGAAGCTGCTGATACCTACCAGAAGGATGAACATACCCACTATTGGACGGAAGCTCTTATCTGGAAAGTAGCTGCTCTGAAAAATAAAATCATTTCCTATGCAATCGAGCAGAAAATGGATTATATCTTTTTCGTCGATTCCGACATTATACTCCACCCTGCTACACTGGAACAGTTGCTTGCCAGTCAACAAGATATTATCTCCTGTATTTTCTGGACCCAATGGCAGCCTGGTACACAAGCTCTGCCTCAAGTCTGGTTAAGAGATGAATATGAACAATTCAGCCACCATCGCGGCGAATCTTTATCAGATACAGAACGTGCAGATCGGCACCAGCAATTTCTTAAACAGATGCGGAAACCCGGAATATATGAAGTAGGCGGTTTAGGTGCTTGTACACTTATCAGCAGGAAAGCTCTAAATAAAGGCGTCCATTTCGGGGAGATACCTAACCTCTCCTTTTGGGGAGAAGATCGCCACTTTTGTATCCGTGCAGCAGCACTAGGCATTTCTCTTTTCGTTGATACACATTACCCCGCTTTCCACCTTTACCGTAAAACAGATCTGGCGAAGCTTCCCGCATTCAAATGGGAGCATAAATGGCCAGGATATAACCTTCGCAGCACGAAGGAAACCGGTAATACTCTCACACTATCCATGATTGTAAAAAATGAATCCAGACGCTATCTGGAGCGTTCGCTGAGATCCTCTCTGCCCGCGGTTGATCAAGCAGTCATCATTGATGATCATAGTACAGATAATACAGTAGCCATTTGCCAGAACCTGTGTAAAGAATATAATATTCCACTGAAATTGATCGAAAACCCTAAGTCTGAATTCAGCAACGAAATAGAACTGCGGAAACAGCAGTGGCAGGAAACAATTGCTGCAGAACCTGATTGGATTTTGAATCTCGATGCGGACGAAGTACTGGATAGCGTTTTTCTCACAGAAAGAGACCAGCTATTGAATCAAGCTGATCTCGATCTATATTCGTTCCGCTTATTTGATTTTTGGGATGAAGATCATTACCGAGAAGATCAGCACTGGCAAGCACATTTATTTTACCGTCCATTCCTGCTGCGCTATCAGCCCGCTTTTCCGTATGAATGGCGTGAAACACCGGTTCATTGCGGCCGCTTCCCTGAAAACGTCTTTCAGCTACCGAATGGTATAAGTACTATTCGCATTAAGCATTTTGGATGGGCCAGAGCAGAGGACCGTATCCAAAAATACGAACGCTATCGTTTGCAGGACCCAGAAGCAATCTACGGCCAGAAGGAACAATATGAGAGCATCTTGGATCCTGACCCAAAGTTAGTCAAGTGGATGGAGGTTTCTTCTTTCGAAAGATAGCACGATAACAATACAGTCTTCCCCACTGATCATTGAATAGCGCATCTGCAGGCATTTCCGTTTCAACTGGTCCAGCATATTCAAAGCCACCCAACTCTGCCAACGTCTCAAGAATGCTAATATCGACTGTTGGGTAGTCGAACGTCATGATGATATGACCGTCTGGTTTCAAGACACGACTGAATTGCTCCCAAGCACGTTTTTGTACACTAACATCCAAGTGTTCCATCACTGAAATACAGAAAACTTTATCGAAAAAGGCATCTTCATATGGCAGCGATGTCAAATTCGCTTCAGCACGATGGATATTCCGGAGCAAGTTTTCCGGTAAACGCGCCGCTTCCTCTGGACCAAAGTCTTTGGTCACATCCGCCATAATCGCCTGATCATCTGTAATCCTGCTATCTATATCACATGCATAGACTGTTTTAGCTGAAGTCGCCAAATGAAACTTAAATGGATGGCTGATTCCTGATGCAGCATCCAATACAATATCATCTGCTTCCACAAAGGAAGCAGCCCATCCATATTCATAACTGCGGCTCCACCAAGCATCCGGTAATTTCAGCACAAAATCGCGCTCCTTACGATCATCATGCTTGAAAAATCTCGAAGTCCATGCTTCTGTCAACATGCTTCAACCCCTTTTTTAGAATACGTAGCGTGTAATAAAACGTATTCCGCTGGATAAGCATGTATGCAAGTTTCTCTGTACAGCAAAAGAGCCGGGCATATGAGCCCGGCTCTTTCATTCATCATATAGTATCGATTTGACGTCTGCATCATCCAGATAATCCTCGTATTTCTCATGGTCTTCATTAACACCGCTGAACTTCCCATCCATATCAGCAAGCAGGAAATTTTCGATATCTTGTGCTCCGCCAGTCTCTTCATCAGAATCTACCGCCATATAGTCATAATCTTTTTCTGTGTTGACGAAATCAGAAGGCGTTTCGGATGAGCCATAGGCTTGCAGATCTTGCAAGGTATCTTCTCCGTCATAAAAGTTATGCTCCGTGTCTTCTTCATCATCTTTCCCTTCCAAGTCTTCAAGTCTGGGATGGATGACAGCTTCCTCAGCCGGACGATCATGCAGTGTCATTCGCTGAGGCTTATATTCTACAAGCGTTTCTGCTGTAGGCATCGCCAGTAGCCGTTCTTCCGGAATCGGTTTTCCTGACTTTTTGCAAATCCCGAAAGATCCATCTTCTATTCGTTTTAAAGCTGCTTGAACATCCTTCATCTCCTGCTCCAGATGATCATTCAGTGCAATATCCTTTTCCCGCTCAAATAACTCTGTTGCTGTATCTCCAGGGTGGTTATCATAGTTACTTAATTCGCCCATAGCATCCTTCGTGTAGGACATCTCGACACCAAAATGATCCTTTAGCGCCTGTTTCAATTCCTGCAAACGATTCTCAAGTATTTCCTTACAGGCATTCAATGTCTCTTGTCTGACCATGCACTTTCCTCCTGTTCATTTCCTGCTGTCAGTAGTATGTGACAGAAAACGCATCTCTATTAAGAGGGTGCATATTGTATAATCAGGAAAATGGAGGCGATTGCTTATGCAAACAAGAAAACTATATCTGCTCGGAGGGAACACCTCACAGGAAGAAGCGAATATACACTTTGCCAAAGCAGCAGGCGGAGAAAATGCCCGCATCGCATTATTAATTGTATATCGGGAAGGCTGGGAAGCATTCCTGCCTCGTTATACAAACCATTGGATCGCTCAAGGAGTTCGCGAGAACAATATATCTGTCATCGTACCGAATGAAAAGGGTGAATTAGATTTAGCAAAAGCGGCTGAAATTGTTTCAGATGCTACTGGAATTTTCATCGGGGGCGGTCATTCGGAAACATATTACAGCTTATATACCAAAGAGCCATTTAAGCAGCTGTTAAGAGGAAAATATGCCGCCGGTACACCGCTAGCAGGTAATAGCGCCGGAGCCTTACTTATGCCAAAAACCGTCCTGCTATCCCCACATGATACGGATAATCAGCAAGCTTGGAGCGGATCCGGTCTCGGTATCCTCCAAAACCAGCTGATCAGTGTCCATTTCTCTCAATGGCAGGATGAACCGAACCTTATTTCCGGCTTGCATCATCTCAATATTCCAATCGGATATGGCATAGATGAAGATGCTTGTTTATTTCTGGAAAACGAGAAGCCAGTAAATGTTTTCGGTAGCGAACAAGTCAAACGCATAGAAAAAGGGACCCTGTAAAACAGGGTCCCTTTTGTATTAGTTAGATGTAGAACGCAAATAGTAAGATGTCTTGATACCAGAATCCCAAACAGCAATATGCAAATCAAGCAATTCTTTTGCTTTGATGGAGTTCGGAACATACATATTGAAAGAAATAGCTTGGTCAATATGCTTTTGGCGCGCTGCATTTTGCTTCACGCTCCACTGCTGGTCGATTTCATAAGCTGATTTATAGAAACGATCTGTTTCTTCATTCAAATCAGGTGCAGTAACCGGAATCTTGTAGTCCTTCTTCTCTTCAGAATAGAACTTGCTGAAGATCGGATCTGTCGTAGCCGTACTTCCTGCAATCAACGCAGTAGAAGAGTTTGGTGCTACCGCCATCAAGTACGCGTTACGCATACCATTTTCTTTAACCTGCTCCTGCAGACCTTTCCAGTCAAGCTCAGAATCACCAGTTGTATAGCCTTTATTATCGAAGTAGCTTCCATTTTCCCAATCAGAACCTTCGAAAACAGGATAAACACCTTTTTCCTTCGCTATTTCCATGCTGGATTGAATTGTCAGGTAAGCAATTTTCTCATACAGTTCATCTGCATATGCAACAGCTTCATCACTTTCCCAATCGATTTGTTTCAATGCAAGCAAGTGATGCCATCCAAACGTTCCGAGTCCAATGGCACGGTATTTCTGGTTTGTAATCTGGGCTTGCAAAACAGGAATTGTATTCAAATCAATAACATTATCCAGCATACGAACCTGGATTGGAATCAGGCGTTCCAAGACGTCTTCTGTAACTGCCTTCGCCAAAGAGATGGAGGAAAGGTTACATACAACAAAGTCACCTGGTTCTTTCGTGATAATGATTTTACCGTCTTGTGTAACTTGTTCTGTCATGATAGTCGGGCTTTGGTTCTGCATGATTTCCGTACAAAGGTTACTAGAGTAAATCATACCAGCATGCTTGTTGGCATTTTGACGATTGACTTCATCGCGGTAGAACATGAACGGGCCGCCTGTTTCCAGCTGGCTGCGCAGAATACGCTTCATCACATTGATAGCCGGAATCTCTTCCTTATGCAAGTCTGGATTCTCTACACATGCCCAGTACTTTTCACGGAAGGAACCGTCGCCTCTTGTCTCATCGTAGAAATCTTCCAAAGAAAAGCCCATTACGCGACGTACTTCATGCGGATCAAAGAGATACCAATTACCGCGTGATTGTACTTGTTCCATGAAGATATCAGGCAGACAAACACCAGTGAACAAATCATGTGTACGCTGACGCTCATCTCCATTATTCAACTTCGCATCAAGGAATGGGAAAATATCTTTATGCCAAATATCAAGATACGTGGCAATTGCACCTTTACGCTGACCAAGCTGATCAACACTTACCGCTGTATTGTTAAGCTGTTTCATCCAAGGAAGCACACCAGAAGATGCACCTTCAAAGCCTTTGATTGCACTGCCTCGGCTGCGGATCTTACCTAGATAGACACCGATACCTCCGCCATTTTTAGACAGATTCGCAATGTCTGTATTGCTGTCGAAAATCCCTTGCAAGCTGTCATCAACTGTATCAATGAAGCAGCTGGAAAGCTGACCATAGCTCTTTCCGGAGTTAGACAATGTCGGTGTAGCGACTGTCATGTATAGGTTGCTCAATGCCCAGTAAGCTTCTGTTACAAGCTCTTTGCGCGTTTCCTTAGGCTCCTTGCTCATGACTGTCATTGCGATAATCATGAACCTCTCCTGCGGAAGCTCGTAAGTTCCGCCCTTGTGGTCGGTAGCCAGGTAACGATCTGCCAGCGTACGCAAACCAATATATGTGAACAGTCCGTCTTTTTTATAATCGATCAAGCTGTGGAAATGATTGATTTCATCTTCACTGTATGTGTCGAGAAGGAATTTATTATAGATACCGATCTCAGTCAATTGCTGAATCAAGCTGTAGAATGATCCGTATTTTTCTTCGAAATTGTAACCTCGGTTTTGTGATGCTTGGAAATAAAGCTGTTCAAGATACAAGCTAGCAGCGATATATGTCCATTGCGGCTCTTCTTCATCCAGCTGTGACAAGCCTTCCAATATAAGTTGGTTCAACCACTCTTTATCGGATGACCAGGCCTTCTGCTCCATCAGGCGCTCACCATATTGAATCAGATGTTTTGCATCAGCTTCTGCAAAGCGTGATTCGAGCACGGCTGCTACATGCTCTTTCCAATTGACTGTTTGTGTCGTATCTAACATGTTGAAACTTCCTCCTCCAAAATACAGGTGTAATTGTAAGTACTTCTTCCCCTAAACGCACAAAGTGAGCAACTACCAGGAAACTGTCTATTCTGTCCGCACTACTAGATACAGTAGTAACATAGATCAGAATCGACAAATAAAAAGTGTCTGAGAACACTGTCTATCAAGCAAATGAAGCGATTTCTTCATCTACTATCGATACCCGGCTTGCTCGCCTTCGAAACTATATATAGTATTAAATTATGTCTTCACTAACAAGATGTTGTATAAATGACTTTACCATATATCCATAACTCTTTCAATCTCTACTTTTTTCAACGGCCGTATTTCACAATCTATCGCAAAAAAGAAACTGCCATCTTTCGAGGTTTTTTGCTGTCGAAAAATTGTTTGTGATTTTTGGCGATTCTATCTCCAGCACTCGACATTCCTAAAGCTTAAAGGTACGATAAAAGTGCATGCTAAGGAGGGATTATATGGGAACTATCAAGAAGGTAGGATTCATCGGTACAGGCGTTATGGGAAAAAGTATGAGCCGCAATTTAATGCAGGCAGGCTTTGAACTGGCTGTCTATACACGAACGAAAGCGAAAGCTGAAGAATTGATTGATGCTGGTGCAGTTTGGCACGATACACCATCGAGCCTCGCTGCCAGTGTGGATGCAGTAATTACGATGGTTGGCTACCCAAGCGATGTTCGGGAAGTCTACTTTGGCGAAAATGGTATTATTCATCACGCACGCCCAGGCACCTATGTAATCGATATGACGACCTCGAAGCCAGCGCTTGCCGAGGAAATCCATTCTGAAGCGAAAGATAAAGGTATCTTCGCATTGGATGCTCCTGTTTCAGGTGGAGATGTTGGTGCGCAGAACGGAAAGCTCGCCATCATGGTCGGCGGTGAAGCAGACGCATTTCAAGCTGTCCTTCCAGTGTTCGAAGCAATGGGCGAAAACATCATTCTTCAAGGACCTGCCGGTTTCGGACAGCATACGAAGCTGATCAATCAAGTAACCATCGCTAGCAATATGGTCGGCGTTTGCGAAGCGATTGCTTATGCAGAGCACGCAGGCATGGATCCATCAAAGGTGCTCCAGTCGATAACGACAGGCGCTGCCGGAAGCTTCAGCTTGAGCAACCTTGCTCCCCGGATGATCAAAGGAGATTATGATCCTGGTTTCTACGTGAAACACTTCATTAAGGACATGAAGCTCGCTTTGGAAGCAGCCAATGAAATGGGTATGACTACACCAGGACTAAACTTGAGCCTCTCCCTATATGAACGACTTGCCGAAAATGGCGACGAGGATCTCGGAACACAAGCACTGATCAAATTATTCACTAAGAAAGCATAAAACAAGAGGCCAGGAAACTGGCCTCTTTATAATAATATATATAATAAGACAGGTAAGGTAATAAGACTAAGCAGCGTACTGATTAACGTTGCACTCGACACATAAGCAGGTTTAGCGCCAAATTCAAGTGCATATAAAGTCGTATTCGCCGCTGTCGGCATCGCAGCGACCAGGATCATGATCTGCTTGACCATGTCATCCACTGGCAGCATCAGTGTGAACAAATAAGCAATCACCGGTGAGATAAGCAACTTTAAAACGAGCGCATAAGTTAGACGCTCATATTCAAAGGATTTTAATGAGATATTAGCAAGCTGCATACCAAGCACAATCATCACTGTAGGGATTGCTGCATCCGCAACAAGGTGGACAGCCTCGGTAATCGGCCCGCTAAGCGGAATGGATAAGACTTGGAACAAAATACCGAGTATCGCTCCATAGATGATTGGAATCTTCAAAACAGAAAGGAAGGTAGCACGAGGCGACAGCACAGCCCCTCCGCCTTTAGCTGCTATAAAGACACCGATCGTCACCATCACGAGCTGCTGTAATACAAGCAGGATAACCGCATAATCAAAGCCTGCTGCACCGAATACGAATAGAACAAGCGGAGTTCCGTAATTGCCATTGTTCATGAACGAAGCACCAAGCATTAAGCTATACGTATCCTGTCGGTCAAAGCCGCGCAAAAGACTGATCACGTAACAAATCAAGACCAATGCCAAACAAATGCCGACAACAAAAATGGCTAAATAGATATAATCTGTACTTAGCCGGTTCTCATAAAACGTTTGGAAAGCCAGTACAGGTGACAGCAGATAAACCGACATTTTTGAGATGCTTCGGATGTCGAATTTCAAAAGCTTCTGTCCAACAAAACCAAGAAGAAAAATGCCGAAGATTGGCAATAAGGTTAATATGTATGCCACAAACTATCATCCTATCAAGTTATGAATTCAAGAATTCTATTTTCCCCTCACCAATACGTGCAATACGCGCAAGGGATACTACTTCAATACCTAGTTCTTCCAGACGTGACCTTCCTCGTTGAAAGCTCTTCTCGATGACAATTCCGATACCAGCAACAGTAGCACCCGCTTGATTAAGAATACTAATTAAACCAGCAGCTGCTTCCCCGTTTGCAAGGAAATCATCGATAATCAGCACGTGATCCTCCGGCGATAATCTATCCTTTGAAATCGTCACATCAGAATGTACCTGTTTTGTGAACGAATAGACAGACTCGACATAAACATCACCCTTCATTGTCAGTGACTTTTGTTTTTTTGCATAAACAACCGGGACATTGAAAGCAAGACCGGCCATAAGCGCCGGAGCAATTCCACCTGCCTCAATCGTTACGATTTTCGTTACAGGCTTGTGCTGGAATTGACGACGGAACTCCTGGCCTATCTCATATAAAAGGGCCGTGTCCATTTCATGATTCAGAAAGCTATCTACTTTGACGATTGTTTCCCCTATAATCGTTCCTCTTTCTTGAATTGCTTTTTGGAGCAGTTCCATCTTATCGCTTCTCCTTTCGTTCCTCTGCCACAGATGCTACAACGAATGCCAAATTATCATTTCCAAAGAACTGCAGCACTTCCACTACCATCTCATCTGAAATATCAGAGGCTTCTTCTTTAGGAAGAACTTCTTCCAACGCTTCTTTAAGCGCTTCATTTTTTCCTTGGTTCGGATAAGCTTGTTCATATAAGAAAACAGCATCAAGATTATGATTCGTACACCATTGGGCAAAGATCCGGATCATCATCCGTTCATCTTCTTGGTATTTTTCAATGATCTTTTTGGAAAGCTCGTCTTGACTCATCAGCGCTCATCTCCCCTTAAAAATGATAAAAGACGCATCCTGGAAAATTCCAGAATGCGCCTCTGTCGTCATTGTATGAAATTACAGACGAGTTACGTTAGCAGCTTGTGGGCCGCGGTTGCCTTCAACGATTTCGAATTCAACTTCTTGACCTTCGTCAAGAGTTTTGAAACCTTCAGATTGGATAGCAGAGAAGTGTACGAATACGTCGTCTCCGTCCTCTCTTTCGATGAAACCAAAACCTTTGTCTGCGTTAAACCATTTTACTTTTCCAGTCATTTAAATGACCTCCTTACAATAGAAGTACAAAAGTACAGGTATTGAATCGTTATACCTTTACACCACTTATTGTGAAAGAGATCGTAAAGATTATTCAACCGTACCGTTTCCTTTTGCTACTTAAGAGTACCTTTTTTTGAATAAGAATGCAAGTCAATTACAACTATTTTTCCAAAAATAGTTCATAATGAGCCGTACGCCCTATAAAAGCGCTTTCTTTAACGATATCACTTGCGGAATACGCTTACACATAGACGCATATATACCTGTGACTATAGTCACGGTTTTTGCTCCAAAATCCGACAAACGCGCCTATTTACTTCCAGTTTAGCCACTCTACTTCTTTTTCATACCCTCTTGCGAGAAGAAATATTCCTGTTGACAGTTCTTACCCCATTTTTTTATAGTGACTATAGCTTACGAACATTGTGAAATAATAAACGTAACGGAAGGGGTGGCACAATGATTAAGACGTATCTCTATGATCATCAGACTGACACGATGCATACAAATATCTCTTTGAAAAACAGCAATCGTCATTTGGAGGATCCTGACAATCTCTTGTGGATTGATGCCTATGATGTACAGTCTCACGAGTTGGATGAAATTGCCGGGATATTTGATTTCCACCCGCTGGCAATCGAAGACTGCTTACATGATAGCCCCCGCGCTAAAGTCGATGATTATGATGCATACAAATTCTTCGTCTTCCATGCCCTGCGTTACAACGAGGAAAGTGACAACGAAATCACGACCCTTGAACTGAATGTTTTCCTGGGCCCGAATTATGTAGTGACCATCCATAAGCATAAGCTTCGCTGGCTCGGTCAGATGGATGCCATCTGCTCACGTTCTTCCCGATTCATGAATCAAGGAGCTGACTTCCTTCTGTATGCACTCGCAGATGGCATTACAGATGAATACTTCCCTGTCTTGGATCGTATTGGAATCCGGATTGAGGAACTGGAAGATGAAATGTACAGTGAAGGCGTTAAAGAGGTAACGGAGGAATTCCTTGCCTTAAAACGGACAATTATCTTGATAAGAAGGGTGATTCTGCCTCAACGGCGGATTTTCCTGAATGTGAACGGAAAATGGAAATTCGATATTAAGGAAGAGAATGTGCCCTTCTATACGGATCTGATTGATCACTTGGAACGTATTGTCGACTCAACCGAAACATTCCGTGATTTGGTAAACAGTGCTTTGGATACGTATTATTCCATTATCAGTGCCAAATCGACGGAAAAGCTTAACGTCCTGACGATTATCTCGACAGTCATGCTGCCGCTTACGTTCGTGACTGGATTCTTCGGAATGAATCTTCCAATACCGTATGCTGATAGTCCATGGACGACAGCTGGCGTAAGTGTCTTGCTAGTTTTGATCACTTTCGGCATGTGGCATTATTTCAAGAACAAGCTGTTTTAAAATTCCATTTGTACTGGACTTCCTTTCGTGTTAAAATATTTGATTGCAAGAGTATAAATAACGACATATCGCCTAATTTTGTATCTTGCAAATATAAATGACAGGTGGAAAAAATAATGAGTGATTATCGAGTATTACTGTATTACAACTATGTAGATATTGAAGATCCCGAAGCTTTTGCCCAAGAACATCTAAAAGCATGTAAGGAACTCGGACTTAAAGGCCGTATCCTTGTAGCAAAAGAAGGTATCAATGGTACTTGCTCCGGAACAATTGAACAAACACAAGCTTATATGGATATGATGCACGCGAAACCTGGTTTTGAAGAAATGGTCTTCAAAATCGACGAAGCGGATGAACATGCTTTCAAGAAAATGCATGTGCGCGCACGTCCTGAATTGGTAACGCTGCGTCTTGAAGATGATATAGATCCTCGCGAGATGACAGGTAATTACCTATCTCCACAGGAATTTTACGAAGCGATGCAGGACGAGAACACCGTCGTTTTGGATGCACGGAATGATTATGAATTTGATCTTGGTCACTTCCGCGGCGCAATCCGCCCTGACATTGAAACATTCCGTGACCTGCCAGACTGGGTCCGTGAAAACAAAGATATTTTAGAAGGCAAACGCGTTTTGACATACTGCACAGGCGGTATCCGTTGTGAGAAGTTCTCCGGCTGGCTAGTCCGTGAAGGTTTTGAGGATGTCGGTCAATTGCATGGCGGTATTGCCACTTACGGGAAAGATCCTGAAGTACAAGGCAAACTTTGGGACGGCCGCATGTACGTGTTCGATACACGTATCTCCGTACCGATCAACCAAACAGAACACGTTATAGTTGCTAAAGATTACTTCGATGGACAGCCTTGTGAACGTTATGTTAATTGTGCAGATCCTTCCTGTAACCGCCAGATTATCTGCTCTGAAGAAAATGAGCACAAATATCTTCGCGGCTGTTCCGACAGTTGCCGCCGTTCTTCTCGTAACATGTACGTTGCAGAACACGGCTTGTCTGAGGAAGAAGTGGAAGCACGTCTTGCGAAATTAGATAACGAAACAGTAACAAACTAAAAAGAACCCCTCGACGGGGTTCTTTTTTTAATGCCATTCCAAAAATTCCAGTCTGTTGCCGAAGGGGTCATTCACATAAATACGATCAGCACCCGGTAAGTCAGTATCATCGATGAAATCCACATCGTGTTCATCTAAATGACGTCTGAGAGACAGCAGCCCCTCTACTTCAAAAGCAGGATGGGCTTTTCGTGCTGGTGAAAAAGGTTCCTCTACACCCATATGAACGATAATATCGTTACAGTTGAACCAAACTCCACCTCTCGCTTGTAAGATGGCTGGTTTCTCAATTTCTTCAAATCCGAAAATACCCACGAAAAACTCCCTCGCCTGCTCTTCGCTGCCGCTTGGACAAGCAAGCTGTACATGATCAAATCGTTTCAGGAAAAACTCCACAGGAACAACCCCCTTTTTCTACATTCTACCATTAAGGGACTGATTGTTATCGCTTCTTCACTGTTTGTGCTACATTGTAAGTGCAGACAAGAGGAGGAGAACGACATGACAGTATACGATTATTCTGCTGTTACTATAGACGGGAAGGAAGTTAGTTTAAAGGAATACGCTGGAAAAGCACTCGTCATCGTAAATACAGCAAGCAAATGCGGTTTTGCACCTCAGCTGGAACAGCTGCAGGAATTGTATAAGGATTATCAGGACGACGGTCTCGTGATACTTGGTTTCCCATGCAACCAATTTATGAACCAGGAACCTGGCAGCAGTGAAGAAATTGCCGCAGTATGTCAGCGCAATTACGGCGTCAGCTTTCCGATGTTTGATAAAGTAAAAGTGAATGGACCAGATGCCCACCCACTTTATAAGCATTTGACCAGTCAGGCCGGCGGACTATTCTCCAAAAATATCAAATGGAATTTCACAAAGTTTCTCGTAGATGCGGATGGAAATGTCGTTGAGCGATTTGCACCAAAGACCAGTCCAATGGATATGAAACCTGCAATCGAAAAACTGCTAGAACAGTCCAGCAGATGATGTCTACATGACACATCTGCTTTTCTTATTCATAAAAAAAACCCGCATCCACTTATGCAGGTTCATTCTTCCGGATCTGAGTTGGAAGCTTGCTTTGTCCGATGTTTATGTCGATCATCTTGTAGGTCTCGTTCTATTTCATCCACAGGTACATCATCTACCAGCATATCCTGTTTATTTTCAAGCTGTTTTTCCCTGTTCTCACTTTCTGCCTTAGAGAAGCCATGTTTGTCTTTGTCGCCTTTAGCACCGTTTTTCTGTACCATTTGTTTCCCTCCTTCTTCCTTTGTAAGCCCTTTCCCTTTCTTCTGTAGAGAAAAACCTCACAACCTGTTGGTAACCAAACGGTGCAAAGGGTATACTAAAAGTAGATAGCGTTTCTTCCGCCCGGCAACAGGGTACATATTTATAAAGATTGTCAAAATGAGGTGAAGCACAATGAAACCAACTGCTCTAATTACAGGAGCTTCCAGCGGTATTGGCTACCATATAGCGAAATGGTTCGCCAAAGCGGGCTATGATTTAATCATCGTAGCGCGTTCCAAGGATAAACTCCTATCCCTGCAAACAGAACTGCAAGATTCGAATGTGACTGTCATTCCTCATGATTTGTCCGTACCTAACAGTGCATATGAACTGTATCAAAAGATTCGTGATGAAGGAAAAACCGTCGAAGTGCTTGTGAATAATGCTGGCTTCGGACTTAGTGGCAAATTTGAGGATACGAGCTTTGAAACCCAGCAAAAGCTGCTGCATCTGAATATGGTTTCATTGGCAAACCTGACTCGTCTGTTCATCGATGATATCATTCACTCCCCATTCAAGAATGTACCGAATGGAGTACTGAATATTTCCAGCATGGCCGCCTTCCTGCCTGGTCCATATATGGCTGCATATCACGCATCCAAAGCATTCGTCCAGCGGTATTCGGAAGCACTTTCAGAGGAATTGGCAGACAGCGGCGTAACAGTTACGGCACTTTGTCCAGGTCCTACGCAGACCGAGTTCTTTAAACGTGCCGGCAACGATAAAATTATGTCTTCGTTCCGTGATGCACCCGAGGATGTGGCAAAACAAGGTTTTCTTGGATTCGTAAAAGGAAAACGAGTCGTCTTCCCATCAGCGAATATCCACGCAGCCGTCCTGCTCATGAAGCTAATTCCAAGCAGTCTGCTAGGTAAGATAACCAAGAATATGTATTCAAGATAAGGAAAAGACACCCTGGAGGGTGTCTTTTTTCAATTACTGATATGGCGGCGATAGCTATAGAAATAAGCTGCTAACGGCCACCACGCCGCGGCGAAGATAGGATAAATCGCCCAGATTACCGATGGCGAATAGGCTATATTCACAAATAGGAAGAACACACTGAGCGCTCCGAAACCTAAAACGGAAAAGAATAAGCTGGAACTTCGATGACCGATGATGGAGAGCGGCCACCAGCTCATTGCGAAAATAATAAAGCCATACCAAGGTGTTTCATGTCCGAAATACTGATGCAGGCCGAAATAATATACGCAGACAGCCAAGCTGATAATTAGAGCTACTCCCATATTCGCCAGATGTCTTCGAAGCATAACGGCAATTGCCCATAACGCCAAAGCTCCTAATGTGTACAAATACCATGGTGTCGCAGGTGAATCAGACATATTTTCGTTCACAAGTACTGCTCCAACAACAATTGCCGACAGCCACGTCACCACCGTCAATTGGTTTGGAAAAAGGATCTGCAGAGCAATGATGATACTAGCACCTAAACTAAATGTATACCAAATCTCCTCCGGCGTGGTCATCAAGTTAATATAAACAGAGAAGCCACCCAGACTCAGCAGCATAAATGCAACGAACAATCTCCATGGCTTCATCGCTGCATCACCTTTCTTTTCCTAGCTTTCATCCAGACAAAGGCCATACTCACCGGCCACCAAAGAATAGCGAATGTTGGAAAGACGAACCAAATCTCATCTGGTGTATAATACATATTTACAAAAACAAGCAGTCCGATAATCAACAAACTTCCGCAAATGGAGAAACCGAGATTTAACGTGCTCATATCTTCTTTTTGCTTTTTGTTTCTTACTGTTGATTTCTGCGGTGCATGTTCGAGCTGGAATTCTCTCTTGATTTCAGCCAAATTCCCGAAATCGACAATAGCCTTATTGACCGCATCTTCTTCTGATTTACCATCCAGCATAAAATCAGCTGCCTTTTCTTCCATCGAATCCTTTATTTCTTCCTTCAAGTTCACTATCTGCTCTGTTTCCGGCAAGTCCGCGAATTGCTCTTCCACATACATATTGATCTTCTGCATCAAACACCCTCCATAAATACATCGATTAATTGTTTCGCTTCTTTCCACTCTTTTGCCGCTTCATGAAAATACGCCTTCCCAAGCGTCGTAATCGTATAATATTTACGCTTGCCCCCATGCGATTTTTCTCCCTGATAAGACTCAATTAATTCTCGTCGCTCCAGTCGCTGGAAAACAGCATAAAGTGTCGCTTCTTTGATTAGAAACGCATCATTTGTCCAAGCTGCTATGTCTTTCGATATCTGGTAACCATACTTATCTCCGTCCATCAGCAGACGAAGGATAATGGAATCCAAATGCCCTCGAATCGTATCACTCCGAATGTGGCACCCCTTCTTTCTAAATTACTCTATCTGATAAAGTAATCATAAAACATATTACTCTGCGTGTCAAAGTAATTTCTGTATCTTTTTACCAAAAACAAAAAAACAGGCTATTAACCTGCTTCAGACTTCCTTTCTATAAAGGCCAAATATTCGATCACATCTGATATACTTTCTGCAATAATCGTTTTATGACCATAAACAGAAAAATTATCAAATATATAGGGCTTAGCCGTACGCTCAAAATAACGATTCCACTTGAACATGTTCAGAAAAATACGAAATGACGGTCTGTAATTAGCAGTCTCCATTTTTAGTTTTTGGCGCAGAAACCGTTTGATGATCCGGATATTTCTTATACCATATGCCGGTTCTAGCAAGATAATCAATTCAGCATTCAGAAGACTGTCTTCTATCCAGTCATTTGTATGAACCCCCTCGATAATCCAGCCATCAGAATCAATGATATCTTTTAAGATTTCTCTTTTTTCCTTGTCAGAACGGCGGCTGTCACCCTCTACAGAACGTTCCCAAACAACGTTATCCAGTTCGTAATGAGCAGCACTCAAAATCACTGACAATTCCTTGGCCAGAGTCGTCTTTCCACTGCCGACAGAACCAATGATATGTATTTTTCGGGGTGATTTATTCTTACTCAATCAGCAATACCAGAACTTTCAATATCCTCAATAATGCGCCTTACATCTTCTATAAATCTTTTTGGTTTATCAAGCATGATTAAATGGTCAGTACCTTCGTAATAAAGGACATCTGTATTCCTATGTGCATTGCTTAATACTAATAAGTCTTCCTCCACATCAGTTTTCTGCTGCTGTTCATTTAAGGCAACCATAATCGTAATCTTTTTTGAATCTGGTAGTTGTCTAAGCGCATCTAGTGGATCGAAGTAATATAGTGCCTCCAAGTAATCTTGCTGTATAGCTGATGAAGCCTTTTGTTTGTACACTCCCTCTTTTGGATTGTAAAACAACTGATCAGCAACTGCTGTAGCTATATAATCATTCCATAAGTCAGGATTATCACTTCTCATAAATCGGAAGTAGGCATCCATTGTTTCAAATGCATGTGCAGGCGGCGCTTCATAAGTCATGTCTTCTACGCAAAGACCGCCTATTCGGTTCAAAGCAGTAAAACCCCCATCAATTAATATGACTCCATCCGCGTTATACTTGTTTCCATAAACCAGCGCTACCGCAGCTCCTAAAGAACTGCCTGCGACATAAAGATTACTAACTGGTGTAAGTGCGATTTCTCGATGAATCATATCAGCTATAACTTCAAAATCACATTTATTAGTCTCTTCACTTTCACCATGTCCTGGCAAATCTATCAGTACTAGTCTGTAATGTTCTTTTAGTGCTTCTTGTACCTCATTCCAAATTCTCTTTGTCCACCCTAGACCATGGATCAGTAATAATGTTGGTTTAATCATATCCCCTATGATTTCATAGTGTATTTTCACGCAAACACCCCCACCACAAATATACATTATTTTCTATATGCAAAAAAGAAGCAGAGGTCACCCTCTGCTTCTTTGCTTATATTTGTTTTAGTAAGTTGGCCATTTCAATTGCAGAGACAGCTGCTTCTGCACCTTTATTGCCTGCTTTCGTACCTGCACGCTCAATTGCTTGTTCGATTGTATTTGTTGTCAGCACACCAAAGATAATCGGGATTCCTGCTTTGCTGGCAGCACTTGCTACTCCTTTTGCCACTTCATTGCTAACATAATCGAAGTGTGGTGTAGAGCCTTTAATAACAGTGCCTAATGTGATGACAGCATCGTATTTTTTGCTCTCGGCAAGTTTGTCAGCTACAAGAGGTATTTCAAATGCCCCCGGCACCCATGCTACATCCACTTTTGTTTCATCCACGCCGTGACGTTTTAACGTATCAATTGCACCGCTCAATAGCTTGCTTGTGATAAACTCATTAAATCTTCCTACAACAATCCCAATCTTCAAATCAGATCCTACTACATTTCCTTCTAATACGTTAACCATATGATTACTCCTTTGTATAAGGGACTTTATTTGTCCGCTTCTTTTTGTATTTAGATAATGTTTTTATGCTTGCTGTTCTTCCGTATTTCTTTACTGTTTATTTCGTTTCATGCAGCTGCCGATACGCAATCAAATCAGCAATCGTGATGATTGGCAGTTCATGCTTTTCGGCTAGTTTTTCTAGTTCTGGCATACGCGCCATTGTGCCGTCTTCATTCATGATTTCGCATATATAGCCTGCTTCTGCTGTTCTGGCCAATTTAGCTAAATCGACAGCAGCTTCCGTATGTCCAGGTCGCTCCAGCACACCATTTTGCTGGGCAATTAGCGGGAATATATGCCCCGGACGCTGGAAGTCAGATGCTATGCTCGCGGTATCCGTCAGTTTCGCGATTGTATGGGATCGCTCGAATGCACTAATGCCAGTGGTAGAATCGATATGATCAATGCTGACAGTAAAAGCTGTCCCATGTGGATCTGTATTATTAGCTACCATCGGGGGCAAATCTAATCTTTCGGCAATTTCCCGGGAAATAGGCGCACAGATAAGACCTTTTCCGACAGAAGCCATGAAATTCACTGTCTCCGGGTTCGCATAAGCCGCTAGAGCCAGCAAATCTCCTTCGTTCTCTCTTGCTTCATCGTCTGTGACAATGATTGCCTTGCCACTTTTCAAGTATTTTATAGCATTCTCTATTGTCGTCTTCATTCATTTCCCTCCTAATCCAAGAATCCGTTCTCTGCTAATGTCTCTGCTGTAATGCCAGAAGTCTGTGGGCTTTCTCGGTGCTCCAATAGTCGTTCCATGTATTTGGCAAGCTGGTCAAATTCAATATTCACCAAATCCCCAGCTCTCTTTTCGCCTAAGATTGTCGCTTTCCTCGTTTCCGGAATAAGCGAAATAGTAAACGTATCTTCCCTGACTTCGAACACCGTTAATGACACACCATCAACTGAAATTGAGCCTTTGGACATCAAGTACTGCAGTCCTTTTGTTACAGCAATGTCAATGTAACGAGCATTTGACTCATCTCGGATGGATAAGATGGATCCTGTCGTATCTACATGACCACTCACAAAATGACCACCAAGTCTGCCATTGGGCTGAAGTGCGGGCTCCAGATTCACTGCTTCGGAACTTTGCAATTTGGATAAGGAACTGTAGTGAAACGTTTCCGGCATAACATCTACCTGAAAAGTATGCGGAGTAAAGCTGGTAACGGTAAGACAGACGCCGTTAACAGAGATACTGTCTCCAATATGCATATCTTTCGTCAGTTTTTCACTGGCAATAGTGAGCTGCATCGCCTTATCCTGTCTTTTCACGTCAATCATGCTGCCTACTTCCTGAATGATTCCAGTAAACACTTTTCTCCTCCTTTACTTCTGCGAGCTTCTCAAGAACACAAGAAGCTATCTTACGCTTGCTGTCATGCATTACGAATGGGAATATTACCGTCTCGGGGCTGTGTGACGGTCAATCGGGGATGTATCTTTCAAGAATCTTTTTATCAAAATTCTTAAAAATGAATGACTCGAATAAGGTGCAAGCTGGCTGCTGCCAATTTGCTCCTTCCTAGCACTAACTTTCATATAAAAAGCCCCAGAATATTGGATTCTGGGGCTTTGGCTTTAAAAGTATAGCGAAACAAGCTATCGTCCATCGACGAAAAGCTTTAGTTGGCGTGTGGATAGCACACCGTTTCCTCTTTCCCATCCAGACTATACTGTCGGCTTTGGAATCTCACCAAATCCACCGTTATAAAAACGGGTCACGGACTGAAGACAGCTAAGCTGTCTATCACCGCCGGTCGGGAATTTCACCCTGCCCCAAGAGAAAACCTATTCGATTGCTTTTACCTTAACATATTTTTTATCTTGTTGTACAGCAGGAAAAAAGTCCGAAAATTAGATTGACAATATGTGGAACTGATTATAAACTTAAGCCGTAAAATAAATCTGACCGTTCAAGAAATGTTTACCGAGGAGGAAAACCAAATGAAACAAGCAATGGCATTGACAACCTTTGAGCAGCTGAAAGCAATCAGTGACCCGCTGCGCGCCGAGATGATCATGAAGCTAGTCGAAACGTCTTATACTGGTCAGCAGCTTGCTGTCTTGCTGGAAACAAGCAGACCGAAGATTCATTATCACTTGAAAGAGCTGGAGAAAAACAGCTTGATTGAAGTAATCCGAACTGAGGAGAAAAATGGCATCTTACAGAAATTTTATAGAGCTGCGGCAAGAGGCTTTTTCCCATCTGAGAACTTGCTTCCTTACGCAGAAGAATTGAGCGAATCGACGAGGCAGCTGTTTGTACAAATGTCCCATAAAACGAGATCAGCCATCCTTACAGCACCAGAGTCATCTTTTGCCAAAGCAGCCGGCTCTACCGATCCAAAAGATTGGGATGCCGTTGGCAGCATTTGGGAAATTAGCGCTACTGAAGCAGATTTCAAGGAATTCATCCAAGGCTTCTTCGGTTTGATGCAAAAGCTGCGTGATAAAAGTGAGGCAGCTGAAGATGATCCCAATGGTAAGCTGTATCATTTCTCCGCCTACGGTTTTGAAATCGACACACCTTCGTTTGATCAAGTGGAAATGGAAGAGGATGATTGAAGATGTTTGCTATACTAAAACAGCGTAATTATGGCTTGCTTTTTTCAGGGCGAATTGTAACGAATATCGGCGACAGCATCTACTTTATTGCCGCTATGTGGCTCGTTTACGACCTGAGCGGCAGTGCGTTTTATTCTGGTTTGGCCGGTTTCCTGACACAAATTCCAAATGTATTGCAATTCTTGATCGGTCCGCTCGTTGATCGCTGGCCGATTCGCGCAACGTTATTGTGGACGCAGGCACTACAAGCCTTGCTTATCCTAATAATTCCCCTAGCGGCTTGGCTGGACTTTCTTTCTGTCACGCTGGTGCTTGTTATCATGCCTATTTTGACTAGTATTGACGCTTTTGCCTATCCAACTGAAACCAAAGCATTGCCGCTCGTACTAAAAAAAGAAGAACTGCCTGCCGGAAATGCCCTTTTCTCCTTTGCTTATCAAGGGGTCGACCTGATATTCAATGCCATCGCTGGAGTCATGATCGCATTCTTTGGCGTAACCCTTTTATTCATTATTGACTCCCTTACCTTCTGTCTCGCTTTCCTTTTGTTCAGCTTCCTTAGAATTCCACATCAAAAAGCACAGACCAAAACTTCTGGCACTGCGCGCACAGCCTTAAACTCCTACTTCACTGAATTGAAAGAAGGACTTAAAATTCTATTCACAACTATATTGTCTGCTGCACTCATGGGGGCAGTATTATGTAATCTGGCAATCGGTGCAGCGATGGCTGTTATGCCTGCTTTTGCAGACGAGCGTCAAGGACCTGCTGTATATGGTTTGTATTTGGCAGCCATGTCTTGCGGTGCATTAGTAGGTGCACTATTAGCAGCTTCCTTCAGCAAACTTCCAATAGGTAAAGCTACAATCCTCACGATGTTTTTAGCTTCTGCAATCTGGGCTGCTGCTGTATTCGTTCCATGGACTTGGCTAAGTGTAGTCTTATTCGGACTAGCTTGGGTTCCTGTCGGCTGTATCAATGTTACTTTCGCAACGATGTTACAGACCTTGCTTCCTGTTTCCTTAATCGGCAGGGTGACCAGCGCGAGTGCAAGCTTCAGCACAATTGCAATGCCGCTCGGATCATTAACTGGCGGTTATGCAGCCACCCTTATACCTGTGGCTTGGGTGTTTTGCGCTGCAGGTATCGGCCTTGCCTTGCTTTCTGTAACGTGGCTTTTGTATCCGAAGCTGCGCAAACTCGGGCCTCTTGCCTCCCTTTCAACCGAGATAATCGGACTCAAGGATTATTCCCAGCAGGAAACAAGCTGATCACAGCTTGCCCCTTTTCAATAATGGACGAAGAGCGATCCGGTAGAATGCATACCCCAGCATAGCTCCTAAGACGTTCAGGATAATGTCATCAATATCGACAGAGCGGTAATTGTATCCAACAAAATAATTAAGCAGCCCTTGCGTTGACTCGATTGCAGTACTGAATACAAGTCCGCAGAGAACCACAATAAAAAACGATCTTGTTCGGCGAACGAGCAAAGGCAAATAAAAGCCTAACGGCACAAATAAAAGGATGTTACCACCTAGATTTTTAAGGGCAAGTCCATATCCGAAGCCATCGATTTGTGTTGTGTGCCAAATTTGCATAATGGAAGTGAGCGGCGATGTATTCCAGCGATAACTTGTTTCCAACTGCTGATTTTCTTCGATAAGATTCTGATCCACAGGTAATGGGAAAAAGGTTAGACAGATGACTGCGATCACATAGATAGCGAAGGATGCCATCAATAAATGTTGTTTCTTAGTAATTCCGACCGTCTGGTGAAACGGAATAATTGACAATAAATAGACAAACGCCAAGAATATAGCTGGCGCTACGTAAGTTAACATAGTAATTATTCTCTCCTGTATCCTAGAAGCCCCTCACGTATAGTAAGTGGACATATACTCTTTAGTCTACATGATTTTCCAAGTCTTGTGAACGCATAGATAAAGAAAAGAAACCACCTTTTTATGGGCGGTTTCTTTTCTTTATTATTTATTTTCCCATAACAGCAAGCATTAGCGCTTTTTGAGCATGCAGACGGTTTTCAGCCTCCTGGAATACTGCCGATTGCGGACCATCAATGACAGCTGCTGATACTTCTTCACCCCGATGAGCCGGCAGACAGTGCAAGAAGATAGCATCTGACGCAGCAGAATTCATAAGCATTTCATTCACTTGGTATCCTTGGAAAGCTTTCAGTCTAGCCGCTGACTCTTCCTCTTGCCCCATACTCGTCCAGACATCTGTATAAAGTACATCTGCACCTGCGGCAGCTTCTTCCGGGCTTTCTGTAATAAGAAGAAAATCTGGATCATCACCGATTTTTTTCGCCTTTTCAACGATTTCAGGCAGCGGCTGATATCCAGCAGGAGCTGCAATTCGAATTTGCATTCCTGTTTTCGCTGCTGCAATCATTAAACTATTCGCTACATTGTTAGCATCACCGATATAAGCTAGCTTCACGCCTTCTAATGTTCCTTTATACTCTAAAATCGTCTGCAAATCAGCCAGAGCCTGACATGGATGGAACAAATCGGTTAAGCCATTGATTACCGGAATAGCAGCATGTTCTGCCAGTTCTTCCACCATCTTATGCGAATTAGCACGGATCATGATAGCATCCAGATATCCAGATAGAACCTTCGCCGTATCGGCAACCGGTTCGCCTCGGCCAAGCTGCAAATCCTTGGAGTTCAAATACAGCCCCATACCACCAAGCTGATAAATACCTGTTTCAAAAGAAACGCGTGTCCGTGTGGATGACTTTTCAAAAATCATTCCTAACGTCTTCCCAGCCAGCGGCTGAATGAGCTCGCCTTTTTGATGCTGACTTTTCAGCTCAGCAGCCAGATCAAGCACATAAAGAATTTCTTCCTTCGTCAAATCCTGCAGAGATAGCAGGCTTTTACCTGCCATGGATTGTTGCTCTATCGTCTGTTTCATTGCACATGCTCCTTTTCCGCTTGCTCCAAATAATCCGACATAGATAGGCTGTCAGCCAGTTTTTCTTGACTAGCCAGCCAGTAACTTTTCATCGTCGCCAAACTTGTCATACACGGCGTCTCTGTCTTCCAAGCCGATTCACGGATACCTTGGAATCCTTTTCTCGTACTGCATACAGCTGTCATCTTTTGATCTTCAACCAAAAGGATGGCTTCTTCATAGGAAACGACTTCGAATGAAGAACTGTCCTTTAGAAGCGCTGCGGTCTGCTCTGTCAGTACAACATGTGCTTGCTGCTGTCCAAGTAATTCTTCTAGTCCATCCAAATCCGAGGATTCTACATCTAAGAGGATTTGGGCATCATCTGTTAAAGACCGCAGTGTCTTTTCCTTCCAGCCAAATGCCTTATTCAATGCTTCGGTAACCGTCTTGCCTAATCCAATTGCTTCTCCCGTTGATTGCATATCCGGTCCAAGAAGCGGATCGACACCTGCCAATTTTGTAGTGGAAAAGACAGGCAGCTTAACCGCATAAAACGGTATTTCTTTTTGCAGTCCGAGTGAATAACCAGCATTTTGCAAAGCTTCTCCCATTTGTATTCTGGTAGCTAAATCTACCAATGGGATCCCCGTCACTTTACTGGAAATAGGAACTGTACGGGACGCGCGTGGGTTAACCTCCAGGACATATAAAATGTTACGGTCTTCACTAAAGACAAACTGAATGTTCATGATGCCTTTTAATTCAAGAGAATCCGAGATTCGACTTGCATAGCTGACGATCATATCTTTCTCTGATTCACTCAAACTAGGAGCAGGGAAAATTGCTGTACTGTCTCCGCTATGGATTCCAGCTGGTTCGATATGTTCATAGATACCAGGGATAAGGA
The DNA here is from genome assembly GCF_000725365.1 of Terribacillus saccharophilus. Lineage (NCBI taxonomy): Bacteria > Bacillati > Bacillota > Bacilli > Caryophanales > Bacillaceae > Terribacillus > Terribacillus saccharophilus. Next base: position 292,219 of record NZ_CP008876.1, on the reverse strand, counting down.
TGTCAGCACCGTCACAAACAACATCCACCTCTACCTCCATGCCTGGAACATATTTATCAAGAAGCAGCGGGAATAGACGGGAAGTGTGGATTTGCTGTTGAAGCTCTTCCAGATAAGTTTCCAGCATATCTTCAGAATGCAGGATGACCATACCTTGACCACCAATTACATAAGATGGACGAATCAGAATTGGATAACCGATTCGGCGAGCTTCGTCATGCAATGAAGCTGTATCCATTACAGTCGTGCCTGGAATATGCGGGATATTCAGCGTATGCAGCAAATCATAGAAGGCTTCTCTATTCTCCACGCGGTCTATCGAGGACGTACTCGTTCCGGCAATTGTTACACCAGCTTCCTCCAAATCTGCTGCTAGATTGATCGCTGTCTGACCTCCGAACTGAACGAGCACCTCGTCTGCTTGTTCTTTTTCGATAATGTGAAGCACATCTTCTTTCGTAAGAGGCTCGAAATACAGATGATCAGCTGTATTGAAATCCGTACTGACAGTTTCTGGATTATTGTTAATAACAACAGAACGAATTCCTTGCTCTCGCAATGATAAAGCCGATTGTACAGAGCAGAAATCGAATTCGACACCTTGCCCGATCCGGATCGGACCAGAACCTAGTACCACTACTTTTTTGTCTGTTGCAGATAGTGGTTCGACCTCATCTTCTTCCTGCCAGCTGGAATAGAAATAAGGCGTTTGCGCAGAGAATTCAGCTGCACATGTATCGACCATCTTGTAGGAAGGCTTGATTTCCTGTTCCTTGATTAATCCTTCTACTACTGCTAATGGCTGATTGAAGACTTTAGCTAAGGCAACATTACTGAAACCTAGTGTCTTTGCTTTTCGGAGAAGTACCTCATCCGGCTGCCAGCCGCCTTCTTTTAACTCTTGCTCAACATCGATAATTCGCTTCATCTCATGCAGGAAGAATGTCGTAATCTCTGTCCAGTCATGCAATGTCTCGATCGTTACTCCGCGGCGTAATGCTTCAGCAAGCAGAAACAGTCTGCGATCATCAGCATCTTTAAGTCCTTGTTCCAGCTCAGCATCCGTCAATGCTTCAGCCGACGGCAAACGGAATTCCTCCAAGCCGATTTCTAAAGAACGAATCGCTTTATGCAGACCAGCAGGCAGGTTACGGGAAAGTGCCATAACTTCCCCCGTTGCTTTCATTTGTGTTCCAAGCAGACGATCAGCCTGAGTGAACTTATCAAATGGCCAGCGCGGTATTTTCACCGCTACATAGTCGATGGCAGGCTCGAAGCTTGCAAATGTATCTCCTGTAATCGGATTCGGCACCTCATGCAGATGATAGCCAAGTGCTAGCTTTGCAGCAATCCGGGCGATCGGATAGCCCGTTGCCTTGGAAGCTAAAGCACTGGAACGGCTTACCCGAGGATTCACCTCAATGATGACGTACTCATCACTATGTGGATTCAGTGCGAACTGGATATTACAACCTCCAACAACACCTAGCTCGCGGATAACTTTACATGATACAGTCCGGAGCATTTGATACTGCCTGTCTGTCAGTGTTTGGGAAGGTGCTACAACGATACTGTCTCCTGTATGTATTCCGACAGGGTCGATATTTTCCATATTGCAGACGATGATGCATGTGTCATTTGCATCCCGCATCACTTCGTACTCAATTTCCTTCCAGCCTTTCACACTCTGCTCGATAAGCACTTGATTTATCGGACTTGCTTGCGTTCCGCTTTTTACATATCGCAGCAGTTCCGGCAGGTCGTTTGCGATTCCTCCACCAGCTCCTCCTAGTGTGTAGGCAGGACGGATGATGATTGGAAATCCTGTATTCTCTGCAAAAGCTTTTGCTTCGTCGATTGAAGTGATTGGAAGACTTTCCGGAACAGGCTCATTGATTTCCTGCATCATCTGCTTGAATAGCTCCCGATCTTCTCCGCGCCGAATTGCATCAAGCGGTGTACCCAATAATGTAACGTTGTATTTCTCCAGTACACCAGCCTGATCCAAACTCACCGCCAGGTTAAGACCTGTCTGCCCGCCTAAAGTAGGCAGCAGTCCATCTGGTCTTTCCTTTTCGATGATATTGGTCAAGGATTCGCAAGTCAGCGGCTCCAAATACACCTGATCAGCAAATGCCTGATCCGTCATAATTGTCGCAGGGTTATTATTAACGAGGATGACCTCTACGCCTTCTTCCTTCAAAGCAAGGCATGCTTGTGTGCCTGCATAATCGAATTCTGCTGCCTGCCCGATTACGATCGGGCCAGAACCGATGACAAGGACTTTCTTGATGTGAGCTTGCTTAGGCATATGCTGTCACTCCTCTATTACGTACCGAATTCAAAAATTGTTCGAACACATCATAGGTATCGCTCGGGCCAGGATGTGCCTCTGGATGGAATTGAACGCTCATGATTGGTTTTGAGCAATGCTGCAGCCCTTCCACCGATCCATCATTCACATTGCTATAAAGGATGTTCCAACGGGACTGTGAAATAGAAGCTTCGTCGACGACATATCCATGATTTTGGGAAGTAATCGATACCTTTCCGCTAGGCAAATGCTGGACCGGATGATTGCTCCCTCTATGTCCATAAGGCAAGCGCATTGTATTACCGCCGAATGCAAGCGCCAGAAGCTGATGTCCGAGACAAATTCCTAAAGTCGGGTAATATTCTGCAATCCGTTTGATTTCACCAGCTAAATAGTGCAGAGATTTTGGATCTCCAGGACCATTCGACAGCAGTACACCATCCACTTTTGCTTCCTTCAGCTCTTCAAGTGTTGTATCAAAAGGAAAGACTGTGACGTCGCATTTATTTTCCAGCAGCATATCTCGAATCGAATGCTTATAGCCGTAATCAATAATGGCCACATGAGCTACTGACTGACCCTCTGCCGGGTGGAACTGCACCTTTTTCACCGATACGCTTTCCACAATCTTTTCGGATACTTTAGCTTTTTCCGGAACAGCTCCAGGTGTTTTGGTCATCTTTCCATAAACGTCCCCATGCTTACGGATGATTTTTGTCAGTTTCCGTGTATCTACCTGTGCAAGGATTGGAAAGTTATGTTCATTGGCAATATCCTGCAATGTTTGAGTTGCTTGGTAATGAGCGGGTGTTTCACATGGAGTTGAAATGACAAGTCCATGGATAGACGGTGTATGGCTTTCCTTATCATGCGTATTAAAACCATAGTTTCCGATCAATGGGTACGTCATCGTAACAATCTGCCCAGCATAAGAAGGATCTGTCATCACTTCCTGATAGCCTGTCATGGCAGTATTGAAAACCATTTCCCCATCCGATTCCGTTGTTTTCCCCAGCCAGACACCTTCCAAAATATCTCCTGTACTGAGCATCAAATAACCCTTTGTCTCTTCCATTCATGCTGCTCCTTTCTGTAACGAACGTTATCTTTATTCTTTAAAACTAATAAATATGCATTTATAACAAAAGAAAGGTGAGCAGCTGCTCACCCCTCCAGTTTAGCAGCCTGCTCTTCTGTCCACTGTCTATTCGTTTCCAGCAAGGCTTCTATATCATTTACTTGCTCTTGAACCCGTACCTTAGCTGTACCTCCAGGAATATTCCTGGCTGCAACGACTGTCTCCGGTGCAAGTGCTTCGTAGATATCTTCTTCTATCAGATTAGAAAACTGCTGCAGCTCTTCAAGTCCAAGATCCAGCAAATATTTCCCCTGCTCGATACTATACAGCACTGTCTGCCCAACAACAGCATGTGATTCCCGAAACGCCATCCCTTTTGCTACGAGATAATCCGCTAAATCGGTTGCATTCGAAAAATCATTCCGAACAGCTTGATACATATTATCCTGCTTCACATGCATCGTCTCAATCATCGGAGCAAAAAGACCAAGTGCGCCCTTCAATGTTTCTACCGTATCGAACATGCCTTCTTTGTCTTCCTGCATATCCTTATTATAAGCAAGAGGCAATCCTTTCAGAGTTGTCAGCATCCCCATCAAATGTCCGAAGACACGGCCGGATTTACCGCGGACAAGCTCCGCTACATCAGGGTTCTTCTTCTGCGGCATCATGCTGCTGCCTGTAGAAAATGCATCATCCAATTCTATGAAGTTGAACTCTGCGCTAGACCACTGAACCAACTCCTCCGAAAGCCGTGAAAGATGCATACTGATCAGACTCGCAGCTGACAAGAACTCCACCACGAAATCACGATCACTTACACTGTCCAGACTGTTTTCAGTGATAGCATCAAAATGCAGCTGCTCTGCCACAAAATGCCGATCAATCGGGAATGTTGTACCAGCCAAGGCACCTGCTCCAAGCGGCATCTTGTTTACACGCTTCCAGCTATCCTGAAGCCGCTCCACATCACGCTGCAGCATATATGCATATGCCATAAGATGATGGCCGAACAGCACCGGCTGCGCCCGTTGCAAATGTGTATAACCTGGAAGAATTGTATCCAAATGCTGCTTCGCCTGTTCAGTCAGCGCTGTCTGAACAGCACCAAGCAGCCCGATAATTTCTACAATTGCTTCCCGCAAGTACAGACGCATATCCAATGCTACCTGGTCATTACGGCTTCTGCCTGTATGCAGCTTTCCTCCTACAGGACCGATTTGTTCAATCAATAATCGTTCGACATTCATGTGAATATCTTCATCTGCCTGCGAGAGCGTTGCTTCTCCTGCCAGGATTTTGTTCAGTACATCCTTTAATCCATCAGCAATTGTTTCAGCATCTTCTTGTTCGATGATGCCGCATTTGCCGAGCATTGCTACATGTGCCAGGCTGCCTTGAATATCGTATTTAGCCAGTTTCTGATCAAAGCCGATGGAGGAAGTGTATGCGTCTACTAATTCATTGGTCGGCTTCGTGAATCTTCCTCCCCAGAGCTTCATTGTTTTACAGCTTCTTTTTTGTCAATTTTAAGCAGCGATGGTGCCTCCGTTTGTACTGTCTGCTTACGAGCAACCTCTGCCTGAACCTTCGTTGGCAGACCCCAAAGCTGAATGAAACCGAGTGCTGCATCATGATCGAATTTATCTTCTGGTTTGTAGGTTGCAAGATCAAAGCTGTATAGAGATTCCGCAGATTCTCTGCCGACAACAAGTGCATGTCCTTTGTACAGCTTCACTTTGACATTACCGGAAACTGTCTGCTGCGTTTCCTCAATGAATGCTTGCAGCGCTTTTGTAAGCGGTGAATACCATAGACCATCATAAATTGTCTGTGCAAGTTTTTGCTCGACAATCGGTTTGAATTGAGAAATTTCACGTGTCATCGTCAAAGCTTCCAATTCCTGATGCGCCGCAATAAGCGTTACTGCTGCCGGGCATTCATAGATTTCACGAGATTTGATTCCTACTAATCTATTTTCCACATGATCGATACGTCCGACACCATGCTTACCTGCAACTTCGTTCAACTTTAGGATAAGTGCATCCAATGGATAAGCTTCCCCATCAATTGCGACTGGCTTTCCTTTTTCAAATGTGATTGTCACGATCTGCGCTTCATCCGGTGCATTTTCCGGATCAACTGTCAGCCCAAAAGCATCGCTTGGCGGCTGCTCCCATGGATCCTCTAAAATACCGCACTCATTGGAACGTCCCCATAGATTCTGATCGACACTGTATGGGCTCTCTTTCCCAACAGGAACTGGAATACCATGCTTCTCCGCATATTCAATCTCTTCATCACGGCTCATTGCCCATTCACGAACAGGAGCAACAATCTTCAAATCTGGATCCAATGCCGTGAAGCTCACATCAAAACGTACTTGGTCATTTCCTTTACCAGTACAGCCATGTGCTACGGCTACAGCACCTTCTTCTTTCGCAATGTCTACTAGCACTTTTGCAATTAAAGGACGGCTAAGTGCAGAAACTAACGGATATTTTCCTTCATAAAGTAAGTTTGCTTTCAAAGCTGGAAGCACATATTCCTCTGCATATGCAGCTTTTGCATCCACTGTATAAGATTTAATAGCACCAACTTGAAGTGCTTTCTCCTGAACGAAATCTAAATCCTTGCCTTCACCAACATCCAAACCAACTGCAATAACATCATAATTATATTTATCCTGTAACCATTTGATTGCTACAGAAGTATCTAAACCACCAGAGTATGCGAGTACGATTTTATCTTTTGCCATTATGAATCTCCCTCTCCGTGCTGAATGCTCGATTTATTTATGTGAATTATTATGCATTATTACTAATATAAATTCAAGCATTTTTTATTAATTTAACGACTTGGTATCCTATTAATCTTGTGAATAAAAGGTGCCTGCCCACTTTTGGGCACAAAAAAAGACGAGTTTAATAACTCGTCTTTCTGTTTATACACCGCGTTTATTTCCCCATACAAGCGTATGAAGCTGCGGCAGGACACGCACATGATTCAGTTCATTGGAGGCAGATACCTGGTCAATCAGCCATTCATACTTGGAAAGTAATGCATCCTTCAATGCCGCATCATCCAAAGTAGCTGTATCATGATTACCGACTTGTACATAAAAACTCACATCTGGATAACGTTTATGAACATTCGTTGCATAACGCAAGTCTTCTTCGTCAAATATAACAACCTTCAAACTCACATGCATAAGACGTCCTGCTTCTCTAAGATTGTTAATTATCTCATCAAGACGATGAAAATCGGTCTTCATCAATGAGCTTGGCGGCTTAGGCGATATAGTAAGATCATCGATTTCAAGGAACCACGGCTGATACCGACTTCCTTGAGTCTCCAAAGCAACTTTTACTTCTTTCTTTTTCAGAAGCTCTGTGAACTCCCCTAGATTCTTAAGTAGTGCAGGGTTCCCGCCAGAGATAGTTACATGACGGAAACGATCTCCGCCTACTTCCTCCAATTGGTCCCATATCTGTTCAGCCGTCAGCTGTCGAATGTCATCCTTCGCTGATCCATCCCATGTAAAGGCAGAATCACACCAGCTGCAGCTATAGTCGCAGCCTGCTGTACGGACGAACATCGTCTTCTGTCCGACAACCATTCCTTCTCCCTGCACGGTTGGACCGAATACTTCTAAAACTGGAAATTTACTTGCCATTTTTTGTTCCTCGCTTTGGTCGGTATACGCAATAGCTGGTCGGCGTCTCACGCAAGAAGACTTGCAGACACTTCGGCTGATGAGGCAGCTGATCCAGCTCTTGTTGAATCAATTCATAAATTTTACGCGCCATCACTTCTGTTGTCGGGAAATCGTCTTTTCCAAATACATCTGTATGGTCATTTAATAAGGTGTGGTCAAATTTCTTATGAATCAATGCTTTGATTGTGGAGAAATTGAATAAAAATCCACTGTCATCCAATTCATCGCCAGCAATCGTAACATTGGCAAAATACGTATGGCCGTGCACTTGCTGGCATTTTCCGGCATCCGGATGCTGGATGCTGTGTGCTGCAGCGAAATGCAGATCCTTATTCAATTCGTAGCTATAGTCATGCTGCACTTGCGGATAAATTTGCTGGATCATACCCCGGCCGCCTTTTTCGCTTCATATTGATCAAGTCCATTTTGGCGCAGCTTACAAGCTGGGCACTCTCCGCATCCTTCGGCAACGATGCCGTTGTAGCAAGTAAGTGTTTTTTCTTTTACATAATCAAGCTGGCCTAGCTGATCTGCCATTTCCCATGTTTCTGCTTTATCCAGCCACATAAGCGGGGTATGGATGACGAAATCTTTATCCATTGATAGATTGAGAGATACATTCAATGATTTCACGAAGATGTCTCGGCAGTCTGGGTAGCCGCTGAAGTCTGTTTCACAAACACCTGTCACAAGATGCTTCGCGCCTACTTGATGTGCCAAAATCGCTGCAAAGGATAGAAATACTAGATTACGTCCTGGTACGAATGTGGACGGCAGTTCCCCTTCTTGCTGTTCGATTTCGATATCGTCTCTTGTTAATGCGTTTGGTGCAAGCTGATTTAATAAAGACATGTCCAATACGTGATGTCTGATGCCTTGTTCTTTCGCAATTTGTTCAGCTACCTCGATTTCCAAACTGTGGCGCTGATTATAATTGAACGTCACAGCTTCCACTTCTTCAAACTGCTCCATTGCCCAAAACAAACAAGTTGTACTATCTTGACCGCCGCTGAATACGACGATGGCTTTATCCTTCTTCATTACGTTTCTCCTTTTTTCCAGACACTCCAATAAAAAAGCCTCTTCCAATAGGAAGAGGCTGCCAATTATCCATAAAAAATAAAAAAGACTATACCCAAGGATATAGTTCCTTAGTTTTTTATAGAGGGTTGTGCTAGAACCTCTCCCAGGATGGCCTGGATTTTTTATTCTATTCTGCAGTTCATTGTATCACAGTTAGGTACAATTGCATATGGAAAGACGAGTAAATAAAATGCCAAAACCAAGGAATCAGTATCTGAATGCCGCTTCGGAAATACACTCCGCTTTCCTGCGGGCGGCTGGTGAGCCTCCCGCGGGAGTCTCCGCGTATTTCCTACGCTGAATAGCAGACTTTCTTTTTGTGAGCAATTCTAAATAAGCAGGTTTCTTCTGTATTCATCCTAAGATTCTTTATACAATCTCCTACTCTCATAAGCCCCCAGAATGTAAATTCATTCCTAAACAAAAAGAAATCCGGACTTGAAGAGTATACCTCCTAGTCCAGATTTCTTTTTTAAAAACTTCTATTCAGGAACCAATTACTGCTGCTGAAAAGCTGCGTTGCTTAGTTCGTTATCTCGTTGATGACGTTCGATAGCAAGCTGGATCAGACGGTCAATGAGGTCTGGGTAAGAAATACCAGTGATGTCCCAAAGTTTTGGATACATACTGATTTTCGTGAAACCTGGCAGCGTGTTTACTTCATTTACGACGAATTCCCCGTCTCCTGTTAAGAAGAAGTCGACACGCGCAAGTCCTTCGACATCAAGTGTCTGGAATACTTCTACCGCAAGCTTTCTTGCTTGTTCTGTAACAGACTCTGAAAGTTGAGCCGGGATAGCGAGTTCTGCTCCTGATTCGTCGATATACTTGGATTCATAAGAATAAAATTCTGTTTTTGGCAAGATTTCTCCAGGTAAGGAAGCGATCGGTTCTTCATTTCCAAGTACCGCTACTTCGATTTCGCGTCCGACGATTGCTTCCTCGACTAGAACTTTCGTATCGTAGCGGAAAGCTTCTTCCAAGCCCTTGTAGAACTCTTCTTCGGTTTTCGCTTTGCTCACGCCGACAGAGGAGCCTTGGTTCGCAGGCTTGATGAAGACTGTAGAGCCTAGTACTTCTGCTACCTCTTCATAACGGATAGATCCAAGCTGGCGTTTTTTGAATGTGAAGCCATTTGCTACTCTTATACCAGATTCCTTTAGCAGACGCTTCGCAATGTCCTTATCCATGCATACAGCTGAGCTTAGTACATTCGGGCCTACATACGGTAAATTAGCGATGCGCAGCATTCCTTGCATGCTACCATCCTCGCCGAGTGTACCGTGGAGGATACTGAAAATAACATCCACTTGATCAAGGACAGCGCCTTGACTCGGATTGACGAGCTGTTTCTCTTTCAAACCAGGTACAACAGCGATACCTTGCTCGGAAGGCTTCAGTTCGATATTCTTCGGATCATTTGCGTTCAGCAGATAGTCTGCCTTGTCATTCAGTTGCCATTTCCCTTGTTTATCGATTCCGATTAAGACAACATCATATTTATTTTTATCAATTGCATCGGCAATATTTTTTGCAGATTGTAAGGATACTTCATGTTCCGCCGATTTTCCGCCGAAAACGATTCCTACTTTTGTTTTACCCACCTGTAACCATTCCTTTCTAACGTGAGACCATTACTTTCATTTTATCACAAACGTGTGCGGCTGCCTCCTATGTCCATAATAAAAAATCGCGTTTCACATGGAGCACATTCGGTAACTATATACATTAACAACAGAGACAGGGGGATGGGAATGGGCTATTACGATCATTTTGATGCCTCAACTGATTTTCGCAAACACCCGGATAAATATCGTGTCGGCCGCGGTGAGCAAGGTGTGCTGATGGTGGAGCCTTATAAAAGTGAGATCCTTCCTCATTGGCGATTCAAGACTCCGGATATTGCAGAGGAATCCTGCCAGAAGATTTCAGAGATGTTCGAGGAATATCGCAAGCAGGATGATTTTGTCGGGATGGATATGGCTAGGAAATACATTCAAATGGGTTATACCCGCGCTCGTCGCTATGCTAATTATAAGGGCGGCAAGAAATATAAGGATGCGGACAAGACAGAAAGGTATGACCGGCAGATCGATGATGAAAAAGCAGCATCTGCACAGATCTTCAAAAAAAAGTGGGATGAAATAAGAGAAGATGAAGATTATCTTTCTCGAAAGAAAGCGCATCAGAAACAATACGGATAGCCATCACATAAAGATTCTAGTATGCTTTTAAAGACTAACTTTTGGAGGCACAGCTAGAATGAAAGGAATCACACATCTATTAATTGGAGCTGGCGCAGGTTTCGCCAGTGCCACCGCATTGAATGCTGAAGGCGCTGTGACGGTCACAATGACTTGTACAGCAGCAGTCGCAGCTCTTGTACCAGATTTGGATACAGGAGGTCTCCTCTCTAACCGAATTACATTTTCACATAAAGCCATCCGCAATATTACAATTTTTATCGGATTATTGCTCATCCTATATAGTATGTGGAATTTATTCGGCCAAGATCGTTATATCGGGTTAGCAATCGGGGCAGGAATTATGGTTCTCTCCCGCGTAATCAATAAGAAGTTCATGCTGCTGATTACAGGCATCGCTGTTCTGCTGACCGGGTTGTATGCAGGGCATACTTGGGTGGTCATGAGCGGATGTTATATCGGGATTGCATCTTTCCTAGCTCACCGATCTTACACTCACTCCTTGATCGGGCTGATCTATTTCTACATATTGATGACATTCTTTGAACAAGAGACTGCCCTATTCGGCACACAGCTTGCCGGCACAGCCGGTTATGCAAGCCACCTGCTCGCAGACAGCAGGATATTCCCTGTGAATAAGAAAGGAGTCAAACTGCTCCTTCCTATAATCAAAAAAGATTTCTAAAGGAGACGATTGCATGAATCCATTGCACACAGCAGAACTGGCAGAAAAAATAAAAGCAAAAGATACCGTTCATTTGCTTGATATCCGGCAAGAAGCGGATGTTCAGGAATGGTCAATTGATGTTGATAGCGTTAAAAGATATGATATTCCATTTGCCACTATCAAAGCAGACCCAGATAAGGCTCGTAAAGAACTGCCAGAACATGACCCTGTCTATGTCATGTGCTATCGGGGCAAATCCGCTCAGACAGCCGTCTCCCTCTTACAAGCAGCAGGAATGGATAATATCGTCCATGTCGTTGGCGGCATGCAGGCTTGGGGAGAAACGCTTAGTCCCCGTAAAATCGGCGACCTCACATATGGCGGGAAGATTTATCAATTCATGCGTATTGGGAAAGGCTGCCTTTCCTACATGGTCGTCTCCAATGGCGAAGCAGCAGTAGTAGATCCGGCAAGGTTCACCGAAGTCTATACATCCTTTGCGAAAGAAAACGGATGGACGATCAAACATGTCCTTGATACCCATCTTCATGCGGACCATTTATCCGGCGGACGGAAGCTGGCAGAAGCAACAGGAGCGACTTATTGGTTCCCGGCTGATGATGGAAAAGAAGCGACATTCACCTTCTCTCCATTACACGACGGTAAGACGATTCCATTCGGAAAAACGGAAGAAGGCATGCGCAGTATTGCCTCACCAGGTCATACAGAAGGAAGCATCAGCTTTGTCGTAGATGACACATTCCTGCTGTCTGGAGATACGCTCTTTACCGAATCGATCGGCCGTCCGGATTTAGCTGGTCAAGCAGAGCAATGGGTACAGGATCTTCACAACACTTTATATGAAAAATACCCTTTCTTATCGCTGGATTTGATTGTCCTTCCTTCCCATTTTTCCGAGCTGGCAGAGATCGGAACGGATGGCACAGTCCAAGCACGTATGGAGGATCTATACAGAAATAATCCAAGACTGCAGCTGCAAGATGCTGGCGAATTTGCTTCCTCCGTTTTGGATAGTATACCTGCCCAGCAGCCGAATAGTTACCAGCTGATCCGAGAAACAAATCAAGGAAAAGCCGTCATTGACAGCACAGACGAAGCCGATATCGAATCCGGCCCAAATCGCTGCGCAGTGTCAACCTAACAGACAAAAGAGCCAGTCCCACTCGGGACTGGCTCTTTCTTATGCTTTTGAGAAGATACCAAGCTTTTCGATTCGCATCGCTGCTTCCAATAATCTTTCTTCTGTATCCAACAATCCTGCACGAACGTATCCTTCTCCATATTCTCCAAAACCATTACCCGGTGCGACTGCAACATGTGCCTTTTCGAGCAGCAAATCAGCGAATTCCTCAGATGTGTAACCACGGGGAACTGGCAGCCAAACGAAGAAGGTTCCTTTTGGTTCTGGTACATCCCAGCCGATAGCGCGTAAATGACCGATGAAAGCATCTCTTCTGCTTTCATACGTATGAACCAATTCCTCCACGCATGTCTGATCCGTTGTCAGGGCATAAGCAGCAGCCTCTTGCATACCGCCAAACAAACTTACATAAACATGGTCCTGGATCAGATTGATGCTTTCGATCACAGATGCATTACCAACTGCAAAGGCAATGCGCCAGCCGGCCATATTATACGTTTTGGATAAGGTGTACATTTCAATGCCGACTTCTTTGCTGCCTTCTGATTGCAGGAAGCTCTGTGGTTTTTCTCCGTCAAATCCAAGTGCACCGTAAGCAAAATCATGCAGCACACAGAATTTATGCTCTTTCGCCAGTTCCACTGTTTTATCGAAGAACTTCTGATCTGCTGTTGCAGCAGTCGGATTGTTCGGATAGTTCAAGAACATTAGCTTTGCTTCTTCTAGATCACTATCAGATATAGCATCATAATCAGGCAGGAAGTCATTCTCAGCTGTTAATGGCATGAGCGATGTCCGTGCTTGTGCCAGTTCGATGCCGGACATATAATCGGGATACCCGGGATCCGGAAGCAGTGCTAAGTCACCTGGGTTCAACAGACATTGGCTGATTTCCACCAAACCTGTTTTAGAGCCGAACATGATGGCCACTTCTGTTGTGGGATCTAATTTCACACCGTATTCCCGATCATAAAAATCACAGACTGCCTGTTTGAGAAAATCAAACCCTCTGAAAGGTGAATATTTATGATAAGCCGGATTATCAGAAGCTTCCTTTAGTTTCTCAACGATATGCTGCGGCGTCGGCAGATCAGGGTTCCCCTGTCCTAGCTTGATGATATCGTGCCCCTCTTTTTCAAGTAAACCTACTTTATGTACTAAGCCGGCAAAAAACTGCTCCGGCAATCGCTTTAATGCATCCGAAAACGGAAAATCCATCTTACTCACTCTCCTGTTGTGTCGCACTTCCTATTCTGACTATTACCAATCTTGACAGTGTTGGAAATAGAATGCGATAATGAACAAATCATACATGAATCACACACTCTTATCAAGAGAAGGCGGAGGGAATTGGCCCTATGAAGCCCGGCAACCGGTGCATTTGCACACGGTGCTAATTCCAACAGCGAGATGCTGAGGGATAAGGGGACGGATAACATTGGCCTTTCCCTCTTCCAGATACGCTTGGAAGAGTTTTTTTATGTAAAAAATCAATGAGGTGACAACATGACCATCAACATAAAAGGCGCTCCGAATTATTACGTTTGTGAGGATAATATATTGGAAAGCCTTCCAGCGAAGCTTTCGGAATTGAATTGGACCAATGGGTTGCTTATTCACGGAGATGCTTCTTGGAAAGCTGCTTCCCCATTCTTGGATCCGATCGATTTGCCAGTGAAACGCGTAGCTTATAACGGCCAGTGCACACATGCAGAAGCAGCGAGACTTGCAGGTATCGCAGCTGACGAAGCTGCTCAATTCATAATCGGTGTTGGCGGCGGAAAAGTGTTGGATACTGCCAAAGCCGCTGCTAATGATGCAGGTCTTCCAGTCATCTTAATTCCGACAATTGTTTCTAACTGCTCTCCATGGGCTTCGCTTAGCGTTTTTTATGATGAAGCAGGTAATTTCGTTGAATATACCGTATTCCCACGCAGCGCATTTATGCTGCTAGTCGAGCCGAAGCTTCTGCTTACGACACCTGCGCCTTATCTAATTGCCGGAATTGGCGATACATTGGCCAAGTGGTACGAAGCGGATGCACTTACCGAAAACATGACTGATCAGCCGCTTGCTGTCCAAATATCCCGTAACGCAGCGAAGTTATGCCGGGATATCCTTATTGCCGAAGGAGATGCTGCTATTTGTTCATTGCAAAGCAAACGTGCTGACAGTGCATTTCTCCGCGTTGCAGAAACGATCATTATGGCTGGCGGTATGGTTGGCGGTTTCGGTGATGAATATGGCCGAATTGCTGGCGCACATTCCATTCATAACGGACTGACAAGACTTGCCGAAACACATGAGCAGCTGCACGGAAACAAAGTAGCTTATGGTATCCTTGTTCAGCTTGCACTGGAAGAGAAATTCGAAGAGATCCGCACTTTGCTTCCGATTTATCAAAAACTCGGACTACCAACTGTACTTAAAGAACTTGGTGTAAAAGAAGATTTGGACAAGGTGATGAAAATTGCCGCAGACGGCGCTGTCGCTCCAGGTGAATCCATTCATTTCATGCATGTATCCGATTCAGAAAAAGTAGTCGAAGCCATGCGAAGTGTTGAGACATTCGTTGCGGCGAATAAGGGAGTGACCCAATGAAACTCGCTTTGATTCAGCATGATATCGTTTTTGGTGACCCGGAAGCCAATTACAGAAAAGTGGAAGAGTTAATAAATGAGGCACAGGAAAAGGCCGATGTCCTCGTGCTGCCTGAGCTTTGGACAACCGGCTATGACCTGACAAGACTCGATAATATAAGTGATACCGAGGGAGAAACGACAAAGCGCTTTATCAGCAGACTAGCTAAAACACATCAAAAATATATTATCGCTGGTTCCATCGCCAAGCAGACCGATACTGGTGTTTATAATACGATGCTTGTCTTCGGACCAGCAGGTGAGCTGCTCCATGAATATGATAAAGCTCATTTATTCCGATTGATGGACGAAGAGAAGTTTCTGAACCAAGGTGACAAATCCGCTTCCTTTTCCATCGGAAATAAACGAGCAGCTGGTGTCATCTGTTACGACATCCGTTTTCCCGAATTCATCCGCACGCATATGATCCACGATCAGCAAGTGCTCTTCGTCGTTGCCGAGTGGCCGAAAGCTCGACTGGATCACTGGCGCGCGCTTTTGCTCAGCCGGGCAATTGAGAACCAATGCTACGTCGTTGCTTGTAATCGCGCAGGAAGTGACCCTGCCAATGAATTTGCCGGGCACAGTGTGATCATTGGGCCATGGGGCGAAATTATCGCTGAGGCAGGAGAAGCAGAGACAATTTTGTACGGCGAAGCAGATCTTGACCAAGTTGATGACGTGCGAAACCGTATCCCAGTATTCCAGGACAGACGCCCGTCCATCTATGATGTAACATGATATTTTGACAATGTTATGACAAGTTCTCCCGATGAGTGGTAAATAGGGGCAAGCTTGCTTATACTATTTATAAATAGTTTTTGGGAGGGCTTTCATGCAAGCGACATTGAAATGGTTCCGTATCATCGGGTTTCTCGAGGGGACTTCCTTGCTTTTGTTATTGTTCATGGCAATGCCTTTAAAATACATGATGGATATACCGATTTTCGTCACCTACATAGGTGCCATCCACGGCGGTTTATTCGTCCTGTACGTCATTTGGACCGGTTACACGACCTTGAAAGTTGGCTGGGGAATGAAGTGGGCAATTTTAGCTCTGATCGCATCCGTCATTCCATTCGGTTATTACATCTTAGATATGCGATTGCAGAAAACAGAATACGCATAAGAAAAAGCGAGCAGAGATGCTCGCTTTTTTTATACGAAAGCTGCTATAAAGAACCAGATAATCATAATCAATTGAATTACAATCTTTGCTATCGATCCGCCAAGGAAGCCCAGCAATGAGCCGATGGAAGAATAGATAGCTTCCTTCAGTGTTCTTCTTTGAACAAGCTCTGTCACAAACACAGCAACGAACGGCACGACAATGATTCCAAAAGGCGGGATAATAAAGGAACCAACAATGACACCGATTGCTGCGATTCGCTCGCCCCATTTACTTCCGCCGAATTTTTTAACAAAATAACTATTGGCGATAATATCTGAGATGATCAAAATGACCGTCAAGATAACCATCGCTACCCAGAAGAATACAGACAAATCTCCATCACTGAGCATGAACTGAAAAACTAAGAATCCAATCCATAACATTAGCGGAGATGGAATAACGGGATAAACAATTCCCGCAAAACTAGCGATGAATGCCACCGCAATGATAATCCAAGCAATTATATCCAATGCCACAACTAATCCTCCACATCTTACCTTGATAGTACGTATTATGACATATGAAGCAGTAAAAGGAAATTAAAGACTGAGCTTCTCAAAGAATGCTGTATTATGAAGGATACTTGGATGATTCGGGTTAAAGGAAACAGCTTTTTCATGGGCTGATTTTGCCTGCTCAAGCTGACCAATTCGAGAATAACATAGCGTCAGCTGCAAATACGGATACCAAGTCGTATAAGCAGGTACACTGAAGCCTGGCAGTTCCTTCCCTTCATAATCCAAAGCCTGCTCATACCAATAAGCAGCTGCATGATAATTACGATCTTCTGTCAGCAAGTCACCAATTAGACAGCAAAATTCCGGCCGCGGTCGGTCATACTGGAATGAACGAAAGAGGTTAGTACGATACCCATCCATATCTTTTTCAGCCTTGCAGCAATCCGCCAGATATTGACACGCTCGTATATTGTCCTCTACCCAGCCCTTCTCTGATTGAAGAAACATCATATAATAAGACTTGGCAAGCTCAAACTTTCCATGATCCTTTAGCTCATTTGCATAGTAAAACATATCGCGAGGCGACAGTTCCCTGCCAGAAGCGACATAGGACTCGTAGATACGTAAATTGCGGTCTGAAATCGTAAAAGTTTTATCGCTTTTTCGATGTGTGACAGCTATATCCGAATCCACAATATTTCCCCCAAATTCCAAGTATTCATGTACAGCACCACGCCAGCGGAAATTCTTACTACGCTTCACGACTCTATTTCTTCTATACAAGTAAAGCGGACGACCTTCATCATCCAAACTTGTATGATACAACATCGATACGACGTCCACATCAAGGGTCAAATTACTCCATAGAGAACGGAAAGCTTCCTGATCCTTTGCTAGCAGCACATCATCCGCATCAAGCCACATAATGTATTCTCCCGTTGCCTTACTGAAGCTGTAATTTCGAGCAGCGGAAAAATCATCTATCCATTTGAAATCAAACATACGCGAAGTGTACTGTGCTGCAATTTCCTTTGTTCGATCCGTGGAGCCTGTATCCACGATAATGATCTCATCCACTAAATCACGAACACTTTCCAAACAGCCGGCCAGTACCTCTTCTTCATTTTTAACGATCATACATAAACTGATGGAACGCATAGGTCACCTCGGCATACATGATATTCTCACTATATGCGAAGCCATCCGAGGAATTGCAAATACGTTTATCTCGTAACCTTCCAAACCCACCAGATAAGTGCTGGTTGTGCAAGAAGTCGTATATAAAGTAGGGTTTGGTCTGTCTCCTCAAAGCCCGGCACCGGGATATCATAGACGGCACTGTAAATGTTTGCCGGGAAAATCGCAATTAAATAGATAACAGTAACGATAGCTGTTAATTTCCTGGTAGCAGGTACAAGTAGTCCAATAGCCAGGAGAATCTCCGCAATGCCAGTTAAGTATATTAATGTATAGCGCAGCGGTACATACGCGGGCAGCATGGCAACAAAACCATCATCCAATACAAAATGCAAAATACCAGCCACAATAAACATCAGACTGAACACATACAATCCTACTTTTTTCACCTAAGCTGCACCCTCTTTTTTCCTTATCTAATACCCTGATCTCCTTCCTGAAAACTCCCCTCTTTTATTTCCCACTCTGAATAGACAACTGTTTCTAACGGCACTTCTGAAGACAATAACCACTTGATTGCCTGAATGACCAAAGGTGAGCTGTTCGCAGCCAACAATTTCTCAAACGGCATCCATTCTGCACCTAGCGCATCTTGCCCTGCAAATTGTTCTGGTATCTGTATTTCTCCATTTACCTCTGCTGTATAAAAAACCGCTGTATGATGGACATGGGTAAAATCCTTCCACTGCCACGGAAGCTTAAAATCGACAGCGCCAATCTGCTTCTTCACTGATGCAGTCAAACCCGTTTCTTCCTTCACTTCACGAATGACAGCATCTAGCAAACCCTCCCCGCTTTCCAGACTTCCTCCGGGTAAATCAAAGCGATTAATATATGGACCTCTTCCTTTGTGGATGACAAGCAGTTTGTTTTCTTTATGTATAACAGCATATACGCCGAATGCACGATGATACATTTATCTTCTCCTTTGTTCGATTTTTATTGAATATAATATTCTAATAATATAGAATTATTTACGAGGTGATAGATATGCAGATAATTCAGACAGGTTTTAAAGCAAAACATGATTATACCATTCGTTTTGAAACATCGTTACTATGGGAAGCCGCATTAGGAATTGCCGCTGTCACAAATGCTTCCTTAGCTGGGACGCTTGAACACGTGGAAAAGATGTGGGATGATCCCGAAAATGACTTTTCAGATGAGCTTCAGCTTGAACTGCATAAGATTCATCAATGTAACACCTGGAAGACGCTTCTACAGCTGCTGCACCACTCAAATGCCACAACCTTAGATGAATGGACAGATGAAGTCTCGAACATGCCGGAACAGACATTGCGAAAACAGAGTCTTCCCTACATCGGAAGCGCGTTTGAAAAACATCGAACGCGGGCTGCTCAGGGACATGAAAGCTCCTTGACCACTTTGCAAGAAGTGACTTCAGACAACCCTTTCTTTCCGGATTATATCGCTTTTATTGCCAATGCAGATATTTCCTCCCTGAAAGAACACTTGATTTCTGTTATGAAAAAATGGTTCAAAGAAGTAATCAGACCACAGGAGAAACTCTTGCAGGATATGCTGGAAAGAGATATCTCGAACAAAGAACAAAAGCTTGTCTCCATGGATAAACTGACCTTTATACGCTCGGTGACAAATAGTACAAGCTACAAACCTGATGATGGAATCAATACGGTCCTGTTTATCCCGCATTTCCACTACAGGCCGTGGACAATCAGTGCAGACCTGCCTGGCACAAAGGTTTTCTATTACCCAATTCACTCTAATAGCATCGATCCAGAAAACAGATATAATCCAGATACGATGCTTGTAAGAAAGTATAAGGCATTGGGTGATGCAACAAGACTCCACTTGCTAAAACGTTTAATGGAAGGTGAACATACGCTACAACAATTAACGGAGCAGCTTCCCGTTGCAAAATCAACACTGCACCATCATTTGAAGATGCTCAAATCTGCCGGACTTATCGCATCAGACAAGCAGGTTTACTACGCAAATAAAGATAGTATTGCTTCCCTAGATTATGAGCTGCAGTCATTTTTGGAAGAGTAATCACATGACTGTGCAGAAAATTACGTTGACCCATCCGTTATCACGCCTAATGATGAGCACCACTATGGCTTCCATGGCCGGACAGGTTTACAGCATCTTGCTACCGCTATTAGTGCTCGACGTAACCTCTTCCACTATCGCAGTTACAATTGCTATAGCTGTAGAGCGAGCATCGATGCTGCTGCAGCCTCTCATCGGTCCTTTTCTTGACCGCGCAAACTGGAAGCACGTACTGCTGATTGCGGACTTTGTGCGCTTTCTCTGTTTTTTGCTGCTGAGTATATTCGCTATAACCGGACAGATAAGTCTCTTGCTAATCTGTATCATATCCATGTGCATCGGATTCGCTGGTCAATTCTATCAGGGTGCTCAGTTTACTGCCATTCCACATCTAGTTTCCGATCGGCAGCTTCATTACGCTAACAGTCTGGAAAGTGCTATATTTCAGCTTACCATCGTAATTGGACCGAGCATAGGCGGTGTTGTTCTTCTATTCTTCAGCATCCATTACAGCTTAATAGCAGTAAGCGGACTTTCCTTACTCGCCGTTTGGTTAGTGCTCCTGCTTCCATACGAGCAGCAAACGACCAGCTCCAGAACATTCTCCATATCTCAATACATCCACGAGCTGAGAGAAGGCTTCTCTTTCATCTATCAACAGAAAGAGATTTGGTATACCAATCTTATATCACTAATCTCCAACTTCGGAATACAATTTCTCATTGTTTTGCTTGTCATCTATGTAAACCAACTCACAAAAGATCCTTTGCTGCTTGGTATTGCATTATCTTCTGGCGGAATCGGAGCCATTCTAGGTACTTATCTGGGTTTCTTTGCCGATCGCTTCTCTACATACAAACAGATATTATTCGTTGCTAAAGTGATTGGCGGTTTATCCATCATCTGCGTCGGGCTGACGGATACTATCTGGCTGGCAGCTTGCTTCAATATGATTGGAACAGCGGCTGCAGGTGCCGTTAACCCGATTATCAAAACAATTCGACAGCGCTATACACCACGCAATTTACTAGGTCGTGTCCAATCTACATCCCGCTTCATTACGTTTAGCTTACTTCCAGTTGCTTCTGTTTGCGCTGGTCTCTTATCAGAGTCTGTCGGCATAGGAACAACAATTATAATAGGAGGATGTATTGCCAGCATTTCCGGTCTGCTTGTCTGGAAATTGCCTCAAAAACTATAAAAAGAAGGCCCCTGCTATAGAGGCCTTCTTCATTCCTTTTACTAGACTATTGAACACGAGGGAAACCGAATCCGGAGGCATAATCATCGCCTCTAGCAGCACCATAGCCGCCAAGGATATCGTTAGCACGAGCACGGGACTGCAATGTCTGTCTCACTTGGGAGCTGCTCAAGCCTGTGTTTTCTGACCAAATCTTAGCTGCCAAACCAGAGATATGCGGTGTAGCCATAGATGTTCCAGTCAGTGATGCATATGTGTTTCCTGGATAAGTTGATAGGATAGCTGACCCTGGAGCTGATACTTCCACATCACCTTGCTGAATAACATAATCACCATCTGTACGGCTGTAGCCTCTGGAAGAAGAATCGGCAACTCGGTATGTACCGTTTTGCTGGCGGTTCTCCAGATTTGCTACTGCAACAGCTTCTGGGAGTGCAGCAGGATAGCCGATTGAACCTTCATACGGGCCGGAGTTACCCGTTGCCGCGATGACTAATGCCCCTCTGCTATTTGCATAACGAACTGCATTGGAGATGAGAGTATCCTGCCCTCCGCCAAGAGACATTGAAATGACGACTTTCTCCCCACGGTTTGCTCCATCATCGGCAGCTTTCCGGATACCGTTTGCAATGTCATCGGAATAGCCGCGCCCATCGTCACCGAGTACTTTATATGCCCATAAATCTGCTTCCGGTGCTACACCAAAGATACCAGAACCATTCCCGCCATTGGCAAGTGCAGAACCAGAGACATGGGTACCATGCCCATCACGATCGACACAAGTGCCATTCACTTGTCCGCTGGATGCTTGAGTAAAGTCGACACACTGCTCCACATTGGCAGCAAGGTCAGGGTGGTTAACAGACGTACCAGTATCGAGAACAGCGATGTTGATATTATTTCCGCCGCTTGTTCTAGTTATGGATGAGTTATTATAAATTGCTTGAATTCCCCATGGTGTACGGTCGGATACAGCTTGTGTGGATATATCCCTTTTTTCAGACACTTCCTGCTTCGTATATACACTTACTTCCGTTACTTCCAGAGCTTTGTCGGATTTCAGCTCCTCGAGTTCTTTTTCAGATACCTCAGTTGTAAAGCCTTCGTTACCGAAGCTGTTGCGGACACCATGCTCTTCCTTCACCTCATCAGTTGCTTGGGTGGAAAACACGCCGTCCTTCTGCTTAACGAGAATGCGGACTTCCTCATTTTTTGCCGTCTCATCAGGAGCGGCACCAGCTTGTAACGGCTGAAATACAGATAATCCTATCATTGCCACAGCAGCGACACTTACCAGTTTTCTTTTCATTCAATCACCTCGCTAGATTTTATAGTCACTGAAGTGGAGTCCGACCTTCTGCCTTCTAGACTCTCAGAAACTATTAAAGTAAATCTAGCATAGGCTATCTTGGAAATGTATTGGGAAATCAGACGACAGCAGAACACAAAAAAAGACATTATTCCAATTTCTATTTCCTTTTTCCAGCAGAATGTTTGCCTAGTGGAAACTTTCTGTGATTAAAGGTGGAATAATGCCGTCCTATGAATTTATTAAAATTGCAAACTAGTCATTATGGCAGTGTACAAAAGTGCCGAAGCAACGAAAGCGGACGCCAATGCAAAGCTTGCTGCAGCTCTTTTTTTGAAAAGATAAACGATACTGGCCAAAAACAAGCCAAATCCGATGAAGCAAACAACTCCAAGTACACCCCAGTGCCAGGTTGCGACACTTTCAGCTGTCACACTAGAAAAAATGCTGCCGAATATCAAGGCAGATCCCTCATTGCTTAGGGTCGCTGGAATATCAGCAGGTGTAGCAGAAGTGCCAAGTATCGCTGTGCAAATAAATATAATTGCTAGCAGAATTGCTTCGGCCCGAATCCAGTTAAGCGGACGAAATGCAGGATCACGATGAGCTTTTCTCGCTAGGATGCCGTTAATAACAGCAAATACAAGTACAGGTACGAACACGATATGCTTTACGAACAACATTTGGCCATACGTCAGCATCAAAGCATTTCCATAGTTTCGGATATCCATAGCAAACAGCATGACAATTATGCCACTAACTATAACTAACATGACGAGCAGAATGGCAAATGGTGTAAACCATTTTAGGAAACTTTCCCAACTGAATTGTTCTGAAGTATAAAAACATACTTGAATCAGTACACCTACCCAGAAAACAGCAGCACCTAAATGGACGAAATGGGCAAAAGCACCGATCAACCCACCCTCCACTGCTGAATGGCTGCCATACGCACTAAGAAATAGCATACCAAGGAATAAAAGTAGCGTGAGAAACGGAAATTTGTTGAAATAAAGCAGTAGCCAAACACAGATAGCCAGGAAAAAGATTCCGATCCACACTCTTCCTGCTGTAAATTGGAATAAGACTTGGCTCAATGCTTGCCCATATCCATTCTGTGCGCCAATTATAGAAACGAGGTTAATAACAGGACCACTCGTGACGAGTGCGGCAGAAGCTGCAGCAGCTAATACGTCACTTCGCGGTGTCCGGATTGCTGCTTCTTCCTTTCGTACAAATCTGAAAACAAGATGACCGGCGAGAAAAGAAAAAGCGATATACGACAGTAATTCCAACAATGGAACTAGAATCACGGCGAGTTAATCCTTTTTACGATAAGTGAAGAACAAAACAGCGGCACAAAGTAAGGCGATGATTACCAATCCCGTCACTATGAAACCTGTATCGGAACCTTCCTCTTCTTCATGTGATTCTTCTGCTGCTGTTTGCTCCTGTTCATTCACTTGTGTATTTTGTTCATTTTTGACTGCCGAGCCCTGTTCACTATCGCTTTCCTCAGCTGAGGCAAGACCTTCTGCTGTAAAGGAGATTGTGTTACCGACTTCGTGTCCATCTGCTGAAATTACTTTATAGCTTAATTCATAATTCCCATCAATCATTTCCTGAGCCAATGGAACAGTGACAGTCGTTCCATCAACGGCTGCAGAGTCAGTAGCAAGTGCTTGTCCATCGACTATCACTTTCGTCTCTACTACATCCTCCACATTAGAATTGAATGTCAGAGTGAAAGCATCCATGCTTTCTGTCACCGTACCACCTTGTCCTGGATCAGATGCCGTCAGTACTGCATGGGCGGACACAGTCTGCGGCAGCATATATAAGAACAATGCCAGCAAGACCAACATTGGCTTCTTCATATTTACCACTCCAATTTTTAAATGTCCCTTTCATCGTATAAGAGAATACAGATAGCGTATAGAACGAATTGTGACCAAATCCTTACATTTTAATTCCACTCAACAAAAAAGATGCACTCACGTGTGCATCTTTTCCATCTTCATCTTCAGTTCATTTACTGCCTGCTGTATATCCGTCGCTTTCGTTAAAACGGATATGAACGAAATACCATCCGCTCCAGCTTGCCGGACAGCCTCGGCATTTTTCTGATTGATGCCGCCGATTGCAACCATCGGGAAGTCACCAACTTGTTTCCGAATCTCGCGTAATCCTGTCAGACCGATTGGGAATTTTGCGTCAATCTTCGTGCGAGTAGCGGCGATTGGACCAACACCGATGTAATGGGCTCCGTCCTGGATTGCTTTTTTAGCTTCCTCGGCATTTTGTGCGCTCACACCGATAATGAAATGCTCCGGACAGCGTGTTTTTACTTGCTGCATTGCTTCGTCTGTCTGTCCGATATGCACACCATCTGCTCCAATCGCAATCGCAAGATCCACATCATCATTAACGATGAAAGGAATGCTGTGCGCCCGACATCTTGCCTGCAGCCGTTCAGCCAGCTGTCTTTTTTCCAGTCCAGTCGCAGCTCCCTCTCCTTTTTCCCGAAGCTGAAACATTGTAATACCAGCTTCAAGCGCCTGTTCCAGTATGTCCTCCGGATCCTTGTCCTGGCAGTTTTGACTGCCCATTATGAAATAAAGCTCCAATTCTTCTTTCATGTTTATTACTCCTTTTCCATTTAGACATTCCACATCCCCATTATGTGTTGTACATGTTCTCATTCCTCAGGTAGAAATTCTTCTTCTCCTAATTTAGGAAAAAGTGTGGAAGATGGATAGCAATCCCAAAACTGCGTAAAGTAAGCCCAAGCTTTGAACAAGGAGATGATAAAGTTGAAATGGATGAAAGCTGGGGCTGTAGTAATCGCTCTATGTGTCGGATTGGTCATTTCCAATCCAGCTGCTGGTTTTGCTGCTGACAAAGCTGTTGCCGATGTGCTGACAGATGAGCAGAAGCAAGAAATAGCAGCTTTGCAGAAGCAGGCATTAGAGCAGGAAAAGCAAATTATTGAAAAGTACGTAGAATACGGTGTCTTTTCTGAAGAGAAGGCCGACCAAATCGAAAAGCATTTGGATCAAAGGTTTAAACAATTAGAGCAAGATGGTTTCATCCCAAAGCCGCTTCGGCATGGCCCTCACCCTCATCCAGAAAAGTGACATCCTACAATCAGCAGGTATACTTCTGCTGATTGTTTCTTTATACTCCTACTTCGAGTTGTTCCACTTTTTCCGAATCAATCACTTGATCTCCTAACAAATATAGCTGATCCAGAAAAGCGATTTGAAAGCTTCCAGGAGCTTTTGCGGTCTTAGCCGCTTCCTCGGCTGCAATACCGTAGAAAGTAAGAGCACCGATGCAAGCTTCCAATACATTGTCTGCTGCTCCAGCACATGCTGCTACAACGGCACCAAGCAAACAGCCAGACCCTGTTATTTTACTGAGCATCATATGTCCATTCGCAATACTATACGTATGGTTCCCATCTGACAGGATATCTATTTTTCCTGTTGCAATCACAATCGTACTCAATTCTCTGGCGAGCTGCTGGACAACTCTTGGTGAAATACCATCCTCGGAGCCATCTACACCTTTCACTTTGACTGATGTGCCTCCTAGAACAGAGATTTCACCTGCGTTTCCGCGAATGACGGTAACATCCACCTCCGCCAATATGCGACGGGCCGTTTCTGTCCGATACGCTGTGGCGCCCACTCCGACAGGATCGAAAATAACTGGTATTCCGAGTCTATTCGCTTCTTTACCGGCTAAAATCATTGCTTCTACATCTGCTGCGGCAAGTGTGCCGATATTCACTAGGAGCGCTTGTGCATGCTGAACCATCTGCGCTGCTTCTTCCTTAGCTGACGCCATCACTGGTGAAGCACCGAGTGCAATCAAACCATTGGCCGTAAAGTTAATGACGACATTATTCGTAATACAGTGAATCAATGGATTCGCTTCCCGGACTTGCTTAATCACATCAGTATACTTCATTATGCTGTCCCTCCTGGACTGGCACACCTTGCAGACGGTATCCCCAATGATTTGTCGGACCATTACCTTTTCCAAGCTGAAGCGAATACGAAATCGCATCTGTAACAAAATCCTTACCGATTCTAACTGCTTCTTGCAGAGATTTCCCTTTAGCCAGTTCCGCAGTTATCGCTGCCGAATACGTGCATCCCGTCCCATGAGTATGTTTCGTTTGAATACGTTCTGCGGTATAGGCGGTGAAGCTATTTCCATCGTGGAGCCAATCAGCCGCAGATGCTCCTTCCATATGTCCGCCTTTCATCAAAACAGCACTTGCCCCATATTCCTGAACGATTATTTTTGCTGCGGTTTTAACGCTATTTTCATCATTAATACGAATGCCTGTAAGTTCTTCTGCTTCCGGTATATTCGGTGTGATGAGCGTAGCAAGCGGAACAAGGTGCTTCTTTAGTGCAGCTCTGGAATCCTCTCCCATAAGTGCATGCCCACTTTTGGCATACATAACTGGATCCATTACATAAGCAGTCTTTGATGTAATCAAAGCAGCAGCGATGCAGCGCATCATCTCCTCTGATGCAATCATCCCCGTTTTTACAGCAGCAGGCGTGATATCAGAGAAAATTGATTCCAGCTGCTGTTCAAGAAAATCTACTGGAACATGATGAACAGCTTGCACTCCTGTCGTGTTTTGAGCAACAAGGGAAGTAACCACGCTCATTCCGTATACTTCACGTTCTTGGAATGTTTTCAGATCCGCCTGAATTCCTGCTCCTCCTGACGGATCAGTTCCGGCTATTGTTAAAGCACTCCTTATATCAGGCATGAACAGACGCTCCTCTCAATGGAATCATCCAGTCCTGCTGAGTGGCAGCCATCTCCCAGAAACTGTGTTCCAGCATACAACTTTTAAGAAAAGCTTTCCGCGCACGCTCTTTTGCAGCAGCTCCCGCTGTCTCGGCCCACTTATCCAGTCGCTTGCTAAGCTCTGCTGTCACATCTGGCATGCCATCTTCCCTGCCGCTGTAAAACTGAATCCACTCCAGGAACGGATTAGATTCATCGGGTGCCTTTGTTTCGATAATATGAGCTGCCAGCGCCTGGTACGTCCATGGACAAGGTAAAAGTGCTGCCATCAGCTCTCCTATATCTCCTTGTACAGCACTGTTCATCATGTGCGAAATATAATGGTCAGCTGCAGGCGGAGGTGTCATGCGCTGCAAGTCTTCGTACCGTACACCTGCTACCTTGCAGAAGACGTTATGCGGATGAATCTCACTGTGCAGAACAAAATGAATTTGAGACTGATAGAACTCCATCTCTTCTCGCGTTTCGCATTTGCTGACTGCCAAACCATAGATACGGGCAAATGCGGTCAAATACTCATAATCAGCTTTCACATAATGGATCAATGCCTCACGTGGCACATAGCCATTGGCGACTCCTTCTACGAAAGGATGTGCATAGATTGCTTCGAATACCGGTTTTGCTTCTTCTCTCAATTGTGCAGAAAACATTTTTTCTCCTCCTATTGGAGAAAGCCCTGTCGGAAGGGTGATTGGCGCCGGCCATATAAAAAAGTCGCTCCAGAAGTATGGAGCGACTCGTATAGTTAAGTGTGCAGAAAATACACGAATCCGGCTCCACTTTCCTACGCTGGTGTTAACCAGATCAGGTTCAAAGGGATAAAGATTACTCTTATCTCAGCCAAATGGCACCCCTAGTGGACTTCCTCGAAATTCAATTGTCCCCTTAACTATCACATGCACAGATATGAATGTCAACCGATGAATCAAGTGAAATATTCAATTCTGGCTTGCGGGAACATCTTATAGATTTTACTTCCTATTACATCTTTAATTTCTTCTTGCTCTTCATTTTGGTAGACGTATTTTCCTATACCATAGCGCCCCCATTTATATTTCCGCTTGCTTTCATCTAACTCAAGCTTCGACATCGGATAGTTTTTCTCGATAACGCGCTTTGCCGGCTTCGTGAATCGATGCTGGATCAATTCGAAGGTCAAGTTCTTTTTAGCATGAGCAGGTAAAGCAGCTTCCAAATGCTCTAGCATTTCCGGGTAGCCTGTCTGCCAGCCATCATGTAAATAAATTGGAGCAACGATAAATCCGAGCGGATAACCTGCCTCCGCCACTTTCACCGCAGCCTCGATACGATCTTTCAATCGTGAGGTGCCTGGCTCGAAGTACTTGATCACATAATCATCATTGATGCTGAAGCGGAATCGCGTCCGTCCTTGATGATCTGCATCCAGCAAATGATCCACATGAGCGAATTTCGTTACAAAACGCAGCTGCCCGTGCTTGGACCTGCCAAAATATTCAATCGCATGTTTTAAAGTGTGCGTCAGGTGATCGATACCAACGATATCTGATGTACAGGATGCCTCAAACCGCGTTTCTTCTGGCGCTCTTTCCTGCATGTACTGCTCTGCTGCATCAAATATTTCATCTGTATTTACATACGTGCGAATATAAGGTTTGGATCCCATCGTCGTTTGCAGGTAACAATAGTGACAATGCCCCATGCAGCCTGTCGCAAATGGAATAGCATATTCAGCTGATGGTTTAGATGTATCGAATTTCAGTGTTTTCCGCACACCGACAACCAACGTTGATTTGGCAGTACGGTACTTCTGGAAATCATTATCGCCCGGCAAATTACGGACCTGATTGTGGGAAGTCGTCTCACGAATCTCCACGCCCATGTCCTGGAATTTGTTCTTCAGCTTCACACCAAGCGGGTATTCTAATGCCCGAGGCTCTATATACACAAGCTGTGGTACAAACGGTTTAACCATAATAACCACCATCGGCTAAGCCAAAAGCGGATACATATGCTTCTTCCGCCTCTCCGAGATCCTGATAAACCGCCACTTCATCATTGAGCGGATAATAGGTTTCATACACAAACAAAGCCAATTCACCTGGCTTTTCCGGGTTATGGACGACCGCTGCCTCCTGTATATTGGCTACTCCCTGTGCATGGGGATTGCGGATAATTACATAGACGATTTCTCCTGCTTGAAAAGCATCCATTTCATTGCCTCCTTTGAACATACTGCAACTAGTATGCACAGATTGGATGAAAACAATGTAAAAAAATGAACCCTTTTCCAGGAAGTATGCGTCTACTTCTTAGAGGAGGGTTCAATGTGAAATGGATGATATACGTTTTCCTGTTATTAATCTTATCCTTTATCGGTTACTATCTGCTAGTCAATTAACTTACACACGGAAGCGAGCAATTGCGGTTTGGAGCTCCTCTGCCATAAACGCAAGTGAGCTAGATGATGCCGCTATTTCTTGCATGGCAGCCAGCTGTTGTTCTGTTGCTGCTGACACACTTTCCGTTGAAGCCGCTCCTTCTTCTGCTACCCCGTTCACATCACCAAGTGACATATTGACAGAATCTGTGCCTGCAATCATGCCTTCCAGAGCAACTCTCACCTCGCGGAATTCATCAACCAGACCCGCTACTGCAGTTTCAATTTGATGGAATGAACCGCCCGCTTGATCCACAACTCTTGTACCTGCCTGTACTTCATCCGCTGCATGCTGCATCAAATCAATGGTTTTCGTCGTATCCTGATGGATAAAGTCGACCAAAGCAGCAATTTGTCCCGCGGCTCCCTTTGTTTCCTCGGCCAACTTACGCACTTCATCCGCAACAACTGCAAATCCCTTTCCATGTTCTCCAGCTTGAGCTGCCTCGATGGTTGCATTCAGCGCAAGAAGATTTGTCTGTGCAGAAATATCCGTGATAACACTCGTAATATCACTGATTTCCCGGGACCGCTTGTTCAGACTGTCAATCGAAGCAGACAACTCCTGCACATGAGAAGTGATTGTATTCATCTGTTCGTTTACATCCTTAATTGCATGTCCTCCCTGGACAGATAATTCAGATGTCTTCTGCACTGCTTCTTCCACATTCTGAGCGTTGGAAGCTAACTTATTTGTATGCTGATCCATATTACCCATTGTCCCTGTAGCTGTTGTAATTAGCTCTAGCTGCTGGACGGAGCCCTCTGCGAGCTCCTGAATCGTTTTAGCCACATGTTCAGATGACGAACTGCTTTGTTCAGCACTCGCACTCAATTCCTCTGCAGATGCAGCCACTTGCTGGGATGTATCATTCACAACTCGGATAATAGAACGCATGCCATCTGCCATAGCATTATAAGAAGCGGTCAGTGCTCCCATCTCATCCTTGGATTGATACGAACCATCAGAGCTGAAATCTCCATCTGCAGCTTTGCCCAATAAGTTTTGCAGTTCTTTAACTGGAGAAACGATAAGTTTTGATATAAGTATGCCAATAGCAATTAATAGTATTAAAGCAACACCTATAACGCTTGATAATATGATTGTGGCCTGTCTGACGTCCTCTGTTGCCTGCTCATATGTTTGTTCTGCTTCCTTCGTATTCTGTTCCTGCAACTCTTTCAGGGTATCGTTCACAACCGTACGCTGCGGAATCTGTTCTTCAACAAAGAGATTGTATGCTTCATCGTTTTGATTTTCTAAAGCAAGCCGCATAACACGATTTCGGATTTCATGTAAACCTTCACGCTCTTGCTTATAGTTTTCAAATATCTTTTTACCATCTGCGGACATAAAACTATGCTCCAGTTTATCCATCTCATCATCAATTCCGACAATGGATGATGTAAGCATGTCATTGAGCTCATCATTTCTTGACTCATCCTCAGTGAGCATCATCTCCAAAATGTATGCATCGTTTGCCTGATTGTTCTCGCTAATTTGACTTAAAGATAAGTTAGGCAAAAGCTTATCTTTGTACATCAATTCAGCCTCTCGCGCCATTTCTCGTGTATAAAATATGCCAGCCGTCCCTACAATCCCTAGTGCTATAGCTCCTACCAGGATTAAAATAAGCATTTTCGTCCTGATTTTCACATTTTTCAATAATTTCATTCCAGCATCCCCCTGATGATAGCTATTACACAGCCACTTCCACACTGTATATTGACTTTCAATATATCGGCAGGCTTTCCAGAACTTAAAGGTATTTTAAAGAAAATGTAAAATATTTTGATCCATTTTGGATATTAAGTTAAAAATCCCATTATCAATTGGATATACTCCAATCAATAATGGGGTTTCATTGGCAAATAAATTACCTCGAAGGAAACAGGGAATTTCCTGAGACAGCTTCAGAACTCGGTTTCCCAATAAAGTAGCCTTGAGCTAAATCCACTCCAATCTGCTTGCAGAATGAAAGCTCCTCCTGTCTTTCAATCCCTTCTGCCAACACCTTCGTGCCAAGAACGCGGGCAACGTCCATTACTTTATATAGAAATTCTTGTTTCTGTGCGCTAGTGTCACAATAAGATATGTATGCTCTATCTATCTTGACGAAATCGGGTTCCAGCTCTTTAAGCAGTTCGAGCGTGGAATAGCCTGCCCCAACATCATCCAAGGCTACCATCATGCCTTCTTCCTTGTAACGCTTGAAAATGCGTTTCAAGCGGGAAACGTCATCCAGTTTCTCAGTTTCAACTACCTCGAATACAAGGTCTTTTGGATCTACTCCATATTCCTCAACTGTATGGAATGTCTGCCTTAGACAAAAATCCGGATTATAAATAGTTGATGGCATAAAATTAATGAAGCTTTTCACTCCATCTGATATTTCTTCCTGTGCCCTTTTCCTGACTGCCGTCTTTCTTGCACGCTGGTCGAGCATACTAGTGAGTCCTGCTTCTGCCGCAAAATTAAACAGAGCAGCAGGTGAGACTTCCCGTTTGTCTGCACGCAGCAAATGCTCGAATCCGAAGATTTTCTCATCTTCCATAGAGATGATAGGCTGCAGAAAAGATTGAAATGCACCCTTTTGGACAATTTCTGTGAATTGCGGAAATTGAACACGCTGGAGCAACTCTTCGACAGATACCATTGGGAAACTATTTGTTACTTTTTTTGCGACGGTACACCTTACACCTGATATACTTTGACTTCTTATAGACAAGAGCATCTGCTCTAGCTGCTGTAAGCTGAAATATTGGTAAATCGTATATGTATCTTCCTGTTTGAGCGGATTACCGAGAGATAAATTTCTGAATGATTCCGGTGACCTCATCAGCAATTCACCCTTTTCCGGTATATCAAGGACTGTCCCGCACATTGCACATACAGACAGCTGTTCCATCACGCACCATCCCTTCCAGACGATAGTACTTGGACTGCATATTTCCGTGAGCTGGGTCCATCGAACTCACAAAAATAAATACCTTGCCATGTTCCTAATACGAGCTTGCCTTCTGAGATGAGCACTGTCTGAGCATGTCCGACTGTACTTGTCTTCAAATGAGCTGCCGTATTTCCCTCCGCATGCAAATCCAGCTCGTGCTTCCATGGATATACCTCTCTGAGCCTGCGCAGAAAATCCTGTTTCACATCAGGATCAGCATTTTCATTTACTGTGATACCCGCAGTCGTATGTAAGGAGGAAATAACTGCAATTCCCTCTTCGATACCGACTGAATGGATGTAGCTTTGAATAGAGTTAGTAATTTCGATCATGTCATCACGGTGCTTTGTCTCTATAGGGAATATGTCCATAGTCCTACCTCCTATCCGCTCCTATACCCGAATTTATTCGACATTATTCTACATAAACCTTTTTATATTTTAAAAAATAAAAAGCAGTCTGCATGAAGCAGACTGCTTTTTTAAATGCTACGCTCTTTATTTACTTCAGTTGCAAACGAAGCAGCGAACTCCTGACAGTTACGGATATCCTCATCTTCAGGAGATAAGTCAACTTTCAGAGTCTCAAGAACAATTTCCGCTCCGCGCTCCTTGAATTTATCCTGAAACGTGTCAATTGCGGCACCATAGCTTGCATAGATAGAATCACAAGATCCGAATAGAGCCACCGGTTTGCCATCAAGTTCGATGTCATCCAGTTCATCGTAGAAATCCTCGATTTCGTAAGGGATATCTCCGTCTCCCCAAGTATAGGTGCCCATTAAGATGCCATCATAATCCGTCATCGTAAAAACGTCTAACTGATCTATATCAATCTGGAGCTTCGTTACCTCGACTCCTTTTTCTTCCAAAGTCTGTTCCATAATGTCAGCCATTTCTTCCGTATTACCTGACATACTGGTGAATGCTATCAGTACACTTGCCACCTTCATTCACTTCCCTTCATCTGCTCTCATTTTAATTGATAACCATTCTCAATGTCAAATGAAGCATGTCAGGAAGCCTCAGTTTCCTTTTATTGCTTGATAGGCAAGTTTGAAATTCTTTTTAGTATCCTCTCCAAAGAGATTGATATCTCCTTCGAAAATCTGCTCGACTGTGAGCTGATACGCTTGTTCTACAGTACAGCCGCGCGTATTCATCAGCAGGCGAAAGTAGGATACAAAATATTCCTCACTCAAAATCGCCGCGTTTTTCATCATAATCATACTACCTTTCCTTCTAAATCCGTTCTAATAGCGTAACACAGATAATGGGGTATAATACAGGCATACAGCATTATATGCAGAAAAAGAAGGTTTGTGTATGAAAATGTATTTCGCAATTGGCTGCGGGGGCAGTATTGGTGCATTTCTCCGTTATCTGGTTGGCGCATTGGTGCCGCAGGCCGGCAATTTCCCTTCAGGGACGCTTTGCATCAATATTATTGGCTGTTTCGCTATGGGTTATTTGACTAACTTTGTGAAAAGGCGCTACTTTGCGGATAAACCTGCACTAGCTAAAGCACTGACAACAGGCATGATCGGAGCATTCACAACTTTTTCGACCGTCAGCCTGGAAACAGCACTTCTTGTCCAAGATGGTATGGCACACATCGGATTAATTTATCTCGCTTCTAGTACAGCGGGTGGTTTAGGTGCACTGCTCCTAGGTCTGCGACTTTCTCCGGACCCAGTCCAAAAGGAGCAATCCATATGAGTATTATTTTTGTACTTGCAGGCGGCTGGTTAGGGGCAATTTCTCGTTACGAAATAAGCAGAAGAGTAGAGACGTTCTGGAGGAACGACTTTCCGCTTGGGACCTTCTTGATCAATATTTCAGGTTCCTTTCTAATTGGACTCGTTTATCAAGCTGATTGGGGATTGACCTGGCAGAACTTCCTCGCCATCGGATTTCTCGGTTCATTTACAACATTCTCCACGTTCTTCCTGGAGATCTTCCAATTGGGAAGCAGAAAGAGAATTACCATTGCAATCAGTTATTTGCTAAGCAGTTATATCATCGGTATATTATTAGCTTTCCTAGCACTATCCATATAAAAGGGGCACTGCTTTTTTAGCAGTGCCCCTTTTTCATTTAATAACTCTCTATTTTGTTATCGTTTGTACCAATCGGTTTCCGGGTTATTGCAAGGATACCTGCAACCAGATAAAGAATTGCGGGAACAGTAGCTACGAAAATAGTTAATAGTGCTGATAATACTGCCGTTACGATGAAAATGACGCCGGATACTGTTGATCCGCTGTTACGACGTAAAAGCACAAGAGCAACTACACCAAGAATAGCTGCAATAGCACTGACTATCACATAATACCAGCCGATGCCTCCGAAAAAGCTGCTGACGATATCGGCTTCTTCTGCTGTAAATTCAGGGTCATTCCGAATATCTTCTGCTATATAATCACCGGTTGCTCCAATGAATACACCAACTAAAATCGCACTTAAGGCGTTGAAAACAACTCCTATTATTCCTAAAACTAATTCCGCAGTACGTTTGATCAATCTTTTTCCCTCTTTCTCTCTTATTATCTGATCTCATCCGATGGTCTTCTTGCCAAGACCATAACACCTGCAATAATATAAACCATACCGCCGATAAATCCCGATAGGAAAGTACCGATAGAACCCACTAATGCCACGATAATAAGCATGATACCAAGACCGGTCTGCTTACGATCCGTTTTCAGTCTAACTGCTGCCACAATGCCTAAGATGGCACTAATGAC
Source organism: Terribacillus saccharophilus (assembly GCF_000725365.1). Lineage (NCBI taxonomy): Bacteria > Bacillati > Bacillota > Bacilli > Caryophanales > Bacillaceae > Terribacillus > Terribacillus saccharophilus. The sequence goes on along the minus strand of NZ_CP008876.1, from coordinate 257,029 downwards.
ACTCACAATAATGACAAAAATCCCAATGGATCCTGCGATATCGGCAATCATTCCAGTATCAACTGTCTGATCAACTCCACTTTCCAGAATCTGTTCGCGAGCAGCCTCTGGATCGTATGTAGCAACCTGAACTGTTGTCATGACCGCAGTAATGAGGAAGACAATTGCACCAATGATGGCAAGTACCTTCTCTGCTGTTCTTTTCAACATGTCAAACCTCCTTCCTGCGTTACTTCTTAATACGTTTCTCCTCTATCATTATATTGCTCAACAGGCTTTCGCACAATTGCCATGATACCTGCGATCAAGTAAAGGATACCTCCGATGATACCTGTAAAGATAGATAGAATCGTACCAAGCACTGCTGTAATGATAAGAAGGATGCCTGCTCCAGTTGCTTTTTTATTAGGTTTTAGCATAGCCAGAGAAACAAAACCAAGAATTGCACATATTACGTAAAGAATAATGAACCAGATAGACATTCCTGTCACGAGATCAGTAAACATAGATGCATCCTCTGCCGTTAAACCTTGGTTTACGAGTTCATTAGTTGTTGCCTCATCAGCTCCTCCAAGACCTATAACTGACCAAACTGCAAAGACAAGAAACAAAACCGCTCCAATAATTGCCAATACTTTTTCTGCCGTTCTTTTTACCATTTAAATTCCCCTCTCTTATTTTAGTGACCCGCTACATCGCGCTTTGTGAACAATACCCAACCTATGATGAGGAAGATTAGATAATACACGGTAATCGTCACAACCGAGAATGTAAGCGTTAAATCCTCAATGATTTTATACCCTGTAGTAAATTGGGTTAAATCCAAATTAGAAAATAATACATATTTTGCGAATGGTTTGTCGGATATAAACATAGTGACAGAACTACCGACAAACATAAGGAAGATTGCTGTCCCTATTGCCAAGGCCCCATTTCGAAGCGCAGCAGAGATCATAAATGCAAAAGTTGCCCATACAACCAGTTTTACCAACTGTAACCCATAATCCTGTGCTATGCGTGTCCATATCGAAATTTCAACAACTTCTCCATCCTGCACTTGCAGAGTGGTTCCATCCCCGCCAAGACCAAAGAACAACATCCCAAACAACCAGGAGAAGACGAATAATACAATCAGTGCAGTTAAAGCAAATAAAAGTACACTAGCATATTTGGCAAAGAATATCTTCGTCCTTGTTGCTGGTCGAATTAACAGGAGCTTAATGGTACCCCAACGATATTCATTCGCTATAATTCCGCCAGCTACTATTATTGTCAGCAAGCTGAGCACACTTGTCATGAAGTTACCCTGATAAAGAAACTCCCAAGCCGTTGTTCCTTCTGGCTTCATATCGTTTTCAATCCGGTAATTATTGATCATAATTTCTGGTGCAGTCGGATCATACTCGGCTATATCTGCACTTTGTTCCTGCAACTCCTGCTTCCATGTAGCATCATCATATTCTCCGATGAAACTATCAGCTGTACGCATGATAATAGCAAATCCCAGCACAACTACTATGAGGATGCCCAACATGATCCAGGTCGCCAGCTGGCTGTACAGCTTCGTTTGCTCGTTACGCACAAGCTGGAAAAAGTTACTCAATGACATTCTCTCCAATCACGTGTAAGAATTTATCTTCCAGTGTCTTACGCTCCACAGCCACACCATACATCTCAACATCTGCTAGCGCCAGCGCTTTAATAATGGATGGGATTTCTTCACGCGTTATGGGGAATGTTAATTTCTCGCCGCTTGCCATTGCTGTAACCCCAAATTCCTCCTGCAAAAGACGCTGTGCTTTTTCGTGATGCGCTGCCGGACAATTGATTTGCACGACTTCAGATGGTGTGTCTTCTTCAGCATTCTGAATTTGCTGGATGGAAATAAGCTCCCCGTTTTTCAAGATGCCGATTCGGTCACACATTAGCTCCATTTCCGAAAGCAAGTGACTGGAGACAATGACTGCTACATTCTCTTGTTCTGCCAATCTGCGAATATACTGACGGATCTCCCGGATTCCTGATGGGTCCAATCCGTTAGTCGGCTCATCCAATATCAAGATAGAAGGATTATGTAATAATGCCTGTGCGATACCTAGCCGCTGCCGCATACCTAAGGAATACCGCTTCACTTTCTGATGAATACGTTTCTCCAATCCTACCAGCTTCACCACTTCGTCGATACGTTCCTTTGAGATCCCGGGAATCATCCTTGAAAATACAAGCAGATTCTTGTATCCGGACATGAACCCATATAATTCCGGGTTCTCGACAATAGCACCAACATGGCGTATTGCTTCTTTATAGTCCGTCTTGATACTTTTCCCTTGTATCCGCACGTCACCTTCTGAAATACGGATCAAGCCTACCATCATCCGGATTGTCGTTGTCTTACCCGCTCCGTTCGGTCCAAGGAATCCGAATACCTCACCCGGCTGAATGTCGAAGTCCAAGCCCTTCACAATCAGTTTTGAGCCAATCTGCTTCTTCAGACCGATCAGCTGCATTGCCGGTTCTGTCATCTCGTTCACCCTTTCCCTGTAACAATTTTGTCACTTCCATAATATGTACGGAGCACCTTGTCAGATTGTTTCATTTTTATATAGAAAAAGCACCACGAATCAAATGATTCATGGTGCTTCCGTTATCAATTACTATGTTTCTTGCGTCGATTCCATGCGTATAATGCTGCTCCAGCAGCCATCAATACTGTACCAAACGCGAGAATATTACCAACAGGAGAAGCTGTATCCGGAAGACGTTTGCCTTCTTCTTTTACTGTCTCTGTTGCAGTCTTTGTTGGTGCAACTGCAACTTTTTCTTTTACCGGTGCTTCGTGTTTTGGTGCTGGTTCAATTTCTTCCCTTGGTTTCTCAATACCATTGGTAATATTAAATATTGAATTATCTACATCCTTACCGGTTATAGAAAAATTCATTAACAGATTACCATTAACGTCATATAACTCAACAAATAGTATCTGATCATCTATCTCAGTTATTTTAGAAAGTTCCTCAATTGTCACTTCTTTTTTTGTACTTCCGTCAAATAGATAAAATTTAGCTTTGAGCTGGAATAGATCCATGAAATCATACCATACAGAGACAATCTCTTTTCTTTGGTTATCATCCAATTCATTAATTGTTTCAAATTCACCTAGTGCATATAGACGTTCACTTAATTCCAAAAGCTTTTCAAGAGTCGTATCGGATATATTATTGAATACTGAGTTTATGTGATCATAAAATTTTCTAAACTCTTCCTTACTTATACCAATACTTTCTAGAGTCGGAGGTTCACTGTTTAAACTTTCCCAAAGCATCTCAAAATCATAACCACTTTCCGAATAAATGAATGATGCTAATTCATCATAACTGGAAAAGTCGTCTAGTGTAACTCCATTGTCAGCTAATAATTGTTCCAATTCTTTCTTGCTCATGTCTACTTCCTGTAATAAGAAATACAAAGACACGTCGTTAATATCGTTATAAATCAATTCATATAGATCATCCATATACTCAAAGCTATAAAGATCAAATCCATTTTCTGAGAACAAGTCAGCTAATTCTTTTTCTGTCATACCAAGATCATCAGCTAACATTTGCAAGGTTTCAGCATTCGCCGGTTCACCCATCACATAATACAAATCTGTAACGAGCAAGATATTGTCAGCAGTATAACCTTTCTTTGCATATCCTTTATCTATTAATCTTTGATCAAATTGTTCTCTTGTATAATTGTTTTCTTCAAGAAAGGCATTAAAGTTTTCTTTAGTTACAGGCTCACCCAAATAATCTTTTAATTCTTCCACAGAGTCAGCATTGAAATCCTCTATAGACTCCCAGTCAAAATCCTCCAGATAGCGGTTCAAACCTTCTACATCTGTACCTAGCTCAGCCGCATAGGCTTCAAGGTCTTTTTGTTTAATAGCAGCAGACGCAGTCTGTGGTGCTACTACTTGCAGGCAAAGCATAACCATGATTATTCCAACCAATAGCTTCTTTGTCACTTATGTATCCTCCTGGAAATATATTTATGTAATTCCAGATTATTATAATTGGAGCGGATAGGCTTGGCTACATAAATATTTACAAAAATTAAACTTTTTTACTTGACATAGAAAAACCCCTTATAAAAGGGGTTGGATAGGAGTTAATTCGACAATTTTCTACTTATTTCAATGATATTCCCATACGTTTTGAGCGTGTCTGCATGCCCATCTTAACATAGAAATCTTCTGCACGATTATTGAAATTCCACACATTCAGTTCTATTTCAGATGCACCTATCTTTTTCCCATGGCGCTTAATTTTTTCGAATAGGTGACCGCCGATTCCTTTACCGCGCATGTCGGAACGGACACAGAATTCTTCGATGAAAATGTGCGCATTGTGCGAGATTGTCTCATTTGTTACACGTATCGTGGCAAACGCCATAACTTCCTTTGTTTTTTCCACTAAAAACACTTTTTTATTATCCAAGTATATATTGCTTTCAAACACGTGCTGGTCAAGCGGTTCGGCCTTCTTGGCAAAATGCTCCGGCTGATATGTGTAATGCGTATTGTATAGTTCCTTGTACAGAACAGCGACTTGGTCATAATCCGAGACCTTTGCTTCGCGTATCTTGAACATCGGTTTCACCTCTGCAGCTTGTAGTCTTGTTAACCAGTTTATCATGTTCGTCCCCCTCCGTCATAAAACTGTCCAAATAAACCGCTGTTAGCAGAGAAAACGCTTCTCCTAGCCATTTCTCCATACTAAACGAAAATCCCTGCGCAGCTTTGACAAGTTTCTAATTCTATAGGAAAATAGAAGGAACGAAAGGAGGTGTATACAGATGCTGTATGCTTTTTGGAATATGTTTGCCGATGATTTCACTTCGTTGGTCTTTTATATTGGTCTGACGATGACATTTATCCTGGCACATAGAACAACAACGAAAGTTACGAGTCGTTTTCGTGCTGGTGATGCGATGCAATGGCAGCATGTCTGTACATTAGACAGCTGGCAATCGCATACTCCTACTACTGTTTGTTACAGCAAGCCGATCGTTCATTGGCTCGCTCGCACTACCATGCGGAAGGACGGTCCGGATGATGATGGCGAAGCAGCTTCTTGTTTGTATCCAGATAATCAATCGATACAACAAGGAGGAAAAACAAATTGCAACGCACATCTGTATCCACATTCTTTAAAAAGTACGGTATTATTTTAAGCTCTATTACTCTGATAGTCTTGCTTGCAGGATGCCAAAGCAGCAGCGGGAGCGCATCCAGTGAAGGATTTTTTAATCACTATTTTATCAGTCCATTTTCTTACTTGATCAAATGGATTGCTGCCAACTTTAATGATGATTATGGAATCAGCGTTATCTTAATTACGTTAGCAGTACGTCTCATATTGATGCCTTTCATGCTGATGCAGCTTAAGAAGAGCTATGAGACGCAGGAGAAAATGAAGCTATTTAAACCAGAGCTTGATGCTTTACAGGCAAAATATAAAAACAAAACTGATGTTGAGTCTAAACAAAAGCAACAGCAGGAAATGATGGAACTGTATCGAAAACACGGAATGAATCCATTTTCCGCGATGGGCTGTCTGCCGCTTTTGATTCAGATGCCTTTCTTAATCGGCTTCTACTCAGCTATCCGAAATACGCCTGAAATTGCGACACATGATTTCCTCTGGTTTAACCTTGGAACACCAGATATGGCGCTCATGGTTATTGCAATGCTAGTCTATTGGCTGCAATATCGCGTGTCCCAAATTGGGGTGGACCCAGCTAGAAGGCAGCAAGCTCGTATGATTGGCATTATCTCGCCGCTCATGATTGGCTTTATTTCCTTCAGCTCACCAGCTGTACTGCCGCTATATTGGGCAGTCGGCGGTTTGTTTGTCATCTGTCAGACATTGCTGGCAAAGTTTTTATTCCAACGAAAAAAATGAGCATAGAAAAACCACTTCCTATATCAGGAAGTGGTTTTTTGATTATTATTCTACAACGTTCACTTTCAAATCTACATCGATGTTGCCGCGAGTCGCTTTGGAGTAAGGGCAGAACTGATGTGTTTTTTCCAAAAGATCTTCCGCTTCTTCCTGTGAAACGCCTTTTACATCTACAGAGATAGCAACGCCTAGTTTAAAGCCATCGCCATCTTTCAATAGGCTGACATCAACAGAAGTTTCTGTTTCAACACGCTTGCGCTCAGCTCTTGCTACATGGTTGAATGCTCCATCGAAGCAAGCAGAATATCCTGCTGCGAACAATTGCTCTGGGTTGGAACCTTCAGCATCCTTTTTACTGCCTGGTTGGACAAGATTAAGATCAATCAAACCGTCATCAGATTTTACATGGCCTTCACGACCGCCAGTTGCTTTCGCGTGAGATGTGAATAATACGTCACTCATGTTAATTCACTCCTATTTCGTTTGTTAGTTTGAAAAAGCTGCATACAGTATTACTAATTCCTTTTTACCGTTATTTTAAACATAAAGCAAACGAATTGCTTAGGCTGTAACGTCCCTTTTCATAAAGCTGAACCAGGTGATAACCATGATAATGACAAAATAAATTGCCATTACTGCAACGGAGAATCCCAGTGTCATGCCATCCACAGCCGGAACATTACCTGGATTATATACTGTAAGATCTACGTTATTGAATAAGATATATTTCGACCAATCATATCTGGAAAGTATGAAACTGATGGTCGGGAAGAACATTGAAATAAAGATGGAAAATCCAATTGCTAGGGCTGTGTTACGGAAAATGGTAGATAAAGCAAAAGCAATTGTCGCATAGATTAATGTTTGGACAAAGTTCAGTCCGTAATCTCTCATAGTTGAAGCTAATAAGTTATTGCTTACAGTTTCTCCATTGTCAAAAATCACACTTTTCGCGTCAAATCCATTGAAGCCGAAGAAGATACCGCCGACAACAAAGGAAAATCCAATAAAGAATACGAAGAAGATAACTGTCGTGATGAACATACTTACATACTTGGAAGTTAATACACTGAAACGAGAAGGCGTTTTAGTAAGTAATAGCTTGATTGTCCCTGTGCCGAATTCAGTAGAAACAAGGCCCCCTGCAATGATAGCGATGAACAGGATTAGAAACGGCGCACAATAGTACATGACGCTTTCCATATAAGCAGCTAGTGAATCACTTTGAACTGGTGCAATATCCTGATCCAACTGATATTGCATTGTAGTCAAGTCCTGTTGGACAGCTGCGGCTTCCACATCACCATTTTCAACTTGCTTCTGTAAATCTTGCATTTGCTGTTCTGTATTTGCCCGCCAGTCTCCACTGCTGTCTTCAGCGTAATACGCTGTAAATGCAGCGATTGTAATTAGTAAGGCCGCTGCAATCCCAAACATAATCCACGTCGACAGACGACGGAATGTTTTCATATGTTCATTACGTACCAAACCAATGAATTTAGACAATTTCCTTCCCTCCAGTCAATTCCAAGAATGTATCTTCTAATGTTTTCGTTTCTGCCTGGATTCCATAGATGCTGATTGCTTCCTTGGCTAATTTGGCAGCTGCTGCCGGTATTTCGTCACGTGTCAGCTCCATGATGATTTGTTTATCCTTAATCTCTGGTTTCTTACTGCCCATATCGCGGAGTACAATTGCCGCTTGTTCCAATGGTTCAACCTGGAAGCTAACCATTTGTGTCTGTTCACTCGACATCTCATGGACTTGCTGTACGCCAAGCATCTTACCTTGTTGAAGAACACCGATTCGGTCACACATCAATTCCATCTCGCTCAGCAAGTGGCTGGATACGATAACGGCAAGTCCTTCTTTTTCTGCAAGGTTGCGGATATAATGACGCATCTCTCTAATACCAGCTGGATCTAATCCATTTGTTGGTTCATCCAGGATAAGGACATCCGGCCGATGCAGCAGCGCTTGTGCGATTCCGAGACGCTGTCTCATTCCAAGGGAATATGTTTTCACTTTGTCGTTGATCCGATTCTTCAAGCCGACTAGCTCGATAACTTCATCAATCCTATTCTTGTCTACGCCATCACTCATTCTCGCAAAATGCACAAGATTCAGATATCCGGAAAGATACTTATACATCTCCGGGTTCTCAACGATAGCACCGATATGTTTCATGGCAGCTCCATGTGATGTCTTGATACTATTTCCTTTGATAAGAATATCTCCATCTGTGATGCCCATCAGCCCGACAATCATTCGGATTGTTGTTGTTTTACCGGCGCCGTTCGGCCCTAGAAAGCCGAATACCTCACCGGGATAGATGGAAAAATTGACGCGATCAATGATTTTTCGTCCGCGTATCACTTTGGTAACCTGCTTGATTTCAACTGCTGGCTGTTTTTGCATACTTTTCCGCTCCTTTGCTTGTAATAAGAGTTGTAGTGCTTCCTTACTCATAAATCGAGCTCATCCATTCCAATATGCCCTTCTGCTCGTCATAGCGCAGTTCTTCTACATTCCGGTGATCCACTAGCTCACCGTCTTTGATAGCAATCACTTCATCAAGTATCATTTCTACTTCCATGATTTGATGCGTGGACAGGAGAACAAGCTGTTTTTCCGTGTCTACAAATGTGATGAGACCTTTGACAATGGAGTCTCGCACAAGTGGATCCAAGCCGGAAAGCGGCTCATCCATTAACAGAACAGGCACTTCCCTGGAAAGTGTAAGGATAATTTTAAGCCTGCCGCGATTTCCTTTGGACAGATGCTTCACTTTTGTATTGGCATCCAAATTCATGTAAGCACGTATTTCTTCTGCCTTCTCTTTATTGAAGTCAGGAAATTGCGTAGCAAAGAAATCAATTGTCTGCTGGACAGTATAGAAGGAGTAATACTCATCCAACTCGGATAGATAACTGACTTTCGATGCTATCCGGCGCGTTACTTTCTCCCCATCTAATTCTACAGATCCTTTAGATGGATTAATCAGCCCGGCGATAAGCTTCATCGTCGTTGATTTACCCGCACCGTTCAAGCCGACTAGACCAATGATTTTGCCCTTATCAAGCTTTAGATCTACATCTCGCAATGCCGTTTTTGTCATATATCGTTTTGACACATTTTTAAATTCAATCATGACGTGCTCCTCCTTCTAAATAAGTCTGAAGCCCTTCTTTGATTTCTTCATTTTGATAACCCATATCATGCATAACTTGAATGAAGTTCTGTATTTGTTCTTGTTTCAGCTTCTCACGTATAGAAAGGAGAATATCCTCATTTTCCGTTACGAATGTTCCTTGTCCTCTGCGTGATTCCACGATTCCCGATGCCTCCAGTTCGCGGTACGTCCGCTGTACCGTATTCGGATTTACTTTCGATGAGACTGCCGTTTCCCGAACGGAAGGCAGTTTGTCGCCAGGCTTCAGTTCGCCGCTGACAATTTGTCTATTCAGCCGATCTGCCAGCTGCAGATAAATCGGCTGGGATGATTGAAATGTATCAGTCATGCTCTACACCTCTACTTTTTTGTCTAATAACCAGGATGCGATGAAATAGATGATTAGAATGATAATCAGTTCAATAATGTAATAACCAGCATAGACCGTAAGTTGTTCACCTTGCATATTGATCAATGCTTCCTTTGTACTAATATCGAATTGTAATGAATTAGCGATAAAACCTAAGTCTATCTTTCCCCATTCTGTAATGGCAGCATAGAATTTTGATTGACTAAAAAGACCAAAATATAAATAAGCGAAAAGCCACCAACCAATAAACACTACTGCTCCACTCAGAAATGTTGGCATGTATCTTACTAATAAGAGAAAAACAATATATGCAAGAATCACATAAATAGAGAAATCAATGGATAACGAAACGACATGTACGAATGCAATCATACCGACCTTGAACCACGTGCCATCTGAAAATGGTACAAAGTTCAAACCGCCCACATACGCCGCAATACTTACGATAAGCAAAGAGATTATCATATAAACCGTACCTGTCACCAACTTCGCTGCGAGAAGCCCTGAAGCATGCATCGGATTATGAAGCCAAAGATGCAATCTCTTCCTCTCCACCCCGAGACTGTAAAGCATGTAAATAGCCATGAAGAAGAAGTGTCCGCCACCCCAGGCTAAACCGATAATACCGACAGCATCCCATGCATACCCAAATTTATAGGTAGTCGCGGTGACTATAACCAAGCCGACAAGGAATAGTACTACCGCTAAAAGCATAATCGGCAATCCGATACGGAATTCCTTCTTTACTAATGCTAGCCAAGCTTTCATGAATTAAACCCTCCTGATGTATTACTGTATTAATTACATAGTACACTAGTACGGAAATACACGTCAATGGGCAAAAGAAAAAAGCTGGAACATTTTTTCCTGTTCCAGCTTTTTATCTTTGTTATTTAGTTTTCGTAGCCAACTAATTCTTTGTATGCTTTTGCATATTGATCGGCAGCTTTAATCGCATCCACGACTTGATCTGCTGTGATTGTACCAGGCAGGTTATGGATTGATTCACCTTCCTGCACCGCAAGTTCTGCCACCTTCAGCAAGTCTTCATCTGAAACATCTTTGAGTTTGATGTCTTCTAGTGTGACCGGGAGGCCAAGAGCAAGATAGAAATCAATGTACGTGTTGATTTCATCAAGTGTACGATCCTCCAGCGCAAGCTGTGTTAGCGTACCAAATGCTACCTTTTCGCCATGGGTAAGGCTATGGATTTCACCATGCAGTGCGGTGAAGCCATTATGGATAGCATGTGCCGCTCCAAGCCCGCCGCTTTCGAATCCCAGTCCGCTCAGCAGTGTATTTGCTTCGACAACCGCTTCCAATGCCGGTGTAACGATTTGTCGTTTGTTAGCCTCATAAGCAAGCAATCCATACTCGAAGAGAACTTCTTCTGCTTTTTCTGCAATCGCTTGTCCAGCAATAGTAGCCAGTCCGCCAGCCATGTTTGTGCCGCGTCCTTCAATAGAAGCACGTGCTTCCACCCAAGTAGCCATTGCATCAGCAATTCCGGAAGCTAGGAATCGAGGTGGTGCCTGAGCGATAATTTTTGTATCGACAAGGACAAGGTCCGGGTTCTTGTCGTAAAACTTGTAGCTTTCAAAAGTTCCTTCTTCAGAGTAGATAACACTCAATCCGCTCGTCGGCGCATCAGTTGATGCTGTTGTTGGCAGGATCACCACACCAACGTGCAGCTCGTCGGCTACTGCTTTGGCAGTATCAAGTGTTTTTCCGCCTCCGATACCGATGACAACATTACTTTCCTTACCATCAGCAGCAATACGCTTGATTTCCTCTGTTGATGCTTCTCCGCCGAATACGATTCTTTTCGTTTGGATACCGCTCTGCTCCAGATTCTCAAGCACTGTATTACCTGCCAAGTCCCATACAAATTCATCCGCAAGGACAAGAGCATTATCCCCGATTTTTTTGACGTACTCCCCAGCTTTCTGAAGTACATCTTTTCCTTGAACGTACCGGCTTGGACTGATAAATACTTTTTCCATGAATAAGACCCCTCTCCAACTCGTAAATAATTACATTCTGATACCTTTTCCCTTTCTGTTCTGTTTCGTAACATAAAATACCTCTTTTTTGGCAAATCAAGAGTTCCTTTTGCATATATTTCTTTTGGAGCCAAGAATAAAGAGGAGGACAGGAATTGACGCAGCAGCCTTATAGCAAAAACCGGCCGGTCCAACCCGGCACGAACTTTTACTTTCCGCCTCAGCATCAAAACCAACAGCCTGGAATAGAAGGACTGATGCGGCCGAAGCCGATTATCGAGACAGACACGTACAAAGGTTCAGGAAAGCTGAAAGGAAAGATAGCGATCATCACTGGAGGGGACAGCGGAATTGGCGCAGCAGCAGCCATTGCTTTCGCCAAGGAAGGTGCCGATATTGTTATTGCTTATTATTATGAATATGAAAACGAAGATGCCAGACGGACGAAGAACAGGATAGAACAGCTTGGGCAGCGCTGTACTCTGATTGTCGGTGATTTGCGGAGTGAAGCACATTGCCAAGCTGTTGTTGCACATACAATCGAGACTTATGGGAAATTGGATATTCTCGTAAACAATCACGGCGTCCAGTTTCCTCAAGATTCGCTGACCGATATCTCTACTGCGCAATGGGATGCAACATTCCACACGAATATTTTTGCTTTCTTTTATCTGACAAAAGCTGCATTGCCGCATTTGAAAAGAGGAAGCACAATCGTTAATACAACATCAGTGACAGCATATGAAGGAAGACCAGATCTGATTGATTATGTTAGTACAAAAGGTGCCATTGTCGGCTTCACGAGAGCACTATCCCAGAATCTAGCAACACAAGGAATCAGAGTGAATGGTGTCGCACCAGGACCTATCTGGACACCGCTTATCCCTTCTAGTTTCTCTGCTGAGGATGTAGCAACCTTTGGACAGGATGTACCAATGAAACGTGCCGGTCAGCCCTATGAACTTGCTCCGGCCTATGTTTACCTTGCTTCTGAGGATTCCTCTTATGTAACTGGTCAAATCATTCATGTGAACGGCGGGACGATGGTAAGCTCATAAAAAAAGAGCCTGCGCAATTTATGCGCGGGCTCCTTTGCTGATTATTAGAAAGATGCTTTGTAGATCTCAAGTGAATCTTCTTTGTTCAATGTGCGATATCCACCGAATTCGCCGTTCGCGTATGCTTTTTCAGCCATCAATTCCAAGCTGTCTTCGGAAATATCGTAGTCACGAAGTGTAGCTGGTGCATCAATGCTATTCCAGAATGCGCGCAATGCATCAATTCCTTCTAGCGCCGCTTCTTTATCCGTTTTACCTGTCGGATCAATACCGAAGACACGGACAGCAAGCTGCTTGAAGCGTGGTGCAGTCTCATCATTGAGTACATGCTTCATCCAGTTAGGGAACAGAATCGCCAAACCACCGCCATGCGGAATGTCATGAACTGCAGATACAGCGTGCTCCAAGTTATGTGTTGCCCAGTCGCCGCGATAGCCCATGTTCAAGACACCGTTCAATGCCATTGTTCCGCTGTAAAGAATAGCAGCACGATTGTCGTAGTTTTCCAGATCCTCAAGCAGTTTCGGTCCTGTTTCCATTACCGTGAGCAATAGGGATTCACAGAAGCGGTCCTGCAATTCTGTATTCGTCGTTGTATGGAAATAATGCTCCAATACGTGTGACATCATATCGACGATACCATAGATTGTTTGGTCACGCGGTACAGTGAATGTGTTCTGCGGGTCTAGGATTGAGAATTTCGGGAATGTATGCGCACTTCCCCAGCCATACTTTTCATTTGTTTCCCAATTCGTGATAACAGAACCAGAGTTCATTTCAGAACCTGTCGCTGCAAGAGTAAGCACAGTACCGAACGGAAGAGCATCATCTGCGAATGCTTTCTTCGTCACGATATCCCAAACATCTCCATCGTATTTGGCACCAGCTGCAATTGCTTTTGTACAGTCGATTACACTTCCGCCGCCAACTGCAAGCAATACATCGATACCTTCTGTTTTACAGATTTCTACACCTTTACGAGCAGTAGAAACACGTGGGTTTGGTTCTACACCAGAAAGTTCGAATACTTCTGCACCGATTTCTTCAAGTTCTTTCAATACTTTTTCATACAAACCGCTGCGCTTAATGCTTCCGCCGCCATAGACAAGCAAAACTTTCTTGCCGTATGCAGGAATTTCTTCTTTCAATTTATCTAATTGGTCTTTACCGAAAATTAATTTTGTTGGGTTATAAAACGTAAAATTATCCAATCTGATCGCCTCCACATTTTATTATGCTAAAGGATTGGGACATAAGTAAAGTAATCCGCTCATGCCTTCCAAACCTTAGGATATATATATCTGCCTTCTTTATTCCCTCATTGCCGCTGCAGTGGCAATGAGCAGCAGCGGAACGATCCGCCAGATTTGATGATTTCTGAGAAGTTTACTTCAATTACTGTTACTCCTTCCTTCCGCAATGCTTCATTCACCCGCTTATTAGAAGGCAGGCTCAATAGCTTATCCGGCGCAATGGAAAGAATATTCGTTCCCATGTAGAATTGTTCTTCTTCCGAGATTTCGATTGTCTTATACAGTTTACGGAATCGTTCCAGATCTTCCTCGTTAAAAGCATCTGGATAAAGAATTGCCAGGTCATCCCGGACCAAGTTGAAGACACAATCCAAATGAAGGATATCCTCACGAATCTTAACTGCAATCACTTCGTAGTCTGGGAGCTGCTGCTGTATTTGCTGCACAGCTTTCTCGTCTGTCCGCTTACTCAGACCGATCCATACACGCTGACCGTCAACGACTACATCACCGCCTTCGATCGTTCCTTCTGTAACGTCCTTATATGTAAGTCCCTGTTCCTTTAGCCATTCTCGTAAGATTTTTGTTTCCCCTTTGCGTATGTCATCTTCCATATTCGACACAAAAAGCGTATCTCCTATACAAAAACCTATATCACGGGTATAGACTTGTTCATTGAATGGCTCTTTTGCCGGCACTGACATCACATCAACGCCATTGTCGCGCAAGACTTTTACAAAGTCAGTATGCTGCTCCATAGCTGCATGTTGATCGATATTATGATTCAGATAATGTTTTTGTGTTTCGTTGATGACTTTGCGGATTTCCATATATGCTGGCGGACAGACAACGACATGCGTTAACTGGCCAAATTCTGACTGGCACTTTGTTTGAGGTTTTTTCTCTTCTTGCATCTTAGTCATGTGATTCCCTCCATTAGTTGGCTTTTAGACGATTCTTCCTTCCACTCCTTATACACTTCCCTGTTTTGGGGTTTAATAAGCTGCCAAAAAAGGGATACTACCTGTAGAAATCAGAAGGAGGAGATCATAATGGAACAAGCAGAAGTCAAAAAACACGTAGAACAGATTCTGGAAAATCAGAAGATCGGAACACTTGCTACCGTTCAGGGTGGTAAGCCTTATACACGCTATATGGCCTTCTTCAACGAAGGATATACATTATATTGCGCAACAAGCGGCAACTCACACAAGGTGGACGATATCGAAAGCAATCATAACGTCCATATCCTGCTAGGATATAACGGCGATGGCGTCGGAGACGAATATGTTGAAATCGAGGCTGAAGCAAAAGTCAGCGAGTCTCCGGAACTAAAGCAGCAGCTTTGGAAGGATAGCTTCAGTGCTTGGCTTGACGGTCCGGATGATCCGGATTATGTCGTACTGGAAATCAAGCCAGATAAAATCTATTTGAAAAATGTAAATAAAAGCGACGTTTATACCGTCGACGTATAAGGAAAAAGCAGAACTACTTGTGGTTCTGCTTTTTTATATATTCGGAAATTGCTTGCTTCAAGCTAGCCATCGAAGGCGCCTTTACTGTCCCTTTCGACTTGAATCCTCTAACTTGTGATGGAGATAAACCGACAATCATTGTTTTTGTGCCCATCAGCTGAATTGTTTCAAATAATTGCCCAAGCTGCTTTTTGCCCTCATCCGTTATCTCTCCGACAGCATGGAAATCAAAGAAGACCTGTTCATAATCTCCTTCATCAATTCGATACAAGATATTCTCCTCGATCACCCGGAGCTTATCGGCTTGCAGATCTCCGAACAAAGGGACAAGTCCTGCTTCTGCATAAAGAGGAATGAATGGACCGCTTAGTTTATGGATTCGCTCTATTGCGTCCTCCAGTTCTTCCTTTTTTTCGAGCAGTTCAAAATCTGTATCTGATAATCTGTTTCGGAGCTTTATCAGCTGCCCTGAGAGATTATCTACTTCTTTCGTTTTTTCCACACATAGTATATGCGCTTTATTGCCTTCCCATTTCACGGAAATACCGAACACCGCCAAGGGGTCATATTTCGTTTTCATATTAAGTTCTATTTCTATTTCCGAAAAATCAGGCTGTATATACTGGCTGACTTTCTGCCGGCTCTCTTCATCGATTAAAGTTATAAAATTATCGCCAATTAAAAAGATATCACTGGCAGAGCGTGAATAATCCAATATCGCAAGCTCTTCATTGAGCAAGAAATACGGAAGTGGAAGGAATTTACCGGACACCATCAGCTGGTGCCTCCGTCTTTTCCTCGAGCCAAGCAGCGACCTCATCCAAATCGTAAATTACGCGGGTCTGTCTGCCGCAATAAGCTCTTAAATCATGCATAGCTACAACCCTTCCCCCGACAAGTATCTGAGGTTCCCAGGACAATTGCTCAAATGCAGCTATATATTCCTTCAAGGCCGTAATCCGGTATGGAATGGCCGCAGATAAACCAATAACATCCGGATGCCATTGCTCCGCACTTTTCAACGCATCAGATAATGGAAGATTCTGTCCCAGATGTCTAACCTGCCAATGATTCTCCTCAAATAGAGCCGCTATCATTTTCGAGCCGATAACATGCTGTTCCTCTTCCAGACATAAAAACATCGCTTTTTTCTCCGATCGTCTGTTTCGCTGTTTGAATTGAAAGGTATACTGCGCTAACGCAAAATCACAGACGCTCGTCGCCAAATGTTCATCCGCTACCGTGATTTCATTACGCAGCCATTTTTCTCCTATGTCGTACATCGCCGGTGTAATGATTTCCTTGTACACACGTATACTCGGTCTTGTATTCTCTATTAAAATTGTGTACGCCTGCCGCTCATCGCCTGCAAGCAACGCAGCTGCAAAATGCTGCCATGCTTCTGTCATCACGTATCACCCTCAGTTGTCTTCTTCGTCCTTTTTCTTTTCTGCAATCAAAACCTGAATTCCTTCTACCAGACATGCTTTAAAAAAGTCGTATTTCCCTTTATCCATGTGATCTTTCAGAAGCGGGATGAGCCGCTCATAATTATCAATAATGATTTTTTCATTCATTCCGCGTGCAGACAGCAGCTCATGCAGCCATACGGTGTAGTCCACAAACAGCTTTGAGTCATCTGCTTCATAAGCTGACTGCAAATAATCAAGATGGTGCTGATTGTCTTCTCTCGTCCGCTTTTTTCCGTTCTCGCCGTATCGCTCGTATAAAGAAGGATAAGCGTTGAATATCTCCTCTACGATTTTATCGAGCAATGCATCGTTACTAAATTGCTGGTTCATTGAGCCACCACCTCGAACATTTTGACGGTCGGCCGGATAGCTGCAAGCTCTTGATCCGGATACTTTTTCTCCAGATCATGGATTCGCTTAAAATCTTCTCCGCTCACCCAGGTTAAATAGCTCTGCTTGTCCTCCCAGGTGATTTCTACGGTCAGCTCACCTGGCTTTTTTTGATTATGCAGCAGTTGGAACTTTCGGAAACCAGGTGCTTGATCCACTAATTTCGATCGGTTTTTATAAATTGCTATAACTTCTTCTGCCTTTTCAGCTGGAACATCAAAAATCGAATGGACGATATACATGGAATCCCCTCCAATTGCTTTAAATTCGAATACTATCAGCGTATCATAATCCGAAATACAGTTATAGCATTTACCTTTGTCTTCCCATACAAAAAAAAAGCCATGATCAAATGATCATGGCTTTCCCTTAACTCAAACGATCCATCGCACTTCTTCTAGCGGTGAATAATAGCAATCCAACGAGCACCGCTGCTGCAGCGACATAATATGGTGCTCCAATCGATATATGCTCTGACACTTTACCAGCGAGCCATGGTGAAATCGAACCACCGGTGAAACGCAAGAAACTATATGCAGCTGATGCTGTAGAACGCTCAACTGGTGATACTTCCATAACAGCTGTTGTCATGACAGTATTATTAATACCAAGTAATAATCCCATTAATGCAATCATCACAATTAGGAATACCGGCCAATCTGCGCCAATACCCATCAAAGCCAACACAATTATGATACCGACCATTACCATACTAAGTGATTTTTTCGTACCCAGCTTCGTTTCGAAGGACGGTGCAATAAAGATCGACCCGATTGCCAGCATAACGCCCCAGACAAAGAATACGAAACCAATACCGAATTCACCTAAATTTAAAACAAATGGTGAATATGTCAGTAAGGTGAAGAAACCGAAGTTATAAAATAGTGCTGTCAGCCCTATTGTCAAAAGTCCCGGGTGACGCAATGCCTGGAATGGTGCTGAAAGCGGAATTTTCTTTGTTGGTTTAGGCATATCTGTGAGTAATATCCATACCGCCAGCAAACCAATCAGCATTAAGACCGCCACACCAAAGAATGGTGCGCGCCAGTGGATGGACCCGAGCAAACCACCCAAAAGCGGTCCGACAGACATCCCTAATCCAAGTGCAGCTTCGTAAAGCATGATGGCTACAGCTGAGCCACCACTGGCAACACTAACAATTACAGCAAGTGCAGTGGAGATAAATAATGCATTACCTAGTCCCCAGCCTGCGCGGAGCCCGACTAGTTCGTCTACACTGCCAGCCAGGCCACCTAAAGTCGAGAATAAAATAATAATGACCAGCCCAATAAGCAATGTCATTTTCGGACCAATTCTGCTGGATAACCAACCTGTGATTAACATCATAATTCCGGTAACGAGCAAATAACTCGTGAATAATAGCTCTACTTGACTTGGCGTTGCATCCATTTGTGCTGCAATAGATGGAAGAATCGGGTCAACAAGACCAATCCCCATAAATGCAACGACACATGCAAAAGCAACCGCCCATGCTGCCTTCGGTTGCCGGAAAATCCGTTTTATACTATGTGCATCTTCCTTAATTTCATTTTCAGCTTGTTCAATTTCGTGTCCATCGGGTATCGTTTCATTACGAATGTCCGACATACACTCATCCCCTTTCTATTAATCAGCGAGCATCTTACGGCTTAGCCGGATGAACTCATTTTTCTCTTCTTCCGTCAATTTATCCAGGAAAGAACCAAAGGCTTTGTCTCTTGCTCCAGAAAAGCTCACATAAAAATCGGATCCTTTTTGCGTGATCGCAAGCATAACCACCCGACGATCCTTCTCAGAATGAATACGTTCCAAATAGCCTTCTTTAATCATACGGTTTCCTAAATTCGTTGCTCCGCTAAAGCTGATCCCTACTTCTTCAGCTAAATCAGACATGCGCATCGGACCATTATTTTTTAACAACCTCAATAATACGAGCTGCGGCCCGGAAATCTGAAAATCCCATTCCTTACGCAACGCTTTATTGACATTACGTACTAATTCGATAAAATCAACCATATCTCTGCTTTCCACTTACAGACCCCCAATTACTGCTTTCTACTAGTATTAGTATACATTAATATTTCATACATGTGAAATAAATTTTATTAAAAAAAATTTCAACTGCTAGAAATAGCAGCTGAAACATATTGTTACACTCTCTTTTTCAATGTCTTTTCAGTCTGTTCATTTACTGCTTGCCTTATATGATACAACTCAGCATACATACCTGCTGCGAACGCTCCAATAATGCTGAGCAGCACACTTAGAATCATAGCCATAAAGTTTAAGTCAAAGCCGAGCATGGCGACCATGCCGATGATAAAGCCGATCACTAAGCCAATAGCAGCGAACTGCAGTAATTTACCGAAAGTTACAGAATACATAATCCACATCCTCTCATCTGCCTGTTCATCTACTTATCTTGTACCCCAAATTGAACTAGACTATGCTTCTATCCAATCGTTTAGTATAATAAGCCAAAAAACATGGGGGAATAGACATGCAATACCGCATCGCAGAAATTCATGATCTTCCTGCAATTGTCTCTATCTATAATTCCACGATTGCCGGCAGAATGGTCACTGCAGATTTGGAAGAGATATCAGTGGAAAGCAGACTGGATTGGTTTCAGCACCATACGGAACAGCGACCGCTTTGGGTTGTGGAAGAAGACGGGAATATACTAGGCTGGATAAGCTTGGAGCCGTTTTATGGCCGAGCTGCTTATCATAAAACCGTGGAAGTCAGCATCTATCTTCATCAAGATGCTCGAGGAAAAGGACTCGGAAGAAGTATGCTGCAATTCGTCATTGATCAGGCCGAGACGCTGGATTTCAAAACAGTTCTAGGATTTGTTTTTGGCCATAATGAACCGAGCATCAAGCTCTTCGAACGCTTCGGATTTGAACGCTGGGCTGATATGCCAAACGTAGCCGAATTGGATGGGATCGAGCGGGATTTAGTTATTTTAGGCAAGCGAATCCGCTCTTAATCGATATCCACTTGTGGATAAAATATTGTGCACCAGCATTCGTCAAATTTTTCTGTGTATAACTTATGTTACACACAAATTATGTGAACAAACAGAATCTTTCTGTGTACAAGCTCCTCTTTACCCACAATAAAATGTGCATAGCCTTTAAGCTATGCACATTTTATTGTTTTCTCATTTTGTTCTTCGAGCAAAATCGACAAATCTAAACTTATCCGGTCGATGCTTTGACTCGGTATATTGGAATAAAGTTGTATCCTCAAGATAAACAGCACTGCGCACGACGACAAGCTGTTGATAACTTCCCAAATCCATAATGGCTTTATCTTCCGCTTGAGCTTCTTCAACGACTACTTCTTTTTTTGCATAACTGATGGACAATCCAAGTTCCTTCTCCAGATAATCATAAATCGAGTCACCTGCAATTTCTTCTGTCAAACCAGGAGCAAGTTCATTCAATAAGAAATCTTTATCATAGATGACCGCTTCATTATCCAGTTTACGCAAGCGATGCAGCTCCCAAACAGGCGTACCTTCCTCGCATTGCAGCACCTGTTGGATTAAACCATGCGCGTTTTTACAAGAAAGTGACGTTACAATTGTCTCTACCTTCTGCGACATTGAGCGGGACAGTTCCTTGAAGCTCGTAAGTCCGCTTACCGGCAAAGGCAGCTTATCCTGCTCAAGCACGACCGATCCTTTTCCTTGCAGCTTTTGGATGTACCCATTCTGGGACAGCAATTGCAAGGCTTTACGAACAGTTTCTCTGGATGTCGTGAATCTTTCCGTCAGCTCATTTTCAGAAGGAAGCAGCTGTCCTGCCTTAATTTTTTCTGTCTGGATTTCTTTTGCTAACAAATCATAGATTGCTTGAAATTTCTTCTCCATCCACATCAGGCCTTTACGCTTTAATATGGTAAATGACCGCTTCAAACGGACGAAGCCGTATCTTTCTGTAATCCGACGGACTATCTTCATAATTGGAAAGCAGGATTTCTGCTTTTGCTATGTGTTCTTTAGGATAGGAAAATTCTGCTGTCTCACCGAAGAAATTCGCAACAACTAGCAGTTTTTCACCATTCCACTTCCGTTCATAACAGAAGAGACGCTCATCATCCATACATATCGGTTCATAGTCTCCATGGGTTATGATAGCATATTCCTTCCGTAAGCGAATCAGCTTTTGATAATGATAGAAAATCGAATCCTCATCCTGCAGCGCCTTTTCCACATTAATAGCTTCATAATTCGATGCCACTGCGAGCCACGGCTTTCCATTAGTAAAGCCGGCATTGTGCCCTTCGTTCCATTGCATCGGAGTTCGCGAATTATCTCTGGAGCGGCGCTGGATAATTTGCAAAGCCTGTTCACTGTCCATTCCTTCCTCTTTTAGCGCTTGGAAGGCATTGTGGGTTTCTACATCTTTATAATCTTCAATGCTAGAGAACTTCGGATCCGTCATCCCTATCTCTTCTCCTTGATATATATAAGGAGTTCCTTGCATCATATGCAGAACGGTTGCCAGCATCTTCGCTGATTCTTTCCAATATTGACCGTCATCTCCGAATCGGCTGACAATACGCGGCTGATCATGATTGCACCAGAAAAGGGCATTCCAACCGCCCACTTCATGCATACCGATTTGCCAGTCAGATAAAATCTGCTTCAGCTTAATGAATTCCAGCTTGCCATCTGTCCATTTCATACCATTATCATAATCCACTTTCAGATGATGGAAATTAAACGTCATGCTCAACTCCTGGGCATCTGGTTTTGTATACTGTTGGCAGGCAGCCAAGCTTGTAGACGACATCTCCCCAACTGTTACCAGACTATGAGGTGTGAAAACTTCTTGATTCATTTCATGCATATATTCGTGAATTCGAGGTCCGTCTGTGTAGTACTCCTTCCCGTACTGACCATCTGGAGCATTTTGGTCATTTGGGAAGCTCTGAACTTTTGAAACAAGATTGATAACATCCAGCCGGAATCCGTCAAGACCCTTTTCTGCCCAAAAATTCATCATCTTGAACAAATCTTTCCGAACCTTCTCATTCTCCCAGTTAAGATCCGCCTGTGTCTTGTCGAACAAATGCAAATAATACTGATTCGTATGCTCTTCCAACCCCCAAGCGCCACCGCCAAACTTGGATACCCAGTTGTTTGGCTCTGCACCATCTTGCGAATCTCGCCAAATATAATAATCACGGTAAGGGTTATCCTTTGACGATTTTGCCTGGCGGAACCATTCATGATCTGTTGAGGTGTGATTGATGACAATATCCATCATCAGCTTCATATCCCGATCATGCAATTCCTCAATTAATCGTTCCACGTCTTCCATCGTGCCGTAAGCCGGCTCGATCTCGTAATAATTACTGATATCATAGCCATTATCATGCTGCGGGGAGCGGTAGATCGGTGTCAGCCACACCATATCAACACCGAGCTCCTTCAAATAATCCAGCTTTTCAATTATTCCTTGCAGATCCCCCGTCCCAGTGCCCTTTGTATCATGAAAGCTTTTTGGGTAAATTTGATATACAGTACTTCTCTTCCACCATGGCTCACTCATTTACAATCTCCTTTCCTTTGTTACACATTCTTTTTTCTTTTAGCTACTAGATAAGTTGTCACAAACGGTACTACAATGACTATCACCATACCGATTGCAAATGCTCCCCAGCTTCCCGGCAGGATAGAAAAGATACCAGGGACGCCGCCGATTCCTACTGAGCTTGCCTCCACACCTCTCCAGGCTATAAATGTTCCCGCAACAGCCGAAGCCCCGAGAGCAAGGAAGAACGGATAGCGGAATCGCAGATTAACACCGAATACAGCTGGTTCTGTAACTCCGAGCCAAGCACTGATCCAGGCCGTCAGCGATAGCCCTCGCAGCTTCTCATCCTTCGTTGCCAGCATCACACCAAGCGTCGCAGAACCTTGGGATATATTAGACAGTGCCAGTATTGGCCATAAGAATGTTGCGCCAGTATTAGCAATCAGCTGCAAATCCAGAGCAAGGAATGTATGGTGAAGTCCGGTAACAACCAAAGCTCCATACAAAGCTCCATACAGCAAACCGCCAACTGGAGCGACAGTATCGAATACAGCTACGAATCCATCTGTAATGGCATTCCCGACGATGAACATAATTGGTCCGATCACGATGAAGCTTATAATACCAGTAAGCAAAAGCGCGACAGGAGCGACAACGAGCAGCTGAAAACTATCAGGTACTTTGCGTCGCAGGAAAATTTCTATTTTAGCTAAAACCCATGCCGCAAAAAGTACTGGCAGCACTTGCCCTTGGTATCCGATACGCTGAATCTCCAGTCCAAATAAATTCCATACCGGAGCATTCCCTTCCATGGCAGCACTAGCATAATCAGTCGGATTTAATAGAGACGGATGAATCAAAGCTAAACCGAGTACCATCCCGAGCAGCGGACTGCCGCCAAATTTCTTGACTGCCGACCACCCTATCAGTGCCGGCAGGAAGGCAAATGCCGTGTTAGCGATTACATAAATCATGTCAGCAATGCCTGCCCACTGTGGATAAACCTCAATGATAGATGCACTGTCGAAGAAAATACCTGGATTATTTAAGATGTTATGAATACCTAGCAATAGACCCGCAGTTACGATGGCTGGCAAAATCGGTATGAAAATGTCGCCAAGCGTTTTTAATGCCCGTTGCAGTGGATTCCCCTTCTTACTTACAGTTTCCTTCACTTCATCCTTTGTAGATTCTCCGACTTCAGCAATCTGAATAAATTCTTTATATACTTTATCAACTGTACCTTGACCGATTACAACCTGATACTGGTTATTTGCTGAAAAAGAACCTTTTACAACATCAATGTTCTGCAGTGCCTCTTTATCGACTTTACCTTCATCCGCCAACGCCAGCCGCAGCCGCGTGACGCAATGCGTCGCAGCTTGGATATTCTCTTTTCCTCCAAGCGCTGCCAGTATTTCTTCTGCCTGTTGTCTTAGATCCACCTCTGCCACCTCACCCTAGTTTTATAATGTAAGCGAATACAATGATAGCATAACTTGTATATACAAGTTATGCAAGAAATACCTACTCTTCTATACCCCAAGATTCAGCTCTGGATTATTAAATTTTGTCGTAGTAAAATGGAAAAGTATTTGTAAACGTTTTTACTTTGCACTATTTCTCAAATCCGCAGACAGAAGTTGAGGGTAAACATGCATACATACAAACCTTACTATCATTTCCCCCGGGAGGCGTGGGCAGCTCTTTCAGAGACTAAAACACCGCCCCTGACTCAAACAGAGCTTGAGGAAATCCGGGGAATAAATACGAGAATTTCTTTATCCGAGGTAGAAACTGCCTATATGCCTCTAACTAAGCTTGTCTCTTATTATCTGGAGGCAGCTGAAATGCTTCATGCTAAAGCAGGTAACTTCCTAGGTACAAACGAGAAAAAAGTTCCTTTCATCATCGGTATCGCAGGAAGTGTGGCTGTTGGAAAAAGTACAATCGCCCGATTACTTCAATTAATGCTTTCCCGTGCATTGCCTGATAAGAAAACAGAGCTTGTCACAACAGATGGATTTCTGTATCCGAATGCTGTTCTTAAAGAAAAGCAGATGATGCAGCGTAAAGGATTCCCGGAGAGCTACGATATAAAGGCATTAATCGATTTTATGGGTCAGGTGAAAGCTGGAAACACAAATATTATGGGGCCGCAGTATTCTCATCTCACTTACGATGTACTGCCTGAGCAAACAGAATTGGTATCTGATCCAGATATTCTGATTGTTGAGGGTGTGAATGTTCTGCAAGTGAAGAAGGAATATCAATTCTTTGTCAGCGACTTCTTCGATTTCTCAATCTATATCGATGCTGACGAATCAAACATTGAAAAATGGTATAAAGAACGTTTCCTTATGCTGCGTGCAACAGCCTTCCAAGATCCCAAATCCTACTTCCGTCATTATGCAGAAGTTTCTATTGACGAGGCATTGGAATCAGCGGACACAATTTGGGAGGAAATAAACGCGAAAAACTTACATGAGAACATCTTACCAACAAAAGGCCGTTCCGATCTTATTCTCCGTAAGGGAAACAATCACGAAGTTGAAGACGTATATTTGCGTAAACTTTGAAAAGTGAAAGGGGTCTTTTCCGTCATGCCGGATATATACCATCGTATTTCCAGTCAGCGGGAGCAGATGTCGAAGTCCCAGAAGAAAATTGCCAATTTCATTATCGAACATCCGAATCAGGCACCTTTCCTCAATGTAGAGGGACTGGCGAATGCAGCAGATGTGAGTGATGCAACAATTGTTCGTTTTGCTGCTTTTATGGGTTATCGCGGCTTTCCGGAGATGCAGCTCGCCTTGCAGAACGCTATGCAAGAGCAGTTGAGTGCGACCGAACGTTTCAAGCATCCTTCAGAAGAAGCCCAGTCAGAGGATCAGGACCTGTATGCCATCTTCCTGCGTGATCAAGCGAACATCCAGGAAACGATGGAGGCAATCGATATGCAGGCCTTCCATGCAGCAGCTGATACAGTAATCAATTCCAAGCGAATATTTATTTTAGCGAACCGCAGTGCAGTCAGTGTTGCAGACCTATTGCATTATCATCTTTCTTTTATTTTTGAGAATGTAGAAATTGTCGAACCATCTGACAGAGCAATAGACCAGATCTCTACGATACGGGAAGACGATGCGCTTATCGCTTTAAGCTTTGTGCGTTATTCTAATCACACGCTGCGATTGTTCCAAATGGCCAAGGACCGTGGCGCAAAAGCAATTGCCATTACAGATGGGCTGTCATCTCCATTGCTTACAGCGGCTGATTATTCATTCATGGCATCTAGTAAATCTCCATCACTGACGCATTCCTTGACTGCTCCAATCAGCTTGATTCATGCGTTTATCGCTTTGATTGGAAAAGAAAAGGCTGCCGACGTAAAAAAACGCCTCCGAACAATCGAGGAGGCGTGGCGTGATTTCAATGTATTCTCTAATTTCAAACCCCCATCTGCTTAAGCAGTGGGGGTCATTTGTCTTTAAAAGCTTCTTGAGCAGCCGGCAAGTAACTATAGACGGCTTCTACATATTGAATATCTCCGTAGCACGCATCCAGTTCTTCTGATTCCGGGCGTATACAGCGATAAATCTCTGGGTTTTCGACCTTCTTATATTGCTCCTGAGAAAATTCAACTGCCAGATCTTCGCTAAATGCTCCACCGTTTTCGTTAACAAAACCGATAAAGCCGGCACCGAAATTATAAGACTGGATGGCTACATCTTCCTCTCCATCCGCTTCTTCCAGCATACGGAGGAAATGCGCGATTCCGTAGGCAACCGATTCTTCCGGATCCTCGATACAGCCAATTTCACCGCATTTGCTTTCAGAGGCTTGCATCGGGTCATCTCCTCTGCCGCCAGATTCCTGCATCATGACAGAGAGAACAAGCGGTGCCAGAGACTCCTGATTCGATTTAGCCAATTCCTGCTCTATCGTATCCCGATAAGCCAATACATCTTCAGACAGTACTCTGCCTTCCTGCTGCTCAGTGCCGTCATTCTCTACCACAACGGAAAGAATGAACAGCAGAAAGAACAGACCCAAACCGAATAAAAGTACTGTTCCAAATGCTGTAAATAGTTGTTGCTGTTTTCTATTACGCTTCTTTTTCACCTTTCTCACCCGCCATATGACGTTTTCGTAAGAAGATTCCCCATGCTAGTGAAACAATAAGACTTCCAATACATAGAACAAGCAGCAAATTCCAATACGGCGGCCGATAAGTGAAGACAATATGGTTTTCTCCGCTCTGCAGCTGTACGCCAAGGAACGCATAATCTGCTTGCAAAAGTTCTTGATTTTCACCATTAACTGAAACTTGCCAGCCTTTTTCGTAAGGTACTGGTATTTTTAGATAGCTGTCTTCCTGTTGATTATTATAGTCTACCGTAACCTGACTGCGGCCGATAGTAAACGGAATGTCCTCCGCTTGTGCTACAGCAGAATCGAGCTTTTGATAATCTTCATGCTGCAGACTAAAATCTTCGATAGTATAGCTTCCTTCCGGCAAGCGTATCCGGATTGTATCAGCTGCTTGCACTCGAATTGTCAATTCATCGATTTTCGTACGATAAATAGACTGTTGCGATTTTCTGTCTGTTTCGAACTCATTGACAGTCAAATCATATAATGGTGCGCTCACATCGTTGTTTTTCAGATAGAAACTGACATAATAATCACCTGTCTTCGGTAAGTCATCATCAAGCTGCAGATCCAGGCCGCCTTCTGTTTGTTCTACTTGAAGCTGCCCATCTTGATAAGTACCCCCTGCCGCTTCTACTGACACTTGATCCATCAGATTCGGAAGTGCTTCCGCATCTTTAGTCGAACCGCCGTCTGAAAGAATAATACCATCAAGCATGGCATGCTCCCGTTCAAGCGGTGTATGACTTTCCAAGTCATTCTCCTGAAACACATTAGCAGTGACTCTCGCAAATGGCAGTAAGTTTTCATTCTGGTAAACAATATAATCACTACTTTCCATGTACGGTTTAAACCCATATGGTGCAGCAATTGCCTCTTGTTTATCGAACATTATATATTTTCCGTTCAGCATACTATATAAGTTCGCTCTGTTCCCGAAGCCTGAATAGCGGCTCACGCTTTCCCGCTTCATATCTATGTTCAAATCATGATAATAGAAAAACAGCAGCTCCTTATTAAGAATGCTAGAGTAAATACTGATTCCCGGAAAACCTTGGACCATATTTGTATTATTACTATCATCTGTCTTCCATTCGAGCCTGGTAAAGTTATCGTCTGATCCAAGCACTTCATGTATCAGTTCTTGCTGTTCTTTACTTGCATATTTGTCACTTGTCAGGAGCTGGAGCGTTGAATTATCTACATTCCCTGCATCAGAGAGCTGCTTTTCTTGATGAGAATTGATTAGCGGTATATACGTTGCAAAAACAACTATCAAACAAATTCCTAACATCCATGCTTTCCTTTTTAAAATATAGAAAAGGAATGCCAGCAGCACAAGCGCTACTCCTGCCAAGACATACTTCGCCCATTCATCTGCCCAATCAAGTGTCAGATCATGGTGCAGATAAAGACTATACAAAATAGCTGTAATCCCTATTGCAGCCAGCAGATGCCATTTCTTCACTTTGTGCAATTGTGTAATTCCCACAGCGATAGTTCCTGCAACAACGAACATGGTTAAGTACTCAAATCGATATTGCGGAGCTGAAAAACCGTTAAAGATACTCGCTATACGGGGGCTTCCCTGGAAGAAAATGAACAAGATGCTTAACAGAGCGAACAATCGGAAAAGCTTGTTTTTATAAAGTCCTGCTACACACATTAAAAAGACAAACAATACCGGCAGAAGTAAGGTTCTGCTTGTGAATAAGATGTTATCATCATTCCCATAAAACGGTATCGGATCTTCGAATGCCGGCCGGTAATTATTCAAAAAAGCATAAACAGATGGGATAAATGAAATGGAACCGATCCCGAACCCAAGCAGAATAGCCGGGATGAAATAGAGCAACTGGGATTTGATAGGCAACTCATCTTCTGATAACTTAATGAACCATCGCGCTATCACATAGATTCCAATAAAAATAAAGCTTATGTATGAAAAATAGAAATTATCGAATACGGATATGGCCACTGCGGCAATGAACCAGTAAGGTTTCCGCTCCTGGATAATTTTCTCCACTCCAAGTACTAGAAGCGGCAGCCAAAGAAAAGCGTTAGCGAAAAACTCCCAATACACGACATGCCTGAAGTAAATGGCACTGCCAGCATAAAAGCACGCTCCGATAAATGCGGGCAGAAGCGGTATTCGTAAGTATCGGAACACACCAACCGCCAGCAAGAGCGCAGCTGTAAGCCTAATGATACTAACTGGCAGGATAGCTTTTGCCCATGTGATAACATCAGGGCTTCCAATCACATTGGCAATGTCCAGGAGCCTTATCCCAAGCAATGTGAGCAAATAAACAATGCTCGTCGAGAAATAATAAGCCAGCTGACTGTAAATACCGCCGCCAAGCCCAAAGGAGAATGAATAGAAAAAATTCCCCTGCGTATATTGTTCATATAAATGCTGCTTAAATGGCAGCATTTGCGCCATTCCATCATTTGGTCCCAGCATGAAACGACCGTCAAAGTATTCCTTGATGAAATGCATATGTACCAAAACAGCAAATGTGAGTGCTGCTAAAACGAGCAGCACCACTTTCCAACTACGCTTCATGTGTTACATCCTCACGTCCATTCTTCATAATTTTACTTGTGATAACAAACGTGATCGGCACAGTGAAGAATACAGCCGCGATCGGCGCTACTGTACCGCTCCAGCCGAAGCCTTCAACGAATATGTACACCAAAACAGATGATACGGCTATATTGACAGCCTGCGTGAGCGGGAACTGGAAAAACTTCCGCCACGTTGGCCGTACGCCGTACGTGAAATAACTGTTCAAGAAAAACGAGAAAATCATGCTGATAATAGTCCCAATCCAATGGGATACGAGATAATGAA
Source organism: Terribacillus saccharophilus (assembly GCF_000725365.1). NCBI lineage: Bacteria > Bacillati > Bacillota > Bacilli > Caryophanales > Bacillaceae > Terribacillus > Terribacillus saccharophilus. The sequence continues at coordinate 227,326 of NZ_CP008876.1, read as the reverse complement.
CATCTGCAAGCTGATAGAAGAACAGGTATACCAGGTAATAGCAGATGGTGTTCAGCACACCTACGATGATAAAACGTGTAAACTCAAGCTTCCATATTTTTTTCATAGCTTTTCCTTGCCTCGATATTCGTATCTTTTACTAGGTAATGCGGTCTGCGTTTTGTTTCGTTATAGATTCTTCCTATATACTCTCCGATTACACCTAGACTCACAAGCTGTACCCCGCCCAAGAAAAGGATGGCGGTAATCAAAGTGAAATAACCAGGAGTGATCACTCCTCGGACAAGCACTTCCACAAACGTATACAGAATATATGCCAGCGAAAGGAATAGCACAATGAATCCGGCATATAAGCAGACCCGCAATGGTTTTGTGTTGAAGGAAACAATCCCATCGATGCCGTAATCGAACAGTTTCCCGAACGACCACTTTGATTCCCCATTCTGACGGGAAACATTGTCATAATAAACTGTTTTCTGCTCAAAGCCAATCCAAGAGAACAATCCTTTGGAGAATCGATTGCCCTCACTCAGGATTAACAGTGCGTCGATGGCCCGGCGGCTGAGCAAACGAAAATCTCCTACTCCATTTTGGATACGAACATCGATGAACCGATTGATGATCTTATAGTACATAGTCGAAAGCACTTTGCGTGGAAGGCTTTCACCTTTTCTGTTTCTTCGTGCAATAACTTGATCATAACCCTCTTCAAAACCGGCCAGTAACTCATGCAGCAGCGCAACCGGATGCTGTAAATCCGCATCGATGACGACTGCACAATCGCCTTTTGCATGTTGGAAGCCGGCCAGTATTGCCGCCTCTTTTCCGAAATTCCTTGTGAAAGACACATACTGCACATTGTAATGCATATCTGCTAATTCTTTCAGTTCCAATAGCGTGGTGTCAGAACTGCCATCATCCACATAAATCACTTCGTAGTCATAAGGTGAGTATTGTAATTCTTTGGCAAGTTCTTCATAAAAGAGCTTAACATTTTCCGCTTCATTAAACGAAGGCACAATTACGGATAGTAATTTCCCAGCCATTCTTTTCCCTCCATTAGGTATGAACCATTCTATATGTATTGTTAAAATTGTGAGCGGCTTGACTCCTTATTATACTTTACTACCCTAATTTCGTCAGTTTACATCCTATCCGAAATAGGGAATGTATGTAAAAAAGGAGTAAAGGAGCAATATCAAATGCGCAAATTAGTAGCAATAGACCTAGATGGAACATTTCTTAATCAGTATTACACTATATCCTCCCTGCATGCCAGCACCGTAAAAAAAGCGCAGCAAAAAGGAGCAGAAATTGTCATAGCAACAGGAAGAGCAAACTTCGATGTGCAGCGTCTCTTTCAAAATGAGCAGCTTTCTACTTGGGTTATCGGAGCAAACGGAGCTACCACTTACGACCCAGAAGGGAATTTGTCTGTTGCTTTGCCAATGGAAACAATTTACGCAAAAGAAATTATTACTTGGCTTAATGAAGAAAACTATTATTATGAAATCGTCACGGATAATGACATCTTCATAACGAATAAAGCAAAACAGCTGCTCCAGGATGAAATGGATATCGTCCAGAACACGGACAGAAGTGAGATGGAGAGCGCTCGCGAGCGCCAGCTTGGACAGGCGAATATCCAAGAGATAGAGGACTATATCGATGTCTTTCAATCAAAAAAAGAAATTTACAAAATAACGATTGTAAGCTTTGATGAAGAAAGACGACGCGTAGCGGCTGATACTTTAAGCAAGAAAGGACTGAATTTATTTTCTTCAGCCGATTTTAATTTAGAAATCGTTGATGCTAAAGCTTCAAAAGGAAACGCTTTGAAAAAACTAGCAAAGAAATTAGACATGAAGCAAGAAGATATTATTGCAATCGGGGACAGCATGAATGACCTGCCGATGCTGGAGATCGCTGGTACGAAGGTAGCGATGGGCAATGCAACCGAAGAGGTAAAACAGCATTGTGATTATACAACCGAAACGAACGAGGATGATGGCGTAGCTCATATGCTCGAACGTGAAATACTACAAAAATAGAGGCTGCTATCAGCCTCTATTTTTTTGGTATTCAATTGTACTGTAAACCTGTGCACTTGCTGATGGATCCAAATACAGTTTTGCACTATTTACGGCAGTGATTGCCTCCGCGAACCCTGTTGCAATCAGCATATTTTTATTGGCATAATGCACAGCATCTCCTGCTGCGTAGATGCCTGGTACATTAGTAGCCATACTATAATCCACGATAACCTTGTTTTTATCTGTTTCAATTCCCCAGCTGGCAAATGGCGTCTGCGTAAGATTTACATTTTCATAATATAACAGTGCATCCGTTTCATACATCATTTCCAAACCATCCTGTTCCACCAATAAAGTGTGCAATCCTTGGCTGTTTCCTAATAGCTTGGTGACTTTATGATTGTATTTCACGCGTATTGATGTATTCTCAAGTTCATCGATTACTTGGGGCGGCGTATACAGGAAATAATCTCGTTGATTAATTAATGTCACTTCTTTTGCCGTCTTCTCGAGTGCCCTTGCCCAATCAATACCTGTCCGGTTCATTGCATAAACCATGACACGCTTATCCCGGAATTTTTCAGCTGACTTCAAATAATAATGCAAATTCTTTCCCTCATATAAAGGTGCTTCCTCAAGCCGCAGCGGTTTCATCTGGTATGTTCCCATTCCGCTAGTGAGAATAATTGTCCGAGCCATATACAGCTTGCCGGCAGATGTTTCAATTTCAAAGATTCCACTTTCCTGCTTTCTTATTTGCTCGACAAACTCACCTGTTATAATCTCCGGTTCTGCTCTCCTGCTTTGCTCAAGCAGTTTATCGACCATTTCTTCTCCAGTTGCAACGGGAAAAGCACCTACATCATAAATGTGCTTTTCCGGATAAAATTGTGCCACTTTCCCTCCGAAATCCGAGGTAGCTTCGATTAGTAAAGTCGTCATCTTCCTTAGCTTTGTATAAAAAGACGTATACAGTCCGGTTGTTCCGCCGCCCACGATGATCACATCGTATATAAAATCATTCCGCAATGACAAATCCTCCCTGCTAATTAAGAATTATTTACTATTATTTCGCTGATTTTGGTTTGCTTTTTGTAACCATGGGTATACAATATCCCTATGACTATTTGACTATATAACAACTCGGAGGTTTTCCATGCAGGAAGTCACTGGTACGTATAACGTCACCTTTGTTGTCGTTTCTATATTTATTGCCATTCTTTCATCCTATATCGCCCTGGATATGTGCTCCAGGATAAACCGTACTGCAGGCTGGCGAAAATTCTTTTGGTTTATTTCCAGTTCACTTTTGATGGCACTCGGCATCTGGTCGATGCATTTCATATCTATGCTGGCCTATAAGCTGCCCGTGGAAGTCACTTATGATCCCGGTCTTGTCATTTTATCCGTGATCTTCGCTTTTGCTGGTACTTCCATTGCATTTTACCTTGCTACGGTAAGAATGACTGCGTTCCGTCTCTTTGCAGGCAGTATCTCTATGGGAGCAGCAATTGTAAGTATGCATTACATAGGCATGGTGGCCATGCGCATGGATGGCATGATGCATCATGGCGGGCCGTTTTACTACTTATCAATCATAATTGCTATTATAGCATCCTGCGTCGCTCTGCTATTGTTTCACTACTTCCAAAACCAGACTGGTCAAACACAGCATCTATTTAAGTTTGCCAGCGCGATTACAATGGGTACTGCCATTTGCGGCATGCACTATACAGCAATGAAAGCGGCTGTTGTCCATGTGAATAGCGGTTCCATTTTGCCAGAACCGGTGTTCACACCGAATAATATCAACCTTGCTATTAGCGTGATGCTCGTCATCCTGCTGACACAGGTATTGGCTTTCGTCTCCACTTCGACTGATCAAAAGCTTGCCGAACAAGCAGACCGATTACAATATATCGCAAACCATGATGAGTTGACGAATATTCCGAATCGCCGTTACTTTGAGCAGCAGCTTCTTGGCTATTTAGAAGAGCGTACAAGTGAACCCGCAGCTCTATTCTTCATGGATCTGGATCGATTTAAAGCAGTCAATGATACGCTCGGTCATAAATTCGGCGATAAGCTGCTGCAGCTTGTGACATTGCGCCTTTCACGGATGCTTCCAGATCAGAGTATGCTTGCTCGACTTGGCGGAGATGAATTCACGTTGCTTTATCCGAATGCAAAAAAGGAAGATGCAACAATGTTGGCACAAGCAATCATACAAAGCGTTGAAGAGCCATTTTTCATTGAAGGTCGGAAAGTAACCGTCAGCACAAGCATCGGTATTGCTTTGGTTCCTGATAATGGGACAACCAGTAAGGAAGTAATGCGATTTGCTGATATCGCCATGTATTTGGCAAAAGAAAGCGGCAGATCAAATTACAAGTTCTTTGCCAATGACAGCTTGCATGACTCACAGCCCCTTCTGCTGGAATCAGAATTATGCAGCGCCATTGCCAATGGAGAAATACAAGTTTACTTTCAGCCAAAGATGGCAAGTTCCGGCGACCAAGTATATGGTGTCGAAGCTCTATGCCGCTGGGTTCATCCTACGCACGGTATTATTCCGCCCGGCCAATTCATCCCTCTGGCAGAAAAGAACGGAGACATCATCGCACTTGATAGAAAAATGATTGAACTTGTTTTTGCCGAAATGAATAAAGAAGCTTTCTGGGATCTTCATGTTGCAGTTAACATCAGCACACAGCAATTTTATAACAATCGCTTTTTGAGCTTCATTCGCAAACAAATGGAGAGATATCCTCAAGTAGATGTAACGAAGCTGGAAATCGAAATAACAGAGGAAACTGCAATTCAAGACGTAGAAGGCGCTGCACACACAATAATGGAGCTGAAGAAATTAGGAATTCGTATCGCGCTTGATGACTTTGGCAAAGGCTTCAACAGCCTCAACTATTTAAAACAATTGCCCGTTGACACACTAAAGATTGATCGTGCTTTCATTGCGAATTTACCTAAGGATTTTCAAGACCAGGCCATTGTCTCTTCTATTGTAACGTTAGCGAAAAAACTGCAGCTTTCTATTGTCGCAGAAGGAGTAGAAAGCCAAGAACAGCTGACTTGGGTGCAAAACTTAGAATGTGATTATGCACAAGGTTACATGTTCAGTAAACCCCTGCAAGTGTCAGAGTTCTTAACTTATCTCGACACATTCAATGCAACACATAAAAAGAAGGCGACCCTGTTATAAAAGGATCGCCTTTTTCTTTAATATTCTACTTTATCTTCTTTCTCTGTCCATGCTTTCATCGGATCTGCCGTTTGATTATCACGAAGCTGCACCGTAAGAATTTTTCGTTCCTCATATGGTTTCTCAATCTCCTGATAGATGAAATCATCATCGAATCCAATTTGTGCAGCATCCTTTTTCGTATAAGCAAAGTACAATGCTTTCGGGCGCGCCCAATAAATCGCTCCTAAACACATCGGACAGGGTTCACAGCTGGAATATATGATACAATCCTCCAGCTCGAAGTGACCCAGGTTGCTCGTTGCGTTACGTATAGCCTGTATTTCTGCATGTGCCGTTGGATCATGCAAGCTTGTTACCAAGTTCGTTCCTTCTCCGACTATTTCTCCATTCTTTACAATGACAGCACCAAATGGACCGCCCTTGCCGTTGTTCACATTTTCTACCGCTAATTTACATGCATAATCTATGTAATAATGATGATCCATCTATTCTCCTCCTACATCATACTTCCCTTATAATTATAGAATTTTTCTTAATATTTAGCCAGAAAGTTAGTATGTAATCCTCTGCTTATAGGAACAATATACTTGTTACTTTTCGTAACCTCATATATAATGAAAAACAACAGATGAAGTATACAGTGTTTTTACAGAGGTGATGATAGATGAAATCCGAAGAATTATGTCCGCGCTTTGAGTCAGGAATGGAACTTTTAAGCAAACGTTGGACTGGCCTTATCATTTTCCGCCTCTTAGAAGGATCACAGCGATTTTCTGAATTGGAATCGTCCCTGCCGATCAGCGGTCGTTTGCTTTCTGAACGTCTTAAAGAGTTAGAGGCAGCAGGCATCGCAACAAGAACAGTATATCCGGACACACCTGTCCGTATTGAATATGAACTGACTGAAAAGGGTCGTGCACTGCACCCTGTGATTACTTCCATAAGAGAATGGGCGGAAACATGGGTTACACCGGATGAACCAGCCCAAACAAAATAATAATCTTTTCAAATAACCTGCCCTTTCGATAGGACAGGTTTTTTTACGCGTTTTAATTTCCGAATAGTAAGAATATTGATAAATAACCATTTACATTCTTACAGAATGGGTATATAGTAAAGAAATCAAAACGGATAGGAGGTGGGGAGGAAATGCAACGTAAAGCTGCTCTTTTGTTTATCGGACTTGTGCTGTCTATTATGGTGCAAGTAATGGTACTGCACCCAATGTATCAATTGGGAACAAATGATATTCAAGCACAGCACGTCGTCATACACAAGGCTGATTTGCCGGATGATGAAAAACACTGGTTCCCGATCATTTCACAAACAGCAGTCCTGATTTTTCTGCCTGTGCTACTCGTCACAAGTATGATGCAAGCACGTATGATGCAGACTAAACAGGCGGTCCGGCATTTCCTGCTGGCCGTCTTCTATCAATCGAGTTACCGCTGAATAGTCTTCCCTTTTGCTTAAAGGTTTCTTAGCATTCCAAAGGAGGGGACGAAAATGTTTGTGGCAAGAGCGATCATGGTCATAGCACTTTCAGTTAGCGCACTATCCATCTTTGCATATCAAGGCATTGAAGTGGTGCATGCAATTTCAGACCTATTCAGCAAAAAAGGATAAACATATAGGAAAGAGCGTATTCTTGAGGGGGAATACGCTCTTTTCTATTTTAATCGATTAATTTGCCTGGATTCATAATGCCGCGTGGATCGATTGCCTGTTTAATAGTTCGCATTAAATCATAAGCTGTACCGTGTTCTTTTTGCTGATAGCTTTTCTTCCCTATTCCCACACCATGCTCACCTGTACATGTACCGTCATGAGCAAGCGCATAGTCCACTATTTCTTTATGGAGTTGCTTAGCTGCGGTTACTTCATTTGCATCCTCAAAATCCGCCATCGCAATGATATGAAAATTCCCGTCACCTACATGTCCGACAATACCCGCTTCCAATCCGCTTTCATCTACTGCTTGCCTTGCATGAAGGATTGCCTCCGCAAGCTCTGAAATCGGCAGACATACATCTGTGACGAGCATTCGTTTTGTTGGTGCAGCTTGTATGTAATAATAAGCAAGATTATGCCTTGCATCCCATAAACGTTCCTGTGATGCCTGATCGGTTTCTGCCAGGAATTCAGCTACATGAAATGGCTTCAATAACTCCTCCATCCGTTTGATTTGATGCTGAAGATGTTCCACCTCACCATTCAACTCGAAAAAGATAGTCGGCTGTTCAATGTAAGATGTATTAGCGAATCGATTGACATGTGCAACTGAGGCCGCGTCAACAAACTCAATCCTAGCCAAATCTAATCCTGCTGTACGAAGTCTCACCACAGCAGTTACGGCTTCTTCAAAGTCATCGAATACAGCACGTGCTGCTACACTTGCCTCCGGTATTGGATACACACGAAGAGTGAGTTCTGTAATGACACCAAGTGTACCTTCTGAACCTGCAAACAAACCCGATAGATGCAGTCCAGAGGAAGACTTCACAGCTTTCGAACCAGTATGTATGATTTCTCCGCTCGGCAATACGACCTCCATATCCAGTATATTGTCCCGCATCGTGCCATACTTAACGGTATAAGATCCGCTGGCATTCGTACCCGCCATCCCGCCAAGCGTTGCTTCCGCTCCAGGATCTACACTGAAGAATAATCCATGCTTTTTCAGGGCATCATTCAGTTGGAACTGTGTTAGACCTGATCCGACAACGACATACCCATCGTTATCACCGACGGTCTTCAAGTCATTCATTAACCCAAGGTCAAGAGAGATACCTCCCTCATATGGAATCGCATGCCCCTCCAAACTGGAGCCTTTTCCGAAAGGAGTAACCGGTATTCCATGGTCGTTCGCAAACGAAAGAACTGCGCTTACTTCTTGTGTATTTTCCGGAAAGATGACGACATCCGGATCAGCCGCAGGGTGATAGGACGCATCGTGGTTATGCTGGCCAATGACCGCAGTTGCTGTTGATATCCTCCCTGGATGAATTAATTTGCTCAATTCTTTCACAATGTCCATACCTAACTCCCCTTCTATACTTATAAAAACAAGCTTAACATGAAGGGTCTAAATTAAAAAGCCGAACAGTCAGAATAATTAAATATAATAAATCAAACCGCACGTTGTATATTTTTATAAATAAAAAAAACAATAAAAAAGTAAAAATCGAATTTACTTCACATCAGTAAAATACTTTGATACCGCGGTTTCCCAAGCGGTTATTTAGTATGTGAAATATCACACAAACTCGAGTATTGCAATAGTTATTTTAAATACTTTGTTAAAATTGATTAACATTTGATTAGTGATAGAATTGGTTGTGGCAGTTACAAAAGGTAAGTAATTATTCGAAAAGGTGGAATCAGATATGAACACATATCGTAATAACGAAGATGGATCAATATCCACTTCTCTAAGAGGTAAAAACTTAATTTCAAATCCTTTTCTAAATAAAGGTGTCGCTTTTACAAAAGAAGAACGAGCTGAGCTTGGTCTTGACGGTGTTTTGCCAGCGACAGTATTAACACTAGATGAGCAAGTAAAACGTGCTTACGAGCAGTTCAATGCACAGCCTAACAATTTGTTGAAAAACAACACGTTAAACCAGCTGTACAACCGTAACGTTGTTCTTTACTATCGTCTATTGACTGATCATCTAAGCGAAATGCTTCCAGTCGTTTATACTCCAACTGTAGGACAAGCTATCCAAGAATACAGCCACGAGTACCAACGTCCAGGCGGTGTTTATCTTGATATCAACAACCCGGACAGCATCGAGCAAGCATACGAAAATACATTGCTTAACACAGATGAAATCGACTTGATCGTAGTAACTGACTCTGAGAGCATTCTTGGAATTGGTGACTGGGGTGTCGGTGGTCTGAATATCGCTATTGGTAAATTGGCTGTTTATACAGCTGCCGCTGGTATCGATCCTAACCGTGTTCTTCCAGTAGTAATTGATGCTGGTACAGACAACGAAACATTGCTTAACGATCCACTTTACGTCGGTAACCGTCATAAACGTGTACGCGGTGAGCAATACGATCAATTCATCGATGCATTTATCAGCAAAACAGTTGCTAAGTTTCCTAACGTACTTCTTCACTGGGAAGACTTCGGTAACCGTAACGCACGCAACATCATCGATAAGTATGGCGATAAGATCCTTACTTTCAATGATGATATCCAAGGTACTGGCGCCATCACACTTGCAGCTGTTATGAGTGCTTCCAAAGTTACTGGCACACCAATCAGCGAGCAGCGTGTAGTTGTCTTCGGACCTGGTTCTGCAGGTATCGGTAACGCAGACCAAATCGCAGCTACTATGGTACTTGATGGCATCTCTAAAGAAGACGCATTGAAAAACTTCTGGGCTATCGACCAACGCGGTCTTTTAACTGATGACATGGATGGCATTGCTGAATTCCAGAAACCTTACCTTCGTTCCGCTGATGAAGTGAAAGACTGGAACAAAGAAGATGGCATCATCGGTCTTGCTGAAGTTATCCGCCAAGTGAAACCGACTATCTTAATCGGTACATCTGGCCAAGCTGGTGCTTTCAGTGCAGAAATCATCAAAGAAATGGCGAAACACGTAGAGCATCCAGTTATCATGCCTATGTCCAACCCAACACCACTTGCGGAAGCAATTCCAAAAGACTTGCTTGAGTGGACAGAAGGTAAAGCACTAATCGCAACAGGTAGCCCGTTCGACCCTGTTGAATACAAAGGTACAACTTACCATATCGGTCAAGCTAACAACGCATTTGCGTTCCCAGGTCTTGGACTTGGATCAATCGCTGTTAAAGCGAACTTGATTACAGCTCCTATGTTCGCAGCAGCAGCTAATGCAATTGCAGACATGGTTAACAGCAACACACAAGGTGGCTCTTTGCTTCCAGCAATCGATGAGCTTCAACCAGTATCTAACGCTGTAGCTGAGGCAGTTGCAAAAGCTGCAATCGAAGATGGCGTATCTGATGCAAAACCTGAAGAAATTAAAGACCTTCTAGCTAAATCTGTTTGGAAACCAGAATACAAATCCATCAGAGGCTAAGCTTTTAAAGAATTTCTAATGGTGCAGGTGACTCCTTCCAAAAGGAGGCACCTGTATTAATTTTGACAACATGAGCATTATAACTACTGTAGGGAGTGGAAAGAACATGAGTTTTGGTGAAATTTTCATCATACTAGTCCCGATTTTCTTCGTAATCCTTCTTGGATTCATCGCTGGGAATCGTGGCATCTTCAACAAAGAAACATCTAAAGGGATTAACACACTTGTAACAAAAATTGCTTTACCAGCACACTTATTCGTTGGGATTACAACAACTTCCCGCGAAACAATCTTTGATAAAGCATCGTTCCTTGGAGCATTGCTAATTGGCGTTATCGGCTTTTTCATCGTCTTACTTCTTATTACAAAATGGACTACTAAATATGACTTCGTTACTTCAACGATGTTCTCATTGAATTCAACACAGCCTACTTTTGCCTTCATGGGTATTCCTGTTATGGGAAGTATCTTCGGTGCAGAAGCAATTGCAATTCCAATTGCCCTTATGGGTATTATCGTAAATGCTGTCCTTGATCCATTGTCTACTATCCTTGGTACTGTTGGATCACGTAATAATGGTTCAGAGTCCACTGAAAACAAAGAGAGTCTTTTCAAAGTAACAATGAAATCCATCGGTCATGGTCTTACTGAACCACTTGCATGTGTACCGATCATCGGTTTGATTCTTGTTCTTGTCTTTAACTTCCACCTTCCGGAACTAGGCGAGAAATCACTTGACCAAATTGGTGATGTTGTTTCTGGTGTTGCACTATTCGCAGTTGGTGTTACAATCGGTATCAACAAAATCAAACTTAGCTTCTCTGCATTTTCAATTGCCATTCTAAAAGCAGTTGTTCAACCGCTTGTTATGGTTGGTATTGCACTTGCACTTGGCTTAGGACACAATGATTTCGTACAAGCAGTATTGCTTGTATCCTTCCCAGGTTCTGCAGTTGCAACTATGATTGCAATTCGCTTCAAGAGTTTGGAAACAGAGGTTGCATCTGCATTCGTAATCAGTGCAATCCTGTCAATTATCACATTGCCATTCTTGATAACGGCATTAATGTAAAGCAAAAGGAGTATCCCGCATATCGGGATACTCCTTTTTTTATTTGACGGCAGGAAGGTCATCTGATTTCGACATTTCATCTCGTAAGTAATCCATGTATCGTTCCAATGTTGTTAGGATCTCATCTCGTTCGTCATCCGACAAGTCACCGGCATGCTGCAACTTCTTATATGGATAGGCACTCACTTTGCTTCCTTCCTTTCATTTAAATGTGATTGATTATGTTAGTAGCTACTATATACCCCGGCTCTCAGTGATGGAAACGTATGTAATATAACTGTAACAGAATTTTCAAACAATTATATCTAAAAAAAGTGCTATTGTCTATACAAGACAATAGCACTTTTTTTATTATTTAATGACTTTAACACGCTCTTCAAGAGGTTGGAATTCTTTATCGCCAGCTGGCATTGTCGGCTTACCGAAAGGCATCTGACCGCGAAGCTTCCAGTTAGATGGGATATCCCATTCTTTTTGGATTGCCTCGTCTACTAATGGGTTATAGTGCTGCAGACTCGCACCAAGACCTTCCATTTCCAATGCAGTCCAGACCACAAGCTGATGCATACCAGAAGTCTGCTCAGACCAGATCGGGAAGTTATCAGCATAAAGTGCGAATTGCTCTTGAAGACCTTTTACAACTGTTTCATCTTCAAAGAATAGAACCGTACCATATCCATTACGGAAAGATGAGATTTTCTCTTCAGTTGGTGCAAAGTTATCAGCCGGAACCACTGCACGAAGCTGCTCTTCAGTAAGATCCCAGAAACGATCATGCTTGTCTCCTAGAAGCACGATTACACGTGTGCTTTGAGAGTTGAATGCGGATGGTGTGTATTTAACTGCAAACTCCACAATTTCTTGAATACGTTCATCAGAAACTGGAGATTCTTTTGCTAGTGCATAAATGGATCTTCTGTTTTCTAAAGCTTTGAAAAAATCTTGAGTCATTATATATCCCTCCAAAAATTGTACTACCGTTTGATAGCATACCCGACTAAACAAACACCTATTAGTTACTTATTATTATCGAGTTACTTTCAGTAATTAATGTATCGCATTCTAAAGAAAACGTCAATAAAAAAGGGCGCTGCATAGGCGCGCCCCCCATTTCTTATAATCGAATATCAACACCTGGACCAACCTGCAGTCCAAGCAAACTCCAAACAACAAACATAATGATCCAAGCTGCCAAAATCAGAAGTGCAAATGGTAGCATGAGAGACATTAGCGTCCCAAGACCCGTTCGTTTATCATATCGTTTCATGAACCCAAGCAGCATAACAACGTATGGATTCATTGGAGACAGGATATTGAAAGCCGAATCCCCAATACGGAAAGCCACCTGTGTATAAGCTGGATCGTAGCCCAACTGATAAAACATAGGAAGAAATACCGGAGCAAGCAGTGCCCAAAGTGCAGAGCCACTTGTGATGAACAAATTGACGATAGATGAAATCAAGGTGAATCCTACCATGGCTCCTATGCCCGTCATGTTCATGCTCTCCAAAGTGTTACTGCCGTTCACCGAAATGATTGTACTAATATTAGTCCATTCAAAATACGCGATGAACTGTGCAGCAGCAAAGACCAGTACGATGAACCCTGACATTTCTTTCATCGCAATACCCATCTTTTCCGGGACATCTGAGATCTTCTTGAGTGTACCGGCTGTAAAACCATATGACACCGCCAATACGATGAAAAGAACTAAGATCAGCGGCACTATATTACTCAAAAACGGAGATTGAAGCACTCCTCCATCTTCTCCACGCAAAAGACCATTAGAAGGCACGATAAGCAAGGAAACGAGAACAATATAAATTCCAGCTGCTATTAATGCATTTCGAATACCGCGCTTTTGTTCCGGACGCAGCTTCTCTATTTTCGCAGTCAGGATACTCTTATCTGCAAATTCAGGATTAAATTCACCTAGACGCGGTTCAATAAACTTCTTCGAAATAAAAGCTACAACAAATACGAGCATTATAGTTGAAGCCGCCATAAAGTACCAGTTATCCAGCGGAGACACAGACCGTGCATCCGGATACCGGCCTTGAATGACTTCTGTCGAAATACCAGACAGCAAGACATCTGTTCCAGCAATAAGGAAGTTCGCTGTGAAACCGGCTGATACAGCAACAAAGGCTGTTAAAAGACCTGCAATCGGATGTTTGCCAACGGAATAATAAATCATTGCAGCAAGCGGCGGTATAATTACCATAGAAGCATCCGACGCAATATTTCCTAATACCCCTGTGAAGATGACCATATACGTAACCAAGCTTTTAGGAATATTTGCTACCATTCCCCGCATAGCTACTTCAAAAAATCCAACATGCTGCGCAAGCCCGATACCGAACATCATGACCAGCACAAGACCAAGCGGAGCAAATCCCGTGAAGTTGTCCAGCATAGAGGATAAAGCGAAAATCAATCCTTCTTTTGAAATCATGTTGTTGACTTCCACAACCTCATTTTCAGGTGTGGTGACGGATACGCCAAGCATACTCATGATCCAGGAAACAATGGCAATGAAAACTGCCAAGTAAATGAAAAGCATAAACGGATCAGGAAGCTTATTCCCCGCTCGTTCTATTGCAGAGAGAAACCTGAGGGCCCTTCCCTCTTCTTTTTTAGGCTTCTGCGAGCCGCCATTCTGTGTTTGATTTTCCATCTCTTTACCCCCGATCTGTTAGTTAGGCTAATATGGTTGGCTTGATGCCATCCGGGATAGGACTTGTATATCCATTTGGTCCTAGACGCTTTTGCAGTTCAAATTTTGCAGCTTTCAGCTGTTCTGGCTTATCAAATAGAGATAATGCAGTAGCTGCCATTACTTCACTTGCATAGAGCATTCCTTTTTGAGCTAGAGGCGTTTTCCCCTGGGACACTACTTGCCATGTATGTAATGGAGTACCAATAGCAAAGCAAGCTGCATGGAATTGGATAGTAGGTGTGATTCTGCTCACATCTCCCACATCAGTTGAACCGTATTGGAAATTGTCTATATCTTGGTACGGAATTGGTGTTGTAAGAAGTGGTGATGTCTCCATCTCTTCTTCCCACAATGCAGCATCCTTTCCAATTATCTGCAGAATAGAGCGCTTATCTGAAGAGATATCTTCTTCACTCAGCGTCGTTTGGATACCTCTTGCAAAATCAAGTTCTTCTGCGGAATACTCAGGCACCCGAACTCGCTCCACCTCGTTCTGCATAACTTGCTCAAGGACAGTATTGCGGATAAAGCCGGAACAAGCCTTGTCGAATGTTATCTCCAGCTCAGTTTCCGTCATTAGCGCTGCTCCTTTGGCAATTTTCACTACGCGCTGATAAATACTTTCAACTTGTTCTGTCTCCGGAGCCCTAACCAAATATAGAACTTCCGCTTCAGGCTGAACGACGTTCGGAGAAACACCGCCTGCATTCGTAATCGCATAATGCAAACGAGCGTCCTGTATAACATGTTCTCGCAGGAAGTTAGTGCCGATATTCATCAGCTCAACTGCATCCAGCGCACTGCGCCCCAAATGAGGTCCGCCTGCTGCGTGTGCACTTTTCCCCTTAAATTTGAAATATACTTGGTAGTTGGCCAACGTCTCGGCTCTTTGCACCCCGCTATGCGTAAATGGATGCCAAGTAATAGCCGCATCTGCATCATCAAAGACGCCTTCTTTAGCCATGAAGGTTTTTCCTGATCCACCTTCTTCTCCTGGACAGCCGTAGTAACGAACAGTACCGCTCAATCCATTTTCCTGCATATATTCCTTTACCGCTAACGCAGCTCCCAGAGCACTTGTACCGAGCAGGTTATGGCCGCAGCCGTGACCCGACCCTCCTGAAACAATCACTTGTTGCTCTATTACACCCGCTTCCTGACTCAAATCAGAAAGCGCATCGAATTCTCCCAAAAAAGAGATGACTGGTTTGCCTGCACCAAAGTTTGCTACGAACGCTGTTTCGATACCTGCAATGCCGCGCTCGACATCAAATCCTTCCTCTTCCAGCACATCCGCAAGAAGTGCTGCAGATCGCTTCTCTTGAAAACGCAATTCAGCAAATTCCCAAATTCGCTCACTTATCGCGCATAGCTTTTCCGCTTTATTTCTTATAAGATTATCAATCGAAATAGTGCTCATTAGCATTTCCTCCTATGTATGCAAAAGTCATGTTAGCTTTCCTTCCCTGTGATGTTACCTAAAGACAAGCGAATCTGCAATAGAATATCGTCAAAAAAATCTAATAATTCTAATTTTATTGTAAAATATTCTAACATATATTAATAGAAAACGCTTTCATATCTTACGAAAAAACAGGAAGTAGTTTCTCCCTAATGGAAGAAAACTTCCTGTTTCTAATGAATTAGTGAGCAAACTGCGCATCATAAAGACGGCGATAAGCACCTTCTTTTTGCAATAGCTCGCTATGCTTTCCTTCTTCCGTAATACCTTGTTTCGTTACCATTATAATCTTATCAGCATGCTTGATTGTTGCCAGTCGGTGGGCAATTACTAATGTTGTACGCCCTGCTGACAGCTCATCCAGCGCTTCTTGTATTTTAACTTCTGTTTCTGTATCCAATGCAGATGTTGCTTCATCCAGTATGAGGATTGGCGGATTCTTCAGGAATACACGCGCAATGGATATACGCTGTTTCTGACCACCGGAAATCATCACGCCACGTTCCCCAATAACAGTATCCAATCCTTTCGGCAATTCAGCAAGGAAATCAGTCAGCTGAGCTCTTCTCGCAGCTTCCTCAATTTCAGCATCTGTTGCACCCAACTTGCCATAAGCAATATTTTCCCTGATAGTGCCGCCGAACAAATAAACATCTTGCTGTACGATTCCGATTTGACTTCGCAAGGATGCCAATGTCATCTCATTCGTCGGAATACCATCTATGGTTATTTCTCCTGCATTACGCTCATAAAAGCGCGGCAGCAGACTGCATATCGTAGATTTACCAGCTCCGGAAGGGCCAACAAAAGCAACCGTCTCTCCTGCATTTATAGAGAAACTAATATCTTTGAGAATCGAACTGCCCTCTTTGTATCCGAACGAGACGTTATCATATCGGATATTTCCCGTGAGAGCATCAACCTGCTTGGCATTTGGTGCATCCTTTATATCCGGATCAAGCCGCATGATGTCCATATAGCGCTGGAATCCAGCAATTCCTTTCGGATAAAGCTCGATGATTGCACCGATTTTCTGAATCGGCTGGAAGAATACGTTTGTCAGGAGAATGAAGGCTACCAGATCTCCGTAAGACATTGTTCCCTGAATAATGAACCAGGCGCCGGCAATTAACTGAAAAACAGCTATGAATCGCATCAGCATATACGTAACTGATAGATTCAGCGCCATAATTTTATAAGAAAGCAATTTCGTCAGACGGTAACGTTCATTGTTGACCTTGAATCGCGCTTCTTCGTGCGCTTCGTTAGTAAAAGCCTGAACAACACGAATACCACCAACAGTATTTTCGATTCTAGAACTGAAATCTGCTGTATCTTCGTTCATTCTTCTGGAGGCTTCCGTCATTTTCTTGTTGCAATAAAGAACAATCCAGAACAGAATCGGAACGACTAGCATTGTCATTAAAGCAAGCGGCCAATTGATGAAGAACATAATTGTGAGCGCACCAACAATGGTCATTAGCGCGATAAACAGATCTTCCGGACCGTGGTGAGCCATTTCCCCGATCATGAACAAATCGTTCGTCAATCGGGAAATCAAGTTTCCTACCTTTGTATTATCGAAGAAACGAAAGCTCAGCTTCTGAATATGCTCAAACAGCTGTTTGCGCATATCCCGCTCGATATTGATGCCAAGCTTATGTCCCCAATAAGTGACTATGTATTGTGTGACTGTACTCAAGCCATAGACAATGAACAACAAAATACACGCTGTCACAATCCAGCTCCAGTTTTCAGTCGGAAGCAATCGGTCGACCATCATATTAACGCCAATTGGAAAAGCCAGCTCCAAAATGGCTACAAAAACAGCACTGCCGAAGTCCAGCATAAAAAGCCGTTTATACGGTTTATAAAAAGCAAAAAACTCTTTTAACAAGACCCACACTTCTTTCTTTGAGAATGATTATCACTCTATTCTACATGTAACATGCAGCTTACGCACCCCTTTATTGGATAATTCTAAACAAATTAGCAGGAAAACGTAAAAACCCGATGCACTACTGCATCGGGTTTTCCTTACACGCCTTCTTCGACTCGTCGCAATTCTTCTTGCTCTCCAGCAATCAGCTTATCAATAAAATATGCTACGCCAAGCTCATCATTCGTCTTTGTCACATGCGTAGCAATTTCCATGAGCTCTGTCATTGCATTTTTCATCGCAACGCCGTTACCAGCAACCTCAAACATACTGATATCATTCGGGCTATCTCCTACTGCGTAGATATCTTCCTTCTGAATTCCATATTTTTCAGCAAGCATCGTCACCGCATAGCCTTTACCAGATTTCTCGGGTAATATTTCAAGAATATGCTCACCAGAGGATGTAACCGCGATCTTCGTATTCTGTCTAATAGCTTTATACACTTTAGCCAAATTCTGCAGATCAAAACTGAAGACAAGAATCTTGAATATTGTATTCTCATCGGTGAAAATATGGTCAATATTCGGGACAAAGCGGATACCGGATTGCTTGAACTGGGACATAGCACCGATCCAAAGCTTCTCAAGGCTTTCATCAGGGTTGGCAGAAATCACTTTATCTAATTCCGCCTGCAGCTTTTCTTCTCCATTATAAGGAGAAAGCAGCTCTGTTTCTGTATACACTTCAAAGTAGATATCCTGTTCAATGAGGAACGTCGCTATTTCCCTTGCAAGTTCTTTCTCAAATGTAATTGTGTTAAGTAATTTATATCCAACATCATGTATCGTACCGCCGTTTGAAGCAATGATCGGGATATCCAAATCATCTCCGACAAGGGACTTCACATCAAATGTTGCGCGTCCAGTACTAATTGAAACCAGCATATCCGCATCAATAGCACGCTTGATTGCTGCTTTATTTTCTTCGGGGATTTGACTCTCAGTATTCAGTAATGTTCCATCCAGGTCTATTGCTATCATTTTTTTAGCCAAGCAAAATCCTCCTAATAACATTTTTAGGTAGTCAATTCTGATACTATTAAATTATAATGGTTTATTGTGGGACTTTTCAATCGAGAGCAGATGGAAAGGTTTCATCTTATACCGAAAGAGGAAAAGGCTTACATAATTATAACATAGTTATCGCACAACTTAGGAGGTAGCAATATATGCAGAAAAAGCAATCCAATGGCTTATTGTATTTTTTTGGTGCACTTGGCGGCTTGCTGTATGGATATGATACCGGAGTCATCTCTGGTGCACTGCTATACATCGACGAAGATCTTGGACTGAATTCCTTCACGGAGGGACTTGTCGTTAGCTCACTATTAGTAGGGGCTATCATCAGCGCTGCCATCACTGGCCGTGTTACAGATAAAATTGGACGTAAAAAAACGATTATCGGAGCCGGTATCTTATTCCTTATCGGCGCATTGACCGCTGGACTTGCTGTCAATGTAACAATGATGGTTGTTGCTCGTGTCATTCTTGGTTTAGCAGTTGGATGTTCGACGACAATTGTACCACTTTACTTATCAGAGCTTGCTCCAAAAGAAAAACGCGGCTCTCTCGCTTCATTGAATCAACTATTAATTACAATTGGTATTTTGTCTTCATACCTTGTTAACTATGCTCTGTCAGATGCAGGCGCATGGCGCTGGATGCTTGGACTGGCTGTTATCCCAGCAATCATCTTAATCGTCGGTATGTTCTTCATGCCGGAAAGCCCACGCTGGCTCCTTACAGCAGGAAAAGAAGATCAAGCACGGGCTATTCTAAAGCGTGTACGAGGAGAAAATGCTTCAATTGATGAAGAAGTCTCCGAAGTTAAGAAAGCAGAAAAAGAAGATGAAGGCGGAATGAAAGAACTGTTTTCCAGCTGGGTACGCCCCGCTTTAATCGCCGGAATGGGTATTGCATTCTTCCAGCAGTTCATCGGTATCAATACCATTATTTATTACACACCAATCACACTGGAGAACGCCGGATTCGCAAACTCCGCTGCCATTCTCGGTACTGTCGGTATCGGAGCAGTCAATGTACTAATGACACTCATCGCTATCCGTTTTGTAGATAAAATCAACCGTAAAACTTTGCTAATGGCAGGTAACATCGGAATGGTTATCAGCTTGGTAGTTCTGTCTACCGTTAACTTACTGGCACCTGATTCTACAGCTGCAACATGGGCAATCATCATTTGCCTCGGAACCTTCATCGTATCGTTCTCGACAACATGGGGACCAGTTGTTTGGATCATGCTTCCAGAACTATTCCCGACAGCAGTTCGAGGAATTGGAACAGGTGTAGCTACCTTCGCTCTACATGGTGCAAACTTGATTGTGTCATTGCTATTTCCGATTTTGCTCAATGCAATCGGTATCAGCTACCTTTTCTATATTTTCGCCGTCATCGGCATCCTTGCCCTCCTATTCGTCAAATTCTTCACGACCGAGACACGCGGGAAAAGCTTGGAACAAATCGAAGAAGATCTACGCAAACGCAGCAGTGTAGGATAAATGAAAAGCCGCCCATAATGGGCGGCTTTCTTATTTGGATAAACTTTTCTTTTTAAAGGTAATGAAGGTAACAACTAAAGCCGCTACTGTCCATCCAACAAGCCAAATGATGTCTTCTCGATAAGAGGAGAAGGCCTCCCCGCTAATTGCTGCCAAACACGCTTCCATCATAAAACTTCCTGGCGTATAGCCTAATATATCCGCCACTATACCTTCTGAGAAATACATTTGGATCATCGGACCAAACCCGAACACAAAGCTCAGCGGCAATAGATATACGGTAGTCTGAACCAAGTTTTCACTAAGCAAGCCAACTAACGTACCCAATGCAACAAAAAGAATAACACCAAGTACCAAGGTGACGGAGAGCATGATGGGACTCTCCACATTCACATCTATAATCAGCATAGATACCACCAAAACTATAACCGTTAAAATGACAGATATGATGCTTTTGCCGATCATGATATCTGCAGAGCTAGCGGGTGATAGCAATAAGACTTGCAGCGTGTTTTTTTCTTTCTCTTCTGCCAGCAGAAGCGCCTGGACATACATTGTCACAAATGTAACCGTCATAATAAAGACGAAAGATGCAGCAAAGCTCTGTTCACCATCCATACGACTATAAAGAATGGCTAAAAATATAGGTACAATTACAACAGATAAAACTTGAACATTAGATTTTGCATCATGGTATTCTTTCACAAGCATTGCGGATATTCGTGCAGCATTCATGCTAATTTCCTCCCCGTCACTTCAATAAATATATCTCCCAACGTCGGCTGATCGGAATGCACAGCAAGAACTTCCTCTGCCTGCATGTATTGATACAGTCGTTCTGCTCCAGTCGGATTATTCTCGATAGTTTCGTTGCGACCATCTTTCAATTCCAGATGAATTGTATTTTTAGCATATTTACGTTGCAATTGGTTCGGCGCATCCATTTCTCGTATTTGTCCTTCATGCAGGAACGCTACGCGATCACAAAGCTGCGCGGCTTCCTCCATATTGTGCGTGGTCAGGAAAATCGTTGTTCCTTCTCGGTTTAGATCCCGCAGTAGATCATGCATCTTTTGAACATTTCCAGGATCCAAAGCAGAAGTCGGTTCATCGAGGAAAAGCACTTCTGGTTTGTGCAGGACAGCACGGGCAAGAAGCACACGCTGCTTCATCCCTTTTGACAGTTTTTTTACTGGTTTTTTCTTATCTTCAGCTAAGCCTACCAGCTGCAAAACCTCTTCCACTCTTCCTGCAGCGGCATTATATAACTTCGCATAGAAATCCAGATTCTGCTCAACTGTCATTCGTTCATATAACCCACTGTTGTCGGTTAAAATACCTATTCTGCCTAAGTCAGCATCTTTCATTTTAGATGCCGGTTTACCTAGTATATTAACTTCTCCTGCCGTCTGCAGAAGCTGCCCTGTAAGGATCTTAACAGTCGTTGTCTTTCCGGATCCGCTCGGTCCGAGGAAGCCGAAGACCTCTCCTTTTTTTACATTGAATGAGACTTGCTGTAATGCCCGCTGCTGTCCGAATACCTTGGATAAATCCTTCACTTGTAATGCGTAGTCCATGTTATGATGCTCCTTTCCGTTCGTAACGGTTGATAATCAAAGCTTACTAGTCTTTTGGGAAAAACGCTGTAAAATCAAGCTTAACAGAACACTAAAATACTGAATGGAGCAAATAATAGGCTGAATACTGCAAAAATCAAGGCCGAATGGAGCAGGCTACAGATCGAGCATACCCTTTAATTCTTCAAAACGGTTTTTTGACAACGGAACCGAACTGCGTGAATGATCATCAAGGATCAAACTGAAGCTGTTTCGTGTCCAAGTTACCACTTCCTTCACCTGCTGCAGATTCACAAGATAGGAACGATGACAGCGAAAGAAGCCAAAAGCCCTCAGCCGCTCCTCCAATTCCTGGAGCGTGTATGTACATGGGTAGACACCATCTTGTAAATGAAGCTGCGCCACTCCTTCGCTGCTCTCGATAAAGTTAATATCGAAAGGATTAAAAAGAATGATCTTATCATCGATTTTTGCCGGTATTTTCTCAAGCTTAACTGGCTGTATAGCTTCTTCGCCTGATGCTATTTGCTCGGTTTCCTCTTCAACAGCAATCCTTTTACAGCTTTTTTCCGACAAAGTATAGACATAATTGGTGAGCGCTAATGCATTTTCCAAGTCTATAGTAGTAAGAAGGATAGTTTTACCTCTCTCCTTCAACTCACTAATGATGCGGTGAATGATCAAGCTGGTTTCAAGATCAACATTCTGTTCGGGCTCTTCCATTATGAATATAGGCTGATCTTGCACAATTAGTCTGCCTATTTGCACCCGTCGCTCCTGTGAATAAGTCAGTTTGCTGATTTTTGTACTTCGACACTCTCGCAGTCCAATTTGCTGCATTACCTCTTCCACTTCAATCTTGCTGCCGTAAAGCTTCCGAAAAAAGGTCAGATACTCACATACCTTCATTCTTGTATACGTTGCATCATTGAGATACAAAAAACCAATACGATCATTTACAGAATGCAGGTTTTCGATATTTTCACCGAATAGTAGTACACTACCGGTAGATGGATTTTCTTGTTTCATGATTATGTTAAGCAGCTGACTTCCAATCACTTTATTACAGCGAATGACATAACATTCACCAGCTTTCAGCTCAATATCGATTGGAGGCAGGAGCGTTGTATTGTGAGAAGTTTTACTGAGATTTTCGAATTGCAGTGTAGCCATTATGTATTCGCCCCCTGTTTTACTTTTATTGTAAAGCTAACTCCATGAATTGGAAATACCGAATCGGAGATGAAGACCATTGAAAAAAGATATAGATGATTATCTAAACGAAGGAATATATGGAATAAAAGAAACAAAGGCAAGTGAAAGGAAAGAGTTTCTGGGAACATTGCGGGAAAGAACGATACTTGCATTGACAGAAGGAGAAGTCGTCCAGCAGAAAGGACTAAAACAGCTGGAGGAAGCTATGAAAAGCTATCCTGATGCTTCCCTGCGATTTTCCGGAGAAGTTACGATGCGTTTCTTCAAGCCGTACAAGACGCTTGCTTCATCGCGTCATATTCCATACACATCCGTAACTAATCAAGGCGCAGATGTGGATATCGCGCTCGTTCTGCATGTTGATCATGCGATTGATAAACCTGATATCTTCCTGCACGAGGAGAAGGAGCAAGAGAAGGCAACAGAAATAACCAAAAAAACAGAGCACTCCATTACATCTGTGCTTAAAAATATCTTTAAACGGTAATAGAACTGTTAAGTGCACGTAAGGTTTCTATGATAGCCTGACAGAGAGGAGTAATAAACTTGTTCACATTCAATGCAAATGACCTTTCAGCCAAAACACACTACAAAATACTCACAGGAAGCATCATCCCAAGGCCAGTAGCTTTCGTCACGACCAAATCGCCAGAATCGGAAGTAGTCAACGCTGCTCCATTCAGCTACTTTTCAATTGTAAGTGCAACGCCGCCTCTTATCAGCATTTCGATCCAGCGTGCAGGAGGAAAACAAAAGGATACGGCCCGCCATGCTATTCACTCTGGCGAGCTTGTTGTCCATATCAGCACAGAGCCAATTGTAGAGGAAATGAACAAAACCGCAGCAACGCTTCCTTCAGAAGAAAGCGAGCTTGATCACACCAGCTTAACACTCGAGCCAAGCACATACGTTTCGGTTCCCGGAATTGCTGAAGCTTCCATTAGGATGGAATGCACCTTGTATGAACATATCGAGATAAAAGATGATGATGGGGCTGTTACAGCAGATCTATTGCTTGCAAAGGTGGCTGGTTATCATCTTTCACCAGAAGTTTATGATGACAGCACCGGCTATCTGAATGCGGAAACCATCCAGCCAATCAGCCGCTTGGCAGGTAATGATTACAGTAAGCTTGGAAAGCTATTCACACTGAAACGTCCAGAATAACAAGGAAAGTGGTGTACAATATGCAGAAAACAGCCGTAATCACCGGCGCTAATTCCGGTATGGGCTTTGCCACAGCTGTATCGTTAGCCAGAAGAGGATACGCCGTATGTATGCTTTGTCGCTCTGAAGAACGCGGCACACAAGCAATGAAGGAAGCTAAACAGCAAAGCGGTTCGGAGAACATACATTTATATGTATGCGACTTGGCTTCATTTACTAGTATTCACACCTGTGCGGAAGCATTGAAAGCAGAACATCCTGCTATTGACGTACTCATCAACAATGCCGGCATTGTTACAACAAAAAAACAATTCACTGCTGATGGTTTGGAGATGATGATGGGTGTGAATCATCTCGGACACTTCCTCTTGACCAATTTACTGATAGAACAAATCAAAGCAGCACCTCAAGGTCGTGTGGTCGTTGTATCTTCCGGTGCTTATAAAATCGGAAAAATAAATCTGGATGATCTAGGCGGAGCCGAATCCTTTACGCCTTGGCAAAATTACGGTCACAGCAAACTTGCTAACCTTTTATTCACCAAAGAGCTGTCTCTGCGTCTTCATCATTCAAATGCCACGGTAAACGCAGTACATCCTGGAGCGGTAAGCACAAGTCTCGGTGTGGACAGGCAGACCGGATTTGGCAAAAAGATTCATCAATTACTACGTCCATTTTTCCAATCGCCTGCTGATGGGGCAGATACTGCTCTGTATCTAGCGGAAAGCTCTGAAGTGCAGCATGTATCTGGCGGTTACTTTTACAAACGTCAAATCCAGGACGTGAAGGGCCAGGCCGATGATGCTGAACTAGCTAAGCAGCTCTGGGCAATCAGTGAAAGAAAAGTGGGATTGACCGTATGATCAATCCCACTCTGGCACTAAAAAGCCATGATGGCTCAACAAATTGATTGCTTCCTCCATTATTGACTCATCATTTGCTGCCAATGTATGAAGATGGATACCATCAGTCAGTTCAGATAAATAACCTGCATTGCTGTTTGCTATCCGCTCGATGAACTTTTTTACTTCTCTTCGGCTGGATACCATGATAGAAGCCGTTATTTGTCCATAAACTGGATGCTCCACCCGGACATCCTTCACTGTCACACCCAAGTCTACAAGCAATTGCAGCTCTTCCTCCGTCCGTTCAGGTGCATGCTGACAAGCTACGATTCTTTCAACTGAATAGGCAGGATGCTGCTGCAGTACATATCCCTCACTGGTAGCGATGATCGGGTGCTGCTCTGCTTTCAACAGTGTAACATCACCTACGATAACCTGTCTGCTGACATTTGCCTCCTCTGCCAGTTCACTTCCCTTAAGTGGGCCGGCTGCTGCCTGCAACTTATTCAATAACCACTTTCTGCGCGTACTCCCCAATAACTTCTTTTTTTCTTGGCCCATCTCGAATCCGTCCTTTACCCTGTTTCCTGTATTATAGCAAATAAAAAAGACACAGCCATATTAGCTGTGTCTTAGTCTGCGTACACTTCCTGTTCCTTTTTCTCAGGAAGTACTTTCCATGGTGTCTGCTGCAGGAATTCGAAATACAGCGGAGCAAACGGATGCCCTACATCTGAGTTCCACGGTTTATTCGCACCAGTGAAATGAACGATGGCAGGTGATTGGCGAGCTTCTTTATAACGTTTCCGCTCTACTAATTCTCGAGGCGTTTTTGTCTTTAGTATGATAAAGGATTGCGCATTCCATTTCGGATGGATTGGCTTCCACTTATCCCAAAGAATAGCATTCAAGGCATCTTGATCATGTAAGTAAAGGAAATCCGGATCATTGTTTTCATCAATGAATTGCAGCACTCTATTCGAGATATTTTGTTTGCGCCAGCCTTCCATGTCAATAACCATCATACCGGAATTAAAGTACTTGCCTTCAGTAGTAATATTCATTTTCTCCAAACGCTGAAGCTGGCCAGCATCCTCTACTGCCGCCATCAGGTTCCCATCCAGATCGATATCGTTCAGCTGGGCAATATCCGTCAGCACAAGTGTGTCGCAGTCGATATAGATGACTCGTTCTACACTAGGATCTGTTATGACCTCCGGAATGGAGATACGATAGTAAGCTGTTTTATTTATATATCTGCTTTCTGTTGCATTCTTATAGGATTCTGTATCTATGGATAGAAAACGGATCGGAACACCGAATTGCATCGTCGTCTTCATTAGCATTCTTTTGTTTGGCTTTTTGATGCCCCCGTCGATTACATATAGCATGACTCGTCTGTTCTTATCGACATTTGTAAGCAGGGATGCCAGCATCACACCAAGGTGGTGGGCATAGTTATCATCCGCACTGGAAACAACATGAATTGTATCTTTGTGATGCAAGACGTTCATCCTCCTTTGAAATCGTACATTTCTGTACCCTGCTTTTCCTTACAGGAAACCCTTTATAGCAAAAATAAGCAGATAGAACTGTTAATTGTTTGATAATTAGGACAATTATTCCGGTTAAAAAGAGCTATTACAACTAGTTAATTGCAATAGCTCTTTGATCAAGTGTTTGATCAGGATAGCGGCTGATGGAGTTCCCAGCCCAGCTTCAGTATTTCCACGATATAATCCGCGACTTCCTCTGGATTCAAGTTATCGGTTGTGACCCGCGCATTATGTTCTGCATAAATCGCCTGTCGTTCGTCAAAGATCTCTTGGACCTCGTCGACCGACTTATTATGCAGCACAGGGCGGTTTTCGATCAGCAGATCCATACGTTCCTTCCAGCGATCCCAACTTAAATCAAGGAAGAGCACCAGACAGCTGTCGAGACATTTTTCCCGGATGGCTTCTTGTTTAAAAGCACCACCTCCGAGAGAAACGATATTACATTGTTTATTATCACAAATATCGATGACCGTATTCCGTTCAATCTCTCGAAAATACCCTTCACCATGCTGCGCAAATATTTCTGGTATCGTCTTGTCATAACGGCGTTCGATTTCGATATCAACGTCGATGAAATCCCTGTAAAGTTTATCGGCAACCATCTTGCCGATGGTCGTTTTCCCGACACCCATGAATCCGATCAGGACGATATTCTTCGCCCGCACGGGTATATGCTGTCTGCTCATTGTCCGCACGCTGTAACTCCTCTCCTTACGTTTCGTATACTTTGCATTATGTTCTATTGTATACGATAAATCAAAAAATCGTAAGAGAGAAATACCCTACTTCACTGCGGCATCGGCAAGCTCTAGATTCAGCCACTTTACTTCTTCTTCCGTCAGATCAATATCAATTGCCGGCAGTGCTTCTTCTAATCGCTGTACATTTTTACAACCGACAATAGCACATGTCGGGAAATCTTGATGCAGTACATACGCAACAGCAATCTGATTCGCCGTCACGCCTTTTTTCTCAGCAATTTCGGCTGCACGATCAAATCGTTCCCAGTTATCATCATTGTAATAAACCCGGGCTATTTCTTCATCTGTCACATGATGCCTATCATAGGTACCAGTAAAGAAGCCTCCTGCCTGAGATGCCCAAGAAATGACCGGCATACCTGTACGGCGGTGCCAAGCCAGATTATCATTATCCAATGCCACTGTCTCAGCCCAGCGCACTTCGTTCAGCTGCGCGAGACTCAAGTTCGGACTGTTCACGAACAGTCGGTCAAATCCTTTGGCATCAGCGTAGGCATTCGCCTCCTCAATGCGATCAGGCTGCCAATTAGATACTCCATATATGCCGATTTTCCCGGCCTTTTTATGCTCATGCAGCATATCCATAAGCACTTGGACAGGAACACTTCGATCATCCCGATGTATGAGATAGATGTCGATATAATCTGTCTGCAGATTTTCCAAGCTATCATGTAGATCCTTTGTAATTTCGACAGGATCAACACGCTTCATGTCGGGATGATGCGTACCATCCTTATCAATATGGTAATGCCCGCCTTTGGATATAAGAATCACATCCTCACGGTTACCTCGCTCTTGCATCCACTGACCAATCAGTTTCTCAGCTTGGTATTTCGCATATTTTGGTCCTGTATCAATCGTATTGCCGCCTGCCTGTAAGAAGGCATCCAGAACAGCGAATACATCATCTTTTTTGTCTTCGAAGAATTTTGTTGTTCCCAGGATTAATTGTGATAGCGGGCGCTCGATTCCTGGTATATCTGTATATTTCATCCTGAAAAACCTCCCTTTATTCTGAAAAGTAAGTAAGCAGTTTGCATTCCTATTCCCTTTTTAATAAGAAAAGTATCCTTTGCTAGTACAGAAAAAACAGAGTTCTTATAAGAAGAAACTATTACGGGGTTGTTTCCTATAGGGGCGTGTATAATCACTTTAGCATTATGGCCATGCCTTCAGCAAATAAAAAGAGCAATCACATAGTGTGACTGCTCTCATATGCATTAGCCATTCATGACTTCTGTCAGAACTGGCACGATTTGTTTCTTACGAGATACAACACCTTTTAGGGTTGCTGTATTATTGGAAAGCTTCACTTGGAACGCTTTTTCGACAGCTTCTGTATCTGCTCCGATTGCGATTGCAGTGGAGTCATTTGTCAGGATATTCGTGATAGCGAAGAGATAGAGCTTCAGGCCTTTATCTGTAATCTTCTGCTTCATCGCTGCTTCTACTTCAGCCTGACGTACAAGAACATCCTGTTCATCTACAACGTTAACTTGCGCAATTTCTACTGTTGCATTACCCATCTGGAATTCTTTTGCATCAAGTGTGATCAATTCCTCAGGAGTTTTCTTGCTAACATCCGCTCCAGCTTTCAGCATATCCAAGCCGTATGTATCTACATCGACGTCAGCAATTTCTGCAAGTTCCTTCGCAGCCTTAATGTCCTGTTCTGTACATGTAGGAGATTTGAACAATAGAGAATCAGAGATGATTGCACTCAGCATAGCACCTGCGATTTCTTTTGGAATCTCTACATCATGCTCTTTGTAGATTTTCTTGATGATAGTTGCTGTACACCCAACTGGTTCCGCACGGTAATAAAGCGGATCAGCTGTTTCGAAATTGGCAATACGATGGTGATCGACAACTTCAATTACAGAAACCGTATCGATATCTGAAACACTTTGCTGTTTTTCGTTGTGGTCGACTAAGATGACTTGCTCAGCATCTCCATCAATCGCCTCAATTAAACGAGGTGCTTCCAATCCGAAAGTTTTCAAAGCGAATGCTGTTTCTTCATTCAATTCTCCCAGGCGGACTGCTTCTGCTTCCACACCTAGTTTATTTTTTAAATGCGCGTATGCAATTGCGGATGTAACCGCATCTGTATCCGGGTTTTTATGTCCAAAGACTAGTACTTTACCCACTGCCTATCTCTCCTTTTTTGCATTGCCGGCGAGTGCCGGACATGATGTATTCATTTTACATGATTATAGCTGTTTTAAAAAGGGACTCACCTGGAAACATACCTGTTCCCATGCACCCAGAAACGCCACGGAAAATCTTTGGCTTCCTGTGCATTTGGAATTCCGATTCTCGGTCCCGTTTCTACTTGCTCTGGGTTGTACCCTTCTGTGATATATAACGGCGGATTGATAAAATGACCGCCATAATGTGACTGGATTATGCCCATTGCCTGACATAGCTTTCCGGGGCCATTCGTTAGCTCCCTTGGCTTTCGTCCAGGCCTGCGCGTTTCCATAAGGGGCATTCCATCCTTTGGTTCAAGCGCCCGTATGAGGACTGCCTCCGGTATTTCAGCATCTGCACTTACTACATTGAGCAGCACTTGACGATGCATTGTATACGTATAAATATGGCCCGGTGTATGGAACATGATTTCCGTCCGTTTTGTTCGCCGGTTATTGAAGCTATGCGCAGCACGATCAAGTGCTCCGCGATACGCTTCTGTCTCTACGATATAGCCGGAGGTGATTCCTTCCGATGTTTCATGTACGAGCAGGCATCCTAATAAGCTTTGAGCCAGCTCTAGTGTAGGCTGCTGGTAAAACGACTGCGGCAGCGGCGGATAACTTGTCATCTAACATGCTCCTTCTTTAATACAGGTTTCAGATTTTGCTCCTTCCCTTTTAGCATTACCCAAACCTGGAATAAGAATGGGGCACCAATAATGACAAGGAAGGCTATGATAGTGAATATCGGAATCGGATGAACAGCACCGAAATGATCCAGCAGCATTCCTCCAATCAGCGGCCCTGCAACACTTCCAAAGCCCGTAAAGCCCATTGCACCGAAATAGGTCCCCTTCATATCAGGATTGGCAATTTCATCAATGAACATATCCGACATAGAGAATAACAGCACTTCTCCAACCGTGAACAGAATGACTGCAGCGGCAATCCAGATGACTTCATGCAAAAAGGCCATGCTTAACAAACTGAGGGCAATCAGTACATTTCCAAGCATCAGGGACAATACGAGTGAATACTTTTTCGCAATAGCAACGATTGGATATTGTACAATTAAAACTGTCAAAGCATTCAATGTGAGCATCATACTGAATAGCCTTGCCCCATCCTCAATACTAGGTGTAGCAGCAAAAAACTGAGGTAAGGTAGCACTGAAATGCGAATACCCAAACACACTGATGGTGACCCCGATCAATAGGAACATAAACAGTGTGTCCTTTCGTGTCACATTAAAAGCTTCACGGACACTAATCCTATTTGCTCCTGCTGCAGCTGTTTCTTCCACTTTGACACGTAAAAATTGAAAAATAAGCACAAGTCCGTATGCGAAATAAACCAAAGCCGCAATTAGAAATGGCGCTGTAGAAGAAGCGGAACCAAGGTACAGACCCAAAAGAGGACCAAATACGACACCTATGTTGATTGCGGTATAGCGCATATTGAAAACGAGTAAACGGTTCTTTTGATCGGTCACATCTGACAAAAGAGCTTTGGATGTTGGTTCGAACAAAGAACGGCATAATCCATTCAGTGCATTCATGACAAAGAATACCCAGATAGCATCCGCCAGGGCAAACCCTACAAATACCCCACACCAGCCAAATATACTGATGCTGATAATTTTCTTTCTGCCGAATCGATCAGAAAAGTATCCGCCGTAGAAGCTGGACAGAATGCCAACCAAGGAACTGATAGCGATAATCAGGCCGGTGAATCCTGCTGATGCCCCTTTCTCCTGCGTCAGATAGATTGCTAAAAAAGGAATACTCATACTTGTAGCCATCCTGCCGAACACCGTTCCGATAATAATTGTCCAGCTGTAAGGATGGAGTGTGCGTAAAACGTGCATGCTGTCTCAACTCCTCATAATCCAAATTATAGCAGATTACAAGGCTTCTGTTTTTGCATTCCCGGCCTGCTTGTAAATTAATCAAAAAAGAACCAGACTCACGTCTGATCCTTCATTTTTTCTTCTTTTTTCATTAAGTCACGAATTTCCGTAAGCAGCTCCTGTTCGACAGTCAGTTTTTCAACAACCTCTTCTGTCTGTGGCTGTTTGCGCTTCAATCTATTCATGACTTTGACGACCATAAATAGTGCTGCCGCTATCAAGAAGAAATTAAGTACAGTTTGAATGAATGCTCCATACTTCACTACAGCGCTGCCAACAGTGAACTGCAGCCCGCTAAAGTCATGCCCTCCGGTAATAATACCGATGAGTGGCATGATGATATCGTTGACAAGGGATGTTGTAATGGCACTGAATGCGGAGCCGATCACTACGGCTACAGCCAAATCCACAACGTTACCTCGCAACGCAAACTCTTTAAATTCCTTGAACATCGTATGTATACCTCCTTAAAGCTAGTACCATTCTTACGCATCTATTTCCCTTTTTCAAGTATAGCCATTACAAAAATAAAAGAGACCCCCTGTGGAGTCTCGTCTATATTATTATAATTCCTTCCACCAGTCATCGTGGATGGTGGCTGGCATCTGCCGTTTATGGGTTGTTTTGAAGTAACGATCCTCCAAAAGTTTAGCTGTTTTCTCTTCGATAATTTTCCCTTCGAGATAATCATCGATATCCTCATAAGAAAGTCCAAGTTCTGTTTCGTCGGCTTGTCCAGGATTCTCATCCAGCAAATCAGCTGTCGGCGCTTTTTCATACAGACATTTTGGTGCTCCCAGTTCGATAAGAAGCTGTTTACCTTGACGCTTGTTCAGGCCGCTCAATGGAAGAATGTCTGCTCCGCCATCGCCGTACTTTGTGTAGAAACCGGTAATAGCCTCAGCTGCATGATCTGTACCGATGACCAGCAATCCTTCTTGACCACCGATTGCATATTGGGCAATCATGCGCATGCGCGCCTTGATGTTTCCTTTGTGGTAATCAGCAAGCTCGTCGCCAGTAGCATCTTTATATGCTTTCGCCGCTTCTGAAACCGGGGATTTAATATTGTACACATAAGATTCAATCGGCTTAATGAAATCCAATGCCAGCTGAGCATCTTCTTCATCCGCTTGTTCACCATGCGGCAGACGGACAGCAGCAAAGGTCACATCCTTGCCTTCTTTCTTCAGCTCTTCAATCGCCACTTGTGCAAGGCGTCCTGCCAATGTAGAATCCTGCCCGCCGCTAATACCAAGAACGAATCCTTTAGCACCAGTTTTAAGCAAATAATCTTTCAGGAAGTCGATTCGGCTGCGGATCTCCTGTTTAGCATCTATTGTTGGTTTTACTTGCAGCTCTGAAATAATTCTGGATTGATTAGACATAATTTTGCCTCCTCGATAATGATTATATTTCTCTTTTCCCTCTCAAGCTGGAACGTAATCTATTTATGTATCATGCTCTCTTTTACTAGTATAAACCAATCACATCATAAAAGACGAAAAATAAAACCCGCGGAATCAGTTCTCCGCGGGTTTGTTGTTCAAATATGCTTCCATGTCCTCCATCGTCTTTTCCATACGCTGGACATCTATATCAAAATCAAGGTCTGTTGAACGAAAGAATGGATCGTTAAATGTGAAAAGCTCTGCAATGTAGTTTTCATAAGCTCGCATCGCAACCATCTCCTTTCCAATTCTTCTTTCGTCTATTCTAGCCTAAATCCCTTCTGAAAAAAACCCATCCAAAGGAACTTATTCAGAGGCCCAGCGTTTTAGAACATGCTGTTTTTGTCAATAACTTTTCTTATGTATTAAAAGGAGGCAAAGGAAATGGATTTATATGATTTTATGAAAGAAGGCAATCCCGGAAAGAAGCAATCCCGCCAGCCTGGCATTCAGCATGAGATGGATCCGCTCCCAATTGAAGAATTCGACCATTGGAAGGGCAGCGGGAAACTGCAGGGAAAAGTTATTCTTATTACAGGGGGAGACAGCGGCATCGGGCGTGCTGTAGCTATTGCTTATGCAAAAGAAGGCGCTGACGTAGCTATATCCTATCTGGATGAGCAGGAGGATGCAGAATATGCGAAGAAGCGGATCGAACAAGAAGGTGTCAAATGTGTTCTGTATCCTGGCGATATAAGCGACGCTACCTTTTGTGAAAACCTGATAAAACAAGTTATACAGGATTTTAATAAGCTTGATATCTTGGTCAACAATGCTGCACGCCAAGAAGTACAGAACGATTTGACGGATATCACGCCAGAGCAGCTAGAACGGACATTCCGGACAAACTTCTTTAGCTACTTTTACCTGACTCGTGCTGCTTTGCCGCATCTTGGAAAAGGGAACTGTATCATTAATACATCTTCTGTCACTACGTATATCGGCAACCCTACCTTGATCGATTATACGTCCACAAAAGGAGCAATCGTTGCCTTCACTCGATCATTGGCAAAAGGATTGGCTAGCAAAGGAATACGAGTGAATGGAGTTGCACCTGGCCCGATTTGGACGCCGCTCATTCCGGCTACCTTACCGCAAGACGGAATAGAAAACTTCGGTACCCAGACTCCGCTCGGCAGACCTGGCCAGCCTGTCGATCTCATCGGCAGCTATGTTCTGCTCGCTTCCGATGAAGCTGCCTACATTACCGGACAATTCATCCACGTAAACGGCGGAGATTACATGTCATCTTAATAAAATAAGGAAGCCGCATATGCGGCTTCCTTATTCTTTGCTTTTCCATACTTGCGTTTTATCATCCTCATCAAATTCAATGGTGACATCTGTAACGCCTCTATGCTCCAATATTTGAGCTTCCAGCCGATCTCTGATGTCATCAGCATCCGCCACTGTAATAGTCGGGTCAATTTCCAGTGTAGCTTCCACGTGGAATGATTCCCCTTCTTTTACAACAGTCATTTCCTGGACGTCTCGCACATCCCTATCTGCAAATAAGATATTCCCGATTTTGTCAGCCATCTCTTCATCAGCTTCTCCGATGACACCAGCTGCATTATCAAGGAAAACACGTCCAACGACAAGAAACATCATCGCACCGATTATGATAGAAGCGATTCCTTCAGCCTGATAAAACGGTGTGTAAGCAGCAATTAAAATGGCAATGATAGCAACCAATCCGCCGCTAGTAGCAACTAGGTCTTCCATGAACACCAATTTTGTAGCTGGTTTCGCTCGTTTTACATGTACGAAGCTCATTGGAATGACCGCCAGCCCTTTTGCACCTGATTCACTCTCATGGGCAATCTCACGCATCGCTTTAAGCAATACGAATCCCTCAAGAATACAGCCTAGTGCTAGCACTGTGATACTTATCCATAACCCCTCTGATTCTGATGGATGTGCCAGATGTGTAATTCCTTCACGAATGGTTTCGTAAGCAAGGATACCCACGATTAATACTGCACCGAGCAGCACCAAGTTGACAGCCCGGCCGAATCCTCCCGGGAACCGCTCTGTAGGGGCTTTTTTACTGAGTGCTGAGCCAACATAGACGAACAGCTGGTTAGCGGCATCCCCAAAACTATGCATCGTTTCTGCAAACATAGCCACATTCCCTGTCAATAAGAAAGCTCCTCCTTTGACAAGTGCAATGACCAAATTGACCACCGCAGCCAATGCGGCTGATTTACTTCCTTGACGTAACAGGCTTACATATTCCTTCATGCTGTCTCTTCCTTCTTTGTGATTTTATATGTAGCAGTTTATGGTAACAATATTTTTAGCATAGCATACATTGAATGCAACGCGCCCCCTTATGCTCAAGGCGCAAGAAGACAGGATGTTTTAGTTTGAGTAGAAACGGTTATTCCATATACATGAAATCCGTATTTTTTTCACTTGCAGTCTTTCGCTCAACGTGTTAATATCTTGAACAATATACTTTTACAGAGAAAGGAGATAAAAAATATGAGAAAAGTAACATTAGAACAGATTTATACACATCCAATTGCACAGAAATATCTCGGACGTTCCGGGCAAGCGCATGCTATTTCGGTTGCGGAGCACGCACTAATCATCAGTGAGAAAAAGCAGGTCGATCCAGACACAGCCGTAAAAGCTGCATTGCTGCATGATATTGGTCATTATGAATGGTATAGCGATGGCAAGTGGGATTATGATTTGTATAAACAAAATGATATCCATGCTATCAAGGGTGCTGCCCGAGCACATAAACTCCTGATTCGCTTAGGTGAAGATCCGCAGGCTGCCAAAGCAATCTCCTTGGCAATCCTTCTGCACACAGACTCTTACCTGCCCGAACACAATCTGAAGCTTGACCCATTGCAACAAGTAGTAGCGGAAGCAGATACAGCTGATGAAGAGACAGGCGGTGCACATCATTACAAGACCATCTCTCAGCAAGAAGCACTGAAACGCATACGGAAATTGGACGCAAGCATCGAGAAGCGCATGATAAGACAAGTCCAGACAAGCTGATCATGTCCGCTTCCTCCCCCCTTCCTTAAATCTCCTATCTTTCCTTTCAAAACTTCGTTTCAAAACGTGCAATCTAGTTCCTATTCCGCTATGCTAGAATTACAATATACGAGATTTCAAAAGGAGAATAGCGAATTTGCACTGGAAAAGGATTATAGTAACTACTTTGCTTATGACAGTTGCAGCGTTAATCCTATTCGGCTTTTTGCATATAGAGCAGCTTCCACCAAATCAATCCACTCCCACTGATTCCATGAATGCAGACGACATTACCGGCCTCCATCCTACAGTAGAAAAGAATATGAACG
Source organism: Terribacillus saccharophilus (assembly GCF_000725365.1). Taxonomy (NCBI): domain Bacteria; kingdom Bacillati; phylum Bacillota; class Bacilli; order Caryophanales; family Bacillaceae; genus Terribacillus; species Terribacillus saccharophilus. The sequence goes on along the minus strand of NZ_CP008876.1, from coordinate 191,280 downwards.
AACTAATAGAAAAAACTTCTGATATCGGTATCTCCATTATCATTACGGATGACTATCGATCCAAGGAAGAACAAGACAAGCTATACGCCCAAGGGCGAACAACTGAGGGACAAATCGTCACTCAAGTCCAGGGCGGAGAATCTATGCATAATTATGGACTCGCCATTGACTTCGCCTTAGAACCGGAACCTGGCAATGTAATCTGGGATATGGAATACGACGGAAACAAGAACGGGGAATCTGACTGGATGGAAGTAGTCGATATCGCCAAAGAACTCGGCTTCGAATGGGGCGGAGATTGGCCAGGATTCAAGGATTATCCGCATCTGGAAATGCATAATGATTAATGAGAAAAAGCGCCAAGTCAGGTGCTTTTTTAGTTTATGAAAATGTTGTTCATCATAAAAGGAAAGTATTGTAAAATGAGATGATATTAATATAAAATATTATTATATAATTCAGAATATATAGTCTGTGTTAGTAATACAAAATAAATAACGTCCACAATCCTTTTCCCCATCTCGCTTCAAAACCCTCTTAGTCAGTTCACTTTGATGAAACCTATAAAATTACTTTAGAAAGAGTGATGATGTGAAAAAAACACTTGCAGTCTGTCTTACAATTGTCTCAGAGTTCCTGCTGATTTGGTTAATCGCGATTATTTTTTCTATTAATATGATGGAGATTCTTACTTTGGGAGGAATATTAGTATTTGCTGTCATATGGTTATTTTCATTAGCTGTTAGAAACTCCAACAATCAGTCCCATGCCCACAATAAAGGCTTTCTCGGATTTAAGACAGGAGACATACAACTTTTTCGTTTTCAAGTATCCCCCGTTATAATGGGCGTTCTTCTATTTGTTTTGATAAGCATAATCTTAACAGCTATATATTACGCTTCATATTTTTAATAAAGATACAAAAAAGCGCCCTCATGGGCGCTTTTTCAGTTAGCAATGACAAGATAGGTGCTAAAACTGATGATATAGATAGCAAAACAAAAAACAGCTACGCGCATATAATTACTTGTAAGATCAAATAACACCTTCAAGCCATTGGACAAAATTGCTGCTATTGTTAGCAAAAACGTAACACCAAGCATCAGCATAGCACCGAAAAAGATAATCTGCTCCATCTGGACTCTCTCCTTCTTTTATCCCTATTACGTCTTATAATAGAAGGAAAGCAGCACAAGCTCCTGTTGTTCCGCTAACATTGATTGCTTGGAAGTGACGATTTTGTCACCTTTTACAGTTCTAACTGAGAAGGGTACAACGTCATACCGCCATCGACGAAAAGTGTAGTACCTGTGACGTAGCTTGCTTCCTTAGATGCAAGCCATGCAGCAGCTGCTGCAATCTCTTCTGGCTTACCGAAGGATTGCATCGGTATCTTCTTCATCTGCTTTGCTTCGTTTTCCGGTTTGGTATCTTCGTTCCGCTCCGTATCAATTGTTCCTGGTGCAATGGCGTTTACTCTGATTCCGTTAGCCGCATACTCGAGTGCCATTGTTTCAGTTAATAACTTAATACCGCCCTTCGATGCAGCGTAATGACTATCAGAAGGTTTCGGAATTTGCTGGTGTACACTAGACATATTGATAATGCTGCCTTTTATATTATTCTCCAGCATATGACGCAAAGCCACTTGGCCGCCGAGGAAAGTTCCTGTCAAGTTTACATCAATCACACTTCTCCACGTTTCCTCTTTCATTTCGTGGAATGGCTCCGGTTTACCGAATCCAGAGTTATTTACCATCACATCCAACCCACCGAATTCGCTAAGAGCTGCATCCAGCAGTTTCTGAACCTCTTCTTTCTTGGAAACATCTGCTTGAATGACAATTGCTTTCCCGCCAGCTTGGCGGATATTCTCGGCCGCTTGATTAGCTCCATCCTCGTCCCCATGATAATTAACGATAACATTCATGCCCTCTTGTCCGAATCGTTCTGCAACTGCACGACCTATTCCTTTGGAAGAACCAGTGACGATAGCTGTCTTTCCTCTTAAATCATCATACATGTCGATTTCCCCTCTCCCGATTTATGTTCTTCTCTGCTTTTCCCCCAATCACTTCACAAGAAACTTTTCTACAAAATATGACAAAATAGGACTTTTTCTAGTGACTCTCTTCACTTTCTGGTACTTCTTACCGATATAAAGGAAAAACATGTGCAGAGGAGCTCGTTTTATGAATTCTACGTTACAGGCAGTAGTCAATATTGCCCCTATTATAAAAGATACTCTTGGACCGACAGCAGCGATGGGTGTGCTAGACACTGAGAAATTCGTTTACTTCGCCCCTTCCACACTCTTATCACTAGGCATTGAAGTTGGAAGAACAAGACTGGATGAACACGAAGTTTATCAGCGCGCAATTAAAGGAGAGCATATTGTATTCGCTATCACAGAAGATTATGAAGCCCTCGGTGCACCAGTGGTAACCTCCATAACTCCAATTCGCGATATGGAGACGAATGATATTGTCGGTCTATTATCACTATCTCGTACATTGGAGCATCAAGAAAAGCTTGATGCAGAGCTTAACAAATTAAATGAAGTGATAGATGCATTACAAGGTAAAGTTCAGCATGTTGCCGCACAAGCCGAGGAGCTATCTGCAACAAGCAGTGATATTAACGAACAGGCAAACAGTGCAAACCAGAATTCTCGACAGATAGGTGAAGTCGTCCAGTTAATAGAACAAATTTCTACGCAAACGAACTTACTTGGCTTGAATGCCGCTATCGAAGCAGCCCGTTCCGGTGATGCGGGTAAAGGATTTGGCGTTGTAGCAGATGAGATTCGTAAACTCTCCGATAATACTAAGCAAGCCGTTCAAACAATTGGTAAGTCCTTGACAGAAATAAGTTCCAGTATTGAAAACCTAACACTTAGCATCAATGAGGTTTCCACTTCCTCTGAAGAGCAGTCTGTCGTCATGGTCGAATTCATGGATGACATCCAAGCTTTAGATGAAAAAAGTAAACAGATTATTGATACCATGAAGAAAGTTACGAATCAAGATTAAGGAGGTAATCTAAATCATGCACCCTACATTACAAGCTATGGTTCTCTTAGCACCAGAAATAAAGAAAAACATTGGTGAAAACAACGTTGTTGTAGTTACAGACAAAGAAAATTTTGTTTTCTTCTCACCTTCCAAAGATTTGGATATGGGTATTAAAGTTGGTGAATTTGCGTTCACAGAAGACAATGAATTATTGCATCAAGCCCTTGCAGGTGAAAGGGTACAAGTACATATTCCAAAGGAACGCTACGGTATCGGTATGCAAAACACCGCAAATCCAATTCGCGATGAAAATGGTGAAGTGGTTGGTGTATTTCAGATCACGAAGACCCTGAAAGACGAAGAGATTTTAGACGAAGAGCTGGATGAATTACGTGCAGTTGTAAACAGCCTGCAAGGAAAAGTACAGCAAGTAGCTGCACAAGCAGAGGAACTTTCCGCCACAAGCACAGATATTAACAGTCAAGCAGCTCATGCGAATGCCAACTCTCAGGAAATAAGTAAGGTTGTTCAACTGATAGAGGATATCTCGACACAGACGAACCTTCTTGGTTTGAATGCCGCTATCGAAGCCGCCCGTTCCGGTGAAGCTGGCAGAGGATTTGGGGTCGTAGCTGATGAAATCCGCAAACTTTCCATAGGTACAAAAGAGGCCGTCGGTACAATCGGCCATTCCCTTCAGGAAATCCGTTCGAATATGGAGAATTTGACACTAAGCATTGGCGAGGTTTCCACTGCCTCAGAAGAGCAATCTCGTGTGATGGTGGAGTTCATGGAAGATATTCAGAATCTCGATAGCCAAAGCAACGATATTGGGCAATATATTAAAGAAATTACGTATTAAAAAAACGCCTCCATTAGGGAGGCGTTTTCTTTAGATAGATTGTTTGTTATTTGGAGTTGGCGGTGTTGTTTTAGTAGTAGGTGTTGTTGTTGTCTTGTTGACAGGCTGATTCTTCTGTTCATTAGAACCGCTATTAGCTTCATTTTTCGACTTTGTCATCGGATTACTTGGTGCACTTTCAGGTTTTGTTTCCATTAGTTTATTAGAAGCTTCTTTTGCTTTACTGCCTGCATTTTTCAGATCATCTTTCGCTTCTTTTACTGTGCCAAGGGCCGATTTAGAATCTTCTTGGACATCGTTCACTGAAGACATGATCTCGTTTTGAGCCTTGTCATAAACATTCTTAACGTCGTTAGCTGCATCCTTTGCAAGCTCAGTTGCGTCCTGTACTTTGGACATAACCTGTTCCTTCGTGCCCTGCGGATCCTGTTTTGCTTCTTTTACAAAGCTGACAACCGTATCCTTAGCTACCCCGACATTTTGGAATACTTTTTGACGTGTCTGCTTGTTAAGTAAAACGATTGCCGCGCCGGTAACTGCTCCAGCGACTGCGCCAGTTAATAGTTTAGAACCTGCTTTTGCTTGTTCTTTCACTTCGTGCTTGTCTACTGTTTGTGCTTGTACCATTATGAACACTCCTTAGCTTTTTTGTTTACCGTATTGGTGTATAAATACCCCGTACCAATGAAAGTAAACAAAAAACTTTAATTACATTGGCAGCACTTTTCTCTGTTTCTGAACGAAGTAAACCATTTCCTTGAAACCGATATCCTTTAAGCGGTCTTTCACTTTGTCGAAGTCCTCACCGATTCGGGATGGTATATGAGCATCAGAGCCAAAGGAGATATCCACACCATAATGCAGTGCTCTTTCCAAAATAAGATCAGAGGGATACCATCCGCCTACTGCCTTTGTACCGCCGGATGTGTTCACTTCGATGCTAACACCAGCTTCTCCAATCACTTTCAAAGTCTGTTCGATCGCATGATCAGCAGGAATATCAGAGAAAGCAGGATAAAAACCCTTCATCGCATCAATATGGCCAAGCACTTGAAAAATTCCGCTCCTAGCCGATTGCTGAATCATATCGTAGTAGGATTCTTTCACTCGGATATGTTCTGCTTCTGATAAGCCATCCCATCTGCCTTGTTTGAAGATATTCACGTCATCAACATAATGAACAGAACCGATAATATAATCGAATGGGTACTTTTTGTAGTAGTCCGCATATAAAGCAGCATGCTGCGGGAAGAAATCACTTTCTACACCTAAGAGGACATGAATCTGGTTCTTATATTTCTCCTTCAGATGAAGCACTTCCTGAACATACGCTTCAAAGCCGCTGATTGGCATAGCAATACCAGGATAAAGCTGGTCTTCCTCGCTGTAGAAATAAGGGGAATGATCCGCTATCCCGATATATTGCAATCCTTTTTCAATCGCTGCTTTAATATAATCCTCAATCTGTCCCTCAGCATGTCCACATCGGTAATGATGTGTGTGCAAATCGAATGTCATACACCTGCTCCTTCGGCTACTGCAGTATTTTCTTCTAAGAATTCTTTAATCAGCATGTTGACGATTTCTGGCTGCTCATGGTGCACCCAATGAGTCGCATCATCAATATAAACCAAATCGTAATCTGTGCAGTATTTGACTGATTCCTGAGCCAGTTTCTTTAAAAGGAATTGGTCCTTGATTCCCCAGATAATCTTGGTAGGTACATGAACCATGACAGAATTCTTCTTACCATACATACTGATGTTGTCCTTTTCTGTCAAAGCTCGGTACCAGTTCAGCATACCTGTCAGCGCACCTGGCTTGGACCATGCTTCTTTGTAATTATCTACATCCATTTGAGAAAACGTTCCTTCTTGGCTGAACTTTGTCAGCGCCATCGCGAGACCATAATAGTCATTCGCTGCCAATGATTTTTCCGGTACATCCTGCATCTGGAAAAAGGCCATATAAGAGCTCTTGAACCACTGCAGCGGATTGGTTGCGAGTATTTTAGGCATAGCTGCCGGATGCGGCATGTTAATAGCAATGAATTTTTCTACAAATTCCGGCCGCGTAACTGCAAGGTGCCATCCAACTGCTCCGCCCCAGTCGTGACCAATGATTATCGCCTTCTCTCTCTGAAAAAGACGGATCACTGCTACTACATCGTCACGGAGCTCATCCAGTACATAATTAGCAGTACCTTCGGGCTTATCAGTCAAATTATAGCCTCGTTGATCAAGGGCAAGAACACGGAAACCTTGCTCCGCAAGCGGAACGATTTGCTCCTTCCACCCATACCAAAATTCTGGGAACCCATGCAGAAGAATCACCAATTTACCATCGTTCGGCCCAGCTGCAGCCATATGCATATTCATTCCATTCGCTTTTACCGTCAAATGCTCGACTCTCATCAGAATCCTCCTCGACTAAATTAATTGCGATTCAACCCATAATGCGCCAATGCCTGCTGCAAGGAATTATAGAAAAGAATATCCTCTACCTGTCTATCTCCCCCTAAAGTCTGCGCCAAATCGGGACGCACACCGGAAATTGCACAGTTAATTCCGAGCATTTGCAGTATCTGCACCATCTGTCTGAGCTTTTCCCTTACAAGTGCTTCGGTAAAACTCGCTCCTGACATATCGATAAAAAGTGTTTCAATTCCTTTTTCCTTGCATGCTTGCGGCATATGTTCTACGATCAGATCTGCCCTTCGCTCACTTATTTCGCCAACCAGCGGAAATACACCGATGCCTTTCATAATCGGAATAACAGGTGAACTAGTCTTATGAATTACTTCGCGCTGGCTCCTGATTTTCCTTTCTGTCAGCTCATAATAAAACTTCGTAAAATTATTAATAACTTCATCCAAAGCACGGTGGAGGTTCTTCGACCAGCCAATGACCATAGCTGGTGTAATATCCTCTTTATGTTTTTCCGTAAATGATTCAATGAATTCCCAAATGACCGTTCCTGATTTTCCGACTGCCTGCAGCACTTCATGGATTGGTGTATTAGTCTTCACTCGGCTATTTGCTACTTTCTCCACCCATGTTTTGAGATTCTGACTGTATTGCTCTTCATCCTCCAAAATCGCACTGGCAACTGTGACAATTGTCATTCGGTGTTGTTTTCTTAATTTCGCACGCATTTCTTTTCCAGCATCATCTGCATAGATCGAATTTTTATAGTCATATAATAAACCGGCCCATCGATCTGTTATATGAGGAGCGTTTTCCATGATGTAGTTGTATAATGCTTCGTTCATCCTTGGCATGCGATTCACCTTCATCTTTGTGATTTGCTTTTATTATAGCCGAACCGCCAAAGCGCTTCTATCTTGAGCATGTAAAAAAGAGTCTGCCGAAGCAGACTCCTACTAAACTCCCAATGGTACAATATTTCCCTCGTTTACTCTGATATAGCCGTGATCTGTCAATTTTAAAGCAGGGCTTACAGGCAGTGAAAGGGTACTGATAGACATGAGAACATTATAATGTTTGTAACCGAGTGATTTAATAGACTTCGTCAAATGAGAGACTTGTGCTGCCACTTCTTTCAATGGTGCTTCCGATAGAATACCCCCAACAGGCAATTGCACCATAGATAGTATTTGGCCGTCCTTCACACAGCAGATACCGCCTTGTTTGCGAATTACTTCATTCGCAGCAAGCACCATATCCTCTACATCACGACCGATAACAAGCAAATTATGATTATCATGTGAATAAGTAGTGGCAATTGCTCCTTCTTTGAGCATATCACCTGTTAATAGACCGAAGGCGCGATTTCCGTTCTTTCCATATCTTTCTGCTGTCATGACAAGCGCAAGCCCTTCTTCCTGCCATTGCACTTGCCCAGCCTCTATAGCCAAACGAACATGCCGTTCTGTCGTAAATGTCGAACCGTCCTTTATTTCCATAACACGGTACAAAGCTTCGCTTGCTTCTTTTTCATTCAATAGAAGGAAATCGTCAGACTTCAGCTCTTCCAACTTGATGCTCTCATAATAGGACGAAGGGAATTGCCGCTCAAGTACAATTTGCTCCTTCACAGCATCCTTCTCATACACTTGTTGGCCATTCTTGAAGACTTCTTGAATAGAGAAAGCATGCAAATCCTCGAGCAAGATGAAATCAGCTATTTTCCCAGGAGCGATTAGGCCTCTGTCCTTCATTTGCATTCGTTTTGCTGGTGCAGCAGTTGCAGCATATATTGCCTGCTCTGGTTTCATCCCCATATGTATCGCCTTTTGGACAAGCTGGTTCAGATGCCCTTCTTCCAGCAACTTATCTGCCATCACATCATCGGTTACAAAACAGAAATGTTCGCTAACATCGTTTTCTATCACGTAGTTTATGATTTCCTGCGTCATAGATTTCTCCTGCAATTCTACAAACATACCTGCATTGATGCGCTGTTCCATCCCTTCAACCGTCTGGTGGGTATGATCAGAATCAACACCGGCATATACCATCCGCTGCAGCTCAAGATCCAAAAGCTTCGGTACGTGACCTTCTACGATCAAGTGTGGATATGCTTGTCTTACATGCGCCAAAATGCGGTTCGTCTTACTGTCAGGAGCCGAAATAACATCATAATAATTCATGATCTCACCAAGGCATTGAATATTACCCGACAGCATTAACTCATCGATATCCTGGATATCAATCTCTCCGCCTGTTGTCTCCATTGATGTTGCTGGCACAGAGCTTGGAATGCCATAAAACATGTCCACTGCGCAATCCGCACTTGCATCCATCATACTTTTCACACCATCCACCCCGAAAACATTTGCCATCTCATGCGGTTCCGGGACGATTGTCGTCACGCCATTTTGAATAATGCCATAAGAGAAGGAAGATGGCGTAATCATTGTACTTTCAATGTGAAGATGGATATCAATCAAACCTGGTACCATGTACCGGCCTGTTCCATCTATTACACTTTTCGGCTCCAATTTATCGGTATCTTTCTTACCGATATAGAGGAATTTCCCATCAAGCACAGCGACATCGGCATCGATGAATTTCTTTCGATAGCTGTTAAATACCCGCACATCACGGATCAGTAAATCAACAAGCATTGTTCAACCTCCTAATCGACGAGCACGATTTGTTTCTTTGGAATCTCGAGCACGATATCCTGCCCATTTGCAAGTAGTGCTGCTGCAGCGTCATCATTTACGGTGAACCGACCGATACTCGTTTGGACTTCATATTGGTAGCTGCGGCCAAGATAAGTACTGATCAGCACTTTCCCTTGCACAGCATTTTCCACTGTCATTGGCGCTGCATCCAATGCATACAGACGCAGATCATCCGGTCTGATTGCTCCTACCAAACCAGCTGTATTGTCCTGCTGCTGAACATTTAGAGTTATTCCTTGAACAGTTGCAGCAATTCCATCTGATTCCTGACGGCGGCTGTCGAATTGGATAAAGTTCTTGAATCCGATAAAGTCCGCGACAAATTTCGTCTTCGGTTGTCTGTAGATAGTGGCCGGATCACTGAGCTGTTCGATAATGCCTTTATTCATGATCGCTACCTTATCTGAAATCGAAAAGCACTCTTCCTGGTCATGCGAGACATATACCGTCGTAATGCCAAGTTCCTGCTGTATCCTTCTAATCTCCACGCGCATATTTACACGCAGATTAGCATCCAAGTTGCTTAAAGGTTCATCAAACAAAAGGAGATCTGGTTCAATGACTAACGCTCTGGCAATTGCCACACGCTGCTTTTGTCCACCTGATAATGCAGCTGGGAAGCGTTCCTCAAATCCTTTCAAACTGACGATATCAAGCACCCTAAGTACTCGATCCTTGATTGATGCTTTCGATACTTTCCGTTGACGCAAGCCGAACGCGACATTATCGAAGACCGTCATATGCGGGAACAAAGCGTAATTTTGAAAAACAAAGCCGAAATTACGTTTGTTTACCGGAACTTTCGTATAGTCCTTCTCCCGAAACAAGAATTTGCCTTGCTTTGATTGCAGGAATCCTGCAATCAGCCGAAGCGTTGTCGTCTTTCCGCAACCACTTGGACCAAGAAGGGAAACGAGTTCCCCTTCTCCGATAGACAAATTGAAGTCCTGAAGAATAGCTTGCTTCTGATAAGCAACAGTGACGTCCTGCAGCGTAAACAAAGACATGATAAAGCCTCCTAATTACCGTTTCGTGAAATAAGATAAACCAAGCAACCGCTCGACAAAGAACATGAATAAAGCTGTGATGATCATCAATACGACAGATAGCGCCGCGATTGTTGGATCGAAGTAATTCTGCACATACGTAAGCATTTCAATTGGCAGTGTGCTTACGCCCGGCCCTGTCATGAAGACCGAAATGTCCACATTATTGAATGATTCCAGAAATGCGATCAGAACGCCGGCAATGATACCGGATTTGATATTAGGCAAAACCACTTTGAAGAAAGTACCGATTCTGCTCGCACCTAAACTGACTGCCGCCTCTTCAATGGAAAAATCGAAGTTAGCAAGACTTGAGGAGACGACACGGATAATGAATGGCAGCATAATGACAGTATGCCCGATAAACAGACCTGCATAGATCGGCAATTGATAGTATGTGATGAAAAAGCGCAAGAACGTGAAACCTAGCACGATTCCAGGAATGATGATTGGAGATACGAATATACCTTCCAGAAGCGCCTTTCCTTTAAAATCAAATCGGTTCAAGGCATACGCTGCTGGTATTCCGATTAACAGCGCAAGCAGGTTGCCCGCCAGAGAGAGATAGATGGAAACCTTGAACGTTTCCAGGAACCCACTCACTTCGAATATATTTTTATACCAATCGAGGGAGAAGGATTCTGGCGGGAACTTAAGCACTGTTCCCTGTTCGAAAGAGGTGACAGAAATGATCACCAATGGCCCCAGCAAGAAAACGAACACCAGAAACGTGAAGATACCAAGTCCTATATGTTTTTCCCGCATAGTCTACCTCCTCGGATTCAATTTATTTGCCAGTAAGTTCATGCATGTGATGACAATGAGCGTCACAACAATCATGATGGCAGCTAGAATACTGGCCATATGCCAGTCATTTAATGTATTTGCATTTTGATAGAGCAGCGTCGAAAGAACCCGCTGCTGACCTCCCAATAATGCAGGTGTCGTATAAGCGGTAAAACTACCTACGAACACCAAAATCCCTCCAATTACTAAGCCAGGTACACAAAGCGGAAGAACAACCTTGGCAAACACTCCTAAGCGGCTTGCTCCAAGGCTCGCTGCTGCAGTCAGCAAATCTGATTCTATACTCTCCATGACACCAACTAGTGTAATGATGGTCAATGGAAGGAAGAGATGGACAAGTCCGATGATAACGGCAGTTGGTGTATACAAAATTTCCAATGGTTCTTGTATGATACCAATTCCCATCAAGGCTTCATTGACCAGCCCGTTGCGCCCGATGATGACCATCCAGCTGAAAGAACGAACAACAGGACTCGTCAGCAGCGGGAATATTGTCAAAATTAACAGCACTGCTTTCATTTTTGCGGACATTCTGGCAATAAAGTATGCAGCAGGGAAACCGAGCACCATACAAATGATAGTGGTAAGAATGCTGACCCGCAGCGTTGTCCAAAGAATTTCTAAAAAGTATGAATCCCGGAAGAGACTGGCGTAATTGCTTGTATCAGCTGCTGCTTCATTTGGGAAAAAGGTCGAAATGATTGTCATGCCGATTGGGACAAGCATGAAGATTGTTAGAAATAGAACCCCTGGCAAGATCAGGAGATACTTATAATAATTTCGCATAATGATTAACTCCCGTTCTTTTGTCTAAGCGTTTAACAGCTTGAGAAAGAGATCGAAGAAACGAGCTTCATCGAGCTCCAGACAAACATGCATATTCGCCGGATGTCCTAGACGGTTTTGGAAATCGCAGACTGTCTGACCATCACAGTAGGTACTCTTCGTCTCCATTGTGACGTGCAGCCATTCTGTTTTTACCAGCTCGGAATCGATTGCAAGTGCAACCGCTAGCGGATCATGCATCGCACAGGCCCATACTCCATTCCGCTCATAATAGCTATTGCGGTATGTCGCCGTGCTTGTCCGAACGTACTCCTGTAATACTGGGTTCTGTATTTGATCAATATGTTCATCCTTCAGCAAAGCGCTTCTCGTAACGTCCAAACCAACTTGTGTTAAGGACTGGAACCCTGCCTCGAAGACAATCGATGCCGCTTCTGGGTCAGCGAACATGTTATACTCTGCCACTGGCGTTACATTGCCGACTCCTTTCACGACACCGCCCATAAAGATAACTTCTTTGACTGCCGATACAAGCTCAGGATACTGCTGCACTGCCTCAGCCAGATTTGTCAGTGGACCTGTCATGATCAATGTAATGTTACCTGGATCAGCCATAACTTGATTTCGTATAAAGTCCACCGCAGGTTGTTCTTGCACCTCACGGGTCGTAGCAACACCCTTTAGCGCTCCTCCGATTCCATCTTCGCCATGCACACGATGCTCGAAATGAGGTTTCCGGGTCAGCGGTTTGGCAGCCCCGGCGAATATAGGTGTCTTTTGATCATCAAGTAAATCAAGTATTTTAGCTGTGTTAGTAGTGGCTGTTTCTAAGGAGACATTACCGCTGACTGTCGTGATACCGACAACGTCTAATGCCTCGCTTTTCACAGCGAGCATGATACCAATTGCATCATCAATACCAGTATCTACATCCAATATAACCTTCTTCATCATGCTCCCCCCTTACTTGGTCACTTCTTTATTCCAGCGATCGATCCACTGCTTAGAGTTCTCGACTAAGAAATCAGCTGGCAGGACATTAAGTTTCTCGATAACATCTTCACCGTACGTAACACCTTCCTGCTCTTCATCGGAAAGTACCACTTCTGTATTAACCGGAGAATCTACCTTTGCTTTTGCTGTTTTTTCTTGTACTTCTGTACTCAACTGATAATTGATGAATTCTTCAGCCAATTCTTTTTGGTCGCTGTCCTTCACTACGTTAACTGTATTCATGACAGCATATCCGCCTTCTTCAGGTGTTACAAATTCCGCTTCAGGTACTGCTTCCTTCAATGAGCTGAAGTACATTTCCATAATTGGTCCGCCAGCAATCTCGCCTTGTCCGAACATATTGACAAATTCAGACGTCTGATTGTATTCATTGACGATATTAGGCTTCAGCGCATCGAGCTGTTTGAATGCTGCATCTTCATTGAATGAATCGTTACCGCTCACTTTAGAAGCTGCATCAAGGAACATCGGTCCTGTTGTAGTCGTAATACCAGGAATTGCTACATTACTTTCCCACTCTGCATTCCACAGATCCTTCCATGATGTAACAGATCCTTTCACCATTTCAGGATTATAGGCAATTCCGAACTGCCCGATTGTGTATGCCGGTCCATATCCTTCACCGTTAGGAGTCTTGGCTGCATCATAGATCTTATCCAAGTTTGTCAGCTTGGAAGAATCCAGCTCTTCGAACAAACCATCATCCACACCTTGCTGCGCGTAATAATCAGATAGGTAGACTAGATCTACGTCTGAGTTGCCTTGTCGTATTTTGTTCAATCGTTCCGCGTTATTTCCTGTTTCTACCACAATGTCAACATTGTGTTCCTCTTCAAATGGCGCATACACATCTTCATTGAAGAAATCTTCCGAGAAACCCCACGTAGAGATGACAAGCTTTTCTTTCCCAGCTCCAGCACTATTACTGCCACAAGCAGATAACGTAAGTGCAGAAGCGATTGCAGCTGAACCTAAAAGCATTTTAATACGACCATTCATGTGAAAAACCCCCATATAATAAGTGATTTATAAAAGCAAAAAAAGAAGACAATCTTAATAGAATGCGAGCATTCTACTAGATCATCTTCTCTTCGATCAACAAAGGTCAGACCAATCAAGCTTTTCTATGGCGTTAACCGTAAACCAGATGAATCCGGTGTTGGCTTAACTGCCTAAGACAATATTGGTGAAAGCACGTTGAGAGGCTGCGTCATAATCTCGTAGTATTGACTCAATGTGCCATTCCGTTTCGGTATTAAGTTTTTCTGCCAAGCGTTTTTTGTACAGCATTGATAACCGGAAGTCGACCTCCTGCTTCAAGCTAGGAGCCTCGCCTTCCAAAGCTGCAGATCGCGGAGAACGCCGATGCTTGGCTTGGATGGTGATGATGTTCTGATCGATAGATACCTTCAGTAATGTCGTTCCGACACCGAACAATTCCTTCGACACATCATTGTACATATGTGACAGCATCTTCTTGATTTCATTGCTATTCTCTAGCATGCCAACAACCACCTGTCATGTATGTGGTAAGGTCATTATACATACTTTAATAACTCAAATCAATATATTGTTCGGATTTAAATGTTTTTTTCTGTTTTGCATTAAGTTATTGTTCACTAAAAAAAGAGAGACAGGTTTTATTACGTCTCTCTTACCATTATCATATCGCGGTATTCCCGCTCTGCTTTTATTAGTTGCTTTGCCCTATACAATCGGGTTTTAACTGTTGATTTGGTCAAAGATAGGGTTGCAGCAATTTCACTTTCCTTCATATCTTTCACATAACGCAGCGCCAGCACTTCCTGGAGTCTTGGCTTCAGCTTTCGAATATCCTGCTCCAGTTCCCGCTTCGTCTCCCGGAGCTCGACTTCTTCAATCACGATATGCTCGAGATAATGCTGCTCCAGTTCCCAGCTCGCCAACTCGATACTAATGAACTTGCGTTTACCTTCTTTACGAAGCATATCAATAGCCGTACGAGAAGCAATCGTTGCCAGCCATGCCCCCGCCTTCGAGACATCCTCCAGCTTGTCCAAATTCCGATAAGCCTTAATAAACGTTTCCTGCGCCGCATCCTCTGCCAACTGCGGATCACGCAGCACCTTCTGAGCCGCGTGATAAACCCGCTGATGGTAGAGCGAATAGATATGCTGAAACACCGACTCCGTCACATATACACACTCGCTTGCCACGCTTTATTCCTCCAGTTGATTTTTGATTGATTCGGGGAGGTCTTCGTATTCGATAGACATCTCTTCCCCCGTACTCCGTCCTCTATTAAGGTTAAATGTTACAAAATAAGAATCCTCTTCTTCACTGTAGTAAGTAACGTGATTAAGTATTTGCTTGATTTCTTCTGGATCCTCTACCGTTACCGTATTGTTCCGTTCAAAATTCTCTAAATCAATGCGAGATATATCTTCGGAATATACTTTTAAATCATCATATAGCCCCGCATCCTGTAATACTTGAATTGTATTCTTATCACTGTCATCGAAGGATGCATAATAGTAACCTTGATCTTTATTTGTCAGGAGATCTAGTGAATAAGTTAGTAATTCTTCTGAATCCGCCTGTGGATCTTCGAGCTCGATGTCTTTTTTGATGGCTTCAATGAGCGCATTAATCAATTCTGGATCGGAAATCCTAGCACTGCTTTGCTTAATATCATTTGATTGCACATCCACAGCATAGATCTCATTCGGAGCAATATTGAAGACAGCGTTATTTGCATACTTATACGCATTTGATCCCTCGATCTCATATTGTAGACTTTTCAGTTCTGGATTATCGTCTAAAGAATACGTATATGATCTAGCTACTTTCTTTCCGTTTTTCAGTTCATAAACGATAAACGTAGAACGCAGATCACCTTCATAATAATTATCGGCTCTCGGAGCCTCTATTGCTTGCTCATGTAAATCTCGAACCAATTCAATATCTTGCTTATCTGTGAAAAATAGCGGTTTAATACCTGCTTCCAAATATTCCGGAGCCTCTGTATAAGTATAGGAATCTCCAAAATAGACTTTTACAATGTTTTCAGGAGAAGGTATCTTATTCTCATAATTCTCTTTTACTAGATTCACAGCAATTAGAACAACAGCTAAGGACACTGCGAATACTAGATAAGATTTGTAGTTACTATATATTCTCCATGTTTTATTCAATATCGCTTCAGCTACAATAAACCCGAGGAGTGATCCTGCAACATAGCCGAATATAACCCATGCAAACGAAGACGAAATAGCATGAAAGTAGTATCCACCTACCATCATAAAGCAGAAGGTTACGCCGTACCGGAAAACAGGTCGCATGAAAGGATACACAATTGCTTGGGAAGTAGCTTCCATTCGCCGGTTAGCATATAACCAGAATGCAGCAAGATATAATAAAATGCCTGCTGCTGCATATAGTGACATTACAATCCAAGACAATTCTGGATCAGGAGTAAAGTTGATCAAGAAATACGAGATCGGTGAAAATTTAAAAATGGCCATATCTGCATAATATTCCATTGGGTAACCAACGAATAGAATACTCATATTGGCAATTAGCAGAAGCACAAGACCCGCCGGAAGTAAGACTAAGATATAAGTTAGTACAAAGTGCATGGAAAACATTCCAGTTACCATTCCAGTGAAAAATGTAGCTAATAGCATAAAAATATTAAGAAACAGCATTATACCTAGCCAAGAAAACACATGCATAATATTAAAATAATCACCTATACCAGAGAAAGCTTGTAAACCAAGCAGAATCAATGCATTTAACATAATTGGAATAAATAACAACACCATTCCAACAACTAAATGATGATGATATAATGACGACCTCTTAACAGGCATACTGTGAATAAAATCGGATACCTGTTTCTTATGCAAGTAGCGCAGTAATAATATCCCTAGAAGCACTGGCACCGTAATAGACAGTAGCCATTGGACTTCAGGAATATATAAGAATAGATTCCCTTTTTCCATATACTCTTGCGCCTGTGGATTTGAGTATTGGATGATGATCTGTATTGGCAGAATTAAAAGCAAAGCCAAAAAATACAGCACACTCAGCCATCCAGCCTGTCGGACATCATGCAGGATAATCTGCTTCTTAATCGAGGATGTTTTCAATGGCATAGCCAGCACCTCCCATTTCATAGATAAAGATTTCTTCCAGAGATAGCGGCAGCATATCCAGTACGACTGGGTTTTGTGCTGCAAGTATTTCTTCTAACTCCTGATGGTCTGATTTGACGATCAGCAGATGGATACTCCCGCGTTTTTCCTGGTGAAGGATATTTAATTCTTCTAAGAAACTCACATCCTGCCCTTTACGTAAAGCAAACTGAACCTTTTGAACCTCTGTTTTCATATCATCCAGATTGCGCTCCAGAATCATCTTTCCTTTATGTACAATACCGACGTCGTCACAGAGGTTTTCCATTTCCCGCAGATTATGGGAAGAAATAAGAACCGTCATCTCCCTTTCTGCTACGTCATTGATGAGTAAACCTTTAATTCGCTGCCGCACAACTGCGTCTAATCCATCCAGCGGCTCATCCATAATCAGGTAATCCGGTTTCGCTGCTAGCGCTAGGCAGAAGGCAACTTGCCGCTGCATTCCTTTTGAAAAGGTAGAGACTTTCTTGTTCTCCAGTTTGAATTGACTGATCAGCTGGTCATATCGCTGCTGATCCCAATTTGCATACATATCAGCATAATATTGACCCATCTGCTTTACTGTATATTGCGGAAGAAAATAAAGGATATCCGGCATAAAGATGATGCGCTGCTTCAACGCTACATTTTCAAATACAGTTTTGCCGTCAACGAGGACACACCCTTTGTCATGCTTCAGGATACCAGCAAGAATACGCATAATGGTTGTCTTCCCAGCGCCATTCGAGCCAAGCAGGCCGTATATCGTGCCTTTTCTCACTTGGAAACCAACTTGATCCAACACTTGCTTCCGATCAAATCTTTTACTTATTTCTACTGCCTTGATCATGTATCGCTTCCTCCCCCATTACGCAGCTGCTGCTCCACCACATTCCGAATCTCATCAGCTGTCATACCGATATACTGTGCCTCTGTCAGCAGTTTTTTCAATTCTTCCTGCATTTGCTTCACCTTTTGCGGATCGACCTGTGTACTAATCGCATTCACGAAACTTCCCCGTCCTTTCACGGAATAGATCAATTCTTGATTCTCAAGCTCTCGGTATGCTTTCTGAATTGTATTCGGATTGATTGTCAGCTGCTGAGCGAGTTCCCTTACTGAAGGAAGTTTCTCGTCTGTCTCCAGCACTTGATTGACGATCAGTTCCTTAAACTTATCAACGATTTGTTCATAAATCGGCTTGCCGCTTCGCAAGTCAAGTTCAAACATGTATTCACCTCATCCAGGCTTGTGTATTAACTGTATTAGTTATAGTAGTACACTTGATACACCAAAGTATACACCAGCGATTTCCATTTGAGAAGCACTTTTTTCCAAAAAATAAAAAGCCAGATCATAAGATCTAGCTTTTCCAATAATTAAATAGAAATCAAATGCGCTACATTCCTGCTTTACCGCCTTCTTTGCTGAACATAAAAAAACCCGTTCTAATAATAATTAGAACGGGTTAAAGCTAGCTAAAGTTAACCAATACCGATGATATTGAAGCCAGCATCCACGTAAACGATCTCACCAGTTACACCGCGTGAAAGAGCACCCAGTAAACCAACTGTCATATCGCCAACTTCTTCAGCAGAAACATTACGGCGAAGCGGTGCAGTATGCTCCACTTTTGAAAGAATGTCATTGAAAGAAGGTACGCCTTTTGCAGCCAATGTACGAATTGGACCTGCAGAGATAGCGTTAATACGGATATTATCCGGACCAAGATCATTTGCCAAGTAACGTACACTTGCTTCCAAAGCTGCTTTAGCAACACCCATAACGTTGTAGCCTTGAAGCACACGATCAGCACCAAGGTAGCTCATTGTTACAATGGAACCGCCTTCTGACATAATCGGGCGGACAGCTTTTGCTACAGCGACTAAAGAATACGCACTTGTATCCTGCGCAAATGCATAGCCGTCACGAGAAGTGTCGATGAAATCACCTTTCAAATCCTCTTGATGTGCATGTGCAACGGAATGCACAAGACCATGGACAGTTGTGAACTTGTCTTTGATTTCTGCAAATGCAGATGCGATGCTGTCATCATCGTTAACATCACACTGAATAACTGATGCTTCCATTTCATTCTTTTCCAATAGCTTGTTCAGCTTTTTAGCGGAACGCTCCTGACGATATGTAAAAATCAGCTTCGCACCAGCAGCATACAATGATTGCGCAACGCCCCATGCGATACTGCGATCATTTGCCACACCCATGATAACGATGTGCTTATCCTGTAATTGTAGAAAATCCTTCATTTTCATTCTCCTTCTAATGAACGATTTCGTTCACGTTTTCTACCGCCTATCATAACAGAAAACAGAAATGAAAGGAATGACACGTCTGTTCAGACAAGTCTCACTTCTATATAATAGGGTTTGGAAATAACAACCAAATAATTGCGAGGTGAAAAGATGGATACTACGCCTCCTAATAAACCTGGAGACAGTTTTGATAAAAGGCTCCAGGATTTATACGATCAAGGCTACATATCTGATGCAGTATTCACAAGCGCTTTAAACGGTAATCGAAGAAAGCGGCAAGATGATTCTTCAAAACACAAAGAAGCACAGACGCAAAAAGATTCAGTACCTATGCAGCAAACAGCTGCAACAGCAGTACAAACGCAACCTGTACCAAAACCGGCTGTATATGCAAATTCATCCTTTAAAAAACAAAAGACTCCGGAGCAAATCCGGGAACGCAATCTCACAATCATTCTTGTCCTAGGAATCATTATGCTTTTCTTTGGCGGATTATATCTCGGTACTTCCAACTGGGGAAACTTCTCTTCATTAGGAAAAGTGTTATTAATCAGCTTGATTCCTTTCCTTTTCGCAGGCTTGAGTTATATCAGCTATAAGGTCAGGATTCCACAGACAGCCTTCGCGTTCTTAATGCTTGCAGCGCTGTTTGTGCCGATTGTCATTTTCTCGGCATCTTATTACCAGCTGTTTGGCAGTTATTTGTCCTTCGGTGGTGATGGAGCAGCCTTAATCGGAACCATTGCAGCGTTAAGCTGTACAGCTTTGTACTATGCAGTGGCAGCACGCACAGGCTCAAAAGCATTCATTTGGGTGACCTATGTCGGCTTATCGTCGACACTAATCTCAGCACTGCTGTATGTGACGACTACATATAGTGCATTTCTATTCTGTTTACAGCTAGCCAATTTGCTGCTGCTTTTGTTCGAGCGAACGATCCGCAATTCATTCAAACTTCAGACACTGCAGCACTATTGGCCATATTATCTGCAAATGAAGCTTGGAACAGAAGCCATTATCACAATTATTTTGATGAGCAGCGCCATTACGTATGATCTGACTTTATTGGTGATTGGAATTAACGCATTGATTCTGGCCGCCAAGAACTTCAGCAAACTCTACCATCTTGGCTTTATCGCCTTTACCTTGATTGGCAGCATCTTACTTCTTTTGGAGATTGATTCTTATTTCAACATGTTCTTTGGACAATTCATAGGCCTAGGATTCGTTCTCGTTCTGTTAACATGGCGTCTGCCTCGCTGGATGCAAGTGGTCTATGAAAGTTTCATCCATGCAATAAATGGCTTTCTTCTATTCTTTTTCACAAGTCTTATCTATTATTTCGAATTTAATTGGGCGTACTTGATCGGGATTTTATTCCTGCTGGTTCAGTATACAATTTGGACGGCTGCATCACGCAAAGTTTACTACAGCTATCCTAGCGTCGGACTGTTCCTGATTGTCGTCTATTGGCTGCTTTATATGGCTGGTGCCTCAATCTGGATTCGCACAAGTGTATTCGCAACACTATCTTTCATTGGGCTTGCATACAATTATATTTGGCCGAGAAGGATATCACTTTTGAAGCCATTCCAAGCTACGATAAACTGGACAGCTATTGGATCTGCCATACCTATATTTCTAGTGAATCATAGTTATGGATATTATGAAGCAAATAGTTATCTGCTGCTATTAGTGGCTACGGCAGGTTTCTTCTGTTACAGCAAAGAAAATGCAGAAGTTGTGCTTATCAGTAAGATTGTTACACCAATTAGCTTGATTGCAGCGTTATTACTCGGTGGTTACCGTCTGTATACCGAAAATGAATTTTATCGTGAACAAGTTGGTATTTCAGGACACGCGACTTGGATTGCATTGATAGCTATTGCAATTGCATTCCTTTGCCGTAGATATCAATACCGGCCACTGTTTTTATCTTTCTTCCTAACCGGTCAAATCTTACAGAGTTACGCTGTTTTGCTCGCCATCTTTTCGTGGAATTTACCAGCAATCACCGTTACGATTGTTTCACTTATAAATGTCGGTATTCAGTTATTGGCTCTTCAAGTCTTTCGGAAACATCCATTATGGGTCGCCGTGCTCGGCTCCATCATCGTGACATACGCATCACTGCAAAGTCTATTCGGAATAAGGGACTCAAATATATTAACCGCTTATGTGCTGTTATGCGGCGTGCTATTCTTTGCAGCTAGTCTATACATCAAGAAGAAGGCTCCAATTGGTTCTGTCTACTTCTTCTGGTGCAGTCATGCTTTGATAATTTTTGGTACGCTATGGGTATTGCTTGCACAGTTGTTAGATTATGTTCCGCCTATCTGGCTTCTTGTTCCGCTCGTCCAATTCGCGTTGTCTGCACATTTTGTGACGAGAACGATAGAAAAGTATATATTTGCAAATGCCAGTATTATAGTTGTCTTCCTTATCTCGATCACTCATTTGGATCAGTACACAAATCTGAGTCATCAATTTACATTGGCAGCTGCTTTGACAACAGTTTGCATAGCCTTGGTATTTGCGCTTTTGCCCAACTGGCGTTTTATACTGAAGATCAGCCTGCTGACTGCCTATAACATTATTCTGCTGTTCGCGTTAGCAGAGCTTACTATGCTTTTCTCCTGGCAAATCATCCTGCTTGCCATCCTTGTCGGGGTAATTGCAATCTATCAGCAGCATCAATGGCAGCTAAGCATCATTTCTGCCGGTACATTGCTGTTACTTCTCACAATTACGCTTCTCTACGGAAGCATCGGCCAAGAAATCCGTACAGCTTACTTACTGCTGGCGGGGGCAGCAGGATTAGCTATTACCAGCTTCAGTAATTACCAATCTTTCGTTGCAGAAGCAGACAAGAATTCTGTTTGGAATAGAATAGATGTATATCGGATTGGCTCTATCGTTTATACCGTTGTAGGAAGTCTGGCGGGAGTTGCAGCGTATGAATCCGGCCTTGCTGATACACTGTTTGGTTTGACAGTTCCTGCACTGTTATTTGTGATCAGCATATCTACAGCTCCTGCTGCTGAAAAACGTTATGTACGACTGGCAGCCATCGTATCTTGTTTGTATCCTTATATACTTGTGCTGCAGGTTGCAGACATAAGTCCGTATTTAACAACAGAGCTCTATGTTGTGCCAATTGCATTACTAGTTCTTATCATCATGCGGCTGTTTTTCTACGATCCTGATGTGACACCGCATATCGAGTTAGTTTTGCTCACAATTGGTTTCGGCATCCTGGTGCTCGATGGACTGTCTACGATGACTATTTATGACGCCCTATCTCTCGGCAGTCTTTCTTTACTAGCTGCTGTCATTGGTTTCTTACGAAAATATCGCGCGTATTTCTTAACGGGTACGATCACCGTCGTATTTAACTTATTCTTCAACACGCGCACGCTTTGGGGCAGCGCACCATGGTGGTTATATCTTATTGGAGCCGGCTTCCTGCTGATTGCTTCTGCCAGCTTTATTGAATATCAGAAGCAAAAGCACGACAGAACCACCGAATCTCTGCTGAAAGCAAGCAAATCCAGGTGGACAAAATGGTTTAAGCAATACAAATAAAAGAAAGGAAGCTGTCTGCGTATAGACAGCTTCCTTTCTTTTTTATTTAAAAATCGAATTCATCCGGATGCGGTCCGCTGCGGGTACCATCATCCAATTGATCCAAACGCTCCATATCTTCTGGTTGAATTTCGAAATCAAAGACTTCCTTATTTTCAATAATACGTTTTTCTGTCATTGATTTTGGTATCGTGATGACATCATGCTGAATATCCCAGCGAAGTACAATCTGAGCCGGTGACTTCCCGTATTTAGCAGAAAGCTCCTGCAGCAAAGGCTGCGCTAGTAGCTCTCCGTTCATAAGCGGAGACCAAGCTTCCAAAAGAATACCCTTTTCCTTCGTGTATGCACGCAGCTGCTCTTGGATTAAACGCGGGTGGAATTCTACCTGATTGACTGCTGGCACAACAGATGCGGCACTTAATAATTTTTCTAGATGATGTACTTGGAAGTTGCTTACACCAATCGCTTTCACTTTCTTCTCTTGGTACAGTTCTTCCAGTGCTCGATAGGCTTCTAAGAACTTATCTTTTCCAGGCCAATGGATTAAATAAAGATCTAGATACTCAAGCTGCATTTTCTCCAAGCTCTCTTGATAAGCTGCTTTTGTTTGTTCAAACGTCAGCCCTGCATTCCACACTTTAGATGTGACAAATAGCTCTTCTCTTTTCACTAAACCTGCTTGGATGGCCCGGTTAATCCCTTGACCGACACTTGCCTCGTTTCCGTAAATAGCAGCTGTATCAATGCTGCGATAGCCTTGCTCAATAGCAAAGTAGACTTTATCAGCTAAATCCTTTCCATCTTCTACACGGAAGACACCGTAACCTAGTATTGGCATAGAGTTGCCGTTATTGAGCTTTACTGATTTCATGAGATATTTCTCCTTTGTTTTCTAGTTTTCTCGAAATTGCTGTTAAACCAACTGCTGCTGCAACCATAATGGCTGCTACCCAGCTTGTATGAAGCAGGCCAAGTCGCTCTGTAATGACTCCGCCCAAATAAGATCCAAGGGCAATTCCAGCGTTGAAAGCCGCAATATTCCAGGCAGAAGCTATATCGACTGCCTGCGGTACGAGCCGTTCGGCAAGCACAACGATATACGACTGCAAACCCGGAACGTTCATAAACGCGAACAATCCCATAAGCAGAATGAACAGCAAGCCGATTCCTTTGACTGGTAACGTGATGTACAAAGCTGCAAGCACAATTGCCTGTATGGCAAACATATAAAATAAAGCATGAACCGGCCGCCTATTCGCAAGTCTTCCACCTGCAATATTCCCGACTGCTACCGCCACACCATATACAAGCAGCAGCCATGTTACAGTCTCTGGCTGAAATCCGCTTATTTGCTGCAGAAGTGGTGACAAATACGTAAAGACAACGAATGTTCCTCCATAACCGAGCGCTGTAATAAGCAGAACAAGTACGATAGGTAGTGACCGTAAGAGGCTAGTTTGATCTTTGAGGCGAACTTTGACGCCTTTAGGCAGTGTATTTGGCAGCAATGCCAGATTAGCCAAGCTAGCGAGAATCCCAATAACTACGATGAATAGAAAAGCGATTCGCCAATCCAGCTGCTGACCGATGAATGTGCCGAATGGAACTCCCGTTATAGTCGCTACGGTAAGTCCAGTGAACATGATACTTATTGCTCCTGCCCGCTTATTTGGCGGAACTAAACTAGCAGCAATTGTCGAGCCGATAGACATAAATACGCCGTGCGCAAGCGCTGAGATGAAACGAGCCGTCAGCAGCACAGACATATTAGGAGCCACAGCGGCAATACTATTACCTATTAAAAAGACAAGCATAACCAATAGAAGCTGCTTCTTTTTCGGTATACTGGAAAGCATCGGTGTCAGGATCGGAGCACCGACGACGACCCCGATGGCATATAGGGACACTGTAAGTCCGGCCGCCTGCACTGATGAGTGAAAGTCATCCGCAATCAACGGCAACAGACCCACACTGATGAATTCTGTTGTGCCAATCGCAAAAGCTGTAATAGCCAAAGCGATCAAGGCAAAGGTTTGTTTTCCTTTCATATTACATTTCCTTTCCGATTCTTTTATCTCCCGCCTCAGCCGGAGTAATGTTATTATGTCGTATGGGATTCATATTGAACAGTACGTACTTTTTTGTGCTATAGGCACCATTTAGTACCTATATAAGGAGAATAGACGATGCAAAAGAAATATAATATTAGTGTCGAAGCAACACTTGAAGTGATCGGCGGGAAGTGGAAAACCGTTATTCTTTGCCATCTGACACACGGAAAGAAACGGACAAGCGAATTAAAGCGGCTTATGCCGAATATCTCCCAAAAAATGCTCACTCAGCAGCTCCGGGAGTTGGAGGCAGATGGAATTATTAATCGTATCCAATACCACGAGCTACCGCCGCGTGTCGAATACGAGCTGAGCGAGTATGGATGGAGTTTGAAAGTGATACTAGATTCCTTGTGCAGCTGGGGTGAATCTCACATCGTCAAGGTATATGGAAATAAAGAAGACTATCTGGAAAAGACGTATCTAAACGAATGAAAACAGCTATAGCATAGTCGCTATAGCTGTTTTTTCTTAAAATGTTTCGATTTTAACTTTGTTTTTCTGTTCCGCTTTGACTTGCTCTCCCTCTTTAAAGACAACTCTTTCAGCAGATCCCAGATTCGTGAACACAACCGGGGTCAGCAAGGATGGGACGTGTGGTTCAATTTTTGCGAGGTCAGCTTCCGCGATCTTTTGACCCGCAGTGACCCGGTCCCCCTCTTTCACGAATACCTCGAATCCCTCACCCTTCAAATTAACTGTTTCCAATCCAATGTGAATCAGCACCTCACGACCAGTGTCTGCCTCCAAGCCAATGGCATGCTTTGTCGGGAAAATGTTGATGACTTTCCCATTAACCGGAGAAACGACTGTCCCATCGACAGGTTCGATTGCAAAGCCATCTCCCATCAATTTTTCAGAGAAGACCACATCAGGTACGTCTTCCAAGTGACGAAGTGTTCCAGACATCGGGATAACAAATACATCCGCTTTCGGATCATTCTGAAGTGGGTTTGATATAGCATTCCCGACCACTTCTGTCGCAGATGCAGCTTCAATTTGTGGACTCGAACTTTTGCCAGTTATAATATCCTGCATCTGCTCTTTCAGCCCCTCCGATTTCGGTCCAAAGATAGCCTGCATATTGTTGCCGACTTCCAGCACACCCGCTGCTCCTAGTTTCTTCAGTGCATTTTTATCAACTTTGTTTTTATCATTCACTGTGACTCGAAGACGTGTGAGACATGCGTCTAAATACTTGATATTTTCTTTATTACCCATTGCTTCAAGCACGTGATACGCTATTCCTCCAGTCTTAGCATTACTTTCGTTTGTTACTTCTTCCACTCCTCTTTCACGGCCTGGCGTCATGAGATTGAATTTACGAATAGCAAATCGGAATCCAAAATAGTAGATTACCGCAAAAACCAGCCCTACTGGAATGACCAGCCACCAATCAGTCCGGTTAGGCAGGATTCCGTAGAGGAAGAAATCAATGAATCCACCGGAGAATGTCATTCCGACTTTAATATCCAGCATGTACATCGTCATATAGGAGAGCCCGGCAAATACACAGTGTACAGCGTACAATAGTGGTGCTACGAACAGGAAAGAGAAATCCAGCGGTTCGGTGATTCCTGTCAAGAAGGAAGTCAGTGCCGCCGACCCCATCAACCCAGCAACAACTTTCTTCCTTTTGGGGCTTGCTTCGTGATAAATAGCCAACGCTGCCGCAGGTAAGCCGAACATCATGAACGGATATCTTCCTGTCATGAATGTACCTGCTGTCAGTTCTGCCCCGTCTCTGATTTGTGCCATGAAAATACGCTGATCCCCACGGATCAGTTCACCAGCCGCATTTGTATAGCTGAAGAATTCATACCAAAACGGTGAATAAAAGATATGATGCAATCCGAACGGAATCAACGCCCGCTCAATGACACCGAAAATGAAAGCCGTCAGCGTCATATTGGAAGATAACAGGCCACTCGAGAAGCTATTCAATCCATGTTGGATTGGCGGCCAGACTACAAGCATCATCAGACCAAGCGCCAATGCCGCAATAGATGTCACGATTGGAACAAAACGCTTCCCGGCGAAGAACCCCAGATACTGCGGCAATTCAATCTTATAAAATCTATTGAACATAATGGCTGCCAGCACACCGACAATGATCCCGCCGAATACTCCTGTGGCGAGAGTCGGGATTCCGAGCATCGTCGTATAGGCCGGATTATTCCCCGCAAAGAATTCTGCTTGTTCCACAGCACCTTCCGGAATACTGCCATTAGCGATAAGCACCGCCCCCATCGTCGCGTTCATGGTCAGATAACCGATGATCGCAGCAATACCTGCCACGCCATCCCCATTCGCAAGTCCAATGGCAACACCCACCGCAAATAGCAACGGTAAGTTATCAAATACGATATAGCCGGCACTTTGCATGACCGAAGCAATGAGCTGCACCCAAGCATTGTTCAAAAAGCCGATATTCCCAATCAAATCCGGGTTCTGCAATGCATCTCCCAATGCCAGCAAAATACCGGCAGCAGGAAGGATTGCGACAGGCAGCATAAGTGCTCGTCCAATCTTCTGCAAAACACCAAAAGCATTTTTCATCTTCTTGACCTCCGATTTTCACGGTTGATAACGGTTACAAATAAGCTAATAAAAAAGACATGAGCGATAAAGAATATTACACAAAAAGAATAAGATTCTTCTTGCGCATCCTTTTATCCTCATGCCTGATCAGTTCAGTTACACGTATAAATGTAATGCACATTATAATTTATTGGTCAAACGGTACAGATGCAAAGTGAGATAGACCGTCTCCGCTTCTTGCACTGGACGTTTTAACGTTTGCTGTAATATTTTGACTAGCTTCCAAGCAGTATTATAGCATAGCGGGTATTCATTTTTCAATAGGGTCATAATCTTGTCCGGCTCTCGGACTTCCTCTCCCCGTTTTATCCTGTCGATTGCAAATCGGAAATGACGGACGAGTCTTATATAATTGATGCTTTCGCGATCCACTGTAATGGCTAAACTCTTCTCGATCACCTGGAACATCTGTGCGATAAGTCTTGTATATTGACTTAGCTCTCCTACTGGCTGATTGATACAGGCACTGTGAATATGCAAGGCGATAAAACCGATTTCCCCGTCTGGAAGTTCGATGCCAAGCCGTTCGTTTAATAATGATACTGCCTCACTAGCTACTGTATATTCTTTTGGATAAATGAATTTTGTTTCCACAGCAAAGGGGTTTTTGATACCTAAGCCTTGTTCCAGCCGTTTCATCGCAAAAGCTAAATGGTCCGTCAATCCGACATGGATATGTTCATTCAGCGGATGCTCCATTCGTTTTGCTATTAAATAAATCACATCATTCATTACTGCAACAAGCTCTTCATCGATATGATTCAGCATCTGTTTGTAGCTGTTTTGCTCTTTTTCATCTTGAAGGACAAACAGCTTTTCAAATGCACCTTCCTCCAATCTGCTGCCTGCTTTCTTCCCGAAACCAACTCCTTTACCGATCAGGACGACTTCTTTCGCTGCTTCGTTTTCAGCAATAAGTACATTGTTGTTCAACACCTTTTGGACAGAAAAGGAATTCCCCATAGATTATCTCCTTTTATTATTCATACCGATATTGTAATAGATAATTAGTCCTTTGTGTAACTTTTTGAATCCGCTTTCTTTCCTATATAGAAAAAATGTATAGCTATTTTTTGCTATACACTTCTTTATACGGGCTCTGGTATCGATGTATGCAATAATAAATCCGCGAAATTACGCGTTAGCGGCAAGGCATCGTCCAGGCTGCGGGAAGTACCATATGCATAAAGGAACGGGCTATGCTTCTTTTTCCTGATAGCAACACGGCAGCTGGCTTCTTTATATTTCTCTCGTACATCCATACACGCCAGCAGCTGGTCGAATGTCAGGATTGCGATTTCTCCGCCAAGAAGATCTTTCTTACTGCAGATCAGCACAAACAGCTGGTGTCGCTCTTCATCAGACCATTGCAGCAGACGTTCTCTTTCTTCATCCGAGAAGCGGAAATTCCACGTATTAGTGGAGCTTGTCGCGTACTTGGAGTACACTTTCATCCGATTCGATCCTGTTTCCAGCTGGTAAACCCGTCTTTCCTTACTTTCTTCGATCAGTGCAGGTACAATCTGCATGGATACAAGCTTAGAAAGGAAGGCACCATAATAATAATCATATTTGTTCAACATACAATCGTTGCTCCTGTCTTTGTTGTTCCAACAGTATAGCATGGCCGCAAGTTTTTTTGCAGATGCCTGTTACAAATAATAACTCGCTTACGAATGAGCATTTTGTTTGCTACCTTTTTCACAAGTCTCTAGAATATAGTCCATACAAAGGAGGAATATTTCCCATGAATGAAAAATACGCTTCTCTTTTCGAGAGTTTAACTTTACCAAATGGCGTTACGTTGAAAAACCGCTTCGTACTCGCTCCGATGACACATTACTCTTCCAATCCTGATGGAACGATTTCTGATCAGGAACTTCCATATATCGCGCAGCGCTCCAAGGATATCGGCTTGGTTATCACAGCTGCATCCAATGTATCTGATAGCGGGAAAGCGTTCCCTGGACAGCCTTCTGTCGCCCACGATACAGACATTCCTGGCTTAAAAAAGCAGGCAGATACAATCAAGGCTGAAGGAGCAAAAGCAATCATCCAGCTGCACCACGGCGGACGTGAAGCAGTTGCTGATCTTGTGCCTAATGGAGATGTCGTTGCTCCAAGCGCTGTCGAAAAAGAAGGAGCAGCTACTCCGCGAGCATTGGAAACTGCAGAGGTGCAGCAAATTGTAGAAGATTTTGGTGAAGCTACCCGCCGTGCTATCGAAGCTGGATTTGATGGCGTAGAAATCCATGGTGCAAACGGATATATCATTCAGCAGTTTTATTCTCCATTCTCCAATCGTCGTGATGATGAGTGGGGCGAGCGTCTACGCTTCCCATTGGCTATCATTGACAAAGTCACGGAAGCTGTGGAAAAGCATGGCTCAAAAGACTTTATCGTTGGTTACCGCTTCTCCCCAGAAGAACCGGAAACACCAGGGTTGACGATGAAAGAAACGTTCGAGTTAATTGATGCACTTGTTGAAAAACCATTAGATTATCTGCATGTATCGTTGATGGACTTCCATTCCACAGCTCGTCGCGGTGCTGATACAAATGCAAAACGTATTGATTTGATCAAAGAACGTATCAATAACAAAATACCATTGATCGGCGTTGGATCCTTGTATTCTGCTGAAGATGTAGCCGCAGCGAAAGCGACTGGTGTCCCGCTGATTGCTTTAGGCCGTGAATTGCTAATTGATCCAGAATTCGCTACCAAGCTTAAAGAAGGACGCGAAGACGAAATCGTCCGTCTAATCGATCCTACCCGTGCGGATCACCACGGTCTTACAGAAACGCTTTGGAATATCGTCTTGCAAACAAAAGGCTGGGTTCCGACAAAAGCAGAGTAATAGCGAAGCGCATCCTATTATGCTTTAATGGAATAAAAGCGTTCGAAGGAGAGAACTCAAATGGCAAAAATTTCAGCACTAGTATTGAAACCAGAAAGAGACTTCGCTGCAAAGTCCGTACCATCAGACCCGCAAGGCATTCAAAAATTCGTTGGCGGTTCACCTATCATGACAAGATTGGTTGATGGAATAGTTGTCGTCAGCAATGAAAGTGCTACGGAAAATGATCCGTTGAACTTCACTATTTTCCAGCGTCACAATGATCATGTTCATGAACTAGGCAAACTATATGGTGATGCTGTATTTGCAGCAGAATCCGATAAAGGATTGACTAGCCTCGACAAGGATCAGAAACAAGCTGTTAAAGAATGGTTCCAGTTCGGTCGGGATAGACTTCTATTAAATGAATAAATTTAATGAAAAATACCCTCTCATACGAGAGGGTATTTTTCATTTTTACAAATCTTCTCCATTACTCGCTATCACTTGTTTAAACCAGTCAAAGCTTTTCTTTTTCGTTCTTTCCATTGTACCTTTGCCATAGTCATCTAAATCAACATGGATGAAACCATATCGCTTACTGACCTCAGAAGTTGACACGCTGATAATATCAATCGGTCCCCAGCTGGTAAAGCCCATTACTTCCACTCCATCTTCTGCTATAGCTTTTCCTATTTCCCTTATATGTTCTCTCAAGTAATCAATTCGATAATCATCTTGGAAAACGCCATTTTCATCCTTCACATCGATTGCACCAAGTCCATTCTCCACAATAAACAATGGCTTTTCATAGCGATCGTAAAGCTTATTCAGCGTTACGCGCAAGCCAACAGGGTCAATCTGCCAGCCCCATTCAGATGATTCCAAGTAAGGATTTTTCAAACCAGAGAATAAATTCCCAGGTGCTCTATCCCCTTTGGGACCAGCACTCTCAACAAATGACATGTAATAGCTGAATGAGATGAAATCTACCGTGTTTTCCGCCAAAATCTTCTCATCTTCCGGACCCATTTCAATATTGATGTTTTCCGCCTCGAAATGCTTTTTGATCAAGTTCGGATAATGTCCTCTGACCTGCACATCCGTATAGAAGAAATTCATCTGATCCTGTCTAAGCGCCTTTAGGACATCTGCTGGATTACATGTCTCCGGATAAGTTTCCAAACGGGCTAGCATACAACCGATTTGAGCTGATGGGATAATCTCTCTGCACAATTTCACAGCCTGCGCACTTGCCACGAACTGGTGATGAAGAGCCTGATAGACTGCTTGATCAATATTATCAAAACGGTCATTTATGATTCCTCCAGCATTGTAAGGTGCTAATGGCATCGCATTTATTTCGTTAAAAGTAAGCCAATATTTCACTTTATCCTTGTAACGGTGGAAAACTGTTTCCGCAAAACGGGTGAATAAGTCAATCAAAGCCCGATCTGCCCATCCATCATATCTCTGCACAAGTACAGCTGGCATCTCATAATGCGATAGTGTAACTAACGGTTCAATATTATACTTGGCAAGTTCATCAAAAACCTTATCATAGAATGCTAAGCCTTCTTCATTAGGAGCTACATCATCTCCGTTCGGGAAGATTCTCGCCCATGATATAGATAAACGGAAAGTTTTGAATCCCATCTCTCCAAATAGAGCTATATCTTCTTTATAATGGTGGTAGAAGTCCACTCCCCATCGCTTCGGATAAAGAGTATCACCTGCATCTTCAAATGCTTGTTCAAATACTTCTGATGTAATATGAACAGCGTTATCTCCCGTTCTTTCTTCCTTCGGGATAAACGGAATCATATCAGCAGTAGATAAACCTTTTCCCCCTAGATTGTAGCCACCCTCTAATTGATTAGCAGCAGTTGCGCCGCCCCAAAGGAAATCTTCCGGAAATATATTCTTCATTGTGAAACTCCTCCTAATTGAATTCAATTATTCGCTTTAAAAAACAGTTTTTCGTTTTTGGAAATCTCAGTCGCTTTTGTTGATTCCATTTCTGGAAACTGACTTCCGTTCGTAATGATCACCATAGTGACTAAATTGTAGCCTTCGTTTGTTATGCTCGTCCCGTCAAAGAGTACCAACTCTTGTCCCTTTTCCACCTTCTGGTCCTGTTCTACCTTCAGCTCAAAATATTTACCTTCTAAATTGACTGTTTCAAGTCCGATATGAATCAGCAGCTCCAAACCATTTTCTGATCGGAGGCCAATAGCATGCTTGGTAGGGTAAACCATCGCTACTGTTCCTGCAAATGGAGCAACAAGGACACCATCAGCCGGCATGATTGCAACTGATTTACCAAGAACCTCATCTGAGAATGTCTTATCAGGCACTTCGGATAGCGGTACTACTTTTCCTGTCAAAGGACTTGCGATATCTTCAGGTGCGGCTGCTGTATCTGTATCATCTGCCTTACTAAGGATTGGCTGCTCTCCTTCTTCCACTTCATCCTTGAAACCAAATACCAGAGTTAGCACAAAGGCTATTACAAATGCAGCTAAAATGGATAACCCAGTATAAACTAGATTCATAGCATTATCAGGGTCTATATAAACCGGAAATGCTTCTACACCTTGTACTACAAATCCAAAACATTTTACCCCAAAGAATACAGCCATTCCCCCGCCAACTGCACCAGCAGCCATTGTAGCGTATAAAGGACGCTTTAATTTTAAGTTCACACCGAATACCGCAGGTTCCGTAACACCAAGGAAAGCTGATATACCTGATGATACAGCAATAGACTTCATTTTCTTGTTTTTTGTGCGGAGCGCTACAGCGAATGCAGCTCCAGATTGCGCTAAACTGTTTACTATATTCAACGGCAGAATCGCCGCATCATATCCATATCTGCCCATATTCTGCAAAATAATTGGCGCAAACCCATAATGCATACCTGTAACGACGAACAATGGTAATAGTCCGCCAATTAAGATACCAGCGAAAGGACCAATTGCTTCGTATAGCCAAGCAACACCTATGCCAACATAATCACCTATAACAAAACCAATCGGACCTGCCACGATAAGTGTGAAAGGTATCATGATAAGGAATACAAAAGTTGGCGTTAAAATGACTCTTAAAGCTGCAGGGACAATAGCATTAACCCATTTGAATACATAGCTCAGCACCCATACAGCAAGTATGATCGGGATGACCGTTGCACTATAACTAATAAAGGAAACAGAAAGCCCTAGAAATTGAAGTCCTTCTTCTCCGCTTGCAACCCCGTTCGTTATAGTCGGATAAAGCAGCGCTCCCGCCAGTGCAATGGATAAATATTCACTGACTTGGAATCGCTTAGCCGCCGAAACCGCGAGCAGGAATGGCAGGAAGTAGAAAGCGGCATCTGAAATGATTGTCAATACTTGATAAGCATCACTCTCTACCGAAACCCAGCCCAGCACCTGCATCAGGGCTAAAATACCTTTCATCATTCCCGCGCCAGCAATAGCTGGGATTACGGGGGAAAATACGCCGCTGATCATATCAAGGAAACTGCTCACCAGATTCTTCTTTTGTCCGCTTTGATTATCCTTCGTCTCTGCACTGATCATGGAGTTTAATTCCTTGAATACATCGGAAACTTTATTTCCAATGATTACTTGGAACTGTCCATTCTGGAACTGAGCTCCCATTACACCTGGTATTTCTCTAATACGATCCACATTAACTTCAGCTTCTTCGTTTACGTGAAATCGGAGTCTTGTAACACAATGCCAAGCCCGGATTATGTTTTCATCTCCGCCTATACTATCAATTATGTCTCTTGCAATTTTGGAATTATCCATCATCAATCTCCTATTCTATATAAATAAAAAAACCTAAATATATCCATCTGATAGATGAGTATATTTAGGTTATGCCTGATCGAATCAGTAACACCCTAATCAATTTTTTTCGTTCTGGAAGTCATTCGATGCAGGTGAAGGGTTAAATACGTCAATTCATCCTGCGTTGTGTGCCATCCATATTCAGACTGCAAATGCTTCGCTATTTTCCGGGCACACTCGAAGGAGCTTTCATATCGTACTTTGATAACATCATATAAAGATATTGGCTCTGGTTCAGCTTCATTTTCCTTATTTAGCTGTCTTAGAATAAAATATCGGAGATGCGTTAGGAATCGTGAATAGTTCATGGAGTTTTCATCGAGCCTCATCTGAAAATGATAGCTTATGATACCCAGTATTCTATTCGTAATCTCTGTGATTTGCATTGTCTCGGACATCTGTTCCTGTTGATATTGCGCATTTACGAAATGAAGTGCTATTGAACTAGCTTCGAAATCAGGCAGCTTGATTTTGGTAAATCTAAATATGATATTCAGCGCTTCCCGGCCTACTGCATACTCCCGAGGATAAAGCTTCTTTACCTCCCAATGCAGCGGATTCTTCATCAAGATACCTTTATTATGTCTCTCCATCGCAAAATTGATATGATCAGCCAAAGTGATCAACAGCGCATCACTTAATTTCATATCCAGTATGCGTTCACCGGCTTCAATGATGCTATTCGTAGCAAGGATATACTCTCCTGGGATTTGATCTAATATTTTAAAAGAGTAATTGGCATGACTGGAATTCAGTGTATATATCTTGTCGATTGTTGCTTCGTCGATCATGTCATATTTCCTTTTATTGAATCCCACCCCTTTTCCCATCACGATAACCTCATTGCCACTATTATCAACAGCTAATACTACGTTATTGTTAAATGGTTGCTTTAATTTCATAGGAATCCCTCTACTTTAAAGATAAAATTAAAAAAACCAATTATAAAAGCCGAAATCTCCCCTGGAAGACTTCAACAATTATAATTGGTTATGCCTGATCGAATCAGTAACAATCCAAGAATTTTCTTAATCATAGCATCAAATTGAAAACGTTGTCAATACCCTCGTAGGAATATATACTCACAGCGTATACTGCTTATGATTTGCTATTATTCTCAACAAAACGTTTAATTCGCTTCATCGCTTCCGTTAGCTGCTTCATCGAAGTCGCATAAGAACAGCGAATATAGCCTTCGCCGCTTTCCCCGAATACACTTCCAGGTACAACGGCCACCTTTTCTTCAATCAGCAGAGCTTCCGCAAAAGCTTCTGAAGTCATTCCGGTTTCTTTAATAGATGGGAAGATATAGAAAGCTCCGCCCGGTCTGTTGGTCATCAAGCCCATTTCTTCGAAAGCTGATGTAACAAAGTTCCTCCGCTGACGATAGCTTTTTCTCATATGCTCTACACTGGCAGATCCACTTCGCAGCGCTTCTACTGCGCCGTATTGAGCCATTGTTGGCGCGCACATGATCGTATACTGATGAATTTTCGTCATTGCTTGGATCAGTTCAGCAGGCCCCGCAGCATAACCGAGACGCCAGCCTGTCATCGCAAATGATTTAGAGAATCCGGAAATGAGAATCGTGCGATCCTGCATATTCGGTAAGCTGGAGAAGCTCACGTAATCAGCTTCATAGCTCAGCTCTGCATATATCTCATCAGAAAGGACGAGCAAGTCATGTTCTTCCACAAGCTCTGCAATCGGCAGCAATTCCTCTCGATTCAGCATAGTGCCGGTCGGGTTATTCGGATTACATAGGATAATGGCCTTTGTTTTAGATGTAAGAGCATTCTCCAACTCTTCCGGCTGCAGCTTAAAGCCATTCTCCGCTTTCGTACCGACAGAGACAGGTACGCCTCCTGCCAATGAAACAGCCGAAGCATAAGCAACAAAACATGGTTCGACGATGATAACTTCATCACCCGGGTTAAGAATCGCCCGCAAAGCAATATCAATTGCCTGGCTCGCTCCTACCGTCACGATTACTTGATCAGCAGGGCGGTAAGTCACAGCGTATGTTGTTTTAAGATAATCAGAAATCAGTTCCCGCAATTCCATCAGTCCAGCATTAGCTGTGTAAGCTGTATATCCTTGCTCGAGCGAATGATAGCTTGCTTCAATAACATTCCATGGCGTGACGAAATCTGGTTCACCCACTCCCAAGGAAATAACATTCTCCATTGTAGAAGCTAAGTCGAAGAAGCGACGAATCCCAGATGGTTTCAAAGCATCGACGTGCTCCGCAATGAAGCGGCTTGTATCTAAACTCATGGACTCACCGGCATTCTGCGATCATTATTGTCATCCTCACCGAAGATGATGCCATCATGTTTATACTTTTTCAAGATGAAGTGAGTGGTCGTCGAGATAACAGTGTCCAATGTGGACAGCTTTTCTGATACAAAGCGCGCCACCTGCGACATAGTTTTGCCCTCCACCGAAACGGATAAATCATATGCACCCGACATCAAATAAACAGCTTTCACTTCCGGGAAACGATAAATACGCTCTGCTACATCATCGAATCCTTTGCCTCGAATAGGCGTTACCTTTACATCAATCATGGCAGTCACACCTTCATGACCACGCACTTCCGTCCAATCGATCAACGTTGAATAACCATGAACAATTTGCATTTCCTCAAATTTACTGATAGCTGCTTCTACTTCATCAACGGACAGCTCTACCATCCGAGCTATCATATGTACATCCATTCTTCCGTTTTTCTCTAATAGCTCTAATATCTCTATCTCTTTCTTATCCAAGTCTGTCACTCCTCTATTACCTTAATGGTGTACGTTCTATTTTATCTGAAAACAAAGAATTGAGAAACCGAAAACGGATACACCGTCGAGATTATCCGATAATGATCCGTTCTTCCGGATTTCGCACGGCCGTCTTCTTGATTCGGAAAGCTAATGCGAACGCTATTGTAATCGGTCCAACACGGCCCATGAACATGAGGAGGGAAAGAAGCATCTTACCAGGTTCGGAAAGCTCCGGCGTCAATCCCAGTGTCATCCCAACCGTCCCGAAAGCAGAAAGTACTTCGAACGCAATATAATTGAGTGCAGCACCTTTCTCCGTAATAGCAAGTAAAAACACGAATAGCGATACGAGAAGAACAGAATATGTCGTGATCGAAAATGCCCGGAACACTAAATCACCCGGTATCCGCCGATTTCTAATATTCACTTCCTGCTTCCCTTTGATCAGTGCCCATACCGCGAACAGCAATATGGCAAATGTAGTGACTTTAATGCCCCCAGCCGTTCCTCCAGTTCCGCCGCCGATAAACATAAGTGCCATTGTTACCAACTGTGATCCTAATGTCAGATCAGCTGTATTCAACGAATTGAAACCAGCAGTTCTTGGAACTACGCCATGGAAATAGGAAGCCAATAGTTTATCATTCCATGGCAGATTTCCGATAGTGGCTGGATTACCATACTCCAATAAAAAGATTAATATTGTCCCGATAGCGACAAGTATAGCAGACATCCATAAAACAACTTTTGTATGAAGCATCAGCCGTTTTCCTTTTTTCTTCTGTAAGATATCAGCTACGACGATGAAGCCGATTCCACCTAATATCAGAAGACTTGTCAACGTAAGATTTACTATCGGATCACCAACAAAAGCAGTCATGCTACTGAAATCTCCCATAATATCAAATCCGGCATTATTGAAAGCAGATATTGAATGAAAGAGTCCGTAATAAAAAGATTTCAGATAGCCAAACTCATCCCCCCAGTGAATCCCGAGGATAATCGTTCCAATCACCTCACAAATAACTGTGAATAAGAGAACAAACCGCACCATTCGGACAATACCTTCGTACGAATTCTGATTGAGTGATTCTTTGACTAAATGCCGCTCCTCAAAGCTTATATTGCGGCGAAGCAGCAATGCGATGAATACTGTGAGTGTCATAAATCCTAATCCGCCTATCTGGATAAGACACAACAGTACAATTTGGCCAAATAAAGTAAAGGTGGTCTGTGTATCGACCACTACCAGCCCTGTCACGCAAACAGCTGAAGTTGCTTCGAATAGCGCATCAATAAATGAAAGATGGTGTCGATCCGCTGTCGCCATCGGAAGCATCAGAAGAAACGTACCCAATGCGATTAACACGAGAAATCCCAGCGCAAAAAATTGTGGCGGGTTGATCTTTATACGATGAAACAGCTTTCTCCTTCTAGTCGCCATGTCTATACAAGTCCTTTTATAGTTTTGTTTTACGTCTCACTTATACTATATATTATTCGATTATAATACTGAAAAAAGTGTGAATATGCTATGGTATATTGTAGCTAAATGAAGAAAAGGATGTTCGACATGCATATAGCAATTATTGGAGCAGGAATAGCGGGCTCTGTTACCGCTTATAAACTTGCCAAAGCGGGCATGCAGGTAACCGTAATCGATCGTTTTGACCAAGGACAAGCAACAGATGCAGCTGCTGGAATCGTCTGTCCATGGCTCTCTCAGCGACGAAACAAAGATTGGTATCAGCTAGCAAAAGGCGGGGCTCGCTATTACCCGGAGATTATTGAGGAACTTCGACTTGATGGCGAAGAGGAAACAGGCTATAGCCGTGTAGGTGCCTTAAGCTTGCATCAAGATGCCAAGAAATTAGAAGCCATGCAGAAACGAGCAGAAAAACGCAGAGACGATGCTCCTGAAATGGGAGACATTACCCTGTTGGAAGAAGATGAAGTACGTAAGATTTTCCCATTACTTGCACCAGGGTTCGGTGCCGTACACGTCAGCGGAGCAGCTCGTGTCGACGGCCGGGCTTTACGCAATAGCTTGCATCGGGCAGCCAAGAAATACAACGCTCATTTCGTTTCAGCCGATGCTCACCTTTCAATGAATGCAAATCAAATCGTTGTGACAGCTGGCGATGAAGAATGGATACCTGATCAGGTTGTAGTCACAGCCGGAGCTTGGGCCAAAGAGCTGCTCGAACCGTTAGGCTATTCACTGCAAGTCAGCTTCCAGAAAGCACAGATTTGTCATTTGCAGCTGGACGCTGCTCAAACAGAAGACTGGCCAGTTATTATACCGCCCAACGATCAATACCTGCTTGCCTACCCAGATGGCAGAATGGTAGCTGGAGCCACACACGAGAATGATGAAGAAATGAATACAAAAATCACCGCTGGCGGTGTGCATGAAGTGTTAAGCAAAGCCATCGAGCTTGCACCTGAACTAGCAGAGGCTAAGTTAACTGAGACCCGGGTTGGATTCCGGCCATTTACACCGGGCTTTCTTCCGGTATTCGGCCGCCTTCCAAAGCATCAAAATCTTTATGTAATGAATGGACTGGGCGCATCAGGTCTTACAATGGGGCCATTTGTCGCCTCTCAGCTCACGAAGTTGATACTAGGACAAGAAACCGATCTCGACATTTCTGCTTATAATCCGCTAGGTGCGCTATTATAAAGTAAGCCCATGGTCAGCATGGGCTCTTTGTCATAATCAGGAACAGCAAGCCATCAGACTCCCGATTAAATCGATTGATTTCCCGGAAGCCGGCCTTTTCATAAAGGTGGACAGCACGTTCATTGAAAGCAGCTACCGTAAGCCGGTATTGATTCTGCTCGATATTTTCTTTGATCCACTTCAGGATTTCAGAGAAAAACTGCGAACCTCTCCCTTGACCCGTCTTTTCGGGTACCATACCGACTCCGATATCCAAATAGGAATCGTCACTATAGTCACCGCCAAGCACTCGTGCATCATCTCCAACACAGAAATATCCAAGCAGGATCCCGTTTTCGTAGACTCCATAATAGTCGCCGACCATGAGCATCATGACTGCACCTTCTGTGTAGGTGAGGTTATAGAGATCATAAGGCGGGGAATAGCGCCAATGCAATACAGCATACGCATCATCTGCAGTTAGTGATTTTATCTCATATCCCATCAAAAGGACTCCTTCTATCAGTTATTGCTTGTATTATAGCATTTTCCATCTACAGAGAAATGGGTATACTTGAACTTAAGAAAGGACGGTATCATTATGGAATTGCGGCAGCTACGTTATCTGATCGAAATCGTAAAACAGAAAAGGCTGACAAAAGCAGCAGAAAGCCTGCATGTCTCTCAGCCTGCTCTCAGCAAAACGATCAAGAGTTTGGAAGAAGAACTCGGGATTACCTTATTCAAACGTACGAACAAATCCACTACCTTGACCGATGCAGGCAAAGTAGTACATACCTATGGTCAGCAAGTGCTTGCCCAATTGGACGAAATGCAAACGACACTCCAAGATCTTACTGATCTGAAACAAGGAGCTGTCACTATCGGGATTCCGCCTATCATCGGCAGTCTCTTCTTTCCTAAAGTAATGGCTCGCTTCCACCAGACCTATCCGAATGTCACAATCAATATTACCGAATATGGGGCTGCCCGGGTCGTAAAGGCGGTTGATGAGGGGGAATTCGAGCTTGGTGTTGCTGTTTTGCCCCTTGATGAAACAGAGTTCAATTATTATCCGATTGTTGAGGAAGATATGAAGCTGATGGTACATCGGGAGCATCCGCTTGCAGATCGGGAATTGGTTGAGCTGAAGGAATTAAAGGACGAAGATTTCATTTTCTATAATGAAGAATTTGCGTTACACGATATTATGCGAAAACGCTGCATCGAAGAAGGCTTCGAACCGCATATCCTCTTCAAGAGCGCGCAGTGGGATTTCATCAGTGAAATGGTTGCCGCTAACTTGGGCGTCAGTCTGCTTCCTGAATCCATTTGTAATCGTACTTATAATGCAGATATCCGCATTATTGATTTAACGCCCTCCATTCCGTGGAATCTGGCTATCATCACAAAAAAAGACAAATATATTTCCTATGCTGGAAGACGTTTTATTGAATTTTTCCTTTAATTAAATATAACTTTTAGTTATACACAATATAATATATATGTATTTTACGAATACGTGAGACCGCAGTATGATGGAGTTATCAATAATAGTTATGGATAACTTTCTGTTAGGAGGAAGAATTATGGTACGAAAAACGATTACCATGCTTTCTCAGCTAGCGATCATTCACGTATTTTATTTTGCCGGTGTCGGCTTAGCACATATATTATCTCTTCCGGTACCAGGCTCCATCGTAGGTCTGGTCTTGTTGTTACTAAGCTTATTTGCAGGCATCGTCAAACTGGAATGGATCGAGAAAGCAGGGGGCTGGCTATTGGCTGAACTTCTGCTTTTCTTTGTCCCATCAGCTGTCGGTATCCTGAATTATAAGGAGATTTTGAACTGGCAAGGTCTAGAGACAGTGCTGCTGATTCTTATCAGCACCTTCATCGTAATGGCCGCTACTGGATTCACCGCTGAGAAGCTGTACAGAAGAAAAAGAAAAGGAGGACACACACAATGACTACCGCACTGATTATCTTAATAGGCACCATTGTAACCTACGTCATCTACCGCGCCTCAAAAGTTGTTTACAAGAAATGGCCCATGCCGTTCTTCCACCCGCTGCTGCTGTGTCCCCTTATTCTTATCGGCATCATTCAATTGTCTCATTTACAGCCAAGTGACTATGCCCTATCTTCAAGCCTTTGGACACATATGCTCGGGCCAGCTACTGTTGCCTTTGCTATTCCAATTTATAAACATGCTCCCTTGCTGCGGAAGAACATCATGATCATTCTAACGAGTATTGCAGCCGGTACATTGGTAGCAATCGGTTCTTCTCTGCTTTTGAGTCTCGTTATGCGTTTCAATGGCGATTTACTGATCAGTATCCTGCCTCGATCCATTACAACACCTATCGCAATTGAAGTATCGAAAACGATTGGCGGCTTACCGACCTTGACGACTGTCTTCGTTATCGTTACTGGTGTGACAGGCGGTATCATCGGCCCGTATGTTATTCGACTGATGGCACTCAAATCCCCTGTTGCCCGCGGTTTGGCACTTGGAATGGGAGCTCATGGAGTGGGCACCAACAAAGCAATGGAATATGGTGAGCAAGAAGGTACATTCTCGACTATCGGAATGATTATGGCTGCCGCTATGACATTGATTTGGGGAGGCTTGCTCATCCCTTCCTTATTGAACATCACCATCCTATGAAAAAAAGCATTTGCCGAAAATGGCAAATGCTTTTTCTTATGCATGTTTTTTGCGAAGAACGAACATGCATACTGTGATGATTACGAAAGCGGTGAATGCCAGCAAAGGAATCGTGATGAATCCGAGCCAGTTGATATAGTGACCGGAACACGGCACACCGCTGGAACAGAGGCTCGCTCCTTGTAAAGCAGGAACCTTTTGATGCAGGTAGTGATAGCCTGAAATTAGTATTCCGAGAATACTAAGCGGCAGCACATACTTGTAGATTCGAACATCATTTTTATAAAATGCGATACCGAGTATGATAGCCAGCGGATACATAAGAATACGCTGGTACCAGCATAATGTACATGGCACGAATTTCATGATTTCACTGAAATAGAGACTGCCCAGCATCGCAATGACTGCAGTTACCCAGGCAAATAACAGGCTCTTATTCATCAGTTCGCCTCCTGCGTTTCCTCATCTACCATATCGATCAAGTCGTTCATGTCTTGACCTTCAAATAGTTTTCCATTGACGAAGATAGTAGGTGTACCTTGCACACCAAGTTCATCTGCAAGTTCTTTATCCGTTGAAACAGCATCGTCGGTTCCGTTATTCTGATACACTTGCAGCACCTCTTCCGCTTCCTCAGCGCTGACTACTTCACGAAGCTTGTCCATTAGGAAATCATCGGAAAAGCTTGTATTTAAATCTTCTGCAAAGAGAACATCATGGAATTTCCAGAATCCATCATCTCCAAGCACTTGGTAAACTGCCTCACTGAATTTTGCACCCTTCTCAGAGTCTGCATTGATGATTGGCATATTCATAAAGTAAAAGCTAGCCTTGCCAGTCTGAATTAATTCCTGATCGATTACCGGGAAATTATTATCATGGAACTCTTGGCAGTGGATACACTTGTAATCGCCGAATTCAACTATTTTAACCGGGGCATTTTCATCACCGAGGAAAGGCTGACTGCTGTAGTCGATGTCCTGCGCCTCATCACTGGAAGACCCTGTATAATTATTAATGAGGACCAGTGCTACTACTAAAAGGACAATCGCCAAGACAACCCACACAATGACCTTAGATGCTTTAGAAGCAGCCCCTGATGTATTGCCAGCGGATTTCTTCTTTTTTGCCATCTCACTATCGCTCCTTTATTACATAAAATAAGATGATAGATTTCTTCTATCACATAACATCATAACATTAAAAAGTAAAAATGGATGCCTTGCAACAAATTTGATTACAGGTATTTTATGCGCAAGTTTCACACTAAATACTTCACCCGTTTGAATTAGTTTGTGAATTGCATTACAATATAATAGTTCTGATTATGACCTTTTTTTATGGGTATCACGGAAAGAAAAGAAGGGATTTACTTGAAAGAATATCATTTACCACAGGCACCAGCGCGCCTTAGTCTGCGGGATGCATTGCGCGTCAGATCCGCTGCCTACCCATGGAATCGAGCAATTGGATCTGGCATTGCCACCTGCTTGCCGATATTGATTGGTTTACTGTTAGGTGACATCATCCATGGATTTTCAGCTGCGCTTGGTGCTTTCACATTCTTATATATAGGAGCAGAAACGTATAAACAAAGAGCTAAGAAGCTCGCTGCCGTGGCTATATGCCTTGCTGCCGCCATGGTGCTCGGAAGCCTGCTTGCTCCCTATACACTTATACTCTCTATAGTCGCAGGTATCATTGGTATTGTTGCCTTTTATGTCCTGAACACCTTGCAGCAACTCATACCAGGGCCAATGTTCTTCGTTTTAATATTCTGCATGGCTACTGGTCTGCCCGTAGACCCACAGAGTGCTTGGGAACGAGGATTCTACGTCCTGCTTGGAGGAGCACTATCCTGGCTTCTTGCCATGGCAAGCTGGCTCTGGACAAAAAAGAACCACGAAAAACAAGTTCTTATCAAATCTTACAGACAGCTTATGGCAATGCTGCAATCCATTGGGACACCATCGTTCTATCAAATGCAGCACCTTACCGTCCTGACCTTAAAGCAAACTGACCGAATCATCTATGCAGCCAAAAGGCAGCCAGCTGCGCTGCGTTTACATGAACTTGCAACTGATATTTTCTATACATTGAC
The DNA here is from genome assembly GCF_000725365.1 of Terribacillus saccharophilus. Taxonomy (NCBI): domain Bacteria; kingdom Bacillati; phylum Bacillota; class Bacilli; order Caryophanales; family Bacillaceae; genus Terribacillus; species Terribacillus saccharophilus. The sequence continues at coordinate 146,968 of NZ_CP008876.1, read as the reverse complement.
GCAGCTCAATAATGATGGACTCACACCTGACATGCGAAAATCCTTGGAAAATCAGCTGACCGCAGTCGTCGATGCACTCGAAAATGCAAAAGGCAACTGGCCTGCATATACAAAGTCAGACCAGTCAGTAGTACACAATCTACAGCTTGAGTTGGAGCAAGCATATGAACTTGCTACACAATCAACTAAAGAGGAAACAATCCATGTTGAGACAGAATCGGCATGGAGTGCGCTTCGAAATGGTATTTCACGTAAAAATATTACTGTCCGGCACGCTTTATTTTATGGTTTGTTTATTATGATCGCTTCGCTGCTGGCACATGGTCTGGGATTCAACCGGCCATATTGGGTGCCTGTAGCATGTGCGGCTGTACTTATCGGTGCAAATACGACGCTCACTATTCATCGTGCAATTCAACGCTCACTCGGCACCATTGTTGGTACGATAATAGGCGGATTAATCTTATCATTGGAACCGTCCGGAATTTACCTGATTCTTGTTGTCGGTCTGCTGCAGCTCTGCGTTGAACTAGTAATTGTACGCAACTACGTTTTTGCTAACATGTTCATTGCTCCTCTCGTCCTTGTACTGGTAGAAACAATGAATCCAGGCAATACTGTCAGCTATTTTGTCACAGCGAGGGTTGTTGATACAATTGTCGGAAGTACGATTGCCATTGTGGCCGTTTTGCTTTTATGGCGAGGTATCCATACGCGTTTCCTCCCTATCATATTGAAGGAAACGATTGTGAATATGCAGGAGCTGCTCCGTGCAATCCATTCAAATGATCAGCAAAAGAAACATACCAAAAAGCTAATGAACAGTTTAATCGAATTGCGAGCTGCCTATGACCGCAGCCTTGGCGATTTCTCAGCTTCCCAGCAGCAGGCAGAGGTTTTATGGCCAGCCATCATGCACACGCAGCATGCAGGATATTTGCTCATGTCTTTACGCAAGAACAAAGATAAATTAACGGAATCACAGTATGACGCAATTCAGAACCAGCTTGGCGGTATTATGACCAGTCTAACAACACGACAGCCAGTATCCTTTGAAAGGTACGATGAGCTCGATTTACAGCAGGAGCTAAACCAGCTGCAATCTGCTCTTCAGCAGCTTCATAAATCAAATAATGCGACGAAGCTCGCACCAAATTGACCTTCTCTGACTGCAGAGAAGGTTTTTTTGTGTTACAGGTACGAGAAAGAAGGGTACGATTAAACACAAGAACCAGAAGACAGGAGCGGTATATCATGCAAACAGAACAAAAAAAACGCCCAGTCGTTGCTTTGACAGGAGCGAGCGGCTACATAGGCAGCCATCTATTGGATAAATTGAAAGAGCGTTTTGACATTATTGCCCTATCACGGAGCGGTGACAAACGAGAAAACACAGAACAGGTAACATGGCGGTCTTGCGATTTATTTTCCCAGATCGATACTGAAAAAGGTCTTCAAGGAGCCGATATCGCCGTCTACCTTGTCCATTCGATGAGCCCCTCTGCCAAGCTAACACAAGCAAGATTTGAGGATATGGATGTCATTTTGGCCGATAACTTTGCACAAGCCGCCAAGAAAAACGGCGTGAAGCAAATAGTTTATTTAAGTGGGATTATTCCTCCGGAGGAAAAATTATCCCGCCATCTCCGCAGCCGATTGGAAGTAGAAAAAATACTTGGATCTTACGGCGTACCCGTTACGACAGTTCGAGCAGGATTAATCGTCGGTCCGAAAGGCTCTTCTTTCCCGATTGCTGAAAAATTGGTTAAAAGACTGCCAGTTATGGTGTTGCCTAGCTGGACAAGGACGAAGACTCATCCAATCGCGCTTGCAGATGTACTCACCGCCTTACAAAAAAGTGTCGGCAATAAAGATGTTGCTGATAAGGCAATTGATGTCGGCGGCCCAGAAGTCATGACGTACAAAGAAATGCTCGAGCACCTTGCCGGCGTAATGGGTAAAAAGCTCCGCAGTTTCAATGTACCATTCCCAACTGTTAAGCTCTCCCGTCTATGGGTGAAACTTATTAGCGGTATGCCAAAAGAGACAGTTTACCCATTGATCGAGAGCTTGTCCCATCCAATGGTTGCACAGCAGTCACATTATGTCGAGGGTATCAGCAATGGCAAAATTTCCTTTGATGAAGCTGCCAAAGCAGCAATGGAAGAAGAACAGAAAAGTAAAGATTCCAAGCATAGCAAGAAGCCATCACTTCCTTCGCTTCCGCCTCGTCAGGATGTGCGTTCGGTGCAGCGCATGCCGCTTCCTTCCGGCAAGGACGCAGATTGGGCAGCCAGACACTATATGAGCTGGGTTGCTGATTCACTTCGGCCTGTCGTTCGGACAGAAGTCGATGAAAACCTTAACTGCAAAATTTATTTGACTTTCATGCAGAAACCGTTACTGATTCTGTCCTACGCCAAGGAAAGAAGCACCGAACACCGCGCCCTTTATTACATTACTGGCGGCTTGTTCGCGAATGTTAAAGATACACAGAATGGCCGAATCGAGTTCCGTCAGATACCCGGCAAAGAGGAGATGATCGTTGCCATTCACGAATATTTACCTTCATTACCTTGGTTCGTCTATAAATACACTCAAGCTCCTATTCATATGCTTGTTATGTTCTTGTACCGAAAACATCTTGAACGACTAATTCGTAATAAGCAGCCTGGTTTTCAGTTACCACAGCTTGCGGCACAGCATTGAAAAAAGGCAGCGCCTAATGCGCTGCCTTTTCTTATTCACCGCTTCCCCCATCCATCGAGAAAGTGTTGTTATTGTTGTGCAGAACCATATCCATTACAATCATGACAGCAATATAAGTAAGCAAATGTGATTCATCCTCTATTTGCATTTCATACGTATCGCCCCAGGTGAACCACTTCTTTGTTACATGCATCAGCGGACCATTTTCATCCGTCAGCGTGTACTGGTGTGACCAAACGTCTCCATCCAAACTCCAGTTGTGCGGCTTTAACGAGAAGTTTGCTTTGAAAAATGTGAAGTTCTTAATTACTTCGGCAACTTGTTCGCCATTTTCTTCAATGATATATCTTGGCTTCCAAAAAGATAGCTGCTGCTTGATCTCAACAAGCGGCTGATCATCCAGATTGGTGATCGTCAGCCGATCCTGCAGAGAAAAGAGTTTGCTTTTGACACGGTAAAGCTCCCGTTGGTCTGCATCAAATACCGAAAAGCTATCCTTGAAGCTGAATACTCTCTGCTTGATATAATATGTCCCCATTGCCGCACCTCCGCAAATTCTTATTCCCTTCATACGAAGGTACGGAAGCTTTTGTTCCAATTTCTAAATAAGTTTGGTTTTTTCTTTCGACACGACACGTTCTATACTCGCATACCGCTGGCGCAGTGCCATTTCACAGAACAAGATGCCAAGCAGTGTAAGGACAATATAGCTGAAGCCCATACCATATTTGCCAACCGATTCCCCCATGATAATTCCTCCTGCGCCGATTAGCTTTCCGAATTGGAACACAAAACCATGGAAAGCCATGTATGTCCCGCGTTTCGTATCATCAACCATGTCAGCCAGCATGCTTTGCCTCGTAGGTACATACATCAGTTCTCCAAAAGATAAGATCAACACTGATACCGCCAATAGGAACGGACTGTTGCTGACAGCCATGATGGTGAATCCTATACCAAACATAACAAAGCCTGTGTACATAACCAGACGCTCATTATGACCTTTAATCAGCTTAGTGACCAATCCGGTGAAGAGCACAATCAACAGAGTATTTTCTACAGTCAGAAGACTGACCAGCCGCAGTCCATCTACAGATAAACTGAAGCCGAAAATAGACATACTCATCTCTGTGATATCTTTCTCCATGCGAACCGTCAAATAATTGCTCCGCTGGAACTCAAGCGAAAGGATAGCAATGCCGCTAAGTACAAACAGCAAGAAGGCTCTGTCTTTGCCAACACTGCGGTAACTTTGAAACAAAGATTTTAACCCAAGGTCTTTCTTTTCTCCAACTGCTGTACGAACTGTAAATGTTTCTTGGATGAACATAATTGTAATTACCATCGTGATGACCGACATGACGACCAAACCAAGAAGCAGCTGGAACATATAATCCTGAAACAGCCAACCGCCTATAGTAAGACCAATCATCATAGCCAGATTATTCGCCCAATAGTTAATCGCATACATATAAGCACGTGTTTCCTGTGTACTCACATCAATCAGCATCGCCTCTTGGGCTGGCATGATCATTCCGCTGGCAATACTAATCACCATCAGCATGGCAAAGGTGACTGAAGCAGAAGTGAAATTTGGTGTATTAGCAAGCACCATACCAATAAAAGCTGCCGCTTTAGCCGCTTCACCAAGTACCATCATCCGCTTTCTGCCGATTCGGTCAGCTAAGTGTCCGCCATAAAGACTTGCCAGGAACTGAATGACAACATTGACCATCATCAGTACCCCTGCTATTGTCGCATTCATTTCTTGCACAAAATAAACCGCCATAAACGGGAAGATCATGCTGCCAATCATGCGACTCATAAATGAAGTATAAATTCGTATTCGTATATTCGGATGCAGACTTCTGAACATTTCTGCTCCCCCCTCTCTCTTTTTTCCATTATGTAGGAGTTCAAAAGAGGTAAAAAGTGTATAATTTTAATAAAGATGTCACCTTTTAGGAGGGAAATACAACTTGGATATTAGCTACTACTTAATACGAGCACACTTATACGAGAAAGAAAGAAACGGGCAAGTATCGTGTACGCTGCAGGAAATTGAAGCTATCTGGCAATGTACGAGAAGACATGTCATCCGTAAACTGAAGAAGCTGGAGCAGCTCGGACAGCTCCGTTATCAGCCTGGACGAGGCAGAGGCAGAAAGTCCACTCTTACGTTTCCTAGTGATTTTCGCGAAGAAGTAGAAAAGTTTTTGAGATTCTGTATTCAGGAAAACAAACCTACTATCCTCTTCCAGCTCTTACAGCTGCCAATCCCCCGCCACTGGTATGCCCATATGACAGAGCTGGAGCAGCTTTTCGGCTATCAGCAACAAGAAGGGCAGGATACACTTCGCACCGTTTTCAACCGGCCAATTACAACACTTGATCCATGCGCGAGCTCGATTACCTTTGAAAGCCATCTGATTGAGCAGATCAGCGATACACTTGTTATCTACGATCAAGAAACGGACAGCGTGCACCCCCACCTTGCCCATCATTGGAAAACGAATGAAGATAATACAGAGTGGTTTTTCTATTTGCGAAAAGGAGTTCTTTTTCATCACATGCGGGAGATGACATCAGAAGATATAGCATATACAATAGACCGTTTCAAACCAGATTCACCTTATTATTGGCTCGTTAGTGATGTAGTGCAGACAGAAGTGATTGATCGTTACATCATCCGTTTCCAGCTAGCGAGATCAAATCCATTTTTCCTTCGTTATATGGCGAGTGTAAGCATGGCCATCCTTCCCCGAGATGTGCTGTTCAATGAATATGAATGGGTTGCAACTGGACCTTATCAGTTGAAAGAAAGAACGGAGCAAAAACTTGTACTCGAGGTTTTCCCATCATACTTCCATATGCGGCCTTTTCTGGATAGAGTTGAGATGTGGCGAATCAAGCCCGGAGAAAAGAAAGTAAATTACAGTTTGTCCGAGCAGGGACCGACGCAATCTCACTATGAAGTCGAGCAAGGGTTCCGATTTCTTGCATTCAACTTTCATCGTGATTCTATTATTCAGGATAAATATTTCCGTGAAGCTATGTATCACTTAGTAGATACCGAGAGGATTTTCACCGAATTAAATCTAGAGCAGTTGTTCGGTAAACTAAAACATGCCAGCAGCTTCTTTCTTGAAAAGTCCGTTGCACCTATAAAGAGTGAGCAGAAACTGAAAGAAGCACTGAAAAAATCAGCTTATCAGGGTGAGCCATTAAAGGTTGGTGTTCTGCGTCATAAATCTACCGGAATTCAGGCCGAATGGCTGTTACAAGAAGCAGCTAAGTATGGCATAGTCCTTGAATTATGCGAATACGAACTGGACAGTATTTACAACAAAAACGAGATGCTTGCATTCGACATGGCCTTCATGGGGGAAGTTGCCAATATCGACCGGGAACTTTCCTTCATTGGCGCCTTCAAGAATGAAGCGTTGTTATTCCGGACATACTTTGGCCCATCACACCTTCGAAAGATTGATACTTATTTAGAAGCTTTCAAAAACGGTAAAACAAAAAAAGAAAGATACAAGATTGCCGACAAAATCGAATCTTATCTTCACCAGGAACGATTGATTATCTTCCAAAACCACCCGATGAAAGAACGAACCCATACCGCTTTCCTGCAGGATTTTGAGCTGACTGGCTTCGGCCATCCGAATTTCCGTAGATTATGGATTGATAGATTGGCATAAAAAAAGCACCCTCAGGGTGCTTTTTACTTGGCTTCCTTCTCATTTTCGATGATATCTAGTATTTGATTCTTTAGTATTTCTGCTTTTGGTCCGTAGATTGCTTGAATACCATTGCCCACTTCCAGCACACCTTTGGCTCCAAGATCCTTCAAAGCGTCTCGATCAACCTTGCTTTTATCATGGATCCCAACACGAAGACGCGTGATGCAGGCATCAAGATTGCTTATATTCTCTTCTCCTCCAAGTGCAGAGAGAACTTGTAATGCTTGGTCGCTGTTCTTTTGCCCTTTTTGCTTCTTCTTGTACTCTTCCTTTGTCACCAGTGCATTTGATGCACCACGGCCAGGCGTCTGCAGATTCCATTTTTGAATTGCAAAACGGAAGACTGCATAATAAACAGCAAACATGCAGATTCCGACAATCGGTACATACCACCATGGTTCCCCAACACCCGGCAGAATACCGAACAACGTAAAGTCGATGAAGCCTGAGCCTCCCGCATATCCGATATTTACATCTAGTACATACATGAGCATGAAAGAAAGCCCCGCCATCAAGCAATGGAAGATGTACAAGATTGGCGCCGCGAATAGGAAGGTGAATTCTAACGGCTCGGTAATCCCTGTAAGAAATGCCGTCAGACCCGCAGTTAGTAAAAGTCCTCCGACTGCTTTCCTGTTTTCCGGCTTAGCAGTGTGATACATAGCAAGTGTGATAGCTGGCAAACCGAATAGTACGAACGGGAATTTCCCAGCCATGAAGCGCCCTGCCGTTATCTCTACCGCACTATCTACTTGACGATCAGCAAGCTGCGCCATATACATCGCCGTATCACCGGATACCATTTGACCGGCTAGCGTCATATACGTTCCACCCACTTCCGAGAATCGAATCGGAATGTAGAAGATATGATGCAGCCCGAATGGAATGAGTGCCCGCTCTACCAAACCATAGATGAACAGATAAAATGGCGGTGTATTTTGTCCAGCCAGCTGATTGCCCAGCCAGAAGATACCATTTTGAATCGATGGCCAAACAAATGAAAGAAGAAGTGCTATAACGATCGAAACACCTGCTGTCACAATCGGTACAAAACGTGCTCCGCCGAAAAAGGAAAGCACTTCAGGCAGCTGGAAATCATGAAAACGCTGATAAAGCGCTGCTGCCACAAAACCGATGATGATACCCCCAAACACACCGATTTGCAGTGTTGGTATGCCTAATTCTGTTGTGTAACCCGCTTGGCTTGCATTCTCAGGTGTCACACCCACCACGATTCCGATAACCGTGTGCATAATAATGTACCCCACAAAAGCCGATAAACCAGCAGCTGCTTTTCCGCCTGTCCAGCTTCCTGCAATTCCGATGGCGAATAAGATACCTAAGTTCGAGAAGATGACACTCCCCGCTCCACGCATCAGCTCTCCGAATGTTTGCCATCCTCCGCTTTCTAAAAACGGAAAGTACTCAATAAAGTACGGAGACTGCAGCGTTGTCCCGATACCGAGCAACAGCCCTGCTGCTGGCAGCAAGGAAATGACGACCATGAAAGTCTTTCCGACTCGCTGGAAGAAATCAAAGCTGAATATATTTTTCATAATTCTACCACTCCTCAAAGAAAGCGTTTACTATATAGTGCAAAGAAAAGGAGCTTTACTCCTTTCCTCACTTCAATTCCGGCCAAAAATCACCGTTTGCTTCAATCAATGCATCCAGTACTTCCCGCGCCTTTTGAGCAGAAACGACCGTTCTGTTCAACGTCAACGCCTGCAAGGCCTTTTGATAGGAGTTCTCTACATATGCTTCTACTGTGAGTCTTTCATAGGCATATTGCCCTTCGATCAATCCCTTATAAAAGACCGGAATCTCTCCGACCGCATATGGGCGTGGCCCATTCGCTGTCAAACTCGCAGCCACTTCTACCATTGCATCGTCTGGGAGATTAGATATGATACCGTTATTTGGAATGATTACGATGAAATTATCCCCTTTATTATAAGCGATTGACTCTGCCACAATCAGGATGAACTCTCCATGTGCATCGTTATGCACGACAGATGCACCAACAGTTGTTCCTTTATCTACTACCTCACGGCATGCTTCGAACACACGCTTCTCACGACCTTCCATCACCTCGTTCGCTCGAGTGTGTGTTGGGTCTAATTTCTTCAGCACTTTATCCGGATACAAATAATATTGTAAATACGTATTCGGAAGATAATCCGGGAAGTCACGTACTGTCTGTTCGACCATCGCATACGTATCCAGCCAGGATTGATCACGCTGCTCATAATCTACAGGACGGAAGCCTCCGTCTAAAATCATTTCGCGTAGTTCTGGCAGCAGATCATTACCGGATTCATCATATAAATGTGTGAACCAGCCAAAATGGTTCAGACCGAAGTAAACCGGGTCGAATGATCTTGGGTCACGTTCTAGCAATCTGCCATAGGATCTGAGCAGGTTCTCAGGCTGATCACAAATATTCAAGATTCGCTTATCATTCGGGAACAGCTGCTGCAAAGCATCTGCTACAATCGCTGCAGGATTCGTGTAATTTAGAATCCACGCCTTTGGATTATGTTCTCGTACATCCGTGACAAGCTGCGCCATATCCTTGATGGAACGCAAACCATATGCAAATCCACCGGGGCCGCATGTCTCTTGACCGATAACTCCGTGCTGGAGCGGAATTTTCTCATCCTGCTCCCGCATCCCATATCCCCCAGTTCGCATCTGAACAAAGACGAAATCAAGTTCTTGGGCATAAGCTGCTTGTTTATCTGTTGTATACTCAAATTCAAGTTCCGGGTATTCTTCCTGGAATAATATTTTGGCGAATTCACCGATAACTGCTTGTCGTTCTTCATTCACGTCAACCATTGTTAATTTCCCAATTGGGAAAGAATTTTTTCGAACACATAAGCTTTTCAAAAGTCCAGGCGTCCATGTACTTCCGCCTCCGACAATAAGGATATTGAATTTCTTCATGTTGACCTCTCCATTCTCTATATCTAATATCTATGCCCTTACTCTATCAGCAACGAAAGCGATTACAGTAAAAGTTTCATATTATGAAACTTTTGGTTTACAATGATACGTGAGAGGGGGATCACCATGTATAATTTCTTCGCAAAGCTACAGAACTTCCTGGAAGCATCAACCGACCATTCCACTTCCGATCATACGATAGCGGAATATATTCTCCGCCATGTCTCCGAGATTCCGAATATGACGATCTATGAATTAGCAGAGGCTTGTCACCTCTCTCCAGCAACAATCTCCCGTTTTTGTCGTCGTTTCGAAAGCATTTCATTCAAGGAACTAAAGGAACATGCCAGCGAATTCAATGACTTCAATCGGACAGAAATACACCAAGGACCAGAATCAGACATGATAGTTGGTTTACCCGATTATTTTGAGCAAGTAAAGAAATCACTTGCTCAAACAGAAAAACTGCTGCAAGAGGACATATTGCAGCAGGCCGCAATCTTAATGCATGATGCTAATAAACTATCTTTCTTCGGCGTCACGTTTTCAAATGTCGTGGCCAAAAACGCACAAATCAAATTCATGCGGTTAGGAAAACATACCGCATCCTACAGCAATCATGAAAACCAGATCATCGAGGCAAATGCAATGATTCCCGACGACCTTGCCATTGTGATTAGTTCCTCCGGTGACACGCGTTTCATTGTAAAACTAACAAAAGAACTGTCTAGAAATGAAGTTCCAATATTAGCAATTACGAGCAACCCGAGTAGCTATTTAGGACAACACGCAAAGCTTATTATTCAGATAAGCGGACAGAAAATGGATGGCTATAAATCTCCCATACTGGAAGAAATCAATCTGCAAGCAGCCGTGAATATGTTGTATCTGCACTACTCTGGACGATACAACTGAAAAAGGACTGCTAGGTAAGCAGTCCTTTATGGTTTTAAAATGACTTTGATACAGCCATCTGTTTTTGTATCGAATTTTTCGTAGCCTTCCTTAGCTTGATCAAGCGGAAGGATATGCGTGATGATATCAGCTAAATCGACCTTCTGATCCTGAAGCAGACCATGTAAATAGGGCATCGTGTGAATAACAGGAGCTTGTCCGCTCTTGATTGTGACGTTGCGCTGGAAGATATCCCCGAAAGGAAATGCATTGTAACGGCCGCCATATGCCCCTGTCACTTGGATATTACCGCCCTTGCGTACGCACTGTGCCGCCATGACGAATGCCCCTAATGCTCCGCCCTGTAGCTTCAGTCCGCTTCCGATAAACTCCATTGGCGTCATCTTTCCATCCATGCCGACAGCATCGATGACGACATCAGCTCCGCCTTTGGTTATTTCCTTTAAGTACTCCCCTGTATTCTCATGTTGTTCGAAATTCACTACCTCTACATTATTGGTACGCTTGGCATGTTCCAGACGATAGTCGATGTAGTCAACAGCAATAACCCGTTTGGCACCTTTCAGCCAAGCGAATTTCTGTGCTAGTAAACCGACCGGGCCACATCCAAAAATGATGACCGTATCTCCAGGTTTTACGCCCCCATTATCAACAGACCAGAAAGCTGTTGATCCTGCATCTGCCAGCAGAATCAGCTGTTCATCTGCTACTTCGGAATTCTCGGGAATCTTGAAAGGCACAAAGTTACCATAAGGCACTCTCATGTATTCCGCTTGTCCGCCCGGATAGCCTCCATTGTTATCTGAGTAGCCAAAATAAGCACCCATCTGTCCGTTTTCATTGCTGTTGTCACATTGGCTTTCCAAATCATGCTGACAGAAAAAGCACTCCCCACAGCTCACATTGAACGGAATAACAACGCGGTCACCCTTTTTCACTTTTGTTACCTCGGGACCGACTTCCTCCACGATACCCATCGGTTCATGGCCGATAATATAATTCTCTGGCATATTCGGAACCATGCCATGAATCAAATGCAAATCAGAACCGCAAATCGCTGTAGCAGTCAGCTTCACGATAATATCATCCGGTTTCTTGATAGAAGGTGCCTTTACTTCTTTTACACGAACATCTTTAATCCCTTGATACGTAACTGCCTTCATTGCTGATTCTCCTTCGATTCGGTATTGGTCGGCGTTGCAAACATACCGAGACGGTCGGTGTCATACGGGAACAAATCCATGCTGACTACATCGATTGCTGTATTGGCAGCCTTCCGGTCAAATGGAAACTGCGATTTCGGGTCGGCTGGAAACAGCCAGTTGTGCTGAGCCATCAAAGAAGAAATAGCGCCCTGCATCTCAATTGCTTCATCCAAATGACGAACAAGGGTTTGTCGGAGCTCGGGATTTACAGCTTCTGTTATGGCGATTGCATAGTTGTTCACTGCCGACTTTGCAGTGATAAGCATTTCCGTACAAATGGCGGAATCCATCAGATCAGGCATGCCTTTGGCGTTTTCCGGATCTAAGTAGTCACGCATCTGCTTCACCTTCCTTTAATAACTGAGACTTGCTGTACAGCTCCTCCAGTTCCCGAATTTGGCGTACTGAGGTTTCCACGTCTTTCTCCATCAGCTGCTTGATTTTTTGATCAAACACAACACCTTGCAGAAACTTCGCCTTCATGACTGCCGTTGTCTTGAAGTTCAGCAGCTCATGAACTTCCATCGTTTCATGCGGTGCCAGTTGTTGATTATCGCTCATCGTTCATCCTCCTTGTCTTGTTTCAGCTTGTCCCCGAGACACGATTTTATGTATGTATAAAGCAGCCAGTTTCTCACAAGATAGTGTTAAAAAAGGAGGCACATCCGTTATGCATCAATCGGGTATCCATGAAACAATGGAGGCTATGGAGCTATTGAATACAGCTTGTCTTTCGCTAACAAAGTCCTCAGGTATGCAATTCTTGGCAAAGGACGATGGACTTAAAACCTTACTGACAGCTCAAGCGGATGCAGATAAACGTCATATCCATATGCTGCAGCGCTTTCTAAACGAGGAGGCACAGCATGGATAAGCTTATTCAAATACTAGGATCTGCTCGGGAGATAACAGATCAAGTAATTGCCACAGATTTGTTAGTCACCGTTAAAACTGGCATTATTAACACCGCGAAGGCAATAAACGAAACAAGCAATGATCAGCTGCGCAACGATTTGAAATCAAAGTTGCATGAACATATAGAGCAGCATGAACGTGTTTTCAGCTACATGATGGAACACGGCTATTACTCTCCACAAACACCAGCTAAGCAAATTCATGTATTGAATGAAACAGCTGAAACTGTCTTGACACTGAATAAAGACTAAGCAGGAAAGCACGAGCTCTACGCTCGTGCTTTCTGCTTTGTAAGCTGTTCTTTTGCTTTCTATTCTTTCACCTACGTATAATAATCGGTAGAGCGTGTAAGTCGCATGACGAACTAGGAGGCCATTATGAACGACTTCATTAATCAATTGCACAATCACCGTTCCGTACGGACATTCACTGATAAAAAACTGACACAAAAGCAGCTCGATGCAATTATGGGAGCAGCAATTCAAGCACCAAACTGGATCAACGGTCAGCAAGTTTCTGTTATCGTCGTAACTGACGAGGAGAGAAAACGCCGGTTAGCAGAGCTTTCCGGAAATCAGAAACATATAGATGACGCAGCAGCTTTTCTCGTCTTTTGCATGGATTACAGTCGCGCTAAGCATATAACGGAACTGCATGATAAGAAACTTGAGGTAATGGAGAATATCGAGGCTGTACTAGTAGGTTCTACTGATGTTGGCATCGCACTTGGTACTGCTGTTGCTGCAGCAGAATCTATGGGTATCGGCACCGTTCCAATCGGCGGCGTCCGCAGAAGCCCAGCCGAAATTTCAGAGCTGCTTGAGCTGCCTGAGCTTGCTTTCCCAATCTCTGGTCTTGCCATCGGTTACCCTGCTGATCCGCTGCCAGCACAAAGTCCGAGAATTCCAATGGAAGCTTTTTATCATAAAGAAACATACGTACAAAACCAGCGGGAAGCGGTCGAAGAAATGGATAAAAGACAGCAGGAAGCAATTAAAGTCCGAACTGGCGAAACGAAAGCACATCCTTGGTCAGAAAGAATTGCCGCTTTCTATTCCGAACGATATAAAGAATACGGAAAAGTAACAGACGTTCTGAAACAGAACGGATACGATTATAAATAAAAAGAACCAAGTAGAAAGGAAGTATATATGATGACCAGAACACCTTTATCGGTTTTGGATTTATCACCTGTACCAGACAATAAAACACCGAAAGAAGCCTTTGAAAACAGCAAACAGCTGATTCAGCACACAGAAAAACTAGGATATAATCGTTACTGGGTTGCTGAGCACCACAATATGCCGAGCATTGCCAGCTCTGCAACTTCTGTATTGATCGGTTATCTTGCTGGCCATAGCTCTACTATCCGTGTTGGCTCCGGCGGTGTGATGCTGCCAAACCACTCTCCGCTAGTCATAGCGGAACAATTCGGGACATTGGCAACGATGTATCCAGACCGCATCGACCTTGGACTAGGACGAGCACCTGGTACAGACTATATGACAAGCCGCGCTTTGCGCCGTGATGCACATACGAGTGCAGAGAACTTCCCCGAAGATGTGAAAGAGCTGCTTGCATATTTCAGTGATGCCAACCTGCCAATCAAAGCACATCCTGGGCACGGTACGAATGTGCCGGTATATCTATTAGGTTCCAGCACATTCAGCGCACAGCTTGCCGCTATGCTCGGTTTGCCGTTTGCATTTGCCAGCCACTTCGCACCGGGAGAGCTGCACAATGCATTGCGCTTATACCGTGAACGATTCCAGCCATCTGTTTACCTGGACAAACCATATGCAATGGTTACAGTTAACGGTATCGTAGCAGATACGAATGAAGAAGCGGAATTCCTTTCCACGACATTAAAACTTAAGTTCCTAAGCATCATCCGCGGTCGCTCTGGATCTTCCACTGCACCAGTTGAGAGCATGGATCATATCTGGAATGAACACGAAAAGCTGCATGTCACAAACACACTGACTTACTCTTTCGTCGGAGATAAAGAAAAAGTGGCTAGTGAACTGGAAGCCTTCCATGCAAAAACACAGTTTGACGAACTTATCGTTTCAGCAGACATTTATGACCAGGAAAAACGCAGAAATAGCTATAAATTGCTTTCTGAACTTTGGAAGTGATCTAAAAAGAACCTCATTTTAGAGGTTCTTTTTTACGTTGTTATGTAATAACCGATTAATGTCTCTCTTAATGCTGGCTTGCTTCAGCATTTTATGGCGCTTCAGGTATAGGAGGTCAGCGATATTATCATAGGAAAGCTGCGTATAGAAGTAGTTTATGTACTCCAATATAGCGAAGAGATATATAAATAATGCTATAAATAATCCGCCTATAGGCAGTGGAGACTGTAAGTGTAAAAGATCATAGATAAAAGCAAAAAGAGGAATGGAAATCAGCAGCAAATTTATTTTCCTTAGTTTTATTAGTTTGTATACTACCTTTTCTGGGGTAATAAATGTCTTCTCATTCCTGAACCTTTTAAGCTTGATATACCAATACATAGTGCCTTGCAATAACAGGAACTCCAAAAGAAGAAATGCTGTCCAAAATGAAAAAAGAGAATAGAGCTTCAAATCCGGATAGTTTTGATTTATAAGTACGCTGAGAATTACGAAGGAGATTACAGCAGCTAACTCCCCGGAGTAGAGAAATTTCAACCTATTTTCTATATGTCCTTTCAACTGTAAACCCCCTTGAGAATTTTAACTAAGTATATAATTGCTATTCGTTTTCCGTATCCTTATTTTCATTGATCTTTTCGAAAGAGAACCTATCTTTCTTTTCATTCATGTTTTCCCTCCTAAAAAGTATATTGTAAGTCTACATGAATTATCGCTAGAAGGATTCGTTAATTTGTAAAAAATTACAATATAATTTCATACAAGTACTGTTATTATAACAATAAAAAAGACCGCTAAATTAGCGGCCTTCCTTTACGTTATTAGTTATAAACATCCTCAACCGGTGTATCTCCAGCAAGCAAGGAAACAATCTTTCCTTTCGCCTTATCATTTCCGATAGCTGCCGCGATGGCACGCGCTACATCCTCGCGCGGAATTTGAGTTGTCTTGAATCCAGATTCATCTGTTGTAACTTTGCCAGTTCCTGCATCATCTGATAGTCCGCCCGGACGCAGGATAGTGTAATTCAGCTTACTGCCTTGGACAATCTGATCCGCGTAATGTTTTGCGATATAATACGGCTTCATGTCTTCCGTCCATTGATCTGGAGAATCCGCATGGATGGCACTAACCATGATGAACTGCTTCGCTCCAACTTTCTCAGCAGCTTTCACTGATTTCGCAGCTCCGTCCAAATCAATCGTTAATGTCTTATCTGGTCCAGTGCTGCCGCCGGAACCTGCTGTGAATACAACTACATCGGATCCGTTGATAGCGTCTGTAAACGCGTCTAAATTATCCTCTAGATTTAGGAATACGGGTTTAACGCCTTTTTCTTCAAAATATCCAAATTGCTCTTCCTTCCGCAGTCCTACGGAAACTTCGTGTTCTTTGCTTTCATTCAGTACGTTAACTAGGTTTTTCCCTACTTTACCGTTTGCTCCAATAATGAATACTTTGCTCATATTAATCCCTCATTCCTATTTATTTTAAAAAGCTATCATAATCTGTGCGTTCGTTTTGTACACCGATCCATTTTGTTTCCGTGAATTCTTCTAATGCCCACTTACCGTTGAATCGGCCAAGACCGGATTGTTTCACACCGCCGAATGGTGCTTGCGGTTCGTCATTGATACTCTGATCATTAACATGAATCATTCCTGTTTCAATTCGCTTAGCAATCAATTCACCATGTCCTACTGTAGAATGAACTGCACCAGAAAGACCAAACGGATGCTCATTTGCCATCTCGACTGCTTCGTCTTCTGTTTCAAACGTAATGATTGGTGCGATTGGTCCGAATATCTCTTCCGCTGCGAGTGGTGACTGGTTATCTACTTGATTGACGACTGTAGGCTCTAATACGTTGCCTTGGAAGTTGCCGCCAGTAAGAACATTTGCACCAGCGTCAATTGCGCGCTGCAGCTGCTCTTTTATGCTGTCCACTTGCTGCTCGTTTATAATCGGACCTACTTGTGTATTTTTATCTTCAGGGTCACCGTAACGCAGATCTTTAACTTTTTCAACGAACTTGCTCGTGAATTCCTCTGCAACAGATGACTGTACAAGTATGCGGTTCAGCGCAATACAAACCTGCCCCTGGTGATAGAACTTACCATATACAGCGGATTCTACTGCCGCATCGATATTGGCATCCTCCATCACGATAAGCACGTTGTTACCTCCAAGCTCCAATGCTGTGCTTTTCAATTCGCCTGCAGCAAGAGATGCGATATGCTTACCTACTTCAGTAGATCCTGTAAAGGAAATCATACGGGGAATCGGGTGCTTCACAAAACTATCCCCGATTTCGGAACTCTTACCACTAACAAGATTAATCAACCCTTTAGGTGCCCCTGCCTCCTCGAATACAGCAGCCACTAGCGAACCTGCAGTCACGGTTGTATCTTTAGAAGGTTTGATAACTACTCCGTTTCCTGTAGCCAGTGCTGCAGCCACAGAGCGCATAGTCAAATGAAGCGGGAAGTTCCAAGGACTAATAACACCGACCACTCCTAGCGGCTCCTGATAAACTTTATTCACTTTGCCAGGAACATGAGAAAGAAATACCTCCCCCTTCATCCGATTCGGATAAGAAGCAGCTTCTTTCATGAAATTAACCGCGGTCGTAATTTCACCGACAGCTTTTCTGTACGTACTGCCAGCTTCTTTAATCAGCCATTCGATAAACAGCTCTTTCTCCTGCTCAATGATTTGGATTGCTTTTTCAATCAGCTCTCGCTTCACTTGTGGCGGCTGCTCAGCCCATTCCTTCTGTGCACGTGCCGCTGCTTGGTAAGCTTCATCCAAGTCTTCCTCGTTTGCCCCTTGGATTGTAAGCAGCGTTTCTCCTGTATATGGATTGGTATTATCGAATGTATCTTCACTATTCCCTTTTCGCCATTCACCATTTATATAAAGTAAATCAAACTGCTTTTGCAAAATAACGCCTCCTTAGGATTTGTCTCGACTTAGAGACAATTCCCCCTTTGCATAAGATTAAACAAGTTGTCTGTGAAACGTCTTCTTCTTTTCTCAGCGTTTTCTAATTTTCACTTCATGTTGCTCTAAGATGCGTTGGATATAGTAGTACCATAACAACGATCAAGGAGATGGATAATATGAAAAGAAAAAACTTATTAGCAAGCGGTCTGGCGATTACATTGGCAGCGGGATTAGGCTTTGGATTTCAGCATGTAAGTGCAGATGACGATAAAGTACCTGCAGATACAAAGGTGAATCTGAACCAAGCAATTGACAATGCCAGCAAAGAACAAACAGGAACAGTCACAAGCGTCGAGCTTGATACTACACGGAGTGGGCAGGCTTATTACGAAGTGGATGTAAATGATGATAAAGAGGAATACGATGTTCGAGTAAACGCTGATGACGGAACAGTCGAATCAAGAAAAGATAATGACGATGATAACGATAATAACAAAGCACCGCAGCCAAAAGTAGACATCAAAACTGCTGCTGAAACAGCTCTAGCACAGGAAAAAGGTGCTACACTGACAGATATCTCATTAGACGAAGATGACGGCAGACTGGAATATGATGTGGAGCTTCGTACCGATAAGGATGAAATCGAAGTGACTGTTGATGCAGAATCCGGCGAAGTGACATATACAGAAAAAGAATCCATCCAAGATGATCAAGACGATGATGGCGATGATGACTAATTAACACTAGAGTCTCCTATAGGAGGCTCTTTTTTTATGTTTCAGATTTTCCAAACGGGTTATTAGTAGGGGGTACAAGATATTCGAAGGGAGCAATCAAACTATGAGCGAAAATATTCAAGATAAAGTTGTCATCATTACAGGTGCATCAAGCGGCATTGGAGAGGCAACGGCTAAAGAATTAGCGCAGCATGGTGCTAAGGTTGTCCTTGCTGCCCGACGAGAAGAACGTTTGCAAGAGTTAGCAGAATCCATCAAGCAAGATGGTGGAGAAGCAATTTATCAAGTGACTGACGTAACAAAACAGGAAGAGGTCGAACAGCTAGCTCAGCTGGCTCTAGATACGTATGGTCAAATCGATGCCATCTTCAACAATGCTGGTTTGATGCCACTATCCTTCCTGCATAAAAAGCAAATCTCTGAATGGGATACGATGGTAGACGTTAATATCAAAGGAGTATTGTACGGCATTGCTGCTGTGCTGCCTCATATGCGCGAGCGCAAGCAAGGCCACATTATTAATACTTCCTCCGTTGCGGGGCATAAATCCGGACCAGGAACAGCTGTTTATTCTGGAACTAAATTCGCAGTACGTGCCATCACGGAAGGCTTGCGCCAGGAAGAAGCGGAAAACAATATCCGAACAACAATCATCTCACCAGGAGCTATTAAAACCGAACTTCCGGATAGTATCACAGACGATGAAATCCGCGAAAGCATGGGCGAAACATTAGGAGCAGCTGTTACACCTGACAGTATTGCACGCGCAGTCCGTTATGCTTTAAGTGAACCGGGTGATGTTGCAGTCAATGAGCTGCTCATTCGTCCGACGAACCAGAAAGGCTAATAATAAAAGAACAGCACCTCTTCCGGCTGATCCGGAGAGGTGCTGTTTTGTTAATCTTTCAAATTTCCACCATTCGTTTCGATGACTTCCTTATACCAATGGAAGCTGCTCTTTTTGATCCGTTTAAGAGAACCATTTCCATCGTTATCCTTATCCACGTAGATATAGCCATACCGCTTCTTCATTTCTCCAGTACTCGCGCTGACA
Organism: Terribacillus saccharophilus; assembly: GCF_000725365.1. Classification (NCBI taxonomy): domain Bacteria; kingdom Bacillati; phylum Bacillota; class Bacilli; order Caryophanales; family Bacillaceae; genus Terribacillus; species Terribacillus saccharophilus. The sequence goes on along the minus strand of NZ_CP008876.1, from coordinate 127,654 downwards.
AGGTCGATCGGCCCCCAGCTAGTATAGCCAAGGATTTCAACGCCATCCTGTATTGCTTCACCCATTTGTTCCAGGTGCTTTTGCAGATAGTCAATGCGATATGAATCCTCCACTTGACCTTCTTCATTGACTGTATCCACTGCACCTAGTCCGTTCTCTACGACAAACAACGGTTTTTGATATCGATCATAAAGCTGATTCGCTGTAATACGGAAACCTGTCGGGTCAATCGTCCATCCCCATTCCGATTTTGGCAGATACGGATTTTCCACAGAACCGAATACATTACCAGCAGTCGTCTTACCGAGCACTTCCGGATCCGTGCTCGTTGTACGGCTGGCATAATAACTGAACCCGATATAATCGACAGTATGACGGAGGATTGTTTCATCTTCTGGTTCCATCTGGATATCGATATTATTATCCTTGAAAAAGCGCTTAGCATATCCAGGGTAAGCTCCTCGAGCCTGAACATCTATAAAGAAGAAGGAATCTCTGTCTCTGTCCATTGCATCCAGATAATCTGCCGGATTCGCCGAATACGGATAAGTCGTACCTGCAGCCAGCATACAGCCGATTTTGGCATCTGGAATGATGTCGTGACATGCTTTTACCGCTATTGCACTGGCGACTAACTGATGATGAGCTGCTTGGTATTGGATTTGCTTTCTATCATCACCTTCATGAAAGACAAGGCCAGCCCCGACAAACGGCAAATGCAGGAGCATGTTGATTTCGTTGAAAGTCATCCAATACTTCACTTTCTCTTTGTATCTTGTAAATATTGTTTTAGCATATTTTTCAAAGAAGGATACGAGCTCACGGTTCCGCCAGCTTCCGTATTTCTCTACAAGATGGACTGGCACGTCGAAATGCGCCATCGTAACGACTGGCTCAATGTCATACTTCCGCAATTCATCAAACAGATTATCATAAAATTGCAGCCCTTCTTCATTTGGTTGTTCTTCATCTCCCTTTGGAAAGATACGAGCCCAAGCAATGGAAACTCGTAATGCCTTGAACCCCATCTCTGCAAATAATGCGATATCCTCTTTATAGTCATGATAGAAATCAATCGCCTCATGCGACGGATAATACGCTCCTGCAATTGGTTCAAGTGTTTCTATATTACCTTGCATAATTGAAAATCTATCTGCTCCTATCGGCAGCAAATCGACTGTCGTCAGCCCTTTACCGCCTTCACGATAAGCACCTTCTACTTGATTGGCCGCGACAGCGCCGCCCCATAAAAATCCTTCTGGAAAAACACTCATATACTCCGCTCCCCTCTCTCTTTATATCTACCGATCAAGTATTCTATATATTCAGGGTAAGCAGCGGCTCGCCCCATTTCACTTGTTTCTCCTCTGTTGCTGCCACTAAATTGTAACCCCTTACATCTGTCACCACAACTGGCGTCGTAATATCAAAGCCGGCATTCTGGATACTATCCAAATCAAACTCTATGAGCAGCTGCCCTTTTTCCACACGATCTCCTTGCTTTACATGAGCGTCAAAGAACTTGCCGTCCAACTGAACCGTATCCATCCCGATATGGACCAGAATCTCGGCTCCGCTATCCGCTGTGATTCCGATGGCATGTTTCGTTGGGAATAAAACAGATACAACGCCAGATGCAGGAGCGTACAGTTTTCCTTCTGACGGAATGATTGCTACACCCTTGCCGAGTGCGCCTGTCGCAAACGCCTCATCTTTGATCTCAGATAATGAAACAATCGAACCTTGAAATGGACTAGCAATCACGTCATTACCAATAGCCAGCTTCTCTTCTTTCTGAATCGGTGTTGTTGGCTCTTGCACTGTGTCAGGTTTGTTGTTTTCCTTTGTGAATCCAAATAGCATCGTCAGTACGAAAGCACTCGCAAACGCTACTCCTATTGAGATAAATGATCCCCAGAATCCCAAATCAAAACCGTTTGGACCGATGAAGGTAGGGATTTGGAAAATTCCTAATCCGCCAGTCATATATCCTGTCGTTTTCGTTATACCTAAAACAGCACCACCTAAGGCACCACCGATACAGCTAATGATAAATGGACGTTTCAGAGGAAGTGTAATACCATAGATAGCTGGTTCCGTAACTCCAAAAATGCCTGAAATAAAGGCTGGTATACTTAATGTTTTAAGTTTTTTCTGCTTGATGCGGATCCAAACAGCCAACACTGCACCAATCTGGGCGAAAGAAGCAGCAAAGACAAGCGCTAACACAGGGTCTCCGCCGTAGACAGCTAGGTTATTGATCGAGATCGGTACAAGTCCCCAATGCAAACCGAAGATAACGAAGATCTGCCAGAAAGCTCCCAGGAATAAACCAGCAATAATTGGGCTCAAGTCATAGATGCTAAGTGTTGCTTGCCCGATCAGTTGTCCTGCCCATGTTGCAATCGGACCGATAATCAGGAATGTCAGCGGTACAACCACCAACAGTGTCAAAAACGGGACAACAAAGGTCTTGATGACACTAGGTACAATCTTTGCGAAACCTCTTTCCACTTTCGCTGCAAAAAACGTCGCCAAAATGATTGGAATAACTGACGATGAATAAGTCATCAAGATTACCGGCATACCCAAGAAGGTAATATGCACAGGCGATTCAAACAGCGTACCACTAAATAGCGTATACAGCGGATCGCCGGTTGTAAGTCCGGATAATGTCGGATAAACAAGCGCCGCCCCAATAGCCATTCCGATAAAATGACTGCCGCCGAACTTCCTCATCGCAGTATAACCCAAGAATATCGGGAAGAAGTAGAACAGAGAATCACCAACAGCGTTTAAAATCTGATAAGTTCCTGATTCTTCTTTGAGCCATCCGAAAGCAAGAAACATTGCGTTAAAACCTTTGATCATACCTGTTGCAGCCAATACACCCAGCACTGGCGTAAAGATACTAGAAATAATATCGATAAACTTATTGAAAGGATTCGTATCCTTGTCTTTTTCTTGTGATGCTTGTTCATTACCAGTAAACCCGCCAACATGCGCTACTGCTTTATATACATCCGGCACATGGTTGCCGATGACAACTTGATACTGTCCGCCACTCTTAAGAACGGTAACAACATCATCCATGTTCTTCAGTGCTTCAGTATTTGCTTTATTTTCATCCTTTAACTTGAAGCGTAAACGAGTAATACAATGGACAACACTGTTAACATTTTCGCGGCCACCGACTTGCTCGATGATATCTTTGGCCAGTTGCTCATACTTCATCTTAATCCCACCTTTTATTTGGAATTTGGCAAATAAAAAACCTGATCAGGTTGGCGCACAAAATTCGTGCAGCCAAGCTAATCAGGTTATGCCCTATTAAGGTAACATTCCTTCGAAGGATATTCAGCTGATAAGTAAAATTTATCACCTTACTCCTAAAATGTCAACGCTTACATTTACAATTTATTTACTTTTATTTTGCTGCGACTGTTCTGTAAGACGATGTATATGAACAGTTAAATACAATTGTTCATCCTGCGTAAGTCCAGAATTAAACTTTTCCTTTAGATAGACATCCATTCTTTCTGTACATTGAAATGCTTGTTTGTACTTCAGCCGCACTTGGTCATAAAGGAATGATTCAGCCAGTTCAGGTAATCTCTCATCACGCAGAAAACGTACAGCAAAAAAACGTAAGTGTGTTAGGAACCGCTCATAATTGACCGAGCTTTCATCTACGTTTCCTTTTAAATGATAGGTAACAATATTAAGCAAATTGCTGACTATTTCCGTTACTTGTACAGCTGTCAGCATGTGCTCGCCTGTCACCTGGCTGTTAACTAAATGCAATGCAATAGATGCAGCTTCATCTTCTCCTAAATGATAGCCTGTATCTTCCTCGATGATATCCAATGCTTTCCAGGCAATCTTATATTCTTGCTTATAATATTTCCGTATCTCCCAAACAAGCGGGTTCTTTAAAGTGATGCCTTGTTTCTCCCTGCTGATAGCAAAACTAAGGTGATCAGTCAATGCAACATAAAGGTATTCATCCAAGTCGTACGGAAGATGACCGCGAGCATACTCCACTATTTTTGCAGCAATATTAAGATAAACGGGAGAAACGTCTCGCAGAAGTGTCTCTAATTTATCGGCCATACCTGATTTCTCTAAGATAAATTTTTTCTCGATCTGAGATACATCTATCGGATCCCCGATTTTCTTCTTGAAAGCCAAGCCTTTTCCCATCACGACCAGTTCCTGATTTTTGTCATTCCTTGTGACCACAACACTATTGTTCAAGATCTTTTCTATCTTCATCGTTATCCCCCATTTCTCTAACAGAATGAAAAAAACCCAAATTCACACATAGCAGCTAATCGCTTGTGCAAATTCAGGTTTTGCCCGCAGTGCGGTAACAATCCTCGTTCATTTGTAAACGCTTTATATAGAAAGTATCATAGCAGTTTTTTCCTGTCAATCTGATCATTATATACTTAATTTCACTTTCTTTAGTTTAACTATCATTTATTTTAATTATAAAATGGGAATTACAAGCCAATTTATCGCTTTCCTACTCTGCAGAAAGGTATAATCGAAGCTGGTATAGAAATCTACTATTAGATATTTACATATACAGAAGGGATGTAAGAGGATGAGTAATCTACGAGAAGATGCACTGAAAATACACCGTGAAAATAAAGGGAAACTGACAATGAAGTCGAAGATCCCTGTCCGTAATGCAACGGATTTGAGTCTTGCTTATTCTCCTGGTGTAGCTGAACCTTGTAAAGAGATCCACCAAAACAAGGATAATGTCTACGAATACACGATGAAAGGCAACATGGTTGCGGTTGTCAGTGACGGCTCTGCCGTGCTTGGCCTTGGTAACATCGGTCCAGAAGCGTCTCTTCCGGTAATGGAAGGAAAATCCGTTCTATTCCAAAGCTTCGCAGGTGTTGATAGCTTCCCAATCGTGCTTGATACAAACGATGTCGACGAAATCGTTCGCACGGTAAAATTGATGGCACCAACATTCGGCGGCGTGAACTTAGAGGATATTTCCGCTCCTCGCTGCTTCGAAATCGAAGAGCGTTTGAAAGCAGAAACTGACATTCCAGTATTCCACGATGATCAGCATGGTACTGCAATCGTAACAGTTGCTGGTTTACTGAACGCATTGAAATTGGTTGGCAAAAGCTTTGATAACATCAAAGTTGTAGCGAACGGCGCTGGCGCTGCAGGTATCGCAATTATTGAATTGCTGCACAGCCTTGGCGTAAACAATGTTATCATGTGTGACTCCAAAGGTATGATCTACGAAGGTCGTCCAGAGGGCATGAACAAAATGAAGGACCGTGTTGCGAAAATCACAAACCGTGATCGTCAGGAAGGTAGCCTTTCCGATGCGATCAAGGATGCTGACGTGTTCATCGGTGTATCTTTGGCAAACCTATTGTCTAAAGATGACGTACGCACAATGGCTAAAGATCCGATCATCTTCGCAATGGCGAACCCAGATCCGGAAATCCTTCCAGATGATGCAAAAGAAGCAGGTGCCCGTGTAATTGGTACAGGCCGCTCTGACTTCCCTAACCAGGTGAACAACGTACTTGCTTTCCCTGGTATCTTCCGTGGTGCCCTGGATGTTCGCGCAACTGGCATTAATGAAGAAATGAAGATTGCAGCTGCTAGAGCGATTGCAGATCTAATCGACGAAAGTGATCTGAACGAAGACTACGTTATCCCAGCTCCATTCGACCCACGCGTTGCACCAGCTGTTGCAAAAGCAGTAGCAAAAGCGGCGATGGATACTGGCGTCAACCGTATCACTGTTGATCCAGAAGAAATAGCTGAGAAAACACGTCAGCTTACAATCATTGACGAAGACTAAATACAAAAAAGAGGAATCCCGCGGGATTCCTCTTTTTTTATTTTATTTATCCAAGTTCAATACAGTCAATTTTTCTCTTGTCATAGAAAGGATGCTGTTCGCAATACCTTGCGTACCCATACCAGAACCTTTTACTCCAAGGAATGGGAAGTGATCAGGGCCACGCTCTGTGCGTCCATTGATTTGGACAGCTCCTGTTTCCAATTCATTCGCAATATAGAAGGCTTTATCTACATCACGAGTGAAGATGCTCGCCTGCAAGCCGTACTCAGATTTATTAGCTAACTCGATTGCTTCCTCATCAGAACCAACGCGGATGACAGGCAGTACCGGACCGAATGGTTCTACCCATGCAACGTCCATATCTTCGGTTACATGATCAAGCAATGTCGGATGAATCAGATTGCCTTCACGTTTGTTACCTGCAATAAGTGTTGCGCCTTTTTCCAAAGCATCATCGATTAACGCTTGCACGCCATCTGCTGATTTACTATCAATCAATGGAACAACTGTATTGCCGTCTTCTGGAGATCCAACAGCCAATTTTTCCACTTCCGCTTGCAATCTTGCAACCAAGTCATTTGCCACATTATCATGGACAAGTACACGTTTGATTGCTGTACAACGCTGACCTGAATAAGAATATGCTCCGCTGATGATATTCTTCACTGCTTTATCAAGATCTGCATCTTCGCGGACGATACCAGGATCCTTACCGCCAAGCTCAAGAACGACAGGCTTCATGCCAGCGACTTTCGCCAGATTTTCACCCGTTTTAGTTCCTCCAGTGAAGGAAACCATGCTAATATCTTTATGCTCCACAAGGAAGTCACCGATGACAGAACCGCGGCCAGTGACGATATTGACGACACCTGCTGGGAAGCCAGCTCGGTCGAACGCCTCCATCATCTTGATACCGCTCAAAGCGCCTTGCGTTGCAGGCTTGAAGATGACCGTATTACCGGAAATAAGTGCTGGAGCCAGTTTGGATGCTGACAAGTTTACTGGATAGTTGAAAGGCGAAATTGCCAGAATGACACCTAACGGTACTCTGTCCACAATTCCAACCTTGGAGCTGGATCCACCAGGGAAACGATCGCCTCTCATGCTTTCGCCATTGGTATGCAATGCTTCTTGCGCAGTATAACGGATATAGTCATAAGTCCGCTGTACTTCGCTTTTGGCATCTTTCAGGCTCTTACCGACTTCAAGCATCATTGTTTGTGCAAGTTCATCCTGCATAGCAAGAAGCTCATCAGCCCATTTATAAAGCAGATCTGCTTTTTCCTGCAAGGAAACCTTTGCCCATTCTTTTTGTACTTGCTTCGCAGATTGAATTGCTGCTGCTGCCTCTTCTTGAGACAATGCCTGCACAGTACCAACGACACCCTCTTTGTACGGTGACATGATTTCTACGACATTTCCTGTGGTGCTTTCTTTCCATTCGCCATTCACATAATAACGTTGTGCTGTTAATGTTGACTCCACTACTTTTTCCTCCTCGTGTTACAGTTAGTTTATTTAATTAAAAAACTTAAAAAAGTTTCTGACACCCATTCTACTACTAACATTTTTATAATGGAATCATTTTGCTCAAAAAAAATAATTAAATATTTTCCATAATATCAAGGTTTCTAAGTATATAACATATAAGATTAGTATGTCATTTTTATTATCCAGTTTACTACCACCCCAAAACCACACCTATAAATTTTAGTTAATTACGCACTCTTTTTTAACTAAAAAAAGAGGAGCATTATTTGCTCCTCTCTTCTTCCTGGCATAAGTCATCTACATATTCGGTTAGGATTTCTGCAGCATACTCGCCGGAAAAATTCTTAGGATCAATGAAACGATGGAAAGCCAATCCATCGATCAGTGCATATAATTTTTCCGTTTCCTTCAGCAGATCTTTCCCCTCTTTCATGTTTCCACTTTCTGAAAGGAATATCAACAGACGTTGCACCGTCTCCCGGATACCGTCAGTTTGGCGGAAAGTGTCTCCTTGCTTGTATTTGAAATGCAGTGTGAACATAAACCACACCTGCATTTCCGCCATTGTTTCTTTATCAATTGGAATAAGCTCCAATAAAACTCTTGTCACAAGCTGTTTTGGCTGCAGCACCTGTTGAATCACTTGCATAATCCGGGCTTCACAGCGGGCTTTAACAAGTTCCATTGCATAGTGAAGCAGTTCTTCCTGTGTCGTGAAATAATGACGCAGCGCACCAAGTGACAAATTGGCTTCTTTGGCAATATTACGGACGGAGGCTGCCTCCATCCCACCATCCATGATGACCTTCCAAGTTGCTTTGGCTATATCTTGTTTTCTTGCTTCATGATCTATTTTTTTTGGCATAGCTTTACTGTAGCAAAAACTTTATTTGAAATCAATTTATATAATACACTTGTATCACAAAAACTTCCGTGTTAGCATAATAATACAACTGTACTATAAAAGGAGATGAAAAATGAACGGCATTATTGTTTTAATCATTTTATGTGAAGTCGGATTTTGGGTTTTTATTGCTGCCGGACTGATTGCTCGCTATGTGTTTAAACTTCCTAAAGTCGGTATAATCTTGCTCGGAGCAACCCCTTTAATTGACCTCACACTTCTTGCAGCCACCGGATTTGATCTAGCTCGCGGGTCAACAGCAACAAACGCTCATGCCATTGCCGCCATTTATATAGGCGTCAGCTTAGCATATGGAAAATCTATGATACGCTGGGCCGATCAGCGCTTTGCTTATTACATTACAAAACAAGGCGAGAAACCGAAGAAACTCTACGGTAAAGAGCATGCTAGAAAGGAAGCTAAGGGTTGGCTGCAGCACTTGCTTGCATATATCATCGGTGCTGGCTTGCTGCTCGCAGTCATCTATTGGATTCACGATGCTAGTCGCACAGAAGCACTCTCTAATGTCCTGCGTATCTGGTCAATCATACTTGGCATCGATTTTATTATCAGCTTCAGCTACACCTTATACCCAAAAAAAGAGAAGCATGCCGGCTCTTAAAGCGGCATACTTCTCTTTTTAGAAGTCTTCTTTCTTAGATCTTTCATTTGCTCTATTCATGATGAAATAACAAATAACAAGCAGGAGAATCGCACCGCAGTAATACAATGTATATAGCGCGCTCTCATGATAAACGACAATCAAACGAATAAGTGCTGTGATGCCGATATAAAGAAAATACCGGATCGGAAAGTGATAATCCTCCTGAAAATACTTTACGATCATAGCGATAAACTCGAAATACAGGAAAAATACCAGGATATTATTCAAAAATTCCAGGCGGGATGTATTGCCTTCATTGAACAAGGAGTTGGAGATAATATCGATCAATTCCTTCACTAGCAATATGGAAATTGCGATAGCTAAAAGAATAAGTGCTACATTCAGTACGTACTGCAGGACTGTTGCAATTGTGCCCTTCGTCCGTTTTTTCTTTGTGTGTGTTTGTGTCCGCATAGTTTCACCTCTAAATGTGCTATTCCCTACCTTTTTACTAAATAAGCTGCATCTATGTCCTTTGTTCGAGCCACTCCTGACAAAGCATATGTCAACTGAAGCTCTGTTCGCAGATCCTCGATCACCCGGCTTACCCCAGCTTGTCCTCCAGCGGCGAGTCCGTACACATACGGCCGGCCAATCAAAACGCTGTCGGCTCCCAGGGCTATTGCCTTGAATACATCCGCTCCACTTCGCACACCACCATCCATTAATACCGGCACTGCTCCATTTACTGTTTTCGCAATAGCTGGCAATGCACGCAAAGAAGCAATGGCACTATCAAGTTGTCTTCCACCATGGTTGGATACAACAATAGCATCCATCCCTAATGCTACTGCCTGCTTGGCATCTGCTGGGTGCAGAATACCTTTCACAACAATCGGCAAGCTTGTCTGTTCACGCAGGAATAACAAATCATCCCATGTGAGATTCGGATGATGAATATTCTCCAGTATCGCTTCTCTTATATGCTCTTCTGTAAGCTCTGGTACCAGCTCCTGAAAAACAGGGTCATTTATGTAATTTGCTGCTCCTTTTAACAGCTTCAACGGCGAATATCCATTCCGGTAATCGCGCTTCCGCCAGCCTAGCAGGCCTGTATCGACCGTTACTACAATTGCCTTATAGCCCGCTTTCTCTGCCCGCTTTGCCATGCTGGCAGTTAAATCACGATTTTTAGACCAATACAATTGGAACCATTTCACTGCATCTGGTTCCGCCGCAGCAATCTCTTCCAAGGAAGCAGATGTAACCGTGCTTGCAACAAACGGAATACCAGCAGCTGCTGCAGCTTTCACAGTGCCAAGCTCCATCTGTGAATGAAAGATTCCTTGAAACCCTACCGGTGCAAGCATCACAGGCATACTTTGCGACTGCCTGAACAGCTTGATAGAAGTATCTACATTCGAGACATCCCGCAGTACTCGCGGCAGGATATCGTACTCGCTGAATGCTTCTCGATTCTGCCCGAGTGTCACTTCATCTCCAGCTCCGCTTTGTAAAAAACCAAAAGGACCAGCCGGCAGAATTTCGCGAGCCCGCTCTTCCCACTCCGCTGTAAACAACGGATAATCACTTATCTTTTCTCCGATTCTTGTAAAAACATTTCCCATTTCCCGAACCCCCATTCCTTTCTTTGTAATATTAATAGAATAATTCGAACACGTTAGGAATTCCACTCTTTTCGTGTTAAGATAATCTTTGAAAAATAAGCAACGGAGGCGGCAACCATGGCTAATTATCAAGATCTTTCGAATGAAGCGTTACAACAGAAATACAATACACTGCAGGATGCATACGAGGCGATCGCCAGTCAGCAGCTGCAGCTGGATATGTCACGCGGGAAACCATGCACAGAGCAGCTTGATCTTTCCCAGCCGATGCTCGATATTATTACATCAAGCAGCACGGTAAAAACGGAAAATGGAACAGATGCCCGGAATTACGGTGTATTGGACGGCATCCCAGAAGCAAAAGCATTATTCGCTTCTCTCCTAGATGTTGAACCGAAGCAAGTAATCGTCGGCGGAAACAGCAGTTTGACTTTGATGCATGATTCTATCGTTCAATTCCTGCTTCATGGTGTATCCGAGGAAGCAACACCATGGATCAAGCAAGACAACGTGAAATTCCTCTGCCCCAGCCCTGGCTATGACCGTCACTTCACAATTTGCGAAGCATTAGGAATCGAGATGATCCCAGTTGCAATGACACCTGAAGGTCCTGACATGGATGAAGTGGAAAAACTCGTTGCAGCGGACTCTCAAATCAAAGGCATTTGGTGTGTACCTAAATACAGCAATCCGGATGGTTTTACATACTCCGATGCTGTTGTTGATCGTCTTGCTGGTATGCAAACGGCTGCAGATGATTTTCGGATTTTCTGGGACAATGCTTATACCGTCCACCATCTTACAGAAGAACCAGATGAACTGAAAAACATCATGACAGCAGTAGTAGATGCAGGAAATCCAGATCGTGTCATGGAATTCACTTCTACTTCCAAGGTGACCTTCCCAGGCTCTGGTGTTGCTGCTCTTGCTTCCAGCGAAAAGAATATTACTTTCTATAAAAAGCATCTATCTGTTCAATCAATTGGATCTGATAAGCTGAATCAGATGCGCCACGTGGCGTTCTTGAAAGATAAAAACACTCTCTCTGCCCATATGAAAAAGCATGCCGAAATCATTGCGCCAAAATTCCAGACTGTCCTTACAATCCTGGAGGAGAAGCTGGGTGGTAAAAACATTGCCGATTGGACGAATCCGAAAGGCGGCTACTTCATTAGCTTGAACACAATGGAAGGCTGTGCCAAGGATGTCGTGGAGCTTGCCAAAAAAGCCGGCGTAACATTGACTGGCGCAGGTGCAACTTACCCTTACGGCAAGGATCCATATGACCGGAACATCCGTATTGCACCAACACTGCCACCGACTGAAGAACTGAAGAAAGCCATCGATGTACTATGCTTGTGCGTCGAAATGGTGAGTATTAATCGTCTATTGCAGAAATAAAGTAAGGCCACCCTTAGGGTGGCCTTTTTAAATAGAATAAAGATAATAATCCTGCTGGCTCTCCTTTATAAATCCTATCGCCGTATATAAAGACAATGCCTTTTCATTCTCAGTCTGGACATCCAAATAAACTGATTGCCCCTGCTGAGCTTCCATCCGCACAGCTTTCTGAAGAGCCTTTCTTCCATATCCTTTTCCTTGGAAATCTGGTAGTACAGCAAAGCCATATATCTCACTTCGTTCTTTATCACGATGGATACGGATTTTCCCGACTATTTTATCTTCCGCCTCAATCATGAAAAACTCCTTCTGTAATCCTTCCTTTTCCAAACGGTCGTTATACATTTTTGCTTCCTCCGCTTTGAAATCAAAACAGACAATATCCAATTTCATTTTCATGTCGATATCTTCTTTACGTGAAGGTCGTAAACTGATGGATTCATCCTGATCAGGAAGTACCTTTCCCTCCCATTTCATCATGTACTCTGATTCTTCATATATACAAGTTATTGAATCTAACCATTGCTTGCCTAATTTACTGTTTGCCGGGACATTCAGCAGTATGTGCCGAGCTTTTTCCAGGGCAAAATGACTGTTCTGGAATAAATTGCTGAAGATGCCTTTCCGGCGGTAATCTGGATGCACCATGCCACATACTTCGATTTTGCTCCCGAAACTATATAACCCAAGAAATCCTACAAGCTGACCCGAATCATAGGTCAAAAAATCAGTCTGCTCCTCTTCACTTCTGTTCTCAAGCATATCCCAATTCAGCTTCAACTCTATACTGTCGTATCTTTCTACTACTTGCTGAAGTGCTTTTATTTCTTCTAATTGTTCAATAGTAAGCAAACACTTTACCCCCAATCTCTGTTTACCCACTTATCATACCTTAATTTTCCATGTAAAAAAATCCTGCCGAATAAACGGCAGGATTTTAATTAATTTGCTTGATGATCCACTTTCACTCGTCGGATGAAGATACTGATGACCACACCGATAATAGCAACAATGATACCAAATATAAACGAACTTTGGACACCTTCTGTGAAGGCTTGAATCATTGTAGCTGGATCTTGTGGATTAGCTGCATCTTCCATGAAGCTCTTCTGTCCAGCTGTCATGATAGAGATCGCTACAGCAGTACCAATTGCACCAGCAACCTGTTGCAATGTGTTCATAATAGCTGTTCCATCTGGGTACAGACTAGGAGGTAACTGGTTCAAACCATTTGTCTGTGCTGGCATCATGATCATTGAGATACCAATCATCAAAGCGATATGCAATCCAATGATGAAGCCAGTAGACGTATCTAGAGAAATGGTAGAGAATCCGAACATAACCAAAGTGACAATGATAAGACCAGGAGTAACAAGGAATCTCGGTCCAAATTTATCAAATAGTCCACCCATTACTGGGGAAAGCAAACCATTGATAACACCGCCAGGAAGCATTGTCAGACCAGCAACTAGCGGAGTAAGCGCTAGAGATGTTTGCAAGTACAAAGGCAGCAAGATCATAGAAGAAAGCATAACCATCATACTTACTAAAATCAGTACCAATCCTAATACGAACATTGGATACTTAAATGCATTCAAATTCATCATCGGCTGATCCATCTTAACCTGACGAACAGAGAATAGAATAAGACTCAAGACACCAGCTGCAATAGCAACGATTACGATTGGGTCACCCCAACCTCCGCCTTCACCAGCATGACTGAAGCCATAAACTACTCCACCGAAACCGATAGTCGATAAGATAATAGACAGGATATCGATTTTCGGCTTCGTTAATTGTGTTACGTTTTGCATGAAGAATGCACCGAAAACAAGTGCAACTAATAGCAATGGCAAGGAGAACCAGAAGATCCAATGCCAAGTTAATTTATCGATGATCAACCCTGAAATTGTCGGCCCTACTGCAGGTGCGAACATAATAACTAGCCCGATCAATCCCATTGCTTTACCACGTCGATGCGGCGGGATGATGTTCAAGATAGTGTTGAACATTAGCGGCAGCAATAGCGCAGTTCCGACTGCCTGCACAATACGTGCGATCAAAAGTACAGCAAATGATGGTGCAACGGCAGCAATGATAGTACCGATAATTGAGAACACTAAAGATGTTAAAAATAGCTGACGCGTCGTGAACCACTGCATGATTAAACCAGAAACCGGCACAAGCACACCAAGTGTCAATAGATAACCCGTAGTCAGCCATTGAGCTGAAGATGCTGAGATACCAAATCCATTAATAATATTCTGCAGCGCAATATTCAACGCTGTCTCACTGAACAGACCGACAAAACCAGCAATCAAGAATGAGATGATGATTGGCATAGCTTTGATTTCGCTGCTATTCACTGCTGTTGAAGCAGTATTATTACTATCCATTTGCAAAGCTTTCTCCTCCAATGTGGAATTATTGTTTAAGTAATGACGGAAGCTGTCTCGCCACACTATATAGCGGGCTTCCCGATGCACTTGTCAGAGCCAGGGTTACGGCCCCTTCTATCAAGGCATTTATCGTAACGGCTAAATCATTCGCCATTTCCTTTTCATAGCCAAAAGCGATCAATCGATTTGCGTACAATGCCTGCCAGTCAGCATAAGCATGCTGGCAACTGTTTCGCAGCGCTTCATGCGTCGCTGCAGTTTCCGACGCAATCAGTCCGATTTGAACACCTTCCATTTGATGTTTTTTTTCAAAATCGGAAGCAATCTTATGGATATGATACTGAAAAGCCTCTGCTGCAGTATCCTTCTCCTCCAGATCCTTTGCGGCTCCTTCGAGGACATGCTTCTTCATCAGCTTAATTGCTTCTACTGCAATCTCTTCTTTCCCATTGGGAAAATGATAGTACAGCGAACCTTTAGGAGCACCGCTTTCCTCAATAATCTGATTCAAGCCTGTGCCATGATAACCCTGACGCTGGAACAGCTCTGAAGCGGTACGTAAGATAAGTTCTTTTGTGCTTTCCTTCTTTTTCACTGTCCCATACAACCTTGCACCCCTTAAATTATAACGATTGGTCTAGATAATAATAATTTCTTTTGTTTGAACTGTCAAGAATGTAATCTGCAATTTTATTTATTAATTTAATGTAAATTCTCATGCGTCATAGGAAAGGCAATGTTATAGTACAAATGAATTTTCATAACACGTTTCACCCCATTCCAACGATTAATATATGGAAAGGAACACTGAATATGACGAATACCTCAAAAAAATTATCAAATCTCCTTACTATCTTTTTAATTTCTTTCCGCTTAGGATGTACATCATTTGGTGGTCCTATTGCTCATCTCGGTTACTTTCAGGAAACATATGTACGGAACAAACGCTGGATCGATGAACACACATATGCCAATTTGGTTGCACTGAGCCAATTCCTTCCCGGCCCTGCCAGCAGTCAAGTCGGTATTGGCATCGGAATTATAAGAGGCGGGATCATTGGAGGAATTATCTCATTTATCGGGTTTACCCTGCCTTCGGTTCTGATACTCATCTTATTCGCCCTATTTACGGGGCAAACAAACCTTTCAGATGCAGGCTGGATTCAAGGATTGAAGCTAGTCGCAGTTGCTGTTGTTGCTCATGCCGTACTTGGAATGAGCCAAAAACTCACAGCTAACTCTATTACGAAGGGCATTGCCTTAGGTGCGCTTGTCCTGACACTTTTATGGCCTCATCAATTATCTCAGCTGCTGGCACTATTGCTTGCAGCAGGTGTTGGATACTTTCTGCTTCGTCCAAATCAAAAAGGTGAGGAATCCGGTCATTTACATATTTCTATCAGTAAGAGAACTGGCGCGATTTGCCTTAGTCTGTTTTTCCTTTTGTTAGCCGGACTGCCTATGATCCGCGCTATAACAGATTCTCCGTTTCTTGCCATGGCCGACAGCTTCTATAGATCCGGCTCACTTGTATTCGGAGGCGGTCATGTTGTACTTCCGCTTTTGGAGCGAGAATTCGTCCCAAGCGGTTTGATTAGTCAGCAAGATTTTCTTGCAGGATACGGAGCTGCTCAGGCAGTCCCTGGGCCACTCTTTACATTTGCAGCATATCTAGGGACCGTGCTTTACGGATGGCAAGGCGGATTATTAGCTACTGCAGCTATTTTCCTTCCAGCTTTTCTGCTCTTGATCGGAGCACTGCCATTCTGGACGAGTCTGCAAAAAAACAGTAGCTTCCGCAAAGCCTTCGCTGGAATAAATGCTGCAGTAGTAGGAATATTAATCAGCGCCTTTTTCATCCCTATTTGGTCATCGACTATTCACACAGCCACTGATATTGCACTTGCCGCAATCTTTTACTGCCTGCTTGCTTTTTGGAAGGTCCCGGCGTGGGTTATCGTATTTCTCGGTGCTGCTTGCGGCTTGATTTTGTAAAGATTCGTAAACACATAAGAAAAAGCCTGGTACCCCGAAGGATATCAGGCTTTTTCTCGTACTGGTGCTCTTTTGCTGATTATGATTAATAGGACCGTCAACGATAACATGATCAGACAGCCAGTCTGCACTGCTACTGCTACACTCGTCAGCTGATTGATACCAGCTAAAACTGCTGTCATCCCGATTATTAAGATCGATTCTATTGATTGATACATACTCAGCATACGACCCATCTTTTCAACTGAAACATGCTCTTGCATATAAGTTATATACCCAGTATTCGCAAAAGCAAGCGCTCCGGATAAAATGAAAACACCCACACTCGCCGGAAGAAAGCTTTGAGAAAAAGCAAACAGCACATACCCTAACGCTCCTCCGACTCCCCCATAAGTAAGCAGCTGAATGGCACGAAAATGGCGACTTACAATAGTCAACAGTATAGAACCTGAAATAAAACCGATTCCAGCAATACTTACAAGCAGTCCATAAGCAGGCTCTGATAATCCGATTGCTTCTGCAGAAAAAGCAACTTCCATCGAATCGACAGCTGCAGTCATGACAGTGATGCAGCTGAACAGCAGCAGCAAAAGAGTCAGCATGACGAACTTTTTACTGAAAGCTGTAACAAGACGCCAATCTTCCTTCCAAATTTGCAGCCACTTTTTTTCTGTTCTTTCTTCCAAGATGACTTTTACAGACGGCAAGGCAATGATAATAAAAACTGCTAGTAATAGCAGCATTATATTGGCACTTAAAGCAACCTCAACAGATCCTGCGCCAACCAAAATTCCTGCAGCCGCAGGACCTAAAACAAATCCGCTGCCATCCGCAATAGCACGGTAGGAATTGAATTTCTGCCAGTGCCGTTTTTGGATTAATCCAGTTATATATGGCAAGCTCGCAGGTTCAAAGATAGCACCTGCAGCTGCTACGAAGAAAACCAGTACGTAAATTTGCCACAGTGAATTGGCCATGATCATCCCAGCTATTCCTGAAATCCTTATAACGTACAATAAAATCATCAGCTTCCGATTATCCAACCGATCAATCATACTGCCAGCCCAGCTGTTCATTAGTAACCCTGCTGCAGGCTTGATCATATAAAGGATTGCAACAGCTGCTGCAGCTTGATCTGCTTGCTCGTATACCTTTAAATTCAAAGCAATCAGATACAGCCACTCCCCGCATGATGCACATGCAATTGCGATAAGCATTCCGATAGCACGTAAACGGTATTTCTTCATCTCCATTCCCCTCTCTCTGATTGAAGTGAAGCAATAAAAAAATCCCACCCCCAAGATTGTCATCTTAGGGGCGAGATACCGTCGCGGTGCCACCCTAGTTTCCCCAGCAGGTCACCCAAGCCAGGCTCAAAAAGTACGCGCATTCCTGCGTATACCCTTGCGCGCTAACGGGCGCTCCCGACCTGCCATCATTTTTATCCGGCAAGCAGCTCCGCGGTTTGTTCCAACTGTTCTCCTTCACCCTTTTCACCAATACAGGGATTCTCTGCACAAGGAGTTTACATGCTGTACTATTCCGCTTCATCACTTGTAAATTTTTTCTATAATACCACCTTTAGTCATACAGCGCAATAAGTAGTAAGAATTTTTTGATATATATTTTTAGACAAAAAAAGCAGACATTCCAAAAGGAATGTCTGCTTTTTTAACTTATTAGTAAGCTAAGCTGAATAGGCCTTTTACGTGAGTCAAGTAGCGGATGTTACTTGCTTCTTTCATCATCGTAGCTGGAAGACCTTTCAATGGTGTTTGGTTAGCACCAATGAATGCTACAGCATCCTTGCGGCCAAGGCTTGCAAGTGTACCAGAGTTGATCGGGCTGAAGTTTTCCATTGTTTTGCCTTCAAGGAAAGCAAATAGGTTATAACCTACTAGCTCGCCCATTTGCCAAGCGATTTGTGCAGTTGGTGGCCAAGGGCGACCGTCTTCACCAAAGTATACAGCACTGTCACCGACAACAAATACATCTGGGTGGCTCTTAGACTGAAGGAAGTTGTTAACAGTCGCACGGCCGCGATCTGTTTCAAGTCCTGATTCAGCTACCATTGGAAGCGCTTGTACGCCGCCTGTCCAAACAAATGTATTTGTTTCGATTTTCTGACCATCTTTCAATTCCACGACATTGCCTTCCACGTTCGTTACAGGCAAGCCAAGCAAGAATTCTACGCCGCGTTTTTCCAAGCTGGATTGCGCACGGTCGATTAGATGCTGTGGAAGCATTGGAAGAACCTTTGGACCAGCTTCAACGAGCTGAAGCTTGATTTCTTTAGGATCTACACCGTGAGGCAAGCAGTAAGAAGCAAGCTTGTCCGCGATTTCACCAACTAGCTCAACACCAGTCAGACCGCCGCCACCGATAAGAATTGTTGCATCTGCAGGGTTTTTAGAAGCTGCATATGCTTTAATTTTATCTTGGATTTGGTTGAATACTTTGTTTGCATCATCTGCTGATTTCAATACAAGGCTGTTTTCTTCCAATCCAGGGATACCGAAGTAAGCAGTCTTACTTCCAAGACCTACTACCAAAGCATCGTAAGAAAGCGTATTTCCGCCTGCAAGAACAACTTCTTTCTTGTCGACATTAAAGCCTTCTACTGTTGCTACTTTGAAGTCTACATCCAAACCTTTCAAAAGCTTCTCTACAGGCATTGCCACTGCTTTCTCAGAAATGCTTCCTGCTGCAAGACGGTGAAGCTCAGTGATAATTTGGTGTGTAGGTGTTTTATTGATAAGTGTTACATTCGCTTGCGCTTTAGTGTAATACTTACGTACGTTTTGAGCGGCTAAGACTCCGCCATAACCGGCGCCTAAAATAACGATATTCTTTGCCATACTTAATCCTCCGTCCTTACCTTAAGCTCTTATTTTTGTTTTTGTTTTTCTTTTTCGTTCGCAACTTCAAGATAGCTCTGAACAAAACGGAACATCTTCTGTGCTTGTGGATCCTTCATCAGACGTAGCAAACCGAACAAACCGATTGTTTCGTTGCTTGCTTCTGCGCGATCTTTTGCTTCAATTGCAGTTTGAGCTACTGACTTCACTGAGTCTGTGACTGGGTGAAGCACTTCAGTAATAGCACCTACTGTATCGGATTTCAACACATCATCTGTAGCTACAGCTTGCGCGAAGTCGTAAGAAGCAGTCAAAGCGTTCACAAGTTCATTGATTTTTGGAAGCTGTTCAATTAAAGAAGTCAATGATTCTTGTACTTCAGGTTTTAGCAATTGTGCAGCTAGGTCTTGTTGGCTCTGGCTAACACTTTCGTTTGTTTCTGACATAACGTATTCTCCTTTGCTATGGTAATGCATTATATTTATACGTAAACATTATACTTTGTTGTGAATTTGTTCACAACTGTACGTTCACAATTTGCTCAAAATATCCACCTACAACTTTACTCCTACTTGGAGAACTTGTCAAAAGTTATTTCACACGCGTTAATGATTTTTTTCATTTCCTATTATATATTCGAAAAAAAGACATAATAAAAGCCCTGTCACTCTTCTGCTTTCGTAGCTTTCCCCCTATTTGGGGAAAATATCAATATTATTATGCATTCTTCCCAAAGCTCATATTTTCATAGCGACCGCGGATGACACTGTATACTCCGAACAGAATGAAACCAACCGCTACAATTGCAAGAAGCCAGCGTCCGAATGGCTGCTGTGACACTTCCGAGAGTGCACCATCCAGCCCCTTTGCTTCATCCGGATCGGATTGAATAGCAGTCAGGACAAAAAAGAATCCAACTATAGCAAAAACAATACCTCTGCTAATCAAACCCATACGGCCCGCATGGCGAGCTGCCCGTTTTTCGTGCTTATTCATTTCTCCTGCCTTAAATTTATTCATAAAACTTCCCGTTACACCACTGAAAAATTCAAAGATACCGTATCCGATAATAATAAGCCCGACAGCCGCAACCAGCCACTGTCCGAAGGGATATGTAAGAAGCTTTGCTGTCAGGGATTGTTCGCTCCCTCCGCCACTCCCTTGATTTGTAGCAGCAAAACGAAGCGCATTAAACGCAATACTGGCATATATGATGGTGCTGACGCCATAGCCTATGCGAACAATAATTCCTTTTGCCCCGTTTCCTTCATTGTTCGGATCCTTGATGGCAAGTATCGCATCCCAGCATACATACCCAATTAGCCCTATTCCGATCAGCCATAACAAAACATTTCCGAAGGGCATACCTGCAAGTTTCTGCAGCATACCACCTGTGTCAGTTGTATCTCCTCCCACATGAAGCGCAGCTAATAATGCTAGAACACCGATGAGGGCATAGACGATTCCCTGAGACATATAGCCGATTCGTCCGAATCTGCGGATCCATGGTTTTGTTTCTTCTTTTGTCTCCCTTGCTTTTCGTTTGGCTTCTTGTTTGTCGGCCATAACCGTCTTCCTCTCCTGTTTTAAAAGCTATACCCAAGCCGTGTATAAGAGAAACCAGAAAAATAGTATAGGCAAGCTACCCTTGCACAGATGCCTACATACGATGAAGGAGAAGCAAGAAGGGAGAATGATGATGTACAACGAAAATGATGATAAACAAGAACAGCAACGACAAATTCAATTTCCAGGCGGACCTGGTTTTGGCGGTCCTGGCTCAGGTGGTCCCGGTTTCGGTGGTCCTGGCTTCGGTGGTCCTGGTTTCGGAGGCGGCCAAGGCGGCTTTCCAGGCGGACCTCCTCCAGGAAGTGGCGGACAGCAGGGGCAATTTGGACCTCCTGGACCTCCTCCATCTCAAATTCCACAGCTGCAGTCAGTAGGCACAGGTGGTCCCTCTACATTTGCTGTAGATCCGGGTGGAATCCGTTTCTGTCTTTTCCGATACACTTACATGCAGCTTGAGAACGGGCAGCGCTTCTGGTACTACCCAGTATTTGTCGGCCGCACGTCCATCGCCGGCTTCCGTTGGCGTCCACAGCAGTTCCGCTGGCAGTATTTTGGCATCGATCTCAGACGAGTTGCGGCATTCAGCTGCTTTTAATAAAAAAACAGGCCTTCCTGAAGGCCTGTTTTTCTATTTATTCAGTACGCCCATAAGCTCCGGCAGCCATAGACTCAGAGCTGGAATATAGGCTACTGCAAGGAAAGCAAGAAACACAGGAATGTAGAACAGCAGCAATGGCTTTGTCATTTGTTCTACTGTGACATTGCCGACCTTGGATCCAATAAACAGCACCGTTCCGACCGGTGGTGTAATCGTACCGATAGCAAGCCCCATCGACATAATCGTACCGAAATGAACTGGATCGACTCCGAACTCCAACGCAACAGGCAGCAGGATTGGTGTAAAAATCAGCAATGCAGGCGCGATATCCATGAAGGTCCCGACAAGCAATAAAATCAAGACAATAATCAGCATCAGCACTGCTGCATTACCGCTGAAATCAAGTATTCCGGAAGACAGCATCTGCGGTAGCTTGGAGTACGACAGAATCCAAGACATAGCTCCAGATGCTCCGATCAACAGCAGGATAACGCCGGAGAACATGACTGTATCACGAAGAATCACCGGGATATCCTTCCACTTGAGACTACGGTAAATCAAACTCAGAACCACTGCATAGAGAATTGCTACAGCTGCTCCTTCGGTTGCCGTAAAGACTCCAAAAGAAATCCCGCCAATCACGACTACAATCAGCATCAGACTCGGAATGGCATCCAAAACAACTTTGGCAGCCTGAGAGAAACGGATTGGTTCAGATACAGCAAAACCTTTCCTTTTTGCAACTATGTAAGCAGTAACCATAATCAAGACAGACATCAGGATACCTGGTACATAACCGGCAATGAATAATGCCCCAATTGATGTCCCTCCGCTGAGGACAGAATACAAAATAGGGGTACCACTAGGCGGGATAATCAGACCAGCCGGTGCAGAAGCCACGTTGACGGCTGCTGAATAAGATGGATCATAGCCTTCCTTCTTCTGCATTGGTGCCATAATTTTACCCATCGTTGCTGCAGATGCAATGGCAGAACCAGATAGCGCTCCGAAAAGCGTATTCCCGATAACATTTGTGTGCGCCAAGGAACCAGGTAGTCTTCCTGCCAACAGCTTGGCCAAATTGATCAGACGCAAAGCGATGCCGCCCGTATTCATAATACTTCCAGCCAAAGTGAAGAAAACAAGGGATAAAAGGACAAAGCTATCGATTCCAGCAACAAATTGCTGGGAAACGACTATTAAAATCTCATCAAATGGCAGAAGCATAGCTCCAGCTGCCAACGATGACAAACCAATGCTTATTGCTATGGGAACACCGAAGAAGATTAAGAGAAAAAATAGAGCAAATAAGACGATACCTGCCAAAACGACACTTGTCATGCTGCGTCCCTCCCTCTAGCAGCTTCCTTGCGTGCCATAAGCCGGTTCGTGACTATATAGTAAACACTCAGCAAGCCAGACAACGGTAATGCAGCATATACATAGCCCATCGGCAGACCAAGAACCGGTGAAGTCTGTGTCATGGAGGCAAGCATCAGCTGTGTCCCGCCGATAATAAAGACAACTATCATGAATACCAGAACTGTCACTTCTATAATCAGCTCGGCAGCTTTTTTGTCCTTTGCATGCTTCCATTTGGACATCAAGAACGTCAGCGCAATATGTTCTTTCACACCGAAAGCATAACTGGCTCCGAGCAAACCAACCCAGATGAAGGAAAAACGCAGCACCTCTTCTGTGAAAACGCTCGGATTTTGCAGGACAAATCGAGTGAAGACCTGCCATATGGCACCTGCCACTAAGAAGACAGTTAGCGTACAAGTCACGAGCAAAATACATCTATCAACCCAATACCGTACTTTTTCCACCTCGTTCAGCTCCTTTTCATTTACTGTAACGCCGCGATGTCATCCAGCACTTTCGCCACTTCCGGATCTTCCCGTCTTTCCTCAATCAACGGCTGCACCAGTTTCTTGAACGGCTCCTGATCAAGCTCATTGAAGGTAACACCCATCTCATCCTCAGCCTTTTTTATGCTTTCTTCGATCAGCTGGTCCCAGCGCGCATTATGGTTGTCAGATGAAATTGCCGCAGACTCTTCTACTGCTTGCTGCTGCTCAGGACTCAGACTATCCCATGTCTTCTCGCTCATAATGAGAAAGTCCGGAATGCGTGTATGTTCGTCGTAAGAAAAGTATTTGGCTACCTCACCATGGTTGGCATCTGTAAGGGCGATCGGACTGCTCTCCGCTCCGTCAATGACACCTTGTTGAAGCCCCGTATATACTTCCGGTGCAGGAAGCGGTGTCGGGGAAGCGCCGAGCAGTTCCATTGTCCGAATTGATGTTGTATTCGTCATCGTACGTATTTTCAGTCCATGCAGGTCTTCTGGTTTCTCAATCGGCGTATCTGCTGTATAGAAACTTCTTGCCCCTGCGTCGTAATAAGCGATACCATGCAGGCCGATAGATTCCAGTTCTTCATAAAGGTCCTTTACTATATCGGACACCATAACTTCTTTAAAATGCTCTTCATCTTCAAATACATAAGGCAGACTGAAAATGGAGAAATCAGAGTAAAAGCTCTCCAGCACACCGCCATTTACTTTGGCCATATCAACTACCCCATTCTGGACAAGCTCCAGCATCACCCTCTCATCACCAAGGCCGCCTTCCGTATAAATATCCGTTGCCAGCACACCATCAGTGCGCTGCTCCAGCTCCTCGCTGAATTCCTCCAGACTAGCATACACGGGACTATTTGGATTATGAATGTGCCCCATCGTCAGCTCTCTCGTCTCCTGACCAGCAGCATCTGAAGCCGGAGCGACAGCCATCAGCACAACTATGCCAAGCAATAAAACAGCAAGAATTAGCCACGTTGTTTTCGCTCGTTTCATATTTCACCCTCCACAAGGTATTATAAAGCGCTTACAATAATAAGCATTCAACCGGCTGTGATCAGACGCTCCCCTTTTCGAGTGTCTGAATCACATCGGCCTGTTTAGCTGGTTTACTCCATGGTATTTGTAATTCATATGGCAGTTTTCCACTCATAAAGCATGCATTCATCGTCTGCTCTAAATCGATGACAGTCCGGAGTTTTCCCGCAGTCTGTTTGACTGCTTCTGCAGGAAAAGGGTGCCCAGGCGCAATATTTTGGTGCAACGCTTCAATAATCGCCGCATGACCTAACGCGGTTTCATATGTGCATGGAATGGCACTATCATCCGTTAGTGCAGCGATGCAATAATCCAATTTATCCAAATGATTGGCCTGAGGATTCCCATAAATCTTTTCCTGACCATCTTCCGTGTATGCCGTAATGATTCCTTGATCGAGATTGCAATCATATACAATATAGCCTTTTTCAAACGTATATAAGAATTGAGGTCCTTGCTCTGTTTCCGTGGCATGCGATCCATAAAAGAGCAGTTCGCAGCCAGATTCCGTGTGCATACGAATGGCACACGTATCAAAGGTTTCGATATCATTGGCTCGATACAATTCGGCTTCCAGGCGTTTGATTTGCATCGTTTCCTGAAGCTTATGTCCGAGCACGAAAAGCATATTATGGATGAAGTGAGCAGCTGCATTATTGGCTACACTGTCGCGAATCTGCCGACCATCGGCTGCCATCTGCTTCCCTGACCAGGATGAACGGGAAAAATATGCTTCATCCCGCGGCCATAGCACCATTGTTTTCAGCTGCTTCGGTTTTCCATAGAGCCCACTTTGGATATCTTTCTTAAGCTCCAGGATTGGGGCAGTGAACGACCAGTTGAAACCAATTGCAGCCCACTTCCCTGATTCCGAGATAGCTTGCTCCCACTTCATTTGATCTCGCATATCAGCAAATATCGGTTTTTCGCAAAGAACATTCGAGCCATGTCGAAGCGCAAGGATCGCCTGCTCCGTATGCAAATGAATAGGTGTGGCGATGATGGCTAGATCCGCTTGATTATCCTGATAGAATGCATCCATCGCAGAAAATATCGGGATTCCTCGCTGCTTTACTTGTTCCAAAAGACTGCTTTTCTCCGGATGGATTTCCACGATACCAGCGAATGTGATGTCCTCACGCTTCAGCAATGCATCCAAGTAATGCTCACCGTATCCATTCATCCCAATTAAAACGACCGATTGCTTCATCGCTTCTCTCCTACCTTTATCAGGCTGATTGCCTGCTCCTGTGCCTGGATTGCCAGAGCCGCCGCCTGGAAAGTATGCTCCTGAGTCATTGCTGTTTCCGTCCCTTGCTGACAATCAGTAATCAATTGTCTGAAATACGGAATTCCTATCTTTCCATTAGCTGAAAAATACACTTCCTCCTGATCCGTTACTACATACAGATGGTTCCCTTCTGCAGAGCGTGCTACATCCGTGTATTTTCGCAGTTCCACAAACCCATTTGTACCGTGCAGCACCGTTCGTCCGTCTCCCCAGACCCGAAGTCCATCAGGCGTGAACCAGTCAACACGGAAATATTGGCTGACGCCTGTATTAGTGACCAGTGTCGCATCACCGAAATCCTGCCAAGCACCATGCTGCGGATGGGCATAGTTTGCTACCTTACTATGCAGTACCTCTGCCTCTTTACTTCTCGCATAATGAAGCAGCTGCTCGATCTGGTGACTACCAATATCACAAAGAATACCGCCATTTTTCTGAGGATCAAAAAACCAATCCGGCCTTGTCTCTGCCCGAAGTCGGTGTGGTCCCGAACCAGTGAGCTGATAGAGTTCTCCAATCAGCCCCTCTTGTACAATATTATCTGCCAGTAGTGCCGCTTCTACAGCTAATCGTTCACTATAGAACACCGCCCATTTCTTTCCTGTACGGCGCACTGCTTCCTCGGCCGCCTGCAATTGAGCCATCGTCGTAAATGGAGCCTTTGCTGAAAGAAAATGCTTCTCGTGCTCCAACACCTGGATGCCTAATGCCCCGCGCTCAGATGGCACAATACTTGTTGCAATCAAGTCCACCTCGCTGTGCAGAATCTGGGACAGCTCTGAGACGACTTCTCCTGTTTGAAATTTTTGGTGAAGAGCATTTGCTTGATCCAGATTTCTGTCATAGATGTGAATTAGCTGCGCTCCTGCATCCAAGAGTCCTTGCACCATACTGTAGATATGCGGATGATCCAGCCCCGCAACTGAAAAAGCGAAAGGGGCTGTTATCTTACTGTCAGCAGCTTTTGCAGCTTCTTGAGCTAACTCCTCTAATTGATTAAGCAGTGCCATTTTTCAGCTCCCCTTATACGTGCGCTTGATAGCAGCGCTTCATTTGATGGAGCACCTCATCGCCTGGCTGATCCCATATCTCCTGATTGATGATTTCCACTTCAATTGGTCCTTGATAGCCTGCTTCCTCCACCATGCTGCGCATCTCACGCAGATTTATGACGCCATCTCCCATCATGGCTCGCCCCTTGAACATATCCTTCATCGGTACCTTCCAATCTGACACATGGAAGCCTAGTATCTTACCCTTTGCCCGATCAATCTGGCGACTCAGCTCCGGATCCCACCAAACATGGAAGGCATCCACTACTACCCCAAGATGATCTGATTGCAGCTTCTCCGCCATAGTGTTGGCCTGACCAAGTGTATTGATAACAGAACGATCAGCTGCATACATAGGATGAAGCGGCTCAATTCCAAGCTTTACACCCAGTTCTTCCGCATATGGGAGTATTGCTTCTATTCCTGCCTCCACCCAATGACGGCCCTGGGCGATACTTTTGTCGGCAGCCGGACCGCAAACGAGTACCAGCACATCTGTACCCAATGTCTTCGCATCTTCTATTGCTCGTTTGTTGTCATCTATACGCTGCTGCCTCTCACGCTCTGTAGCTGCTGGAAACATGCCGCCACGGCAAAGACTGGACACGCGCAAGCCGTATTCCGTCAACAGTTTTTTTGCCTCTTTCACACCGATTTCCTCCAGCTTATGCCGCCAAATGGATATCCAGTGGATATCATGACGGGCACAGCCTTGGATTGCTTCGGTCAGTGACCAGTTTTCTGTCGTAATCTGATTCAGACTAAGAAGCTGTAAATCGGCCTTTGTCATGACATCACCTTCTGTTCAATACCTGCAAGCTTCAATACAAGCTGCATCCGCTCTGCTGCAAGCGCCGGATCCACTAGGACGCCCGCTTGATCAGCAAGTCTGAACAGCTCACTCAAATGGAGAACCGACCGGGCTCCTTCTGCACCGCCGATCATCCGGAAATGAGATTGATACCCATTCAAATATGCCAGGAAAACAACACCTGTTTTGTAGGCGTATGTTGGTGTTTCAAAGATATGCCTTGCAAGCGGTACCGTCTTATCGAAGATTTCCCGATATTGGTCCTGATCATCGGCATCAAGTGCGCGTAGTGCCTCAGAAGCAGCTGGTGCAATCGCATCAAAGATACCTAGCAACGCATGGCTAAATTGCACTCCATCACCTTGAATCAGCTCTGGATAATTAAAATCATCTCCTGTATACATCCGAACCGATGCTGGGAGCTTTGCTCGCATCTCGATTTCTTTGTCCTTATCAAGCAGAGAAATCTTAATACCGTCGATTTTCCCTTCGTACTGATGAATCAATTCCAAGCAGTCGTCCATCGCACGGCTGATTGTTTCCGATCCCCAGTAGCCAGTCAATTTCGGATCGAACATCGGACCGAGCCAATGGAGGATAACCGGATTCTGCACTCCGTCAAGCACATGCCCGTATACGTTCTTGTAATCCGCTGCCGATCGTGCACTGGCTGCCAATGCTCGGCTCGCCATCAGGATGATCCGGCTTCCGGTACCTTCGACGAATGTACATTGCTCTTCGTAAGCCTGCTTAATCTCCGACATCGTATACGTACTGTCAGCCGGCAAATGATCCGTCCCTGCTCCCGAAGCAAGCAATGCCTTCTCTTTTTTTGCTTCTTCTGCGCTTATGGAAATTAATTCTTTCGCCATCTCATATGTGAGTCCCATGCCTCGCTGCGCTGTATCCATTGCCTCTGCTACGCCGAATCCAAGCTTCCACAGCGCTTTCCGATAAGCTAAAGTTGCATCCCAATCAATCGCTCCGCCTAAGATAGGGTGTGCTTCAGATTGCGCATCCGCAACGACATGAGCAGCCGAATAGGCTGTTCTTGTCCGAAAAGCACCTTCTGTCGGAAAAGTGGAAGCTGGATGAACCAATGTGTACGCCTCTAATGAACGACCTTGCTTTGGTAAAAGAATCGTTGTCATGCTGCTTCCTCCTTTATACTTCCAGACTCGGAACAGTGACCCATTTCTTCTCGCGCCATGCTTCCAGCCCAAGATCTGACAGCTGGGTACCTTTTGCGCCCTCTAGCAAGTCCCAAGGGAATGCCGTATCTTCTTCTATATGCTTCAAAAACAGCTCCCATTGAATCTTGAATCCATTGTCATACGTACGATTCTCCGGCAATGTCTCCCATTGGGAACGGAAATCAATTGCATTAGGTATATCCGGATTCCACACTGGCTTCGGTGTTGTGACACGATGCTGGACCTTACAATCCCGCAGACCAGCTACTGCGCTTCCCAGTGTCCCATCCACTTGGAAGGTAACTAGATCATCTCGGTCAACTCTTGTCGTCCAAGAGGAGTTTGCCTGTACAACTATCCCGTTCTTAAGGGCAAAAATTGCATATGCTGCATCATCGGCTGTTGCTTTATAGCGATTGCCCGCTTCATCCACCCGGTATGGAATATGAGTCGCACCAAGACAAGTCAGACTATCGATTTCCCCAAAAAGATGATCAATGACATAGCGCCAGTGCGCAAACATATCAACAATGATTCCGCCGCCATCTTCGGCACGGTAATTCCAGCTTGGACGTTGCGCCTCCTGCCAATCACCTTCGAATACCCAATATCCAAAGTCCAGTTTTACGGACAATATGTCTCCGAAGTAATCGCTATCGATCAGATGCTTCAGCTTCAGCAATCCAGGAAGGAAAAGCTTATCTTGCACTACCCCGTTTTTCACACCATTCTCGCGTGCCAATCTTGCTAGTTCCAAGGATCCTTCCAAGCTGGTAGCCGTCGGTTTCTCACAATAAATATGCTTGCCTGCTTCGATCGCCTGCTTGATGCTGGCTTCCCGGCGATTGGTAGTTTGTGAATCAAAGTAAATCTGGTTATAGTCGTCAGCCAAAGCAGCCTCCAAATCGGTGCTGTAGCGCTCTACGCTATTCTCTCCTGCAAGTTTGGCGAGCTTCTCTTCATTCCTTCCGACGAGAATCGGATCCGGCAGCAAGCGATCTCCGTTAGAAAGCAGCACACCACCCTCCGCACGAATTGCTGCAATGGACCTGACAAGATGCTGATTTGTTCCCATTCTTCCTGTTACACCGTTCATGATTATCCCAATTTTCTTTGTCGCCATCCTTACGCCCTCCCATTATCCTTATTAAAGATAGTATAAGTAAAGCGTTTACATCTTTCTTATCATTCTCTTCTGATATTCTCAATTTCGGAAATCATCTGTGGTTCGCCGATAGACATTCGGTGTCACACCAACATATTTTTTAAAGACACGATAAAATGTCGAGACCGCTTCAAATCCAACTTCAAAGCAGATCGAAACAATTTCTCTATCGGATTCACGCAGCATCTTCTTCACCTTCAGCAGCCTTACCTCTGTCAGAAACTGATAAGGCGTCGTATCATACATTTCTTTAAAAATTTGATTCATGTACCGGCTGCTCACACCAGCTTTAGCCGCAACTTCTTCCATACTGGCAATCTCAAAATATCGTGTTTCAAAGTGATGCTTGAGCCACTTCGCCCGCCTTGTATTTGTATCCTGTGTTGTATCTTCCTGCTGCATGATAGCAAGCTGATAAAGCACCTGAGCAAGCAGGAGCTTCAGCCCCATCGTATGAATGGGGTGGTTTTGGGATTGTTCGAATAGCATCTTCCGCAGCAGCTGACGAAGCTCACTGCTTTCGAATAAAGATAGATTTAAGACACGAGACTCAGCAAACACTGGCTCGAGAAGATAAGAAACAACATCGTTTGTCAAATGACGGATATCGAATTCCAGCACGAGCACCGTCATCTTAGAATGAGCTTGGATTGCATGATTTGTATGCGGGGAGATGAGCACGATACTGTCAGGCTGCAGCTTCTGGATCCTGATGCCCAATTCACATTCCCCTTCTCCATCCAGGACATATAGCAGCTGATGTGTGTCATGCTGATGCCTGGCCACCTCATCCTTTTCCTGGTGTTTATTTTCATAAAGTCTGATCATCTTGTCTGCCTACCTCCAATAAAAAAAGGCCGGGATGCATAGGAGGCATCCCGGCCTTTTTCTTTATTCACGATTCTTAAGCTTCCAGCATCGGAAGCTGTTTTTGTTCCAGGATGCGCAGTTCAATCATAAGTATCTGGTGGTTATCCATTTCGATAACCTCCCACTCATTTCCTGCTACATCCACCACAGTCGTTTGAGAATCTACTTCGTCGTTCTTAACAAAAATCCAGCCTCCGATTGTATCGACATCTTCTCGATTGTCGAACACAGAGCCAAATTGATCCTCCAGATCATCCAGCAGTACACGACCGTTGATATGAAACGTACGATCGGACACTTCCTGAATATCCGGCACTTCATCTTCATCGAATTCGTCATGGATTTCGCCGACGATCTCTTCCAGAATGTCCTCCATCGTCAGAATACCTGCAGTTCCGCCGTATTCATCCACTACGAGTGCAATATGCACACGTTCAGTCTGCATCTTCAAAAGAGCATCCTGCAACGACGTTCCTTCATGGATAAGCGGCAGCTCATGGATGAAGTTAGGCAGACTTTGTCTTCTGCCGGCTGCAAAATCCGTAAGCATTTCCTTCACATTGACGAAACCGATGATATGGTCTTTATCTCCATCCTCCGTCACAAGATAACGTGTGAACTGATGTTCATCGATGATCTCGATTACTTCTGCAGCTGTCATGGATTTCTCCAAGGTGACCACTTGTGTCCGCGGCACCATGATATCCTTCGCCACACGCTCGTCGAATGTGAAAATATTTTCCATATAACTAAGTTCTGTTTTGTTAATTTCACCACTTTGATAGCTTTGCGTCATGATGATACGCAGTTCCTCTTCCGAGTGTGCTGATTCATGAGCCGCCGGCTTCACACCGAACAACTTCAGAAATACACGAGCAGAACCATTCAGCAAATAGATGAACGGAGCCATTAGCTTACCAAACCAATATAACGGCGGACCTAAAATTAACGTCAATTGCTCCGTATACTGGATTGCTAGTGTCTTCGGCGCCAATTCACCAATTACAACGTGCAAGAAAGTGACCGACGCAAAAGCAATGGCGTAGGAAAGTAAAGTAGAAACAGATTCAGACAATCCAAAATCATTGAACAGCGGGTGCAAGATTTTCTCTACTGTAGGTTCGCCTAATGCACCTAGCACAAGCGCCGTTACAGTAATACCCAGCTGGCAGGCTGATAAGTAATAATCAAGATTATTCACTAGCTTACTAACAATGATTGCCCGTTTG
This sequence comes from Terribacillus saccharophilus, assembly GCF_000725365.1. Lineage (NCBI taxonomy): Bacteria > Bacillati > Bacillota > Bacilli > Caryophanales > Bacillaceae > Terribacillus > Terribacillus saccharophilus. The sequence goes on along the minus strand of NZ_CP008876.1, from coordinate 95,843 downwards.
TTACCTTCCGCAACAAGCTGGTCGATCCGGGACATACGCACCTTCACAACTGAAAACTCTGCACCTACGAAAAAGGCTGTAAAAATGATGAATAACACTACTAAACTTAAATTAATGACTATTGATGGGTCCAATTAATTCCCTTCGTTAATTGAAGGGACTCACCTCGCTTATTTGTTTGATAGTTTACAAGCAGATTAATAAAACAGCTGCGACACCTCGACGAGGAGCAGCGCCAGCAAAACTTCTGTTATATAAGGTTGTTATCTTCAGCAAAGCCTTCCCAATGCAATCTCCTCCTTCTTATAGCGTCTAAGCTAATATCTGTACTTGCCTATCATCTTTCGCGCATTTTTCATTGGCGAACACGAGCTTTGTCTGCAGCTCATAGACCAATGCACCGGAGCTTGGTTCCAATTCCTCTGGCAAACGGAATGTGAACGGCTTCTTCATTTGTTCATTTGATTTCAATTGCTTGGTCATAAAAATGCTTAATACATTCTTTATATTCACTATTTTATCGTTTGCACTGTTTTTTATAACCAAATCGCAATCCAATCTGTTTAAATTCTGGTCCTTCCAGCCTCCGAGAAGCTGAAAATGACCCTCTATTTTTTCGCCTGCATGATAGCTTGCCTGATTCAGTTCGAGCTTGATGGATGGTGCCCTGAGCTGCATCAGTTCTAAGCATTTCTTCAACACGGAATTATTTCCTCCATTTGTGTGTTCTAAACGAAAAGGACCCCCACAGTGTGAAGGTCCTGTCTGTAATCAGTCTTCACCAAATTGGCAAAGGTCTGGCAAACAACTTAACGTTGTCAGTTAAACCGGCGATAGCAAGCTATCACGTGTTGTCGACTTAACTGGAAGCTACTCCCCTTTGGAGCAATCACAATCCTATTCTATTAATCTGCAATATAGCATACACGATTGTTTGTTCTCTGTCAATATACCCCAAATCACATGCGGTTGAGCGGATACGTAGCAGAAGCAAAGTAACGATCATGAAGGACATTGTGGTGATGACGTTCATGGCCAAGCATTATATACGCCAGCGAGCGTACAGAAGTGACATGACCGTTTGCCATACCCTGTCTGACCCAATCCTGATCGTGCAGTGATTCCAGCAGAGCGATCGTGGACGCACGCACTGCCTTATATTGCGCCAGAAGGCTCGCTACTGTCATCTCCGTGAATTTCGCTTGCAGCACATAGGAATCTTCATGAAAACCAGGCAGCGGCGTCACATCTCCGCGGGCAATGGTAAGCAGTCGATAAGACATAATCCTTTCTGTGTCTGTAAGGTGGCCGATCACTTCCTTGATCGTCCATTTTTCATTGTCGTAAGCGAATCGGGCTTGCTCGTCTGTCAGGCCTTGCAGAAGATTGGATGTTTGCCTTTCCTGTTCCTTAAACAGAGCTACTATATTTCCCTCAGGCACAAGTTTCATGTAATCTTGGAAATAAGCAGGATATTCTGTCGTACTAGGTCTCTCTTGCATGTAATCACCTTTTTTCTTTATATGATTTCGATTAGGTTAGGAAAAGTAGAGCTTTATAGATTGACGATATAGTTATTTTCCCTAAAGGTAAAGGAAACAGTCCCTGTTAGGATGAAAATAGCTAGAAAGCAGGAAAAGCAGCGCCCGGAATTACGGAGGATGGACTAGCTTTTTTACTATTTTATGCACCTACTTCCGTGTTCGTGCGTATGATAACTGTACAAGCCCTTGTTCCAAAGAAAAGGAGTGCTGGAAATGGCTGATTTTGAGCAGATCGTTGAGCAGATTCACATGTCTGGTTCTGATACAATGCCCCATTTAACAGCGTACCCTTCCTCTCTCGTTTTGATCGGGACTGGCAGGAGCGCATTTGCATTCCGCCTTACGGAAACTTCTAAAGTAATGAAGGTATTTTTTCCTGCCTTCCGTCACATTGCAGCGGAAGAAGCGGAAATCTATAAAACACTTGAAAGCAATCACTTCTTCCCGGCTCTTCATGCAGCCGGAAACGGTTATCTAGTAATGGATTATATCCCCGGCCATACACTGTACGATTGCCTCCGCGCGGGGATTCCCATAACAGATCATCATATAGCCGACATTGATAATGCCTTGGCGGGCGCAGCAGCAGAAGGATTGAATCCATCTGACATTCATCTGCGGAACATCTTAATCACACCAAATGGAGACATCCGATTAATCGATCCTGCCAGGTTCCGTCAGCAAAAGCATTGCACACAATGGGAAGATCTTCACCGTGCCTATGAAAAACTCTACAAGAAAAAACTTTTTCCGAAAAAGGTTCCCGGCTTTTTGCTGGAACTGATTGCCTATCTGTACAAAAGACGAAAATCCTTCACCATCCAAGCACCATCTAATAAAGCCATTCATTAAAGGAGAATTGAACATGACAATCACCATTTCTCAAGCAGAAGCCTACCAAATCGAACGTATTGCCCATAGCGGTCTTGGAAGAGAACAAACCGCAAAGCTAATAGAGGCAGGTGAATGGAGTACAATTCAGGACAGCTACCCAAAAGCCGATCCAGAAATGCTCCAGTCGCAGAAAAGCAAACTTATATCCGCTTTGAAAGATGGCTACACCATTTCCTTCCCTACCTTCAATGGTGTACGGAACCTTCTGCACTTGCGCTTCGGTTTAGAGGAGGATAAGGATTACGTTGTAGATGACAAGTCAGTACAGAGCTTGAACACAGATGAACCTACAGCTGCCATTTTACGCACGATGTTTGAGCCATTATGGAAAGTGGAAGCAAACAGCGGAAAATTGTCTATCATCCATATCAGCAAGCAATAAAAAAACTGCCGACGCACAAGTGCGTCGGCAGTTTCTATTCCGCGAAGGAATCTTTCTTATTTTACAGCTTCTTTGAAATCTTTACCCGCTTTGAAAGCTGGCGCTTTGGAAGCAGGGATTGTGATTTCTTCGCCCGTCTGTGGGTTACGGCCAGTACGTGCTGCACGCTCTCTTACTTCAAAAGTACCGAAGCCTACAAGCTGTACTTTTTCTTCTTTAGCAAGTGTTTCAGAGATTGTTTCAAGTAGTGCATCAACTGCTTTGCTTGCATCTTTTTTAGATAGTTCTGCTTGTTGTGCTACTGCTTCTACTAGTTCTGCTTTGTTCATGAAAAACACCTCATTTGATAAATTTATACATAACCTTCACCTGATGTAAAAGCTGTATGTTTTAGATTAATGTGCAGGAACATAGATGTTCCCGTATTTCCTTATTATAGCATGCATCCCTGTGTTCATGGCTATTAATCTGCATTCTTAACATTGCTGCAACAGCATTTTCACAGGTTTTCCATTTAAAAGATAAGAACTGGATGATACAGTTATTCCCATTAAACAGAATTGTAACCCTATCAACTTGTTGTGTGCAAAGATTTTACATGCTCTTTCACTTTCTGGATATTCGCCATCTTATTATCCCAGCACTTCTGACTAAGGTCGACAGGATATTCCTCAGGAGCTTTCGGACGTTTATACTCATCCCATAGCAGAGATAGATTATCTTTCGCATAAGCCTTGATATCTTCAATAGCTGGCAGCTCGTATACAAGCTCGCCGTCCTGGAATATTGTCTGATGCAAATTAACTGCATCGTAATTCGTCACAAACTTGCTCACATACGTATGGACAGGATGGAACATCTTCAGATGATCTTCTTCCTGCGGATTTTCATCCTCCATGGCGATGTAGTCGCCTTCGGATTTTTTATTGATCCGATTGACGATTCGGTAAACCTTCTTCAATCCTGGCGTCGATACCTTCTCGGGATTGGCACTGATTTTGATTGTATCCTGCATAGCACCATCATCCTCGATGCTCACCAGTTTATATACCGCACCTAAGGCCGGCTGATCATAAGCAGTAATCAGCTTCGTACCTATGCCCCAGATATCTATTTTAGCTCCTTGTGACTTCAAGCTTTGAATCGTTTCTTCGTCCAAATCATTCGATGCGGAAATCTTAGTATCAGTAAATCCGGCATCATCCAACGCTTTCCGAGCCTTTTTGGATAAGTAAGCCAAGTCTCCGCTATCAAGTCTGATTGCAGTGAACTTAATCTTATCACCCTGTTCCTTTGCAACACGGATAGCATTCGGTACACCAGAACGAAGCGTATCGTATGTGTCGACAAGGAATGTACAATTCGTATGTCGCTCTGCATACTTAGTGAATGCAGTATATTCATCACGGTAAGCCTGAATCATTGAATGTGCCAATGTCCCTGCTACCGGAATGCCGAACTTCTTGCCGGCACGAACATTCGAAGTAGCCTCAAAACCGCCGATATAGGCTGCTCGCGTACCCCAGACCGCTGCATCCAACTCATGCGCACGACGGCTGCCCATCTCTAGTGCAATCTCATCGCCAAGCAGGAGCTTGATTCTGGATGCCTTTGTCGCAATCAGCGTCTGGTAATTGACGATATTCAAAATTGCCGTCTCTACCAGCTGCGCCTCAGCCAGCGGAGCCTCGACCCGCATAAGCGGTTCATTGCTGAAGACAAGCTCTCCCTCAACAACAGAGTACACAGTTCCTGTAAAGCGCAAATCCTTTAGATAAGCCAGGAAGTCTTCCCCGTAGCCAAGCTCATCCTTTAAGTACGCCAGATCACTCTCTGTGAAACGGAATTGCTGTAAATATTCTATAACACGTTCCAATCCTGCAAATATGGCAAAGCCATTACCGAACGGCAGCTTGCGGAACGAAACCTCGAACACTGCCTTTCTTTCATGGACCCCATCGCTCCAATACGTCTCCGCCATATTGATTTGATAAAGATCTGTATGTAAAGCCAGTCCATCATCTGGATATTGCGAACTCATGCTTGAAACCTCCACTAATCAGCCCGTTCTCTGACAGCTGTTTTCCCGTATCCGTTTACATAAGGCAACGGGTATCTTATTTGTTCCATCTATTGTACCGCAAAAATGGTAAAAAACATAAAAAAAACGCCGAAAAACATCAAGAGATGCTTTCAGCGGTTTGTTAATGTATATGCTTAATACCCGCGATATGGATTATCATTCGTTTCTTTTCAGCATTTTCCAGGCAAAGTGTTTGGTCCAAGAGATTCAGATTATGATATCTTCCGGTAAAGGTATGCAGCATGCCGTTCTCATAATAAGAGATCGTCATATCACCTGTTTCCTTAAGCGCTTTCAAGATCATTCTCAGCCTCTCCTTTCTGTATACCCTCCACTTTATATTGTTAGTATACGCTATAAAGTAACCGCTTACACATAACAGTGTGACCAATTTGTGAAGTTTTATACATAAAGAAAGGTATCTTTCAATTTCTATTTTGCAAGGAAAGATTTCTTTTAGAATGCTCGGGAAATTTGCATCGTTTTACATATATTGTAGACAGTTTGTTCAATATTTGTTTCCCCATTAATCAACGCCTCTGACAAGTCCATCACTCCCGGCATGATACTGAACACAGCATCTATTCCATGGTCATACACTGCCTCGCTTCCTTCACCTACATTTCCGGCGATAGCAATGACCGGAACTCCGAATTGTTTTGCTGTTCTCGCTACTCCTATTGGTGTCTTTCCATAAATCGTCTGGCCATCAATCTTTCCTTCGCCTGTAATAACCAAATCTGCGTCCTTAATATGATCAGCCAACCCCGCTGCTTCTTTGACTATGGTGATACCGCTCTTTAGTTCTGCGGGCAGGAAAGCCACTAACCCTGCTCCTAATCCGCCTGCAGCTCCTGCACCTGGCAGCTGCTTAATTGATTTCCCGATAGTCTGTTCTACTTTCTCAGCGTAATGTGTGAGTATCTCGTCTAATTGAATGACCATTTCGTCATCCGCACCTTTTTGCGGACCGAACACGTAAGATGCACCATTCTCCCCAGTCAGCGGGTTCTCCACATCGCAGGCTACCTCTACTTGGACATGCTGCCAGCGCGGATCTACTCCTTCTGCTTTTACTTCGGAGAGTTTCTTCAAAGCTAGCGCACCATCTTTCAGGAGCTGGCCTTTTGCATCAAGGAATTCAACTCCTAGAGCAGCAGCCATACCTGCGCCTCCATCATTCGTTGCGCTGCCGCCAAGGCCGATGATGACATGCTCTGCCCCTGCATCTAATGCGGCCTGCATCAATTCGCCTGTTCCACGCGTTGTAGCCCGAAGCGGATCCCGCTGATCACGTGGTACAAGATGGAGACCCGATGCCTCAGCCATTTCAATAACAGCCGTTTTTCCGTCACCAAGCATACCAAATACTGCAGTCACTTTATTCCCAAGAGGTCCTGTCACTTCACGTGTATGCAGCTTGCCGCCCGTTGCGTCGACCAGCGATTGCACAGTCCCTTCACCGCCATCTGCCATTGGTACCTTCACAACTTCCGCGTTCGGAATCGCCCGTTTGATTCCCTGTTCACATGCAGATGCGGCTTCCAAGGCTGTCATACTCTCCTTAAAGGAGTCAGGAGCTACGACAATCTTCATAGTGCAGCTCCTGCCTTCTCCTCCAGCACCAAGGAATATTCGCCTACCCGGTCTTTCTCATACAGATTTGTAATGCTTGTGCTGTATTGTTTAATCGCTGCTTCGAAAGCAATGTTTTCTTCCGGAACTTCCACTCGAAAATCATCTTTATACAGCAAAACAGCTACATCATGGTAATCCTCACTTGTTACGGGGAACTTGAAGCTGATCTCGTTCAATTCCTTCCCGTTTTTCGTGACATATTTATGTTCATAATCATAAGCCGCCAAATCCATGCCGTTCACTACTACTTTTCTGTTCATAACTTATCATCTCTCCTTTTCCAATAAGTGTATCACCTCTTACTTTTGGAATACAAAAGCTAAGCATGGTTCCTACTGCATTGTGTAATGCCTGATGCTATCCCGGAGAAATTGAGCTGCTCCTTCTCTGATTTTATTGTCGTAATATGCCGTGAAACGCTCGTCATGGACATACATCTCTGCTAGACCTGCATGTGCTTCTTTGGAGTAGGCAGACCAATTGAATGACAGCCATTCCCGATGCAGCTCAGCAGTCTGCATTGCACCTGGTGATGTTGGATCTCCTCCCTGCATTGCACGCTTCAATTTTTCGAATAAACGCTGCTCAACTGCCTCCATTTTCCTATACTGTTCCTCGCTCAGACCACGATATTTTTGATTGGCAGCTTCTACTGCTTCTTTGCCATATGCTTCTCTGATTTCTTCTCCATAATTAGCCTCATTTTCAGCGATTTTCTCTACCTTGAAGCCTATGAATTTCTCGTTATCGGTCATCTCTACCTTCCTTTCCATCGCTTGTATGCTTTTTTCAACGTTTCCAAGAAGCATTCGGATATGCTCCTGCTTATACAACAATTTATCTCGATGCTCCTCTAAAGCCTTCTTCCTATCGAAATCAGGAGAATAGATAATAGACTTAATCGTTGCGAGATCCACATCCAACTCTCTAAAAAAAAGAATTTGCTGCAACAGATCCACTTCTTTCTCCGTGTAAATCCGATAACCGCTCGCATTGATTTCAGCTGGATGCAGCAAACCAATTTGATTGTAATAGCGCAGTGTACGCTTGCTTACACCAGCAAGCTCTGCCAGCTTCTGAACGGTGTATGTCATTATGATTCCCTCCTTCTGACTACAATCTAAACGATGACGCTGCGTCAACCGCAAGCCTTTTTTAAAGAAAAAAGACAAACCGATAAAATCAGTTTGTCTCCAATGTACTCCGCCACACGGACGCAGGAAGCTGGCTTTCACGCAAAGTGTCGATAAGTGGATAAGGTTGCAAATCCAGCTCTTCGTACTCTTCAACTGTTGCCCAGAAGAATTTAAGATGCGGCTCCTGGCTCTCGACCTGCTCCTTATCAATCACAGCTTCAAAAACATGCGTCAGTTCAAAATGTACTGTATCATCGTGCTGCCAACTATGTTCGAAGTCCCCGAGAAAGCTAGTGATCCTGCCATTTACACCAAGCTCTTCCTGCAGTTCCCGCAGCAGGGCTGTCTCAGCGCCTTCTCCAATTTCCACATGACCACCAGGCAGGAAGCTATTCTGCCATCCTTCAGCCTTAGCAAGTAAGATGCTGTCTCCTTTTCGGATTACAGCACGGGCAAGGCGGTGAAATTCTTTCTTTTTCATATAATGCTAATCTCCTTAGAAGAAATCATAGATGTACGGTTCACGCCTTGGGATACTCAGCTCGAATTTACGGATCATTTCCTCTGGTCCGTCTATCAATCCTGCCTGCCAAAGAACAAGCGGACGCTTGTAACCAAACGCAATAGCAGCAAGCATATTGATGGATAGCTTAATGCCTTTCGCCTCTGATGAAATCACTGTGTTTTCATCCTTAAAAGTAAAAGTATCGTTATTTTCCTTGATGATCGTATCCTCCACATGCAGCACAACACCTGCAGGACTTCCTTGCCAATCGTATTTCTCGAAGAAGGCTGGTACATCTAAAATACGAGCCATGAAGTATGGGTAATGCTTCACTTCAAGCTGTGGATCTGGCAACATGAAGACGAGTGGATCATGCGGCGGCAGGTCTAATTTTACTTCCTCAAACATGGAATCATGCTGCGCAAGGAAATTCCACAGACCGATACGTGCCTCGGCATTAAGCGCAACAAATTGCGAAACATCTAACTTGTCACGCGAAGAAATCTCATAAATGATATACCCTTGCGCCTTGCCCTCAGAGTCACGATACAGGGCAATAAAATCATGGTCGCGGTATACCCGATACTTCCACCAAAAGTCTTCCCGCGCAAGCATGCCGCTGTATGTAGCTGCATAAGCAGTATAAATATCTTCAATTTCCTGCGTATGTTCTTCTTTTTTCATACGTTCAATTGTTCCATTCACCGGAGCCAGACGAATGAGGTCCTTCTTCTTCAGTGTATAAATCGTACGATCCGTAAATAACTCGTATCCAAACCGGCGATAGAAGTCGACATAAAATGGATGCAGCATAGAAACAGGCATCCCTTGCTCACGCATGTGATAAAGCGTATCAGTTAATAGTTGCTTGATATATCCATTCCGGCGATATTCCGGATATGTTGCCACTCCGGCAATCCCGCCCATCAGCATTGTCTGCTCACCAAGTTTGATCGAAAGAGGCAACAGCTGCAGCTTAGCAGCCAACTTCCCATTTTCCTTGATACCATAAAGCTCCTGGTGCTGATCCATCTGCTCCAGTCTTGCGTCTAGCTTATCCTCTGGTATGCGGTAACGGAAAGCATACTCCGACATCCGCATCGCCGCTTCCAAATCCTGCTTCTGCAACCGTTCTGACTGCATCCTGATCCCTCCTCTAATTTTCCCTTTTACTATAGCATAGACATGCACAAACCTTATCATCAACCAGTATTCTTTTTGGGTGAATGATGTCCCTTCTTTTTATCTGCAGTAAGAAGAAAAATCGAAAGCAGCATAACACTTGCCCCTGCGATCTTTTGCCATGTGACTTCAACCGGGAAGAAAGGAAAAGAGATAACAGCGAGCAGTATCGGACTAAATGCGCGTATCGTATTGGCAATCGAAAATCTCAAATACTTCAATGCTTCATATAGAAACAGTGTGCCAATGAAACCCGTCAGTAAAGAAGATAATGCAATCAAACCTATACCTGAGAACGATATAGTTCCTTCCCAAAGCTGTCCAGTAACGATTGCATAGAGCGTCACAAAAACAAGCGCGATACAGTTATTTGTGAACAAGATAGAATTGGAATCCTTATCGGTCGCCATCGTTTTCTTAATATAGATATTGGAGAGAGCAAAGAAGAATGTCTGGAAGAGTGCACACACGCTGCCTATCAAGCTAGCACCATATACGTTTGCCGTATCAATAAATAGAAAGATCCCTAACATGGCTGCGAGGATAAAGAACGTTTCTTTTCTGTTCAATCGCTCCTTCAGGATGAGCAAAGACAGCAGGATTGCGAATACCGTGTAGAAGCGGCCAATAAACCCTATCTCAACGGGAGATAACAAACTGGTGCTTATGTAAAGGAGAATAACACCGAACGAATTTAGCACCCCGAGCAGAATCATCTCTTTATCTGCATAAAAGGTTACTTGTTTACCTTGAACCCATCCGAATAGATAGCTCGCTAGTAAAATAACGAGCACATTAATGATTGCAGCTTTTGCCGGGCTTATTTCTAGCACGCCGAACTTAGCCAGCAGAGGTCCTATCGCCATCATTAGAATTGAAATAAGGTTATAGATATGCCCTTTTCGTTCCATAACGTCTCCCTTCTTTCCGCTTAGCATGCGCAGATAAAATCTATTCACTTCCTCCAAGGTTACTATAAATAATCTACTAAAATGTATTTATAATTAATATTTTTCCACCAAAATCCAAAAACATAGTATATAATGCTCAAGAAAAGCAAATTTTACCACTATACACACTCTTGTTTTTCCAAATTCAAATAAGGAGTGTTTTGTTTTATGTTAGCACTTGCACTAATTTTTCTGGCGTTATTTTTAGCAGCACTTATATTTCTTGTTTTAGGGTTAATTAACCCTAGGTTCGCTTTCTTCAAAAGACGACGGCATATTCTGTATATATATCCAGGTGCAATTCTCCTCTTCTTCTTTTGCATGATCACTTTCACTTTTAGTTGGTCCGTAACAAGTGACGGTAATGCAACTCTAGCAACACAAAATGATGCTGATGCTGACTTACAACAGAAACTAGATACTTTAACAACAGAGAAGGATGAACTTCAAAATCAATTAGACGCATCAGCTCAGGAAGTGAAGGACCTGACATCTACGATTTCAGATCTAAAGAAGAAAAACGATGACTTGAACCAGGATGCAAAAGAAAGCGGCAAAAATAAAGAAACCTTAGAAACTAACATTGAAAAATTAGAAAAAGAGAAAGACACATTACAAGGTGATTTGGATTCTGAAAAAGAGAAAAACAGCACGCTAACAACTCAACTCTCGAATGCTGAAGACGAAATTGATAATCTAGAGTCCAAAGCAACAACATCAGTACAAACAGCTTCTAGTAGTAACGAAAATACTTACGAAGAAGAGTCAAATGACACAGCGGCAACTAGTGTTTATTTTGACAACTGTACTGCTGCTAAAGCAGCTGGAGCAGCGCCAGTTAGCGAAGGAGATCCTGGATACGGCAGGCATCTAGATCGTGACGGAGATGGAATAGGCTGTGAATGGTAAGAAAGGTAAGAATGAAAGCTGTCTGATATTCAGATAGCCTTCTTTTGATTCTACACCTATAGACCTCTTACAATATGAGTGTCAACGCAAAAAAAGAGCGCCCTCTCGGCGCTCTTCTTTCTTATCGTTTGTTCATGTCATTCGGATGTGCACCTTTACGGCGTCCTGCATCCAATTTGTTGATTGCATCCATATCCTCTGCAGAAAGCTCAAAGTCGAATACTTGGAAGTTTTCTTCGATACGGGATGGTGTTACCGATTTCGGAATGACGATTGTGTCATTCTGAAGGTGCCAGCGAAGCACAACTTGTGCAGCTGTTTTGCCAAGTTTTTCAGCAATTGCTGTCACAACTTCATCTTTTAGCACATCGCCGCCTTGGTCAAGCGGGCTCCATGCTTCTACAAAGATGTCATGCTTTTTGCAGAAGTCTTTTAGTTCGTTTTGTGCCAAGTACGGGTGGCACTCCACTTGGTTCAAGACTGGTACGATTTCTGTTTCTTTCAAGAGACGTTCCAAATGCTCGATTTCGAAGTTACATACGCCGATAGCTTTCACGCGACCGTCTTTGTAAAGCTTCTCTAGTGCTTTGAACGTATCTACATACTCGTCATATTGAGGAGTAGGCCAGTGGATAAGATAAAGATCCACATATTCAAGACCAAGACGCTCAAGGCTTGCTTCAAAAGCTGCAATTGTATTGTCGAATCCTTGGTCAGAATTCCATACTTTAGTTGTGATAAACAGATCTTCTCTGTTTACGTTAGCTTCCTTGATTGCTTTGCCGACTCCTGCTTCGTTTTTGTAGATCATTGCTGTGTCGATGCTTGTATAACCAACTTCAAGTGCTTTCGCTACTGCTGCAGTTGCTTCTTCATCTCCAACCTGCCAGACTCCAAAGCCAAGCTGTGGCATTTTCACGCCATTGTTCAGTGTTACATAGTTCATTTAAAAGCACTCCTTTAGCGGTTTTTCTCGTTTAGTATAGCGTTGCCTGCATTAGGCTGTCATGTAAAATGCCTATGCATTCACACGACCTCCAACGGTACTTTCGACATCGGTGGCGGGAACTCCTTGTCTAATTTTGCAAGATCTTCTTTATTTAAGACAAGATTACCAGCCTCAGCATTTTCCACCACATGAGCAGCCTGTCCCGCTTTTGGAATACTGAGTACATGCCCTGACTGAATCGTCCACGCTAAAGCAATCTGTGAAACAGAAACATCGTATGCTCTTGCCAAGTCACGGACTGCGGCATTATGCAGGATTTCCTTTCGGTCACCTTGCGCTAATGGACAATATGCCATAATCGGAATGCCTTTTTCCTTCTGCCATGGAAGCAGATCATATTCGATTCCTCGTGCAGTAAGATTGTAGAGTACTTGATTGACTGCACAATTCTGTCCGTTTTCAACATTCCATAGCTCTTCCATATCATCTGTATCGAAATTAGATACACCCCAGTGCTTAATCTTTCCTTCTTCCTTCAACTGTTCAAAAGCTGCCACCGTCTCACCAAGCGGCACCGCTCCGCGCCAATGAAGCAAATACAAATCCAGATAATCTGTTCCTAATCGCTCCAAGGAACGATCGCAGGCTACAAGCACATCATCGAATGCTGCATGTGATGGCAGCACCTTCGAAACGAGGAAAACTTTTTCCCTTCGATTTGCAATTGCCTCTTGTACGAGCCGTTCGGAGCGGCCATCACCATACATTTCAGCTGTATCAATCACCTGCAATTCCTGATCAAGTCCCGTGCGCAAGGCCTGAATCTCATCATGACGCGTCGACTCGTCATCCCCCATATACCAAGTTCCTTGTCCGATCGCCGCTAATTCTGTTCCATCCGGCAGGGTAATAGTCTTCATCGTATTCTCCTCCTTAAATACTTACTTTTTCCCGGTCAGCTATCTTTATCAAACGTTTGATCAATATATAGATGGCAGCTTAACTGCTCTTATTGGCAGGATACACCATCTGCTATTGTTTTTCCTCTGCTGACCGTTACACTGGAAATATCAACAAATAAAAGACAGAAGGTGTGCTATGAAAATCACAATTCAGGAGGACGACAATTGCCAGGAAACCGAGGTGCAAATCACCTGCCGTCAAACAGACTCGAGCATTCTAGAACTTGTCAAAATCCTATCAATCTCTAACAAGGAACGATTGTCTGGTGAGAGGAACGGCGAGCTGCATCTTCTCCAGCCAGAATCCATCTACTACATTGAATCCGTGGACAATACAGTATTTCTCTATGATAAGAACGCTGTATACCAATCCTCATTAAAGCTGTATCAAATAGAGGAGTCGCATTTCAGTCCTGATCTTATACGTATATCTAAATCTGTTATCGTCAATCTTTCAAAGGTGGAAAAGCTAAAGCCCACTCTAGGCCGGAAACTCACAGCCACCCTCACGAACGGAGAAAAAGTCATAATTTCCAGGCAGTACGTACCGCAGCTAAAACATAAGCTCGGATTAGGAAAGGAGGAGTAATGATGAAGACTATCGTAAGTTTCATCCAAACATGGGGCATCATGTTTATGTTCTCTATTTTGGCAACAAGCGTATACATTTATGCCTTCATCGGAAATAACACAATGGATATTGCCCTTGTACCTCAAAATCTGCTTATTACTTTTGTGCTGACTTGGATACAGCATTTGTTTCTCAAGCGAGCAAATGAATCTAACATCCTTACCCGCTCACTTCTGTTCCTGATTGTTGTCTTGGGTACTTTCACAGGTTCCGCTGCTCTGTTCGGCTGGTTTGATACAAGTAACTGGAAGCTGCTCGGGTTATTACTTGCTCTTGTTATCTTCATTTATATCGTCCTTTGGGCTATCTATCGTCTTATTCATAGTGTTGAAGCAAAGCAATTGAATGAAGAACTGGCTAATTATAAAAGGAAGAAGGCTGGAGCGAATGAAAATCATTGAAATTAATAATCTAACGAAAAGCTATGGTAAGTTCATTGCTGTGAATGACATATCCTTCGATGTGGAGAAAGGGCATCTATTCGCATTTTTAGGTGTAAATGGCGCGGGAAAGTCGACAACCATCCATATGATTGCAACCCGCTTGCAGCAGTCAAATGGCACTATTTGCGTTGATGGTTTCCAAGCGGGCAAGGATGACGCAGAAATTCGCAAGCGGATTGGTTTGGTTTTTCAAGATAATGTACTCGATGATGTTCTTACCGTAAAGGAGAATCTCGACATGTGGGGGCGTTTCTATGGTATGTCGAAAACTGATACTCAAAAAAGTATCTCCTGGGTAACTGATACCTTGCTGCTGGAACCCATCCTAAAAAAACAATTTCGGCATCTGTCAGGCGGACAGAAACGGCGTGCAGAGATAGCCCGGGCACTGCTGCACCGGCCAGCCATTCTATTCTTGGATGAACCGACGACTGGTCTGGATCCTCAAACAAGAGTCGATGTGTGGAAAACAATTGCAAGTCTGCAGCAGCAGCTCCAGATGACTGTATTTCTGACGACGCATTACATGGAGGAAGCGGCTGAAGCAAATCAAATTGTTGTCATCGATAAAGGTAAAATCAAGGCTCAGGGCACACCAGCTGAGTTAAAACGGCTTTACGCTTCAGATACATTACGCTTGCAGGTGAACGATAACGATCTTGCAGCAACGTATTTAGATGAACATCGTCACAGCTACAACCTTAAGAACGACTCGTTTCAAATCTCCGTACCAAACAGTTTGCAAGCGTACCATATCCTGCGACATTTAGAGGACAGTATCACCGATTTCGAATTAATTAAAGGCAGTCTGGACGATGTGTTCATTAACTTAGTAAAGGAGAATACACATGCACACAATCTGGCAGCTGACAAAGCGCTCTAATCGATTGTATTTTCGTGACAAGACTGCTGTCTTCATGTCTTTACTCACAACAAGTATCATTATTGTCCTTTATTTGCTTTTCTTAGCTGATGTGACGACTAATTCGGCACAGCAAGCAGCTCAGGGAGCCGTTGGCATGAAGGAGCTGATGCAAAGCTGGCTTCTCGCCGGAATCATTGTAGTCATTTCCCTGACAGTCACATTGGCTGTTTTAAGTACGATGATTGAAGACGCGGTCAGCAACCAGCTGCACGCTTTATTGATTACGCCAATAACAAGAACTCAATTGGTTATCGGGTATCTATTATCCGCTTGGCTGATCGCTGTACTATTTTCTGTCGGCGCCTTGCTCATTGCTCAAGGATACTTCTGGTTGAGTGATAAACCTACCGTCACTTGGAATGGCTTACTATCGGCGATCGGTTTAATCATGCTGATTACTTTTTCTTCGGCAACTTTCCTTTTCGCTATTACAGTTCTAATCCGTTCCAGAAAATCTTTTTCATCGATGGGTACTCTGGTCGGTACCTTATCCGGATTTCTGCTTGGCATCTACATACCAATCGGACAGCTACCGACATTTGTGCAGGAAATAACCAAGTTCTTTCCCCCGACTTATGGTGTCGCAGCACTACGTGACGTTCTGATGCAGCCTGCAATTGAAACTACCTTTGCCGATGCTCCCGCCCCGATTTTAGATGGGTTTAAAGATACATTTGGTTTGCAAATCACCTTATTTGATTCTGCTGCTCAACTGCCCGTTATACTCGGTATTCTCTTTCTGACAGGGGTTATATTTTTAAGTCTTGGTGTATGGATGCGATCAGTTCGAATGTAGATAAACATTGATAATGGGTACTAGAAGTATATTAGAATGATGTTGTATCATTCTTCCTAGTTAACATCATTGCAGTAGTGTATGGATTGCAATTATTAAGAATATGGTTGATAAAAAAATGAAAAGCATCTTCATCCAAATGTGATGAAGGTGCTTATTTTTCACCTAAACAAACGATTGATCATAAAACAAATGCCGACAAATTCTATTCTTGAAGATACCGATACAGCGTTGTCTTACTGATACCTGTCTCAATGGTTATTTCAGCTATCGAGTATTTCTTACTTCGATACATATCGATAGCTTTTTGAACATTCCTATCTGGTTTTCGCGGTCTCCCGCCCGCTCGGTTCTTTGCTTTTGCCTCAGAAAGCCCTGCCTTAGTTCTTTCTCCTACCACTTCTTTCCGGAATACAGCAATCTGCTCCAAATGCTGAAAAAACGAGTCTTCTCTCGTATCAATACTATCCTCGATCGATACAAGATCCGCTTGCTTCTCCTGCAAATTACGGCAAATTTCGATCAGATGCTTTGTCGAATTTGCCAGGCTGTAAAGCTTGCGCACAACAAGCACATCCCCGTACTGCAGCCTTTCCAAGAGTTCCTCTAATAGAGGCTGACCTTGCACGTCTTCCTTCTCTTCTATCATTGTTTCGCAGTTCATCATTTCTGTTGGCTGCATATCCCATTTTCCCTGAACAAACTCACGTATATATCCAATTCGCAATTTATCTCACTCCAAATAAAGTACCAAAAACGTTAGTTTTGGTTCCAAAAGTACCTGAATCATGTTACAGTAAGCTTATCAAAATTCGGACTCGACTTCTATGAGACTTAGAAGTCAACAAAATAATATAAATGAGGTGTATTTAAATTGGCAGCAGTACAATTAAATAAGCAATGGTTTGGCAACATCCGCAGGGACATTCTTTCCGGTATAGTTGTTGCTTTGGCTTTGATTCCGGAGGCAATAGCATTCTCTATCATCGCAGGCGTGGATCCGATGGTCGGATTATATGCATCCTTCTCGATGGCAGTTGTCATTGCTATCGTCGGCGGCAGACCGGCAATGATCTCTGCAGCAACCGGCGCAATGGCTTTATTGATGGTGACATTAGTGAAGGACCACGGATTACAATACTTATTCGCTACTACAATTTTGACTGGTGTATTGCAGCTCGTATTCGGCGTATTAGGTATTGCCCGTTTTATGAAATTCATTCCACGCTCTGTCATGATCGGATTCGTGAACGCACTCGCTATTCTGATTTTTATGGCGCAGGTTCCACATTTCATCGGTATCAATACGACTACCTATATCGTAGTGGGGGTAACGCTTGCCATCATCTATTTGTTCCCACTCATCACGAAAACTGTTCCTGCTCCGCTTGTTGCCATCTTGGCAGTGACAATTATGTCGTTGTTCCTGCATATTGACGTTCGGACTGTCGGTGATTTAGGAGAAATAAAACAAGCACTGCCTTCTTTCCTGATTCCTGACATCCCTCTCAACTCGGAGACATTGCAAATCATTTTCCCGACTGCACTTGCTTTGTCGATTGTCGGATTGCTGGAATCCTTGTTGACTGCCACAATCGTCGATGACATGACGGATACAGGCAGTAACAAGAACAAAGAAGCCCGAGGACAAGGTATTGCCAATATTGTAACTGGCTTTTTCGGCGGGATGGCTGGCTGTGCGATGATCGGACAATCCGTCATTAACGTCAAATCCGGCGGCCGCGGACGGCTTTCTACTCTCGTTGCAGGTATTTTTCTAATGTTTCTCATCCTTGTATTAGGAGACTGGGTAGTAAGAATACCAATGCCCGCACTTGTTGGGGTCATGATCATGGTTTCAATCGGCACGTTTGACTGGTCCTCACTGCGCAGCCTTACCCGTGTCCCTTTATCCGATTCAACCGTCATGGTCGTGACTGTCATTGCTGTTGTGGTGACGCATAACCTGTCTATCGGTGTATTTATAGGCATTCTGCTGAGCGCTATTTTCTTTGTTGCTAAAATATCGAAAGTGAAAGTCGAAAAAAGAACCGACACTACAGCAGATCATATTCGCTACACTATTACCGGACAACTGTTCTTTGCTTCCGTGACCGATTTCACAAGTAGCTTTTTCTTTGGAAATTCAGCAAAACAAGTAACACTTGATTTCACCAACACTCATGTTTGGGATGACTCCGCAGTGGCAGCGATTGACAAAGTCGTGCTAAAATTTAAGGAGAAGGGCTCTTCCGTTACCTTAGAAGGGTTGAACAAAGATAGCCAAGCACTTATGCACAAATTGACAACTAGCGATTCAGCACATGTGAACGTATCAAACCATTAAAAGGCGGTGCATCCATGTTTAAGAAAATCGTAGTAGCAATTGACGGGTCCGACCACTCCTTCCTTGCAGCAGAGCACGCCATACAGCTTGCAAAGCTGCAGCCTGGAACTCACGTGGAGGGAATTCAAGTTCTTGATTATGAAAAAACAAAAGCAGATGTTCTGCACAGTACTGATCCAATTCAACTGCAAAGCAAACGCGACGAAAAGCTCCAGCGTTTCCGTGATGCTTTCGAAGCAGCATCTATCCATTACAAACTGATCATGAAACACGGCGAACCTGCACCGATGATCTTAGAGCATGCACGTGATACCAAAGCAGATCTCATTATCATCGGCAGCCGCGGACTAAATCCACTCCAGGAAATAGTCCTTGGAAGTGTCAGCAGTCGTGTAGCGAAACGAGCAAAATGCTCTGTCATGATTGTCAAATAACTTCCGTAACAAAAGGCTGCCGAAGGGTTTCGGCAGCCTTTTTCATAGCCTATTATAGAAAAAAATCGAGGTGTGAATTGATGAAGATACGCAAGCTCCACCCAACTGAAACACCACCCATGGATCTCTTGCTCGAAGCTGATCCATCTATAACAAAAATAGAGTCTTACCTTCGTCAAGGAAGCAGTTTTATTGCAGAAACGGACAATCATATCTCCGGCATTTACGTTCTGCTGCCGACCAGCTCAGAAATCGCGGAAGTAATCAATATTTCTGTCAGAGAAGCTTATCAAGGAAAAGGTATAGGTAAAAAACTCATCCATCATGCGATTGAGCAAGCCCGCGCACAGAGCTATGCTTATCTGGAAGTAGGAACAGGCAATTCCAGTATTGATCAAATTGCCTTCTATCAAAAATGCGGCTTCCGCATGATAGCAATTGATCATGATTTCTTTCTCCGCCATTATGAAGAACCTATCTTTGAAAATGGTATTCAGTGCAGAGATATGGTCCGTTTCCGTTATAATCTTTAAATTGCATCTGTGGTACTTTTTTGCATTTAATCCGGTACGGCAGAAAGCTCTGTTAAACCTAAATTCTCTCGCAGTGTGTGACTCTTATAATCTGTTGAATAATAGCCCTGTTCCTCCAGTATAGGTAGAACATGTGTTATAAGCTCTTCAAGTGCCGGCGCTAGAATTGGCGCCCCAAAGATAAAGCCATCAGCAGCATCTTGATCGATCCATTCGATAAGCTTATTTGCAATCTGCTCATACGTTCCGAAAAATTCACCCTCCGGTACTGTTATCTGCAGTGCTGTCTCACGGAGAGTAAGCTGTTGATCCTTTGCTCGCTGCTTAATAGCATCTGTTGTAGATTGAAAGCCGCTTTTCCCAACGTCTCCGATATCGGGAAAAGGTTCGTCGAGTGGGTATTGACTGAAATCAAAATGATCGAAGAACCTGCCCAAATAAAGCAGCGCATCATCAATCGACGTATAAGAAAGGATTTGCTTATACTTTTCTTCTGCTTCTTCTAATGTGCTTCCACCGATAACCTGAATACCTGGGAAAACACAGATCTGTCTTCCATTCTTCTCAGCTCGGTCTTTTACATCCTTATAATATTGTTTTGCTTCCTCCAAAGTTGCAGCATTCGTAAAGACCGCATCAGCATTAGCTGAAGCGAAGTCTCTACCTGCTTCTGAAGCCCCTGCTTGGAAGATGACCGGCTGACCTTGCGGCGAACGAGCGATATTCAACGGGCCTTTAACCGAAAAATAATCGCCGTTGTGATCAAGTGTGTGCATCTTTTCTTCATTGAAGAATTGGCCTGTTTCCCTGTCACGTACAAAGGCGTCATCATCCCATGAATGCCATAATCCCTGCACGACCTCAAGGTACTCCTGGGCAATTCGATATCGTTCTGCATGATCCGGATGCTGTCCTTTGTTATAATTAGCAGCCGCTCCTTTATTCGGTGAAGTGACGAGATTCCATCCTGCCCGGCCGCCGCTCAGCATATCCAGGGAAGCAAACTGTCTGGCTACAGTGAAGGGTTCACTATACGTGGTAGACAAGGTCCCGACGAGACCGATATGACTTGTGACCGACGCCAAAGCAGATAATAAAGTTAAAGGCTCGAAGCGATTTAGAAAATGAGGAATCGACTGATTGCTGATACTCAACCCGTCAGCAATAAAGGCAAATGTGAATCCTGCAGCTTCTGCTTGCTTCACGACAGACTGGTAATAGCGGATATTCACACTTGCATCGACAGGTATACGAGGGTCCTTCCACGCGTGCATATGATTTCCCGGCCCTTGGATCATGATACCGAATTGGATTTTTTTAGCTGCTGACATTCGCTTTCTCCTTTCTCGCCGAATGATACTGAACAGGACTGAGCAAATGGAAGGATTGCATCCGTTGTTCCTTTGTTCCGATGCTCGTCAGAAGCAGAAATTCGTCTATATCGTACTCCCGCTGTAATTGTCCCAAACGATGATGTACATCGTCTGCTGTACCAGCGATAACTTCGATCGTATGTGCTTCAATTTCGAACGCTTCACCTGTCTGATTCCCTAACTTCTCTGCTTCCTCTCTTGTCGTCACCGTGACTGTCTTACCGGCTGTTTTAACTTTGTATACTTTACTATCCCCGGCTAAAGCTACAGCGGCCTGCCTGCTGTTCGCGGCAAAGACCGGCAGACAGCAAATGAATCTGCCTTCTGGGTACTGATTTCGGTAAGCTTGCGCTGTACGTTGAAGTTCCTCTCTATCACCATTGATAAATGCTGCAAATACGAAGTTCCAGTTATGCTCAGCAGCAAGTTCCGCACTTGCCACACCTGCTCCTAGCAGAAATCTTTCTGGCGGTTCTACTGGGATAGGACTAGGCAATGCATCTGTGTAGCTGCCTGTTAAAAGCAGGTCCAGCTCTTGGAGTTTCTCTGTAAAAGGGAACGTGTCCGGCCCACCTTGCCGCAGTGCCGCTGATGTTTTCGGTCCTCCCCCAGGTCCTTTCCCGATACCTGCATCAATACGGCCAGACGCAAGATTCGCTAAGACGTGGAAGTTTTCTGCTATCTTATACGGACTATAATGCTGAAGCATTACACCTCCGCTACCAATCCGGATCGTTTTTGTTTTAGCCAACAAATAACTCATCAAAATTTCTGGTGAAGTGCCTGCAAGCTCTTCTTTTCCATGATGCTCTGAAACCCAGAATCGATCATATCCCCATTCTTCTGCTTGCTCAGCAAGTCGAACAGTGTTGTGCAGCGCATCTTGCGGATTGTCTTCTTCCGCTAATCGACTTTGATCCAGAATGCCCAATCGATAGGTCATGGAATGCCTCCCCGCTTAATATTTCTAGCCGAATCGTTTCTTTTCTGTAATGTCCACTTGCTTGATTTCGTTGTCATGCACAGTGATTAAGACGGTGCCATATTGCAGGTCATCCACTTTCTCAATAATCTCTTCCCACTTTTCTTCGTTTTCTTGCTTACTCAAATCTATCATCCTTTCATCATCGATTATTTAAGATTGGACTTTTGTATTCTGGTTCCGGAAGTCCTAGATGCGCTCGTAATGTGCTGCTCGTATAATCCTTGCGGTAAATTCCTCTTTCTTGAAGCACGGGAATCACCTGATCTACGAAATCATCCAAGCTATTTGGAAAGGATGGCAGCATCAGATTGAAGCCGTCTGCAGCATCAGATTGAAGCCAGTTTTCTAGATCATCCGCAATTTCTTCAGCTGTTCCAAAAATAAGTCGATGCCCTCTAGACCCCGCTACATACTGATAGAGTTCACGAATCGTCAGCTGCTTTTCCTCTGCCAATTTAATCAACAACGCCCTGCGGCTTTTATTGCCATTCGTTTCTGGTATCTCAGGAAGTGGTCCATCCACATCATACGGACTAATATCAAAGCCCCCAAGGTATTCAGACAACAGATTTTGACCAACCTCCGGCGTAATCAATTGCTGCAATTGCTCATACTTTTCTACCGCTTCTTCACGTGTACTTCCGACATAAACAGAAACTCCTGGCATGATTTTGACATGTTGCGGGTTGCGTCCATATGCCTGAACTTTATCTTTGACTCTTTGATAGAATGCTTTGGCATCTGCTAGATTATCCTGAGCGGTGAATATAATGTCAGCTGACTTAGCAGCAAGATCCACTCCCGCATCCGAAGAGCCTGCTTGAATGATAACCGGCTTCCCTTGCGGTGATCTCGCGATATTCAACGGTCCTTCAACTGAGAAATACGTACCTGTATGATGAATTCGATGAAGCTTTTCTTTCTCGAAATAAACGCCTTGTTCCTTGTTTCGCACCAGTGCATCCGGTTCCCAGCTATCCCACAATCCATTCACTATATCAAGGAATTCCTTTGCCCGTATGTATCGATCATGATGGGCAAGATGCTCAGACTTACTGAAGTTTTTAGCTTCCGATTCATAATAAGAAGTGACCACATTCCAACCAGCCCGCCCTCCGCTCAAGTGATCAAGGGAAAGGAATTTCCTCGCCACATGGAAGGGCTCATTATAAGTGGTTGTGACCGTGGAAGCGAGCCCTATTCTTTTCGTGACAACAGCCAGTGCGCTCAGCAAGGAAATCGGTTCGAATCGGCTCAGCTCTGCAGGATGGGATAGTTCATGGAAGGATAGCCCATCACTTAGAAAAAGCATATCCAGCTTACCTGCTTCCGCTTTCTTCGCGATTTCCGCAAAATAATTGAAGGTAGTCACTTGGTTCGAATCCACATCAGGATGCCGCCATGATGCGATATGGTGACCGCTTCCCATCAGGAAGAGGCCTAAATGTAATTGCTTAACTCCCATGGTAGATCCTCCTTCATTTAGATTGGGACGAAGCCGGCGAACTAGGTGCTACATTTTTAGATGCAATCTCTCTTTCCCCCATTACAAATCCTTGCTCCAAAAGTTCCAGAAATGTATCGAATGGCAGTGGTGATTCCAAATTGAAGAATAAGAGATGCTCTTGCTGCGCCTTCTCATAAGAAAGCTCACAAAACGTTTGAGGAGGTGCTGCGAAGGCTTCTGCACCATGTTGTCTAGCTAATGCCAATGCCGCTCCCCTTCGGCCTTCCGTCAATTTAGGCGCCGGATTTTCCATATTCGTAAATTCCTTCGTTTGCGTATCATACAATCGAAGCGTCTCCCCCTCCACTATTGGAACGATATAATCCTTCTGGTTAATTGCCGCTGCTATCTTCATATGATTCTCCTCCTTTTAATTTGCTTGCAACGCCTGATCAAGATCTCCAAGAATATCATCAATATCTTCCAAACCAATTGATAATCGGATTTGATCCGGGTATACACCTGCCTGCAGCTGCTGCTCCTCCGTCATTCGAGCATGCGTTGTACTTGCCGGATGAATAGCTAATGTTTTCGAATCTCCTACATTGGCTAAGTGAGAGATTAGTGTTAGAGAATCGATGAAATGCTCTGCAGCTTTTCGACCGCCTTTGATTCCGAATGTGAAAATAGAGCTTACTCCTTTTGGCAAATACGTCTGGGCCAGTTCATACTGCGGATCATCCGGTGAGTCCGGGTAGTTTACCCATTCTACAGCCTGATGCTGACGCAGGAAGGCTGCTGTCTTTTTAGCATTATAGACATGCTGCCTCATACGAAAAGACAATGTCTCCAGTCCTTGGATGAACAGCCAGCTATTGAATGGTGAAAGGCTCGTGCCAAGGTCATGCCCCAATTCAAAACGCGCTTTGGCTATGAATGCTCGATCGCCTGCGAGTTTTGTGAATGATGTATTCCCGATACTCGGCTTATCCCGATTGAAGTCTGGAAAACGTTCATTCGTCCAATCGAATGTGCCGGCATCCACTATCGCACCACCTATAGAAGTACCATGACCGCCGATAAATTTCGTAGTGGAAAAGACGACGATATCTGCTCCAAAATCTATCGGCTTCTGCAAGTAAGGTGTTGTAAAAGTGTTGTCTACGACTAATGGCAGATGATGTCTTTTAGCAATTGCTGATAAGCCGTTCAGGTCCGCAATCTCAGCATTTGGATTCCCGATAGATTCGGTGAAAATTGCCTTTGTCCGGTCATTGACTGCCTGCTCTACTTCCTCAAGATTACGTCCATCTACGAATCTCACGGTCACGCCGAACCCTTTGAAAGTTTCAGCGAATAAATTATATGTACCGCCGTAAAGGGCGTTCGTTGTGATGATTTCATCTCCTGTTTTTGCCAACGTCAGCAAGGCGACCGAGATAGCTGCCTGCCCGGAAGAAACGGCAAAACCGCCGATTCCTCCTTCCAATTCTGTTAATCGCTCCTCCAATACAGCGTTTGTCGGGTTGCCGTTCCGAGAATAAATGTAGCCCGGCTCTTGCATGCGGAATAATGCTGCTGCTTTTTCTGTTGACTCAAATACATAAGAACTCGTTTGAAATAGCGGCACTGCTCTCGCCCCATTATGCGGATCCGGATGCTGGCCGGCATGGAGAGCTGCTGTATCAAACCCTAACTTTTTAGTTGCAATGTGTTTCTCCGTCATGTCCCCACCCTTTCAGATATCGTGATGAACTGCTCCAAATTCCTCGCAAGCCCGCCTTTACCAAATTTGTCTCCATCTCTTTGTCCCGCTTGCTGAAGGAATAGAATCATTACTTTTCTTCTTTCCTTCAACTCGAGGATGCCGTACTCATACAGCCAGGCATCAATCGTATTGTAGATGCCCCGATTGATTCCATACTGGCTAGAGCACCAGTTGATGAACTGGAGGTCGGGCCATTGCAGCTGCGCTTGCTCTATATTCACCAAGTTTTGACTCCTCTCTTTTCGCCTGTCTCCCATCACTCTGGCAGGACCCACGTATCATAGAAATACGGCGACCCTTTTGTATCAAAATCGATATCGTATACCTGCTTACTTGCAGCGACCGTATACGGAAGCACATAAACAGGGATAGAATATACTTCCTCAAATAGATACTCCTGCAATTGCTGATAAAGGGCAGCCCGCTTTTCGGTATCCTGTTCATCTGTAGCTGCATCAAGCAATTCTGTCACTCTTGTATCCTCGTATTCATCGTGGTAGCCTTCCTTGGCTACTAGATAAGCACGCAGCACACCGTCAGGGTCCGGACCATACTGGCTTCCGATCCACATGTCATAATCTCCGGCCATTCTTCTGTCTGTATACTCACCTCGGGATATTGTATGGATGTTTAACTCAACACCGATATTTTTCCAAGAATTTTGGACCATTGTCATAACATCCATTCTCTTCTCACGGTTAGCATAGAAGTCGATCATTTCTAACGAAAGGCGTTTGCCATCCTTCACACGGATACCGTCTGCTCCTTTTTTCCACCCGAGTTCATCAAGCATTGCTTCAGCCTCACCCGCATTGAACTCCCAATTCCCCTCTAAATCTGTATCTGCTCCGAGTAGTGATGGAGATAGTGCCGCGTATGCGCGATCATACGTCCCAAGATAGACGGTCCGTACAATAGCATCCCAATCGACACCGAGACGAAGTGCTTCCCGTAATTCTTTGTTCTGCAAAAGCCCTTTTGTCGCATTGAATTGAATTGCTGCATTATAGTTCAGCAGCTCGACTTCAGATATATTCAGATCCTTATCATTCTCCAAAACCTCAACATGCTGCGGCGGAATCGTATCAATAGCGTCGACATCGCCACTATGCAGACTGCTCACTCGCGTGGAGTCCTCTGTGATGATTTTAATGATCAATTTGTCTAGATACGCTTTACCTGTATGTCCTGCATTTGCCGGTCCCCAGTTATAGTCCTCATTTCGCTCTAGCACATACTCTGTGCCAAGTGTGTAATCCGTTACCTTGAACGGACCAGAACCTACCGGATTGACCGCAAAGGAATCTCCTCTTTCTTCTACAGCAGTTGGCGATACCATAGCCAAGTTCTCTGTTGCCAGATTGCTAAGGAACGGAGAAAAAGGTTTGCTGAAATGAATTCGAACTGTATGTTCATCAATTATTTCCGTCGATTCATACGGCCCGATGAAGCTGAGCGCCAGCCCTGGCGCATCCAGTTTTTTAATCCTCTCGAAATTGAATTTCACTGCTTCTGCGTTAAAAGGGGTGCCGTCTGTAAAAGTCACATCATCCTGCAAATGGAATGTGTAAGATTTCTGATCCTCCGATATCTCCCACTCTGTCGCCAGCCAAGGGGCAAAACTGCCATCCTCTTCTTGCGCTACAAGACTGTCAAACATACTTCTTTGAATGCGAGAGTTACCAGGACTCGCAGATCGATGCGGATCAAGCAGATCTCCAACGATTGGAACACTAATAGCAAAGGTCAAGGTGCCGCCATACCTGTCATTCTCGGCAACATCAGCAGCACTAATTGTCCTTTCTGCATCCTGACAAGCTGTCAGACCTAGCAAACTTATAAGGAGGATGACGAGGTACAATCTCTTCATCTGCTGATCTACCTCCCTATTTCCGCTTTTGAAGCCCTTTTCTCGGTATACCGATTCTGCGGAATCGGCAATCCCATATTGTCACGTAGTGTTGCATCCGGAGCATATTCGCTGCGGAAGACCCCTCTTTCCTGAAGAATCGGCACAACATGCGCTGTAAAATCATGCAGACTTGAAGGTGATGCCTCTGGACCGATGATAAAACCATCTGCCGCTTCCTCTTCAAACCACTGCTGGACAAGGTCTGCTACTTTCTCCGGCGTACCGATGAACGGTGTTCGAGGGATGGCGCTTTCCAAAGCTACTTCACGTAACGTCATCTTCCGCTTTTGGGCCATTTCCACTACCTTTTCGGTTGTGCTCCGGATTGATTCTTTCCCGATATCTCCTAAATCCGGGAATGGCGCATCCAAGTCATGCTTGGAAAAGTCATAGTAATTGAACGGTCTCCCTAAAGAAATAAGCGCGCTTTCCAATGTAATCAGACTGAGGCGCTGCTGATACTTTTCCTCCGCTTCCTCCTCTGTCGGCGCAATGATGGGATTGATACCCGGCATGACGGAAATATGGTTCGGATCTCGTCCGTAAGCTGCAGTACGCTGCTTGATATCCTTGAAGTAAGCTTTCGCGTTGTCAATACTTCCAACACCGCAGAAGATTCCTTCCGCATGTCGTGCTGCATAGTCTCTCCCTGTTTCCGACATCCCCGCCTGAAAGATGACCGGCTGCCCCTGCTTCGAACGGGAAATATTCAACGGCCCTTTGACCGAGAAAAAATCTCCTTTATGATTCAATGCGTGCAGCTTATCACGTTCATAGAAAGCCCCTGCCTGTTTATCTCGGAGGAATGCGTCATCTTCCCACGAGTCCCAAAGTCCTTTCGTCACTTCCAGAAATTCGTCCGCAATCTGGTATCTGAGGTCATGCGGATAATGCTCTTCTTGACTATAGTTAGCTGCTGTGCCTTCAAGGAAGGATGTTACGACATTCCAACCAGCACGACCCTTGCTAATATGATCAAGTGACGCCAGCTGCCTGGCGACAGTATAGGGCTGCGTGTAGCTGACGGTTATCGTTGCAACTAACCCTAGATGTTTCGTAGCCATCGCAAGTGCTGATAGGATGGTGAGCGGCTCAAACCGGTTCAAATAATGCGGTGTGGAATCTGGTGTGATATAGACACTGTCTGCGACAAAGGCAAAATCAAATTTTGCTTCCTCCGCTTGCCTTGCCTGTTCCAAATAAAATTCCAGATTTGTCCCCGCATCAGCCACAGCATCTGGGTGTTTCCAGTTATCCCATCCTGTTCCGACACCATGCAGCATTGCGCCCAATTTCAAACGTCTCTCAGTCATCTCAACAACTCCACCCTTTCCTTTTTCTCCAATGGATAATGGCATGCAACAGCTCGTTCACCGATAAGGGATTCCATTGCAGGAGTTTCCGATCGGCATTTTTCTGTAGCCAGCGGGCATCTTGTATGAAAATGACAGCCGGCAGGCGGATTCACAGGTGACGGAATCTCGCCATGCAGCACGTGACGCTCACGCTTGCGATCCAAATCAATGGTCGGATTCGCTTCCAATAACGCTTTTGTGTACGGATGTGCCGGTCTTGTAAATAACTCTTCAGCGGGCGCAATCTCTACAATTCTCCCCAGATACATGACACCGATACGATGTGATATGTCACGTACAACATCCAGCCCGTGTGCAATAAATACATAAGACAGTCCCATTTCCAGCTGCAGCTTTTTCAGCAAATCGATTACCTTGGATTGGACGGCAAGGTCCAGAGCAGATACAGCCTCATCCAATAACAGGAATTCCGGATGCAGAATGATAGCACGGGCAATATTGATACGCTGCCGCTGCCCTCCGGAGAATTCGTGCGGATATCGTGTACGAGAAGCAGGATCCAAGTCGACAAGCTGCAGAACTTCCTCTACCCGCTCTCTTATCTCATCTTTGGATAAGCGGGTATGAACCCGAAGCGGTTCTCCGATGATGTCTTCTACCTTCCAGCGCGGATTCAAAGCTGAAAAGGTATCCTGAAAAACAACTTGTGTATTTTTGCGAAGTTCCTTCTTCTCTCGCTTCGTTCCTCCGGTTACATCCTTACCGCGGTATAGAATCTGTCCGCTATCTGCTTCCTGAAGGGAAACGAGCAGCTTGCCGAGTGTTGATTTTCCGCTTCCTGATTCTCCGACCAGACCCAGTGTCTCTCCTTTCCGTATATATAAACTCACTTCATCCACAGCCTGAACGTATCTCTTCGGCTGGAACGGTTTTCCCTTTAGAAGAAATGCCTTGCTGATTCCTTCTGCTTCCAAAATTACTTCGTCATCCTGCCTGTTCTCTTCAGAGGCAGAACTCGTAAGCAAATCACGCTTTGATTGCACCAATGTCTTTGTATACCAATGACCAGGAAAAGCAAAAATCTCCCTAACCGTCCCTTGTTCTACAATGCTTCCTTCATGCATAACTGCTACTTTGTCAGCTATTTCCGCGGCAACAGCTAAGTCATGAGTGATGAATAAAATCGACATACCCTCTTCTGCTCGAAGCTCAAGAAGCAAGTTCAGTATTTGCGCTTGAATAGTTACATCCAACGCTGTCGTCGGTTCATCCGCTATTAGAAGTTCTGGCTGACAAGCAAGTGCTAATGCGATGGCTACACGTTGCAGCATACCCCCAGACAGTTCAAGCGGGTATTGCTTCATCCTGGATGCAGGCTCCGGGATATGTACTTTCTCTAATAATTTGATAGCTTCGTCCCACGCCTCAGAACGGCTGACAGATTTGTGTTTGCGAATCACCTCAACGAATTGATTTCCGATCGTAAAAACTGGATTTAATGCAGTCATCGGATCCTGTGTCACCATGGCAATCTTTCTGCCCCGTATACCGTTTATTTCCTTTTGCGCTAAAGAGGCAATATCTTGTTCTTGGAAGATGATTTCCCCTCCTGTAATACGTCCTCCTTCGTAATCGATCAAACGAAGAACAGCCAGGGACGTTACTGTCTTGCCACTTCCGGAACCTCCTACTAGGCAGACGATTTCTCCGCTTCGGATATCCAGATTCACATTGCGAACTGCTGGAATTACGTCTTTTCCACGCTCTATCCCTACAGATAAATTTCTGATCTCCAGTAATGTACGCATATTACAACTCCTTTCTGTTTCTTAAGACGCGGCAGATCGTGGATCAAGATAATTTCGATAGGCATCGCCGAGAATGTTGACTGAAATAACGAATAAAGAAATGAACAGACCTGGGAAAAATCCGATCCACCAAGCAACTGTAAGGTAGTCCCTTCCTAGTGACAGCAGATAACCCCAATCCGGTATTTCGTGCACAGTACCTAAACCCAGAAAACTAAGACCTGTTGCCATTAAGATTGCATTCCCAACGCCGATTGTTGCCATGACAAGCATGGGCGGCAAACTATTCGGTAGTATGTGGAAAAGAATCCGTCCTGTATGTCCCAATCCTATTGACCTGGAAGCATGGACATAACCTGCATCCTTCACATGCAGTACTTGCCCGCGCATCACTCTGGCATAGCCTGGCAATGAAGCGATGGAAACGGCCAGAATAAGGTTCAGCGTACTTGGCCCCAATACAGCTGAAACGAGAATAGCCAGCATAATACCAGGAATCGTCATAATAATGTCCATGATTCTCATGAACGTATTATCGACTGCGTTGTTACAGTAGCCAGACACCAACCCGATTAACCCGCCGATTCCTCCGCCAATTAAGACTGACAGTACACCGATAACCAAGGATTGTTGACTGCCATGTACAATCAGACTGAAAATATCTCTGCCGAATTGATCAGTTCCTAGCAGATGCTCCAATGATGGAGCTAATAAAGCATCGCTTGGATCCATCCTTGTCGGCGAATGACTGGCAATCTGATCAGGGAATAATGAACAAATTACAATGAATAAGATAAAGCCGGCTGAGAGCAGCAGCAGACTTCCTGTCCACCAGCTATTTCGGCGATACGACAAAGTTTTTGTTTTCTTTAAGCTGCCAATCATCTTCAATCACCCTTTCTTACTTCTCATTCAGCCGGATTCTTGGATCAATTAATCTGTAGGAAATATCAACAAGCATATTGATCACAACATAAAAGGCGGCAGTAAACAGAATGGCACCTTGAATGATCGGAATATCCTTTTGGTCGATTGCATCTACAATAAGTCTCCCTAGTCCCTGTCTTGAAAAAACGGTTTCTGTAACAACCGAACCAGCAAGCATCTCTCCGAAGATCATTCCCACCATAGTCACCGCAGGAATAAGGGCATGACGCAGAATATGCTTAAACAAAATTGCCCGATGCCCGATGCCTTTTCCGCGTAAAGATCGGATAAAGGGCTCATTAGATGCTTCTAGAATGCTGTTCCGAATCAACCTTGTAATTACTCCAGCGCCGGTAATCCCGAGACCAATCGATGGCAGAATCAGCTGCTCAAAGGATCCATTTCCGATGGACGGCAGCAGGTGGAGCTGCACAGAAAAGATCCAAATAAGAAGAATACCAATCCAAAAATTAGGAGTGGAAACCCCAATCAAACTCAACACCCGGATGATGCCATCCAGCAGTTTGTTCTGATATACCGCGGATAAGATACCTAAGATCAGACCTAGTACAATGGCTACGATCATGCTTGAAATGGTCAGCGCCAATGTCGGTCCCAAATTATCAAGCAGGCGTTCCAGTACCGGTTCACTATTCGCATAAGAAGTCCCAAGATCTCCTTGAAATAGTCCAGCTACGTAATCCAGATATTGCACAATAAGGGGTCTATCCAATCCAAGTTTTTCTCGAAGCTGATTTACCGTCTCTGTCGGCACATCATCTCCGGCTAATAAAGTCGCTACATCACCGGGAAGAATATTAACTATCAAAAATACGAGCGTGACCGATCCTAAAATAACACCGGCTGCCATCCCGAAACGAGACAATACATACAACATTGCTGCTTCCACCTCCATCTACTTCATATAAATTACACTTTTCCAATCACTATAGTAGGAATTAAAGA
Source organism: Terribacillus saccharophilus (assembly GCF_000725365.1). NCBI lineage: Bacteria > Bacillati > Bacillota > Bacilli > Caryophanales > Bacillaceae > Terribacillus > Terribacillus saccharophilus. The sequence goes on along the minus strand of NZ_CP008876.1, from coordinate 64,098 downwards.
CGCAGAAGCCTCTGTTTAAAAATAAAACAACTCCCCACGAAAGATAAGTGGGGAGTCGTTCCTGCTTATCTTCCGGGATCACCCGATGGATTTGGCACAGTTTTCCTAACGGAATCCGCTGCCGAAGCTTCACAGGGCCATATCCCTCCACTTCTCTTGATAAGGATTATTCAATTAAATAAAAAAACGCTTTTACTCCTACAGATCGGGAATAAAAGCTTCTGGTGGTCCAGTCAGCATTTATACAACTTATGGTAATTAGAATATACGCAATCCTTGTACGCGTCAATATAAATTCAAAATATTTAAATTATTTTAATAGTATATGTGCGGCAACAGCTTGATGCTGCAACGCCTCATCTAGCCCAATAACAAATTGCTCTAGCGTTTTTTTACAGTCTGGTGCCAGAATAGAATCTTTAAATTCCTTACGGCTTACAGCGAGCTGCTGAGGAATTGCATGCGCAGACAGACTGCGGAAAACTGTCCGCAATCCATTCAAAGTGTTAATACCGCCCTTCAGGCCGCCTGTACTCGTTAACAATCCGACAGGCTTACCTTTCAGCAAGTCTTTATCAAAATAATCAATTGCGTTTTTTAATGCTCCGCTATAGCTGCCATGATATTCAGGTGAACCGATCACAAGTCCTTCCGCCGAATCGATTCTTTCCCGCAGCCAATCAGCTGCTGCTCCAGCCGGCTGGGCCGGGTGAAAAAGCGGCAGCTCTAATTCACCTATATTGATTATCTCGGTTTCATATTTGGCCTTTTGCAATAGCGTCTGCACTTGTTTCAACAGCTTCTTAGTAGTGGATGCAGGATTCAAACTTCCGTTTAGCAATAAGATTGTCATCCGAACTCTCCTCCTGTATTAGGCTTCTGCTTTTGCCGGTGTTCTCGCGGCAACCCGATAATAATGGCTATCAGATTCAACGTTTTCTCTGTGCAGAAGAATAGTCTCACCAGACGGCAAATGAACGAAAGGAACTGCCTCATGTTTCTCCGTGAATTTGATTACCCGCTTTACTTCGATTTCCTTCCGCTGGTGAACAAGATTCGCTAAATCCTCGACAATGGCGCTTGCCGTCGGCAGGGCTCCGGCACCTGGTCCTTGAAGCTTCAGTTTGCCAACAAGGTCACCTTCCACACATACAGCATTATCTACTCCATCCACGCTGTACAGAGGATGTGCAGCCGTTAAGATGACCGGTTCGACAGATGCAGTCACTTCTCCGCCCGCGTTTTCAAGCGTCGCAACATGCTTGATTTTCCAACCTTGTTTTGCAGCGGCTTGGATATCCTGTGAGGAAACTGAGCGGATTCCCTTTCGTGTAACTTTCTCCCAGTCCGGCTGATCTTCGAATAACAAATCACTCAGCACCATCAGTTTATAAAAAGCGTCCCAGCCATCAACGTCATTGGCGGGATCAGCTTCTGCAAATCCCGCTTCCTGCGCAAGCTGCAGCGCTTCTTCAAACGGCAGTCCCTTATCGGACATTTCCGTTAGAATAAAATTGGATGTGCCATTCAAAATCGCCTCTACCTTAACGACGTGGTTGATATGGAGAAGCTGCTTCAGCGTCCCAATCACCGGAACTCCGCCTGCGACTGCTGCTTCATATTCCAACCGTACACCTTTTTCCTTTGCCAAGCGCTTGAGCTCCGCCCCCCGTGAGGCAATTAGCTCTTTATTCGCTGTGATAATATGACAGCCATGATGGATTGCTTCAGTCAAGTAGCTAAAAGCTGGCTCAATACCGACACTAGCTTCGATGATTACATCAAGGTCGGATATAGAGAAAAGCTCCGCTGCATCGTCTGTCAGCAAGGCGTCCGTTACTTGCTGTTCATACTTCTGCTTCTCCCGCACCAAGACACCTGCCACTTGTACTTCCCTACCGAAAATTGTCTGCAGATTCTCCTGATGGGAGCGGATCGTCCTCCCTACAGCACTTCCTACTGTGCCATATCCAATCAATCCAATCTTCACTGCTGCCATCTGTTTTACCCCCTTGAATGATTTTCTGCATAAAAAAAGCCTCCCTGAGAGGACAGGGAGACGAATGTACCGTACTGTGTCTTCTCTCATCTACAGGAATTAGCACCTATACAAGTTAAAGTTACACTTGCAGGTTGCCGGGCATCATCGGGCCAGTCCCTCCGCCGCTCTTGATAAGAGTTTTGTATGTGTTTGTTATGAAGGAGTTTAGCATGAATAAGAAAACGCGTCAACAGAAAATTCTAATAAATAAGACAGCGCAGAAAACTGCGCTGTCTTACTAAAAATTAGTATTTATAAGATTGTCCGCCATCAATCGGCACTACAGTAGCATTGATGAAGTTTGCTTGATCAGAGAGAAGGAATGCAACAAGATAACCAACTTCTTCTGGCTTACCGAAACGTTTCATCGGGTTAACGCTGACGAATTCCTTGCCTGCCTCTTCCCAGTTATCTCCGCCGATTTGACGAAGGGAGCCTTCAACCATTGGCGTCATGATAGCACCTGGTGCAATGGCTTTGATACTAACACCGAACTGTCCGTATTCAATACCGGAGTTCTTCGTCAAACCTACCACACCATGCTTACTTGCTGCATAGCCGGACTGGTTGCCGATTCCGCGGATACCGCCTACAGAAGCTGTATTTACTACAGAACCATGGCCTTGCTCCTTCATTACTTTCAATACGTGACGCATACCGTAGAAAACACCATTCAAGTTGATATTTACAACGCGGTCGAATTCATCTACAGGATATTCTTCTGTTAGATTCTGTGTTCCTTCTACACCAGCGTTGTTGAAGAAACTATCGATCTTGCCAAACTGATCAACCGTTTGTTTTACATACGCCTCAACTTCCGATTCATTTGCACAGTTTGCCACAATTGTAAGAACCTCTGCTTCAGGTACTGCTGCAAGAACTTCCTGCTTTGTTTCTTCTAATCCTTTTTCACTCAAATCAACAAGGGAAAGCTTTGCACCTTCTTTTGCTACTTGCAAAGCTGCAGAACGGCCTAAACCGGAGCCGCCACCTGTAATCAACACTACTTTATCTTCAAAACGTTTCATAGAAATCTCTCCTTTTATGTTTTTGTTAAATTGCAGTAAATCCGCCATCAATCGGCACAACTACACCATTTATATAAGGTGCTTTACCAGTCAATAGGAATGTAACAAGCTCTGCAACTTCCTCTGGCTGGCCAAGACGCTTCTGAGGAATCGGTTCTGTCGCATTTTTAAATGCATCTGGATTCTTCTCTTTGTATTCACGAACCATCGGCGTCTCTGTAGTACCTGGAGCAATTGCATTCACAACAATTCCTTGCTCAGCATACTCAGCAGCCAATGTCTTCGTAATACCGACCATCGCATGCTTCGTTGCAGAATATGTACCAACTGTTGCCTGACCGACAACACCTGCTGTGGATGATGTATTGACAATACGACCGCCGCCATTAGCAAGCATTACTTCCAATACATATTTAAGACCGTAAAGGGCACCGTTAAGGTTGATTCCTAGTACCATATCGATCTGCTCAATTGTGTTGTCCACGAATTTCACACCAGGACCGGAGATTCCTGCATTATTATAGAACATATCAATGGTCCCAAATGCCTCGACCGTTTTATCCACATAATGCTTCACTTCTTCTGCCTTGCTTACATCAGCTTTTACGAATATAGCTTTTGATCCTTTTTCTTCTACTAAGCGAACAGTCTCCAGACCAGCTACCTCAGATACGTCAACCACGCTGATTGCGACACCTTCTTCTGCTAGTCTTAATGCTGCTGCTTGCCCAAGACCGCTGCCGCCGCCTGTGACGACTGCTACTTTATGCCTACCCATAAGCAAAGCCCCCTTTTAATAGATATAAATAGGTTAATTTACCCACTCTACATGTAAGAGCTTACACCTTTGCAGAAAATACAGCAAGCGATTTGCAATCGTGCAGAAAACTTTTTTGTACACTTACGATTATTATGTTCATTTAAATAAAAAAGTAATATTTATGACTGTTAGAAGTGATGCTGCCCATGGTTTCCTATTAAATGCAGGTTGCGAATCAAGTTGGGGTAGTGTGCGAGAGGATCAGGGTAGCGGATTTGTCCGGCAATACCCATGCATATAGCCGCTTTTCATTTTGTCTCCGCAACAAATGTCTCTTTATGAATCAGATGCATCGATGCTGATGGGAGATTAACTAGCTTCCCACGTAGAAAATCAGGTTTTATTGGAAGCTCCTCAATTTTTTCTAAAGGAACCCATTCATAATGGAACTCCCCGCTTTCAAGAGAGATGACTTCTCCCGTTCCTGGAAGCCTATTTTCAACATCCTGCATTAAATAAATAAAGCTGAATTCATGATAAGGACGCCCTTTGTAGATAAAGAAGTTCTCTACTGACCATAACAGCCGTTCTGCCTTAGCAGGGACACCAAGTTCCTCCTCGAATTCCCGTTCCACAGCCTGCGCTGAGTCTTCTCCTAACTGGATCCGCCCGCCAATCAGCGTCCAGAATGGATCCTTCTTGTTCTTATGCATCAGCACATGATTATCCTTTACGATAATGCCAGCTGTCCGGCAATTCAGCATCTGTTCTCCTAAATCAACGGTTAAATCCTGCGTCATTTGCTTTCCTGCCTCCTATTCTTCGATTGCTTGAACCATGTAATATGGACCGGCACCGTGGTTTGAAGGTACCACTACCTTTCGTCCAGTCTCCGGATAATAAGCCGAATGGAAACTCACACCCGGATCAAAGCCAACAACATAATACTTCTTGATTCTCTCTGCGTCTTTTTCTATCCAGACACCGTATCCGTAAGAAGATTCCTCATCTACTTGGATATGCGGCTTCAGCAGTTCCTCAGTAAATTCTGCGTTCAGAAGCTTATGCTGAGTCAGCGCATCCCAAAAACGTGCCATATCAGAAGCACTCACATATACCCCACCGTCCGCACCGCCTCTTACCGGCAACGCATAAATATTGGAACGATACTCTTCTTCCTCTTTAATATAGCCGATTGCAGTATTCCCCGGCAGTTTGTCGAATGCAAAATAGCCAGCTTCTGTCATTCCAGCAGGTTCAAAGATATGCTTTTGGACAAAGCTCGTAAAAGGTTCGCCAGCCAGTTCCTCTACTACTAATCCCAATACAATGAAAGCTGCGTTATTATAATGGAACCGTTCGCCCGGCGAAAACATCATTTTCTTGTCTTGGAATAATGGCAGAAAATCCTCACCAGATCTAACCCGGTACATCGGCAATGTTTGCCATAACTCCTCAAAGTCATCCATTTCTTCTTCATCAAAATAATCCGGTATACCAGACGTATGTGTCAGCAGATGGTGAATTGTAACGTCTTGATGGAAATGTGGAAATACTATTGGGAGACAATCTGTTAACTTTGTCTGAAAATCCAGTCGTCCTTGCTCTACTAGCTTTGCTATCGCCACAGCTGTGAAAATCTTTGCTCCAGAAGCTATTCCGAACCTTGTGTGCTTATCAAATGCTAGCTTATCTTGCTTATTCGCATAGCCATTTTGGAAGAAAAAGCTTTCCCGATCTCCTTCCACATATGCCACACCAGAGAAATCTATTTCTTTTGCTACCTTTTCCAACTTATTCTTTAATCTGCTCATACTTGAATATCCTCCTCTTTTGAATCTTCAAAATACTTACAGCAGTCTACTAGTAAAAGAAGCAGCCATCTGCCGACCGGCGCCGCCAACGGCAGCAGTAGGAATCCGTAGATAAATCCCCATACTATAATATCTCCGACCGCTAAGTTTTCCAGTTCATTTCCCCATACAATCCTATGCGTCGTCAGGGAACCAATCGTTCCGGCATAAGTGACAACAACATAAGCCATGATGCTGCTGATGACCCATTTAGCCCCTTCCCTGACTCGGTCAATTTTCTTGAATTGCGCTCCAGCAATACTGAAAACCACCAGAAAAGGCACAATGACCTGAAGAAATACCCCGATATACATTATCGAGGGGGCGGCCATTAGAAATGAAGAGCTGACAACAATTCCAAAAATAAATGTACAAAGTACAGCAGCCATGATACTGAATGCAGCCCCAACAATCATTCCTTTCACACTCATGCAATCGACCCCTATTCTTCACTCACAAACCATGTTACCATAATTGGAAATATATTCAGGATATAAAAAGTATGAATGGGGTTGGTTATATGCGCATTTCTATCTTTCATGGAGGACAGCTATGAAAATAAAAAAAGCGGACAACTTAGTTGTCCGCTTTTCAAGTAGTAGAAAGACCTTTCCCACCGAGCGTGTGTAGGGTATTGATACGTTCCATCCCAGTTATAAGAGGCTTTGCCCGTCGGATCAATGTTTGTGTCGCATCTAAAGCAAGTGAGGCTTGATGAGCTGCTTCATCCTTCCATACTTCGTATACATATACTGCTTGCGGCTCTTCATGAGACACGCTGACCTGATATATCTCACAGCCATCTACATGCCCCATTGCCTCTGCTGCCTCCAGCAGTATCGAACTCAATTCATCTCTATCATTTTTATTTACTAGAAATTTGCCGTACAAGCCGAATTTCCCCATTCAATCCACCCTTTCGTGATAAACAGTTTGAAGGAAAAATACGACATGTTCTAGACGAATCCCTCTATTTGGAACGTAAAGCCGTCTTATTCACACTTCGGAATGACCAAACTGCAAAAGCAAACGAGAAGATTACTAATAAACTTCCGACATGCGCTGTCGTCTGCATCGAGGATGTAGCGCCGTTCACAAGCCCACCCACTAACGAACCTAATGAAATACCGATCTGCAACGCCGAATTGTTGAAACTCTGGTGTATCCCCGCTGTCTCTGCATCCGACTCAATGATATAGTTCTGCAGCGGCGGTGCCAGACTCCAGCTTAATGCAGCCCAGATTACCATAACTACTAGGAATAATGGGAAGGAAACCGTAGAGAACGGAAGCAGGAATAAGATAATTGCAAATGATGCCACTACGAGAATGATACTTACTTTAGATCCAAATTTATCTGCCAGACTGCCTCCAAAGGCACCTCCGCCAACAGCAGCAATACCGAAGATAAAGTAGCAAATACTAATCCATTGCGTATTCAGACCTAACTCCGATTCCAGGAAAGGTGTGAAATAAGCATAAATCGTATAGTGACCTGCAAGCAGGAACAGCATTGTTAAATGTGCTGTCAGCATCTTTTTATTACGCAGTGCTTTCAGCTGCGATTTCAAGGATTGCACTTGATCTACCTCAATACGATCGAGCGTGAACGCGATCAATATCATAGAAAGCAAAGCCATTAAACCGATGAACAAAAATAGCATTCTCCAGCCAAAGGCATCACTGACGATAATACCAATTGGTACCCCAAGTACAAGCGAAGAACTAATCCCCATGTAAATAAGACCGATTGCTTTCGCACGATGCTGCTGCTTCACAATTTTTGCCGCTATCGTCAAAGAAAGAACTATAATTAATGCTGTACTCATTGCAGTAATAACGCGAGCAATCATGACAAATAGGAAGGACGGACTCATATAAGTGATGACATTCCCAATTACAAATATACCAAGTGTCAGCAGCAAGAGCTTCTTCCGCTCAATATTTGCAGTCATCGTATATAAAATCGGGCCTGACACCGCATAGACCAAAGCGAATACCGTAATAAGCTGCCCCGCCTGACCAATCGAAACCTGCAGATCACTCGCTATGGTTGGCAATATCCCCCCGACAATCAGTTCAACTAACCCTACCGATATAACAGAAATAGCTAATATAAAGACTCTGAAATTCAATTTCCATTTCCTTTCTATATCCTATATTCGAAAATGGCACATAAAAAACTCCCCAATCACAGATTAAAAATCTGTAATCAGGGAGTTATGGCTCCTGGTAGAGACCCTCAAACCAAATTATTGAGGTTATACAGTGTAACACGAACGTATTCCATTTTCTTATAGCATTATAGCAAGATACTGACATTACTGCAAGATGAAGCAAGCACCAGAGATGCTCTCTATTTGACTGCCAAAATGTTTAAGCTTTCATGGTTGCTTTATCGAAAAAACTCGATATACAATAGACTCATGAATACAATCGAACTATTCAAAGCTTTGTCGAATGAGAAACGACTGCAAATACTGCATTGGCTTAAAGAACCGGAGAAGCATTTTCCCAAGCAGCAGGCACATCTGCCGAAGGAGGTTCATTACAAAGGCGGTGTCTGTGTCGGGGACATTCAAGAAAAAGTCCAAGCTTCTCAATCCACGGTTTCGCAATATCTGGCCATGATGCAGCGCGCAGGGTTATTGGAGTCCATTCGTTATAACCAATGGACGTATTACCGCAGAAATGAAGAAACAATTCAGAAGCTAGCAGCTTACCTGGATAAAGAATTGTAACGACTTACAAGGGATCCTTTATGGATTTCTTTTCTTTCACTTTGAATATCGGTTTATTACGATATACGGAAATGTAAATATACATCAATTGGAGTGACACGATGGCTTTAACTAAGAAACAAACATTTTTAGCATTCACATTAACTTTACTGACATTCGTCATGGGAACAAGCGAATTCGTCATTGTTGGCTTACTGACAGAGGTAGCTGCCGATTTAAACGTAACGGTAGCAACTGCCGGAACACTTGTATCGGGATTTGCCATTGCCTATGCAATCGGCACTCCCCTCTTAACTGGCTGGGTAAGCCGCTTTCCGAAATATCCCTTGATGCTAACACTTATCGTCGTCTTTATTCTAGGTAATATTATCAGTGCGTTAACTTCATCCTTCGGCATTTTACTTGCAGCACGAATTGTGACAGCAGCAGCGAGTGGTGTTCTTACTGCTTTAGCAATGACAGTAGCAAGTGACACAATGCCAGCAGCAAGACGTTCTTCCGTTATTGCACTTATCTTTGCCGGATTCACAATCTCCAATGTCTTAGGTGTACCGCTTGGCACATTCATAGGCCAATTAGGCTCATGGCATCTGACATTCTGGACAACTGCACTACTCGGGGTGGTCGCCTTCATTATCAGTCTGTTTATCTTACCAAAGACAGCAGCAGGCGAGAAAAGCTCTATAGTGAAGCAACTTGTACTATTTAAGAACCCAAAAATCCTTGTTGGGTTCTTTATCCCGACGTTCAGTATCGCTGGAACTTATACAATCTACACGTATATCACGCCTATTATCGAGAATGAATTAGCTATTGCATCCAGCTCCGTAGGACTTGTCTTGCTTGCATACGGACTCTTTTCTATCGGCAGTAACTTCCTGGCAGGTAAGATTGCCGGACGTAACGGCATTGGAGATTTACGCTATTCGTTTATCATTCAAGCAATCATCATTGCCTCCCTGTACGTGACAATGGATATTACTATTGCTGGATTGATCAGCATCATGCTGATGGCAGTCATGATTTACGTTATGAATGCAACCATTCAAATTTATCTGATGGACCAAGCAGCAGTTTATTCGACGGCGGCCAGGGATTTTGCTTCCTCGCTGACTCCTGTTTCCGTTAATATTGGTATTACACTTGGTTCCGCTTTAGGTGGAGTGGTCGTAGCATACGGAAACCTGCCTAACCTTGCGATTGTGGGCGGGATATGTGCCCTTATCGCCTCCCTATTATCGTTTATCAGTTATCGAATGGAGAACTGATACCAATACATGAAAAAGACAGGTTGTGATCAACCTGTCTTTTTCGTATGTAAGAAATCAGATTTAGTTATTGCGTACATTTTTACATCACGCTGTACTCCTTTTATATAAAGCAACTTACGCAATGTCCCTTCAAATGACATACCAGCCTTCTGCATGACTTTCTCCGAACCGCTATTTTGCACATCACATTTCGCTTGAACCCGCTCAAGTTTCATTCTTTCAAAACCGAACTGAATGACTTGCTTTGCAGCTTCTGTCATGTAACCTTTACGCCAATATGGCTGCGCAAGTACGTAACCAATCTCGCCCACATGATGATTTTGCTGCCAAGAGACATAATTGATTGTACCAATCATGCGCTTCTCTTCCTTAAGCTCGATTCCCCAAAAAACAGCTTGATTACTTTCGTATAAACTAAGAATGATATCTAGGAATTGCTGTGTATCCTCAATCGTTTGGTGAGTAGGCCAGGTAACAAATTCAGAAACAGCTGGATCCGAACCGTAGGCATATATTGCTTCTACATCTGATGGTGTCAATTTACGAAGAATAAGACGTTCGGTTTCTAAGGAAGGAAGATTTTCAAGTACGTATTCTGTTTGCATTTTAAAACGACCTCCTATTAACTCTCTTATAGCTATTTTTACATATATATCCACTATAATAAACTAGTTTCACTCGTTACCAAAAAACAAAAAACTCCCCGATTACAAAATAACTGTAAACAAGGAGTTCTATCAAAATGAAATTCTATCCTAGATATGAACGATATATATTCTTGCCGTCCTTCTTTGCTTGATACAAAGCAGTATCCGCACTGCGCATTAGCTCATATCCCTTTTTACCATGAGCCGGATAAAAGGCTATTCCGATACTGGAGGTTGTCTTAAATAGATTTCTGCCTATGTTCCAAGCTCTTTGGAAAGATGCCCGGATGTTATCAGCAATGCGGATAGCATCCTGTTCTTCTTCTATACCTGGCAGAAGGATTGTAAATTCGTCTCCGCCCTGTCTAGAAAGAACATCCTCATTTCGCAGGCATTCCTTCACCCTCTGAGCAAATTGGTTAAGCAGCTCATCACCAACATCATGTCCGAGTGTATCATTGATATATTTGAAATTATCTAAATCCAAATACATCACAGCTACCTTGTTCTTCGTTTGCTTCGCCTCTTCCAATGCTTGATCCAGCTTTTCCTTAAACAGCCGTCTATTTGGCAGTCCAGTCAACGTGTCATGATAAGCCATATATGTCAGTTTCTCTTCAAGCTCCAACCTTTCCGTTATGTCCCTTGAGACAACGAGGAAATGATTAAACACACCATTTTCATCAAAGATTGGATTTGCTTTCCCCTCCAACCAAATCCAATCACCTCTAATATTCTTAAAACGGAATTTTAGCACTGTACCTTTTTGGGTCGCAACCATTTCATCCAGCTGCTCTCGCACCTTCCTCCGGTCATCTATATGCATGAAATCTCCTGCATATTTTCCTTCATACGCTACAGCTGGAAACCCGAGTACTGTTACGTGAGATGGAGAAGCGTACTTGAAATAGCCATCCCAATCTATAATGCAGAGCAAATCAGTCATATTCTCCGCAATCAAGCGATAGCGCGCTTCACTCTGCCGTAACGCTTCTTCTGAGTTCCTTCGGTCAGAATTATCAAGCAGAGAAGCTGCTTCCTTTCTATCTGTGATATCCACTGAACACCCGATTACCTCGACGACCTTACCGCCTCTTATGACGGGACGCAAAGATGTGACATATCTTAATCCCTGCACATTCGATTCGTAAACGACGTTTTCTTCCCCATTCCATGCCCGTTCATAATACGGCATCTTTCTGTCTGCTTCTTCTTGAGAAAGGAATTCTTTCAATTCCTTTCCGATAAGTTGCTGCGGAGTAAATTGCATACGATAAATCAGTTCGCCATCACTGAAGCCATGGATAAACCGCCCGTTCTTTTTCGTGAATTTGAAAATCATGCCTTGCTGCTTCCGGACAGCTTCCTGCAAGTCCTGCTGCGTTTTTTCTACACCCCATTGGAGCCAGGATTCTCTGGAGGTCTCTGGAGAAATGCCTTCATTAGGGATGATTCCCTCCAATTTTGGAATGATGTTCACAAATTCCTCTGGCGATACTGGCTTACTGAAAAGATACCCTTGGGCTTCATCACAGAGATTCTGCTGAAGAAAGACAAGATGATCTTTGAATTCTACACCTTCAGCAATAACCTCGAGCTTCAGTTGATGTGCCATTGCGATAATCGTTTTAACGATAGTCGCATCCTTGCTGTCATTGGTACAATTACGCACAAATGACCGATCTATCTTAATAGAATCTATCGGGAATTCCTTTAAATGATAAAGTGAGCTAAATCCTGTGCCAAAGTCATCCATACTGATCCGGACACCCATCCGCTTCAGCTGATGCAAAACTGGCAGCACAGCATGGACATCCATTGTCATGCTTTCCGTTATCTCCAGCTCCAAGTATTCGGGAGCGAGTCCTGATTCGTCTAATACAGATTGTACCTTCTCCGCCAAATCACCTTGATACAGCTGAGGGGCAGATAGATTAACCGCCACAATCATAGAAGACAAACCCTGTTCCTGCCACGCTTTATTCTGCATACACGCTGTCCGAAGCACCCATTCCCCGATAGGCAGAATCATTCCTGTCTCTTCAGCAGCAGGAATAAAATCCAGCGGGGAAATGATCCCTTGCTCAGGATGCTCCCATCGGATCAGCGCTTCCACTCCGCACAATTTGCCTGTCTTCAGATTGAGCTTCGGCTGATACAGAAGACAAAATTCCTCCCTCTCAAGTGCGAGATGCAGCTCTTCTTTCCATTTATCTTTATTTGGTTTATATACATTCACTATCGCAACACCTCGATTTGCTAAGTCTTTAACTCATGCTGCTGGTTGCTGGGTAATAAATTTTATTGTCTTATATGGCCATAGTTGCTCCTGCTATATACGCTACATGATTATACAACCAACCCCGGCTGTATACGACACTTTCCATTAATCCAATTATAGGAAATGAAAGAACAGCTTTATTGTATCTATACCCTATAAGATAAGCTGTGATTCTTTATGCAATATAACAACGAATTAAAACCGCCAGTGTTATATCACTGGCGGTTGTTTGTATTAAATAATCTAAGCTATGGCAAGGCGCAATGAGGAATGTATACATGAATGGGAGTATAGCAGTATCGGATTACGAGCGAATAATGTTTGAGAATTAAAAATGAGATAATCCGCTGGCAGCACCAACGGGTTATCTCATTAAAGTATAGAAACGTGAAAGTTTAAGTTTACCACCAGCCGCCTCTGACCCTTATACTCTCCCTCAAAATAACATAAGAATGCTCTATGCCTTTCAATAGCAATATATTCTCCTCCAAACGCTGCCTCAATGCTTTATTTGCCTGTCCATCAAAGCAATCCTCTAGCGCTTCCTTGAGTTTTGTATGCTCCTCTGAAAGGGATTCAATATGGTAGCACCGCTCTAAATACTTCTTATAAAACTTCTCATCTGCTTCTAAATCGTCCTTGATACTTCTCTCCAACTCTTTCTTTTGCTTCCGTCTCTCAAGGAATTCATCAAATTCATCCAGTATTTCTATCATTCTATCATGCCTTCCACTAATGAATTAGAACCTCAGCCAACCTGCTAACATTTCATCAATATGTGCAAAATCTTTCGCCATCTTGTTCATATTGTGTGCGATTTCTCCAGTGTCAGATTGTGCATCTTTTAGAAATTCAATCACTTCATCAAAATAATCCATCTCAAATAACATCGGAATACCATTTGGACCACTTACCGTCAGATCCCGATAGATATCATCTACATCGGAGCCATTCAGCTTATCGTACCTTCCCGCACCAACCTGACCTTTGAATTTACTCTTCGCATATTCCATCGCCGAGAGATAATCATCCAAGAACTGCATCATCTCTTTTTTAGTCTTCGCAATAAGATCTTCACTAGCTTCTACTTGTGCTGCATAAGATTTCATTAATTCGGTTTGAATAACAATGGGGAAATCTGAAACACCACTATTTTTTAGGAAGAGAGGTGATGTGGAGATAGCAGCGCGTAGTTTTTCATCAAATAGAAGATTTGATTTGTAGTAGCCATTTTCATCATATAGATTTGTATCTGTGTAGTTCTTTATACCATGAGATCCAAGCTTGTCAGCCAATTGATCGCCTAAGCCATCTTTCCCCGCTGGGTCTTCCATATAATAGAGCGAGCCGATTGTTTCTTCGTGGAACATAGCAACCGCATCACTAGGGTAGGCATATGTAATGATCTTATCCTTATAATCTCCTTCGCGAACACGGTTCTGCTCCTCTTCACTTAAAAGGCCATAGGCATCTGCTGCTGCAAAGGTAACCGCGTTAGAATCATAAACGACTGCACAATATTGACCAATCCCGCCTCCAAGTGAATGTCCCGTAAACGTTATATTTTCTGCACCGTATTTATCCACGTATTTCTTTACAGCCGCTTTTGCTTCTGTAAATTGATTCTTGTTGGTAAAAGTAATTGTGCCATTGTCGTTCAGCTTTGCATTTCCAGTCTGCAATGCAGCGTCTTGAGATGGTGTAGCTACATAAGCAGTAGTTCCATACTCCTTTTTGGCATAGTTTGAATTACCACCGACTACACCGAAAGCATCTTCATAAACATCTTTAAGAAACCCGGAATAATCTACCTTTTTATCAGATTCATAGATTACAGTATCACCTTTAAGCGTGGCTCTATCACCAGCCTCACTCATAATGGCATTCTTCGTAGGTTCGTCCAGACCTTTAAGTTCCACTTCTTTTGTGGTAGTTTTAGGAGGTTCAGTACCGCGGAAGCTGATGACGATTTCCTTGGTTTGGGGGTTTTCTAGTACATAGCCGTATAAGCCTGTTTTTTTGTCTTCAATTATTTCAACCGTATTCCAAACTATTTTTTCACCATCAACATCTTTTATTTTGAATGATTTCTTCCCATCATTGTAAGCACTCTCTGATAGTTTACTTGCAACATAATCTGTTAAATTATCCCCCATAGATAAGCACTCCTTTCTTTGATATACTAATCCCGAGGTGTTATTATGAAAAAAATATACATATTACCATTATTTATTATATTTTCCATTATACTATTGGGAGGTTGTAATGTGAATTCAGATCAGAATAAATACGATGATGTAACTACCTCAAAAGTTAAAGATACTGCAAAGAACTTTATTGAAAATAATTATGAAGGTATAGAATCTATCGAGTTAGAAGAACCATATACTGCTCCAATGGGTAGCTTAACAGTTGATGGAACTGTAAATGGTAAAACAGGTTTCTCTATTAGCTTTGATGAAAATCTAGAAGTAACAAGCATAGCTGAAGATGAAGATTTTCCAGAGGAAAAAGAAGAGTGTAAAGAGCAATTTTGTGAATAGAAGTGAAGGTCATTACAGGTTAAATTTGATGATAAGACTGCTAAGTAAATAATTAGCAGTCTTTTTTATTTAGACTTACGTCATAAATATAACTAAAGTAAAGGTTTCAGCTTACTGTTAGATGGCTAAGTAATCTAAATAAGTTATATTTTGTTATGGAGGATGTTAATATGAAAGACCTTAAACAAGCTCTAAATCATCAAATCGGCTTAGGAACAGCACCACTCGGAAACATGTTCCGCAACGTCCCAGAGGCAGAAGCTATAGAAACGATTCAAACCGCATGGGATCAAGGTATTCGCTATTTTGATACTGCCCCTTTCTATGGTGCAGGCTTGGCGGAATTACGCTTAGGTAAAGTCCTTTCCAAATATGATCGGGATGAATATGTAATCAGCACAAAGGTAGGCCGCTATCTTACCGATGAAGAGGAAGATAAGGAAGGCTTGTATGAAGAAGGACGTAAAAATAAAGTGATCACAGATTACACGGAGGACGCAACGCTTCGTTCAATCGAACAAAGCTTGGAACGTTTACAAACTGATCGAATTGATATCGTTTATGTGCATGATCTTTCTCCTGACTTCCACGGAGATGAGTGGATTGCCAAATTCGAAGAAGCGCGAACTGGAGCTTTCCGTGTTCTGTCACGTCTTCGCGAAGAAGGCGTCATCAAGTCATGGGGACTGGGCGTCAATACGACGATTCCAATCGAAGTAGCGATGGAGCTGGAAGAAGTACAGCCTGACTTGTGCTTATCCGCCACGCAATATACACTGTTGCAGCATAAGAAGGCGTTGCAGCGCATGCTGCCGACTGCAGAGGAAAAAGGTGTCGGCATTGTTGTCGGCGGTGCATTTAACTCAGGAGCCCTGCTCGGTGGTCCTTACTTTGACTACAAAGAAGCACCAGCTGAAATCAAAAAGCGAGTAAAACAATTCGAAGAAATCGCCCAGCGCCACGATGTCAGCTTAAAAGCTGCGGCTCTTCATTTCTCTACAGCTCATCCAGCGGTTGCAGCCGTTATTCCTGGCTCTACACGTCCTGAACGAATCAAAGAGGACTTAGCAGCCATGAAGGCGGAAATACCAGCTGCATTTTGGCAGGAACTGCTGGATAAAGAATTGATTTCATCGGACGCACCGCTACCTAACTAAGATACAGACAACTAACAGCAACTATATAAAAAAAGGCTAACTCCCTTCGATAAGGAGTTAGCCTTTTTGATTAGTGCTGCTGATTGATATACGCGTTTTTCCCCGCTCCCATACCCACAATCCAAAGTACTACAGCTACAGCAACCAACAATGCTAGCGGCACTGTCCAGCTTGACGTAACATCATGAATTAAGCCAAATAATGTTGGCCCTACTGCGGCTAATAGATACCCGACAAACTGTGCCATACCTGATAATTCTGCGGATTCCTGAGCTGAGTGTGTCCGTAATACAAAAAACATTGTTGCTAGACTGAACACACCGCCTCCGGCTAATCCGAACAGCAATACACTGATAACACTAATCCATGTGATACCCGTCAACAATCCGGAGAAGCTCATAACGAAACACAAAGCTATGAGGCTCACTATGCCCCTTTGTCCTACAAGACGACCTGCTAGGATCGGGAGCAAAAATGAAGTCGGCAAGCTGCAAAGCTGCGTGAGAGCTAAAAGCCAGCCAGCTGTTGATTCACTAAAGCCTTGATTTTGAAGTATTGTGGGCATCCAGGTAATCATGATGTAATACAATAACGATTGCAATCCCATGAAACCTGTTACCTTCCAGGCAAGACCCGATGACCATAGTTTCTTTCCTTTCTTAGGTAGAGAAATGGATGATGTTATTACTTTTTGGCGCAGCTGTGGTATCCAAGCGACCATCGTTACAAGCGTCAAAATCACCCATACTGCGAGTGAGCCATGCCATCCACTACCGAGACCGTTTGAAAGAGGAACACTAATTCCAGAAGCAAGCGCAGCCATCCCGTTCATGGTCATCGCATACGCTCCAGTCATCACGCCTACATTTTTAGGGAACTCCCGCTTAATCAAGCCTGGCAAAAGTACATTCCCCATAGCTATACCGATTCCTGCTAAAGCCGTACCAACAAAAAGCATCCATACTGGTGAGAAAAACCGCAATATAAGTCCAACAGCTATGATAATCAGTCCGGCAAATAAAGTTCTTTCAATACCTACACGCCTAGCAATTCTTGGAGCGACCAGTGCAAATACAGCAAAAGCAATCAATGGCAAAGTTGTCAGCATACCTGTTGAAGCATTCCCAATGCCTGTATCTGAACGAATATTGTCTATTAAAGGACTTAACCCTGTTATAGGAGCACGCAAGTTAGCACCGACAAGCAGAATGCTTAAGACTAACACAGCAATGCCAACACGTGAGGCGTTTTGTTTTAATTGATTAGATTGTTCCATATGTCTTCTCCTTACTCTGTCCAGCACGCCAGGAAAATCCCCAGCAAAGACACACCCCTTATAGGTGTATCCAACTCATTTTCTCTATTTCCTCCAAAAAGTCGTACAGTCTGCTTTTTCCATAATATTAAACTCTATCATTTTTTCTAGTAATGAATAATCAACTGGTCCATCCCATTTGATACGAACTAGCTGCTTCGTATGATCATAGCCTGCCTGAACAATATCATCAGAAAAATGATCTATTCCCGCCTTTTCCGGAGCAACAGCCAAATGCTGTTTGGCAATGCTGAAGGCAATAATAAATGTGCCATGATCTGTAAACATTGGCTGATTCCACGCTATTTTCTGTTCCATATTAGGATATTTCTCTGCCACCCATTTCAGCACTTCTTCCGTTCGTTCCCGATGCTGCGTGTTATCAATTTGAGCAAGATAATCTGCGAATGCTTTCATTTCATTACCCCCAAGAAAAATTATTGAAGATCTTATTGTATCTCTACTATAACCACAAGCCTAGAAAAAGAAAAGTTGACTAGAAATGGACTATTCTATTAACGACTTTATGCTAAGTTTTAGAATCTACCACAAGAAACTACTTACTATACCAATCAAACTGCACACTATACCTAACACTACAAACTTCCGACCTTTTAGTTTGCTCTTCTTAATCTCTCTATGCGCTATGTACGCAATCCCTAGTCCAAATCCACCTAGAGTTGCTCCATTATCCATAAAAATAACTCCTAAGATCGAAAAGATTCCTATAATAAGAGAGAAAATAGCTTGATGACAATACTCTGAAGCCTCTGTTTGGTTCTTAAATCTCTCGGTACGCAACATCATCACCCTAACATGAACTTTCACTTTATATTTTCCATTATAAACACTATAGGAATATTATTCCTTAACCATTTAAAATAACTGTTAGTACTTCTATTAATTTATAATTAAAACTGATGACTTGGGTAATATCTTATGGGCAATAAAGCAAAAGAACACCTCCTTCACAAGAGGTGTTCTCACTGCCAATTAGTTAGCCAGTTCTTTTATTTCCGTTTCGCTCAAAGCCTTCCGATACACTGCAACATCATCCATCTGCCCGCCAAAGAACGCATCCGCAGCATACCTGCTTCGCCCTAGATAATTTGTATTTCCGAGAACATCAGATGGGTTAGCCGTTATATTTTCATTTGTTCCTGCAAGCTCTCCATTCACGTACAGCTTTCCGGTGTCTCCTTCAAGCGTTACCGCAAGATGCACCCATTCACCTGTAGCTAATGCCTCATTAGTCGTGATATTCTGATCTACTCCATTATGAATCGTAAATCGCAGCTTGCCGCTTCCGTCAGATGGCGTGAAGAACATGTTCTTGCCGTTGCTTTCACCAATGTCAAAGATTCGCTGCCATGCTACACCGCCTTGCCAGTTCACCCAGGCGGAGAATGTGAAATCCTCTGCATCTGCGATAAGGGGAGAAAGTTCCACATACGAATCATTTCCATCCAACGCTAGCTTGCCATCATTAGTTTGAACAGCGTTCCCCTTCAGCTGCGCTGACAGATTGCTGCCTGATGAATCTGCCGCCTCGTTACTACCTGGATTATCAAAGTTATATTGAGCAATTTCTGGCTCGGAAGCCTGCTGTTTTACTGTCACTTGGAATGTTTTCGTATCTTTCTTTTTTCCTGCTTTAATCTTTGCGGTCAGCGTAGCTTTGCCATCTCCGCTTCCTGCCTCTGGCCGGTGAATCGTGCCATCAGCCTCAATCACTTTTGGATTAGATGAAGTCCACTCTATTGTGGATTCGTGGGTACCTTCTGTCGGCAGCTCTACATTTTGATAGAGATTATCGCTGTTCGAGATAGTAAGGTCCTTCTTCACTGCTGCAACAACTTCTTTATCTTTCATATCCTCCATTCGATTACCCCAGATTGCGACGCCTTTATCAGATAAAGCGGTGAATGTCGTATCATATTCCTGGGCTGCTTCATCCCATTGCCTTAGGAAGAATCCATTATACTTCTCGCCATCAATCGTTAAATTAACCTCATTATCTTTTCCGTGCTTCCACTTTCCTTTCACAGCACCTTCGACTTTCCCGTTCTCTTTCAATGTAATTTGCTCAGATGTTTTCACATCAGCAGATATATCTTTTCCATGGTTCACATATTGATAGTCACCAGCCATATCCTTGCGTTTAATCTTTGCTTCTTTCTCATTTGTATTTCGAGACGGCGCGACGACTGGCCACCCTTTATTGTTCATATGCATCTGATGCACCCGCACCTCATGCTCTTCACCACGCTCAGGGAAACGAGAATGGAAAATGAGGTAATGATTCTTCGTATCCTCATCATAAAAAGCAGTGTTATGTCCTGGTGAGACATAGCCAATACCCGGATCCTCTCCTGGATCACCAACCTTCTTCTCGAACAAGTTATTCCCAAGCAGCTTCACGCCATAAGGTTCAATCGACTTATCATCAAATAGAGGTAAATTCGGATCTGCCTTCACATCAATCATGTCATTTCCCTCTGCATCGTAAAACGGTCCATCCGGGGACTTCGAACGTGCCACCCGAATATTGTAGCCGCCAATAGCATCCAGCCCACCGAATGATAGGAACATATAATAATAATCAGTTTCCGGGCTGTACATCATAGCTGGTCCTTCAATCCGGCTATGGTTTCCGCCCATCAGCTTCTTCCCATACCCTTGCCCTGGAAGCGGCTTGCCTGTCTCTTCATCCATTTCCATAATGAAGATACCGCCAGAGTAAGATCCATACACCATCCATAGCTTGCCATCTTCGTCATAGAACACATCCGGATCTACCACATTCGGATGCTTTGTCGCATCATAAATCGTGCCATCCTCACTCGGCTCATCCCACATACCCGACTTCAGGATAATTCCAGTATCCTCATAAGGCCCCTCAATATCATCCGCCACTGCTACACCCATCGCAGAACGCGGCGAATCTCCTTTACACGCATTGTAATACATATAAAACTTCCCATCCGCCAGCTGAATGACATCCGCTGCCCAGAGCGTATTCGTCTGCGCCCATTCAAGCGTCTCCTTGAGTTCTTCCGTTACGTTGGGAATAAGCTTATTCCCATCACGTACACCCGAATCTACCATTTTCCATTTCATAAGGTCGTTCGTTTTTGCTGCAGCTAGGTGGGAACCGAATACATAGTACTGGTCGTCCACTTCAATGAAGGATGGATCATGGACGGAGGCATTCTCAAATACAGGTATCTTTTCTTTTCCGCCTTTATCCTTTGCCAGGGTATCCGAGCCTGGAATAGCAGGTATAAGTAATGCAACAGACAGCATCGACGTTACGAGTATACGCTTATTAGCTTTCATCTCTTTCCTCCTCAATATATGATAACGCTTTCAAATTACTGATTTAAGATTAAGAGGAATAGATAAAGTTGTCAATAAGTATAAAATCCTTGTTTTATAGACAGATTCTTTATAACATTCAGAATAAAAATCATGTATAGACGACATTCATAAACACTTATACGTACAAATATAATGTTTGAGCGTTTAGCAGAATATAGAACTAGAGAACCTCGTCAATTTTTCATGTTTGTAATTCAGCACCTAGTGGGAATGCAATATAATCTAATAAAAGGAGGATTCTTATGAGAGAAAATCCAAATCATACTCAACTTATTTACGAATTAGACCGGACGAAAACAGACGCCTGGGAGGAATTGCGTTCTGTTGAGGAAGAGATGACAGATGAAGATCGTAATGTGGTATGGACAAATGGAGGAAACACACATTCATTAAAATACCCCGTCTATAGCGAGCGTATAAACAAAGCCACGAATCTGCTATATACTGTCGGCGCAATAACTCCTATATACAATTGGAGAAGTAACGGATTGCCAAACCATTCACCTTCTAAGGAATTAAGTGTTGCAGATGCCATTCGCACTGCCACTTACATTGTACGCAGCGAACGATTTGGCGATGGAGCTATTGCAAGGGCAGCTGAGATTGGACTACTGGATAGCATTTTACATAGCTTGATTAAATGGTATGACGAGTAATAAATACCACACTTCTAATAATTTCTCTTTCACGATAAACTCTCAAAAGACTTGAAAGGTGATTAGTAGAAATTCTTATTAAGTAAAAGAAGAATTTAATATAAAACAGGCCGTCAAGACTTTCTTGACAGCCTGAGAAGTATATTCTATTTCATTCTTTCTATTTCTTTTTAAAACGCGGCTTACTAAAAAATATACCGATAAAAAATAATGAAAGCCCACTTATCATACCCCAGAACTGCTCACCTATAAATACAAAAAAACCTAAACTTAACACTGCGAGCGTGAACATAATTTTCATCATCTTTTTTCACCTTGCTTTTTTTAGTATTAACGACAATCTTCAAAACAATTTAGAATTGTCGTAGCACCCAAAATACCAGCAGAATTCACCACAAGCGTAACAAGCTGTTCCTGCAGTAGCTGGAACACCAGCTATACAAGCAACTCCACAAGCAGCAAATGCAAGCATACTTACACCTTTAGACGCTACACAAGAATGAGTACAATCCCATCTTTTTTCCAAATCCTACGCAGACATCATTTGATTGTCTGATTTATCTTTTCCATTGTCTTTTAAGAATTAATATGTAAATTATCTAGTTTATGGAATAAAATGTACAGGTATTTATGCTAAAAAAAGAGACTGAATCACTGATTCAGTCTCTCATACCTAACTACTCCGCCGCTCAACAAGATTAATCCCTACTCCCATCGCCACAATACCAATCAGCAGCATATACAATAACGACATTGTGACTTCCTGCAAGCCAGCACCATAAAACACCACCGACATGATTGCCTCCATCGCATGTGCATTTGGAAACAGATCAGCAATAAACAACAATACTGGATTCGTAATTGTTCCGGGCATCATATAAGCTCCGCTGACGAGTGGAATCAGAGGAATTAGAGACGGGTATATGGCGTAAAACTGTTCTGGTGTCCTGACAAAACCGGTAATCAGCATAGCTATACTAATCATGCCGAATGTAAAACACGCGCTGATCAGTATTATCAGCCATAGATTATTTCCTACATCGTAATCCATGACATACTTAAACATGATCAATACCACAACTATCTGAAGCATCGTAATCAAAAAGCTATATAACAAATAACCACTGTACATACCTGTTTTCTTCACCGGTGACAAAATCATTCGGTCCCAAATACCAGAAACCCTATCTTGGGTCACATTATTAACTTTGAATCCAATGATGAACATCGAAATCAGGAAAGTGAAGGCAAACAGCAGCTGTGTGCGAATGTTGAACTTAGGGATTTGTTCGCCGTCCACTCCTTGCGATTCCAGCTGGAATGGTGCATCAGCCAGATATTCCTCCATTTCGTCTCGAACATTTCCATCTTCTTGCGATTCCACCGCACTTATTTGCACTTCCTGCTGAAACACGCTTGCCACATGCTGTTCTACATAAGAAACACCCGGCATTCTTTTGGAGACTAGTAGCCGGTAATCATCCTCACTCAAGTTCACAGCCACATCGCTGCTTCCGTCTCTTACATCTTCACGCGCTTCCTCTGGATCCACTATCTCAAATTTGAAGGAATCATTCGTATTTAGCAATGCTCCCCATTTCTCTTCAATTTCAGAAGCATTGGCTTCCTCACTGAAAATTGCAACCGTCGTCACTGATTGGACGCCCCCACCCAAGATAAGTGTGGCGACAATACTTCCTGCAATGAATAACAGAATAAGCAAAGGATTTCGTTTATCCTTTAAAAATTGTGCCCATAATACAGATTTCATTGCGCTTTCCCCCTTTTCGGAAACAAAGCTAAACCAATGAATGTGAATAACAGGAATGTGCCGATCAAGAGTATGCTTGGCTGGACGATGAAGGAGAGATTCTCAAATTGGACCCAATCTGTCAGCATGCTTAGAAACAGACCATTCGGTGTCCATGCTCCGATTTCCTGCAGCCACCCTGGCATCATGTAGATGGGAACAAATCCTCCTCCGAGCGTACCAAGAAGCAATAAAACTAACATGAAGATTCCATTGGCTGCATCGATATTCCTCATTCGCAATAAGATTGCTGTAAAGATAGCTGCTAAACCGGACATTACCAAGGCAAGCAGCACAATCATCACCAAGATACCAACCCAAAAGGCCAAGCTTCGATCCGGAAATACACCTAAGATAAAGTGGGACACAATCAATACAAAGATGATTTGCAGGATGACAAGAATAATCGTCGACACCATCTTACCAATCAAAAACCGCATTGGATGGCTGTTCGTCAATAAAATCCGATTGAATACTTGGCTCCTGATTTCGACTCCTGTTTTCGTCGCCACTGTAGTTACTACGAATAAGGCAAATAATGCGCCCATCGAGATGGTAAAGTATTGCGTGATCGTAAAGTCGTGCTCTGTGCCTAAATCCTCAAATCCACCTTCTGGAAGCTTCACGTCTATATCTGCTCCGTCCGTTATTTCCTGGATTGCAAACTGATAATTAAGTTGATTGATAAAGCCCTGAATAAGCTGCTGTAACGCACTGCTGTCGATCGTCTCTTCTTCCATCTTATAAATTAACGAATTGGTCGGAGATTTGCCTGCGAAGCTTGCATACAAACTATCCGCGGTATATCCCTGGGGTATAATCAGCATGCCATCAAGGTCGCCTGCTTTAACTTTTTCGGCAGCTTCCTTTTCCTCCAGAGAATGAACCGTCACCCAATCTTTTAATTCGTCACTTTCCAGATAATCCGATAACAATTGAATAGGTTGTATGTCACCTGCTGTTTCCACTATTGCAGTTACTTCCTGCTCCCCTAAAGCTGCTTCATTGACCAATTTTTCGTTCAGTTGTTCCATAGCCTCTGTCTCGTCATCCTGATTCACGATTGCTAACTGCAAATCCATCGATACCTTGTCATCATCACCAAACAATCCAGCAAATGCAAAATTCAGTACCACGACTAAAATGATAGGAAGCAACAGGACAGAGAGCAGCTCTTTCCAATCCCGCCAAAAGATCAATAAGTCCTTCTTTATAAAACTCCGCATCATATCACCCCTTTAATCTCGCAGCTTTCGTCCGGTTAAATGAAGGAATACATCTTCCAAACTAGGCGATTCTGTATGGAAATTAATCAATTGGATATGATGCTGTTCGGTCAGATGAACCAGTTTGCTAATTAAGTTACTTCCTTTTGCTGCGATAATCCTCAGTTGCAATTCAGCTACTTCTATTTTGTGAACCCCTTCAAGCGTCTCTACTTGTTGGACAAAATCTTCATCTATCCTGCTTAACTCCACTTTTATCTTATCCTCCGTCGACAAGATGCTGAGCAACTCCTCTTTTGTTCCTGCCGCAATGACTTTGCCATGATCCATAATGTACAATCGATCGCAAAGCTGCTCCACTTCCTCCATATAATGACTTGTGTAAAGAATCGTCGTTCCCTCTTGCTGGTTCAGCGCACGTACAGCTTCCAAAATATGATTTCGCGATTGCGGATCGATACCGACTGTCGGTTCGTCCAAGATCAGAATCTTCGGGCGGTGCAATAATGCTGCAGCTATATTAAGCCGACGTTTCATCCCTCCAGAATAAATCTTCACTAAGTCCTTTTTGCGATCTTCCAACCCGACAAACTCCAAAGCCTGCTGAATCGCCTTTTCTAATTCGGTGCCTTTCAATTTATAAATTGATCCAAAAAACTTCAGATTTTCATAAGCAGACAGCTCCTGATACAACGCCAATTCCTGCGGCACCACACCCGAAACACTTCTGATTTCACCTGGTTTATGAACCGCGTCCACACCGTTCAGGATTATTTTTCCGCTCGTAGGCTTTATCAGAGTTGAAATCATCGAAATCGTCGTCGATTTTCCGGCACCATTTGGTCCAAGCAATCCGACAGACTCTCCATCGTTCAAATATAAATTTAAATCCTGCACGACCTTCTTACCCTTAAAGGACTTGCTTAAATTGATGGTTTCAAGCACGTTGTCTCCTCCTTTAATGTTGTTACTTGCATCATAAATAAAAAAGGCCAAAGCCACTACTGACTATGGTCATTCTGCGATTGGGCTCTTATTACTTTCGTCACTTTTTATACAAGACGATGACGTATCGCATAAATGGCTAATTGCGTCCGATCTCTTAATTCCAATTTATCTAGAACATGACTAGTCTGGTTCTTAACCGTCCCAACAGACAACCCAAGCCGTTCCGCCACTTCCTTATTATTCAGTCCCTCACCGATACACTTCAATATCGCTCTTTCTCTTGGCGTAAGTGTCGGATCAATTTGTCTCTCCTCTTGGTTTTGCAGCAGAATCGGCATCACCTTTGAAGCAACCTGATCCTCCAAAGATAAGCCGCCACTCAAAGCGCTTTTAATAGAGCGAATGAGTGACGCAGTATCTCCGTTTTTCAGCATATAGCCGCTGACTCCAAGCTTTAAAGCGTTCATAACATACTCGTTATCATCAAACGTGGTAAGCATAAGAACCTTTATTTGAGGGAAGCGAGTGCGCAAGATTTTTGCTGCCTCAATACCATCCATCACAGGCATACGAATATCCAAAATAGCCACATCGAAAAGCTGCTTCTCACATAGCTTGACCGCTTCTTTCCCATTATCTGCTTCCCCGGTCACGCTGATCTCTTCATCCGTCTCAATCATCATCTTCAAACCCTGACGAACCATCACTTGATCTTCAGCCAATAAAATTTTAATCATCAGAACCGCCCCAGTCTGCTAATCTTATCGTGCCTCTCACCAAAAACCGATGTGTCTCATAATCGATCTCAAGCGTTCCGCCCACTTTCTCTAAGCGCTCCCGCATCGCCTTCAAACCATATCCTTCTTGAAAATAACGATCATGTGTTGCAGCGTTAATCACCTCAAACCGAAAGATACTGCCGCCAGGCGATTCAAAATTCACTTGCGCCTCCCTAGTAGAACTATGCTTCATAATATTCGTCAATGCCTCCTGCACAGCACGATAAATCGCAAATGACTGCTCACCTGTCAAAGGGGCTGCAAACGCCCCATGTCTTACCGAAAAGTTGATCTTCATAAAACTTTCTATTTCTAGCTTCCGGATAAGCTGAATCACACCCTGTAATCCACCCACTTCTCTTTGCTTGAATGAACGTACAGCCTGCCTTGTTTCCTCCAAGCTCTGTTCAGCTAGTTCTTTCAGCTTCCCAACCGTTTCCTTATCCTTCTCAGCCGCTGTTAAACGAAAAGCCTCAAACTGGAACAGCAGCGCCGTCAGTTTGTGACCGACAGAATCATGAATCTCATGACCGATTAGCATGCGCTCATCTTGTCTAGCTTGCTGCTCCTCTACAAGAAGCTGCCTTTTCATTCTTCTGTATTCTTCTATTAAGGCCTCATTGCTTAAGCGCGCCTCTTTTTCTCGGTTATGTATGACTTGATGATAAAGTAATGCTGTTACTAATAAGAGATAATATAATATGAACCAAACTATTTTTGAGGCAGTGGGTGTCGATATCATTAACATCACTGCAGTGCTCGCAAATTGAACAGTGATTACTATTAAACTTTTAGTTCGAGAAAGATAAAAGACGGCTTCTGTCATTATTAATGATTGTATAAGGAATGCATAAGGAATGAATTCGTTGTTTACTGGGTAGAATATGAGGATTATCAACAATGCTTGCGCGCAGAATATTAGGGTTTGTAATAACGGTTTCTCTCTGAAGATAGGCAAAATGAATAATATAATTAAGAAGATACTTATACCTGTCACTTGTCTTGCATTTAAATCAGTGGTAACTTCCCAATAAATTATCACCCAAACAGTAAGATAGATAGTAAGCCAAATAAAATAATTATTTTTCATTTAGTCAATTTTCTCCTTGATAAAAGAAGCCCCATACTTAAAATTATGTATGGGGCTTCTTTATTTGTTTCGCAGGATACACTCGAATTTTAACTAATTGTTTGTATCAAGAGATAATCCTTATTTAAAGTATCTCCATGGATAAACAATTTAACTATCATACCGAGTAGTGGCCCTTTTATGTACTTTGTACCAATGCCTTTTAATCTGTTTACGTATCAAACTATTAGTTGGTAAGTTATTCATAAGAGCATGTGCTTTGTATGCATAAGATATAAAATTACCATAATACTTATAGTCATATCCTAAATGAGTATATAAATCATAAAGTTCTTTTCTTGGTCCTGGTCTTTTAGTTGCATAAGATATTCTTCTACTTGTCTTAGCTTTCCTGTACGCTCTTGTATAGTACTTGAACAAGCTCTTCTCTCTAATCCTCATAAATCTGCCGTCTGTTACAAACCCTAAATAATCTAAGGTCGCTGCTTCCATATTCTCGTTTAATATCGATTTGTTCTTATATAACCGCATCTCTGTTTTCTCATCTTGTATAATTAATCCATCTTCTTTATATTTCTCTACAATACCTATTATTTCTTTCTTAATTTCATGGAAACTTCCTTCTCCGTCATTAGATACCGGAATGATTAAAATTAAATCATCGCAATATCTTCGATACAACGCATTAGGATGTTTTTGTTTAGCCCACTGAGCCAACTCCCTATCAAAATCAATTAAATGAACATTAGAGCATACTGCACTCATACCGGATCCTTGCGGAATTCCATATTCATTTTTATTAATTTGAATGTGACACCTCTTAAAATCTCTAAATTCATGAGGTTCCATAATTCTTGATAAGTGTACTTTCTTTCGCTTCTTTATCCCGTACTTTTTCTTTAGAAAATCCTCAGTGGCATTTTTCTCTATATAAGTATATTTAGTTAAGTTTCTAAACACTTTGTACCAATCTTCAGGTAGAGTTTCTTGTCCCAAAACACGCTTTATATTTTGCTTTAATTTTTTGTGAGAGATCTTATCAAAAAAACTCGTAAAATCCATAGAGATAACAACCGCCTGTTCAAAATTAAACATATGATTGAATACCTCAAAAGCAAAATCAGCACTATTTTTACCTTTTTTATTATTTCTATAAGCAACCGCGATATTGTCAATTCTAGTTTTAGTTGCATATTCATTATATGCATTGTTTAAAACATCACCATAATACTTATATATATAGCTATCCTTATGTGCCGCATAAAAAATCTTTCTTACCTTCTTCTTTTTCTCTTTTTGCTTTATAATAATACCTTTTTCATTTGCCCGTTTAACTGTAACATACTTATTAAAAGTAATATCAAAATGAAGAGACGGCAAAAAAGCATATGAAGTGATCCACTGCTTGTCCTGGACCTTTGACTTCATATACTCTACATCTATCCTTCTATCAAAGTGAAGATAATTTTTAGGTTCATAACTTGCCCAATTTATTTCAGAGCTAGGAAGGTTATGTAATTCACGTGGTCCATTACTCTGTTTCATAACAGAAAACCTCCTAGCCTAAATTGGTGGGATATAATTTCATAGAGCCCGTTGACCACTCATTTACTACACAGTGATTATGTAGCAAATGTATTAGAACAATAAGGTATAATAATTACTATAAGGAGCTAATTATAACCATGATAAGTTTGACTGGAATATTTGAACAACCAATGATTGTACAATGGATAGCAGTCATATGGCAGCTTGGGAAGATTCTTCACGGGAAGAAACTTGTCAAGCTAGAAACTTATCGCCCTCGTAACTAATTTTACGAGACTAGCATTTCACTTATTCAGTGTACAAAAAATTCCAACAATAGTCAATTTACACTATAAATAATGAGTTTATTTACAAAATCATTTTTCTCTATAAATTCATATTAATCACTACTATTAGAACAAAAGACTTAATTAATTACAGCCCCCTTAAAACCTAGCTCTAATAAAAGTTCTAATTCTCCAATAACTTGTTCTATTTCACTAACATTTAGAGACTCATCGTCCATTACCTCAGCACTCGAATGATTTATTGGATTATGATTCCTTAAGTCATGTGCTTTTTCAATTAAGTCTTTAATATCTGATATTGCCGAATTAAAATTAATTCTATTAAAACTCCTTATAATTGAAGACTGTTTATAAAACATTTTATAATTAGGTTTACCTTTACCGGTTCTTTCCACTCCCTTGTAGTGCATCAAAAGCGCAGTTATTCTATCAAAATATGATTTATAATATGAAAATGCCTCCAAACTATCCCCGCTACTTCTATAATGACAATACATAAAGTATATATACCAGACTTTCAGGTCATTACCGAAGTCATAACTCCCTTCAAGGATCAAATGCAAATACCCATTGTTTTCGTCAGAAATCACAGATTTCATAAATGAATCATTACAATAATTGGTTATATATTTACATATTTCAGGTTCATACTGAGCTAGTTTTTCTAATAGAGGCTGGTGTTGGAAACTCCTCGAAATTAAATAATTGATAATCATTGTTATATCAAATGAATCCAAATTATTGTTCTCAAATATTTGTTTTAAGAAAAATTTTATTAAATCTCCATTTCGAGTATTCAACAGCATATTTATAAAATTTCTTATATCATACTTTATCAACTTGTAATCTGTTTGTATTAAAGCAAATAACTTACTTATAAGTTCCGCATCTTTAAACAAAGATCTTCTGTAATATATTAAATATCTGAATACCTCTTCAGAAGAATACTGAATTCCAGTTCTACTAAATATAGATTCTTTTATCTCCTTGTAGCGATTGTGATTATGCGCTCTCTCCTTAGCTATTACAAACAATTCATCAATAAATGTTTTAACAGTACTTTCATTAAACATACTAGATATATTTATATCAAGTTCATTTACATAGTGATCGTAAAGAGCCGCGCTTAATTCATCACTTATATTATTAGCATTTCCATAAGTACTTTTTTGTTCATTTAACTGTAAGTTTATCTCCCGATAAAAATGAATTACAGAATTCTTAATAAATGAAACAGAATCATTTAAAGATTCCTCACTAGTATCAAAGAAAATATACAAGTCATCAACATACCTTACAATCTGATATCTTTCAATATCTTCTAAATCATCCATTAAAGTCTCTAATTTTTTATCAAATAGATCCAAGTATACACAGGTTGCTAGAAAAGATAAGGAACATGAATTTTCTACAGTAGGAAACTTCCCACTTCCAATTGTTTGTAGCAATCTTTTATATATTAAGGCTGTTCTAGAATCTATGATGTTAGAAGTTCTGTTTATATTATCAAATAGAATATTGATATCCAGGTTATCGAAGAAATTATTAATATCAAATTTGTAATAATATCTATATCGTCTAGAACATTCATTAACATCAGCATAAAAATTATCATAACTTCTTTTATAGTGAAAGTCTCCTTCCTGGAAGTCACCTGCATAATAACACCTTGTCTTATTAGATTCTTTTTCATATGCTTCCCATACATGGTAACCTATACTCTCTAAATATATGTAAAGTAACGGAGAAACCAATTTTGTACTCCTAAACGAACTATTACCTTTTTGAATATAGTGTTTTGGAAAATCAAATATCAGCTTATTTTTAAAGAAGGCACCATTTAAAATAAATTTATCAAAAAAATCTTCTTTTTGAATATATACTTTCTCATCATCACTTAATAAAGAAAATGGATATAATTGAAGATACTCTTTTAAAGAATTCTCACTTTGACCAAAAATCCCTCGACAAACATTTACCCAAGTTTCATATTTCAAATTAATCACTATTCATTTCCTCCATTACATTCTCTATAAAATAAAGTAATAAATAATATAAATCACGCTAGAATACACTTGTTTTATGTAATTCTCTAATAATCCAGTTCTTTAAAACTTAAAATATTTTTTTACAATAATTGTAACATTATTATCTTAAATAAGGCGTTTTTTACATTAAAAAAATCCTTCCCGTAGTGGGAAGGATTTTCTATTGAATTATTCCACCGTTACACTCTTAGCCAAGTTACGTGGCTTATCAACATCCGCACCACGCTGAACTGCTGCATAATAAGCAAGCAATTGAAGCGGTACGACACTTGCAAGTGGTGTTAATAGCTCATGCACTGCTGGGATAACGAAGGCATCTTCGTCATGCTCTAGGCCTTTCATGCTGATGAGCAATGTGTTGGCACCGCGTGCATTTACTTCCTGTACGTTACCACGGATAGAGTGGTTCAGGGAGCTTTGTGTAGCTAGTGCGATGACAGGTGTGCCTTCTTCGATCAAGGCGATTGTGCCGTGTTTCAATTCTCCTCCAGCGAAGCCTTCAGCTTGGATGTAGGAGATTTCTTTTAGTTTTAGTGATCCTTCGACGCAAACGAAGTAATCGACACCGCGGCCGATGAAGAATGCGTTACGGGATTCACTTAGATAGCTTTGCGCTAATGTTTCGAATGTTTCTTTTTGATCTGTCAGTACTTCCATTGCGTTCGCAACAATCGCAAGCTCCTGAAGCGGGTTGAAATCAAGTGTGATTTCTTTGCCTTTTGCTGCGTCTACAGCTAGCAATAGCATAACTGCCATCTGTGCTGTATATGCTTTAGTAGAGGCAACCGCGATTTCTGGGCCAGCGTAAAGCGGCAATGTGAAGTCTGCTTCACGAGAAAGGGTGGATCCTGGCACGTTTGTGATTGTAAGTGCTGGGTGTCCGAGTTCTTTGATTTTCACCAATACGGCTCTGCTGTCAGCAGTTTCACCAGATTGGGAAATGAATATGAATAATGGCTTCTGTGATAGAAGCGGCATATTGTAGGCGAATTCACTCGCAATATGCACTTCAACCGGAATTTTAGCCAGGTTTTCGATGAATTGTTTACCGACTAGTCCTGCGTTGTAGCTTGTTCCCGCTGCTACGATGTAAATACGGTCTGCATTCATCATCGCATTACGGATAGCAGGGTCCATTTTGATTTGTTCCGCTTCATCCTGGTAGTGCTGGATGATTTTACGGATAACGAATGGTTGCTCATCAGTTTCTTTTAGCATGAAGTGATCGTATGTGCCTTTTTCTGTATCAGATGCATCGATTTCTGTTGTGAACGTATCACGTTCTACTACAGTACCGTCAAGCAGCTGAATTTCCACAGCGTCACGGCGAACGATAACGATTTCTTTGTCGCGGATTTCTTTGTACGTATCTGTTTCGCGAAGTGTTGCCATCGCGTCACTTGCTACGACGTTGAAGCCTTCACCAATACCTACAAGCAATGGGCTTTTGTTTTTTGCCACAAAGATTGTTTCTTTATCGTCTTTATCGATCATTGCAAGGGCATAAGAACCAGTAAGCAAGCTAACTGCTTTACGGAAAGCTGCTGCTGTATCCCCTGTCTCTTCATACATTTTCTCTACAAGCTGTACAACGATTTCTGTATCGGTATCACTTTTCAATGTTACGTCAGAAAGATACTCTTTACGGATGTCGACGTAGTTCTCAATTACACCGTTATGCACAATCGTAAATTTGCCAGAAGCGCTCTGGTGCGGGTGCGCGTTGTCTTCGTTCGGTGCACCGTGTGTCGCCCAGCGTGTATGACCAATTCCCATTGTGGATGAAACGTTGTGATCTACTTTTTCACGCAATGCAGCAATGCGGCCTTTTACTTTGAAAAGATTCACACCTTGCTCGTTTTCGATTGCGATACCAGCTGAGTCGTATCCGCGATACTCCAGCTTCTCTAGTCCGTTAAGCAATACTTCCTTTGTATCATTCTGTCCAATATATCCTACAATTCCACACATATCGTTGTTGTCCTCCTCAAGACTTGGAAGGGGCAAACGAACGGTCTGCGTTAAAAGCCAGGGGCGTTGTTTGCCCCTTTCTCGTTTTATCTATTTTTCACATCTTGTTTTGTCCTTATCCAAAGAGTCGCCTCTCTGCTTTCGGCTCTAAAACATGACGACTGAGATGTGTGCAATCGGGAGGCATCCGCCGA
Source organism: Terribacillus saccharophilus (assembly GCF_000725365.1). Classification (NCBI taxonomy): domain Bacteria; kingdom Bacillati; phylum Bacillota; class Bacilli; order Caryophanales; family Bacillaceae; genus Terribacillus; species Terribacillus saccharophilus. Next base: position 30,524 of record NZ_CP008876.1, on the reverse strand, counting down.
ATGGTTCGATAAACCTCCACCTCGTCAACTTACCCCACCGCTCGGGATAAGTCCTGGCGCTTTTATAATGTTGTAACCTCTATCCTCACTTTCCTGCTTGAATGACTAACTCCTCCATTTTACATGAAGGAAATCCAGTTGGTCAATTCTTTCTTGCATGTAAATAAAGTATGCGCAAGGAGCATGTTCTGTTCCCTGCGCATACGTTGGTTTTATTTTGTTCCTAGTACCTGTTTGATGACAGCAACTACTTTGTCTGCATGTTTCTCACAGTCTTCCTTAGTCGGTGCTTCCACCATTACCCGTACTAGTGATTCCGTACCGGAAGGTCGTACAAGAACGCGTCCTTGATCGCCAAGCTCCTGCTCAACTTCTGCAATCGAGTCAAGGACCTGCTGGTTCACAAGTGCTTCTTGCTTATCCGTTACCGGCACATTTATTAGGATCTGCGGGAAGATTTCCACTTCACTTGCAAGCTCGGATAGCTTCTTGCCTGTTTCTTTCATAACATTGATCAGCTGAAGTGCTGCTAACATTCCATCACCAGTTGTCATGTAATCCAAAAAGATGATGTGACCAGATTGCTCTCCACCAAGATTAAAGTCACCTCGGCGCATTTCTTCCATCACGTATCTGTCACCAACAGCTGTCTTGTTGCTCTTGATAGCATGCTTATCCAATGCACGGTAGAAGCCGATATTGCTCATTACTGTGGATACAACCGTGTTATGACGCAAGCGACCATGATCATTCAGGAATTTAGCACAAATGTACATGATCTTGTCACCATCAACAATTTGTCCTTTTTCATCGATAGCGATTAATCTGTCGCCATCACCATCGAAGGCAAGTCCGATATCTGCTTCTTTTTCCAGAAGGAAATCACGCAATGTTTCTGGATGCGTAGAGCCGACGTTTTTATTGATGTTCAAACCATCAGGCGATGTACCGATTGAGGAGATATCCGCTTCCAGATCCGCAAACAAGTGTGTTGCAATGGAAGAAGTCGCTCCATGGGCACAGTCGATCGCAATGTGAAGTCCTTCGAAATCATTGTCGATTGTCTGCTTCAAATATTGAATATATTTCTGACCGCCTTCAAAATAGTCATTGATTTGACCTAGATCAGCTCCGGATGGTCGAGGCAGTTCGTCTGTCTCTGCATCAATCAGCTGCTCAATTTCGTTCTCCTGCTCATCAGAAAGTTTGAAACCATCTGGACCGAAGAACTTGATTCCGTTATCCTGCACAGGGTTATGAGACGCAGAGATCATAATACCTGCAGCTGCTCCCATATTCTTTGTAAGATAAGCAACACCTGGTGTACTAACGACACCAACACGCATTACCTCAGCTCCAATGGACAGAAGTCCTGCAACAAGTGCTCCTTCAAGCATTTCACCGGAAATACGTGTATCTCTGCCGATCATCACTTTCGGTCTATCTTCACTTGTCTTTGTCAGCACATAGCCGCCATATCTGCCTAGCTTGAAGGCAAGCTCCGGGGTGAGCTCCTCATTCGCAATCCCCCTGACGCCGTCCGTTCCAAAATATTTTCCCATTGTTACCTCTCCTTCACATGGCTCACAGTCACTGTGTCTGTGTATCTGTATTCGTATCTTCCTCTTCTTCACTCGTTGCATTATCTGCGGATTGAACAGTTATTGTGGCTTCCTCTTGGCTCGGGGTAAGCTCGATATTTTGAGGTCCTGATACGTCGATCTGAACCGTCTGCTCCCCTTCTTCCAAGCTGCTTCCATCAATCGTTGCCGTAATATCGTCTGCCGATAGGCCTTCGATTTCACTCTGCGCTCCACTTACTGTTACATCGATCTGCTCATTCTGAGGATCTGAAATGGTCGCTTCCTGATCATCAGGAAGATCTTCGATTGTAACTGGAACGTTTTCGATTGTCGTCTCGCTCGTTTCATCCAGCTCAATATCGACTGATATCTGCTCATCACTTGCTGAGCGTACATTATCCGGCAGCTGCAAGTCCGCGTCTATCGTCTGGTTCTCTGTCACCTTGGACAAATCAATTTCTTCAGTACTGACCGAATTGATACCATCCAATGTATCCTGCGGTGCATAGATAGTCACTTCTTGAATATCTGGTGTAAGCGAAGCAACCGACACATCATCAGGCGCTTGCCCCTTTGTCTTCACTTCTACTGGGACTGTCTTGCTCGGATTGCTCACCTGCACCGAAACCTCGACTGTCTCCGGCTGTACATTCACACTCAGTTCATTCCCCTGAGCATCATATACTTTCACCGGTGCTTCTCTGCTATTAATATCTGCATCGATGTCTGTTAGATCCACATAAGCACGTACACTGGCAATTTGGTCAATGACCTCCTGTGTACTTACGATTGAAACCGTCTGAGGTTCCACAGTGGAGCTATCAACTTGGAATCCTGCTGCCATTTGATCTTCGTTGGTATAGCCTACGTTTACGTTAAATTGCTGTGAAGCTTTTTCTTGAATTGTCACCTCAATAGAGGCTGGCTGCATATATACTTGCAGGTTGTCCGAGACGTTTTCGTAATGCAGCTTCACTGTATGCGTTCCGGTATCAAGATCTGTCAAATCCACATAAGCTTCGTAGTTCTTTTGCTGTATTGCAGCCGTTACATCACTTGCCGGTCCGACAAGCTGCATGGATACATACTCCGGCACACCACTGACGACATATTTGGAGTCATCGATCCGGATGCCCACAGGTGCATCGACTGTATTTGTTTCGTCCGAGCTGGTGATTGGAACCTCACCCGCACGGTTATCTACGTCCGATTCCGCACTCACATAGGCATAGAGAAGGACAGCAAACACAAGCGATACAACACGCAATGTCCATGGACTCTTCAGCCATTTATCCATTCTTACCCCTCCATCTTCTCGCCTTGGAACCGGAAGCTGGTACGCCTACTTCTCTATCTAGGATCTCTTTCAAGGCGTCAGGTGTGATGTCACGGAACAATTCTCCGTTCTTCGTACAGGAAATCGATCCTGTCTCCTCCGAAACGATGATTGTCAATGCATCCGTTACCTCACTGATTCCCATAGCTGCCCGGTGACGCGTCCCAAGTTCCTTGGAAATAAACGGACTCTCAGATAGCGGCAAGTAGCAGGCAGCTGCTGCAATCTGGTTTTCTTTCAGAATGACGGCTCCGTCATGCAATGGTGTATTAGGTACAAAGATATTTGTGAGCAATTCGAATGTCAGATGACCATTCACCGGAATTCCTGTCTCAATATAATCTCCCATACCTGTTTCGCGCTCGATTGTGATCAGCGCACCAATCCGCCGCTTCGCCATGTAATTACAGGACTTCACAATCGCTTCTATGTTTTTATTCGTCTGTTCTTCCTCCGATCGCACGTTTCGGGAGAAGAAGCTGCCTCGTCCGAGCTGCTCCAATGCACGCCTGATCTCCGGCTGGAACAAAACGACGATGGCTACGAATCCCCATGTAATCGCCTGCGAGCTCAGGAAGGCGAGCATCGGGAAGTCGAGTATCTGCTCACTGCTCAAGAAAGCGATAATAACAACGATGAAGATCCCCTTCAACAGTTGAATCGCTTTCGTTCCCCTTATGAGCATTAAGACTTTGTAGAAAATGAACCATACTGCCGCAATGTCCACGATAATCCGCAGTATGGATAATATAGAAAGTTCACTTAATCCCCCAAACATGGATACACGTCCTTTTATATGAATAGCTCGAATTTCTTCGTACATTATAGCACAGTTCCCCTATAGCAGTCGCTTACTAACAAGGAGAGTGATTTAACCTTACTGTCCCCTGTTATCTTAACGCAATACAAGCTTGTACCGCCAATGATTTAAGGGTAAAAAAAAGAGCCCTTTTACAAGCAGCTCAACTTACTCTAACACTAGAATGTAACCAATTCTTTTAGATGGTACCAAGCCCATCCGAAAATACGGTCAATTTCCTGATATTCACCTGATATATTATCAACAGAAGCCATATTCACTTTAGCTCCAGGATCCTCGACAAGGTCGCCATTGATGATGGTGACATCACCATCCACTTGACCTCTGATATCCAAATCGCCATTTTCAACGACCAGGTCCCCTTTGACTGTGACGCCTTCCGGTACAATTACAAGATCATTCTCTACTATCAAACCCTCTTGCTTCGATACACTTACACTGCTATCACTATTCCAAGCAGATAATACGCTTGTGAACATGAATAGGAAGAATACCGCAGCAGCCGTAATGATAGGGTGCGCGCGGAACCATCTCATATACCCGACACGCTTCTTTTCTTTTGGCAAGTTTGCCATGACACTGGCGGTGAAGCCGGCCGGTGCACTCAACTCATAGGCAGCGCCGCTAAGCAGGCTTTCTGTCTGTTTGAGCTCTCGATAATGCTGGTTACAATCTGGGCAGGTTTTCAGGTGCTCTCGAAGCTGCTGTGCTTCTTCCTCTGAAGCATCTCCATCCAGATACAGATGCATAAGCGCGAGGCTTTCTTCGCAATTCATGTATTACCCCCCTTTATACGTGGCGCAGTTTTTTCCGTAGTAGTTCTCTGCCACGGTGGATACGCGTCTTCACTGTCCCGAGCGGCAGGTCCAGGATTTCGCCGATCTCCGCTAATGATAAATCATCCAGGAATCGCAGTACGATAACGCCGCGATACTTTGGCGGAAGGGACAATATTTCCTTATGGATATAACTCTGCAGCTCCATGCTTTCGACTTCTTCCTCAGGCAGTGCCTGGTCAGCCGCCAACTGAGAATACATATCCAATCCTTCTGTTCCCTTCACCTCAGCATCCAGATGAAAATCAGGCTTCTTCTTCCGCAGACGGTCGATGCTTAAGTTCGTTGCGATCCGGTAAAGCCATGTGGAGAATTTCCGGTTTTCGTCAAAAGAATGGATGTTGGTGTAAGCACGGATAAATGCCTCTTGGGCGATATCCTGCGCTTCGTGGCTGTCTCCGACCATTCGGTATACGATATGGTACACCTTGTTCTGATAAAAGGAAACGATTTCCTCGAAGGCCGCGTGATCACCCTTCTTGACGTTTTTTATATGATATTTTATGATGTTCTCCATGAAAATCCTCCCGCCTAACTGCGGCTTCTTGATAACGAATGACGTTCCGAAAAGGTTTCACTTTCACAAAAAAATATCTTTTTCTCAAACCTTATAGTGTGCCAGCAACAGTTTTTTTCTTATTTTTTATATTTTTTTAAAAAATGATGTTTTAAATAAAAAAAGAAAGGGTACTCTTAACGACAAATAGTATATCAGATTCTGGAGGTTAAAATGGTTACTTTAGACAATCTTTTGGAAAAAATTGAACAGACGCGCAACCACATGCTAAACCTGTCCCGTCGCATGCCGCTTACATCCGAACCAGTTGTCACTGCCAGCGTACAGCTTGATGACTTATTAAACGAATACGAAAAACAAAGAAAGAATGTATAGAGCAATTAACAGCCCGCAAGGAAAGCTGTTAATTTTTTTTTGCATAAAAAAAAGCACGTACACGAAGTACGTACTTTCAATTAATGGCGATCTTCCGTCCAAGCACCTTGTTTAAGGAAATAAGCTTTCACGTCGCTATGAAAACCGACACTCGCCTCCAGCGGGAAAGCATCTCCGCCAGCTCGCTTGTAGCAGTCAGCAAACCAGGCAACCATCACCTGTTCATCCGCTTTTTCTACAGCATCCTCTTGCAGTTCACGGAAAGCTTCGAATGCATCGGTAGCCGTATCAGGCAGCTGGAAATATGGGATCTCCTCTGCCACTTCTTCACTTCCACCAGCATATTTATCGCCCATTTCATCATAATAACGTTCATTGCCGTCTGCATCGAGCGCATAATACATGATTGTCAGTTCAAAAGCCATTGGCTCCTTGAACAAACGAAAAGCAATTTTCTCCACTTCCGGAAGGAACGGCAGCTGGAAAATCTGCTTCAATTCACTTATTACATCCTCCGAATGCTTTTGTAACGAGACACTAACTGCCTCAGTATAATCTTGTATGGAAAACAAAGCGCTAACCTCCTTCTTACTCTCGCTCTACTTTACCACACAGGACCGAAATAACGCATCAAGCAAGCGTTTTACCTTTCGTTTCTTCTCCAAGAAGCCACACCGCCACTGCAGCAATTAGAACTGTCACACAAAATAAAAGGAACACAGTACTGACTGATATCCCTAATGAACCGCGATAACCGATCAGTAATGGTCCAAGGATACCTCCGATCCTTCCTGCGGTTGCTGCAATTCCAGAGCCGGTAGCACGTATAGCAGTAGGATATTGTTCCGGAGTATAAGCATACAAAATACCATAAGCACCCAAATTGAAAAATGATAGCAACATTCCGGCCATAAGCAGCATACCCGCTGACTCTGCATTACCGAAAAGAACAGCACTAATGGCTGTACCGATAAGATAAATGATGAGAATCGGCTTTCTGCCCACCTTTTCGATCAGCCAAGCAGCAGAGAAATAACCTGGCAGCTGCGCGAGTGTCATGATCAATACATACTCGAAACTTCGGACCATATCGAATCCTTTCTCAACCATTACACTTGGAAGCCATAAAAACATGCCATAATAGCTGAGCATAATACAAAACCATACAATCCAAAGCATCATGCTGCGCTTAGCAAATCCTTTAGCCAGCAACTGACGAATACCAGCCATGACAGAAGTTTTTTGCTTCAGCTTTGTATAAGACGGCGAGTCCGGCAGATTTTTACGAAGAAAGACTGCGAACAATGCAGGTATCGCTGTCAGTAAGAGAGCTACCCGCCAGCCGTAATCCGGAATGACAAAATAAGAAATAATCGCTGCTAGCAGCCAGCCTACTGCCCAGAAACTTTCCAGCAGTACGACCATGCGCCCCCGTCTTTCTGGCGCGACAGACTCCGATACTAATGTTGACGCAACTGGCAGCTCACCGCCGAGCCCTGCACCAATAAAGAAGCGCAGCACAACGAAAATTAAGTAAGATGCTGCTAAAGCCGACAATCCGCTTGCAATAGAGAAAATCAAAATCGTGATCATAAAAACTGTTCGACGGCCTACTCGATCCGCCATAATTCCGAACACAAATGCCCCCACAGCCATCCCAATGCTATTGACACTGCCTATCCAGCCTGCCTGCTGTGATGATAACCCCCAGTCCAATGTCAAAGCGGTAATAATAAAAGATAAAATACCAACATCCATGGCATCAAACAACCAGCCTGTTCCGACAATACCGAGCAGTTTTCGCTCAGAAATCGGTTTGCCTGTTTTTTGATTTGCTACTGCTCTCTCCATTCCAGCACCTCTGCGAAAATGTATTATTTGACACATTAAGTTTACAGGTGTCTTGACACTTTGTAAATCTGTTATAGCGTTATTTTTACCAAAATATCAGCAACCATGAAAAAAGCTGCCTTATTCGGCAGCTTTTGCAGCAGATAATGAAGTTTTAGGAGCAGCAGCTTGGTACCATTGCCAGCACAATATAACGATTATAGTAAGATCAATTAGATCCCCGCCGTAGTACATTAACATTGCCCCCTGCTGTGCATCTGCAGCAGCTATGCCCATAGGCGGGTTTGCGTATAAATACTTCGACAGTATGCCGTGTCCTGCAAGCGCAAATACAAAAACAATTACCCGGTAAAGATAACTTTTCCGGTACGAAACCGGATCTGTATATAGCATAGCCAGCGTGAACAAATAACCTGCTGCAAATATATGCAAATGAACGAGCATCGAAACCAAGGATGATTGATGCATGTAATGAAATAGATGCGTTGTATAAAGAAGCCATAACCCTCCGATATTTAATACAGCTGCAGTGATCGGATGAATTAGGAAACGCGCATATCTGCTTCGAAAAATACGAGAGACAGCTCTCCCTCCTGATTGCGGAAGCGCACGCAAAAGCAAGGTGACAGGCTGTGATAAAACGAGCAACAACGGAGCGAGCATCCCGAGCAGCAGATGCCCGATCATATGATATACAAAGCTATGATGCGCATGCATAGCAATCGGCCCCGCCACAGCTTGAAGACCAATGACAATTCCACTTACAAATAACAGCAGCTTACGCAGCGGCCAGGCTTTGAAACTCTTGGCAGAATACTTCATTGCCAGCAGATAAGATAGTATACAGAAGAAGGCGATACATAGAGCAAATTTATCAACGTACATGCTCTTTCCTCCTTGAAAGATGGATACACCAGATGCCTGCTGCAATTAACAGGACAGCGATACCATTCCATATCAGGTCATAATAGAAGATATCCACTCCATATCGAATCTGGTGAATGCGGAATAATTTATGCTGTATTAGGCCATCGTACAGCTGGAAAACACCGCTTCCGAGCATAACAGCACCGACCCATCTAAGCGGAATCAAACTTCTGCGTCTGCGAAGATCCGCAAAAAGGAACAAACCTCCAACTGTTGCAAACCAGCTCAGCGCGTGGAAGAAGCCATCCGATACAAGCCCCCATGTCGTAGAAGATAAATCGTAGAAATGATGCCAATGCAAAAGCTGATGAAAAACTGCTTCATCAATAAAAGCAACCAAACCGACACCGAACAAAAAACCAGACAGCACATTCCTGCGCCTATATGTATGACTATCCTCCATTCGTATCCTCCTATCAAAAGACTTTTATCTAAACTGTTTCCCGATAGGCTTAAGAATAAACAAAAAAGGCATAGAAGATTTTCTCCCTATGCCTAAGAAATTAAAAAAAGCCGCCCAGATGGACGACTTTCATATGAGTGGAGCCTAGCGGGATCGAACCGCTGACCTCCTGCGTGCAAGGCAGGCGCTCTCCCAGCTGAGCTAAGGCCCCATATGGAGCGGAAGACGAGATTTGAACTCGCGACCCCCACCTTGGCAAGGTGGTGTTCTACCACTGAACTACTTCCGCTCAGCAGTAAAGTAATGATGATGCGGGTGGAGGGACTTGAACCCCCACGCCGAAGCACTAGATCCTAAGTCTAGCGTGTCTGCCAATTCCACCACACCCGCGTAATAGAAACAGTTACTGGAACTGATCTATAAAGTGAGCCATGAAGGACTCGAACCTTCGACCCTCTGATTAAAAGTCAGATGCTCTACCAACTGAGCTAATGGCTCAAAAACATTCTATTGAAAAGAAGTAAATGGCTGGGCTAGCTGGATTCGAACCAACGATCACGGGACCAAAACCCGTTGCCTTACCGCTTGGCTATAGCCCAATAAATGGTGGAGGGAGTAGGACTCGAACCTACGAACCCGATGGGAGCGGATTTACAGTCCGCCGCGTTTGGCCAACTTCGCTATCCCTCCAACATAAGTGGTGCCGGCCAGAGGACTTGAACCCCCAACCTACTGATTACAAGTCAGTTGCTCTACCAATTGAGCTAGACCGGCAAACTATTTAATTGATTGACTCGAACGTCACGAATGATATCATATCATCATCCAAATAACTTGTCAACACTTTTTATTAACTTCTTTTAAAAACAAGTGGTGGAGGATGACGGGCTCGAACCGCCGACCCTCTGCTTGTAAGGCAGATGCTCTCCCAGCTGAGCTAATCCTCCAGCTTGATGACCCGTACGGGATTCGAACCCGTGATACCGCCGTGAAAGGGCGGTGTCTTAACCGCTTGACCAACGGGCCAGGATGTCTGTTTTTCATCGTTGCGTTTTTCGTAACTCGAAACTGACAAGAGTTATTATATACAGGAATGCAAGGGTTTGTAAACCCACTTTCATAATTTCTTTTAATTCAGATAATTAATCTGCAGACAACCCCCTCTTCTACTTGGTGAAACCCCTGTTATATCAACGTTTTCAGCTATTTTAATAACATCTATTCTTCTTGCATACTTTCCTCTCAAAACAGGAATATAAACATGAACGCAAAAAAACGTGAGCAATTTTTTTGTCTGATAGAAAAATTCCTTGTTATGCTTTTCCTATGAAATAAATTAGAAAAGGGGCATTCGACATGACAGAGACATTTGATGTAACGAATCCAGCCACCGGCGAATTGATCGAAAAAGTAGCAATTGATTCAGAAGAAGCAATCAACAAGAAAATAGAAAAAATTCATCAAGCCTTCCATTCTTGGTCCAGAACTTCTGCAACTGAACGCAGTAAGCTTCTCCGCGCTTGGCATGATAAGATGGTGGAAAACAAAGCAGAACTTGCTGCTTTGATGACAGCGGAAAACGGTAAGCCGCTCAAAGAATCTGAAGGCGAAGTATTATATGCAGCTGGCTATATTGAATGGTTTGCAGAAGAAGCAAAACGTGTATACGGCCGCACTATCCCTGCTTCCACCACCGATAAGCGAATGCTCGTAACTCGTGAAGCTGTCGGTCCAGTTGCAGCAATCACACCTTGGAACTTCCCGGCAGCTATGATTACAAGAAAGGCAGCTCCCGCACTAGCTGCAGGTTGCACATTCATAATCAAACCAGCACCCGATACACCACTGACAGCCATTCGCTTGGTTGAACTGGCGCATGAAGTCGGCATTCCAGAGGACGTCATTCAATATGTAAATGCTGATGGAGAAACAGTCGGAAAGATTTTCACCGAGCACCCTCATATCCGTAAGATTTCCTTTACCGGCTCTACCCCTGTCGGCAAGCTGCTTATGAAACAGAGCGCTGATAGTGTGAAGCATGTATCCATGGAGCTTGGCGGACATGCTCCGCTTATTGTTGATGAGTTCGCAGATATTGACCGCGCTGTGAAGCATGCTCTGGCATCAAAATTCCGGAACGCGGGACAAACATGTGTCTGTGCCAACAGACTGCTCGTCCATGAATCCATAAAAGATGAATTTACAACAGCATTCACTAAAGCAGTATCAGAAATGAAGGTAGGTCAAGGTACTGAAGAAGGTGTTGAAATCGGTCCTGTCATCAATAAGAAAGGCTTTGATAAAATCGTAGCTCAAATTGATGATGCAAAGTCCAAAGGCGCTAAAGTCCTTGCTGGCGGCACATATAATGCTGATGCCGATAAAGGCTACTTCTTCGTCAACCCGACTGTTCTTGATCAAGTAACGGATGACATGGACATCATGCACGAAGAAACATTTGGTCCAGTCGCTCCGATTACAACTTATACCGAAATTGATGAGGCAATCAGTTTGGCCAACGATACTCCATTTGGTCTGGCAGCTTACTTCTTCACAGAAAACTATCGCCGTGGTCTGTACATTGCCGAAAACCTGAAATATGGTATTGTTGGCTGGAATGACGGCGGCCCATCTGCCGTACAAGCTCCATTTGGCGGTATGAAGGAAAGCGGCGTCGGCCGTGAAGGCGGAATTGAAGGAATTGAGCCTTACTTGGAAACAAAATATATCTCTATTGGCATATAAGAAAAGGACCCGTCACTGACGGGTCTTTTTTATTCTATAAATATCTTTCAACAGTAGTTGCTTTGTTTGGCAACAACATTCCTCCATCACCATGCTGCAACACCGTACAATAGCCTACAACTAGGGAAGCTTTCTTTCCCTTAATAATCCCTACTGCTATCGAAAATGTTCATTCAGTGCTTCACTTAGTAAGAAATAAATCCTATGCTACTATGAAAATAGGCGATTAGAAAAATTAAACCTATGGGAGTTGGACTAATGGAAAATATCGAATTTCTAAACATAATATTACGTGATGGCACTTCACAATCAGAGGCCTTTGCTTTTTATGACCAGCTTGATATCGTCGAACCTGAAGAAATGATAGGCATGTGGAAAGGCGAAGAAATTGTAACTGGGCATCTCTTAGAGGGGCTTCTCACAGCATCTGGTTGGTATGGAAAAGAATTTATCGATGAAGAACACGTCCACCCTTTAGTTTTCAAAAAAAGTAATGGGGTTCTCTATACTATTAGTCCAAGTTTACTTCCTTTAAATCTTCTTTTGCAAAGTTTGCAAAACATACCGAAGCAAATCCTCTCTCCATCTATGACATTATTGCGACCTATCATAAACACGAATAAGAGTGCAGCAAGGTTACGAAAAGTAAATCATAGAGGAAAAATTACTTCAGCAATGATCTACGATAATAAAGGTATTATAGATATATTTAGAAAGATTGATGAAAATACTCTTTTAGGTATTATGGATATCAAAGAACAATCATCAGATAAGACTTTTTTCTTTATATTAAGAAAAGCATAAACAGATTACATTCATTTAGAAGATATTGCTATCATCACCTGCTGCACTTCTGAGATAGGAAAAACTCTCTCTAGCTTTCGAGTCATTCACGATGTTAAATAATCAATTAACCATAAAAAGATGGGGCTTCTCGTTAACTCGTGGAAGCCCCATCTTTCATTTTTTAAACTTGCGTTTTGTTCAAAGCTCTTCTTTATTATTCTACAAACACTTTTCCTGCCGCAGTTGCTTCCGTTTCATTACCGAATGCATCTGTTGCTTTCACAACAACATCTGCTCCATCAAGCTTTGCAGAAGATGTTGCTGTCCAGTAACCTACATACAGACCATCTTCTGTTTCCCGCATCGGCAGCTCTGTTGCTTGTGATGTTGTACGGAAATTCGTCAGCGGTGCTTTCAAGTAGAAGGTTGCATCTTCCAAACCAGGTTCTGATTCAAAGGAGATGACAACTGTTTCTCCAGGCTGCACTTGGGCATCCTGATCCGGTTTTACATTCTCCAGCTCAGGAGCTGTGTAGTCGGCTTCCAGCTCAATAACCTGCTTCGCTTTATTTCCTGCTTGGTCTGTTGCGACTACTTTAATCTCATTAACACCTTCATCCAATAGAATACGCTTGGAGAATGTTCCATCTTCTTTCACATCTGTTTTTGCCCCGTTGATTGTCAGCTTGTTTAAATAATCATCAGATGCAGTCCCTGTAACAGTCACCGTCTCCTTATTTGTCTTGCTGCCATCTTCTGGAGCTGTGATTGTTAACTCCGGCGCCGTTTGATCCCGGATGATTGTCACAGCTTCAGATGGTGCTGTGCTGCCATTTTCAAGCTTTGTGACAGCTGTCAGACTGTTTTCACCTTCTGTCAGCTCTACATCCGCTGCAAAGGCCCCTTCATCTGTTGCTTCAACTGACGCAGCAACCTCACCGTTATTGCTGATTTCTACTGTTCCTCCAGCTGCAGCTGTCCCTTCCACCGTCACACTGTCTTCTTTCGTGACTGTGTCTGGAGCAGGCGAGGTAATGACTGGTGCCTGTGCCTCATAGTCAACAAGCGCACGGATCATATAGTTCCCGTCTTCTTCTGGAACAGGGCTCCATTCTCCCCCTACATTCTGCCAGCTGCGTCCGGAGAATTCTCCGTCTTCATCTGTTGCCAATGCAGGCGTGTTAGGATTCGGATCTGTTTGGACATAAAGAATATAGAAATCAGAATCTACTACAACACCTTCTCCAGCCAAGTCGACCTGAGTCCACTCTCCATTTCGTAGTGCTTCCCCGGCAATCGGGCCGGCAAGTTTCTTACCTGGTGCACTGTCTTCTCCGGAAGCATCATAGATTTCTACTGCAAAGTTCGTTCCTCCTGGTGTAGGGAAGCTTTCATCCCAGAAACGGAACAAGCCGCCTGTCACCTGTGCAGAAGATTGTCCTTCCGCCAGCGTGAATTTCACTGCCCAGCCATTTCCGGCATCGTAAAAGGCATGTGCATTCTCGCCTGTTCCATCGTCATAGCCAATTTCTCCGGCAAATCCGATGAATGGCTCCAGCTCAACATTTTGTTCTGTCGCTTCATCCGCATTCACTGTTACTTCGAATTCTGTTCCTTTGAAGGATGGGGCTGTGATTTTAAGTGTGTACGTTCCTTCATAAGCAGTCAGCGTATAAGCGCCGCTATCATCGGTTTTTACTGGCTGTACCGCTGCATCCTCGACCACATATACGTTTGCTCCAGCTATTGGTTCACCTGTTTGCGCATTCGTCACAGTACCCGAAACCGTTCCTTCCGCAATAGGATCAAGCGTGAAGTTCTGTGTAACAGCAGATCCCTCTGTTACGGTAACTGGCGCCGTGCTGGAGTGGAATCCATATGCAGCAGCCTCAAGCGTTATATCACCTGCAGCCTGCAACAAGCGGTAACTGCCGTCTGCTGGGTCGGTCTGTACACTTCTACCTGTTTCCTGTACTGTCACTGTCGCATCAACCGGCAAAGCAGTTGGGCTGATGTCTGCTGGATCTGCTTGTCCATCCGGCAATGTTGGACCTTGTACATTTTGAATTGGTGTTGGAGCAAGCTTCTTCGCATCTACCTTTTTCTTGCTCTTTGCACTATCTTTCGTCTGCTTCGCGTCCTCTTTTACTTTCTTTGTGCCTTTCATAATAGAAGCAGAGGTGCTGGAAGAATCCGAAATGGCTACGTCATCGATATACCAGCCTTGTTTACTGATGCTGCCGTCTGTCTCCAAATGGAATCCGACATAAACTGTTTGACCGGCGAAGTCACCCAAATCAATTTGTTCAGCGCTCCAAGCGCCATTCGCGCCGTTGTACGAGCCTACCTGCTCCCAGTTTTCTTTGTCCGTCGATACGACCACATGGCCATAATCATAACGGCTTTCCAAGTCAAACCATGTCTGGAACTGCAAGTACGCTTCTCCATCCTCTGGTACTGCTACCGGCGGTGCTAGCAAAGTTGCATCGGCATTGTTAGGATAAGCACCTGTTCCGTATACATTCTCACCAGAAGCTGCTGCTTCAGGGCCTGCAGCTGGAGCACCCCACTCCCAGGAGTTCTGATCGCCAAATGACGTCCAGCCTGCTGGTTCCTCTTCGAAGTCCTGGCTATATCCAACTGAAAGCGGCGCAATGAGCTCCACTTCGAACGCATCCGTCTCTGTTGTATTACCGCCAAAGTCTGTCACGACGAATTTATATACGAGTGTTTCACCTGTTGTCGCTTCAGCTGGCAGCACTGCTTGATACGTACCGCTTGCTGCGTTTCCTTCTACAAGCGCAGCATCAACTGATTGCCATTCTCCTTCATCTTTTTTGTATTGAAGCGTTACTGTATCTGCGCTGATGTTATCCGTCACTTCTGCTGTGAGCTGAGTGGCAACACCTTGATACAATTCTGACACTGCTTCATGTGTAATTACAGCAGGTTCTTCGTCATCGCCATCCTGATAGACGTTACCATTGATTTCGCCAACACCAGTTGCGATCGTGGATACTGCCAAATAAGCATTCACAATACCATGACCGAACCCTTCATTGATTTCATCCGGATAATCGCTGCTCGTTTGACGATCAGCTGTATCGTACAATATCGTCTCGATCTCATCGACTGTTAACGAACTATCCGCCTGCAGAAGTAAGGCAATAACACCGCTTATATGCGGAGCTGCCATCGATGTGCCGCTGAATGCTGCACTATAATCACTGCCGCTTACCGCAGAATAGACATTCACTCCCGGAGCCGCAATATCCGGCTTGATTTCTCCATCATATGGAGAAGGACCGCGAGATGAGAAGCTTGCCAATCCATCTTGACTATCCGTTGCTGCTACAGAGATTGATTCTGGGTAGTTGGAAGGTGCTGATACTGTCGCATCTCCATCTCCATCATTACCAGCAGAGAACACTGGCACGATACCGGCATTTCGCCAAGTTTGGACAACTTCCCGATACCATTCATCCAGACCTGGACCGCCGCCCCAAGAGTTATTGACGATATCTGGCGCTTGCTCTGGATGAGGGTTGCCTTCTTCATCCTTTGGTGCAAGCATCCATTCAGCAGCATCAAGCAAGATGGCATCCGTTGTCTGCCCAAGTCCAGTATCAGGATGGAAAGCTTTTACCGCAATCCATTTCGCACCTGGCGCAACCCCAATATCCTGAGAGCCATCGGGTTCTGCACCGACAGCTGTACCGATTGTATGTGTACCATGATCCAAGTCATCATACGGTACTGCTTCCCCGTCGACTGCATCATACCAGTTGAATTCATGGGAAACATTATCCGGATCAGCTGGATTATAGCCGCGGTATTTTTCAAGTAACGCAGGATGGTCATACTGTACACCAGTATCCAGCCCACCGATGACGACACCAGTACCATCCAAGCCGGTTTCCTGCCATACCGCAGGTGCCCCGACTCTTTCTACGCCCCATGCTTCGACTTCCTCAGCCAAAGCGGCAACCTGCTTTTCTTCTGCCTTTGCAGGCTCGAGAATTTTACGCTCTCTGTTTGGTAAGATTTTCTCTACTTCCTCAGAAGCAGCTATCTCATCCATCACTTCTTTGGAGCTGGTTACCTTCAATGCATTGACGATATAGTAAGAGTCATAATCCTTAACAACCCCTTTGTCCTTTGCCTGCTTCAAGTAATCAAGCAAATTCGCTTGAGAAGCATCTGCCGTTACCCGCAAATCGCTGACAACAGCTGAATTTTGAATGCGCTTCTCTTCCTTAGCTGACAAACTGGCTGACTGCTTCTTCGCCTTCTCGACTGCAGTCTCTGCAGCCTTCTTCGTATCCGCTTGTTCCTTCAGCTTAACCAGATACGTCACCTGCCCATCCGCTTTGAACTGTGACGTAACATCCTTGTCCACCTTCGCTGCTACACCCTCACTCGCTTTTACAGAAGTTCGCTCAGAAGACTGTGCTCGTGAAGCTGTAGGAGAAAGCAATGACAAGAGAAATACACCGACCGCCAGAATACTGAGCCATTTTGCCATACGTTTCTGCATCTTCTCATTCTCCTTTTTCATGATATGGTCTTGCCCGGTAACCTCCTCCACCTCAGCCTTCTAAAATGACAGATTATGTAATATCGCTCAGATGTTATAGATAGATTACGAGATTATGTCGGTTACGGGAAGAGCGTCGGGAGAAATGAGGAGCATATGCATAGATACGGGAATCTCCTGCATGATTATAGTAATAATTTTCTGTTAATTTAGTGTAATGATTGTTTAAAAGCTGCGAAAAATTACTTTTGTCTTCCAGCAAAAGTCCTTAGTCATAGGGAAAGGACATTGCTTATTTGTATAATTAATTCCCTGAATCTGTGCATCTGCTGTCAGTTTGCTCAACTAGACTTTACCTCCCTTGCCTTAAAGATTAAATTTATGGGAATATTGGCATGTAGAAAACCTCTGTATTCATGGCTAGATGGTTTTTATCCAATCACTGCATTTCCTCACCCTATATACCTGTAAAATATATCCATTCCCGAACAAAACAGGCTAAAGGTCCTGACGATTAATAACTCAACTGAATAAAAAAATGCTTAGAGTCTTTAGTGACTCTAAGCATTCCTTTTACTGCCATTAACCTAAATCGACATTATGATAAACCTGCTGCACATCTTCCAGATCTTCAAGAGCATCGACAAGTTTCTCGAATTGCTCCTGTGCCTCTGCATCAAGGGTGATGTCATTCTGTGCCAGCATAGAAAGCTCAGCTACAGTGAACTCTTCGATTCCAGCTTGCTTAAGAGCTTCCTGTACAACGTGGAACTGATCAGGCTCTGCATAAACGATGACCGCATCGTCTTCTTCGATGATGTCACGTGCATCGACATCAGCCTCCATCAGAATCTCCAATACGTCATCTGAGGACTTGCCTTCGATACCGACGACTGCTGTCGCATCAAACATATACGCAACAGATCCGCTGACACCCATGTTTCCACCATTTTTACTAAATGCAGCACGAACCTCAGGAGCTGTACGGTTCACATTGTTTGTCAATGCATCAACAATAATCATAGAGCCGCTCGGCCCGAAACCTTCGTAGCGCATTTCGTCGTAGTTCTCTTCGCCGCCGCCTTTAGCTTTCTCGATTGCACGATCGATGATTGCTTTCGGTACGTTATACGTCTTCGCACGCTCCAAGACAAACTTCAATGCCTGATTGGCTTCCGGATCCGGCTCGCCTTGTTTGGCAACTACATAGATCTCCCGGCCGAACTTCGCGTAAATCCGGCTAGTATTGGCATCCTTTGAAGCTTTCTTCTCTTTGATATTGTTCCATTTACGTCCCATTAGTGAACACTCTCTTTCAATCTATTTTAAAACTGTGTGTGAAATAATGATTGCTACTATCATTATAACGCATAAAGCTGCTTTCTTAAACTGGGGTACTTGAGGTGGTGATTGGTATTAGAGTCCTCTATAAAGTAAATGCATGAACCCTTATAAGGATTCATGCTCTTTACTGAACTGCTCATATGCTGTTTCGAATGCTTGAAAGCTAGCTGGACCAAGTTTTGCTTTATCCCGGTCAAATAGCCTCTCAAAGACAATGTCATAAACTTCTGCTGCACTGCATTTCCTGAAGCTTGCAACAAGCTCTAGATAAGATAGAAAATATGCAGTGCTTAACTTACCACCTTTATTCAGAATCATAGATTAGCCTCCTCCTCAATTGCATGACGTCACGCCACTTCTTTGTCTATTATAAGTATATAACAATTGCCTTATATAATAAAATGCTTATATACTAGTTTCAGAAGGAGGAATTTTGATGACGGTAACAGCTGCTTTATCGACTGAAAAGCTTACAGAGACTTTAAAGATCCTTTATGATCCAACACGTCTTTTGCTAATGAAATTACTGACGGAAAAAGAGTACTGTGTCTGTGAACTGGTAGGCATGTTTGAAGTCAGCCAGCCGGCAATCAGCCAGCACTTGCGTAAATATAAAAAAGCAGGTCTTGTTTACGAAGAAAGGCGCGGACAATGGCGCTATTATCGTTTCAACGAGACTTGTGAACAGCGTGCCTTGGTAGAGCAAATTCTCAGTCAACTGGACGAGAATGACGAGCAGCTTGTAAAGTTGCGGACCAAAGCAGAAGCAATCACTTGTTAAGTAAGGAGTTTTTATACACATGTTAACAACTGTTCTAGCCTGCACTATCTTTCTTATCACACTTATTTTTATCATCTGGCAGCCTAAGAATCTCAATATCGGCTGGACAGCCTGTGGCGGAGCTATACTAGCCTTATTGGCAGGTGTAGTTGATTTTACGGATGTATGGGAAGTGACAGCAATTGTCTGGAATGCCACCTTGGCGTTTGTGGCAATCATATTAATATCACTCATTCTGGACAGGATTGGATTTTTTGAATGGGCTGCTTTACATATGGCCGCTGCTGCCAAAGGTAATGGTGTAAAGATGTTCATTTACGTCTGTCTGCTTGGCGCGGTCGTTTCTGCCTTTTTCGCAAACGATGGAGCGGCTCTGATTCTGACACCCATTGTTCTGGCAATGGTTCGGGCACTGCGCCTTGACGAAGCACTCGTCTTTCCATTTATTATCGCGAGCGGGTTCATTGCCGATACGACATCCTTGCCGCTTGTTGTAAGTAATCTTGTGAATATCGTTTCTGCCGATTTCTTTGATATAACGTTTCTAGAATATGCATCTCGAATGATCGTACCTAACTTTATTTCGCTTGCAGCAAGTATATTGGTGTTATATTTATTTTTCCGTAAACGAATACCTGCAACCTATGATACTGCAGCTGTGAAAGTACCAATGACTGCAATTAAAGATAAGAAATTGTTTAAACTATCTTGGTATGTGTTAGCGTTGTTGGTAGTCGGTTACTTGGTTTGCGAGTTCTTACATATCCCTGTCTCTTTTGTAGCCATCAGTATTGCTTTTATTTTCTTGGCTTTTGCTCGGCGCAGTCCAGCAGTCGAAACTAAAGCTGTTGTGAAAGATGCACCGTGGAATATCGTTTTCTTCTCTATCGGTATGTATGTGGTTGTCTACGGATTGCGTAATGTAGGTTTGACTGACATACTTGCTGATAGCATTCAGTATGTTGCCGATCAAGGCATGTTCATTGGAACCTTGGGCATGGGCTTTATCGCAGCCATCCTGTCATCAGTTATGAATAATTTGCCGACAGTCTTGATTGACGCGATTGCCATTTCCCAGACATCCACTTCCGGCGCGATACGGGAAGCCCTTATATATGCAAATGTGATTGGATCCGATCTTGGTCCGAAAATCACACCGATTGGATCATTAGCGACTCTTTTATGGCTTCATGTACTGTCACAAAAGGGCATGCGTATCACGTGGGGTACTTATTTCAAGTCAGGAATCATCCTGACTATACCAACGCTGTTACTGACACTTACAGGATTATATGTTTGGCTCATTATCATCCATTAAAGGAGAGATACTATGAAAATTCGTATAATAGGATCCGTCGCAGCCGGAACGTCTGTTGCTGCCAAAGCACGCCGAAACAACGAAGAAGCTGATATTCGCATTTATGACAGAGATTATGATATATCCTACAGCGTCTGCGGCATCCCTTACTTTGTCGGTGATGAAGTCGAGGATCTGGAGACACTAAATCCGCGCAATCCAGCATGGTTCAAGAAACGCTATAATGTCTCGATTCAGACCAGACACGAAGTAATTGATATAGATCATGCTGCTAAAACCTTAACTATAAAAAATTTGGATACAGAAGAAACAATGACGGACACGTATGATGTTCTTGTCTTCGCTACTGGCGCTAGTCCAATAACACCTGATATAGAAGGCACAAAGCTGGAGCATGTCTTTCACGTTCGTACGATTCAGCATGCAGGTGCAATCGACCAGTTCATCGAATCTAGCGTGCCAAAGAAAGCTACCATCATTGGTGCCGGTTATATTGGATTGGAAATGGCTGAACAACTGACTCATCTAGGAATTGAAGTAACAATTATTCAGCGCAGCAACCAGGTGATGAAACATCTGGATAAAGATATAGCTGATCATGTGGCCGATACTTTGGAAGCGCATGGTGTAAAATTGCTGCTCGGACAAGAAGCTATCCGTATTACCAATACAGAGGTTATTACTTCCAGCGGAGATACCATTGCATCTGATATAGTTTTCCTGGCTGTTGGTGTTCAGCCGAATACAGCTTTAGCTGAAAAGATTGGCGTCAAAATTGGAGAAACCGGAGCAATTGCAGTAAACGAAAAAATGCAAACCAATTTGCCGGATGTATATGCAGTCGGTGATGTGGCAGAGAGCTTCTCAGTTATTACAGGTAAACCGCTCTATCGACCGCTCGGTTCCACTGCTAACAAGATGGGGCGCATAGCAGGTGATGTCATTACCGGTGGCACTTCTGCTCACCGAGGTATTCTTGGCACCGGTATTGTCCGTATATTCGAATTAGCTGTTGGGCAGACCGGTATGAATGAACAAGAGGCTCTTGCGCATGGATATGATATCGAGACGCTGCATAATATCAAACCTGCTCGCGCTGCTTATCTTGGTGGCAAGGAGATTACCATAAAAGCAACTGCTGACCGAGCAACCGGTCTTCTTCTTGGTGTTCAAGCAGTCGGTGAAGAAGGCGTGGACAAGCGCATCGACGTATTTGTAACAGCTATGACCTTTGGAGCCAAGGCAGAGGACCTGTTCCATCTCGATTTAGCATATGCTCCCCCATTCAGCACAACAAAGGATCCAGTCATGTATACAGGTATGGCACTGGATAATGCAATCAAGAAGCATAATAAGCTGCTTACGCCAAAAGAACTGCAGCATCGGCTAAGCCAAGGTGAATCTTTTCAGATCATTGATACACGCGCGCGGTCCCAATATGAAACATCCCACGTGCCAGAAGCTCATAGCATTCCTTTAGCAGAGCTCAGGGAGAAAGCAAAAGAACTTGATCCGAAAAAGCCGACCCTTTGCTACTGCAACAGTGGTGTCACAGGTAATGCTGCACAAAATATTTTGCGTAACATGGGATTTGAAGAAGTATACAATCTATCTGGCGGGAATAAGAATTATCAGAAGTACAGGTCATGAGAAAAGCCGCATACGTTTGTATGCGGCTTTTTGTTACAATGATTCTGTGATTGAACTTTTGTGTATCAGGTACACTAAATTATGTTCACATCAGTTATTCGTTAGTACTAATGTTCCAAATGACTATTTCTTTGTTTAATATCGTAAAAATAATATGAAACAAGCTGGAAACGGCGAAAGGATTAATTCAAATGGAAGATTTAATACAGCAAATAAAAAAGAGATTTAAACAACATGACCAGAATAAACCATTTCTCATCGCCTTAGATGGTTTAAGCGGCTCAGGGAAAACGACATTGGTGCATCAGCTTAAAAGCAATTTTGATGACACTGTCGTCATACATATTGACGACCACGTGGTGGAAAATGCCAAGCGATATAATACAGGTCATGAGGAATGGTTTGAGTATTACCATTTGCAGTGGGATACGATTTACTTGAGAGATAACTTATTTAAAAAGCTAAATAACAATCACTCTGATATTCAATTGATGTTTTATGAAAGAGAAAAAGATACATTTAAAAATAAGTCCATAGAGTTTACTAGTAAGAGTATAGTAATTGTTGAAGGCATCTTCCTACTAAGAAAAGAATGGAAGGATTTCTATGATTATATCATTTTCCTGGATTGTCCTCAGGAAATAAGGCACGAGCGCGCACTTGATCGCGATGCTTACATAGGAAGTTTTGAAGAGAGATTAAGAAAGTATAAAGAAAGATATTGGATTGCAGAGGATTATTACATGGATACTGAAAATCCTATGAAAAAAGCACACTATATTCTGCGATATAAAGATATAAAGATATAAAGATATAAAGATATAAAGATATAAAGATATAAAGATATAAAGATATAAAACAGTATAAGCCTAAACACTAAAAAACCGAGTGCTCTTTAAACTATTTAAATTATAATCAATAAAATAATAAATCTGAAGTAATTGAGGGTGAGTATATGGATTTCCCCGATTTAGAAACAGACCGATTATACTTAATTCAACTATCCGAACCACATGTCGAGGATTTTTTCGATATCCTTTCGCGTGATGATGTAACTAAATACTATGGAACGGACCCACTCAATAGTCGTGATGAAGCCCTAGAAATCATCCATATGTTTCAAGAAGCATACGATAAACAGATTGGTATAATGTGGAGCATCATGTTGAAGGAGAGCAATAAATTCATAGGTAGTGGTGGGATCAGCAATATCTTTCTTAAAGGTAAGAGAGCAGATATAGGTTTTGATTTGCACCCTGATTATTGGGGAAGTGGTTATGCAATGGAAGCCTGTAGAGAAATCTTAAATTATTCCTTTGGTAATTTGGAATTGTATAGGATTGGAGCTCAAGTCTATCCTAATAATCATGGATCAAGAAAATTATTAAAACGACTCGGTTTCTCTGAAGAAGGATTATTACGTAGTTACTTTTATCAAAGAAATCAATTTCATGATGCACTTACTTTGTCTTTGTTAAAAGATGATTGGGCTTGATTAAAAGTTGGGCGGTCAACTGGACGGACGTCTAAATAAATACTCTCCTTCAAAAATTAAAGGAAAGCATAAAAAAGCTCTAGAAACATCACATTTCTAGGGCTTTCTCTATAAGCTTGGGTAGTGGACTTGAACGGTTTCCCCCCAACCTTACCATGGTTCATATCCTATGCGGCAGTATAGGGTGGATGGTGTTATATCGGGCTATATATAGCAATAAGTACGCTAGTTTGAAGAAGGTATTGAAATTACTGGTCGGTTTGGTCAGCTGATGGCTAAAGTTGATTGATTAATCTCCCTTTTCAGATCAAGGTTTTTTACTTAATTACCAAGAGGGCTTCTGCAAACACCTAAGTCTTCACCACGACTGTTCAATTCTTTTTTTAAGTTAACTAACAGTGAACCCGCATAAATTGTATCTAGTAAGTTCTTCATTTCCTCTAACTCTTCTCCACGATGATTCTGTCCCTTTAGTAATACTTCAAACCAATTTCTAATTCCTTCAGGATCCAAATTACCCGCTATAGAAGATAAACGATTAAAACCATGATGTGCTATCTTATCTTCTAATCCTTGTTCTCCTCCAGCATAAATGTAATACTGTTTGTCACTTTCTATGTTTATTTTTTCGATTTTACTTTTCTCCCCAGCTTCTTTAATCCCAATAATATTCTTTAAATTTAATAATTTATTTATGGTATCGACTTCTAAATCAAAACCGGTTCTCGCAGGATTGTTATATAAGATTGCCTGTTTTTTTGAAGATGATAATATTTTCTCAGTATATCTAATAGCTTCTTCTTGAGAAGGTTTTATATACGGCGGGTATCCTATCAATATTGCTGCTATATTTGTTTTACTTATATGCTTAGCAAGTTCTTCTGCTTCCTTTTGTCTTATAGAAGCTACTCCAAAAATGATTTCCATATTATTAACTAACTCTTGCTCTTTTCCTATAGCTTCCAACAAAATTAACTTTTCACCTAGACTCAAGCTGTGCTGTTCACCTGTAGATCCACAAACTAATACAGAACGGACACCCTTTTGATATAAATGCTTTATATGATTGATTGTCCCTTCAACATTTAAACTTTCATCACTATAAAAAGCTGT
Source organism: Terribacillus saccharophilus (assembly GCF_000725365.1). Classification (NCBI taxonomy): domain Bacteria; kingdom Bacillati; phylum Bacillota; class Bacilli; order Caryophanales; family Bacillaceae; genus Terribacillus; species Terribacillus saccharophilus. Next base: position 6,107 of record NZ_CP008876.1, on the reverse strand, counting down.
TGGTACAGCTATATGATAATCTTCCTTTAACATACATATCTCTCTCCTTTTTTCATTAAACAAATGAATTTTATATCATATATATTATTGCAATTGACTTTTTGAATCTTACAATAGAAGCTGTTGATAACTTGACGAAGCATTATTTGAAGGGTTAACTGGAAGTTATGAAATTTGTTAAAGATTATCTTATACTCATTTGGTTCAAAAGAATAAGTGAGATCTGTCATGAAGAAAGAGAGTGGACTTAGACTATTGATACAGAAATCATTTTTTACGATTGTACAAATAGCACAAATTTAATTTTTTACTCTTACTAATAATAAATAAGTAATTGCGGTTAGATACAGGGATTATAACACGCATTTTTCGACCTCCACGCACACAAATCTTGAGTTTGATCAATTGCAAGTTCCATAGCTCTACAATAACTATAAAGGAGCATAAGAAAAACCCCAGAAACTCAGTGTCTCTGGGGTTTTTCTTATAAGCTTCCTAGCGGACTTGAACCGCTGACCCCCACCTTACCATGGTGGTGCTCTACCGACTGAGCTAAGGAAGCAGTGGCTCCACAGGCAGGATTCGAACCTGCGACCGATCGGTTAACAGCCGATAGCTCTACCACTGAGCTACTGTGGAACAATAATAAATATGTATACAAAAAAGAACTGCCTGGCAGTGTCCTACTCTCACGGGGCGAACCCAACTACCATCGGCGCTGAAGAGCTTAACTACTGTGTTCGGCATGGGAACAGGTGTGACCTCTTCGCTATTACCACCAGACAATTCAAGAATTCAATTGAATGAACCCTCAAAACTAGATAAGAAACATGTCCTGCCAGACATCTCATGCGGCCAAGCACCGGAGTGCTTGGACTTTGGCGTTGACTTAAGTTTAGTTAAGTCCTCGATCGATTAGTATTCGTCAGCTGCACGTGTCACCACGCTTCCACCTCGAACCTATCTACCTCATCGTCTCTGAGGGATCTTACTCATTTAAAATGATGAGAAGTCTCATCTTGAGGGGGGCTTCATGCTTAGATGCTTTCAGCACTTATCCCTTCCGCACGTAGCTACCCAGCTATGCTCCTGGCGGAACAACTGGTGCACCAGCGGTGCGTCCATCCCGGTCCTCTCGTACTAAGGACAGCTCCTCTCAAACTTCTAACGCCCACGACGGATAGGGACCGAACTGTCTCACGACGTTCTGAACCCAGCTCGCGTACCGCTTTAATGGGCGAACAGCCCAACCCTTGGGACCGACTACAGCCCCAGGATGCGATGAGCCGACATCGAGGTGCCAAACCTCCCCGTCGATGTGGACTCTTGGGGGAGATAAGCCTGTTATCCCCGGGGTAGCTTTTATCCGTTGAGCGACGGCCCTTCCATACGGCACCGCCGGATCACTAAGCCCGACTTTCGTCCCTGCTCGACTTGTAGGTCTCGCAGTCAAGCTCCCTTCTGCCTTTGCACGCTACGAATGATTTCCAACCATTCTGAGGGAACCTTTGGGCGCCTCCGTTACTCTTTGGGAGGCGACCGCCCCAGTCAAACTGCCCACCTGACACTGTCTCCGAACCGGATAACGGTTCTGGGTTAGAATGTCAATACAGCCAGGGTGGTATCCCACGGATGCCTCCACCGAAGCTAGCGCTCCGGCTTCTAAGGCTCCCACCTATCCTGTACAAGCTGTACCAACATTCCATATCAGGCTACAGTAAAGCTCCACGGGGTCTTTCCGTCCTGTCGCGGGTAATGCGCATCTTCACGCATAGTATAATTTCACCGGGTCTCTCGTTGAGACAGTGCCCAAGTCGTTGCACCTTTCGTGCGGGTCGGAACTTACCCGACAAGGAATTTCGCTACCTTAGGACCGTTATAGTTACGGCCGCCGTTTACTGGGGCTTCGGTTCACAGCTTCGGGACGAAGTCCCTAACCATTCCCCTTAACCTTCCAGCACCGGGCAGGTGTCAGCCCCTATACTTCGCCTTACGGCTTTGCAGAGACCTGTGTTTTTGCTAAACAGTCGCTTGGGCCTTTTCACTGCGGCTTCTCCTTAAAAGAAGCACCCCTTCTCCCGAAGTTACGGGGTCATTTTGCCGAGTTCCTTAACGAGAGTTCTCCCGATCATCTTCGGTTACTCACCGTGCCTACCTGTGTCGGTTTGCGGTACGGGCACCTATTTCCTCACTAGAGGCTTTTCTTGGCAGTGTGAAATCAGGAACTTCGGTACTAAATTTCCCTCCCCATAACCGCCTGGAATTAGTGTTGAGTGGATTTGCCTGCTCAACTTCCTCACGGCTTGGACGCGCATAACCAGCAGCGCGCTTTCCTTATCCTCCTGCGTCCCCCCATCGTTCAAGCGGATTTAGGTGGTACAGGAATATCAACCTGTTGTCCATCGCCTACGCCTTTCGGCCTCGGCTTAGGCCCCGACTAACCCTGAGCGGACGAGCCTTCCTCAGGAAACCTTGGGCTTTCGATGAAAGAGATTCTCACTCTTTTTTCGCTACTCATACCGGCATTCTCACTTCTAAGCGCTCCAGCCGTCCTCACGATCGACCTTCACTGCCCTTAGAACGCTCTCCTACCACTGACATCGTAGATGTCAATCCGCAGCTTCGGTGGTGTGTTTAGCCCCGGTATATTTTCGGCGCAGCGTCACTCGACCAGTGAGCTATTACGCACTCTTTCAATGATGGCTGCTTCTAAGCCAACATCCTGGTTGTCTAAGCAACGCCACATCCTTTTCCACTTAACACACACTTTGGGACCTTAGCTGGCGGTCTGGGCTGTTTCCCTTTCGACCATGAACCTTATCACCCATGGTCTGACTCCCAAAGTAGATTGATTGGCATTCGGAGTTTGACTGAATTCGGTAACCCGATGAGGGCCCCTAGTCCAATCAGTGCTCTACCTCCAACCATCATCCTTTGAGGCTAGCCCTAAAGCTATTTCGGAGAGAACCAGCTATCTCCGTGTTCGATTGGCATTTCACCCCTACCCACACCTCATCCCCGCACTTTTCAACGTGCGTGGGTTCGGGCCTCCAGTCAGTGTTACCTGACCTTCACCCTGGACATGGGTAGATCACACGGTTTCGGGTCTACGACCACCTACTATATCGCCCTATTCAGACTCGCTTTCGCTGCGGCTCCGTCTATACAACTTAACCTTGCAGGGGATCGTAACTCGCCGGTCCATTCTACAAAAGGTACGCCGTCACCCATTAACGGGCTTCGACTACTTGTAGGCACACGGTTTCAGGATCTATTTCACTCCCCTTCCGGGGTGCTTTTCACCTTTCCCTCACGGTACTGGTTCACTATCGGTCACTAGGGAGTATTTAGCCTTGGGAGATGGTCCTCCCGGATTCCGACGGAATTTCACGTGTTCCGCCGTACTCAGGATACACTCCGGAGGAAACCACATTTCAAGTACAGGGCTCTTACCTTCTATGGCGGGCCATTCCAAGCCGCTTCGTCTATATGGTTTCTTTGTAACTCCAAAGGAGTGTCCTACAACCCCAGAAGGCAAGCCTTCTGGTTTGGGCTAATTCCGTTTCGCTCGCCGCTACTCAGGAAATCGCATTTGCTTTCTCTTCCTCCGGGTAATGAGATGTTTCAGTTCCCCGGGTCTGCCTCGTATTACCTATGTATTCAGTAATACGTACTATCCAATAACGGATAGCGGGTTCCCCCATTCGGAAATCTTCGGATCAAAGCTTACTTACAGCTCCCCGAAGCATATCGGTGTTAGTCCCGTCCTTCATCGGCTCCTAGTGCCAAGGCATCCACCGTGCGCCCTTCTTCACTTAACTAATAACGCATGATAAATCTATAAATCGCGACAATAAATTGTCGGCTTTAAAGTTTGATGTTTTGGCATTGTTGTTTCTTATCTAGTTTTCAAGGTTCACAAGAGAGATTGATCTCTCAAAACTGAACAAACAACCAATCACGATGTCTACTACGAAGTAGTAGTTCCAATTATCCTTAGAAAGGAGGTGATCCAGCCGCACCTTCCGATACGGCTACCTTGTTACGACTTCACCCCAATCATTGATCCCACCTTCGGCGGCTGGCTCCTAAAAGGTTACCTCACCGACTTCGGGTGTTACCAACTCTCGTGGTGTGACGGGCGGTGTGTACAAGGCCCGGGAACGTATTCACCGCGGCATGCTGATCCGCGATTACTAGCGATTCCGGCTTCATGCAGGCGAGTTGCAGCCTGCAATCCGAACTGAGAATGGTTTTATGGGATTTGCTTAGCCTCGCGACTTTGCTGCCCTTTGTACCATCCATTGTAGCACGTGTGTAGCCCAGGTCATAAGGGGCATGATGATTTGACGTCATCCCCACCTTCCTCCGGTTTGTCACCGGCAGTCACTCTAGAGTGCCCAACTTAATGCTGGCAACTAGAATCAAGGGTTGCGCTCGTTGCGGGACTTAACCCAACATCTCACGACACGAGCTGACGACAACCATGCACCACCTGTCACGCTGTCCCCGAAGGGAACGTCTTGTCTCCAAGATTGTCAGCGGATGTCAAGACCTGGTAAGGTTCTTCGCGTTGCTTCGAATTAAACCACATGCTCCACCGCTTGTGCGGGCCCCCGTCAATTCTTTTGAGTTTCAGCCTTGCGGCCGTACTCCCCAGGCGGAGTGCTTAATGCGTTAACTTCAGCACTAAGGGGCGGAAACCCCCTAACACCTAGCACTCATCGTTTACGGCGTGGACTACCAGGGTATCTAATCCTGTTTGCTCCCCACGCTTTCGCTCCTCAGCGTCAGTTACAGACCAGAGAGTCGCCTTCGCCACTGGTGTTCCTCCACATATCTACGCATTTCACCGCTACACGTGGAATTCCACTCTCCTCTTCTGCACTCAAGTTCCCCAGTTTCCAATGACCCTCCACAGTTGAGCTGTGGGCTTTCACATCAGACTTAAGAAACCGCCTACGAGCCCTTTACGCCCAATAATTCCGGACAACGCTTGCCCCCTACGTATTACCGCGGCTGCTGGCACGTAGTTAGCCGGGGCTTTCTGGTTAGGTACCGTCAAGGTACGAGCAGTTACTCTCGTACTTGTTCTTCCCTAACAACAGAGCTTTACGACCCGAAGGCCTTCATCGCTCACGCGGCGTTGCTCCGTCAGACTTTCGTCCATTGCGGAAGATTCCCTACTGCTGCCTCCCGTAGGAGTCTGGGCCGTGTCTCAGTCCCAGTGTGGCCGATCACCCTCTCAGGTCGGCTATGCATCGTCGCCTTGGTGGGCCATTACCCCACCAACTAGCTAATGCACCGCGGGCCCATCTGTAAGTGACAGCCGAAACCGTCTTTCCATTTCCAATCAGGAGAAAGGAAATACTATCCGGTATTAGCTCCGGTTTCCCGAAGTTATCCCAGTCTTACAGGCAGGTTGCCCACGTGTTACTCACCCGTCCGCCGCTCATTCCGCCAGAATCACCCCGAAGGGGTCATCTGGTTTCCTGCGCTCGACTTGCATGTATTAGGCACGCCGCCAGCGTTCGTCCTGAGCCAAGATCAAACTCTCCATGAAAGTTTTGATGCTTTTGCTCGTTAGAGCTGACGTTGATCTTACGATCTTGTCGTTTAATTCGTAATTGGTTGTTTTGTTCAGTTTTCAAAGATCAATTTCGTTCTGCCGCTCATTTGGCGACTAGAACATCATACCATGTTTCAACTTTCGTTGTCAACATGTTTTTTTCAGCGAAGCAATCGATGTTGATCGACACTGCTTCGAAAATAAAAGACTCCTTATCGGCACATAACAGTGCTGGAGTCCTTTACCTTGCCTGGCAACGTCCTACTCTCGCAGGGCGAACCCAACTACCATCGGCGCTGAAGAGCTTAACTACTGTGTTCGGCATGGGAACAGGTGTGACCTCTTCGCTATTACCACCAGACAATTCAAGAATTCAATTGAATGAACCCTCAAAACTAGATAAGAAACATGTCTTGCCAGACATCTCATGCGGCCAAGCACCGGAGTGCTTGGACTTTGGCGTTGACTTAAGTTTTAGTTAAGTCCTCGATCGATTAGTATTCGTCAGCTGCACGTGTCACCACGCTTCCACCTCGAA